>CAWGWL010000033.1:0-1626557 GCA_963826215.1 uncultured Chloroflexia bacterium | reverse complement strand
GGCCGTTCCGCCCCGGTCTGGATATCCGGTGACTGGCAGCCCTGTACGATACCAACAACATTGTACGCGCTTTCTATCGCGTCCCTTGATCGCAAATCGCTAAATCCCGATGGCAAGAAGCTAAAATGACCCAAGCCCTCTATAACAAATGGCGTCCCCAGAAATGGGATGAAGTCGTCGGGCAGCAGCACATCATCCAGACCCTGCGCAACGCAGTCGCTGGGCGAGCGCGTGGCGCATGCCTACCTGTTCGCCGGTCCGCGCGGCACCGGCAAGACCACCGCCGCCCGCCTGCTGGCCAAGGCGGTCAACTGCCTGGACCCGGATCCGGCAGCGCGTCCCTGCAACGAGTGCGCCCACTGTATGGCGGTCAACGAGGGCCGCTTCCTCGACCTGATCGAGATCGACGCCGCCTCCAACACTTCCGTGGAAGATGTGCGCGACCTGCGCGACAAGATCAACTTCACTCCCAACCAGGGCACATTACAAAGTCTACATCATCGACGAAGTCCACATGCTCTCCACGGCGGCCTTCAATGCCCTGCTCAAAACGCTCGAAGAACCGCCGCCGCATGCCATTTTCATCCTGGCCACGACCGAGATGCACAAGATCCCGGCCACGGTGCTCTCGCGCTGCCAGCGGCATGAGTTCCGGCGTGTGCCGGTGGACGATATCGTCGGCCAATTAAAACGCATCGTCGAGTCCGAAAAGCTGAACGCCGAACCGGAAGCGCTGACACTGATCGCCCGCCAGTCCGCCGGCGGAATGCGGGATGCCATCTCCCTGCTCGACCAGATGGCTTCCACCGGAAAGGAAATCACGCTTGGACTGACCCAGACCGTGCTGGGCACCGCCACCAGCCAGACCGTGATCGACGCTGGTCGATGCGGTGCTGAGCACGCACCTGCCGCCGGCATGGATGCCATCCACGCCGCCCTGGATGCCGGCACCGATCCGCGCCTGCTGGCCCGCCAGGTGGTGGATTATCTGCGGGCGCTGCTGCTGATCCAGATGGGCAACAGCTCGCAGGTGGACCTGGCGGCGGATACCCGCCAGCAGGCCGAAAAGCACGCCAGGGCTTTGCCGCCGCTGGATGTACTGCGGATGATCAAATCCTTCAATGCGGCTGCCACAGACCTGCGTGGCGGCTGGCAGCCATCCCTGCCGCTGGAGTTGGCGCTGGCCGAAGCGATGGAAATGCCTCCAGCCGCTTCCCTCCAATCGCCGCCCGGCGGAAAAGCCTGCCGATATGGCACAGCCCGAAAAGCCGGCGGATAAACCCGCCTACAGGACCCAGCAGACAAACCGTCCGACCGGCCGGTGGATAAACCGGCTGCCGCACCAGGTGGCAGAAAAACCGGCTCAAGAAACCGCTCGCAGGCAGGCGAAGCGGGTATCACACTGGACGCAGGTCTGTGAAAGCCTGGAAGCAGGTCGGTGCGCTGGTCAAATCCAATATGTCGCTTGTCCGCCTTGCTCAATTCCTGCCAGGCTGCTGGAAGTCAAAAATAACGTGCTGGTGCTGGGTTTTGCCAGCGAAATCCTGCGCTCCAAAGCTGATACGCCGGAACAGATCGAAATCACCCGCAAGGCGATCGCCGAAGTGCTGGGTGTGGAACTGGCGGTCCGGTGTGTGGTAACCAATGGCAAAGCGAAATGTCCCGCCCAACGTCAAAGCCGGATGGCATGGTGGCCGCGGCGCTCAAGAACGGCGGCGAAATTGTTGACACCAGGAGTAATTATGGCCAAAGGTTTCAATCGTCCAGCCGGTGCGGCGGACAATCCGGAATGATGCAGCAGATCCAGCGCCTCCAGCAGCAAATGGCCGAGGCGCAGGAACAGCTGGCCCTGGAGACCGTCAGCGCGACGGCCGGCGGCGGCGCGGTCAAGGTGACGATGACCGGCGACCAGAAATGCCAGTCGGTCGAGATCGCCCCCGAACTGTTGAAGGATGCCGATGCCGAAATGCTCCAGGACCTGATCCTGACCGCGGTCAACCTGGCGCTGGATAAGTCGCGCGAACTCCAGCAGCAGGTCATGGGTCCGCTGGCGGGAGGATTGCCGTTCTAGAGTTTCCAGTGTCACGTTTTCGGTGTCGAATCAGCAGCTTGCTCCGATGGCAGGACGATCCTGACACCTTGACACGTAACACTTGACACCGGAATAAGCCATGTTACCTGATCCGATCCAAAACCTGATCTTTGCCCTTGAACGTCTGCCCGGCATCGGCCCGAAGACGGCCTCCCGGCTGGCATTCTATCTCCTGCGCGCCCCGGAGGAAGTCTCCGGTCAACTGGCGGAAGCGCTGACGGATATCAAGACCCGCATCGCTTTCTGCCAGGAATGTTTCAATATCACCTCCGCCGGGCGTGAGCGCTGTGAGATCTGCGAGAGCGGCCAGCGGGATGGCGCGACTGATCTGCGTGGTGGAAGAACCGCTGGATGTGCTGGCATTGGAACGCATCGGCGCCTATAAAGGCAAGTATCACATTTTGCAGGGAGTCCTTTCGCCCATTGAAGGCATCGGCCCGGATGATTTGAAGATCAGGGCGCTGCTGGAACGCATCCAGCGCGGCGGTGTGAAGGAAGTCATCCTGGCGACCAACCCGTCCATGGAGGGGGAGGCGACGGCGCAATATCTGTATCCGCGCCTGCAGGCGCTGGGCGTGCGCGTGACGCGCCTGGCGCGCGGTCTGCCGGTCGGCGGTGACCTGGAATATGCCGACCAGAATACATTGCTGCGGGCCCTATCCGGGAGGCAGGAAATGGAGTAATAAGGGGCCGGTTGACGTTCCAGTTTGGGAAGTCAAAGTAAGCACAACCTTAAAAAATCCAAATTGGTCTCGAAATTGCTTGACAACTTAGCCCGTATGCGTATAATAGGCAAGCACATTAATCCCCACGAAGATCTCGTCCGAAAGGACAGATCGTTTACAACAGAGCGACGTCTCACGTCAGAGAAACACAGCAGCAAAAGTTGCAGTCTGACGAGCCGATGTTGAAAGAAAAACATCGGCGTTTTTGTCTCTCTGGGGCTTGACGGGGATGGAGCCTCGCGGGTAGAATTCAGCCCGCTTTGTTTTCAGGACCTTAACAGCTGAAAAGTGATAGGAAGTAAGCCTGTCGTTCTATCCGTAACTTTACACCTCGCAAGAGGTGATTTTTTGCGGAGAGTTTGATCCTGGCTCAGGATGAACGCTGGCGGCGTGCTTAATACATGCAAGTCGAACGAAGAGCTTTTGTAGCAATACGGAGAGCTTCTTAGTGGCGAACGGGTGCGTAACGCGTTGGTGACCTGCCCCAAAGTGTGGGATAACAGTTCGAAAGGACTGCTAATACCGCATGTGATCTTCGGTTTTAGAATCCGATGATTAAAGCAGTAATGCGCTTTGGGAGGGACCTGCGTCCCATCAGCTAGTTGGTGAGGTAACGGCCCACCAAGGCTACGACGGGTAGGGGACCTGAGAGGGTGGTCCCCCACACTGGCACTGAAACACGGGCCAGACACCTACGGGTGGCAGCAGTAGGGAATATTGGGCAATGGGCGAAAGCCTGACCCAGCAACGCCGCGTGCACGATGAAGGTCTTCGGATCGTAAAGTGCTTTTCTGAGAGATGAGAAAGGACAGTATCTCAGGAATAAGTCTCGGCTAACTACGTGCCAGCAGCCGCGGTAACACGTAGGAGGCAAGCGTTATCCGGATTTACTGGGCGTAAAGCGCGTGCAGGTGGTTCGGTAAGTTGGATGTGAAAGCTCCTGGCTCAACTGGGAGAGGTCGTTCAATACTACCGGACTTGAGAGCAGTAGAGGGAGGTGGAATTCCCGGTGTAGTGGTGAAATGCGTAGATATCGGGAGGAACACCAGTGGCGAAAGCGGCCTCCTGGACTGTTTCTGACACTCAGACGCGAAAGCTAGGGTAGCAAACGGGATTAGAGACCCCGGTAGTCCTAGCTGTAAACGATGTGAACTTGGCGTCGGCGGGTTCAAAGCCGTCGGTGCCGAAGCTAACGCGATAAGTTCACCGCCTGGGGACTACGGCCGCAAGGTTAAAACTCAAAGGAATTGACGGGTCCCCGCACAAGCAGCGGAGCGTGTGGTTTAATTCGATGTTACACGAAGAACCTTACCCAGGTTTGACATGTTGGTGGTAGGGAAGCGAAAGCAGACCGACCCGCAAGGGAGCCTTCACAGGTGTTGCATGGCTGTCGTCAGCTCGTGTCGTGAGATGTTCGGTTAAGTCCGCCAACGAGCGCAACCCTCGCCGTATGTTACAAGTGTCATACGGGACCGCCGGTATCAAGCCGGAGGAAGGTGGGGATGACGTCAAGTCAGCATGGCCTTTATATCTGGGGCTACACACACGCTACAATGGCCGGTACAATGGGTCGCTAAGCCGCGAGGTAGAGCCAATCCCTAAAGCCGGCCTCAGTTCAGATCACAGGCTGCAACCCGCCTGTGTGAAGTCGGAGTTGCTAGTAAACGCGCGTCAGCTATAGTGCGTTGAATACGTTCCCGGGGATTGTACACACCGCCCGTCACGTCATGGGAGCTGGCAACACCTGAAGCCAGTAGCCTAACCGCAAGGAGGGCGCTGTCGAGGGTGGGGTCGGTGACTGGGACGAAGTCGTAACAAGGTAGGTGTACCGGAAGGTGCGCCTGGATCACCTCCTTTCTAGAGTACCGAGCAAAGGTCCAGCATTCGTGCAGACCTGCGCTCTACTACCAAATCTTTCGTCCGCGGTGGGTGAAAGTCGATAAGTAAGCTTCCTATCACTTCTCAGTTGTCAAGGCCTGGCCTGAGCGGGCCTGTAGCTCAGATGGTTAGAGCACAGTCCTGATAAGACTGGGGTCACTGGTTCGAGTCCAGTCAGGCCCACCTGAATTATTCAGGCAGTGCTCGGGGATGTAGCTCAGCGGGAGAGCAGCGCCTTTGCAAGGCGAAGGTCGCGGGTTCAAATCCCGCCATCTCCACTGAGCTGTGTTGGAAAGGATGACGAAAAGTTTGAAGTTGGCGATCCTGCAAGCAAATTAGGAAGTTGAGCTCAGAACGCTTGGGAGTAATACTGCGACCCGGCGATGAGCCGGGTCGCTTTGTCGAAAAAAATAAGTTGACAGCCGATCCGTGTGCTTGACAAAAGTGGAGCACACTGATCGCCGGTCAACGGCGAAAGAACTGCCGCAAGCAATGGCCAGAGGAACAGAACCTTGACAACCGAATAGTTATTGATCTTTTTGATGTAGGCCGAACAGTATTAAATTCTCCGCATCACGTGGAGAAGCTACTAAGAGCTTACGGTGGATGCCTTGGCGCCAAGTGCCGATGAAGGACGTGGGACACTGCGATAAGCTCCGGTTAGCCGTGAACAGGCGTTTGACCCGGAGATTTCCGAATGGGGAAACCCACTGCAGCGAACCTGCAGTATCTCTCGGTTGAATACATAGACCGAGAGAAGGGCACCTGGGGAACTGAAACATCTAAGTACCCGGAGGAAAAGAGACCATTTCCCTAGTAGTGGCGAGCGAACGGGAATTAGCCTAAACCGCCCGTGCTTGCACGGACGGGGTTGTAGGGTCTGGCATATGGAAGTTACAAATCAGTCTGTTAGCAGAATGGTGTGGGAAAGCCAACCAAAGAGGGTAACAGTCCCGTATGTGAAAATGGACTGACTTCCGCTGGATACCTGAGTACTGCCGGGCACGCTAATCCGGCGGGAATCTGGGGAGTCCACTCTCCAAGGCTAAATACACTTGGCGACCGATAGTGAACAAGTACCGTGAGGGAAAGGTGAAAAGTCCCCCTGTTAGGGGAGTGAAATAGAACCTGAAACCGTAAGCTTACAAGCAGTCGAAGGGCTAATGGCGTGTCGGTGCTCCGGCGAAAGCCGGGTGCGCGGCGCTATGCCTGACGGCGTGCCTCTTGGAGAATGAGCCTGCGAGTTAATCTCAGCGGCAAGGTTAAGGGAGTTACACCCGAAGCCGTAGCGAAAGCGAGTCTGAATAAGGCGTATAGTCGTTGGGATTAGACCCGAAACCGGGTGAGCTACCCATGGCCAGGGCGAAGCGAGTCTAAACGCTCGTGGAGGCCCGAACCTACTAATGTTGCAAAGTTAGGGGATGAGCTGTGGGTAGAGGTGATATGCCAAACGAACTCGGATATAGCTGGTTCTCCCCGAAATAGTTTTTGGACTAGCGTCATGCGTTTAGTATCGGAGGTAGAGCACTGGATGAGCTAGGGGGCTTACTGCTTACCGAACTCAACCAAACTCCGAATGCCGATACTCCATAGCATGGCAGTCGGACTCCGGGAGATGAGTTTCGGGGTCAAAAGGGAAACAGCCCAGATCATCGGCTAAGGTCCCCAAATCCAAGCTAAGTGGGAAACGAGGTGAGGTTACTGGAACAACCAGGAGGTTGGCTCAGAAGCAGCCACCCTTTAAAGAGTGCGTAATAGCTCACTGGTCTAGTGACCTTGCGCGGAAAACTTAACGGGGCTAAGCTTGGTACCGAAGCCATGGGACTTGCGCAAGCAGGTCGGTAGGGGAGCGTTCCGCCAGCAGTGAAGGTTGACCGTAAGGACAGCTGGAGCGGGCGGAAGTGAGAATGCAGGCATGAGTAGCGTACAAACACGTGAGAACCGTGTTCGCCGTAAATCTAAGGTTTCCGACGCCAGGTCATTCCGCGTCGGGTTAGTCGGGTCCTTAGCCGAGGCCGAGAGGCGTAGGTGATGGACATCCGGTCAACATTCCGGAACCGTCTGGAAGGAGCGATGAGGGGACGCAACGAGGTAGGCCAGCCAGTGATTGGTTGTGCTGGTGCGATCCGTTTAGGTGTTGAGGCTTGTAGGAAAATCCGCAAGCCGAGCTGAGACGATAGCGAGCCCTTGAGGCATAAGTGGTTGAGCCTTGTTGCCGAGAAAAGCCTCTAAGCATTGATTTCCAGATGCCCGTACCGCAATCCGACACCGGTAGATGGGTAGAGTATACCAAGGCGAACGGGAGAACCTTCGTTAAGGAACTAGGCAATTTAACCCCGTAACTTCGGGATAAGGGGTACCTGGTGACAGGTCGCAGTGAAATGGCTCTAGTGACTGGTTAACAAAACCACAGGTCTCTGCTAAGCCGTAAGGCGATGTATAGGGGCTGACGCGTGCCCAGTGCCGGAAGGTTAAAGGGAGAGGTTAGACGCAAGTCGAAGCTTTGAACTGAAGCCCCGGTGAACGGCGGCCGTAACTATAACGGTCCTAAGGTAGCGAAATTCCTTGTCGGGTAAGTTCCGACCCGCACGAACCGCGTAACAACTAGAGTAGTGTCTCAACGAGGGACCCGGTGAAATTGAAATGGCTGTGAAGATGCGGCCTACCCGCAGCAGGACAAAAAGACCCCGTGGAGCTTTACTGTATCTTGGCATTGAGTTTGGGTGTGATCTGTGTAGCATAGGTGGGAGACTTTGAAGCTGGGGCGCTAGCCTCGGTGGAGTCATCGGTGAAATACCACCCTGATTACATTTAGACCCTAACCCCGCACCGTCATCCGGGCGGGGGACCGTGCCAGGTGGGCAGTTTGACTGGGGCGGTCGCCTCCTAAAAGGTAACGGAGGCGCCCAAAGGTTCCCTCAGGGTGAATGGAAACCACCCATAGAGTGTAAAGGCATAAGGGAGCTTGACTGCAAGACCAACGCGTCGAGCAGAGTCGAAAGACGGGCTTAGTGATCCCACGGATCCGAGTGGAAGGGCCGTGGCTACCGGATAAAAGCTACCCCGGGGATAACAGGCTGGTGAGATCCAAGAGTTCACATCGACGATCTCGCTCGGCACCTCGATGTCGGCTCATCGCATCCTGGGGCTGGACAAGGTCCCAAGGGTCGGGCTGTTCGCCCGTTAAAGCGGTACGCGAGCTGGGTTCAGACCGTCGTGAGACAGGTCGGTCTCTATCCGCTGTGGGCGTAAGGGATTTGAAGGGAGCTGCTCCTAGTACGAGAGGACCGGAGTGGACAGACCTCTGGTGTGCCAGTTGTCGTGCCAACGGCATTGCTGGGTAGCTACGTCTGGCAAAGATAACCGCTGAAAGCATCTAAGTGGGAAACTTGCCCTAAGATTAGATCCCTGTATCCTTAATGGAGTAAGACCGCAGGTAGACTACCTGCTTGATAGGCGGTGTGTGTAAGCACAGTAATGTGTTGAGCTAAACCGTACTAATGGTCGAGGGCTTATTTGCGTGGTGCGGAGAACTTGATATTGTTCCTACATCGATTACAATAACTATTCAGCTACAATTGAGAGAATAAGTCTCTTTGGTGATTTGAGCGACGAGGGTACACCCGGTCCCATCCCGAACCCGGAAGTTAAGCTCGTCAGCGCCGATGGTACTTGGTGGGTAACTGCCTGGGAGAGTAGGTCATTGCCAAAGGGACTTTTCTTTTCTCTTCTCATCATTCTGTATCATAAGGTATAATCCTTTCGTTCACAGACCAGTCCGAATCGATTGCCGTTTTATCAGTTGCTTTGGCAATCAAGGAGTGTGTACAGCGCAAAATTCCTGATGATAGTTAAGGTTCTCATCCAGGTATTACACGTTCTCGGCTGGGTCTGTTATGAGCCGAGTTTTTTTATTCCTCCACATGGAAGGAGGTGAGGCAGTTGACGGTCGTAAATTTACGCAACAATAAATCACAAGATCAATTGCTCAAGCGCTTCCGCAAAAAGATCGTGAAGAGCGGTGTCTTGAGCACAGTTCGCCGAAAACGCTGGTTTGTTTCCAAGAGTGAACAACGACGTATGGATCAAAAGAAGGCCATTCGACGTTACAAGCGGCGCTCCTATAAAGATTTTGAATAAACCAGCGGAACGGGACTGGAGGCTTTATGGCAAATGAAGATAAGATTCAGGTTGAGGGGCTGGTGATCGAAGCCTTACCCGGTACACAATTCCGGGTTCGACTTGATAACGGGCATGAAGTTTTGGCTTATCTTTCGGGCAAGATGCGCAAGTACTACATCCGTATCCTGCTCGGGGATCATGTTAAAGTTGAAATGTCCCCCTATGATTTAACCCGCGGGCGAATCACTTATCGTCAAAAGAAATCCGGCGGGGAACCTGAAGCTACTGAATAACCGGTTCCGTCTGCACTTATAGAAATAAACAGCCCCTGCAATTGCAGGGGCTGTTTGTGTTTAAAGGGTTACGGTTACGGCATGGATTTGTAGGAATTTAACACTTTCATATAATTCGCACGTTCGAACGCCGCTGGTTCTGAGACTGATTTCTGACTCAGGCTGCCTTTCATTTGCTGGATCGAATCGTATTCATGCTTGCTCATCCACTCTGCCAATTCACCCAGGATGACCGGAACACGATTGACACCATGAGCAAGTAATTCTGATGTCATCATTGCCGCGCTTGCACCTGCCATGGTAGCTTTAACTACATCTTCAGCTGAGTGGATCCCGGTGGTAAGCGCCAGGTCAGCATTGATCTGCCCATAGAGGATGGCGATCCAGCGCAAAGGAAGACGGAGTTCGTTTGAAGTGCTCAAGATCAGGTTCGGAACGACTTCCATCGCTTCCAGGTCGAGATCCGGCTGATAAAATCGGTTGAAAAGGACCAGGCCGTTGGCACCTGCCTCGATCAGCCGCTTTGCCATATTGGGGATGGCGGTGAAGAAGGGGCTGAGTTTTACTGCCAGCGGGATTTTGATGCTGATGCGCACGTCGTGAACCAGATTGATATAGTTCTCTTCTATCTGGGTGGAGGTCTGCGCGGGGTTGGTGGGGAGAAAATATAGATTTAGTTCCAGCGCATCGGCTCCCGCATCTTCAATGGTTTTTGCATATTTTATCCACCCGCCGGAGGAGACTCCATTCAAGCTGCCGATCACGGGGATATTTACCGACTGCTTGATTTTCTTCAGTTTTTCGATATAGGAGTCTGCTTTGAGGGTGTACTTTCCACTCTGGGGATAGAATGAATTGATTTCGGGGGAAATTTCTGAGCCATAGAAAAGGAAATGATCCAGCTCCAGGCTTTCGTGGATGATCTGTTCTTCAAAAAGCGAGTACATCACGATCGCCCCAATCCCTGCCGCTTCCAGCTCTTTTACGGTTTCCACATTTTCAGATAGCGGCGACGCAGAAGCTACCAGCGGGTTCTTGAGTTTGAGACCCAGGTAGGTCGTAGACAGGTCAACCATATGCTCTCCTTTGCCAGGTTTCATTAAAAAATGGGACAGAGGAGTTCTCTGTCCCATTTGAACGCATTATTTTTGCTCAGCTGATTTCCCGTAGTGCATGGCAGCCAGCTGGGAATAGAAGCTCCAGCGCGCCTTGGCATCTTCGCTCGACAGTTTGAGCAGACTCTCTGCACGAGCTTCGTCACTTTGAGTCAACATTCGGAAGCGGGTTTCGTTGTACATATACTGTTCAACCGGAACGGTTGGCTCTTTACAGTCGATCTGTAATGGGTTTTTATCTTCCGCTGCAAGACGAGGATCATAGCGGTAGAGCGGCCAGAGTCCCGATTGGACAGCCAGTTTCTGCTGTTCCAGTCCCTTGGACATATCATATCCGTGGGAGATGCAGTGGCTGTAGGCAATGATAATGGATGGACCGTTATACGCTTCCGCTTCGATGAAGGCTTTCAGCGTATGCATGTCACTATATCCCATGGCAACCCGTGCCACGTAAACGTAGCCGTAGGCAATTGCCATCAATCCCAGGTCTTTCTTTGACAGACCTTTGCCGGATGCCGCGAAGCGGGCCACCGCCCCACGCGGGGTGGATTTGGAAGCCTGGCCGCCGGTATTGGAATAGACTTCGGTGTCGAGCACAAGCAAATTGACATTTCGGCCGGTTGACAGGACATGGTCCAGGCCGCCATAGCCAATATCATACGCCCAACCATCGCCACCGACTATCCAGACAGACTTCTTGACAAATGAATCGGCAACCGCTGCCAGGTTCTTTGCCTGGGAGTTTTTGGAAGCGGCAAGTTTCTGCTTAAGGATTTCGACTCGTTCGCGCTGCTGCTTGATTCCCAGGTCAGTGGATTGGTCAGCTTTAAGCAGGGCATCCACAAGCTCCTGTCCGAGTTCATTTATGAAGCCAGGCAGGATATCGCTGGCATATTCGAGCTGCTTATCCAGCGTCAGGCGGAATCCCAGGCCGAATTCGGCATTGTCTTCGAACAGAGAGTTGGACCAGGCCGGGCCGCGTCCTTCCTTGTTGAAAGTGTAAGGGGTCGTTGGCAGATTTCCGCCGTAGATGGACGAGCAGCCTGTGGCGTTGGCAATTACTGCACGGTCACCAAACAACTGTGACAGGAGTTTAACATAAGGCGTTTCACCACAACCCGCGCATGCTCCTGAGAACTCGAATAATGGCATCAATAGCTGCGAGTTCTTGATAGTGCCCAGGTTGATCGCGGTGCGATCAATTTCCGGCAAGGACAGGAAGAATTCCCAGTTTATTGCCTCGGGTTCACGCAATGGTGGTTGCGGGGCCATATTGATGGCTTTGCGCGCAGGGTTGGTCTTATCCTTGGCGGGACAGGCTTCAATGCATAAAGTGCAGCCGGTGCAATCCTCAGGCGCCACCTGGACGGTATAAGCCATGCCAGGGTATTCCTTGAACTTGGAGTCCATGAACTTGAAGGTTCCGGGCATTTTTTCAAGGAGTTTTTTATCATACACCTTGTGACGGATGACGGCGTGCGGACAGACAAAGACGCATTTGCCGCACTGGATACACAAGTCAGCTTCCCAGACCGGGATCTCCAGGGCGATATTACGTTTTTCCCATTTGGTCGTGCCGGTGGGGAAGGTCCCGTCCACAGGCATGGCAGAGACCGGGATGCTGTCGCCTTCAAAGGCGATCATCGGTCCAAGCACATTGCGCACAAATTCGGGCGCTTCTGCAGCAACAGGCGGGCGGCGGGTGAAGGTGCTGGAAACTTTATCGGGCACCTTGACCTCATGCAGGTTGACCAGGGTCTGGTCCACGGCAGCATAATTCTTCATAACGACAGCTTCGCCGCGCTTGCCGTATGTCTTTTTGATGGCTTTCTTGATCTGCTCAATCGCTTCATCACGCGGCAGGATGCCGGAAATGGCGAAGAAACAGGTCTGCATGATGGTATTAACGCGGCTGCCCATGCCGGTCTTTTCGGCAACATCGTAGGCGTTAATGGTATAAAACTTTAGTTTCTTCCCGATGATATCTTTTTGAACTTCCTGGGGCAGCTTGTCCCAGATTTCTTCGGGACCGTACAGGCTGTTCACCAAAAAGACTGCTCCAGGCTGGGCGAACTTGGTAAAGTCAAAGCGCTCAAGGAAATTGAACTGGTGGCAGGCCACGAAGTTGGCGGTATTGGGGGTGATCAAGTAGGGAGCCTGGATCGGCTTGGGACCAAAACGCAGGTGTGAGACCGTCAACGTGCCGGCTTTTTTTGAGTCATAGTAGAAATAGCCCTGGGCATTATTATTGGTTTCTTCGCCGATGATTTTAATCGAATTCTTATTCGCGCCGACGGTGCCATCTGAACCCAGCCCAAAGAAAAGGCAGCGCACGGTCTCGGGGTGCTCGACTGAGAAATTCAGATCGTAATCCAGGCTGGTGTGGGTCACATCCTCGTTAATTCCTACCACAAAATGATTCTTTGGAGCCGCTTTTTTGAGTTCGTCAAAAACAGCCTTGACCATGGCTGGAGTGAATTCTTTCGAAGACAGCCCATATCGTCCCCCGATAACCTTAATATTCTGGCGACCATTCTCGAACAGGGTGCTGGTCACATCCAGGTAGAGTGGTTCGCCGGAGGCGCCGGGTTCCTTGGTTCGATCAAGCACGGCAATGGATTTTACGGTCTTGGGCAGGGATTGGAGGAAGGCAACAGTGTCGAACGGGCGGTAGAGACGCACACGGATGACACCCACTTTTTCACCTTTCTCAACCAGGTAACGCGCAGTGGCTTCAGCAGTTTCACCGCCGGAGGCCATGATGATGATCACGCGATCTGCATCGGGAGCGCCAATGTAATCGAACAGGTGATAGGCGCGGCCGGTGAGTTTTGCGAATTTGTCCATCGCCTTCTGGACAATCCCCGGGACCTTGGTATAGAACGGGTTAATGGTCTCTCGAGCCTGGAAGAATACATCCGGGTTCTGCGCGGAACCGCGCAGGACGGGATGGTCGGGTGACAGGGCGCGTGACCGGTGAGCCCTGACGAGTTCATCATCGATCATTGCCCGCAAATCATCATCGGTCAACTGCTCGATTTTCGCCACTTCGTGCGAGGTGCGGAAACCATCAAAGAAATGCAGGAAGGGTACCCGGGCTTCCAGGGTGGCAGCCTGGGCGATCAAGGCCATATCGTGCGCTTCCTGAACAGATCCGGAAGGAAGCAATGCCCAGCCGGTCTGTCGGACAGCCATTACATCTGAATGGTCCCCGAAAATGGAAAGAGCGTGAGTAGCCACGGTACGCGCCGAAACGTGAAAAACAGTGCTGGTCAATTCCCCGGCGATCTTGAACATGTTGGGGATCATTAACAGCAAACCCTGGCTGGCTGTGAATGTAGTGGTCAATGCCCCTGTTTGGAGTGCTCCATGGACTGAACCGGAAGCGCCTCCTTCGGACTGCATCTCGATCACAAGCGGGACAGTGCCCCAGATATTTTTTCGCTTTATGGCTGACCAGTCATCAGCAAATTCCCCCATGTTGGAAGAGGGTGTAATCGGGTAGATCGCGCAGATTTCATTGGTGCGATGGGCGACTGAAGCCGTGGCTTCATTCCCGTCAATCGTGACCTTTTGGCGTTCCATATATCTTTACTCCTTCATTTAGGATAACACAGAGAAACCTGTGTAAGGTTTTATTACCAATTGATGAGTTTATTCCCCCGGGTTCCCCAGCGATAGTAATATTCCACACAAATACTACAGCGACTTGTCACCAATAAAAATAGGTAAAATCTTTCATTTTTACAGGTGTTTACGAGCCAGGAGAATGGCTGCCAGTGACTTTCCGTCCTCGATTTCACCGTGTTCAAACATTGTCATTGCTTCTGCCAAAGGGTAGCGCTCAACTGTAAGAAATTCATCCGCGTCGGCTTCCAGGGGGTCAGGATGCAGATCGGTTGCCAGGTATACATGCATATATTCCGTGGAATATCCTGGGGCAAGATAGAACCCGCCCAGGAGGTCCAGTTTGCCTGCTGCCATGCCTGTCTCTTCGCGAATTTCACGGCTGGCGCATGCCAGGGGGGCTTCGTTTTCGTCCAATGTCCCTGCAGGCAGTTCCAAAAGGTCCAGCCCGGCTGCGTGCCGGTATTGGCGGACGAAAAGTAAATTACCGTCCGCATCCACGGGCACGATGATCACAGAGCCAATATGTTCCACGATATCCAACCTGGTCTCGCGACCACCGGGCAGGCGGATGGTATCCCGGCGGATGGTGAAGGCGTGCCCTGGGTAAATAACCTCGGATTTCAACAATTCGAATGCCATTGTTTCTCCATAAAAAACACCCAGGCTGGATCTGCCTGGGTGTTTGACGTTATTATTCCTTTATGGAATGTTTAGAGCCTGGTTGATATGCAGCACATAAGGGGATGTCAGGTTGTTGGCAGCGATGATTTGAGTTGGATCGACATCTCCAAAATAGCAGGCTACAGCATAAATGGTTTCATTGGATGAAGAGACTGTAAAGACACCCGGATGAGAATGAAGCGAGCGTTGACCCACAAAGGGATTGCCGCTTTGCGGAATGTTCAAGACCTCTCCCGGCTGCAAGAGCTGTGACTCGCTCAGCCCGTTGGCAGATAAAAGTTCCTGCTGGTTGACATTGAAGCGCCGGGCAATGCAGTATGGATATTCGCCCGGCATGAGCGTGTATGTTCCGGGTCTGCCGGGTGTGGCTGTGGACACGATGATAATAGGCGTTGTGCCGGGTAGCGGGGTGGAGGCAACTCCGGTGGGGGGAATGACGGAAGCGGGGGTGCCAAATGGTGTCGAAGTGGGATTCGAGGTAACTGCTAAAGGAGTTGAAGCCCCCTGTGTTTGGGCGACAGCCGTCATCGTCCGCAACATCATGGTTGTCCCGATCATTTGAACCTGGCCGATGTCGGTCGGAAGGGTCTTCGTGGCAGCAGATCCTCCGGTGGGTGTTGCCAGGGAACCTTGCGGTGATTGAGAAGCAGCGCGCTGACATGAGACCAGCAACAATAATACAATCACCCCCAAAACAAAGATCACCGAAAATTTCTTGGCCATGTTCTCCTCCTTAAAACGGACTATCCATTTAATTAAATCCTAGGGTGATACTAGCACAACCTTTCTATAACGTCAAGCGCACGATTTTAGATTACCGCAGCGCCCTTCTTAATTTTCGAGCCACATGGTCACCGGACCGTCATTTTGAATCTTGACCAGCATGTGAGCACCGAAAATGCCGGTCTGCACCGGAATTCCTTGGGCGCGCAAGAAGCCAGCGAAACGTTCTACGAGGGGTTCAGCATCCATAGGGCTGGCTGCCTCCGAAAAAGAGGGTCGCCTTCCTTTGCGCGTGTCACCGTAGAGAGTAAACTGGGAAATAACAAGCCCTGCCCCTTTAACATCCAGGAGTGACAGGTTGAATTTTCCTTCAGAATCTTCAAATATCCGCATGGACGCAATTTTCCCTGCCAGGTATTTCGCGTGCTGCTCGGTATCCCCCCGTCCTATCCCAAGCAATATGACCAGCCCCAGACCGATTTCGCCAACGGTTTTCCCTTCAACAGAGACTTTTCCGGATGATACTCTTTGTATCAGGGCACGCATATTCCTGGGAGGGATGGAATTAATTTCAAATTATAAGCCTTAGGGTAATTGCACAGCTGCCCGGACTTCCTGCATTGTCTTTTCGGCGATGACCCTGGCGCGAGCGGCACCATCGGAGAGTATTGAAGGGACCAGGTCTGGCTGGGCTGCCAACGTGGCGCGCCTGGCTCTAAAAGGTTCAAGGTTTCTGTTTAAACTCTCGGCAAGTCGTTTCTTGCAATCCACACAGCCTATGCCAGCCCTGCGGCATTCTATGTTGATCATTTCCACATCTTCTTTGGATGTGAAAACTTTGTGGAGGGTAAATACGTTGCAAATATCCGGGTTGCCAGGATCGGTGCGTTTTATGCGGTGGGGGTCCGTCACCATCATCATGACCCGTTGGAGGGTCTCCTCGGGGGTGGCAGCCAGCTCGATCTGGTTGTTCAGGCTTTTCCCCATTTTCTCTTTGCCGTCAATGCCGAGGACTTTCTGCACTTCGGCGGCTTTCATTTGCGGTTCGATCAGTACACTGGTATTGAAACGGTGATTAAATGAGCGCACAACTTCACGGGCGAATTCAAGGTGGGGAGCTTGATCGATACCCACCGGGACGAGGTCCGTCTTGTAAAGCAGAATATCCGCGCTCATCAGCACCGGGTATCCAACCAACCCATAATTGACATTGTTCGGGTTCTGACGGACCTTTTCCTTAAAGGTCGGCAGGTCGGTGAGTTTTCCCAGCGGTGTGACCATCGATAACAGGGTGTGCAACTCCGTAACCTGCGGAACATGTGACTGGACGAAAAGGATGGTCTCTTCCGGGCGAATACCGACAGCGAGCAGATCCAGCGCCAGATCGTAGGTATTTTGTTTCAGGTTGAGAGTATCTTCCACTGTGGTTAAAGCATGCAGATCCACGATGCAATACACGCACTCATATTCATCCTGCAATGCGACGTAGTTTTTGAAAGCGCCCAGGTAATTGCCCAGGTGAGCGCGACCGGTTGGACGGATGCCGGAAAAGACACGGCCTTTTTTTGCCATTTCACCCTCGGAAAAAACGGATTTTGTTAGCGGATATCCGATTTCTTTTTTAAGAATTCGGTAACCAGTACAAGAACTTCGCCCTGATTGGCGTGCCGACCGGTCTGGAGTTTGGAATACAGCAGCGTATCGTTTACGCTCACCTCGAACCGGCTGCCATCGGATGGGACCAGGGTAATACTCTCGATCTCCGGTTCAATGTGATTTAACAATTCATGTGCCAGGCTCACGGCCCGGTCGGTAAAGTGTCAGACAGTGCAGTAGACGATTGATATTTTTGCCACGATGCCAACTCCTCGGAGGATATTCAAAAATTATACTGCTTCTTGCATAAATCGGTGGATTTTACTCCTCCAAATCCGGAATTCCATGGTCTGATGGTTTTCATAAATTTGTCCCTTTGACGCATGCCATCCTTACATGTATAATCATTTAATATTCTAGGTCCCATGTTGGATTACATCCGAGGATTTGCATGGCTCTGCGCGGCAATTTGCGTGACTTCACCATCACACAACTATTGAACCTGATAAAACTGGCCAGTAAGACCGGGATGCTTGTGGTCGAAGGACCAAGCGAGACGGCCAAGGTTGCTTTCCGTGATGGAAAACTAGCTTACGCTCAAATTGACCAGGAAGATGGCAGCCTGGCTCTCGTCTTATATAAAGCGAAAAAAATCTCCTCTGGACAGTATAAATCAATCCAATCGCGTGCTGCCCATATTACGGACAAAGAACTTGGTTTACTATTGATCAACGCCGGATATCTTTCCCAGGAAGACATCCTGACCAACCTCCAGCAGCATTTTACGAATATCACCCAGCGGCTGTTTACATGGGTGGAAGGTTTTTTTCATTTTGATAACGACTCCCTGCCCCCGGAAGACCGCATCAGCGTTCGACTGGACCTGGATAACCTGATCATCGAAGGCTCCCGTCACATGCGTGAATGGGAACAATTACAGGATGAAATCCCAAGCCTGGAAATGGCGCTCAAGTTTAAAGATCACCCGGGAACCAACCTGCGCAATGTCAACCTGAGTGTTGAAGAGTGGCGGGTGGTTTCATATATTAAACCAACCAACACTATCAAGCAAATTGCTGCTGCCACCCAGATGAATGATCTGGAGATCAGGCGTATTGTTTATGGTTTGCTTGAAGCCGGGCTGGTTGAAACCTGTCGGCTGGATGACGGGATGAATAAAATCTCCTCCATGCGAGTCTTCCCCACGCAGGATAAAGAAGAACAAAAATCATTAATTAATCGTCTGATTACCAGGATTCGTTCCCTCTAAACTGTAACGAGGAATGCTTTGATGCAAACGGTTAAAATGGTCGTCACGGGTCCGTTTAATGCCGGAAAGACCCAATTTATTCGCTCGGTCAGCGAGATAGACGTTGTCTCTACAGAGCGGAACATATCCTCAGCCTCGGAAAAAACAGTGAAAGAATCGACCACTGTTGCGATGGACTTCGGCCGCATTACGGTGGACGACAACCTGGTGTTATATCTTTTCGGCACCCCGGGTCAGCGGCGGTTCGACTTTATGTGGGAGATCCTGTCTGAGGGCATGCTCGGATTTATCGTCATGGTGGATAGTACCCGTCCGGAAACCTTCCGCGAAGCAAGGTCAATCCTGGAAACATTTCATGCCTACGCACCAACCCCCTACGTGGTGGCAGCCAATAAGCAGGATATGAAGGATGCCTGGGATGTCGAAGACATGCGGCACGTCTTGCGGCTCGATTCCAAAGTCAAACTAATCTCCTGTGTGGCTACCGACCGTAATTCGGTCAAGGCGATTCTCCTGGAACTGCTTTATACGATCCTGGCTGAAATGGAAATTGAAAAGAAATAGGATTTTCCATTTCCACTTCAACTTCGGCTTTAACCCTGGTTACTGATACACTAATCTTGATCGCCAAAGTTACGGTCCTGGGCAACTGCAAAGCCATATCTCTGGACGACTGGGTAAGGGGGGTGAGGGGTTCAATTGCGGTCAAATATTATTTCGAGATAAATGAAATCACTTAATGAAACCGATATCGAATAATACCAATCTCGATCGCATGGGGACGGTATTAATGCTTGCGATGGTGGAGATCCTGGGACAAGATGAGGTAAATGCCATTCTGAACCTCGCTCAGGTTCCGATACGGGTGGACCAGGATCACATAACTGACCATGCATATATACTCCCGGAAACAAGCCTGGGCGCGATCCAGGTTGCCCTTGAAAATGTATACGGTCTCCGTGCCGGTCGCGGCATCTCGCACCGCATTGGACGTGCCTGTTTGAAATATGCCCTGCAGAAATTCGGGTTTGAACTTGGGGTGACCGACCTCTCTTTTCGTCTTTTACCATTGCACTCCCGCATAAAATCCGGCTGTGAAGCACTCGCCGGGTTGATTAATGGTTCCACTGCCCAGCATGTCACCCTTGAGACTGAAGGGAATACTATTTCCTGGCACACCGGGACTTGTCCGTTTTGCCGGACAAGAGAATCGGATGGTCCGTGTTGTACCCTGGCAGTTGGATTCCTTCAGGAGGTCTTTTCCTGGATAAGCGGTGGGAAATACTACCTTGTCGAAGAGAGAAAATGTATTGCAGCGGGTGATGAAACTTGCTCGATCGAGGTCAACTTAAATCCGATTAGTGAATGATATGCTTACGTCCCATTTTGCACCTTTCGTTCCCGGTTTCCACTCACCATCACCTGTTTGAGTCGGAGGCACAAATGACGAAAATCCTGATAGCAGAAGATGAACGTGATCTGCGCGACCTGCTGATATTTTCCCTGCGGTTTGCCAACTATGAAGTTGTCGCTGCCAGCAATGGAGAAGAAGCTGTAACTCTGGCGAGGCAGGAAATTCCCGATTTGATCCTGATGGATGTCCGCATGCCGCGCATGACCGGTTATGAAGCTTGTGCTGCCATCAAGGCTGATCCAGACTTGAAGAACATCCCCGTCATTTTCCTGTCCGCCAGGGGGCAGGATTCAGAGATCAAGGCTGGTCTTGATGCAGGAGCGTTGGAATACCTTTTGAAACCCATTGCTCCCGACCAACTCGCTGCACGAATCCATTCTGTCCTGGCTAAGCCCAATAAATGAAATTCATGAACTTAATATTTTCTCAACTTATGCATTTTTGATTTATCGTGATGGATATTTCCATGGCAGGTCGCGGTGAATTCGACATTTCAGCGTCTATTTCAAGGCAGCCGTTCCTGAATGAAGCGTGATGACACGGTTTTGCTGAGAGGTGGAACCCCTGGGAAATGTCCATGTTTAATCGCTCTGAAGGTTTCCTTGACATTCCTTCCTCACTCAGGTAGAATACCGTTCGCCCAAGAATGGGCCTGTAGCGCAGTTGGGAGCGCGCCTCAATCGCACTGAGGAGGTCAGGGGTTCGAATCCCCTCAGGTCCACAGTCCGTGGGCAGCAGGCAACTGTATCAAGCAGCAGGCAATTCCAGCGCCTGCCTTCTGCTTACTGCCTATTGAAATCGAAATTATGGGCCCATAGCGCAGTTGGGAGCGCGTCTCAATGGCATTGAGAAGGTCGCGAGTTCGAATCTCGCTGGGTCCACAGGCAATCGCGATAAAGACCTTATCGCGATTGTGCTATAATCAGCAAAATATTTAAGGTTAAGACAGGAGTAGTAGGTCATCCCGTCAGCGAGAAGGGAAAGCGAGGTGGAAGCCCTTCACAGCGCATGCGGGAGCGCTCCAAGACCGAACTCGCCTGCCCTCGCAAGAGAGACTGCGCTGGTGAATCAAGTAGTCAGCGCCGGGACAGCCCGTTACAGCATTAGAGTGACGTTGTCGAATCTGCAGGTTATCATTTCAGCCGGTACAAAATGTGAAGGTTGCAGGCTGGTAAATGAGATAACGTAATCTGGGTGGTACCGCGGAGATTAAACCCTTCGTCCCTGAGTGGATGAGGGGTTTTTTGTTAAGATTAGTAAAGGAGGCATGCAATGTTCGCAAACACCATTTACAGACCAGGGATCCAGGCCTGCCTTCTCGTGCGCCCCCTAAAGGGTTTCTAAATTCATGATATCCGAGTGTTCGTTGGAAATTACAATCATTCAAGTTTTAGGGCATCGAGGTTGAAATGAACGACTATATTCCTTCTCAAATAGAACAAAAATGGCAAGCCAAATGGGAAGTCGATGGGCTATACCACGCCGACATTGACGAGAGCAAACCCAAACATTACGCCCTGACCATGCTGCCATATCCCTCCGGTGACCTGCACATTGGTCACTGGTATGCCTTTACCCCTTCAGACGCGCATGCCCGCTTTATGCGCATGAATGGGTTTAATGTGATGCTGCCCATCGGTTTTGATGCCTTCGGACTCCCGGCGGAGAATGCCGCCATCAAGGACGGCATCCACCCAATGAAGCGGACGTATGAAAACATCGAACGGATGCGCAAACAATTGCGATCAATGGGTGCCATGTGGGATTGGCGCCGGGAGGCAATTTCATCCAACCCGGAATTTTATAAGTGGACCCAATGGTTTTTCATCCAGCTGTTCAAGCACGGCCTGGCTTATCGCAAGATGTCGCCGGTGGATTTTTGTCCACACGATAATACCACCCTGGCCCGCGAACAGGTCTGGGGCGATGACCGGCACTGCGAGCGCTGCGGCACACCGGTCATCAAGAAAAACCTCTCGCAATGGTTCTTCAAGACCACCGCCTATGCGGATGAGTTGCTGAATTACGAAGGGATGGATTGGCCGGAACGGGTAAAGCTATTGCAGACCAATTGGATCGGACGATCCGAGGGGGCTGAAGTGACCTTCCCGCTGGCTGATCTAGTGTACGGGAAGCAATCCGGGGCTGCTCAAACAAATGATTCCCAATCCGGGATCACGGTTTTCACCACCCGTCCAGACACCCTGTGGGGTGTCACGTTCATGGTGCTATCTCCCGAGCACCCTCTGGTGGACAAGATAACCACACAGGAGCATCACGACGAGGTCGAATCTTATAAGGTTCAGGCGGCTCGCCAGTCAGATATCGACCGCGAAGCCGTGGACAAGGAAAAGACTGGGGTGTTCACCGGTGGGTATGCCATTAACCCGGTCAATGGCGAAAGGACTCCCATCTGGATCGCGGACTACGTCCTGATGACTTATGGCACGGGAGCCATCATGGCTGTCCCGGCGCACGACCAGCGGGACTTCGAGTTTGCCCGAAAACACGGGATCGAGATCCGGGTTGTGATCCAGCCTGACGACATGCCTCAATTGGATGGCGCAACCATGCCCGCCTCGGTTCCAGCCTCCGGAAAAATGGTCAATTCAGGACCACTGACCGGAACATCGGCAGACGAAGCTTTTCCCGCCGCGGTGAAATTTATTACCGAAAAAGGCATTGGGAAAGGTTCCGTTAACTACAAGCTGCCGCGACTGGCTGATCTCGCGCCAGCGTTACTGGGGCGCGCCCATCCCGATGATCTATTGTGAAAAGGATGGCTGGAACCCTGTACCTGACACCGAACTGCCGGTACTGCTGCCTGAAGACGTTGCCTGGCGACCCACAGGTGAATCACCGCTGAAACTGCACCCAACCTGGAAACAGGCTAAATGCCCGGTTTGCGGTGATCCGGCCGAACGGGAAACCGATACGATGGACACATTCATGTGTTCGTCATGGTATCACCTGCGCTACCTGTCTCCCCACTACGACAAGGCTCCGTTCGACCCGAAAGAGTATGATTATTGGATGCCGGTTGATACCTATACCGGCGGCATTGAACACGCCAACATGCACCTGATCTACACGCGCTTTTTCCATAAAGCGCTGCGCGATATGGGAATCACCGAAGGTCCCGAACCAATGATCCAATTGCGCAACCAGGGTATGGTCCTGGGGGAAGACAACGAAAAGATGTCGAAGAGCCGCGGCAACATTGTGGCTCCCGATGAACTGGTGGAACGCTACGGGGCTGATGCAGTGCGCGCTTTCCTGATGTTTTTCGCCCGCTGGGATATGGGCGCGCCGTGGAATCCCTCCGGTATAGATGGGACTGTCCGTTGGCTGAGGCGGGTTTGGGCACTGGTCACCGATTCAACCCATGCTGGGGCTGGAGACATTTCCGACGAAACCAGGCGGATGCTGCGCCGTCGCGTCCACCAGATGTTGAAAAGAGTCACGCGCGATTTTAAGCAATTTGAGTTCAACACGATCGTTTCCGGATTGATGGAACTATTTAATGAAATGACCAAGGCCAGGGAATCCGGAGCTTATGGCACACCCGAATGGAATGAGGCTGTGGATATCTACCTGCGCATGCTGGCTCCCGTATGCCCACACATCGCAGAGGAACTCTGGGAACAGACCGGTCGGAAATATTCCATCCACGACCAGCCCTGGCCGACCGTAGATGAAGAAGCCACCCGGGAGGTTGAGGTCACGATCCCCGTGCAAGTGAACGGTAAATTACGCGATCGGGTTGTCCTCCCGGCGGATGCCAGTGAGGAAGATATAAAAACCGCGGCACTGGCGAGTGATATCGTCCGGAAATACCTGGAAGGGAAGCAGCCGAAAAAGGTGATCGTGGCGCAGAAGAAGTTGGTTAATATCGTGGTTTAAGCATTAGTGGCGACCAATTGGTCGCCACTTCTTTTATTTTCACAATCAACACTGCAGCTACACTGCCAACCTGTAAAATACAAGTGTGTTCAGTGGAATGGTTTCCATATTGTTGAACCCTGCGTTTTCCGCCAATTTTTCCAGGATATCCGGAGCCAGGCGGTGGATAAGTGGTGCACCAATATCCTCCTGGCGATATGCCCATTCAAGTATCCCCACCTGCACGCGTGCCAGGCGACGAGCTTCAATAAGCACCTGGGACTGCTCGTCCGATTCGTGCAGGAGTAACCCCATGAAGACCAGGTCAAAGCTGGCATCGATAAATGGCAGCTTTTCAGCCTCTGCTTCGCAAAAGGTCGCTGAGGGCACAAAGCTCCTGGCTGCTGGAAGCATTTCTGCATTTACATCCACTCCCGTAACGGAACATCCGCTTCTGGAAAACGCCTCCGCAAAAACTCCGGTCCCCGTGCCAATATCCAGGACAGTCCTATTTCGAACGTCTTTCAGACAAATGGCGACGACCCGCTCAACTTCAAGCCTGGCGATTCTTTCAGGATTGCGCAGCCGGGAGATATCACCTTCGAACCGTTTTTCGTGCATTCTGCCTCTTAAGAATAGATTTGCCAGCCCCTGGGAAAGTGATTCTTCACCACTCCTTGCACCCGCTTCCCCCAGCCGAGAGGCCAGCCATCTGCGGTAATGAGGACCCAGCCAGGCTGTCCCTGCGATGGCAGGGTCTCGCCGCGTAAATAAGCAGACATTGCGCGGCTGTCTGCCGGGAGCTCAAGGACATTGCGCCCCTGCCCAGGCTGGAGATATGCCGCCAGCGGATGGGCTGGCTCGAAACGCTCTTTTTTGATATTTCCCAGCCAAATACCGGGGATGGTCACACGCAGACCTTTTAGGTCAGGCATTTCTTCCGGCACATAGTACAACCGGTCCCCTTGCAACCGTAAACGCTCGGAGGGAAATTCAATGCCCAGCGTTTCCTCACGGAATGCCTGCCAGATCTTCCACTCCGGTGGCGGAATTCTAACCTGGCGCCACGAGGATGACCACTCATTGTCAGGACCTTCTTTTCTCTTCATGCGGCAGGCAAAATGTCCCTCCCCAATCACCCGGTGGGGGAAGAGCCGCACCGCACCGCTCAGGGAATTCATCTCTTCCCATGCAATTTTATTTATCTTGTTGAACCACAACCAATCCGGACGTCCTGGCATATATCCCGGCAACTGGGGCAGGGTTTCCACCTCGAAATCGGGGTGGTCCTGGATAAAGCGAGCAACCACTGCTTCATCTTCTTCGGGGGCGAAGGTACAGGTTGAGTAGAATAGAACCCCTCCCGGGCGAACCAGGTGGGCAGCCACTCGTAGAATATTTGTTTGACGTATAGCGCAGCCGGCTATCATATCCTCAGACCAGTCGAGCCGCGCTCCCGGGTCCTTGCGGAACATTCCCTCCCCGGAGCAGGGCGCGTCCACGAGCACCCTGTCGAAATAGGCACCAAAATGGTCGGCGACCCGTTCGGGGGTCTCATTGGTTATCACAACATTGGGGGCACCCCAGCGTTCCACATTGACCACCAGGTGGTTTAACCGCTTGGTCTTGATCTCGTTCGCCACCAGCAGACCTTTTCCCTGCATCAGGGAGGCGATGTGCGTGGTCTTCCCTCCTGGGGCAGCAGCAAGATCCAGGATGCGCTCGCCAGGTTGCGGGTTCAGCAATTCAGCAGCCGACATGGCGGATGGGTCCTGCAGGTAATACAGTCCCGCTGTGTGAAACGGGTGCTTACCGGGTTCAATTATTTCTTTCTTCTCTCTCACTGCTACTGGGGAAGCAGGTAATGAAAAGGCAGAATCACACCATGCCACCTTGTCTCCAAGGGGGAATGGTGTGATTTTCTGAAACTCAGCAGCCCCAAGTTTGAGCGTATTCACCCGCAGACCGCGGATGGGTTCGAGAGTCAGGGCCTCGGCGAATGCGGGATATTCGTCGCCGAGGAAATGGGACATCCTTTCGAGGAATAACGCTGGGATTGGAATTTGTTCGTTCACATGAAGATTATAATAGCGATATGCGAATCGAAGAATTAAACTGGATGGATGTGGAAGCATATCTCAAGCAGGATGATCGCTTGATGGTGGTCGTTGGTGCGTGTGAGCAGCACGGTTACCTTTCCCTGCTTTCTGATGTAAAGATCCCACTTGCGCTGGCGGATGCCGCCTCCAATCAAACCGGGGTGCTGGTTGCTCCACCGATGAACTTTGGTTCCAGCCCATACTTCACCAGCTATCCGGGCACCTTTAGCTTGCGGCTGTCCACGCTGATGGACGCAGTGGAGGATATTGTCCGTTCAGCATATGGGCAGGGCTTCAAACGCATGCTCTTCCTGAATGGGCATGGCGGCAATAATGGCCTGAAGATTCGCCTGACAGAACTTGTAAATATCCTGCCGGATTTGAAAATGCAGTGGTATTCATGGTGGATGGCTCACAGCGTGGAGCAGGTGGCCCTGCACCACGAGATCAAGCCAGGTCACGCCAACTGGCTCGAGGCTTTCCCATTTACCATCGTGTCCGATCTGCCTGAGCGGGGAAAAAATCTCACCGCATGTCCCTTCCGATATCCTGGATGCGCAAACGGTTCGAAAGGTATACGGCGATGGGTCTTTTGGTGGTCGTTACCAGGTACCTCAGGAAACGATGCAGGAGGTTTTTGATGCCGCACTGCAGGATGTAATTCAATTGTTAAAATTCGATTAAAATTTGGGTTTGGAGTCTATTTTGTACTCCAGGAAGGCACCTCTTGACCAAATCAGACCATACAAGTATAATTCGGCTCCATTGAGATATGACTATTATCTGCGACATTTAGCGAGCGCTTGAAGCAAAGGCTTCGAAGCGCTTGCTTTTGTGTGTCTCTGGCATCACTTGAATGTTGGAGCGAGGGCGGTCAGTCGCAGGTTTCAATTTAGCAAGATGAGGAGACGGCCTAGTGGAAACCAAGGGACTAATTTCATTACGTATCAGTCTTGCTTCCCCGGAAACCATTCTTACCTGGTCCTACGGTGAAGTTCTAAAACCCGAAACCATCAATTACCGACGCCTGCGCCCGGAGAAAGATGGCCTGTTTTGTGAAGCCATCTTTGGACCCACCCGTGACTGGCAATGCTACTGCGGCAAATATAAAAACCCCCGCTATAAAGGAATTACATGCGATAAGTGCGGAGTTGAAGTAACCCGCTCATCCGTGCGCCGCGAGCGCATGGGTCATATCATGTTGGCGACACCTGTCGCCCACATTTGGTACACGCGGCGTATTCCTTCCTATCTGGGGATGCTGCTCGATATCTCCCGCCGCAACCTGGACCGCGTTTTGTACTTTGCTCAATATATCGTCAGTTATGTGGACGAGGATGCCCGCCAAAAAGCACTTAAGCGCCTGGAAGATGAGATCTCTGTTTCCGAACGCGAGCAGGCTGCAGTCATAAATTCCAAGATTGCCGAGATCAAGACAGCTCGCGATAAAAAACAGGCCGAGATCCAGACCCGCCGGGTTGAGATGGAACACCAATATGACGAGCAGATTGCCGCCAAGCTGGAACCGATCATACAGGAAGGACAGAGACTTGAAGGTTATCTCCAGGAAAACAAAGGCAAAGTGCTCAAAGAAGCTGTCGTTTTTGGCAGCACCGCCACGGTGATCGTGGATGCGGGCATCAAGGTTGGTGCCACTCATCTTGGCAAAGTCCAAAAGTTTGTCCAGGGACGGTTGGAAGCGATCGAAAACGAACTCAAAGACGAAAAATCGCGCGCTTTGGAAGCCGTAAAAACAGATGCTGCGACGATCAAGGCTGTAGCCGACGAACAGATGAACGAATTGCGCAGCCAGCTGGAAGACCAGACCTCCACCAGTCACGATGCAAATGCCCGACAACGCGACGAGTTGATGGAACTTCGCCCGTTCACCTTCCTGGGTGAAACCCGCTATCGCGAACTGAAGCAACGCTGGGGGCAGGTCTTCCGCGCAGACATGGGTGCCGAAGCTTTCTACGATATCCTGCGCCGGCTCGATCTTGATAAACTTTCAGAAGAACTCTGGCACGAAGTAAAAACAACGAAATCCAAGCAGAAGCGCAAGAAGGCCACCTCCCGGTTAAAGGTTGTTGAAGCATTCCGCCGTTCCGGTAATCGCCCGGAATGGATGATCCTGACCGTACTGCCTGTTATCCCGCCCGATCTGCGCCCGATGGTGCAATTGGACGGTGGTCGTTTTGCCACTTCTGATTTGAACGATCTGTACCGCCGTGTCATTAACCGCAATAATCGTCTGAAGCGTCTGCTGGAACTTGGCGCTCCAGATGTGATCGTCCGCAATGAAAAACGCATGTTACAGGAAGCTGTGGATTCCCTGATCGACAACAGCCAGCGCGGCAAGGCACTCAGCCGCCGCGGCCGGCGGGAACTCCGCTCCTTGAGTGACATGCTCAAGGGCAAGAAAGGCCGCTTCCGCCGCAACCTGCTTGGCAAGCGCGTGGATTATTCCGGCCGCTCCGTGATCGTGGTAGGTCCGCAGTTAAAACTCTACCAATGCGGTCTTCCGAAAAGCATGGCATTGGAACTCTTCCGCCCGTTCGTGATTTCCCGCCTGGTATCTCATAACTATGCAGCCAATGTCAAAGGCGCACGCAGGTTCATCGAGCGCAACCGCCCCGAGGTCTATGAAGCGCTGGAAGAAGTCATCAAGGACCGACCGGTCCTGTTGAACCGTGCTCCAACCCTGCACCGTCTCGGTATCCAGGCATTTGAACCGATCCTGATCGAAGGTTCGGCAATCCAGCTGCACCCGCTGGTCTGTACCGCCTTTAACGCTGACTTCGACGGCGACCAGATGGCTGTGCATGTGCCCCTGTCTGATAAGGCCGTCCAGGAAGCCCGCCGCTTGATGCTGGCGTCCAAGAACCTGCTCAAGCCTGCTGATGGTGAACCGATCATTGGTCCTTCCAAGGACAT
Source organism: uncultured Chloroflexia bacterium (assembly GCA_963826215.1). Lineage (GTDB taxonomy): Bacteria > Chloroflexota > Anaerolineae > Anaerolineales > Villigracilaceae > UBA877. The sequence goes on along the minus strand of CAWGWL010000033.1, from coordinate 1,598,103 downwards.
GGTCCTGGGCGTTTACTATATGACCATGCTGCACTCCAAACCCCACAAGGGCGATGGACGTGTCTTCTCCGATATGGATGACGTTGACCTGGCTTACCAGTTGGATCAGGTGGATATTCACAGCAAGATCAAAGCGCGTCTGACCACCTGGTACGATGAGGAGGAAAATCGTCTTCCTGAAGCGGAAACCCGCATCATCGAGACCACTGTTGGGCGTGTCATCTTCAACCGCATCCTGCCGGAAAAAGTTCAATTTATCAATCGACAGTTGGAAAAGGGTGGAGTAAAAGACCTGATTGCCGAGGTGTACGAACTTTACGGTCAGGATGTGACCACTGAAACCGCTGACGGGATCAAGCGCATTGGCTTCGAATATGCGATGCGATCCGGTACGACCATCGCGGTCTCTGATATTACAGTTCCCCCTCTAAAACAGGTGATCATTGAGAAAGCGCTCAAGGATGTTGAACTGGTGCAGAGAGATTTCCGGCGCGGGTTGTTAACCGAGCAGGAACAGAATGAACGCATTATCCAGATCTGGCAGCAAACCACCACCGACGTTGCCAAATCGGTCCGTGATGCCCTGGACCCGGATGGCAACCTGTCCACCATGGCTAACTCTGGCGCCACCAAGGGTGGCTTCGGTCCTATTTCGCAGTTGGCGGGTATGCGCGGTCTGATGGCTGACCCATCCGGACGCATCATTCCCATGCCGATCCGTTCCAACTTCCGCGAGGGTCTGACAGCCCAGGAATACTTCATCTCCACGCACGGCGCACGCAAGGGTCTGGCTGATACCGCCCTGCGAACCGCAGACGCTGGTTACCTCACCCGCCGCCTGGTGGATATTGCCCAGGATATCATCATCAACGAACCCGACTGCGGCACTCACAATGGAGTTTGGATCCGCAGGAAGGACGACGTTGCGGGGCAATCGATGGCGTCACGCTTGTATGGCCGCCTGGCTGCAGAGCGAGTACTGGATCCGAAAACGGGAGAAGTCCTGGCAGAACCGGATGACATCCTCGATCGGGACCTGGCACGCAAGATTTCCGTAGCTGATGTTGTTGAAGTAAAGGTGCGTTCTGCACTGACTTGCGAATTGACCCACGGGATCTGCGCCAAATGCTATGGCGTTGACCTGGCCCGCGGCACCATGGTCGAAATGGGATCGGCGGTCGGGATCGTGGCTGCCCAGTCCATCGGCGAACCTGGCACGCAATTGACATTGCGCACCTTCCATACCGGCGGTGTGGCTGCCGGCGGCGATATCACCACCGGCCTGCCGCGCGTGGAAGAACTTTTCGAGTCTCGTAAACAACCGAAGGGTGAAGCCGTCGTTGCCGAGATCAAGGGCACGGTTCGCATCATCCAGTCGGATAAATATGCTGACATGCGTCTTGTCCGCGTCGAACAAAGTGAAATGATCCATGATGAGTTCGATGTTCCCAAGGAATGGAAGATCCAGGTCAAGGATGAAACCGAGATCAAAGCCGGTGACATCATTGCCACTTTGGAGGATGCCACCATCGCAGCAGAGCATGCCGGTAAAGTTCGCATCGAGAAGCGCAAAGTTTACGTCTCCCGCGAACAACGGGAGGAGATCGAGCATGAGATTCCCACCACCCTGCGCCTGCTGGTCAAGGATGGGGATCATGTCGAAGATGGTCAACCTCTGACCGAAGGATCGCTAAATCCCCACCGGGTGCTGCGCGTCCAGGGAAGGGAAGCCTGCCAGATGTACCTGATGACCGAGATCCAGAAGGTGTACCGCTCCCAGGGTCAGAATATCCATGACAAGCACTTCGAGGTCATCATCCGCAAGATGTTGAGCAAGGTGCAGGTTGTCCGCCCGGGTGACACTCGTTACCTGCCTGGCGATGCTGTCGAACGGTTGGAAGTCCAGAGGGTCAATGAACAGCTCCTGGCTGAAGGGAAAACTCCTGCAAAATTCCATGAATTGCTGCTGGGAGTCACCAAAGCCTCTTTGAGCACCGACTCATTCCTCTCAGCCTCCTCCTTCCAGCACACCATTAAGGTGCTGGCTGGCGCTGCCATCGGTTCCTCCACCGACCCGCTTTATGGGTTGAAAGAGAACGTCATCATCGGGAAGCTGATCCCTGCCGGCACCGGTTTTGTGCACGGCCGCTTCGCCGTGGTCGAGAAGGCGCTTGCCCAGGCAGGTTCCTCGCAGTGGACGGAAATCCCCGATGCGGGGGCATCAGACTAGTTGCTCAATGGGCGAAAATATCCTCCTCATGTAGGAAAACTCAGTCATCACATCCAACCTGGTTGTTGATGGGGAGTGACTTCAAACAAGCTATCACGAGGCGGCCCAATGGTCGCCTCGTTTTGTTTGGCGCTTGTTTTTGATGATAAAAAAATGTATGATATTTGTGCAACACCAATTTTCTAAAAGAGAGGTCAGCATGAACTGGAAAAAATTCACGGTGATTTTCACCCTGGCTATTCCTGATTTTCACTTCCGGCTGTAACTTGCCAGCAGGGATTCCCTTGATCGGCGGCGATAGTCCGGATCCGGCAGTTGTTGCCCAAACCCAGCTCGCCGAGATTGTCGCTTCCACCTATGCAGCCCAGACCGCCCTTGCATTTGCAGTAAATTCCACCATGGCAGCCCTGGCGACCAATACACCGGAATTTACTTACACGCCTTCCCTTACACCCACCCCCACCTTCACAATCACCCCCACTGTCCCCATGGTCAGTGTCTCGGTCCAAACCAATTGCCGGTCCGGGCCGGGCACACCCTACGATAAAATTGGTGTGGTAAATGTTGGGCAGACAGCCGAAGTGGTTGGGCGCTCCATTTATAGCGATTACTGGATCATCAAGCTGCCCTCCAACCCGGCCATCACCTGCTGGTTGTGGGGACAGTACGCAACGGTGGTTGGGAATACTGCTGGTCTCCCATCCATCAATCCGCCGCCCACACCCACACCAAAAGCAACCTTAACCCCAGCTCCAAATTTCTCCGTCTCTTTCGTCGATAACACTTCATGTGCGCCTCAACATGCTTTCCAATTCCAGGTGGATAATACTGGCAGTGTCACATGGGAATCCATACGGATCACAGTCAAAGATAATACGACCTCTACCACCACCACCCATACCCTGGATAGTTTTCGCAGCTATGAGGGGTGTACCATTGAAAGCAACCAGCTGAACCTGGAGCCTGGGGAAGGCGGGCATGTGGCAAACATCAGTCCTGGACAACTCGCATATGATCCTTCCGGTCATAACTTCACTGCCATTTTTACCCTTTGTTCACAGGATGCCCTGCTCGGAACATGTCTTGAAAAAACGATCACATTCAACCCATAATTCCAAAGGGCGGCCATTTGGCCGCCCTTGTTTTTTCTCCTTGACGCTTTCCCCCTTTCCCCGTAAGATAGGAACGATTAATAGAACAAGTTTTTCACCGCGGAGTGCACCGGAACAAGACTTATCAACTGCTCCATTGTGAACTCAGTGCTCCCCGGGGGTGATTTTTATGGAGTGATTTATGGAACTCGGCCTTGTACGGAAAATTGACATCGACCAGGAAATGCAGCAGGCATATCTCGATTATGCCATGAGCGTTATCGTGGCACGTGCACTGCCCGATGCGCGTGACGGCCTCAAGCCCGTCCAGCGTCGCATCCTGTATGCCATGTTTGACATGGGCATCCGAACCGACAGCCCCTACCGCAAGTCAGCACGCATTGTTGGCGAGGTGCTTGGTAAATACCACCCGCATGGAGACCAGTCCGTTTACGAAGCCATGGCGCGCATGGCGCAGGACTTCTCCATGCGAACACTTTTGGTGGACGGACAGGGCAACTTCGGCTCCGTTGATGGTGATCCTCCGGCTGCAATGCGTTATACCGAAGCCCGTCTCGCCCCCCCGGCACTGGACCTGCTGGCGGATATCGGCAAGGACACGGTGGACTACACGGATAATTTTGATGGGACTCTTACTGAGCCGACCGTGCTTCCCTCTGCCATCCCAAACCTGCTGGTCAACGGTGCCACGGGCATTGCGGTTGGCATGGCCACCAATATCCCGCCCCATAACCTGGGCGAGATTGCAGATGCCTGCGTCTACATGCTCGAAAAGTGGGAAAAGCTTGATGATGTCAACGTAGAAGATCTAATGGAATTCGTGGAAGGACCTGATTTTCCCACCGGCGGCATTATTATTGAGCAAAAGGGGGAGGAAGGCATTGAAGCTGCATACGGAAAAGGCCGCGGCCGGGTCACGATCCAGGCCAATGCCCATATAGAAGAAATGGAACGCGGTAAAAGCCGCATCATTGTTACCGAACTGCCCTACCAGGTTAACAAGTCCAGCCTTATCGAGCGCATCGCAGAACTGGTCCGCGATGGACAATTGGAAGGCATCACAGACCTGCGGGATGAATCCGACCGCCAGGGGCTGCGCATTGTCATTGAACTTACCAAGAATGTGGAGCCTGAAAAGGTCCTGGCAGCGTTGTATAAACGCACCCCGATGCAATCCACCTTCAGCATCAACCTGCTTGCCCTGGTGGATAACGAGCCGCGCCTGCTGAACCTGAAACAAGCCTTGCGTGTTTATCTCGACCACCGCCTGGTTGTCATTAAGCGTCGTACCGAATTCGACCTTCAAAAAGCGCGCGCCCGGGCGCATATCCTCGAAGGTCTCACGATCGCCCTCAAGCACCTGGACGAGATCATCGCCCTGATCAAGGGTTCCCCTGATGTTGAGACAGCCCGAACGCGCATGATGAAGCGTTTTAAACTTTCTGAACTCCAGGCAATCGCCATTCTGGAAATGCAATTGCGCCGCCTGGCGGCGCTGGAACGAAAGAAGATCGAGACCGAGTATAAAGAAACGCTTGTGATGATCAAGGAACTGGAAGGCATGCTGAAGTCACCCAAAAAAATGCGCGCAGTGGCGGCTGATGAGCTGCTTAAAGTCAAATCGGCTTACGGTGACAGGCGCAGGACTCAGATCGTCAGCATGAAAGGCAGAAAGGCAAAGAAAGCCCCGTTGACCGCCGCTGAACTTGTCGTGGAACAGGTGGTCTGGATCGGGATGACCGCCGATGGAATGCTTTCTCGCACCCGGGATGACAAGCCACCGCGGCTTTCAGGTGCGGAGGCGCCCAAATTGCTGGTTAAAGCGAACGCAACAGATACCCTCTACCTGGTCAGCGGGCGCGGGCTCGCGGCAGCGGTGGCAGTCCATACCTTGCCGGAAACTGAAAAACTGGCGGACGGCAACCCCTTTAATAAACAATCTCCCCTCCAGGCGGACGATATTCCGCAAGCGGCATTCTCACTGCCAGCCAGGCGGTCCGAACTCTCCGACGAAACCACCCTATTGACGGTCACGCGCGGCGGAATGGTCAAGAAGAGCCTGGTCAGCGACCTGCCCGGTCCCTCAGCCCAGACATTCAGGCTGGTAAACGTCAATGATGGCGATACACTGGGCTGGGTGGCGCTTACCGATGGGAAAAAGGAAGTATTGCTGGCAACTGCCATGGGTATGGCAATCCGTTTCAACGAGCAGGATGTCCGCCCGATGGGGCTCGCTGCGGCTGGAGTCAATGGGGTGAAATTGGGGGTGGGAGATGAGGTAATAGGTCTGCAGGTTCTACCTGGAACGGGTGACTTGTTCCTGGTTGGCTCGGATGGCAAAGGCAAACGCGTGGCAGTGAAAGATTTCCCTGTGCAGGGTCGCTATGGCAAGGGGGTCATCGCCTGGGAACTGGCACGCGGCATCAAGCTGGCTGGGTTGGCGATGGGCAAGCCAAATGCCATAGTCACCATGCACCTGCTCAAGGCAGCTCCGAAGATGGCACGCCTCGATGAGGCTGCCCTGCGCAAACGTTCTGCTACACGCGGTGATACCGTGGTGGAGGTAAAAGCCGGGGATGCACTGCTTGGAATAACCGAGGGTTGGGCGGTGGAACGGTTTGTGGAATTGGTGAAAAAAGAAGAGAAAAAGAAACCACCAATAAAAAAGAAATAGACCGAATTGTTAAAAAACCCCCGCCTCATATTTTTTGATGCGGGGGTTTTGAAACCATGGATAGCCTATCGAATTATTTTGGTGGTGAATGTGAATTCGAATTCTCGTTGGGGTTCACTCGGAAAGGCATATTGAACCGATAGAATTAATTTTGGATATTTCCCACCAGTCCCAGCTCGGGGGCGATTGTACGCATGGCAGTGATCACGTTGCCTACGTGTTCCCAAAGTTCAATACCAAACTCGGCGGCAGCTTTTTGGATCTCATCCCGGTTGGCGCCCGCGGCGAATGCCTTGTCTTTCCATTTCTTTTTGACTGACGACGGCTCCAGGTCCAGCAGGGAACGGGAAGGGCGGACCAGCGCCACGGCAGTGATCAGCCCGGTCACTTCATCGCAGGCATAAAGACCTTTCTCCATGCGGGTGGTGCGCGGCACGCCGGTGTGGTCGGCGTGACTCATCACAGCCCGGATGATTTCTTCCGGAACTCCCCGCTCCCGCAGGATCGGTCCGCCCGCTAGGGGGTGATCTTCGAGGGTAGGATGGATTTCCCAATCGAAGTCGTGCAGCAAGCCGGTCAATTCCCAGTTTTCAGCATCTTCACCAAATTTTCCGGCGTAGAAGCGCATCGCAGCTTCCACCGCAAGCATGTGTTTGACGAGGGCTTCGTTTTTGACAAATTCGTGCACAAGAGCAAGGGCTTCATCGCGAGTCATACTTATTTCGCCTCATGGAAAGATTTGCACAGGGTCACCCAGTACCGGGGTGGGGTGGCTGATATTCACATCCCAAATGGCAGCCGACGGTGGCAAACAGTTCACGCATATTCCAGTATAGTGTGGAAGAGATCCTATACACACGCAGGTCGGCGTCCACACCAACCGAGGCTACCCCCAGGGCATTGCATTCGTAAATTGCGCGCGGCAGGTGAAAGCTTTGTGTGACCAGGATGGCCTCGGACACTCCGAATATGGCCTTTGCCCGATAGCAGGTGTCGTATGTTCGCCGGCCGGCATAGTCGAGCACGATGGCCTCATTCGGGACTCCGAGTGAGAGCGCAACTTCACGCATTACCGCCGGTTCGTTGTATTCCACAAAACGGTTATCGCCGCTCATCAGCAGTTTCTCGACCTTCCCGGCGAAATACAAATTGGCCGCAGTTTGGACGCGGTCTTGAAGTACCGGCGTGGCTGTGCCATTCCTCCATAAGCCTGCCCCGAAGACGATCGCAATCCGGCGGGTCGGGACGTCCGCGGCCGAAAACGTTTTCGCGCGCGCATAGATCCCTGTCATCAGCCGGGAGAGGATCAGTAGCAGAACCCCAAAAAGGATCAAAAAAGCGAGAATCTTGATTAGCATTTTCAAAACCCTGATAAACATGGGCAGGATTGTACCATGCCAAAAATACCTGTAGGCTGTCACCAGGTTTCGTGATATTCAGTTAGGTAGACTTATTCACAAGAAACAAGGGGCGGACTTAGACAAGGTTCTGTCTCAATTTAGCACTTGCGAAATCCATCAACGCCACGATGATGATGATAAAAAACACTACCGACCCTGCCTTGTGGTATTGCAGGGACCCAAAGTAAGTGGTCAGAGTTAAGCCGATTCCACCGCCGCCTGCGAAGCCAATAATCGTTGCCATGCGGATATTAATATCCCATTGATAGAGCAGGTAGGATATGAAGGGGGGTGTGATTTGCGGCAGGATGGCATACACGATCATTTGCAGACGGTCGGCTCCGGTCGCAGTAACAGCTTCTATCGATCCGGTCTCGATGTTCTCAATGGCTTCCGAAAACAATTTTCCGATCAGCGCAAAGGAAGTCACAGCCAGTGCCAGCATCCCTGCAAACGGGCCAACTCCAACCCAAAAGATGAAAAGCACCACGTAAAGAAGAGCTTCGATCGATCGCAGGAAGTTAAAGACCGAGCGGGTAAGATAATAGATCCAGACCGAGAACCGGCTGCGCCCTGTCAGATTCTTGGCCGCCAGGAAACTGAAAGGCAGCGCTAATATGGCACCAATCGTGGTTGCTAAAAATGCCTGGAAGATCGTGACAATTAATTGTTGGATGATGGGCTGTAATACACCTGGCGTCAGATCAATCTTAACGAAGGCTTTGATCAAGTCGCCAAAGTTTGAACCTGGGCTGAATAGGTTCCGGATGCTGATTTCGCTCAGATTCCAACAATAAATAAATACCAGTACCCCCAGGATTACAAAAAATGCCGCCCGAAAATTTCTTAAGAGAGGGTGTTTCTTTTTATCGGCTGGTGGTGGTTGATCCTTTAAAATACTCTCTCGCCACTTCCCACTAATATAATCCACCAGGATGATAACGACCACCACTGCCCACAACGCGGTCGCATATTGCTGGTAACCTCCCATGCGCACGTTTTCGATTACGAAAAAGCCGATGCCGCCGCCGGCGACAAAACCAATAACTGTGGCGGAACGCATGTTGATATCCCAGCGCAAAAGGGAAAAGGACAGGAATGATGGCACAATTTGAGGGATGACTGCGTAACGAATGGTCTGGATCAGGTTCGCGCCGGTGGCTGTGACAGCCTCGATCGGGCCGGTATCGATATGTTCTATCTCCTCTGAGAATAATTTACCCAATGCAGCCGCGGAGTGGATGGTTAGTGCGATCACCCCGGCGAAAGGTCCAAGACCAACCCAGACAACGACGATCAAACCCCACACGATCGTATCAATGGCTCGCACAATGTTCAAGAAGCCGCGAGCAAAATAATAAATTATCGTTCCCCCCGGCAGGCGCGACATGATATTGCGCGCTGCAAAAAAGCTGATCGGAACTGCCAGGATCGTGGACAATAATGTCGCCATCAAGCCCATGGCGATGGTTTGGATCATTGACCCGCCGACAAATGCGCGGATTTTACTCCCTGGAGCTGCCAGTCCCAGGTTAACCATCCACTTTGATGCAGGCACAAGTTTCATGGTTCCGACAATTTGAAGCAGGTTGTCACTTACACGGATCGGTCCCACAACCGGGCGCCCAGCGAGCTTGTCTCCGATGTATGTATACATGCAGTTCCAGGCGCAGATTTTATCCTGCCCGTTGACATTCATCGTGATCATGTCGGGGTTGATGATGTTGGTCGCCACAGTTCGTGCATCGGTAAACCGCTCGATCAGCCGGTTAAATTTGACAGCGGTGACTTTCCATGCGATCACGTACAGGATAATACTAACGAATAAGATTCCAGGCAGGAAGCTGAAAGATCGTTCCAATGCCTGGGCGCGTGCATCCAGTACGTTCCAGATCCAAAACAGGATGAGCGGCAGCCACAACCAACTGGTCGTCCACCCGCCAAGGATGATTTTCCCGATATTCTGGTGATCCAACGACCAGTTAACCAGGTAGGCCAGGATTAAGGTGGTTAATAAGATCAACAGCCCGCGTGTACGCTTTTTGGACAGGAATTGCCCAACCCCGGGAATTATCAGGGAAGCCAGTGTATTTGGAATTGAAGATTTGGCAGTTGTTACGGTGGTTTCTGGTTTTGCCATTGAGGATGAGTTATTTACGGGAAAATTTCAAAGGGGAAAATATTATTAGGTGAAAGCACGTGTCATGCCAAATTTCAAAGTATTGAGACACGTTCAGCTTCCTGTCCATAGATGGATTTAAATTCAGCGTCATCAATTTGCTTTGGCAGCCCCCGGAAAACCACTTCACCGTCCTTTAAGGCTATTGCACTGGTGGCATAACGGTGAACCAGGTCAAGGAAATGCAGGCTGCAAATGACTGTAATTCCGCGTTCTTTATTGAGTTGTTCAAGATATTTCATGATGGAATGTGATAACACAGGGTCCAGCGAAGCCACTGGTTCATCAGCCAGGATGAGCTTTGGATCCTGCATCAGGGCACGGGCTATCCCAACGCGTTGCTGCTGCCCCCTGAAAGGGAGTCGGCACGCACGTGTGGTTTATCCGCCAGGCCAACCTGGTCCAGGCTGGCGAGCGCTTTGCGGTTGTCCTCATCAGAAAAAAGATGCAGAGCGCTTGAAAAAGTATTTACGTATCCCAGCCGGCCGCAAAGTACATTGGTCATCACGGAAGACCGTTTCACCAGGTTAAATTGCTGGAAAACCATGCCTATTTGGCGGCGGATCTTGCGAATATCACCGGAAGATGCCGAGGTGATATCCTGGTCGTTCCAAATAATTTTCCCGGAGGTCGGCTCGATGAGGCGATTGATGCAACGCAGCAAGGTGGATTTTCCTGAGCCGCTTAATCCGATCACAGCCAGGAAATCGCCATCCTTGACTTCAAAACTGACGTTTTTTAACGCTTGGGTGCCGTTGGGATAAACTTTGGTTAGGTTTTCGATTTTTAACATGGCAAATTTGTCGTGTCCTGAACCATATATGAATAAAAAGAAAAGCCTGGCAGGTTCCACGAACCTGCCAGGCTGAAAGACTGTGTTATTTAACGAGCGATGCCGGATCAACTCCAGCTGCTACGAGCACAGCGTTAAAGTCGGAATAAAGAGTGAATCCTGCTTCGATTTTTTGGAAGGCATTGATGGTGTAAAGTTTAGCCAGCACAGCCTTGCCACCGGGATCGGCAGCCATGGCCAATAGGGCTTCGGTTGTGATCGCCTGAAGGGCGGGGTCCAGTGTCTTGATATATTGGACGCCATCGTTCGGGATGCGATCTGATACCGCAAAGACCACCAGCTTCGTCTGAATGTCGGGGTAGGTGGTATTCAGGGTGGCATCCGTCAAAACGTTGATGAAGGTCACGCCCGCATCGCAGTCACCCTTGTACACGGCCGCGGCAACATTCTGATGGGAGCCGGCGTTCACGGTAGCCGCAAAGTCGGTATCCGGATTAACACCGTTCGCCGCGAGAATGATCCGCGGAACGATATAACCCGATGTGGAAAGCGGATCTACAAAGCAGAAAGTCTTGCCTTTAAGATCTGCAAAGGTCTTGATTCCGGAATCGGCCTTCGTAATGAATTGAGCCTTGTAAAATGGTTCCAACTCGCCGCCGAGTGCCTTGTCAGGATCAAGATCATTCGTTTGATATTTCCGCAGATTGATCAGAGCAGGTACGATCTGGTACTTCGCTTCTGCAATCAGGATCGAGAAGGTGTTGAGGAAGCCAACCTGCGCTTTATCTGCGCCCATTGCCTCGATCGCGGCTGCATAGCTGGTGCCCGTCTGGACCGTATAGGAAAGACCGGTCATCTGGTTCAAGCAGTCTGCAATGGCGGTGCTGGCGGTGGCGATGACGCCAGACTCACCAGATGGGACAAAAGCCATAGTGATCGGCTTATCCGCTGCGCCAAGTTGACCGGCTGCCGGTGCGGCTGGAGCGTCTGTCAGCTTCGTGCAAATGGGCGGGATTGGGGTGGGGACGGCAGTGGGGGCTGTTGTCGGGACCTCAGTTGGCGGGACAGCAGTCGGCGGTACGGCGGTAGCCGGGACTGTTGTCGGGGGCACTGCGGTCGGCGGTTCGGCAGTCGCGGCAGGTCCGCAGGCTGTCAGCAGCATGACGGCGGCAACCATTAACGATACAAACGTAAATACTTTCTTCATAGTTCTCTCCTCTCAAGGGAATAAGATTTTGGGGGAATCCCCAGCAATTTAGCGATGATATATCTAAACAGTAAAAATAGCAAGAGAAAGGTTTCGTTTTCCGATATAATGATTAAATGTCGATTAATAAAACTGAGAATCCATCTAAAATCGTCCTTACGATCATTTTGATCCTGGTGGGAATTGCAGCCATTTGGTTCCTGGTCAGCCTGGTAAATAACACCATCAATAACACTCTTAATCCATTGCAACAGGCCAACCATGTTTTAGGCACCCAGGTGGCTAACCTGCTGCACCCAACACCCACCATAATCCCGGATCCGGTAACAATTATTAATGAAGTTCAATCCCTTGCCCGGTTGGAAACAATCCGCTACACGGTCGAGAAAGTAGTTACAGCAGAAGTCAACCAGGGTGTACTGGGTCCACTTTTCGGGGACCGGTTGCTGTTCGTTGCGCACGGGTATGTCATTGCCGGGATCGACATGAGCAGGATCAAGCCCGAAGACTTGTGGCTCACTGGAGAATTGCTCAATGTGCGCTTGCCGGCAACAGAAATCCTGGTTGCTACGCTTGATAATGACAAGTCATACGTTTACGACCGGGTGACAGGATTGTTCACTCACGGAGACCCAACCTTGGAGACCCAGGTCCGCCTTGTAGCCGAACAGGAGATTCTCAAGGCTGCCACCCAGGAAGGGATCCTCAACCAGGCAGCCACCAATGCCCAGACCTATTTGCGCTGGTTCTTTGAATCTATGGGATATAAGTCTGTTCGCTTTGTCCTGCCATAACCTTTCTCGATGGGTAAGGAAAATACAAAAAGTTGAAGGAGATAAGCCTTCAACTTTTTCGTTTCCGGTTCCAATCGGGGTAACTATATTTTTGTTCTACCAATATTCCTGCTCTATCTTTTTCCTGTTGGCTAAGATCCCCAGCCTGGAGGTTAAGTCCCAGGACATTCTCGAAAGCGGAAGCAAAAGCCTGCGCCGCCTCATCCCATGAAACAATTCTCCCCAGGGCTGTTTCCACGGTTGTCGCCCTTTCCAGCAAGCGTATGGCGGCAAGAGTGCGCTCTCCCTCGCTTCGGAATACCAGCACCTGGAGGATGCGGGTCAGGTCACCAGATAAAGGCAGGGAACCATGCTGGAGAATTCCCTCCTTTCGGCGTGCCTGGGCTGAACCGACCAGCTTCCTGCCTCCCACGGTGATCTCGGATGTGGATGGCACTTCGAAACAGATCGGGTTGGATGTTTCCCTGTTTCCCGTGTTTTGCTTCTGTATTTCCACTGGAAGGTTAAGCAGATGGAGCGCTTCGACTAATGCTGCTGCAAGGCGTCCGTATGATTCAAGAACCGTCCCCGTAACCCGGGGTTCATCCAGAGGGGCGATAACTGAGTATGTAATTTCATCGGTATGCAGGATGGCTCGCCCGCCGGTGGGTCGCCGAACCAATTCCCAACCCCGCGCCTGGAGGCGGGGGATATCCACATCTTCAAGGGGCTGAGCATATCCAAGGGACAGGCACTCCGGTTCCCAGGCGTATAGTCGCAGGGTGGCTGGAAACTCAGCGCGGCCCACGGCTTCGAGTATCGCCTCGTCTACGGCCATGTTCCATGTGCCGCGGGCAGGAGGGGTGGTGACCAGACGCCAATGATCTTTCATCTGATAACCGTGGAATATTCTGCCAATAATTTTTCCAATAATTCGGGGGGAATCTCCACCAGCGGAGGACGGACTGGCCAGAGGGGGAAACCATGCAGCTTTGCCAGGAGCGCTTTCAACGCAGGCGGGAAAGGCGGATATTTCTCCAAAATATTACGGATTTCTGTCACGCGTTCCTGGAGTGTGGAAATATTCTTGCCTTCCTGGGTTGCATTCCAAATCTGCCTTAATTCAGGCGAGATCAGGTTGGCGGGGGCGGTTATGCACCCTTGAGCGTGGCTTTCAAGTGCGAGTTGCAGGTATGAATCTGTCCCGGTCAATACCAGCAGGTCTGAGCCAAATTGCTCCCCAACCCGACGGGCAAATTCGCTGTCGTGCGATGAATCTTTTATTCCCGCGAATTGATCCGGGAACGCATCTTTCAGCTGTGCCAGCAGGTCGGTCGAGAAGCCGATCCCGGCCGTTCCAGGGATGTGGTAACCTAATAAGTACCCGTCAGCCGGGACTGCTTTATGGATAATTTCACTGAAATAGAGGAATAACCCCTCATCGCTGGCTTTTCGATAATAATAAGGCGGCAGTACAACCACACCTTCGCAGCCCAGGTCAAAAGCAGAATGGGTCAATGCGATCGTTTCAGAAAGGCTGGGCGTTCCGGTACCTGCGAGAAGTCTATAGGTCTCACCTTGATGAATGGCTTCCATTGAACGGGTCTGAATGGCAGCCCGCAGAATCCCTAGACGTTCGTCCGGTGAAAAGGACGGTCCTTCCCCGGTGGTTCCAAGGAGCAAAATACCATGACAACCTCGCCCAGCCAGGAACCCCATGAGGGAGGGGATTGCTTCCAGGTCGGGAGAAAAATCCTGTTTTAAAGGGGTAACTGCAGCAGAATACACACCAGCCAAAGGATGCATTAAATCACCTCAATAAAAATATTTCATTTACCACCTTGGGCAGATGAAAGTGGATATCTTTACCGGCTGTGATTTCCGGTGATATTTTCACCAGCATAGTCTTGTCGTATTGTGCCCCAGAACAGGTTTCCCCGCAAGGTTGGATTGCCAGCTGAGGCTCACAGAGCTATTTTCTCCAATTTTATTCGGTTAATCACTTTTAGAAATGAGCTGGTTGGATGGCAAAAAGGCCGAGTTGTAGAATTTGGCCACACGTGGTTCGATATGTCTCGCTTGGAATTATGTCTGCAAATGGTAATGGCTATAGCGTGATCAATAACTTGTTTGTCAGGCAGGTTGCCAATCCAGACCGGGATGACTATAATTCATCCAGGTTCGCTCTTATCAGGAGGATACACTGGAAACAAAGAAAAGGAATACCAGGCCAAAGGATCCCGAGGTCGGTTCGGGGACGTTAAATCCTCAACTCACATCAGGTGTGACCCTGGTAAGCCGCTACGTGATCCAGGAAGTGATTGGCGTCGGAGGCATGGGTTCCGTTTATCGCGCCCGTGACCTGCATTTCCCCAGCGTGGTTAAACTGGTGGCTGTGAAGGAAATGATTAACCGTGCTGCCGATCCCTTGGTAAGAAAGAACATCGTCCAGAACTTCGAGCGGGAAGCCAATATCCTCGCTACCCTCAACCACCCATCAATTCCCCGAATATACGATTATTTCAGTGCAGACAATCGATCTTATCTGGTTTTGGAATTCATCCACGGGCATGACCTGGAAGCAATAATCAATGACACCCCGGGCTTCCTGGCTGAATCCCGTGTCCTGGGATGGGCAATCGAACTGTGTGATGTACTATCTTCCCTTCATGCCCACAAACCCGACCCGATCATTTTCCGGGATATGAAGCCGTCCAATGTAATGGTTAACCCGGCAGACCATATCATCCTGGTGGACTTTGGCATCGCCAAACCTTTCCAGGTTGGTCAAAAGGGGACGATGATTGGCACGGAGGGATATTCACCGCCGGAACAGTATCGTGGCGAAGCAGGGCTTTTGGCAGACATTTATGCCCTTGGAGCCACCGTTCACCATGCCCTTTCCCGTCGTGATCCGCGACTTGAGCCCCCGTTTTCCTTTGGGGAACGTCCCATTCGCAAGATTAATCCGGCTATTTCTGCTGAGTTGGAAGCTGTAATTGAGACCGCTCTTCAATACAACCCTGAAGACAGGTTTCATAGTGCAGAATCGATGAAGGAAGCCCTGGTGGCGGCAGGTCGCAAGACTGGCATCTTGAATCGCTCCAGCATTCCGACCGCCAGCATCCAATCCACAGAGGGCATAAAACCTTTATGGGTGTTTCAATGCGAGGATGAGGTTCGGGGCGCTCCCTTATATCATGAAGGTGCTGTTTACATTGGCTCGTATGATCACAATTTATATTCCCTTAATGCTGCCGATGGCAAATTAAATTGGAAGTACGCCACCGATGGCGGGGTTGTAACCCGCCCGGCAGCCTTTGAAGGTGATATTTTTATTGGATCTGAGGATCAGCGGTTGCATGTGGTCAGCGCTCGCACAGGTAAAGTGAATTGGACATACTACACGGAAGGCAGGGTGCATTCTTCACCTCGCATCGCAGAAGGGCATGTTTTCTTCGGCTCCGATGACCAGCATATCCATGCCGTGAACTTGTTAAGTGGTCGGGCGGCATGGAAGTTCGAAACTGCCGCTCCGGTGCGCTCCACTCCTTTTGTAGCCCACGATACAGTCTTTGCCGGATGTGAGAATGGGGACTTTTATTGCGTTGATTTCCGCGGCGATATGAAGTGGCATTACAAGGCAAAAATGGCGGTTACTTCTTCCCCATGCGAAGCAGACGGCGTGGTTTATTTTGGGTCACTTGACAGCAGTTTTTATGCCCTGGATGCGAAAGCAGGCTGGGTTATCTGGCGCTTCCGCATGGGAAAAGGCTCGGTCGCCTCGCCTTGCACTTCAGAGGGACTCGTATTTATCGGGTCTGCTGATGGAAATATCTATGCGATTGATTCCCGTACCTCCAAGGAAGTTTGGCGCTTCAAAACTGAGCACCAGGTAAGCAGTTCGCCGGTCGTTTATAAAGATGCCCTTTACTGTGGTTCGGCTGATGGCAATGCATATTGCATCGAAGCTCGCTCCGGTCGTTTGCGCTGGAAATTTGCCACCAAGGGTCCGATCACCGGCTCCCCTCTGGTTTATGATGATATTGTTTACATAGGCTCCACAGATCACTTTCTATACACCCTGCTGGCATGATGGCGGTTGTTCAAGGAGAGCATTGTGAAATCATTTTTTGATCGGTTACGTGGTAAAAAGACCAGGCCTCTATCTGCACAGGATAATGTGAGTACCAATCCCCTGCCGGGCGAGCCTACGGGGTCAGACTTCAAGGGCGTAGCGCGCTTTGAACCTCAACAATTGATCTCAGGTTGTGGTCAGTCGATCGGCAAGCAAAGGGACCATAACGAAGATTGCCTGTTTGCATTTTCAGCCATAACCGGGGGTGAATCCAATAGTGCTCCGCTGGGATTGTATATCGTGGCAGATGGTATGGGCGGGCACCAATATGGCGAGGTGGCAAGTGCGACCGCTGTGCGGACGATGGCAAATTTTATGTTGAAGCGTTTTCATGCCTATTTGATCAACCCGTCAGAAGGGATGGAAGAACCCCTCCAGGAAATGATGCGGGCTGCCATCACGGAAGCACAGAAAGCCGTTACCATGGCTGCTCCTGGGAGTGGCACCACTCTCACCGCTGCCCTGGTGCTCGGACAACAAATGACCATCGGGCATGTTGGTGACAGCCGTGCGTATGCACTTCGTATGGATGGGCGAATAGAACCATTGACCCGTGACCATTCCCTGGTGAAACGTTTGGAGGAGCTCGGTCAAATCTCCACGGAAGAAATTGCCGCTCACCCGCAGCGGAATGTTCTATATCGTGCGCTTGGCCAAGGAGATGTGCTCGAACCGGATATCTTTACCACTCCCTTCCCACAGCCGGGGTTTTTGCTCATTTGTAGCGATGGCTTGTGGAGTGTCCTTCCGGATGAAAACATGAGCAATTTGGTGACCTCAGCGGCAAGCCTGCAAGGAGCATGTCAGAGCCTGGTGAACGCTGCCAACGATGCCGGGGGACCGGACAACATCACTGCGATTTTGGTACAATTGATTGGTTAATGACCATTCCACAGGACTTCTATACAGCATTAGGATTGCCCCGTAACGCCTCCGCAGAAGATATTCGCCAGGCGTATTTCGAAGCTGCACGACGACTTCATCCCGATAAAAATACGGCTCCTGGGGATACTGAATTTTTCCTCGATATTCAGGAAGCGTATGAGGTCCTGTCAAATCCCAAAAAACGCTCAAAATACGATTTAACCTTACCACCCGAAAAGCCGGTGGATAGTCCGCTGGAACAGCGAGTCCTTTTCAGTCGACGCAGCATGGTGCATCTGACAGAACCGCAATTGATCTATGCTTTCCTGGAGTTTTCTCCCCCGCTAAATTTACAAGCCCCTCCAGCGCCTTCCTTGAACCTGTGTCTCGTACTCGACCGTTCCACCTCCATGCAGGGAGCCAATATGGATGTGGTCAAAGCCACCGCCATCCAGATCATGCGCAAAATGAAGCCCAAGGATATTTTCTCGGTGGTTGCCTTCAGTGATCGGGCGGAAGAGATCATCCCTGCCAGTCGCAGCGCTGACTTGAGTAAACAGGAAGCGCGCATCCATATGCTGCAGCCCTCCGGCGGAACTGAAATATTCTCAGGTCTTGAATTGGGCTACAACGAGATCATCCGCAACGTTAACTATGCCAAGGTAAACCATATCATTTTACTTACCGACGGGCGGACATATGGTGACGAAGAAAAATGCTTGAACCTTGCCCGCCGTGCCTCTGAGCAGGGGGTAGGGATTAGCGGTCTTGGTATAGGATCTGAATGGAACGATAATTTCCTGGATAACCTGGCGTCGAGTACCGGTGGCAGCAGCATGTACGTCTCGAGACCCCAGGATATCCAAAAAACGCTTCTCGATAAATTTAACCAGCTTGGCAGCTCTTATGCCGAGGAAACTCGCATTGATTTTAATATGCCAGAAGGGATTGAATTGCGGTATGCTTTTCGTATTCAACCGGAGGCTGGCGTGCTTTCTTATGAGAGTCCCATGCTTCTGGGACCTGTTGTTCGGGGGACCAGCCTGAGGGTTTTAATGGAATTTGTTGTCCATCCTCAGTCTGTTCAACAGGATTTCGTCAAACTATTCGACGGCAAGGTATCGGTTACCTTGATGGACGAACGCCTGCCGGCAAGACCGACTCAAATCCACCTGGGTCGCCCGGTGGAAGATATGGCGGGCACGGATATTCCCCCCGCTGAAATTGTGGAGGCGCTCTCACACTTGAAACTTTATCGGCTGCAGGAGCAGGCACGCCTGGAGGTTTCGGCTGGCGAATTCGACCAGGCTTCTGAGCATTTGCATCGGCTGGCGACGCATTTGCTTTCGCAGGGCGAGCGCGGCTTGGCGCGCACAGCACTGCTGGAAGCCGAACATATACAGCAGAATAAGTCCTTTTCTCAGCAAGGTGGAAAAGAGATAAAATATGGAACACGCGCCCTGTTGAAGTCAGGGAAAGGTACTGAAGAATTATGATTATTTGTCCGAATTGTCAGCACAAAGAAATGAGCGGCGCTATATATTGCACCAAATGTGGAGCACAACTGATAGATATGACCATAGCGACCCATAAAATTCATACGGCTGAAACCCGGCAGGAAGCACAGCGGGATCCCGGTCGAAATCAACCCCCACCGCCCCCTCCCGTGCATTTACAGTCATGGATTTCCCTGAATATGATCGAAAGCGGGCAGATCCTGCCGCTTGCAGATCGGACTGAATTTACTCTTGGACGTTCTGCCGAGGGGCAGCCCATTGTTCCGGACGTCGACCTGTCGCCTCATAACGCATATGCCAATGGCGTTTCCCGTCTCCATGCGGTTCTGAAATTGATCCAGGACCAAATTGTGATAATGGATTTGGGTTCATCCAACGGCACTTATTTGAACGGCGTCCGGCTGGCACCCTATATTGAAACGCCGGTTGCTCATGGGGATGTGGTTTACCTGGGGAAACTAAAAATCCAAGTGCTGATTGAATAGAAAAGGTCGGTTCGAATGGCATATACCGTTGTGGTTCACATTTCAAACGAAGATCCCATTTGTGGCGAGTTGGATCAGCTTCCTGCCCCCGGCGATAATATGATTACCATTCACAACCCTCGTCGCCGGGATGGGAAGGACATCCACTATTTATCCAATGATATTATCACGGTCATTTGGCCCGTGAATCAAATTTCCTTTATCGAAGTAATGCCCAGTGAGGGCGAAGAGCGCATCATTGGCTTTGTAAGGGAATAAGCATGGAAGAAGAGTCCTTAAAAAGACGCAAGATCCTGGTGGTGGATGATGAAGAGCGGATGGTTCGCTTCATCCGTTTGAACCTCGAACATGATGGGTTTGTCGTCATCGAAGCGTTCAATGGCAAGCAGGCTCTTCAACGCCTGCGCGATGCCACCCCCGACTTGATCCTGCTCGATGTGATGATGCCTGATTTGAATGGTTTCGAAGTCCTCGAGATGGTTCGCGAGATCAGCAGCGTTCCGGTCATTATGCTTACCGCCAAGGGCGAAGAAGACGACCGTGTCCATGGTTTGGAAAAGGGAGCTGACGATTATATTACCAAGCCGTTCAGTCCCCGTGAATTGGTCAGCCGGATAAAAGCAGTCTTGCGCCGGACAGAGGGTGCCAGCGGTGGGATGCATGGACTGATAGAGGTTGACGACCGCTTGAAGATCGATTTCGACCGGCGCGAAATCTGGTTGGAAGGGAAGATTGTAAAATTACGCCCCACCGAGTATCGCCTGCTATACCACCTGGTGCAAAATGCAGGCTGGGTCATCTCCCACGATCAATTGCTCTCCAAGGTTTGGGGGTACGAGTACCGTGATGAGCCTCACTATGTCCGCCTTTATATCAATTATCTTCGCCAAAAACTAGAAAAGGATCCTGCCGATCCCAAAGTATATTCTCACCGAGCGCGGTGTCGGCTATCGATTTGTGGACTTTCGCCGCGAAAAAGTTGAATAGGAAATATTTGTCTTGACAGGCGGCTTACCCCGCCGTATACTCACCTATACAATTGAACGGGGAGCCCGTGTTTCGGGCTGAGAGGAGGCCATGAGCCTCGACCCGCAGAACCTGATCCGGATCATACCGGCGGAGGGACATTATCATGCAACCACCCATCCTCCCCGGCGAGGATGGTTTTTTTATGGCTCGTGTTGTCATTTTCGTCAACGGCGTCCTTCCTGACCTTGAAAAGGTCCGGCGGTTATTTCGCCCTGGGGACACATTTATTGCTGCCGATGGGGGTACCAGACATGCCTTTTCGCTCGGAATAAATCCATCCCTGGTCATTGGTGACCTTGATTCCCTGACTGAGGAAAATCAGCATGCGCTTGAAGCAGCCGGTACCGAAATCCGCCGGTTTCCTCGGGACAAGGACGAGACTGATTTCGAATTGGCATTGAATTACGCCGTTACAGCAGGGTTTGATGAAATCCTCGTTGTCGCTGCACTTGGGGACCGCCTGGACCAGACCCTGGGCAATCTGTCCCTGCTGACCTTCCCTGCCTTGGCGGGGAGGGACGTCCGGATGGATGACGGCCTGGTACGCGCCTGGTTTATCCGCACGCACACCCGTGTTGAAGGGAGTCCTGGTGACATTATTTCCCTTATCCCGTGGGGGGTTGATGTGACCGGGGTTACCACTACAGGGCTGCGCTGGTCGCTGCAGGAAGAGACTCTCCATCCGCACAAAACACGCGGCCTCAGCAATGTACTGCTGGGCAATGATGCCACCATCTCCTTGAAAACCGGATTGCTGTTGGTTGTTCAAGGTCGCCTGCAAAAATGAAACATTCGGAGATTAACATGAAACGAATCCTTCTTGGATTAATCATCCTGACCGCCACAATTATTTCCGCCTGCTCCCCTCGGGGTCCGGTAACACTCACCGTCATGACCCACGACTCTTTTGCAGCCAGTCAATCGGTAATTACCGCCTTCGAGCAAGCTAATAACGTTAAGCTTGTCTTCCTGAAGAGTGGTGATGCCGGGGCCGCACTCAACAAGGCTATCCTCAGCAAGGATGCTCCGCTGGCTGACGTTTTCTATGGGGTTGATAATACTTTTCTTTCCCGCGCCATCGATGCCGGGATATATGAACCATATGCCTCGCCACTCCTGACCAAAATCCCCCAGGAGTTTCAACTCGACCCGGGGAACCAGGCTTTGCCGGTGGATTTCGGCGATGTATGCATCAACTATGATAAGGCCTGGTTTTCTGCGCATGCTCTCCCCATCCCAGCCTCGCTCGAGGACTTGCTAAAGCCAGAATATAAGGGCTTGTTGGTCGTCGAGAACCCCGCCACTTCATCCCCAGGCTTGGGGTTCCTGCTTGCCACGGTCAAACATTATGGTCTGGATGCATACCTTGATTACTGGCGCTCCCTGCGTGCCAACGGCGTGGTGGTGGTCGATGGTTGGGAGACCGCTTACTACACCAATTTTAGCGGATCGTCCGGTCATGGCGCGCAGCCTCTTGTGGTCTCGTACAGCTCCAGCCCGGCTGCCGAAGTGGTTTATTCCAGTACTCCGCTAACCAGCGCACCCACCGCATCCATTCTTGGACCCGACACCTGCTTCCGGCAGGTTGAGTTCGTTGGCATCCTGAAAGGTACCCGCCACCAGGACCTGGCTCAAAAATTTGTTGACTTTATGCTCAGCCCGCAGTTCCAGGAGGATATTCCCCTTCAAATGTTTGTCTATCCAGTTAATGAGGATGCCAAGTTGCCTCAGGAATTCATCCAATTTGCTCAGACCGCGTCTCAACCTGCCATGCTCGATCCGGTCGTGATCGCTGCCAATCGCGATCAATGGATTGCTGATTGGACCGCAGCGGTCTTGCATTAACGTTGAAAGGCGAACTCCATTAATGAATATTCCCCACAAAGATGCCCAGATTAAGGGGGTCATCCGGCCGGCAGGTCGTGCCTCCTCGTGGCTAAAACCTTTTCTCCCCTGGGTGGCTGTATCGATATTCCTTGGCTTGTTTTTCTTCTACCCGTTATCCCGCATTCTCTGGCTGGGCCTTAACCCCACCGCCCTTAAAACCCTCGACACCAGCTCCCTCCAGCTTGTGGTTCGTTCTCTGTTGTTTACCTTTTACCAGGCTGGTCTTTCGACCATCCTTACCCTTCTCCTTGGTCTGCCCGCGGCAGTCCTATTCGCCCGTTATGACTTTCGTGGGAAAGTCCATCCTGCGCCTCCTCACGGCCATTCCCTTCATGCTGCCCACGGTGGTGGTCGCTGCAGGATTCAATGCCCTTTTAGGTCCCAACGGATGGCTTAACCGCGGCTTGATGAATGTGTTCAATCTTCAAACTGCCCCAATCTCCATCGTCGGTACGCTGGGAGTGATCCTGCTGGCGCATGTTTTTTATAATACGACTATCGTCATCAGGCTGGTCGGGAATGCCATATCACATCTTGATCCGCGCCTGGAACAGGCCGCCAGTACATTGGGCGCTGACCACCCAGGAGTCCTGCGGCGCGTCACTTTGCCGCTGCTGCGACCGTCAATTATGGCAGCCACCCTGCTAGTCTTTATATTCGACTTCACATCTTTTGGGGTCATCCTCCTGTTGGGTGGACCTGGCTTCTCGACCCTGGAGGTGGAGATTTATAAGCAGGCCATCCAAATATTTAACCTGCCGCTCGCTGGATCTGCTCTCCCTCATTCAATTGCTATGTACGCTGGTTTTTTCCATCCTTTACAGTGGAATAATAAAGCGCACCGCGGTGACCAGTGCTCCTCATTCTGCCGCGATTAATTTACATAAAACCCGCACTTTAAGCCAGAAACTCTTCCTTGCTGGTATGGTCTTGCTCCTGCTGGGGCTTTTCCTCCTGCCCTTGATTTCACTTCCACTATCATCAGTAACCCGGCTGGCAGCAGACCGTGGCGAGCGAGGCCCTGTGCAATATGGTCTCACCGCCGATTACTACACGGAGCTTTTTGTTAATCGCAGTAATTCGATATTCTACGTGCCCCCGTTTGAAGCAATTGGTAATTCACTTGGGTATGCTGGTTTGACCGTCATTATTTCCCTTCTTCTCGGTTTCCCGGTCGCTTCCGCCCTGGTCCGTCCAGGCAGGATCGCCCGGGCTCTTGACCCGTTATTGATGCTTCCCCTGGGCGCTTCTGCAGTGACGTTGGGTCTGGGGTTCATCGTCACATTTAATCGACCGCCATTGAGACTGGTCACTTCACCGCTGCTTGTCCCTCTTGCGCACACGCTTATTGCCCTGCCTTTCGTCATTCGTAGTTTGCAACCCGCCCTGGCATCCATCCCTGACCGGCTTCGGCAGGCAGCAGCCACTTTGGGGGCTTCCCCGCGACGGGTCTGGGCTGCTGTGGATTTCCCCATAGTGGCCCGGGCAACATTGTCAGCGGCAGTCTTTGCTTTCACCATTTCGCTGGGCGAATTTGGAGCCAGTTCGCTGGTTGTCCGCCCGGAGTATCCCACATTGCCCATCGCGATTGCCCGATTCCTTTCGCAGCCCGGCGGGATGAACTACGGGCAGGCGATGGCGATGGCAACGATATTAATGATCGTGTGCGGTGTTGGGATTTTGCTTATTGAGCGCTTGCGTTTACCCGGGGCGGGGGAGTTCTAAGAAGTCCGTTTTATTCTATTTTTTTCCTTATACTATTCCGGAGGTTCATGCTCGAACTGATCGATATCCAAAAAACATACCAATCCAAACCTCTCCTGAACGGCGTCTCTGCCACGGTCTCACCAGGTGAAACAGTTTGCCTGCTGGGACCGTCGGGAAGTGGGAAGTCTACCCTTTTACGGATTATCGCCGGGCTTGAACAGCCCGATGGCGGTCGGGTTTACTGGGATGGGAAAGATATTGCAGCCATCCCGGTTCACATGCGCGGCTTTGGATTGGTATTTCAGGATTATGCCCTTTTCCCGCACCTGACCGTGGCTGAGAACGTGGCTTTTGGATTGAAAATGCAAAACCTGTCTGGTGCGCAAATCAACATTCGCGTAGCCGAAATATTGAAAATGGTAGATCTGGATGGATTTGGGGGTCGCCAGGTTACCGACCTTTCCGGCGGAGAGCAGCAGCGCGTGGCACTGGCACGTGCCATGGCACCCAACCCGCGCCTGCTTATGTTCGATGAACCGTTGGGTGCGCTGGACCGCAACCTGCGCGAACAGTTGATGGAAGAATTGCGTCATATTTTGCACGAGAGTGGCGTCCCTGCTGTTTACGTCACTCATGACCAGGAAGAAGCTTTTACGTTGGCAGACCGGGTTCTTCTTCTCCATGATGGCGTCATCATTCGGAGCGGTACTCCTGAACAGGTTTGGAGCGACCCCGGTTCTGTTTGGGCAGCCCAATTTCTGGATGCGGGAAATGTGGTATCAGGAATAGTTTTATCCACTGGTCCGCTTATAAAAGTTGAAACTTCCATTGGGGTATTCGAGTTGGAGGGCGTGACAGTCCCGGCACCTGCACGGGACGTGACAGTCTCGGCACCTGTGCCGGGTTGGCACCGCCATTCGAAAGGAGATCGCATCGATTTATTGATCAGCCGGCGCGGGGTTTTCCTTGAAGATTCAGGGCAGGTGGGCGGGTCGGTGGCGGAAGTTATCTTTCGCCAGGACGGGTTCAAAGTTACCCTGGAAAATGGATTAAATTTTTTCCTTCCCGATGCTCCACACCTGGGGGAGCATATATCCCTCAAAGTACCCGCCTCGGGGATCAAATGCCTGTCATAAACCTCCCAACAATCTCGGGGAGGGCAGAATAAATCCGAATAATTCTTTGGACAACTAAACCCCCGGCTTCTTAAAGAGAAACCGGGGGTTTGAAATTTACATCAGGCTCTGTAAGCTGTGAAAAATCGCTGACAGGCCAAGCTCTTGTCGAATGGGGTCCCAAAAACCGACCAGCAGCCCCACCACTCCAAAACAACCGCAGCAGAGTACTACGACCACCAGGATGGCAATGATCCAGGGGTTGGTCTTTTTGGGGGTGGCTTCAGGCGATGGGACCGGGGACCCAGGGATTTCGGTCACCTATTAAAAACCTGAATTGTTGATGAAGGGAATGCTGATGCCCAATCCCGCCAGCGGCAGGATGACAAATAAGCACAGTGCGCAGAGTCCGCCTGCAATCGCGAGATATCCCAGGATCAAGCCGGCGACAGCCATGCCTTTGCCGGTGATCATTCCGCCGCTCTTTTTGATCTCGCTCTGAGCCATGTGCCCGGTAATTACCGCGACGATTGCTCCCAGGAATGGGAGTAATGTCCAGCCGGTGATTCCGCCGATCAGGCTGATGATTGCCAGAGTGCTGGTCTTGGTGCCGGGTGGTAATGGTGTATAAGGTTGGTTCATTTCTCATTATCTCCTTTTCGAAAAAATGGGTTTAACTGGTGGGTTTAAAAACGATGAGCCATTCCAGTTGGGTTAAAAATTATAAGGGGAGCTATTGATGTATTGCTGCCACGGGATCAGGGTCAGCCCGAGCAGGGGCAGTATGAACAGGATACATATCGTGCTCACTGCAAAGACTATTCCGATAACGGTCAGGACACCTTGCAGCACGAAGTAGGTCTTTAGGTTTCCCAGCGAACGCAGAAAAGCGAATTTATCACCAAACTGGCCTGCCGAGTCGATCGAAGACCCAGCCTGGAACATTAACACGCCCATCCAGATGGGCAGCCAGGCGATGAGGATCCCCACAATGGAAAGTGCCTGGGTCACTCCTCCAATGATTGATAATACCCCCAGGAACTTCAACCAGCCGCGCGCCTGGTAGATGGGAAAACTTAACTCCTGGATCGAGCGCGTATCCTGTGGGACGGGGACGGGTGGTACATAATTGGTTGCCGGATAAGTCATTTTGTTCCTCCAAAGAATAAATTATGAAACGGTCAGCCGCTTTCGCTGGGCTCGCCGCCAGAACAACCAGATGACCAGCGCCACCAGGATGACCAGGATCACCGCCACCAGGACCGGGATGATGATCGCAAGAATGGAAAGCACGGTTGCGAATACGTCCTCTGCCACGCTGACGGGTACATTGGCTGTCCCGCCGGTCGTTGCAGTCACCAATGGACGAATTGCCGCTGACTTTACTACATGCACGCTTCCTGCTACCAGCAAGCCGCAAATGATCGCTATGACCGGGTGGACATTGGTAAGCACATGGGCGCTGGCAGCGAAAATGATCGCTCCTGCAGCCGGGCGAATCCCGGTCTGGATGACATCGTTGACGTGGTTGACCGCCGGGATCTTGTCCGCCAGCATTTCGACAATTAGCAGGACTCCCACCACGATGAGCACCCATGGATTTGCCAGCAGGTCATAGGGGCTTTTCAGGGTTATCCAGTTTGTATAGTGTGCGATGACGCCTACCACCAGCAGCGGGATGTAAGCGTTCAACCCGGCGCTTGCAGATAGTCCAAAGGCTGTCATGATTCCAAATAGTGCTTCCATTAGCTCCTCACATCCGCTATTTGACCAGCGGGAAAGCTCCCCAGGTCCCGGTCAACCAGAATCGCAGAGCATCGACAGCCGCAGTCTGGATCATGGCTATCGTCAAGCCAGCCAGCAGCGGCAGCCACATCTGCCGCAGCCTGATAAAGCGGTTATCCTGGCTCATGATCATCACCCAAACCATTCCATATACCAGGGTCAACAAAAGCCAGACACCGAGGGCGCTGATGATCGCCAGTGGAAAAAGCACGATCGGGCTCTCGGTCAGCACCAGCAGGTCTAAAACAACCTGGATACCCAACAGCAGGCTAAACACCTTCCAGCCGCGCATGGCCGGCTTGTCCTCGCCGTCCATCCAGATGGTTTGGTTGAACGCCGGGAAAAGCATCACGCCCATTGCCAATCCCATCCCGCTGCCCGTCAGCAATCGCAGGGTGTTGTTCGGCACGTACAGGTTTGGAATATTTGGCAGGATACCCGGCGAGACCTGTTTCAAAAGGTAAAGGTACGAATTGGATCCGTCAATCCCGAAGGCGGCTGCGAATAATGCCAGCAGGGCAATAATGCTCCAGTGCGGGATCTTCAACCGCTTCCAGCCAATGATGGATTGGAATACCAGCCCGGTTACCGCGCCCAGGTACATGCCCGAACAGCGCGCACACAGGGGAAGCTGGATACTCCCGATATGGAACGACCGCTCGCTGATCCGATGACACACTGCGTAGCCAATGGCATCAGCTTTACCAAGTAAACCCGGAGGGGTGTTTAGGAACCATCCGGTAAAAACCAAAAGGGCTGCTGCAATGACAAGATACTTCGAACTTGCTCCAATTCGTTTAAGGGTATCGTTGGGCATGATTGGTCAATTATAGGTTTATTGGAGCCGGAATGCAAGCAAATGCCAAGACCCATACAATTAATACGGAATATTCCTAGAACAGTTTCATTTGTTCTGGTGACTCGATCGGATCTCCCGTTAGCTCCCCTTCGAATTGCTCCCGCGTTAGGTCGTTGATTGCCGATAACCGCCGCAATGCTCTAAACTTGATGATATGCCATCTTTCTACGGCGGACCTCAGGGCTGGGTCGCGGTCCAGTTTATATGCCAGCAGACCTGCGCGTCCGCCCGGAAGGACCAGTATGCAGCGCTCAGGTGGATGGGTGTTTTGACGTATGATCCGTCCGGCGACTGCGGAAGCCAGCATATAAAAAACGTGGACAATTTCTTCGGAATCCAGCCAAAGTAAAAGTCGTTGAGGGCTTTCCTGCCGTCGAACCGTCAGTTTTAATTGAGTCGCGATTGAAGCAAGAGACTGAGCCGCGGATTCCAGGTCGTCGCGACGCGCTGCGGGAGAGTCTTCCGGACGAAGGGTCCACCTTCCCTCCGTCTCCACCGCATAAGACGTCAGCACTTCACGCACCAGACCCAGGGAGGGGGTCAGCAAACCGGGTAGTTCAGCATTCAAGACAGTTTCCAGTGCCCTCATGGTTTCGGCAGGGTTTTTGGATAAATGGCGGACCAGTGCCGTTTCGACCCGGTCCGGCAGCGAATCCGTCGCTGGATCCCATTCTGATAATCCCCACAGGCCGCTCTCTGGATTTTTGCTCTCTGCATGGTGAACGAAGCGTGGATCAGCCAGCGCTTCCTGGATGGGGGTATTGATCTGTGTCAGGGCTTCGGGCCTCCAGCGCAGGGTGTGGTCTGCTGCCATGACCGCCAGCCCGGCTGCATGCAGATGCAGGAAGGTCACTGGTTCTCCGCGCTCAATGAGCGAAGAAACCATTGTCTCCAGGACGGTCTCATGGTCGATTTCTGCTGGATCTTTGTCCGCGAGGCTGAAGGCACGCCGCTGCCAAAGGACTTGTGCCGGGTCGTGGCGGGTGCGCAGCGCAACCCCGCCCAGGTCGAACCCCGACTCCCCTGCAGCCAGCAGCGCGGCAGAGAGGAAAGCGGGTTCCGGCTCAGGGATGATCGCGAAGAGCGGCGCATTGAGCGTCAGACGCTCACTCAGGTTTTTCAAGGCCGCGTAAAGGGCGGCAGCATGCCAGTTCCAATCGTACCGGCGCCGGTGCAGGGCTGACTTGAAAGGTGCTGCGGCTGCTTTTCCCCACAACCAGCCGGCCCATAATGTTGAAAGCGTCCAGAACGCCTGGTTTGGACGCGGCAGGACGGTGACTACCGTCTTGAGTGAGACATCCTTTAATAGAGGCGCCAGGTCGCGCATCGGTCCATTGAACAGGCATAGTCCGCCTGCTTCTCCCGGGGCAGTCGGCCAATTGGTCGTTTCCACCGCTTGTCCCCCATCGGACCAGAATTCCACGCTGCGCTCGAGAGCCATCCAGACGTTCTTCTCGAGGAAGTTTGTCGGGATGGATAGTTGTTTCGGGCGTGGTCGTTCTGCAGGATGTGGCCACAAAACGCTGGCTTCGTCGCAGGTGGTCAGGAGTAATGCCAATAAAGCCTGGCGCCGCATGAGTGGCAGGGACAGGCTTTCGAGCTTATTGATCAGGGTGATCAAAGCGTAGACAGCCCGGGGTAGGTAACATTTCAGTGCTTCCTCCACGTGCGGTCGGTCCGGGTCGCTTTGAGCAGCCACGCGTTCGAGCGCCCGCGAGCGATGCAGGCTGTCGGTGGCGGCCAGGCTGGCAGAACGGGCCAGGTCCGCCTCGGTGGCTGGATATTCACCCTCATCCCCGCATGCACAATGGTAAATTCGCCCGGTCAATTTCCCGCTCTCGCGTTCCCAAACGAACGCATTTGCAGGAACCTGCTGGTGACATTGGGTGCATTCGGTCATATACAGGGATTGCAGGTGGGTTTCGAGGCGCTCGTCCCCTTTGCGGGCGGTCGCCAGGTCTGCCAGGGCGGCACGCAAGTCTGCCTGGGTAGGTGGATTGGCGGTTATCTCAAGCAGGAAGCGCGTTACCGGGTTGTTCACTGCCACAAGCACGCGGAATCCGAGCCGGGCCATTTCGAGGTCGGTCCGTGGCGAAGCTCCGAACGGATCCAGCACCCAGTCCCCCGGTCTGAAACGCTGGGCCAGGAAAGCGGAAGCGATCCCGTCTGTTGCCAGGGGAAGATAACGCGCCAGCGGGCCGGGGTTTTCAGGTTCATTTCCCGGGAGATAGGCTAGTCCATCCATCTATCGTAAGTATAAGGATTTGGTGGAAAAATAACAATCCCGAAAATGGTTGGTTGGGAAATATTTGCACGGCTACATACAATTAATTTCGATACTCACTTTGATAATGGCAGGGGTTCTTCTAGGGTGGAAATGTTCCCATTGGATGATTTGTCCTTGTTTCGGCGATTATTCCTTGAGCAGGATTTGTATTTCGTGCGCCGCAAGTGTCCCTGGTTCCCCATTGGAGGTCGACAGCAAATCCCGCCACTGACCATGTGGAAGGGGAAATCGTATGTTCTGGTTGCTGAAATTCAGGGCAACCTGCACGGTCTGGTTCTCTGTTCTGCGCAGGTATGCCAGCATCCCGGTCGGTGTTTCCAGTGGGACGAAATTCCCCCGGCGCAGGGAGGGAGTTTCTTTGCGAAGCCTTAGGATATTCCTTGTAAAGTTGAAAAGAGAGTCAGGGTCTGCTTGCTGTACCTTGACATTCCGCTTTGCGTAATTCGTGTGGACCGGCAGCCAGGGCTTTGTGGTCGAAAACCCTGCGAATGGGCTGTCGTCCCATTGCATGGGGGATCTGCAGCCGTCGCGCCCTTTGTAGATGGGCCAGTACTTCTTTCCCGGCGGGTCCAGGATTTCCGATCTGCGCAGGTGTATGTCGCGCATCCCAATTTCTTCCCCATAATACATGAAAGGCGTCCCGCGCAGCGTGAGCAGGAGCGCCATCGCCAGGAATGCCTGGGCATCCTCCTCCCCGCGCGCGTAACGGCTGGCAGTCCGGGGCAGGTCGTGGTTGCTCATCACCGTGGTAGGCCAAACACCGGCAGCTTCGAAATTCTTATCGCGTTTGATCTACCTGATCCATCACCCAGCGCGGGTTCCATGGGTAGCTTAGGTCCCTGGAGGTGAAATCGAAACTGAACGCGGCATGCAATCGATTGGGTCCGCAGTATGACACGGTCTTTTGTGGTGTGGCGAAATAAGTTTCACCAACGGCATAACGTTCCGGGTACGAGTTTAGCAGGAGCCGCAATTCATTTAGGAAAGGCATCATTTCTGGCTGGTCGATGTCGTAAATGTGACGCTGGCGGTCGAAACCGCGCAACCCCAATTTTGGAGGGTTATCTGGCAGCTCGGAATGTTTAAAATAGGCGTTGAAAACATCCAGTCGGAACCCATCCACGTCGCGCTCCAGCCAGAACCGAAACACATCCAGTTGGGCTTTCCGCACCTGCGGATTGCGCCAGTTCACATCCGGTTGTTCCCTGGTAAACAGGTGCAGATAATATTGATCGGTGGTGGGATCGAATTCCCAGGCTTTTCCTCCGAAGGAGGCCTGCCAATTATTGGGGTGCTCCCTCCAGATGTACCAGTCGCGTTTGGGGTTGTTCAGGCTGGACCGGGATTCAACGAACCAGGGATGCTGGTCGGACGTGTGATTGAGCACCAGGTCCAAAATGATCCGGATGCCGCGCCGGTGGGCTTCCGCCACCAGCCGGTCGAAATCCGCCAGGCTTCCGAAGCGCGTATCCACATTCAGATAATCACTGATGTCATATCCGAAATCCTTGTCGGGCGTCGGATAGAACGGTGACAGCCAGATGGCATCGATGCCCAGGTCGGAGAGGTAATCGAGGTGCTCAATGATCCCATTTAAGTCTCCAATACCGTCGCCATTGCTGTCTGCAAAGGAGCGGGGATAAATTTGGTAGATGACGCCGTCGCGCCACCACAGGAAGTCACTCATTGGTTCTCCTTTGGAATGATTCTTATAAGTATTTTACACGAATGAAGGCTTTTCATTACCTGTCCGGCTCAAACACCCTGAATTCTATTCACGCATTTTGGACATTTGTGCTATCATAAGCTGGATGTGAGTTATAACCCATCGATTCGTCGCTTGCTGGTAAAATGGTTTATATAACGGACGAATTGCTTCAGGGGCTGTGGACAAAGCAATGAATATACACCTCCGTTTGGTTGGGGGTGATTTAGCGGACTTTGACGCCGCTTGCGATGCGTTATCTTTAGGGAATGGTTGATGTATGCCTAAATCCGATCTGGTCTTATTGGCACTGGATGATGAGCAAATCCTGCAGTTATTTGAGCGGGCGCTCACTGCGGTCTCATATCGTGTCGCCTTTGCGCGCGACCGTGCTGCCCTCGACAAATCATTGCAGGAGTCCTCTCCTGCCCTGGTGATCATTGGTCAGAATTTTAATGGGGCGGATGAAATGGAGATCGCCGCTGGGATGTTGGATCGTTTTCCCACCCAGCCTGTCTTGCTCCTGCTCCTGAAAGAATCCCCGGCAATTGTTAAAAAAGCCATTCATATTGGCATAAGCGACTGTCTGTATGCTCCGCTGCATATTGAAGAAATAGTAAAGGCGGTGGAGAACAGCATTAAGCGCGCCGACCGCATCGGCGACTGGACTCGCCGCGAAGTAAAACGCACCACCGCCTCCCTCCAGCATCGCGTTGGATGAATTGCAAAAACTCGATACCATCATAGACCATATCGAGGACGGGGTCATCATCGTTGACGAACAGTCAAATCTCCTTTCTATCAATCCAGCCGCACGTCGGGCATTCGGTCTTTGGCAGGATGATGAAGTAAAGGGCAAACGGGTCACCGATGTGCTTGTCTCATCCTGATTTGAAAATCCTTTTGAACGAAAGCATCCATAACCCCATGCCTCATAATGAGATCGCCTTTGAAGATGGGCGTGTCCTTTCTGCCCAATGCACCCCGGTACCGAAAATTGGCATGGCCATCACCATGCAGGATATTACCTATCTGAAGCAAATTGACCGTTTGAAGAACGAATTTGTCCACACCGTTTCCCACGACTTGCGTTCTCCTCTCACAGCCATCCTCGGCTACGTGGATTTGTTGGACAGGGTCGGACCGGTCAATGACCAGCAGCGTGAATTCATCCACCGTGTCCAGAACAGCGTGCAGAGTATCACTGCCCTGGTCAATGATCTGCTCGAACTGGGTCGCATCGAAGCCGGGTTTGACAGCCAGAAGGAAGTGGTTCCGCTGGAAGGCATCATCCGTTTTACCCTGGAAACCCTGGGCGGGCAGGTTTCTGATAAAAAATTGAATCTTCATCTCAATCTGCCTGCTGAAATCCCGCAGATGCGCGGTAATCCGATCCGTTTGCGCCAGATGCTGGATAACCTGATTGGGAATGCGATCAAATACACTCCCGAAGTCGGTGAAATCACCATCGACGTGGAAGCGCGCAACGACCAGGTCATTTTCCGCATATCTGATACGGGTCCCGGGATTCCACCCGCCGACCAGCCGCACATTTTCGAGAAATTCTACCGGGCCAGCAATGTCCCCAAGGGGGTGGGGGGCTCCGGGTTGGGCCTGGCAATCGTCAAATCCATTGTGGATAACCACCAGGGACGCATCTGGGTCGATTCCCTGCTTGGGCAGGGCTCCACTTTCACGGTGGTTTTACCCCTCTACATGCAGGCAACCGCACCCCTGCCTCCGGTCTAGTCGTTGATTCTCGATATCAAAAACGCACAGATTGATCAGTCTGTGCGTTTTTTTGTGTTAAAACAGCCTCCGCAGATGGAGCTATCTGCGGAGGCGTTCGCCAAAGGAGGAGACAGTGGTTATAAAGATGGAGGTGTAATGTGTCCGTCTCCATCCAGAATAATAGCCCACTCGTGAAACATGGGCTAGGGCGGAAAGTCACATAAATTAGTGATTAACTTCACAATTCAACACGGCTGCCCAGGAATTCCCGGATAAATGCAATGGCCTCCTCAGGGGTGTGATAGCTTCTCACGTGGATCATCGGGTGCGAATTTCCCGTCAACATCTTGGATATCGACTGCCCTTCCCGGTAAACGCACAGCACCGGTTTATCGAGGCTCAGGGCAAAAGCCACCTCGTAACCCACCCCGTGCGAGGGAGTGCTTACCTCGGCAACGAGCGCATCACAGCCGCGGATCCACGCCAAATCCCGCTCGTATACATCCTTTGGGTCAACCTGCCCTTCCAGCAGTTTCACCCTGGAATCGGCCAGGTGTGCGGTCGGCACGCTGTGACCATCCGCCAACAGCGCGGTGGTGATGGCACGATAGGTGGGTTCAAAATCCCTCCCACCTGTGATGGAACAGGCGAAGTATATGTTCATGGTCTCCCTGGCAAAGCGGTCGGGTTCATGAAAATGCCTCCTCGGGGACTATGCCTCTTCTTCCTGGGGCAGGGGCGTTCGCCCGCTCTTTGGACCCGGTTTCGTCCCGGTTAACTTCCCCTCCAGGCGCGAAAGCGACCGTTCCAGTTTTTCACCGCGCAGGCTGAAGGTCACATCGCCGCGTGTCCGTTCGATGATGGCGCGGATCACATCCGTCTGGCGGCGCAGCCCGTTGGTGATCGCGTCCGGGTAGTCCATCGTCACCAGGATGGCGAAGATGTCGTCCATGTGCCCAAGCAGCCGTTCGGCTTCAGCCGAGTTGTCCTGTCGCAGCATGTCCAGGCAGCGGCGGCGCATCTCGCCCACCGACTCGGCCAGCCCGTTGAGATAGGTATTGGGAGGCAGGGTCAGTTCCTCCGGCGTTGGCAGGGGCTTGTGGCGGATGAGGGCGCAGGTGATGCTGGCCTCGGCAAATTCTTTCAATGAATCCTGGGTGTATCCTGCAAAGAAGAAAGCCGGGTAATCGGCCAGGTCGGATGCGCAGGGAGTCAGCCAGTCCCCGCGCTTCGTCCAGGTGGGATTGCATCACGTCGGTTTCATCACGATGCACCGCCCGGATGGAAAGGGCACAGGCGCGCGTAAGGGCGCGTGCCTGCCCCAGCGCTTTATCGCGTACGGCGGTCTGGGCATCGAACGTCTGGCGGATGTGTTCGGCGATCTTTTCAAGTTTTTGCATGGCTGGGTCCTGGCTGGTGGATGGACGCGGACAAGGGGAGCTGTCCGCGTCCATTTCAGCGATTATTTGGGTTCAGTGGGAGGTTCTTTGGGTGGTTCCCTGGGGGAGTCCGGTGGATGGAACGGCTTGAACAGGGTGTCGGCCAATGACGGCGCCGCCCACCGGGATGTTGACCGTCCCAAAGGTGGCCTCGTAGCGCGCCAGGTTTTCGTTGAGCGCCTGGGCGAACAATTTTAACGCCACCGGTGACATCACCACCCGTGCGATCACGGTTGCCTTTGTATCTCCGGGCAGCAGCCGCGCAAAATCCAGCACGAACTCTGCCGGGGCGTGCGCGATGCGCGCCAGGTTGGCGTAGACCGGGTGCAGGTCCGCCGGGATGTCGATCTGGAAAGTGTTATTGGGTTTGGGAGGCGGGAGTGCCAAGGGATCCTCGCTTTTCGGTTAGAACGGGATATCTTCGCTTTCGGCTGGGGCGCTGCCCTCATCTACTGCGGTCGTGCTGCCCATGCCGCCGCCCTCAGACTCGGATCGGGAGCTCAGGAAGCGCACTGTTGTGGCGGAGATTTCGTAGGACGCACGCGTTGAGCCATCCTGCCCGGTCCATACGCGCGGTCCGCCGGTGGCGGGATCGGCGGTCAGGCGTCCCTCGACTAAGGCTTTTGATCCCTTTTTTAGATATTGGTTACAGCTCTCAGCCTGTTTTCCCCAGGTGGAGACGCGCACCCAAATAGTCCGTTTAATGCGTTCGCCGTTATTGTTGGTGTAATCATCATTGACTGCAACTGAAAAGTTGGTCACAGCTTTTCCTTCAGGGGTATACCGCATTTCCGGATCACGTCCAAGGTTGCCGGCTAAAATTACTGTGTGGAAAGTCATTTGTCCTCCAGGTTAATTCTGATCATCAGGTTTGGGTGCGAGATAACTGTCTATCCAGTCAAACTCGCCAGGGTCGATTGCTCTCATTTCATTTGGAAGGGTATTCAGTAACTCAATGGCTTCTCCAGCAGCATGAGATGTTTGTTCTGACTTCGATAACATCGTATCATAATAATGGATGGCATCCTCGAATTTTGTGGGTGGAGGGGATGATTTATAGTGAATGATACCGTTTCTTTCCCTGGTCAATTTCGTAAGCAGTTCAAACCACCTGTGTTTTCTTGGTAATTCTTTACCAGTCACCAGCTTAGGGATGATGACCCATTTACTGATTGGGTCGAGTTTATCAAGGTACTTTTTAATAAAGACATCAGACAGATTCCGGGAGCCATAATCATATATATATGCTTCAATTGCTATGGCGGAAAAGACGATCACCTGTATTACTAATTTCTCGGTTTCTTCTTGGAGTTTCATCAATTTAAATTCATTGGATGATTTTTCGTCCTCTGAATCTGAACTGGCTATTCTCTCTCTAATTTTCTGCAGGTGAGGTTGGAGCTTGAGGATTTTATGATAATTCTCTCGTGCGATGGTGGAAAACGTCCCAATTGAGCTGCTTCTTACTCCATTACATCTTTCATCGCATTCTCTGGGTATAGGTACCGGCGCATTTACGACGGTGACAATGTGTTGAATCAATTTTACATCACATTTCCCAGCTTACCAGCGGAATTTCCATTTCCTGCGGCGGTCAGTCCGCCGTGGTGACCGTAATAGCGCTGTTCGTACTTGTTCTTTTCGTACCACCACACTGTCTCATACCGGTAGGGCAGGATGCACCAGGTCGCCGGCGCGGCCGAAAAACCGGGGAGACAGGCGCGAGCCGAAATATCCCTCGTTCGCCAGGTCCGCCACCCTGCGCACCTCGGCCTTCCCCTCCAGCCGCCTGGCGAGGAACGCCTCGGGCCTCCTCCAGCATCCCCGGTTGAATGTAAAGGAAAAAGTCACGGGCGGACCCCGCCGGCACGAGCGGGCTGCCCTGGCGTGTCGTCCGCAGGAACCGTTCGATGCCCTCGAAACGCGGCTCCCGGTTGAGGTAAATGGTGGTCTTCGGGTCGGTCTCTGACTGCCCGTGGTCGGCGGTTAACAGGAAACGGATCCTCCTGGGGTTGCCCTTCAATGCCTTCAGGAAGATGGTTTCCATCGTCCGCAGGAACACCTCGACCTCAGCGTTGGTTTGCGTCGAACTCAGGTCCGTACTCGTGGCTGATGGCGTCCACCTTGTCGTTGTAGAGCACATAGTAGGCCGGGGAGGGTGAGGGTTTCTCCAATGCTTCCGCCAGGTTGACCAGCGCCTCGGGCAGAGACTTGTAGCCCACTGCCTTTGCCCCGCGAAGACCACGTCCCCGTAAGAGGAGGGGGTGTATTCCCGCTGCTGGAGGATGGTGGAGCTGATGTCCTGCTGGTTGAGCTGCTGGTAGAGCGTGTTGTTTGGCAGCAGCTGGCGCGGCTTTGCCCCCGCCTGTTTGAGCGTATCCCGTTGAGGCGTCCCGGCGAAGGAGAACAGCAGCGGAGCGATCACCGCGTCGAGCTGCGGCTCGTAGTAGAACCACTCGAAGACCCCGTGCTCGCCCACCGGCATGCCGGTGTGGAGCGTGGTCAGTTGGGCTGCCGTGGTGGAAGGGAACTGCGCCGTCAGCTTCTCCACCTGCCCAAGCCGCGCGACGGTTTTAAGAAAGGGCGCCTGCTGGAATTTTTCGAATGTGCGCCAGCCGAACCCGTCCATCAGGAACAGCACCACCGCCTCATATTTTTCGGGACCGGTGAGCAGGCCGGTGACGCGCCTGGGGGAGCGAAGCGAACCCGCCCGCATCGTAGCGAGGCTTGAGGAAGGTGGAGTCCATTACCACAATTTTACCCCCTAACCCTGGTGGACCCTGCCGGTTTTACCGTGCCTCTCCAGGCTCAAGGTTAGTGAGGCAGGGGCGGTGGCGAATCCGCCCGGTTACCCCTCCGGTCGATCAACTTTGCCTGGCTTGATTGGGGTCCAGGTACATGCTAAGATTCACCCATCAGGGGGTATTCGAAATCGGCAGCTTGTCGATTGCACCCAATTCTGCAATATACAACCAATTTCCATCCTTGCTTACAACCATGCCCCATGGATCCCCAAACACGGAAGAGGCAAATCCATTACTGGTCCCATCGGCGCTGATCTTGAATACGGTATAAGGGCCGTGGGGAACAAAGTAGATGTCACCTGTTACGGGAGAGGCAGCCATCACGGCTGGACCGCCGCCGCCCAAGGTTCGGAGGTTGGCAATCAGATGTCCCTGCCCTTCATAATCAACGAAGAACAAATTGCGTTCCGATTCGGTGAAGACATAAAAGCCTTTATCCAGAGCCGGACTGATGTGGGCATCTCCGCTGCCCAGCGGGATCCCGTCGACCTGGCTGGCAAAGGTGGTATATGCGTCCACACCTGTGATGCGGACGATGGACTTTGGTTGGCCATAATCACCTGCGATCGCATAAAGTGCGCTGTCTGTGCCAAACACCATCCGCCGCGCCAGGATTTTGGCATAATGCACAGGGCTCCCGTCCGCACCCAGTTTCACGATCTCTCCGGAAGGCAAACCCAGGAAGACAGTACCGGCCTGATCCAATGCAATAGCGGTGCGTCCACCCGGAAGGTCCTTTGCCAAAACTACACGTTCACCGTCCGGGTTGACCTGGAAGACTTGATTGGTGTTCATGTCGGGCGCATAGATCGCGCCGTTGAGGTCAACATCCAGGTCGGTCCCTTCAAACCCGGGGAAGACCACCTGTAATGTAAATTCCGGGTCAGGCTGCCCGGGGGTGACCGGGACCAGCCTCACCAATTTGGAATTGTAGGATGCGATCCACAAGCCGCCCTCATCATCGAAAGCGATCCCTGCCGCGGTATGCCAGTTATATGGTCCACCCGGATATTTTATTCCATCAACCGTGAAGGTCTTTTCGACTCCCTGCGGTGTGAACTGGCTCAGGCGATTTATTCCCCGCGCCCAAATATCTCCTTCGGCGTCAACCGCAAGATAGCACGGGTCGTTTCCGCATACGTCCTCCTGGAAGGTGGACACTGCTCCGCTGGTTACATCCACCTTCAACACCTGCCCCTGCGCCATTTGAGTGAGATAAAGGATTCCATCCAGCCCGAAGACCATATTCTCTGCAAATGGCAGGTTGGCAGCCACTGTTTCAATATTTCCGGCAGGGTTCCATTTACGCAGGGCACCCTGCGGGGAGCGGTCTGTATAGTACAACTCATCCGTGGGGCTGATGGCGATACTGCCAATTGGGCCTGCCTGGAATCCCTGCAGTTCGGTGATAACCCCGCTGGGTTCAACACGAAAAACATGACCGTGATTATTCGTGAAAAGATTGCCCTTCGAATCGAAGGCAATCCCGCGCGGACCATCAGCCTGGAGCGCCATCACCTGGTTCCACCACGGGAGCTCGTCCATGGTACCGTCTTTGGCAAAGCGGACGATGTGACGCCCGGTCCAATCGGCAATATAAATTTTCCCGTCCGGTCCCCTGGTCATCCCCACGGGAATTTGCAGGAATGAGCGGTAGGCGTATGCCGCAAAATCATTCTCCCCGGGAATCCAAACAACGCCCAGGCGTTCGGTCAGCAATTCTGTCGTTGGGGTTGGAGGTGGGATCCGGGAAGGGGTCGCTGGAACGGGAGTATTAGGCGACAGTGGTTGTGGGGAGCTTGCCGTGGGCGCGGGAGTTGCCGTGCTGCAGGCAGATAAAATGATAATAAGAACAGGGATCGACCTAAAAATAAATTTCAAGTTTTTCATCCAGCCATTCTCCTCGTCATTTGTGACCTTCACATAAATGAGTGGCGATTTCGAGCATAATTGATTAATCAGTATACAAAATAATTTATCGAATTTCAATGTTGGGATTTATTTCACAAGATCCTGCTGCGATATGCCCACCCCCGGTTCAAGCCTTTGTGAACCCGGGCATGCAGCCCGGAAATGGAGGTGGGATGGGAGACATGGAATTTGCCTGGCTTGAAAATAGCGGAAAATAACGGACAAGCACAATAGATGAGAAAATACGCCCGGCTCCTTTCGGAACCGGGCGCAGGGTGCGGATTACTTGATGGCGTAGGTCACGCTGACCGTCACGCTGATCTGGGTCAGACCGGGCGAGATCGGCACGGAAGCGTTCGGAGCGGCAGCCCCGCCGCCTCCGCCCATCCCGTAAGCATACGGGTAGGGGGTGTTCTCGGAGTAGGTGACGGTCTGGATCTCCCCGAGGGTCACCTTGGCGGTCTGGGCCAGCTCGGAGGCCAGGCTGCTGGCATTCGCCATCGCCTTGGTGCGGGCCTGCGCCATGGCGGCGGTCTTATCGGCCACGTCGAAGGTGATGCTGTTGATGTTGTTGGCGCCCGCGCCGACGGCGGTGTTGAGCAGGCTGCCCAGCTTGGTGAGGTCGCGCACGGTCACGTAGACGGTGTTATCCACCGCGTAGGTCGTGCCGCTGACCACGCCGGTGACCTTGTCGTACTGGGCGGAAGAGTATACGCTGAAGTTGCTGGTCTGGATATCCTCGGCGGCAATGCCGGCGTTCTTCAGGGCATCCACCAGGGCCTGGGTCTGGGTGTTGTTGTTAGCGACGGCGGTCGCAATGGCGGGGTCTTCGTTGTGCACGCCGATATAAATGTAAGCGATATCGGGGGTCAGATAGACCGTGCCGTTGCCGCTCACGCTCAACGAGCGCGGCAGGGGAAGTCCCTGTGAACCTGCCTGGGGGGCAGCGGCGCCGCAGGCACTGAATGCCAGCGCCAGGATAGTGACGATACTGAAAATGGTGATCTTTGTTCTCATGCTAAACTCCTTGTAAAGTATGAATAGGACAAGATGATGACGCTGATGGTCTGAAAATTGTTCCCCAGGATTTACATTTTTTCCGCCCAAAAATGAGCCGGGACGTCGGGCAGGGGTTCGAAGCCCAGTTTCTTCGCCAGGGCAACCGAAGCCCGCCTTTCGGGCCAGCAGGCCCAGTTGGGTGTCAGCCCCCGCTCGAAGCAGGCTTCGATGAACGCTGCGGCGGTGAGCGTGGCGAAGCCCCGGTCACGGTATTTTTCGGCGGTGCTGATATCGATCTCGGCCTCCCCCCTGCCCACGCAGACCGCCGAACAGGTGCTGACGATCTCGTCCCCGCTCATCAGGCAGACCCCCAGCCGCTTTGTTTTTGGATCAACCACCGGCTTGAGGGCCGGGTGTTTTTCAGCCAGGGCGGCGTCGATGGGGCGCAGCACGAACCCATCGGGAACTTTTGCCATCCCGCCCCGGAGATCCAGATACTTATCCTTATTAAAGTTGAACATCAACCTGGAAATGCGGATCACGCCCTTGCCGCGGAGGAGCCGGTCCAGCTTTTCGCGCCAGGGATCGGAAAAGGAAAAGAGCACCAGTTCCTTTTCTGGCGAGGCGGGTAGCAGGTCCTTGAAAAGCAGGGGCACAAGCTCGTGGCGCAGGGCTTCGCTGGTCTCGCTGCCGGCGATGTAATAGAACGTGCCGGTGGGAGAACAGGAGGGCCACGCGCGGGGATTTGAGGTCGTCCACGAAGACCCGCCCGGGACTGCTGCCTTCCAAAACGGAAAACACCAGGGCGGCGCTGTGACCGATCTTGTCGAACAGGGGAGTTACGTTGTGGAATTCAGATGGCTTAAGCTCTTTCATTTGATCTTTCCTGGGCCAGGAGGGATATCTTATCACCGTGCTGGCGGGTCTGTCTATATAATAAACAAGGGCAGCATCTGGATTGATCTGGCTCACGCCGATCTTCACGGGGGTGACATGCCCCAAGAGGACAGGCGAACGGGGAGCGTGACCTGGACGTATGCCGCCAAAGGGGAAAAACGAAACCCGCGACAGCTCCTGGCGTGGATGCGGGGGTTTATGGATTGATGTCGCCAACCCCATTCGATTGATTTGGCTTAAAAAAGGGAACAATCGAATACCGGACTGGGGATGAAAAAATAAGGGTGGCTTCTTCATTGTTAATATAGGAGTCATGGGTTAAATTTCCGGGCGAAAAAGTGTTTTTTTCGTTCAATCGAATATCCTTCCCTGGAGGAAGGGCTAGTCCTCATCGGCGGGGATATATTTCAGTTCTTCAATGGCTTTATCGAGGGTGGTCTGTTGATCGTAGACGACCTTGCGGGAACGGTGAATTGATTCGATGCGCCCGACCAGGAGACCAACCGTACGAGCAGAGACGGCTTTCTGATCATGGGTGAGTTCCAAATTCTGCATGTCGGCAATAACCCCATCGAGGGTGGTTGTCAGGGCGAATTCTTCATCGTCCAATTGACCCAGACGGTCGCGATCGAGACGGGCATGCACCTCGGTGGGAAACCATTTGGAGTAGAAACCATATTTGGAGGCATTCCTATTGCCGCGCGGAGCGCCGTGGTGCCGGGAGTTGGTGTTACCGGGCTGGGCGCCGCGCTTGCGAGGGGATTTGGTTTTGGGAGAATGATGAGGTGAGGCGGGCATTGGGGGCTCCTTGGATTGAGGATTGGAGATAGAGATTAAACGATTACCACAAAGGACACAAAGGTACTCGACGGAAAAAGAAGGAGAAAAGAGGAAAGTGCGGTGCGGCGTTGGGCGACCATAAGTCGAGCGACCATAAAGGTCGCCCACATCGCCGCTGACTACCCTGCGGGTACGATGTCATGTCAGCGGCACACTTGCACCGTACTCCCGGAAGAACACCGGGACGATGTGCGTATGGTGCAGTGCAGGTGTGGCGTGCGGGCGGCTGCCCCCAAAGGGGGGTGCTTCCCCTCGGTATACTTCGGGGACAATGCCGCGAACCCGCCCGCCGCTCACCATCGATGGTCATAGGATTCGTCCGGAGAGAAGATAGACTCCAATGGGTCGTAGCCTTCTGCCACGAAGATGGGCAGGCAGACATGCCATTCGAGGCGGTCGAGGATGGCGGTGAGGGCGTCGGCGAGGATGTAGTCGTCGTGGATGAGTTCGCCATCGGGGCCGCGGGTGCCGTCGGGGACGCCCCAGCGGAGGGTCTTGGAGGGACCGGGGAGGATCTCGCTGATGCAATGGCTGTACTGGAGGCGGACTTCGTCGGTAGGATCCGGGTCGATGAAGCGCCCGGTCTCGATGATGGAGAGGAAGCGCCAGCCGATCTCGGATTTTTCCTGGGAGGTGAATTTGACCGGGACGACACGGGTGGGGAATGCGCCGTCGAGCATGGACCAGAGCCCTTCGCCGACGCCGGTGGCGTCGATGACGATCTTCTGCGGGGACCATTGTTCGGCGAAGTTCTTAAGCTGACCGAAGACGGTGAGGTGATTTTGCCCGGTCCAGGAGTGACGGGCGAGGACGCGGTAGGTGGGATGGTGGAGGGTGGGGAGGGTGGAGAGGTCGATGCTGACGATGGTGAGGGTGGTGGAGTCACGCCCGGGGTTGCCGAGCCCTTCGTTGAGGAGGGAGGAGGCGAGGGAGGTTTTGGATTCGTCCATGCCGGCGACGTCGATGAGGAAAGCGACAATGGAGACCTTGTCTTCGATAGGTTGATCGTGCCATCATCTTTAGCAATCGGAGGGCTGGCATCCCACGCTGGTGGCGATGGGAAGCTCTGCTCCCGGCTTCGTGGACACTGCCATAGCCCATATCCCCCAAATCGATGAGGCGGGTGTTTGGATCGGCAGTGACCTTCGAGCTTCGAGCTTCAGCCCTGCTCCAAATCTGCCCTCGGTACTCAGGACACGTCGCGTGAGTGAATGGGACTTGCTTCGGACTATCGCGCTTGAGCTCTTCGGAAGCGAGTAGGGACCGGCAAATACGGTACTGGAAGCCGTCCCTACTCGGAAACATCAGTGCAATCCGGGCGGGGGTGAACATGCCGGACTGGGCGTCGATGGTCTCGCAGAAGTACTGGGTGCGGACGAGGGGATGGTTGCGGCCGTGTTCCTCGATGACACGGTCAACGTGGTCGCCATAGGAAGGAACCAGGCGGCGGACGTCGTCGGCGGTGAAGAAGAAGACACGCTGGATGCCGTCCTTTTCCTGGGCTTTGAGGGCAATGCGGCGCTGGCGCTCGAGCAGGGTATTGGAGGTCCAGGCGGTGCCCCAGAAGACGCGGGTGGCGTTGGTGGAAGCGGTCATGGGGTCGAAGTCCTTGTCGAACTTGGCGGGGTCGACCTCCTGGGCTTCGTCGACGGAGAGGAGCAGATCGGCGGTGGCACCCACGACCCTGGCATTTTTGTCGCCGGAAAAGAACTGGAGGCAGGCCTTGCCCAATTTGAACATGTAGCCCTTGGAGGTCTTCCAGCGGCGGCGCGAGCCGACGCAGTGGTCGAGGGCAAAGGTGACGCGTTCCATGTTGTTGGTGGTCTGGGGCTTGAAGGTGGGGGAGACGGAGACGATGCGCCCGCCGGTGTGATCATAGCGGAAGAGCAGCCAGGAAAAGAGGTGAGCCTGGAGTTCGTTCTTGCCGGACTGGCGGGGGAGGATGACCACGAAGGTGAGCCCTTTCTTTTGAATGATGGAGTCTTTTATGGCGAGGGCGATGAGGCGCTGGTAGGGACGGAGGTTGATGCCGCAGGTGGAAGCCCAGCCGATGGGGTCGCGGCGGATGGTCTGGCGGAGGCGGAGGGAGAGAATGGATTGAGGATTTGATGATTGGAGAATGACAGATTGAGCATTGGACACCTCGAAGGATAAGCTTATAAGAATAGAATAGCACATACGTCCTATTTAAGAACACACCAATTTGAGGAAGAGAATTTCGACAGGACGCTGCAGAATGCACAGCACCAGGCGGCTTTAAAACAGAATCACGGGAAGAGTGCCAGTTTCCCGTGAGCGGGTTAATAATAGAACATATATTC
Organism: uncultured Chloroflexia bacterium; assembly: GCA_963826215.1. GTDB lineage: Bacteria > Chloroflexota > Anaerolineae > Anaerolineales > Villigracilaceae > UBA877. The sequence goes on along the minus strand of CAWGWL010000033.1, from coordinate 1,553,415 downwards.
TGGTTTGTCAAGAGGGAATGTTTATCCGGGGGCGATTCATACCCATCGGACACACGTGAATTGTCCTTACCGGAGGGAATCACTCATGGAACCGCTATTCCACTACTTCAAAAACCTTGCTTGTGTCTTGTTTGGTATTTTGCTACAATGACTATTGATTTTATTAATTCCTTGCTTGAAATAGGCCTCTGAGATTTCAAGAAATGCAATTTACAACAAATGAACTTTATGCACTCCTAAACCATCCTGGGCCTTTATGGTTGGTAGGTGCAGATCTAAGTAGGGCTAATCTGTTCAATGCAGACCTGAGCGAAGCTAACCTGAACAGTGCAAATTTGGATTGGGCTGATTTAAGGAGGGCAAAACTAACGAGGGCTAATCTTTCCCATGCTCACCTTTAAGAGACAGACCTAAGTGACGCGGACCTAAGTGAAGCGGACCTGAGTGATGCTTATCTCTTTGCTGGACTGAGAGGGGCAATAATTAGGAAGGCCAACCTGAGTGGGGCTAACTTGAACCATGCCTCCTTACAAGATACTGATCTAAGCGAAGCTACCCTTAACAACGCTTGGCTGGTTGAGGCCGAATTGGGCGGATCAAACCTGATTAGGGCTGTCCTGCACAATGCTCATTTGCATGATGCCAAAATTCTCAGCGCAAATATGGGCGGGGCTGATTTAAGCGGTGCCGATCTGAGCGGCGCTTTGCTAGATGGTTCCCATATGGGTGGCGCAATTCTAAATAATGCAAACTTAAAAAGGACTAATTTAGTAGGCACTAACCTGAGAGCGGCCACCTTGAGAAAAGCTGATTTGTCCAACGCAAAACCTATGTATGCTGACTTAAGAAGGGCTGATTTGAGTGGGGCTAACCTTAGCAATGCCTGGCTTGTCAGATCTAAATTAATAGAGGCTGATTTAAGCGAGGCGGATCTGGGTGGAGCTGACCTGAATTGGACTGACCTAACTGGGGTAAAACTGGAGTGCGCGTTATATACTAAAGATACAAAATGGCCTGATGGCTTTAACCCGGAAATAGCTGGAGCAATTTTATACGATATTAACGATATTCGATTTTAATGGTACGAACTCATTTTCAATAATTGAATGTAAATTCTATTTATTAAATCCCTGGTGTGCTAAATACAATTGACCAAGGAGGTTTAATGTTTAAAATGTCAGTCGCCACCTCCGGAAATAATTATATACTATGCTAAAAGTGTATGATATACAAGTTTTTCTATCGACTCATAGTTGGGCGTTTGAGAGTTATCCAAATTCCATGATTTGAGAGGAGACTTTATATATGAAACTGACAACTACCACTCAACTTTCGCTTGATGGTGTCATGCAGAGCCCCGGAGGTCCGGACGAGGACGACAGAGGCTTCAACCGTGGTGGGTGGGCTCACTTTGATAATGAATCAGGGGAGTTCGTCGACCAAGTCTTTCAACGCGCGGATGCTTTCCTGTTCGGACGCAAGACCTACGACATCTTTGCCTATACGTGGGGAGTGGCGCCCAAAACAAGCAAAAGTCCGATTGCCGCAGCACTGCACACAAAACCGAAATACGTGGTGTCAAGCACCTTGCGCGATCCAGAATGGGACAACACAAAAGTCTTATCAGCAGATTTCGCAGTTGCAATTGCCAATCTGCGAGCACAGGCGGGGGGTGAACTACAAGTTCATGGCAGTGGTCAGCTCATCCGTTGGTTGCTCCAAAACCGTCTGATCGATGAGATGAACCTGATTATCTTCCCTGTAATTTTGGGTCAAGGAATCCGATTGTTCCCTGATGTCGGCAATGATTTTGCGCTCCAGCTTGTCGAATCAAGCGTTAAGCCGAACGGAGTGACAATCCAAGTCTATCGACCCAAGGGGCACCCGGAGTATTCAACGATCACCAAGGAGGAAGCGCACAATATGTTCAAACAAAACTTCGGATAGGACAAAAGAACTGGAGTTTGGCGCGGTTTTGATGTGATCTGATATCTAGCATGAGTGCTTGCAGCCGAACGCCCAACACCGCGTGCACCGGACAAGTGCGGGCATTCGCCCACACTTTCGGGTAAGCGGCTCCAATGGCGGATTCGGCGTCTAGTGGCTTTCTCCGCCAAGTCCCGCCCTTGCCGGTAACGCCTGCCGTTAGGCGCACGGATGGAAATCTACTAATCCAGTTGCATACTGGATGAAGATGTCAATCGTTTTATCGGCAGAACAAATACAATTGGAGAGTTTATGAACCAACATGCAATGCAAGAAGCATCCATTCCCAATCTAGCCCTCAAGCCCTTTAGCGTATTGATCGGAAATTGGGAGACGACCGGCACACACCTTCTTATTCCAAATACCATTTTGCATGGTCGAACCTCTTTCGAGTGGCTAGAGGGTGGAGCGTTTCTGATGATGCGTTCGGAAATTGATGAGCCTGGCATTCCTAGCGGTATCGCAATTTTTGGTAGTGACGATTCTACACAGGAATACTACATGCTCTATTTTGATGAGCGCGGTGTTTCAAGAAAGATTGAGGTTACTCTGCAGGGCAATATTTGGAAATGGTGGAGAAATGCGCCAGGCTTTTCCCAACGTTACACGGGTACGATTGTAGATGGCGGCAATACTATAATTGGTAAGGGGGAGTTGTCAAAAGACGGTTCATCTTGGGAGAAGGATCTCGACTTAACTTATAAGCGCGTCGAGTAACTGATAATGAAAGATTTCGCCGCTCTATAGTGGTGGTTGGCTTCGAGTTTCAAGGCTTGCGTTCCGTGAGTGCGCCTAACACCGCGTGCACTGGACGCTGGTAGGCCCCGCCAAAAAAGCGAATCTTGGCGAATAGTTTTTTCCGCGTCGGTAGTACGTTCTCCCAGCCGCCGGTAATGCAAGCTGTAGGCGGCGGGACGCCGCCGAGAGCATTTATTGGAAGGGGACGGCACCTCCTAAAAAGAAGGGGGCAGGCTGGACTTGCCCACGGTACGCTCAAAATATGGCCTCACCCCGTCCCTCTCCAAATCCATGAGATTTGGAGAGGGTGTTAAAAATGTGTGGGGTATGGTTGAGAGAGATGGGCATGGTGCAATATCCCGTGAGAGGATGATATCCCCTCCGAACGGGGATCTTATGCTTCCCCTCACTTTCGTTCGGGGACAATGTCGCGAACACCGCCGAGAGCATGCTTGTGAAATCCACGGCACCCCCTAAAAAGAAGGGGGCTTAAGAACGTGGGGGCTTCCCCAGCACCCCCTATATTCGAGGACATGTGAACGGGCGCAACATCTCCCCAAAACGCTGATAAATGGGACTCAACGCCAAAAGCACCAGCGACATGGTTATGCAAGCCGCCAGGCGTTTCGATTAAAGTGGAAATGCAGGAGAAAAGAATAATTCCGCTGCATCTTTATAAATATGGGTATACGTTCATAATAATTGTTCCAATTCGGAGATTAATGGTATGATTAATAAACAAAACCAGTCCGCATGCGGTGAATAAAACATTGGGTTTCAGCAGATTATTAGAGCATCCTTCCACGCTTCAACTCATGAGGTCGGGGGTACGAATAGCAGCCCGACACACCATCCCCAATCGCAAACCGCAGGGCAGACGTGAGATCCGATTTGAAACCCGCTACATTAAGATAACGCAGCATGCCAAGGAGGAGAATGAATCCCAGGGTTGATTTCTTTTTTAGTAAAGCCGAAACAGTGGCAGGAAGAATTCGAGAAATTGAGAACGATCATTCTCGACTGCGGGCTGACCGAAGAATTGAAGTGGGGCGTTCCCTGTTACACGTTCCAGAAAAGCAACATCGTTCTCATCCATGGATTCAAAGAATACTGCGCGATCCTGTTCGTCAAAGGCGCCCTGTTAAAGGATGTCCATGGGATGCTCATCCAGCAAACGGAGAACGTGCAGGCGGCGCGCCAGGTGCGGTTCACCAGCCTGCGAGAGGTGGTTAAGCTGGAACCCATCCTGAAAGACTATATTCATGAAGCCATTGAAGTGGAAAAAGCCGGTCTGAAAGTGAATTATAAAAAGGCTGCAGAATTCAACATGCCTGAAGAATTCATCGACAAGCTGGAGGGAGTCCCCGGACTGCAGGACGCTTTTGAGGCATTGACACCCGGACGGCAAAGAGCCTATCTGCTCTATTTTTCCGCACCCAAACAATCCAAAACCCGGGAGTCACAGGATCGAAAAATATATGCCGCAAATTCTGGATGGAAAAGGATTAAACGATCAGTAAATGCGATGAGAAAATATCAGATCCGGAAAAATCAATTCGCATAAGGAGGGTTCCATGAGCCCAAAGAAGGAAACGCAAAAGTCCGGGGGATTCACGGAGGAGGAACGAGCCGCGATGAAGGCGCGCACCCAGGAGCTGAAGGCGGAGGCGCGGGCGAGCAAGGACAAGGCGGAAGGGGAAAGCGCCGTGCTGGCGGCGATCGCGGCGATGCAGGAACCGGAGCGCAGCATGGCCAGGCGGCTGCATGCGATCATCAAAGCCAGCGCGCCAGCCCTCGAGCCGAAAACCTGGTACGGGATGCCCGCGTATGCCAGGGACGGCAAGGTGGTCTGCTTCTTCCAAAGCGCAGGGAAGTTCAAAACGAGGTACGCGACGCTGGGCTTCAGCGACACGGCGAACCTCGACGAAGGCGCCCTGTGGCCGGTGGCCTTCGCGCTGAAGGAGTTGACGGCTGCAGAAGAGGCCAGGATCAGCGCGCTGGTGAAGAAAGCGGTGAGCTGAGGACCGATCGCAAGGGTAGGCGATCCCGACGTCAACAGCAGCCGGCTTATTCAAGAGTGCTTGAGCGCATTGGCGAAGTATCCAAAGTTCGCTCATGCGCAGAATCTCACACACCGTCCTTTACCGGTTCATCCCCGCAGCAATCATCATTTATGCTGGCAGCCTCCTCAAAGGCGTCCCTGCCTTCGCTGATCGAGAACCAGATCAAGCCGAATGCGCCCAGGCTGTCGATAAAACCCAGACCCGTGAGCTGATAAATGAGACTCGACGCCAGTAAAACCAGCGACATATAGATGCACACCATGGTGCAGTTGGCGTCCGCAAGGATGGGAGAAGAATGCAGGGCATTGCCCACCCTGCGCTTGCCCAGCACCAGCGCCCACATCACGGCGATCGAGACCAGGGAAATGACCAGCCCGGGCAGGGTGGTGCCTGGTTTATGTGCGCTGAAAAGGTTGTAAATAGCGGTAACGCCCAGCCCCAGGGCGAGCAGGTAAAAGGAGCTGCCGGTAACGCGCAGGGCAGCCCGTTCGAACTGCGAGCGCGGCAGGGAAGTATTCCTGCGGATGCGGATCACCATGGCGAGGATGCCGATGCCCGACAGCACTTCGATGAATGAATTGATGCCGAAGCCGAGCAGGGTAAGGGTTTCATCCTGTGCGCCGAAGTACGTGGACACCAGGCCTTCCGCCAGGTTATAGAAGATGGTGAAGAGCGCCAGCCAGAGCGCAGCCTGCCAGTATTTATTTTCGGCTGTTTGTGAAATGGTGGTCATGGAACCTCCTGCATCCGAACTGCCTGCGAGGGAATGAAAATTCACACCGCCTGAATAACCATTTCGATCCTGAATGAAAGAGCAGGGCGCGGGAAGGTATTATATAGTAATATGCCAATATTTGTCCAGTTTAGGGAGTTCCACTTTTTATTGTGGAGCGGGTACCCGGGATCGGGCGAAAAAAAGAAACGGGGCGACAGATGGAAAAAATAACCGCGACGGGGTCACCGTCGCGGTTATTCGAAGCGATCAAGACTCAGCCTGGTTATTTGACTTCGATCGACCCGATCAGCGCATCCAGGACGTGCAGGTCGGGGATGTAATTGCTGACGGGCTGCCCGTTCAGCAGGGTGATGCTATCGGACAGGTAGACCCGGTAATCCTCCAGCGAGTTCACCAGCTCACCAATGACGATGGGTTTGGGCGCCAGTTCGGGGTTGGTCACCGGCAGGATGGCGGAGAGATAGTATTTACCGTCGCCGGTGAGACCCTGGAAGGCGTAGATCAACTCGTAATTGTTGATCGAGGTCATCCCCTGGGTCAACTGGGTGAGGAAGCGCACGCCGCTACCGCTCTTGAAATCCAGGAACTGGAGCTGGGCGTGCATTGCCTGCGCCTCCTGGAACAGCGGCAGGAAGGGCAGCTGGGTATCGGTCTGATGTGTTTGCAGCAGGATCTGCATGTCTGCGGCCATCTTTGCCATGTTTTCGTTGGCTGCAGCCAGGTCAGCGACGGGGAAGATGAAGATCTGCGGCTTGCGCTGATGATCCGTGACGGGGTAGCCCTGCAGGGTCAGGATGCGGTATTCGGGAGCGGCTTCCCAGAATGGTCCGCCGGTGTTCGGTACGCCTGGCACGGTTTCGAGGCTGAACTCTTGAGCCAGCGCGGAGGAGTCCACCGTAATTTCGCCTGTCGAAACAGTCGTAGGCTGGGCAGGCGGCTGGACGGTGGGGGCGGGCGGCTGGGTGGGCAGCGGTGTCGAGGTGGGGAGGGCCGACCCACAGGCGGACAGCAGCAGGACTAGGACGGCGGACAAGGTGTATAAAAGGGTGCGGGACGATCTGGTTGAGTTCATGGTCTAATTCTCTCTTTCCGGTTATAAAATGGATCCATATCCAAGGTCATTATAGGAGGGTGCCGGGGACGCCGCACCCTCCGGTCGGCGGGTTTCAGCCTGTCCAACCGGACAGGCTGAAAGACAGAATGGAGCAGGAACACCCAAACAGGGATTTCCTGTGTTGTATAATCTTATTATGGACTCTTCCATTTCCCCCTTCTTCAATCCCCGCGGCGTGGTCATCGTGGGCGCTTCCAGCGACCCCGCCAAGCTGGGCTGGTTCATCGCCCGCAACATGCTGCGCAGCGGCTACCCGGGCGCGGTCCATTTTGTCAATATTAAAGGAGGGGAGCTGTTCGACCGCCCAATTTACCGGACCATGGCAGAGGTGCCCGACCCGGTTGATCTGGCGGTGCTGATCGTCCCGGCAGCGGCAGCCCCCGCGGCGTTAGGCGAGGTGGCCCGCAGGGGCATCCGGGCGGCGATCCTCTCCTCGGGCGGGTTCCGCGAAGCCGGTGCGGAAGGGGCGGCCCTGGAAGAAGAATGCCTGAGGATCGCCCGCCAAAACCAGATGAGATTGATCGGTCCCAACTGCATCGGACTGATCGATACCCATCTGCCCATGGACACCTCGTTCATCTCACAGCCTGCGCCTCCCAAGGGGGACCTGGCGCTCATCTCCCAGTCGGGGGCGGTGTGCGGGGTGATCATCGACTGGGCGCAGGGGCAGGGCTTTGGGTTCTCGCGGCTGCTCAGCCTGGGCAACCAGGCCGACGTCACCGAGACCGACGTGCTCGCGGGGATGGTGGAGGACGAGCACACACGCGCCGTGACCTTCTACATCGAAAGCATCCGCGACGGGCGCCGTTTCGTGGAGCAGGCAGCAAAAGCCGCCAGGGTCAAGCCGCTGGTGGCGCTGAAGGTGGGCAGGTCCGTGAGCGGGCAGCGCGCCGCCGCTTCGCACACGGGGGCGCTGGCGGGCGCCGATTTCGGCCTACCAGGCTGCCTTCCGCAGGGCGGGGGTGCTGCAGGCCGCCAGCATCGAGGAAATGTTCGACTGGGCGGTGGCGCTGGCGCAATGCCCGCTGCCGCGCGGGCGGCGCATCGCCATCCTCACCAACGCCGGCGGGCCGGGGGTGATCGCCGCCGACGCGCTCGAAGCCAACGCTCTCACTCTCGCAGAATTCAGCCCGGAAACCCTGGCTGCGCTATCCGCATTGCTTCCTTCGGCTGCAGCGATCCACAACCCGGTGGATATTTTGGGGGGCGCCACCAGCGACATGTACGCGGACTGCCTGCGCCTGCTGCTCGCCGACCCGGGCGTGGACGCGGCGCTGGTCATCATCCCGCCGCCGCCCGTGGAAACCGCCGAGCGGAATGCCGAGGCGATGATCCCCATCATCCGGGACTCCTCCAAGCCGGTGGTGGCAGCCCTGATGGGCGGCCCGACACTGGCAGGGGCAGCCGAACTGTTCCGGCATGCCAATATCCCTTCCTACCGTTTCGCTGAACGGGCGGTATCAGCCCTGGCTGCCCTGGCGAGGCGGGCGGAATTTTTGGGGACGCCGGAGGGGGCTCCACACGTTTTTGAGGATATCGACCATGCCGCGGCGAAGGCCATCCTGGCGGAGGCGAAGCCCGGTGCCTTCCTGGACCCCGAGGCTGCGGAGCGTTTAATGACTGCTTACGGCATCCCCACCGCTCCCGCCTGGCTGGCTCGCAGCGAGGGGGAGGCGGCCGAGATCGCCTCGCAACTGGGCTTCCCGGTGGTCATGAAGATCGCCTCGCCCGACATCCCCCACAAATCCGACGTGGGCGGCGTTTTACTGAATGTCATGACCCCTGAAGAAGCGCGCATGGGTTTTCGAGCGGTATGCGAAAATGCCAGCCGCCACAGACCGGAAGCCCACCTGGACGGGGTCCAGGTGCAGCGCATGGTCTCGATGGGGCAGGAAGTGATCGTGGGCGCGCAGCGCGATGCGCAGTTCGAAGCGCTGCTGATGTTCGGGTCGGGCGGCGTGGAGGTGGAAGGGTTGAAGGACGTGGCGTTTGCCCTGGCTCCGCTGGTTCCGTCCGATGCCGAGTGGCTGCTGGAGCAGACCTGGGCTGGGCGCAAACTGGGCGGGTTCCGCAGCATTCCCCCTGCAGATGCGGAAGCGGTGAAAGAGGTACTGCAGCGGCTGGGGCAACTGGCGCATGACCTGCCCGAAATTGGGGAGATCGAGATCAACCCGCTGCGCGCCCTGGCTCCCGGCGAGGGGGCGGTGGCGCTGGATGTGAGGGTTAAATTGTCGTAGTAACGAATTACCCTAAAGGGTGCTCCGCAAATCGTTACTACGATACTCTTTATGGAGTGCGGGAGTCCTGCCAGATGAGCTTTTCCTTCGTCCGCTCCTGGAAAAAATCGGGACATTTACCATCCCCCCGCCCGGTAAACCCGCCGTCGGGTGCGCAGATCAGGGACCCGCGCAGGTCGTAAAGCGAGCTGTACTGGTCGCAGCACTGCGGCGGCACGTAATAGACCGTTTGCGACTTGTATTCATAGCGCCAGATGGACTGGGGCGGGTTCCCCAGCGGAGCCTGCTCCCAGGCAGCCACCAGCCTCGTCACCCAGCCGGGGTTCCCGGAACCGGCACCGAAATGAGTGCAGCCGGAAAGGAGGATCGAAAGGAGCAGAAAAATGGTCAGGACGAGCTTTTTCATTTCGGGATATAGTCCTGCCGGACGGGGCTGAACACCTCGATGACGACCGAATCCACCAGGGCCTCAGCGCCGTGCATGTTGCCGCCCTTGAAGCTCCAGCTGTGCCCGGGTGCGACCACGTGTTCGCCCTCGTCCCCGAAGAAGCGCACCGAACCCTGCACCAGGTACCCGGTCTGCTCGTGAGGATGCTGGTGGGACGGAATGACCGCCCCTTTAGTGAGATGGAACTCGCACAGGAGCGAGTTATCCCCCCAGGTGAGCGGTTTCATAAAGACACCGGGGACGAGTTCTTTGAAACCATCTGAATCTGGTTTGTATAACATGGAAATTCTCCTGACCTGGGCATGCAGGGAGTTGTATTTTCCAGATATTATACGGCAATTGGACAGGCATTGCGTGCCACCCGGGCGGTGTTTGCGGGTTATATAAAAAAAGTAATTCGCCAATTGGAGGAGTATCTATGAAGAAAAAAGGAGCTCGTTTTTTTGCCTGGCTGGTCGGCATCCTGGTGGTGCTGGCAGTCGTGCTTTCGGTGCTGGGAGTCTTTACCGCGCGGCGGTCCTTCCCACAGACCGCTGGAAACATCCAGCTCCCCGGGCTGGACGGACCCGTGGATGTCTATCGCGACAACATGGGCATCCCGCACATTTACGCTGCCAGCCTGCACGATCTGTTCATGGCGCAGGGCTACGTCCATGCCCAGGACCGTTTCTGGCAGATGGATTTCTGGCGGCACATCGGCTCCGGCCGGCTCTCCGAGATGTTCGGCAAGGATGAGCTGGACACCGATACCTTCCTGCGGACGCTGGGCTGGCGCCAGGTTGCCGAGCAGGAACTGGCAAGCTACGACGCCGAGTTGCTTGCCATCCTGAACGCTTACGCCGAGGGCGTCAATGCCTACCTGGCGGACCACCAGGGCACGGCTGTCAGCCTGGAATACGGCATCCTCAAGCTCCTGACCCCCTCCTATAAACCCGAACCCTGGACGGCGGTCAACACGCTCACCTGGGCGAAGGCCATGGCCTGGGACCTGCGCGGCAACATGGACGAGGAGATCGAGCGTGCCATCCTGCTCAAGTCGTGGTCCCCTGAACAGGTGGCGCAGCTTTTCCCCGCCTACCCGGCCGACCACCCGCTGATCGTCCCGGAGATGGGTCAGCCCGCTTCGATCCAGTTCCGAGCGGGAAACCTCCCGGACGTGAACTGGACATCCATACAGCAGCGTTTTTCGTCCCTGGACGGGCTGCTGGGTCCTTCCGGGGCGGGGATCGGATCCAATTCGTGGGTGGTTTCCGGGTCCATGACCGCCAGCGGGATGCCGCTGCTTGCCAACGACCCGCACCTGAGCATCCAGATGCCGTCCATCTGGTACCAGGTGGGGCTGCACTGCAAGCCGGTGTCTGCAGCCTGCCCGTACGAAGTAGCCGGGTTCTCCTTTGCCGGGGTGCCGGGAGTCATCATCGGTCATAACCAGAACATTGCCTGGGGCTTCACCAACACCGGTCCCGACGTGATGGACCTGTACATCGAGAAGATCAACCCGGATAACCCGGACCAGTACGAATACAACGGCCAGTGGGCGGACATGACCGTGCGCACCGAGACGATCGGTACCGGAGGCGGGAAAACCGTGGACCTGATCGTGCGCTCCACCCGGCACGGGCCGATCATCTCAGATGCCTACGCCGACCTGGCCAAGTTCAACACCACTTCCGGGGTGGCGCTCCCGGAGAATTACGCCATCTCCCTGCGCTGGACGGCGCTCGAGCCTTCCACCATCTTCCAGGCCATCTGGGGTTTCAACAAGGCTGCCAATTGGGACGAATTCCGCCAGGCAGCCAGCAAGTTCAACGTGCCCGCCCAGAACCTGGTGTACGCCGACGTGCAGGGGAACATCGGTTACCAGATGCCGGGCAACATCCCCATCCGAAAGAATGGGGATGGCAGACTGCCCTGTCCCGGGCTGGACGGATGAATACGAATGGACCGGCTACATCCCCTTCGAGCAACTACCGTACGTGCTTAACCCAACGAAGGGGTATATCGTCACTGCCAACAACGCGGTTGTCGGGTCGGGTTACCCGTACCTGATCAGCAGCGACTGGGATTACGGCTTCCGCGCCAACCGGATCGCTTCCCTGATCGAAAGCGCACCTGCCCGCATCGATATCCCCTATATCCAGAAAATGCAGGGCGACGATTATGATGCCAACGCCGCCACGCTCGTGCCGCTCCTGGGGCAGTTGAACTTCAAGGCGGCGACCCCCAACCAGGCGCTTGCGCTGGACCTGCTTAAGAATTGGGACGGCCAGGCCAATATGGATTCCGCACCCGCGGCCGTGTTCGAGGTATTCTGGAAGAACCTGCTGAACGATACCTTCAATGACGACCTGCCAAAGGACTACTGGCCCACGGGCGGCTCCCGCTGGGACGAAGTGATCCGGAACCTGGTTCTGCAGCCGCAGGCTTCCTGGTGGGACGACAGGACGACGACGGACAAGGTGGAGACGCGAGACGACATCCTGCTGAGTGCCTTCACCGAGGCTGTGGCTGAGGTGGAAAAACTGGAAGGCGGGAACCCCGCCAAATGGAACTGGGGCGACCTGCATACCGCCGTTTTTGCCAACCAGACCCTGGGCGTGTCCGGCATCGCCCCGATCGAAGCGCTGTTCAACCGCGGGCCATTCCGCACGAGCGGCGGCGAAGCCATCGTCAACGCCACGGGCTGGAATACCACCAAGGGATACGCAGTGGACTGGCTGCCGTCCATGCGCATGATCGTCGACCTGGGAAACCTGAATAATTCCCTCACCGTCCATACCACCGGGCAGTCCGGTCACGCATACCAACGCGCATTACATCGACATGGCGGACCTGTGGCGCACCATCCAGTATTACCCGATGCAGTGGGAGGAAGCGACGATCACCGCCGCCGCGGAGGCTCACCTGCAACTGCTGCCCTAAAGACCTGCAACGAGACGCCGCCTAAAAAGGCGGCGTCTGTCTTTCAGATTTATCAAAGGGTTGGCGTTGTTCCAGGTCATCCCGGGCTGGAAAGTTCCGGCTGATATTTTTCAGCGAACAAGGCAGGCTGCCCGCCAGTGTGCCAAAACAGGACGGTTTCATCCTTCCGGAACCACCCTTTGCGGACCAGGTCGATCAAACCCGCCGCGGCGCGTCCGGTGTAGACCGGGTCAAGCAGGAGCCCTTCATATTTTGCGAAGAGGGAAATCGCTTCACGCTCCACACCGGTAAAAACCCCATAACCGGGGGCGGCAAATTCTGCATTGACCAGTACTTCATCCGGGGTGAACTCGAGTGGAGGCCCCATGCGTTCGCTGGTCTCGGAGGCGAGTTTTGCGACGTGCGCCTGCAGGGCAAGCTGCGGCTCGTCAATGCTGATGCCAAGTACGCGGCCCTTGTATCCAAAAACGCGTTTGCCGAGCACCAGTCCAGCCTGTGTGCCCCCGGAGGAGGAGGCAAAGACGATCCAGTCAGCGCCGGTCTTCTGCCCGATGAATTCCTCCATCGCAAATACGTATCCCAGCGCCCCGGTGGGGCTCGAGCCTCCGTAGGGGACGAGATAGGGTTTTTTGCCCTGAGATGAAGCCTTGTCAAAGGTTTCCTGCAGGACCGCGTCGCGGCGGGGTTTCTCCACCCAGATGACCTCCGCCCCAAAAAGCTGGTCGAGCAGCAGGTTGGCACTGGATTGAGCGGGAGGTTCCCCGACCAGCACGAGGATGCAGCCCAGACCATATTTTGCCGCCGCGGCAGCCGTCTGCCGGCAGTGGTTGGACTGCAACGCCCCGGCGGATAAGAGGGTGTCTGCTCCCTGTGCCAGGGCCTCGGCGACGAGGAACTCGAGTTTGCGGGTCTTGTTGCCGCCGAACGCGAGACCGGTCTGGTCGTCGCGCTTTACCAGCAGGCGCGGACCGCCAAGGAATTTTGTGAGGCGCGGCAATGGTTCGATCGGGGTGGGGAGGTGGGCGAATTTTAAGCGAGGAATCATGGGTGATCCTTTATAGTCCGCGAAGAATGACGATCCCAAAATACCAGGGCAGTGGAAAGTTAAAGATATTTTACCTTCAGGAAGAGACTTCGGGATAAGGGAGGGGAACCGGGGAGACCTGATATCCCAGAGGAAAATAATGATGGGTATCCAAGGATACCCATCCCTAACTTGAAACCACCGGTACAGAAAATCTAATAATTTGGAGTCACCCGTTCACTGCCCGGGGATGTGATAGAGTTTAAAGGTACCTGCTTCGGTGATCCCTTTCCCATCATCCTTGATCCATTCCTTCCTGGCGAAATACTGATTCCCAAGGATTTCCCAGTTGTCAGCCAGGAACGCGCCCGAGGCAGCACTCATCTCGCCCTGATGCGTGTTGATAAACCCCATGGTCCACCACGGACCGGGCATAGGCATGGTGGGGGAATTGCCGCAGGTGACGGACGCGGTTTCCGATGTGGTCCCTGGAAAATAATTCAGCTGCAAATCGCGCACATAACCAAGTTGATCCGTCGGAGTCCTTGTATCCGTGACAAAAACCAAACTGACGGCTTCAAAAGTCCCACCGCCGCGGTTAGCAACCACGCTGCAATCGGGAAATTGGAGTTCAAAGGCGGTATTGACCAACGGTGCGTTCCCGCTCAACTTTGCATTCAGGTCAACCGTAGCGATCTGTAATTTGACCTTTGACTCAACCGTGGAACTGGCGACAAACCCCGTACCGTCGCTCATGTTCATCTGGGATTGAAGCTTGAGCTCAAAAGTAAGACACTGCCGCACATAAGTCTTGGCAGTTTCCAACGCGGCCCATGAAGCAACCGCCGCGGACGATCCCAACAGATCGAATTGCCGCTTCAAACTCAGCCAGACCGGAATGATGCGATGAACGATGTGGTCATCACGGCAGAGTTCATATTCTTCCTTCAAGCATACATTTGTCACAGTATCGATCAACCCGTTACTAATAATTAGATCCTGCAAAACGGTTCCTGCTCCCATACCCAGCAGTTGACGCTGGCGTTCGACCGCCAGGATCGTCTGCAAGGCTGAGCGCCCGTTGGCGCAGGATTCCCCTGCGGCGGCGATGCGCGGCCTGATGACCTGCTCTTCGAACTGCGCAAACGCACTTTCCCAATTCACCCTATCCGTGTTTTCCATGTTAAGCATATCTGACTGGCGCATTCTTGCGAGTTGTTCTGCCACTGCACTTGAGAGGCGCCTCTGCGTCGCCGCCTATCCGTGCCCGGGAAGGTTCCGTATCTGCCAGCAAGCCCCTGGAGACACCATAACCGCTGAAGTGCAGGATCTGCAGCTTGAGTATCCTGCGAGGTCGAGCACGTGGGGGAACGCAGGACCAGGTTTTCGCCTGTGCCCTGGTAGCCAAACAAGATCTGCTGGTCAATGGGAAGCGGCTGTGGTGGGGTGATTGTGAGGGTGCCAAAATCGTACAACTGCAGACCCTCCGGCTCCAGTTGAACGGTATATGGCTTGGGTGCCAAAGGGCATTCCATCCACCTTGCTGACGGGGATCATACGGATAAAGGTATCGGTTACGAGAGCGCCAGCCGGAATATCCAGGCGGAACACCGTACCGTCTGCACCTGTCACGCTTAATGAACCACCTGCGACTGGGATGAGCGCTTCAGCCTGGTTCTCATTTTCGAGAGTCACTGTCACTGAAATGGGATCCGATGGGACCTCAAAGATATATTGAAGTGCCTTGGGAGCACTCGCTTTATTTCCGGGAATGATGGCTGATAAGGAACAAGAAGATACGAATAAAACCAGCAGCAAAGAACAAAGAATGACCCTTTTCATATGCACCTCAGTTGATCAATTTTTGCTTTTCGGCGCTTTCCTTTCCCCCGGGTTATATTCATGCAAAACAATATACCAGACAAACTTAATTATGACAATACTGATGTTTACTACCTATTAAATGCAAGTCCTCCGATCAAACGGAGGATCCATCTGCTTCAACAATAACCTGAGATTATTTATGCACCTGGGATCCTTTATGCGCTGCCGATGCTTTGTTTCGTTTTTGCTTTGCCGCGGAGGCGCATGATGTCCATCACACGGGGCAGCACCTCGGTGTACATTTTATACAGCAGGGGATTAGGGGTGAAGTCCCAGGCTCCGATGGTGCGGGAAACGACCCCGCCCAAACCTTCCTTGAAGCGGAACACGCCCCACAATCCATCGCTTTCGCGGAACTCGTCCGGGGCTCCCCACAGGTTATATATCCTGCAGCCCACCGATTTTGCGCGGCGCATAGCCTCCCACTGGAGCAGGTAATTGGGCATTTTTTCGCGGTGAGCCTCACGCGACATCCCGAAGAGATAAATTGCCTGCCCGGCAAAATAGAACAACGAGACTGCAGCCAGCGGATCCCCATCCACTTCGGCGATCAAGGTTTCGGTAAAGGGTTGTTGAGCGTCTGCCAAAGGTGGAACCCCCTTAAACCCCTGCCAGACGGTCTGGTAGTACCCCTCTTCCCGGATTAAAAACCCATCCCGGACCGAGGTCTCCGCGTACATGCGGTACAGCAGCGGCAGGTCGTCCACCCCGGCAGTCCGCACGGTAACGCCCTTCTTCTGCGCCAGGCGGATGTTATAACGCGTCTTCTGTTTCATGCGACCCAGCAGCTCATCTTCCGGGGAAGTCAGGTCGACCAGGACAGTGTTGCGGAACTGGATCTGGTCCTGCGAAAATCTCCACCCGCAGGCTTCAAGACCGGTGCGAACAGCCTGCCCATTGTCAAACTCGACCGCTGCCTCTGCTACCGGGAATCCCGGTCCCAAGCACAACATCCGGGTCGATCTTGACGAAGATGGCGCCCTGGCGTTTTGCAAAGGTTGATAGATCATCCAGAACACGGGTGCGCAGGTCGACATCCGACCAGTCCATAACCGGACCTTTTGGGACGTAGAGAACACACATCTTTTTGGCAAATCCGGCAACCGGGAGAGTGCGCTTTAGTACCATGGCTGCCGCGATGGGCTTCCCTTTTTCAACCTCCCAGACAAACGGCAAAGCCTGCCAGTCGTACCTGGCCTTAACCTGCGACCATTCCCAGGTTTGGAGGAGATGGGCAAGCGGCAGGGAGGCGATGATTTCGTTCCAGTGGGAGGGGGAGCCGGTATAAGGGATCATGGTGTCAGTCCGCGCCGGAGCCAGGGAATCTCCACAAATAGAGCTTGTAAAGGAGAGGGATATAAACCCGGTCCAGGGTGGGGACAGCGTGCTTTATCGCGCCGCCGAAGCCGCGTTTGAATCGATATACTCCCCACAACCCGTCCTCGCGAGCCTCGGCGTCATCCTCGGCAATATCCATGGCTTCATCCGGGATGCCCCACATATCGTATTCTTCACAACCCCGGGCATGAGCCCAGCGGATGGCTTCCCATTGCAGCGGATAGGTCGCTTTCCGGTTGCGTTCCACATCGGAGGAGGCACCATAAAAATAGTAAGCCTGCCTGTCGGTGGCAAAAACCATCAAGGTTGCCAGGGTACAACCCTGGTAATCAGCAACAAAAAGTTCGCACATCCCCCTGGGATGAAAAAGTTCATAAGCGCGACGGTAATAATCCTTAGAATGGACGTGAAACTCCTCGCGCTGTCCGGTGACGGTCATGACCTTGTAAAAATTTTCAATATCGTCCGAGGGGTGGACAACAATATCCTTGCGACCTGCCAGGCGGATGTTGTAGCGCGTTTTGGGCTTCATGCGGTTGAAGACATCGTCCTCGGTGCCCCGCAAGTCTATGACCAGGGTGTTATGCGGCTGAATATGCTGAC
The DNA here is from genome assembly GCA_963826215.1 of uncultured Chloroflexia bacterium. GTDB lineage: Bacteria > Chloroflexota > Anaerolineae > Anaerolineales > Villigracilaceae > UBA877. The sequence continues at coordinate 1,536,322 of CAWGWL010000033.1, read as the reverse complement.
GGCTGGGAACAAAACCATGCCAGTTGTAATTGGCTGGCTGCTCCCCTTCACCCACCCAACCGTCCGGTTCGACTTTTAAAAAGATTGCACGGCGGGCACGGCAGGCACGATCCACGGCGTCCCAGAAACGGGGAGAGGGAAGGGTGCCAGTCACCGGTCCTTTAGGGAGATAAGCCAACGAATATCTCAATGGCAGGTTGCGGAAAAGAATTTGAGCACCTGTATCCCCCTCGACTATTTGCACCGGTTCCCACCCGAACGCAGATTTGAGTTTCCCCCATTCATCGGATTGAAGGAGGTGGGCGGCGGCTTGTTTGGTTAAAAAGGTATTCCATTCGGAAGGGTTGATCTCGGGCACGGGTGAGACTCCTGAGATCAGGGAACCGAGTTCATTTCCAAAGGAGGATTTGAGCGGATGGTCCCTTCTGGTATGGTCTCGTCCAGCAAGGAAATGATGGCAGAGGTTTCGCTCTCAAGTGACAGGTGGTTCAATTCCTCCACCGTGCGGGAAAGGTTGGGTGGGATATTGGACTCTTCTGCTTCGACCCGGAAGATATCCGGATGAGCCGTTTTTTGGTACTCGGTCCCGTTCTCCCAAAGGTCTTCGCTCAATTTTTCGCCGGGACGGATGCCGGTGTACACAATTTCAATATCCTTGCCGGGTTCAAGTCCAGACAAACGGATGAGGTCTTCGGCGAGGTCCTGGATGCGAACCTGCTGACCCATATTGAGCAGGAAGACCTCGCCGCCCTTACCCATGGCAGAAGATTGGAGCACCAGATAAACCGCTTCAGGAATCGTCATGAAATAGCGCTTCATATCCGGATGTGTGATGGTAATCGGACCACCGTGGGAGATCTGTCGTTTGAATAACGGGACGACGCTGCCGCGGCTGCCCAGCACATTCCCGAAGCGGACCACGGAGAAGGCCCGCCCGGTCCGATGGGCGGCTTCCAACACGATCATTTCAGCGATGCGCTTGGTGGCACCCATCACGTTTGCGGGGCGGACGGCTTTATCAGTGGAAATCAGCACCAGGCGTTCGGTGCCTGCTTCAATAGCTGCCTGGCAAACGTTGCGAGTCCCGACCACATTGTTGGTAATGGCTTCCTCAATGTTGCATTCCATCAAGGGGACATGCTTGTGAGCCGCGGTGTGGAAAACCACTTGAGGGTGGAACATACTTGAAGGTGCCGGTTAAACGGGGAACATCCCGAATATCGGCAATCACCAGTTGAAGGGGTAGTACCGGGAAATTCTCCTGCAATTCCAGCATGGCTTCGAAGATGCTATTTTCACCATGTCCGAGCAGGATCAGCATCTCCGGTCCCCAGCGGGCGATCTGACGGCATATTTCGCGTCCGATCGAGCCACCCGCACCGGTTACAAGCACCCTTTTTCCGGTCAAGGCGGCACCAATCAGCTCATTCTGAATTTGGGCAGGTTCGCGGCGCAGCAGGTCGGTGATATCCACTTCGCGCAAACGGTTTACACTAACCTTTCCGCCTATCAATTCGTACAACCCCGGCATCGTGCGGAAAGGTACCCCTTTCAGGCGGCAAATATCCGTGACCATACGGATAATATTCCCACCCGTACTCGGGATCGCGATAATCACCTCGTTAACCGGGCGGTTATTCAGAGCGCGTCCCAGGTCACTTAATTTCCCGATCACCGGCACACCATGAATTTGATGCTTAAGTTTAGCCGGGTCATCATCCAGGTAGCCAATTGGGTGCAGCCCAAGCTGGGGGTTTCTCTGCATTTCACGCACCACCAGGGCACCCGCGTCGCCTGCACCGATGACCAAAACCTTGTTTGCCTTCCGTGCCTGCGGTTTGGAACTGGCGGATCGATTTTCAGAGATGAGCCTCAAGGAGAAGCGGAAACCACCGATCCCGGTCAACGAAAGCAACCAATCGATAAGAAGAACCATGCGCGGGAAATTGATCAGGCGGGTGATGAGCAGCGACATCATGATCGCTGAAACCGCCATTGAAGCAACAGTCACCGCCATAACGATCAATAAAAGTTCGTTAATACTGGCGTATGCCCACAAGCGGCGGTATAAGCCGAAGAAATAATAGATCGACAACCTTACCAGCAGGCTGATACCAATCATCCAATAGACAGCAGTAATGTACGAGTAAAAATAAGTATCAAGACGCAGCGCGAAAGCCCCCGCCACCGAAGCAATGGTCAGGAAAATATCAAACAGAATGAGAAAACGATTGCGAATCTGAACTTGAGGTTTACCTTTCATTTTCCAACCATCCATTCCACAGTTTGTGCCAGTCCATCCGCCAGTGAGGTGGTTGCACGGAAACCCAAGGCTGCAGCCGCTTTTTCAGGGCTGCCAAAAGAACGGTAGATATCACCCGAGCGCGGGGCTTCAAATTGAACCTGAGGCGAGTGTGGGGCGATCTCACTCAATTCCTCCAACAGGTCCAGGATTTTTGTCTCGTGTCCGGTGCAAATATTATATGCTTCACCTGCGGCATCCGAATCAGCCGCCAGGATGTTGGCATTCGCCACATCTTTTACGAATATAAAATCCCTGGCTTTGTTTACCGTCCCCAAAGATCGTAATCGGTTCCCCGACTGCCAATTTATGGACGAAGATCGGTATCGCGGCTGCGTAGGCGGAATCAGGACTCTGTCGTGGTCCGTAAACGTTAAAGTAACGCAAGGTGACCACCGGGAGTCCCAGGATGCGGGTGTAAAGACGGGCATACAACTCGTTTACTTGTTTCGATACCGCGTATGGGGACAGCGGGCGAAGGGGAGTCTCCTCGGTGGTAGGGAAAACATCCGTATCACCGTAAACAGCAGTACTGGAGGAAACAACTACTTTACGAGCACCCGCACGTCGAGCAGCATCCAGCAGGGAGACGGTCCCTCCAACGTTTACTGCAAAGCAAGTTTCAGGGTCGGTCATGGATTGAGGGACGGAGATGAATGCTGCCAGATGGAAGACCTGGTCCACATTCCGGACTGCCGCCTTGACGGTCTCGATATCGCGCAGGTCTCCTTCCAGAGACCTCCAAATTGCCCCCAAACCCTTTAATGTTTTCGGGCTTGCCTGTGGAGAAATTATCCAGAACACGGACGGCGTGCCCGCGGCGCAGGAGTTCCTCCACGATATGCGATCCAATGAACCCGGCGCCGCCGGTGACCAGGGAACGCATCACCTATGTACCTCGGAAAGCGATTACCTGGGTAAACGTCCGAAACAGGATAAGAAGATCCGTCAACAAATTGCGGTGCTTGATGTAATAAAGATCGTATTCGAGTTTGACCAGGGTCTGGGCAATGGTTGCGGTATAGCCATAATTAACCTGAGCCCAACCGGTAATGCCTGGTTTTACCAACAGGCGTGCCCGGTAGAATGGAATTACCTTCTGATATTCCTCGATCAACTCGGGGCGTTCTGCGCGCGGTCCGACGATGCTCATATCTCCGATGAGAACGTTCCAAAACTGGGGAAGTTCATCCACGTGAGTGCGGCGCAAGAACACCCCTGTACGGGTTAACGCGAGAATCATTCTGCTCGGCAACATGTGCCTTGCCGTCCTTCTCCGCATCCTGAAACATTGTCCGGAATTTATAAATGTAATACGGCCTGTTTCCTTTACCAGAACGAACCTGCTTGTAAAAAATAGGAAACCCATTGTCAACCAGGATGATCAGCGCGGTGAGGGGCGTTACTATCATAAATATGATCAAACCAAGGATGGCGATGAGAATATCGATCACCCGCTTTGCCAGCTCATAGAACCCGCCGACGCGGGCTTCATCCACGAAGGACCGGATGAGCCATTCCGATTGCAGGTGGCGAACGGGTACCCGGCCGAGCAATTCCTCGTACACGGTAGGCATTGGAACAACTTCCACGCCAGTCTCCTGGGCATCCAGGATCGCCTGAAATGTGCCGCCTTGTATTTCTCCAGAGATCGCGATGATGATCTCCGTGACCGCTTCAGATTCTATGACCTCAAGGAGGCGGTCATTTCCAGCCAGGACCGGAAACCCATTTATCTTGCTCCCGATCTTGGACGCATCATCATCCGTGAACCCCACCAGGAAGAATGGCTGGGGACGCATGTCTTTATAAGCCTGCGCAATCGTTTCCCCGGCTTTTCCTGCCCCAATAACCAAAATCCGGCGCAGGTAAGCCTGGGCAGTGAAAATTTGGATATAGATCAGTCTCCAAACCAAGGTCAAAACGGAGGCGAATACAAGGAAGAAACCAATTCCCAGACGAGGTAAAGATCCCTGGGGTGAGATCAGGTATACCAGGGCGTACAGGAGAAGCCCGGCCAATGCTGCAATGGCAATCCCTCCCACCGTCTGGCGAAGGTTCTTGGCGCGGTGCAGGTCATACAATTCGACCAAAAACACCATCCAAATGAGAGGCAGCAAATAAAACCAGAGTTCTACGCGTTGTTTCAAAAAATCAAGCGAAAACTTTAACCAGTCATATTTTTGTCCCCAGAAATAAAGACCCCCAAAAAGCGCCATTACCGAGACCACCAGATCGCCCATCAATAGGATGGTGCGCTGCTCGCGTGGACGGACACGCCAGTTGCTGGGTCTGGGATGCGAAAGCATTTGCATTAATTCAACTCCGGGACGGTATTTGTGAATATTCCCCTAATCATACTCCATAAAAAGCCCGCGCCCCAGGAGACGTGCATAAATGAGATAGCCAATGGGAGACCAAAAAACAAGGAAAAATCCTTCTTTTGTAGCGCTGCATAAGCGCCGGCAACCAACAATATGAGTAAATAGACTGTAATTGTGGCAGCCAACAAGACCCTGGAAAAAGGAACGAACAACCCTGAAATGCCCAATATAAAAAGCAGGAGAACAAAAAGCGGGGGGAGCCCCTGCCGCCAGCGCAAGGTGCTGGGGTACCGCTGCAGCATGCGCCACTTCCAAAACCCATAGCGGAAATACTGACGGGCCAGGCCTGCCAGGGTAGCCCTTGAAATATAGATCGACTTTATGGATGGGTCGAGCCAAACCTTGCCGCCAGATTTGCGAATTCGTGCGTTGAACTCGTAGTCTTCGTTGGTGAGCAGCGTTTCGTCGAAAAAGCCAACAAGCGCCAGCAATTCGCGCTTGAACGCCCCAAATGGCACGGTATCAACCGCGGCAGATTTTACACTGTGACGATACAGGGCATCGCCAACGCCCAAAGGATGCGAAGCGGCACAGGCAATGGATCTAGCCACCCACGTTTTCGTCCGGGGAAGGATTTCCCACACCCCGCCCACATTTTCTCCAAGACCAGCTTCCAGGTCATCAACGCAACGCTCTATGTAGTCAGGGTACGGCATGGAATGTGCGTCCAGGCGAATGATGATGTCACCCCTGGATTCTTTCAGGGCCCGGTTCAACCCGGCAGGGATGTTGCGCCTGGGATTATCCACAACACAGATACGCAGGTCTGGATGAGAACTGGAAAAGGCGGCAATCTGCGCCCGGGTTCCATCCGTGGACATGCCGTCAGCGATGATCAATTCCAGATCGATCCGGGGGAAAGTCTGCGCGTTGATCGCTTCGAGCAGTTTGCCTATGGTGGTTTGCTCATTAAACAGGGGATAATAATGGAGACAGAAGGCATGGTTGGTTCGTGAGTAACAACAAAATCGTTATTACTTATCCTGTTTAGACATATTTGAGCTTGACCCGGGTATTACCAGGAGGAAACCAATTGATGATGATGCTACCCAATCCCGACTCACTGCGGACGCATATTTTACCACCATGCGTCTTCAATATTTTATGGCTGAATACCGGTTCTGAAACATCCCATCCCGCTCGCTTTCGCGTTCGAAATCCACGTGTCCATAATGGACAGTGGGGGGTGCTTCGACCAGGCGCTGTAATAATTTCACCGTTATTTCAAGATGGCGACAGCCTCAATTTCAACTGCCCCTCCCTTGGGTAATGCTGCAACCTGAACGGTACTGCGTGCCGGGGGGTCCTGGGTAAAAAATTCCGCATAGACTGCGTTCATTTTAGAAAATTCAGCCATGTCTTTCAGGAAGACAATGGTTTTTACCACCCACTCCAATCCGGACCCGGCATCTGCCAGAACATTGCGGATATTGGTTAAAGCCTGACGAGTTTCTGCCTCGATCCCACCGGGGACCAGGTTACCGGTGGCAGGATCGAGTCCAAGTTGTCCGGAAGTAAAGACCAAATTACCGGTTTGGACGGCAACGGAGTATGGGCCAATGGCTTTTGGTGCTTTGACGCTGGAAATGACTTTTCTATCCATGTTTGCCTCTTGTTACCCTTTTGAATTTATTTTACTGCAAAAGGGCACCTGGGAAAGGGATTCCATCGGTGCCCATGATAACCAAATAAATGCCCAAATTCGAGTTGGATATCTGGACAGGAAGGTCAACATGACTTAATCACCTGGGTGCACCTCTTTTGAAACAAACTAATAAGATATTTTCAGGGAAGTGGTTCCGCCCATCGATGGACAGCCCGTGGGTGACTCCTTAATGAAACTCTTTACCCCTTTGCTTGACAATCTTCCTCTCTACGTGTAAAATCTCACCCGCTCAGTTGAAAGACAACTTCCTGGCCGAGATAGCTCAGTTGGTAGAGCACACGACTGAAAATTGTGGTGTCGCCAGTTCGATCCTGGCTCTCGGCATTCTCGGCCAACCTATCAGGCCACCTGCGGGCGTAGTACAGTGGTAGTACGTCTCCTTGCCAAGGAGAAGGTCGTGGGTTCGAATCCCATCGCCCGCTTTCACGATTGAGGATTGCGGATTGTCAATCAGCAATCCTCAATTTATAATCAACCAACAACCGGCGTCGTGGCCAAGCGGCAAGGCAAGGGTCTGCAAAACCCTCATCACGGGTTCAAATCCCGTCGACGCCTCAGTATTTAGATCGGAATTCGCTTGGGGTGTCTTCAAAATCAAGTGTAGGAATTTTGCAGTCAGATTTAGATGAATTCCCGGTAACAAACAACATTCACATTAGAAGATGCCATTAATCCGAGTCCGCAAGGACTCGGTTTAGTTTACGAAATTGTAGGTGCATTAAAGAGCAAAAATCGTGCAAATTATTCCTGATTGACCTATAATCACTCCATGTGCGCAAAACCCATTAACGTTACCCGTTTAGCAGGGAATCCCACTCGAAAAAAATCCGAAAAAGAAGACCCCATGCCGGAAAAGGGGATGAAGAGTCTTCAAAAACCGAGCGATGTTTATTTCGCCATGGTTGAAAATTTGCACGAAGTGGTTTTTACCACCGATGTTACGGGATGCTTTACCTACATTAACCCGGTAGTTGAAAACCTGACCGGGTATAAAGTAGACCAAATCGTTGGGAAGTCTTTTGAGCAGTTCATATACCCGGAAGATTTGCCTGGATTGTTATCCAGTTTTAAACGCACCCTGGATGGGCATTCAGAGCCTTATGAGTTCCGGATCCTCGATAAAGGGGGCAAGATCCTGCATGTACATACTTCCAGCCGGTTAATAAAGGAAGATGGAAAACCGGTTGGAGTGACCGGCGTCATGGTGGAGATCACCGGTTTCAGGAAAACGGAACAAGCCCTGCTGGAAGCTGAAGAGAAATACCATTCTTTAATCGAACAGATCCCCGCCGCAGTTTATACTGATTCGATCGGTGAGTTCAGCACCACACTGTATGTCAGCCCGCAGATCGAGAAACTATCAGGATACACCCCTGCAGAGTGGGTCTCTGACACTGATTTATGGCGCAATATAATTTCTCCGGAAGACCGGGAGGCGGTCACAGCGGAATACCACAGGACGAACCAGACCGGAGAGCGATTTCTCATCGAGTATCGCCTAGTTGCCCGGGATGGCAGGATCGTGTGGGTTCGAGACGAAGCGACCGTCCTGTACGATCCCAAAGGAAAACCGCTTTGCCGGCAAGGGGTGATGCTGGATATAACCATCCAGAAGCAAGCCGAATTAGCGCTAAGACAACGAGTTGAAGAGTTAGCGGCATTCCAGTCAACCGTACTCGACCTGGCAGTCATGCAGGACCTTCATTCCCTGCTGCGCACGATCATCGAACGCTCGATGTCCCTCCTAAAAGCACCCAGTGGGTTCATATATCTCTATAATGAAACAACCCAAGACCTGGAACTGTCAGTCGAGAAGGGATTCCCGGTCCCTCCCGGGGTGCATTTAAAGATGGGAGAAGGCATGGCGGGCCGGGTGGCTGAAACACGGCAAACCCTTATCGTTGACAACTACAGCAGTTGGGAAGGGCGTTCATCCAAATTTAATGCAGTACCTTATCACGCAGTAATTGAAGTACCAATGCTCTTTGGTGGACAGCTGATCGGGGTCCTGGGGGTAAATGATTCTGGCGAAATCCGATGCAAATTCACTGAGGCTGATGCCCGCCTCCTGCTCCTATTTGCAGGGCAAGCTGCCAGCGTGGTTCATGACGCGCGCCTCGTACAGGGGCTTCAATCGGAATTGAGCGAACGCAGTAAAGTGGAGGATTCTCTCCGTGTGGCGGAAGCTCGGTATCGTGCATTAGTGGAACAAATACCAGCCATCGTTTATACTGACTCTGCCGAGCAAATTGGTCGTACTCAATATATCAGTCCCCAAATAAAAACCATTTTGGGCTATGACCCGGATGAATGGTCAAATAATAATGATTTATGGACCAGGGTGATCCACCCGGATGATCGAGAACGGGTGATGAAGGAATACAACCGAACGTACAAAAATGGAGCCACCTTCACCGCCGAATATCGGATAAGTTCAAAATCGGGGCAAACCTTGTGGGTCCGGGATGAGGCGGTCTTAAAGCGCGACAATTCAGGCAACCCATTATTCTGGCAAGGGATCATCGTTGATGTAACAGAACGCAAGAAGGCTGAGACAGCTCTCGAGGAAAGCGAGGAACGCTATCACCAGTTATTCGACCTTTCTCCGGATGCAATTGCTGTCCACAGCGAAGGAAAAGTAGTCCTTGCCAACACCGCCGCGATGAATCTTATGGGGGCACATTCTTCGGAAGAAATCATCGGCAGGCAGATGGCCGACTTTGTCCACCCGGAATTTCGTCCAATTGTGATAGAGCGCACCCGACAGCAGGTTGCCGAGGGAAAAACTGTGCCCGTCATGGAAGAGAAATTCATTCGCGTTGACGGGACGACGATTGATGTGGAGGCAACTGCTGCTCCCATCCATTTTCAAGATAAACTGGCATCGCTCGTAATATTTCGAGATATCACCGACCGGAAGAGGGCGCAAGATCTCCAGGATGCAGTATATCGAATCGCCATTGCCACCGAGACCACCAGATCATTAAACGACCTGTTTCCGCAAATCCATGCAATCATCTCCTCGGTGATGCCCGCCGAAAACTTCTATATCACCCTGTACGACGAAGAACGTAATGTTTTGAAATTTCATTATTTCAAGGACGACCAGGATGAACCGTATCTTAAAGAGATACAGCCCGGGCAAGGCTTAACCGCATACGTATTAAGAACGGGAAAATCCCTGCTCTGTACCCAGGAAGTCCATGACGAATTGGAGAGGCAGGGCGCAGTAAAGTTGCTTGGCGTTCCCTCGGCGATCTGGTTGGGGGTGCCCCTGGTAATTGAGGGGAAAACCATCGGTGCAATGGTCGTTCAGCATTATTCCGATCCCAACGCTTATGGCGAACGTGATCAGCACATGCTGGAGTTTGTCTCAACCCAGGTGGCGATTGCGATCAACCGAAAACAGGCAGAAGACGCGCTGCAGCGTCAGTTAAAGGAGCTTACGGTTTTGCATAGCGTTTCATCAACGGCCGCGCAGGCATCCGACATTGATCAATTGATAGAGCAGGTGACCAATATCATCGGGACTGCAGTATATGTTGATGATTTTGGAATTGCCCTGTTTGATCCGGTGCAAAAGGTTTTGCGGCCGCATCCTTCATACCATGGTGAATCGTTCGAAGCGATGGCGATCATTCCCCTTACAGAAGGGATCATGGGGCATGTTGCTTCCACTTGCGAGACATACAATGTCCCGGATGTACGAAATGATCCGCATTATCTGAACACTGTTCCCGATATACTCTCTGAATTATGTGTGCCGATCGTTGTGGGAGAAAACCTGCTGGGTGTCATTAATGCAGAAAGCAGTCAACCTGGCTACTTCAGCGATGATGACGAACGCCTGCTTAAAACAATTGCCGGGACCCTGGCCACCGTAATTGAAAAATTGCGCCTGTTCGACCTGGAGCATCTGCGCCGGCAGGAAGCGGAAACTCTGCGCCAGGTGGCACAGGTCGTGACCGCCAGCCTGGATATTCGCGAGGTGATCCGATTGATGCTGGATCAGCTCAAAAACTTATTTACCTTCAATACTGCGTCGGTTTTGCTGCTGGGTAAATCAGGGCAACCAGACCTGTTGACTGCCATGGATTTCGATAATGAAAGTTTGACAAGCAAAGTCCCGAACGGAGAGCTCAAGAACAGTCCGGTCCTGCGACAAATGACGGAAGACCTAAAGCCTCAGATCGTCTCTGATCTGTCCGAGCATCCCGAGTGGAACTGGGTTCCGGGCGTAGAAAAAGTGGCGTCGATTTTAGCCGTGCCGCTAATCACCCATCAACGCATGATCGGCGTGCTGGTGGCCGACAGTGTAATGTCCCATTTCTTTACAGAGGATGGAGTGCGGGTTGCACAATTGTTGGCCCAACAGATGGCAATTGCCCTGGAGAATGCCCGCCTGTACCAGGATGCCTTGCAAGCAGGTGAAAAACGCGCCATCCTGCACCGTGCCAGCCAGGAGATCGCTCATGCCAGCCAGGACCCTGAACAGGTATATACTGCGGTCCACCGGGCGGCGGTGCAATTGATGCCGGCAGAAGCATTCGTCATTACATTACTGGATGAACCAAACCAGGAAACCGTGGGAGTCTACCTGGTCGATAAAGGGGGACGATGGCAGTCAGATCGCGCCCCGGCTGGAGTTGGATTATCCGGCCTGGTGATCTCCACCGGTAAGCCGGTCATCACACACGATTTGCTTGAGGACCCAATTCCAGAAAGTGTTCACTTTGGAGAAGAGGAAGAGGTACGGTCAATCCTTGCAGTTCCTTTGCGCCTGGGTGAAAAAGTGACCGGCATGCTGTCAGTCCAAAGCTACAAGCCATATGCATATACTGACGATGACCAGTCATTATTGGAATTGCTGGCAGCTCATGCTGCAGTTGCCATCGAAAATGCGCGGCTTTACGCTGAAACCCTGCACCGGTTGAAGGAACTGGAAGCAGTCAACCACATTTCGACAGCTTTACGGACTGCCCAGACTGTAGACGACATGCTGCCCAGCCTCCTGGACGAAACCTTGCAGGTATTGGGAAGCGACTCCGGGGTAATCTGGCTCTATAATCCCACCAGCGGCGTATTAAACCAAAAAGTTGCACGCGGCTGGTTTTCATCCATCCAGGAAATGCCAGTCAAGCCCGGGGATGGGATTGCCGGTACCGTCTTCAAGACCGGGCAGGTCATCGTGTCCAAGGAATTTGCCAGCGACCCCCTGACCCTCGACAGCACACGTATCCAGATCCCGGAAGGCTGGGGTGGGGCTTGTGTCCCGATCCGAACCGTGCGCGAGACCATTGGGGTCTTGTTTGTCTCCGTGGAGTTGCCACGCCAACTCCAACCGGACGCAGTCCACCTGCTGGTCACATTAAGTGAAATGGCCGGGAATGCCATCCGGCGTGCCGACCTCCACCAGCAGACAGAGCGCCAGTTGCAGCGCCTGGCTTCGCTGCGCGCGGTCGATATGGCAATCAATACCATCCTTGACCTGCGCGTGACGCTGGGGATCCTCATCGATCACATCATCTCCCAGTTAAAGGTGGATGCGGTCAACATTCTACTGATCAACGCAAAAACCCAAAGCCTCTATCATGCTGCCAGTTCCGGGTTTCGCTCCGACACGGTCAAGAACACACGCCTGTATATCGGAGACAGCCTGGCAGGCCAGGCGATCCGTAGCCGTGCGACCATCCACATCCCCGACCTTAACGATACAAAATTAGTTCAACGGGCACAATTGCTGAGCGAGGAAGGTTTTGTGACTTACTTTGGCGTTCCCCTGATTGCCAAGGGACAAATCAAAGGAGTCCTGGAGACATTCCACCGAAGCGCCATAGAACCGGATCCGGAATGGAAAAGTTTCCTGGAGACGCTTGCAGGGCAGGCAGCCATCGCGATCGATAACTCGGTGCTATTCGAAGAACTGCAGCAGACGAACCTGAACCTTTCGCTGGCGTACGATGCGACCATCGAGGGCTGGTCAAAAGCGCTGGATCTGCGTGACCAGGAAACGGAAGGTCACACCCTGCGGGTGACCGAAATGACCGTGCAACTGTCTGATCTACTGGGAGTGAATGCAGCCGACCTGGTGCACATCCGGCGAGGGGCACTCCTGCATGATATTGGCAAAATGGGAGTGCCCGACAATATCCTATATAAACCGGGACCGCTTAGCGAAGAAGAATGGACCATCATGCAGCGTCATCCGGAATTTGCGCTGGATATGCTATCGCCCATTTCATATCTCCGCCAGGCACTTGACATCCCCTACGGTCATCATGAACGCTGGGACGGATCCGGGTATCCACGCCATCTGCCTGGTGAACAAATCCCACTGGCTGCGCGGATATTTGCAGTTGTGGATGTGTGGGACGCCTTGATATCCGACCGCCCCTACCGGAAGGCATTTACCAGGGATGATGCAGCCGATTTTATTCGGAAAAACAGTGGAATCCTTTTTGACCCCCGGGTGGTGGAGACTTTTTTACGAATGCTATCGAATGACCAGGTGCGCTAGAAATTTCGGGTAACGGTGTAACGCGCCAGATCTTGCAGCGCCTGGCGTTCGATCGTGTCTGGCATGCCATCCAATGGTTTGAGCGCTTTGTTGACGTAGTCCTGTGCTTCTTCAAGCGATTTCTCTACACCGGAACTTTTTCCCACTGCCAGAACCAGGCGTTCCATGCGCTCATGTTCGCTGTAGCATCCACTGGTGAGGCAGATGACATCCGGGTCGTCGGGATGAGCTTCAGCGTAATAGATGGCAGGGAGAGTGACCAGACCCTGCAACAGGTCCGACCCGACAGGTTTACCCACTTCAGCCTGTTCCCCGGTAAAATCGAGCACATCGTCCACGATCTGGAAAGCCATACCCAGGTTGTAACCATACACGCGCATGGACTCTACAACCGATTCGTCAACCGGGCTGATCATGGCGGCGGTGCGGGTGGTCATCTCGATCAGGGAGGCGGTCTTGGCGTAGATGCGTTTGTAGTAATTCTCACGGCTGGTCAGACCGCGGGCGGTGAACAACTGGGTCAATTCGCCGTTGACGATGACCGCCAGGGTCTCGGCGAAGAGTTTCATCAGCGGCAGGTGATCCGTGTCAGCAGCCAGCTTGGCAGCCCGGGCGAAGATAAAATCGCCGGTGAGGACGGTGGCAGGCGGCGACCAGCGGGCATTCAGGGTGGCATTGCCGCGGCGCAGCAGCGCGCCGTCGATCAGGTCATCGTGGACCAGGGTGGCAGTGTGAAGCAGTTCCACCGCGGCGGCCAGGGTGATGATTTTATCGTGGGGGGCACCCAGCATTTGCCCGGTCAGCAGCCCAAGCGCAGGGCGGATGCGTTTGCCGCCAGAGGACAGCAAATGTTCCAGCGCAGCACCCAAATCCGGGTGAGCGCCGTCGGACTGGGAACAGATGAGCTCTTCGGCTTCCTGGAGCCCCTGCTGAACGGGCGTAAAAAATGAGACGTTATTCAAATTAATCTTCCCAAGCGAAAAGTCGCTGCGCATTCCCGCCAGTTATGGAGACAACCTGGTCGGGACTTTCAGAGCGCACCACTGCAATTTTATCAGCAATCAGGCGTACATAGGCCGGTTCATTCCGTTTTCCTCGATGGGGATGGGGGGTCTGGAAAGGCGAGTCGGTCTCAAGCAAAATCCGATCCAAGGGTAACGCGGCGACGAGTTTTTGGCGCGCCTGGGCGTTCTTGTACGTGACAGGTCCACTGATGCCGATAAAAAAACCGAGCTTCATTGCCGCCCGAGCCGTTTTCAGAGAGCCGGAAAAAGAATGGAGCACTCCCGGTGACCCCACCAGGGGATTATTTTCCTTTTTCATGGCAGAGTTCCACTGCTTCAGAATTCGCAGCAAATCGGAGGCACAGTCTTCGGTGGTGTCGTCCCCCTTTTCCCGGAAATGGATCACCACCGGGAGGTGGAGTTCGGCGGCGAGGGCCAATTGATCCACCAGAACCTTTTGCTGCAGTTCCCGGGGAGTGGTGGTCCAGTAATAATCCAAGCCAATCTCTCCGATGGCAATCACCCTGGGATGCCGCGCCAGGCTCCGTAAATCCTTCAACATGGAAGGCTCAAAGTCAGAAACCTCGGTGGGGTGGATCCCAATGGCAGCAAACAACATTGGGTGGCTGTGCGCCTGCTTGACGGCGGACAGGCTCGAGGTCAGGTTTAGACCCGGAACCAGTATCCGTTCGACCCCAGCCTGGACTGCACGTTCGAGCACCTCCGACCGATCAGCGTCGAAATTAATCAAATCCAAATGGCAATGGGTGTCGGTAAGGGTCATGAGTGCGAAAACTTCAATCCATCGATGTCCGCAGCGGTTCATGCGAACTGGGTAATCCCGGACACCCGGTCACTTTAACCCTGCAATTTTCAGCCCATCCTGCAAAATCGCCTGGACCTTGTCCTTGTGGGTGGTCTCGCAGTAAACGCGCATGATGGGCTCGGTGCCGGAGAAACGGATGAGCATCCAGCCGCCGTCTTCGAGCTTGAACTGGAAGCCATCCACGGTGACCAGGCTGGTAACCTTCAGCCCGCCAATGGTTTTAGGATTTGCGTTCAGGATGGCGGCTTCGCGGTCTTTGCGATTGCCGGTGAAGGGGGTGTCGATGCGGTCGTAGAAATGCTCGCCAACCTTGTCGAACAACATCTCGAGCAATTGGGTGGGCTTTTTGCCGGTGCGGACCATGAAATCGAGCATGTACAAGCCCGCCAGGATGCCATCCCGCTCGGGGACGTTGCCGCGGAAGGCGTAGCCGCCGCTTTCCTCGCCGCCGATGAGGGCGTTGGTCTCGATCATCTTGGGAGCCACATATTTGAAACCAACCCCGGTCTCAACGACCGGGACGTTATAGAGTGCGCCCAGTTTGTTGAGCATGGTGGTGGTGGAAAGAGTCTTGACGATGGTGCCGCGCTCGCCGCGAATCTCCAGCAGGTAATAAGCCAGCAGGGCGTAGACCCGCAACTGGTTGATGAATTCCCCGTTCTCGTCGCCGATGCCGCAGCGGTCGGCGTCGCCGTCGGTGATGAGCAGGACGTCGGCGTGATTGTCAACGGTGGCTTTCAGCCCGACATCGATGTTCGGCGGGATGGGTTCGGGGCGTTTCATCTCAGGGAAGGAGGGATTGCGCTGGTTGTGGATCTCGAGCACTTTTGTTTTGCCACCTGCCAGCAGGCGGGGGAAATACCCGGCTCCATTGCCCCACATGGAGTCCACCATGACGGTGAGGCCGGCATCCCTGACGGGCTGGAGATCGATCAGCTTGTTGATGTGGTCAATGTAGGGCGTATGCGCATCGAATTTGACGATGTCGCCGGTCTTCGTGGCAGCCTCGAGGGAGGTGCGGTGAACGTCTGCAAGGTCGTCGGGGATGAAGGACTTCGATCTTGTAGCAGCCCAGCCGGGTCAATGGCTCCGCCGGTGGCGTCGCGCACCTTGAAGCCATTATCGGTGGGAGGATTGTGCGAGGCGGTGATGTTGAGCGCACCTGCAGCGCCCATATTCACCACCGCATAGGCGATGACCGGGGTGGGGGTGGCGCCGTCAGTCAGATGGACCTTGAAGCCGTTGGCTGCCAACACTTCGGAGGCGGCAGCGGCGAAGAATTCGCTGTCGAAGCGCTTGTCGTGCCCGACGACGATCCATTTGCCTTTTTGCCCTTTTTCGAGCAGGTAAGAGGCGAAACCCTGGGTGCAACGGCGGACGTTATCGAAGGTGTATTCTTCAGCGATGACGCCGCGCCAGCCGTCTGTGCCGAAAGAGATCTTGAAGGTCATGAGAGTCCTCCTGGAATAAAAGATGACGAAGGGATTATATCAGGTAGGGGAGGGGGAGGGACGATACGTGTCCCTTCGAGATCCCCTCGGTACCCTTCGGGGACGATGCCGCGAACGAAGACAACGTGCTGTGCGAACCCTGCCTCACCCTGCCCTCCCCAAATCCATCGATTTGGGGAGGGTGCCCTAGCGAAGCACCCCCTTGGGGGCGGAGGTGCGGGTGAGGCCACATCGGCTAGTCCCCAAACCCCTCGGATTCCCTGGGGGCGTGTCCCTCGGCGTGGGTCGGGACATGTCATTCAGCTTTGGGGATCGCGAAGCATCCCGTAGCGCAGCGGAGGGACGGGGTAGGGTAGGTGGTAACAGCGCCGAGAGCATTTATTATAGAAGCGGTCGCGAGGCGAGAGCGGATCTGCCTGGGAAAGGTGGGAATCCTTATATTTTGATGAGTCCCAGGCTTAATGACGGTAAAATCATTGACAAATTATTTCAATGGAGATAATATTTATCGACATTGTCCAAAAGGAGGACGACCATGTCAAAATATATGTTGGTTTACACCGGTGGAAAAATGCCTGAGAGTGAAAAGGAACAAAAAAAGGTCTTAAAAGAGTGGGAGACGTGGTATGCGAAATCCGGGCATGCCATCGTGGACCAGGGCAACCCGTTCAGCCCGATCGCAAAAAATATCAGCAGCGACGGCAGGATCAGTGACGGCTCGATGGACTGCATGGCGAGCGGGTACTCCCTGATCATGGCAGAGTTCGATCGATGGTGCGGTTGCGATCGCCAAAGGCTGCCCGGTCCTGAAGGACGGGGCGAGGATCACGGTGTACGAGACGTTCAACGCCCAGGGAATGTAGGAAAAATTGAAAACCCATAAGGTAAAGACCTCCGAGAGAAACATGAGTCCGGAGGTCTTTTGTGGTTAAGATCCTGGGAGTGGTGACCTTGTCAAAAATGATTAAAGATTATTGAATTGGAATATCATCCTGATGGATATCCATATCCAAATAGCAGCCAGCAATGGCGACTGACCCTAAAGGGTCCCCTTACGGGGATGATATCCCCTAAACCGGGGACTATGTGCTTCCCCTCACTTACATTCGCCCCCCGAAGGGGGTGCTGCGCGAGGGACAATGTCCCCACTCCCCCATAGTTCGGGGGACAAGCGGTCGGGGGACAGCCCCCAAGAACGGGGGAATTGGCGAACGGGGACGATGTCGCAAAGTCGCAAAACCCTTTTCCAATACGTGTCCCCAAGCATCGGGGGAGATTCAGTTTACGAAGACCAGATATTTCGATGTGTCGATCCCGGCCTGGTCGAACAGCCGGCGTATGACGAGCAACTGGTCAATTAATGGCGCACTTTGTCCGCCTGTGTCGATGCCCACAAAAGAATAGATGTCGGTAGGGTTGTCGGTGATCGTCCATATGGCGTATTGCTGGAGTGCAAGGTCCAGGTATGGAAAATCGACTATTGCCAGCAATTTCCCCAGATCCCCACTGGCAGGTTCCGGGCTGATGCTGAATGCATTCGCTGAGCTGGGTTGCTCCAAATGCATGTTGACGCAGGAGACCTCCACCTCCAGGCTTACATCCACCTGCGGATCCGGTTCCAGGTAGATGAACTCTTGCTTCCTGATCACCATGTTTTGGACCCCCTCGGTCCCGGACAGGAGGATCGTCCCAGGTTCGACCTCCACCTCCAAGTTGAGTTCCACCTTTGGTTTGATGGAAATATCGACCCGGGTCAGTCCATCCCCCGTGATGGAGATGGTCACAAAGCCAGCCTCGATCGCCTCCTGCAGTGTGACCCTGGTCAGGTCGACCCCCAGGTAGATCATTCGATCCAGTACACGAATGGACTCGATGTCGACCAACCCGCAGTTGGTCCCGTGGCCATTGGTTCGCCCGCGGATCGATATGAAGCTCCCATCCCTGGCGAGGCGATCCCCGGATGCCACGATGTAGAAATCACTGCGGGTGTACTCCTCCGGCAGGTCCGCCATTTGATTTAGCGGCGGAGTGCCCGTCCCTTTATACTGGGGGATATCAAGTCCCAGTTGTTCACCTCGAAAGGGATCGATCATATACAACTTACAGGTGAAAGGCTCCTTATCGGAGCAGGACATCTGGTTTGGAACGATGAGCTTCCCCTCCACTTCAACAACCTGAGACGGATAATCGCAGGCCATGTCCAATGTGAGAGGCAAATCGGGGTCAGGGGTTGGAACGGGCGCGGTGAAAGATTTTATCATCGAGGTGACAAGAGGAATTGAAACGGCACATAGGGCGATGATGACGATGACGGCCAGTATCGAAGGTACTGCTTTGAGTATTTTTTTCACCGACTATCCTCCTTGGGAAATCTCTGACCAATTCTCCACGTCGAACCGGGATTCCGCCTAAGACGGAAATAATATTTATAAAAACATATTACATGATAAACAATAAAAAAGTCAATCAAAAAAGACGCACCAAGAGAAGTGCGTCACACGAAAATCTACAAAGCTCCTCGCCAGGGATTTGAACCTCGAAAAACGATATAGGGTTAAAGTCCTGGTATAGGTATATTTTTAAGGATCACCCTTAACCGAATGGCGCGGCGGCAGCGGCGGGGGAGCCAATCGGGGATGGTATGCACCGCGAAGAACGGCGAGAAGAAAATCGCCCCTCCCTGCCCTTGCGTGGATGATCATCCCCATCCGCCCATCCCTCCGCTCGGGGTACGGGATGCTTCGGCGAGTCTCCAAACACACGATGTACTGTGCGAGGGATGATGGCGAGAGGAAAGTCCCCGCTGCTCCATGTACTTCGATTTGGAGATGGGTATTTGATAAATGTGTGGAAGAAGGTTGAGAGCGGTGGGCTGGGTGCAACATCCCTTGACGGGGCGACGTTCTCGTTCCCTCATTCCCCGGATCCCCTCATAAAGCGGGGGACTCGTCCACCGGGGACAAGCAAGCGAGGTGACAGCGATCGGGGTGACACCCCTCAAGAATCCTTGGGGGATGATATGCTGCCCGAGGGACGATCGAAAAGTCGCCACTACAGTTATACAACTCCACGCCCGAG
Organism: uncultured Chloroflexia bacterium; assembly: GCA_963826215.1. Taxonomy (GTDB): domain Bacteria; phylum Chloroflexota; class Anaerolineae; order Anaerolineales; family Villigracilaceae; genus UBA877. The sequence continues at coordinate 1,517,094 of CAWGWL010000033.1, read as the reverse complement.
GCGGACGCGGATGCCGCCGTTGACCAGTTCCAGGGAAGTATCCAGCTTGAGGTGCATCTGACCAAGCAAAGCCAGGTCACTGCACAGCACCGACACATTCCAGCCGGGGCATTTTTCGCGCAGCACATTGCCAAACTGGGCGTACAGGTTGCGCAGGTCCTTGCCTTCGCTGACGCGCAGTCCGTAGGGCGGATTGGTAACCACCCAGCCAGGGGATGGAGGGGGAGTGATGGAGGAGACAGCCTGGCACTTGAATTCGATGTAATCAGAAACCCCGGCGCGTTCGGCGTTGGCACTGGGCCATTTTGATCGCGCCTGCGTCCCGGTCGGAGGCCTGGATGATGGGGGTCACCGATGGAGCGGGCGGATGCGCTTGCGCACGGACGGTCTGCCAGAGAGCCTTGTCGAAATCCGGGCCAATCCATGAATGCAAAGCGGCGGTTGATCCCCGGGGGGATGCCGAGCGCCAGCAGGGCGGCTTCGATGGGGATGGTGCCCGGAGCCGCAGAAGGGATCGAGCAGCGGGGAAGCCTGGTCCCAGCCGGAAGCCATCAGCAGGGCGGCGGCCAGGGTCTCGCGCAGGGGAGCCTTGGCGACCGCCTGGCGGTAGCCGCGCTTGTGCAGCAGCGTCCCGGAAGAATCCACGCTGACCGTGCATTTATCGTCCAGCAGGCGGACGACGACCAACTGGGGCGGCTGGTCGCTGTCTTCGTCGGGTTTCAGGACGGGGGAAGGCTGTCCCAGGCGCTCTTCCAGCGCGGCGGAGACGGTGCGGGCGACGGCATCAGAATGGTAGAGTTTCGATTTGTGGCAGGTGACGCGCAGGGAAACCGGCTGACCGGGAGCGAGGAAGCGTTCCCAGGGCAGGCGGGCAGAGGCGCTGTCTGGAGCTCGGGGAAGGTGGTGGCGTAGAAAAAATTTCCCAGGCGGGCCAGGATGCGGCTGGCGGTGCGCAGGTGCAGGTTGGCGCGATACAGAGCAGCCAGGTCGCCCTTGAAGAGGACACCGCCGGGTTCTTCGTCCACAGGAAGCGAGGTCCAGAAGGCGAAGTTCCTGGGCGGTGAAGGGTTCCAGTCCGGGGGCGGTTACGGCGAAGAAGGAGTCCAAATGTTAAACCCTTTAAACACAAAGGACACACCCAAGCGATCACAAAGAATAGTGAAAAACCTTGAGAATTGGAAATAAATAGTTTCACGAAAATTCCGTGGCGGCTTTGCGGGTGAGGATATCCTTTTGATGTTCCTTGCGGCGCGGGTCCTTTTCCACGAAGATCGGACGGCGGGTGAAGGGGTCCAGTTCGGTGTAATACATCAGGCTGGAATAGGTGGAGGGGGTGGGGGTGAAGATCTGCACCTGTTCCGGGTTGACATGCAGTTTCTCGCTGGTGAAGTGTTTCAGGCGCAGCATGTCCTGACGCGCTGCAGCCGGGGTGGGCGGCGATCAGGTAGTAGGTGAGGAACTGGGGTTTGCCGGCGAGACGGCTCAGGCGGTCGAACTTTTCCTTGAATTTCAGCAGAGACTCCGTGCCGGGTTTGCCCATCAGGTCGAGGACGTTATTTTCGGTGTGCTCGGGAGCCACCTTCAACTGCCCGGAGACGTGGTGCTCGACGATCTCGCGCAGGTAGTCCTCGCCGCAGAGCGCATCGCCGAGGATCATGTCGTAGCGCAGGCCGGAGGCCACGAAGACCTTCTTCACCCCTTGCAACTGCCGCACCTGGCGGAGCAGTTCCAGCTGCGGGCGGTGATCCACTTCCAGCAGGGGGCAGATCTCGGGGAAGAGACAGCGTTTGGCAGGGCAGGCGCCGTTCTTGAGTTTCTTATCGCACTCGAAGCCGTACATGTTGGCGGTCGGTCCGCCCAGGTCCTGGATGTAGCCTTTGAATTCGGGATGAGCTGATGAGGCGGCCGGCCTCGTCCAGGATGGACTGCTGGCTGCGCCAGCGGACGGTGCGGCCTTCGTGGACGGCAATGGCGCAGAAGTTGCATTCGCCGTAGCAGCCGCGATGGGTGGAGATCGAAAAGCGGATGGTCTCCAGCGCTTTGACCGGACCCTGGGCTTCATAATATGGATGCTGGGCGCGCTCGAAATCGAGGGCATAGACCGCATCCAGCTCGGCCTGGGTCTGGTAGGGGGCGGGAGGGTTCTGGACCAGGTAGCGGTCGCCGTGCTTCTGGCAAAGCCCGCGCCCGCTGATGGGATCGTTGTTCCGGTAAAAGGTGTGGAACATATCGATGAAAGCCAGCTTGTCCTGCGATCAACGGTCTTCGAAGGACGGCAGCTCAAGATAATCCCTGGGGTTTTTCTTTGGCGATATAGCACAGGCCGCGAATTTGACGCGGGTCGCTGCCGTCGCGCAGGCGGCGGCGAATTCCAGGGTGGCATTTTCAGCCATGCCGTACAGGATGTAGTCGGCCTTGGCGTCGAACAGGATCGGACGCTGCGAACGGCGTTGTCCCAGAAATCGTAGTGGGCCACGCGCCGCAGGCTGGCTTCGATCCCCCCCAGAACGATGGGGCGGGCAGGGCTGCCCGGGGTGCAGGCGCTTGGAAAAGCGGCGGATGATGTTGGAATAGACGATCGTAGCCCGGTCGGGGCGGCGGGTGTTCTCCCCGCCGGGGGTGTAATCGTCCGAGCGGCGCGGCTTTTTCAGAGCGGTGTAGTTGGCAACCATCGAGTCGATGCTGCCGGCGGTCACGCCCCAGAACAGGCGCGGCTCCCCGAGACGGGAGATATCCACATCCGTTTTCGGGTCGGGCTGGGCGATGACCCCAACGCGGTAGCCGGCGTTGAGCAGCACTTTCCCGATGACGGCGGTACCGATAAAGGGGCTGTCGATGTAGGAATCGCCGGTCACCAGGATGACGTCGAGCGCATCCCAGCCCAGGCGTTCCACTTCTGCGGGGGTGGTGGGGAGGAACATGGGGTGATTATAGTCTGAATGAGGGAGGTTTATGGAAGAGCAACCACCAAGGCAACTGTGTTGAACGTAACAAGTGCAGGTATTTGGAGAGAACGAAGGCCTTCGCCTGCCCCCTCGATTAATAGACGGCCAAAGCCCCTGGTTTGTTGGCAAGTGAGACCGGATTTCCAGACTTGAGCAAATAGAGCGGGGTAATTTTTTTGAAAACTTGTCTGGGGAAATATCGTACAACTGCCTATGCGATTGGCATGTCAGCCTATTTCTTCGGAAGCCTAAATACTGTATATTAATTTTGGCAAAAATAAATATATTTATATATATTTTCCTCGTTCTCTTGCAGTCGCTTTACCGGGAATCACGCCGAAGGTTTTTGGCTGAGTTATCTCCCAAAACCAGGCAGGAAAATATATAGATTTTGAATTTTAAAGATTTGTTGGTCAATATCGTGTTTATTTTAAAGTAACAAAACTGGTGAACAACGCAAAGGGAGAACACCTTCCTTTAATAATAAATGAAACACCAACCTTATCATCGTATTAACTTGAGGGTCGATGATTATTGCGAATAAGGGGGCTGACATCAAGGGTGATATCCCATCGGTAAGTTATGCCGCGGGGAGTTTGTGTTCTGCTATCACCATAAGCTTTCCTGCGGCCAGTCAATCTTATGCAATCGATAAATGGCTCGCAAAACCTCGTGGATATGGAAATCCATCATTTAATGAGTTGACTTCCAGTAATAAATTCGGATTGATTTCCAGCTTGAGACGGTTTTAGGGATATCCCCTAAAACCGTTCATTTTTTTGATCGGGAGGACGACATGAAAACCAAAAGATCATTGCAGGTGATGCAAAAGCTCTGGAATGGCATTGTTATCTTTTCCATGGTATTCAGCCAGTTAGGCTGGGCAGTTGGCAAGGCTTCAGCGCTTGGTCCGCCTTTGGATTTTAATAAAACCTCTCCCGCGGATGCTGTGATAGACCTGGCACCAAGTGGACTGAATCTCACCTGGGAATCCAGCAGCGGTGCTGATACCTATGAATATTGCATCGATTCGTCAGGGGATAGTATTTGTGATGGTGACAACTGGATTTCCACCGGTGCCAGCACCTCTGTTACGTTGGACTTGACTGCCGGGACAACCTATTATTGGCAGGTTCGTGCCGTTAATGCAATGGGGCTGACCTATGCCACCTATGCAAATGTGGGAACCTGGTGGTCGTTCTCCACTGCCAATGCTACACCCTATGAATGCACAGACCCGATAGGATGCATAAACATTGGCCCCACAGATCCTTTGCACATCGCCTATGCTCTCGTCACGAGTGGTTCCAGTGCCAGTTTGGGCATTGATTCGCGCAATGGCATCGAACTCGCCATCGACGATTCTGGTGGTCAGATCCTGGGGCACGACATTCTATTCGATGGTCTTGACGAAGAGTGCAGTCCGGAAGGGGGCGCGGCTGCCGGAGCGACCCTGGCTGCCGACCCAAGTATTGTTGCTGTAATCGGCACTTCCTGTTCAGGTGCCGCCCGCACAGCAATGCCTGCGCTCTCCGCTGCAGGCATGGTGATGGTCTCGCCATCCAATACCGGCTTTGATCTGACCGAGCCCGGTAACCCCAATAATTTCCCTGGTTATTACCGTACCAGCATAAGCGATACCTTGCAGGGTGCCGCTGCAGCTCAATTCGCTTATAACTTCCTTGGGATCACCACCGCCGCCACCATCGATGAGGGCAGCGGATATTCGGATTCCCTCCAGGCTGCCTTCGTGAACGAGTTTGAAGGTTTGGGTGGGATCATCACCTCTAGTGAAAACCTTTCTGAAGAAGATATATCCACTGCCCTGGCGAACATCTCAACCAATTCCCCGGCATTGATATACTTCCCGATTTTTATGCCCCAGGCAGCGGATGTCATCAACCAGGTGCATTCCATACTATCCCTGGAAAACGCAACCCTGATGGGCTCAGATGCCTTGTACACCCCGGAGGTTGTCACAGCGACCGGGGCAAATGTGGAAGGATTCCTGGTCACTGGATGGGATACCACGCAATACAACCCAAATTATAAAGATATTTTCCTTCCGGCTTACCAATTGAAATTTGGCACGCCACCTATTAATTTATACCATGCCCAGGCATATGATGCCTTCATGATGATCAAGGCTGCGATTGAACAAGTAGCTGAAACCGATGCAGAAGGTATCCTGCATATTGGACGCCAGGCATTGCGGACAGCATTGTACGGCACCACTGATTTTAACGGATTGACTGGTACCCTGACCTGCTCCGCCACCGGCGACTGCGCTGACAACTACCTCGGTGCGTTTCGCTACCATGCCGGGCAAAGCGAGCCCCTGAAGATCTGGCCGGATGTCACCACGCCAGAATTTTCCGAGACGAACCCTGTATCGGTAACAATGAGCCAGAATGGGACCCCGGATGCCTTCAGCTTAACCCTGCACGCTTCAGACGGGGAGGAGACACTCACCTGGAGCATCAGCACAGGCGCACAGTATGGAACGGCATCTGTATCTGATCCTGCAACTGGTGGCAGTATGGATATTCATTATTCGCCGAATACTGACTTTGCCGGTGCAGATACTTTTGTCGTGCAGGTGGATGACGGGCTCGGTGGTCTGAATCGGATCACGGTGAACGTGACCGTCAACCCGAATGGTTCCAACGCGAATTTCTGGGTCTTTATCCCGATGAATGGCTCAAACCCGGATATCCAGGGCTATAACTGGCCGATGGGGATACCAGTGACCATGACCTACGAAGACCTGGTGACCCCCCATACTTACACGAGCGTTGCCAGCATGGAAGATCATGGCGGGTTCACAAATATTATCTTCGATACCACTGGGATCACAGTTCATCCGGGGGATGTTGTCACCCTGGATAACGGAACCACGACCCTGACGCATACAGTCACCTCCTTGCACCTCACACAGGTGGACCTATTAGACAACAGCGTGCACGGCACAGCTGCGGTTGGCAGTAATGTGAGCGCGGGAATAAATTGGGAAGGGGGAAACGAATATCAAGAAGTGACCGCCGATTGACGGTACTTGGGAGGCAGTATTTACCGATATTCAGCCCGGTATGCACGTGATGGTTTCGCAATCAAACGGTGGCGGGACGACTGGATACTCGTATTGGGTGCCTAACCCTCAGATCACCTTTTGGACAAGCTGGAACGGAATAACCAGTGATGACTGGCCGAACTTGATCCCAATTCAATTCACTGTTGATGATCTCCATACACCTGAATCTCCAGATTACCAGGCGACCATATATTCACAATCCATCCCGGAGGACCCTGCGCGCTTCAGGGTGATTCATGACATTCCACTGGATGCACACCTAGTGCAACCCGGAGATGTATTGGTTATGGACAATGGGCAAACAACCAGGGAACTGATCGTTTCCAGTCTCCAGATCACAAACGTTGATATGGATGCAGACATGGTTATTCGGTACCGCTGATCCTTATGCAAATGTAAGTGTCACCATTGAAGGCACCAATTCCCAAAGGCATATCACGGCAGGTGAATTTGGGAACTGGACTGCAGATTTCTCTGAGGTTGGTGACGGAGGCCAAGGGCGCGGATGTTTTATTCGATATCGGCTATGGCACGCATATCGATGCTAATGTTCCTGATATCGATGGCGATGTCACGATGGCGGAATGGGACATACCCGCCTATACCCTGCATGTTAACGTTAAGGATAATGAAGTCCATGGGCATGATTGGCCGTCCGGAGCTATGGTTACTTTGGTCGTGGATATTCCGGGCATGGGTGTTTATTACACCGCGACCAAGAATGCTGATGAGGATCCCAGCTGTGGGTACCCCTGCTTCTATTTACCAGAGGACAAGAATTTACAGGTCGATCAAGTTGTCACTCTGTCAGATGGGATCGTCACCAAGACCGTGCATGTCTCATCGCTGCATGTTTTGGATGCAAACCCGATTAATGATACGGTCAGCGGTACAGCGGGTTCATTTGCCCATGTGACGATCAATGTTAATTCCCAATCCGGCCAACAGCGCCAGGTAATTTTGGATGCGGACGAAAATTGGACGGTGGATTATTCCGTTCCAGGGTCGGGAGAAAACGAGCAGGATATCGTGGATATCGTCCCGGGCGATAGCGGTCGGGCGATTATTCTCAATAACGATGGTACCGATGACGGGACACTGGAATATTGGAATATTTCGAACCCGTATTATATGTCGTGCCTGGATGGAAATGGTGTCTCGGGCCACGTTTACGGACCAGATGGGACCACACCCCTCGAGGGAGCGTGGGTGGTTGTCGAAAATGCTGCCACACATGGTGATCAGTTTGGCGTCCAGACGAATGCCAGCGGATACTACCAGTGTGGGCTGCCAGATGGGGATTTCCATCTAAAGGCATTCAACGATCAATACTCCACCGTGTTTTACGAACAGACCTACCCCGATACCGCTGCAGTGGTGGTAATGCCGGGCGGACCCCTTACCGCAGATTTCACACTGGACACCCCGACCTTTGTGTTCGACAACCTGATCTTCAATATGGATGACCCGATCGTGAGCGACCTTGCGATTCGGCAGGCGATCGCGCACGGCACCAACCGGCAGGGCATGGTCGATGCGACTTTCCCGAGTGCCGTGGTGTTGAACACCTTCGAGCCCGATCGGTACTGGGCGGTGGCAACAAGCGGGCTGCCCTGTGTATGATTTCGATCCAGCCGAGGCGCAGGATATCCTTACTGCGGCCGGGTGGGTGGATGACAATCAGGACGGCATCCGCGAAAATCAAGGCGGGGACCCGCTCTCGATCATCCTGTTGACAAACCAGGTTGATCAATCCGGGACATCCGCGCTCGCGGCAGGTACCCATGTTTGTGCAGAATATGGCGGATATCGGTATCCAGATCGTGGTGGACAATTCCCTGGATCTTGGTAAACCTTTTGGCCTTGCATTGATCGGGTGGGGAGTCGGAGATCTCAATTTGGATGCCGGCCGGCCCGGGTCATTTGCTGCAAACTATAGGTCCACTAATACGGATGTCAACTGGGGACATTACAACAACCCCACGGTGGATGGGTGGATCGACCTCGCCGAAGCTGCGACCACGCGGGTGGATAAGCTGGGCTACCTGCAGGATATCCAGGTGCAGGTGATGAACGACCTGGCGATCCTCCCCATCGCAGAACGCATTGGAAACATGATCCAATTGCCAAGTTTCAATGTCCGCGCCAATACCGATCAGATCGAAGCGTGGGATTGGCCTTTGGATAGTACCGTAACCGTGAGGATCTATGCTTCAGGGGTGGAATCCGGCGACCCGGATAAAATGGTATCTGGCGTAGTGACCGGTCCTGCTTCGTGGGATCCCAGGAACTACATATCCTTCAATCTTTGGGGAGAATATGATATTCAACCGGGATACCTGGTTGTTCTAAGCGATGACGTTGACACCACGATCAGGAGAACGAATGTCACATCCCTGGCTTTCGACGTCATGGATGCGGATGCCAATACGGTCAGTGGGTTTGCCGCGCCTGAATCGCGAGTGGACCTTTGGGCATGCGATAACTCGAATTGTTTCAACCGCCACGTGACTGCAGACCTTGATGGTAAGTGGATTGCCAACTGGGACGTTGAAGGTCCCCAGGATGATGAAAAAAATACCATGGACCTGGTCGGAGGCACCTGGGTGGACAGCTCCCAGGGGGACGAGGATGGCGACAGTACGATGTTCGGTCAGAACATCCGCAGTCCCTATATTGAAGGCAACCCTGGCAGCAACTGGCTGCATGCCCGGGATTGGCCGACTGGGACCGAGTTATACCTGACCATCGATGATCCAATACAGGGAGCGGGTGTATTTACCGCCACAGCCACCATGGGACAGGCGCCCTGGAACCCCGGGGATCCGAATGACATCGTGGCAGATTTCAACCTGGGTGGTTTCGATCTCAAGGCAGGTCAAACTGCGCACATCACCGATGGGCTGACGCCCGCCACCGAGCGCACCTATACCTTCACTAATTTATCCATCTATGCCTATGATTTGGATGCGGACACCATCTCCGGCACAGGTGCAGATGGAGTGGAAGTGCAGGTATGCATCAACGTGCCGAACAACTGCATATCTCGTACCGTCATTCCATCGGGTGGCACATGGACAGTGGATTACAGCGGTCCTGACGGGCTGGACCTGGTTCCGGGCAATGACGGCTGGACGGAGCAGCGCGACGGAAATGGGAACAAAACCCAGGCTGATCTGTATATACCCAATCCATACATACAAGCCAACCCGGGCAGCAATTGGGTGCAGGCTTTCGATTGGCCGAACGGTACGGAATTGACGCTGACGATCAACGCGGGTGATCCCTTCACCGCCACGGTGGAACCGGCAGATTGGGATCCCAGCCAGATGCGGGCATGGTTCGACCTGGGTGGTTTCGATCTACAGGCTGGTGATGCACTAATAGTCACCGGTGGGGACACAGAACGAACGTATACACCAACCGACCTTGCCATGACCGGGTTTGATCTGGAAAGCCACACAGTATCGGGTGTGGGTTCACCCGGCGTGGAGGTGCAGGTCTGTTTGAACATTCCGAACAACTGCATTTCGCGTTATGTTACGCCGGATGAATTTGGTTCGTGGACGGTTGGGTACAGTGGATTTGGTAATGAGGATCTGGTTGCTGGCAGCAATGGTTGGGCTGCCCAGCCTGCCAACGGCCGCGTAAACCAGACCTGGGCGGATTGGTATATTGCCAATCCCCAGATCAAAGCCTGGCTGGGAAGCAATGCCATTGATGGATATGGGTGGACGCCGAAGAATAATGTGGATTTAAGAGTTCATGTTCCAGGGGCGGATGAGGCGGATGATTATGTTGCTTCAATGTATGCTGATGAAAATGGAGATTTGCAGTTCCAGATAGATCTTTCGTCTCTCCAGCTTGCCGAAACCCAGGTCGTGACCATGTCGGACGGCCTCCGCACCCGAACTCACACCATTCTCAAGCTCACCATCGATAATGTGGATGTGACCACGGATGTCGTGTCCGGAACAGCTGAAGCAGGTGCAAGTGTGGATGTATGCATGCGCATCAATGGCTGCATTATGCGGCGGGTTGTTGCAGATGAATTTGGCAATTGGAGCGTGGATTTCTCTGCAGCCGGTGGGCAACCGGATGAGCAGGAATATGACATCAAATGGGGGGATAGCCTGGATGCTGCTGTCTATGACATCCTGGGGAATGGTACCGGTGTTGATTATTTCCTTCCTGCATATCCTCCCTGCCAGGCGGGCGACTCCATCTCCGGTCATGTCTATGGTCCGGATGGGACTACCCCACTTGAAGGTGCAGAGGTTCACTTTAAAACCTTTGCCACAGACCAGATGGTCAGCGTCACTAATACAGATGTAAACGGCGCTTACCAATGTGGGTTGGCAGCGGGCAGCTATCGCGTCTTTGCGTTTGGCAGTGGCTACTCCAGGGAATACTATCAGAACGAGATATTCGAGAATGCCACCCAAATGGATGTCGCGCTTGACAGTCACATAGCGAACGTCGACTTTACCCTGGATGTCCCCTGGTTTGGATACCATGAACTGCTTTTCAAAATGGATGACCCCATCGTTGGGCAACTTGCAGTGCGCCAGGCGATCGCCTTTGGTACCGATCGGGCAACCATGGTCGCGGTCACGTTCCCGGGATCCGAATTATTAAATTCCTTCATGCCTTCCCGCTACTGGGCTTATCCCGGAGTCAGTCTCCCGGATTACAGTTTTGATCCCACTTATGCCCGCCAGATCCTGGCGGATGCCGGGTGGATCGATCGCAACGCGGACGGAATTCGTGAAAACGAGGGCATGCAGCCTTTGCATATAGTCATGCAAACCACTCAACTCAACAACCCGGGCCATCCTCGTTCCAGGTTGATCCCGCTCTTTGTCCAAAATATGGCGGACATAGGGATTGAGATCGAAGTGAGCACCCAGCCAGGGTTACCAGGACTGAATGATCATAATTTCCAACTAATCATGGTAGGTTGGGCCTGGGTTGATTTAAATGCTGACCAGCCTGCAGACCTATATGAAAATACTTATTACACCGGGAATCCGGGCAATTATGGGGAATATAGTAACCCTGCCGCAGATTCCCTGCTGGACGCAGCTGCAGCAGAAAGCACCCGGTCGGGGAAACTGCCTTATCTCCAGGATTTCGAGGAACAGGTGATGCAAGACCTGGCAATCTTCCCCCTGGTGGAGATTTCAGGGAACCTGCTCGACCTCACCATCTCCGGAACGATCCGCGATGCTGACGGCAATCCGCTCAATGGGATACTAGTGCGTGCATTGTTAAAGTCGGATGGGAGCGAAGTGTCTTCCAGCAAATCCACATCAGATGGGTCCTACACCCTTTCAGGGCTGCCGTTTGAGCAGGAAGTGGTTGTAGTGGCAAGCGACGAATCCCCTGATATGGATGGATATCCGGCCAAATTTTATAATAATGTCAGCGAGACATCCTGGGCAGAGAACATCCTGCTTGACAGCAGCGTTTTGGATCGCACCGGCATCGATATCAACCTGTCCACAGGAGGCGGAGCTGAGCAGTTGGTATTCAATGTGGGCACTGACCGCATATTGGGTAACCTGGATGTTCGCCGGGCAATAGCTTACGGTACCGACCGGCAGTCCATCCTCGATACCATCTGGAAACCAGGTGGTGTCACAGGGCAGGTCCTGCATTCGATGGTGATACCCGGGCTTTGGTATACCGCTCCAACCGATGACCCGCTGCTGACCGTTTACAACTTCAATACCACCACCGCACAGGGCATATTGGATGCAGCAGGCTGGGATACCATTAACATTGATGGGTTCAGAGAGAACGGGGACGGTGAAGAGCTCACCCTGGATTTCATTACCACGGATAATGGGCGGCGTATTGCCTCAGCCGACCTTTTTAGAACTCAAATGGCAGCAATTGGAATCCGGGTAAATGTCACCACATACCCAGCCGGAGTATTCTTTGATGCTGATCCCCTGGTGAGTCCGCTCGCGGCGGGCAACTTTGATATTGCTGAATTTTTCAATGGGTATGATGATGATACGTTGCTTGGCGAATTTAATACTGCTGATCCGGCAAACTTCGGAAGTTTCTCCAGCACCACCCTCGAAGGATATTACAATGCCGCCCGTAATGCCAAAGTAAATGGCTCAACCTCAACATTTCTAGAGAATGCCCTGAACTGGCAATACACTTTTTCTGCGGAGCTGCCTTCATTGCCATTGTTCACGCGCATCCCAATGACGGTAGGAATGGTCACGGATACGGGAGGAATTAACGACCAGGGCTTCAACTGGTTGAGCTGGCAGGGGGTGCTACAGGCTGAAACTGACCTGGGCATTGTCGGCTATCTTTATGAATCAATAAGTCCGGATGAATACGCTCCCTTGCTTCAGCAATGCGCAGATGATGGAAACGTACTGTGCATCGCAGTCGGTTGGACGATGGCAGATGCGGTTGCATCTGCAGCCAGCGCAAATCCGGGCACCAGGTTTGCGATCATCGATATGCCCACCGATCCCGGTATTACCAACTTGCGCGGGTTGACATTTGCCTCTGACCAGGTGGCTTACCTTGCAGGAGCCCTGGCTGGCAAGATGACCACCAGCAATGTGATCGGTGACATCGGTGGGAATGAAATCCCGCCTGTCACCGCGTTCACCGAAGCCTATCGCAACGGCGCACAATGCGCCAATCCGGAAGTACAGGTTCTTTTGGGCTACTTATATGAATTTGTCAACCCGGATGTTGGCGCGGCCATGGCTGCAACCATGATCAGCCAGGGGGCAGATGTAATCTATGCAGCCGGTGGTCCTGCGGGGAGCGGTGCCATTCGTTACAGTGCGCAGCATGAGAAATGGAGCATTGGGGTGGATGTCGATGAATACTTCTCCACCTTTGCAGGAGGCACCGTGGATGGCTCCGACATGCTGCTTACCAGCACGATGAAAAGGATGGATATTGCCGTTTACCAGACCATCCAGGATGTGTTGAATAATAATTTCACATCCGGGACAGCAATGTATACGCTACCAGGCGGAGGCGTTGGGCTTGCTCCTTACCACGAGACTGACGGCATAATTATGCAAAGTGTCAAGGATTACGTCGAGTTTGTCAGGCAGGGTATCCTGGACGGCATCATTGATACCAGCCAGACCTGCCGGCCGGACTACAACCCGAACTTCTCTGACCGGGCGGATCCCAACGAGGAAGTCGAAGCATTTGGATGGCCGATCGGTAATACTTTGACCCTGGAGATCGATGATCCTGCGACACAGCAAAATCCTGATTTTGCAGACACACGAACAGTAGGTGTGTTCGATAAGGATCCCAGCCAGGGATATGCGTTCTTTGGTCTGAATGGGCAGTTCGACATCCAGCCTGGATTTGTGATTACCCTGACGGATGGGACTATTTCCAGGACTCACACGGTCACCAACCTGCACTTTACCAGTATTGATATCGATACGGATATTGTGACTGGTTTTGCCAATTCATTTGCACAAGTTGACGTGTGGGCTTGCGATAACATGGGGTGCACGAATCGATCCACTACCGCGGATGAATTCGGCAGCTGGACGGTAAACTTCCAAGTTCCTGATCAATCCGGAAACCCTGAATTCGACCTTGCCCGCGGCACGTGGGTGGATTCCCAGGAATGGGATGGATTCGGGCAACGGACGATGTACGGTCAGAACATTCCAAATCCGTTCATTGATGTTGCACCCTACAGCCGTTGGATACACGGGCGTGACTGGCCGGTGGGTACAGAGGTTACGATATCCATTGATGACCCGTCCAATGGGGTGGGTGAAGACTATTCTGACACAGCCATAGTAGAGCATAACCCTGATAATCCTGGCGACCCGAACGATATCCGGGCAGATTTTGCCTGGCCTTCAATCGGTTTGGAACCGGGCTTCCTGGTTACCATGAGTGGCGTTGCTAATGGCACCCTGGTCACCAAGGAGCTCACCGTGGCGAATTTGCAGGTTCTGTCTGCAAACCCGGACACGGATATCCTCTCTGGAGTTGCCACTCCTGGTACTGCAAATTTGGAAGTATGTTTCAACCAGCCGGATACATGCAATTCCCGGTACCCAATTGCTGACGTTATTACGGGTGAGTGGAGCGTGGATTACACCATTGAAAACCTCCAGCCCGGTGACAATGGGTGGGTCGCAGAATATGACAACGATATTGACCGCACCTGGTTCGATTGGCGCGTACTCAACCCAATTATAGAAGGCAATCCCGGCAGCAACTGGCTGCATGCCCGGGATTGGCCGACTGGGACCGAGTTATACCTGACCATCGATGATCCAATTGAGGGAGCGGGTGTATTTACCGCCACAGCCACCATGGGACAGGCGCCCTGGAACCCCGGGGATCCGAATGACATCGTGGCAGACTTCAACCTGGGTGGTTTCGATCTCAAGGCAGGTCAAACCGCGCACATCACCGATGGGCTGACGCCCGCCACCGAGCGCACCTATACCTTCACCAATTTATCCATCTATGCCTATGATTTGGATGCGGACACCATCTCCGGCACAGGTGCAGATGGAGTGGAAGTGCAGGTATGCATCAACGTGCCGAACAACTGCATATCACGTACCGTCATTCCATCGGGTGGCACATGGACGGTGGACTACAGCGGTCCAGATGGGATGGACCTGGTTCCGGGCAACGATGGCTGGGCAGCCCAAAAGGATGCCAATGGCAATACGACCCAAGCCGACTGGTACATTCCCAATCCATACATCCAAGCCAACCCGGGCAACAATTGGGTGCAGGCTTTCGATTGGCCGAACGGTGCGGAATTGACCCTGACGATCAACGCTGGTGATCCCTTCACCGCCACGGTGGGTTTGGCTGAATGGGATCCCAAACAGACGCGGGCATGGTTCGACCTGGGTGGTTTCGATCTACAGGCTGGTGATGCACTAATAGTCACCGGTGGGGGCACCGAACGAACGTACTCACCGACCGACCTAGCAATAACCGGATTTGACCTGGATAGCCACACAGTATCGGGTGTGGGAGCACCCGGCGTGGAGGTGCAGGTCTGTTTGAACATTCCGAACAACTGTATTTCACGTTATGTCACGCCGGATGAATTTGGGTCGTGGACGGTTACCTACAGTGGAATAGGTGATGAGGATCTGGTGGCTGGCAGCAATGGTTGGGCTGCCCAGCCTGCGAACGGCCGCGTAAACCAAACCTGGGCGGACTGGAATGTTCCCAATCCGCGCTTTGATGCCTGGTACAGGGATGGCAATATCAGTGCATATGATTGGCCGATTGATACCGTATTGACACTGGAGGTTGAAGATCCCGCCACACCGGAAACGCCGGATTATTCAACCACAACGATCGTTGGGTTCGATCCCAAACAGACTATGGCCCAGTTCAACCTGAATGGAGCGTTTTCCATTCAACCTGGCATGACACTTTCCGTATCTGGAGCGGGTGTAACCAAGACCCTGTTGGTATCAGACCTGGCGATCACCGCTGCCAATCCGATCACGGATGTCATTTCAGGCACAGCCGGGATGAACCAGGTCCTGTGGATGTACTTTGATAATGCCTCCAACAATTGCTGTCGCAATTTCCAGGCGGATGCCGACGGGAATTGGACGGTGGATTACAGCGAGCTCGGTCTTTATGGCGAGCCCATCGAAGATATTTTCCCAGGCTCTTCAGGCACGCTCAATGCACCGGATGAGGATGGGGACAATAGTTCTCTCAGCTGGTACATTCCCGACCCGTATTATCCACCTTGTCTTGCGGGAGATACGATTTCCGGGCATGTATATGCCCTGGATGGGACAAACCCGGTTGGCGGCATGACGGTTCACTTTGACGACTTCAATACCGACGAGACCCTCTTCGCCGCTGTCACCTTGCAGGATGGCTCATTTACCTGCGGTGGACTTCCTGCCGGCAATTACCGTATTTGGGCGGATATGGGGATGGTGGGAAATAATTGGTTCTCCCGCGCATACTATCCGGATAATATATATGAGACTGCCACCCAGGTACTGGTTGACGCTGAGACGCACTTAACAGGCGTCGATATGATCTACCAGACCCCAGCGTACATTTACATGCGCATGGACTTTAATATGAGTTCGCACCATTGTGAACGAACTGGCTGTTCGCCAGGCAATCGCATTCGGCACCGACCGGCAGCGCATACTTGATGATAATGCCCCCGGATCTCCCCTGCTGGATAGCTTTATCCTTCCGGGCTCCTGGTCGTATCCATCCAGTGGATTGCCTGACTACGGTTACAACCCGCTGGTGGCTGCCAGTATCCTGGATGAGGCTGGTTGGGTGGTAGGCTCGGGGCCCGATGGCTTCCGTGAGAAAGGTGGCGTGCCCCTGCATATCACCATTCACATGCGCAATGAGCCCAACCGGATCCACGCCGCGGAAATTATGAAAGAGAACATGGGAGCGATCGGAGTCGATCTTGAACTGGTCATTGAGCCAAACATTGCCGAGACCATGGTTACCCATAATTTCGACATCGTTCTTTCCGGCTGGATAGGCGATGAGAACGCCGATTTTAGCCCGGATGCCGGCGCCTGG
The DNA here is from genome assembly GCA_963826215.1 of uncultured Chloroflexia bacterium. GTDB lineage: Bacteria > Chloroflexota > Anaerolineae > Anaerolineales > Villigracilaceae > UBA877. Next base: position 1,500,480 of record CAWGWL010000033.1, on the reverse strand, counting down.
TGGATCTATAAATCCGATAGTGTTTATAACTATGGGCTTTATAACAATCCTGAAGTGGATGGCTTGCTTGATGCCATCAACCCGTTACGGACGCGCCTCGAGGTCCTGCCTTATGCAGAGCAGGTCCAGGTGACAGTGATGAACGATGTAGCCTCCCTGCCGCTGTACAGCATGGTGACTCCCCCCACTGCCGACGCAGGGGATGACAGCAGTGGGTTGCAAGGCGCAATGATAACCCTGGATGGCAGCAGGTCGACTGACCCATATGCAGACATCACCCGTTATGAATGGGACACGGATGAGGATGGGCTGTACGATGATGCCATTGGGGTTACCTCGGAAGTCTCATTTGATACTGGTGGACCCCATACTGTGAATTTGAAAGTAACAGACGCATACGGCATGTTCAGCACCGATTCGGTGGTAATAACGATCACCGGTTGTTATTCATTGACCACAGTAGCATTTCCATTTGAGGCAGGCAGTGTGGAAGTCAGCCCTGCACCGAATTGCGGGATTGGAACATACCTGGAAGGTACCGAAGTGGAAGTGACTTCCACATCCAACCCGGGATATCGTTTCTCGCATTGGAGCGGAGATGCCGTTGATACCAAATAACATGATCGTGATGGATGCCGACAAATTCGTTATTGCCAACTTTGAATTGATCCCCGTGACGGTGAGCGTGACGAATGCGAACGGGGTGGTACAGGGCGGCATGACGGTGTATGCCTACAATGGGACGACGTATGCCGGGCAGACACAGACGACGGACGGGAGCGGGCAGGCAGAGTTCCAGCTGCTGGCGGGGAGCTACCGCTTCAGGGTGGTGGTGAATAGTGTGTCGTACTGGAGCGGGACCTCGAACACCTGCACGCTGCCTGGGTGCAGCAGTGATGCGATCACTGTGCCTGCGCCGGTGACGGTGAGTGTGACGAATGCGAACGGGGTGGTGCAGGGTGGCATAACGGTATCTGCCTACAATGGGACGACGTATGCCGGGCAGGCACAGACGACGGACGGGAGTGGGCAGGCAGTGCTCCAGCTGCTGCCGGGGAGCTACCGCTTCAAGGTGGTGGTGGGCGGACTGACGTACTGGAGCGGGACCTCGAACACCTGCACGCTGCCTGGGTGCAGCAGTGATGCGATCACTGTGCCAGCGCCGGTGACGGTGAGTGTGACGAATGCCAATGGGGTGGTACAGGGCGGCATGACGGTGTATGCCTACAGTGGGACGACGTATGCGGGTTCGACACGGACCACGGACGGGAGCGGGCAGGCGCTGTTCCAGCTGCTGCCGGGGAGCTACCGCTTCAGGGTGACGGTGAATAGTGTGACGTACTGGAGCGGGACCTCGAACACCTGCACGCTGCCTGGGTGCAGCAGTGACGCGATCAGTGTGCCCGCGCCGGTGACGGTGACGGTGACGAATGCGAGCGGCGCGGCACAGGCTGGCTTATCGGTATATTCCTACAAGGGAGCGAACCTGGTGGGATTGTCCTATGTGACGAACGGGAGTGGGCAGGCAGTGTTCCCGCTGCTGCCCGGGAGCTACCGCTTCAAGGTGGTGGTGGGGGGCTTGACATACTGGAGCGGAAGTTCCGACACCTGCACATTACCAGGCTGCAGCAGCGATGGAGTGGTGGTGAACCTGCCGCCGGTAGCGAATGCGGGACAGGACCAGAGCGTACTGGAAGGTGCGACGGTTCAATTGAATGGGAACGGATCGACAGATCCTGATAACGGCATCGTCACGTATGAATGGGACCTGGATAACGATGGTTTGTATGATGACGCGACCGGAGTTGGGCCCACAACCGTGTTTGGGGACAGCGGAGTATATCCGGTTGGGATGAGGGTGACGGATGGGGGCGGCCTAAGCAGCACGGATACGGTGGTGATCACCGTGCTGAATGTGGCCCCGGTGGGCGTGTTCCATGCGCCAGAGAGTGCGGAGGCAGGGACAAGCCTGACGTTGTCGCTGAGCGATGTAAGCGATCCTTCGGGAGCGGATGTATTGGCAGGCTTCCAATATGCGTTTGACTGCGGGGATGGCAGCGGCTATGGTGGGTTTGGCCTGGCTGCGAGCGTGGAATGTGAAGCGGGGAGTAGTGCCGGGCAGCAAACGGTGGGTGGAAAAGTGGAAGATAAGGACGGAGGGGTCACGGAATACACAGCCCAGGTGACCATCATCGTTCCGACCATGCCGGTGACGGTGAGCGTGACGAATGCGAACGGGGTGGTACAGGGCGGCATGGTGGTATATGCCTACAATGGGACGACGTATGCCGGGCAGACACAGACGACGGACGGGAGCGGGCAGGCAGAGTTCCAGCTGCTGGCGGGGAGCTACCGCTTCAGGGTGGTGGTGAATAGTGTGTCGTACTGGAGCGGGACCTCGAACACCTGCACGCTGCCTGGGTGCAGCAGTGATGCGATCACTGTGCCAGCGCCTGTGACGGTGAGTGTGACGAATGCGAACGGGGTGGTGCAGGGCGGCATGGTGGTGTATGCCTACAATGGGACGACGTATGCCGGGCAGGCACAGACGACGGACGGGAGTGGGCAGGCAGTGCTCCAGCTGCTGCCAGGGAACTACCGCTTCAAGGTGGTGGTGGGCGGATTGACGTACTGGAGCGGGACCTCGAACACCTGCACGCTGCCTGCGTGCAGCAGTGATGCGATCACCGTGCCTGCGCCGGTGACGGTGAGTGTGACGAATGCCAATGGGGTGGTACAGGGCGGCATTACGGTGTATGCCTATAGTGGGACGACGTATGCGGGTTCGACACGGACCACGGACGGGAGCGGGCAGGCGCTGTTCCAGCTGCTGCCGGGGAGCTACCGCTTCAGGGTGACGGTGAATAGTGTGACGTACTGGAGCGGAGCCTCCAACACCTGCACGCTGCCTGGGTGCAGCAGTGACGGGATCAGTGTGCCCGCGCCGGTGACGGTGACGGTGACGAATGCGAGCGGCGCGGCACAGGCTGGGTTATCGGTATATTCCTACAAGGGAGCGAACCTGGTGGGATTGTCGTATGTGACGAACGGGAGTGGGCAGGCAGTGTTCCCGCTGCTGCCCGGGAGCTACCGCTTCAAGGTGGTGGTGGGCGGCTTGACATACTGGAGCGGAAGTTCCGACACCTGCACATTGCCAGGCTGCAGCAGCGATGGAGTGGTGGTGAACCTGCCGCCGGTAGCGGATGCGGGACAGGACCAGAGCGTACTGGAAGGTGCGACGGTTCAATTGGATGGGAACGGATCGACAGATCCTGATAACGGCATCGTCACGTATGAATGGGACCTGGATGAGGATGGATTGTATGATGATGCGACCGGAGTTGGGCCCACAACCGTGTTTGGGGACAGCGGAGTATATCCGGTTGGGATGAGGGTGACGGATGGGGGCGGCCTAAGCAGCACGGATACGGTGGTGATCACCGTGCTGAATGTGGCCCCGGTGGGCGTGTTCCATGCGCCAGAGAATGCGGAGGCAGGGACAAGCCTGACGTTGTCGCTGAGCGATGTAAGCGATCCTTCGGGAGCGGATGTATTGGCAGGCTTCCAATATGCGTTTGACTGCGGGGATGGCAGCGGCTATGGTGGGTTTGGCCTGGCTGCGAGCGTGGAATGTGAAGCGGGGAGTAGTGCCGGGCAGCAAACGGTGGGTGGAAAAGTGGAAGATAAGGACGGAGGGGTCACGGAATACACAGCCCAGGTGACCATCATCGTTCCGACCATGCCGGTGACGGTGAGCGTGACGAATGCGAACGGGGTGGTACAGGGCGGCATGGTGGTGTATGCCTACAACGGGACGACGTATGCCGGGCAGACACAGACGACGGACGGGAGCGGGCAGGCAGAGTTCCAGCTGCTGGCGGGGAGCTACCGGTTCAGGGTGGTGGTGAATAGTGTGTCGTACTGGAGTGGGACTTCGAACACCTGCACGCTGCCTGGGTGCAGCAGTGATGCGATCATTGTGCCCGCGCCGGTGACGGTGAGTGTGACGAATGCGAACGGGGTGGTGCAGGGCGGCATAACGGTATCTGCCTACAATGGGACGACGTATGCCGGGCAGGCACAGACGACGGACGGGAGTGGGCAGGCAGTGCTCCAGCTGCTGCCGGGGAACTACCGCTTCAAGGTGGTGGTGGGCGGATTGACGTACTGGAGCGGGGCCTCGAACACCTGCACGCTGCCTGGGTGCAGCAGTGATGCGATCACCGTGCCCGCGCCGGTGACGGTGAGTGTGACGAATGCCAATGGAACACCACAGGTTGCGGATTATCCGTTTATTCCTACACCGGGACAACCCAGGTGGGATTGTCCTATGTGACGAACGGGAGTGGGCAGGCAGTGTGCTCCCGCTGATGCCCGGGAGCTACCGCTTCAGGGTGGCTGTCAACGGCATATCGTACTGGAGCGGAGCTTCCAACACCTGCTCGATCCCAGGTTGCAGTACTGACGCGATCACTGTGCCGACACAAGTGACGGTGACGGTGACCAATGCGAGCGGAGCGGCACAGGGTGGCATTAAAGTATATGTCTACACCGGGACGACGTATTCTGGTTCCTCGCAGACGACGAACGGAAGTGGGCAGGTTGTGTTCTTAATGTATGCCGGGAACTACCGCTTCAAGGTAGTGGTGAACAGTGTGTCATACTGGAGCGGGGCCTCCAACACCTGCTCGATCCCAGGCTGCAGTACGGATGCGGTCACGGTGCCCGCACCGGTGACAGTGAGTGTGACGAATGCGAATGGGTTGGTGCAGGCAGGAATGACAGTGACTGTCTACAAAGGGACGACATACGCAGGCTCTTCACGGACCACGGACGGGAGCGGGCTGGCAGTGTTCCAACTGCTGCCCGGGAGCTATCGCTTCAAGGTGACGGTGAATAGTGTGTCGTACTGGAGCGGTGCTACAAACACCTGCACGCTTCCGGGCTGCAGCACGGATGCGGTCACGGTGCCAGCGCCTGTGACGGTAACGGTGACGAACGCAGGCGGGGTGGTACAGGGCGGCAGGATCGTATATGCCTACGTTGGAACAACCTATGCCGGGCAGTCTCGCACCACGGATGCAAGCGGACTGGCAGTGTTCCAGTTGCTGCCTGGGAGTTACCGCTTCAAGGTGACGGTGGGAAGCGTTTCGTACTGGAGTGGAGGGTCCAACACCTGCACCCTGCCTGGCAGCACCACTGACAGCGTGGTCGTCCCATGAGGGTCCCATTGAAAAATTACTAGGTGTTGAAGGACTAGCCTAACAGTATGAAACAGGCGGCATCCTGAACTGCACCCTTTAGGTGAGACATAATAAAGAAAGACCCCGAGTGAACTAGATAGACAGACACCTGATTTGATAGGGTGTCTGTCTTGTTTTCAAATGTATTCTTTCATAGTTGTAGAAGCAAATTTAATCGACAATAATCTCTTGATCCACTTCGAAGGATAAGGATTGATATTGGCGGATGGTTACTTCCTTGAGATGTCCGAAGGAATTTTCCATTGGAGCATTATCCCAGCAATTGCCGTGCCTGGACATGGAAGGAGTGACGTTATACTCTTTGGTGAGGACAAAATACGCTTGGGAAGTGTATTGCTGCCCTTGGTCACTGAGGAGGACCAGTCCATCAGTGACCTTCTCTTTTTCTTTGGCTTGTTGCAAAGTGTGCTGGACCAGGACAACTGAGTTATCCCGCCCGAATTGATGGGCAACAATGAAATTATCGTGCAGATCTTTGATCGTGGACAGATAGGCCCACCTTTCATGGGTCTTGCTTCTCATCATCTCAGGAATTAAATTGCCAAGAGAAAGGTATTTCTCTGCTGCTTCCAGGGTGGATAGAGATATTTAGGATGGGGGATTGTTGAAACCAGGAAATCGGCTTTAATCGGTCATTCCCAATTATTATTAATCGACTTGTCGAATGATCCGATAGAAAAAATGCCCCTGGAAGGGGTACCACGTGGTCGGGTCAATAAAGTCAAGTGGAAAGGTGTAATGAATTTTGTCTTGAATGTAGCCTAGCTCAACCTTGGAGATAAAACGAGCCAGGAAGGCCCGCAAAGCCCCTGTATCGCCAGCGGTGTGTAATTCAGCCAGGGGACCGGTCCAGACCTCCAAAGGGAACTGTAGAGCCTCAGGGCTGATATCTATATCAGCATTTGCTTCGGCGGGTCTCAAGGGATTTGATCTCAGCCTTCAAGATGGCTTGTTCGGTCTCACGTTCTTTCAGGCGGGCACGTGCAGCTTCGGAGCCGAAGGTCTCAGCCAGGTCAAGTAAATTCATTATCGCCTGGGTGATTGGCTGCAGGGCGCTACGCTTCCGCGAAATCAACCAGGGGCAGTGGGAAGGTCAGTTCGCCGCGGATATTCGCACCCGCAACGATGAGCACTGGGAGCAGCGAAAAAGCGATCCCATCCATTTTCGCCCACCTGGCGGAGAATCGGTGACCGAGGTGGCGAAGCGCGTTACAGGCTGCGATGAACCAAATCGCTGCCCTATTTCCAACCGGGTATATATTGATCGTTTCGCATGGATTGGCGCTGGCGACGATTATTTGCAGGGAAAAAGGCATCCCATTGGGAAAAGCATTTACCTTCATCCCTGAAAATGCCGTGCCCATTTGGGTGGATTGGAAGGGTTGACCAGAACGATGCCGGGGTTGCAACCATTAGGAGCCGGTGAAGGGGACCTGACAATAATTTGCACCGATAATCAACAATAACCTGTTTTGTTCAAGCCCTAAAATATTATCGGAAGAGATGAATAAATCAAAAAGCGACCTGAAAGTAAGGCCGCGTTTTTATCCAGGTTGAAAAGAGAAGAATGTGGCTATTATTAATAGTGCCCCTGGAAGGTTACGGGTATTTCAGGTCAATGGAATACTTCAGAATTAAAATGCCGGTAGCCACGCCCGGCATGTCACCTTTACAGTCCGGCAAGCGGTATGGGATTGGGGAACCAGTTCTTTAATGGTAATCACGTGTAAGGGGGGGAAGTTTGCGTTTAAATTCACAAACCATTACTCTTTACTTGTATTCATATTACTTATGTTCATTGACAATCCAAATTCGTTTTGCTAGACTTATAGCCGATAAGGAAATATTTAACGGCTATGCTCCCCATTCGGAAATTGCAGTCATTCGATCAACTTAAGCTCCTGGCCGACCCGCGCCGGCTTGCCATCTTAAGGCAATTGATGGCTGGGCCTGCTTCGCTGACCATGCTGGGGAAATCCCTCTCCGAACACCCTGCCTGGGTTCGCCATCATCTCAAGCAATTGGAAACCGCCGGTTTGGTGGAATTGGTTGAAACCCGTGTCCAGTCCGGGGTGGTGGAAAAATTCTACCGTGCTTGCGCCAGTGGTTATTTGGTCCAGGAACTCATCCTGCCGGACAACCCGACTCGACCGGTGATCGTTTTTTCCGGCAGCCATGACCTGGCGGTGGAAATCCTGGCACACCAACTATCTGAAAACCTGGATGTCCTTATACTTCCAGTCGGCTCGATGGATGGTCTGGTGGCCTTGCGTCAGAACTTGTGCAACCTGGCCGGCACCCATCTGCTGGACACGACTGGCGAATACAACCTGCCCTTTATCCGCCATCTCTTCCCCGACCGGACCATGCAGGTCGTCACCCTGTCGTATCGCGAGCAGGGATTGATGTTTACATCCGGCAACCCTAAAGCGATCCATTCACTGGCCGACCTGGCTCGTCCGGACGTCACCTTTATTAATCGCAACACCGGTTCCGGAACACGCATCTGGTTCGACCATCAATTACAATATACTTGGTATTCCCGACTGAAAGCATCCATGGTTACGAAAACTCAGTAAGCACCCACACGGAATGTGCCCGCCTGGTCCAGGCGGGTAAAGCAGATGTGGCTGTTGGTTTACGGGCGTCTGCCTGTCAGTTTGGCTTGAGCTTCATCCCCCTCTTCCACGAACGGTATGACATTGTGTTTCCACAAGGAACAGGGCAGCTTGCTTTCTCCGCTCCTGGATACATTACAGACCGGTGCATTCCGCCAGCGCGTCGAAGCCCTCACCGGTTATGAAACGACGCACACAGGCGAACAAATTCCACTTTGATAAGGAACCGTCATGAATCGTCATCGCATTTCCATTCTCGTTTTTTCTTTCCTTTTCTTACTCTCCCTGGCAGTCTCTGCCTGCGGGCCGAAACCGACCGAAACACCTGCCAGTAATGAACCGACTGGTACCGTCCTGGCCCTGGTCGGACCTGGCGGCGGGCATGTCCTCAGCATGGCAGATCTTAAGAGACTACCTGGCACCGAAGGACAAGGTGGCATCAAGAGCAGCACGGGACAGATCACAATACCCGAGCAATTCAAAGGCGTGTCGATCAAGGACCTGGTTTCCTCCCTGGGCACTCCCTTTGATTCGTCCATGGGTGTAACCATAACAGCCGAAGATGGTTACAGCATGACCTTTTCATATGACCAGGTCATGAATGGATCTTTTATTGCGTATGATCCAGCCAACGGCAATGAAATGACCACCCACGACCCTCTTACGGCCATCATCGCTTACGAGCACAACGGCCAGCCATTGAAATCCGTTGAAGAGGGCACGTTGAGATTAATCGTAATCAGCGCCAAGAACAACCAGGTGGTCGACGGTCACTGGTCGGTAAAATGGGTAAACAAGGTCGAGGTCGCACCGGTTGGACAGACCTGGACCCTCGATTTGTCCGGTGCGCTCTCCTCTCCCGTTACACGGGATTCTTTCCAATCCTGTGGCTCGCCAAGTTGTCATGGCACCAGCTGGCAGGACGGAAATGGACAGATCTGGGTTGGGGTGCCGTTGTGGCTCCTGGTGGGGGAAGTCGACGATGCAGACAGCCACACCGAGAACGCATATAACCACACCCTGGCTGATGCCGGTTATATCGTGGATATTGTTGGCGGTGATGGATATACCGTCTCCCTGGACAGTCAGACAATTAAAGAAAACAATGACATCCTGGTTGCATTCCAGGTGAATGAAGGCGAATTGCCTGAGAAATATTATCCATTGCGCCTGGTCGGCGTCGGTTTGGAAAACAGCCAAATGGTGGGACAGATCTCGCAGATCACTGTGAATGTCCAACCTGCTTCCACCCCCACTGTGGCAGTTGTTCCTGAAAATGCAGGCACCCTAACCATCAAGGGGATGGTGAACCAGGAACTCACCCTGAAGGATGCTGACCTGAGAGCGATGGACATCGTTACCATTTCTGCGCAGGGAAAGAATGGACCGGAGGAATTCCAGGGTGTTCTGCTGAATCCCCTTTTGGATCAAGCCGGCCTCAAAGATGGGGTAACGAAACTGACTTTCACCGCTTCAGACGATTACTCCGCTGAAATTAACCTGTCAGATGTTCGTGATTGCCCCAAGGCTTTGCTTGCCTTTATGGAGACTCCGGGTACGTATATGATCGTTCTACCAGACCAACCCACCAGCACATGGGTCAAGAACGTTATCATGATCGAAGCCAAATAAATAAATACCAAGGAAATTGACAATTTGATATTTATTTCCCGGCGGTGTTTTACCGTATTTATGTGGAGATATGCTCTCGCAGAGAACCTCTGAGAGGCGAACAAATTCAATCTTATCAGGAGAAGAATAAATGAAGCACAATCGTACTACCTTGCTTGTCTTGTCCGTTTTTGCCCTTGTGGCTATCCTGCTTTCCGCTTGTGGCCCCGCTGCAACCGCAGCACCTGTTCCTACTGCGGTACCGCCAACAGCAGTTCCACCCACAGCAGTCCCTCCGACAGCAACTGCAGGACCTGTCACATTTACGATCACCGGCGCGGTCAATAGCGAACTCCAGCTGACCGATGCTGCCTTGCATGCCATGACGGTGGTCACGCTCAACCTGACGCACCCCAAAAATGGCGCTGCAGATTATACCGGCGTGCGCATGAACGACTTGCTGAATCAGGCCGGTATTAAGGCTGGAGCCGCGACAGTAACATTGACTGCCAGCGATGGATATGCCTACGATCTTGATCTAGCCACCGTTCAAGCCTGCACCGATTGCCTGGTCGCTTTTGATCCTGCCACTCCGGGGGTATACAGTTCTGCCATGCCAGGACAATCCGGTAAGGCTTGGGTAAAAAATCTGGTATCCATCACAGTAGCCGCGCCGGAAGCAGTCACCCTGACGATCACAGGCTTGGTCAACAATGAACTCCAGTTGACCGATTCCGCCCTGCGTGCCATGACCGTGGTCACCCTCAACCTGACGCACCCCAAAAATGGTCCCGCAGATTACACGGGTGTACGTTTGAACGATCTCCTTACCCAGGCTGGTATCAAGGCTGGAGCCGCCACCGTGACCCTTACCGCCAGCGACGGTTTCGCAAGTGATCTTGACCTGGCTACTGTGCAAGCCTGCACCGATTGCCTAATCGCTTTCGATCCTGCCACTCCAGGTGTTTACAATGCTGCAATGCCTGATCAATCCAGCAAAGCCTGGGTAAAAAACCTGGTATCCATCACAGTAAAATAAGAACCAGAGTTTATAACCTAAAAGGATGGGCTGCTTACAGCCCATCCTTTTCATCTTGTGTAAACACGGGATTTTTTGGTAAGATATTCCTCATAAAATGAAACCTTTCCCATCTGCCCTCCCTGGCGCTATTTTTCTTCTATCCATTATCACAATTGGGTGTAAGGGTAGCTTACCCCTGAGCACCTCGGGGGTCGACTCCGACCGGACCCCCCTGGTCGTCTTTGCAGCCGGCAGTCTCATCATCCCCTTTGGGGATCTGGAGAAAGGCTTCGAGAGCCAGTACCCACAGATCGATGTCCAGGCGCAATACCACGGGAGCATTCAGGTTATGCGGCACGTCACCGATCTGCACGAACAGATCGATGTGGTTGCCACTGCTGATGCTTCCCTGATCCCCATGCTGATGTACACCACGAATGACGCGGATACCGGGCAGCCATATGCTGATTGGTACATTCGCTTTGCCAGCAACCGCCTGGCTCTCGCATACCTGCCTGAAAGTAAGTATGCTTCTGATATCAACTCCGACAACTGGTACGAGATCCTGTCCCGCCCGGATGTCAAAATGGGTCTGGCGGATCCCCGTTTCGACGCGGTGGGGTACCGTGCCCTGATGGTTTATGCCCTGGCACGCGATTACTATCAGGAACCTTCGATCTTTCTGGACATGTTTAAAGGGCAGTTTAGTTTCCCGTTGGGAATCTTCAGTGAGGATGACCTCACCACAGTCACGGTCCCGGAGATCATGGAGACCCAATCCGGCTCGCATATCATCCTGCGCGGCGCCAGCATCGAATTAATTGCATTGCTTGAATCTGGTGACCTGGATTATGCCTTTGAATACGAAAGTGTCATACGCCAGCATGGATTGAGCATGCTCGAATTACCGGATGCGCTTAATTTAGGAGAAGAAGCCCAGCAGCAATTCTACAGCACTGTCCAAGTAAACGAGAAATCCCAACGCTTTGCCTCCGTAAAACCGGTGTTTCGCGGTGAGCGCATTGGATACGGTATCACTATTCCGGAAAATGCTCCCCACCCCACCGAAGCGGCATTGTTCTTAGCATTCCTGTTAGGGCCGCAGGGTCGGGCGATCATGGAGGCGGATCACCATCCCATGTTTGATCCTGCCCCATGTGATGGTTATGCAAGTACCCCTGCCTCCCTTCAATCCTTGTGTATTCCCGAGGAGGTTCCCTGAACCGCAAGCGCCTGGTCTTTGACTTGCTCTTTTCCGTCGTCGGTGGATTGCTCGTCCTGTTCGTCTTACTCCCACTGGCAAGCACGCTACTCTCGACGAACGCCCGCAGATTTCCTGGCATCCTTTGGAGACCCGGAAGTTCTGAAATCCATCGGGTTGACCTTTGGAGCCGCGGCCATTGCCACAGCCCTTGCACTCGTGAGCGGCATCCCCCTGGCTTATCTGCTGGCACGCCGAAAATTTCACGGAAAACGTCTGCTGGAAGCCATTATCAATTTACCCATTGTCATTCCGCATACGGCTGCCGGCATTGCCTTGCTTTTGGTTTTTGGGCGGCGAGGCTTACTAGGTCAATGGCTTTATCCATTGGGGATCACTTTCACGGATAATTTGGCCGGGATCGTGGTCGCGATGCTCTTCGTCAGCCTGCCTTTCCTGGTCAATTTAAGTCGCGAAGCTTTTGCCATGGTGGATGAGGAATTGGAGCGCGTTGCCATGACGGACGGAGCCAGCCACTGGCAGGCTTTCTGGAACGTTACCCTGCCACTCGCATGGCGCGGGGTGCTTGGCGGCGCAGTCATGATGTGGGCACGTGGTATCAGCGAATTTGGGGCTGTCGTAATCCTGGCCTACCACCCGAAAATTGTCCCAGTGCTGATATACGAACGTTTCCAGGGATATGGCCTGGATGCCGCACAGCCGATTGCACTCATTCTGATTATGGTCTCGCTGGTCGTTTTTATTCTACTGCGACTGGCATTACTGCCCGAACATGAATGACCGATTTTTCCCCCGCCAACCCAGTATCCCGCAATCCCCCAACTCCTGCCTGATCGCTGCTCACACCACTCCTGGCAATCTTTGTCCTGGGTCGAAACCCATCCATTAGCCTCGGTCCAGATTGAATTAATTTATCGCTAAAGCCAACCTTTTCAGCGGTTTTCAAGCAGCTTGGATTTTGTGTGATATTGATTAGTCGAAGCAAGTAAAAAGATATCTATCGGTTATTTCCACCTATATCAACCGATGTTATGAACTCTCGGAAAAAAAAGATGCCCCTGGGCAGACTCGAACTGCCCTTTTTAGCTCCGGAGGCTAACGCTCTGTCCACTGAGCTACAGGGGCGGGTGGCGAAGATTTTACCACACTCGCATTCGATGGGAAGGTCGACCATCCACGCAAGCGAACATTGTCAGCCCTGAACAAATGAGGCGAGCTGCACCATTTCGGCGCGCAATTTTTGGACGATCGCCAGGTTGCCGCCTTCATCTCCAATAAGGTCATACTGGCGGCGCTTGTGTGCATACTCCCCACAAACCTGGTAAAAACGGGCCGTCTTGAGGTATTTTCCCTTGAAAACGGCACCCATGCGTGCAGCCATCTGGAGCCAGCCTGAAGAGACGGTACGGAGTTGAGCCGGGGTGATCGTCCCGGCCTGAACTTCCGCGGCGATATATTTTTTCAGATTCTGCTGCTCGCGCCAGGTGGCCCAGACGATGATGCAGATCATAAAAAACCAACCGGTCCAGTCAATGCCAGTGCCGATCACCAATCCCACAGCCCCATCAGGTAAAAAGGCTGCCACAGTATTATGAAACCCATGAGCAAACATTCCAGCAGCCAATCCCAGCAGGGGGGCAATGATCTTAATAACCCAGCTCTTGTTGAGGCGGGCAACCGCCAGGCCGATACCGAAGAAGGCAGTGTAGAAGGGGTGCTGCCAGCCGACCAGGATGATGCGGATAAAGGTGAGAGAAACCAGCCCGCTCCAGCCGCTTTGCTGGAACCCGTAGGTGTAAATATAGTAGGTATTTTCAGTGGCGGCAAATCCCAGGGCAGCCACCCCGGCATAAATGATACCGTCGAGGATGGAGTCGAATTCACGGCGAAAGACGAGAAAGACGGAGAGTACGGCGAAGCCTTTGAGGGACTCTTCGACAAGCGGGGCAACAATCGACCCGGTGGCAATATCGGTAAGGACGCTCGAATTGGTGAAAATGTAAATCCCAAGACCCAGGAAAGTATTAATGAGAAAGGCACTTCCGGCAGCGATCACTGCACCCCAAATAAAAACGCCGCCCAGCAGCAGGAGCGGTTCTTTTTCATAGCGATCGAGCCAATAGAGAATATATGCGTATAGCAATGCGGTGAAAAAGCCGATCAGGCCAGAAACAATCAGACCCATTGAATTCTCCGGTGAGAAAAAGAGTTGTAATTCTATCGCGGGCTAATTGTAAATGTATTTCCTTCGTTGGTGGTGGATCAATCTCAAGTTCTTTGTTTGAATGAAAAATCAGGGTTTTCGGAAATGGATTAATTAATTATTTCAAAAGTAATGGTGAAGTGACAGAGTATATTCGTTACACCGATTATTTCAGAACCAACCGGGTGCGTTCGATGCGAGTGCCCTCGAGCGGCAGACCGAGGACATCCAGAACCTCCTCGGGACGTCCCGTAGCGCCTTCACGAGCTGCAAGCTGCATGCGTAGATAAGGCAACGAGGATCCATCTGCGGGAATAAATTCCAGTGACTCGATCAACGGGCGCAAGTCATATGATTTTCCGCGCCGCTCACGCGGGAGAGAAGGGGCTTCGAGCATGCCATCGATCCGAGTGCCCAGCCCAGGCACCTGTCCCCGGTTCGAGGAGGGTGATGCCGTATTCGGCTGCAATCACCTGCGTTTGGAGAGCGGGACCATGCTCGTCCACGATATCCACGGAACTAATGACCAGTCCGGGCGGTGCAGCGGATTGCAGGCTATCCTTATAAGGCAGGTCTGATAGTCCAGGAGTTTCATCGAGCCAAAGATCAACTATCTCTGCACAGCCAATGAACCCCAAAGGCAGGGCAGAGGCCAACTGGATGCGGGGACCAGGGTGGAAACCCTGGGTATAGGATAGGGGAAGCCCGGCACGCCGCACGGTTCGCTCCCAGAGGCTGTGCAAATCCAAATGGCCGATATAACGTAATGCACCTGATTTGGAAAAGGTGATGCGCAGTCTCATTCAGCAGGTTTTCCAGGTTTGTTTTTTGGTTCTTCGCGAATATAAAGGAGAAGCCATGCGCCCAGCAGGCAGAACCCAATGGAGATGAACATGCCAAGCGGACCAAAGACCAGGCCCATTCCGGTGCCTGAAGAGGTCGCCAGCCATAAGTAAAGGATGACCAACGCAGCAACGACTCCTGAAGCCAGCGCAGTGCCATAGGCATGGAAGGGACGCGTCAGGCGAGCCAAAATACCCACGACGAGAGAGGTGATGCATAAAAGCAGCAGCATGATCCACTGATCGGTGGGCATGAAACTATTCCAGACAGCGTTGAACATAAGCATGCCCATAAAAATGAGCATTCCACCTGGCACCCCGACCAGGATATTGAAAAAGAGTCCGCGCAGCTTCATGGGTTATCCTCCTTGGCAGCGATCTGTTTGCGAGCGGCAGGTGACTTGACTTCAGGACATTTCCAATAGATGCCGGGGTATTCCCGCCGGGAAGTGGCAAACGTCGGCAGGATTCCGCAGGCATCACAATCAGCCCGGCAGTCAGGACGAACAGTTCCCTCCAGAGACCGCTGATAATCGGCATAAAGGTATTTCTTCCGAACCGCAGTCGAGATATGTTCCCAGGGGAAAATTTCATCGGCACGGCGCGGGCGATGGGTATAAAAAGCCGGGTCGAGTTGATGGGCAGCGAAAGCGGAGGTCCAGGCGTCGATGCGGCGCTGGTCCTGCCAGGCGTCAAATTTCGTGCCATTGCTCCAGGCAGCATAGATCACCTCAGACATGCGCCGGTCCCCGCGGGAGAGCCAGCCTTCGAGGAGAGTATCTTCAGGCGATGTCCATGAAAGCTTGTAAGCCGGGCCGCGCAATTCGTGCATAAGCAGTTCCTGCTTTGCTCGAATCTGGTCGGCTGTATCCAGGGAGACCCACTGAAAAGGTGTGTGAGGCTTTGGGATGAAGGTGCTCACCCCGGCGTGTACTTTGGCTTTACCGCCCAGCGCCTTGCGGCCTTCGGCAAGGACGCGTTTGCACAAATCAGCGATGGCTTGAACATCTGCGAGAGTTTCGGAGGGGTGACCGATCATGAAATAAAGCTTAATATTCGTCCAACCACGCGAATATATGGCACGGGCAGTCTCAAGTAACTGGTCATCCGTGATGAACTTGTTGATAATGCGGCGCATGCGTTCGGTGGCAGCCTCCGGAGCAAGGGTAAACCCACCGGAGCGGCGGTCTTTCAATTTCTCCATCAGCGCAACCGAGACGGTGTCGATGCGCAGGGAAGGCAGGGAGACGGTAAGATGTTTCCCGCCGAACTTTTCCCCAATGCGGGTGACCAGGTCAAGGATGTCAGTGTAATCGGAGGAAGACAATGAAAGAAGCGCCAGCTCTTCAGCCCCGGTGGCATCGACAGCAGCTACCGCAGCCTGCACCACCTCGTCCACACTGCGTTCGCGGACCGGGCGGGTAAGCATGCCTGCCTGGCAGAAGCGGCAGCCACGCGTGCAGCCGCGCATCACCTCGACCGAGACGCGGTTGTGGACCACATCGATGTTGGGGACGAGGAAGCGAGTAAGGGGCGGCGGAAGGCGGGCAACCATGCGCTTGACGATGGTCTTTGGCGCTTCGGGGACGGTGGGGGTAATCGCAGATGGAGTGCCATCGGGGAAATAGTTCACTTCATAAAAGCGGGGAATATACACTCCCGGAATTCGTGCCATTTCCAGAAGCAGTTGAAGCCGGTCGACCGTCAAATGCTGAGGGTCGGGTGTCGACTCACGAGTTTTGAATTTAGTCACGACATCGATGATTTCCTGAATGACTTCCTCGCCCTCTCCAATGACAAAGGCGTCGATAAAAGCATGCATTGGCTCAGGATTGAAGCAGGCATGTCCTCCGGCGATGACAAGGGGGTGCGAGGCGTTACGCTCACTTGAGCGCAGGGGAATCCCAGCGAGGTCGAGCAGGTTGAGAGTGTTGGTATAGAGGGTCTCATAAGGGAGGGAGAAACCCAGGATATCAAATGCCGCCAGGGGCTGTTTTGATTCCAGGGAATAGAGTGGGATCTCATTCGAGCGCATCAGTTCTTCCATGTCCACCCAGGGGGCATAGGCGCGTTCGGCCAGCGCGTCAGTGCGCTGATTGACCAGATCGTAAAGTACCTGCAGACCGAGGTTGGAGATGCCGATATCGTAGATGTCGGGGAAGATGAAGGCGACCCTGGTTTTTACCTTGTCCCAATCTTTGATTACCGCATTCAGTTCGCCGCCAACGTAACGGCCAGGTTTCTGCACCTTTAATAATATCCGCTCGAGGCGGGTTTCGACTTGTTGTGGGGAAAGCATGGGCGACATTATAACCGACCGGGGGAGCGGGCATGCTCGTCCCGGTTCGTTGGCAGGGTAAATTACATGCTGATAGCCCAACCAGCCATGGAATCCATCCAGGGCTGGATTTGGAGAAAACCATTAATGATCGTGATCGGCTGGTTGGATCTTTTCCGCACCGGTCAATTTCCCGGCCAGCTTGGCCGGAGTGTGAATTAAGGTCGGGAAACATTGAGAGCAGATAAAAGCCTGCTTTCCCTGGTACTCGAGCGTCACCAGGGGAATCTCCTGTTCAGAGCGGTTACAGTTCAGGCATGTTTTCATCTTGTTATAAGGTCCCTTTATACATCCCACCATCCACGGTCAGCATCACACCGGTGATGTAGCTGGCGGCGGGGGAGACGAGGAAGACGGCCGCGTTGGAAAATTCTTCAAGGGTGCCCATGCGCCCCAAGGCGCTGTCTTTGGCTTGTTTGGCAATTTCTACCTTGACCGTGGTCTTGTTCTTTTTCGCCCTGGAAGTCAGCAGTTCAATAATGCGCTCGGAATCCGTCCAGGCGGGCAAAATGGAGTTAAAGCGGATACCTTCGTGACCCAATTCGAGCGCCAACGACTTGGTCAGTCCCACCGTGGCCGCGCGGATGCTGTTGGATAAAACCAGGTTCGGGATGGGTTGCTTAACAGAATAGGAAGTAATGGTCAGCACGCTGGCAGCTTTCGACTTGCGCAGGAATGGCAGAGCGGATTTAATTAACCGCACGTGACACATCAGGCTCAAATCAATTGCCTTCTGCCAGGCGGATTCGTCAAACGAGTCGAAAGTTCCGGGAGGCGGACCACCGGCGTTGGTGATTAAAATATCCAGCCCACCCAGCATGCGGGCGGCTTCATTAACAAGCCGGGCGGGTACGTCAGGGTCAGCCAAATCGCCGACCAAACCGAAAGCCTTGCCTCCGCTTTCGGCGGAGATCCTGGCAGCCGAGGCGGAAATTTTCGCCTGGTCACGGCTGTTGATGACAACCCGACAACCTTCCTTCGCCAACCCGAGGGCTGAGGCGAAGCCCAGCCCCTGGCTTGAACCGGTAACAAGGGCACGTTTATCTTTCAGATTTAAATCCATGTTTCCTCCGACGGGACCAAGAATTTGCGTCCCGATTGATGTGATTTAGGCGGAAACCGTCCGCCCCTACACGAGTTCGATCTTTGTGTCCAAAACATCCCCATCAGGCCAATTGGCCTCCACCCATCTCCGCACCGTTTCCAGGGCCGATTGCAGGTGGGCGGGATCGTTGCCAACCATTCCGCAGGAAATGACAGCCTCCTGCCACGCATCCTGCAGGTCCATTTCAGCGGCTGAAATGTTGAACCGGCGGTGCAAGCGGGCCAGCAGGGGTTTGAGTCGCCCTCGTTTTTCTTTCAACGAAGCACAGGCGGGGAGGTGGAGATGAAAGGTGAGAAGACCAACCATATCGATCAATACGATTTACGAAATGTAGATTCCCATTTACAATACTTTTACCAATGGAAACCGAAACCGCCTACAACCTGGCTCTGGATTACCTGTATTCTTTTGTAGATTATAGCCTTAAAAAAAGCTCCGAACTCGCCAAGGCTGATTTTAACCTGGAGCGGATGAGAGCACTGATGGCTTTGCTTGGAAGTCCGGAGAAGAATTACCCGATCCTGCACGTGGCAGGGACGAAGGGCAAGGGTTCCACCTGTGCGCTCATGGCTTCGGCATTGACCGCAGCCGGGTATAAGACCGGGCTGTATACCTCGCCGCATTTACAGGATTATGTTGAACGAATCCAGGTGGATGGGCAGCCGATCTCCCATCCTCAACTGGTTGAATTGGTTGAACAAGTGAAACCACACGTGGCGGCAGTCCCGAAATTGACCACATTCGAAATCACGACTGCCATTGGATTACTAAACTTTGCCAAAGCCAATGTGGATGCCGCGGTGATCGAGGTGGGGCTGGGTGGACGACTGGATGCCACCAACGTGGTCACCCCGCTGGTGGCAGTCATCACCTCGCTTTCCTACGACCACATGGCTGTTCTGGGTAATACATTGACATTGATCGCTGGTGAAAAAGCCGGCATCATCAAGCCAGGCATTCCGGTGGTGAGCTCGCCGCAGGTGGACGAGGCGCGGGTTGTGCTGGAACGTGTGGCGGGAGAACTGCATGCCCCGCTGACCATCGTGGGGCGGGAGGTGCTTTTCGCAACAGGAGAACATTCCCTGGATGGACAGACGCTTTCTGTTTTCAAGAAGATGGAAACCGGAGATCAAAGGCAGGGGTCAAAAAATACTCAAGAATCGGTTATACTTCGCCTCCCCTTGCTGGGGCAGCACCAGGTTGTGAATGCAGCAACCGCGTATGCCGCCCTCAAAGCCAGCGGGTTGAAAGTGAGTGACGAGGCCATTGCAAGGGGATTTGCCCGGGTAAAATGGCCGTGCCGGTTCGAAATTGTCCGCCATGAGCCGCCGGTCATCCTCGACTCGGCCCACAACCAGGATTCTTTCGAGAAACTGGCGCAAACGCTGGATGACTACCTGCCCGGCAGACAAGTCATTTTGATCTTCGGTTCATCCGAAGACAAGGATGTAGCCGGGATGCTTACCGCCCTTAAAGGACGGTTGAATATTGTGCTGGCGACCAAAGCGATTCACCCGCGTGCCCTCGAACCGAAAATGATCGTCGAAACAGCCATCGGACTGGGGATCCTCGCGGAGGCGGTGACACCCGTGGAAGCAGCACTCGCCCGTGCCCTGGAACTGGCCGTCGACGGGAAGAGATCGTCTTATCGGCCGGCAGCATGTTCGTCACTGCAGAAGTGAAAACTGCCTGGGAAAGTCATCATTAAATTTACCAAACGATCAAGATCATTACACCATACAGATGATTTCAGGAATGTTATGAACCAAAACGACTGGTCTTTTCAAGAAGAAGATGCATTTAACGTGGCGCTGTCGCAGCGCACCGACGAACTATACCGGGTAGCCAATGCCACACCCGATGAGGATGGCTGCATCGAGGCACTCGTTCTGCCACTGCGCGACATCGTTGTTTTCCCACACATGGTCACCCCTGTCTTTGTGGCGCGCGAGGCCAGCCTGCTCGCCATCCAGGAAGCCCACGACCACGACCGGACCATCATCGGACTGACCCAGCGCGACTCGGATGTGGAAAACCCCGGACCCCAGGATTTCCTGCCCATTGGCGTGGAAATGGCGGTGGGACGGCTGCTTTCAATGCCGGATGGGTCGTCTTCAGCCCTGGTACAGGGTCGGAAAAGGGTGGAAGTGGTTGAGTTTACCCGCCTGACCCCGGTGCTAAGAGTGCGGGCGCGGGTGATCGATGAACCACCGACTGCTGATAAAACCACCCAGGCGCTGATGCGCAATGCCCTGGACCTTTTCGACCGCTGCGTTCAACTGGATCGGGCCATCCCCGAAGAAGCCCATCTATTCGCCATGAACATCTCAGAACCGGGATGGCTGGCGGATATGATCGCCACGGCAGTCTCCATCAAACTAAACGAGCGCCAGCAATTGCTTTTGATGAAGGATGCCCGCCAGCGGCTGCAGAGGATCAACAAACTGCTCGCCCAGGAACTGGACGTGCTGGAGTTGGAAGACGAAATCCACAGCAGGGTTCAGGATGAAGTGGATAAGAGCCAGCGCGAGTTTTACCTGCGTGAGCAAATGAAGCAGATACAGACCGAACTGGGCGAAGGCGACATTTTCACGCGTGACCTGATCGATCTGAAAAAGAAAATCGATGCAGCTGAACTCCCTGAACAAGCACGCAGCACAGCCATCAAAGAACTCGAACGATTGAACCAGATGCCGCCGATGGCTCCCGAAGTCGGGATCATCCGCACCTACCTGGATTGGATCATCGATCTGCCCTGGAAGCAAACCACCAAAGACAACCTGGATGTAAAACATGCCGCCCGGATCCTGGAGCGCGATCATTATGGACTGAAGAAAGCGAAGGACCGCATCCTGGAATATATCGCCGTGCGGTCACTCAAACCCAAAAAAGAACGACAACCGATCCTATGCTTTGTTGGCCCTCCCGGAACCGGGAAAACAAGTCTCGGTCAGTCCATTGCGGAATCACTGGGACGCAAATTCGTTCGCGTATCGCTGGGTGGGGTAAGGGACGAAGCGGAGATCCGCGGTCACCGCCGAACCTACATCGGTGCGCTGCCTGGGCGCATCCTGCAAACAATGAAACGGGCTGGAACTGCGAACCCGCTGTTTATGCTCGACGAGATCGACAAACTCGGGCAGGATTTTCGGGGAGACCCATCCTCGGCTCTGCTGGAAGTCCTTGACCCTGAGCAGAACCATGCTTTTAGCGACCACTATTTGGAACTCGACTTCGACCTATCCAAGGTCATGTTCATTACGACCGCGAATACCCTGATGACCATCCCGCCCGCCCTGCTGGACAGGCTGGAGGTGATCGAATTTCCGGGCTACATCGAGGAAGAAAAACTCACCATAGCCGAGAGATTCCTCATCCCACGACAGTTGGAAGAAAACGGGATCGAGAGCCTCGGTATGAGTTTCACCACCGAAGCCCTGCAACGCATCGTGCGCGAATATACCTACGAAGCCGGGGTGCGCAACCTGGAGCGCGAGATCGGACGCATCTGCCGCAAGGTGGCACGCTGGAAAGCTGAGGAGAAGCGCTATCCCACTTCCATCCTGCCTGAATTGATCGAGAAATTCCTTGGCCCGCAGCAATTCTTCCAAACCGAGGCTGAGCGCAAGGACGAAGTGGGTGTGGCAACAGGACTCGCCTGGACCGAGAATGGCGGGGAGATCATCTCCATCGAAGTGGCTGTGCTGGATGGAAAAGGCAACCTGCAAATGACCGGGCAGATCGGGGACGTGATGCAGGAATCAGGCCAGGCAGCGCTGACATACGTCAAATCGCGGGCAGCAATGCTGGGGATCGATTTTGAAGTATTCGAACGCATGGACATCCACGTGCATATGCCGGAGGGAGCCATCCCGAAGGACGGTCCTTCAGCCGGAATCACCCTGGCTACAGCGCTCATCTCAGCGTTGACCGGCCGATCGGTGCATAAGGAAGTAGGCATGACCGGGGAAATCACCCTGCGCGGGCGGGTTCTTCCAATTGGAGGCTTGCGCGAAAAGGTGCTGGCAGGGCATCGCGCCGGGTTAAAGGTGGTGCTTGTGCCAGAGAAAAACATGAAAGACCTGGTGGATGTGCCCAAAAAAGTACGTGAGGATTTGAAGATCATCCCCATTCAGCACATGGACCAGGTACTCGAAATTGCCCTATTGGCAAAAGGGACAAGCTGATCCGCCCCATCCCAGGCGCAAACCGGAAGAGACAGGCGAGACTGCGGAAGATTAATAATAATTCCGACGAAAACCATGAATGACGCGAATAGGATACAATATTTGCGTCATTCATTTTTATCCCAAGGAAGATCATGCCCAATTCCCTTCAAGGCAAAGTCGTATTCATCACCGGTGCATCTTCGGGTTTTGGGGAGGACAGCGCAAAGCTGTTCGCGAAAGAAGGCGCGGTGGTCATCCTGGCTGCCCGGCGCATCGATCGCCTGAACACCCTCGCTGAGGGGATCCGTCTCGCAGGAGGTCAGGCTTTCCCGGTACAGCTCGACATCGCCGAACGATCCCAGATCATTGCAGCAGTCCAGTCCGTATTGGACAAATTCGGCAGGATAGACATCCTGCTAAACAATGCCGGCTTTGGCCGCCTTGACTGGCTTGAGAACCTCGACCCGGAAGCCGATATCGAAGCACAGATCGCCGTAAACCTTAGCGGGCTGATCCAGATCACACGCCTGGTGCTGCCCGGGATGCTGCAGCGCCGCTCGGGAATCATCCTCAATATGTCCTCCGTGGCAGGGTGGATCGCCCCTCCGATCTATTCCATTTACGCAGCGACAAAATTCGGGGTGACGGGATTCACGGACGCGCTGCGCCGTGAGACAGCTCCCTTCGGCGTCAAGGTCTGCGGCATTTACCCGGGAGGAGCGAACACCGAATTCGGGCAGCACACCGGTAGTTCATCGTCGAAAAGCATCTTCAAGAAGGCCGGTTTCCTGAACATGAGCTCGGAATACGTCGCCCGCCGGACGCTTTGGCTGGCGCTCCACCCTCGGTCGAAATTGTTCCTACCGTGGTGGTTTGCTATCGTGGTCTTGTTCGCGCGCACATTCCCAGGCCTGGTGGACTGGATCCTGAAGGTGGGGTTTGTGAAGAGGCTCCATAAGGCATGACCTTGGAAATGCAAGGAAGCCCTGCGAAAATTTTCGAATAATTATCGGCGAAAGGATCTTCGATGAGTTCTCCCCGAATTTCAAACCTTTCTACTGCCCTGGCGGCTTCCGGGCTGGAAGCCCTGGCGTTGAATGCCGGTCCAAGCCTGGTGTATCTTACCGGGCTGCATTTCCATCTTTCAGAACGCCCGGTTGTGGCACTTTTTACACCTGACCAGGAACCCATCATCATCCTGCCAGAACTGGAAATGCTCAAGCTAAACGACTTGTCTTATGGAATCAAAGCCTTCCCCTATGGGGAGAACCCGGCTGATTGGGAGGGAATCTTCCGCAACGCCGTGAATTTCCTGAAGCTGGATGGAAAGCGCATCGGTGTGGAACCGCGGCAAATGCGCCTGCTGGAATTTCGAAATATCCAGTCCGGGGCACCAACTGCAGAATTCCCGGATGCCTCGGTAGTTGTCAGCAGCCTGCGAATCCGGAAAGACGCCGGAGAGGTAACCGCCATGCGCAAGGCGGTAAAGGTGGCCCAGTGGGCACTGGAGGCGACCATCCCGTTGATCAAAATTGGCATGACCGAAAAGGAACTGGCATCTGAATTGGTGGTCCAATTGCTGCGCGGCGGGTCACAATCAGAATTACCCTTCGCCCCCATTGTTTCAGGCGGAGCGAACAGCGCCAACCCGCATGCGACGCCCTCCGACAGGAAGATCCAGAAAGGCGACCTCCTGGTGGTGGATTGGGGTGCCGCGGTGGATGGATATATCTCAGACCTGACGCGCACCTTCGCAGTGGGGGAGGTGGATGCGGAGTACAACAAGATCCACCAGATCGTCCTGGAAGCCAATGAAGCAGGTCGTGCAGCAGGAAAGCCCGGAGTTCCATGTGCGGCGGTAGATAATGCAGCCAGAACGGTGATCGAGAAAGCCGGATACGGCAAATATTTCACCCACCGCACCGGGCACGGCATTGGGATGGAAGGCCACGAGGAACCATATATGCGCGGCGATAACCTGCAGATGCTTGAGCCAGGCATGGCATACACAGTTGAGCCGGGGATCTACCTGCCGGAACGCAACGGTGTGAGAATCGAAGACAATATGATTGTCACCAAAGAACGGTGTGGAATGCCTGAGTGATATGCCGCGTGAATTGCGGATGGTGGGGTAG
The DNA here is from genome assembly GCA_963826215.1 of uncultured Chloroflexia bacterium. GTDB lineage: Bacteria > Chloroflexota > Anaerolineae > Anaerolineales > Villigracilaceae > UBA877. The sequence continues at coordinate 1,475,952 of CAWGWL010000033.1, read as the reverse complement.
CGACAACTAATCTTCCAATATGAAAAGGAAAGCTGTGAGATGACTCTCTCTCCCTTCAAACTTGAACGATACTTTGCCCGCTACGAATTCAACGCGAAGTACCTGCTTTGCAGTTCAGATTGCGAGTCGGTCTCCATCGGAGACTTGCTGGCTTTCGAACCGGGTGCAGAGGAGGGTCTGAAACGCACCTGGCTGGGGTATACCGAATCTCCCGGTGGGCCATCCCTGCGAAAGGAAATCAGCCAAATCTACCACAGCATTGGAGCGGAGCAGGTATTGGTCCACAATGGTGCGGAAGAAGCCATTTTTGTATTCATGCACGCGATGCTGCAACCAGGCGATCATCTCATCGTCCATTGGCCGTGCTACCAATCGCTGTTCGAGATCGCCAAAAGTATTGGCTGTGAAGTGACCTTCTGGGAAGCCCATCCGGAAAATAATTGGGCACCCGACCTGGAAGAACTGAAGCGAAATCTACGCCCCAATACGCGCGCCATCATTGTGAACACACCACATAACCCGACCGGATACCTGATGCCGCACTCAGCTTTCCAGGAGTTAAATACGCTGGCACAGGATCACGGCATCATCCTGTTCTCTGACGAAGTCTATCGTGAGCTGGAATATGACCAGGCAGAACCGGCTGCCATCGGCTTGCGATATTAACCCAAGCGCCATCGCGCTGGGGGTGATGTCCAAGGCTTATGGGCTTGCGGGACTGCGCATTGGCTGGGTTGCTACCCACAATGCCGCCATCCTTACCCGCATGGCTGCGTTTAAGGATTACACCACCATATGCAGCAGCGCACCCAGCGAATACCTGGCAGAACTGGCCCTGCGGCAGCGCGCCCGGATCGTGGGCCGCAATTTGCAGATCATCCGTGACAACCTTGCGCTTCTGGATTATTCTTCACGGAACATAAAAATCGATTCGAATGGGTGCGTCCCAAAGCCGGACCGATAGCATTTCCACACCTCGCCGGTGAGGATATTGAACATTTTTGCCACGACCTGGTAAGCAAGTCAGGCGTCCTGCTCCTGCCAGGAACCATTTACGACCACCCGGGCAACCATTTCCGGCTTGGATTTGCGCGCAAGAATTTGCCGCAAGCCCTGGAACTGCTTGAACAATTCCTGGAATCTCGTTAAGACACAGGAGGTGAAGCATGATGACCTACTGCCAATATTTACGCGAGCACCCGGAAGATATTCTCAACAAGGACTATCACGACAGCGAGTACGGGTTCCCCCTGACCAGCGACGCTGCCCTTCTTGCACGCCTTGTGCTTGAAATCAACCAGGCGGGATTATCGTGGATCACGATCTTAAAGAAAAAGTCAAATTTCCATCTCGCCTATGATGGGTTCGATGTGGACAAGGTAGCAGGATATGGCGATGCTGACAGAGCGCGGCTCCTGACAGATGCGGGCATCATCCGCAACCGGCTCAAGGTGAATGCCGCGATTGAGAATGCACGCCGCATCCAGGGGCTCCGTGAGGAGTATGGCTCATTCAAAGGATGGCTGGACAGGCATCATCCACTCAGCCTCGAAGCATGGACGAAATTGTTTAAACTGACCTTCGTATTCACCGGAGGGGAGATCGTCAAGGAATTCCTGGTTTCCACCGGATACCTGCCCGGCGCGCACGACAAAGAATGTCCGGTTTTCCGCAAGATCGCAAAACTACAGCCCGCATGGAGACAGGCTCCTGGAAAGGATAAATAAAGGGAGCGCGACCTTAAAACTAACCACGAATCCATCCTTAATTAGATCCAGGTACCGGGCGACCCGGTGGCATACAGGCAGGGTTATAATTTACCAGCAGGGAATTCACCATACATTATTATTCTGAGGAATTAATGTCTCAAATCATCCCAACCGCAGAACCGTTCTTCTTCCCAGGCAAAGGCACCAAAGTCAAAATCGGGTGCCTGGTCACGCATGGTTTCACAGGGGCTCCAAAAGAGATGCGCTGGCTCGGTGAATACTTGAACGAGCAGGGATACACCGTTTGCGGCATCCGATTGAATGGTCACGCCACCAAACCCGAGGATATGGTCCGCACGCGGTACCAGGACTGGCTGCTCTCGGTGGAGGACGGCTATAACCTCCTGAAATCCAGCACGGAACAAGTTTTTCTGCTGGGGCTGTCGATGGGTGGTGTCCTTTCCCTGATTTCAGCGAGCCGGCTGCCGGTGCAGGGAGTGGTCGCCATGTCCACCCCGTATCAACTTCCTGATCATGCATTGCTGCGCTTAATAAACACCATTTCCTGGTTCGTACCTTTTATGCCCAAAGGCAAAGGGTCACCTGATGCAGGTTGGTTCGACAAAGATGCATTCAGGCAACATGTTGCTTACCCTAAAAACCCGGTCCGCTCAGCGGGAGAATTAAACAAACTTTTGGGCTTGATGCGACAATCGCTGCCATTTGTTAAGGTTCCCACCTTGCTGATCCATTCGCGCAACGATGATTACGTATTCCACGAAAGCATGGAGAAAATCCATGCCCGGTTGGGAAGTGCCGACAAAGAAATGTTGTGGGTGGAAGGCGGCGGACACGTAATCACGGAGGAGCCGACCCGCGAGACGGTCTTCAAGGCTGCAGCGGATTTCATTGACCGGGTTGCTTTTGGATGAGCGTTGACCTGGTCCTGCTGTGTGTTTCCCTCTTTACCTGGGGGATAGGCGAGGGAATGTTCATTTATTTCCAGCCGATTTATTTGCAGCAATTGGGGGCAAGCACGATGACCATTGCCACGGTTTTCGGCGCGTTCGGACTGGCGATGATGCTGGCGCATATTCCGGCAGGGTACCTGGCTGACCGCATCGGCAGGAAACCGATCATCATTGCAGCCTGGACTTCAGGCCTGGTAGCCACCTGGGTGATGGCAATTGCCCGGACTCTGCCCGCTTTCATCGTCGGGGTGCTGCTTTACGGGCTGACGGCATTTGTGTCATCTCCGCTGAACTCCTACATTACTGCTGCACGGGGGAAACTTACCCCAGTGCGGGCGATGACATTATTGTCTGCAGCATTCAACCTGGGAGCGATGCTGGGACCAATCTCAGGCGGGTGGTTGGGGGAACGATTTGGCCTGCGAACCGTGTACCTGGTGGCTGCCTGCATTTTCATTGTTTCCACTGGCATGGTACTTTTTATTCGTTCCCAGCCACGTGACAATCACGACCCCGCTGCACCCATGGTCAAACTATGGGCAAATCCGCGCTTCATCACCCTGGTGGGGATCGTCTTCCTGGCGATGTTCGTCATGTATTTACCCCAACCGTTAACGCCCAAGTTCCTGCAGAACGAGCGTGGGCTATCGCTGGAATCGATCGGTCTGCTTGGATCGGTGGGAAGTTTTGGAAATGCAGCCCTGAACCTAATCCTGGGGCAGTTTGCCGCCCGAAGCGGATTCCTTCTGGCGCAGGTCCTGGTGGCTTTTTTCAGCCTTTTCTTATGGAAAGGGGCGGGAGTGCCCTGGTACGCTCTCGGTTACTTCCTTTTGGGCGGATATCGCGCTGCCCGCTCGTTCATATACGCACAGGCACGCCCGCTGGTGCATCCGGCACAAATGGGCCTTGCTTACGGGGTGGCTGAGACCTTCAACTCACTTTCCATGACCCTGGCACCATTGCTGGCTGGAGTACTCTATACAGTGTCTCCAATCATGGTCTATCCCGTCAGCCTGGGGTTAATGGGAGCAGCACTTTTGTTGTCCATGGCATTCACACCCCGCCAGCCGGTGGATGAGCCCGCGGCCGCCAATCAATCCCTGGAATTATAAACATGCTTGGATTGCAGACCCTCATATTAGGTCCCGTATCCACCAATAGTTACCTGATCGCTGATACCGATTCCGGCGAGGCGGCAGTCATCGATCCAGCCTGGGACGGGCAATTAATCCTGGCAGAAGCGCAAAAGAGAGGCTGGAACATCCGCCAACTCTGGTATACACACGCCCACTTCGATCATTTCGGCGGTGCTGCCCAGATCGCTGCCCGATTGAACCCAGCTCCCCTGGTTGCTCTGCATCCATTAGATCTTGAACTCTGGAAAAACATGGGGGGAGCACCGCTATTTGGATTGCAGATCGAGCCTGGACCTGAGCCGGTCATTTTACTCGCTCACCAGCAGATTTTACGGTTGGGGAAAATCGAATTCGAAGTGCGTCACACACCCGGTCATACCCCCGGACACGTCGTTTATTCCTGCGTAAAAGAATCCACCCTGTTTTGTGGCGACCTGATCTTCCAGGGGAGCGTTGGCCGCACAGATCTGCCAGGTGGAGACTGGGAGGCATTAACCAGGAGTATTATGGAGCAAGTCTTTACACTGCCAGATGAAACTGAACTGCTCTCAGGCCATGGAGAAAAAACAACCGTGGGGGAGGAAAAGCGCGGAAATCCATTTGTTGGCACTTGAAGCGCGTGACAGGATAGCGTGTCAATACACTTTTTTGGGGGAAGCACGGATTTATCTGGAAACCTATAATCCAAGTATGGCCTTTAAAAGTAATAGTGCCCCCATCCCCGCCAGGATTGTCAGCAGGACGTTTTTGGTACGCCATGCGACCAGGATCGCGATCGCACCGGCGAATAACTGCGGATTATGAAACGATAGATCCACGGTTGAATTCCGGGTGGCAAGCTGGGGGAGAATGATCGCAGAAAGGACTGCCATCGGCACAAAACGCAGACCGCGCATGAACCAACCAGGCATCTGGATGCGGTGAAGCAGGAGGATAAAGGATAGCCGGGTGCCAAATGTGAGCAAACCGGCAATAAGGACGACAACCCAAAGGGTCACTTTGGCCTCCCTTCCAGGAGGAGACCGATGAGGATGCCAATGAATGCAGCTACAAGAAGTCCGGTCTTGAATGGGAATCCCAGTGTCAGCATTCCCACCAAACCGGCAGAGATTGCAGCTGCAACACCCGCTTTATCCTTTAGAGCAGGCACGACCAACGCGATGAAGGTGAGGGGAAGCACAAAATCGAGAGACCACGATTGTGGGAGCTGAGCCCCGATAAAAATTCCAAGCGCAGTGGTAACCTGCCAGGTGGACCACAAGGTGAGGCCTGACCCCAGGAAGTACCAGTGCTTTTTAGTCGGATCGCCTTCCTTGTTATAGTGGCTGATGGTAACTGCGTATGCTTCATCGGTAAGGAGGTAAGCCAGAATAATCTTCCATCCCGAGGCGAGGTGTTGTACGTGCGGTGCAACCGAAGCACTATACAGGGCATGGCGGAGGTTAACCACGAACACGACCAGGATAATAACCAGGAAGGAAGCCCCTGCCCCGATCATCTGGGCGGCAATGATCTGGGAGGCTCCCGCAAAAATTATGGAAGACATGGCCTGGGCGATCGGGATAGATATGTTGGCATCGATCGCCAGCGCGCCGAAGATCAGTCCGAAAGGCGCTACACCCAGCAATATGGGTGATTCGTCCCGGACCCCGCGCCAAAACTCGCGCCTACGGGTGGAGGATGTCGGGGGTTTATCCATAATTTCAGGAGCAAGCTTGTCTGCCTGCTCCTGTTTTGTTTCCTACTTGGCGTATTCCGTCGCCCGCGTTTCGCGGATGACCGTCACCCGTATCTGACCAGGATATTGCATGGTCTCCTCGATCTTCTTGGCAATATCACGAGCCAGGCGGGCTGCTTCCAGATCATCAATTTCTTCCGGGCGGACGATGATGCGCACTTCGCGTCCAGCCTGGATGGCGTAGGCCTGTGAGACGCCCTTGAACGCGGTGGCCATGTCCTCCAGGGTTCGGATGCGCTTGATGTAGGCTTCCAGGTCCTCACGGCGGGCTCCCGGACGGGCTCCTGAAATGGCATCGGCGGATTCGGTGATGATGGCTTCGATACTTTCCTGTTCGACCTCGTGGTGATGACCAGCAATGGCATTGACCACCACCGGGTTTACCCCATAACGCTTGGCGAATTCAGCACCCAGCAGGGCATGGGTACCTTCCTGGTTATGATCCATGGCTTTGCCCAGGTCATGGAGGAAGCCACCCTGACGGCAGACATCTTCGTTTGCGCCCAGCTCAGCGGCGAGAATGCCTGAAAGCTTTGCCACTTCCACTGCGTGAGCCAATTGGTTTTGCCCGTAGGAGGTGCGGAACTTCAACCGGCCCATCATGCGCAGGATCTCAGGGTGCAGACCCGTAACGCCGGCATCAAAGGACGCCTGTTCGCCAGCTTCTGCAATGACCTTGTCCACCGCCTTCTGTTCCTCTTCCAGGACTTTTTCAATGTGCGCCGGGTGGATGCGGCCATCCAGGATCAAACGGGCAAGGGAGCGACGGGCAACTTCACGGCGTACCGGTTCAAAACAAGAGATGGTCACGGCTTCGGGAGTATCATCCACAATTACATCCACCCCGGCAGCCTGTTCGAAGGCGCGGATATTGCGCCCATTGCGACCAACAATCCGACCTTTCATTTCTTCATTGGGAAGGGGTACAAGGGAGGTGGTGAATTCTGCAACCTGGTCGGTTGCTACGCGCTGAATTGAATCAGCGATCAATTTTCGGGCGCGCTTATCACCCTCCTCGCGCGCTTCTGACTCGATCTGGCGAATGATGCGTGCCATGTCATTGCGGGCATCCTTTTCCACCTCGGCGAGAAGGATAACCCGGGCTTCGTCCACGTTCATACTCGCGACGCGTTGGAGTTCCACCATTTCCTGTTCGTGCAACTTTTCAATTTCATTTGCACGGCGATCCACCGCACTCTGGTGCTTGTTTACCGCCTGTTCACGCTGTTCCAGGCGTTCCACCCGGCTATCCAATTCGGCCCGGCGTTTCTGGAGCCGCTCGTCTTCATGGTTTAGTTCAGTGCGCAGGCGGGTGATTTCACCTTCGGCAGCCTGGGAAATTTTCAGGGCATTATCGCGCGCCTGGATCTCGATGGTACGCGCCTGCTCCCGAGTTTCCTGCAGGAATTTCTCGGTCTTGTCGCGCTGGGTGCGCTGCAGTTTTTCAGTCTGGGCGCGGCTTATATAAAAGCCGACAGCCAGACCCAGCAGCAGTGTCAGGACGGCAATCACAATTCCAACAATTGGTTCCATGGTCAATCCTTATCAACAAGAGTTCCCCCTTCGTCCGCCATCTGGAATTCTTTCCAGACTTCAGAGACGACCGGGGATATGGTGGTGTACGAGAAACCGCGGCGGGCGAGAAATCCGCTTAACTTTTGGCGGAAATCCGGCCAATCCATGCCAGCCAGACGCGAGGCGTACTTTCGGGCGGCCTGGTTTGCCAGGCTTTCCTCGTCCACTTGTTCATCCAGCACCGTCTGGATGGTCTCGTCGCTGAGACCTTTGCGTCGTAATTCCATGCGCAGTGCTGACTTACTGCGCGGCCGGAAAGTGTTTCGATTTTCAACCCAGGCCCGGGCGAATTCCTGGTCATTGACCAACCCGGCGCTCTGGAGGCGGTTCACCGTCTCTTCAACGAGAGGCGGAGGGGTACCGCGTTTCAAAAGGTTCTGACGTACCTCGAACGAAGACCGCGGGCGATAGCTCAGGAAATGGAGAGCCTTCTGGTAGGTCAATTCGTGCGCGTCATTGTCTTGCAGGGCAGCGATCTTCTCATCGCTCAATTCCTGTCCGACTTTCATCCAGCCAGCGGTAATGCGAGCCAATCCGAAGGCGAAAGCCCCGTCCAGGTAAACGTTCACCCGCTGGGGATTCTTTTGCTGGGGTTCGATCGCCGTGATCCTGCCTGTCATTTTCCTTTTCCCTGCGAAAAGGGAAGATCAATATTAAACAAACACAGCCGCTTACCGCCGACATGCGGGTCACGACTGTGGAAAAATCACCTGGAGTTCCATCTGTACTACATCATGCACCGGGCAGAATTACAGATGGTTTGGTTGGAAGCGGTTACGGGTCCGGTACGGGATACAGGTAGGGAAGGAAACCCCTAATCCTTACAGATACCCTGCCTGTTTTCCTCTTGATATTCAATTCGTTCCGATTTCCCATAAAAATGCCCATTTTTCGGGTCAAAGGGCATACCCGGGATTTTCCAGGAATTCCATTTTTAAGCCGTGACCGCCATCCATGAAACAAATAGAAATAGCGGCTCGATAATTTTTAAGATAGTACTATTATACATTATTATCTTAAGAATCCCTTGTCGGATTCCGACTTGCGCAGGACATTCTTTGTTGGAAAGGGGGAAAGGCGTTTGAAATTATTGTGACAAAAGGAACTAACAATGCACTTTCAACTTGTGGGATAATGAAGCGGTCAACGAGACACAATTCCCTAATGGAGGATATATGGCCAAAATCACAGATCAAGATGCCCGTGATTATCATCGATTAAATGGAAAACCTGGCAAAATTGCTGTCGTCCCAACCAAACCCATGGATACCCAGCGCGACCTTGGTTTGGCTTATACCCCCGGCGTGGCAGTACCAGTCCTGGATATCGAGAAAGATCCGGAAGCGGCTTATGAGTACACCTCAAAAGGCAACCTGGTAGCGGTGCTCACCAACGGCACTGCCATCCTTGGCCTGGGTGATCGGGGTGCACTGGCTAGCAAGCCGGTCATGGAAGGCAAGGGGGTGCTGTTCAAGAAATTTGCAGACGTGGACGTATTTGATATCGAAGTGGACAGCCACGATCCGGATGAGGTCATCCAGGTGGCGCGCGCGATTGCCCCAACCTTCGGTGGAATCAACCTGGAAGATATCAAAGCCCCGGAGTGTTTTTATATCGAAGAGACTTTGAAAGGGATGCTCGACATCCCGGTATTTCATGATGACCAGCATGGCACGGCCATCATTTCATCGGCTGCGCTGGCAAATGTGCTTGAAATCGTCGGCAAGAATCATAAAGATGTGAGAATGGTTATTTCGGGTGCAGGTGCCTCGGCAGTTTCCTGCGCTGAACTGGCGATCCGTTGGGGAATCCAGCGCTCCAATATCATGATGCTGGACAGCCGGGGGGTTATTTACAAGGGCCGGACGGAAGGAATGAATAAGTACAAGGACCGCTTTGTGGTGGACACCGATTGCCGTACACTGGCAGACGCCGTACGCGGCGCGGATGTGTTCCTGGGACTTTCCGTAGCCAATGTGTTGACCCCGGAAATGGTCAAGTCAATGGCGAAAGATCCGTTCATTTGTGCAATGGCAAATCCGGATCCTGAAATCCGATATGAACTGGCCAAAGAAGCCCGCCCGGACTGCCATAGTTGCCACCGGTCGCTCGGACTACCCGAACCAGGTCAACAATGTACTTGGTTTCCCGTTCATCTTCCGCGGCGCGCTCGATGTGCGGGCGCGTGCCATCAATGAGGAAATGAAATTTGCGGCTTCACAAGCCCTGTTTAACCTGACCCGGGAAGATGTCCCTGATTCTGTCCTGCGCGCGTATGGCGTGGAGAGCATGAAATTTGGTCCGGAATATATCATCCCCAAACCACTCGACCCGCGGGTATTGTTGTGGGAATCGCCTGCAGTTGCCAAGGCAGCCATGGAAACTGGTGTGGCTCGCAAACCAATCGATCTCGATGAGTACCGCGAACAACTGGCATTTCGCCAGGGCAGAGGCGCGCGCGTTCGCAATTTCTTTATGAATAAAGCCAAATCTGCCAAGCCGAAGAAGCGGATCGTATTTGCGGAAGGTGAAGAACCCAAGATCATCCGAGCTGCGGTTCAGGTGCAGGAAGAGGGAATCGGTACACCCATCCTGGTCGGTCGCCCGGCAATAATCCAAACCAAGATCAAGGAGCTGGCGCTCGACAGCAAATGCGAGATCCTCGACCCGGGTAACTTCTCAAAATTTGACAGCTATGTAAAAGCATATTACGACCTGAGAGCACGCAAGGGAATGACCATGTCACACGCGCAAAAGCGTGTGCGCGAACCAAATGTGCTTGGTCCTCTGATGGTCAGAATGGGCGACGCGGATGCGTTTGTCTCCGGGTTGACCTATGAATATCCGGATGTCATCCGACCTGCACTGCAAATAAATCATGCCAAGGGCAGCGGTCTTGTTGCCGGCGTGTACATCATGATCGTTGGGGAGCGGGTCTTCCTGTTCACCGACGCCACGGTCAACATCGATCCATCTGCGGAGAATTTGGCAGAGATCGCATGCCTCTCCGCTGATTTCGCCAAAGCGGCTTGAGATCGATCCGCGTGTGGCATTCCTTTCCTTCTCCAATTTCGGTTCAACCCCCCACCCTCATTCAGACAAGGTGCGCAAGGCAGTGGAACTGCTTAAGAAGGACCGCCCGGACCTGAAAGTGGACGGTGAAATGCAGGCGGATACAGCGGTGGTGCCCGAGATCGTGGAAGAACGGTATCCATTCAGCACGGTCAAGGATGCCAACGTACTGGTCTTCCCCTCGCTCGAATCAGCCAATATCGCCTACAAATTGCTGGCCCGCCTGGGTAACGCTCATGCGATCGGCCCCATACTGCTCGGCACCGGTGCACCCGTTCACGTGCTGCAGACCGGCGATGAAGTGGATTCAATCGTCGAGATGGCAGCAGTGGCAGTGATGGATGCCATGAGTTGCAAATAATAATCGCAAGCTAAGGCCAGTCCACGAAAAGTGATGCGTGGGTCCCCTGGCAATCGGATAAACAGGGTGTGTTGGATCGGGAACTCCAGATCCAACACACCTTTATTTTTCTATGTTTCGCGACAATCCCAACGCCTTGAATCTAAGAGGACACTTTTGGTCTTTATTTTGTGCTAGAATCAGCGCATGAACAATCCATCCCAGGGTGATCGCCCGACAATCAAGGTACATAAACGTCAATTTGCCTGGCAGATCCTGGTCCCTTTCCTGGTTATGGCGGGGCTTATCATCACCGGGGCAGCAGTGATCGTCACCGGCGGCGCAGACCAGAATAGGGTTTGGGCGGACGTCTCCATGATCTGGCTGCTGATCCCAGCCCTGGTAATTGCATTGATTTTACTGGTACTAATCGTAACCATAATTTATGGGATGATCAAATTGCTGCAAATCCTGCCGCGTTATACTGGAAAAACCCAGGATATTTTTGCCCGGATATCCACCGGGACACGCAAAGTGGCGGATGGGTCTACGAAACCCTTCTTCTGGATCAAGCAGGCAGGAGCGGTCGCCAAATCCATTTTTAGATTGTAACAACCCGCATCACCTAATAGTACGGGCAAGCAGTTTATAAGGCACGAAAGGAATTGATCTATGGAAGAAAACGAATCAATCGAAACTATCCAACCTGATGATTCATGGAAACTTAAAACGATCCTGATCGGTGGAGCAATCGGTGCATTGGTCGGCGTGGGAGCGGCATTCTTGTTGAGCAAACGGGCGGAACAGAGAGGCACCTCGCTGGCGATTACACCTGCCAAGGGTGTGCAAATGGGCGTATTGCTTGCAGGGTTACTGCGCTCCATATTATCGCTTGGGGAGGATTAAATTGGGGGTATGGGAGTATCCTGCGATTAATTACGGCAATTTCCGGACCATAAAATAAAATTTGATTATTACCCGAGGGGTTGTGCGCCTACAGGGTAAAAAAATCGCAAAAAATTTATATTCCAGCAGGAGAAGAAATGCTCAAGAAATTCTTTGGGTTATTCGTGATTGTGTCAATTGTCGCCGCCTTGCTTGCAGCCTGCGGAAAGCCCACATCCGCCAGCGATGCAAAGAACCTTCTTTTGGATCTGACCCGCAAGGCAAGAATCTTGGTCAACCAGCCGGGCTGGGTGCATGTCACTGAAAAGATCGTCTATGATACCGACCAGAAGGACCGGGGAACACTGTCCTCCGGACAGACCGTCCCATTGGTGCAGATCATTGATATTTGGTACCATATCAACGAAGAAAAAAAGGTTTACCAGTATGTTTGGACCATGAACACAACCGATGGACAGACCGTCGAGACAATTGTGTTTAGGAATAATCTTGCGTATAACATCACGACCAACATATCCTCGCCGGTGAATCCATATCCCCTTTCCCTGGACTTTGAATTTGCAGATGAGATGGACAACTTTATCTTAAATAGTGACAATCATCCAGTTGTAACAAATGACAAGCTGGATGGGAAACCGGTTACCGTATTTACTCTAAATGAGAAGCTGGCAACGCCACGCACGACCGAAGATTATACACAACCGATAAACGCGGCCGGAAGCATTGCTTCATTTGATTCGGATAGTGGATTGCTGCTTAAATTGGAGAGGACCGTTGTACTTGCAGACGGTTCAAAACGGACATTTTATACCGACACCATTACGGTTGAAACTGGAGCGCAGCCGACAGTGGATGTTAAAAATTTTGTGAACGGGATATGGTAATCTGCCCTCGATAACAGTGTAGATTTTTCCCCTGATGTTTATTTTCAGGATGTATATTCGAAGTGGATCACCAAAAAAGTAATCAGGGCGACCTTTGCGGTCGCCCTACAGTTTTATACAGACCAGTCCCTTGAGATATGCTCCTTCGGGGAAATTCAATGCAACCGGATGGTCGGGAGCCTGTGATAAGTATTCCAGGATTTGAGCCTCAATACCCGCATCCAGGGCGGCTGAGGCAATTATTTTCTGGAAAAATGCAGAATTTATGCCTCCAGAGCAAGAGAACGTGATCAAAATGCCACCAGGACGCAAGAGTTTAAAAGCCAGCAGGTTGATGTCCTTGTAACCTCGGGCAGCCTGGGCAGCCTGGGCTGCCGTGGGTGCGAATTTGGGTGGGTCAAGGACGATCAAATCAAATGACCGGGCTTCGTCCCGCAATTTTCGCAGGACCTGGAAAACATCGCCTTCCAATGCGGTGTGGCGGTCAATGGGCAGGGAGTTGAGCGAGACATTTTCGCGGCAAAAGAGAGAGCATCCGCTGAGGAATCCACGGAAAGGACCGATCTTGCCCCGCCTGCAAGGGCATTAATCGTGAATCCTCCGGTGTAACAGAAACAGTCAAGCACATCGCGTTCCGAGGCAAGCCCGCGCACGCGTTGACGGTTTACGCGCTGGTCAAGGTAAAAACCGGTCTTGTGCCCGGTCTCGATGTTGACATTGAATTTCAGACCATTTTCTGTGATGATGATTGGCTGCGAACCGGGCAACCCGCGCAACGGCCCAACGCAGGGAGCAAGACCTTCCAGTTCGCGCACGTCAGCATCCGAACGTTCATAGATAGTATTCAGCCCGGCAGCCTCAAGGACCAATGTGGCAAGCGTGTCTTTCCAATATTCCGAGCCTGCGGTGAGGGATTGCAAGACAAGCGTTTCTGCATAGCGATCGACGATCAGTCCAGGCAGGCCATCCGATTTGGCATGGACCAGGCGGTATGCATCCGTATCTGACCCTGAGTGCCAGGTTTTGCGAGTGCGGATAGCAGCAGCCATCCGAAGCCTGAAGAAATCAGAGTCAACAGATTCAACCGGGTTAAAGGTCCAGACCCGCGCCCGGATCTGCGAGCTGGGGCTGTAAGCGGCGCGTGCCAGGAACTGTCCATCCGCAGCAAGCAGGTCCACTGTCTCACCCGAGGCAGGGTTTCCATTAATTCGGGCGATCGCACCGGAGAAAACCCAGGGGTGCCGGCGCAGGAGCGATTTTTCGCGTCCGGGCTTGAGAGTGAGAGTCGCGATTTCTTTAACAGCCATTAAACGGGAAGATGATCATCCAACAATCGGACTTGCCTGGGAAATAAATAAAGAAATGCCGGTCAATTTAAATTTGACCGGCAACAATTCATCAAATAATCCCGATCTCGCGCCCGGCTTTTTCAATCACTCCCAGGGCGTGTTCAATTTCTTTGGGTTCATGTGCAGCGGTAACAGTGGCGCGCAAGCGGGCCATGCCCTCCGGTACAGCAGGTGAGACCACAGGCAGGACGAACAGGTCCCGGTGCTGGCAGATCTGGGTCAATTTATAGGCGCGCTCATCGGTGCCACATAGAACGGGCACAATGGCGGTGGTAGAAAGCAATGTATCAAATCCGGAGTTCTTCAACCCTTTGATAAATTGTTCGCCATTGGCATTGATCTTTTCGATGCGCCAGGGTTCATCAAGGATAACCTTGAAGGCCTCATTGGCGGCAGCAGCCTGCGCAGGTGGCAGTGCGGCTGAGAAAATGAATGCACGACTGGCGTGGCGCAGGTATTGGACGAGTTCCTTTTTACCTGCCACATAACCGCCCACCGAGGGGATGGTTTTGCTGAGAGTGCCCATCTTGATATCCACCACGTCGGGCAACCCGAAGTGTTCCTCGATGCCGCGCCCGGTCTTGCCGAGCACACCCACCGAGTGGGCTTCGTCGATCATCAACCAGGCATTGTATTTCCTGCAGATTTCGACTGTTTTTGGCAGGTTGAGAATATCCCCATCCATGCTGAAAACTGCGTCAGCAACCACCAATTTTGCCACATCTCCAGGTGCCTGCTGGAGGCGGCGTTCCAGTTCGTCCATATCATTATGCTTGTATCGTCGAAATTCCGCCCCCGACATGAGACAACCATCCACAATGGAGGCGTGGTTAAGTTTGTCGGAAACAACGTAATCCCCGCGGCCCATCAGCGTGGAGAGTACGGTCAGGTTGGTGACATAGCCGGAGGAATATGTTATTGCCGCTTCAGCATGCTTAAAGGCGGCAATGGTTTCTTCAAGTTCCTTATGCACCGTGAGCGTGCCAGCCAGCAGGCGCACCCCGTTCGTACCTGTGCCGAATTTATCTATGGCGGCCTTGGCAGCGGCATTAATGCGCGGGTGACCGATCAGACCCAGGTAACTGTATGAAGCAAACATCCCCATCTCACGCCCCCCCACGATAACTCGCGAGCCACCCTTGAGCTCCTCAACCGGCTGGTTGTAAAAATATAGGTCATCCTCGCGCAGCTTCCTCAAACGCTCGGTGAAAAAATTGATGCGCCGGGTGACGGCATCATCGGTGGTGTGGATATCCATGCGCGCTCCTTGTGGGAAAAATCTGCGTAAGTATAGCACAGACCTTTTCGGCTCGTGATTTAGCGTCGATTTTTCCTAAGATCTTATCCAGGACCTAAAACATAACCCCGCAATCGTAAGGGACAAGATTCTTTTCCTGATAATCCTGGATGACATATGGCAGAGATCGGCTGAGGATATATGTCTCCTCGAAGAATCCACCCCAGCGGGTAAATGTCACCAGCCTCACCTCAATAGATTGGCTCCCGATGCTGACGGTAGGGCTGACGTTTTTCAGGAGAGCTGCCCTGATCCGCGAAGGGATCGATATCCGGTAACCGAAATTGCCATCCAGGCTGGTAACGATGTCATTTACGTCGATTTTTTCGCAGACAACCCGCACGTCATTGTAGTTGGAGTGCCAGAATTTATAGAATTGATCGCCCATTAATGTCAGCAACACAAATTGGAAATAACTTTCAGATGTATCGTCCGTTTGAATGAAGTCAAGATAATTTGGGATATCCCCGGCAGCCGTCATCTCAGATTCATTCGCATAAGGTGATTGACCAGCAGGGCGAGCATACAGGATGGGGGAACCGCCCATACCATCATAATGATAGACATAATCCAATATATATCCTGGCTGCATCGACAGGTGATCGAGCACGGTGAAGTATTGCATCACATCGAATTCATCACCGGTTTTTACAGGGTTTTGTTCCTGGAAATTACTCGGTAATTCCAGGGCGCTCGTCAGGGAAGACAAGGCATCCAATGTAGCACGGCACGTGGATATGGAACCGCTGACCTCCCGGGCCGGGCCGCAGGCGGAAACAAGAACTCCCAAAATGAGTATAAAGTTCAATTTCTTCACGGCTGCCTCCATTCCAAAAAAAAATTATATCCCAGTGAGTTCACAACCCTTCCGTTACCGGCTCCATCACCACGATCGGGATGTGCCGGCTGGTCATTTCCTGGTAGTGGAGGTAAGGTGGATGATGCTCGACGGCATACTGCCACAACCGGTCGTACTCTGCACCTTGCGCAACATGTGATTCGACATGGATGTTTTTTCCACGCACCTCGATGGTGGTCTGAGGTTGTGCGAGCAGGTTGTAATACCAGGCAGCCTGCCGGGGCTTTCCCCAGTTTGAACCGACCAGGAAATATACCCCTTCCGTGAAGAAATACGCTATGGGAGTAACAAACTTCCGGCCTGAATGACGTCCGGTGGTATGAAGTAAAAGGATCGTTTGTGTCCCTAGTTGACTGCCAATACGTCCCCGGCTTAACCGAATGGCGAACGTATTCATCGCCATAAATATTTTCAGGGATAATCCATCCATCCTTATAAGATCCCTTAGCGGAACGACGGGTGATCTTCACCAGCGCGAAAGAGGCGCAGGCTGAACGCAGACCAGGTAGCGTTGACCGAGACCCGGTTTATCCACCTTTTTAGCTTGGCAGCCAACAGATTAACGTGCATTTTATTTCTCCAGGTATTTTTTCATCAACACCCAGTAATTATCGATCCAACCCTGCTTGAATTCTTCTTCGGTACCGTCAGGGACATGCGAATGAGTAAAATCCAAGCGGGTGCCTTTCGGGACAGCAGTGAGTTTATATGTGACCCGGGAAAAGAAGCCTTCAGGCCAGTCGACCGCGCGCCAGTCCTGGAGGATCTTTTTGTCTGGCACCAATTCAACGTTTATCCCGGCAATATAGTTATCATATGCAGAGAACTTTCCGCCTACTGCACGGCTGATGCTGGCTTTGCCGCCTGTGAAGGCAGCATGTTTTTTTGAATCCATCAGGGCTTCATATACTGCGTGGGGAGTGGCTTTGAAAGTGACAGTTTGCTTGATTAGCTTGGACATAGCAATCTCCTTGTCTATGAATAATAAGTATTCAAACCACAAACATTATCATAGCATAATGAAGCAAAAAAACAATGAGAATTCAAGGAGTCGTTCCATCCCAGTGGAAATATTACTGGGGTCTCAAGGGGGTATATAATCAAAAATCTTCAAATCGCTCCCGGAGATAACATGGATAAGAAACCATTCGCTGAGAAAGTTGTAATCATTACTGGAGCTTCTAGCGGCATAGGCCGGGAATTGGCTCATCAACTTGCCAGACAGGGAGCGTGGCTCACCCTGGCAGCCAGGAATACCCAGCGCCTGGAAGAAGCCAGGGCAGAATGCGAGCAGCGGGGAGGTAAAGCCGTCGTGGTCCCCACGGATGTCAGTGTCCAGGCTCAATGTGCTGAAATGGTTGCACGTACAATGGAGGAGTATGGACGCATTGATGCACTGGTCAATAACGCCGGCATCACCATGTGGGGGAAGTTTGAAGAGATCAGCGACCTGGGCTTCCTGGAACAAATCATGCGTGTTAATTATTTCGGGAGCATGTATTGCACCCATTATGCACTCCCTCACCTTAAGCGAAGCAAGGGTTTAATCGTTGGCGTTTCTAGCCTGACAGGCAAGACAGGGGTGCCCACCCGCAGTGGGTATGCTGCCAGCAAGCATGCCATGGCAGGGTTCTTCGACTCCCTGCGTATCGAGGTGGCTCCATACGGAGTAGGGGTCAGCATGATCTATCCGGGCTTCGTAGCTTCTGAAGTGCGCGCCCGTGCCCTGGGACCGGACGGGAAGCCGCTGATGACAAGCCCGGTTCGTGAAAGTGAAGTAATGACGGTGGAGACATGTGCCCGGTTGATAGTCAATACGATGACCAGCAGGCGGCGGGAACTGGTGATGACACTGCGGGGCAGGCTGGGGCAATGGATCAAACTGATCGCCCCGGGTTTGGTGGACCGGATTGCCAGCCAGGCGATCAATTCGGGCAAGTAACATAAATTGGCGGAGATCTATAAACCTTGTCTTGAAACAATAATTTCAAATTATCCACTAATAAACAATATTGCGGCGAGGATATATAATAGTATTTAGGAATTTCATCACAATATGACGTTTCCATTCAGCAGCGAATCCCACCATGTAAAAACGTTGGTAACCGGTCATGTCGTCCCGGAACCGGAACGCTGCATTCAATGCGGTATATGTTCATTCAACTGTCCAATCAACATCGATGTGCGTCTCTATGCCTGGTTGGGTGAATACGTTGAAGATTCGTATTGCCTGACCTGTGGAGAATGCGTGGAACGCTGCCCGCGCGGTGTGCTGCATTTTGAGAGAACGGAATTATTCCCAGCGAGGAAAAAATGACCCGCCACGTCATTATCGGAATGGGCATTGCAGGTTATGCGGCTGCTGAGACGCTGCGGACTCTCGACCCAAAAGCAGAAATCGTAATCATCAGCGACGATCCCCACGGTTTCTATTCCCGTCCGGGCCTGGCATATTACCTGAGTGGCGAGATCCCTGAAAAGCAGTTGTTCCTGTTCTCCAAAAAAGGCAGATTAAACCTGGGTATTCAACATGTTAAGGGGCTGGTGACACGAATCGACCCAGCCACCCACCAATTGGAAATAAACAATTCTGGAAAATTGGATTATGACCGCCTGCTGGTTGCCACAGGCGCAAGCGGGGTAACACTGGATGTTCCGGGGGCAAACCTGCAGGGCCTGGTCAAACTTGACGACATGGCAGATACCCACAAGATACTTTCGATGGTTCAAAGCACAAAAACAGCGGTCGTGGTGGGCGGGGGGGTGGTTGCAGTTGAACTTGTGGAGGGATTAATCCATAGGGGAATAAAAGTCCACTACCTGCTTAGGGGAGATTGGTTCTGGCCAAACGTGCTCGGCGAAGTTGAAGCTGGCATGATCGAGAAATACTTGACCCATGATGAGGTCTCGATCCACCACCATACTGAAATCGCAGAAATCATTGGGAAACGCGGCAAGGTGAGCGGAGTACGGACTTCCACCGGGGAGACCCTGCGGTGTGACATGGTGGGAGTGGGCATTGGAGTGAGACCGCGGATGGAACTGGCGAAAGGCGCGGGCTTACAAACTGACCGGGGCATCCTGGTGGATGAGTACCTGCGAACAAGCGCCCCCGACATTTTTGCGGCTGGCGACGTCGCCCAAATCTTTGACCCGGCAACCGGTCGTTCGACCGTGGACAATCTTTGGTATCCCGCCCGAAAACAAGGGCGAATAGCAGCATTTAATATGGCTGGGCAGAATGAAGCCTACCGGCGAACGGTTGCCACCAACGTTTTACGACTGGCGGGGGTGATGACGACCATCATTGGCGCAATCGGCAGCGGGCGCGACGAGGGCCAGGTTTATACCTCACGTGGTTCAAGCGAGACCTGGCAGCAATTGCCAAATACCATCGCAGCTGAAAGCGGCACTGATGTAAGCCATCTGCGCCTGGTCGTTGGAGAGCAGATATTGCTGGGTGCGCTGGTAATGGGCGATCAAAAAATATCCAAACCCATAAGGGACATGATCAATGCACGGGTGGATATCACCCCCATCCGCAAGCAATTGATGCAATCGAGCGCACAATTGGGGCAATTTGTAATGGATTACTGGATCAAGACCAAGGGTGCAAGGCGACAACCGATGAACCGGGTTTTTAAACTGCGAGGCGATGAACGCTGGTTATTATTGAGGATGCAGCGATCGTTTCAAAATGCCATGGCTGATTCAAAAATGGGGATTGAATAAATGAGGGATAAGAAGCCTTATGGCTGCCTGACTTTCCCCGGGCTGATTACATCCATACTGAGCATTTTAATAGTGGTTGTGGCGGGACTTTTCCGGGGCGGCGTTCTTTTTAACCCGGGCGCTCTTAATGCGCAACCAGGTTCATCGCTGGGAGGAGTCACTTCCCATTCTGACCTGTCCGGCAAGTGTTCCGCCTGCCATGCAGCGTTCTGGCAATCGACGACCATGGATGACCGCTGCATGGTTTGCCACGCAGATGTGGCTGCCCAGCAGCAGGATCCAGCCACGCTGCACGGAGACAAGTTGATAAACAAACCAGGCATGACTTGCCGTGTCTGCCATCCTGATCACCGCGGCGCGAATGCTTCGTTGACCGACATGTCCAAGGTGAACATTTCTCACGTTAGTTTCGGGTATGCTCTTACCGCCCACCAAAAACAAACGGATGGTTCCGCTTTTATTTGCAGCACCTGCCACGTTAACGGTTACATCTCCTTTGACCAGGCGGTTTGCACGACCTGCCACCAGCAGATCAAGGTTGATTTCATGCAAGCCCACCTGATCGCGTATGATGTGAACTGCCTGGCTTGCCACGATGGGATCGACACATACGGGCACAATTTCAACCATGACAACGTGGTCTTCCAACTGACCGGGAAACACACTTCGTTGGATTGCGGGGCATGCCACAGCGGTGCTCGCTCGATCGCGAACATGAAGGCCACCTCCCAGGATTGCTCTGCCTGCCACGCCAAGGATGACGCCCATAAGGGTCAATTTGGCAGCGGATGCGGCACGTGCCACTCCACCAACGGCTGGCTACCGGCGACGTTCGACCATTCACTGACGAAATTCCCGCTAACCGGTGCACATGCGGGGTTGGATTGTGCGAAGTGCCATGTCAATGCTGTCTTTACCGTCCTCCCCACCACCTGCATCTCTTGTCATCCAGATCCCGCATACCATGCCGGGCTATTTGCCGGGATGACATGTGATCAATGCCACTCCACCACTGCCTGGAGTCCTGCCATCTTCAACTTGCCTCACGCTGGCAATTGCGGCGAACACGGCTGCATAAACCATGAAGGATCGACCTGCCTGGACTGTCACCCGGTCAGCCTTTCCCAATACGACTGCCTAAAATGCCATGACAGTAATAACCCCACAGATGGTGGACAAGGTGGAGATTAATAAACTGCTTGGGGGTGATTTTATTATTTTCGATACGGATCATGTTATCTCGATTTGGTAGGTAAAGGTCGTTTCGTGCTGACTACTTGTGCCCCAAAAGGAGCACAGCCGCGGCTACGGATGGGTCAGTCTCGAATGTAAAGGTATCCCAGTCTGCATATGCCTGCACATCGGGTATGATGCCGGTCTTTTCCCAGTCAGCGGGGGAATGGAGGGGGACAAACCGTTCTTCCGCCAGCCATAAAAGTGATCCGTCGCTCAGGTTGTGACCATGAAGGATCTCGACATTGCCCAGCGTGGTCTGTCCGGCGACTTTGGCGCGACCGATATCCTGCAAGACTCCTGAAAAGATCTCCCCGAAACTGACCGTGTCTGTGCCCACCAGGACCACCATCGGTACGGTCTGCGAATTGTTGATTGGATCTGCGCTGGCTTGCAGGGGGCGGGTTTCAGTGCGGCTGACAAAATTTCCGACGATCCCGTCGGTGAAATAGCTCAAAATCGGTTCCACTACATCACTGGAGCCTCCGCTGTTCATGCGGTTATCCAGGATCAACCCATCCAATTGCCCGAATTGCTGAAGCGCCTGTTTGACCTGTCCGGGGAAGGTCTCATCAAAGAATGAAGGTAGAAAGATATAACCGATCCGTGAACCATCCTGGGTAGGGATCATGCTGGCGATGATCGGCAGTGAAGAAGTGATCGCGGAGCGGACCATCATAACGCTGCGAGGTGATTCACCGGGAGATTGAACCGTGAAAATCGCCGCGCTGCATGCCGGACCACGCACTCGTTGAGGATATGCGACTCCATTTTCCACCAGGGGGATCCCATCCACAGCAAGCAGCGAATCATGAGGTTTCAAGCCGGCGTGTTCTGCGGATGAACCCGGGAAGACCAGGATGATGGATAGCCGGCTTTTTTCCAGCAAAGGCAGGATGACTACCCCGATACCAACATAATCATTCTTACCCGCCAATTGTTCATTGGAGGCAGTCACTTCCACTGGCGACAAATATTGAGAATGCTCGTCTCCCAACTCTGTTATGAGATTTTGCATCTCGGTATAAAATTTCTCGGTGTCCAGGCCGCTCTCGATCATGGTCCGGTATTTGGTAATGGTTGCAGGCCAGTCCAGCCCATTTAGATCAGGGTACACATACAAACTCGGGATCGGGCTGGTAAGTTCATCAAAAATCCTTAATTGTTCACTCTGCGAAAGGGGCGGATTGGTCCCCAGTCCAAGTGTGGGTTCGGCAACAGTGGTGGCTGCCGGGAGGGTTGCCAATGGCTGACTTGCACACGCCGGTGGGATATAAACGGGGATTGGGGTGGGAGGGGCAGGGGTGGGAGTAAAGGTGGGCAGCATCGGGGTGGATGTACTCACCGGGACTTGCGAGGGCGGGATACGGGAGACCAGATTACACGCCATGCTGAACAGGATGACAATAACAATGAAAATTCTCTTGATGTTCATGCGTCAAACCCCTTTCCTATAAAATCATTTTTATAATCCAAAAGTTGGAAGTTGTCCGCTTTCATGCCCGATCGGCAGAAACCTGGGTTTTAAAAAAGGAAGGAAGATAATACCCGATCAATGCCCCGAAAAGTGGATATACGGCTTTGACGAAGCCAATTGGGGCTGTCGCCAACAGTACCAGCACTCCCACCATGCTGACAATCAACGTTGTCCCCAGGCGGATCCACCTCTGCTTAATAGTGGACCCCAGGCGCAGGCTGGCGAGGGTGCCCGTGCCCCAAACCCCAAGACTATATCCGACCACGAAAACAACCAATTCCCAGCCATTCCCCACTCCCAGGAGTAGCGCTCCGGCAAATCCGAGTACTGAACCAACGATCAACTGCAGGATGGCGATCAGAAGGACCATAAATACTTTCATTGAAAATGCCTCCTGTAATTTAGACAGAATTTATCTTATTACTATATGCTGGTTATAGTACCAATTCATGAAAAATTCAAGATGTAATATGAATCAGATTGCGTCTGGAAAATTGATTGGAATCTGAACAAAACGAAAAAATTTCCTGACAAACCAAACTTTGTGGATCGCGCAGGGTGATTCTTTCAGAGAATCCCCTAATCTTCTGATGTAAACTCATTGTGCGATATAATACAAGTTGTCAGACAACCTCCCCTTTCATTCACAAGGAGTATTCCCAACATGACCACGATAGACCTCACCATCCAAAAAGAACGGCGGGCACGCGCCGTCCAGCGCGCTCGCGAACGCAAGATAGTCATCCCCACCTTTGCCCAGATGAAAGATCCGGCAAAAATCCCTGCCAGGGTAAAGGAATCTCTACAGGATGTTGGGCTGTGGGATGTGGACCCGCGCAACCTTTTCCGCATCACCTGGCACAACGAAGCCAAGGCAAATGGAGGTGGGTTCGGGGATGTAAACACGCTTGAACTGCCCTCCTCCCTTACCGGCGTGAAAGCGCGCATCATTGTGCTGGTGGGCAAGTGGTTCCCCACCGGTGCACACAAGGTGGGGGCGGCGTTTGGCTGTCTTGTGCCGCGGCTGGTCACCGGTCAGTTCGATCCTACAGTTCAGAAAGCGGTCTGGCCTTCAACGGGTAATTTCTGTCGCGGCGGGGCGTACAATTCAGCCTTGCTGGCCTGCACATCCATCGCCATCCTGCCGGAAGGGATGAGCAAGGAACGCTTTGAATGGCTGGAGAAGATCGCCGGCGAAACCATCAAGACTCCGGGCTCAGAATCAAATGTGAAAGAAATTTTCGATAAATGCTGGGAATTGCGAAAATCCGGGCAGGAGTTGATGATCTTCAACCAGTTTGAAGAATTCGGCAACTACCTGTGGCATTATGAAATCACCGGTCACGCCATGGAGGAAGTCGTTAACCGAGCTGTCGGTTCAAAGGGCCGCTACCGGGGAATGGCCTCTGCCACCGGATCAGCCGGGACAATCGCAAGCGGTGACTATATGAAGCAAGTTTTCCCGGGCAGTGTCATCGTGGCGAGCGAAGCTCTCCAATGTCCCACCCTGCTGGAGAACGGATTTGGTGCCCACCGCATCGAGGGGATTGGCGATAAACATGTGCCGTGGATCCACAATGCCAGGAACACCGACATGGTGGTGGCAATAGACGATAATGCGGTGGTCAACCTGTCCCGCTTGTTCAACGAACCTGCCGGACGCAAGTACCTGGCATCGAAGGGCGTTCCTGAAGCGGTGGTCTCCCAACTTGACTTGTTGGGTTTTTCCGGCATCTCGAACGTGCTTTCAGCGATAAAGGCTGCCAAATATTATGAAATGGATGAGAACGACATCATGATCACCGTTCTGACAGACTCGATGGAACTCTACCAATCGCGCCTGAAGGAAATGCACGTTGAATTTGGTGCGTATTCTACCGAAGACGCCGCGGCTGACTTTGCCCGCTATTTGCACGGGGAATCCACGGACAATCTGCTCGAACTACGCTATCCAGACCGGCGGCGTATTCATAACCTGAAATACTTCACCTGGGTGGAGCAGCAGGGAAAGACCTATGCCGAAATCCAGTCCATGTGGAAAGAACCGGATTATTGGACGGGTGTTCAAAAGCAGGCGAACGAGATCGATGAATTGATCGTGGATTTCAATAACGAAGTCGGATTAAACTAGGTAGGTGAATTGCTTTTGAAAGGGTCGAGGAGGGACGCAGCATCCCTCATAATTTGTCAGATCGTCCTTACAGCAATCTACAATCTCGATAAGATTCGAAAATTCTACGGCCACAATCCTTTCCCGACCATTTATCCTGGGGTGCAAAAACTTAACCTTACATGGGTGCAGAAAAAAAGTCTGCACTCATCGTTTATTATAGGAACGATTATCTGCACACATTGTTAATAGAAGTAACAAATATGATTATTATCATTTACGCTTTCGGTTTCAGCCTGCTTGGATATCTCTGCGGATCGCTTCCATTTGCCATCTGGATCACGCGCCTGGTGAAGGGTGTGGACGTTCGCGATGCCGGCTCCGGTCATGCAACCACCACCAACACCATCCGCCAGGCTGGATTCCTGCCAGGCGCAGCCGTATTTATCCTGGATGTTGCCAAGGGTTTTGCCCCAACCTGGCTTGCAATGCGCTACGCGCCGGCAGCCTGGATCATCCCTTTGACTGGTGCGCTTGCGGTGGTTGGACATTGCTGGCCTGTATTCGCCGGATTTCGAGGCGGCATGGGACTGGCAACTGCCAACGGCAGCATGATGGCTGCTGCTCCGGTGGCAATCCTCATTATTTATGCAATGCTGGGCTTGCTGACCCTGGTCCTGCGCCACAGCGCACGCGCCAGTGTGGTCACCGGGATCTTCTTTGCCCCCCTTTTATGGCTGGTCGGGTTGCGCGGCCCGGTGATTTGGATTGGTGCCGCCGTAGGCGCCGTGGTTGCTTTCCGGTTCCTGGTCGACTGGAACCGAAAATACCGGGAACTCTGGCTGGACCGGGATAAGGTCGGTTAGTTTAGGAAATCCTGCGATACGGTATAGGGGCCCTTTCCAACCAATTGACCATCCACCACTTTACGGACACGACCACAGAGCAGGGCATCCGGGTCCAGTCCGGAATTAGTATATCTTCAGGCGTATTTCCTTGAAAGCAGGGCGGATCACTTTATCCGGATGGTAAACCGAAGTTCGGAATAAACTAACACGAATGAACGACATGCAGGTCTTGCACCTCGCGCTCATCTACCGGCAGGAAAGGTGGCTCGTTTGACATCCAGTGATTACCCCAGATAACGAAAAGGTTTGTCAAGAACCCGGTTTTGGGATAAAGTTAAACTTATGCTTACCCCGGCTTCGCTCATCCTGGTCTGTCTGGTTCCCTCCTGGCGCGACCTGGAGATTGCGCGTTTGCTGGGCTGGTACCGGATTCCCTTCCGCAGCGCGCCCAAGGTGGTGGCCGTGGATCACCTGGCTTTTTACCAACCCGTAAGTTTTGGCGATGGAGCAGGAAGGATCGAGTGGACGGCACCGGTACGCGGTCATGAACTGACCACGCGCGCAGAACTGCTGAAAGATGAAACGAACCATCCACGGGCGGGTGAGGAGTATTTCAAAATCCAGCTTGGTCCCCTCGAAAAACTGTCCCACCCGGTGGTGGCGGAGAAATGGAAAAGGTTGACCTTTCTGTATACCACGGGGGAATATTTGCTAAGAGCGCAAACCCTCAACGACCTGGTGGTGCAAAGCGACGAACGCTCCCTGCTCTGGCAATCGCTGCGTGAACGGGCGCAGAATGATCAATTATACAAAATCGACATCCCGGAAGCGAATCTCCCCCCGGAAGTTCTGATCGCGTTATTGGGGATTAAAGAAATTCAAGCACCCTATCAAACACAGGAACCTGAAAATGGCAACCTTGATTAAAGGCGGCATGCTCGTCACGGCAAATGACTCTTTCATTGCCGACCTTTTAATTGATGAGGAGCATATCTCCCAAATCGGTCCAGACCTGCAATTTCCCGGCGCCGGGATCGTGGATGCAACCGGGAAGCTGGTTCTCCCTGGCGGTGTGGACCCGCACGTTCATCTAGACCTGCCCATGTTCGGGACGGTTTCCTCGGACGACCATTACACCGGCACCAAGGCTGCCGCGTTCGGTGGGACTACTACGGTCATCGATTTCGTATCTTTCGATTCTCCTTCTTTAGGTGAGTCGGTCCAGAAGTGGCATGAAAAGGCAGCGAAGGCCGCAGTGGATTATTCCGCCCACATGAACCTGACCCGCTTCGATGACAAGATCGCTGCTGAAATCCCTGGACTGCAGAAAATGGGTATCAGCTCGCTGAAGGTTTTTACGGCCTACAATGGCCGCCTGCGATTGGACGATGGCAACATCTTCAAAGCGCTGCGGATTGCACGGGAAACCGGAACACTCGTAATGCTCCACGCGGAGAATGGTGACGTCATTGATTTACTGATTGCCGAGGCGCTGGCTGCGGGTCATACCTCCCCCGAATGGCACGCTAAAACCCGTCCCGCCTGGGGAGCAGTGGAGTCAGCGCTGCGGGCGTTCGCACTGGCTGCCATTGCAGATGCGCCACTGTATCTCGTCCATATGAATACCGCTGGGGAAGTGGATATGCTCCGCTATGCTCGGGAGCACGGGGTAAAAGTGATGGGTGAAACCTGCCCCCAGTATTTGTTTTTCACCGAAGATGACCTGCGCCGCCCGGACGGGGCGAAATGGGTATGCTCGCCGCCTGTACGAACCACTGCCGACAACGCCCGTCTGTGGGAAGGGGTGCAGGATGAATGCATCCAGACCATGGGTACCGATCACTGCCCGTTCTTCTATGATGGCACCAAACCGATCCAATATGAAGGACAACCGGTCGCCATTCCAGGCAAGGAACTGGGGGAGGGAGATTTCACCAGGATCCCCAATGGCCTGCCGGGCATAGAGGACAGGCTGCCGGTCCTTTGGACGACGGGTGTAGGATCTGGGAAGATAAATGCCAACCAATTCGTAGCGCTAACTTCCACCAACCCGGCGAAGATTTTTGGTCTATTCCCGCGCAAAGGCGCCCTGTTACCCGGATCAGATGCGGATATTGTCATTTGGGACCCACAAAGAAAGGTTAAACACGGTGTCGCCCGGTCACACCAGCGCACGGATTACAATCTGTATGAAGGATGGAATTTAGTCGGGTACCCTGAAAAGGTGTTCCTGCGCGGACGGTTGATCGTAAACGGGGAAGAGTGGAAAGGTGAACGGGGTGGAGGAATATTTTTAGATCGAAAACGGGGAGATTTTTTGTAACATTGCATCACTATAACTCCCCCCATCATTTGATCAGTTATTTAGCAATTCCTTCAAGCGCGGATGCTGGGCATAAACCCCCCGGCGTTCCGCGGGCAGCAGCGCGGCAATCCGGCACATGACTTCATCGGTGTATTTCTGCATGGCTGCATCCCGGTCTTTCCCCTTGACAGGCGGCAGAGAGAAGGGCTTCCCGGCAACGATCCTGACATCCAACCTCTTGAAGTGCTTCAAGCGCTGAACCACCACAGAATCCTCGGTACCGGTCAGGGCAACTGGTAAAACAGGCACACCTGCCTTCCAGGCGAGATAAATTCCACCTGGTTTGGCCTCGATCAAATTCCCAGTCCTCGAACGGGTACCTTCGGGGGTGATGGTGAAAACCTCTCCTTTTTCCAACCGTCGCAAGGTCTCACGGATGGCATGGATGTCGGAATTATATCGGTCAACAAACATGCCGTTGGTTATTTTTACCAGCCAGCGAAAAATGGCGTATTTCTGGTACTTTTCCGCCACGACCATTATGATGTCTGGACGGTCGAGGACGTAATAAGCAAGGGCAGCGTCCAACCGCCCGATATGATTGGCAGCAACGACAAAACCACCCGATGGAAGGTTCTCAAAACCAGTGATTTTGATCCTGGCAATGAGACCAAGGATGAGGCGGACAATGAAACGGAAAATTGTATGGGTGGATTTCTTCATGGATACCCTGGATGTTAGAACCCCCTAAAGATATGAACGTTAGCAGGAATTTATACTTGCCCTGCCAGGATTTCTTTCAAGCGCGGATGATCGGAGTACACACCGCGTTGTTCCTTCGGCAGCAAGGCTGCAATGCGACACATGATCTCATCCGTATCTGCCTGCAACGCTTGTTCGCGGCTTTGTGCCTCGATGGGCAGGGGAGGCAGCCGGAATGATGGCCCAATCGAGACGACCACATGCGGGCGATGCAGACGCTTTAATTGGCCAAAAAAGATCTTATCGAATGAGCCACTAATCCCAACAGGTGCCAGCGGATATCCCATTTTAGCTGCCAGGTAACTGACTCCGGGCTTGCCTTCGATCAGGTAACCGACTTTCGAGCACGTCCCCTCGGGTGTAATGACCAGCACTTCCCCTTTTTTCATACGGGCAATGACAGCGCGAATGGCTTTCAGGTCCGGGTTGAACCGGTCAACGAACAGGAAATTCAAACCGCGCCCAAGCCAGCGGGTGATCCAGTTTTTTTCCCATTTTTCGCCCACCAGCAGGACCAGGTTGGTATTATTGACGATGTAAAAAGGCAGGAAAGCATCCACCAGACCGATATGGTTGGCTGCTATGATGAAATTTTCATCCGTGGGAATATTCTCCCTGCCGCGAACTTCCACGTTCGTGAGCAGGCGGAGCAGGAATCGGATTAGGAAACGGGTAATTCTAAGTCGCATGGAATTATTTTGCCTAATACATTTAGCTTTATTGATGGTCCGGGCAAATTGCTATTCGCGTTTTATGATATGCGTGATAATGGTCGCTCCGGAACCGCCAATATTTTGCGCCATCCCGATGCGCGCATCCGGAACCTGTGTCTCTCCACATACGCCGCGCAGTTGCTGCACCACTTCGACCACCTGGTAGACGCCTGTTGCACCGACAGGGTGCCCGCGCGCTTTAAGACCGCCGCGTGTCATCACCGGGATGGACCCTGAAAGGCCAATGTTCCCATCCAGGCCCAGCCGGGGACCCTGGCCGCGTTCAGCAAACCCGCAAGCCTCCAGCGAAAGTGCTGACATGATGGTGAACGCGTCGTGGAGTTCAAAAACGTCAATATCACCCGGGTCAACGCCCGCCTGCCGGTAGGCACCCTGGGCAGATTTATATGCCGCGGAAAGAAATAGCGGATCATGCCGGTCATGCAGGGCGATCGTATCTGTGGCAGATGCAGAGCCGGCGATCAGGAAACGCTCCCCGTCCTTAACAGAATCGGCTGGGACGATGTAGAGCGCTGCCGCCCCGTCCCCAATCGGTGACGCATCCAGCAGGTTGATCGGCGTTGCGATCATGGCAGATTTCTCGAATTCTTCGACTGTGATCTTGTGGTGCAGGCGGGCAAACGGATTGTGCATGGCGTTGGCGTGGGCGTTGATGGCAAAAGGAGCAAAATCGGCATGCTTCCAACCGTATTCGTGCATATAGCGGCGCATGATGAGAGCATTCAGGCCTACGAAAGAGACCCCCATGTCCACCTCATAGTCTGCATCTGCAGCGGTGGCGAGAGCAACAGTCACCTCATGGGGTGACCGGTCGGTCATCTTTTCGACGCCCACCACGAGGGCTGACTCAATGTCCCCTGAACTTACAGCCATCAACCCGGAACGCAGCGCGGCTCCACCAGAACCACAGGCTGCATCGATTTTTACCGCCGGGACTTTCAATCCGGCCCAGTGTGCCACGAGCGGACCAAGGTTATTCTGAGCGTTGATAACACCCGACATCATGTTGCCCAGAAATATTCCGTCAGCAGTTTCGCGCCCCGCATCAATTAGCGCAGCATGGATGGCTTCCACTGCTATCTGGCGGATTGACTTTTTCCATGCCTCGGCAATTTTAGTCTGGCCGATCCCGATAATGGCCACTGGTCGCATAAAGATCCTCGTTTCCTCATCCCTTTAGCACAAAAAGAGCGATGAATACTTGAATGGTTTGGTTGGATTTTACCCGATGATTCTGTCAGGTACTATCAATATTGCCATATTGCAGTAATTCAGGCACTAGATGTGACGCGGCCGCGGGTCGCGGACCAGCCAAATCAGCAGACCTGCAATGATCATCCCACCCACGGCCGATATCATGAATGTAGTCTTGAATCCAGCCGTATCAGCTATCCAGCCTCCCAGCAGTGGGGCGATGATGGTAAATGGAGCTACCAGCGTATTTGAAAGGCCGATATAGGTTGGACGGGTCTCTTCATTCCCAAATTCGGTTGTTATAGCCATCCCAATTGTCCAGTAAGCCACGTTTGCCAGCCCGGAAAGGATAAAAACCAAATACATCCAGTTTAGGGAAGGTGTCCCCCAGGCAATCAATGAACTGAGCACGGCTGCCACCGATCCTGCAATGAGCATGGGACGATGCCCCAGGCGATCACCCAGCCAGCCCATTACGGCATTTCCAATCGTTGAGGATATGGTCACTGCGGCGGTCAATAGCCCGGCGGTCAGATCGCTCATTCCAAAGCGCTGCAGCCCATAAATGATATAAAAAGCAAAGCCCATGGTGGCGAACTGCGATAAAAGGCGTACAACCAGGAAACTACTGAAATTCTTATCTTTTCGCAGGATCTCCAGTCCGCCTTTCCAGGGCGAAGGCTGGTGCTCCGGAATCGTTTTCTCGAGATCCACCGGTTCACGTGTCACGCCCAGGCAAATCATCGAGAGTCCCATTCCGACAATGGTCAGAGTAAAGCAAATGGCAAAATTGAGCGGGTCACGCACTTTTATCAGGATATACCCTGCTGCGACTGCCGCCACACTGACGAGCACATTTGCCAGCGCTCCCTGGGCACCAAAAAAGGTGCCGCGCCAGTCGGGTGGAATGATCTTGGCGATCATGCTCTGCCAGCCATTGGCGGTGAACCCGGCTCCAAGTCCCTGCCAGATGAGGATCATAAAGGTTAAAACCAGGGCTGCCTTGTTACCAAGTCCGGTCATGAAAAGTGCCACCACAGCCAGCCCCAGGAAAGGCAGACGTTCATGGATGGTCATCCACATCACCATCGGCTTGTATCGCCGCAGGCGCGCCACAGAGTTCGCCATGAACAATTGCGGCAACTGCCAGCCAACTGCGTGGATGGCGGGGATCAGCCCGATCAACAGGGCAGAATGGGTCATCCGGCTGACAAATAGGGTGACAATAGTCCCGACTGAACCGAACCCCCAGCCAAACCCATAAAAAGCACCGTCCAGCAGGTTGACGGTGATGTTGTATTTCAGATGTGTTCGGATGGACTCTTCCAGGGTGGGCATATGGTTCAATTTTACCACCCCGACTATTTCGCTAAATTATGAGGAACCATTCCGTTACCTGCCCCATTCGCTTGACAAAAGGGGGAGAAGTTGTAAAATATAAACGAACGTTCGTTCATTTAACGAAATATACCGATGTCTGAAATAAACCTTACTAAAGGCGAGCGCACCCGCCAAAGCATCACCGACTCTGCATATACCCTCTTCCTCGAACAGGGCTATGCTGCCACTTCGATGCGCCAAATAGCCGGACGGGCGGGGTTGGCACTTGGAGGCATCTACAATCACTTTGATTGCAAGGAAGCCATTTTCAGCGAACTCATCGTCCAGCGGCACCCCTACAAACAAATCCTGCCAATCATGCTTAAAACTCCCACCGACGACATGGAGACATTTATTCGTAATGCGGCACACGCGATGGTCAATGAATTGGGCAAGAGGCCCGATTTCATTAAACTGATGTTGATCGAGATGGTTGAATTCAATGGGCGCAACATGCCGGGTATCTTGAAACAGGTACTTCCGCAGGTCCTGCCATTAGTTCAAAAATTCAACACAAAAGTATTTCGCTCGATACCGCCATTTGTCTTCTTCCGAGCTTTCCTGGGCTTATTCTTCTCATATTACATGACCGAGCTCTTGCTCGCCAACACACCAGTTGCTGCGCTCTCAGCCGACGCACTGGACCATTTTGTTGAAATATTCCTTCACGGTGTCATGGCAACCAAGGAGCAAGCATGAACTCTCGCCTCGTCTCCATTCTCCGCAAGGAGTTCATCCAGATCACCCGGGATAAACGCACGCTGGTGATCATTTTACTCATTCCGATCATGCAGCTATTTTTACTGGGGTATTCTGCAACCAGCGATGTGCGCAACGTACACCTGGCGGTTTTTGATCAATGCCGCTGCGCAGAATCGCGTTCCCTGCTGGATGCGTATCGAGCCGCGGATTATTTCCAGCTGGCATTCACGGTGGGCTCGGAAGCAGATATCCGCAGCCTGATCGAGCAGGGGAAGGTGCGTGCAGGGCTCATTATCCCGCCGGACTACGACTCAGCGCTGGCAAATGGCAACGCCGAAGTGGCATTCATCCTTGACGGTTCGGACGCCACTGCCGGGTCTACGGCGCTCTCAGCCGCTACACTGATTGGTCAGTCCCAAGCCACCCAACTGATGGTGCAGCGTTTGGAGCGAAGTGGATTGAATGCAGGGATTTTTCAACCCCCGCTGCAGGTTCGCACCAGGGTCTGGTACAACCCTGACCTGGTCAGTTCCTATTTTATGATCCCGGGTGTGATCGGTATGATCCTGTATGCCATTACCTCCATCCTGACCGCCACAGCGGTCGTGCGTGAACGCGAACGCGGCACCATTGAACAGTTGATCGTCACTCCCATCCGCCCTTGGGAATTGGTTGTCGGGAAGATCCTCCCGTACGCCATCCTGGCAATTATTGATACCCTTGAAGTGCTGGCAATCGGTCATTGGTGGTTTGGCATGCCGGTGCGTGGAGACCTTAGCCTCATCCTGGCGTGTTCAGGGCTGCTGGTTTTATCCGGGCTTGGCATCGGGCTTTTCGCCAGTACCATTGCCAACACCCAACAGGAAGCCATGCTGACCGTCTGGATGACTCTCCTGCCGGGTATTTTCCTTTCCGGATTTTTCTTCCCGCTGGAGGCCATGCCCCAGGTACTGCAATGGGTGTCTTACATCATCCCGCTGCGTTATTACCTGATCATTATCCGTGCCTTGCTAATTAAGGGAGTTGGGGCTGGACCCATTTGGAGTGAGATCCTGGCCCTGGCTTTGTTTGGCATCGCCATTATGGGCGCGGCCTCAGTCCGTTTCCGCAAACGTCTTGATTAAGGAGTCCTTTATGGAACATAAACGTCCACCCATCCCTGCGATTGTCCTCCTTATCCTGGTCATACTTGTAGGCGGTTTTTTCGGGATTCGAGCCCTATTGAACCCTGGCAACACCACCCTGACCTCTTCTGGCACGATCGAAGCCGTGGAAATCACCATCTCCCCGGAAATTGGGGGAAAAGTTATCGAAGTACCGGTTGATGAAGGGGCCCCAGTAAAGGCGGGAGAGACCCTTTTTCGCCTGGATGACACCCTGCTCCAGGGTCAAAGAGCAGTCGCGATGGCATCCTTAAACCTGGCGCAGGCAGCTGCTGCCACGGGAGATGCTTCCCTCGCAACTGCCCAGGCAAATTACACTGTGATCCTTGATACCGCCCGACTTGCTTCCGCTTCTTCCCGCACATTGGACTGGCGCGCTGTCAGTCCACCCGGCTATACCCTTCCCGGAGGGTATTTCAGCCTGACTGACCAGGTCAGCGCTGCCCAGGCTGAAGTGGATGCCTCCGGGTCGGCAGCAGATGCGGCTTTGAACAATCTCAATACCCTTCTGGGTGACCCGGTAAACTCGGCGTTCGTAGCAGCTGAGAAGCGGCTGTTTGAAGCGCGTGCTGCCTCCCTCGCTGCACAGGATGTTTTAACCCGCGCAACCGCATCCAATAATACTGACCTGCGCAGCGCCGCCCAGGCTGCATATGACACTGCAAAAACTGAGCTGGATGACGCCCAATCGTCTTATAACGGTCTTAAGGATTCCGAAGCTGCCGGGAAAATAATCGCTGCCCGGGCCGAACTGTCAGCAGCGCAGGAGCGTGCTGAATCCGCCCGTGACCACCTTTTGGCATTGCAGACGGGGGAAAATTCACCCCAGGTGGCTGCCGCTCAGGCGGTTCTTACCCAGGCCCAGGCTGCCACAGACCAGGCTAATTTGGCGGTAAAACAAGCCGAGGCCAACCTGGCGTTGATCGATATCCAGATCGCCAAATTGACCATCACAGCGCCTGCAACCGGAGTTATTTTGACAATGTCCATTCAGCCGGGTGAAATCGTTGCCCCCAGCGCCGCGGCGATGACCCTGGGTCTGCTCGACAACCTGAGTATCACTGTTTACGTCCCTGAAAATCTTTACGGCGGATTAAAGCTCGGTCAGTCAGCAAATGTGACGGTGGACTCCTTCCCAGGTGAGACATTCAATGCCTCGGTCACTCATATCGCAGACCAGGCCGAATTCACTCCCCGCAACGTCCAGACCGCTGAAGGACGATCCACCACCGTTTTTGCCATCAAGCTCGAGGTGCAGGATACGGCTGGAAAACTCAAGCCAGGAATGCCAGCGGATGTGGTTTTCGGGAAATAAAACTTTAAAAAGACCTGCCTGGATGGCATCGCCATGATCCCCGATAAATTCTGGAGCAGGATGAAATACATTCAAAGAATCCATTGCTTTTTATATGCGATGGGGCTTGGACCGCTGGTAGGGAAGTTCGTTCTCCTGTTGACCACCACCGGACGGAAAACAGGAAAGAAAAGGATCACGCCATTGCAGTACGAAGAGATCGAAGGGGAGTATTTCCTCGGTTCTGCCAGAGGGACGAAGGCAGACTGGTACCGCAACCTCCAAGTGGACAGCTATGGTCGAAGTGCGGGTAAAGGGAATTTCGTTCCGTGGCTCTGCTGAAACAGTGAGGGATCCAGAGCGGATCGCAGATTTCCTTGAAACCCGCCTCCAGCGGCATCCCGTGATGATGGGTATGCTGATGCAAAAAGTGCATCATTTACCAAAACGACCCAGCCGGGGACAGTTGCTAAGGCTGGCTGCTTCAGAAGCCATGGTTATCATTCGACCGGTGACGATATTATGAAAGAAAATTGCCTTTACGCCAGGAAAACGTCATGACAGCTTCGATCATTGCCCAGCATTTATGCAAAGCCTTCGGGGCCACCCGCGCCGTCGATGATCTGAATCTAAATATCGGCTCCGGGGAAATATACGGCCTGGTTGGCTCGGATGGAGCTGGTAAAACAACCACCATGCGCCTCCTGGTGGGCGCCCTCAAGCCCGATTCCGGGGATGCCTCAATTTGCGGTTATTCTGTCAGCAGGCAGACCGAAATGGTACGCGCACAACTTGGCTACCTTTCTCAGCGGTTCTCATTTTATGAAGACCTGACCGTGCTGGAAAACATTCGGTTCTTTGCGGAAGTGCGCGGCCTTTCGCGCCAGGAATGGCTGCCGCGTTGCATGGAGATCCTCAGCTTTGTGGGGCTTCTACCATATCAAAGACCGGCGCGCCGGGCAACTCTCTGGTGGAATGAAACAAAAACTGGGTCTGGCTTCGGCTCTCGTCACCCGCCCGAAGGTGCTTCTGCTCGACGAACCCACCACTGGCGTTGACCCGGTCACCCGCCAGGATTTCTGGCAACTGCTCATCCGGCTGGTGTCTCTGACCGATGCTCCTTCATCGCCTGATTCAAGAGGAAATCAATGCACGTGAAGGGCGTTGCCGTGATCCTTTCAACTCCGTATATGGACGAA
The DNA here is from genome assembly GCA_963826215.1 of uncultured Chloroflexia bacterium. Taxonomy (GTDB): domain Bacteria; phylum Chloroflexota; class Anaerolineae; order Anaerolineales; family Villigracilaceae; genus UBA877. The sequence continues at coordinate 1,439,983 of CAWGWL010000033.1, read as the reverse complement.
GCAGCACGCTGCCACCGGGTGGGGTTCATGCGCAGCGGGCGGGTGATCGCTGAGGGGACTCCTTCGCAATTGCGATCCACGCTGGAAGGATGCATAATCGAACTGTCGCGGGGCTTCACTGCCTTCCCTCCGGCAGGAAGTGAGCAAGCTCAGGGACGTGGAAGATGTGCGCGCTTTTGGAGATAAATTACACCTGCGGATCGTTGGCGGTCAGGCAGATTCTGTCCTTACTGCCCTGGTCTCATGTTTTCCCAACCGGCTCAAGTCCACGCGTGGAAGCCCGTCTCGTTCCACCGACGCTGGAAGACGTTTTTATTTCACTTTCTGAATCAATCTTGATCGATTCCACGGTTTCCCTGGTGAAAAACGATGCCTGACCCCGTAGTCATTACTGAAAACCTCACCCGTCGCTTTGGTGATTTCATCGCCGTGGATCACGTCTCATTTATAGTCGAGGCCGGCGAGATCGTTGGTTACCTCGGTCCAAATGGATCTGGAAAGACCACCACCATCCGCATGCTGCTTGGGGCTGTATGAGCCGTCGGAAGGCAAAGCCACCGTGCTCGGATTCGACGCTTTCCGTCAATCTGAGCAAGTCCGCTCCCGAGCCGGATATATGTCTCAGAAATTCTGCATTGTACGATGATCTGACCGTTTGGGAAAACCTAAGTTTTTATGGCGGCATTTATGGGATACACGATAAACCCCGTATCCAGGAGACACTTTCCCTGGTTGGATTGCCGGGGCATGAAGCAGAACTGGCTCGATCGCTTTCTGCAGGATGGCGCCAGCGACTGGCCCTGGCGATCGCGCTTGTTCACCGGCCGAAACTACTTTTCCTTGATGAACCAACCTCGGGTGTGGACCCGACCGCTCGTCGCAGTTTTTGGGATTTGATCTATACCCTTGCTGCAGAAGGGGTGACGGTCCTGGTCACCACCCATTATATGGATGAAGCCGAGTATTGCGGTCGGGTGGGCATGATGCGGGATGGTAAACTCCTGGCTCTGGACACTCCGGCAGCCCTTAAAAGGCAGGTCATTCCGGGAGAGGTTTGGGAAGTGTTTGCCGAACCGCTGCAGGTTGCCCTGAATGCCTGCGAGACATGCGCCGGGGTATTAAGGGTGGGTCTTGCGGGTGACCATTTGCGTATGATCACCGAGAGGGGAATGACCGAGCCTGCCCTGCTCCAGAAGCTTCATGCCAGCGGGTTGAGAGTATCCAAGCTGGAGCGCGGCGAACCGACGCTGGAGGATGTGTTCTTATCCCTGGCGAAGGGATAAGGGGGAATCCACTAGTGCCTTCGTCTGGATGGGAAATCCGAACCAGGTAATTCTGCGCTTGCGCGCTTTATTAGGGTGGGATAGAATAATTCCGTGATGAGGAGCAATCACGATGAGAATTGAAGTTAAATCTGCCAGTGAATTGAGCACATTTGAAAAAGCCCGCCAGGATTGTGTCGTAACCAGTTCGCTGTATGCCTTCCTGACCGGTACAAAATGGGCGGAAGCTGATTGGACGGTAATGGTTTGGGAGGATGAAGACCTGGTTACCAACGTCCATATTGTCGATCGTACTGTCAAGGTGGGGGACCAGCAGCTCAGGTTGGGGGGGATCGGGAACGTGGCTACCAAGGTGGAATGGCGCAAACGCGGCTATGCCAGGTCGGCGCTAAAAACTGCTCAGAATTTCCTGCATGATCCCCTGAAAGTGGATTTCGGCATGATGATCGCGACCGAACCGATGGTAGCCCGCTATGAGAAAATGGGTTGGAGCGTGGCAGCTCAATCCATGGTGATCGATCAGCCGGATGGAAGAACGACGCTCAATTACCCGGTAATGATCCTGCCGGTGTGCAAGCAGGATTGGCCGGAGGGGGCTATAGATCTTTGCGGATTACCGTGGTAACTGTCTAAATCATTCCCCCACAATCTGCACCACCAACTCCCGGTGGCGTGCCCGGATATCAAAATCAATGAAGACAACCTGCTGCCAGGTACCCAGGGTGAGGGTTTGTTTCACGAACGGGATAGTCAATGAAGGCCCGAGCAGCGCAGCGCGGCATGTGCGAATGCCCGTTGCCATCATCCCAGGTGGCATTATGTGCGTAATCCCGGGTCGAAGGCACCAGTTCTGTGAACATGCGCTTCAGGTCGGCGACTGCGCCCGGTTCGAACTCCACGGTGGTCAACCCGCTCGTGGAGGAGGGGCAAAAGACCGTTAAGATGCCGGATGCCAGTCGGGATTCAGAAAGGAGACGCTGAAGCGCTCCTGTTATATCCTGAATTTCATCGTTGCCGTGTGTGTCTAAAGATATTCTTCCAGTGGTGACAGGCATTTCAAACTCCTAAATCGCTATTTTATTCTTTTCCCGCGCTGAATGGCTTTTGAGCCAAACCTGGCTCTTACACTGTCCAGGGCTTCCTGCAATCGTCGTGATTTCTCTGAATCCGCATCCCACAAACCCAGTTGGCGAAGTGGCGCACCCAATCCGCTGACACCCACCCCGATCAAGCGCACAGCCTTGCCTTTTGGGCGTACCTTCCCTAAAAGATCGAGGGCTAATTTATATATTTCTTCATCCTGGTCCGTGGGCTGGGACAACGTCACCTGGCGGCTCAGGGTGGTGAAGTCCGGCCAGCGTAGTTTTAACCTGACCGTTACACCGGCAATGCCGGCTTGTCGCAACCGGCGGCCCACATGTGCAGACAATTCCCGCAATGTTTGTGCCAGCAGCTTGTCGTCGCGTTCATCGCGGGCAAAAGTGGTTTCCTGGCTGACCGATTTGACTTCATGACCCGTCACAACCGGACTGTCGTCAACCCCACGAGCGCGGCGAACCAGGTCACGCCCATTTTCCCCGAACCGGCGGATGAGGTCCTCAGCAGGGTGGTGGGCGATATCGCCGATCGTTTTAATTCCCAAACCAGCCATTTTTGCAGCGGTCTTGGGACCCACTCCCCACAGCATTGTAGCTGTCAGAGGTGCCAGGAATTCAGATTCTGTCCCCGGAGGGACGATTGTAACGGCGTTGGGTGGAAATTCCTTTTTGGCGGTCTTTTTCCCCACTTCTGTGGCGATCTTGGCAACCAGCTTGTTGGTTGCCACTCCCACCGAGCAAGGCAGCCCTACTTCTTCATTAACACGTTTTTGAAGACGGTGGGCGATCAATTCCGGGGGCTCGTGCAGGTCGCTGATATCCACGAAGGCTTCATCGATTGAGATTTGCTCGACCAGGGGGGACAAGTCGTTCAAGCGCTGCATGACCTTCTCAGACATTTCCCCGTAATTTCCATGGTGGTGCGAGATGACCAATAAGCCCGGACAAAGCCGCAGCGCCTGGCTCATAGGCATCGCTGAGCGGACTCCGAATTGGCGTGCGGCATATGAACAGGAAGCCACTACCCCGCGTCCCTGCGGGCTGCCGCCCACTGCAAAGGCTTTTCCGCGCAGAGAAGGGTCGCTAAGTTCTTCGACAGCGCAGAAAAATGCATCCAGGTCGAGGTGCAGGATGGTGCGGGGCATCGATTTATTATATCCTTTGGTCCCTCTCCAAATGTTCGTGGTCGAAACCCATTTATCTGGTGACGTATATATAAAGGATCGTCAACCCTGTCCCAATTATTATTACGGAAGGTTGATTCGTTCCCGGATTTTCGCTGCCGTTTCAGTATCTGGTAAAACGATGCGGCTTTCTCCAACAGCGATCTCAAAAGGAACGATGCGGACTGACGATACTCCATGAGAACCCATGGTGACCAGCATCATGGCAGACCGGTGGGTATCCTCTATGCCGCCCTGGTCGAAAAGAGCGTTTCCCAGGCTGTAAAAGACAAGAGTTTTGCCTTTAGATGTCTCTATCCATTCGGCAGGCTGGAGTACGTGCGGATGGTGTCCCCAAATGAGCCTGGCACCGGCTTCAGCAAACTGCCCAGCCAGGGATTTTTGTCGTTCAGAAGCGCCGCCCTGGTACTCCGCTCCCCAGTGGACGGATACAACCACCTGGGCTCCCGCCTGGTTTGCTGCTTGGATGGCTGTTACGGCTGCATTGGTGTCAATCGTTGAAGAAATATCATCGAACGCCAGAAAGGCAAGCTGCAGGCCGTTTACTTCGCGGAAAACCGGCTGCATTCCGGGATCGATGCTTGTGATCCCGGCTGACTGAAGCGCAGAGTATGTTTCGCCTGACCCCTCAGGTCCACAATCGAAGCTGTGGTTGTTGGCGGTGGAAAGCAGGTCCAAACCCCAAGTAGAGAGCACCTGGGCCTTGGAGGACTGGGCGCACAGGCTGAACTGGGAATTCGAGTCCGGCAGGATCATTGAGAGCGGACTCTCGAGGTTGGCGAGGGCCAGATCTGCACGGGACAGGGCTGGCATCAACGCGGCCAGCGAGTTCGGGCTGTGGGTTCACCCCGCGCCCGAGCATCAGGTCTCCCAAAAGGGCGAGCGTGACGGTGTGCGTAGATGACTGGCAACCTCCAAGAATAAATACCGGGAAGCAAACAAGAAATGCCAGTCGTGGGAAGAAAAACCGTGGACCGGGATGGGTTTTCCATCCCGGGGTCGCAGACTTATGACCCATTTTCAGGGCGCGATGAACATAGTTGTCCAATCCGGCTGAGGCGGGTTTGTCCCGGCTTCAACCTGGGCCTGCCAGGTCTCGTCCGTCATGCGGTCGGCGGGTTGCACGGTAAATTCATAATAAGAATAAACGGCACCGGCAGCGACCCGCCAGGGAGAATCGGGCAGCACCACATATATGGTGGTTGGCTGGCCTACACCTTCTTCCAGAACTGCCAGGCTGCCGTTGGGATCGAGACCGGTAGCCACATCGGCGACAAGGGCAGCTTTTTGGTCGGACAGGTCGCGTGAGGCGTCTCCCGTGGTATCCGCCGCAGCCAGGGTGAATTGCTCAAGCGTGCCGCCCCAATACTGGATGTGCCAATATTCATCGTCGGTTATTTCGTTTCCGGATAGTTCGCGTTCGGAAATTTGTTTCAGGAAGGTAAGCTCGCTGATCAGATTCTCCAGGTTGGCCCTCGTCAGGTCTGTCAGGAGATTGCGTGATTGCAGGCCGTCGTAGGTCATCTGGGCAAGGGCTAATAGCCGGGCAAACGCTTCTGGATTGGGTTCCACGTACCCGTGCGGTGGCGCGGTTGTTTCGCCTCCACCTCCCATTTCAGCCATCACCTGCTTGGCGTACAAAATGGTATCGTGTTTGAGTTCAGTCCAGGAACCCAGAGCCGTCTGCAGGTCCTTGCGGGTCCATGCCTGGGTTTGCATGAAGGGTGGAAAAGCGCTTCCTTTGGGAGCGATCAGAGGTTGGAATGAATACAGCCAGGTCCAATAAAGGTTTTGGGTCCAGGAATCGCTTCCAAGGGCGGCGATTTCCGTTTTGACCTTGGTCATCTGGGTGTCATAATTGGTGTATTTAGTTTCACCCATTCCATTAAGAATGGAATATGCCTCTTCAGACCCCATGGCTGCAAAGAAATCCAGTGCCTTGGGCAGGCCGCGCGGGGCATCCGATGAGCCCACTTTGCGCCAAATAACCTGACCAAACACAAACGCATCCAGGGTGAAGCGTTGACCCATGAAGCGGAAGCCCTTGGTCACCTGCTCCTGGTCCTGCCAGATCCAGACCCACATCGAATTGACCTGGGGAGGTGGGAGGGTTTCGGTAGCCTGTTTGAATTGTGCAAAAAGTCCCGCATCAGCGAATTTACCGGGATCAGGACTCGTCCCAAAGATCTGGTCGGAAAGAGCCCCGTATTCCAGGTAACCAAGGTCGTCAGCTTTGCCGACGATGAAGACAGTCGGTTCGTATATATTTGCCCATAATGTTTCTGCAGGCGATCCATCCGAAGTAACCGCTGTGCGTACTGCCTGGGTCACAAGCAGAGCGCGGCGGGTCTCAAAGTCGTCATTCAAGCGATAGGTAAGACGCCCGTACCACATCATTGCTTTGAAATACTTCTTAAGTTCCTCGCTGCGAGTATAGTGACCGCGCGGCACATACTGGCTGTAATCTTCAATCAATTTCTTGTCAGGTTGCAGGTCAGGGCGGTCCCAGATAGGCGACACGGAAAAACCGGATGCAGCGTTTATCAGGGCGAGCTCAGCGCTGACCAGGTCATTAACCTCGGCTGGAACGGGATCAGGCAGGCCAAGCAGTTGGGCCGCCACGGCAAAGGTCGCCACATTTCGGAGGGCTGGGTCTTCAAGTGAACTGCCAGTCAAAGCCTGGTATTGTTGATAAGTGGCGGTCAACATGGCGCTGGTCAGCGAACGAAGATCGGCAATGAAGCGCTCGGTTTCGAGGTCACGCAGCATTTTGTCAAAGAGAAGATGGTAAATGTGGTAGACCGAGTCTGTTGAGATGAATACCGGGATTTGGGAATAGCGATACTGTTCGTATATTTGGTAGAACTCGCGGAACTGCCCCGCAATGGGTGCAGCCACAGCGAAACCATTTTGTGCCAGGAGGGCTCGCTGGGCGTCGGATAAGTCCTGCGAGACCAGGTTCTCCACCTGGTTCAGGTCAAGAGGCAGTGCATATCCGCCTCCACTGAAGGATTGGGGTAAACGGGCGGTTATCTCACTGTATGTGGCAAAAGGTGGGGGATAAATTCCTTCCGGAGGAACAGCCTGTGTGGGAGTTGCCAGTGAGGATTGGGTGGGTGTGGCAACCAGAGGTTGAGTGGGTTGTATCGATGTGGTGATGCACGCTGATTGGATGATCATCACCGCCAAAAATACCCAAATGATTTTACGCAAAGTCGTTTTCATAGCCTCCTCCTTAGGGGACAAGAATTAGAATACTGCCATTATTGGCACGGACGAGACCCATTTTGCTGAAAGTCCCGTCTAATGATGAGACGACGGTAAAGCCAAATCCGTTCCATTTCCAGACTTTTAATGTCTGGGCGGGTGCGGATCTCGGGACCGAATAGCGGCTTTCCAGTACCACCAATTCCTGGACGGAGTCGCCATCCAGGTCTGCTGATGCAAAAGAGGTGACCGGGTCTGACATTGCAGAGCCCGCCCACAGTTCGTGATACCCACCCCGGGTCCAGCCGATCAGGATGATGTGGCAGGATAATCCCTGCGTATCGTGAAACCAGGTGATCCTCCCGCCATTTGGCAGCCATTTATCCACAGGCCAGGGCTGGAAAGGACGCCAGAGCAGGATGGCTACTTCAGGTTTCATATCATGGTCTAAATCGCTGATGATCGCCTGGACGATTTGCCATTCCAGAGGGCTTTGCCAAACAACCCCGTCCTCGGAATATATTGATAATTGGTTGTCCGCTACAGCCACCATTTCGGGGAAGCCATCACCATCCAGGTCAGCCTGGTCCCTCGGGATTACAGGCTGTACCTCATCTGGAATGGAAATGGGGGAGAAGCCGTTGGGACCCAACTCCAGCGCTTGCAATGGAGCAGGCGAGACCTGCAGCAGCATTCCAAACGTCAGTAAAATGAATGGCCAGTATTTGTGCAGCATGGAATCTGAATTTATTGTACAACGGCTGTGCTGGAATCTCAAGGATGCTTCCCGGCATTATGATTATTTACCCGATAGAAAATACCCTATAAAATGGGTACTCCTTTTTTGCACATTTGCGTTATTATTAGACAGGAAAGGAACTTTTTGGCCCATTTTCCGTCTATATTTTGTTCACAGGACTTTCCAGCCTGTGCCTTTGCTTTATAAGGAGGAAGAAATGAAATTCCGGCGCATTATCATCCCAATTGCCATGATCGTGACTCTGCTGGTGCAATTCCTGCCAGGGACGGTCTTTGGCCCCCGGGCGGTGGCTGCCACGGCGTGTGACGCGGCTGAGTTCGTAGCCGACGTGACCATCCCGGATGGCACCAGTTTTGCCCCCGGAGCTGCCATGGTTAAAACCTGGCGCTTTAAGAATGTAGGCACCTGCACCTGGAGCACATCTTACGCCATCGTTTTCCAATCTGGCGCAAAGATGGGTGCTCCATCTGCTGTGAATATGCCATCCAGCGTAGCACCAGGAGCCACGGTGGATGTTACCGTTAATATGACGGCACCATCTGCTCCCGGTCATTATCGAGGAAATTGGATGCTGCGGAATGCCTCAAGTGTGCTGTTTGGAGTAGGTCCATCTGGCACATGGTGGTTTTTCATTGACATCGTTGTTTCTTCCGGTTCTCCCGTTCTCGCGTATGATTTTACAACCAACGCATGCGCGGCTGTCTGGACGAGTGGGGCGGGGACATTGGCCTGCCCTGGCGCTGACGGCGACCCGAGAGGCTTTTTGCTGCAGGTAACTGGTCCAAAACTCGAAACTGGTGCCATCGGTCCGGATGGACTGCTTACTTCCCCGCAGAACATCACAGATGGCTATATCCAGGGGGTTTATCCAGCTTACACCGTCCAGAGTGGTGACCATTTCCTGTCCATCATCAACTGCGCATATGGGGCCACTGGCTGCTACGTAACCTTCCAGTTGCAATACCAGATTGGTTCCGGCCCTGTTAATACGCTCAAGTCCTTCAAGGAAAAAATTGATGGAATGTCCTACAACCTGGATGTCAACCTTTCCGGGTTGGCCGGGCAGAATGTCAATTTTATTCTTAAGGTGCTTGCCACCGGTTCCCCCTCGGGTGACCGGGCAGTTTGGTCAGGACCGCGCATCGCTCACGGTGGTGGTGGTCCACTACCTCCTCTGTCGTCAGCTTGCGACAAGGCCGCATTCATCGCGGATGTTACCATCCCTGATGGGACGGTAATGACCGGTGGAACGGCGTTTGTTAAGACCTGGCGGCTGATGAACGTGGGTACCTGCACCTGGACTACATCCTACAGGCTGGTATTTGATGGCGGGGATTATATGGGCGTGACTTCATCTGCAGTCAACCTGCCCACCAGCGTGGCTCCCGGCGGTACCATCGACCTGTCATTAAATCTGATCGCTCCCCTCTCCTCGGGTACTTATTTCAGCTATTGGAGACTGCGGAATGCCTCCGGAGTTGATTTCGGGGTGGGAGCAGGCGGTACCTCCAACTTCTTTGTGAAAATCAACGTCGCGAGTTCTTTCTCCTCCGTTTACAGCTTTAAAAATAATGCTGCATCTGCCACCTGGACCAGCGGGGCGGGTGCCCTGCCGTTCCCGGGCACGGATGGCGATGCACGCGGTTTTGCCCTGCCTTTGAACAGTCACGTGATGGAAGATGGCACTGGCGCTTCTGAAGGCCTGTTGACCTTCCCGCAATACGTGACAGATGGTTATATCCAGGGCATTTATCCTGCCTTCACCGTTCAAAACGGCGATCATTTCCAGTCCAATGTCGGCTGCCAATATGGCGGACCCTCCAACTGCTACGTCATCTTCCGCCTGGCATACCAAATTGGCGGAGGTCCAGTAACCACTCTAAAAACCGCAGCTGAGCGCTTCGACGGCCTGGTATATCGCATGGATGTCGATCTCTCATCCCTCGCTGGCCAGAATGTCAACTTCATATTAAGAGTTGAGGCATTTGGCTCTGCAAGTGGTGACCGGGCAGTCTGGTCGGCCCCGCGGATCGACCGCAGTGGCGGTGGATCCATCCCGACACCCATTCCGGGTGCAACTGCCACGCCAGTCCCAACCCCCACCGGCGTTATCGTCGGACCTAGTGCTGATCTTTACGTTACGATCAACGACAGCCTGGGCTCGTACACGCCCGGAGGCACAGCCACCTACACCGTCCTGGTGCATAACAGCGGCCCCAACAATGTTACCGGAGCCAGCTTATTGGTGACAAAACCCGTGCAAATCACCTCCTGGACCGTCACCTGCGTACCTGAATCTGGAGCATCCTGCACGGCTGGTCCAACTTCTCCCGCTGGGAACTTTACCGATCCGGTCGATCTCCCGGTTGGTAAGAATGTCGTCTATACCATCGTGTCCACCCTTAGTGGCGGAGCAGTTGGCAACCTGGTCACCACGGCCACCATCACCAACCCAGGCCCAACCCCGGATCCCAACCTGGCAAACAACTCAGCCACCGATACCGATTCGCCTCCGAGTGCAGACCTGGCAGATCACCATTAACGACGGAATCAGCGTCTGGGTTCCGGGCGGTACAACCACCTATACAGTCGTTGTATCGAATAACGGTCCGCTGAATGTGACTGGTGCCGTCTTCAATGACAACAAACCGATCCAGGTTACTGGCTGGAGCTGGACTTGCTCGCCGGATTCTGGTGCCGTCTGCGGTGCCGGGTCAGGTGGTACGATCACCAGCGCAATTGCCGATACGGTCAACATCCCGTCTGGCAAGAAGGTCACCTATACCATCGTCGCTGCCATGACCACTTCCGTTCCTGGAAACCTGGTTAATACTGTCACCATCACTCCTCCGATTGGAACACCAGATCCAATCATGACCAACAACACTGCCACGGACACCGATCTCGGCCCAAGCGCTGACCTGTCGGTCACCAAGACAGACGGGATTAGCTATTACACCGTCGGTGGGTCTCTCTACCTACACCATCCGGGTGGTTAATAATGGTCCTCAGGCAGTTGTAAATGCGTCCTTTGCCGACAACATGCCAGTCCAGATTCACCGATTGGACCTGGTCTTGCGTACCCGATTTCAGCTCGACCTGCACGGCGGGCCCGGCCTTGATCGTGGGCAACTTCACTGATACGGTCACTATCCCGGTTGGGCAAGGTGTCACTTACACAGTGGATGCGTCCGTCGATCCGGCAGCAACCGGCACCCTGGTGAACACTGCCTCCATCGCTGTACCGCCTGCCTTCCTGGATCTGGTCCCGGGCAACAACACTGCCACGGATATCGATGCAGCTCCTACAGCCGACCTGGCAATCACCAAGACCGACGGGATTTCGATCTACACTCCAGGTGGTACGAGTACCTATACCATCGTGGTAAGCAACTACGGACCTGTACCGGTCACTGGTGCTGCCATCTCAGACCTCATCCCGGCAAATATCACCAGCTGGATCTGGACCTGCGTACCTGACAGCGGTGCCACCTGCACCTCGCCTGGTGTCCCATCGGTTGTTGATTTCACCGATACAGTCGATATCCCGTCTGGTAAGAAGATCACATACACCGTGGTCGCCACCAATGACATCGCTGTAGCCGGTCCACTGTCAACACGGTAACGGTTACAGCTCCCGTTGGAGTGGTTGATCCCGATCCTCGGCAACAACACTGCCGTGGACACGGATGCTCACCCGTCCGCCGACCTGGGAGTAACAATGTCTGACGGCGTGGTTACTTACACTGCCGGTGGTACGGCCACCTATACCATCGTGGTTACCAACTACGGACCTTCCAATGTTGCCGCTGCTGTTATTGATGACACTCGACCTGCCCAACTGGTAAGCTGGAGTTGGACTTGTACTCCTCAACTCGGAGCCTCTTGTCTCGCCGGCACGCGTATCGTGACCTTCCCTTCTCTGACACCTTCTCAATTCCGGCCGGAAGGAGTATCACGTACACGGTGACGTAACTGCAGTTACCGCCACTGGTCGCAGCCGTTAGGGCCAATGACCAACACGGCAACTCTCACGGCCCAGGTTGCACCCTATCCAATCCCGGATCCTAACGCAGTAAACGATATTGCCACGGATGTTGACACTCCGTAACAGTTCCACTCCGGGTATCTCATAAATAAAAACCAGGCTGCACAACAGTGCAGCCTGGTTTTTTAATTTACCTTGGGGTTTATTCGTCCATATCCCTGTGGCCCTTGGCCACGATCTTGATGGGAGTGCCGATGAAGCCGTAAGTCTCCCGGAATTTATTTTCCAGGTAGCGCCGGTATGAAAAATGGAACAATTTTGTATCATTAACGTGCATGATGAAAGTGGGTGGGTCCACCCGAACCTGGGAGCCGTAATAGATCTTTAACTGGCGTCCGGCGTGCGAGGGGGCAGGATGTGCATCCTGGGCATCCCGCAGGACGCGGTTGAGCATTGCGGTGGAGATGCGCGCCATCCGTTCCTCCTGGACGCGTAACGCGGTGGGGAGCACCTGGTCTACGCGCTGCCCGGTCTTGGCAGAGATGAACAACATGGGGACATAATCCATGAAATTGAGTTCCCTGCGGACGTGCTGCGTGTAATCCTCGGTCGTCTGGTTGTCCTTGGGGATGCTATCCCACTTGTTCACCAATACCACTGTGCTCTTCCAGGCGTCAAGGATGAAACCGGCTATATGAGTATCCTGTGCGGTAATGCCATCCGCAGCGTCGATGATCAAAAGAACCACATCGGCACGCTCGATGGCCTTAAAAGAGCGCAATACGCTGTATTTCTCCACGCCTCGTTCGATCTTGCCCCGCCGGCGGATCCCTGCAGTATCGATCAGCGTGACAGGCAGGCCTTCCACCTGGATGTGTGTATCGATGGCATCGCGGGTCGTACCTGGGATGGGTGAGACAATGGCACGTTCTTCACCCACCAGTTTGTTTAGCAGGGAGGATTTCCCTGCATTTGGTTTCCCGACGATGGCGATTTTAATGGATTCGTCAGATTCACTCTCTGCCTGGGAGGGAAATGATTCCACCAGCGCGTCAAGCAGATCTCCAGTTCCAGTACCATGGATGGCGGAAACCGGATATGGGTCGCCCAGTCCCAATTCATAGAATTCTGTGGCTGCCTCGCGCTGTTTGGCGTTCTCGCATTTATTGACCACGACAAAAATTGGGGGTTGCGCTTGTCCATCGGTGGTTTTTTGATACCTGCGCAGGATTTCTGCAACCTCACGGTCAGGGGAAGTGACTCCGGAAGTGCCATCGGTGAGAAATAACACTGCATCTGCGTCACGGACTGCCATCAAAGCCTGGGCGCGAATTTCAGGAATGAAATCAGCGGAATCAACAGAGAAGGGTGTCCGACCACCGTGGGTTGGATCGATGCCACCGGTATCAACTACATCAAAAGGTCGCCCATTCCACTCTCCTTCGGAAACAATGCGATCGCGCGTGGTGCCCGGAGTATCGTCCACGATCGCCAGGCGTTCTCCCGCCAGGCGGTTGAATAATGTGCTCTTGCCCACATTGGGGCGTCCAACCAGTGCAACAACAGGTTTCATGAATTTTCACCAATGAAAAGAAATAGCAGAGCCCATCCCCCAAAGTGGGAATTAAGGTGTGGGTGTGCTCGCACCGGGTTTGGAAATGACCACTTCCACTGTCCCAGGCAGGATGGATTCAACAACCAGGTTTTGTTGTAACAAAGTGACAGTGGGAGTCAATTGGTAAGTACCGGGGGTCAACCCGGTCAGGTCCACTATCACATGTACGTCGCTGAATGCCAGGGCATCGAGCACGGGGACTGGGCCGGATAAAATGATATCCACCGTTACCGGCGATAGATGAGCTTGCAGCCCCTTTACCAACCCGGTAATTTCCACCGGGAGATAACCAAGTGGGCGGCTGCCTTCAATGGGTGCAATACCTACCTTAACCATCACGAACTGGTCGCCGATGAGGGTAACCCCGGGGGGCAGGACGATCCCAAGTTGTTTTTCAATATCTGATTGCGCGCCACCCAGGTCGAGCGAAGTGGTCTCCACGTAACCGGGCATGGAATCAATGATATCTGAGTTGGCAGAATAGACCGTCACGATGGGTGGGAAGGCTGCCACGCTGGTGAGACTGTAGCCGCTGGCTGGATTCCCAACTGTCATTACTTTGACCGCCATATTCGCGGTATCCGCCCTGCTGGATGATGGGAAGGCTCACCTGCACGTTATCCGGCAGGACTGCCAGGCCGATGATGGCAGTGCCGTTCACGTCCTCCACTTGAAGAGGTAATGAAGCGGTAATGTTTTGCCGGGCGTTGGTCAGGTCTAGGGTGGCATAAATATGGTCGACCTTCGATACGAGGCTCTCCGCCCCGCTTATCACCACATTTGCCGGAGTCAATTCAGCAGGACCCACTTGGAAACCGATGGCTGGGCTGCCAGATAGTGTCAAGTCGATTGCCAGGGAACGGGTTACTTGCTTTTCCATCGAAAGGTCAAATGTCTGCGGGGTAACGGAAATGATGAGAACAGGGGTGACCCCAATTTGCACCTGGACGTTGACTGGATGGGTGCCGACACCCAGGCCGGTTAAGTCCACAACTGCGCGGACTGGGGTATCACCGGATATCAACTTGTTCCAAACCGATTGAGGGGCGCGCAGGCTGATTTCCACCTGCTGGGGTATTTCACCGCCCGTGATGATCATTCCGGGATCTTGTCCAATAATTTCGATGGGCACAGGATGAGGGTAAACCTGGGTTACATCCGGATTGGCAGCAGTGACTGCTGTCACCCAGACAGCGATAGCCAGGACAAAAGCCAGCAGGAAGGTACGGAAATTAATAGCCAGCCAGCGGAACATGCTTCATTCATCCTTATGAGAAAACAAATAGGGGAAATGCCGTTGGAAAAAGTTTCCTTGGTGGGATTTCTCCGGGTTATAGAAGGCAATTAGAATGTTTTCCAACCGTTCCACATCCAGCCGGCGGATAATGCGGCCTGCATGAGCTATGGAAATGGCACCCGTCTCCTCTGAGACAACCACCGCAATTGCGTCGGTGACTTCCGAAATTCCCAATGCAGCACGGTGGCGCAGCCCCATTTGACGCTCTGGCGAGCGGGTCAGGATACCGCTGGATGAGAGCGGCATGACGCATGCCGCAGCTACAATTTTCTTCCCTGAGATGATGACCGAACCATCGTGGAGGGGAGTGTTGGGGTAGAAGGTTTGCATCAACATTTCTGGAGTGACATCGGATTGGAGGATGACCCCACTATGGATATATTGGTCGAGGTTATCGAAACGCTCCAAAACAATGAGGGCTCCATGTTGACGGGCGGAAAGCCGGGCAGCTGCTGCCACCACCGCCTGAATGGTCTGCTGCATTTCATGGCTTGTATTTTTATCGGAAACCCGGAAGAAAGTTCCGGCTCGTCCAATGCGCTCCAACGCGCGCCGGATTTCAGGGGCAAAAATCACCGGGATTGCAAATACCATTGCCGGCAGGGCTGTCCGGACAAGCCATGAGAATGCCGGAAGATTTGCCAGGCTGGTCAGAAGGGTGATCAGCACCAGGATCAGGATAATGCCGCGCAGCAGGGTCATGGCCTGCGTATCTCGAACGAGATACAGCACACCAAAAAAGATCAACGTGACCAAAAAGATGTCAATGACACCCAGCCAGTCAAGACGCTGAAAAATGAAGAGGACATTGATAAAAAAGTTATTTAGCACGGCAAAAGTGTGGCAAGACTAGAAAAGTGGATCAGGAGGGATCTGGTACTCCTGCACCGGATCCCGATCATATAACCGCGATGGACCTTCATCTAGATCGGTCGTAATATGCGGTCCTGGCGGAGTTGCTTGAAAAACAGGATGGTATCAAGCGGTTGCGATTCAAGAGCAGCATCCTGCCATGCCTGCACCCCCAGCGTTTGTGGAGTGCGGCGGGAATAGCCCATTTCCTTCCAAACATTTTCCTGGGTCGCCAGGTGAGGTGGCAAAAAGAGCAGGGAGGCTTCGCACTGCAGGTCCTGGGAGGCGCCTTCCACTTCGCTCACCATGGTTTTTAGTGCCTGGTCCACCGAAATAACCGGGTCAAGGTAGAGATCCGTGGTGCGTGCCACCAGGTTTTCCACCTGCCAGCCAGCCAGCCCGACCAATCGCTTATTGGCGGTAAGCAGCAGAAATGCTTTATCACCAAAAGCAGCCATGATGTCGTCTGGTGAAAGCGAGCGTGCTCCGCCGCTAAGCCGGGTGATGAGTTCGGCAATATTTGCCGAGTCACGCGGGCGCCCGCGCTGGACAGCCAGCTCGTCCACCCCGGCCTTTTGCGAGACCAACGGAGATGTATCCGTGACCGGGGATATTACTTTCCAGGCTTCCACCACTTGTTTCCACGTGTCTTCGAACGTCCCCGCATTCTGGATGACAACGCTTGCTGCGGCGGTTTTTAATTCCTGCGGCGGCTGGGATCGGATGCGCTGGAGCGCTTGCTGTTCGTTCATGCCACGCTTTTTTATCAACCGGTTTTTTTGGATTGATTCGGGTGCGTAGGATGTCCAGATTAAATCACATTGACCGGCCAATTTTCCTTCCAGGAGCTTGATGGCCTCAATAACGACAACACGCTGGGTGGCGCGTCGGATCATCAAATCGGCAGCTTGTTCCACCAGGGGGTGGATAATTTCCTCGAGGCTTTTTAACGCTTCTGGATCATTGAAAACCAGGCGGCCAAGTTTTCCCCGGTCAATTTCTCCGCGTTGGTCAAGTATATAATTTCCAAAGGTTAGCACCACGGGTTGATAGCCAGGCGCGCCTTTGGCGATGGCACGGTGGGATAAAGCGTCAGCGTCGATGGTATAAGCACCCAGGTGCTCCAGCATGCGCCGGACGACGCTCTTTCCTGTGGCAATATTGCCTGTTAGACCGATAACGAATTTACCCGGCCAGTTACTCAATGTTGTTCCTCATTATTTGATTCGACAATGTCGTTATCATTTTAGTCTGAGGAGCACAGAATGTCAAAGGGGTTGGTGAAAAAACCCCCGGCTTCGTTGGAGGCCGGGGGTTGGATTTCCCAGTTACGGTGTTGCAGTAGCTGTTGGTACCGTTGGCACCGGTGTCACCAGGTTGATCGAAACCACCAGCAGTTGACCGGGATAAATGATGGAAGCTTGTCCATCTTTAAGCACGGCTTTATTATCCAGCAGGAGTTGCGGGATGGTACTATTGAACTTGGTGGAAATACTGCCAAGACTGTCTCCCGGCATGACGCGATAGGTGATTTTTGCCCCCGGAGCAAGTCCGGTGGGTAAGGCTGTGGGAGTGGGTATTGGATAATTTGGAGGCGGCAAAAGGATCGTCTGACCCACGGTGATGAAACCGGAGATTGGGTCAATGGTGGGGTTAAGCATAAAAATGATAATGAGCGCATTGGGGGTGTCACCCAGCCCTTGCGCCTGGATGATGGTGGAGAGGTACTCCCCATCCTTGACAACGTATGGATAGATTTGCGATGCTGTGGGTGTTGCCGTTATTGTAGGTGTGGAGGTGATGGTGGGTGTTTGCGTTGGAGTGGATGTAACTGTGGGACTGGGGGTGATGGTGGGGGTGGGAGTCTTGGTGGGAAAAAGGGTGAACCCCCCCCTGCTCAGGGAAACGACTAATATGATGACCCCAATGATAACCAGCAGAATTGCCGCTCCACCCAGGATGAGTGGTAGCGGTTGTTTGCGTCGTTTGCGATATGAGTCGATCGTATTAGAAATGGTCATAGTTTTTCCCGTCCGTTTCCATTGTGCATCTGCGCCGGGTGGTTAGCCGGCGCGAGGAGAGGACCTTATTCTACCTGAACTTAAGGGATTTTGCGAGTGTGGCAAATTTCGTATAGATTAATGCCTGGATTTGACTTGCTTTTTTATATGGCTCTTTAGGAACGAACCTGTATAGGACCCCGGGACTGCCACCACTTGTTCCGGGGTGCCTTGCGCCACTAGTTCTCCACCCAGGTCACCGCCCTCAGGACCCAGGTCGATGATCCAGTCAGCCACCTTGATGATCTCCAGGTTGTGCTCTATGATCAGAACACTGTTTCCGGTATCAACCAGCCTTTGCAGCACCTCGATTAGCTTGTGCACATCCGCTGCGTGCAGCCCCACTGATGGTTCGTCCAGCACATACAGGGTGCATCCGGTGGCACGCCGGGATAGTTCCTTGGCCAGTTTCACGCGTTGAGCTTCGCCGCCTGACAATGTAGTTCCAGGTTGACCAACTTTAATGTAACCGAGCCCTACCTCCTGCAGGAGTTTAAGCTTGTTCATCATGTGTGGAAAGGCAGAGAATGCTTCCAGCGCCTGGTCCACGGTCATGTCCAGCACATCCGCGATGCTGTGCCCTTTGTAATGCACCTGGAGGGTTTCGCGGTTAAACCGGCTGCCATGACAAACGTCGCAGGGCACGTAGATATCCGGTAGAAATTGCATTTCGATTCGAAGTTCGCCCTGCCCCTGGCAGGCTTCGCAGCGTCCACCGTGCACATTGAAAGAGAACCGCCCAGGTCGGTATCCACGGACCTTGCTTTCAGGCAATTCGGCAAAGAGTTTCCGTATTTCTTCGAACAGGCTGGTGTAGGTCCCGGGATTCGAGCGGGGCGTCCGTCCGATGGGGGATTGGTCGATGTTTACGATCTTGTCGAGGTGCTCGATCCCATCGATGCGCTCAAATTCACCAGGCAGGGTGTGCGCCCGGTTTAGTTTTGCGGCAAGTGCGTTATAAAGTACATCGGTCATCAGGGACGATTTTCCCGACCCCGAGACCCCGGTGATACAAACAAACATGCCCAGCGGAATGCTGACGGTGATATTTTTCAGGTTATTTGCACAGGCTCCAACGATTGCAAGGGTCTTTCCATTCCCTTTGCGACGTTTCTTGGGCACCGGTACATGTTTTCGACCCGAGAGATAGGCCCCGGTGAGCGACTTGGGATGGGTTATGATCTGTTCGGGGGTTCCTTGTGCAATGATGTATCCGCCGTGAACACCTGCTCCCGGACCCAGGTCTATCACCCAATCTGCTGTGCGGATGGTATCGTCGTCATGTTCCACCACCAGCACGGTATTGCCGATATCACGCAGCCCCTTTAGCGTTGTAAGCAGCCGATCGTTATCACGCGGGTGGAGACCAATGGAGGGTTCGTCGAGCACATACAGGACCCCTACCAGCCTGGAGCCCACCTGCGTCGCAAGGCGGATACGCTGGGCTTCCCCCCCTGATAGTGACCCGGCAGACCGGTGTAATGTAAGATACTCCAGTCCCACGTTCACCAGAAATCCCAGGCGGGAAACAATCTCTTTCAGGATTCGATCGGAGATGGCTTTCTGGCGGGTGGTGAGAGGCGTTCCCGTTCCGGCCAGGTGCTTGACCCACTCGAGCGAACGAAGGACAGGCCATTCGGTGATCTGAAGGATGTTGACATCATCCACGGTGACCGCCAAAGCTTCCGGGCGCAGGCGTTTACCCTGGCAGGTGGGACAGGGTCGGTCGCTCATGTATTCCGAAATCTTCTCCCGGATGTATTCCGAGTTTGTCTCGCGGTAGCGTCTTTCCAGGTTCCCGATCACCCCCTCGAAGGCGGTGTCGAATGTTGCCTCGCGCCCATCGCGGTTATGGTAATGGATGCGGACTTTTTCACCTTGTGTGCCGTGCAAAACAAGATCCTGGTGCTTTGCCGGTAAATCTTTTATTGGCTTATTCATATCAATGTGATAATGTTCAGCCATGGCTTCCAGCATTTGCCAGTAATAACCGGGATTCCCTTCATCCCGCACATTGTTCCATTCCATTGCGATCAAAGCACCATCTGCTAGCGATTTCTCCGGGTCGATCACACGGTCGGGATCAATTTCCAGCTTGTTTCCCAATCCCTGGCAGTCCGGGCATGCGCCGTGAGGGGTATTGAAGGAAAATGTGCGCGGTTCGATCTCAGGAATACTGATCCCGTGCTCCGGGCATGCCAGGTGTTCGGAGAAATGAAGGTCGTGGTTATCTTCCGCTTTATCCGCCAGGACATGGGTTGTCAGATATCCATCCCCAAACTTGAGCGCGGTTTCAACAGAATCCGTTAAACGCGTGGTGTTTGCTTTCCGTTCATCGTCAGACCCGGAACGGGACACCACCAGCCGGTCCACCACCGCCTCGATGGTATGGATCTTGTACCGGTCGAGGCTGATTTCTTCATCCAGGTTGCTAACGATCCCATCCACCCTGACGCGCACGAACCCAGCCTTGCGGATCTCCTCGAAAACTGCCTGGTAGGTACCCTTTCGGCCGCGTACCACCGGAGACAGGACCAGGATTCGAGTCCCCTCCGGAAGTGCACCAACCGCATCCACAATTTCCTGGGCGGATTGCTTGACGACCTCCCGCCCGCAGATCGGGCAGTGCGGAATCCCGACCCGCGCGTAAAGCAGCCGCAGGTAGTCATAAATCTCGGTGACCGTTCCAACGGTGGAGCGTGGGTTATGGGAGGTTCCTTTCTGGTCGATGGACACGGCCGGAGATAGGCCCTCGATATAGTCTACGTCGGGTTTCTGCATCTGTCCCAGGAACTGGCGGGCATAAGCAGAAAGAGACTCCACATATCTTCGCTGACCTTCAGCAAAGATAGTGTCGAATGCCAGTGAGGATTTTCCGGACCCTGACAGACCGGTGATCACAACAAGTTTGTCACGCGGGATCTCAACGGTGATGTTCTTTAGATTATGCTCGCGTGCACCAACCACGCGGATGACGTTAGCAGACATACATACCTCTTAATGGGGATTAGCGCAATTATAGCACAAATGTTTTATCAATTTCAATATTCTTTCAGACGCGAAGTGGTATTATAGTGGAACTTCCAAAACCAGGCGGGGTTAAATATATTAAATCCCGCTCCTGGAGAATTCCATCGCAGGACCTGGGTACCCATGCGGAAGCGCTGGAGCACGCTTCGATATTTTGCGTGGTGGATTCAACGATGGATGAGATTCAGCGTTTGCCAAGGAGGCAGATATGTTACGTATCGTTACCGACGGCGCGGCAGATATTCCCATTGGTTGGGAAAAAGAATTTGGCATCGATGTCATTCCCATCAACATTCAATTTGGGGAAAAGACCTACCTTCAGAATGTCGACCTGGACAACGAAGGGTTTTATAAGTTGGTGGATGAAACCAGGAAAATTCCCAAGACATCCCAGCCTTCCCCTCATCAATTTATGGAATTCTATAACCGGGTTGCGCAAAATGGCGATACCATTCTATCCATGCATGTTACCAGTAAGCTCTCAGGCACGTATGCCTCGGCAGTCGCTGCTGCCCAGGAACTAAAATCCTCCTTTAATGTAATCCCGTTCGATTCTACCGGAGGTTCATTGGGATTGGGGTTGATGTGTCGCGAAGCCCGCAAACTGGAGCGCGCCGGGAAAAGTGTTGAGCAAATAATAAATTATCTGGAAGGTGTTCGCAACAGGATCCGGATCATTCTTACCCTGGATACTCTCGACTATGCCCGCATGAGTGGCCGCGTTGGGACCCTTTCTGCTGCGCTGGCATCGATACTGAATGTCAAGCCGATCGCGGTGTTAAATAATGGGGTGGTGGATATGGTGGAAAAGGTTCGCACCCGCAAAGCAGCTTTGGAGCGTGTCATCACTATGGCCGAGGAGGAATTTGGCAATCAGCAAATATACCTGGGCATTGTCCATGCACGCGATATTATTTCAGGCAACTCTTTAATGGAAGAAGCGAAAAAGAGATTTAACTGCAAAGAATCGATCCTGATCGAACTCGCCATTTCCCTGGCTGCCAATTTTGGCCCGGGCACTGTAGGATTGGTGTTATACCCGGTTGCATAGAACCAATAAAAAAACAGACAGCTCGCAAGGGTTGTCTGTTTTTGATTCGATGCTTCACGCTTCAGCGCTATCCTTATCCTCCTCAAAAGTGGAATCTGCGTGCGTAAGGACGTAGAAGCTGTGACCATTATCCCGGATGAAATCGGTGACCAGATAATCATTTTGGAAGGCTTGCTCGAAAACCTCGCGGGTATAAAACCGCCAGTCACGTGCTATGGATAATGAAGTAGCTTTTAATGTTGGAAATTCGGTGGGGATTTCAACCAATAGTAGCGTCCCGGTGAGCGAGGGAATCCCTTCTGGCAACTGGGGAGCAGATCCTGGGTCAATATTGGCTTCCAGTATGGTCGCCTCGGCGGTGCGGTAGTGGTTGAGCGATAAGGATGTGCGCGGCCTTCGGCTAAGGCGTCGTTCCACCCGTTTGGTATTCAGCCACCAATCCACCTGGAAACGGTCTGATGGCAGACCTTTATTCATACCATCGCGCATGTCCCCATATTCGGATCGCCGGTACGTATTGCACACAGCACCCAGCCGGCTGATATTGAGATGGGCATTACGGCTGAGCAAAGGGTCGTACGTCCACGTGATTCGATCAATGCCTTGTTTCCGAACCACCTGCCATTGCGCACGCTTGAGGGCAAAACCGATCCCTTTCCCATTCCATTCTGGCAGGACGCCGAGAATATGTGAGTGATGTTTCAAGCGGGGGCCGTCTGGTGTTGAGTATGTGCCGGGAAAACCAAACGCAACTCCCACCAGGTCGATCCCCACGAATGCACCCAGCGCCAGCCCTCCATTATGGACGACTGCCAGTAGCATGTGGGCTGGAATAACATCCGTGTCGGAACCGCTCCATACCTTGCTTTGGAGCGACTCGACCATACTCATTTCTTCGGGAGTTTCCAGTAAGTGGATGGTCCATTCAGGCATAGGGGGTAAACAGCCTCCGCAGAAGTTGCTGAGTCCAGGGGACGTTGCGCAGGTAGTCCAACCGGGAAGCAAACCTGGCAGGCATCAGGCCGAAATTGCGCGGGATTGCGTCCAGCGGGCACGTACGGTTGACTGCCAGGTAATCCAGCCAAAAGATGGAAGCCGGGAAACGCGGGTAAATCGATTCCATGATAATGGTCAGGGTTCGCATGGATTGCATGGGCCAATTCACCAGCCAGCGCCGTCTCTTGATGATTTCCATGATCGTCATAGTCAAGCTTCGCAGGCTGATATATTCGCTGCCTCCCACCTCGTAGGTCTGATTAAGTGTTTCCGGATTATCCAACGACCAGATCAGGCAAGTGACCAGGTCCTCCACCCATAAAGGCTGCAGGAGTGTCTCACCCTTGCCTGGCAGTGGTAAAAAACCGGGCGCGGCAGTCAGCAGCATGGCCAGACCTGTGGTGAACTCGTCCCCCGGACCGAACAAGATCGAGGCGCGCAGGATTGTGTAGGGCACCCCGGACTTGCGGATAAATTCCTCAGCGATCCCTTTGGCTTTGAGCACCGGGAATCCGGCAGCTCGGTCCGCGCCCAGATGGCTTAAATAGAAGAATCTTCCCACACGTGCATCTGCCGCTGCCTGGCATAAGGCGCGGGTGCCCTCAATATCCAGCGACTGCAAGTTGGCACGCCCGCCCTGTCCTTCGCCTCCTGCTAAATGGTAGATCGTATCCACACCTCGCATGGCAGCTCGCAGTCCTTGCACGTCGCCCATGCTGGTCACAGCAACTTCTACCGGAACTCCGGCAGGCAGGCGGGGAGTACGCAGTGACGGCTGAAGTAAAATGCGGACCTGGTGGCCGGTTTCCACCAGTTGGCGGGTTAGCACGCGACCTATGAAGCCAGTCCCTCCGGTAAGCAATATCATCGCGGCAGATTATAGCAGAGAGTAACCAAAGACGATTGATTGCATTTTATCCATCCACATGGAACTGGGTATGAAGTCAAACGAAAAATCCTTCATTCACAATTTCTTTGGTTTAGGATATTTTATCCAGGTACTATTTTCCACTCCGGCAATGATTTTGACATACAATTCTGTAAAGGTTGTTACATCCACAATAGCCATATATAATAGTATATTGGACTGGGAAAGGCGGACCACACCTGGTGCCTGGGTATTGCTGGCACGGGGGGTGCGGTTTTCATCCACAAACGGATATTATCGATCTATTCTAGGTTATGGACCGAATAACAGAACTCCATCTCATTGAGCAGGCAGAACACGAACAGCGCGTAATGGCTGAAGCCTTGCGAGATACGGCCGCGGCATTGAACAGTTCACGTTCCTTTGAAGAAGTGCTGGATCGCCTGCTGGACAATGTCGGACAGGTCGTA
This sequence comes from uncultured Chloroflexia bacterium, assembly GCA_963826215.1. Classification (GTDB taxonomy): domain Bacteria; phylum Chloroflexota; class Anaerolineae; order Anaerolineales; family Villigracilaceae; genus UBA877. Next base: position 1,416,225 of record CAWGWL010000033.1, on the reverse strand, counting down.
CCATACGATATGGCCACTGTTCTGTTGCTCGAAGATCGAAGCATTGTCCATGTGGCACGTTCGCATGGATATCGTGAGCATGGGCTGGAAGTAAAACGTTCTGATTATTCTTTGGACGAAGTCCCAAATTTTCGCGAGATGATGGAAACCGGTCAGGCACTGGTAATTCCGGACACCCGGCATAATAAGAGCTGGGTGGTGCTGAAGGGATTGGAAAGGATCCATTCTTACGCCGGAGCACCCTTGCAGGCAAAAGGGGAAGTGATCGGTTTTCTGGACCTTACCAGTTTGACACCGAACTTTTATAACCAAAGCCACGCAGACCGGTTGAATGTGTTTGCCGACCAGGTTGCGATTGCTGTCCAGAATGCCCGTTTATTGGAAGAGGCCCAGCAGCGCGCACAGCAATTATCAGCGCTGCTCGATATTGGTCTTGCAGTGAATTCCGGCCTGGAAATGGACAAACTCCTGAGAGCTCTCCTGGAGAAATGCAAGCGCGTCCTTCCCATTGAAGCTTTCTATATTGCAACTTATGACCATGAATCTGAATTGATCGGTTTTCCCCTCTTTTATGACAAGGGAGAAATTAGCGAATTACCTCCCAACGAAATGCGGGAATCCCCCGGTTTAACCGGGTACATAATCCAAACCCGGCAAATGCTTTATATCCCGGATGTCCTTGCAGAAGAAGCCGCTCGCAAATACAAAGCCATCGATTTTGGAGGCGACCCAAGCAGATCGTATGTTGGGGTTCCTCTGTTGGTGGGGGACCGGGTGGTTGGTGTCATTTCCATGCAATGTACCCAACCAAACGCTTATCACCCGGATCAGATCCGGCTTTTGGAAACGATCGCTACACAGACCGCGGGAGCCATCGAAAACGCCCGCTTATTTGAAGAAGTGCGCCAGCAGGCCGAAGAGATGACCGCTCTCTTTGATATCGGCATTACCCTTACCTCTGGCCTCGAAATGGATCAGGTGCTAAAAACGTTGTTGGACAAATGCCGGCAGGTTCTCCCCGTGGAGGCTTTCTATATCGGTCTTCTTGACCCGGATACCAGCTTGATCCAGCACCCGCTTGCCTACGATAGAGGTGAATACCCGCAAATTCCCCCCCGGGAAATTCGACAAAACCCGGGATTAAGTGGATACGTGATCAATAACCGTCAGACACTTTATATCCCGGACATTACCTCCCCCGATGCCATTACGACTTATCAAATATTTAAGACGAGTGGCACACCCACTCGCGCATATGTGGGGGTGCCCATGATCGTTGGTGAACGCGTCGTGGGTGTCATTTCCATGCAGAGTTATAAACCGAATGCCTATGACCCTGCGCAGATCCGCTTACTCGAAACCATTGCCGCCCAGGCCGCGGTGGCGATTGAAAATAGTCGTCTGTACGAGAAAGCCCAGCAGGAGATCAGGCAGCGGGAAAAAGCCGAGCACCGCTACCGGGCATTATTCGAGCAATCGCATGATGCTGTATTCATTCTTGACGTTAAAGGAAAGCACATCGAGGTCAACCAACGTGCTGCTGATCTTCTCGGATATACGGTTGCCGAGTTATCCCAACTATCCATGATGGATATTTCAGCGCAAGCACAAGAGACCGAACATCGTTCTGGAATCCCTAACGAGAGGGGAAATCATTCCGCTCTATGAACGTGATTTTATTAAGAAAAGCGGGGAGAAAGTGACTGTTGAGGTTAACACCGAGCTTGTCTGCGATGATAACGGCGCTCCAATCCACATCCAGACCGTGGCTCGTGATATTTCTGAACGCAAACAAAATGAGGTTGTATTAAGGGAAGCAAATCAAAAATTACGGAACCAGCTCGTGGAAATTGAAATGTTGCATGCTCAACTTCAGGAGCAAGCTACCCGCGACTCACTGACCGGTTTGTTTAATAGGCGTTACCTCGAGGAGTCGCTCATCCGGGAGTTTCAACGGGCGGAACGTGAAAAAAGTACCGTTTGTCTGATCATGCTTGACATCGATGGATTCAAAGCATTCAATGACACATATGGGCACGATGCTGGAGATCTGCTCCTGAAAAAGTTGGGAGAATTATTGCAGTCCGATGTGCGTGGCTCCGATATTTCCTGTCGCTTTGGTGGGGAAGAGTTCCTTATTGTCATGCCGGGAACTGAACTTAACGAAGGGTCATGAACGTGCCGAGCATTTGCGGACCACGTTTTTATCCCTGGATATCGAACACCTGAGTGTAAAACTTAAAGCCACATTATCGATTGGAGTGGCGATTTACCCGGACCACGGGGACACCTGGGAAAAAGTCCTGCACTCTGCCGACCAGGCAATGTACGCTGCCAAGCTTGCCGGTAGAAACTGCACTCGCACCGCCAAATAAAAAAACGCCCGAAGGCGTTTTTTTATTTCTTCTTCGGCTCGGCCATTTCCTGCCTGACCGTATTTAACAGGCTTTCGGCTTTGAGTTCGTTCAAAGTGTAACAGGGGGCTTCGAGGTGGTCAGCCAGCGACTGGGCAAGACCCTGATCAAAGGATGCATGCTCCATGTTGATCACCACAGTGCGATATCCCCGCCCGGCGATCTGTTCAGCGAACCCAAAGGCTTCCTCCTGTGGCGGCAGTACACCTATGGAAACATTTCCAGCCCCGTCCGTCAGGATTATTAACAACGGTTCCACATCTGGATGGAGCATTTCTTCTTGCGTAAGTACCTGGTAGGTCATAAACAATCCTGCCGAAAGTGGAGTTTTGCCACCTACTGGAATGTCAGATAAGGCTCGTTGTGCAAGGGTAATGGAATTCGTCGGCGGCAGGATCAGGGTTGCCCGGTCTTTCTGGAAGACGATCAGTCCCACGCGGTCGCGTCGCTGGTAGGCGTCCGTCAAGAGGGATAAAATCGCCCCCTTTGTTGCCGTCATCCGCTCTGCCACAGCCATCGACCAGGATGCATCCACCAGGAACAGGATCAGGTTGGCGGCTTTCTTGACCCTAACCTTGCGCTGCAAGTCTCCCTTCTGGATGGCAAAAGCCACTTTCTTGCGTTGCTCGGTTCGGCGCTTTTGGAAAGGTGCTGCCGCCCGGATGGTGGCATCAAAAGCTACATCATCAGTTTTGCCGTTAGCCGGTCTGGATTGGATGTAACGCCCGCGTTTGCGCTCAGTGTGCGTGCGCGAACGTCGTCCGGAATGTTGACGGGTTAATTTGTCGAGCGGGGTATCAAGTTTGCGCGGGTCAAAGGTCTCTCCGACCTTCACCTTTTTCCCACCGTCCCACCAATGCGCATCTTGCGGGCCAAAAACCGCTTGTTGAGGGGAAGGTTCCGCATCCGGCGGTTGATCTGGGTTATCCTGCTCTTCCGCCTCGCTGATTACTTTTTTTTTACAGTTTCCGAGTCGGGTTCTTTCTCGGCCGGTTCTGATGGCTCGCCTTCTGCGGATGAACCCTGCAATTGCTCGATGCGTTCCTGCAATTGTTCGGGTGATATCTCGGTCTGGTGGAAAGGACCGTGCTTGATGCGGTGGGGGAGAGCCAATTCGGCTGCCAGGGCAATATCCCGTTCCGTGATCGAATCGCGCCCTCATATGCCGCATGAGCGCGCGCCGCTTTGAGGATTACCAGGTCTGCCCGGTGACCATCCACATTCAGGGACGCGGTAAGCGCGGCAATGGATAGCAGGTCTCTGCGAGTGTAAGTTACTTTATCGACCATGGTTCGTGCCTAGGGCAATAATCCTGCTTAGTTTATCCTCGTGCGGCTGCCATAGTTTGTGAAAAGCCTCGGCGTCAGATTCAAATGCAAGGTTATTTTCGATGATGGTCACCCGGTCGCGGGCATCGCGGATACCCGTGATATCCACGGAAAGGGCAAAACGGTCTAGCAACTGAGGACGAAGGTCGCCTTCTTCAGGATTCATGGTGCCGACCAGGATAAAACGTGCGGGATGAGTAAAGGAAATCCCCTCGCGTTCGACGATGTTCATTCCCATGGCTGCTGAATCCAGCAGCACATCTACAACGTGATCGTCGAGCAGGTTCACTTCGTCTATGTATAACAGGCCGCGGTTGGCAGCTGCCAGCACGCCCGGTTCGAAATGACGTTCCCCTTTTTGAATGGCTTGTTCGATGTCGAGTGTGCCCACCACCCGGTCTTCGGTGGCTGAGACGGGCAGGTTGATGAATGGGATTGGTTTTTCTTCCACAGGCAGCGGTTCCCCGGAAGCTGCCCTCTCGCGGCATTCGGTGCACAACGACGCAGGCTGATCAGGGTCGCAGCCGAACCGACAACCGCGAACTGCCCGAACTTTTGGCAGCAGTGCAGCCAGGCCGCGTGCCGCGGTGGATTTGGCAGTGCCGCGCTCTCCGCGAATCAGTACTCCGCCGATGCGCGGGTCAACCGCATTCAGGATGAGCGCTCGCCGCATGCGCACCTGTCCGACAATGGCAGTGAAGGGGTAAATTGCTGGCATGAATGACTCCGCGGCGGATTATACTTCCTCTTACCCGAATTGGTAAACCGCAGGATCAATTATCATTAGCAGGGTGAATCAATATACCGTGATAGCATAGTAGCGTAAGAAGGACGGGGAGGTACCCCGTCCTTTTAATGTGCTGGTTACATCCGGCTTTTACCTGGACTGGCTACGAGGGTACTCTGTTTCGCAAACGGGTTAGTTGGCCGCTCTGCTCCAGGTTTAATCCGGCGATGTAAAAGTAACCAGCCGCGTAGACAAGCAGCCATGGTAATGGTTGGTAGCCCTGGTGAGCCGCCAGGATGATGCCTGTGAAAAGGGCATAAAACCCCAGCCCCAGTTCAGCCCAAACCATCGAGCTGATTGGCATGTTATAAGAACTGTTTGCCCAATTGCCTTTGCGGTTTGTCAGGTTGAATTTTGGGGTGCGGAGAAAGCTTCCGCAACTCTTGCCAAACAAACCCTCCAGGGCAGCTACAGAATTATTTAGGGAAAGCCCGAATCCGATTAGCGTCAACAGGGGGATCAGGCGCAGGCGATCACGCAATTTGGGCAGGTGTTCTGTGGCAGACAGGAGGTACATCAGGGGCGGTGCGAACGCAGCCATCATCATCCACGGCATCCATTTGAACACTTGGGGAGAGAAAATTCCGACCGGCAGCATCAATAAAAGAGTCCCGAGCATGAGCGGATGGACCAAATACCCGGTAATATGGATGATTCCCAGCATTTTCTTGTACCAGGGTTCTTTTACCTTCAACAGGGAAGAGATTAATTTTTTGAGGGTCTGGAAGCTGCCTTTGGCCCATCGGAATTGCTGTTTTTTAAATGCCTCGATTTGAGCTGGTAATTCTGCCGGGACTACAATGTCGGAAAGGTAATCGATCTGCCAGCCGCATAATTGCGCCCGGTAACTCAGGTCCAGGTCTTCAGTCAGGGTGTCGGAAAGCCATCCACCTGCATCCTCAATACAGGCTTTACGCCAAATTCCAGCAGTTCCGTTAAAGTTCATGAAAAGATGATTCCGGGAACGGGCGGTTTGCTCGATGATGAAATGTCCATCGATCCCCAGGGATTGAGCCAGGGTCAGGGAATTATATTTATCATTCATGTGACCCCAGCGGGTTTGGAGGCATCCCAAATGAATGTTTTCAAACTCAGGTACGGTCTTTTTAAGCCAGTCAGCAGGCGGAACGAAATCAGCATCGAAAATGGCAACCAGTTGGCCGGTGGCTGCTTTTAGACCTTCAGAAAGTGCCCCTGCTTTAAACCCGGTCTGGTCGTCACGATGAATAAGTGCGATATTCAGTCCCTTCGACACATATTTTTCCACCAGGTTTCTAATCAAGGTCGTTGTGTCATCTGTGGAATCATCCAGGACCTGGATCTGGAGCCGGTCACGCGGGTAATCAAACCTGGCGACCGCAGCAATAAGACGCGCGATGGTGTATCGTTCGTTATAGGTGGGTAATTGTACGGTTACCATCGGCCACTCATCCGGTGGCTCATGCTGGGCGTGGCGGTTTGGTTGGTCCTTTGTGCGCAGGTAAAGGATAACCGAGACCAGGTTGTTCAATCCGTAGATTGCCATTCCGACCAGGGTCAATATATATAAGAAATCCAATATTTCAATTAAGATCTTCCACATCATATTATCTTCCAAATTCCTGTTGAGTTCATCGTTCCACTGTCAATTACAACAAGAGTATTTCGATTTTTAACCCCCGAATTATAGTCTTTTGCCTGTTTGGAAGGGAGAGTATAAAGGCGAATACTTATACAGTGTTAAGAAAATGTGGAGATATAATCGATGGAAAATGGATATTCCTGAGGTGATTGATGCCAGAACTTGCTCCCGGTCTTTTCGCTAATTTTGAGCACACCGTTACTGATATTGATACTGCTTCCCACTGGGGCAGCGGTGGTTTGCTTGTATTCTCCACCCCTGCTTTGGTGGGCCTCATGGAAAGCACAGCCGTGGTGGCATTGCTGGGTCATTTGCTGCCTGGCCAGACGACCGTAGGCGGGCATATTGATGTGCACCACCTGGCTGCGACGCCAGTAGGGATGCAGGTCCGCGCCCGGGCGGAATTGGTTGCCATCGATGGTCGAAAACTGACTTTCAAGGTCCAGGCCTGGGATGAGGTTGAATTAATCGGCGAAGCAGCACACGACCGGTTTGTCATCGACGAGCTGAAATTTATGGCGAAGGTGGAAGGAAAGTCCCGGAAATAAATATCAACCAACCTATCCCGGCGGAAATACAATCCAGGGAAAAAAGTCCCCGACAATAAAAACCGGGATGGCAACTTGCCATCCCGGGTATCATCAATTGGCTCGACTAATGCAGGTTAACAATAACCGAATCGAGCGCCAGGATGGACCCGTCAGCAGCACTGATGTCCTTGAACTGGATTACTAAAAAGCCGGAAAAGCCTGTGCTGCTCAAGTTGAATGTTTTAATAAATGTCCCTGGGGTACCCATTCCTGCAGAGGAAACCTGGAGAGACCCTGAGTCGATTTTTGTCTTATCCAATTTGTGGACCTCGTAGTCCAAGGTATTTTCGAATGGAGAAATGGCTACGCTTCCATTGACCGTGAAGGGATAGCTTACGCTGACCCAGTTCCCGGGGTAAGTGATGTTGATCGAGCGTTCAACTCCGGTTGGACCTGAAGTTACTTCCATAAGCCACAGATCATTTCCAAGCAACCAGTAGGATTGTGTTTCAGCCTGGGAGGGACAACACATTGGATCGTTGGGTCCGTGTGTGATCATGTTCAAGTGGATCACGCCCAGGGAAATATTGGCGCTATTGACCACCACCCGGTCACCCAACTCAACCTGGCTGATTTGGTGAGGGACTCCGCTCTGGTTCAGGACGGCCACCACAGATTCAAAAACGCCGGTTCCCCCTTGGTTCTCTGCCAGAATGACTGCGGCATCGGGTTTCTTGTCTCCATTTATATCCCCATAAGCGAAAATGCCGAGGACCTGTACCGAATAATAGGTCGCGCCTGACCCTTCGGTAAATGCTCCGTCCACTAGTTTTACCGTCCTCCCAAAGTAGGGAGCAAAATAGGTTGCGTTCCGCAATATGTCCACAGATAATTCGGGGACAGAAGAGGGCACGGGGGAAGCGCTGGGGGTGGTAACATTCGGGGTCAGCGTAAAGGTGGCGGACGGTTCGAATGTATCGGTGATGAAAAGTACCGGTGTGTTTGTAGATAAAGGCAAGATCGTATCGGTAGTGACTGGAACCGGTGTATTCGTAAAGACTGCGGTAGGAATGGGTGTGTCAGTAACAAGCAGGGGTGGAGTGTTCGGGGAGTTGAATTGAAGATTGCACCCCATCAAAGCCGTCGCTAGCACCAGTGCGGGGAAAATTAGTTTCCGATTCATATCATTCTCCTAAACAAACCAGCACACCCAGCCTGGATTGAAATCCCTGCCGGAGAGGTGGATTTATGGAAGCAGTGCAGTCCAGGTTCCGCCATTGTCAGTGGTTTTATATAATTGTGAGTGACCGGCAGCGTCCGGACCTGTGAGCGCCCACCCGATGAATTGTCCCGGGTTTTCACGAACAAATACGATCTGCGACAAACTTCCACTAAGATCGAGACTTGTCCCCAATCCACCCCACGTTTGACCACCATCTGACGTGAAATACAGGGTTGAACCACCGTCCCAGCACCAGGCATGCATTGCATCCGCAAAGGAGTACTGGCCCGGTTTGACCACCATATTTGCATTGGTCGGGTCCCCGGTCCAGTTGTTTCCGCCATCGCTTGTGGAATAGAAAGTGAACTCGGTTAAATCTGGTCAGGTAAACCATCAGCGGCAGGTATCCACTGCTTCCAAAGAAAACTGGTGCTTGCGGCATATACATGTAATTTTCGTACCCGGCGGGTAAGGGGACGCTCTGTTGTTCCCAGGAAATACCGCCATCATGTGTGACGAATAGATAGACTTCACCATCTATCGGGCGTGTGCCGGTTACCCAGCCGGTGTTGGCGTCAATAAAGGTCATCCCGTTCTTGATGCCGCTAAGCGGCAGGGAAGTGGACGAATCCGGACGGGTTGGGTCGTCATTAAAAACGCTCATCCAGGACGCGCCACCGTCTGAGGTCTGGAATAATTCCACTGATTGTGACCCCGCGCCTGCCCCTCGATCAGCCAGGATACGCCCGGTGCTGGCATCCAGGAATTGGAGCATGCCTCCACCAAACGGCACATCGAATGAACTCCAGGTATTTCCCCCGTCAGTTGTGCGGAATAACCTGCCCGTAAAAAAATCAGCATTTGGAACCAATAACCAGACGGTATTAACATCCAGCACGCTAAGATTGCTGGAGTAGCCAACACCGGTCAAACCGGGCGGGGTGACATTCAGCCAGGTTGATCCACCATCCGTGGTCCGCACGATATAACCGCTTTCATTGCTTGCCACTCCCCAGCCATTATTGGCGTCCTGGAAAGCGATATGGGTGAGGGCGGGGGAAGTCACCACCGCCATCCCCGGAGTGGTCGGAGCTGGAAGGATCCCTACAGTAATGGTAGGGCTGGATGTCTCGGTGCTGGTGGGAGAAATTGGTGTCTCGGTTGAAAATATTGGAGTACCCGTTGCAGGTGTGTTTACCAGGTTGCAGGCAGCCATTGTAATTACTAGCAAGGAAACCGGGATATAACTTTTGGGACGCATGGAAAACTCCTAATATCCTTCTGGTCATTATGGTTGATAAATGATTTTACGCCTCGATTCCCCCTGCAGGTAGGGGGCAATCAAGGATTATTCTCTAGACGTCACAGCGCCGTGGAAGTTCCACGGCGCTGCTGGTCAATTCGGCTTCGGATTATCCGACCCATTCGATAATGGTCGCTTCTCCCTGTCCGACACCCACGCATAAGGTTGCCAGGCCGTAATATGGGTGTTTTTCCGTGGAAGCCCTCCGTTCCATTTCGTAAAGCAAGGTGGTCAGGATGCGTGCTCCCGAACATCCCAATGGATGGCCGAGAGCGACTGCCCCGCCATTTACATTAACTATTTCCGGATCGAGGCCCAGGTCTTCGATCACCGCCAGGGACTGTATCGCGAATGCCTCGTTCAATTCGATCAACCCGATCTCCTTCAATGACAGGCCGGCACGGTCGAGGGCTTTATGCACCGCTGGGACGGGACCCAATCCCATAATGCGTGGGGGCACCCCGGCAGCAGCGGATGATAAAACCCGCGCCCGCGGTTTCAAACCCAGTGCTTTGGCTTTGGTTTCGCTCATCAGGAGCAGTCCGGCTGCCCCGTCATTCAACCCCGAGGAATTTCCCGCGGTCACCGTCCCTCCCTCTTTTCGGAAGGCTGGCTTAAGTTTGGAGAGGCTTTCCAATGTTGTATCACGGCGCGGGCGTTCGTCCGTTTCCACTACCTTCGGATCTCCCTTACGTTGTGAAATGGTGATCGGAAGGATTTCTTCTGCAAATTTACCGGAGTCGATCGCCGCGATGGCGCGCTGGTGCGATCGGACGGAGAATTCATCCTGGAGCTGGCGGGTGATGTGAGGTTTCATTTGGGCAATATTTTCCGCGGTTTCCCCCATTTGTTCAGTACCGTATTTTTCTTGCATCTTCGGATTGGGATAACGCCAACCCAGCGCGGTGTCGTACGCGGTCAGGTTACCGAATGGGTATCCGGATTCGCCTTTTGGCAGTGAATAGGGGGCACGGCTCATCGACTCCACGCCTCCGGCAATGTAAACCTCCCCCTCGCCTGCCTTGATCGCCCTTGCCGCCTGGTTCACGGCATTCAGTCCGGACGCACATAACCGGTTGACGGTCACGCCTGCCACTTCCACGGGGAACCCGGCTAATAGCAAGGCCATCCGTGCCACGTTGCGGTTATCTTCCCCCGCCTGGTTGGCGCAGCCCAAATACACTTCTTCCACCAATACGGGGTCGAGATGGTTCCGTTCCAAAATAGCTCTGAGAACATGGGCTGCCAGGTCGTCGGGGCGGACGGCAGCCAAAACACCGCCCAGGGCACCGATCGGGGTCCTGACGGCGTCGATAATGACTGGGATGGGCATGATGGCCTCCGGGGAATTAGGTTGTTGACGCTTCCTGGGGTGGCAGCGGGATGGTGGGGGATTTAATTTCCAACTTGCCGAGGAACCGCACTCGTTGGGTGTTGATCAGGATCGCATCCTGGTGGATGGCCATCTCCAGCTTGGCCTCCAGGTGGATGGTCGCCTGGGTGATGGGAAGGAAGGCGTCCGGTGAATTGACCAGCACGGCTCTGAAATCAGGGTTGATCTGGGTATGCAGGACACCGCGTACTTCCATGCCGTCCATGATTAAAAACACTTCGTGTTTTTCCTTTTTGATATAGCCAAAGAACCGGTTGGAGGGAGGGATCGCCTTTTGGGCGGGTTCGAAGATCAATACGATTCCTGACTTTGGAACCACGGCTGTCGTCATTTTGTGCAAGATACGGGCTGGATTCTCCAGCCTGGCGATCGACACGTTGCGTAAATTGAGCATCGTGTCCACCCGTTCGTTAATGTGATCTGATAAGCGTTTGTCCCTTAACACCAGTTCCCCGGTGATGCAATGGCGGTACGTAAATATGACAATTTGGTAATCGATCGCACTTTCTACCATCTGTTTGTGCCTCCGTACCTGCCTACAACACGGCGAAAACCACCAGGAAACATGTTTCCATTTTCATGGTTCATTCTACACAGCTTGTGAAGCACTGTCAACATGGTGCCAATGGGTTCTTTTTCGTCGCAACATGCTCTAAAAGGTGAGGAAGTTTGTTCTCATTCGGGATGACGCATAGCACTACCCTACATTCCCGGAAACCGCCATAATAATCAGGCGGAAAATTCGACTATAACTGTCTTAATACTGAATCAAGGAGACTCCATTAATGCCTGCCAAAGGTTGGATTGAAGTCAACGATTTGTATTGTAAGGGTTGCGAACTGTGTAATGCAGCCTGCCCACCCCAGGTCCTGGAATTGGATAACGAAAAGTTAACCTCCAAGGGCTACCACCCGACCCATATTTTCAAGGAAGGGTGCACCGGATGTGCAATCTGCGCCTTGGTCTGCCCGGATGCAGCTATCACCGTTTACCGCGAAGTGACCAGGGCTCCCGCCCCTGCGCTTGCAGGAGGGAATTGATATGGCTCGTGAAATGTGGAAAGGCAACGAAGCCATTGCCGAGGCAGCCGTGCGCGCGGGTTTGGAAGCGTATTTTGGCTACCCTATTACCCCTCAGAATGAAGTCCTCGAATACCTCTCCCATCGCATGCCCGAACTGGGGCGTGCCTTTGTCCAGGGTGAAAGTGAACCGGCGGTTATTAATATGGTGTATGGTGCAGCCTGCACCGGCGCTCGCGTGATGACCTCCTCCTCCAGCCCGGGTATCAGCTTGATGCAGGAAGGGCTTTCATATATCGCCGGGACCGAAGTCCCGATGGTGCTGGTTAATGTGATGCGCGGCGGACCCGGCCTGGGGAACATCGCACCCTCCCAGGGCGATTACAACCAGATCTGCAAGGGCGGTGGACACGGGGATTATCATCCCATCGTTCTGGCTCCTGCCTCGATCCAGGAAGCAGTGGATTTGATGCCGGCTGCCTTCGAAATGGCCCACAAGTATTTGAACATTGTCACCATCTTGATTGACGGGTCCATCGGTCAAATGATGGAACCAATCCATCTCCCCGAAATGCAGCCGGTGATTCGCAAGGAATACGATTGGGCGGTCAGTGGCGCAAAAGGACGTAAGCGGCATTTGCTGAGTTCGATCTACCTTGATGTCCCCACCGAGGAAAAGGTCAACCTGCGCATTCTCGGACGCTGGCGGGAAGCCCAGGCAAATGAGATCCGTTACAAGGAATATTACCTTGACGATGCAGAATATATCCTGATCGGTTTTGGCACTGCTGGGCGGATCGCACTTTCGGCAGTGCGCGCTGCCCGTGCCTTGGGGCTAAAAGTGGGGTTGTTCCGCCCCATCAGTGTCAACCCCTTCCCGTATAAGCGGGTGGAGCAATTGTGCAGCCAGGCGAAATCCTTTCTTGTGGTGGAAATGAATACCGGGCAGATGCTCAAAGACGTTCAATCCGCCGTCAGGAACCGGGTCCCGATGCGTTTCTATGGTCGGCTCGGGGGGGTTATGCCCTTCCCTGATGAATTCGTACATGAGATCCATGAAATGATCAAGGATCCCGGCAAGCTGGAAGATGATCCCGCAGATCTTTGGTATCAGCGGATGATGGCAAGGTAGGATGAGAGGTATCTATGGCTGTTACGATGGTTAATCCCGAAAACCTGGTTTATGCCCGTCCAAAGGGGTTCACAGATACCCCAACCCATTATTGTCCCGGTTGCACCCATGGCACTGCGCACCGCCTGGTGGCGGAAGTGCTCGGGGAAATGAACATTCTTGACAATACCATCGGGGTCGCACCTGTTGGCTGTGCCGTGTTCGCTTATAACTATTTTGACGTTGATTTCGTTGAAGCTGCTCACGGGCGTGCTCCGGCCATGGCCACCGGCATCAAACGCGTATTACCTGACCGGATCGTCTTTTCCTACCAGGGGGATGGCGATTTGGCTTCGATCGGTATGGCAGAGACCGTTCACGCTGCGGCCCGCGGTGAAAACATAACGATAATTTTCATTAACAATGCTATTTACGGCATGACCGGCGGTCAGATGGCTCCTACCACCCTGCCGGGCATGAAGACCACCTCATCGCCGAATGGTCGGGATGTGGAGACCCAGGGCTACCCCATCCGAATGTCAGAGATGCTGGCAACACTGGATGGAGCCGGATACATCGTCCGGCGCAGCCTGCACGATCCTAAGAATATCCGCCTGGCAAAGAAAGCGATCAGGACCGCGTTTGAAACGCAAGTTCACGGGCTGGGCTTCTCGATGGTGGAACTGCTTTCCACATGCAACACCGGTTGGGGAGTCACCCCGCTTGAGTCGCTCAAATGGCTTGAAGAACATATGATTCCCGCTTTCCCACTCGGCGATTACAAAATTTCCCCATCTGTGGCAGCGTTAAAATTCTAACCCTCATTTTCACGAGTCAGAAAATTATTATCGAACATATTCCCGGAAAAATAACGGGCCGTAGAGAAAAAAAGCTATAGCTAAGCTTTCTGGACACAAAAGAGAAATTATGGAGAATTACCATGCAAACTGAAGTTTTTCTGGCTGGGTTTGGTGGACAGGGTGTTATGTTCGCAGGTCAGGTGCTTTCCTACGCAGCCATGGACGTTGGCAAGGAAGTGACCTGGATCCCGTCATATGGTCCGGAAATGCGCGGGGGTACCGCCAACTGTACCGTGGTCATTGCCGACGAAGAGATCGGTTCCCCGCTGGTTCAGAATCCCCCAGCAGCCATCATCATGAACCTTCCTTCGCTTGATAAATATGAGCCAATGATCAAACCTGGCGGTGTGCTGGTTGTTAATTCATCGATGGTGGACCGGGATGTGACCCGCACCGATATTACCTGGGTTTCCCTCCCGTGTAACGAAATTGCTGAAGAAGCCGGCGACCGCCGCATGGCTAATGTCGTCGCCACCGGAGCCTTATTGGCGCTGCTGCCGGTTCTGACTCTGGATAATATCGAGGCCGCGTTGAACGCGCACATGCCGGGTCGTCACAAGAACCTGTTGCCCAAGAATGTGGATGCGTTGAAGCGTGGGGCTGATTATGCCCTTAAGCACGTCCATAAAGCGAAATAATCCTCAATGGAACGCGAGTATTTGTAATTATTGATGACAAGTGAGGAATTGAAACGAAAACCGGAGACCATGTTTGAGTGGTCTCCGGTTATTTTTAATCCTTTCTAATCTATTTGGAAAGGAGTGTTTATTAGCTCTATCGAACTGCCTCGCGCCCGGCCTGGAAAGCCTTTCGGTTTAACTCCACGTGCTTTGGTGGAACGCGCTCTGTGATGATTTTCAACCAAAGTTCTGGAGTTAAGTCTAACACTGGTCTCCCCGCCCTGTTCCAGGAGGGCCGAAAGTGCACCAAGCAGGACCACGTTGGCAGCCTTTATGTTTCCCAACGATTCTGCGATTTCCTCCCCGTTGATATATTCCGCATGCTGGGTTAGTTGGGCGAAAACCTTTTGGATGGTATCGTCGCTTGGGTAGGATTGGTCGCCTGAAATCGCCGTAAGCGGCTCGATGACCTGCATATTGATCAATGCCAGGGCGTCCGGACGCATGGCGTTCACGCATCGCAGCGCTTCGAGTTTTTCGAAAGCCAGCAGCACGTCCGCTTCGCCTGCACCGATTAGTGGGGAATATACCACCTCACCCCAGCGCACGTGACTGGTCACGCTGCCCCCCCGCTGCGACATGCCGTGAACTTCGGCCTGCTTGGCCTGGAACCCTGCCGCCAATCCAACATTGACCAGTACATCACTTGCCAGGATGGTCCCCTGGCCGCCTACCCCTGCGAGAAGAAAGTCGATGCGTTTTTTCATAATATACCTGCCTCGACCTTCACCGGGTGGAACGGGATTGCCTGCCGTGGACAGATCTGTGCGCATACTTCGCAACCGGTGCACATGCTGGCATCGATCAATGCCTTGGGTCGCTGGGTTTTCTCGTCCAGTTCTTCGCTTTTTAAAATGGCCGGGCACCCGATGCGGAAGCACAGTGTGCAACCATTGCATTCATCCGCCAGCACCTCCAGCGGCACCCAGCGCTTGCGTACATCCGGAAGTAAAGCGCAGGGTTCCTCGACGATCAACACCGAGGGTTCATCCAGTTTGACGTATTCTTTGAGTGCCTTCTCTATCGCCTTCACATCGTACCCCGCCACGGAATGCACGTTCCTCACGCCCAGGGCACGTACCAGCGGCTCGAGTAAAACCTGGACCGTTTCCTGCCCAAGCAGGGTTCGGCCTGTTCCGGGGTTTTCCTGGTGGCCTGTCATGCCGGTGATCCGGTTGTCCAGGATGACGGTTGTGACAGGGCTCTTGTTGTAAACCACGTTGACCAGTGCGGGGATTCCAGAATGGAAGAAGGTCGAATCGCCGATCACTGCCACATGATGTTCCGGGCTGCCGGCTTTCGCTGCTCCATGTGCAATACCGATTCCCGCACCCATGCAGCCGCAGGTGTGGATGGCGCTCAACGGCGGGATCAATCCCAATGTGTAACAACCGATATCCCCGTTTACCGGCACTTTGAGTTTGTTAAGGATATAAAAAGTTGGACGGTGAGGGCAGCCTGGACAGAGCACGGGAGGTCTCCCGGGTAAAGGACCGGTTTGGAGGTTCGTCAGCGGGATATGCGCGGACTCGGGTAACAAGCCCGCAGCGATGGCAGATTCCCGCACCAGCCGCGGGTCGAATTCCCCTGTGATTGGGAAGATGCTTTTCCCCTCCACGGAAATTCCCATCAGCCGCACGGCTTCCTCGATGAAGGGGTCGAGTTCTTCGATGACGATCAGCCGGTCGACCGATTGTGCGAAGGTGCGGATCATCTGTTCCGGCATGGGCCAGGTCAGCCCCAGTCGCAGGATGGAGGCCTCCGGAAAGACTTCCTTTGCATACTGGTAGGCCACTCCACAAGTGATGATCCCTAATTTCTTATATCCGGGTTCAACACGGTTATATGGAAAGCTCTCGGCAAAAACGGCAATATCCCGCATCCGCTGTTCGATGATCGGATGCCGTTTGACCGCATTGCCCGGCACCATGACGTATTTGGCAGGATTGCGCGGGAACTTCTTTACTTCCTCATCCGTAAAGGTCCGTTCGCCCAGTTCCACCGCACTCGCTGAATGACAGATCCTGGTGGTCAGCCGCAGCAGTACCGGGGTATCGAACCGTTCGCTCAATTCAAATGCGGTGCCTACCATGTCTTTTGCTTCCTGGCTGTCTGAAGGTTCCAGGCATGGGACACGCCCAAATTTTGCAAAGGTCCGGTTATCCTGTTCGTTCTGGCTTGAATGCATTGCAGGGTCATCAGCGGTGACGATCACCAGCCCGGCCTCCAGCCCGGTCATGGATGCATACATGAAAGAGTCCGCTGCCACGTTCAGACCCACGTGCTTCATGACAGCCATCCCGCGCCGTCCGGCATATGCCGCTCCTATGGCTGCATCCACCGCCACTTTTTCGTTTGGCGCCCATTCGGCATACACGTTCGGAAAAAGGGCATAGTTCTCCAGGATTTCGGTACTGGGAGTACCAGGATAAGCCGAGGCCACAGCGATTCCCGTTTCCCACATCCCACGTGCAACTGCTTCATTTCCGGAGAGCATTTTGATCATGCAACAGGCTCCATTCGCTTTACCGCAAAGGTATTGTTTTAGAGGAATTATTGTAATTCAGAACACACCCCGAGGCTAATGCTTTTCTTCCCCTCATGCAGTTATCTTCAACACCCCCGACTATGCGGGGTTGGCATTGCCTGAGTCGACCGCGTTATAATTCCCGGTATGGAGCGGGAAAAAAAGCTTGCAAGTCGTTCACCGGTAAAGTGGATATTACGTCTCCTCGTATTAATAATTTTTTCTTTCCTACTGTGGTGGGTGATAAATAATGCTCCTTTAGCGGAGATCTGGATTGCCTTCCGCTCCCTTCAGTTGTGGGAAATTGCTGTTATCCTGGCAGCCAATGCCATTTTATATATACTTGTAACCTTGCGTTGGTGGATCATAGCCCGTGCAGATTCCAGGCATATACCATATTTTCCACTCCTCGCGGTGCGTATAGCTGTTTTTGCTGTGAGCTATTTTACGCTGGGGCCGCAAGTCGGAGGAGAACCCTTGCAAGTCCTGTTCCTGCAGCGTAAATATGGGCTGACTTTCACACGTGCGACTGCCTCGGTCTTGATGGACAAAATCCTCGAGTTTCTGATCGATTTCATTCTCCTGGCTTTGGGGCTGACTGCGATCTTCCGGGCGGGCGCATTGGCGGAAAGCAAATCTGTTTTTTCTTGGGAACTGGCTGGGTTATTATTGTTGATCATGTGGCCTCCTGCCCATATAGTGATGCTCTATCATCGCAGGTATCCCCTCACTGCCTTGGTTCGATTCATCCCATTTATCCCAAAAAACGCAAAAGCCCTTCGTTTTCTTCGCGCGGCTGAATGGCTGGCGGGGAATTTTTGCCGGCGCCATCTCTCCAACCTGCTGGCAGCTTTGGGCGTCTCCTTATTGGCAGGAGCAGGGATGGTTGCTGAATATGCCCTGATGGCTTCTTTCCTGGGGATTCACCTGACATTTTGGAAAACGATCGCAGCCTGGGCCGCAGGGTGGCTTGCCTTTATTGTGCCCCTCCCCGGCGGCCTGGGGGCATTGGAAGCCAGCCAGGTCTTCATTCTCGGCGGGTTTGGGATAGGAAAAGCTGCAGCAATTAGCCTGATTCTGCTGATGCGCGGTCGCGATTTATTGATTGGGGGTCTGGGTCTTCTCATCGCCGGTACAGCTTCCTGGACCAGGAAATCAGGTGGACCTTGAGGGTATAATCCAGCATATGAATTTTCTCATCACAGGTGCAGCCGGTTTCCTCGGTTCATCACTTGCCAACCAGCTTGCCCGGGAAGGTCATCAAGTACGTGGGATCGATGACCTTTCCACCGGAGATCCGCAGGCACTTTCACCGGATGTTCACTTCACGCGCGGAGATATCAATGACCGCCCCAAGCTATGGACGCTTCTACAGGAGGTGGATTGCGTCTATCACCTGGCAGCGCGGGTATCGGTTCCGGAATCCATACTGTACCCGCGTGAATATAATGCTGTCAACGTAGGGGGAACGGTCAGCCTTATGGAAGCCATGCGGGATGTGGGTGTCAGGCGGGTTGTTTTCGGGTCTTCAGGTGCAATTTATGGCACCCAGGATATCCAGCCCCTCACAGAGGGACAAACCCCTCGCCCGTCTTCACCCTATGCTGTCTCGAAACTGGCGGCTGAATATTATATTCGGACGATTGGGGGCCTATGGGGAATTGAGACCGTCAGCCTGCGAATTTTTAATGCCTATGGCCCGGGGCAGCATCTGCCTGCCTCCAGTCCGCCTGTCGTCCCGTATTTCCTTCGACAGGCGGTCAGGAACGGGACCCTGGTAATTAATGGAAATGGAAAACAGACCCGGGATTATGTGTTCGTAAATGATGTGGTATCAGCCATGGTCGCGGCAGCCACCGCTCCAAACTTGAATGGACTGGTGATCAACATCGGTTCGGGAAAAGAAACGAGCATTCGCGCTCTTGCAAATCTGGTATTAAAGGTGACCGGAAGCGAAACGAACACCATCTTTAGTGCCCAGACTTCCGGAGGCGTTTCGCGCCTGTGTGCAGACTTAACCCTGGCTGACCAGAAATTGAATTACAAACCGTCCATTTCCCTGGAAGAAGGTCTGCGTTTGACTCTGCAAAAGGACGTCCGCTTCAAGGTTACGAAAGAATTGTCCATGAACGGCGCGAACAAATAGATTTTTTTCTTTGATAATTCGTTGATTTGTGGTGAATATTCTTCCCCAGGCTTTTTATGACCGCCCAACGCTGACCGTTGCCCGTGAATTACTGGGCGCGCGGCTGGTTCGAATTCTCGAAGGTGTGAGACTTTCTGGCACCATTGTTGAGGCTGAGGCGTATGTGGGGCAGGAGGACCTGGGGTGCCACGCGAAGTCCGGAAAGACGAAACGCAACGCAGTGATGTTTGGTCCCCCTGGGAACGCGTATGTTTACTTTACGTATGGTCAGCATTGGATGTTGAATGCGGTGACAGAATCTGAAGGATTTCCAGCTGCAGTACTTATTCGGGGCATTGAAGTTGTTGAAGGCGCAGAGATTATTTCCGTGCGTCGCCATGGACGCGATTCGATTGGTCCAGCGAAATTGACCCAGGCGCTTGGCATTGATGGCAGTTTAAACGGCATCAATCTCTGTGATACAGGTTCAGGTCTTTGGATTGAACCGGTATACCCTGTCCCAGCCGGTGATATAATCACCAGCCCACGGGTGGGGTTGAATACTGTCCCTGAGCCTTGGAAATCAATGCCCTGGCGCTTCCAATTGCGCTGAAGATGATAAAATACGATTCAATCTGGTGAAAATCAATGTTTAAGCATAACAATCTGTCCACACCTCCTGCCAGCGTGCAAACGGTCGAACGAATAACTTCAGTGCTCGGAGCTGGAGTAATCTGGCAGGGAAGCATAGTCGGTTCAGGTGGCGTGCGTGTTGAGGGTACTTTTGAAGGGCAAATAGCACTGAAAGGTCTGCTTGTTGTGGGAGAGACTGGCAAAGTCACCTGCGAAAATGTTCGCGCCGCCAATGTTATTGTTGCGGGAGCGATAAAGGGCAACATCACCGCTCAGAAAGTGGAAATCCGGTCCAGTGGTCGTGTTTGGGGTAACATCGTCACTGCTGCCTTCGCAACAGAGGAAGGTGCTTTCCTGCGCGGTCAGATCCGTATGGAAGATGCTGTGGATCTTGGCCTGGATGGCCCGGAGGAATTCTACTCCTGCCCTGGATCAAAAACTACCCGCCAAAGTGTAATTTCCTTTGAATAAAAGAAACATTCCTAAAATTTCCATGTCCAGCCCCGACCTGACCGATATTGAGCGCCAGGCAGTGCTTGACGTACTCAAGACCCCGAATCTAAGCATGGGGCCTCAGATCCAGGCTTTCGAGAAAGCCTTTATCAATTACACAGGTCTGCCCCATGCCATTGGTGTCAACTCAGGCACGGCCGGGCTGCACCTGTGCGTACGGGCAGCTGGCATCAACCCGGGTGATGTGGTCCTCACCACCCCTTTCTCGTTCGTCGCTTCTACCAATGTACTCTTATTTGAAAACGCAGTTCCGGTTTTTGTAGATGTGGATCCGCGCAGCGGTAATTTGGATCCCACATTGCTTGGCGAAGCTGCACGCGACCTGACTGCTGGCGGGGAAAGGGCCCAAAAATGGTTATCTCGCAAAGGGTCGGCTTCCCGCAGAACATTAAAGGCTGTCCTTGGGGTGGACGTATTTGGTCAGTCAGCTGATTGGGATCCCATTCGAAAAATTGCCAATGAGTTTGGACTGAAAGTCATCGAAGATTCTTGTGAGGCTTTGGGGGCAGAATACAAGAAACGCAAAGCCGGTACGATTGGCGATTTCGGTGTTTTTGCTTTTTACCCCAATAAACAAATCACCACCGGGGAGGGCGGAATAATCGTGACCAGTGATGCGCAGGCTGCCGATTTAATGCGGGCATTGCGCAACCAGGGGCGCGCCCCTGGCGATACATGGCTATCCCACACGTACCTGGGTTACAACTATCGACTCGACGAAATGTCTTCAGCGCTGGGAGTCGCGCAAATGCTCCGCCTGGAGGAGCTCCTTCGCAAGCGGGAGCAGGTGGCTGCGTGGTACGGAGAACGATTGGCTGAAATACCTCTTGTGGAAGCGCCATTTGTTGAAAAATTCACCACCCGTATGTCTTGGTTTGTTTACGTTGTGCGTTTGAATCCATTGATTGATCGGGATGCCATGGCGAAACGCCTTGAAATGCGAGGTATTCCCGTACGTCCTTATTTCCTGCCGATTCATCTGCAGCCCTATATGGTCGAACGATTTGGTTATCGGGCTGGGGATTTCCCCGTCACCGAAGACCTTGGGCGTCGCGGGCTTGCCCTTCCCTTTTCAGCTGTGATGACTGAGGATCAGGTCGATCAGGTTTGCCGGTCAATCCAGGTGGAAATGCGTAAGTTTTCATAACCGATGACCGACTTTCCACCTCCCCGTCGAGGGCTGACCCTGCAGATTTCCCTGACCATTTCATCTGCTGTCCTGGTAACGGTTTTTGCCGTGCTTGCCTCCCAGGAACCGATCGGTTTGCGTTTTTCAATTTATGTTCTGGTGGCAGCGCTCGTCTTCTTTCCCCTGCCTTTTCTGACTTACTGGCTTTATTCCTTATATCGCGCCAACTACAGCATTGATCGTGAAAAATTAATTCTCACCTGGGGGCTGCGTGTGGAACAAATCCCCGTATCAGAGGTGGAATGGGTTAGGCCGATGGAAGCCCAGGCCTCCCCGATTCCGTTGCCGTTATTTCACCTCCCAGGAGCGATAACAGGAGTTCGACGCCACCGGGATCTCGGACCGGTGGAATTTCTCGCTTCAGATGCTAAGTCACTTCTATTGATTGCTACAACCAGGCAGGTGTATGCGATTTCACCACTGGATAAAGCCGGGTTCATGGAAAATATCCAGCGTGCCATCGAACTTGGCAGTCTTTCTCCAGCCGTTCCTCAGTCGGTATTCCCAGCCTTTGTCGTCAGCCAGGCTTGGGAGAGTTTGACTGCTCGATACCTATGGTTGTCAGGGCTGTTTCTGAACATGGGACTATTGATTTGGGTATCGTTAATGATTCCCTCGTTGGGACATATCCCACTTGGATTTCTCCCCTCGGGAGCGGTGGGCGAGCCGGTCCCAGGGGCCGGTTTGATCTTGCTTCCAGGAGTTAGCCTCTTTTTCACAATTTTCGGCTGGGTTGCGGGCCTGATTTTCTATCGCCGTCCAACCCAGCGTCTCCTGGCGAAAATCGTTTGGGCCGGGGGTGTGATTTCAACGTTGCTGTTTCTATTGGCGGTGATGTACATCGTTACCACGCCTGCCTAGATTTTGATGGAATAAACTTCATAATCTGTTTGGTGAAATCATGTTTCTTCAAATATTGCTCGGTTTCCTGTTTGCTGCCTTGATCGCCTTTGTCGCATACCGCGCCCACAGCCTCAGTAGATCAGGGGCTTGGGGAGCTTTGGTCGAAGGGACCATTATTTTCGGACTTGGAGGCTGGAGGTGGGCGGTACTCCTGATGGCTTTTTTTGTCTCTTCAAGTGCCCTCACCCGGTTGTTCGGAAAAAAGAAGTCTGCCTTGAACGAAAAATTTGATAAAGGTGGTACCCGGGATATTGGGCAGGTGCTCGCCAACGGTGCCATCGCATCCATATTTGCTGGCTTGCATTTTTTTCTACCCAACGCCTCCTGGACCTGGTTGTTATTTGCTTCCTCACTTGCGGCAGTCAACGCTGACACATGGGCTACTGAATTGGGCGTTCTCAACCCCTCTTTGCCTCGGCTGATCACGTCCTGGAAACCCATGGAAAGAGGCACCTCCGGGGCTGTCTCGGTCTTTGGGACGTTGGCTGCGACGTTTGGTTCAGGTTTGATTGCCATTCTGGGAGCAGTATTGGCTCCTCCCGGGAATGGTTTTGTTATTCTGGTAATAATCCTATTTGCTGGTCTGGTTGGCTCGCTGTTTGATTCACTTCTGGGCGCGACAGTGCAGGCAATTTATCGCTGCCCTAAATGTGATAAAGAGACCGAGAAACATCCTCTCCACTCCTGTGGTACCCCCACTTTTCAAGTGCGCGGATGGAGTTGGTTGAACAATGATATGGTCAACCTGGGTTGTGCGTTGATGGGGGCTGCGATTGGAATTATTTTTTTGCGCTAGATGGGAATTTTCAAAATTATTAGTTCCGCGCCCTGTGGATTATTCTGCAAGGCGCTTTTTGTTGGTTATATGGTCTGTGAAATTGTCACTCTAAATGGATTTTCGTCCTGATGAAGTTGGAGGAAGGACTCGGGGTATATGCACCGGACAATCGAATATCAGGCTTGGTTCACCAATTGAAAATTATTCTGTTTCCTTACCGATAAAATCCCCGTATTGGTGAAAAGCCGTTTTTATCTGTTCTAAAATGGTACTACTGGGAGTTTCGAAAAATTCCGTTTCCATGAATACTTTATCCTTTTTTACTTTCCGTTTCCAGATTCCACAGACCTGTCCATTTACTACTATGATTGGTCTGAAAATGCCGTTATCGGAAACAGCTTTTTTGTGTGTTTCAAATGGCAGGGAGGCGGTTCTGTCTTTGTAACTGATGATAAATTCATCAAACGCAGGCAGTAAATAAACAGAATCAAAATTGTTACGGGAACTGCGGGGAGATTTTGTAAACAAATACGTTTGTGAATTAATGGATTCTGATTTGAAATCGGTTGCCACCGCATCCAGGCCCAGCTTGGCATCTTTTACATGTAATCCCGACCACCAAACAAAATCCTGGAAGGTTGCCGGACTGCGGCTGGAAAAATATGTTTTGGCAAGGGTTGCCAATGCTTCTTCTTTGGCTAGGCTCTTTTTGTTTGGGACTCTTTCCTCAAGCAAAGCATAAGTTGGTTTTCCACCTTTTAATGCACCACTGCAGATTAACCCTTCCAACTCCGCCCACGCGAACAAATGGGAGGCCCGGTTTTGGTCGGTGGCAATTTTTACCTTTGCGAGTTCAGTGATTAACTCTTCCCGGGTTAAATACTTTCCATCCCGCAATGCTTTTTCCAAAACCGCATTGCTTTTCTTTAAAACTCTCCTTGGTGATCCCCAAATCGATATGCCTGGATTTAAATGCTGGTTTAATTTGTGGTGCTGTTAATGCAAGCATCCAATAAATATCATCGCTGGAAACATAATGCCAGGTTGGCCTTAATAAATGTGTTCGAAGGATTTCTCCGCTGTTTATCGCACAGACAACATCTTCTTCAGAAGGGACGGGAAGCCTTACACCGATTGCCCATTTCGACATTCCAAAATCCTGGGCTTGCATGGCTCCCATCCAGGAGACGACCTCTTTACTTGTTTTAAAAGATTTATTCCCAATATTTTGGCTGACCAATCTCGTTCTCGAGATTTCTTTCGCTATCAAATCCTTTGATCCTTTTAGTGTTTTATTGGATGGAAAAATGGAAGATAATGTGAACCAGTTGTTTGGATAAAAATTCCTAATCGATTATTCTGTCAGACTTTAGAGATTCCCAACTTTAACATGATCTAATAAGAATAGAATACAACTCATCCTATTTATAATGGATGTTTGTTACACCAGCAAATGTGCCAGTAAAATCCTGATCCCGATCAGGATCAGGATAATCCCCCCCGCAATTTCCATCCTTTTACCAAATTTCTCCCCCAATTTGTTCCCCAGTCGCAATCCCAGCCAGGAAACCAGTCCGGTCACGATGCCGATCACCACTGCCGGTATCCAAATGGTCACCCCCACGATCCCCAGGCTGAGACCAACTGCCAGCGCGTCGATGCTTACCGCGATCGAAAGCAGCACCAGCGTCCAGCCGCGCGATGGATCATTTTTTACGTCATTATCTTTCGTGCTGAAACCAGATAGGATCATGCGCCCACCCACGAAAGCCAGCAAGCCGAACGCTACCCAATGGTCAAAAGCTGCGATATAGCGCTCGATGGTCGCTCCTGCAAACCATCCCAGGACCGGCATCAGGAACTGGAACAATCCGAAGTGAAAGGCCAGGCGGAAAGTTGGCCGCGGACCTGCAGTGCTCTCCTGTGTCCCCGCACCCAGGCAGACGGCGAAGGCATCCATCGCCATGCTGAGCGCAATGAGAAATATTTCAATGAAATTCATGGGATGTTTATGCTTTCCAGATCTTAAAATCTTGCAAGATCGAGCCCCCAATGAACTCGCGCAGGATCGAGTTGTCCGGGATCAGGTCGATTTCCACAGGCAGGAACCATTCGAGAAATGCCAGTAGGCGCTTGGCCTCGATGAATTCGGGTGTGCCGCGTGGCACCTGGCGCAGGAGCGGCTCGGCCAAAGGTTGAAGGGCTGACATTTCGTAAACCAGCGCCGAGTTGAACATCACATCGGAATTCTCCTGGTAGGGAAAGATGTACAACTCTTCCCCGCGTCGCACTGATTCCCAGCGGGAAATGGTCTGCTGGGCAGTATAGCCGCGTTCGCGCGCATCCCGGACAATGCGTCGGATGAGGCGTGTATCGGCCGTGGAGACCCGGTTGTGGCGGTCAAGGTTGAGCTGCGTCAGCGCTGCACCATAGATGCGGAAGGCGCGCCCGGATAAGGCTTCGGGAAGCAGGCGCGGGTCCAGCCCGTGGATCCCCTCCAGGATGATGATCTGGTCGGCGGAAAGCTGGATGGCATCGCCGCTTACTTGCCGGCCTGCCTTGAAATCATAGCGCGGCATGTTAACCGTCTCCCCCGCAATGAGGCGGGATAGGTGATCGCCCAGCAGGTGGAGGTCAAGGGCTTCCAGTGCCTCGAAGTTGAATTGGCCTTTATCGTCGAGAGGCGTTTTCTCGCGATCGACGAAATAACTATCCAGTTCGAGGGCGAAGGGGGAAATCCCCAGCGCCAGCAATTGAACCGCCAGCCGTCTCGAAAAGGTGGTCTTGCCGGAAGAGGAAGGTCCGGATATAAGCACGATGCGCGCTTCCTTGCGCCGGTGGGCGATCTGGCGGGCGATGTCGGTGATGTTTTGTTCGTGCAAGGCTTCTGACACCAGGATGATCTCGCGGCTGCGGCCTTCTTTAATGGCGGTGTTCAAGGCTCCCACATTGTCGATCCCAAGTCTTTCAAGCCATTCCCCATACTGGTGAAATGCTGCCATTAGTTTTGGGTAATCTTCGCTTGGAGCAATGGTGGTGGGCGCACGCCGGCGCGGGTAGCGTAGGGTGAACCCACTATTAGCCGGATCCAGGCCAAACCATTTAAGATAACCGGTGGAAGGCACCATGTAACCGTGGTGGTAATCCAGGTGTTCTCCGATGCTGTAAAGGGTTACGTAAGGTTTGCGCCTGTGTTGCAGCAGGCTCACTTTGTCCGGGTAATTTTCTTTTTCGAAATAGGTAATGGCTTCTGCCACGGGAATTTCTCGCCGCAGGAAGGGCAGGTTGGCATCCACCAGGCGTCTCATCTCAGCTTCCAATCGTTGCAGTTCATTTCGGTGGAGTACCGCCCGCCCGGCCACGTGGCAATAATAGCCGCCCGAGGAGATCGAGTGATCGATGATCAGGACTGCCTCCGGGAAGAGTGCCACGAAGGCTGTTTCCAGCAGGAACGTCAGGGAGCGCCGGTACACCCGTGCCCCATCTGCATCTGCCATGGTAACAGGTGCAAGGCTGGCATCCATTTTTATCTCGTAAGTCAACTCGCGCAGATCGCCGTTGACAATGGCTGCCACCAGTGGTGCCGGTCCCGACCCGGGATCTGCCTGTAAAAAATCCCCGGCTGTTGCACAACGCGGCCCGCTTAGCACGCGTCCGTCCGGCAGGTGTACTTCAACGGTATCGCGTGGGCTTACAGGTTGAATGTTTTTATCCATGAGGATTAACCATTTCGGATCAATAAGCCTGGACTAGAGTTTGGAATATAAAGCCAGTAATTTCTCGGGTTGACGTTGATAAGTGCCCAGTGGAATTTCACCTTTGGTCAATGCCTGCAGCGTCCCGGTCAGCAGCCTGTTGACCGGTGCGGGTTCTCCAACTTTTTCACCGTATCTGACAACCGCTCCATTCAGCCAGTCAACTTCCGACTTTCCCCTGCCAGAATACAGGTCAATATGGAAGGACGGCATCTTTCCTCCCCGGCCACCCCCCACTGCTTTTAGCATCAGGGGGCGGGAGAGGAACTCTGGTAATCGGGTTCCCACCGCCAGTGCCTTTACAGGAACGCCCGGCAGGTTTACCACCCGTAGACGGTTGGCGTGCATCACTCTTAGCGTCTCTCGCAGCATGCTCATTTCCAACCTGAATAAGTCCGGATGGTCAAACACCTCCGCGGCGGTCATGTTCAGGATGGCAGCTGTCGCATTGGCAGGCAGGTTGGTCAACATCTTGGACCACTTCATATCTGCAGCATGCAAGAATAGCTTTGCATTCAGTCCTGCCGCATTTAGTGCATCTGCCAAAAATAATGACAGCTGATGTCGCTCTTCCACCCCCACACCCCGCATCCGTTCAAGGACGATATCGCCGACCAGGTTTCGTCCTATGGAAGAAGTCACTGTTCCAGCGATGACTTTTTCCCTGCCGATTACTCCCGCCAGGGCAGGTTCATTATCCACGCCGTTGGAGAGACAAAGGATTGGCGGGATTTTATCCGCGTGAGGTCTCATGGCGTCCAGGGCAGTTGCGGTATCAAATGATTTCAATGCATAAATGGCGATATCGAATGGCCCAAACCTGAGAGCTTCCTCAAGGGTGGGCAGGAAAATCACCCGTGAGTCGTGGATAGTATGGACCGATTTTCCATTGATGGTCAGATCCAGCCGCAAGCCTCGCGAGCGTAGTTCCTCCACCGCGCGTGCCTGCTCAACAAAAACCACGCGGTTGCCGGTTAGAGCCAGCGACCCGCCAACATAAGTTCCGATCGCCCCGGCTCCAAAAACGAGCACGTTCAATTTGCTGGCATTGTCAGGCATAGGGATGGAATTTTACCACTTTGGGCAGGGTTTTCCGTCAAAATAAATCGAAGTCCCTAAGGCTTTCGGTGGAAGATGAGCAAATAGGATTGCGGGGCACAAGGATTGGGGGGTATGGTCTGGAATGTTTCAAAAAGGGAAGGGTCAAAGTCCGCTGGTCGATACGCTTGTGCCCAGTTGGTTTCTGTCACAATATAATCCGCTTCTTCCCACCATCGCCTTGCCAATTCTTCATTCCAATATCCAAATTTCAGCAGTTGTTCTGAATTTCCAATTTCTGCAAAGGTCGAATTTGCATAAATCTGAGGGTAGTAGATATTAATATCGGGAGCGTCCAATAATGGCACAGCATTTCTAACATTCCAAAATACCTGGCTGCCCGCGGGGACCAGGCTGTCCAGGGTCTTGCCAATGATTTCATTGACCTGGAGGGAGTCAGCGTCACAGATCCCGTTTTCCCGATATGAGCCGCCCATAAGCGGGGAGAGGATTACTCCCAATCCAAGGCTGGCGATCAGCAGCCAGGTGCCCAGGGAGTATTTTCCTGCCCAAATAGGCTTCTTGATAGTTTTTCTATGAACGAGAATTGCAGTAAATAAAAATATAACTCCCATGATCAGACTGACGACGATCGGCACGTAAAGTCGGCTCGTCCAATAATCAACTTTATATTTGTTGGCAAGAATATCCCATATGGTGATGAATGGAGTCCATAGGTGCGGATCCAATCCACGCGTGATCGCCGGAAATTTTATGGATAGAAGCCAAGTCCCAAAGGTTTCAAAGGAAGCATACCCCAATCCTGCCGAAAGGATCAACAAAAAAAGAATGATCACAGCCAGATAAATTTTTGACACTTGCTTTTTCCATGCTGAAATGGATACCGCAATGAGCAGGAAAACAGTAATATCGAAAAACGCAAGATATGGGGTAAAACAAAATGTACAGTATGGGTCTGTAACCAAAAAAGATGCCCATGCATGCAAAAGGGCTAGTACCGCAAAAAGTAGAGCCATAAAAATGGCGATTCGACGGTCGCTTTGTCTGGTCCACTCGTTTCGTTTTGGCCAAAGGAACAACGTTACAATAAAACCGACCATCGTAAAATAATGAAAACGGATTCCTTGCAGGAAAGCAGACAACCTATCTGCGAAACTGACACTAATTCCTGTGATAAATCCAATTACGGGAGGTCTGAAGGCATTCAGGAAGGGAGTCAGGCTTGGAGGAAGCCAGGTAGCCCATATTTCAAGGATATTGGACCAATAAACCACATGGATCACCAGGATGGGTAATAAACACCCCGCTAACGCCCAAAACCCCGCTTTTTTCCCATGTTGCCAAAAGATATATCCTGCCATCAGCGGTATGACCGGTATAAGATTTTGGCGGATCATGACCAATATGCCTGTCAAAAATGCACCGGTAATAATTTGCCATAACGGTCTTCTTTCACCCAATACCAGCAGCAATGACCATGCCAGCAGGCACGCCACCCAGGCCTCGGTTATCGCCAGGCTGTATATTTGGATGGAGATGGGGGTCAATGCCATCCCCCACACTACCGCCGTTCCAGCCCACTTTCCTCCCAGCCTTTTTGCGGTTATCCAAATCGCGAGCACGATCATCAACCCGCAAAAAACGGAAAAAAATCGGCCTGTTGTCAAACTCGCGCCAAACCACGCCTCGATTTGACCCGGAATGAGATATGCCAGGGGCGCATATTGACGTATTACGTCCAAAATCCTGGAATGGATGAATGACTCCTCGGATGAATAAATCCCCAATATAAAGATAGCCTCCTTCATCAAGGAGTGGTGCCTGGATGTGGGCATAGGTCCATGCTTGAATAATATAAAATCCCCATCCCAAAATGGCCAGCAATGGAGCCACCCAGGTGGAGTCTCGCAGGGTTTGAATGATCTTCTTGACCATTTATTGGTTCCGCACTATTTGGGAAAATTTCAATAAATCAACCATACCCATTTCACAGCCTGACCCCGTGTTTTTCCTCCAATATTGAAATTACTCGTTCCATTTCCTGTTTTTTCTGCATTCCATCCCACCCAAGCGCATCCCCAAGAGAATCAGCCAGTTCCACCACCAACGGGCGGGTGAGCTGACCCAGGTACGCCAGCAGGGTACGCCTCAGCAGCAGGTCGTCAAGATGGACGATCTTCTCGCGTTGTGCCATGCTTTCGATTTCTTCATGAGTGTATATTGGTTCGGTCTTGATCGGGGTGGAGTCCTTCCCAGCGCCAATGGGCAGGGACTTCGTGTTGGCTTTTCGCGCTTTTCCCAGGAAAATGAGAGCTCTGTCGGTTGCCTGCTCGGAGAACGCACGAAAAGAAGTCCATTTTCCTCCTACCAGGGAGAACACCGGGATATCCCCCAGCCTGTCCTCCTGGATGTGATGATCGCGCGTGATTTGACCGGCATTTTTGGCTTTTGTGAAGGCAAGTGGGCGCACGCCTGAGAATCGAAAAACGATCTGCTCTCGGCTGACTTTAATATCGGGAAACACCCGCCCAACCATCTCGATGAAATAATCAATTTCCTCATCAGTGCAGCGCGCAGAGTCGGGGTCTGCTATCGGCAGGTCGGAAGTTCCGATCATTACCTTGTCGAACAAGGGGAATATGAGCACGATTCGCCCGTCCTTGTTTTCGAAGAAGAATTCGTGGTCCCCGATGGCTTGGCGCAGTTCCGGGTTATCGAGTACCAGGTGTGAGCCTTTGGTCGGACCCACGTATTGCGTTGGCAGCCCCAGCATCCGGTTGGTCCCGTCGATCCATGGACCTGCCGCGTTAATGATCAATTGTGGTTTGATGACGATCTTGGTTTCGCTCACCTCATCCGTTAATGTGACCGACCCTTCTTCCACTCCGGTCAGGCTTACATAATTGATTGAGCGGGCATGTTCTCCCGCTTTTTCAGCATCGAGCAGGAGTTCGATCGTCAGGCGTTCAGGCGATAAGATGATACCGTCATAATAGGTTGCCGCGTAGCGGATGCCTGGGTTCAACCGGGGATATTTCTTGAGCGCCTGGCTGCGTCCGTCAAAAACGTGGCGCGGCACCGCCCGGTTTTTTCCGGTGAAGGCATCGTAGAAGATGAGTCCAATTTTGATGATCAATCCGCCGCGTTCGGATGGCTTTTCCAGCCAGCCGAGGAATTTCAACGGTGCATTAAGCAGGCCGGAAAACGTTTTAAAAATGGGGATGGTCGTGGGCAGTGGTTTGACCAGGCTGGGCGCGTTTTGGATCATGCGGTTCCGTTCCTGCACCGCTTCGCGCACCAGTCGGAATTCACCATTCTCAAGATAGCGGATCCCGCCGTGAGCCATCCGCGATGAGGCGGCTGACGCTCCGGAGCAAAAGTCGCCGCGGTCGATCAGCAGGGTGTTCACCCCTTGCAGGGTGAGATCGCGGAAAGTGCCAACGCCGTTGATCCCACCTCCGACGATCAGCACGGTGGGGGGATTGGATTTTACAGAATTGAGAATCTCTTGTCGATTCATGATTTCATTCCTATGGTTGGTCGCATTAATTAAATGGCCAATATTATTTTATTCAACCCAGTCAAAAGTACGCTTCACTGCTTTCTTCCAGGTGGCATAAAGGCTTTCGCGTTTTTCGACCGGCATGCTGGGTTTCCAGTCCCGGTCTTTACCCCAGTTGAGCCGCAATTCATCATAATCCTTCCAGAAACCAACTGCCAACCCAGCCGCGTATGCCGCTCCCAGGGCTGTCGTCTCTGCGACCTTGGGACGGATGACGGGCACCCCCAGCAAATCTGCCTGGAATTGCATCAGGAGTTCATTGAAAACCATGCCTCCGTCCACTTTAAGGGAGGTTAACCTTACTCCCGAGTCCTTTTCCATGGCGTCCAGCACCTCCCGCGTCTGGTATGCGGTGGCCTCCAATACCGCCCGGGCGATGTGGCCTTTGTTGGCGTAGCGGGTCATGCCCAGGATGGCGCCACGCGCATCCGAGCGCCAGTAGGGGGCGAACAACCCGGAGAAAGCCGGGACGAAGTAAACGCCGCCGTTATCTTCCACTGACCCGGCCAGCCTTTCCACATCGGACGATTTTTCGATCATCCCCAGGTTATCCCGCAGCCATTGGACGAGCGCTCCCGCAATGGCGATGGACCCTTCGAGTGCATAAATGGCTGGTTGGCTGCCGATCTTGTATCCCAGCGTGGTCAGGAGTCCATTTTTTGAGAGGACAGGTTTCTCGCCTGTGTTCATGAGCATGAAGCACCCGGTCCCGTAGGTGTTCTTGGCTTCCCCGGGGGTGAAGCAGGTTTGACCGAAAAGCGCTGCCTGCTGGTCGCCCAGGTCGCCTGCCAGCGGCACCCCGCCCAGTCCGCCCCTGGCACTTCCGTACACCTCCGCTGAAGACCGGATCTTTGGAAGCATCGCCCGCGGGATCCCCATGACGCGCAGAATATCTTCGTCCCAATCCAATGAGTTCAGGTCCATTAATAGTGTACGCGAGGCATTGGTCACATCGGTGACATGTTCTCCGGTCATGTTCCAGAGCAGCCAGGTATCAATATTTCCAAACAGCAGCTCACCTTTTTCTGCTCGTTGCCGAATCCCGGGAACGTTATCCAGGATCCACTTGATCTTGGGACCTGAAAAATAGGTCGCCAGCGGCAGTCCTGTCCTGGCTCTAAATCGGTCCTGCCCTTCTCCTTGTGCCAGCTCAGCGCAAATGGAATCTGTGCGTGTGTCCTGCCAGACGATCGCATTATGCACGGGTCTCCCGGTCTCGCGTTCCCAAACGACGGTTGTCTCGCGTTGGTTTGTGATGCCTATGGCGGCAATTTCAGCAACCTCCGCGCCCGATTTCTCCATCGCACCACGCACGACCCGTTGCGTACTCTCCCATATTTCCAGGGCGTCATGTTCCACCCAGCCCGGTCTGGGGTATATCTGTCCGTGTTCCTTTTGGTCTGCAGCCACGATGGTCCCGGAATGATCGAACAGGATGCAGCGGGTGCTTGTGGTTCCCTGGTCTATGGCGGCTATAAATTTTGGCATGCTGCTCTCCCGGATACTTTTTGATGCAACGATCAATTAATTATCCCTTGGTGCTTTCCTGGATCACGACTTGCAGGTCATTTGGTTTCCCAGTTGTGGGTTCCCAATAAAAACGCCTTGCCCGACATCGCCTTTTTCCCCGCAGGTTGCACCTCTTCCAGGATTAACACACCCTCTGCGGTTCCTATCGCTGGGTAGGGTTCCAACTCGATCCTCGTACCCGCCTTGATCATTATTTCCGGGGTTGATGCTGGCTTTTAGGACTTTTATCGTCACCCCGTTCCAGGCAAAATAGGCTCCGGGCCACGGATGCATCGCGCGCACTTGCCGTTCCAATTCTATTGCCGGTCTGGAGAAATCCAGTAAACCGTCTTCCTTTTTAAGCATGGGTGCATAGGTCGCGTCTTCGTTGGGTTGTGGTGTGGGGGTGAGTTTCCCACTCAAATATCCCGGCAAAGTCTCGATGAGAAGGTCCGCGCCCGGCGCAGCCATTTTCTCGAACAGCGATTTCCCCGTTTCGTTCTCTGAGATCGGTATCACCCGTTGACTTAAGACTGGTCCAGTATCCACGCCGGAGTCCATCTTCATGATTGTGATTCCGGTCTCATGATCTCCTGCCAGGATGGCAGCCTGGATGGGCGCAGCGCCTCTCCAGCGCGGCAGCAGCGACCCATGCACATTTATACATCCGAATTTTGGCAGGTCGAGCACTGCCGGGCGCAGGATCTGCCCAAATGCAGCCACCACAATTAACTCCGGCTCCCATTCCTTGAGCTGGGTCATTACTTCCGGAGTATTCAATTTCTGGGGTTGGTTGAAAGGGATCTCAAGTTTTCGGGCAGTTTCTATGACTGCGGGCTGGTGAAGTCCTCCGCCGCGCCCTGCAGGACGATCGGGTTGGCTCACTACGCCTACTACCGAATATCGACTCGCCAATGCATTCAATGATGGTACAGCGAAATCCGGGGAACCCATGAAAACGATCCGCAGTTCACGACTCATTTTATAATTCTACTGCCTTTTTTGGAAATATTAAAAACCTCGTTGAATAAGAACAAACCCTCCCTCAATTTGTGCAAATTGGTTGCTTTTTGTCCACTTTGGATGTAAAATATTTCAAACGTCCAAACGATATTATCTGCTCAGGAGAAACCAATGACTCAACAACCGATGAATTCCGACCTTACTAGTGATGATAGATTATGGGCTTTGCTCAGTTGGCTGTTCTGGCCAGTTGCGGTTATTATGCTGTTAATGGACGACAAAAAGACCCGCCCATTCATTAAATACAATGCAGTTCTCTCACTTGGCCTTCGCAGTCCCGTTGTACGTATTGGGAACCATCACAGTTGGCTGCTTGTTCGTGTTAGGCGCCATCTATGCCATCGTCCTTGGCATCCAGTCTTATCAGGGCAAATGGGTCACTGTACCGTTCCTCTCCGATTTCATCAAGAAGCAAGGTTGGGTCGCCTAATTTCTGCTTCTCTAAAATTTGTCAGATCTTGAAACAATATTAATATTATTTAACCGGTTATTCGAGACATTCAGGAGGCAAATAATGAATACGGATATTACCAGTGATGATAAACTTTGGGCTGCCCTAGGATACCCGATCTTCATCGTTGCACTGATCATGCTTTTTATCGAAGGGAAGAAAGACAGGCCCTTTATTAAATTCCATGCCATCCAGGCGCTTGCTGTGAACGTTGTTGTCTGGGTCGTCGAAATTCTTCTCGCGATCGTCTCGGGTGCCCTCGCAGCAGTTACTTTGGGGATCGGTGGCTTGATCGGTTGCATCGGTCCCGTTGTCTGGATAATCCTCATCTGGCCGGCAGTCCTCGCCTACCAGGGTAAATATTTCGAAGTCCCGGTTGTTACCAAGTTTCTCCGCGGTCAGCACTGGATCGCCTGAAATTCAATCTTGATTAGATAAGAAGCCCGCCGACAGGTGGGCTTTTTCAGTTTAATCCTGGTTACTGTTTTGATGAACTAATTCATATTATGATAGACTTGATTAATCGACTGGAGGAGGAATTATGACCCAAGACTTATCCAACGGTTCAATCCCATAACAATTTACCACCAAAAGCCTGGCTTGGTTCAGACGATTGCCATCTTGACCCTCATCAACGGCATCCTGAATATTTTGTGGGGACTTGGTCTGACAGCCGCGGTGGTTCTCAGCACCTTTTTCTTTGGGATTATTTGTGCTCCGCTCACCATCCTGCCAGGCATTTTGGGCATTTTTGAAATCTTGTTTGCCGCCAGGTTAATTTCAAACCCTCCTCAACAAGGTAAGACCTTCACAAACCATCGCAATTCTTGAGATATGCTGTATATTATTTGGAAATGTCTTGTCTTTGGTGGTGGGAATTTTGGCGCTGGTTTTCTATAATGATGCCACTGTCTCGGATTATTTTGCCCGGTTGAACGGACAGGCCTAGGGATTGAGACAACCCTTTTCCTCGCACAACAGGATTTTTTTGTGCAACCTTTCCAGGGTTGGGGCGTAATATGAGTGTACCAATTTATTCAAAAAGGAGTATTCAATGTCTGCCATTAAGAAAGTTGAACTTCCAAATGAAATGGTTACTCCGGTTGTCCCTCCGTTGTTGTTTCCCACCTCCCCTTCCAGCCCCCATCCCACCGAGCCTCTGGCTCCAGGCGATGAACGCACCTGGGGGATGCTCGCCCACTTAAGCACTCTCTTGAACCTGGTGACCGGGTTTGGTGGTCCGATTGCCGCCCTGATTATTTATTTGATCTATAAGGACCGTTCTCGCTATGTCGCCTACCATTCCCTTCAGGCCATGATTTTCCAGTTGATCTGGTGGTTTGGTGGCGGAATTTTGATTGGTCTCATGTGGGCGGTTGTAGGTGTGCTTTCAGCGCTGCTCATCGGGATCGTCCTGATTCCCGTGGCGGTTCTCGCTACCCTCCTGTTTGCACTGTTGCCCGCCGGGGCGCTGGTCTATGGTGTCATCGGCGCCATCCAGGTGAACCAGGGCAGGGATTTCAAGTACTGGCTGGTGGGTGACTGGGTCCGCGGTACGCTCACCGGTGTTTAATTCAATATTACTCTTGCCAACCGGCGCGATTTCGCGCCGGTTTTCTTATTTATCCCTGGGAATTATTACTTGACTCTCCCCCGCCTTGCTCGTACAATGCACAATACATTAACAATTGAATGGCAGCAGGGAAGAGACTTCTCAATAGTGAAGACTTCAGTCGTCATTTTGGACGAATGTTGTTTTTCTGATGTGGAGAGCACCGAAGGGGCAAACCCCGACAGGCAAGTCCGGGCGAAACTCTCAGGTAAAAAGGACCCTGCTCCAGTTACCTCTGAAAAGTCTCCTGCGCTGAAAACATCCCCGCGCGGGGGCACCGGCGGAGCAATCCTGCGGCAGGTTTTCGCCAGGGAGAATCTCACAGGTTGATAACAGAGGGCGCACGTTCTATCCGCGTGTGCCCTTTTTATTTTGCCAAATTTTGCATTTCAGGAGCGCAAGGAATGAATATCCCCAACAACCTAATGTTCACCAGGACCGATGAGTGGTTCGACCCTGCTACAGGAGCCATGGGTCTCAGCGATTATGCCCAGGGGCAGCTCTCGGATATCGTTTTTGTGGAAATCGTCGTCTCCGCAGGCGAGACCGTTGAACCCGGTAAACCAATCGCTTCGGTCGAGTTGGTCAAAGCAGCCGCAGAGACTTACTCCTCGGTCCACGGAAAAGTGGTTGCTGTGAACGAAGACCTGAGCAGCAACCCTGAGATCCTCAATACCGACCCGTACGGAAAAGGATGGATGGTCAAGGTGGAAGGCGCTAAGGTCTCCGGGCTGATGGACGCGGCTGCCTACACCAAATATTGTGAAGAACGCGCACACTAAGTCCCTGTGCCGTTGAAAGGAGCCATATGACGTATATCCCGCATTCTCCCAGGGAGCGGGATGCGATGCTTGCTGCGATCGGGGTAAAAAACCTTGAAGACCTGTTCAAGGATGTCCCTGCCAGTCATCGCTACCCTGAATTGGATTTGCCCCCTGCACTCTCGGAGATGGAAGCAGCTGCTGAACTCGGTGGGCTGTCCATCGCCAATGAGAATGTCCAAACGGATCTGGTCTCTTTTCTCGGCGCGGGTGCCTACAACCACTACATCCCCGCCGCGCTGGACCACATCCTGCGCCGCGGTGAGTTCTATACCGCCTATACCCCCTACCAGCCTGAAATTTCACAGGGCACCTTGCAGTCCATTTTCGAATACCAGAGCATGATCTGTGCCCTCACCGGCATGGAAGTCTCGAACGCCTCGCACTATGACGGGGCCACCGCAGTGGCTGAAGCTGCCAATATGGCTTTTGCCCAGTTCCGCGGCAAGCGTACCGGGGTGGTCATTTCTCCCACCGTTCATCCCCAGTACCGCGCCACCATGCGTACCTATATTCAGGGCATGGGCATGGAATTGGCCGGAGATGATCCCACGGCAAATTTGGATGCCGGTCCGCAGGCTCTCGAAAAATTGATCAACGAGAATACCGCCCTGGTTATCGTCCAGTACCCTGACTTTTTTGGACGCGTTTACGACTTCTCCAATCTTATTGAGATCGCCCATGGCAAGGGTGCCCTGGTCTGTGTGGCTGCCAACCCGACTGCTCTGGGACTTTTCAAGACACCCGGGGAGATGGGCGCGGATATTGTCGTGGGGGAAGGTCAGCCTCTCGGTATCCCGCTTTCCTTTGGCGGTCCATACCTGGGCTTCTTCACCACCCGCAAACAGTACATCCACAAGATGGCCGGGCGCCTGGTGGGGGAGACGCTCGATAACCGCGGTCAGCGCGCGTTTGTGCTCACTCTTACCGCCCGCGAACAGCACATCAAGCGCGAACGTGCCATCTCCAATATTTGCTCCAACGAGGGCTTGATGGCGTTGGCTGCAGCCGTGTACCTTTCGCTCCTTGGGCAAACCGGTCTGCGCCAGGTGGCGGAATTGTGCTACCACAAGGCTCATTATGCTGCAGAGAAGATTAGCAAAGTGAAGGGCTATTCGCTTTGTTTTGATGCACCGTTCTTCCACGAATTCTCGGTCTGCTGCCCCAAGCCGGTTGCTGAGATAAACGACCACCTGCTCGACCACGGTTTCCTGGGCGGTTACGATCTTGGCCAGGATTACCCGGCTCTGAAAGACCACATGCTCATCGCGGTTACGGAGATGAATACCAGGGATGAAATTGATGGGCTTGTGGATGTTCTGTCGGAGGTGGATCATGACTGAACCTACCATTTACGAATTATCCTCCCCTGGTCGCACGGGCGTCACCTTTCCCCTCCCCGATGTTCCTCCTGCCAAAGTGCCTGAAAACCTGCTCCGCAGGGAATTGCCGCTGCCCGAGCTCGCAGAAGTGGATGTTGTCAGGCATTTCATCAATCTCTCGAAATACAACTATAGCGTCGACGGTGGCTTTTATCCCCTCGGCTCCTGTACCATGAAATACAACCCGAAGATCAACGAAGACACTGCCCGGCTGCCCGGGTTTGCTTTCACTCATCCGCTTCAACCTGTGGAGACCGTCCAGGGCAACCTGGCATTGATGTTCACCCTCCAGGAATGGCTGAAGGAGATCTCGGGTTTTTCCGCCCTCACCCTCCAGCCTGCCGCCGGCGCGCACGGAGAGTTGACCGGGGTGTTGATTATGCGTGCCTACCACAAGGACCGCGGGGATGCCAAACGCGTCAAAATGCTCATCCCGGATTCGGCCCACGGCACGAATCCGGCGTCTTCAGCCATGAGCAGCCTGCAGGTGGTGCAGATCCCGTCGGATGCGCGCGGGAATATGGACCTGGGCGCCCTCCAGGCCGCCTGTGACGAGACCACGGTCGGTCTTATGCTTACGAACCCGAATACTCTCGGCCTTTTCGACGAGCATCTCGACCAGGTAATTAAGATCGTCCACGACGCTGGCGGTCTGGTCTATGGCGACGGTGCCAACCTGAACGCACTGCTCGGGATTTTACGACCCGCGGATGTGGGTTTCGATGTGATGCATTACAACCTGCACAAGACCTTCTCCACTCCCCATGGCGGTGGCGGGCCGGGCTCTGGTCCCGTTGGCGTTACCGAAAAGCTGGCTGACTTCCTTCCCACTCCCCTGGTGGCTATCGTCGAACCGGGCACGGAGGATGAGCCGCCGCTGTATGGCTTTGTCACGCCAGCCAAATCGATCGGCCGGGTCAAGGCTTTCCATGGGCACTTTGGGATGATGGTGCGCACTTACACGTACATTGCCATGCACGGACCCGACGGTCTGCGCAAGATCGCAGAGTACGCCGTATTGAATGCCAACTACATCAAAGCCCTTCTGAAGGGTGTTTACACGGTTCCTTTCGACCGCACCTGCATGCACGAATTCGTGGCGGAAGGTCAGTGGTCAGACGCTCCCGGCATCCGCGCCCTGGATGTGGCAAAGCGTTTGATGGATTACGACTTCCATCCCCCCACCAACTACTTCCCCCTCATCGTTCATGAAGCCCTGATGATTGAGCCCACCGAGACCGAGAACAAGGCAACCCTGGACGCCTTTGCAGATGCATTAATTAAGATTGCAGCCGAAGCAAAAACGACACCCGACTTGCTCCACGAAGCGCCGCATAAGACTCCGTTTGGAAGGATGGACGAGGTCAAGGCTGCCCGTGAGTTGGTCCTGTGCTGCTGGCTCCCTGAGGACTACAACACCTGGAGCTAGGATTAATTTGCGCAAACATCCCCTCGAAAATGCTTCGTAAAACCTAAAATTCAGGGCGACCCTTCGGTCGCCCTGAATTTTATTTAGCTGGTCACTTTTCTCTCTTTCCTTTGCTGGCGGTTTATCCCGGCTTGGAAGGCAAGCCCCACCACGAACAGGATGATTCCGACGACGAATGCCAGCATCCCCGCCAGCTTGAATCCTTCCACGATGAGCAGCGCGCCTGCACCGGACGACAGGATCATCAACGCCCACTCGAAGATGACATAGATCAGGATCAATCCGATGATTCCACCCAATAGCAGCACCAGCCACTCATATCCTTTCGCCTGTGTCCCAAGTTGAGGTGCCAGTCGCGAGGCGATGAAAACTCCTGCCAGGAATCCCGCAGCACCGATCATCACCTTCTGAAAGAAATATGCCAGCAGGGCGCCAACCAGGCCCACGCCTACCCCGATTAATATCGCCATCCACCCGGGTGTTACCGTCAGGTACCTGGATGCCAGCTCGAATCCGGCGTAAAAACCCGAAGCGGCTACGAACAACCAGAAGATTTTCCGCCCGAGGCTGAGTAAAATAACACCGCCAACAACATTTATGATCGACATCGCATTTTCCTCAATTCTGGTCCCGGTTATTTCTCGAACAGGATATCTTGCCTGTCGCTTTGCCGGGAGAGCCATGATTGTCCCACGACCGATAAATATTCAATCCTGGGAAGGGGCTCAATCCGGTGAAGATTATCCAAACGCGGAAGAATTGGAAGTTGCTCCTATCAGTGGATTAATCTGCTCTCATTAATGATTATATTTTATTATTATAATCATATGTCGTTTTACAGGGATATGAGCAATAGATTAGAAACATGGAATGCGCGCTTAATGTCCATTACGTATTTGATCTATAAATTTATGGGTTTTCTGAGAGGGAACTCATGCCGGGATTTACCCGGGCTGTCCCCTCATATCTTACTGGTTGGATTATGGCAGGAATGACCGCAGATTTTATTGCTGTATAATGG
Source organism: uncultured Chloroflexia bacterium (assembly GCA_963826215.1). Classification (GTDB taxonomy): domain Bacteria; phylum Chloroflexota; class Anaerolineae; order Anaerolineales; family Villigracilaceae; genus UBA877. The sequence goes on along the minus strand of CAWGWL010000033.1, from coordinate 1,375,665 downwards.
CCTGACCCATGCACGAACTAGCCGTTACTGAGAGTCTCCTCGAAATTGCCATTCGCCATGCCCAGGCGCAGAACGCTCACCGTATCACGGACCTGTATCTCGTGATCGGGCAGTGGTCTTCCATCGTGGATGATTCGGTCCAGTTCTATTGGGACATCATCAGCGATGGCACCATCGCCAAAGGCGCTACCTTGCATTTCAACCGTGTGCCGGTGCTTCTCGCCTGCCAGGATTGCGGGAGAGAATATCATCCCGCAGGCGAGGAGTTTGCCTGCCCCCATTGTGGTGGCACGAATGCCAGGGTGAAGTCTGGCGATGAGTTCCGCCTGGACGCGATTGATGTGGATGAGTGAACCACAATTTTGAAAAGGGGTAGAATATTTATTTTTAATGGAGAATGATTTATGCCGCAGCGAATTCCGGTTGTAGAAAAGATCCTGTCTGCCAATGATCGGCTGGCTCTCGAGAACCAGGCCCGTTTTGATTCGGCCGGTGTCTTTGCCATTAACGTGATGGCCAGCCCGGGGGCGGGCAAGACCTCCCTGGTTGAGCAGACCGTCAAGGCTCTGCAAGGTCGCTTGCGTGTAGGCATGATTAACGGCGATATTGCCACCTCCTTCGATGCCGACCGTGCCCAGGCTGCCGGGGCGGTTGCCATCCAGATCAACACCGGCGGAGATTGTCACCTGGATGCCGTCATGGTCCAGTCGGCCATTTCCCAGCTCGATCTCGACACTTTGGATTTGGTGATCGTTGAGAACGTTGGCAACCTCGTTTGTCCGGCTGATTTCAAACTGGGCACGCACATCAGTTTGCTGGTGGCTTCCATTCCAGAAGGGGACGATAAACCATACAAATACCCGGGCATGTATCGCGGCGTGGATGCGGTTATTATCAACAAGATCGATCTGCTGCCCTATGTGCCCTTCCGCATGGATTTCTTCAAGAAAGGCATCCAGGTGCTGAATCCGGGAGTGACCCAGTTCGAGCTTTCATGTCGCACTGGAGAAGGAATTTCGGCGTGGTTGACCTGGCTTGAGCAACAGGTGCAGGAATTTAAAGTCAGGCAGCATTAGTGATTTGCGGGATTTTTCCGCATCCAGGTGCTTTTTAGACCAAACCCGGCAGCTCTCGAATAATTTCGTGGCGACCGGTTTTTATTTAGCGTGGGCATTAAGATTTTTCGGAATCATCCAACTGAAACGAGATACATGACTAATTAGACTTGATATATCTATAATCTTCTGCTATACTCCCATACCTGAATATTCCTTTCCTGAACTCAAAGAAATCCATTAATCAATATCTTGTTATTTTACCGGTATGTGAAATTTATGCTCCAAAAAATACTCTCTGAACACATGTTCCTCGGTGATTATGGGTGGCATACCGGCCGGTTTCACTTCTCCTTCGGGGATTATGATGATCCTGAAAATCGAAATTTCGGGGAATTGATTGCCTTCAATGATTTTGTGGTGAAACCTGGTTTCGGTTTTGAAACGCATCCTCATAATGAAATGGAGATTATTTCTTATTGTTTGCAGGGTGAACTGAGTCACGTGGACAGCCTGGGAAATAAGGCAGTGATTCAGCGTGGTGACATGCAGGTATGCCTGTGCTGGTTCCGGGATTACCCATAGCGAAACAAATAAATCAGCATTTGCCCCATAAAGATGGCACAAGGATTTATGCAGCCAGAAATGTTGGATCGCTTTATCGCCTCTCTTCCCTCCGATGAGGATGCTGTCAGACGGGATATTAAGGAGTATCTCCGTTGGCAGGGGGGACAGGCTGGGGAGGGTTTCGTCCCTGATTCCTCGGATGATGTTGCCATTCGCACCTATCTGCTTGATCGTCATATCCAGGGTGAAACAGATTCCGTTATTAACCGCATCAGGTCCTCGCTGGAATTTTTCTATACCTGGTTGACAGCTGACGACCAAATTGTGGATAATCCCTTCGAAAAAAGCATCTTGAAATGGCCGCTGATTACCCAAAAACATATCCAGGCACGCCATGAGGCGTTTACCGGTCCCTCCACCGACCAGGAGTTGGCACGTTTGCGCGCTCTCAACCACCTCGGCGAATCGACTAACCGCGCTCTCGATGTTCGCCTCAATGTTGAATAGCGCATTGGATACCCTCCTCGAAGAAATGTCTTTGGATACTGCCTGGATTTCTCTCAAATTCGATAGCGGATTTATCGGACAGCCCAACCAGGAACCTCCAGCCCATGGGTATGTCCTGGCTGCAGCGCATCATTTGCCTCCCAGCCTGGAACAATCCGACCGTTCCTACCTTCGTCGTCCTCCGGCCTGCAACTGCCAGAAATTGTTGAATAGCGGCAGGTTGAAGCGCGGCGTGAATATCGTGGAATGCAGTCGATTGCAGGAGGCTGCAAAAACCGGAAGCGGGACCAATGACCTGATGTTTCATGCCAGTGTTCCGATTATCTGCAATGATCAGCCGATTGGGATGATGAATATTGCTGCAAAAGATTGGCGCTTGCTTTCTGCCTCCGACCTGCATTTCCTCACTGCTGGTGCCAGGCAAATTGGTGGTGCTCTCGAACGGGCTCGATTGTATGACCAGGTTCGCTCCAAGGAGACTCATTTATCGCACGAACTGACCATGGCTCGCAACGTTCAGGTCAGCCTGCTGCCCGAAAAGATGCCAAGGATTCAAGGGTATTCCATTGCTGCTCTCTGGAAACCGGCTTATGAAACTTCAGGGGATTATTACAATATCTACAAATTGCCCGGCGGTCGCTGGGGCTTCATTATTGCCGATGTGAGCGACAAGGGCGCGCCTGCGGCCCTCTATATGGCTCTTACGCATGGGTTGATCCGCGAACGGGTGGATTCCGCCACCTCCCCCGCTGCCTTGCTTGCCCAGGTAAACCAGGCAATTTATGACCTGGATATCAAGACAAATTTCGTGACCTCTTTTTACGGAATTCTGGACCCGGCAAATTCGAGCTTGAAATACGCACTTGCTGGGCATCCCCCGCCGCTCCTGCGCAGGGTCTCGGGACAGGTGGAAACGCTGGATGGCAAAGGTATTGCCCTGGGGATCATCCCGGATGCGCAATATACGGAACAGGAAATATCGCTTGCACCCGGTGAGAGTCTGGTCACCTTTACAGATGGGGTGACGGATGCCAATAACTCGTCGAGCGAATCATTTGAACTGGAACATCTGAAAACCGCCGTCGCTGGTGCGCCCGCCTCGGCAAAGGGACTCTTGAACCACCTCAAAAGGTCGCTCCTGTCCTGGGTGAAGAGAAGCTCCCAAGTTTGACGATGTCACCCTGCTTGTCATTGGCCGGAAATAAACTTGGTTTCCCCCTCCGACATGCTGGTCCCTCGCATGCCATATTATTAAAACAAACGACCGCATTCCCTGTCAAAAGGGACCGCGGTCGTTATCTTTGTTATCTTGGGGTTCTAATGATGATCGTGCTTTTCCGCTTCCTCTGCTTCAGTGGGATTTTATAGTAGCGACTTTAGTCGCTGTCTACGAGATATTCCTCGCACCGATGTTTTAGATCGGCTTGAATTTGTTTCAAAAGGTCGGTTCTAATGATGTTCGTGCTTTTCCGCTTCTTCTGCCTCGCTCTTGGTCTTGTGAATAGTCCCATCCGGGTGGTTGGGCGGCGAATAGACCGTATAGAGTTTTAACTGCTCCGTCTTGGACGTATTGATCACATTATGAAAGGTTCCGGCTGGCACGATCACCGCATCGCTCCCGTGGACCACGTGTTCTTCCTTTCCGCCAAAGATGAACTTTGCTTCACCATGCTCGATGCGGAAGAACTGGTCCACGTTCCCATGGACTTCGTTGCCGATTTCCTCACCCGGAAGCAGGGACATCACCACAAGCTGGGCATGTTTGCCGGTGTACAGTACCTCTCGAAAATAGTTATTCTTTAAGGTTGCTTTTTCGATATTTCCGACGAAACCGGTCATCGCTTTTACCTCCTTGGTTGGTCAGAAAATCCGGATTTTACCAATAAAAATATTGTAGCACAAAGCCCGGTCTGAAAATTATCCAGGTTTTGAACATTCTTGTCCCTATATTGCGCTTATTGATGGCGCAGGAATTTTAGCGGTTTTTTTAGTCGTGAAATGGTCCCGCTTTTCTGGACCACGCTGATCGAGCCGTCGATTTCCAGCACCGCCATCTCCACCTCGCCGATCGCAGATACGCCGTGTTCACGGATTGCTGCTTTTAGCGATTCCTCATCGATGCCTTCCTTGCGCATGTGCTCTGCGATGACCTCGCCGTGCAAAACCAGCAGGGTGGGGGTGCCCTCCACCAGGTGGCGCAGTCGGGGCCATCTTATACTGAGCCTGGCAACTCCAATGTTTACCAGCAGCAGCACCAGCACGGCAATGATTCCTCCCACCAGGCTGGTGTCCGGTCCCACCATCGCGTTTTGCACCGCGTTGGAAATTAATAGAAGCACGACCAGGTCGAAGACCGTCATCTGACCGATCTCGCGCTTGCCCGACAGGCGTAATCCTGCCAGGATGACGATGTAAACGATCAACGTTCGGGTGGCAATTCCAAGTCCGGAACTTAAACTCAAATTAAACATATATTTCCTTTCGACCCAAATAAATCCTGCATGGATATTGATTGGTAAGTATCTATAACAATTGCCATTATCGCGCTTTTCCCACGTCGATATCAGATGTAATATGGAGATTTTTTCCGTTTATTAATTATTACGATCAAATGATCCTGCCGCTAAATAACGAGATATTCCCCTATTGACAAAACAGAACATATGTTCTATTATTAAGAATGAAAGAAAAGGGTTTTAGATTATTTGGACAATTCTAATTCTACAGGTCAATGACATTGCATGGTTTCCAAAATTGAGCTGGTTACCTTGCTGAAGCCGTTTTGAGAAAATGCGAATCTGTGCTCTCTCAGGAATTATTCGATTGAGTTGCATAAATCGAATATTCTGAACTTTCTTGCAGCTTTAAAGGATATTATTATATGAAGAAACCCACGTTATAAATAGTTGTCAAAGGCATTATTCGATTGTTCCTCTTTTTTGCCCAAAACAAACGAATACCTGGGCATGCTGAGGGTCATATTATCCGCCCATTCACTTGGCGGCATCATCCTCCCGTTTGAGGGCATTTGTCATGCAGGAATTATTCAGCGGTTTCCCCACTTTTCGAATGATCTTATTATTTTGTGTCTTCGTGTCGCCTGCCCCCGCTGTATGGGGGTTGTGGTTAATGCTCTTTCCTTCCTCAATCCAAAATCATCAATCACCGATCCATTCGTTCCGCGCAAACACATGCAAAAGTGACTTTTATTCATTGCAGCGGGATATGTTGGGAAGGGATAATTGTGAACAAAAGTCGTCCTACCGTCGAATATGATAAACTAGGCCTCTGTATTCATCCCCTTTAGGAGAAGTTCTCAACCATGTGTGGCATTTTCGGCATTGTGACTAAAGACGAACAACCTCTCGGCCCCATCCTCATCGACGCCGCCCGCCGGCTCACGTATCGCGGATACGACTCGGTCGGCGCCGCCACGCTCAACGGATCCAAAATTGACCTGCGCAAGGATACCGGCCGCGTGGAGGATGTGGCTGTCAAATATAACTTTGCCGAAATGACCGGTCAGCGCGGCATAACCCAGTTGCGCTGGGCCACATTTGGTGAGCCCTCGCAGGTCAACTCCCAGCCTCATCTCGATTCGGATGGCGACATGGTGGGGGCGCATAACGGCAACGTGGTCAACAACGTTGAACTGCGCCAGCAGTTCATCACCGAGGGTCTCACCGTTCGCTCCCAGAACGACGGCGAATCCTGCGTCCATGCCGTCGAGCGCTATATCAACAAGGGTTACGATTTCATTGACGCCATTCGCCTGGCTTACGGTGACCTGCAGGGGGACTATGCTTTTGTTATCGGGCGCACCAATGACGACAAGCTGTATGCCATTAAGAAAGGTTCCGGGCTGGTGGTTGGCATCGGCGAGGGCTTCACCTGCCTCTCCTCCGATCTTCCTTCCATCCTCCCTCTCACTCGCACGATAGTGCGCATCCAGGACGGGGAGATCATCACCCTCTGCTCTGACCGGGTTGAACTTCGCTCGGTGAAGGACGGCAGCCTCATTTTGCGTGACCCTGAAACGGTTACCGAGACAATGGATGCCGTTCAAAAGGGGGGCTACCCTCATTTCATGCTCAAGGAGATCCACGAACAGCCCCAGGTGGCGCGTGAGCTGCTGCACCTGTTGGATGGCAGTCCCGATGTTAAGAACTGTCCTCGAGAAGATGCGCACCGCCCGTCAACTGTATTTCGTCGGTTGTGGCACGAGTTATCATGCCTGCCTGGCAGGAGCGGTCTACTTTGCCCGCATCGCCGGACGGGCTGCCATCCCGGTCCTGGCTCCCCAGTTTATTGCCCAATATACCCCGGCGGTAAATTACGAAGATGTGGGTCTTTTTGTCAGTCAAAGCGGGGAGACCAAGGATGTCCTCAATGCCCTGCAGTCCGCCGAGGAAAAGGGGATGACAGCATTTGGGCTGGCAAATGTCATCGGGTCCACCCTCACCAAGGCTACTGCCTGCACCCTCCCTCTTTGCTGCGGCTACGAAATTTCGGTCCCCGCCACCAAGACGTTCACCAACCAGGTGGTCACATTCTTATACCTCGCTTACCGCCTTGCCGGACGCGATACCGCTGAACTGGCACAAATCCCCGACCTGATGGAACAAACCCTCTCCATGGTGGCGCCGCAGGTGGCAGCCATTGCGCCCGCCGTCAACGCCTGGAACGACCTCTACTGCCTGGGTTATGGTGCCACCTATGCCATGGCGCTGGAGGGGGCTCTAAAACTCAAAGAGATCACCTACGCCCACTGCGAGGGGATGCTCTCCACCGAGTTCAAGCATGGTCCTCTTTCCGCAGTCACGCAGGGATTCCCGATCCTGTTCGCGACCGGACCCCTGGATGTCTCCCTCATCGTAAGCGGCATCAACGAAGTGACCTGTCGCGGGGCGCGTGCCATTGCCATTGGCGAGGAGGATGCCCGCCTGCGCGCCAATGCCACTGACCTGATCGTCCTCCCGAAATCCACCCCCGAGATCGCTTCCCTGCTCGCGGTCCTGCCCCTGCAATTGCTCTCATACCATATGTCCGTCATGCGCGGCTACGATCCGGATTTCCCCCGCAATCTCTCCAAGACCCTCACCGTGGATTAGTCCATGTTCCGTTTTGGGATCAATGAGCTTGCCATCATTTGTGCGCTTTGCGGTGTTCTGGTTTTCCTGCCCCTGGCCATCGTGCTGGCTGGCAGGCGTCGTAAATAGGCTAACCGCAAAACTCCCTGGCAGTTGCCAGGTAAAGTTCCGCACACGTCCTGACGCTGGATAGGTCCACCCATTCTTCGTCCGCGTGTGCCCCGCTTCCAGATGGTCCGAGTAACACGGATGGGATTCCCTCCTCCGAAAGTAGGGCTGCGTCCGTCCAGAATTGCACCCCCGCGATGGGAAGAGATTGCTTCATCACTTTCCCGGCTGCCGCTTGGATCGCCTTCACGATACCGGCCTCTTCGGTCGTCTCCAGCGGCTCGCGGTTAAGCCCTCGCCGCACGACCGCCCGGAAGGAGGGGTCCGAACGCTGGAGTATCCTCGATAATTCCCATCACTTCTTTTTCGACCATTTCCGGAGTCTCCCCGGGTATCGTCCGCCTTTCGATCGACAGCACGCATCGGTCCGGGTAGGTGGATAGTTCCCTTCCTCCTGTGATCAGCGAAGCATGGATCGAGCCGCTTCCGAGAAGAGGGTGGCTGGGCTTGGATCGCAGGGTAAGGTCGAGCTTTTCCAGTGCCACCAGCACCTTCCCCATTTTGACGATCGCATCCAATCCTAAATCGGGTCGTGAGCCGTGTGCAGCCCGTCCGCTTGTCTCCACCTCGAGCCACACAAACCCCCTGTGTGCGAGGATCAATTTTAGCTCCGTAAATTCAGCTACGATGGCGCCGTCAGCGTGGAATTCGTTTTGCCAGCTCCTGCGTGCCCAGGCTGGCGTATTCCTCGTCAATAACCGCAGTAAAAACCACATCCCCGCGCAGGCGCAGTTTCTGCACATTACTCATTGTCCACATGCAGGCTGCCAGCCCACCCTTCATGTCATACGCACCCCGTCCGTATAACCGCCCTTCCTTAATGACCGGCTCATGCGGTCTCAGCATCCCGCCTGCTCCCACTGTGTCCATATGCCCGTTAAGCAGCAATGTTTTCCCGCCTCCTGTTCCTCGGACTCTTGCCACCACATTCGGTCGTCTGGGCGCAGACTCAAGCAATTGCACCTCTGCTCCGCTTCGTTCCAGCCACTTGGCAATATATCGGGCAATGGTTTCTTCCCCGTCTTCCCCGGGGATGAGATCGGGGTTGATCGAATTGATCGCGACCAGGTCGCTGGTGAGTTGTTCGATTTCATCCATGATTCGAAGTATATCCGAAATCGATAACCGCGGACGGCTTCTGGGTCTGTCCATTGATATAGTTCTCAATTTCTGGGCAGGAATCCATGCTGCCCGCATGGGAAATTCATATCAAGGAGGTGTCTGAGGCTTCAGTCAATTAATGGCTGGGTTCTGCCGTGAAGGAAAAACAGTGGTGCTAATATCATTGACAAATTCGAAGGACTGACAATACAATATAGACAAGTTTATATCATAGACAAGTCTACTAAAGGAAGTATCATATGCCTGATGATCTCAAGAAATCCCAGTTGCGCACCTATCAATATTTCTATGTGGATGGTTCGTTCGAATTTGGTCTCGGAATGATCTGCCTGATCCTGGCCGCTTTCTTTTATGCAGAAACACACGTTCACGGTTGGTTATCAGCCTTGGTGGATAGTTCTCTCGTCCTGGTGATGATCGGGGGAGGGTGGTTAATTAACCGGTTGATTAAACTTCTCAAGGAGCGCGTCACCTGGCCGCGCACTGGATACGTTTCATATCCTCCCAGAAACAAGAGTAAAAGGGGCTGGCGGCTTGCCCTCGCGTTGGTGAGCGGAGGGTTGGTGGCAGCATTGGCAGGAGGTCTGGCAACATTTCCAAATTTAAAATTCTCCACACTCCCTTTGCTTTCGGGGTTTCTGTTCGGACTTGTCTTGGTTGTTTTTGGATGGCGTACTTCCTTTATTCGCTTTTATTTACTTGCTCTCCTGAGTGCAGTGCTGGGGAGTGTCCTCGCCTTTGGCAGTTTGGCTGACATCGTCGCCCTGGCAATTTATTACCTCGCTTTTGGATCTGTTCTTTTCGCCACCGGGTCATGCGTACTTCTGGCATACTTGCGCCAGAACCCGGAATCACAGGAAGATACCAGATGAAAGCTAAACTTTCCCAGATCGCTCCTCATAAGCGGATGTGGAAATTTGAAGATGGGAATAATGAACTGATGCTTGGTGAGATTTTCCTTGGTTCCTACTCTGCCGTTTTTGGGAATGCCCAACAGGTTTCTGGTGGGGTGGCTTTCCGGTCCGTATATGCGTCGCTCGTTGATTCCCACCGAGGCGCCCGATGAGCTCTGACACGCGTTCCCTGGCAGATGTCGATCGATTAATTCATGAGCCGTCCCGCAGTGTCATCCTGGCGGTCCTGACTGTGGTGGATAGTGCTGATTTCATCTACCTCCAGCATGAAACCGGGTTGACCAGGGGAAACCTCTCAGTGCACTTGTCCAAACTTGAAGAAGCCGGCTACATCAATATCGAAAAGACGTATCGTGGTAAGATACCGCTGACCCTCTGCCGGATAACCCCAGCTGGTCGAAATGCATTTGATACTTATCGCAACCAACTCAAGATGTTTGTTGAGAATACCAAGGAGTAAATTATGCCTGCAGTTGACCTTTCCCATATCTCTAAATCTTTTGGCACTGTTAAAGCAGTGGACGATGTCTCGTTCAGCGTCGATAAAGGAGAAATCTTTGGGCTGCTCGGCCCAAACGGCGCTGGGAAAACCACTTCGTTGCGCGTGATGCTCGACATCTTCAAGCCCGAATCTGGTTCTGTCTCCATCCTTGACGGTCCCATGAATGAATCAAAAAAAGACCGCATCGGCTACATGCCCGAGGAACGCGGTCTGTACCAGGATATCCCGCTGGACCGCTGCCTGGCTTACCTTGGTTCGCTAAAGGGACTTAGCCCTGCTGAGGTGAAACAGCGTTCGGCTGGTTACCTCGAGCGATTTGACCTGGCTGCCTACAAAACTAAAAAAGTAAAGGAACTAAGCAAGGGGATGCAGCAAAAAGCTCAGGTCATTGCCACCCTGTTGCACCAGCCAGAACTTCTCATTGTTGATGAACCATTTGGCGGGCTTGACCCAGTCAACACCCAAATGGTCAAGGATCTTTTATTGGAGCAGCACAATCAGGGTGTCACCATCATCCTCTGCTCTCACCAGATGCACCAGGTGGAGGAATTGTGCGACCGGATCGTTTTGATCGATCATGGCAAGGTCATGCTATACGGCCCCCTGCAGGATATCCGCCGCCAATTTTCTGGACATTCGGTCACGATCCGCACATCCGATAAGATACCTGCCCTGCAGGGAATCGAGCGGATCGAAACACTCAACGGGACGGTAAAATTGCATCTCTCTACCGGGACAGCCCCACAGGAAATATTACGTAGCTTGGTCGCGCAGAATATCAATTTGGACCAGTTCGAAATGACCATGCCCACTCTTGACGAAATTTTTATCCGTGTGGTACAGGGCCAGGGAGCGCAGGCATGAATAAGCTCTGGCATGTAGCCTGGCACGAATACCGGCGCCATGTTTTCAACCGCCGTTTTGTGCTGGTAAGTCTCTTGAGCGTCCCACTGGTCATCCTGGTGATCTTTGGCTTGATTTTTCTGATCATGTCACTGGATATCAACACCACCCCGCTGGGATATGTGGATTACTCCGGTCTGCTTGCGAATCCGGTGTCATCTCCTCCCCCCGAACCACCCGACAAGCCGGTCCCGATCCTTCCATTTTCTACAGAAGCCGCTGCCCGAACCGCGTTGGAGGCAGGGCAGATCCAGGCCTATTATGTGCTGCCTGCTGACTATCTGTCCACCGGTACTTTGAGTGTCTTTCACATTGAGGCTATAAAATCTCCTGCCCGCGTGCAGTTCTATAACTTCATGTCAGCCAACCTCCTTAGGACAACAGACCAGGTCATTGCCAATAGGCTGGTCAAAGGATCGGAGATCATAGTTCAATCTCCAGATGGAAGCCGCAGCATTTCGAGCAAAAATTGGTTTAATGTGGTTATTCCAATGGTCGCAGGGATCGCTTTCATCATCGCAATGTTTTCCACAGGTGGTTACCTGATGCAGGCGGTGGTCGAGGAGAAGGAAAACCGCACGATGGAAGTGATCATCACTTCGGTCTCACCCAATCAGTTTATGGCTGGCAAGATCATCGGGGATACCGCTATTGGGTTATCGCAAATATTCCTTTGGATGGTGTTCATCGTCATTCCCATCCTCGTCTTAAGGGACAGGATTACCATCCTTCAAGGCATCCAGGTCGCTCCTCAAACTATATTCCTGCTGGTTTTCGTCATGTTCCCCGCCTTCATTCTGGTCTCAGCTTTGATGGCAGCCATTGGCGCCACGGTTTCCGAAGCGCGTGAAGGTCAGCAGATGGTCGGAATGATCAGCCTGCCCATCTGGATCCCGTATATGTTGACTGGTGCGCTGATGAGCAGTCCCAACTCGCCGCTGGCAATTGGTCTGAGTCTCTTCCCGCTGACTGCACCGATGACCATGCTGATGCGCGATGGACTGACCATACTACCAGCCTGGCAGGTCGCTGCTTCTGGCTTCCTCCAGGTGATATGTGCTGTGGGAGCCATTTGGCTGGCCGGGCGTGCTTTCCGCTTGGGAATGTTGCGTTATGGGAAGCGCTTGAAATGGCGCGAGGTTTTTGCCAGGAACTAGTCTCCCAACTCCACCCCATGATCTCTCGGAAATACATACCTATGAATAAAATTATTCTGGTCCTAAAAAACGAAATTATCACCCTTGTCAGCCGCCCCTCCTTCTGGTTGGCTTTACTGGGTCTCCCGCTCGCGGGTGCCCTGATCTTTGCTGGTGTCGGTGCCATCAATAAATCTGCCAGTGCTTCCCAGACGATCAGCCAGGTATTATCCGGTCAGCAGGACACGCGCCCTGAAGGATATGTGGATCCTGGCGGGATCATCCATACCGTCCCGGATAGCGTCCCGTCCAATGCTTTCATTTCATACCCGGACGAAGCCTCCGCCCGTCGCGCACTTTCAGCCGGCGAGATTTCCGCATTTTATATTGTGCCCGCTGATTACATTCAGAATGGGAAGATCACCTATATACGACCCGATTTTAATCCGCTGGCATCCAGTAATAGTCAATCCAATTTATTTACCTGGGTGGTGCAGGTCAACCTGGCAGGGGGGGATCCCTTGTTTGCGAATCTGGTCAATGGTCCGTTAAAAGTGGATGACGTGTCACTCGCAGCTGTTGCACCCCCAGATGAAAATAACGCGCTTGCCTTGTGGACGCCTTACATTATCACCATTATTTTCTACATGCTTATTGTCGGGTCAGCCACATTGCTCCTAAGTAACATTTCAAAGGAAAAAGAAAACCGGGTCATCGAGGTGCTGCTCACCTCGCTTACCTCCCGCCAGTTGCTCACCGGGAAGATCCTTGGTCTGGGCATCGTTGGGCTTGGGCAGACTTTATTCTGGTTCGGCACCAGTTATGTCCTCCTGAATTTAAGTGGCAGGACGTTACAATTGCCCTCCGCCATTCATCTTCCGGTCTCGTTTTTACTCTGGGGGTTGGTCTTCTTCCTGTTGGGTTACGCGGTTTATGCCAGCCTGATGGCGGGTCTTGGTGCGCTGGCACCCAACCTGCGCGAAGCCTCCCAGGCAACCTTTGTCATTACTTTGCCATTGATGATCCCGCTTTTCCTTAGCAGCAGTGTCTTTATGCAGGCACCCAATGGGATGATCGCTGTCGTGATGAGCCTGTTTCCACTCTCCGCGCCGGTGGCAATGATGGCCCGCCTTTCGGCGGGGGGGGTGGCTTGGTGGCAGCCGTGGCTTGCGGTAGGTCTTCTGGCGGTTACGATCATCCTGGTGATTCGAGCCGTAGCCGGGATGTTCCGTGCCCAGGCATTGCTTTCGGGACAGGGGTTTAAGTTTAAAGCCTATTTCCGTGCCTTGATTGGAAAATGGTAAGCTACCAGGAGATCTGAAAGTCCCCTCTACCAATGGGAAATCCTCGTGATCCCAATCTTGCCAGGCTTCCCTATAGTTGGGAAAATGCATTGATGTGCACATCACAAAACAAAAGAAACGACCAGGTATCTGGTCGTTTCTTTGAATTAAGACACTTTGGTTTTCTAAAGCTTATTTGGATAACGATAGATCCATTTGATAATTTACCGGATCGCTGCTGGTCCACGACAGGTCATCTCCATATGTGATTTTATAACCTTCCACATAGACCACGATAGTGTAACCAACATTTAGAGCCAATTTATCGGGCAGTGAGTAATTTCCATTACTATCTGCCTTGGCATAGGTGAAAATATCGTCATTGGCAAACCCATTGTCTTTCCACTTGGCGAAAGTGGTCCCTGGGTTAAGCACATAAACTTCCGCGCCGGGCAAAGGATTCTTGCTGTCAGCATCCGTAACCTGACCTGAAACAGTTACCACACCTTGGTTGGCTGGAGGCAGGGCACCGTTAAACTCGCCCCCCACAGTAGTATCAGATTGAGTTAAGAGATTCAGATCCGTGCCCGCATAAAGCTCGATGTGGTAGTTTCCTTCCGGCATTCCCGACTGGCTGTTGAACAAGCAGGTAAAGGTATTGCCTTGGTCGCCGGAACTCCATTCGTATTGGCTGCTGTAGATCTCCGTGCCATCGACAGTCCATTTTTCCGCCCAGGGTTCTCCATCGGTCATTCCGCTGAAACTAAAGGCCGCCGCCATGGCGGTTGTCCCGGATGGGAAGCCGGTGACCGGGTCTTGCACCTGGCAATCGGAACCGCCCGTGGCGGTATACCAGGTGATATCGCCGAAGGACTCACTTCCACCTCCCGTGGTGGTTGTTTGTGAAGGTCCGCCGAACGGGCTTACATACGCTTGTCCCATTTGTGCAGCCTTGATCAACGGCAGGGCTAAATTCACCGGGCGCAGACCGTTGATAAATCCGCCGATAGGTATGCAGGTATCCCGCGAGTCCAATACACCATCGCCATTGGTGTCCTGGACCACGCGACAATCTGTGACGTTCCCGCCAGTACCCGCCGAAGCACTCGTTGGTACCCCAATAATAAATCCAGTTGTATTGGCAGCCAATCCACCGGAGTTGCCTCCTGCAATGGTGGCGTCCGTCTTGATCCAGGCGCGATCACCCAGACCTTTTTCCGAGGTGAACCCAGAGACGTTACCGGTCGTGAAGGTAATGGTCTCTCCACCTATCCCTGGAAATCCGAAGATCTTGATACTGTCCCCAACATGCAACTGGTCGGAATTTCCCAGCGGAACGAAAGGCAGGTTTAAACTGTTGGGATTAACATCAGCCCCATCCAGCGTTGTTGTAATCTGGATCACAGCCAGGTCGAGATACCCGTCCACCGCCCTGACTTTGGCAAAATACTGGAAAACGGGAGGTTGGTCTTCCTTGTCCATCAGGCCAATTGCCAGTGCATCTGGTTCGCTGCTGGTGTCTCCCTGGGATGCCGGGCTTGCAACATGCGCGTTGGTCAGGATTAAACCCGTGGAACTGATGATGGTCCCTGACCCTGAATAGATCGGAGTTAATTTCCCATTCTCGGTCTGGAGACCGTAAATTTGAACGGTTGACTTGATCAATCCTGCCGTGCTGGTAGTCTGATCAGTGCTCGAGGTCCCTTGGTTTTGAGGGATCGGCGTCGGCTGGACTGTCGGTACCTGCGTGGGAACCGGTTGTACGGGGGTTGGACCGATGCAGGCCAGGATGCTCAGTGCCAGAACTGCAGCTACAACCCAAAGACGGTTCAAGGTATGAAGTTTCATGTTCATCTCCCTAAAACTTCAAACTGCCCAGGAATCGTTGGAAACGTCCCAGGTCAGATGCATAAGCTTTTTCATCAGCCCAATAGGTCACGACAATGGCGTGTTCGCCATTCATAAATATATAATCCATTCCCCGGACAATATTGGGGATGTCATTATGAGTTAGATTGGGGTTGGATTCAACATATACGTAATCAATTTCATAGGCTGCCTGGCCATAAACGGTGACCTGCTGTTGATTCAGAACACGAAAGGCTGTCATGGCTTGGCCGCGCTGCAGGATCAGCATGCTCGCAACCTGGTCGACCGTGGCACCCGTTGCTACCGGGATATTTTGGATGGTATAGGTGGTTCCAAAACCACTTGATTGGGGATCGGTGACGTGCAGGATATCATTTCCTTGAACACTGGAAGTCAACCAGCCCTGAGGGGTCTGGGCGGATATCCCTTCATTTGAAAATGACACACTCCGGTTCTGCACGCTATTTCTAAGTAAAATACCTGCCAGCAGGGCAATTATAGTTATTACGATTACTGCCCAATCTGATAGCCGGGTATCTGTGGAAGCGTTTTTGGATGAAAGGGTTGTCGCATTCATTTCGGCCTCCTATTTCTCTGCCAGCGCAGTACGGATATTGCGGCGGATAAGCCAAAGGATCATCCCCAGCGTAAGGATGGCAACCACCGCTGCCAGTAGGAGACCCAACCAGGGACTGGATGAAGCGCTTGTCAAGCTGATTCCTCTTTGGACGAGCAGGCCGCGCAGCCAGTTGAAAAGCCCGTTGGCAACTGCTGCCAGGGTTAACCCCAGCGTCATCCACCACCAGGGTTTATGTTCGAATTTGGCACGTCCAAGGAAGTAACCGGTGATGCCGGCGAAGCTGGCTTGCGCCAGGGCAACGATGACCATCCGGATCACACTTGAACCCAGTGCGGCTCCTCCACTTGCGATCACAAACTGGAGATTTAGCACGGTGGCATAGCCCAGTCCTGCCGCGGTCGCATAAATCACGCCATCTGTAGCCTCATCAAATTCCGCTGATTTATAGATGGTGTAACGGACAGCAGCATACTTCAAGAATTCCTGGACGAAGCCCACCACCAGGATGCTCCCAAGGATGGTTGCAGCCGTGTCCGTGTAGATCCATTTGGACACCTGGAAGATATTGTCTACAACAGGGATGCCAATCGCAGAGGCTAGGATCGCTCCCAGCAGGAATATGCCCAGGACGTACCCCTTGGGTTCCGGTTCGAGCCGGTCTTGGAGGTAGAAGAAGACCATCCAGATGAAAGCTGGAAAAAGGGCGAGCAGGACTCCGGCAAGGATCAACTGGGTACCTGTCAGGACAGGTTTTATAAGTGCGTCAAGTGCATAAACGATACCCACAAAAACAACCAACCCCACCACGAGTAGGATTGATGTCCTCCAGGTATGGGGTCGTTGTCGAGTGGCTGAGTGGAAATGCTTTTCGCAAAACCAGCGTGAGCCGATATTATTGACAGCCGCGTCTCCACAAACGCAACAAACTTGATCAGGCATTTGTTCTCCTCCTTGGGAAAAAGATTATTTTTACAACAATAATCAGGATTATAGCAGACAATACCGATAAATGTTATAAGAGTTATTTTCCTTTCCAGGCGGATACTGCGCTGGTTGGCTGATTGAAAATAAATTATTACCCATAGTGGAACTTTAAGTATCCCTCAGAATGAATAACCTTACAATAATCCTGCATTGAAAAACCCCCAACGGTTTTGAGGATTTTTTCCCTTGACAAATAGATGTTTATCTATATAATATCAAATAGATGGATATGAATATGATAACATTTGATCCTGTCCTTTTCGCAAAAGCTCTGGCAGACGAGACTCGCCAAAAGATCATGAAGATTTGTTGCTGCAATTGGCTCTCAGTCTCTGAGATCGTCGACCAGCTCAACGTCACCCAGCCTACAGTCTCACATCACCTGTCCATCCTGCGCGAAGCAAACCTGGTCGAGGTCCGCGAAGAAGGCAAGCAGACATTCTACAAACTTAACCAGGACCGAATAACGGTGTGCTGCGGGCAATTGCAGGCGAATTTTAATTCCGGGAAGAGATTAATAAAAATTGATTCATAGTCTCTTTTTTTAAGCAAATATATAGACTTTTGTCTATTTGACTGATTATTTTCTCCTGGAGGATGAAATGACCAAAGATGTTCACCCCGATCCATGAAAGTGTCCGCGAATATTATGCAAAGCAGGCCCGCTCCGAAGGTTCTTGCTGCGGCGGAGGTAATGATATATATCCTGTCGGGTTGCTCACCACCCTTCCGGATGATGTCACCAACTTCAGCCTGGGCTGTGGCAACCCGATTACGGTTGCTGCCCTTCATTCCGGAGAAACCGTGCTGGATCTCGGTTCTGGTGGCGGGCTGGATTGTTTCCTGGCCGCGAAACAGGTGGGCGAAACCGGTCGTGTCATCGGCGTCGACATGACTCCTGAAATGCTCGAACGTGCCCGCAAAGCTGCCTTACAGCTCGGAATTCAAAATGTCGAGTTCCGTGCTGGCTATCTTGAGAAGCTGCCTGTTCGAACCTGCCAGCGTGGATGTCGTTATCTCTAATTGCGTCATCAACCTATCCCCGGACAAGCCCCAGGTCTTCCATGAGGTATTTCGTGTTCTTAAACCGGGTGGGCGCGTTGCTGTCTCGGATATTGTCACCCAGGGTCCGCTTCCCGAGGAAGTGCAAAAGGATATGGAGGCTTGGGGAGCCTGTGTCGCTGGCGCACTGGATGTGAATGAGTACATCTCTGGTCTCACAAATGCAGGCTTCTCTGATGTTAAAGTACTCCCTAAAGGGGACGCCAGTGATCTTATTGAATCTGCTGCGCTGAAAGGGAAGATCTTCTCCGCAACGATCACAGCCCGAAAACCAATTTGATTGTTAGATACGGGATCCCGGTCCAATGAATGGATCGTTGAAGACCGAGCACAAAAATTAATTAGATCTGAGGATTAAATGATCGATATTAGTTCTGTCACGGCTGCCCCGAAAATTTTCTCAACCACCAGTAATATTGCTTTTAAAGATCACTGGGATCACTTCCTCGCCCGCGTGGGTGTGCGCCGTGGTGAGCATCGTCTGGAACCCGGGCTGTACGCCTTGGGGAATCCCACTCCGGAATCACCAGTTTTTGTAACGGCAAACTACACCCTCAGCTTCGACGCATTGCGTTCATCCCTGGCAGGGTTGGACGGATATATCCTGGTTTTGGACACCCAGGGGATCAACGTCTGGTGCGCTGCGGGAAAAGGAACCTTCGGCACGAACGAAATTGTGTTGAGGGTAATATCCACCCATCTCGGTGATGTCGTTCGCCACCGGAAATTGATCCTGCCGCAATTGGGAGCTCCTGGCGTGGCTGCCCACGAAGTTAAAAAACGGACCGGTTTTTGGGTCGAATATGGTCCGGTGCGCGCGGCTGATCTGCCCGAATATCTAAATACGCACAAAGCCTCCCCGCAAATGCGCCGTGTGGAATTCCCCTTGCGCGATCGATTAATTCTGATCCCCGTGGATATAGTTCAAACACTCCTGCCCACCTTGCTGGCGGCTGTGCTGTTTTTCTTCCTGGGTGGATGGGTCTCCAGCCTGGCTGTTTTGACAGCCGTTTATTCGGGGATCATCCTGTTCCCAATCTTCCTTCCCTGGCTCCCGACTCACAACTTCAGCACTAAGGGCTTCATATTGGGGGCACTGGCAGCCATTCCATTTGCTGTATTTGTATTTTTACAACACCCAGGCTGGGTATGGTGGCGACAGGTCGGCCAGGCTTTGGAATACCTGCTGGCAATGCCTGCCGTAACAGCCTTCATTTCCTTGAATTTCACCGGGTCCAGTACGTTTACTTCACGGTCGGGTGTAAAGCGGGAAATGTTCGCTTATATCCCTGGAATGGCCTGGACCTTCGGGATTGGGATCCTGCTGGCGATTGTATTCGTTTTTATCCATTGAGGAGAGCGCACTGATGTTGAATGCTTACTTGGAAAACACCCTTGTCTATGACCCACAACTTTGTAACGGGTGCGCTATGTGTGTGGCGGTCTGCCCTCACGCCGTGTTTGAAATGGATGGTCGCAAGGCGGTCCTGGTTCGCCCATCCGCTTGCATGGAATGCGGCGCTTGCCGGAAGAATTGTGTCGTGAATGCCATCTCGGTTGATAGCGGTGTTGGGTGTGCCAGTGCCATGATCCGGGCTGCGCTTACTGGAAAAAAGGAAGCTACCTGTGATTGTTAAAAATCTCTTATCCAATAAGTGACAATATCCTGATTAGAATTAGCTTGGGTTTGGTAAAATACTTTGAGCGGAGCCGCTGAACTACACCGCAAGGCTCCGCTCTTATTATTAGTTCTGGAAAAGGTTCAATTTACAACTGGAAGAAACACAGCCCTGCCGTGCCTGGTCCGCTGTGTACCGCCAGGGCAGGGGACAGTTCTGCAATGAAAGATTCAACCACCTCCACCTTTTCTTCCACCATCCCTTTAAGTTTTTCCACTTCCAATTTCGCGCCCGCGTGAACGTAGGCGATTCTGGCCTTGCTTTTTCCCAGGGTCTCTTCCACCTTGTCAGCCATGGCTTGGTATGCGTGTCCCCGGCCGCGTGCCACTCCCAGTGGGACAATTTCTCCATCTTCCATGCCGATCAGTGGCTTGATATTGAGCAGTGAACCCACCAGGTTCGTGGCTTTGCCTATCCGCCCACCCATATAAAGGTACTTGAGTGTATCAGCGGTTTGGATCATGTGCGTGACCGGCACCATCTGTTTCACCTTCGCTACAACCTCATCCAGTCGCATGCCAGCCAGGGCAGCGCGTGCTGCTTCTATTGCCATCCACCCCTGGCACAGCGATACATTCCGCGTGTCAATCACCTCGACCTGCAATCCTGGATCCTTTTCTTTGATCATGGATTGGGCGATCAGTGCCGCCTGGTAAGCTCCGCTGCCTTTCGAGGTCATGTGGATGCTCACGATCTCATCGTGACCTTCCTCCATCAGCGATTCGTACGCCTCGACATAATCACCCGGCCCTGGACTGGCAGTTGTCGGTAAAACCCTGGCTGTAATCAGCCAATTGAGAAACTCTTCACGTTGAATGTTGACCAGGTCTCGCAGTACTTCCTGTCCGCGGTGGATGTAATAAGCTACTGTGCGGATTTTTAATTCCTTTAGCATTGGTTCGGGGATGCTGGCGGTACTGTCAGTCAGGACAGCAACTTCCTTACCCATGTTCAACTCCTTGGGGTGATTTCCTTACACTATTATTGTACGCTTTTTTTTATGGCAATGCAAAATTCTTATCCCTGGATCATCGCCGCGAAACCTGTAAGGAATTTCTAATCTAGCACTCATTGACATCAGTGGGGGAACCGGATATGATAAACATACCGACCAGTCGGTTTGTTTATGGTAGAGGAGGGTAACATGCCACAGAAACGCAGTGAAGAGACTCACTCACGCATCCTGGATGCGGCGGTGCGGAGGTTTGCCATCGCTGGTTATGATTCTGCCAGTGTGGATGATATTTGCGCCGATGCTGGGGTCAGTAAAGGTGCGTTTTACCACCACTTTCCCACCAAGCAGGCGGTTTTCCTGGCCTTGATGCAGGGCTGGCTTGGGATGATCGATTTGGGGTTGAGCGCTGCCCGCAAACCTACCGTCCCTGAGACGTTGGTGCACATGACCAACCTTTTACCGGGCGTATTTGCTGCTGCAGAAGATCGTCTCCCGATGTTCCTGGAATTCTGGCTGCAAGCCAGCCGGGATGAGAAGATCTGGAAGGCTGTGATCGCACCGTACCGCCATTATCAGGAATATTTTGCCAGGCTGGTGGAGGATGGCATTACTGAAGGCTCTCTAAAACAAACAGACTCGCAGGTGGCAGCCCAGGTGATCGTTTCTCTGGCAGTTGGGTTGGTTCTCCAGGGGGTACTCGATCCTCATGCTGCAGACTGGGAAAAGACTGCTCGCCAGAGCATGCAAATTCTAATGGATGGATTGGTAAAACCGTAACGGAGGCAGCAATGATTTTGGTTACCGGGGCAACTGGTCATATCGGAAATGTTTTAATTCGTAAGCTGCTGGAACAGGGTAAAAAAGTCCGCGCTCTTGTTTGGCGCGATGAAGATACCACGCCCATCAAAGACCTGGACGTTGAGCAGGTGGAAGGCGATGTGCTCGACTCTGTCTCCCTCGAACCCGCCATGCGCGGCATTGATACCGTGTACCACCTGGCAGGGATTATTTCCATTATGCCTGGTAAGGATCCCTTTGTATGGAAGGTAAACGTCGAAGGGACTCGCAATGTGGTCGCAGCCGCACGCCTCGCCCGGGTCCGCCGGTTGGTCTATACCAGCTCGATCCACGCCATAGGGCGTTCTCCGGCGGGAGTGGTGATGGACGAATCACTGGGGTTTGACCAGGATAACCCTTATGGTGAGTACGACCGCTCCAAGGCTGCCGCCAGTCTTGAAGTTCAAAAAGCCGTTTCAGAAGGCCTGGACGCGGTCATAGTCTGCCCGACGGGTGTCATCGGTCCCTATGACTTCCGCGGTTCTGAATTGGGTGAAGTCATTCGCAGTGCCTCTGAAGCCCGGACGATGTTCTTCGTCGAAGGTGCCTACGACTTTGTGGATGTGCGCGACGTGGCTGATGGCATGATTGCAGCTCATGCTCACGGTCGCTGTGGCGAGAGTTATATTCTGGGTGGGAATAAGATTTCCGTCCGCTATTTACTTGAGTCGGTCCGCGAGGTCACGGGCAAGGCATTTGCCAGTATCAAGATACCATTTTCCCTGGCTGAGTTTGCCGCCAAATTCACACCCTGGTATTACCAAAAAACCAGGGCAAAACCCCGCTTTACACCATACTCCCTGGAAGTATTGCAAAGCAACTCGAACATCAGCCACGCCAAGGCAGCACGCGAGTTGGGGTTTCACCCGCGCCCGGCGATCGAAACAATTGCTGATACCGTGCGCTGGTTCTTCGAGAACCGCAGGGTTCGTGTTGAGGTTTAATTACAGATGAACAGGAAAGAAGATTGGAAAAACAGGGTTGCGGTCGTCACTGGGGCTTCTTCCGGTATTGGTGCTGCCACTGCCCGACTCCTGGCTCGACAGGGGATGCAGGTGGTCCTGGTGGCTCGCCGTCTTGACCGGTTGGAATGTCTTGCCGGGGAGATCCGGCAGGGCGGAGGGCGGGCGCATACCCTTGCTGCTGATTTGATGCAGGAATCAGTCCGAACTTCCTTGTTGACCGAGATTTCCGGTCGTTTTGGTGACGTTGATCTGCTGGTTAACAATGCCGGTCTTGGCTGGTATGGATATGGTACCGATATGCCTTGGAAGTTGGCGTGGGAGATATTGCAGGTCAATGTGGAAGCGGTGGTTCAGTTAACCCTGGACTTTCTGGGAAAAATGCGCCAGCGGAACTTCGGCCATATCATCAATGTCGGATCGATTTCGGGCAGCCTCCCCAGTCAGGGCGTTGCCGTTTATGGGGCTACCAAATCCTTTCTGGATAACTTCACTACATCCTTATTTCGCGAACTGACCGGAACCCGTGTTCACGTCAGTGTGGTCCGCGCGGGTCCCGTTCGCACCGAGTTTGGAGAGGTGGCGTTGTCACAGGAAAACGGCGGCCATGTCCCTACTGAACACATGGGTGTGTCGGCCGATTACGTCGCCTGGCGCATCTGGCAGCTGATGCTGCACCCGAGCCGGGTGATCTACGTCCCAGGCTGGTTGCGGGTGATCCCGTGGACCGAATTGTCATTTGGCTGGATCATCGATCGGATCGGTCCTCTTTTGTTGAGGAAGAATAAATCTACTATATAAAAAAACCCGTCACTTCCAAAGTGACGGGTTTTTATTTTGTCTCCCTTGGGTTTATCCCTTCCCTGCAACATTCATCTCGGGGATCAAAATATATGGAGCTTGGATGGTGCTGTAGACCCACTGCGTTTCCTTGCTGACGGCTGCTACGTTTTTTAGCAGGTCATAGATATTTCCCGCGATCGACAGGTCCTTGACGCGGCCGACAATCTCACCCTTTTCCACTTTGAAGGCCAATGCCAGCGGGTTGGAAAACGCTCCAGAGATGATATTCCCTTGTCCAATGCCAAGTAGGTCTTCGACTACAATGCCGTTATCCATCCCACTCAGGATGTCCTTCAACTGAGTCTCGCCTGGATGGATGACCAGGTTGGTGCCTGAAGGTTCGGGTGGGCTGAATAATCCGCGTGACGCGTTCCCGGTCGATTTCACCCCCGACTGGGCTGCAGTCTTCAAGTCATAAATAAAGCTTTTGAGCACTCCTTTCTCGATCAGCACATTTCGACGGCGCGGCACTCCCTCGTCATCGTAAGAAGCGCTGGCGAACTTTCCATCGATGGTTCCATCATCGATGATGGTGATCTTATCGTCGAAGAGTTTCTCACCAATTTTCCCGGCCAGCGGGGAGGTTCCCTTATAGACTTCCTTTCCATTCAACCCCTGGCTGAGCGGTAACGCCAGTGCCAGTGTTCCGCTTGGAGCGAACAGGACGGGCATTATTGCCCGGTTTAAGGGTGGTAATGGTGCGCGCTTTCTTCAGCTTCTCCACCAGGCGCCGGGCAAATTCCAGGTAGTCTTTTTCCCACACGGTTGTACCCAGTTGATCGTACAGGATGAGCACGTCATCGCCTTCGATACGGTCGATCTCCAGGCCCAGCGAAAGCGGTGATGTTTTGAAAGAAACATCCAGGCCTTTCTGGTTGCGGATGCTGGCAGACACCAGGCTTCGCTCCAGGCTGATGTTACAGCGGGCTTCCGGTTCCACCGGCAGGACCAGGTCGAGCATTTCCCTGCCGATCTCCACCAGACGCGCAATAGGCAGGTCCGTTACGGCCTTGTCGAAGGTGCGGACGATGGGTGCAGGCTCGGTGTCCGGGAAGGAGAATTGGGCTTTATCCCCATACGTTGCTGATTCAAGGGCATTGGCAGCCAGTTTGTCCATCGCAGTCTCGTCGCTGGATGCGGCAAAGCCCATTTTACCCTTGCGGATCACCCGTACCGCTGTGCCTTTGGTCTCGGCGACCGTGCAGGTTTTCAATTGGTTCGCTTCGTATTCCACGGTGGTCTTTTCATTCTGCAGGCTGAGGACTTCGACCTGTTCGGCTTGTTTTTTAAGTTGAGTCAGGATATCCATATTTTCCTCCGGTTATTCGCCGCCTATGACGACATTCTGGATGCGGATGTGCGGCGCGCCCATCCCAACCGGCAGGGGGTATTGGTTGCCCTTGCCGCAGCCTCCGCCGGTATTTAACCATTTGAAATCGTTGCCGATGGCGTCAATGTTTTCAAGAGTGGAGAAGAGGTTCCCGGACAGGATGACGTCCTTGACCATCTCGGCGATCTTGCCTTCGCGGATCATGTAGGCGTATCCGGAACTGAACGAGAAGTTTTCCAGTTGGGTTTGCCCGCCGTATGCCTCGCAGGCGTAGATTCCGAGTTCGATATCCTTGATCATATCTTCGAAGCTGGTGCTGCCATTGTCGATGGCGGTATTGGTCATGCGCACGATCGGGGCAAAGCGGTAATTGATGGCACGCGCGTTGCCGGAGGCTTTTTCTCCCATTTTGGCCGCAGTCTGCCGGGAATGCAGGCGTCCGACCAGTTCGCCGTCCCGGATGAGCCAGTTGCGTCTCGCGGGTGTGCCCTCGTCATCGTAAAGGGTGGTGCCGCGCTGGTGTGGGATGGAGCCGTCGTCGTAGACGTTGAGCAGTCCCTTTCCAAATCGTCGACCCATGGTCATCATTTCTCGCGCTTTGGGATTCTCGTAGACAAAGTCCGCTTCCGAGAGGTGACCGAAGGCTTCATGGATGAAGACACCCGCCAGCATCTGGTCTGCTACCACGGTGTATTGTCCCGGCTTTGACCGGTTTTGCAGTCCAGTAGTTCGACCGCATTCTGGGCGACCTTGTGACCATTTCATCCTTATCGAGCACGTACTCGATATCCCTGGGTGGTCGCTAGGCTCTCGTGTGCCTGCTGGACATTGTCACCGTCACGGGCGATGGCGGTGGTGCCAACGACCACCGATGGGCGCTCCTGCTCGATATAGGTTCCTTCGGAGTTGGCAAGGATGATCTTGGTGAATGTGTCGCTGTAGACGGCCTGGGTGTCGATGATCTTGTCGCTGTGTCCCAGCACCACCTGGTTGTAATGTTCAGCCAGGGCTTTCTTCTCGGACAGCGGAGATGTCACGGAAGTCGCGTTTCATCTCCACCGTGGTGATTTTTTCAACCGGTTCGACCGAAGCCAGTTCGATCGGCTCGGGGACGGAACCGACCTGGGCGCACTGGTAAGCCTGGTCCGTCTTGTTGAGCAGGTCATCCAGGTTGTTGAAGGTGGCCACGCCCCAGCCTTTGTCCTTGATCAGGCAGCGGACGATCCCGCCTTTATCGATATTCGCATTGGCAACTTCCAGCTCCTTGCCGCTGGAAGACCACCCGGGTGGTTTCTTTTTCTTCGATGCGGATTTCGGTGTAGTCAGCTTTACTGCGTTTGAGTGCTTCTTGTATTCGGTCTCGCATATTTGTCTCCTTGAATGGTTCCTGATTTTCTGGGATCCCGCTATTGGTAGAGCTGACAGAATGAATATTGGGTTGGAATGGGTCTGCCCTATCCGGCTGTTCCTACCTGCGTCAATACATCATGGTCTGGCACCGAATCCTCGCGCTGTGGCACTGCTCGTTTCTCCGTATATCCACAGAGTGATGGCAAAATTTGTCATCTCCGTCGCAATGACTGAAATCAATTGCCCCACGAATACAATGCTAACACCGGTCATGCCGGAAGGACGATTTTTAACTGGAGGAGTGGTTTGCATTGATCTGGTTTTGTCGGGTATGTTTGACCTGCTCTCTACCGGTAAAATGAATTCATTCCCCCCTACCCCTGGGCTGGTAATTCAACTTTTTGAAGTTGGTCGTGATCTGGCAGGGTGGATTCGGCATTGCGGATGAAAGGGAAGAAATATCCACTCAGCCCAACCAACGCGGAGAGGAGACCGCAGAAAATGAGCAGGAGTGCCATCCCGGAGCCGGGTCCGTTGCCGACCCAACTGCTGAA
Organism: uncultured Chloroflexia bacterium; assembly: GCA_963826215.1. GTDB lineage: Bacteria > Chloroflexota > Anaerolineae > Anaerolineales > Villigracilaceae > UBA877. Next base: position 1,349,413 of record CAWGWL010000033.1, on the reverse strand, counting down.
GGTGGTTGCCAGGCTGGTCGTGCCGGAGGTCATCGAAGGTTCCAGCCATTTATCCGCCATCACCCCGGCAATGATGGGGGCGATGGGCTGGGTGAACCAGGCGATCAGTCGGCGGGCTGAAAAGACGCGTCCCTGGATATCTGGAGCCACCTTGGCCTGCCAGATGGACTGGTTGGAGGTGTTGATCAATGGGCCGACCAGGGCCTGGGCGATGACGAACGGGATCCAGAAAGCCAGCCCGGTGCCGAACCCGAAGAAGGCGGTAAAGATCCCGGCCATGAACCACCCTGCCAGTACCCCGTGGGTTCGCTTCTTGAACCCACCCCAGGCGCTCATGATCAGCCCGCCGGCCACCCCTCCGATCGCCATTGCTGAGTTGACCGAGCCAAAAATGACACGAATTGTTGTTGGTGCGCAGCAGGATCATCGGGGCAAAGACCGTAAAGCCAATTCCGGAAAACAGGTTGCCGAAGAAGAAGATCATCTGCAGCCCGAGCAGGCTGGGGCGTTTGAAAATATATTTAAACCCATATGCGGCCTCCTTCCAGATGCTGCCTTTTTCCTGCTGGCCTTCCACCGTTTTTTCCGGCTGCGGCACATGGACGAATGCCAGGGCGCCAAGGGCGATGAAGAAGGTGACCACATCGATGGTCAGGATGATGGTCAGGCCGTGGAGTTGGGAGATTGCCAGCACCGCGCCTGCCAGGATGGGAGCCAGCACCCCGGGTCCTGCTTCCAGTAGCGACATCAGCCCGTTGGCGCGGCCGTACTGTTCTTTCGGGACCATCGTGCTGATGGCTGCCGAATAGGCCGGCCACTGGAAGGTGTTGCCCAGTCCGTAAAGCACATTGGCAACGTACAGATGCCAGAATTGCAGATGACCGGTTGCCTGCAGGATGAGGATCGCGAATGTGGCCGTCACAGCAGTGAAATCGCTGACCATCATCATCAACTTGCGGTTGTAGCGGTCCACCATCACTCCTGCGATGGGGGAGAGGATCAGGAATGGCAGGATGAAGGAAACCTGCATCAGCCCCATGGCAGTGGCGCTTTTGGTCTGTTCGAACATCCAGATTGACAGGCCGAATCCGCTCATCCCGGAAGCCAGGATGGAGATGATCTGGCCGATCCAGACGATGAGAAATCCGGTCATGCCGGACGGGCGTTTTGATTTTGGAGGTTGTAGGAGGTTCCATTTTTCTATCCGGGATAACTTGGAATGGTACATCAACGCAGTGAGTGATATTAAACATAACCGAGATTGGACAATCTGTCATCACCCAATCTCGGTGATTTTGCCATTTGGAAAGTTATTGTTTAACTCAAGGTTTTGTTTGATCAGCACAGAGATCGATGTCAGCATTTATGTACAAAGTTTAACATAGATGCAGGTTATTAAGGGTGTAATTTTCCCAGCGCTTGCTCAACAGTTAATTCGCCGCGTTCCACGCTTTCCAGCAGCGACCGTCGTTCCTCGCTGGTGATGGGTCTCGAAGGTTCGGAATACGCGGGGATTTCCCCGTCGCTGTCCAGGGAAAGGTCTCCTGAAATGCTGTTCAACGAAATTCTAACACCGCCGCCTTGTACGTTGATCGATTGGGATCCGTGATGACTGGAAGATCCGGTGATTGGAAAGGCTGAGACTAGGTCGCCGCTCATAGCTGTGTAATTCACCCGAACAATGGGTATTCGGGTGGCAGCGTCAGCCGTACATCGCCGGACACCGATTTGAAATCATATGGACCTGCTGAAAGGGGGGTGGAGATCCGTATGTCTCCGCTGACCGTTTTTCCCTGGATGGATGGCAGGTTGCATTCTTTCAAGGTTACATCGCCCGAAACAGTATCCACCATCCAGGGAGCCGTTGAGGCGATCTCCGTCGGTGTCCCCGCTGACGGAATGTATCCGCACGGACCCTTTAAGGTCATGGATTGTGATTTCCCCGCTGACCGAATTTATACTGACCTCTCCCTCGAATCCTTCAGCCAGCACTGAATTGCTCACACCGTTTATCTTGAGCGAACATTGCCTGCGGAGCTTTCATGACGTAATCCACCTCACATGGCTGTGAACCAAACATCCAGTTCCAGCCGCCGTCGGGATAGTGTGTGGCAGCCTTGACCGTACCATCCGCTTCCTGGGTGATTTCGATTTGGGTGCGCTTTTCGTCCCCACTGTGGGAATGCTTGATCGCACTTATCTGGATGACACCCTCATCGCCTCGGGCAATTTCCACCGAGCCGCGTATATTATTGACCAACAGGCGCGCTGGCGCAGTCACTTTGAACGTTTTTTCGATGGTTTCACTCATGGCATACTCCTGTGCATAATGGTTGAATTTCTCGCTGATTAAACCATTATTTCGGTGTTGCTGCCTATTGGCACCCTATCAATCAGCTATTATTCAACGAATATTTCTACGTGCTCGCCGTCTTCGTCGTCGGTTACGTCTATGATCTTGCCGGTCATGCCGCTGCGCAGGGCTTCCATCAACTGGTCCATGTTCACCCCATCAATCTCCGGGGCGAAGTGTGCGCCGATCTTCATTCCGGCTTCCATCAGGCTGATCGGGATTTGCACGGTTGCCTTGGACCGTCCGGTATTAACTTCGGTAACTCGCACTCGCAGCCATTTGGCTCCGCTGGCAGACAGCCCGCCGGACGGACGGTTTGCGCTGGCCAGTGCCGAAAGCAATTTGGCGCCTTCTTCCGCGCTCACCTTGCCTTCTTCGATCATCTTCAGGATTTTCATGCGTTCTTCAGTGGTAGCCATGTGATCCTCCTTTCATTAGGTTCGCCAATTGGCTATATTTCTGTTTTTACTTCAATTCCATTATCATCCACCACACTGGTGCTCTTTGGCAATTTGAACTTGAACCATGCAGGTATCGTCGCCAGGAATGAAACCACGACCGTAACGATGAAGGGGGAACGTGGTCCCCACTTCTCCCACATTTGTCCGCCGATCCATGGTGCCGGCAGGCTGACCAGCCCCAGGCTGGAACTAAACAATCCGAATGCTGTTCCTCTTATCTTCTTGGGCACTGCTTTGCTGATCAAGCTCTGGTAGGCGGGGGTCATAAAACCCACGCCCGTCCCCGCGATTGCCCAGCCGGCTGCATAAAGCCAGGGATTGGTGGTCGGCATATAAATCAGCATGCCGATTGCTGCTCCGATCAGGATGAAACCTAGAACGATATTTACCCGTTCGCCTTTCTTGTCTGCCAGCCATCCGCCTGGGATGGTGGACATCATCATGAACAACCCAAACACGCTGTTCATCAGGCCGATTTGACGGAAGTTTAGTCCGCCGTAATCCTGCATGTAAACCGGCAGGAAGTTCATCGATAGTCCGAACGATATGTCGCGTACGCCATCCGTGATAAGCACCCAGGTGATCACACCACCGGCAACCAGCAGCCCAAACATCGTGCCCAGGTTCGCCTTCAGTCCGGCAAATGACAGTTTCTGGGGGCTTGCTTCGCCGTTTTTCGAGGCTTCCCGTGCCATGCTAACTCGGATCGCTGTGGCGATCAGGTACAGGCCTGCAGCCACCATCAGCATCTTTTTGAAACCAAACAGGTCCACCAGCCAGCCTCCCAGCACCGGTCCCACCACACCCACGATCATGAAGAGGGCTTGTGAAACCCCAAAAACTTTGGCCCGATTTTCCTCGCTGGAATGCTCGGCGATGAAGGCGTCGAAACTGGGTCCAATAAGGGAGCCGGTGATGGCTGAGAAAGCGGATGCCACCAGCAGCCACTGCCACGTTGGGGCGGCGATCAGGGCAACGTAAGTAAAAATGCCGATCACGCTGCCAATCGCTATCGCCCGCAGGCGTCCCAGTGTATCAGAGATCCATCCGCCCAGGATTTGCAGCACGAGCGGAATGATTTGGGAGATGGTAAAGAACAAGCCGATCTGTCCCACTGAAGCGCCCAGGTCTTTGATGTAAAGAGACATCAAAGGCCCGTACATATTGCCGCCCATGTTGGCGAAGATCATCGCCACGAGGAAGAGCAGGATTAACCCGCTCAACAGAGGTTGTTTCTTGACCTGCTGGGCTGCAGCTTCGATGGGGGGCGTTAGGGCCATTTAGCTCTTATCCAATGTAAACCTGCACTCGTTCGCCGTCGTCGCCTTCATCCACGTTGACCACCAGCGGGTTGTCACCTGATAATCCGGTTTCAACAATCTCGATCACTTCGTCAACGCTTGTGTTTTTCAAGTCGGGGATGTAGTGCCCAAAATTTCGAAGGAACCACGCAGCCAGTTTTAACGGGAGGGGGAATCCCAGGAAGATCCGGGCTGGTCGCTCCCCTGGTTTCTGGTGCACATCCACAAACAGCCAGCGTGCTCTCCGGCTGCCTACCGCTGCCACCATTAACAAAACACCCAAAAGCAGGGGGGCGCTCAGGCAGTAGAACCAGAAGTTTAGATTGGCAGCTCGCACCAGCGCATACATTCCCCATGCGCTCAGGATGGTGATGATAATACCGATCCATAAGGGGATTTGCCACAACCGGCGAACCAGTGGATTTAACCCGTGCAATTCGTGGATCATTTTCGAAACTGGTTTTTCCTGGTTGGGACCCCGTCCTATTGTTATCTACAGCTGGATCGGGTCCTGTTTCTGGCACTTTTTCCGATTTCGAGGTTGGGTTCTCATCCTCTGCCGGGCTCTGGTCGAGGGTTCGCATCAATTTCAGCCCGTCTTCAGGAGAGATCTTTCCGCTCTCGATCATTTTCAGCACTTGTTCTCGTTCCTGGTCAGTCATGGCTTGCTCCTGTTTTCTCCCGCTCGTTTGATCCCCTTCCTGACCCCATTTGGGGTCCTGCGCCATGGGAGAATCGATCTGGCGGGAAGGTTTGGGTTTTGATGATCTCCTGCCCTCGGCCCCTCCCTCGGGAAGAGGGCGCGAGGACCGGAGGAAAATGTCATTTGTTTTCCAGCGCTGCCAGAAGTTTTTCGGCCTCTGCAAGGCTGATTTTCTTTTCCTGGAGCATGCGCAGGATGATCAGGCGTTCGTCATCCGAGACGGCTTCGCTCGTTTCGACTGGTCCATGGGGTACCAGGTCCCAGTTCCAGCGGCCGACATTAACATTGAATTGAGCTCCTCGCCTCCCGCGTACTTCCGCAGCGCGCGCTTTCATCTCTGCCCGTCGCATGGCTGCCTGGATTTTGGCTTCGGTGCGGCGGCTGGCAGCTTCGATGTGCACCTGCGCTCGTTCCATGGAGGCTTGCACCCGCCGGTTGATTCGTTCTGAAAAATCCGGGGGCAATGGTGGGATCGGTGGGATGGGCGGGATCGGGGGAATGTGCCAGTTTCCGCTGTCGAAATCAGCCGCGGATTCCCACGGATCAGCCTGGCTGGTCACAAGCAGGTCGCCTTTGGCGGTCAGGAGCATCTCAGCCATGCCGCCCGATTCTTTACCGACGATCACTTCGCAGGATGTGCAGTTCTCGGGGATGATCACACCTGGAAAATCCACGTTGATTGAATCGGGGCTATCCACGGTCAGGTGAAGTTTTACATTGGTTTCAGGAGAGAGACGCACGATCAGGTCATCCCCTGCGCTAACGTCGTAGATTTGCCCTGGTACCGGGGTAACGTAAAAAGCTACATCAGCTCCAGCTTTTACCGTCACCGCCCCGTGCACGTTGCGAACGTAAAGGTCTGCGCCGACATGGTCGATGGTTAGCATGCCGTCCACGTCGCGGATTGACCCATCCCCGCCCACCTTGTCCACCGCGCAGGTCCCGTGCCCTCCGCGCAGGGTGAAGTCTCCGTTGATACTCTCTGCGTTCAATGCGCCTACGTTACGCAGCGAGGCGTCCCCGGCGATCGTATCCATGGAAACAGGACCCAGGTCATTCATCGTCAAGTCTCCAGCCACGGGTCCGAGCGTAACTGGACCGTTTAGAGCTTGCAGGATCGCATCGCCCGCAACTTTTACCACTTTCAATGTAGCGCCTCGCGGCACATACAGGATCAGGTCCTCATTGCAGGTGATACGGATGGGATCTCCCTCGCTGGAAATTTCCAGTGCATCTCCGTCCGTCTTAACCATGATTTCGGAGCGGTCCCACCCTGCCACGCGCAGGTCTCCAGGGATGGGTTCGATGACGAGGCTGGGGGTGGAACTGACTGCTATGGTTTGTTGGCGCATTTTCACTCCTCTCCATTCAAGACGCGCATGGCTTCTTCGGCTGAAATCTTGCCGGAATCAAGTTCTTCGAGTACGCTGCGGCGTTTTTCGTCTGAAATGTCGCTGGCTTCTTCCTTGCCCGGTTCGTATCCCAGTGCCCGGATCACTTCCTGGAGCCGGTTCCGGATCGTGGGGTAGGAAAGCGCCATCTCGTCTTCCATGCGGGTGATTTTTCCTTCGCAGCGGACGAATGTTTCGATGAAATCCAATTGCTCGGGTGCCAGTCCGGCGAATGCACCGTTGGCAAAACGTCCTTCGATGGAAGTGTCGCAGGTTTCACAATGAAGGCGCGTGACGGTCAGTTCTCCGTCACACACCGGGCATTTACTCAAGGCAGTTTTCATGGCTTGCTCCCTGCTAAGGTTGACCAGGATATTGATTTACGAATAGAGTGGTTTTGTTTTAGTTTCATTCCGGTCTGAATGAGAATCTCGCCTAACAGTGCCAGCAAGGATTCGCGCTCCCCAGCCATTTTTTGAGTTTTATTTGTTGCGCGGGTATACTCCCCCCGCACCACCCGGCGCTCATATGCTAGATATGCACTGTAAAAGGATTTCATTTCAGCCTCGTTTCAAAAGGCAAAGCACATTATCAATCTAATTGATATTATATTCAAAAATAATTAATTGTCAAGAGATAAATATTGAAAATATTTAATATTCACTTGAATATTATTAATGTTGGATAACCATTATTTACGCCACTTTTCCCCAGTAAACCAAAAACGATATCATTATCTGTAATTATTGAACCACTTGGGATATTGTTTGATGCTCTCGATCAGCGAAAAACCCTGGAGTTTAATCAGCGCTGGATCCATTTTCTGTTTACTTGAATTGCCTATTGACATTCTCCAATAATTTTGCTAATATACTTACATCGTGTAAATAATACTTACATTGTGTAAGTAACTAAATTCCCCAATGAGAGGATAAATGGCTTACCCGCTTACGATCACTGCTTCAGCAATGCGCGATATCAACCGCTCAGCGATCTTGGAGATTATCCGCAGGGATTGCCCGATTTCCCGCTCAGCCATTGCTGAGAGACTGAATGTTAGTCTGCCCACGGTGATGCGGATCGTCGATGAATTGATCGAAGAAGGTTTTGTTCGGTTACAGGGTTCCACAGAGTGGAGTGGTGGCAGGAGACGACCCCTGCTCGAATTTAATTCCGATGGTGGGGTCGTTCTTGGGGTGGACATGGGCGGTACAAAGATGTACGGAGCTTTGTCGGATTTGGGGGGTAACATCCTCGATGAAGTAAATATCGGGCATCACGGGACCTCTGGGGAGGAAAGTTTTACTTACCTAACCAGGTTGATCGATAAATTGCTTGCCAGTCCGAAATTGGATAAAAAACGAGTCCGCGGCATTGGGGTGGGGGCACCCGGTGTGACGCTCCACGAGCAGGGGATCGTTACCTGGGCTTACACTCTCCACTGGGATCAATTTCCTCTTAAAGCTAGACTGGCAGAGCGCTACGACTTGCCCATTATCGTGGATAATGACGTGAACCTGGCAGCTCTCGGGGAACTTTGGTTTGGCGCAGGACAAAATATACAGGACATGATCTTGATTGCCATCGGCACAGGTATTGGTGCAGGAGTGATTATCGATGGGGCCCTTTATCGTGGCTCGAAGGAAGCTTCTGGCGAGATAGGGAATATGATCCCCGGACGGGAGTTTTTGGGGAAAAATTACCAGGATTTCGGTGCTTTGGAAAGTGTCGCTTCCGGAACTGGGATCGCAGCGCGGGCTCGCGACCTTCTCCAATCTGTTCGCAATCATTCGGAACTTGCTAAACTTACCGCGGAAGATGTTTTCGATGCAGCCCGAAAGGACGAACCCTGGGCTTGGATAGTAATAAATGAAACGGTGGATTACCTGGCGATTGCCATTGCCAATCTGGTTTCCGCTTTTGACCCGGAACTGATTGTGCTGGGAGGGGGAGTCTCCCGGTCTGCTGATATGCTCATTGCTCCCATCCTGGCTCGCATTACCGGGGCGATCCCCAATCCACCCAAATTAGCTGTCTCGAATCTGGGACTGCAGGCGACCGTCATGGGTGCCATTACCAATGTCCTGCATAATACTTCCAATTTCTATGTTGTCCATAAGCTCTCATAAATTGAGGACTCTTTCGGAAGGAGGTGTCTCCTGTTCCTGTCCATTCACAAATAAAATTCATGTTCCCAAAATATTCAGATTATTCAAAGGAGAAGAATATGCGTACAATAAATAAATTGCTGATCGGGTTCGTTTCCCTGGCCATGATCTTCAGCGTGGTTGGATGCGGGGCCAAGACCAGCAGCGATATCACCATCCACGTTCTGACCCAGGACCAGGCAGGGATGAAACCCGCCGAAATCGACCAGATTGCCAGGGATTTCGAAGCTCTGAACCCGGGAATAAAGATAGTTATGGAATACGTGGCTTATGAAGCAATTCATGACAAGATCACCACGGGAATGGCTGCCAATCCGCCCGCTTATGATGCTTCAATGGTCGATGTGGTTTGGCCGGATGAATTTATTAAAGCTGGTTACCTGCTGGATGTCACCTCCCGCATTACTGCTGAAATGAAATCCGGCACATTCCCTTCAGCTTGGAACGGAGTCACCCGCAACGGGAAGATCTACGGAATGCCCTGGTTGATGGATACCAAGTACTTCATGTACAATAAGGATATCTTGCAACAGGCTGGTTTCAGCGCACCTCCCAAGACGTGGGAGGAATTGGTTGACCAGGCTAAGGTTATCAAGCAGATGGGTCTGGTCGAATTCCCGATCATCTGGTCGTGGGCCCAGGTGGAAGCGGTTATCTGTGATTTCACAGTTCTCCTCTATGGGAATGGAGGCTCATTCCTGGATTCCGCTGGGAAACCTTCCTTCAATAATGCCCAGGGTGTGCAAGTCCTCACTTGGATGAAGCAGACCATCGACGATAAATTGTCCAACCCCACCTCCATTACCTCTATTGAGAGTGATGTCACCAACGCTTTTATTGCGGGAAAATCTGCTTTCGCTGTAAATTGGCTGAACCAATATTCTGATTCGAATAAAGCGGATATCTCGACAATTGTTGGTCAGGCTGCCTTCGCGCCCATGCCGGTTTTCGCTGCCGGTTCAGCGGCAGGGACAGTTAGCTCCAGCGTGGACGGGTCCAGCTCATTCGCAATCATGGCCACCACTCCACACCCCGATGAGACTTGGAAATTCTTAACCTATCTCACCAGCAATGCAGTCCAGACCAAGTTCTCAGCAGAAATGCTGCCAGTCTGGCAGGCTGACTTCCAGGGTGACGCGCTGACACAATTGTTGGCTGCCAACCCTACCAATTCGGTCACCGTCCCCGCCTTTCTTGGCCAATTCCCTTATGCCAATGAACGGCCCACTGTAGCGTACTATAATGAGGGTTCTGCAGCTCTTCAACTCGCCATCCAGGAAGCCCTGACGGGAGTCAAGACTCCCCAGGATGCCTTGGACACGGCTGCAGCAACTTGGGTGACATTGGCAGCGAAATAGCTGTCTCTTGATTTCAAGGGTGGACCTGTTCCTCGGGACAGGCCCACCCGAATCATGGCCCGGGGTTCAACTGGGTTTTGAAGCATCATGGCACAAACCTCCAATTCCCTTGTACGACGACCGCTCACCTTGCGTCAGCAGGATACTCGCATTGCCTGGTTGCTGATTGTGCCCAGCCTTCTGGTTCTTCTGGGGGTTACCTTTTGGCCCATCCTGTATACATTCATTCTAAGTTTTCAAAATGCCCCCACGGGTATTAACCAGGTTCGAACATTCGTCTGGTTCGGTAATTACCTTGATATGCTCAAAGATCATACCTTTTGGGAGACGATTGGCCGAACCCTTTATTTCACGGTCGCCTCTGTCACACTGGAAATGGCTTTGGGAATGGCAGTTGCCCAGTTGATCCATTCCCACCCCTGGGGCTGGAAATTCCTGCGCTTCGCCCTGATCATTCCCTGGGCTGTCCCCACCGTCGTCAATGGCTCGATGTGGCGCTGGATCTACAGTGCCAACTTTGGTGCTTTGAATGGCATCCTCATGCAGTTGGGTCTGATCAACCATTACATCCCATGGCTGACATTACCGAACCTGGCAATGCCCCTCATCATTGTTGCAGATGTTTGGCATATGATGCCTTTTGTGGCGCTCGATTTTGCAGGCTGCCCTGGCGGGATTGTCCGTGGAATGGGATGAAGCTGCCGCAGTGGACGGTGCCAATGCCTGGCAGCGCTTTTGGAAGATTCGTTTTCCCCTTTTGCGGCCTGCCATTCTTGTAGCATTGATTGCCCGCACGGTGGATGCCTTCCGCGTCTTTGACATTGTCTATGTTTTAACAAATGGTGGGCCGGCCTCTCGGACGATGACGATTACTTATATGACCTATTTGAATTCATTTTCTTACGGCAATCAAGGTACCGGCGCGGCTCTATCATTTCTTATTTCCTTTTTTACCATTGTCATGGCCATCATCTATATCCGGGTTCTATATCGGCCCGAGGAGAATTGACCATGCGCATAAAAAAGTATTTTGGAAAATTCCTATTATCTCTCCTCACCCTGCCAGTCCTGATTTTTATTTTCTTCCCCATCCTTTGGCTGCTCATGGCGAGTTTTTCCACCCAGGTGGAACTGTACGCAATCCCCCTCATTGGATCCCTCTCCACCCCACTCTCAAGAACTACCTGGATATTTTTATCCCCAGCTTGGCCGCCACCACCGTCCCGCGTACCTTTTCTGTTTCGATTTGGAACTCTTTCCGTATTGCCTCGATGGTCACGCTTGTTTGTATTCTGATCGGGAGCCTTGCGGCATATGCCTTGGTGCGTATCCCGTTCAAGCAAAACCGGGCTATTCAGCTTGGAATCATGGGAACGCGAATGATCCCCGAAGTCTCACTGGTCTTGCCCTTGTTTATGATTGCCTCCACTCTAAAATGGATTAATAAACCTGTTGTTCTGGTGGTCACTTACTTAAGTTTTGCCTCCCTTATACGATCTGGCTTCTGATGACTTATTTCCAAACGGTACCGCTCGAACTGGAGGAAGCCGCCCGATTGGATGGATGTAACCGCCTGGGGATCCTGTTTCGTGTGGTCATGCCCATCTCGGTTCCCGGGCTGATTTTCCCTCCAAATTCCACAAAATCCCTCTTGACATAGAACGAGTGTTCGTATTATAATTAGCACAAATGTTTGGTTGGTTGAATATGGAAGAAAAGAGAGAAACGAAAGGAAGGTTCACATGGTCAGAACTCGCAGAGGTTTGACAGAACGCCATAAGAAGATAATCGAATACTTGAATGAAAGGATGAGCACGGGATATCCCCCCTCCATCCGTGAGATCGGTGAGGCGGTCGGGATTAGTTCCACCTCCGTCGTAACATACTATTTAAAACAATTGACGGAAATGGGTCTCATCGAGCGGGATGCCAAATTCTCTCGCGCCGTGCGTCTGACCGATCCGGTAAGCAGGGACCTGCTGAAGATACCCATCCTCGGTCCAATTGCTGCCGGTGAGCCTATGCTCGTCCCCGCGCCTGGTGCCAACTATCTTGGTATCGGCAACGAAATGGACGCAGTCGATGTGGCTCGCAGCCTTCTCCCTTCCGGGGAGAAGGGGAGTGAACTCTTTGCCTTAAAAGTGAAAGGCGAGTCCATGATCGATGCCATGATCAATGATGGCGACATCGTCATTATTAAACCTGCGATCAAAGCCAGTAATGGCGAAATGGTTGCCATCTGGCTTCCGAATCGGGATGAGACCACCCTGAAATATTTCTTCAAGGAGAAAGATCGCTACCGGCTTCAGCCTGCCAATCCCACTATGAAACCGATCATGATCGACAAGGCTGAACCTCTCGAGATCAAGGGTAAAGTGGTGATGGTCATCCGTAACGTGTCAAGCGTTGCTGTTTGATCCCCTGCATTTACATAAAAAAGTGCCTCCGCATTTTTGCGGAGGCTTTTTTTGTTGTTATTTCTCTTATGCCAGGGGTTCAGGTGGTATCTTTTTTTGAAGCAGGACCTGCACTCCATTTTGAGCCTGGTTGCTTAAGTGTTCCAGCTCCGTTTGCAGTCCCATTAAAGCGTCGAGAGCATACTGGTCGGCGCCGGTTTTGATATTCTCGGCGTCCATTCGTGCCTGGTCGATGATCTGGTTGGCCCTGCGTTGCGCATCCTGGACAAGCACTTCCTTCTCCACCATCGAATTGGCTTTTTCGCGCGCCAGTTGCAGGGTTCGTGTGGCTTCTTCCTGGGCTTGCGCCATTACCCGGTCCTTTTGCGAAAAGACCTGTTGGGCCTTCTTTAACCTCTTCAGGAACAGAGATCCTCATCTGGTCAATGATGTCCAGGAACTTATCCTCGTCCACGATGACATTATGCGTCAGCGGGATGGGGCGGCTGTTATTGAAGAGTTCTTCCAGGCGGTCGATCAGGTGAAGAATGTCCATCGTTTCCTCCGCATAAACCTTGGCGGTATGCTCTGATTATACTTTAATACCAAAGGGACGTAACTGTTGGTCGCTCAGGTTTTTAACCTTGTTCTTGAGCGCTTCTTCCACGTGCGCCGGCACCATGCTCGACACGTCCCCACCCAGCGATGCGATTTCACGCACGGTGGTGGACGACAGGAAGGTATGGTCTTCGTCGGTAATGAAGGCAACGCTTTCGATATCCGGTGCCAGCCGGTGGTTGGCCAGCGCCATGCGGAATTCGAATTCGAAATCCGAAAATACCCGCAGGCCGCGGACGATAACTTGTGCGTTGATCTGGCGGCAGAATTCCACGGTCATCCCGCTGTAACCCGTGATGCTGATCTTCGGGTAACCTTTGAATGCCTCGGTCACCAGGGCGATCCGTTCTTCCGGCAGGAACATCAGGTTCTTTAATGGCCTGTCATATACCGCGATCACAAGTTCGTCAAATATTCGTACCGCTCTTTTGGCGATGTCCACGTGGCCGAAATGGATCGGATCAAAGGTTCCTGGAAATAATGCTCGTATCATCCTAACTTTTATCTCCTTTTCCATTGCCCCAGAAGCGGGTTAGCGCCTCAGCCAGCAGGCTGTTTTCAGGATCTTTCAGCTCCGGGTCACGCGGCAAAAAGAGCCTGTGCCTGCGTGCGGGCTTTTTCGATCAATTGGATATCGCTTAGGCTCGCCATCTTCAACGACGTGGCATAACCAGCCTGGCGTGTTCCCAGGAATTCTCCGGGACCTCGCTGCTGCAGGTCGCGTTCTGCGAGCACGAATCCGTCGTTTGTTTCGACCATTGCCTTCAAGCGTTCATTCTCGGCTGCATCTTCGTGCTCGGGGACCAGCACGCAGGTTGACTGGACTTCGCTCCGTCCCACCCGTCCGCGTAATTGGTGTAACTGGGCAAGCCCAAACCGGTTTGCACCTTCGATCATCATGACGGTCGCGTTCGGCACGTCCACCCCCACCTCTACCACCGTGGTCGATACCAGGATATCGAATTGTTTTTCTCGAAAAGCCAGCATGACCGCATCTTTTTCGTCGCCCTTCATTCGACCGTGCAGCAGCCCCAGTCTCAGGTCAGGGAAGATTTCCTTCTGCAGATGTTCGTGCTCCTGGGTGGCAGCCAGGAGTTCGCTCTTTTCGCTCTCTTCCACCAGCGGGAAGATAATGAACGCCTGGTGACCCTCTTTGACCTGGCTGCGGATGAGCGTATACCCGCGCTCCCTGTCCATTGGATTGAGAATGAAGGTGGGAATGCTCTGGCGCCCGGGTGGCAGTTCATCCATCACGGATAGGTCAAGGTCCCCGTAGACGGTTAGCGCCAGCGACCTCGGGATGGGTGTGGCGGTCATCACCAGCAGGTGCGGGTTGGTGCCCTTGGAACGCAGGGCAGCCCGCTGTTCCACCCCAAAGCGGTGTTGTTCGTCCACAACCACGTACTGCAGGTCGGCGAAAGTGATCGGATCCTCAATGAGTGCATGCGTGCCGATGACGATTTTGAGTTCGCCGCTGCTCAGCCCGGCTCGAATGTCTTCTTTATCGCTGGCGCTGGTATCTCCCACCAGCATCCGGATTTGTTCTGGAATGAGCGTCCCGTTTTCACCCGCCAGCACGTTCTGGAAGGTGTGGAAGTGCTGGTCTGCTAATATGGATGTGGGAGCCATGATGGCGGCTTGCGCCCCTCCCAGGTTCACCATGGCTGCCGCAAGGGCTGCCACCACTGTTTTCCCGGACCCCACGTCTCCCTGCAGCAGGCGGTTCATTGGTTTCCCGGATTTTAGATCTGTGCGGATATCCCCGATCGCCTTCTTCTGGGCAGATGTTAATGCGAAGGGCAGGGAAGCCAGTCGGTCTTCCACCCAGGCATCCGTTACCTCGAAGGTGCGCCCGGGTGCAGACTGCCAGTCACGCCGCTGCCGCAAAACACCGGTTTGCAGGAAGAAGATTTCATCGAATGCCAGGCGCTGGCGGGCGGCTTGAAGTTTGGCGTCTGTGTCGGGAAGATGTGCCTGGAGTAGGGCCGTACTCAGGTCTGGCAATTCTGCAGCCTGGCGGATATTTTCGGGCAGGTGGTCGGTTAGTTTTGGTGCCCAATAAGTCACCACCTGTTTCGTCAATGTCCTTATCCAGCGTTGGCTGACGTTGGCGGTCAGGGAGTAGATCGGCACGATCCGGTTGGTGTGCAGGTTCTCTACCTCCACCGGCTCCCATTCAGGGGAATTCATTACCAGTCGCCCGAGGTACTGTTCCACGTGCCCTGAGACCGATATGGCCTCGCCTACTTTCAGTTGGTTCACCAGCCAGGGTCTGTTGAACCAGGTCAGTCGCAGCCCTGCGGTACCGTCGTTGATCACGGCTTCCACGATCGTCATTTTCTTCCCGCGCGCCTGCCGCGAGTTCACCGTGGTTACCTCTCCGATCACGGTCAATTGCTCCCCGTAGAACACGTCCCGGATCGGTTTGAGTTTGCTGTAGTCCTCGTAACGCCGCGGGAAGTTGTAGAGCATGTCGCCCAGGGTATTGAGACCCAGGCGGGTCAGCATGGCGGCGTGACGCGGCCCCACGCCCGCCAGGACGGTCAGCGAGGCATTCAGGGCGATGGGACGCTTACTGGTCACTCCGCCCGGATGCGCCTCTGCGCGGCCTGGGACGGGTCGTGCCCGTGGGGTGTGCGTCTGGGCGCGCCCCGTCGTTTGTGCTGGAGGTTTACTTTTGGCTGGAGGTCGTGCTTCCGAAACCGGTTTTTGCGCCGGGTTTGTCATGTTTTCATCCGCTGGCTGTGCTGCCGGTGCCATCTCCCCTGCAGGCTCAACCGGTGGCGCTTCCGGTTCTGGGATGTCCTGCGTTCTTTTTTCAAGTGGCTTTGGTAGAACTGCCAGGGCGGTGGTCTGAGGCTGAACTGGTTGCGGGGGTTGGGCTGGCTTGACGGCTGCTGGCTTTTTCGTCAGCGAAGCTTCTGGCACTTTCTCCGATATGAGTTTCCAGAGCGCTTTGAGCGATTCCACCCGTACTTCGGGCGTTTGATCGGCGTAAGCGCGCAGCGTGGTTGCCGTGGCTTGCACGATCTCTTCCGGGAGCTTATCGTTGCGTGCCTCCCCTTCCCACAGGCTCAGGATGTTTGCCAGTCCCCCGATCACGGCTGTATTGGTATACCTGTTCTTGCTTTCGAGGCGGAAGAATTTCCGCAATTTTTCAAGCGATGATTGCATGGATTATTTTACCCTATAAACCACCCCCGGGATTTTGGGTACCTTGGGGATTATCCGTACTGATAATCGTGATCAATTTGGGCTTGAAAGGGTTGGAGGGGCAGGGAGTGGATGTCGTCCAGGGCTATTGGTCTCCTCCCGCAGGTGGTGACCATGAAATGATGGACCTGTTGGACGAATTGATGTAAAAGGGAGGGAAGGACCTCCAAACCCTTGGGATATTCTCCTGTCACCTCCCCTCACGCAGCATATCATCCCCGTCAGGGGACTTGGTCCCCGTTCGCCCGTCCCCCGACCGCTTGTCCCCCGCATTTTGGGGGAATGGGGAATGGGGATAACATCCCCGGTCTATGGGGATAATGTCCCCGAACGCAGCGAGGGGAGCATCCCCGCACATCGTCCCGCTGTCCTTGCGGGAAGGGGATCCTCTTGGGGGACGGGGGCATTCGGGTTATTCTTCGATCGGGGTTGTTTCATTGCTTAATCAGAACATGTGTGCTAATATAGTGTATGGAGCTATTCTATGTCATCAACCTGATTGCTCCTTGTGCTCCAGCACCTTAACATCCGATCGTACAAAATTGTTCCCGCTATGCAATTGCGCGAGGAAATATTCGTCCCTCTTCGTTCCTCAAGAACGAATATCCTTAACACTGGGTTTCCTCGATTGCATCAATTCATCCCGGTTGGGGCGGATGGCGTCCGCCAGCATTTCTGGGTATGTCCTACCACTGTGGAATCCCCAATGCTTTCCCATATTACTTCCTTGGTGTCTTTGTGTCCTTTCCAAAATCACTCGATGAGATTCTTGGCAAAGATTTCCTGTTCGCGTACCTCGATGCGTGTGTTCCGTTCTCGATAGGATCGCCCTACGGGCACCTCCTAATCATCAATAGCAAAATCTCGCACAAGAGAGGTATCTCGTATCTCGCGTAATTTGTTCACGTCACATAAAAGTGACTTTTATTCGGAGTACTTCGTTCCCACCAGATCCAGGGAAAACCGGGACAGGTTGTTTGATTTGTAAAAATCAACCCAATCCGAATGCTTCCACCTCTGCAGATTGTATTTATAATGAAGGACCGCTCCGAACTTGCAACCAGCGTTTCAGAGGGGGTTGTTTGTTCCTCAGTTTGCGCGGCGGGCGGGTCAACCGCCCGCACGCCGTCGACGACATCGCGGCATCGTCCCGTGCCTTTTCGGGAAGCACATCGTCCCCGTTCGCCCGTCCCCCGCTCCAGGGGGAAAGGGGATATCATCCCCGTCTGGGGACCCCCTTGGGGTGAGTCGTCGATGTCAATTCCCTCAACCTCCCGTGACCTTCCTCCTAAACTGCCTCCCAATTCAGACTGGACAGATTCCCTGCCGTGCTGTAAAATGATGCGCCGTGAAATTGTATTAATTATTTGGAGGAAGTAAGTGGCTAACATCAAGTCTCAGATCAAACGTAACCGCCAGAATGACAAGAAACGTCTGCGCAACCGCGTCTACCGTGGCGAAGCTCGTATCGCCGTCCGTGAAGCCCGCTCCGATATCGAGGCAGGTGCTCCCGAATCCAGGGCAGCCCTCATGCAAGCCATCAGTACCCTCGACAAGGCTGCCGAACAGGGCGTCATCCACAAGAATAATGCCGCCCGCCGCAAGAGCCGCCTGATGAAAGCCTTTGCCAAAATGGGACCTGTCGCGGTCGAAGCTCCCTCTGCTGCAGGGGATCTTTCTGCAGTGTCTGAACCCGTGAAGACCTCCTCCGCCAGGGCCAAGAAGGCTGCCCCGCGCCGGACATCTGCTCGCAAGGTGGAAGAGCCCGCGCTTGAAGCTGCTGCCGTTTCCATGGATGAGAAGGAAACCTCCGCTAAAGCGAAGAAGGCTGCTCCGAAAAAACCGGCCGCTAAGAAAGCGGATGCCTCTCCCAAAAAAGAAAAGGCTGCACCAAAAAAGAAACCGACCGCGACGAAATAACCTTGAGTTCGCGGCTTGCAAAAATCATGAGCGGGAGCGCCCTGAACGATTGGCCTCCCGCTTTTATTTTATCCGGGTGAAATATGAAGAATGGTACGATTATTTTTATCAACGGCACCTCCAGTTCCGGCAAGACCAGCATCGTGCGGGCTTTGCAGGATTTGCTCCCCGACCCCTATCTTGAAGCTGGGATCGACAAGTTCATATATTGCCTTCCCGCTCGATACCTGGAACGCCCGCTGTGGGATGACGTCCTGGGCTTGGCGGACCATTCCGGGACGACAGGTCACGACCTGGTGCGTGGCATGCATCGCGCCATCCGGGCTTTGTCCTTGGCGGGCTGCAATGTCATCGCCGACCATGTTCTGGTCGAACCGGTCTGGGCTTCGGATTGCACCAATCTCTTCTCAGAGCTGCCCGCCTGGTTGGTTGGGGTCAATTGCCCTCTGGATGTTTTGCAGCGGCGTGAAAAATCCCGTAAAAATCGCACCCTGGGTCAGGCCCGGGTCCAGTTCCCGCTTATCCACAAGTACGTAAAATACGACCTCGAAGTGGACACATCCCTGCTAAGTCCTCAGGATTGCGCACTCCGCATCCAGTCCCGGCTGACAGAACCTCCCCGGGCATTCCGCCTAATGAGCCAGATGATATAATTTCCATCGCGAGAGATTATGTTTGATACTGAACAAAAGGAAGCAGAAACCCGCATCCGCACGGTTTGCCAGTCAAATGATATTCCGCTCGCCTCGTTGGAGTGGAAACCCCTCCCCTTTAGTGGGGAATGGGGCATTTCCACTTCATTTTTCGCCACCGCAGCCGCCGAGGCGCGCCTGGGGAAAAAGATCGTCGTGGCAACTCGCGCCCAGGAAATTGCTTCCCTGATGAAAACCCAGGTTATTGAGATATTGGGCATTCGCCGGGTGGAAGCGGTCATGGGCTACCTCAATCTGTATTTCGACACCCAGGAATACACCCGCCGCCTTGTCGATTCTGTTTTGGAGCAGAAGGATCGCTTTGGCTCCGGACCTGCCACCGGGCAGCGCGTCATGATCGAGTTCTCCCACCCGAACACGCATAAAGCTTTCCACGTCGGGCACCTGCGCGGCACCATTTTGGGCGATGCGCTGTGCCGCATCCTCGAATTCGCTGGTCACGATGTGGTGCGCGCCAACTATCCTGGCGATATGGGCATGCATGTGATCAAGTGGATGTGGGGTTACCTGAAATATCATGATGGTGAGGAGCCCGCCACGGATATCACCAAGTGGATGGGGGAGGTCTACGCCGAAGCTGCCCACCGCATTGAACAGGATCCCAACCTGGAGGCGGAATTGCGCACCCTCTACGCCCGCTGGGATAAGCGCGACCCGCAGGTAGTCGCATTGTGGGAGCGCACCCGCGAATGGTCGCTGGAAGGGTTCAAACAGATATATTCCGCCCTCGATATTCGCTTCGACATCTACTATTTCAACAGCCAGGAAGAGAAGCCCGGCAAGGAAATGGTCGAAGAGCTTATCCGCCGCGGCATTGCCATTGATGACCGTCCCCAGGGCGGAGCGGTGATTGTAAAAATTGATGAGGTCCTCGCCCTGAACAAGGAACAGTTCCGTACTGCGGTCGTCCTCCGCTCGGATGGGACAGCCCTTTACGCCACCGAGGACCTCGCCCTCACCTTGCATAAGTTCCGCGATTATCCCCATCTTGCCAGGTCTGTTTACGTGGTCGACGTGCGCCAGAGTTTGCACTTTACCCAGGTGTTCAAGATCCTGGAGATCGCGGGATATGCCCAGGCGCAGAAATGCAGCCATGTCTCTTATGAGTTGGTTACCCTGCCCGGGAATGTGGTCGTCTCCTCCCGTGAAGGGACGGTTGTGCTGCTCGAAGATTTATTGCGCGAGGCCACCTCCCGCGCCCGGGCGGAGGCGAAGAAGAAGAACCCCTCGCTGACCGAGGAGCAGCTTGAAAGCGTGGCAAAAGCGGTCGGGCTGGGTGCTCTCAAATACCCCATCCTGGCTCGCGAAAACACCAAAATGGTCACCTTCGATTGGCAGACCGCTTTGGATTTTAACGGGCAGGCCGCGCCATATATACAATATGCGCATGTCCGCTGCAACTCGATTCTCAGGAAAGCCGATGTGGAAATCTCCACTTTGACTCCTTCCCCATTCAACTATTCCCTCGAGCCGGCTGAAGTGGAATTGATCGATTGGCTGTCGCGTTTCCCCTCTGAAGTCCAGCGCGCTGCAGCCGAATATAAACCGCTTGCCATTGCCAGCATTGCTTACGATATCGCCAGGGCGTTTGCCGGGTTCTATGATGCCTGTCCCGTCGTGCAGGCAGTTCCCGAGGTTCGGGATGCCCGCCTGCGTTTGGTTGCTGCTGTAAAGGTTGTCCTTGCCAATGCCTTATCACTCCTGGGTATTACTGCCCCCGAAGTGATGTAACCTGGTTCTGCGGTATTACGTTCCCCCGGGTCGCGTAACACCGAACCTGATTTATAGTGATTGACACCGGAAATGATCATCAAAGGAGAATCTATGCCAATCCGAACTCTCATCATGGGCGCTGCAGGGCGCGATTTCCACAATTTCAATGTATATTTCCGTGACAACAAGGATTACCAGGTGGTGGCGTTTACTGCCACCCAGATCCCCGACATCGAAGGGCGCACCTATCCCAGCCAGCTCGCCGGGAAACTTTATCCCAAGGGGATTCCCATTTATGCCGAGACTGACTTGTTGAAACTCATTAAAACTTAAAAGTGGAACAGGTGATATTTGCTTACTCGGACGTTCCTCATGAAGTGGTCATGCACAAGGCCTCCATGGTGCTGGCCGCCGGACCCGACTTCCGCTTGATGGGAGAGAACTCCACCCAGGTAAAATCCACCAAGCCGGTCATCTCCATTTGCGCCGTTCGCACCGGTTCGGGTAAGAGCCAGACCACCCGTCGTGTCTCGCTAATTCTCCGCGACATGGGCTACAAGGTGGCTGCCATCCGCCACCCCATGCCATATGGTGATCTGGTCAAACAGGAAGTCCAGCGATACGCGACCTACAAAGACCTTGATAAGTACGAATGCACCATCGAGGAACGCGAGGAGTACGAGCCCCACATCGACAATGGGGTGATCGTGTATGCCGGTGTTGATTATGAGAAGATTCTTCGCGCCGCTGAAAAGGAAGTGGATATCATCCTCTGGGACGGCGGGAATAACGATTTCTCTTTCTACGCCTCTGACCTGAAGATCGTCGTGGCTGACCCTCACCGCCCCGGTCACGAAAGTACCTACCACCCCGGTGAGGTCAATGCTCGCGACGCGGATGTGATCGTCATTAATAAGGTGGACACGGCTGACGCCCAGGCGGTCATCAAGGTCCGTGACAATCTGCGCACCCTGAATCCCACGGCGATCGTCATCGAAGCCGCTTCTCCTCTCTTTGTGGATGATCCAGCTGCAATATTTGGGAAACGCGTCCTGGTCATCGAAGATGGTCCAACCCTTACTCACGGCGAGATGGCCTATGGTGCCGGCTTCGTTGTCGCCAAACGCTTTGGCGCTAAGGAAATTGTGGACCCCCGCCCATTTGCCGTCAAGTCGATCGCTGCCACTTACAAGAAGTATCCCAAGACCGGTCCCATCCTGCCCGCCATGGGCTATGGTGCCGCCCAAACCAAGGACCTGGAAGCCACCATCCGCAAAGCGGACGTGGATCTGGTCATTATTGGCACGCCCATCGATTTGACCCGTGTGATAAAGATCGACAAGCCCCACCAGCGTGTGCGTTACGAGTTGCAGGAGATTGGCCAACCCACACTGGAAGATATCCTCAAAGCCAAATTCGGGAAGAAGTCAAAGAAGAAATAAGGAAGTAGATGAAAGGCCGGGTACTTACTTAAGCCCGGCCTTTTTGCTACAATATCCATATGTTTATCGATCAAGCAGAAATTCTCGTTCAATCTGGTAAAGGTGGCGATGGCATGGTTCATTTCCATCGCGAAAAATACGTTCCACGCGGCGGCCCTGATGGCGGGGATGGCGGGCGCGGCGGAAGTGTAATATTGGAAGTTAGGCCAACGCTAAACACACTTGCAGCCTTTCGCCATACAACTCGTTACACCGCAGAAGATGGAAAAGGCGGTGGAACCAACAACAAGTATGGTAAATCTGCCGTCGACCTGGTAGTGATTGTCCCACCGGGCACGGTTGTCTTCGATGCAGCCACCGGGGCTTTGGTTGGAGACCTGACTGCTCCTGACCAGCGTCTTCTGGTATGCAAAGGCGGGCGCGGTGGGCGTGGTAACCCCCATTTCAAGAGTTCCATTAACCAGATTCCACGCACCGCCGAACGCGGCGAACCGGGTGAGGAAAAACGTCTTCGCCTCGAATTAAAACTAATTGCCGATATTGGCATCGTAGGTGTACCCAATGCGGGCAAGTCCACCCTTTTATCGGTCCTCACCAACGCAAAGCCCAAGATCGCTGCATACCCTTTCACAACCATCGAACCGAATCTCGGTGTGGCGCAGGTTGATGGAGAGACAAGTGTCGTTCTGGCCGATATACCGGGCTTGGTGGAAGGGGCTGCCAACGGGGTGGGTCTGGGACACGACTTTCTGCGCCACATCCAGCGTACTCGTGTCTTGATCCACCTGCTGGACGGGCTTTCTGATGATCCGTTGGAGGATTTCGCCCAAACAAACACCGAGTTAAGCTTGTTTGATCCGAACCTGGCAAAGAAACCCCAGATCGTTGCCCTGAACAAAATTGATCAGCCTGAAGTCCAGGAACGTTGGTCAAAGATCAAAAAGGAATTGAAAAAGCGTGGGTATCCCTCGATGGCGATATCCGCCCTGGCTCGTACTGATGTAAGGGAATTGTTGCTCAAGGCTGTTGGCACGCTGGCTGAGACTCCTGCGCTGGAAGAAGTCGAACTGCCAATGCCGGTTTACCGTCCAGTGGAAGACCCGCGCGCGTTCACGATTTCACGCGAACCGGATGGGTGGCGTATCAAATCCGTATCGATCGAACGCACCGCTGAAATGACCCCCTGGGATCAAACCGGATCCGTGCGGCGATTCCAGAAATTAATGGATCGCCTCGGCGTTGATAAAGCGCTTCGGGAAGCTGGCGCTCAGGAAGGGGATACGGTCCATATTGGTGAATATGAACTGGAGTATCAGGAATAGAGATTCAATGACAATACCGGGTACCCTGGATAATTAATCTTCAACCAACGAATTGGTAAACATTGCATGATGGTGGTTGAAAGGTACTGCATATCAAGATTAGGGTTCTACCCTGGGCTGCAAGTTCAATATCCCTGAAGCAACCACGAACTTGAAGGGACAATTGAATTGATATTATGGGTTCTTTAAAATGAAGTGTGATATTTAGCGTCTCAAATTAAGTAGGGAAGATAGAAAATATCAGATTGATTGACTTTATAAGGAGATGCTCATGAAAAACACCCTTCGTCAAATTTCCGTTTTAGTCGTAATCCTCGCAACCATAACAATTAATATCCTGGCAGATGCCCTGCCTATAAATGGTCTGAATACTGGCAAGATTTCCGATTCCTTTCACGTATATTTTGTTCCCGCAGGGTATGTTTTTGCGATTTGGGGACTGATATATATTGGCTTGTTGACTTATGGGATCTACCAGGCTTTACCTTCTCAGAAGGATAATCCACGTTTGCAGGCTGCCGGCTGGTGGGTTGTTCTGGGTGGGTTGGCAAATGGGTTGTGGATCTTCCTTTGGCATTACGAATTATTTATCGGGACGCTTGCTGTTATGTTGGTTTTGCTTGCATCCCTCATCGCCACCTACCTCAGCTTGGGGATTGGTGAAACGAAGGTTTCTAAATCGGAAACCTGGTTGGTTCGCGTTCCCTTCAGCATTTACTTGGGGTGGATCACAGTTGCCACCATTGCGAACGCATCCGATGTGCTGGATTATATTAAGTGGAACCAGTTCGGCTTAAGTGATGGTACCTGGATGCTGATTATTTTGCTCGTGGTGGTTATCATTTCCGGCCTGATGAGTGTTTCCCGCCGTGATATTGCCTACTTGGCAGTGATCTTGTGGGCGTTGGCTGGAATAGGCCTCAAGTTCCCACAACAGGGGATTGTGACAATCGGAATCTGGGTATCCTTCGCACTGGTAGCTGTGGAACTGGCAGGCTCTTTCCTTATCAGGAGGAAGATCGTCCAGGGATGAAGAAGCGTTCACGCGTGCGGACTTTCGGCATAAGTTTGCTGGTACTGATTCTCCTGGTAATGGTTGGGCCATTTCTTGTCCCCGTTCCTCCGCTAACCAACACAGTAGCGCCTCAGCAATTAGCCGATCCGGATAGCAGATTTATTGAAATCAATGGTTTGATCGTGCACACAAAGACAATGGGGCAGGGTGAGCCGGTCTTTGTCCTTCTGCATGGCTTTGGAGCCAGCTTGTTTACGTGGCATGCTGTCATGGATCCATTTAGTCAGGTTGGAACGGTCATCGCATATGACCGCCCAGCCTTTGGCCTTACTGAGCGTCCCATGAGTTGGACTGGGGAAAATCCCTACAGCCCCCAGGCTGGCGTGGATTTGCTGCTTGGCTTGCTGGATCATTTCGATGTTCAGAAAGCGATCCTGGTAGGCAATTCGGCAGGGGGAACGGTATCCATGCAGTTTTATCTGCAGCATCCTGAGCGCGTCCAGGCTCTCATATTGGTGGATCCAGCGGTTTATGCGGGGGGAGGTGGGCCGTCCTGGTTGCGCCCTTTGTACAATTCTCCAGAGATGAATCACCTCGGCCCGTTGATTGTCCGTTCGATTCAACGAAGCGGTATCGATCTTATCAAAAAAGCCTGGTTTGACCCGTCAAAAATATCTCCGGAAACGATGGCTGGTTACACCAAACCTTTGCGCGCTGACAACTGGGACCGTGCTTTATGGTTTTTAAATGCAGCTAGCCAACCTTCCGGTCTTCCGACTCATTTGGAAAATTTCAATTTGCCGGTGCTGGTTATCTCCGGGGAGGCCGATAAAATCATCCCTACTGCAGACACAGTTCGCTTGGCGGGTTCACTGCCAAATGCCAGCCTTGTGATCATCCCACAGGCTGGTCACGTTCCGCACGAGGAGCAACCTGTTGCATTTATGCTGGCTGTGAATGAATTTGTGAATACCATTTTGCCATAAGAGAATAAGGAGTTACTAAAAGAACTTGGAATATTCCCGAAACCTGGAAATTCGATATTTATAGAAACGCTCTCTTGCCCACCTTATGTCAAGAGCACTGGGATACATGAGGTGTAAAACATGAGAACCTGGGCGAACATGCTGTGATAACCGAGAAGGAAAATGATTTCATTTCAGTCCCCGGAATTGTCATTCAAGGCCACCGGGTAGCGTCGAGGCCTTCGAAGGATTATCCTTATGGCACCCTCGAACAGCAAAAGCCCTTTTTTAAAGCAAAGGGTTTGGACCTTTACCAATATTTCAATGGCACACTGAATATTTCTATTGCACCGCTGCGGTTTGAGATGATTAAACCAGCCTACACCTTTTTTCAAATCGCTTGGACAGATTTACACCCACCAGAGGATTTTTCATTTTCCAGTTGCAGAGTTAAATTCCAGGAAAAAATATATAATGGCTTCGTCTATTACCCCCATCCGGAGACAAAGGTCCGACATTTCCAGGATCCTTCGGTCATCGAGGTGATCACCGAATCGATTCCTGGAATTGGGTATGGGGCGTCCATTGATTTGATTCTAAATTCACAAGAAACCAAGATCCTTCCATTTTGAAAGAATACTTGTTAATGTTGATCTCGGACCGTCAATAACCAGGCGCTTAATTTCTTAATAATGATTAGGGAATTAAACTTAAGAGGGGCGACTCGCGGGTCGCCCCTTTTAATATCCCAGGAGGAGGCTGGGAATTCTACTTGCGGTTCCGCAGGAAGGTCGGGATGTCCAGATCTTCAGTATTAAAGGTCTGCGGTCTAAATTCAGCGCTGGGTCTCCCAGTCTGGGCGTCCACGCTCACCGTTTCCAGAGGTCGGCTGGCGGGTTTGCCGTCCATGCTGCGAGCTCCCGGGTTGGCAATTCGCCTGGGCATTCCTGATCGCTCGAAACCAGTTGCAATGACAGTTACGCGGATTTCATCGGTCATATCCGGGTCAATCACTGCACCAAAGATCATGTTCACATCCGGGTGGGAAGTTTCACGGATAAGAGCTGCAGCCTGGTTAACCTCGAACAGGGTCAAACTCGGGCCACCGGTGACATTAAAGAGCACACCCTTGGCGCCGTCAATCGTAATGTCTAGCAATTGACTGGAGATTGCTTGTTCGGCGGCTACCCGGGCGCGGTCTTCGCCTGAGGCTTTGCCCACTGCCATAAGTGCCGCACCACCTTCGGACATGATTGCGCGCACGTCCGCGAAATCCAGGTTGATCAAGCCGGGAACGGTGATCAGTTCGGAAATGCCCTGGATGCCTTGCCGGAGTACATCGTCTGCCATCTTGAAGGAATCATTCAAGCTGGCGCGCTTGTCCATGATCTGGAGCAGACGGTCATTAGGGATGACAATCAGTGTATCGGTATGTTCTTTGAGTTTCGACATGCCGGTTTCACATGATTGCATTCTGCGGTTGCCTTCAAAAGTGAATGGACGGGTAACCACTCCAATGGTCAGCGCTCCTACCTCTCTGCAGATTTGTGCCACGATAGGGGCTGCACCGGTGCCTGTCCCGCCGCCGAGACCGGCGGTGATGAAGACCATGTCTGCGCCTTTCATCGCATTGTACAGGTCCTCGGCGGATTCCTCAGCGGACTTTCGTCCGACTTCTGGGTTTCCGCCTGCACCGAGGCCGCGCGTCAGCTTATTGCCGATACGGACCCGGGTGGGGGCTTTGGCCAACATCAGTGCTTGGGCATCCGTATTGATGGCCACGAACTCCACACCTTGGATGCCTTCCTCTATCATCCGGTTTACGGCGTTACTTCCGCCGCCGCCCACGCCAACTACCTTGATTCGGGCGAATGTTTCGATTGAATTCTTTTTTGCGTCCATGTTACTGCCTCCTGAAAGATATAAATGGGTGAATATACATTAGTGAATTGACGACCGCGGTCGTCCTGTCGATATTTACTACGGGAGCAGCCGTTTGAGCCAATCCTTGACAGGTTCAATATTCATGCGGCTATCTCGCTTCCCACCCCGTTGTTTCCGTCCAGGGGCGGGGGGAATGTCATCTTCTGATAACGCTGCAGCCCAATGAAGCAACCCAACGCTGGTGGAATATGCAGGGCTCTTAAGTTGGTCAACCAGGCCAAGAAGATTTTCCGGTTGGGCAGTTCGGATGGGCAATCCAAAGACCTGTGAAGCCAGTTGTCGTATGCCAGGCAGGGCACTTGTACCTCCAGTTAAGACCATGCCTGCAGGTAATAATCCGTCATATCCTGAACGTTTGATTTCCTGCATTGTCATAGTAAAGATTTCTTCAACTCTTGCTTCAATAATGTGAGCCATATCCTGACGGCTGATTTTCACCGGTTGGTCTTCGCCGAAGGTATGTACGGTGAATGTATCTTCGACTCCAACTCCAGATTTCATTGCATATCCGTATTTTTTCTTGATTTCTTCCGCTTGTGTGAGTGGAAGGCGGAGCCCAGTGGCGATATCGTTGGTGATGTGATTTCCACCAACTGCGAGAACCATCGTATGCCAAACATGGCCATCGACGTATAATGCCAGGTCGGTTGTTCCCCCGCCAATGTCGCAAACTGCCACACCCATTTGGCGCTCTGTATCGGTCAAAACAACATCGCCCGAAGCTAACGGGTTCAGCACAAATTGAAGCACCTCTACGCCGGCCGCGTTTACACACTGACGCAAGTTTTCAACGGTTGCCTGACTTGCAGTGATGATGTGAGCTTCCACTTCCAGCCGGAAGCCGCGCATGCCGATGGGGATCGAAATCCCATCCTGTCCATCTACGGTGAATCCTCGCTGGATGATGTGGATGATCTCACGATTATGAGGGATGGCAACTGCCCGGGCAGCTTCAAGGGCTCTTGCTACGTCAATTTCGTCGATCACTTCGTCAGAGACCCCTGCAACCCCCCGGGAATTTATGGACGAGACGTGCGCTCCAGCCAGGCTGACCATTGCCCCGGTTATTTCTACACCCGAGGTCTGTTCAGCAACACCCACCGATTTCTTGATGGCTTGTGAGGCTGCTGCCAGGTCTACGATGACGCCCTTCTTTATACCTGCAGAAGGTTCAATGCCCACACCCAGGATGCGGATGGCTTCTTTCTCTATCCGTCCCACCAGGGTGCAGACTTTTGTCGTTCCAACGTCAATCCCAACAACAATTTCTTCCATAGGGCCCTTGGGCTACTTATAGAACGGTGCGTTCAAGTATTCCACGCTGATGAGCGTGGGCTGAACGCCCTGAAGGATGAGAGTATCCACGATAGCTTGGTAAACATTCTTTTTCATCGAAATATTTTTAGCATCCTGGCCGAAATAAACACTCCACCCGCGCGGATCCTGCCAGCCAATTCCATAAATCGGATCGAAGGTCATTGGCATACCAGCAGGGACATCGCGTGCTAGTTCTGACATTGCTTCTACCATATTTGGGGTGATAAACTTTTGAGCGTATATTGGGAGTGTTGAATCAATCGGGATCTGAATTGGAGCGCCAGTTGCAGACACTTGTATCAATCCCGAAACCTCGCCTCTCGGTGTGAATGCGACTCCGCTCGCATCAATCCATGTTACGACCCCAGCCTGATACCACGCGAGCACTGGCATGCGTTCCACTACATCCACAGTAATCCGGTTGGGTAATCCAACGATTACTTTGACTGATGCCAGGTCTGGATATGCGGTGTGAAGATTAGCTGCGATCTGTGCAGGCACGGCTTTGATTATTGGCTCGCCAATCATTCCTAGCACGGCATTGATTTCTGCAGCACCAATTCGTTGATTTCCTAAAACATCTGCTCCTTTTACCGTAAAGGGAGACGCTGTCCACAACGTGAAAAGGATGAAGCCCAGGAATAATGTAAATCCACCAGAAACCCAACGCGATCCCAACTGGGGAATATTCAATGCAGGAGCATGGACACTCGCGCGACCAAGAGAAAATGCGATGTCGTAACCTTCCCGTTTTGTTGTTTTCGATCCCTTGGTGGACGTCCGTCGGGAAACCAGCCTCCTTTCATCGGGAAAATAAGCCGAGTCTTGGTGGTAGGTCTTTCGAGACGATCGCATTGTCCGCTGGATAATTTGCGCCAGGGGTGATTTCGGACTTCGGTGCTGGCGTACGAAATCGGTGCGCCGTATTTTTTGTAATGTAGTCATAATTGTCTCCGGAAATTCCGTTCAGTTCGGTCGCGATCGGCTTTGCGCTCGAGAGCCAATTCGATTAGACGATCCACGAGTTTTGGATAGGGGAGTCCGCTGGCTTCCCAAAGCTTGGGGTACATGCTAATGCTGGTAAAGCCAGGGATTGTGTTGATTTCATTAATGAATATCTCGCTGGTGGTCTTATCAATAAAGAAATCGACGCGTGCCATCCCGGCACAATCAACGGCTTTGTAGGCATTTACTGCCATTTGGCGGATCTTCTCCGAAATTTCTGAGGGGAGAGGGGCTGGGATTATCAGACTTGAAGTGCCGTCAACATATTTGGATTCATAAGAATAGAACTCCCGGCTGGGAAGTACTTCCCCTGGAACTGACGCTGTAGGAGCATCATTACCCAATACAGAGACTTCAATTTCTCGTGCATTTACGCCACGCTCCACCAACACACGCCTGTCATATGCAATTGCCTCCAATAGACCTTCCCCAAGGTCGGCATGGTTATTGCACTTGGAAATACCTACCGATGACCCTAGGTTTACAGGTTTTACAAACAAAGGATAGGGCCCTACGGTTTCAGCTTGATTGACAACGGCTTCGATGTTGGCTTCAACTTCGCTGCGCAAGACGACAATCGATCCCACTGTGGAAATTCCGTTGGCTCGCATTACATCCTTAAAAATCCCTTTATCCATGCCGACAGAGGAGCCGGTTACACCCGCACCCACGTAAGCCAAGTCAGCTAATTCAAGTAATCCTTGAAGGGTGCCATCTTCGCCGAAGGTGCCATGCAAAACAGGGAAGATTACATCCACATTTACTATTGGGGATAGGAACTTTGAGGAGTCTTTCTCGTTGATTTCCCAAATACTGTTATGGAACTGGTCTGGGATGATAACCACTTGTTTAAGGTTTTCAAAATCAGTTAATCCTTTGCTGAGTGTTTCCAAAACATTTTCCCCAGCCACCCAGACTCCGTCTTTGGTAATCCCGACTTGTGTTATCTCATACTTTTCAGGGTTTAGTGCAGATAGCACTGATCTGGCAGACATGAGGGAAACCTCGTGTTCACCGGAACGCCCTCCAAACAAGATTGCGATTCTAAGCTTCTTATTCATTACTACCACTCACCGACTAATTCCACTTCAAGTTCAAGGTTTATGCCAAATTTCTGAGCAACCGTGGTTTGAGTTAAGTCTATTAGCGCTTTCATATCGTTAGCACGGGTTAACCCGCGGTTTATAAAATAATTGGCATGCTGTGTGCTAATTTCGGCAGTTCCTACACGTGTGCCTTTAAGGCCGGCTGCTTCGATTAATTGACCTGCCTTTTCTCCAGTGGGATTCTTGAACATCGATCCCATGCTGGCTCCATGTGGCTGCGTCTCGCGACGGCGTTCAGAAAATAGTTCCATTTTTGCTCGAATCGCTTGCATTTCAGCGTGAATTAATGCCAGTTTTGCAGAAAGAATAATTGCGGGAGAGTGGTCGCGTTTTAGTACGCTTGTGCGGTAACCATACTCCATTTTCTCCACCGGCCAAACCAGGTGACCATTTTGACGATGGATAAGATCAAGTGATATTAAATTGCCAGCAATGTCACCATCGAATGCTCCAGCATTGCCATACACTGCACCCCCCAGAGACCCAGGTAAGCTGGCGGCCCATTCAAATCCAGATAACCCGAGGCGAGCAGCCCTTTGGGCAATGTCATTGGGAGTTACACCCGATTCAGCATCGACAGTGGGTGATTCTGCCTTTGCATCAAATTTTATTAGCCGCGCCTTGTTAATAATTACCACTCCGCGAACACCCTTATCACTGACCAGGACATTTGAACCGCCTCCAAGGAGAAGGAATGGCACATTCAATTCCCATAATTTCTCCACAGCTTGAGATAATTCTTTCGTAGAGTGAACGAAAATCAGGACGTCTGCAGGACCACCAATCCGGGCGGCAGTATAGCTGGACAGGGGAACATTCTCCTGCATGTGGTTGCCAAAGGTGGAACGTAGGTCGGACAAAGTGTCGGGTTGCATAAAGTTCATCGCTATTTGTTTTGGATCAATGAAAATGACGGAAGATGTCGTCATTTACCGGTTTTTTCCTTTAAACGAGCAAGTACATCTGTGCTGATTTGGTCAGCGTCACCTGCCGATAACACTAGCACTAGATCTCCAGTGTGTAAATTCGTAATCAGGTAATTACTTACATCGGATAAGCCTGCGATATATCGTGCTTCGCGAGGCATTGCTTCAACGACCTGTTTGGATGAATAATCTTGTTTTGGTTCGCGCGCTGCGTAAATTTCGGTAACAATGACTTCATCAGCATTGGAAAAGGCTTCGGTGAACTCCTTGAATAAGGCTTGGGTGCGAGAGTAGGTGTGCGGCTGCCAAACGACCCAGATGCGCCGGGAGGGATACCGGGCTCTCGCCGCTGCAAGAGTGGCAATGATTTCTGTTGGATGATGCGCATAGTCATCAATAATAATTATTCCATTCGCTTCACCACGAATTTCGAACCTGCGCCCGGTCCCGGTGAATTGTGCCAATGCCCAGGCAGCATCTCCAAGAGGAAGGGAAAGCAGGTGGATCACGCTCAATGCCGCAAGGGCATTACATACGTTATGTTTTCCAGGAACTTGCAGTTCAACCGTTTCTGACTTCCCTCGTACTGACGCACTAAAGGTGAAGCCACCTTTTTCGTTCTGAACCAGGTCTTTGGCAAAAACATCAAACTGCTTATCCTTTTCACCCACCTCTTGGATTCCATAAGAGACCACTGCTTTACCAAGTTTTTTTGCGTTATCCATTAAACCACTAGCGCCAGCATCATCTGCATATGCCACCAGGGTTCCTTTTATAGGAAGCCGATATAAGAATTCTACAAATGCAGCTTGAAAATCAGCCGGGGTGGGGAAACAATCGGGGTGATCGTATTCAATATTGGTTACAACTTCGATGGTCGGTTTGAGTCCAAGGAACATGTGATCGTATTCATCTGCCTCTATAACAAATGTTTTTCCTTTACCAGCCCGGGCATTGACGCCCAGATTGGTCAACACTCCGCCGCAAATAAAGGATGGTTCCTGTCCTAGTGCTGAGAGCATCCATGCGATCATAGCGGTGGTGGTCGTTTTTCCATGTGTGCCAGCGATGGCAATTCCAGTTTTTCCGTCCATCAGAATTCCGAGGAAATCAGCGCGCTTGAGAACCGGAATCCTTTGAGCACGGGCAGCCGTAACTTCGGGGTTGTTGTCCATGATTGCAGAAGACCGAATCACCAAGTCAGCGTTGTGCACGTTCTCAGCGCGGTGCCCGATACTAATAGGCACGCCTGAAGTTTGCAGGTCCCGCGTGAAGGATGATTCAACGCGATCAGACCCGCTTACCGTGTGTCCCATTTCGAGCAGGACGCGGGCGATGGCTGATAATCCTGTACCACCGATGCCAATCAAATGAATGCGAGTCATAGTTTAGATAAAAACCACAATCACAAAAATAAAGGAAATTACGACCGCGAAATATATGCCGGGAATGCCGAGAAGTTTTGGTGGCATATAATGCAGCATTGCCTCAGCCACCTTGGCAAAATCGCCAGTGGGAGCTGTAATAACTTGGGGAAATGGGTAACCAGCGTCTGCCATGTAGTACCAAATTGTTCCCGCTATCAGGTATCCGTTAAGCGCACCCAGGACGACACCCAGGATGATATCTTGAAGTTTCTCCCGGTTCATTTTGGGAGCAAAACGCGGAATATTTGGTGTTTGGTAACCGAAGAAAACTACCAAACCCAGGATTCCAGCCCGCAGCCAGAAAAATAGGTCTTGGTTGTCCTTTTGTAATACATCACGAATGAACGGGACATAGTTTGAGAGCAGAGTGGTAAAAGTTAAAGCGAGGATGACGCTAAAAGAAACCAATAATTCCTTTGCCCAGCCACGCATTCCTCCAATAAGGCCAAATAAAACGACATACATCCAGAAGACGAAGGACAGGCTTACCATGGTCTCATCTCCTCTCCTGGCAAAGTGCAAGAATTTGGGTGGCAATTTCCGCGGCAGCTTCAGGGTGAGAAAGACGCTGCATGGCACCGCGCATGGAAGCTAGTTTCTTTGGCTGGTTTATTAAATCGCTGATAGTAGATAGGAGCGAATTGGATAGATTGCTTTCTTCAAGCATGATTGCTGCTCCGCTGTGGACAAGCGATTCTGCGTTTACTTTTTGATACCGCCAGGCGTGGGGATAAGGAACCAACACTGCGGGGAGACCGAAGAGTGGATATTCCCCAAGAGTTGACGCTCCTGCACGTGAAAGCGCTAGATCAGCTGCAGCCAGAGCCGCACCCATTTTTTCATGCAAATATGGGAATGCATGATACCTGGTGGCGGGAAGCCCCACTAGTTCTTTGGACCTGGAACCTACAGAGGGCCAATCTGATTCACCAGAAATATGTATGATTTCCACAATTTTCAGTAGTGAAGGCAAATTTGCTAGGATCGCCTCATTAATTGCGCGTGCACCTTTGCTTCCACCGCTAACCAGCAAAACTGGAGAATCACCAGTTAGGTTAAGCGCCTTGCGTGCATCTGTCCGGGACCACCGGGTCAAGTCTTCCCGGGTAGGGTAGCCGGTTAGAATAATGCGTCCTTTATGGTTGAAAAACCGGAAAGATTCTTGGGCGGTTACTGCAATCTTGTCCGCGAATCTGGCTATAGTCTTGAGAGCTAATCCAGGTTCGATATCCGGGATGAAAAGTGCTGAAGGAACACGCATTCCCGCTAATGCCATCGGGACAGCCACGAAACCGCCTGTGAAAAACAGGACGTCAGGCTTAAATTCTTGTAGGATGCGTCTGGAAGCAAAGAAACCACGCAATAACCGGATTATGTTTCCCGGCAGCATTTTCAAGCTAACGCCGTGGATTCCAGCAGCAGGGATGGTTTTAAATGCCACATTTGCCCGTTTAACCAGTTGGGCTTCTATGCCACCTTCTCCACCTACCCAGAGAACCTCGGCCTTATTTTGCATGGTTTGCAGAACGGCGAGTGCGGGATACACTCCTCCGCCGGTTCCGCCCGCGCAGATCAACAGACGCACTATACGTTTTCCTTTCTTCGACTGCAGTGGCACTTCCCCGCCCGGATTGACGGGAAATATTCAGGAGAATACCAATAGCCGCGAGCGTGGAAAGCAGGTTTGAGCCACCCGCGCTGACAAAAGGTAAGGCATTCCCAGCAAACGGTAACAAGCCAACCATTACGGCCATATTAATCGCCGCTTCAAAGGTGATCCAGAATGTCAATCCCGCTGCTAAAACAGAGCCGAGGGAATCAGGTGCCCGCCCTGCAATTTTCATCCCTCGCCATGCGATGGCAGCATACAACGCTATTAATCCAATTGCTCCAAAAAGGCCGAGTTCTTCGACAATAACAGCAAAGATGCTGTCGGTGGCGGCAAATGGAAGACCGATCAATTTGGTCGTTGCCTGTCCAATTCCAACCCCGAACAAATTCCCCTTGAAAATTGCTTCCAAAGACCATAATACATGATCGCTGGACTGCAGAGGATCTTTTAATCCTGCAAGGTAAGATCCTATCCGGGCTCTTCCCGTAGAACTGAATTGCACAACCAGCCACCCTGCTGCCAGCGCTACCACACTGAAAAGAATGATTTGCCGCATTTCGCCACCGGCCAGGAAGAACAATAGTCCGCCGAGAACGAAAATTGTTACCGCGGCACTCAGATCCGGTTGGAGGAAAATTAAGCCACCGATCGCTCCCAGGATGAAAGCCAGTGGAATTAATCCCAGTTGAATGTCATGCATATGCTCGCGTTTGGCGTACATCCAAACTGATAAATAAACTATCGTTGCGAGTTTTGCCAATTCTGATGGCTGAACAGATCCACCAAAAAATGTTCGAACTGCATTATTGCGGACCTCATTATTTATCAAAACTGCCACAAGCAGAATTACTGTCACAGCCATCAATGGGACTGCGATTTTCCTCCACAAATGGTAATCAACCCTTGAAAGGATGAACGCGGTAAGTGTCCCGATTGCCATCCAAAGCAATTGCTTATTGAAGATAAAGGTCGCAGACCCATATGTCTGGAGGGAAAAATCAGTTCCAGCAGAATACAACATCAACAGGCCGAAAATGCCAAGGGCAATGACGACCGCAACCAGGACCAAATCTCCTCCTGCAGAGCGACTTCGTTTCCCAGAAGCACTAGTTGATCGAGCAGGTTGTTTTACAAAAGTTCCGATACCCATTTTCTAAAAGCCTCTCCACGTTCTTCAAAATCATGGAATTGGTCAAAACTAGTTCCACCAGGCGAAAGCAGGATTACCTCACCGGGCTTGCTCATACGCGCTGCAACTTGAACTGCCTCTTCAAGGGTTTTACAATGTTCCACAGTCCTTTGAAGCGGGCCATGAGCTTGTGCAAGTGCAGTTGCTATTTTTTCTGCTGCTTCACCGAAAAGTACCACACGTTCCACTCTTTGATGGATTAAGGAAGCAAGTTCATTCCAAGGTAAGTTTTTATCTCGCCCACCTAACAGGAGGATGATGGGTTCTGAAAAGGACTTAATCGCTGCCATGGTCCGTTCTGGGGCAGTGGCGATTGAGTCGTTGTACCATTTCGCTCCGTTCCATTCCCGCACAAACTCTAGGCGATGGGGTACCCCTCGGAAATCTTTGGTGGCTTCAACCATCGCCTCAAGCGGAAGTCCCGCAGCGGATCCAATGGCAAAGGCGGCAAGCGCATTCATCACGTTATGTTCGCCTCGCAGTTGGATCAGATCTCGATTCAGCAGGGGAGTAACCACCCCGCCTTCTCGCATGCTTAAGGTATCTTTAGTTATAAAAGTACCATCCTGGTCACCTTTTAGGGTGGCTTTACCAAAGGAAACGAGTCTTCCATGCACATTGGTGCGCAAGCTCCAGGACCCGTGGTCTTCACGCCCCAAAACTGCAACATCTTTGGCTGTCTGATAATCAAGAATGCGCTGCTTGGCTGCTGAGTAGGCTTCCATGCTGGAATGCCTGTCCAGGTGATTGGGAGTGATATTTATAACTGCTGCCACGTTGGGCGATAAGGTCATCTGTTCCAATTGGAAACTTGAAATTTCCAGGATGGCTAGATCATCCGGTTTCATGTTGTCAACATAATTAAGTAAAGGATCACCGATGTTTCCACCTACATAAGCTCTATCACTGATAGCAGTTTTTGCCATGTTTCCCACGAGCATGGTGGTGGTCGTCTTCCCAGCAGAGCCAGTGATACCCACGGTCTGGCACGGTACGTTTTCCATGAACATCTGTGTGTCGTTGGTAACCTTAATTCCACGGCGATTGGCTTCCATGACAATAGGGTTATTTAGTGGCACGCCGCCAGAAACACAAACAGTATCAGTTTCATCCAGGACTTCGACTGGGTGACTGCCAAATAGCCATGTTACGGGAGTATCGGATAACGCGGATCGAGCGCCGGCCATTAAATCGCTGTTACGATTGTCATTAACGGTCACGCTAGCACCGTGCTTGACAAGCCACCTCGCGGCTGCCTGACCCTGGCGGGCGCCCCCAATAATTGTTACTCGTTTCCCGTTCCAATCTGTTTTCACAGTTCTACACCATTACCAATCCAATACCAAGCATGGCAGCCAGTAAGCCAATTAACCAAAACCGTTGTACCACTTGCATTTCTGACCAGCCCAGTAATTCAAAATGGAGGTGGAGTGGTGCCATTTTAAAGAACCGTCTACCATGAGTCACTCTAAAATATACTATTTGAATGACATCGCTTAATGCTTCGCTGACAGGAATAACGGCAATTACAGGTAATATCGCCCACTGACCAGTCATTAAGGCAATAACTGCAATAGTAGCGCCTAACGATAGCGCACCGGTATCACCCATGATCAATTGTGCTGGGTGAACATTAAACCATAGGAAACCAAACAATGCTCCGACCATGGTAAAACAAAAACGAGCTATGAAAACTTGCCCTTGCATCAAGGCTACTCCGCCATAGGCGGCAAAAATGGTGGCAGAAATAAGTCCAGCTAATCCATCCAATCCATCGGTAAAATTCACCGCGTTGGACATGGCTACGATTACAAAACCAGCGATTGGGATGTAAAGCCACCCAAGCTCGATTTCAATGTTGATTCCCGGGATATATAGGTCTGGTACATCGAGCAAATATCTTAAGACAGCTGCAAGCCCTAAAGCTAGCACAATTTGGGCAATGAGCTTGGTGCGGATACGCATCCCCTCACCCTTGCGCTTTCCTCGGATTCCTTCCCAATCATCTAGAGTTCCCAGAACACCGTACCCCACCATGGCTGCCAACGGTACGAGGACCGATGCTCCGAGTACTTTCATGCCAATAAGATTGACTGCATTTAGCATTACCGTGATTAATGCAACGGGAAGAATGATCATTACGCCGCCCATGGTTGGTGTCCCCATTTTGACCAAATGCGTCCCTGGCTCTTCTACTCGGATGATCTTCCCGACCTTGAAGTGCCGCAGAATACGCAACAATGGGCCACCCCAAATGACCGTCATCATAAACGCCAGTCCAGCCAGTCCGAGGGCTAATGCAGCATTGTTCATTCAGGTTCCTCCAACGCTGCAACTATTCTGTCCATCCGGATACCATGTGAGCCTTTAACCAGGACAACATCATCCCTGGTGAGGGACTTTCGCAAGTGGGTGGTTGCCTCGTCCTGATCATCGAATTCAGCAATTTTACGTGCCTCAAACCCCGCTCTTCGCGCTGCGGCGGCAATCATATGCCCGCGCAATCCCACTGTAACAAGGATATCCGCAACTTCCGCAACTCGTACACCAATCATCTCATGCCCTTGTTTTTCATATTGACCAAGTTCAAGCATATCGCCCAAAACGGCTACTTTATGCCCACCTAATTCAGCCAATAAGTTGAGTGCCGCGAGCATTGACTCTGGTGACGCATTATACGTATCATCGAGCAGCAAGGCGCCACTCTCTGTGCGAACAGCCATCAGCCGTAATTGGTTATGACCCTGGCTGAGACCATCCAGGATTTCCTGCCAGGTAAGACCATCTGCCAATCCAACCGCAGCTGCTCTGAGGGCTGTATGAACCGAATGCTGTCCGATCATTGGTACGTGAACGTGCATTATTTCTTTTTGGTAATGGATCCGGAAACGGATGCCCTCCAACCCGAGGCCTTCCAATTCATCCGCCCATAAATCGGATGCAGGGTCAAGCCCATAGAAGAATACCTTGGCAGTTGTCAGATCAGCCATTTGGCTAACCAGGGGGTCGTCTTTATTGAGGATGGCCACCCCATTTAAGGGAAGAGATCTTACCAATTCAGATTTCCCCTGATAAATTTCTTCTTGTGATCCTGCCCGTTCAGCATGAACAGTGCCAATATTGGTTACGACCCCTATTTCAGGCAAAGCAATATCACACAGGAACGCAATTTCACCGGGAACGTAGAACCCCATTTCTAATACCGCTCGCTGGTAACCTGGACCGATTCGAAGAATCGTGAGCGGTAACCCAATTTCATTGTTCATGTTACCAGGGCTTTTCAAAGTCCGGTATCGTTGTTCGAGAACTTCAGCGATGACTTCTTTTGACGTCGATTTTCCAACACTGCCGGTTATGCCGATCACCCGTAAGTCCATTTTTCGTCTCCAGAATCGGGCAATCTGCTGAAGGCTTTTAAGTGTATTCTCTACTTTCAAACAAAGCGGGAGATCAAAATTAATGTCCGAGTTTATCGGTTGCCCTTGATTTAGCTGGAGTGTATTGTAAGAACCGGGGATATCATGCTGAATTAGTGCAAAAGAAGCTCCGCGTTGAAATGCATCCGCAACGAAGTCATGTCCATCCACGCGCTCTCCGGGAATGGCAATAAACAACGAACCAGGAATGACTTGGCGCGAATCGACGGTTGCCTCGGTGATGACTCTCTCAAACAGAGGGTGGGTGTTCGTCAGGGCTTCGATTGCATCAGCCAGGGTTAACATGAATCCTCAGCGTCCAACCATCTGGAGCCGGATGGCATCAGGGGGGATATCCAATAACACTACTAATTTTTCAACAACCTGTTTGAAAATTGGAGCGACAACCACAGAGGCTGCTCTATTTGATTGTGGTTTTTCAAGCCAGACATAGACAATAAAACGTGGATCGTCCACTGGTCCCCAACCAATGAACGAGGTGTTGACATTGTTTTGATCGTACCCTCCACTTGCAAGCGGTATTTGTGCAGTCCCGGTCTTACCTGCAATTCGGTACCCGGGGACAATTGCGGTGGAAGATTCAAACTCAAGGGCATTTGCCAGCATATCGCTGATCGTATGAGCAGTATTGGCAGTAATGGGAGTACCCACTATTTGCGTCTTGGTGTTGCTCTGCTTCCCGTCTTGTATTTGGGCGTAAAGAAGGTGTGGGTAAACCATTTGACCATTATTTGCCAGCGCAGAGGCAGCCATTACCATCTGGATGGGGGTAACTGAAACACCTTGCCCATAGGCATTAGTCCCCAACTCCACTGGAGTCCAATCGCCATCGCCGGGTAATTTCAACCGTCCGGAGGATTCTTGGGCAAGGTCTATTCCGGTGGAATGGCCAAGACCAAAACGTTGCATGTATGAATAGAAACTAGCGCTGCCCATTTCCCGGTCGGAGACCCAGGCAAGACATACATTCAACGAATTTGCAAGGCAGCCTGTCATGTCTTGATAACCCCACGCGCCTCCATCCCAGTTATATATATTAAATCCTCCAACAACGATGGATTCCGGGACGAACGTGACCGTATCGGGTTTTACAACACCACTATCAAGTGCACCCGCCATAGTCAAAATTTTCGCGACCGATCCTGGCTCATATGCTTGGCTGATCGCTCGATTAAATGGCGTCTCTCCAGGAAAAACAGTTTTTATGCTCTGATAATCATTCAAGTTCAGGCGTGGGGTGGAAGACATCGCCAGGATTTCACCGGTACGCGGGTCCATAACCACGATTGTTCCGGAAGATGCACCAGTATTATCAAGCGCGTGATCTAGGATTTTTTCTATGGCTGATTGGATTTCCCTGTCAATTGTCAGGATGATTGTCTGTCCTGGGGGAATGATCGGATATTCAGTTGCCCGTCGTGGGTCTGCAGGGACAGGAATCCGGACTGGAATTCCGGCAAGAATATTGTCATATTTTTCTTCGATACCCAGGTACCCGTGATTATCTTCTGTTACGAAGCCGAGTACATTGGAGGCTAAGTCGTTTTCGGGGTAACTGCGCCCATAATGAGCTTTGAAATAAATTGCATCAAGATTTTTCCCTGTTGAGTCCCCATGGGCAATTTTTTGGAGTGCCATTAACTGGTCGGCTTTTTCAGCGGAAACAAAATCATCCAGGATCACATACTGGTTGGTGGGCACTTGAGATATCCGATAATTTACTTCATTGATGTCAAAACCAGACATTTGAAGAGCCAGCATTACCGTCTGCATGTCTGGATTGGCGGTCATGTCAAGCCCAACTTCGTAAACGGTTTTATTTCCAGCAAGGAGACTGCCGTGACGATCATAGATTTCCCCACGCGGGGGATAGAAATCCTTCCAAATATAATTGCCTTGATCGATTACACCTTCCACCTCAGGACTGTTTTGAATACGGATGATCTGGATCAATATGGCAATGCCCAACGCTCCCAGGATGAAGGTTGCGGTCAAATAACGCCAGGAAAGAGAAACCCTTTTCATGGCTGCCCTCTTCCATTGGAAGATGAAGTTTGCTTGTTTATGAAATAATCGATCCAGGATTCTGTGTATTCAGGGAGAATAATCGGCGCAGCAGGACGATTTGCATTTGATGACGAAAGGTCTATTGCTGATTGTGATGCATACCCTGGAACTGACACGAAAGTGATATCAGTTGGATTGGCAGGCAGGAAACCCATTACATCCGCACGTTTCTGCATGGATTCAACAGAAATCAGCCCAGCCAATTGAGTTTCCAGATCGGCATTAACTCTCTGGTTGGTGGTGATCATCGCCTGGAGGGAGATGCTTTCACGTCCTGCTAAAGTAGCCCTCACAGTGACATTCAGGTATATGCCGGCCACCATGGCAATTAGAACCAGTCCAAGCAAAAAAAGGCCTATCCACTGGCGTTGCACCCGCCATGGAGCCTGACGAACCTTTTGAACGATGTGAGTAACATTATTCATTTTATGCTGTCCAATTTATTGCTTACCGGTATTGATCGGTGACGCTGCACCTCCGTTCTGAGCCAACACCCATTGGCATTCTTATAATTTCTCAGCCACACGTAACTTGGCGCTGCGTGCGCGCGTGTTCTTTATAATTTCATCCTCGTTTGGCTTAATTGGCCGGCGAGTGATT
Source organism: uncultured Chloroflexia bacterium (assembly GCA_963826215.1). Lineage (GTDB taxonomy): Bacteria > Chloroflexota > Anaerolineae > Anaerolineales > Villigracilaceae > UBA877. The sequence continues at coordinate 1,307,731 of CAWGWL010000033.1, read as the reverse complement.
TCCTTGATGCTTGCTTTATGCCCGCAAGTGCACACTGGTTGACGTGGCGGGCAAATGCAGTCCTTGCTTTCCTGTCGAAAAAACTCCTTTACCAGCCGGTCTTCCAGCGAGTGGAATGAAATGACTGCCAGTCTTCCTCCCGGGTTAAGAGCATGAATAGCCAACGGGAGGGTTTTCTCAATCGCTTCAAGCTCATTGTTCACCATGATCCGCAACGCTTGGAAGGTTTGCGTCGCAGGGTGGTGAGGACCGCGCCTATGCTGAACTCGTTCGATAATGACAGCCAGTTGACGTGTACCTTCTATCGGACGGGCGGCGATAATGGCCTTGGCAATCCGCCTGGATGCGGGTTCCTCTCCGTACCGGTAGATGATATCTGCAAGATCCTCCTCCGGCCACATGTTAATGATCTCACCAGCAGTAAGTGGATTGGAAGGGTCAAAGCGCATGTCCAGCGGCCCATCAGAGACAAAGGAGAAGCCTCGCTCGGGGTTGTCGAATTGCATGGAAGATGCACCCAGGTCGAGGAGAATGCCATCCACCGAGTCCCAGCTCATTTCTGCCAATTGGCGGGGGATTGAGGTGTATGGTGCCTTTTTTAACCATGCCGCGCTCCCCGAAGGGAGCGAGATGTTGGCGAGCCAGGCTGAGTGCCTGCGGATCTACATCCAATCCCAGCAGCAGCCCTCCTGGTTCGCTACCGGCAAGTAGTCCTGCCGCATGGCCTCCAGCACCTACCGTCCCATCCACATAGCGTGCTCCGCTTTTTGGGCGTAAAGCGTGTATAATTTCCTGGTAAAGTACTGGTTGGTGCGGTGAAACCATCTCAGCGTGTTGTTAGATCAAGTGTTGCAAATCGTTGGGCGTTGGTGGCGGCATCGTTTATCTGCACTTGCTGCTCCTGCCAAAGATCCGGTGACCAGATTTCAAAATAATCACCCTGGCCGACAAAAACCACCTCGTTTTGCAAACTGGCAAATTCGCGCAAATTCGAAGATATCAATATTCGCCCAGCACTATCCGGGGCAACCCTTAAAGCATTACCCAGAATGATGTGACGCAGTAAACGGGCACTTGGATCTGTCATGCTCATTGACATTAACCGGTTGTAGATAATCTCAAAAGCTGCTGGTGGTAGGACCATAAGATTTCGATCCAGTCCTTGGACGACAAAAGCACCTTCTGCAGGCAGCTCCCGAAATTTTGATGGGATTGTCAGTCGCCCTTTATCATCAAAGCAGTGCTGGTATTGGTTGAGGAACATAAGTCCTGTTTTCCCTTGTTTCCCGGGATATCAGAAATCCTGAAATCCCACTTCGTCCCACTTTCTACCACTGATGCCTTATTTTAGCACAACTTCTATACGAAATGCAAGAGGTTGGTGCATTTTTGGTAGGTAAGTTTCATGGTCATTTCTTTATCTATTTTCTATGGCACCTGAGATCCAATTACTAACTTCAAATCGCTGGAAAGACTATGAACTTCTTGACTCCGGGGAAGGCCTCAAACTGGAGCGATTTGGGCCGTACAAGTTTGTCCGACCGGAAGTTCAAGCGCTTTGGAAGCCCGCCCTCCCTTCCACCTCCTGGGATTCAGCCCACGCGGTATTTCAACCCAGTGGAGAAGAGAGCGGGGGTCACTGGTTATTTAAGGATAAGGTCCCAACCCAATGGGAAATGGAATATTCTCTTTCCCTGGGAGGATCATCACAGGCTGGTGCAAATCAGGAAAGGAGTAAGGATTTACATTTCTCTGTAATGACCACACCTGGGCGCCACCTGGGTGTTTTTCCGGAATGTGCCTCCCACTGGGATTGGATGAGCGATCTGATTGTCCACCATGAAAACGAACCTGGTCATTCCAGGAAACCATTCAATGTCTTGAATTTGTTTGGCTATACTGGGCTGGCAACCCTCGCCTGTGCGATTTCCGGGGCAAAGGTTACCCATGTCGACGCTTCAAAGAAATCTGTGAATTGGGCGCATACTAACCAGGACCTTTCTGGGTTGCAAGATAAACCGATCCGCTGGATCGTGGACGATGCGCTGAAATTTGTTGAGCGCGAAGGCAGGCGTGGAGTCAAATACGATGGCATCCTGCTCGATCCCCCCAAATTTGGACGTGGACCAAAAGGTGAGATATGGGAAATTTATAAATCTCTCCCATATTTACTTAAAGCATGCCGCGCAGTTTTAAGTGACCATCCCTTGTTCGTTGTATTGACAATTTACGCTGTTAAACTATCTGCAATCCATGCTTGGGCAGCAATGGCAGAAATGATGGATGGCTGCAGTGGGGTCATGGAATGCGGCGAATTAGTTACCCAAGAAAAAAGCGCTCAAAGATTGATTTCACAGGCGGTGTACGCTCGCTGGAATTCTTAGGAAGGACATCGGTTTTCCTTCGCCTTATTACTTGCCTGTAATCGTGCTTTCCTAAAGCCATTTTTGGTACAATTGCCTTAATGATCCCCATTTCCGAAAAACCATCCCTCCTGGACACACCACTCAAGCGTTGGTTCCCTCTAAATATTGAAACCCTCCTTGTTGTCCTGCTTTTGGTGGCGTCTGTTTTCTCCAGATTCTACGATCTAGGCGCGCGTGCCATGAGTCACGACGAGATCAACCACGTTGTGATGGCATTTGGGCTGTATTCCGGCACAGGATACCAGTACGATCCAATGATGCACGGGCCGCTCCAATTCCACATGATTGCTCTCTCCTATGCTCTCTTTGGAGATAATGATTTCACATCACGGATTCCAGCAGCTGTCCTAAGCATAGCAGCTTTGTTGGTTGCTCTTTTTGCATTCAGGCGATACCTGGGTCGTACCGGGGCTCTGGTGGCAGGAGTATTGATCACTATATCCCCATTGATGCTTTATTATGCCCGTTATGCACGTAATGAGTCTTATATTGTTTTATGGGGCATCTTGACCATTTACGCCATCTTGCGATATCTCGAAAAAGGCGAACCTTGGGCATTATTCTTGTTTACCGCAGTAAATGCTTTGCACTTCACTGACAAAGCCACCGCTTATATGTTTGCAGCTGAGGAATTCCTATTCCTGGCTGCATATTTCGTTGACCGGATTTCGCGTCGGACCTGGGTCTCTGGTCGACGCCGGTTTTTTTTCTTGATCGGATTATTGATGACGGTAGTGTTTATGTCCGCTGCAGCTGGATTTTATCTCTCCCATAAACCAGCCACAGATGCCCCTGCAGATCAAGTTCGCAAGATGGTGATCGTTGTGAGCATCCTTGCTGCAGGCGGTGCAGGTTCGTTGGTTTGGTCAGGTGTGGAATTGGTTCGAGGTCTTGGATGGGTAGTGATTAAATCAGAACGCGTGGCTGACCTGCTGATGATGCTCGGGACATTTGTACTTCCGCTGGTGAGCGCGATCCCGATCACCTTAGCGGGATTTACCGCTTTGGATTATACATCGACGGGCATTCTAAGAGTCGTAGGGGTGTCGGCAGTTCTGGGAGCAATCGGCATTGCGCTGGGACTTTGGTGGTTCGGGCGGAAGTGGCTTTTTCATGCAGCATTATTCTTTGTGCCTTTCATCGTGCTCTATAGCACCTTCTTCACCAATCCTGAGGGCATAGTTGGTGGGCTTGTGGGGGCGCTTAGTTATTGGACTGAACAGCAGGCGGTCGCCCGCGGAGGTCAACCCCTGTATTATTACGTGTTGTTGCTGGTCCCCATGTACGAATTTCTACCTGCCCTGGGGACGATTGTGGCAGCCTGGATTGCTAGTCGGTTCCGCCTTTGGCAGAGTCTATCTAGCCAGCCGTTTATCCGCCCTCCACTTGGAGAGTGACCAGCCTCCGGTCCCTGTGGCAGCGCTTCTGGTTTTTTGGTCGGTTAGCAGCCTGGCAGTATTTTCATACGCCGGCGAGAAGATGCCCTGGTTGACCATTCACATTACCTTACCGATGATCCTGGCCTCTGCTTGGGCGATTGGCTGGTTGGTGGAAACAGTTTCCTGGGGCAGAGTTGCGACGTGGGGTTTCCGAAATTACACCCGGCTGGCATTATTGGTGGTTCTCGGATTACTGGCTCTTCAAACCGGGAGGGATGCATATCGGGCTGCATTCATTAAATATGACGACGCAACTGAATATCTGGTTTACGCCCATGGCACACCGGATCCGAAGGCATTATTTGGTCAGATCGAGGAACTATCCGTTCGAACTACAGGAACCACTGATATGGTGGTTGCCTACGACAATCAGGTTCGCTACCCTTATTGGTGGTACATGCGTCGTTATGCTAATAAGATTGATTTCGACGTTAACCCAACCGTTGATTCGCGTCGGGCGCTTGTGATTGCCGTGGGGGATGAAAATCTGGCAAAAATTACACCCGTTGTCCGGCAGGATTATAACGAATTTACCGGTATGCGATTGTGGTGGCCCAATATGGATTACTGGAGCCTGAAATGGAACGGGATCGAATCTGAGTACAACGCTGCCCTCCAGAAGGAATACGCGGGGACCGATAAAGTTATCCCTCCGATGTCGGTTTTGAATTATCTGAAATTTGCCTGGCTGCATATAAAACCGTTCTTCGTGGATTCTGCTGATACCCAGCAAGAAATCACCGCTGGTCAGGTTCGCAGTGCGGTTTTTCAAATTTGGTTGAATGATGACTTTACCCAATGGGGAGCTATAAAAAACAGTACGTCCTATTCCCTTACAGATTGGGGTGTATCTGCTCGTATGCATTATTACATCCGCAAGGATATCGCAGCACAGCTCTGGCCGTATGGTGCTCCTGCCCAACCGGTAATTACTCCTGTTGACCCTTACGTATCGATAACAGCAGAGGCAACCCCTGATCTTGTCCTGGGGACAGCAGGAAGTGACCCGGGTCAATTTCAGTCACCTCGGGCGGTGGCTTTGGCTCCGGACGGCACTCTATATATTGCGGATTCTATGAATGATCGAATCCAACATCTCGCTGCTGATGGAACAGTGCTCCAAGATTGGGGCACACGCGCTGATGTATCACAGGGTGACGCCCCCGGCGGAACCTTTAATGAACCTTGGGGGATCGCTGTCGCTCCGGATGGAAGTGTTTATGTCGCAGATACCTGGAATTATCGCATCCAGAAATTCACTGCGGATGGCAAGTTTCTCACTATGTGGGGCTTTTTCGGGCAAGCCTCCGATTCGCCTCTGGCCTTTTATGGACCACGTGGGTTGGCTGTGGATGCACAAGGTCGGGTCTTTGTGGCTGATACTGGAAATAAGCGCATTGTCATCTTTGGTCCTGGTGGAGATTATCTTAGCCAGTTTGGCGGTCCAGGCTTGGGTCTTGGTCAATTGGATGAACCGGTTGGAGTAGCTCTTGATACATCCGGGAATGTCTACGTGACCGACACCTGGAACCAGCGTATTCAAGTCTTTTCCCCTGATTCGACTGGTCTGGCCTTTACTGCAGGTGCAGAATGGCCTGTGGATGGCTGGTTTGGACAATCTGTGGAAAATAAGCCCTTCATCGCTGTTGACTCGACCGGAAATGTCACCGTTACGGATCCGGAACTATGCCGTCTGATCACCTTTTCACCCGGTGGTCAACCGGTCAGCGTTTTGGATGGCTGCTCAGCAGGCACTCTGCAAATGCCAAGTGGGATTGCTTCAGATGGGTTGGGGGGACTGTGGGTCACCAATGCTGGGAATGGGACGCTGGTACACTTCAAGGACAAGCAATAATATTTTCCCGGAAATTTAACTAGTGAGGACAGCAGGCGCTCATAAATTAAGCATTGATGGCAGATTTTTACGCCATCAATGTTCTTTATCTATCCTTAAATTCCCCGGAAGGTCAACTTTCTGATTTTTACGAGTACCGGACCAGCCAATTTACTCCAGGCAAATTTGACTATCAACCCCGCTCTCCAGAATGCCACTGCTGCCATTCCGTGTGCCAGCACTGCAAAGAACGGGGGTGTTTGGAAGGTGTAATATGTCCAGCATTCGCGCGTAGTACCCCATAATTCAAGGAAATATCCTAATCCCGCGCCTGCTAGAAAGGTTAGGACTGCGTATCGGTGGTCGGTTGGTGTCACCATCAACATGGCAACAAGAGCCAGCGAGATAAGTGTGTAGGACTTCCCGAACGTAGGAGCAACAAAGTACAACATCAACATAAAGAAACCAATAAATATGACCCAATATAGGATCCGTAGAGCCAAAGACACAAAATCCTTATTGGTTTGTATTACTGGTTTAATAATTACACTTGAGGATATTCTTTTCACTCCCCATCCCAATATTCTGGTTATCCGCTCTATGGACAAACTGGCTATCGGCCAGGCAGGTACGATCCATAATGGTGGGCGCTCGGCAGTAAAATAATGCCACAAATTGGTTTGAGTACCCCAGGATTCAATCACTAATCCCCCGCACATACCCACGAAAACGATCAGCGCATCCCGACTCAGGTTGGCATGTGCAATGATTGTCAAGGTCATGAATCCAAAAATCCCCAATAGCAGCCAATCCATGTACTGCCACCATGCTCCGCTCCAATTGATATACGCTATTGCTTCCTGTGCAAGTGGCCACCAGACATAAACAATTAACCCACAGATCAGGAAGAATCCACCCAGTATTACGCTGCTTGAGCGCGTCCAGCCAAACAGCGCAAGGATTTTCCTAATAAGCGCTGGGTGATGGGGAAGAATGGACATGGCCGCATTATACTTGACTCTTGGTAAGCATTGCTCAAACCCTTTTCGCACCTGGTTTTCTGCATTAGGGTTGATTCAGTTGTCTTCAAGGCTAAAGGAATCATGACGGGAGTAAACATCTGGATTTGCACAATTGGGTAACCGTTCCCCTTTTAGCCCGGCGATCAAGTTTTCAGCTGCCATTACAGACATCTTTTGACGGGTCTGCTTGCTTGCGCTTGCGATGTGCGGGACGATGATGCAATTATCCAGGGTGAGAAGCGGACTATCAGACGGGAGGGGTTCTGGGACGGTAACATCTAATGCCGCTGCGAAAATTCGGCGGGAATTTAATGCATCGAATAAAGCTTCCTGGTCCACTATGGGACCCCGTGAGGTATTCACTAGCACGGCATTGGGTTTCATCTTGGCAAAAGCGGATGCATTCATCAACCCCTGTGTTTCTTCACTAAGAGGAACGTGCAGGCTTACAAAATCGGATTCGCGCAACAGAGTGTTCAGGTCCACTCGTTTAGCTTCCATCCCTGGTTCTTGGATGATTTCTCCTTCTTTTTGAAATGGCCGGCTGACATTGGGATCTGCGTATATAACCCTCAACCCAAACCCAGCTGCACGACGCGCAACTGCTTGCCCGATCCGTCCAAATCCAATCAGCCCAAGAGTGGCACCTCTAAAGTCTGCTCCAAGCAGGAAGTCCATGCTCCATGTTTTCCAACCTCCCTTTCGAACCTGTCGTTCGCCTTCCACCACCCTGCCGCGCAGCTGCCATTAAAAGCGCAAAGGCAAAATCCGCCGTGGCATCGGTCAGGACCCCAGGTGTATTACCTACCGGGATCCCACGGGCCGTTGCAGCAGGAACATCCACGTTATCCACGCCCACCGCGCAATTGCTGATGACTCTTAATCCATTCCCTGCTGCCTCCATAACCTCGAAGTTAATTCTATCAGTCAGTAGGCACAGTAAACCAATTTTCCCAGCAGTATGCTCCAGCAGTTCATCATGACTGGGTGGGAGTTCACCTGACCATAATTCAACGTCGCAAAATTCCCTCACCAACTTCAAGCCATCCTCTAAAATGGTTCGGGTAATAAAAACTTTGGGTCTGGTCATTAAACACCTCAAATGTGCGGTCCCAGGTTGTCCTTGGTGGAAAACCACGGTTCGAATTCTATAATTAATGCTATTATACGACTATGGTTTCCGCTGAGTTATTTTGGACATCCACCTTGCGCCTCGCAACAGAAGGGGATCGAATCACCCGCATCCTTGCTGCTGCTATTAATGGCGTGAACCCCATGGATGCGGTGGCTCACTATGTCAAGCGGAATGGAAATATCCTCTCAGTATCTCATGCCAGGTATGATTTAAAAATGTTCCAAAGGGTTGGTGTGTTGGGGATTGGCAAAGCCTCGGTTGCCATGGCGGAATCTCTCCTTGAAATTCTCTCCTCCGATATTACAGATACTTTGGTAATCACCAAACATGCGGATAAAGTATCCCACCCAAAGCTTAATATCCTTTACGGTGATCACCCCATCCCCGGCAATAATAGTTTGGAAACGGGGAAAAAGACTTTTCAATTGGTTTCCTCCCTTGGTCCGGACGATTTACTCTTTTGCTTGATTTCAGGGGGTGGATCTGCGTTGATGGCTTCACCCATAGGCGGTATATCTTTGGCTGACATCCAGGAGCTTACTTCAGCTTTGCTTGCCAGTGGAGCGTCAATAGAAGAAATAAATGCTCTCCGCCGTCGCCTGGATAATCTCAAAGGTGGGGGCATTGCGAAATTGACTGGTGGCGCGACTGTGGTCGCCTTGATCCTTTCTGATGTGGTTGGAAACTCCATTGAAACCATCGCTTCGGGTCCAACCGCCCCCGATCCGACAACCCGGACAGATGCAATATCGATAATCACCAAATACAAATTGGAAACCCAAATTCCAATATCGATAATCAATTCGCTAAAGACCTCCCCTGAAACTCCAAAACCTGGAAATCCAATCTTTGGGAAAATTCAAAATGTTGTGATTGGGAGCAACATTCTTGCTGCGCAATCCGCATTGGCTCAGGCAAAGGCGGAAGGGTTCCATCCTTATCTTCTTCGTGCTGACATGCAGGGCGAGGCTCGTAGGGTTGCTTTTGAGATGGCTACCTTCCTGCGACAGGTTACCTTGACGGGAGACCCCGTCCGCGCTCCCGCTTGTATTATCGCGGGTGGCGAAACGACTGTCATTTTGAAGGGGAATGGATTGGGTGGGCGTAATACGGAGATGGCACTTGCAGCAGTTACCGAGCTGGCGGGTTTTCCTCGAGTGATGTTTGTGACTCTGGCTACCGACGGAGAGGATGGTCCCACGGATGCGGCTGGGGCAGTCGTCACTGGAGGGACTTTCCACCGCGCTGTTGACTTGGGCCTGCAGTCGGAGTTATTCCTTGGGAGGAACGACTCTTATTCTTATTTTTCCGCCCTTGATGATTTATTAAAACCAGGTCCAACGGGGACGAATGCCAACGATCTTGTTTTCATGTTTATATTTTAATCATAATGTGAGGGGTATGCTCACACGTGCCCCTCACATTATTTTATTTGTGGTAATGGATAAGCCAGCTAACTAATCGTGCTTCTTGCGTCCGCGACTTTTTAATTCATCCCGTAAAATCAAGCTCAGCACAACGCTGACTACGGTAGTGACCAACGAACCGAGCAAGGCGCTTAAAAACCAAGGGTTCTGCAAGGTGAACCCTACCCCAAACTGAACCCCAATCCAGCCGGTCAGGGCAAACAAAAGAGCGTTGATAACTAGAGTGAACAACCCAAGGGTTACAATAATCAACAGGCACGAAAGAGCCTTAAAGGGTGGTCGCAGGATCGCATTAACTAGACCAAAGATTAAGGACAACCAGATGAGATCTAGCCAGTTCCCATTATAAATTATGTACGTATTTCGAAGGATCGCGATGGCGGCATATAATGCCACCATGTTTATCGCCAGTCGCAGGATGAATTTCATTTCGACCTCCTAATGGTTATTCTGATTGCTTTAAGTAGACTTACGATAATCAACAGATGAAGTTTCATCGATTTTCATCCATAAAAGAGTTCTTATTGGACGAAACCCTGCTGCTTCTATGGATGCGTTATTTTCCTCTGCGGGAAAATCCAGGGTAAGCTTTTCTCGCCAGGCTAACTCGTGTCGGACATATTCCAATAGTGCAGTGAGAGTCTCCCCATTGCCCTCAGGTGGAACGGCGACCCACAGCTGATCGTTTCGACCAGCGATTGCTTGCCAACTTATCATCGCAGACGGGTTTCTATCAGTGCGAACCACCCAGTGACGCAATTCAAAATCTGAAAAAAATCGATAAAGCATTGAGCCAAATCCGGGGCGCAGAGAGGTCCAGGGCAGTGGCTGATACCATGTCATAACGGTTGGGTACAGACGTCGCAACCAGGTCTCCTGGAAGGGCCAATCATGGACGTTTCGTTTACTTACCAAAATTGTCGAATCTTGGATGTTGCCGCTTCGATCTGGGAGAGCTTGCCAACTGGTTCGGCGCGCGAGCTCCTTAAATCCCATTGAACGATATAGTCCAATTGCCACTGGGTTATCGTTTCGCACATGGAGCCAGGTTTCATAAGAATGGTGATTCTTGGCATGTTGCACTGCTGCAAGTGTAAGGGCTCTTCCAATACCTCTATTCCTGAATTTGGAATCGACTGCCACATTGGCGATAAGGTAATATTTATTCCCGGCGCGACGATGGGGAATTAGGCTTACGTTTCCAATAATTTCACCGTTTTCTTCCCATACATATCCTGATAGAGGCATGGAAGCCGTTTCTACTGCGCTGCCTGCCCATCGCAGGAAGACATTGTCCTGTCCGGCACGCCTCATTTGTTGTACATAATTCCGTCCGTCGGCATCCATGGTATCAGCAAAACATTTCTCGACCAGGTTGGCTACGCCTGGCAGGTCTCGCACGATATTGAGCGGACGCAATTGTGGGATTTCCGCCATGATGGGTGCTGCGATGGATGTCATGCGAATATTATACAACCCCTGTTTGTTCACGTGAGGACTCTTATTGGTAAGGGTAATAATCATCTACTTCCATGATTAGGGTTCCAGCCCAATAGTGGATTGGGTGGATGGAAACTAGGTCGCCGACAGGAAATCCTCTACGATTGCGGTATTTTTCACTTTTTACCTATGGATTATGTTTTTGGACCATGGTTCTACTATGTTTTGGCAAGGGAAAGCTTGATCCTGGAATACTACAAACCTGAAATGTAAACTCATATAGAATTCTTATGACCTTTAGCTAATATCTTAATTTTCTTTTTGTTATAATCTTCCTGTTTATAAAATAATTGTATTATCCTAAACTAACAGCCGGATAATATATTTTCTTCGAGATATTAGAAATCAACCTTTGCGAGCATATCCGTAAAGTAATTAAAGGATAGAACCTTATGATGCGATTTGATCGATTTACCGAACGTGCACAGGAAGCTGCCCAACGCGCAGCTGAGATCATCCAGCGTTATGGTCACAACCAGATTGATACAGAACATATCCTTCTGGCGCTGATTGAACAACCTGGCGGCGTGATTCCCCAGATTCTTGAAAACTTGAGCATTAACGCCCAGGCGTTGACTGAACGTCTGGATCAGACTCTGCGTATGACCCCCAAAGCCAACATTTTTGGCGGGGGAGCAGGGCAGATTTTTATTACTCCCAGGGTTAAACGAATTATCGATTTGGCGAATGAAGAAGCCAACCGTTTAAAAGACGAATATATTTCCACTGAACACATCTTCCTCGCCATTATGAGTGAACGCAATACATCTGCCGCCCGGATTCTTGAAGGAGCGGGGCTGACGCGGGAACGGGTTCTTGATTCCATTATGCAATTGCGGGGGGGGCAGCGTGTCACTGACCCGCAGGCTGAAACGCGCTACCGGACGCTTGAGAAATATTCCCGGGACCTCACGCAATTGGCGCGCGAAGGTAAGCTGGATCCTGTAATCGGACGAGATAATGAAATTATGCGTGTGATCCAGATCCTTTCCCGTCGTACCAAGAACAATCCTGTTCTGATTGGTGAAGCGGGAGTTGGGAAGACTGCCATCGTGGAAGGACTTGCACAAAAAATTGCCTCGAACGACGTGCCCGAAATTCTATCCGGGAAGCGGGTGGTTTCCCTCGATTTGGGTGCGATGATCGCTGGTTCCCGTTTTCGGGGGGAATTCGAGGAACGATTGAAGTCAGCCATAGAAGATGTCCAACGCTCTGCGGGTGAAGTCATTCTGATGATTGATGAACTGCATACCGTGGTTGGCGCGGGGGCTGCGCAGGGTGCCATGGACGCCTCCAACATGCTCAAACCAGCCCTGGCTCGCGGTGAGTTGCAATGTATCGGGGCTACAACGCTCGATGAGTTTCATAAGTACATCGAGAAAGATGCTGCCCTCGAACGTCGTTTCGCACCGGTTTACGTGGAAGAACCCAGCGTTGACGATACAATAAAAATGCTTCAAGGACTTCGCGACCGCTATGAGGCTCATCATAAAGTCCGCTTTTCCGATGAGGCTCTTGTGGCTGCCGCTCGTTTGGCTGATCGGTATGTCACTGATCGCCACTTGCCTGATAAGGCAATAGACTTGATGGATGAGTCTGCGGCAAAATTCCGCGTTGCCCTCTATTCCCTTCCTGAGGACTTGAAAGCCGCAAAGTCAGAAATTGATCATTTGCAGGCTGAAGAGGACGCTGCCTCAAACGCTCGCGACTACCAGCATGCTGCTGAAATTAAGGTCAACCGTTTACGCCTCGAAGGAGAATTCAAGGAGAAGCGAGATAAATGGGAATCCGAGCATCATTTGGATGAAGTTGTGGATGTGAATGATATCGCCGAGGTAGTTCACCAATGGACTGGCATTCCGGTTAACCAAATGATGGAAACCGAATCGGCCAAACTTTTACAGATGGAAGACCGTTTGCATGAGCGGATTATCGGGCAGGATGAAGCCATCCATGCCATATCTGACGCCATCCGGCGAGGTCGCTCCGGTCTTAAAGATCCATCCAGACCAATTGGTTCATTTATTTTTATTGGGCCTTCTGGAGTCGGAAAGACCGAGCTGGCAAAAGCACTGGCATGGTTTATGTTTGATGATGAAGAAGCTCTGGTGCGGATCGACATGTCCGAATACCGCGAACAGCATACGGTATCGCGCCTTTTCGGCGCTCCACCCGGTTATGTTGGGTATGAGGAAGGCGGTCAATTGACTGAAGCTGTCCGCCGTCGCCCTTACAGGGTGCTCTTGTTTGATGAAATCGAAAAGGCTCACCCCGAAGTTTGGAACGCGCTTCTTCAAATCCTGGACGATGGGCGGATGACCGATGGGCAGGGGAACGTGGTGGACTTCCGGAATACGGTCCTCATCATGACCTCGAACCTGGGAACAGAATATGTGCGTAAAGGTGGGACTCTTGGCTTCCTCCAGCCGACCATCACTGATGAAGACCGCGAGAATCATGAAAAGATTGAAAAGGCACTCAAAGGCACATTCCGTCCAGAGTTCCTTAACCGCGTTGATGAGATCATCATGTTTTCACCATTGACCCTGGAGCAGATGGAAAAGATAGTAGTCCTCCAGATGAAGGAAATCCAGGACAGGCTGAGTGAATATGGAGTCAAGGTCGAATTGACAGTTGCAGCACGCAAGTGGTTGGCAAAGACTGGGTATGACCCGGCTTTTGGAGCTCGTCCCTTGCGCCGTGCTCTTCAGAAATTTGTCGAGAGTCCCCTGTCAGTTGAATTGCTGGGTGGGAAGATCCCTAACGGATCATCTGTAGTTGTAGACACCTGCTCGGATGATAGCGGATTGGAATTTAAGACCAAAGAGGGGAAGGGGAAAAAGGAAAAAGAAAAAGAAAAGGAAAAGGAAGAAGAAAAGAGCAAGAAGTAAATTATATTGACGAGACACACGACGGCAGGTTTATCCTGCCGTCTTTTTTTCTCTTGGTAGATAAAAAAGAAGAGATCTTCTCTTGACAACCCAGAACAGATGTGCTACTATAAATCTAGAACATGGGTTCTAAATAACGATTTGCTGGTATTTCCGATTGATCCGATATTCGTTCCTATTCGTTCCTCAGGAACGACTATTTCCAAGGAGCCTTATGACCACACAACATCAAATTTCCGTTTCCATTCAATCACGGCAGGATGCAAATGAAATATTATCGCATCGAGAAGCACAAGTGGTTGATGAATCACCTCTAAATTCGCTGGATTTATTGAGTAAGCAAGACACTCCTCCACTTCGCGACAGCTTACTCAAGCTGGGCTTGGCCGAGGAAGGATCTCCCCTCATGCTCGACCTATTCGACCCAGCTCTTGGACCAATCCTTGTGGCAGGAGATGGTGGCAGTGGAAAAACATCTTTCCTCCAGTCCTTGGCGTGGGCATCGAATGTCTCTGACCCAGGAGAAATCCTTTTTGGGGTGGTGACTCCTTTCCCAGAAGAATGGACAGCTTATGACCCTCTCCCTAATTCCTTGGGTACTTGGCCTGCATTCCATGGTTCCGCAAATCAATTCCTATCTCATTTGGTTTCCTGGGCGGAAGTCCTTCCTGGTAGCCGTCAGGTTATCCTGGTTCTCATCGATGGATTTGACCTTTTCACATCGAATGCCGTTCGACTCCTGCATGACTTGCGCTGGCTCCTGACGTATGGGCCGCGCTGTCAAGTTTGGCCTGTGGTGGCTGTCAACCCAGGCAGGATGCCCCGAATGGAGACTTGGTTGGACTATTTCCAGACTCGCGTTGTCGGTAGAATAAAGCGTCAGGAAACTGCTCGAGTGCTGTTGAGTGACCCGGGGAAAAATCTTGCCGGATTGTTGCCCAGGGAACAATTTTACAAATCACGCATGGGATCTATTGTAAAATTCGAGTCTTCAGAAATACATTAGACTCATTTGACTTTTTTTGATTACTTTCGAAGTCTACCTGGCAGCTTAAAGGGAATACTGGAATGTTGAAGGTTTGATTATTACCCTCATACAACCCTGATGGTGAAGGCAAAGCGGGCTGCTGATTATTTTCGATCATAATATTGGTTAGGTCCAGACCTTTGTATTATTCCCCCCTCCTAGCTGAAAAGTCACTCCAATCCGGTTGATGGCCAGGAAGAAATTATTTTCTGTCCATTAGACCCGTGTTAATTTACCAGGTCATCTGTGCATTATGTCCCAAGAAAACATATACCCACTCTTTCTTCCATCTGTTTAAATTGCCTATATTGATTAAATTTCTCCTTTTGGTCCCCCAATAAACGATCCTGACAAATATTTTGTGCATGAATCTAAAAGAAATGATGAAATCTATGACTCAATCGCCTGTGGCTACTACCACGGCAATCGCGAGATCCTTGCTGTGACTTAAGCTCACTGCCCATGTCGTCAGACCAAGGTATCTAGCCACCAGTTCCGCTTTCCCATGCAGGACGAGGAATGGTTCACCGCTGCGCTTATGCAGCGTCTCCACCTCACGCCAACTAACCGGACCGATTCCGGTTCCCAGCGCTTTGGTAGTTGCCTCCTTGGCTGCGAATCGAACTGCGAACGCATCGGCTCTGCCTTTGCACTCGGCGATCTCAGTAGGGGTGAACACCCTCTGTTGGAAACGATCCCCGTGGCGATCCAGCGCTGACTGAATCCGTGGGATCTCGATGATATCAACTCCAGTTTTTAATACCATTTTTTGATTTTTATTTTGATATGGAATTGAAGATCACGATCCCGCGATCGCGATGGCCAGTTTGTCTGGATGCAGGTACTTTCTTGCAGCTGCAAGCACATCCTCTGGAGTAACAGAGCGGACCATGTCCGGGTAACTTCGGTAATAGTCTAACCCAAGGGTAAACCGTTCGATATTTAACAATGCATTAACAACTCCTGCATTGGATTCCAATGATAGTGGCAGCCTGCCAATAAAATTGGATTGGCTGTCTATTAGTTCTTCCTCGGTGACTCCTTTTTCGACGAATCTTTCAATTTCCTTGCAGATTAAATCTCTTGCTTTTTGAACATTGATAGGATTAACCCCGGCACTCACATCCCAGGCACCTGGACCGATTCCTGCACTCAGTGAAGATGAGGCATAATACGCCAAACCGGATTTTTCCCGCACCACCTCACCAATTCGTCCGGCCATGCCAAATTGACCGAGTACTGAGTTCCCAAGCGACGCAGCCATAAATTCGGGATCCTTGCGACGTGGACCTGAAGTTCCGATAACTAGATCTGTCTGGGACTTGCCTGTGATTTTTACCTTGCGGGTGACTGCCTTTCTTAGAGGTTTCAGTACTGGCAAAGGTTGAACCTCAATCTGCCCCGTATTAACCCAATTCCCAAGCACTTTTGCAACCTGTCCGGGAATAGACTTCGGATCGACTGATCCGACGATCGCAATAACAACCCCGTTTGGTCCGTAATGCTTTTGATGAAAATCTATCAGGTCATCACGGGTTATCGCCTGAATGGTCTCCGGCCAGCCGTCATCAGGGCGGGCATAGGGATGATCTTTAAATACAATCTGATCAAAGGTGAGGGAAGCCATCTCGGCAGTATCTTGAGATCGAATTGCCAACCCGGTTAAAAATTGGGCGCGCAGTCTTTCCACTTGATCATGGGGAAAGACCGGTCGTCGCAGTGCATCAGCCAGAATCTCAAGCAGAAGCGTAAGGTCCTCTGCTAAACACCGCCCGGTGAATCCTGCCGTATGGCCACCTGCACTAAAGGACAGGTTGGCGCCTGTAGATTCAAGCGCGTCGAAGATATTTTGGAAATCACGTTTCTTACTGCCGCGCAATAAGCCGCTGGCAGTGAAATCGGCCAATCCAAGTTTTTCATCTGTATCAAGCAGGCTGCCGCACGGTAGATAACCCCCTATGACCACTGATGGGCTGTTGAAATTGGTGCGAGCCAAAATTGTCACACCGTTCGGTAGAATGACGCGTGTAATATCTTCCTGACCTGGGAGCGAGTGTTTATTCACCGTTTTCACAATATCTTTCCACCACGGGTCGGAATATAGGTTCCCACTACCCGGTTCTGCGGTCTGAGATATTTTTGAGCAACACTTTGACACTCCTCGGGAGTCACAGTGGATAATTTTTCCAGATAGGTCAGGAACCAATTGTATCTGTCAAACATTTCAGCATGACCAAGCCAGAAAGCCTGGTTGGTTATGTTCTCAGACCCGTAAGCAAACAGGGCACGCGCCTGTTTAATCGCCCGGGTGATCTCTGCAATCGGGATACGCTTGTCCTGGATTCTCTTGATTTCATCATCAAAGATAGAAAGAGTTTCGTCAGCTTTTCTTGTGGGGTGGACAGTAACCACGATACTGTATAGGAACGGATCTGCTGTTGCAGTCAAGCCGCCGCTAACAGACACGGCAAATTCTTTTTCAACAAGGGAGCGATACAAGCGGGATGTTTTATTGGAGATCCCCCCGCCGCCAAACATATTCAGACTGCTCGGGCCAGCTAACAGGCTGTCCAAAACGGTGAACGGGAAAAATTCCGGATCATTAGCAGCGGGGGCATGATAGGAAATATCTAGATAAGTAGTTTCTCCCGGTCCTTCCACTGTAAGCCGGTGTTCGCCAGGTGGTGAGGGTTCTGGTCTGGAAATTCGAGGCGGTTCAGTGGTGGCTGGTATTTTTTCGTAGATTTCCCGGATTTTTGCCAACATAGCGCTCGTTTTAAAATCACCGGCGATGCTTATCACCGCATTATTAGGCGCATAGTATGTCCGGTAATGATTGTACAGGTCACCACGGCTCATTGACTTAAGGTCGGGCATGTCTCCAATCACTTCGTGGTGATATGGATGGATGCGAAAAGCCGCATTCTGCACTGCTTCACCAAGCTTGAAATATGGTTCGTTTTCACTCCCTTCACGTTCTGAAATGATCACTGTTCTTTCGGAGTCAACCTCTTTCTCGTCAAATAAACTGTTGACCATCCGGTCAGCCTCTATGTGCAAACCCAGGTCGATTTTTTCAGCAGGCATGGTCTCAAAAAAAGTTGTCCAGTCAAAAAAAGTGAACGCATTCCACATGCCCCCATCACGTGATACTGCCCGGTCTAAGACTTTGGATGGGTATTTGGATGTTCCCTTGAACTGCATGTGCTCACACCAATGTGAAATACCTGTGAGACCGGTAGTTTCATCTCGCGACCCAACCCTGTACCACACCCAGGAGCTTATGAGAGGAGCGGTGTGGATTTCTTTGAGTAATACTTTAAGACCGTTCGGAAGTATATTTTCGCTATAAGTTTTGGTCATGGGGCATTTGGAGTGGGAGAGGGGGTTTCAAGGTCTTTACAAAGGTATACACCATCTGGATACTGGGCATTTTTATCATTCATGCAGTAATATGTTCTCACAGAATTCTGTAACTCGGTCAATGGTTGGTGCAATCCAGTCTGTGAAAGTGGGATATTTACCGGTACCTGTAACGTGAGCGGAACGGTAAATTGTATTGGAACTGCAATATTCAATGCGATTGGTAGGTTGGTCCCAGCTGGCAGAGTTATGCTGGCAGGCGCATTAATGGATAATCCCCCGGAATTAATGACGACATATGCCTTGGGGATGGCAAGATTTTCCGTTAAGGTAACATCCGTATTTTGCTGGATCGGCAACATGAAATTAACGGGTACTTGCGCCTCCACTGTTATGGTGGTGGAGATGCTTGCGTTGTCCATCCCTATGAAATTTCCATAGAGCCCATTTAGTAAACCATTTACTGTAGTTTTTAAGCTATTGATTTTACCTGCCATACTAAGCAAAGCAACCACCAAAATTACATTAATTATGAGAGATAACCCGATTGCCGCATACCAAAATAATGGTTGGGCTCCAGCCTGCTTCAAAATGGCTTGGGAATCATTTTGTGGTTTTTGAGCTGGGGGATTTTTCCCACCTGATAAGAGTGCGCGTAAGCGCAAGCCCGGATTAATTTTCTTATCGGAAAATTGAGGGACTGTCCGGTCACCTCGGGTTGGAATGCTTTCAGGTTCTGCATTCTCGATATATGGTTCTGCTGGCTTGGCCTCGGTGGTTTCGCCCTGAGTCTTATCTGCTGTAGGAGAGGCTTGTTTCCGTCGAAACATTGCATTGAACCAATTGTCACCATCTTCAGGATCTGAGAGTGGCTTGGAAAGGTGGATGACACGCTTTGGTTCAAATGGCTGCTGTTTATCTGCCTCAAGTTTCGGTTTGTTTTGATCCTCTTCGGATGAATTATCAATATTTTCTGGTGTCATGGGTTTGCTCCTCCTATTAATATAAATATAGCATAGAGTTGGAAATTGCGGGAGTTATTGGGTGTGAATTTTGGGCAGGAGAATATTCCTTGCCTGTCAGTTAACCACCGACTATAATTCCTTCATTCTACTCAGGAGATCCCGGATGGAAGATTCAAAATTCATGGTGGCTGTTATTGGGGCTGGACCCGCTGGTTTGTTTGCATCACGGAAATTGGCTGAGGGAGGGTCGCGTGTGTTACTTTTTAACCGTGATGTCAAACCCGGCGGCTTGGCAGAGTATGGAATTTATTGGGACAAATACAAAATGAAACAGGGGTTGCGCAATCAATTCAGGCAAATACTTTCTTCTCCCTTAATCGACTATTATGGAAATGTCACCGTCTGCTGCGGTGGGAATATTGTCCTGGAAGATTTGCTCGATTCTGGTTTTCAGGCTGTATTGGTGACAACCGGCGCCCAGGGAACGAAATGGCTGCGCTTGCCCGGTGAAAATTTGCCCGGGGTTTACCATGCAAAAAATGTCGTATTTCACTATAACCTGTTGCCCCCCTTCAGCGGTAGGAAGTATTTGTTGGGAAACCGGGTTGTCGTGGTTGGTGCAGGTAACGTGATGATGGACATTGCTCACTACCTCATTCGGGTATGTAAAGTGGAGGAAGTGATCGCAGTAGTGCGGAGGGGGCCAGCCGATGTAAAGTTCACTCGTAAAGAAATGGAAAGCGTGGCTTCCAACCTGGATCTGCCTGTGCTTGACACGGAGTTCGCACGTGTTGCACCTATGATGCAGGCTGCAGGTCAAGACCCAGCTCTGGCCAGGAAAGCGTTTTCAGATGCACTGCCAAAAGCCTTACCGCCAATTTCCCAAACTCACTTTCGTTTCGAGTTCCTCGCAACTCCAGTTCGTGTGATGGGAGATTGGATGAATGGTGTGGCAGGCCTCAAAGTTGAAGAAAATTCCCTGGTGACCGTGGATGGCAATGTAAAGGCACGCGGCACTGGGAATACGCACCAAATAGAAGCTGATACGATTATTTTTGCTATCGGTGATACCGTGGATAAGGATTTCTGCGTTCCAATTTACAACGATTCTTATGTGACTGTAAAAGAACCCCGTTTCCCTGTTGATAACCTTTCCTATGAAGCATTTAACCCGGACACAAACCAGCCATTGGAGCGGGTATTTCTGGCAGGGTGGGCCCGCCAGGCGAGTTCTGGGCTGGTTGGTTATGCCCGGAAAGACGGGGAGAACGCGGCCGAAGCTGTGCTTGCGTATTTAAATACTCAAAAACCAATGCTTGATCTCGATAATGTTTTGGAGAAATTTGAACAGAGACTTGCGGAAACTCACGAACGCCTGGTGGATAAGCCTCACTTGGAAAAATTGGAAATAGTCGAAAATGCCCAGGCACAAAAACTGGGGGTGGAAGAATTCAAATTTCCCAGTAATGACGAAATGTTCACCGCAATGGGATTTTGAGGGTGAATATCAACCAACCCGTTGAGTTGGTATCAATTGTTAAGCACTGGATGTCAATCCACCAATATTTCTTTTGTTTTGAAATATTGTGATATTGACAGGGAATAATTAATAACGATTCGAAATAAAGCGTGACTGCCTAAAGGCAGTCACGCTTTATTTCGAATCCAGAAAGTAACCAATTGAGATTTGCTGTGTTAACTTTATAGAATGCAAACCTGATTTTTTAGATGATTTTTTGATAGATATGATTGGAGGATCACATGTCCCCATTTACAATTACTGTTGTATTGATTTTGACTTTACTATTTGTTATTCTTAGTATCATCCCTCTTTTACCAGGCCAGACTGACATTGATTCTCCCCGCCGTTCTCCCAGGACAAAAACAAAAACCTCTCATTAACAGGTATATTACGAACAGTAGAGCGGTCCGAAAGACCGCTCTACTGTTTTATTACTCAATCATTCGCGACCATTTTCTGAATGGTTTTTGCCATGGCTCTCGCTCGATTTGGTGCATCACCAACATGGGCATTGGCTTCCATTAATTGCCGGATTTCCTTTTCTGACAAATATTTGGCTATCTTGGCATCCTTGCAGAGATCGTCTGCTAGGGGATTCTCGCTCCCACGGTTTATTGTCTCCCAGGCGATTAGTGCATGAAAGCGGATACATTCGTGCATTTCCTGCCGGTCAGCTCCAGCCTTGACTAGCGCCATAAGCACCCGTTCTGTGGCAGCGAATGGCCCATACACCGATAGATTGCGTGCCATGGTTGCCTCGTTAATATTTAGACTTGAGAAAATGCTATTTGCTGTTCGCAGGAGTTCATCTGAGGCGAGACAAGCTTCGGGAAGCAAGATTCGCCGGTTTGCAGAATCATCCAGGGATCGTTCGAGCAGGGACTGGGCAGCATTATCCCAGGCGATGCGCGGCAGGGAGGCCAGATAGCGCGCTAAGGAGTTGATTTTTTCTGATCGGATTGGATTCCGCTTGAATGGCATCGCAGAAGAGCCGATTTGTTTTTCGTCGAATGGTTCCGAAATTTCCCCAATTGGTGGGGATTGTAACAACCGAATATCGAAAGCCATTTTATTAAGTGACGCCCCCAGCCCTGCCAGGGATGAAATCACATCGAAATCCTGCTTGCGAGGATAAACCTGCGTTGCAACCGGAAAAAAAGGCAGATCTAATTTAAGGGAGAGTTTCTTTTCAAAATCTGCCAAGGTTTTCAGCACCGAGTAATTCACCATATCCAGCCGATGTGCCAACAGCACCTTTAAATCCTTTCCCTTTTAACTCCGATATCAGGTTCTTGATCTTTAGGTAATCGTGAAACAAATCCTGGCCATATACTGCCAACCGGTACCCCAATGTGGTTGGTTCGGCAGGCTGCAGGTGTGTATATGCCATCAATGGGGTGTCCGCCCATTTCTCGATAAGTTGGCTCATGCTGATAAGTAGGTGCGACAAGCTTTTGATTAATATTATGAGGCTTGCTTTTAGTCGCAGGACATCAGCATTATCTTCAATATCTGTTGAAGTTGCGCCTAAATGGATGATCCCACCTCCGAGAGGGCATTGCTCGGAAAAAACTAGTATCTCGGCCATTAAATCATGCTGGGTTTCAGCTTCGATCTCTAAGGCACGCGATATATTTATCTCTTTCATATGAAGACGGAGGTCAGCGACTTGTTCAGGGCTCACAAATCCATACTCAGCCTGTACTTCCGCCAATGCTACCCAAAGCTGTCGCCAGAGCAAGCGCTTATTGTTCTCACTCCATAAATGGCGCATGGCAGGGGTGCCATACCGCCAGGTGAAAGGAGAGAGATATTGATCAAAATCGGGCATAGACACAAATCCTTCGCTTAATAGTGTATATAAATATCATCGGTAGTGGTGAATTTGCTTCATAAATGGAATCCAAATAGATTTGGATCCGGTATGGTTTTGCTTTTTTTGAGTTTTTTCCAGGTCCCATTCTCGGAATAATGCAGGAATGCTATGGGATGATTATATCCTCTTCACCCTTGAAGCATTGGTCCATTTACTTCCATCGATATAAATATCCCATTCAATCAAGGACCTCTCGATAAAACAACACACTTATAAGACTAAACAGTGACCAATGAAGTCACGTATTAATAACACTGTAAAAAACTATTCTTGGGGTCACCTTAAAACTCTATTCAACCCAGTAAAATTTCATCATTTCCTGAAATTCCATCCAATATGGATGGTAAGGAGAGTATTTTTATGCCTGACACCGAGAAAACCACGATCAATATGTCCGCTGCAGATCTTGGAAAAATTAACCTGCTCGTCCAGGAAGCTCGTTACTCCAATCGGACTGATTTCATCCGTACAGCCATCCGCAATCAATTGGATAAGCACACAATTGAAATACAGCAATCTGTGACCCGGAATTCGTACGTAATTGGAGCGCTCCTCTATGATAAAGCTGAATTTGAAAGATATAGATCCAAAGGCACAAGCATCACAATGATGATTATTGGCTACCTTCATCTTGCAGATGATATAACCCCCCGACCTGGCACGCCAGGTGGTTGATTCCATTCATGTGCTAGGCAACTTTCATGCTGGGAAAGAGCTTAAAGCCGCACTTGCCGATCAGCCAAAATGACCGGTATTTAGTCACCCCATATTGATGATAATGAACCAGGGAAATCACATTATCATTAAATTTCGTAGATCGACAAATTAACGATTCATAGGATGGACACCGCAATGGATGATTTAAGTCCTTCAACCCCAACTCTCCCTTCCCCTGCACGCTGGGCTGCCAAATTCTTTACCATATGGACCGGACAGGCTTTTTCGCTTGTTGGTTCCGCATTGGTCCAATTTGCCTTGGTTTGGTGGATGACTAAAACGACAGGTTCTGCCACGGTTTTGGCAACTGCCACACTCGTGGCCTTGCTTCCGCAAATTCTCCTTGGCCCCTTTGTTGGTGCTCTCGTGGATCGCTGGAACCGTCGTCTCATTATGATCGTTGCTGACACAGGAATCGCCGTTGCCACGGGTGGGCTGATAATCCTGTTTGCAGTTGGCAATGTTCAAGTATGGCAGGTTTACATGATTCTGCTCATTCGTTCGCTGGGTGGAGCATTCCACGGTCCTGCTATGAGCGCATCCACCTCACTGATGGTTCCTCATCAGCATTTGACGCGTGTATCCGGATTAAACCAGACTTTGCAAGGCGTGCTTAGCATCTTTGCGCCACCTCTTGGCGCTCTTCTAATTGGTTTGCTGCCCATGCAGGGGGTCCTGGCAATTGATATTGCGACTGCTGCCCTTGCAGTGTTGCCGCTGCTCGTAATTTCCATCCCAAACCCACCTCGACAGATTGCGCAAGCCAACGGCACGGCAAAAAAAACCTCCTACTGGCACGATTTGCGGGAAGGCTTCACTTACGTGATTCGATGGCCTGGCCTGCTTGGGTTGATCTTGTTGGCTATGATGCTAAATTTTCTGCTTATTCCAAGCAGCTCGTTGACACCATTGGTCATTACCAAAGTTTTTGGGAAAGGAGTTGCTGAGTTGGGATGGACTGAAACCGTCTTCGGAGTAGGAGTTATTTCTGCTGGGTTGGTGTTGAGTGCTTGGGGGGGGTTCAAAAAAAGGATCGTCACATCAATGTCGGGTGTCTTGGGTATCGGTGCAGGCGTAATTCTGATTGGGGTGGCTCCAGCAAATATGTTCTTCCTGATCCTTGTCGCCAATTTCATCATTGGAGTTACTCAGGTCTTTGCAAATGGTCCCTTGAATGCGATTTTCCAGACTGCGATCGAACCGGATATGCAGGGACGTGTTTTCTCCCTGATCAGCGCTGGAGCAACAGCAATGATGCCCCTCAGCTTGCTGGTGGCTGGTCCTATCTCGGACTGGCTGGGAGTTCGCGTCTGGTATCTCGTTGGAGGAGGGTTATGCATCGTAGTTACGATTATTGCCTTTACCAATACGGCGATAATGAATATCGAGCATAATCGAAACCAACCAATTGTTCAATCAACCTCATCCGAAGTAATAAAATAGTATACTAATAAATCCATCGTTTCTTAAACCTGTCTAAAAAAAAACCAGCCAATCATTTTAGATTGGCTGGTAATAAATTGATTTTCTTGGTACTGTCACCCCCTGAACCTTGAGCCAGAACTTGAGCGAACCTTTAATCACCAGGTTTATTGCTGTCATGGCATTTGGTGCATGTGTAAGAAGAATAGCTGGATGGATGACAATCTGCACAAGTGGCATTCCTATGATTTGCACAATTTCCATCGCAACCACCAGGATGGTTGAAAGATGCATTCCAATTGCTGGTGTTGTGGCATTGTGAGCAGTCTGAGCCGAAGTGGTTGGATGGTTCGGAATGACACGATGAACACGCCGATGAAAGACCACCATAACTACCACCATAATGGCATTGCGAGCAGGCCAGGTTGGCATGCGCTCCGCTCATGGAAAATCCAGTGTGCGAAAATGTTGCATTCCAATTACTCGTGCTGTGACACTGGTTGCAATTCGAGCCGAAATGGTTGGGTGGTTCTGCGTGACAGGCGGCACATGCAGTTGATAACCCTGCATAACCCCCGCTGGAATGACATTGTCCGCATGTAAGGTTGATATGAGCACCCGTCAACGTAAATCCGAAACGGGGATGATCAAATCGTGCTGGTAGCCATGCGCTTGTCGAATGGCATGAACTGCAGTCTAAACCGAATTGGCCATTATGTTTATCTTGCCCAGCGTGGCAGGATAGACAGTCTGTTGGTGTCCCTTGAAGAATGTGGTTGATGTGACAATTCGCACATGCGGTTATTGCATGCATGCCTGTCAATTTGAAGGCTGACAGGTTGTGGTCGAAAGTTGCAGGTGTCCACCCTTCTGTTGTATGGCAGGAATTGCATGCGGCTCCAAGCCGGCCTTTATGCACATCATCAACGTTATGGCAGGATGTACATGCAATTGGTGTTCCTTGGAGAACATGATTGATATGGCAATTCGTGCATTCAACAATGATATGTTGTCCCGTTAACTTAAAAGCAGCCAAATTATGGTTAAAGGTCGCTGATCCCCAACTGGCGGGGGTATGGCAGGATCCGCAGTCTGTACCTAGTCGACTCCAATGGACATCTTTCGTCGAATGGCAGGAGACACAGTCTTGCGGCGTAGCCTTTAAGTCAGCAGAAGTTTTGTTATTGATATGGCATTGGTTGCAAGGTACATCTGTGTGTTTCCCGGAAAGTTGGAAAGCGGCAGTTTTGTGATCAAAATTCTTCCCATAAGTATCTGCCCCATCATGACAGGCAAGGCAGTCATTCCCAAAATCAGCACTATGCGATGTGGAAAATGAGGCATCGATTGTTTCATGACAGGTAATGCAACTATCCTGGTTGTAGCTGGCATAGTTGGTCCCATGGCAGTCAGCGCATCCGAAAGGTGAACCATCGGATTTAACTTGGTGGGTATTCAATAAAAATCCGAAAGAATTATGGGCAAAGCCGAGATTACTGAGGTCTGTCGTCAGGGATATTGGACCGCGATGATCGGGATGACAATCCCGGCAAGTCAGGGTCGGATAGTTAATTTTGAGAGTGCCGTGCAGGGGGGTTTGTGCTGTCAATTGGGCATCTACATCTGTGTGGCAGACCACGCATCTGTCTGCCATGGTGGAGTTGCTCCAGAAGGGGGTGTGACACATACTGCACTTTCCCTCTATCTCTGCGTGTGAGCTCACGCCACCAAGTGGCGCTCCAGCTCGGGCGTTATTTGCCCCCTCTCCACCCAGCAGCGTCCCAGTCTGAGCATTGAGAGCCCCTGGGCTGAATATTGTCCCGCCGGAAGCAAATGCGAACCCTGTCACTATGAGGAGTGTCAGGATGGTAGCTAGTAAACCGGTGGCAGTAAAAAAACCATATTGGTTATTTTTCATCAAAAACCTATTTCAGCAAGGTTGCGTAATACAAAGCTGCGCCGATATGGATGAATGCAGCGGTGAAGAGCGCCATCCCGATCGGGATGTGGATGACGTGCCAGACCGCCAGCAAACGGCGGGCGCGTGCCAGGCTGGTTGCCTGGAATTGTCCGGAGGGGGTTTCGATCTCAACTCCATCCAGGGTGCGGGGGATCTGGGTGTAGATGTACCGTCCGATGAAGCCGCTGATAACGATAAGGATGGTCAGCAGGGTGGTGGCGCCGGCCAGGCCGTTAAATTTCCAGGAGGAATGCAACAGCACCATGAAAGGTCCGACCAGGCCGGTGAAGATGTGGAATTGGAGCCAGGAGGCCATGCTCCCCCAACTGGCGGAGCGGCTGCGTTTGCGGATGGAATAGAGGACTTCTGTAAGGAGCATGAGGATGAAGCCCAGGATGCCCAATAGGTGTCCAAACAGGGCTCCGGCGGGAGGGATCTCCCGCGTCCAAAAGACGACGAGTGCATAAACAGCGCTGATGAGGATTGCTGCCAAAAAAGACAGCCATAGTCCTTTGTTCCCGCTGTACTGTGTCATGTATCGCGTCATTAAATATCTCCAAACCGTTTACAACTTAAATTTCAGGAGAGGAATTTTCCGCACCTGATTCATCTTCTTCCCCCATTTCTATTCTCATAAATAAAAATGGGTGATATTTTTGGGAATGCCTGGATTAATTATTTAGATGTCCTTCCAACATTTTCTCCAATTGCATTCTAAATCCATTATATTCCTTTTATTTAATCACCGGGTTTATTGCTGCTATGGCATTTTAAGCAGGAGTAAGAAGAATACCCGGATGGATGACAATCTGCGCAGGTCGCGTTCCTATGATTTGCACAATTCCCATCACATCCGCCAGGATGACTAAAAGATGCATTCCAATTGGTTGTGCTGTGGCATTGAGAGCAGTTTGACCCGTAATGTCCACCTGGTTCTGCGTGACAGGATACGCAACTTGACGAAAGCCCGGTATAGCTGCCTCCGCTGTGACATTGGGTGCAGCTTAGGCCGGAATGTCCACCAGTGAGGGCAAATCCTGAATGTGAATAAGATGCATTCCAATTACTGGTGCTATGGCACTGCGCGCAGTTTGAGCCAAAATGACCGCCTGGTTCAGCGTGACAGGATACGCAGCTTGACGATAAACCTGTATAGCTGCCTCCGCTGTGGCACTGGGTGCAGCCCAACCCCGAGTGTCCTCCAGAAAGCGGAAAACTTGTGTGTGAATACGCTGCATTCCAATTACTGGTCGTGTGGCACTGTGCGCAGTTTGAGCCAAAATGACCGCCCGGTTCTGAATGGCAGGATACGCAAGTAGAAGAAAGACCGGTATACCCTCCACTCCTGTGGCACTGGGTGCAGCCCAAGCCCGAGTGTCCCCCAGAAAGCGGAAATCCTGTGTGTGAATAAGAAGCGTTCCAATTACTGGTGCTATGACACTGCGCGCAGTTTGAGCCAAAATGACCGCCTGGTTCAGAGTGGCAGGATACACAGGTAGACGATAAACCGCTGTATCCGCTTCCCCTGTGACACTGGGAACAGTTCACGCTTGAATGTGCTCCTGTCAATGGAAATCCCGTGTGAGAATAGGATGCATTCCAATTACTGGTGGTATGGCATTGTGCGCAGTCTGACCCAAAATGTCCTGCTGGTTGAGAATGACACGCCGCGCACGTGGCTGAAATTCCATTGTAATTACCGCCTGCGTGACACTGGGTACAGTTAACGCTGGTGTGTGCGCCGGTTAATTTAAAACTGGATAGATTGTGATCGAAGGTGGCTTGAACCCAGCTGCTTGTTGTATGGCAGGATCCGCAGTTGGTTCCAAATTGACCGTTGTGACTGTCTTTTGATGCATGGCATGAAAAGCAATCAGTCGGTATGCCAATATATACGTTATTGACGTGACATCCCGCACAGTTAGCATTTATGTGTTGCCCGGTTAATTTGAACGTGGATAAATTATGGTTAAAGGTCGCTGGAGTCCACCCAAGGGTTGAGTGACAGGAACCACAATTGGTACCCATACTACCCTTATGAAAATCTTTTGCTGCATGGCAGGAATAGCAATCGCTGGGTGTGCCCTTAAATATGCTATTGGGATGACATTTGAGGCAGCTTGTATTTATGTGTTGCCCGGTCAAAATGAAGGTGGAGGAATTATGGTTGAACGAAGCTGGTTTCCAGGCGTTCGTGTTGTGGCAAGTACCGCAAACATTTCCTAGAGTGCCTTGATGAGTATCTTTGGATGCATGGCATGCATAGCAGTCAATGGGAGTGCCTTGAAATACTTGATTTACATGACAATCTGCACATGCCACCGTCATGTGCTGCCCTGTCAATTTGAATACTGACAGGTTGTGGTCGAAATTCGCAGGAGACCACCCTTTTGTTGTATGGCATGAACCGCAATCTATGCCGAGACGTCCTTGGTGCGCGTCCTTTGCCGCATGGCAGGAATTGCAGTCGATGGGGGTCCCTTGCAGGACTTTCTTGACATGACAATCTGCACAGGCCACTTCGGTATGCTGTCCATCCAGTTTGAAAATGGAAAGGTTGTGATCAAAAGAGGCTGGTGTCCAACCTGCTGCTGTGTGGCAGGTGCCACAATCAGCGCCAAGGCGGTTTTGGTGAACATCATCAGAAATATGGCAGGAGCTACAATTCTGGCTGGTACCCTTAAGATCAGCAATGTTCCTGGTATTGATATGGCACTGTGCACACTGGACAAGTGCATGTTTGTCGGTGAGTTTGAAGGGGACACCTTTGTGGTTAAAGTCTTTGCCGTAGGTATCTTTCCCATCGTGACAGGCAAGGCAGTCAATGCCGTAATCAAGGACGTGGTTTTGTACGAAAGCCGCATCCTGTCTGGTAGTGACATGTGATGCAGATGTTCTGATCAAATCCGGTGTAAACCTTCGAATGACAATCGTTACAACTGAAAGGGGACCCGTCAGCTTTAAGTTGGTGGGCGGTTAATTGAAATCCAAAGTTGGTATGCGGGAACTTGGCTTGACTTATATCGACTAAAGGTGAGTCCGGACCTCGGTGGTCTGGGTGGCAGTTTCGGCAAGCCAGTCTTGGGTTATTCTGTCGAAGGGTTCCATGCAAGGTACCCGGGTCTTGCCATTGGGTAGCTACATCGGTGTGGCACACCACGCATCTGTCAGCCATGGTGGAGCTGCTCCAGAATGGTGCATGACAAAGGTCACACTTTCCGGCGATCTCGGCGTGTGAGCTCACCCCACCGAGCGGCGCTCCAGCTCGTGCGTTATTTGCCCCTTCTCCACCCAGCGGCATCCCGGTCTGTGCATTGAGAGCTCCCGGGGCTGAATAATGTCCCGCCGGAAGCAAATGCGAACCCTGTCACTATGAGGAGGGTCAGGATGGTAGCCATGATACCGGTGATGGTGAAACAACCTAGACGTGTGGTTTTCTTCATATCTATTTACCTCAGCAAGGTTGCGTAATACAAAGCTGCGCCGATATGGATGAATGCAGCGGTGAAGAGCGCCATCCCGATCGGGATGTGGATGACGTGCCAGACCGCCAGCAAACGGCGGGCGCGTGCCAGGCTGGCTGCCTGGAATTGTCCGGAGGGGGTTTCGATCTCAACTCCATCCAGGGTGCGGGGGATCTGGGTGTAGATGTACCGTCCGATGAAGCCGCTGATAACGATAAGGATGGTCAGCAGGGTGGTGGCGCCGGCCAGGCCGTTAAATTTCCAGGAGGAATGCAACAGCACCATGAAAGGTCCGACCAGGCCGGTGAAGATGTGGAATTGGAGCCAGGAGGCCATGCTCCCCCAACTGGCGGAGCGGCTGCGTTTGCGGATGGAATAGAGGACTTCTGTAAGGAGCATGAGGATGAAGCCCAGGATGCCCAATAGGTGGCCAAACAGGGCTCCGGCGGGAGGGATCTCCCGCGTCCAAAAGACGACGAGTGCATAAACAGCGCTGATGAGGATTGCTGCCAAAAAAGACAGCCATAATCCTTTGTTCCCGCTGTACTGTGTCATGTATCGCGTCAAGAATTTTTCCCCGAATCGATATTTTTTGACCAGTAATCCATTATTATTTCACCCAAAGGCGCACCAGGCCGTAGCATGTGACGGATGGGTGTAATATCCATTTTTGACGATATAAGGTGAAGGATGGGAGCAGAAAGTTTTTGGTCACCCATGACAAGTGCCCCCGTGAGGGTTTTATCACCTATCATTAGTCTAACGTGGTTAACATCCCCACTGCTTTCAAGGGAGATGGTATTTGGTAATTCATGCCAGGTTTCGCTGGAGCCGCGCGCGATGCTTACTTGATCGTCATCTACTCCGCCTCCCACAGCGCCGATGATGCTGGTCATCACACCAGCTAGCCTAAGTACGTTGGAGGCAACATTTCTAATATACGTTTTTCTTTGACCTGTCATATTTGCGGCTGCGATCTTTCCCTTGTCCAGTGCCGGATGCCATAAGGTGTCGACAATAGATTGCCCGCTCATTGGATCGTGGACCTGAGCAACATCACCGGCGGCAAAGATGTCTGCGCTGCTGGTTTGCAGGGATTCATCAGTTAATATCCCTCGATCTGTTGCAAGACCCCCAGACTTCGCCAGGTCCATGCGCGGTTTAACTCCGATTCCAACAGCCACTATCTGGCAGCGAATGGTTTCACCTTTGGTTGTTCGAATGCCAACTACTTTTCCGCATTTCCCCAGGACTTCTTCAGCTTCGGTCTTATAGTGAAGAATAACTCCATCTTCGGTGAGACGGTGCTCAAGTAAGCGCGATTCTTTTTCATCAAGCACATTTGGCCAGTAACGGTCGCCTCGCAAGAAGTAATGGACTTTAAGGCCGCGCGCCAGTAAGCCTTCCACTAATTCGACAGCGATGATCCCGCCACCGACTACAACTGCAGATTTCGCATGTTTCGCCAGCGAAAGGATGTGGCGGGTATCCTCAAAATCATCGAGCTTAACCACCCCCTTCAATCCAGCCCCGGGAATAGTCAGGGGCACCGCCGTGGATCCTGTCGCGATAAGGAGTCGATCGTAATTCAATATGCCGCCTGCGGATATTTCTAGCTGGTGATTTTTTGGATTGAGGTGCGTTGCAACACCCTTGACATAACGAATGTTCAGCATTTTCCAATCTTTTTTCGAGAAAATCGGTAGCTGTTTATCAGGAATTTCACCATTTAAGTAGTAAGCGATACCTGGACGTGAATAAAACCCGTGGGGATCATCTCCCACTAAGATGATTTCCGCAGATCGTTCTAAGCTCCTCAGGATATTTATGGCCGTCACTCCGGTCACACCCGTACCTACAACTACGTAGCGGGTCATCATGCTCCCTTCGTGAACAATTTCGTTCTCTCGAAACTAAGCACTCCCCTTGGACAACGTCGCACGCATTCTCCGCACGTCAGGCACTGGGACGCTTTTATGTGCTCCCCCAACCAGGCATGTCGGCGTACATCTATGCCGATTGGACAGTTAAAGGAACATATTCCGCATTGGACGCAAAGGGTCCGCTTCGGAACAACATGCCCTTCCACAAGTACTTCCTGGCGCTGAGATTCCCGACTCAAAGAAAGTTGAATACCCATAAGTTGACAATCCTAATCTAATTTATGCGAATGAACAAGCGTAAAGAGTTTGCGATATTGTTAGGCAAAAAAGAACCGGGTCCCATTCGAGACCCGGCATCCGTGAAAATGATGCATCTACTCGATGGGTATAACGTTGAAGGCTTGGAGCCCATTTGGCCCAATCAATGAAGAAAACTCAATGATTTGATTCTCTTCACGAAGTTTATATCCTTCCAACAGTAAACCAGAAAAGTCCACGAACGCTTCCCCGCTGTCTCCCCGCCCATTGAAGCCAGGATCTTTTCTCGCAATGAACCATTTGATGGTCCCAGCATGCCGTTCTTCCGACATTTAGCATTCTCCTGCAAAAGTCTATTACGCCCATACCAACCCAAATCAGGTAAGTTTGGTACATAATGTCCGCAAGGTTATCATGGGCAATAATCGATGTCAAGGGAATCATGAGCCCAAACAAGGAACAATGTTCCTAATTCGCAGGGTTTTTCATGCAATTTGCCGGGAATCATTGTGCAGATAGGATATATGGGGGATATTGGCGAGACTGCCCCCATATCTTGTCCACCACACCGAAGTTGGAGAAATTGACGCATTAGAACATTTGTTTTATAATCTTGGTCTCTTGGTTTATTTTCTCTGTTTGCTTTCAATTACATAAACACAGGAATATATTATTTAACTTATTCGTTCCTCATTAATTGAGAAAAATGTACATGAATTTGATCGCATCCATGCGCATTCTCTCCCAATAACTTATCGCTATGCAATATTCATTTCTAAAATAAGCTGCAGTAATATGTGTGTTTCCTGTCGTCTTTTACCCTGAACGTGAAATCTAAAACCTTTCCTTGCCGAAATAATATTTCTCGTCATATTTAGTCATTCGTTTGATTTGGTTTGGCGCGATATCTGGTCTGTAAAAATGTTAAAGGGGTATATTCCGAATTATGTCCGTCTCCATCCATAATTTCAGGAATCGGTGATTATCGATAAACGAGAGATTTATTCCGCTTTATTTTACGTTTCCCTTGTAATGGGACTCTATCCAACTCAGAGATATTTGTCTCTTGGAGTTGAACATCACTGTGTAAATTATCTCTTCCAATTTCGCCTTTTATGAAGGGTGTTTTTATCTGTTGGAAAAGTCTTTGGTATATAATTAGTTAATTGTGAGTACAAGACTAGACAACTGTCTAGGAATTTCTTTAGATTTTCATAAGATTTCCTGCAGGAATATGGTTGAATATTTAAATGACAATTTAATGAATTTCTTTTTATTACCTTGAATACCCTTGGAAAATTTATACTGTGAATAATATTATGTGGCTGATATGTAATTACTGTAAATAAATCAGTATTATCAAAGATTGGTTCTTCCGTAAGGAGAAACATTGATGGAAGGCAAAATGACAAAAGTTCTGCTATTGGATGACGACCCCAATCTGCGTAGTGTGTTGAGCGACATTCTTAAAGTTAAAGGGTTTGAAGCAATTCTTGTTGAAAGTGGCGAATTGGCTTTGGCTCTCCTGGAAAAACAGGACATTGATGTCGTCCTGATAGACATTAAATTGGATGGAATTTCAGGACTTGATGTCCTGCGAGGCATTAAACGAAGCTCTCCAGGCACGGAGTGCATCATGATTACAGGTCATGCTTCTCAAGCAACAGCTATAGAAGCGATCAACCTGGGGGCATATTCCTACTTTCAAAAGCCATATGAGGTGGACCAACTTCTGGTGGCTATTCGACGGGCAGCTGAAAAACATGCAGCGGAAAATGCCTTGCACGAGCGCGAGGCGCGTTTCCGATCCTTGATTGAAAATTCATCGGATCTTATTTGCATTTTGAACCCGGACGCGACCCTGAGCTATGTTAGCCCATCCCTCGAACGCTTGTTGGGTTATACACCGGATGATGTCGTGATTGGGACTGATCTTCAGGATTACATTCATCCCGATGATTTATCTAGCTTTTTTAAAGCAATCAGCCAGCGGATATTATCATCAGATCCAGCACCAGTATCCATGCAGTTGCGCATTCGACATAAAAATTCAACTTGGTTAACAATGGAGGGCACCGGAAGTAACCAAATAAATGATCCGGCGATAAATGGGATCATTATTAACGCCCACGACATCACACAACGAAAACTAGCCGAAGATGAAATCCGGCGCATGTTGGACCGCTGGTCGATCGTCTATTCCACGGGGGAGGCGATCGGTGCCAGCTTGGACACAGAACAGGTTTTCTCAGCAGTCCATCGCGCCGTGGCTCAGGTTATGCCATGTGAAGATTTTGTGATTAGTTTATACGATAAATCTCGCAATGAAATGGGGGGGAACTTTATTATTGAAAATGGGAAGAGGGTTTCCCCAAGCCCATATAAGGCAGATCATGGATTGGGGGGTCACATTGTTCGATCAGGTCAGGCATTAATATTGAACAGTCCTAAAGAGATTAAAAAGAGCGGGATTAAGTTTGTTCCTTATGGTAGTGGACCTGAGACTGCTTCGGTATTGGCTGTACCATTACAACTCAAAGGAAATACGATCGGTATGATCTCCCCCCAGAGTTACCGTCCCGAAGCCTATACAGCCGAGGACCGGGAACTTTTGGAAATGCTAGCCAGCCATGCGGCTGCTGCAATAGATAATGCGCGGTTGTTTGAACAAGCACGACAGGAGATTATCGATCGAAAACAGGCAGAACAAGAGCTTGAGCGAGCACAGGAAGAAACCGCCCATGCCAATCGTCTATTATTGGCACTCAACCAGGCGGCCCAAGCCGTTCAACGTGCTCAGAAGATCGATGAAGTATATCGCGCGATCCAAAACCAGATTTCAGAATTGGGTTATTTCACAACTGGTTTTGAGATCACTGGGGATCGTCAAGATCTTAAGATTTCCTATATAAATTATAAAGAAGAACTGATTCGGAAAGCGGAAAAATTAACCGGTCTGAGCCTTAAAAATTATAAGTTTCACCCACGTATCAACACCATTTATTACCGCGTTCTTTTTAATGGCGAGACTGTTTTTATACCAGATGCTGCTCAAGCTGTCGCAGACACCTTGCCGGGTAAATTTCGCCCCCTCGTGCGTTCGATTACCAATCTATTTAAAATAAGTCAAACCATCTATACTCCATTAAAAGTTGGCGAAGACATGATCGGGATATTGGCAGTGACAGGTCCTGACCTGACTGCAACAGATAACCCGGCTATTGCTGCTTTTGCCAACCAGGCAGCTATCGCCCTACAAAATGCCTACCTATATGAACAAGCCCGGGAAGAGATTGCTGAACGGACACAGGCGGAAAAAGCTCTGGCTGCGTCCGAAGCAGAATTGCGAGCTCTTTTTGCATCCATGCAGGATGCGGTGATGGTAATTGATCGTACCGGAAAATATCTGAAAGTCGCTCCTACCAATCCAACTATGCTGGTTGTCCCTGAAAATCTATTGGTGGGGAAAGCATTGCGGGATCTATTTCCTGCAAAACAAACAGATATTCTATTAAAAGTCATACAAAAGGTTTTGGAGACAAACCACACTTCTCGGATCGAATACGATCAAACCATAGACGGCAAAACTGTTTGGTTTGAAACATCGATTTCTCCAATGACAGCGGATAGTACAATTTGGGTGGCGCGTGATATTACATCCCGAAAACACGCTGAATCCGCTCTGATAAACAGTCAGCAATCGTATCAAAAGTTGGTTGAGCAAATTCCGGGCGTCATTTATCAGGATGCTTTGGATATAAATGCTTCAACTCGCTTCATAAGCCCGCAAATAAAGGAATTAACTGGTTATGAACCTGCGGAATGGGTGGCCGATCCCGACTTGTGGCCAAAGTTATTACATCCTGATGATCGGGCGCGGGTTTTGGCAGAAAATAAACAACATATCGCTAGTGGAAAACCATTTAAGTCAGATTATCGTCTTCTTGCAAGAGATGGTCGCGTTGTATGGGTACGCGATGAAGCCATTGGCATTCGTGATTCTTCCGGACAACTTCTCTATGACCAGGGCGTTTTTACGGATATTACCGAACGAAAAAAGACGGAAGATGCCCTTCGGGAAAGCGAGACATCATTACAGGCAGTTTTACAGTCTACTGCTGACGGGATATTGGCAGTCGGTCAAAACAACGATGTTCTTTATGCAAATGAACGATTTGCTGAAATTTGGCGAATTCCCAAAGAACTCCTGGCTTTAAAGGATGACTCCCTTCTTCTTAAACACGTGCTCGACCAGCTTAGCGACCCAAATGTATTTATTAACAAGGTTCAGGAACTTTACAAGTCAAAAAAGGAAAGTTTTGACACGTTGTTTTTTAAAGATGGAAGAGTATTTGAGCGCTTATCGCGCCCATTACTTCAGGGTTCCAAAGTTCGGGGTAGGGTTTGGTCGTTTAGGGATATCACTGCTCGGAAACAAGCTGAAGAACGGGTCCGACTGGGCGAAGAGCGTTATCGTATGCTGGCTGAAAATATGAGCGACACAGTCTGGCTGATGGATTTAAGTTTGGTCATAACGTACGCAAGCCCCTCAGTGACCCGATTACGCGGATTTACACTGGATGAACTAAACAAGATCCCACTTGACCAGCAAATGCCCCCCGATTCGATAAGTCGCGCTCTCCAATTATTCTCAGAAATTTTATCCCCAGAGAACACCGCCCAGGTTGACAAACCCGTTTCCCGGGAAATTGAACTCGAATATTACAAAAAAGACGGAACGAAGTTTTGGAGCGAAAATACATTTACCCTTATCCGGGACCCAAATGGAAAGCCTATGGCTATCTTGGGATCGGGCAGGGATATTAGTGAACGCAAGAAAGCCAAAGAAGCACTTCAAAATAGTGAAAAATACTTCCGCGCTTTGATTGAAAACAATACCGATGCCGTCGTATTGGTTGACCCGCGCGGTCTCATATTGTACGAAAGCCCTGCTTATTCCCGCATGATGGGCTGGACCGCCAGTCATCGCCTAGGAAAAAGCGCATTTGAATTTATCCACTCAGATGACAAGGGTCTTCTGGCTCAAACACTGAACGACCTTGTGCAACATCCAGGAACAATTCGTCAGACCGTTTTCCGCAACCAGCACAAGGATGGTACCTGGCGATGGATTGAAGCCACTGCAACGAACATGCTTGGAGAATCAGCTGTCCAGGGTCTGGTAATTAATATGCACGACATCACGCAACGTCGACACGCAGAAGAAGAGAGTCATCGCAGGGTTGCGGATTTGGAAGTACTTTATGAAAATGGTCTGAGCGTAAGTGTTTTACTCGACCCAAAGAAAATCGCCCAGAAGATGTTGGAAATTCTATCGAATAAACTGGGTTGGCACCATGCTGCCATCCGGTTATATCATCCTGAAACAGGGCAGGTTGAATTACTCGCCTTAAACAAACCTGGCCTGTCCCCATCTGAGACCCAGGCAGAAATTGAACGGTTAAATCAAATATATGCGTCTCCACACCAGGGATTGAGTGGTTGGGTAATTACTCATGGAAAAACATTCCGTAGTGGTAATGTCCTCACGGATGAACGTTACGTTCCTGCATTTCAAGGCATTCAGTCAGGACTGTACGTCCCTTTGATGATTGGAGATCGGGTACTTGGATCAATAATTGTGGAAAGCCGACAGTCAGATCGGTTTAGCGAAGAGGACGAACACCTGCTTCAGACACTTGCGACTCAATCTGCCATTGCATTTGAAAATGCACGTTTATATCAAGAGGCAGTAAGTGCCGCCAAACGCAAAGATGCGCTTCATCAAGGAGGTCTTGATATCGTGCAGGCGGGTCAGGATGTAGAAGCGCTTTGTCTTGCTATCCACCATGCTGCCCAGCAAGTCATGCCTGCTGAAGCCTTTATAGTTTCACTGATCACCGAAGATGGGCATGAGGTGGAGGCTCCATATATGTATGACCGGGGTATTCGCCACCCCAACACAAGGCTGCCGATAAATGTCGGCATTACTGGGCGTGTAATTAAAAGTCAAAAGTCTCTTCGCATAAAAGATGTGCAGAAAGCCAGGGGGGCAAAACCCATTATGATCAATGGCGCGGAACCCACAAGGGCAATCCTATCTGTACCATTGATCGTGCAGGATAAGATCGTAGGTGTGATTTCTGCTCAAAGCTGGGAACCGGATGTATACACAGCCGATGACCAGATTTTCATGGAAACGCTCTCATCCGAAGCCGCAAATGCGTTTGAGAATGCCCGACTTTATCAGGATGTTGTAAATGCTGGTGAAAGACGTGCCGTCCTCTACCGGGCAGGTCAGGAAATCGCCGCTGCTGGACTTGACCTTGAACAAGTTTACCATTCCATTCATCAGGCAATTTTACAATTGATGCCCTTGGACGTTTTCACCATTATTCTCTCAGATGAAAACCAAAGAGCGCTTCACGCTGTTTATTTGTTTGATCGCGGCGAGCGATTCCCTCCATTCGATCCCGAATGGGGGAAAGGTCTTGCAGGATATGTCATTAGTGAGAAGAAATCTCTCCGGGTATCGGATTACCATAAAGAAAAACCTGTCCATGCCACCAAGTTAGGTAAACCCGGTATACCGCGATCTATTATTGCCTTGCCCCTCAATTCCGGAGCGAAAATCGTCGGGGTTTTAACAGTGGAAGATTATCGACCGAATATTTATGGGGAAGAAGAAGAGATCTTATTAAAAACTTTGGCAGCATATGCAGGTATCGCAATAGATAATTCCCGGCTGTTTGAAGAAACTCGCCATCGACTGGCTGAACTTGAATCATTATCCCAGGTTAGCATCTCTCTCACGAGTGCCATTGATTTACAACCACTTTTGGAAAACATCTTAATGGGTGCTAGGAATGCTATCCCCGCTGCTGAAAAAGGGACGATTTTATTGATGGAACCAGATGGGTTACTTCGCCTTCATGCGGTCTCTGGATATTCTGACCCTCGGCTGGTTGATTTATATCTGCCAAATCAAAATGGGTATGCTGCCAGGGTTGCCCGCGAGCGGATGCCGATCAAAATTGATGATGCCCATGCAGAATATGAGATCCCGTTCAAAGGTGAGATTGAAGAAATTGACGCAGTACAAAGTGGAATCGCTGCTCCCTTGATCGTTAAAGGAAAGGTGATAGGTGTCGTTTCTCTTGACAATTCCACGCGAAAATCCGCCTTTACTGCATCTGATTTGAGCCTGCTTGTGACATTTGCATCACAAGCTGCTGTTGCAATAGAAAATGCCCGTTTATTTACAGAAACTCAGCAGCGTTTACACAGATTGTCCGCACTACATTCGATTGACGCTGCTATTGGTGCAAGTGTGGATACAAATGTTACTTTGAATATTGTGTTGGAAAACATAATGTCGGAATTGAAGGCAGATGCTGCGGCAGTGTTGTTGTTCAATCCGCTCACCAGAATGCTGGAGTATGCTGCCGGAAGAGGTTTCCGTGTTCATTCTATCGAGGGGTTGCGCTTGCGGTTGGGAGAAGGATTGGCCGGGCAGTCAGCGTTGCAGCGACGCCCCATTAACATTACTGATCTCCAAAAAACGGATGAAGTTGAACAGGTGATGGAACGTCCGGTTTCTAGGAGTGCATCTTTACCGCTGCAGTACCTTCAGGGAGAAAATTTCGTTGGCTACAGCGCAATCCCCTTAATTGCAAAGGGACAAATTCAGGGTGTGCTGGAAATTTTCCGGCGTACTCCTATGCAGGTGGATCAGGAATGGATTAATTTCTTTGAGATGCTGGCTGGGCAAACCGCGATTGCGATTGATAATGGTCGTCTTTTCGTTAATCTGCAGCAATCCAACCTTGAGTTGACTTTGGCATATGATGCAACCATCCAGGGTTGGTCCCAGGCGTTGGAATTACGCGATGAAGATACTGAGGGTCATACCTTGCGCGTTACTGATTTGACACTTCGACTGATCCAGGCGATGGGTATCGAGGAAGTCGAAACGGAACATGCCCGACGAGGATCATTATTACACGACATTGGGAAGATTGCCGTTCCTGATAGTATTTTGCTGAAACCCGGTCCACTCGATGAACGCGAGTGGAGCGTGATGCGCCAGCATCCTCAATATGCGTATAATTTGCTCTTTCCGATCACCTATCTTCGTCCGGCTATCCATATCCCTTATTGCCATCATGAAAAATGGGATGGGAGCGGCTACCCACGCGGTCTAAAAGGGGAGGAAATCCCAATAGTGGCGCGCATATTTGCCGTGGTAGATGTATATGACGCCCTTACTTCCAACCGTCCCTATCGTTTGGCATGGACTCGTGAGAATGCTTTGGATTATATACTCGAACAATCTGGTATTCAGTTCGACCCAAGGGTTATAACCGCCTTTATGACTTTAATGGCAGGCGAGAATAGGTAATCCATATAGCTTGATACTCGGCATGTTTAGATATGCAGTTTGATAAATCACAAATTGCTGGATAAATTGACCTTTGGTACAACCCCCTTTATAGAGGTTGGAGGAAATGGAAATTTTCCTCCAACCCAAACATTGTGAACTGATTGACCTCTCCATCGAAAATAATATTCAGACCATATAACTATTTAAGGTATTTATCCATCCAGCGTAAAATATGGTTTAACCGTGCGATCCGTCGATCTGTCCGCCCGGTACGCGATAATCCGTGAAATTCTTCTGGGAATCTGACAAACTCAGTTTCCACTCCTAACCGTTTTAGCGCTACAAAAACCTGTTCACTTTGCTCGATTGGGCAGCGTAAATCTCCTTCGTTATGGATGACCAGTGTTGGTGTCTTTGCATTGCCAATGTGCGCAATCGGGGATAACTCCCACCATTTCTTGAAATCCTTGTAGGGGGGGCCTGCATCCACTTCATGTTCAAAAGTCCAGTTGATGTCGCTGGATCCCCATTCGCTAATGAAGTTGCTTACACAACGTGAAGATACTGCAGCTTTAAACTTCTCTGTATGGCCAATCATCCAGATGGTCATATAGCCCCCGTAAGAACCGCCGGTCACTCCCATTTTTTGTCTGTCAATATAGGGTCTCTTCGTTACCAAATCTACCCAAGCCATCAAATCGTCATAATCTGCGGTACCCCATGCTCCCCATATCGCTTTGGCGTGTTCCTCCCCATATCCGCGTCCTCCACTCGGGTTGCATAAGTAAATTATGTAACCTTTTGAGGCAAGGTAGTAAAACTCATGCATGAAAAATTTGCCGTATTGTGTGATTGGACCACCGTGGATTTCCAGGATGGAAGGATATTTCTTTTTGGGATCGAAATCGGGAGGAAAGATGATCCAGCCTTGTAGGTTTTTCTCGTTTGGACCTTTAAACCAGATTTCTTCCACACGGCTTAAGCTCACGGTGTCAAGCATGTCCCGATTTTCTCGGGTTATTTGGCGGGCTGGTATATCTTTTTCGATTTCGCGAACGAAGATTTGACCCGGGTCTTCCATTTGCCCATAAAAATAAGCTACTTTCGTTTGGGCTTCGTCCAATGAGAAAGCACCGACAGCACCACCTTCACCAACTACATCTCGCAAGTCTCCCCCTTTTATCGATATTGATTTTAGTATGGCAGACCCGTGAACTGATGCCTGGAAGAATAGTCTCATCCCGTCTATAGACCAGGTCGGGCGTATCCATTCCAATGATCCACAATCATTAATGACATCCGGAGCTGTATGAAGGTCGTACTTTTCAGTCAAGTTGCTGGCGGGTTTTGAACCACTTACTGGTACTACCCATAATCCGATATTTTTATAACTGTAACCTAGGTTTTTCCCTTTCACACCAAAATATGCTAACCATTTGCCATCTGGCGAGAATGATGGCATCCACTTCGATCCCTCAGGGGCGGTAACTTTACGGGCAGACCCAGAAGGAATTCCATTCCTTGATAAAGGTAGAATAAAAAGGTCGTCGTTTTCTTCGAAGTCTGGATCAGGAGAATGATTGGAAATATAGGCGATCGATTTCCCATCAGCGGAGAAGGATGGAGTGATCTCATCCCAAACTGGATGGTCAGTCAACTGATTAGCTTTTCCAGTGCGTGCGTCGATCATCCATAAATGGGTACGCTCGTGAGGAAGGTATCCATAGCCGTCCAGTTTATAGAAAACCCTGTTGTATACGCGATCCACTGCCCCAAGTTTTTTCTTATTCTCATCTTTTTCGCGCTCAAGAACTTCTGGATCGGTTTTTCGGACGGTGCAAAGAAGGTTGTTGCCATTTGGCGACCAGGAGATAGAATTTATCTCGCCCGAAATATCACATAACTTGTGGGCTTCACCCCCGTTGAATGGAATAAGGAAAACCTGGGCAGGTTTGTTTTTGTCGACACGGTTGGATAGAAAAGCAAGTGTTTTTCCGTCCGGGGACCAGCGAGGGGATGCGTCAGTTTGGTCGCCATGCGTAAACTGGTAAGGCTTGCTAGAATCTACATGGACAACCCATAAATTACTGTATTTGACTTCGGATTTCTTGTCTACCCGCTGTTTGCGATAGACTACATGCTGTCCATCTGGAGAAATTCTTGGCTCAGACAGTATATCGAATCGGTAAAGATCTTCGGCAGTGATGAATCGTTTGGACCGTGGCATGCCTGCTCCTTGATGAATTCTATTTTCGTTCTGCTGTGAGTGCTGCTGAACCGCTCCCACCTTCCAATATCATATACATTGATATTATTGAATCTTCCATCAACTGTTTCAATCGACGCCGTTCAACACCAGCTTTGGTTAGAGGGTTGAATACAACCGGTTTTCCTACAACAAGGTTTCCGGTCGCATGGATTGTTAATGGGTAAAATTCTAATCGTTTTCCAGTCTCAGCATAGTACCTTTCTCCGAGGCGGGCAAAACTATGTTGAAATGGTTGCATTTTTGTAATTGGGTCTTTTGGAAGGCGATAATCCTCCGGAAATACAAGCAAGAATTTTCCTTCCCTAAGGACATCCATGCTCATCTCAAGAGTCTCGTGCATGCGTTCATAATCGTTGGCGTAAACTGGGATGCAACCAAGGGAATAAAAAAGCGGTACGCTAATCTTGCATAGTGCCCGGGCTACCCACCGGCTTATTGGAAGCTTTAAGTGCAATTGTCGTTCGACGAAATCTGCTTGAAGCCAAATCGGAGCTAGATCCTTGTCCATCATGTCTGCAATCACCCATGGATGAAAACGGAGGGGAATCGAACATGCTGCTGCAATTGGGCCAGTCGCATCTAAATGGTTTGCAATAAAGACTGCAGGTCCGCGGTGAGGCAGGTTTTCTTCACCGATTATTTTTCCCCCCCACAGGAATAAATCTAGGACACCTACAATGAATTGATAAAATCCATCTTTCATGTCTCACCTACAGCATATGCAATCGCGGCCGATATTGTAATGCTTCAGCTAGGTGAGCCGGGACAATATCCACACTTCCGGCAAGATCAGAAATCGTTCGAGCCAGCTTCAATACGCGGTGGTATCCTCGGGCAGATAATTGCAATTGATTCATTGCAGATCGCATCAACGCTTGACCAGTATCATCAAGGATACAATATTTTCTCAACTCTGCAGGACGCATGTCAGCATTGCACTTCACATGTGTCCCACCATCGTTTTCGAACCGGTTCCTTTGCTTATTGCGCGCAATTTCCACTCTCTCTCTTACTGAGGTCGAGGATTCTCCAAGCCGCCTCTCGGAGAGCTTCTCATACTCAATGCGCGGTACTTCCACGTGGATATCTATTCGGTCGAGAAGGGGTCCTGATATTCGTTTCTGGTATTTGGTAACCACCATCGACGAGCAAGTGCAAGGTTTAACAGGATCCCCATAATATCCGCACGGGCATGGGTTCATTGCGCCAACTAATTGGAAGCTGGCTGGAAATGTCAATGACCCTTGTGCCCGACTAATCGTCACAACCTTATCCTCCAGTGGCTGGCGTAAAACTTCCAACACCCGCATCCCAAATTCGGGTAATTCATCCAAAAAAAGAACACCAAAATGTGCCAGAGAGATTTCTCCTGGATGAGGCCAGTTCCCGCCACCCACTAAACCTGCATGGCTGATGGTATGGTGAGGAGCACGAAACGGACGAATGCGCAGCAATGGGGTATTTACCGGAAGCTGGTCAGCCACCGAATAAATCCGGGTCACATCCAATGCCTCATCAATGGACATTTTGGGAAGAATCCCAGGCAGAGCGCGAGCAAGTAGAGTCTTGCCAGCCCCGGGCGGACCCATCATCAATACGTTATGTCCGCCGGCAGCAGCCACCTCAAGAGCGCGCTTTACGTGTTCCTGTCCTTTGACTTCTCCGAAATCTGTCGTAGGGGAAAGCGGAGTGTCCTCAATCTCACGCCGGACGTATGCTGGAATGACATTCCGTCCTGAAAGATGATTAAATAGAACTGCAAGTGAAGAAACGGGA
Organism: uncultured Chloroflexia bacterium; assembly: GCA_963826215.1. Lineage (GTDB taxonomy): Bacteria > Chloroflexota > Anaerolineae > Anaerolineales > Villigracilaceae > UBA877. Next base: position 1,263,172 of record CAWGWL010000033.1, on the reverse strand, counting down.
ATGACCTCTAAACCGGGGATGAGGGCAGCCTCAGCTGCGTCCACTTCTGGTACGACAATTCGTTTATATCCGGCTTGGCGCGCGGTGGCAGCCATCGGAAGTACTCCACGAGCATGTCGTACTGCTCCGTCCAGGGATAATTCCCCCACAACCATTGTCCCTTCGGCTGCCTCGGCGGGTAACATGCCGGTATATATCAATACTCCCAGGGCAATTGGGAGATCATAGGCAGGGCCTTCCTTGCGCACCGAAGCGGGAGCAAGGTTGACCACCAGACGCTTTCGTGGGAATGGGACACCCGCGTTTCGTACAGCTGCTTGAACACGTTCACGGCTTTCCTGGATGGCAGCGTCGGGTAGGCCGACGATCGTCATACCAGGGAAACCAGAGGTGTAGTCGACTTCAACCTCGACAACTACACCATCAAGACCGATAACAGCGCAGGAATAGACGCGTGCGAGCATAAATAGAGTATAGATAAGAATGGGGGTAAAGTCAACTCACAAAAAAAATCCACCAACTTAGATAAAAATCTGGAATTGGTAGATCGTATTTATTTATTTCTGGATATATGATCCTGGTTATGTGTGTTGGTCAGAAATATCATTCCAGAGTCCTAATTACATTCAATTAATGATTTATTGCTGGCAATCCTCCTGCCGGAGTGGCTGCCCGTACAGCCCTTAATATTGCTCTCGAAAATACTTCCCCAGCAAATACCCCCACAATATTTGCATCGCCTTTCTTTTGACATGTCGCAAGCGCAAATATTGTGTCCCCATCCAACATTGTATGCGCCGGGCGGATCACACGCGCCAGGCCGTCGTGTGCCATTTGTGCAACTTTAGTAGCTTGTGACTTGTCAAGTTTGGCATTGGTTGCTACTACTCCAATAACAGTATTCCCCCCTGCAGCCATCCTTAAAATGGTCCGACCGGTTAAAGTTTTCATCATTTTCAGAGTATCAGCAAATTGACCGGATCCCCCCAATTTCACAGGACCAAATTTGGCTGGTCGCGCACCAGCAACGATTTCTCCATTTCCCGGATCTATTACATCCCCGAAAGCATTAACAGCTGCGATCGCGCCAATTACAATACCTCCACCGATTTCGACACTGGCAGTGCCAAGCCCCGATTTCATTGCTCCCGCCAATCCAAAGATTTTCCCAACTGAAGCACCCGTTCCTGCACCGACGTTTCCTTCTATAACTTTTCCCCCATTTGCACCTCTTGCAGCAGCATATCCCATTTCCTTGTCTGGCGGATGTATGGATTTTCCCAGACCCAGGTCAAATAATATTGCGGCAGGGACAATCGGGATCCGTACGTTCCCCACTCCATATCCTATATTTTGCTCAGCCAGGTAGCTCATCACGCCTGCAGCAGAATCCAAACCAAATGCCGATCCACCTGCCAGGACCACAGCATGGACTTTGTTTACGAGGTTAATGGGATTAAGCAAATCGGTTTCGCGCGTACCAGGGGCGCTGCCACGCACGTCGACTCCACCCACTGCCCCCTTTCGGCAAAGGATGACTGTGCACCCGGTGAGAGCTACTTCATCTTGGGCTTGGCCCACTTCGATTCCCGGGACATCAGTTATGGAGTTGTTCAGATTCATGACGTTACTTTAAGCTGTGAATTAAATCAAGGAATTCATCCCACTCTTCTTTGAAAAAATGCAGGGTTACGTTATTAAGTTCCAGGTGATATGTGGTCTCACCATCTGGTTCGTCAGCTTTCCAAGCCAGGTAGTTCTCAGTCTCAGCTAGGGTTTCAGTTGTGGGTTCGGGTACGGTTTTTGGCATAATATTCTCCTTTTCAATTTTATTATTGTACGGCTTTCGAGTCAGAAACACATATAAAATGGATTAATGTATTTTCTTGGAATTATTGAGGTTACGTGACGTCTCTCTCGATCCTCCCGATGTCTTGTCGCGTCTGCTATGCCACCATTTGCGAATTTTTCGTAGCCATTTTGGTACTTTTCGAGGAGGGAGAATATCTTCTTCTGGTGGCCAGGGGTCTCGATCCAGGAGCTTGCGCAAAGTATACCTCCCAACGAGTTGCAAGGTGGCTAGCAGCGGCGCTGCAACGATGATGCCCAATATTCCAATTAGGTTGGCAGCAATAATCGCTGAAATAAGAACGAATCCCGGATGGACTTTAAGGTTGCTAGCCATGACACGCGGGGATACCAAATTATCAAAGACCTGATCAATAACAAGAGCGGTGATTATGGCTATCGCTGTATATGCTAAAGGTGAAAGATTGAAAAGATAAACACCCTGGAAATAAGTAATAATTCCTAACACTATCCAGTTAATCGCTGGACCAATATATGGTAAAAAACTGGCAAAGCCTGCAATGATTGCTATCCCAACTGCATAGTGAACCCCCAGGATGCTCATAAAAATTGTATAAGCGATCACTTTCGAAAAGAAAATGATGATTTGACCCCTTAAAAACGCATTCCAAATGAGTCCTAATTTTTGACTAAGCCGGTGGATGTCTTCAGTATAACCAGGGATATCTACCTGGAAGATTCGTGCTCGAAATCCGCCGCTTTCCAGGAGCAAGAAATATGAGACGATTACCACGAATGCTGTCCAGCCTAATGTCGAAGCAGCGCCGCTTGCCAATGTCCCTACCAACCCACCCACCTGACCAAGGGCTGGTTCAATATAGCCTAGGATCTGTTGAGCGATCGTTTGCCAATCAATTGTAGAGAAGTCAAATTTGAACGGCCCGATTATATAAATTTGATGCGAGAGGCTTTCGATAAATGAAGGGAGCTGATTTGCATAATTCTGAACGGCACTGATCAAGTTCTGGATTTGTCCAACCAAGCCAACACCGCCCCAGGTCAGTAAAGTTAACAAGCTGAGTATAAAAATGAGATATATTAAATTTACAGCCATTGCCCAGGAGAGGGGGGTTCTTTTGCTCATTAATGAAGCCAAAGGCAATAATAAATATGCAAGGATGAACGCCATGAGCACAGGTCCAATAATATATTTAAAGCGCACAAGCAATGCACCGAATATGACTACCAGGGTCAGTGTAACTACGAGTTTGGCCGTGGCGCCCCAATGTGGTGAAGCGGGAGGCTGAATCCCTTGCATAATTATTCTCCTTGGTATTCTATTCTATCTTCAAGAGGAGGATTTTACAACAGACGCGCGCTTATAATTGAAGGATGCATCAAAAGAATTTTGCCATTCTACTATTGATTTTACTGTTTGCTTCGAATATTCCAATTGAACCTGTTGACCAAATCGCTGTTGTAACCCACCCAGATGGACCACTTTATGTAGGCGATCAGGTCAGCTTCGAAGTTCTGGTTCCGTTGGAGAGTGGCAATAACAATGAGAGTGTTGATGTTTCTTTCAATGGTCAGACACTCGGAAGCGCTGGTTTTGCCCCCTATGGTATTGGCGGAAGGAGTCAGGCAACCCTTTGGTGGGTATGGAATACAAACGACTTAAAGGCCGGCAGCTACCAAATAACATTCACACGAATTCCTGAAAACGTGGTTTGGACCGAGACCTTTTCTCTTCACCCATCTACACAGATTCCGCCTCCCGAACCTGAAGCTCACTGGGTTGCTATTGCAACAGATTGCTGCAATCTACATTATATATCTGGAACTGCAGTAGAACGCGATATATTTCGTCTAGGTCAGGAAGCCGACCATGAGTCCACAAGTGTATCAGCACAAATGAGTTCTACCCTAAATGCACCTATTGACGTGGTTTTTATGTCACGGGTCGTTGGTCATGGTGGTTTTACCTTGAATGGCGTTTACGTTTCATATTTGGATACGAATTACATCGGCAATGAAATGCCCATTTTGTTTCATCACGAATTTGTTCATTATTATGACAGCGCACTGGGAGGGATTTATCGCCCCTCAATTCTCGAGGAAGGGCTGGCGGTTTATTTGTCTGGAGGTCACTTCAAACCCGAACCAATTGGTCCGCGTGCAGCATCCTTGCTCGATCTTGGCTGGTACATTCCTTTAACTACTTTAATAGACGATTTTTATGATCAACAACACGATATTGCATACTTGGAAGCAGGATCGCTCATACAATATATGGTCGATACCTTTGGGTGGAACGCTTTCAATGAATTTTATCGGACCATCCCTGCGCCGAATAACCAACCTGTTTCCTCAGTTTTGAGCACGGCTTTACTTGACCATTTTGGTCTATCTTTTACTGATTGGGAGGATGGTTACCTTTCATATCTGCATTCCTTTCCTGTCACCGAAGCAGAACGAACCGATCTTCAATTGACGGTCACTTTTTTTGACACCGTGCGGCGATATCAAAAATTACTTGATCCATCTGCTTATTTCCTGACCGCATGGTTACCTGATGGTGCGATTATGCGTCAGCGAGGCATTGTCGCTGACTTGTTGCGCCGACCAAGTGGATGGAAGAATCAACTTTTCGAGTCTCTCCTCATCCGCTCTCAGAAAGAATTATTCAGAGGGGATTATAAATTTGCTGATACCACTATGAAGGGAACCAATTGGATAATGGATATTGTTGCCCGGTAGAATAAATTCAGGCGGCATTTTTGCCGCCTGAATTTATTCTACGTTAGTTTGGACACTCTTATTTACGCACAAGTTCCGCCAATCAATGGTACCAGGAATGGAATTACTTTACACCATAAGTTTAGCTGGTCAATTATTACAAAAAACCCAACACATGCGCAGATGATTAATAAAAATACGATAACGATAATCAGCCATATCGGGAACTTTTTCTTGTTGGGTGTGACAGCCTTTTGGACTGGGCTCGCTGGTACCTGAACAGGAAATACATCCACAGGAGCGGTGGACGGCGGAGGGGTCGGGGTTGGTACTGGAGCTGGAGTTGGTTTTCGAATTGGCGCAGCTGTTTTAAGAGACTGGGCGGATGAGATGACAGTGGCGTTCGGGTCGAAAATCGACTCGTACATCAACACAATGTTTTCACCTAGAGTGACTACATCACCTGCTTTGAGGCCCTGTGAACCTGTGATCCGTTGTCCATTTATGAATGTTCCATTTGTCGAGCCAAGGTCTTGGATCACATACCCCGATTCTTGCATGGTTAGCTTGGCATGTTTTCGCGAAACTTCAGCATCATTGATCGCGACACCATTGCTTGCATCACGTCCAATAATTATTTCAGCCGAATCGAGCGGGTACGTTGTTCCGGTACTAGGTCCGGATCGCATTACAAACTGGAATTGAGCAGCCATGGTTCCTCCTGAATAAATGCAATGAATTGATATCTGCTCATAGTGTACAGATTTAAATTGAAATTGTCAATTCGTCTGTCTCCATAATTGTGTAACTGGGAATCCAAATTCCTGGTCAAAGTATGGATCATATGAGATTTGCATCTTCACTTTCCCCGGGTATTATTTCTTGCACACCGACAAGAAAAATGTATAATGGAGAGGGCATAAATATGGTAGATAATGTGAGTTGTCGGGAACGAACTATATGAAATCCCATACCGGGGTATTACGCGAAGCACGCCAGCGGCTGGAAATTAAACAAATCCCCATTGATGCACAGGAACAATTATTGGGACTTTTAAACTTGTTAATGACTGTCATGGATGACCGAAGCTTGCAGGATGGAACGATTGCCCGACAGCTTGTGGATGTGCTCGCGGAACATGGGAATCTCCTTTTGCTGATTCAGCGCCAGGCAGCTGAATTGGATGCCTTAAAACGAATAACATTAAATCTGACCTCCAGCTTAGATCTTCAGGCTGTTTTGGATGGGGTGGTTAAAGAAGCCATGCAACTTGTGAAAGACGCTCAAGACGCCCACATATATCTATTTCAAGAAGATAAATTAATATTTGGAGCATCTTTAAAAAACGATGGTGAGGAGAATGTTCAATTTTCTGAATCTCGCCCAAATGGGTTGACCGGTACCGTAGCTCGCGAGAAAAAAGTGATTGTCGTCGAAGACATCACCACACATCCCATTTATCAGGGCATGCCAAAAGCGTGGTGCGGCTCGATTATTGGTTTACCGTTGATGAATGACAGCCGGGTAATTGGAGTAATGAACCTTGCCCGGACCAGTATAGGTGAATTTTCCCAGTCAGAAATTCGCCTGTTGACTCTTTTAGCTGACCAGGCCGCGATCGCCATCATCAATGCTCGTTTGCATGCGGCTGTCAGCCATCAGGCACGAAGTGATGCTTTAACCGAGCTGCCAAACCGTCGAGCTCTTGATGAACGTCTGGAAAGGGCAATTACCCAATCTGTATCTTCCGGGAACTCCTTTAGTGCTGTTATGATGGATTTGGACGGTTTTAAAGTGATAAACGATACATATGGACACAAGGTTGGAGACGAAGTGTTGCAGCAGGTTGCAAACACGATGGAAATGTCTTTGCGCTCCACCGATTTTCTGGCTCGCTATGGGGGGGACGAATGGACCCTGGTTCTTCCAGAGACAAATCTGACACAGGCGCAGGTTGTTATCCAGAAAATTCAGAGTGGGTTGCGTATCAATCCGATTAATCTACCTGATGGAAAGACAACCATTATCGGTGTTTCTGGGGGGGTTGCCCTCTATCCTTTGCACGCTGATACGGCGCCAGGGTTGATCCGCGCCGCTGATGAAGCACTTTTTCGAGCAAAAAAGAACAGTAGGGGACAATTTCTTGTAGCTCATAACGGCGACTCTTGACAAGCCTGGAGTTAGCTTGCCATGAGGCCAAATTCATATTTGTCTTTTTATTTTCAATATTTGATATTCCTGAACATCGAAATAATGTTTCCAGTGGTCAAATATTCAACAACATTGGAGCTGCGCATTGCCCAGAAAAGTAAAACTTATCTTTAACTCAACCGCTGATATGGGTCAGGCCTGGCAGATTGCCAATAATCTCCGTCCAATCATTGCCGATTATGGCAATGCTGACTGGAGCGGTACAGTGTATCCAACTCATGCTGTCGAACTGGCCTGCAAGGCAGGAGAACAAGGTTATGACATGGTTATCGCAATTGGAGGTGATGGTACCGTCCATGAAGTAATTAACGGCCTGATGTTAGTCCCCGAATCGAAGAGGCCGATCTTAGGAATAGTTCCGGTTGGCTCCGGAAACGATTTTGCCCATTCGATTGGCCTTCCAGAAAAACCAGATGTTGCCTTGGTGCATGCTTTGGGTGGTGAACCACGCCGGGTCGATCTGGGCTTGTTTTCTGATGACTCAGGTCGAAAAGAATACTTTGATAATACACTCGGCATTGGTTTCGACGCGGTGGTCACAATTCGTTCTCACAAACTCCCTGTGGTTCGCGGCTTCTTGATGTATCTTACCGCAGTGATTCAAACGATAATCCTGAATTTCAATCCTATGCAAATCCAGGTGAAAACGGACACGGAGACATGGGATCTGCCCACCCTCATGTTAACCTTGTGCAATGGATCTCGGGAGGGCGGTGGGTTTCTAGTAGCTCCCCTCGCGCACAATGACGATGGTATCCTCGAATATGCAACCATCCGAAAGGTTAGTCGCTTGATGATGTTCCGACTGGTGCCAGAAGTTATGAAAGGAACCCATGGGCGATTTAAGCAAGTCCGTATGGGAACGTTTCGACAGATGACTATATCTTCTGACCGCGCACTTTTTATCCATGCTGATGGTGAGATATATACAGGTTTAAACACGAATACCAGGCGATTGTCTATTGAGGTGGTTCCAGGTGCCATTCAGGTGGTTCGGGGGTAAAACTCAATCAACCAATGGTGGAAACAAGTACAATAAAACGGAACTCCTTCCTCGATAATTATTTACTCAATATGCCAACTCTCATTCAAAGTTTACATGGACGCGATATCGGATTTTTACGTATTGTTGCTCGGTTTTGGGGGATAGAGCTGATCTCGTCTGATAGTGAAATGGTAATAAAAGAACTAGCTAAGACGTTGAATGATAAATCTATATTAGCAGAAATGATTGCCTCCCTAACAATCGACTCCCGTTCCGCACTTGAGATGCTGGTTAGAGCTGAAGGGAAGGTTCCTTGGGTAACGTTTACCCGCCGCTTTGGCGAAATCCGTCCAGCCGGTCCTGCTAAGCGAGATCGGGAACAAATCTTCCTTCATCAGGGTTCTGTCTCTGAAATGCTCTTCTATCGAGCATTCTTGGCAAGAGCCTTTTTTGATTTTCCCGCTGGAGTTCAGGAATATGCATACATCCCCGACGATTTCCTACAAATAATCAATCAAATTGGGTTCCCGCCTGCCTCCTTCGCAGCTGGCAAGCCTGACTTTGAAAAAACCACAATCAAGCTGGACACGAAAGCGTCCGATAAATCAGCTGGACCGTTGGGTCGCATAGCCTCTCCAAAGGAAAGCGAATTCATCATTCCTGTTTCAGACCGAATTTTGGATGATGCCACTACACTTCTTGCCGCCCTGCGTTTGGGGCAGGCACTCCCACATACGGGAATCCCACTCGAAGTCCTGACAGAATACCTGCTTGCTGCGAAATTAGTTTCCCCTTCCTCTCTTGATGAAATTCCGCAACCATTTGTCCTCCAGATCGAGTCGGTTCGCTTATTTTTAGAGGCTTCACGCAGAGATGCTTTGGAAATATTGGTTAAAGCTTGGCGGGAAAGTGAGATTTTCAACGAACTTCTTCAAGTCCCCGGTCTCATTTTTGAGGGTTCCGTGAGCAACACGCCGCAGGTCGCACGAAAATTCATTCTTTCACAACTTGAGAAGCTGCCAAAAAACAAGTGGTGGAGTCTCCCGGCATTTATTCAAGGGATTAAAGAAAAAAACCCTGATTTTCAACGCCCTGCAGGAGATTACGATTCATGGTTCATTAGGAGAGAATCAGACGGCTCTTACTTACGTGGGTTTCCTTATTGGGATGGTGTAGATGGAGCATTAATCCGATATTTAATTACAGGTCCCTTATATTGGTTGGGACAGGTGGAATTGGCAACTCGAACTGGAAGCGAGGTTGTTAGTGCCTTTCGAGTTGCACACTGCAAATCCAGTAACCTAAATGAGGAAGATAGAAAACTGTACGTTTCTGCGCAAGGGAAAATTAGTGTTCCAAGATTATTACCCCGATCTGCCAGATACCAGATCGCCCGCTTTTGCGAATGGGAAAACGAAAAAGCGGATGAGTATGTCTACCAGGTTACTACTACGTCCTTGAAATTAGCCAGGGAGCAAGGGCTCAATATTAGTCAACTGCTAACCTTGCTGGCAAAGAACTCAGCTTCTGAGATTCCACCTGCATTCGTAAAAGCTGTAAAACGTTGGGACTTGAATGGGACTGAAGCGTGGCTGGAGGTTCAAACAATATTAAAGGTTGGTCGACCAGAAGTTTTAGATGAACTAAGAAAATCGAAGGCTGGGCGCTTTTTAGGTGAGCCTCTTGGTCCGGTGACTGTGGTTGTAAAAATGGGGGCTCATGCCAAAGTGCTGGCGGCTCTTGCTGAGTTGGGATTGCTGGGCGAGGTTGTTCAATGAATCCGAGGTCATTTCTGCCTATATAACAAGTTCTCTCAGATCCTGAAATAAGGTCATCACATTCACTCGAAAATTGTACGAGGAGATTTTATGTCCACAAAAACTGACTGGATACTGCAGGAACTCGAAAGCCTAAAGTCAAAAGGTCTTTACAATCGTATTCGCATCATTGGCTCACCTCAAGGAGCTTGGTTGATAGTGGACGGTAAAAAAGTCCTCAACTTTTGTTCGAACAACTACCTGGGTCTGGCTAATCACCCGAAACTGATAGCTGCGGCGAAGAAGGCGCTTGACGAGATGGGCATTGGCCCTGCGGCTGTTCGCACCATTGCCGGCACCATGACTCTACATATCGAACTGGAAAAACGCATGGCTGCATTCAAGGGAGTCGAAGCAGCCGTTACGTTTCAAAGTGGTTTCACAGCCAATTTGGCAACCATCCCTGCGCTGGTGGGAAAAGAAGATGTCATCTTTTCGGATCGTCTGAACCATGCCAGTATCATTGACGGATGCCGCCTGTCTGGAGGGAAAATTGTCCCATATGAACATTGCGATGTTGCTTCCTTGGAGACTGTAATTAAGGAGAACCTCTCTCAGTTCAAACGTGCGTTGATCATCACTGATGGCGTCTTCAGCATGGATGGGGACATGGCTCCCCTGGATAAGATCTACGAAGTGGCAAAAAAGTACGACATACTGCTGATGGTGGATGACGCACATGGAGAAGGGGTTCTTGGCAAAGGAGGGCGGGGGATTGTAGACCACTTTGGTCTGCATGGTAAAGTGGATGTGGAGATTGGGACCATGTCAAAAGCGTTTGGAGTCGTAGGCGGTGTCGTGGCAGGATCTCCCGTCATTGTTGAGTGGCTGCGACTTCGAGGTCGTCCTTTCTTATTCTCCTCGGCGGTTACGGTTCCTGATGCAGCAGCTTGCATCGCGGCCATCGATATTCTCGAATCTTCAACCGAGTTGGTCGACCGGCTGTGGGACAATGCAAAATATTTCAAAGCAGAAATGAAGAAATTGGGTTTCGATACTGGGCTAAGTACTACCCCGATCACCCCAGTTATGTTGGGAGAAGCGCCACTAGCTCAGGAGTTCAGTCGAGATCTATATGATAAGGGAGTATTTGCCATGGCTCTCGGGTATCCCACTGTCCCACAAGGAAAAGCGAGGATTCGAGTAATGCTTTCCGCTGCACATGAAAAAAGCGATTTGGATAAAGGCTTGGAAGCATTCGCGATTGTAGGGAAGAAGTTGCGGGTAATATAGTTATCTTGGTTGAACCGAATTGCATTAGGGCAGCCACACCGCTGCCCATTTATTATTTTTGAACCTTGTATAGGATTTCTGCCCATGCACGCGAGTATTCTCCCCCCGAACCATCTTCTTTGGTATCCCACCATGCCGAGAGCATGCTGTGACAGAATGCCCAGTTCAACAATTTCTTGCGTTCGAATCCCAGTTGTTCAGATATGATGGCAATTCGGCGTTGAGTTCTCCTCAGTGCTTCTTTCTCATCTGGAATAGTACCCCATGGATTTAGCAGAAATGGGCCAACTTCGTACTCCGCCGGTCCTACAACACCCTTTGGATCGATCGCGAGCCACCCCCTCTCAGATGAGAGAATATTGAAATGATGAAAATCACCGTGCAACAGAACGTGGGGATGCTGATCAGCAAATAATCCGGGTATCATCGCTTCTACCATTGACACAGTCTTCTCAGAAAATGGGCCTGTGCTTCCGCCAAAGAGAGGTCGAAGTTCTTTTAACTCGTCAAACCAATCTATCAAATTAATAAATCCATCATCTACTGGTAAAGGGATTTGAATTGTTCGCATTACTCTTACCGCGATTTCGGTGGCTGAGTCATCGTCCTCGACCGACGAAAGCATTGTTCCAGGTCGCAAGCGCTCAAGCAGCAGCATTCCACAAATTGCATCTGCTTTAAGCAACCGGCAGGCACCATTTCCTGCATAGACATTTAGCGCATTGATCTCACTGGTCAGTTCGCGATTGGGAACCCCAATTTTGAGCACAGCAGGTGTCCCATCCGCCCTGGTAACTGCGCAAACATAATTATATGAAAGTGGGAATGGTTTTCCCAACGACAAATCCCAGCGTTTAGAGGCATCGAGAAGCAGATTTCCCAATTCATCTAGGTACCTGCGACCGGTATTGCCAAATGAGTTAACAATATTGTTTACGAAGGACGGAGGCAGGATCATAAATTTCGTAAAAATAACCCGGGATTTTTGAGAAAATCGCGCATCAGGCGTACATGCTCAGGGTCATCATAATGAGCTGGGTGAATATTACCACTGTTGAAATTCAATATGGTACCGTCTGGATATGCCATCAGGACCGGTGAATGAGTGGCAATGATGAATTGTCCATTTTGTGAGACCATACCTTTAATAGCAGCGATCAACGCTAGTTGGCGTAACGGTGAAGGGGATGCTTCAGGTTCATCGAGCAGGTACAACCCGTTTGAAACAAACCGGGACTGGAACAGTGCGAAAAAGCTTTCACCGTGCGATCTGGCATCCAAACCTTTGCCATAGCGTTCGCGAATATCCATTAGCCCATTGGCAGTGCTCATTTTGCCATATTACGTGCAAAATCGTTTCGATCTTTATACTCCTAATCTATTTCTTGCAAGTCCAGTTCCATTTCAGAGCGCATTTTGTCGACTCGCTTAGCGTAACCGAAGAAATCTTCCGCAAGCAAGAAAAACCTCCGATTAGTGCGCTTTGTCCATATTAACCTAAAATATTTCGACAATTCATGAGGCATGAGCGAGACAAATATCGCTCCAGTCGTTTTCACTCCCCACAAAGACCATCTCATTTGCGCACGCAAGACCTTCTGGAAGCGAGGACTTTTCTGTACCGTTTTCGCCTACGAATAAGGTAACAGGGTTCGTGAAACTCAATTCTTCCAACGATTGAATGATCGGAAGATTCTATAGGGAATATGCGTTTGTCAGGTAGTTTTCGTAATTGAACCGACTGCAAATGGATCATGTTCAGCTGAATACAACCCTAACAGTTCATTTTCGCTTATTCTTTTCGTATTTCTGCCAATGAACTCGCGATTCGTCATATTGAGTTCGGGATACCTTTGCCTCTGCTGGGTAACCGACATAAAGAAGTCCAAGTGGCGTGATGTATTTTGGCAACCCTGCAATCTCCCGTACAATCCGAACGAACTCAGCCACCGGGTGCACGCCCACCCACACAGTTCCCAAACCTAAGTCCTGCGGCTGCAATTAGGATATTTTCACTTGCCAGGCTGCAGTCTTGAACCCAGAATAGCCTTGCAGCAGGGTTGACAGATAAAGATGGGTTCCCGCAAACAAGGATGGCAGCCGGGGCATTCCGATTGCCGAATATTAACCGGCTGCGGAATTGGGCTAATTTTTCCGGGTCAGTGATGATAACGAATTCCCACGGTTTACAATTCATTGCAGAAGGCGCAGCCATCGCAGCTTTGAGCAAAAGTTCGAGCGTTTCGGGCTCGACCGGTTGATCTGTGTATTTTCGGATGGATCTACGGCGAAAGATCGAATCTAATGTTGGATTCACAGAGGTATCTTTTAGGTAGCTGGAATTATTTTCAAATTGACTGATGATTTGCGATAACTTCAACTCGATAATCTCTAGTTGGGGAATAACTTTTCGAATACTTCAGGGCAATACTTGTTAACCATGTCAGATGAAAGACCATTTTCCCAGCAGATTGCAGCATAAAGGTCAGCAGATGGACGCTTTGTTCGCTTCTGGGTCTCCTTATCTAGCTCCCAAAGGCCAAACCGCTGAGTCCACCCTCGCTCCCATTCAAAATTATCCACTAAAGACCAGTGGAAGTAGCCCCTCACCGGCCAGTTGAAATTGACAGCTCGCCACATTGCATGAATATGTTGTGCAAGATATCGCGGTCGGATGCGATCCGTCTTATCTTCTATGCCATTTTCGGTCACCAGGATGGGCAGGGTTGGATAAGTCTTCGTGACCCATTTGAAGGCCCAGGAGAATCCCTCAGGTTTGTTAATGTTCATTCCTGCGTCTGCCAGGTCGGAACCTTCAGGGAAAAAAGACCGTGAGAACAATTCGGACCGTTTTCGTAGGTCAAAAGCTACCGTATCCACCGAATAGTAGTTCAACCCAAAATAATCTTGTGTCCCTTTGGCTTCTGGGATGGAGATCGACCCCAACGGTGATTTAAGCATTCCTGTGGAAATGGCCGTTGGAAATGCGAGGTTTATTCCCTCGAATTTTATATTTCTCATAAATTGATCAAGTGGAGACCATGAATGGGCAGGTTCCTGTGGCCGGAAATGCAGTGCGTAGCCCACGCGTGATTCGGGCTGAAGCTCGTGAATCGTGCGATAGGCAGCAGCATGTGCGCGTGCCATGTTGGCCTGTACTTGAATGCTTAATTTCAGGTCTGATTTACCGGGCGGAAAATTCCCTCGCAGGTAACCTTCAAGAGCATAAACATTAGGTTCATTGATGGTACACCATAGGGAACAATACTCTTTTAGCGAACCAACCACTTTACGCGTGAATTTTTCAAATAGGGGAACCACTGCATTGGTTTCCCAGCCTCCCAGTTCAGCCAGCCAGAGTGGGTCGGTAAAGTGATGCAACGTGACCATAGGCAGGATGTTTCGTTCCCGCAGACCGATTAATATCGTTCGGTATTGCACAAGCGCTTCCTCGTCCCAGCGGTTTGGTGTCGGTTGGATACGACTCCATTCCACCGATAACCGGTGGGCGTTTTGCCCTGTATCGGCAGCGTGATCGATATCTTCCTTCCATCTGCCGTTCCACCAATCGCTCGCCAACCCCGATTTATCAGCAGTGTGTCCTTCTTGTTCCCATTTGTACCAGTTATTATTTGTGTTGCCGCCTTCCACCTGGTGCGAGGCAGTGGCTGTACCCCATAGGAAACCTTTTGGAAAATGATACGATGCGGTTATCAAACTTTTCTCCATTTTTTGCGTGATTACAACCAAAAACGCTATTACGATTTGTGTCGGGCCAAATATGCCAGGTATAGGGCGACCGACCCGGCTACAGCAGCGTTTAAAGACTCAATTTGCCCTTGCATTGGGAGACGTAGTAAGAAGTCACAACTTTGACGAACTAAAGGGCGGATGCCATCCCCTTCGCTTCCAACCACAACAACCAGGGCACCGTTCAGTGGAACTTCTCCCGGTTCTTTGGACTCGGGACTTTCATCCAATCCTACAACCCAGGCATCAGCCTTTTTTAATTCCCCGATGGCTTGTGCCAGGTTTGCTTGTGCCACCAACATATGTTCACATGCTCCAGCAGAAGATGACACAACGGCCGGGGTAATTTCTGCTGCGCGATGGGGAGGAATGAGCACACCGTGCACTCCTACAGCTTCTGCAGTACGGATAATGGTCCCAAGGTTCTGTGGGTTTTGCAGCGTGTCAAGAATGAGCATGAACAGTGGTTCCTCACGAGATTTAGCGCTATCGATTATGTCTTCCAACCTCGTATACGGATATGAACTCGCTTCCAGAGCAACTCCTTGGTGGCTATCACTCAGTTTATCCAGTCGAATGCGCGGCACCCGTTCAATTGGAATTTTTCGCATGGCGGATAGATTTAGAATCTCGGTCAGGCGACCTTTATCTTGCACGCCATCTGCAATTTGCAGCCTAAAGACATCCCGTCGTCTGGCGCGCATCGTCTCGAAAACCGGGTTACGTCCATAGATGAATTCTTTCATGTGATTATTGTAAACCAAAATTTGGATGCTGTTAGTCCAGTGATCCGGCATGCCAGAGCAACTACGCCTTTAATGGATAATGCAAAAACTGGATACGTGTCCAATCCGTGGCTATTGGCAAGTCAATATCATGTTCTCAGAATTTATAAAGAAGTACTTGGGAAATAAAATTGCCAATCAGAGTTTGAATATTTCCACTCCTGGCCTACTTTCTCTCGTCAACTCTGGGCCAGGAACCCTTTCGAATTAATCGTGTTTAGGACTCCAAGGTAAAGATTCCTGCGCATACAGAGACTTGGGTGTAATGAACAGTGAACCCTATTTTTTCCATCACCGGTATTGCTTCATCTGCTACCCAGTAGTATTCGTCCTCCCAATCACTTCCGATTTCATTTTTTACTTTCTCCAGTAATGCTGCATCTTGGAAGGCAATGTCACCAATGTTTATTTTGCCATTTGGAGCGAGATAATGGAGCAAATTGCCCAAAATGCTGGCCTTGAGTTCCAATGGGAAGTGGTGAAAAACGTACGCTGAAACAATCCTGTCGAAGGGTTGGTCAAGTTCTTTTGGCAAGCCCATCCGCAGGTCATGCAGAACAAAATGAGCGTTGGCAAGTTTTTGGCGAGCTTTGTCCAGCATTTTGGTTGAGAAATCTGTGCACCACAAGTCGCAACCTAAAGCTGCAAAACGGAGAGCTAAATTAGCTGTACCGGTCCCTAGGTCAATAACGGACATGCCGGGCTTTGCGTCTGTCAGTAACACCATCAAATCCAGAAGGTTTTTGTAACCGAAAAAAGGGAATTGATTGGTCGATATGGAGGCATCATATGTACCTGCCCATTGGTCAAATTCAGAAGAGGAAAAGGAGTCTAGAGATGGCATGTTTT
Organism: uncultured Chloroflexia bacterium; assembly: GCA_963826215.1. Taxonomy (GTDB): domain Bacteria; phylum Chloroflexota; class Anaerolineae; order Anaerolineales; family Villigracilaceae; genus UBA877. The sequence goes on along the minus strand of CAWGWL010000033.1, from coordinate 1,246,994 downwards.
TTTTACCATTGCCAATTTATAAATGCTCATTCCCCACTGGATTTTCGAATTGGCTTCTCGCTTAGCCTCGAAATTGATATACTAAATGCTAGGTTTACTCCTGGAGTTTTAAGTTTCACCCAGCGATAAAATTTTAAAAAGGTTTCCCATTTATTCCCATTGCGCAAATGAAACATTACGTTTTCTCCAGCAAGGGAAGATTATTTAGTAATGCGCGGGTTGAGAATCCGTTCAAGAGCATACCCAAGCATGGCAAACGCGAGACTTGTTAGCAGCAACAGGAAAATTGGTTCCAACACCCAAAACGGCGATCCATATAGTGCTCCTCGGGCAAGTCCGTCGTATATGATTCGCCCCCAGGTGGGGATAGATTGATTGGATATTAAAAAAACCAAGTGTAGCTTCCCAAAAAATAAAACTCGGCACTTGCGTGACCAATTGTGGGATCAACACTGGCATGATACGGGGTAATAGATAATGTGTAATAATCCTTCGATTGCTTGCTCCGTAAGATAACGCACTTTCGATATATGGGGCTTCCTTTGCTTGGAGCAGTGCAGAACGAAGAATTTTTAGGGGTGAACCAAATGCATTGATGACCACCACAATTCCCAATATGACCCAAATATTCCAGTTAAAATAACACATTTACCAAGACTGCGATTGCCAGCCCGGGTAAGATCATGTTAATTTCGGAAATTCTTTGGATTAAATTATCAACCCAACCTCCATACCATACTCCGATGGCTGGCAGCAACATGGCAATTATTGTTGTGAGTAACGTTCCAACTAAGCCAATGAGCAACGCGAAAGGCATCCCCCAGAACAAAGGCACAAGCAGGTCTCGCCGTGCATAATCTGTCCCAACCAGTCCGTACACTTGCCCTAAAAGAACAAACTGCACTTGGAGATCACTGTCCGTCTCAAAGAGGAAACTCTTGATCGTCAATTGGTATGTCCCACGTTGCGGAGTAGGCTAGGAGGACCCCGGTTGGGCAAATAGCAGCATGAAAGCTGGGATTTGAATATTGCCCGGTATTTTCGAACCAATTATCTCCATTCAGGATATTGCTTTAGAAGATGCTGTGGATCGAAATCCCTGTTTCAAAATCATAACTGGAACTCGGCTTTGTAATTGTTCGTTTGAGCTCAAGAGTTCTGCCATCCGGGTATTTCCATTCCAAAGTAACAAACGGAAGTTTGTCCGTATATTTTGGGTCAAAGTACAAGAAAGATTTCGCTAGGAATATCCTTATATTGATAATCAAATGTGAATGTGATAGTTTTTTCGGTCCAACCTTCATTCAGCGAGCGGATGGAAACGATAGCTTCATCACTGTCCTGATTCATGATGAGCGTTGAAAGCCATGGGGGATTACTGAAAATATTCACCCATTTGGGCATTGCTGTTTGCGGGATATAACTTCGACCTAATAAACGCTTCTGTTCGTAATCCTTCCCAACTTGCTCATATGGTAGTGCAGTGACGGCGTAAATTGATCCTGCAAGTAAAATAATGATAACTGTCAGTCCAAAAATGGCAGATGGATACGAGCGAAGTTCCTGAAAAAAATATTTACTCCGCTCCCGAAGATCATGAGATTGATCCTTTAATATTACCAAATACTTGGGCCCATGACACGTGTTGGCTTTTTGCAGGGGCTGGGGTTAATGACCAGTTTTCAGGATCATTTTCTTTTTCCCTGGAACTTAAGCCGCAACAACCTCCTTGTTCTCCTCGATTTCACCCGAGATCCAGCCTCCATTTCACTTCTTGCAGATACCAGACGAATACGAGGGTCAACGATTAAGTAGACGATATCAAGTAAGAAAGCAACTATTCCAAGCAGGTAGGCAAAGATGACAACGATACCGACCGCGATAATTAACTCGCCCGGTTCCATACTTTCTCCCCAGAAATTGGGCAGGGCTTCTTTAACGTATAGCCATCCCAACCCTGGCCAACGGAAGACCACTTCCAACGCCATGCTCAATTGCCAGAAACTTATTAGGGTGGTTGCAAAACTTGTGATGAAATAAGGCAGAGCTGGCCGTAGGATGTATTGCCGTTCGAGCATTTTGGGTGGAAGCCCTTTGGCTTTTCCAAGTTCAACATAATCCTCTTCTGAGTAAATGATAAAAAAAGTCCGCCAGGCATACACAACCTGGAAAAATAAACTGAGGATGATTGCAGATACTGGCAAAATCATGTGTTTGGCAAGTGTTATTAGGTATGCAAATTGATTTTCGGGCTTGGGAATATCATACATGCCGCTGAATGGGAGCCAGCGCAACTGAAATGCGAAGATCGATATCAGCAGAATGCCAAACACCCAGCTCGGAACAGACGATATCGGTGCAAGGATCGCAAGCAATCTGTCTGCCCGGTTCCCATAATTTCGTGCTAGGTATAAAGAAAGAGGTGTACCAACCAGAAATACTAACAGATAGGATACAGTGACCAATAACAACGTATTGGGCAAGTATGACATTAAGATGTCGTTCACGCTTGCCGTGGTTCTCTGTATTCCCCATCCTCCTTGCCTGGTGCCTAATTTACCCCACTCAAATTTTAGTGCTTTTATTGTCCATAACATGTAACGAGGCATGATTCGGAAGGTTTAGGCCCATATCATTGCGTAATTGCTCGGTCAGGGCTTTCACCTGATTTTGATCGGGAACTCCAAAGGAATCTCTTCTGATTGTCCCATCATTAATATTGGTTTGTACGACCAAATATATTTGTGCTTCAAGACTTGTTTCAAACGGTGAAACGGGAGGTCCAAGTCCACGTTGTGATGGCTGGTTAGCGATTAAAACCGTAATAAACACCCCAACGAAAATCGTTATCGAAATTACTAAAAACCTTTCCCCCAAATATCGCATTGCCCTTAACACCGGTCGTGCATGTTGATGATCAGGTGTGATTTGATCGATAGGAGTCAATTTTGATTCTTTTTCCTTAAGAAATGGAACAATCTCGGGGTGGCGATTTATTCGACTATCTTCCATGAACAAAGGTTCATATGGTGTGTTTTCGTCAATCGTTTATTGAAAAATATGCGCCTTGTTTTGATACTGCAGAGAGACCTTTGGTGGATACCATTGTTTACATTGGTCATAACCATATGAATACAATAGAACCAGCAGCAGTCGATGAGTGGGATCCGATTATGAATTGCTTTTTTAATCTACTATGAGAAAGGGCAGAAAGACAATACTATTCAACGTAATTTGGAATCGTTCAGCGAAAAGGTTTCTCGCAAATTTCCTGTTCTGGGTAACCGCGATTGTCCATGTTTGAATATTCAATTAATGTCCTAATGACACCCCCTACTTCCACGAAGGATCCAATCTACTATTTAATCAACCGGCAATTTCGCAAACTAAATATGTGACCAGCCTTGATTTTTTTCTCTACCAATGCCAGGTGGTTCCATCCTTGTTATCTTCGATAGCTACTCCAAGGTCTTTTAACCGGTCACGAATTAGGTCCGACATGGCCCAGTTCTTTTGCTTGCGCATTTCATGCACGAATTTCAACCAGCAGGTCGATGAATTTTTCCGCATCCACTGTCAGAGGTTTTTTTCAACTCCAAACGAAGCCCGAGTACTTCTGTTAGTTTGGTTAAGGTCTCTTGGGCGGTTTGGAGCTCAGAATCAGTTGCTCCTGAATCACGGGCGGTGTTCACGGTTCGGACCAACTCGAAAAGAGCTGCCAGTCCTCCGGATGAATTGAAATCGTCGTCCATCGCCTCGATAAAGGTTTGCTGGGTAGTCTCAGTTTGATTAGCTAACATGGTTCGTATCTCAGGGGAAGTTCCGGTGGCACCTGCTGGTGCTGGTTTAAGTGCGGAGCGTAGTCGGTCTAATCCACGTTCTGCTGCGTCAACAATATCATCCGAATATGAAAGTGGAGCCCGGTAAGAGCCATTTAAGATCATCATCCGCAGGGCATCCGCTTCATGTTTAGAAAGGAACTCGTCTATCGTGACCAGATTTCCGATCGACTTGGACATCTTCTCCCCCTGCAACTGCAGCATACCGTTGTGCATCCAGTAACGGGCGAACGGTTTTCCGGTAAAACTTTCGGTTTGGGCAATCTCATTTTCATGGTGAGGAAATACCAGGTCATTCCCGCCTCCGTGGATATCGATTTGTTCACCGAGGTGGCTAAGGTTCATAGCTGAACACTCAATATGCCATCCAGGCCGGCCTTTTCCCCATGGACTTTCCCATGATGGTTCACCAGTCTTGGATGCTTTCCACAGCGCAAAATCCATTGGGTGTTCCTTCTCGTCACCAACTTCGATGCGTGCACCAGCTTGCATGTCTTCAATTTTCCGTCCAGATAACTTGCCATAATCTGGATCCTTTGTGACGCGAAAGTATACGTCACCGTTCTTGGCAGGATAGGCAAACCCTTTTTCGATCAGTCCTTCGATCATGCGGATGATCTGGGGCATTTCTTGGGTGGCTCGCGGGTTCACTGTGGCAGGCATGATATTTAGTACTTCGATCTGCCGGCGGAACTCCTGGATGTATTTTTCAGCGAGTTCAGATGCATCCACTCCCAGTGAGTTGGCTCGGTTGATGATTTTGTCATCTACATCGGTATAGTTAATTACCAATCTAACATCAAATCCGCGGTATATAAGGTAGCGGCGGACAATGTCAAAAACCAGAGCAAACATGGCATGACCGATATGGGCGTCCGAATAAACGGTCACTCCGCAGACATACATCTTGACCACATTTGGTTCGAGGGTATGGAATTCTTCTTTTTTGCGGGCGAGAGTGTTGTAAACGCGCAACATTCTAATCTCCTGGAAAACAATTCTTTATCTATTATAAACTACCCAACCGTTGAAGAGTTAAAAGTTAAAATTACCTTTATTAGGAACAAAAAGAGCGCGGTACAAACCGCGCTCTTTGGTGACAGATAAGGATATCTTACTCTTTCCCCTCGGGGCGGGCAAAGATCATTCTTCCAGCAGCTGTCTGCAGGACCTTGGTTACAGTGACGGTTATTTCCTTATTTAGATATTTATTTCCGTTCTCGACCACCACCATTGTTCCGTCTTCCATGTAACCAACCCCTTGGTTTACTTCCTTGCCTTCCTGGATGACGTTGACAGACATCAATTCGCCTGGCAGGACCACCGACTTGACCGCATTCGCCAATTCGTTGATGTTCAAGATAAGGACTCCCTGCAATTCGGCAATTCGATTCAGGTTGAAATCGTTTGTTAGGATTGGACATTTCATTTGTCTGGCCAGGATAACCAGTTTATCGTCCACTTCTCGGACCCCCTCCACATCCACATCGCTGATCCGGACTACAACTGCTGATGCTTTCTGCAGTTCTGCCAGCACTTCCATCCCACGTCTCCCGCGCTGCCTGCGTAAACTGTCAGGAGAGTCAGCGATATACTGGAGTTCGTTTAGCACAAAGCGTGGGATCAGTAATGTTCCAGGGAGGAAGCCGGTTTTAGCAATATCCGCGACGCGACCGTCAATAATTACACTTGTATCAAGCAGGATGGTCCGATTTGAAGGAGCCCCTCCCACGCTTGCACCTTCCCCCCGCCGCAAAGATATCCCGCTCATTATGTTGGCGATATCAGCCTGGCGCGAAGTAAAAACAGCCACACCGAAATAGGCGAATAAAACCACACCGATTATCGGCAGAATCTTCCCAAAAGGTGTGGGAAGCAGAGATAGAGGGAAGGCCAGCAGTGCTGCTGTAAGCAAGCCGATCGACAATCCGATCAAGCCTGATACCAAAGTTTCAGCAGCCAGGCGTCCCAGCATGGCTCGCAATGAACGGATGGGGCGGGTGGTGAGGTAGGGTGTAAGGATCAAGCCAAATAATGCACCCACCAGGGTGAAGGTGATTGTATAGAAAAGTTGTTGATCGGGGTTGAACAGAGACAGTCCGTTTCCCACATACACCCCCACAATTGAAAATATCGCCATACCAATGATACGAATAATAAAATCAGCGCTCATAATAATAGCTCCTTTCGAAAAAATATAAAAAAAATAAATTCAATGGATAATAGCACGCCTGACACAACCCGTCAATTGGTGGAAAAGTTGGAAACAGGTATAATCACTCTAATCTTTATCGGTACAAACGAGGTGGTATGGCTTTCGACCGTTTTGGACGTAAAATCCATTATCTCCGCATCAGTCTAACCGACCATTGCAACCTGCGCTGCGTATACTGCATGCCGGAGGAGATGACTTTCCGACCGCCTGCTGAAATGATGCAGGACGACGAAGTATTGTTATTGGCGCGCCTGTTCGCCAGCCTGGGATTTGACAAGATCCGGCTGACCGGGGGGGAACCAACCGTACGTGCTCACATTGTGGATATTGTGCAAGGGATCTCCAGTACCCCCGGAATTAAGTCTGTTTCCTTGACGACCAATGGAGTGTTACTCTCGAAACTTGCCTATCCTTTGGCCGCAGCAGGATTGGGACGTGTAAATGTGAGCATAGATACACTAAATCCGGCCAAGTTTAAACGTTTAACCCGCGGTGGAGATATCGAAGATGTCTGGGAAGGGATTTTGGCTGCAGAAACTGCCGGTCTGACTCCGGTAAAACTCAACGCGGTAGTGGTGCGAGGGTTTAATGAAGAGGATGTTGTCGACCTGGCAAGCCTGACCCGTGATCATCCCTGGCAAATGCGTTTCATCGAGATGATGCCATTTGGTGGTTCTACTGACTTCCAAACCGGGCAGATGGTCTCATCGCATGAAGTACAGGAACGCATTGAGCAAGTTCTTGGTCTGCTCCAGCCCGTGAATGGTGGTGAATTGGATGGTGAAGCGCGTGTATTCCGCATCCCGGGAGCGCAGGGTGATATCGGTTTCATATCGTCAGTCAGTGCTCCTTTCTGCGCAGATTGTTCACGCGCACGCCTTACTCCTGAAGGCATCCTGCGGATGTGTCTTTTGAGGGAGTATGAAATTGATTTGTTGACCCCATTACGGGCAGGCGCATCACTCGATGACCTGCGGACTCTGGTTTTGGAAGCTGTCTGGAATAAGCCCTGGGGTCACGGACTGGCAGATGGGGAAATCTCCCAAAACCGTGTGATGAGTGAAATAGGTGGATAGGAATCCAACCGGACACTATTATCCGTGACCGGAATCTAAAAATTTGATTGAGGAATAGATGAGCTGGGAAAATAAGTTATTACGTATTGTTCGGGTGGTCAATTCCCATGAAATTGGTACTTTTGGGCGCCTCCTGAGCGCAATTACTGCGGTGGGGGGGAATATCGGTAATATCGAATTACTGAACGAGAGCACCAACCAGGTGGTACGTGAAATCACCATCTTTGCGGACGATGAAAAGCATCTGGAATTGCTCCTGGAAGCTATCCGCAGAAACCGTGGGACTAAGTTGCTGGATGTGCGCGATGAGGTTATGGCCTTGCATCTTAAGGGAAAGATCGCAGTGCGTTCCCGCTACCCGATCGATTCCATTGCAACCCTGCAAAAAGTCTACACTCCAGGCGTGGCGGAAGTGTGTATGAAAATCGCCAAAGATCCTAAACTGGCGCACACCTATACCTCCATCAGTCACCTGGTGGCAATCGTTACCGACGGGACGGCCGTGCTGGGCCTCGGGGATATCGGATCCCTGGCGGGGATGCCCGTTATGGAAGGCAAGGCCATGCTGATGGAGACCCTGGTTGGTCTTTCAGGTGTACCCATCCTGCTGAACACCAAGGATCCAGACGAAATTATCAAAGTAGTGGCAGCCATTGCCCCCACCTTTGCTGCAATCCAATTGGAGGATATCTCCGCCCCGCGCTGCTTCAGGATAGAAGATGAACTTCAAAAGCAGTTGGATATTCCGGTCATGCATGATGACCAGCATGGGACGGCAGTGGTTGCCTCTGCAGTACTGACCGTTGCTTGCCGCAAGCTCAAGCGGGATCTAGGAAAAGCTGTCATTGGTCAGATCGGCCTGGGGGCAGCCGGGAATGCCATTGCTAAAATACTCATGACGCATCACCGGCAATCCCGTTTGGGGGGCAGATTTGAGTGAAGATGCTGTGCTTCGACACGAAGCCAACGGTGGCAAACGATCAAACTTGAAAGAGATCATGGCCAATTGCGATATAGTAGTTTCAACCACCGGTGTGAAGGGGCTGATCAAGCCTGAAATGGTACGCAAGGGACAGGTCATCCTGGCACTTTCAAACCCGCATCCGGAGATCGAACCCGAAGTGGCTCTCAAACAGGGTGCGGCTTTCGCAGCAGACGGGAAGCTGGTCAACAACGTGCTGGGTTTTCCGGGTATCTTTCGGGGTGCGGTGGATACCTGGTCGCCGCGCATATCCGACGAGATGCTGTTGGCTGCTTCTGAGGCGATCGCCAACCACACCACACCCGATCAATTGGTGCCCAACCCGCTTGACCGCAAGCTGCACCAGGCGGTGGCACATGCCGTGGCATTGAAAGCCATTGAGCAGGGGCTGGCGCGGGCAGATTATGTTCCTTATATTCATGAATAAATTTCGATTTTGAAGATACTCCCGCAGGGTTTGACCTGCGGGAGTTTTTTTATCCTATTTGTGTCCTGCCACCAGTTCTTTTAGCAGGGTCCCCAGGCGGGTCACCCCCTCCCGAATTTTGTCCGGGTTCGAATAAGAGAAATTGATTCGCATGGTGTTATCCCCGCCGCCATTCGGGTGGAACGAAGCCCCGGGGACGAATGCCACCTTTCGCTGAATGGCAATTTTGAAAACTTCAGCTGCGTCCATCCAATCCGGCAGGATGCCCCACAGGAACATGCCTCCCTGCGGTTTGGTCCACCTGTACTTCCCTGGGGAATATTTCTTCCATGGTCTCGAGCATCACATCCCGTCGTTCCTTGTAGACCTGGCGGATGAACTTGACATGCTCATCCAGGAAACCGCCTTTGCCTACCTCGTATGCCACCATCTGGTTGAAAGCGGCAGTATTCAGGTCCGCTGCCTGTTTCGACTGGACCAGTTTGCGGATGACCTGCTCCGGTGCAATAACCCAGGCCAGGCGAATACCGGGAGCCAGCAGTTTGGAGAAGGTGCTCAGGTAGATGACATTACCGGTGTAACACGCCGTCGTCGCCGCGGTACTGGCTGTCGAGCCACACCAGGGAGGGGAGATGCTCTCCTTCGAAGCGCAGCTGTCCGTATGGGTCATCTTCTACGATGGGAACTCCGTAACGGTCTGCAAGTTCGACCAGCTTTTTCCGGCGTTCCAGGCTGAGGGTTGTGCCGCTCGGGTTCTGGAAGTTCGGCAGAACGTAGATAAATTTTGGTCCGATGCGCAGGGCCTCTTCAAGTTTGTCCACCACCATTCCGTTTTCGTCCGAAGGGACGGCGATGTACTGCGCCCCATAGGCATTCCATGCCTGTAAGGCACCTACGTAAGTGGGGGATTCGACGACGATGTGGTCGCCCTGGTTGATAAACACTCTCCCGAGGAAATCCAGAGCCTGCTGGGAACCGGAAGTGATCAGGATGTTATCAGGTGTTATCTTGACCGAATACCGGCCTGTGTGACGGGCGATCATTTCCCGGAGAGGGCGATAACCTTCCGTGGTGCTGTATTGCAGAGATTGGGGTCCATCATTCTCAAGAACGTAATTACATGCCGCCTGGAATTGCTTGATGGGGAAAACTTCCGGTGCGGGCAGGCCTCCTCCAAAAGAAATAATATCCGGCTGTTCGGTTAGTTTAAGCAATTCACGAATAACCGAGCTGCCCATTCGTTGAGTCCGATTCGCATAACGATATTCCCAGGGTGTCTGCATTTATTCTCCTGTCGTGAGGATATGGTCAGCGACAAAAAAACCTGGCAGGTACGATTCACCTGTCAGGCTTTGCTGACTTTGTAACGCCAAGGACGACGAATATTAGCAGGATTCGAAGCATGGCTATACAATCTTACCGTGTTTTTTTCATCCTTGCAACCCTCATTACGATGATCCTTAAAGAATGAAGTCCACGGCAACAGGTGAATATAGGACACCCAAACGATCCTCGATCTCTCCCAAACCTTTCCAGTATATTTCCAGGGAACCCTTCCAGCCTGCTTTTGGCTCATGCTACAATAGTTCCGGAGGACGAAATGAAACACTCCCGGATACACATCCTGACACTGGTCCTGATCGCCCTGATTATCGCTCACGCCCGCCCTGGGCGGATGCGCCCCGGTCGATACAGCTGACACTTCAGCTACTCCCGCGGCATCCTGCGGGAACGGCTTTTGTGATAACGGCGAGTCCTCCAAAACCTGCCCGCTCGATTGCCCGGTGGAGGGGTTTAGCGGGAAAATCCAAACCACCTCCATTAATTCCGCAGGGAGTGGGGGATATTGCCGTAATGGTTGCCAGCCCTGGGGCAGCCCGGTTTCCCGAGGGAGCCGGGGTGGTCGTGGTTGTCCCGCCGATATTCAGCACAACCACCAGTTTCATGACGGACCCGGACCTGCCTTCGCTCGGCCTCATCCAGGTCAGCTTTATGTGGCCCGGGCAAACGGACTCGATCACGGGCAGCAAAAGCAGCGGAACCTTTGACTCTGGCGGCGAGCAGTCCATCCAGGTACTGCGGGATGTGATCCGGTTCGCCTCCGGGCTTATCCCGGATAAAAACAACCGCACCCTTTCGACCTTTACCCAGGTGACCCCATTGACCGGAGAAGTGGGCCTGTATGCTTTTGGGGATGCAGGCATTGCAGTGGTCAATGCGATCAAATTATATGGAGACCTGCTGCCAGCGGTGCAGTATTTTATCGGGCGGGAAAACCCCACCGTGGATACACTTTCGTGCCTGGAGGCCGGTTACGTGGACGACAACGGTCAACCTGTTTCCAATCCCTTTTATAACTACCCTGCCAGTTACAGTTCGTCAGCCATCAACCTGACCTATACCAACGTGCGCTGGGATGCGGCGTACACGGATCCCCACACCGGTTCAGTGGGTCGGGCATACCTCGACCTGGACACCAGCGGTACAGTCAGCGCCAATGACTTCATCATGAGCTGGAGAATCCCGGTCATATTTGGGAAACGCAGCTACTCGGTCGCGCTTACCCAGGCGCTCCTGGATAACGGAGCGCTCACCGCTCTCAACCTGGCCGGCCGATCTTGCCACCCCGGAGGAGGCAGCCCGTGACTGGCCGTTCCGCCAAAGCCCGGGCCGTTACGTTGACCTGCGTACCATGATGCCCGACCTGAAGGTGATGCTGGTTTTCGCACAGACGGATCATGCGCAAGCGCGCACGGATAAACCTCACATTCACCAGGCTTTCCAGGGTTTCCGGTTCGAAGCGGGATTGTGGGTGCGGCTGAACCCCGACCGGGCGTATGTTCAAGCGTTATTGCCTGCTGCCAGGAATGATTTCCCGGATAACCCGGCCGATACCCAGCCGGCGACTGGATGCAGATCGGGAATTACGCCTATCCCGGGCGAAGGATCTGCAGCGCAACGGGTACCCCTGGCGGCTGTCGCTGAAATGGCTGACCGCACTCATTTTGGCCGCTGGGACGAAAACCTGGGCCAGGTGCTTTATATTTATTTCCCGCCCACCCCGGAACCGTAAATCGATTTCTACCGGGGATCACTGGTTTTGGTTAATGACCTGGTGGAAATTTCCTGATCGTGAATTGCGGCAGGCTTAATCCAATTCCCAGCCAAATTCTTCGAAGGGGATCCCCGGCTCGAAAATTCTGAATAGCCTGACGAACGTAGGGGATGATGTTCTCCGGTAGCTTGTCCAGGTCCGCCCAGCGCAGGTCGTCACATTTCCCCGGTTCAGCGTTGAAGGGTTCCCCACTCCATTTCTGTACCTTGAAGAAGAAGTCGATCCGTTCATCGTCCGAGCGGCGGTGGAACACCCCGGCGAAGAGCAACTCCCCCGGGTCAACCTGGACCCCGATCTCCTCCTTTGCCTCCCGGACCCCTGCCATGCGGACCGTTTCCTGCCCGTCCAGATGCCCGGCCGGGACGCTGTAATGTCCATCCATATAGCCGGTCTGAAAGCGACGGAGAAGCAGGATCTGGTCGCCGCGAATAAAGAAGAGGTGGATGGTGACGGGGAATTTTACGTGCACGGAAACCTTCCCTGGTACCGGTTTTTCAGTCAGCAGCTGGATGATCGCTTCCAGCTAATTGCTCGTGACCGACATCCCATTTTATCATCCGGGAAAACCAACTTTCTTCCATGGATGACATGCTTATGTTGATAACGAAACGGCGCAGCGAGTTCCTTATACGGACCTGGTGCGCCGCTGATTTCATGCGGGAGTTACCTGGACTTGCTTCCGGCAAATTTCTGCCTCAGGCTGCGGCTGGGAGCGGAGCGCGGAGCCTGGCGACCGGCAGGTTTTCCCTCTGAAAGAGAGAGCCGGAGCGCGGCGCGGGGAGCGGGGGTCATAAGCGGGACGGTCCGGGGCGGGGGCGGTGTAGTTGAACCCCTCCAGAGTTTTTGGTGCAGCAGCGGCTTGTCCATGATCTTTTCGAGGGAGCGAACCATGTCCTTGTCGTCCGGGGTGACCAGGGTGAAGGCGTCACCGGTGCGTTCGGCGCGGCCGGTGCGCCCGATGCGGTGGATGTAATCGTCGGCGGTGGCGGGCATATCGTAATTGATGACGTGCGAGATGCCTTCCACATCCAGGCCGCGGGCGGCGATGTCGGTGGCAACCATCACCTGGTAATGGCCGCTCTTGAAGCCAGCCAACGCCGACTGGCGCTGACCCTGCGAACGGTCGCTGTGCAGGCTGGTGGCGCGGAAACCGGCGATCCCGATCTGGCGGGATAGTTTCTCGGCGCGGTGCTTGGTGCGGGTGAAGATCAGCACGGAACCGGTATCGGTCTGTTTGAGCAGCGCCAGCAGCAGGTTGGTCTTCAGGTGCTGCGGTACGGGATAGAGGGCATGCGCAACGGTGTGCGCAGGGCGGCTGAGACCGACGGCGATCCGCTGCGGGTTGATTCAAGGTCTGGGCAGCCAGCGCTTCGATCTCCTTCGGGAAGGTGGCCGAGAAGAGCATGGTCTGGCGTTTGGCAGGCACGTGTTTGAGGATGCGCTTCACGTCGGGCAGGAAGCCCATATCGAGCATGCGGTCGGCTTCATCGAGCACCAGGATCTCGACACCCTGGAGCTTGGCATTGCCCTGGTTGAGATGATCGAGCAGGCGGCCGGGGCAGGCGACCAGGATCTCGACGCCGTCGCGCAGGGCGCGTACCTGGGCGCGGGACCCACGCCGCCGTAGATGGTGGCGCTGCGGATCTTCGTGCCCGTGCCGAGGTCGCGGATGGAATCGTGGATCTGCTCGGCAAGTTCGCGGGTGGGGGTGACGATCAGGGCGCGGGTGCGGTTGCGAGGTCCGCTCAATAAGTTTCTGCAAAATTGGCAGGACGAACACCGCCGTCTTACCGGTGCCGGTCTGGGCGGTGGCGATCAGGTCCTTGCCAGCCAGGGCGGCGGGGAGGGCGGCAGTTTGGATGGGGGTGGCCTCGGTATAGCCGAGCCGGTCGATCCCCGCCTGCAGGCGCGGATCAAGGTTGAATTGATTAAAGCTCACGATATTCCTTTTCTTCAGAAGTCCGGGGGTGTTGGGGAGGTCGAGCGATGCTCAAACAAACAACAGCAGAGACTGCTGAAATAATGCGGTTATTAGGGAATAGGGTACTCGAGTATGGCGGGACTGTCAAGGTGGTGGGGAGGATGGGAAGGGGGTGCATGGGGGATGAGAAAGAAATTAACACACCGGACACAACCCCCATCCCCCGTCCCGCGAACCCCCGAGGAGCGGGGAACAGGGGGAGGGGCAACAAAAGCAGCGGGGGACAATAAGTACGGGAGCACGAGTACACAAAGGGAAAAGCGGGGACGATCTGGGCAAATTCACGCGCGGAAACGATTACAAACGAATGACTTGTTTTAAGGGGGTAAAGAATGAAGTCGACTCGGATTGTCCAGTTTGCACCGGCAGAAAATTCAGGCATCATTCGAGAATTCAATCGTTTTATGTACTCTTTTTCATCATCGAGCATTTCTGCGATCAAGCCATATTGCCGAAAACCTCTGAGCCAAAACGATTAGCATCGACGCCAAGAGGCGTTGACACCCGCACCCCTGGCACCGGCCGCCAGGTCAGGTGTGCACCAAAGGCAGTGCGGTGCAAAGTGTGTTGCCGCCTCCAGAGGAGTACTTCCCCTCATGATACGCTTTCGCCCCTCGTAGGGGGTCCACTTCGTCGATGATATGCTGCGCGAGGGACGACGTCCCCTGGCGGGGATGATATCGCGAGAGATAAAACCCGGTGAATGCCGCAAACGCCATTCGATTGATTTGCGTAAAAATAGGAACAATCGAATACCGATGTGGGGGTGAAAAAATAATGGTGGCTTCTTCATTGTTAACCTTTTCTGTTACCGGGCATTGGCGCAATATTCGGGATGATCGGCGCGGTGATGCTGCTGATGGCGTTGATCGCCACGCTGCGCGGGCTACGGTCCGCAAAGAGAGCACGCCGCCGCTGAAGGCAAGTTCCCCCGATTGGAAAACAACCGCCCCGGGTTCACCGACCGGGGCGAGAGCCAGCAACCTGAGCACTCCCGCAGCCAAACCATCCGTTCCAGATGCAGCTGCCCCTGTTTACTTTGCAGATTCAGCAAATGCAGCCAAGAGCTCCGGGACGCCCACCAAGAAATAAGCCGGTTACAAAATATGTCCACCTTGCTGGGTTCGATCAACCTTCTGCCGCGAAATATCGCGAAAATCATCAGATATTTAATGAATACGGATGAGAGGAATCGCGAGGCGGCAATCGCATCTCTCCTGAATTTTGGTTCCCCGGAACTGCGCCAGTGGATCGTCAAAATCCTGGGAGCCGCCAATGAGAAAGAAAGCCTTCCGGCACTAACCGCAATATCCGAGCACGACCCATTTGGGGAGGAGCGGGAAATTCCAGGTCCTCTCGAATGCTCTCTCTTGATTATTACGACAGGGAGCGTGAGACAATTTATCCCATTCGCGAGGCAGCCCTGAGGGAAAAAAAGGTGAAGGAAAATTTGCTTAAGGAGCTGAACCCGGACGACATAAATTCCCAGGTAATGCAATCAAACCAGATAGACCAGCGGGCACAGTCTGAATTGGATAAGCAGAAGGTGCAAGCCGTCCACTGCCAGAAATGCAAACACGAGAATGCGCCCGGCGCAAAGAAATGCAGTCAATGCGGCACAGACCTTCTGCCAGGGGCGGGAATTGGGCAGCGGCTTGGAGTACTCGGAGGTTCTTTATTCCTAGCCGTGATCAGCTTTATCGTTGCTTTCCTTTCTTTAAATACAATGCTGAATGGGGGGTAAAGATTTAATTATTCTACCCGGGCTGATCGTATTTGGAGTTTTATTGCTCGGATTTGGGATCTTATGGTCCCTGCCGCAAAACACCGCTTCATGAGCGGTATGAAATTCGTGCAAAGCGCCATGCAAGCCTGAACCCACAGCAGGCGATCGCTGATTATGGAGCGGCGATCAATAGCGCCCCGAAGCCCCTGGCTTTTGATTACCTGCTCGAAAGGGCTAAATTGTCTCAAGAGCAGGGTATGACCATGGAAGCAAGGACAGATTGGCAATATGCCCTGGAAAATATTAATGCCAGGCTGGCAAAGCCCAAAGCACCTGTCGATCTGAAAAAACAACACGCTGAAATCAAAAAATGCCTGTGTATGGATGATGAATATGCCATGGAAATGCTTCAGTATACGATAGAGAAAGAGAATACTTTTAAATTCAAGCACGGGTCACATTGCCGAGGGCTGGGAGGAGGGACTTAAACTAGGTTCTGAAGATTTCCAGCGCCAGGAATTACAGAGGTTACGCGCAGAGATCATGAAAAACCATAAGTATGGGATCGTTGGTCAATGTAAAAAGTGTAAATCCATCCTTGACCTGGATGCCAGGCTGGATTGCACCAATAATCCCAAACATCAAATAAAGGAGATCAATCCTATCCTAAGAAAAACAGAATCAGTGTAAGACACTGCCTTTCATTCTGTTCAGAAAGCCGGGTGCAGAGACGCGCTGACCTTCCCGCCAGTTTCCGGCTGGTCGATGCTATGAACCTTTAAACGTGCAGTATTTGACTTTGGAAGGTTGGAGATATCTAGAAAGTGGGGGAAAGGAATTAACCGTTTGCGTTACTGGTGCTGGACACGGGCGTGGATCCTGTTTGGGAGCGGGGCAAACTCGAAGCCAGAAAATAGGCTTGAAAAGCCGCGCCATACCAAGCGTCCAGTGTACGCTTTGTCTAGTCAAAATTACCTTATGCAGAAAACATTCCGCAGGTCACTTGAACCTGTTTACAGAATAAACCTGCGGAATGTGCAGCAATATCAATTACTTATCGTCATCGATTCCACGATTTTGTGAAAGAAAGTCAGGTTAGCCTCATCTATCGCTTGATAAACATCCGCCAATTCGTGCCATTACTGACCTCAACATTATTCGGCTGGCCCATGATGGTCAGCAGGTCGTTTGTCTGCTCGTCAAACAACATGACTTCTCTTCCGTAGACATGGTCTGTTTGTGCCGTCTCTGAAAGGGTGGAGATGTATTCAAATCCCTTAAACCTTCCAATATCGAGTTGCCTAACTCTGATGATCAGGCTTTTTGCGCCCGAAAGCGACTCGCCGTCTTTCAAGTTCTGTAGTGATTGGTAGGTGTCTTTCCAAAACGAGTTCTGATTGTTCTTCGTATATTGGATCACGACATTGTAGGAATTCTTGACGTCAGAGGGTTGCTCCGGCGGCTCTCCGTACGGATATACTTTGTCAGATCCGACTTCAACACGAAGGGTTCCGTCCGATATATATTCTCCAGGACCGAACCAATTGAATGGGTATTGAAAACCAAACCCAAAGGTATTGTTTGTATACAGTTTCCAGGCTCCCGATTGCCCCATTTCTGTTGGCGAAACAGCGGCGGGGATTTGCGTTTCTACTCCTACGGCAGTCCTGGTGGCAGGCAAGGCTACAGGGGTTGCAGTTGCCAATGGAGCGCAACCATTAAGCGCAAATATCATTAACAATAGGAATACGGATAAACGGGTATCTCATGGTTCATCTCCTTGTTATTGTCGACGAATAATTGATAAATAAAGTTCCCGCAAATAAGATCGTGATATATGGCAAAGAGAAGCCAGTGGTAACAGTCTTCCAATCGCGTTACAATGAGCCCAAGCTATATTTATACATGATATAGATGAAAAAACCATGACTGATGTGAAGTATTTGACCACGGAGGAGTAGAGATAACCAAAAGATCATCGCACCGATCGCACGAGATCGGGATTTGACCATGGTTGGATATAAATACCGTCCCATAGTGTGATGATAATGTAAATTGCCTTTTCTATTTTTTGGGGGTATTGACTACCATGCTATACTTAAAATACATTTTCATCATGAACATTCGCTATCTTTATCCCCAAACATTGTGGGTTAATCAACTTTCTGTCCATAAGCCGGTATGCAGTCACCCCGATATAGCGTTGGGCTGGCACTTCCTGTGAAGGAGCAGATGAATATCCGGTCGAATCATTATCTGGCTTTTTTAGCGGCATTCGCCATTCTTCTTGCCATTGCCTGTAATGAAGGTACAGATTTTCCCTACATCCACCCCAGCGCTCCTTCATTATGAAAATGAGGTCGTTGCCTTCGATTACATGGAAGGAATGGATCTCCATGCGGACGGGGGTGCGGCACTCCAGTGCATCCCTGATTTCCAGCTGGGTGGAGAATTGGTGGTTGGGCTGGGAGGTCTCAAGTTGGGCTCCGATCGTTATTTCCGTTCAATCAGGATTTTCCGCCAGCCCATGCTCTCTGACTCCAATTTGGAGACGATCATGCAGGAGGCATATCTACGGGCAGATCCATATAAAGTGTGGAGTCCAGGTGTGATGGATACAGCACTTCCCGTGACAGTCGCGGGGCTGCCGGCCATCCAGACGACCTATCGCATCTACATTGGAGAGCCAGCCTATGAACTGCGGGATGTTTGGGTTCAAAAAGAGGATAAGCTATTCATCGTGGCGATCTGGACACAATACACGAACCCAGAAGCGATTGCGGCTTTCCAGGCGAATGCAGACCTGCTTTTGAACAGCCTGCAATTAAAGTAAAAGGGAGGCGAAAATCGGAACTTGAATTATTCGTCCTCCCCTAAATTCGAAGTATTTGGGGACTTTTGTACCCGAAACGTAAGAGCCCCGCCGAAGGCCTCCGCAAGGGGCAGGCATAAAGCGCAACCCCTCACAGGGCAATGCATCTCCGAACTAGCAGTAATCGAACACACACAAGAACGTGAATAATCTGACCATGGAAAATTCGAGATACTTAGAAAGTGGGGAAAATAACCAGCCTGGATAAGAAACTGTAGTCAAGGGTATTCAGCATCAATTCCAATTTGTTTACAGCATGATATTGAATAGAAAGAAGATGTTAATCGGCAACTAGAAGTTCAGAGACTCCAATAATCGGTTGACAGCTAAATTACGGCAACACATCGGTATTTAACTTGCAGAGACCCAGGGGCTGGTTCGTCACTTCCCTAACCTTTAAAAAATCAAGATCGCTAAAGAAATATTGCCGGTTTGGTAATATTGCCAGATCCGAATGGAAATATTGGTTGAATATCAGGCGGAAAGTATTTACAGGGGAAAGATCCGTGGGGACAAATCACGTTCAATACCAGGAAGGTAGTAAGCATTTAGAATGGATAAGCGTTCAAAAAGACAACTTTTTTCAATAGACGTGTAATTTAAAGGATTCCAGGACCATGATCACCCTGAAGAATAATTATCGGTGGGTTATTAGAATTTGCAAGGATGCCATCAACTGCAGCGAGTATCTCATGGTTAATATTGTTAATTGATCCAGGTAACCATCGCGGAATTCAAATATATTCCTGTCTGTTGGAGCATTAAGTGAATACGTATAGTCAGGAGTAATCGGATTACCAGATTTATCAAACACGAATGGGGGGTGAGGAGCAATAATGTGCGCAAAAACAAATTTAGGTCCCGGTATCACGGCAACTTCGGGTAACTTTTGAAATGTATATGAAATTATTTGGCGATGTGTATTAAAAGACGGCCAGGCAATACCCAATCGGTTTACGCCTCGGAACAATCTGTTAAATTTGTGGAATTTAAAAAGTCGTTATAGAATTCATTCAACATTTCCGGATAGGGCGCTTATAGAAATTACCATCACGTATGTCAGTAATATCCCAATCGACTGCAAAAAAGACAGTTTCATAACCCCAGCCCTGGAGTATTTTCCTAACTTCACTATGCTTTATCGTATCCATAAGCGGCCACTGAGAAGAAGAATCCCCAATAGAAGTTAACAAGGTGTCAAGATATTGCATGTTCAGAGACGATGACGGGAAAGCACCGTCTTTGGATAATTAGCCTGGCTGCGTGATGCAACGAAAAATCCTCTTTGTTCCAAGCCATTCATGAAGGACGAATTGTCAAAACCATAGACGGACTTAAGCATATCTGCACGTCCGTAAGAATCCAAAATAATATAATAAATATCCGGGGGATTGGTCAGCGAGGATATTGATGTGGGTATGTTTTGGATCGGTTGGATGGTTTGTTGATAATCAACCCCTGGAACATCAGCAACAAGGTTATAAAACTGGAAAAGGTAGTAACCGACAAATGTAACGCTTATTATTACCAATACAAGGTGAGTATATATATATCCGAATTTTTTATAAATTATTTTTATCGATAGAAGACTTAATACAGTACTTATTAGTATTAATAAAAACACTTGCCAGAGGTATAAGAAGCCCAATATTAGAAAGGATGCAATTAAACCAGCGTCCTCAAGTTTACGCGTAAGTAGATACCCACCAAGGACAAGGAGCAAGAATATTACGACCGACAGGATAGCAGGAAACAGTATGTCCGATGGGGGGATATTTACTATTGAGGATCTATTGGTTACGTAAATGATTACAGCGCTTCCGGCAGCAAATATAAATCCATGCAACAAATATATTGACTTTTTCATTTATCGTTCCCAAAATTATATGGGTCAAATTCCTAAATCCAAGGGAGATATGTCCTTATCTTTTACAAGAGCGATTATTTTGAACGTACCGCTATTATGTCGATCCAATTACCTAATGCTTCTATTTTACTATTGTCGTAAACAGATACCAAAGGCACATTACCGAACCCGAATCAACCGGGTCATGTACGTGTCAACGTTTGATGTATAAATTCTCCACCCAGGCGTCATTGTCCCGCCGGCGTTGGCGCTAAGCGGTATCCAAATGAACTTGACCGTCAAATTCCTGATCGTGACGCCCATCACGGTGGCGTTATGTTATCTAGCCGCACGCGCTCCGCAAGATACCGGTGTACAAATCGATTTGGGAAGGGATGCAGCCTCCCGTAATGCATCTATGATTATAGAAAATTATTCTAGTTCTGGGAAATCAAGGAGGTGGATATGTAATACTTTGAAATCCGCATAGCTTTCCTTAAGGTCTTAGGCTGCAATTCGGGGATTACTCTGATTTGGTAATCGATTTCCTGGCGAATGGCTTGCCAGTTAATGGTTTTATAAGGTAGCGAGAATTCGGTGATACCGTCATCTTCGGGGTTGATATCAGGGAAGTTGGATTTATCACTGATATGCTGAAGGGTTGGTTGAATATCAAGGTTAACAGGCGTCAGAATTAAGTAATTTGATCTCATTCATTACGTATATAATTATTGCTATTATTGTTTTTGGTCATCTATAAACTTATTAATTAGCTGATGGCGAAATGATGACTGAATAACTACAGATGAAGATCAATGCGATAGGAACTTCTAACGGATCAATCGATGCATAAAAAGAAGTCTAGCAACGTACTGGACTCAACCACTTGAGGCTGAGAATAAGAGGAGACGCACATAAGCCAACTGAAGAAGAGCTCTGAATACAGGCTCATCTGCAGTCACATCGGCATGGTCGTATCGAGTATCACTAATATCTTGGAAGTTGAAACATCCATATTCTTGAAGATTATCACTTATAGTGGACTTCAAGTCACTGTTCTTGTTGAAATAATGTTCTTGATACGCACCTAAATCAGACAATGATAATGAAGTCATCAACGAACTGTGGGCGAGCTTCTGTTCCATGATACATTATGATGGTACTGTTGTGCACTTGAACGGGGGACTTTGCGTGCAAATCTGGCAGAAACACCTGGTCGCAAACGGCTTAATGTTCGACTATTAGTAAGTTGGAAGTTATTGATTCTGCTGGAAATTAGAGAGTTATTCATGTCTGCGGTTCACATTAACAGGATCGTGCAAGAAATGGAAGGCTTCATCTCGAGCTGCAATTGTGTTTCTAGCTTCCAAAATCAGCGAAGACATTTGCTCTGCATCTTTACTGACTGGGTCTATGTGATTTTACACCTTCTTTGGAGACTGGGGAGAGAAACCGATGTCCAGCTTTTCGTTGCAGAGATCGAGCTGATTTCTGTAACTGTGAAAGAAGGCGGAAAAGGGGAACGACTCGAGGCGTGGGTGGGGCGTCGAGAGCGGACGAATACACCTTAATATATCCTGGCGGTTCGGCGACTGAAATGAGATGCCATCGTATCGGAAAAATCGAAAGAGGGGAAAACCAGTGAGCGATCTCTTCCGCCACATTAGCAGGATGCTGGCAAAAAGCGCACAATCGCCCAGCGCAATGCGCTTCCAGCTAAGAAAGATACGTACCGAGCAGGATATGCAGATGTTTAGCGAGATCAGGCATCATTCAATGCGACCCCCTGATGAGGCCGCGACGCTGAACGTCGTTGAGGCGGAGGAGAGAAAACAAGGGTTTGCGAGCGAAGCTGCAAACCCTTGTTTTAAATCTAATGAAATTTTCGGAAGGGATAATATGAATCAAGACGGGTTTGCAGGGGGAGTGGGTTCCTGGGTTTTTTTGGCAGCAGGCTGGTGACGATCATGAAGACTGCCGACCACCAGCAGGACGATCGCCCAGTAATCCTGGAAGTTTTTCCCCAGGATAAAGGCCAGCAGGGAGCCAACCAGCAGAGCGAGGGCGGGATACTTTGCCCAGTCGGTGGGCAGGGAGGCCCGGCGCAGCCAGAGCAATCCAAAGGTGAGGCCCATGCCAAGCAGGAGGATGCCGGTCAGGATGCCATTCCAGAGGTCATTGTTTTGGGGAACGAACATGGAGCAGACCACCACAACCCCGATGGAGGCGAAGATGCCAGCCGGGATGAGCGCCCACCAGGCTTCCTTCCAGCGGAAGTAAACGACGAAGAAGGGCAGGGCGAACAGGAACATCCCAACTGCGCCGGCAACGTCCCCGCTGATAATCATGGAAAGCAGGGGAAAGGTGCCCATGATGGCCATGACCGCAGCCGGGATGAGCGCCCAGCGGCGGGAGTGGTCCAGCAGGTAGACAACCAGGAACGGCAGGGCAATGGAATACATGAACAGGGCGCCGATCAGGTTCCCGTTGACATGGTCCGCGAGCAGGGTGACCAGCCCGAGGATGAATAACACCCAGGTTGGGATGAGCGCCCAGCGGCGGGTGCGGTTCGGCAGGAAAACGATCAGGAACGGCAGAGCGGCGGAGAAGAGGAACAACGCGCCGATCAGCGTCCCGACGACCTGGTCCGCCATCAGGGTGATGACGGTGAGAATGGTCAGTATCCAGGCGGGGATGAGCAGACCCCAGTTACGGGGTTGGATGGCAAAGCCGACGTAGAACGGCAGGGCGATGGCGGCCAGGATGGGAGCACCCAGGAATGACCCGGTGATGTCCCGGGTGGCCAGCCAGATGGTGAGAGACAGGGCGGCAAAGACAAAAGTGGGGAAGAGCCAGCCCCAATGCCTGAAGCCGTTCAGGAAGTAACTCAACAGGAACAGGATGGCAGCGCCGCCAAAAATGAAGACCCAGGCGTTGGTTGAAATGCTGGAAAAATCAATGTAGCCGAGCCGGTCGGCCAGCAGGGCAGCGCTCAACAGGATGAGGGCGATGCCCCAAAAAAGACTTGCAGTTTTTCTCATGGTGTCCTTCCTCCTAATTACAAATGACTGGTCACTTCATCTACGTAACGTGTGAAAATGGGTTGCTCCGGAATGTGATGTTTTTTTCGTTGAATCAGGGCTAGGTGAGCCGTCTCATCAGCTCCTAATGAACCCTGTACTTATTCCGGGAGGATGCGGTAAAACAACTCGGGAGATTTGCGGTCCACCACCCGCTCGGCAGCCAGTGCCAGGCGCAGGAGGGTGGCCTCCTGCCAGGGACGGCCGATGGCCTGCATGCCCAGGGGCAGGTTGTCTTCGTTGTAGCCCACCGGGAAGGAAATGGCAGGCAGCCCGGTGAGGTTGGCCGGCGTGGCGAAGCGCATGATCTCGACCAGGGTCGAGAGGTCCGAGTCGCCATCCGGGCAGGGCTGCCGGGGGGATGAGCGGCGCGGGCAGGGCAGTGGAGGGGGTCAGGATCATGTCCACCTGTTCGATGGCGCGCGCAAAGTTGGCGATCATGCGGGTGCGCACCTGCTGGGACTGGACGAAGTCCATGGTGGTGAAGCTGCGGGCCAGTGCCAGGTTGATGCGCACATCCGCGCCGTACTGGCGGTGGTGCTCCGCGTAATAGCGTTCCAGGGAGGTGCGCCATCTCCCCGGCGATCGTGATGGTGTGGGCGATGCGCCCGGCCTCGAGGTCGGGGATGACGACCTCGCGCAGTTCAGCGCCCATGCTCTCGAATTTATGCGAGCATGGCTTCGCAGGCTGCGACCATGTCGGGGGTGGCGTGGCGGAACCAGGGCCAGTAGACACCCATCTTCAGACCACCCAGGTCCAGTTGATCCCAGCCTGCCAGGGTGGGCAGCGGGCTGGCGCAGCGAATTGGGGTCCCGCGGATCGGGCCCGGCCATGACGGCATAGGCGAGGGCTGCGTCGGTGGCGGTGGCAGCCAGGGGTCCGAGGTGGGCGACGCTCCAGCATAACGGCGCGGCGCCGAACTCGCTGACCCGTCCAAAGGTGGGCTTGATGCCGACCACGCCGCAAAAGGAGGAGGGGATGCGGATCGAGCCACCGCCGTCTGCGCCGATGGCAACCGGGCAAAGACCGGCGGCAACGGCTGCGCCGGGTCCGCTCGAACTGCCGCCGGTGAAGTGGTCGAGGTTATAAGGGTTGCGGGCTGTGCCCAGATTGGGGTTCAAGCCCGGTCACACCGATGCCGATCTCGTGCATGTTGGCTTTGCCGATCAGCAGTGCACCGGCGGCAGCGCATGCGGGCGACGACCGTGGAATCTTCCTTGCAGGGGAGGTTCCCCAAAAAGGCGGTGCCAACGGTGGTGGGATAAGGGAGCATATCCACCTCATCCTTGACCGCCACCGGCACGCCGTCGAAAACGCTGAGAGGGCGTCCCTCGCTGGATGCGCTGGGTGGATTCACGGGCCTGCCTGAGCACGTCCTCGCGGTCCATGGCGATGATCGCCCGCAAGGGAGGTTCGGCTGCATTGCTGGTCACCACCGCCTCCAGGACCCGGTGAGCAACATCCTCGGGAGTGATCTTCCCGTCCCGGTACGCCCTGGCATAATCCTGAACGGTGCTGTAGCGGAAACCCAGCCCGGGCAGGGCGGGGGCAGCGGGCCACTCCGCCTGGGGAACGGCGGCGGCTGCGACAGCAGGGACGCCGGAATAATTGACCGGCTGCAGGGTGGGCGGCTCGTCGAAGCGCTGCTGTCTCAGCCAGGTGAGACCGGCGCTCTTGAACAGGCTGGGGATGAGCAGGCCCCGCAAGTGGACCTTCCACCAGGCTGACGAACAGGCGCAGCATCCCACCTGACAGGTAGGGTAATTTCACCGACTTGAGGTCGTATTCCGGATTCTGGACAACCTGATTTTTTGCCATTATTTCTCCTTTGGGGGCAATGAGGCGGCGAAGGACAGCCCCTGATCCACCCAGTCTTTAAGTTCAGACTCGGAGCGAATGCCTTCCGGTGCGACCATCACCCAGCCTGCCATGGGATGCCCGGTCATATCGAAAATGCGGGTGTGAGGGCGCGAAAGGGCCTGGTCGGATGCCTGCGGACCGACCCGGACGATCATGTCGTCCTTGTGAACGCCGCAGGCCATGTTGCCGTTGACCAGGAAGCCGACCCCGCCGAACATCTTCTTTTCTACCAGGTTGGGCAGTGGGCCGAGTGCGGCTCGGATGCGCGTAGCCAATAACGTATCGTAAGGCATGTGATTTTCCTTTACTAATATGGATAGAAAAATTCTCAAATCTATTATGCACGAAATGGGGTCGAAAGGCAAGCATAATAAATTGAGCAGGGGAGAAATTGATATTGGTTTCACTGTAAAAGGGCAAACTGGACATTTCCCTTTGTCTCCACTCGGGTTATCCCCCAAAAGGACTATGCCACATTACAAATTTGTGATGGTTGTATGACAGAAATAACCATACAATGGGTTTATACTGTTGCCTTCCCAATGAATTTCATAATCATATTATTTTAGAAAGATGCATACCAGTTAAACCGGGGATGTAGTCTTGCTGTTCAGCGCTCGGATCGTTTGCGGCTGCTTTAAACAGCCTGCACGGGAAGATCACCCATTATTTGTTGAAGCATAAAAAAATCCTGGTTACGATGAAGCTTAAGGTAGAAAGGAAAACCAATTGTACAAAAATACACATTACCGGTTGATCAATTTAGCGGTCGTTCTAGCAATGGCATTTGTTTCTGTCACTTCGGTCGGCGCGACTGCACTGCCAGCCATCCCACAAGCCACCACTATTACCTTCAAGCCGACCGCGGACGGCTATGTGATCCAATCGTCTGCGGGCAGCAACTACGGCAGCGCGGTGAACCTGCGGGTGGATAACTCCCCGGTGACGCGCAGTTACCTGCGCTTTGTGGTAAGTGGATTGAGCGGGGGAGTCGTTCAATCCGCCGTACTCAAACTCTACGCCAACAGTTCAGACAGCACCGGCTTGGCGGTAAGGTCCGTGTCGAATAACACCTGGAGCGAGAGCGGCATTACTTACAGCAATTCGCCGGCGACCGGGAATGTCATTGCCAGTTCGAAACAGCTCAGCGCCGGAACCTGGGTGGAAGTAAATGTCACCAGTTATATCAAAGCAAACGGCACCTTCAACCTGGCTTTAACCACCACGAGCACCACCAATACCAGCCTGGGTTCACGCGAGAGCGGCAGCAAGGCACCGCAACTGGTGGTCACCACGGTCGAGCCAGGCAACTGCGACAGCGACCAAGGCGCCCACGAAGACCAGCGTGCCTGCAACACCCACGAAGACCAGCGTCCCTGCAACCCCAACGAACCAGCATCCCGCACCCCACAAAAACAATCGCGCCAACCAGCGCTGCAACCAAAACTCCCGTACCCACCAGCACTCCGACCAGCGGCGGGGGAACAAGCTGGCAGCCATCCTTCCCGATCCGGGCCGCGTTCTATTACCCCTGGTTCCCGGAAGCCTGGAACCAACTGGGGATCACCCCATACACCAATTACACGCCCCAACTGGGCTACTACAGCTCGCTGGACCAGAACATCCTCAAGCAGCACATTGCCATGATGCAGTACGGCAATATCCAGGCCGGGATCGCTTCCTGGTGGGGCCAGGGCAGCCAGACGGATACCAAGATCGCCGGACTGCTGACTGCCGCGGCCGGCACGAACTTCCGCTGGGCGCTTTATTATGAAAATGAGAGCCAGGGAGACCCGTCCGTCAGCCAGATCCAGGCCGACCTGAATTACATCCTCAGTAAATATGCCAGGGATCCGAGCTTTTTGCGGGTGAATGGAAAATTTGTGGTCTACGTGTATGCGGACGGCAACGACGGCTGTGGAATGGCAGACCGCTGGAAGCAGGCAGACACGATGGGAGCCTATATCGTGCTCAAGGTTTTCCCCGGGTATGCCCAATGCGCCAGCCAGCCGGACAGCTGGCACCAGTACGCCCCCGCGGCGGCTGCCGATTCGCAGGGCAGCTACAGTTACAGCATCAGCCCGGGTTTCTGGCTGAAAGGAAATCCTGAACGCCTGGCGCGTGATCTCAACCGCTGGACACAGAATGTAAAAGATATGGTGGCTTCGGGTGCCAACTGGCAGTTGATCACCACCTTCAGCGAATGGGGGGAAGGCACCATCGTCGAACCTGCCACGCAGTGGCAAAGCGCTTCAGGGTATGGGCAATACCTGGATGTATTGCATACGAATGGAAAATGACGCCTATAACCCTAAAACCCAAAACCAATGTCAAATTTATCGGTAGACACGTCAGCCGGATCAATTCCGGTCAAGAAGGCCAGGTCCCTTCGAATAAAAAACGACCTGGAAAAACAGACCGAACAGCTTATTAAAGCGGCCTGATCAAAGAAAGGATTATCGTTAATGTTTGCAAAGAAAACCTTTTACCGGTTCGTGAATTTACTGATCGTACTTTCCCTGGCATTGAATGCCAATGCGGTAGTGCATGCGTCCACAACAGGCTGCTCCAGCACCGGCACCCGCAATAACTTTTAACCCAACTGCGGATGCATATGTAATCGAAACCTCCGCCGGCACCAACTACGGCACAGCTGCCAACCTAAGGGTGGATGGTTCGCCGATCATTCGCAGTTACCTGCGTTTCGTGGTGAGCGGCGTGGCAGGCGGGACGGTCCAATCGGCCATCCTGCGCATCTATGCCAACACCGCCAACACCACCGGTTTTTCAGCCCATCGCGTGGCGGATAACACCTGGACAGAGAGCGGCATCACCTACACCAATTCACCGGCGGTGGGAGCCGTGATCAACAATTCGCAGCCCTTCAACGCGGCTGCCTGGGTGGAGGTGGATGTCACTCCGTACGTCACGGCAGATGGAACCTACAACCTGGCGATCGACAGCGCCAACACCACCAACACCAGCCTGGCCTCACGGGAGACGACAGCCAATGCTCCTCAACTGGTGGTCACCGTTGCCGGGTCAGGCGGGGCGACTGCCACGCCAACTTCCACGACCAAGCCGGCGTCCACCGCGACATCCACTCCGAAGCCTGCTTCCACAGCAACCTCCACGAGCGTGCCGGTCGCCACGGCAACTCCGGGTTCATCGTCCGTCATTACCGTCAATCCCGCGGCTGACTCGTATGTGCATCTCGACATCCCCCAGCCTCAACTACGGCGGATTAAGCAACTTCAGGGTGGACAGTTCGCCCGATACGCGCGCTTACCTGCGCTTTGCTGTGAGCGGAGTTTCCGGCCGGACCGTCCAATCGGCCATCCTGCGCATCTACTGCCAACAGCGCCAACACCTCCGGGTTCTCCGTCCATTCCGTGGCGGACAACACCTGGACAGAAAGCGGCCTCACCTATGCCAATGCACCTGCCCTGGGAGCTGTGATCAACAATTCACTCCCATTCACAGCCGCAGAGCTGGGTGGAAGTGAATGTCACCAGCCTGGTCAAGGCTGACGGGACCTACAACCTGGGGCTCGACACTGCAAACACCACCAATACCAGCATGGCTTCACGGGAAGTGGCAGCCAATGCACCTCAACTCGTGCTGACGATCGGCGGGCTGGGCGGACCGACCTCCACGCCGGTTCCCACCACTGCAGCCACAGCCACCCGAACCCCGACCAGGCAGCCCACTGTCACGGGCACTGCAATTGCCACCGCTACAAAGACTCCGGTTGCGACTGCAACCAAAACTCCGGTTGCCACGGCGACAAGCACTGCCGTTTCGACCACCTGCACCCCGGTCGTTTTGACGAAGGGTCCCACCTTGATCTTCACCGGTGACCAACACCAAGATGAGGGTATTCTGGCAGTGGTCATCAGCGGCTACCTTCCAAATACAATGGGGCACCAGCACCAGCTACAGCCTGGGCAACATTGCGGTCACTCCCACCGATACCACCAACCACCTTTACCAATATGATATTTCAGGGCTGACCCCCGGAACCAAGTATTACTACCAGGTGGTGGTTGGAACGCAGTGCTCGGGCGGCACGTTCTACGCTGCGCCTGCTTCCAATGCCACCAGCGTCAAATTCACCTCCTATGGCGATACGCGCACCAACGGCAGCGTCCACAACGGGATTGCCGGACAGGTGGTCGCCTTGTACAAGTCCGACCCGGCATTCCAATCCCTAAACCTGAACGTGGGCGACTGGGTGAGCGGCGATAGTGAAAGCGCCTGGACCAGCGAATGGTTCGCGGCGGCATACACCAACCTGCGCACGCAGGATGCCAACCTTTCGGACATCGGCATCCGAGGCAACCACGAGGGCAGCGCTACATTCTGGAAGCGCTATTGGCCCGAGCCGTTCCAATCGGGCGGTCTATACTGGTCGTTCGATTACGGTCCCATGCACGTTGTCATGATGGATGCCTATACAGCTTACACAGCCGGGTCCGCACAGTACAACTGGCTCAAAGCCGACCTGGCAGCCTCGACCAAAACCTGGAAGATCGTCATGATCCACGAACCGGGCTGGTCAGCGAACGGCGGGCATGCCAACAACACCACCGTCCAAACTGCGCTGCAGCCGTTATTCGTGCAGTACGGGGTTGCCATGGTGCTTTCGGGGCACAACCACTACTATGCGCGTGCTTCCGTGGACGGCGTGACCCACCTCACCGTGGGTGGGGGCGGAGCTCCGCTCTACTCTCCTGCCAGCGGTCAGCCCAACATCGTCAGCGCCACCAAGGCTTACAGCTTCGGCGCAGTTTACGATCAGCGGCAACACGCTGACAGCCAAGATCGTCAATAACTCGGGTGTCACCATCGATACATTCACCATTACCAAGTAACGGTGCACCGTCTTTCATAAAGAGATTTAAACAGAACAGGGAGAGCGAACTTCCGCTCTCCCTGTTCTTGTTAATCATAAGTCAAATTAAAGCTTCGGAAACCTGCTGACCACGACCGCTTCGGTGGGAAGCAAGCCTTTATCCCCGAGTTTCATATCTGCAGGGGCGGGACCGAATTTGTCGGGGGCGGACTGGTAGACAAAGATCGGCGTCCCTTCGGAGGCATATTTCAATTCGACGTAAGCCTGACCGGTGAGAGTGCCGTCCATGTCGGCCGCGCAGCTGGTCACCCAGCCGATGACGCGCCCGCGCTTGTCAAGCAGAGGGTCGGCATTGTGAGCCATGCGCACGCCCTTCTCGGGGAAGCGGAAGCGGATCACCACGCCCGTGCGGGTGCTTTCGCGAGCGATGTAAGCTTCGCGCCCGATGAACCAGGGTTTGCTGGTCTTCACGTAGGCTCCAAAACCCGATTCACCCACGCCCAGGTCGGCCTGACCACTCTTGCCGGAGCCTTCGCCCATCTCGTGACCGTAGAGCGGCAGCCCGGCCTCGGTGCGCAGGGAATCGCGGGCGCCCAGACCGATGGGCTTGATGCCAAACTTCTGCCCGGCTTTAAGGACCGCATGCCAGAAGGCGACCGCTTTTTCAGGATGGACGAACAATTCGAAAGCCATCTTTTCCCCGGTATAACCCGTGCGCGAAACGATCAAATCAAAACCTCCCACCACGGCATCGCACAGGTTGGTGCGCTTCAACGCCATAACGCGGCGGCGCGTATCGGCGTTGACACCCATTGCCAGCAGGATGTCCAGGCTCCTGGGACCCTGCAGGGCGATATCCACGCGCATGTCCTCGCCCTGCTTTCGGATCGCGCAGGTTGCGGATGACGGCATTGTAACCATAGCAGCGCGCGCCCGGACGGGCATTATCCACTTTCACCCTGCCGTCGCGAACGGCTTCCAGCCAGGCGCGGTCCTTGTCGTCGTTGGAGGCGTTGACCACCATCAGGAACTTGTCACAGGCCCGCCTATAGATGAGGGTGTCATCGATCACCTCGGCGTCGGGAGTCAGGAACTGGGAATAAAGACTTTCGCCGGGCATGAAGCCCACCGCAATTATTGGCAACCACCGAATCCAGGAAAGCCGCGGCGTCATCGCCTTCCACCTGGTAAACACCCATGTGGGAAACATCGAACAGACCGGCAGCCTGGCGGGTAGCCAGGTGCTCTTCGAGCACAGATGAATACCAGACCGGCATTTCCCAGCCCGCGAACGGGATGATCCTGGCACCCATTTCCTTATGCACTTCGTAGAGAGGGGTGCGGCGGAGGGATTCTGCGGGGGGAGTCCATTTGAAGACTGGAAGGGATTTTTCCTTCCCGCGGCCCTTCACCCCGATATAGTAGGGTTTGAGATCGCTTTCAGGCTCCGCTTTGGCGGGCACAGCCGGCTTGACCTTTGCGACCGATTCGATGATCACGATGGGTCCCGGCAAACGGCGCGGGGTTCCATCGGGTGAGCCGTCAAGGTTGAAGGAGGTATAGGCGTCAGACAAATCCCTCAGCCAGGTGACAGCCAGGTTGGCATTTGCGGGGGGCAGGGACAAACGGTAATGATCCCAATCCACGCAGGTGAGGGTGCCGGTGACCTTGCCGAGCGGGGTGATAACCCTGGTTGGCTGGCTGCCACCGTGTTCCAGAAGCGACAGGTCAGAAGTGACGGCGTAATTCAGGAACTGGTGCACTTCCGGACCCATCAGCTCGTAAGAGCCGCTGGTTCCCTTTTCATCCAGGTAATAGAAATGCGGATAGCCATGCATGGTTGGCTCGAAATCCACACCTGAGGAACTTGCCAGGTCGCGCACCCGGATGCGGGCATCGTTCAGGATCTTGAAATCCAGCTTGGCACGCCGCGGGCTGCTGCCCCTGGGGTTCGGGACACAATGCGGGGCGGAGGCCAGGAGCACATCGGCGATGATGTCTGCCAGCTCCCTTGATTTTTCTTCATCAAAGCCACGCTGGCTGATCCAGGGGGTGCCGAGGCGGATGCCGGACGGGTCGAGGGCATTCTTGTCGCCCGGGATGGTATTGCGGTTAACCACGATGCCGGCAACATCCAGGATGCGGGCGGCATTATCCCCGCTGAGGGAGGTGCCATCCGGACCCTTGATCGTGGAGACGTCCACATTGAGCATGTGCGAGTTGGTGCCGCCGAACGGGATGCGGAAACCGCGTTCCTTCAGCCGTTCGGAGATGGCCAGCGCGTTCTTAATGGTCTGCTTTTGAAGTTTCTCGAACTCACGGGTACGGGCAAGCTTGAAGGTGAGAGCCAGGGCTGCAAAAATATGGACATGCGGACCGCCCTGTTCACCCGGGAAGATGGCCCGGTCGATCTTTTTGGCGAGTTCGGGGTCGGTGGTCAGGATGACGGCGCCGCGCGGGCCATCCAGGGTCTTGTGCGTGGTGGTGGTGATGACATGGGCATACCCGATCGGGGAGGGCACCACCCCTGCCGCGACCAGCCCGCCAATGTGGGAGATATCAGCCAGGAGGAAGGCACCGGCCGCGTCCGCGATCTGGCGGAATTTCTTCCAATCCGGAATCCACGGGTAGGAGGAGTAACCGCAGATGATCATTTTTGGCTTGTTTTCCTTGGCGAGCGCCAGCACGTCATCGTAATTGATCTGCTCGTTGTGCGGGTCAACACTATAGGAGACGATGTGGTAATACTGACCGGAGCGGTTGGCGGTGGAACCGTGCGTGAGATGACCCCCGTGGAACAAATTCATGCCCATGACCGTGTCACCCGGCTGCACCAGGGCGTGGTAGACCGCGTTATTGGCGGGTGCGCCTGAAAGGGCCTGGACATTGACATAGATCTGCTCGGGTTTGACATTGTTGGCGGCGAAAGCTTCAGCGCAGCGGCGCTTCGCCAGGGATTCGATGATGTCGGCATACTCGGTGCCCTTGTAAAAACGCGGGTCCGAAAAACGCCGGAAATTTGCCATCCGGACGGGGTAATCCAGGATCTCTGCCTGGGTCAATTTCTGATCGGTCTTATTGGGGTAGCCTTCGGCATAAATATTCTGGAAGGCGGAAGACATGGCTTCGCGCACTGCCAGTGGAGCCTGGCTCTCGGAGGGGATGAGGATGATCTTGCGAGCCTGCCGTTCGGCCTCGATCTGGGTTAATTCATATACTTCGGGGTCAAGGTCGGCGAGTGAACCGCGGAAAAGGAAGTCAGACATGGGAAAGTCTCCTGCAAAATGGCTGGGTTTATTGGGAATGCGTGAAAATGTGTTTATGAAAGAATGCGAGGTTAGTATATTCCGGGCAGGGAGGCGGGTCAAGTGAGAAAAAGCACGACTTCATCCAAAAAGACCTGTCAGGGTTGAACATCCTGACAGGTCTTATGCAAGGTGGGCGCAAAGGGACTCGAACCCCTGAACCTCCTCCGTGTAAGAGAGTTCTTGAGGTAGTCGCTTAGTGTCCATCCCTTACAGGAGTGGTTTTCCTATCTCCATCCAATCGCCACCTGGGGGGTATATTCCATCCATTTCCATGTTTACGATACCGTGTTACCGGCATTGCAGCCGGTTGCAGCAGGTATGAAGCAAGAAGAGCAAGTCAAATTACAAATCCAAGGAGGAATAAAATGGACTTCGGTACAATCTTTGTCGTTGATTAGTCGCGATTCTCTATTTGTTAGAATGGATAGATAATTGACGAAAAAAATGAAAAGAAAACGTCCAAGACTATCTTAAAATGATTGTAGCCTCTTCTCAACATAATGATTATTTACTTAAATGTGAGTATGATAAATAGCTCTTTACTCCGATTATTTTTCGATTATCGGTTAGCAACCAGTGCAGTCACCGCCAAATGATCTACTTCCCTGGTGTCAAACTCATTTAGTTCTATCGCCAAACACTGTTCCATCCGCAAAGCTGACCAAAATGGGTAGCCTGCAAGCTGATGCTACTTCTTCTTTAGTTGGTAGATACCATCTCCTAATTTGATCAAAGTACACCAACAATGCTCCATTCTCTATGATATTTTTGCACATAATATCAAGCTGCTCGTTATAAAGAGAATTTACTTCCATAGTTAATGAAGAAGTCTTGCTAGGTACAGAAAACGATAGCTTTTCAGTCAAAAAATTCAGTACATCTGCTCCATTTGAGTATATTTTCACATTGTTCGGTAGCAACTTGATAAACGCTATGCTCTCTGAATTTTGCCATTGTCTAGATGTATATCCTGAGCCATTATTCTGAATTTCCACCGCCGACTTAATTGCTCCAGGTGTTTTCATAAAAATGGATATTGATACAAATAGGATGAAGCATAACCATAAGATGGGTTTATTTAGTTTTTGTGATATGGTCCATATTGCTGAAAAGACTCCTACAATTAAGATTATTAAAATTGGTGACAATATCCGAGAGTCTACTGGTGTGGCGGCATCGAAAAAGGAGATTGATATGTACAAGAACAACACATAAGAAATGGAAAATAATAGACATGAAAATGGCATTACGATACCCATAGTACGCCAGTTCATCGAATGCCAGGTAATGTCCTTGAAATGTCGCCTCGAAAATAAAACAATCTGCACAATTAGAAATACTGCAATCAACCCAAAAATGGCTGGTCTAACTCCTCCGGGAAGTGAGATAGGTGCAAAAAAATCAAACACAATTTGAATTAGTTTCGAACCATATGGCAATACAAGCACAGGATGGATTACGAAACTACGATTGGTTGCCGATTTTGCCACAATTAAGTTTCTTGCTAACAGGGTTACAAGTGGTGCGCAAGTAAATGCAAGGTAGATAATCGTATTTAAAAACCTTCGTCCAAAATTGCGTTCCCTTCCGTTCATAAACACGATTAACAATGCTGCCGGAACAAAGGCAATACCAACGTAGCGCGTTACGAGTGATAATCCCAGTACCACGGATGATGCAATTAGCATAGACATTGCTGGCTTAATAACATACAAACAAAGTAATATGACGCAAGCCAGGAAGAACGTGATAAAAAGAGGCTCAGTCCATGCCATTGCATGCAGTTCAATGAATGACGCTGAGGATAAGAAAAAAATTGCAGCAAATGTGGTTGTCAAGAAGTTGCGTCCCCCTGCCAAATACACCGCCAATGCTATTAGCCCTAAATTTACACCGAATAGGAACGCATTTAAGAAGCGTGCTGCCTGAACAAGGTTGTTTTCCAATAGTCCCGTTGCAGCCAAGAATAATGGATAGAGCGGGGGATAATGGGTAATAGGGCTGCCATTCAGGTAAAATCCCTTCCCTGCCAATATGCTTTTCGCAGCACCTATGTAAGTAGTCGAGTCTGGACTTACACCTGCACCATAAGGCGTAATCCATAACATCAATGTAAAACCTGAAATTCCGATAAGCCCTATAAATAGTAAAAAAAGAAAAGGTTCTCTTCTCTTGAGTTTTTTTCCATCAAATAATCCGAAATTCAAAAATTCCATTATTTTTTGAACTTTTAACTTAAATTTTTAACTATCAGTAAAATTGAACCACCTATGATCAGAAGTATCCCAAAAAGAGATGAAATTAATCGATAACTATTAAGTTGTTGTATCCCACTGGGAACAAGATCATGATCTGATGATAAATATTTTGTGAAATAAGTCGGCGTGAGAAGAATTGTAAACGTTACTGCAACAACATTTATACTACTTATTGTACAGCTTACGAGACCCGCGATTCGTTCGAATGCTCAAAATGATATTAAATTATCGGAATTAAATTGTCCGAATATTCTCAAAATCTCTTTTCTGGGGTGTCGTGGGGGTATAGAGGGGGTGTAATATGGTCAAAAGTGAACTTTAGGGGGCAATCAATTGAATAGTTGGAGTGGAAGCAATGTCTGGGATTTTTTAAATCTTCCACGATGCATCCGTGCTTTGCCTTTTCGTGGGTGGAGCCCTTTATCTGAATTAATGAACCAAACACCCCTAAGAATGGGGGTGTTTGAGTGGGCGCAAAGGGACTCGAACCCCTGACCTCCTCTGTGTAAGAGAGGCGCTCTAACCAACTGAGCTATGCGCCCGTGAGGGCTGTTCTTTTGTTAATCCATCGGTGCGACCCAAAGGGGGAACTCAAATTGAGAGAGTCGCGTCCACCCATACGGGTGCTGTGTAACCAACTGAGCTATGCGCCCATGAGGGCTATTAGATTGCTATTCTAGAAGCGCGACCCTAAAGAGTGCTAAACATCCATACGGGCTTTGCGCCTTGGAGTGGTTATTATACCGAGATTTCTTCAACTGTGATACACTTTTTCGAAATCCATCCCCGGAGAACAGCATGCGAATCGTCCGTTACCAGAAAAAGAATGAAGCCACGCGTTACGGCTGGATCCTGGAAAATAAAATCGGTCCCATTGAAGGGGACATTTTTGGCGAATACCACCGGCTTGAAGCTGATACCCCGCTGGTGGAGGTTAAACTGCTCGCCCCGGTCCAACCGTCCAAGATCATTTGCATCGGGCGCAACTATATGGAGCACGCCAGGGAACAAAAAGTCGAAGTGACGAAGGTGCCCCTGATTTTTCTGAAGCCGCCTTCCTCCATTATCAACCCGGGCGATCAGATCATTTTGCCGGCCCAATCCCAACAGATCGAACACGAGGCTGAACTGGTGGTGGTGATCGGCAAGCGCGGGCGCAACATCATCACGGAGAAAGCCTGTGAGCTGGTTTTCGGCTACACCGTTGGAAATGACGTGACCGCCCGCGACCTCCAAGCCCTGGACGGTCAATGGACACGCGCCAAAGGGTTCGATACCTTTTGTCCGTTCGGACCATGGATAGACACCGACTTCGACCCCTCGGACGCGATCATCACCTGCAAAGTCAACGGGCAGCCGCGCCAGATGGCTTCCACGCGTGACATGGTTTTCAACGTGAACGTGCTGATCGCCTTCATCTCCTCCGTGATGACCCTCGAGGCGGGGGACATAATTTTCACCGGAACCCCGGCCGGAGTGGGACCTCTCGTGGCGGGAGACAGCGTGGAGGTGGAGATCGAAGGCCTTGGGAAACTGACCAACCCGGTCGTGGTCCTAAAGTGACCTTTCCGGGCTATCAAATTTCCTCGAGCTCGCCTGAGCACCTTCTTATACCGGACCAATTGCGCAGGTGTCAGTTCGATTCCGACGAGCTTCCAGGATGGAAAGCAATTTCCCCTTTGTTCCCGGGTCGACCGCGCAGAGCATGCTCTCGGCGTGGGTGGGCACGTCCCGCGGAATGCATGTCCGGACCTGGTCCAACAGGAAGGGGAATATCTTGTCGTTGTATTCCGGATCGGCTGCCGCGACCCGCGCCAGCGTGCGGATCCCCCACACCAGTGTAATGACCGTTCCTGATTCGGTGATCCGAAACAGATCGTCAACCTGTGCCCAAATTTCCCCGGGATGCAGGTGGGCGATGGTTGCCAGCCCGATCATGGCTCCCCAAACCATACGGTTGTCCCTGCTCTTCAGTAATTTCAGGAAATGCGCTGTAGTAGTCGGCGATCAGTCCGGGGTCAAGATAGCCGATCTCGTAAAGCACCTTCAAACAGTCGCTGCGGACATTCTTATTTTTATTCTCCAGGTTCTGGACGATCTCACGGATCCCATCCTGGTTTTTTGTCTCCGCCAGTTCCTTCGCCAGCACCTGGTTGGGAACTTCGTCACGACGGTTTTGGAAGAAAGCAATTTTATCGAGGGTGGACATAAATTCCTCCTTACATATATTATGTTATCATTTATGAAATCTTACAATGACGTGTCGATACATTTAATCGTGAATTTCCCCTCCATCCGCATTATTGGTAAAATGCATGAGATGATTACCGGTACTGTTTTCGACATCCGCAAATATTCCATCCACGATGGTCCGGGCATTCGCACGGCAGTCTTCTTCAAAGGCTGCCCGCTGGAATGCCGCTGGTGTCACAATCCCGAGGGACGCTCTTATCAACCGGAATTGATCTTCCGCCCTGCGCGCTGCATCCTGTGTGATGACTGCCTGCAGGTCTGTCCGCATGAGGCAGTGAGCCGCGCGGGGGATGTCATCCTGATCGACCGGGCACGCTGCAAGGTCAGCGGAGAGTGCGCCGCGGCCTGTAATGCTGAAGCCCTGCAGGTCATTGGGAAGGTGATGACCGTCCAGCAGGTGGTGGACGAATTGGAACGCGACACAGTTTTCTATGAGCAATCGGGGGGCGGGATCACCTTTGGGGGCGGGGAACCGCTGGCACAGCCCCGCTTCCTGCTGGAGCTCCTGGTTGCATGCCGCTCGCGATCCCTGCACACCGCGGTGGATACCACCGGTTTTACTCCCTGGAAAGTGCTCGATGAAATTCGTCAAAACGTGGACCTGTTCCTGTATGACCTTAAACTGATCGACGAAGCGCGCCACCACCATTGGACTGGTGTTTCGAACGCGACCATCCTTGCCAACTTGCGCAGGCTGTCAGAACTGGGGCATAAAATCATCATCCGCATCCCGATCGTCCCCGGCATCAACGATGACGAAGAAAATCTTCGCCAGACCGGTTCCTTCCTTTCTTCCATGCCGAATGTCCCCCCGGTGGAACTGCTCCCCTATCATCATATCGCGGAGGGAAAGTATGCCGGGATGGGGATGAACTACGAATTGGCAGATGTTCCCTCGCCCACCCAGGAGCACATGCAAACGATCAGTGCCCTGCTTACAGGGTACGGGTTAGCGGTAAAATGAACCTGGAAGGTATCCCATGCCCATGAACGAGCGTGTGCGCAAACTCCGCCAGCAGTCACTTGATGCACCGGAATCGGTCTCGTCCGAGCGTGCCGAGCTGGTGACCGAATTCTACAAGGGTCAACCCTCCAGCCCCTCGATTTCCATCCCGGTGCAAAGGGCGATGTTGTTTTCCCACCTGATGGAGCACAAGACCATCACGATCGGGGAGGGGAACTCATTGTGGGAGAGAAAGGGACCGAGCCAAAGGCAGCCCCAACCTACCCCGAGCTGTGCTGTCATTCGCTGGAAGACCTGGATATCCTGGACTCGCGCCCGAAAACGTCCTTCAAAGTCAGCCCCAAAACCCGGCACGCCTATGAAGAGAAGATCATCCCGTTCTGGGGCGGAAGATCGTTACGCGACCGTCTCTTCCGCGAAATGACCGGCGAATGGAAAGCCGCCTTCGAGGCAGGCATCTTTACTGAATTCATGGAGCAGCGCTCGCCCGGACATACCGTGCTGGACGGAAAGATCTACCAAAAGGGCATGCTGGATTTCATTGATGATATTAATTCCCAGCTTGAAAGCCTGGATTTCCTGCATGACCCGACGGCATACGCCAGGCAGGAAGAGTTGAAAGCCATGCGGATCTGCGCGGCTGCGCTGATCCGTTTGGGGGAGCGCTACGCTGATGAAGCTCAAAAACAAGCCAAAGAACAGAAAAATCCCGCGCGCAGCGCGGAGCTGAATAAGATCGCTGATGTTTGCAGGCACGTCCCGGGCCGCGCCCCGCGCGATTTCCACGAGGCGCTGCAATACTACTGGTTCGTCCACCTGGGAGTGACCACCGAGCTGAACACCTGGGATTCGTTCTGTCCCGGTCACCTGGACCGGCACCTGGCGCCATTCTATGACCTGGGCCGGAATAAACGGGAGCATTACGAAGAATTGCTGCAGTGTTTCTGGATCAAGTTCAACAACCAGCCCGCCCCGCCCAAGGTGGGTGTGACCGCCGCCGAGAGCGGCACCTATACCGATTTTGCCCAGATCAACCTGGGCGGGTTGCTGCAGGACGGCGCGGACGGGGTAAACGAGGTCACCTATTTGATCCTGGATGTGGTCGAGGAGATGCGCCTGCTCCAGCCATCCACCTCCATCCAGGTCAGCGAAAAGAGTCCCGACCAGTTCATCAAACGCGCTGGAAGGATCATCCGCACCGGGTTCGGTCAGCCGTCGGTCTTCAACTCGGACCTGGTGGTAAAAGAAATGGTGCGGGTGGGAAAGTCCCTGGAGGATGCACGTGAGGGCGGGACGAGCGGGTGCGTGGAAACAGGTGCCTTTGGCAAGGAAGCTTACATCCTGACCGGATATTTCAATATCCCGAAAATCCTCGAGCTGACCCTGCACGACGGTCTCGACCCGCGCAGCGGGCGGCAGCTTGGACCTCATACGGGGGATCCCACAGCCTTTGCATCCTTTGACGACCTGTTCTCTGCCTTCGAAAA
This sequence comes from uncultured Chloroflexia bacterium, assembly GCA_963826215.1. GTDB lineage: Bacteria > Chloroflexota > Anaerolineae > Anaerolineales > Villigracilaceae > UBA877. The sequence goes on along the minus strand of CAWGWL010000033.1, from coordinate 1,206,849 downwards.
GCAGATGCTTCATTTTGTGGATGTCAAGGTGCGCGGCAATAATGTCATCGAACGCTTGTACGCCGCAAACATGCCCGCACCATTCCTGTCGCTGCTGGTGGATGATTGCATCCTGAAGGGCAGGGATTATCACGACGGCGGACCGCGCTACAATTCTTCATACATCCAGGGCGTGGGTATGGGCACCATCACCGACTGCCTGTCGGCCATCAAGACGCACGTCTTCGAGCGCAAGACGATGACGATGGCAGAATTGCTCGACCTGCTGGAGGCTGATTTTTCGGGTCACGAGCGCGAACGCCTGATGTTAATCAATAAAACGCCGCGATACGGTAACGATGAGGATGCCGCCGATGACCTGCTATGTGCGCGTTTTCGACGCGTATTTCAATGCAATTGACGGGCGGAAAAATACGCGCGGCGGCGAGTATCACATCAACCTGCTGCCCACCACCTGCCACATTTATTTCGGATCGGTGACCGGCGCAACCCCCGACGGGCGGCGGGCATGGGCACCCTTATCGGAGGGCATTTCCCCGGTCCAGGGCGCGGACCGCATCGGACCGACCGCCGTGCTCAAGTCGGCTGCCAAAATGGATCACGTCCGCACCGGCGGTACGCTGCTCAACCAGAAGTTCACACCCGCCCTGCTGGCGGACGAGACCGGACTGGATGCACTGGTGAACCTTATCCGCTCGTATTTCAAATTGAATGGTCACCATATCCAATTTAATGTAGTGGACGCAGAGACCCTGCGCAAAGCCCAAAATGACCCGGAACAATACCGCGATCTGATCGTGCGGGTGGCCGGTTATTCGGATTACTTCTGCGATCTGAGCGAAGCGCTCCAGGAAGAGATCATCGCCCGGACGGAACAGCAGGGGTTCTAGGAATCGGATTTTATCCAGGATTGTTATGCTCGAAATAAAGAAAAGCAGGTCTCCAAAAGGAAACCTCCTTTCTTTATATTATTGGATCCCAGACTACTTCTTCCACTCCAAATAACGACTCCATACATTCAGCCAGATGCGTGCAATCGCGTCGATGGCATCTGTAAATACGATCACGGAGAGCTGCTTGAAATCCGGGGTTTGCCCCTGCAGGGACTGCCAGTTTTGGGCGGTGATATTGGTCTCGTTGAAATTGGGCGGGATGAAAGCATACGCCAGCAGGTAGGAATATTGGCAGACGGTCAGCATGCACGCGCGCACATTGGTTCCGTCACCGAAGGAAGGGGTGAATTTTCGCTCTGCAAAACCCTGCTCAACCTGGCTGAGAAAGGAGGCTTCGAACCCGGGCTGCTTGCGCAGTGGGTAACCCTCCGGGTTGTAATAGAAGCGTTCATTTAAAAAGTCTATCTCATAAAAATTCCGGATCTCATCGTCCCAAAGTCCTTCGATCAGCGCGTGTAAATCAACCCCCTTCGAGAATTTTCGGCTGTCGCAGTGGAAGGGCATATGCGCATCGGCAATGTAGTGGCTGAGCATGAAGAGCCGCGTGGCAGTGTGGTTGTTGGTGGGGGAGACCGGCGACCCCTTATTTTCGGTGTCGACCATTTTCAGGTTGTCGATCACGGATTGTGCCAGGGCTTCGCAGCGTTCGGGCAGGTTGGTATCCGGGTCTTGTTTATAAGCCAGCTCATAGACCGGTGAGCGGACGGCATAATATTTTATTTTACTCGTAGCGGGAAGTTTTCCAAAAACACCAGGTCCCTGCGTAAGGGGAGTCAATTTTAAAACATGGCTGGTAGCCATATCCTTGATGACCATATCGGGATACCAGGCTCCCCGGATGACCCCATCCCGGTGGTCCCAAAACCAGCGGATCAGTTCATCCGCGTTCTGACGATCCTTTCCCAGGTTCGCCTTCTCCAACCGTTCGATGGCTTTAAAGGCCAGCCAGGCGTGAGAGAATTGCTTCATAGACCCTCCTTTTTAGAAAAATAGGTGTTTTCTATTTAATATGAAAGCTACTTGATTCGAGTGTATATCATTTCGGATCGGAAAACAAGTGAACGCCCGATTTTCCCTTTTTATTACTTGCACGCATAATAATATTGCTGTATGCTTGGATTAGAATACAAAAAGATTGTTTTGTGACAACCAAAAATCCCGGAGGAGAAATGAAAAATCGAATTCCGTATATCCTGCTCGCCCTGATGTTGTTCGCCTGTACCATTCCAACGATACCCACCCAGCCGGCAGCCACCCTGCCGCCTGTGCCAACCACTCCTCCGGGACCAACCTCCCCGCCTGAGCCCACCAATACCATTGTTCCCACCGAGCCTCCCGGGGTCGTGGCGAACGTCACCTGCAACGAACTCTCCTTTTACCTCGACCCGACGCTGGCTTCCGGGTACAACTGTGAGACGATTCCAGCGACTACCGAAGGGATCGGACATCGCCCCCCAGTACACCAACCTTACCTTGCAGGGGTTTGTCCTCTCCGATAAATTTTGGGACGCACACATATCCATTTTACCGGTCGCACAGTATGTCCCTCTCCTGCCTGAAACCATCCCCGGGCAGGTGGCCGCCCTGCAGGTTTTGATCGGAGGCGGGCCAACGGGTGACAGCCTGCCGCTGCTGCCGGTCTTCAATGCAGCCCAGGTATTTCATGCGCAATACCAGGTGATCCCCTTTGGGAACGGAGGCGGTATCCGTTTCATTACGCTATACGCGCAATACTTTGCCCCGATCAACAATCATGACCTGTTTTATACATACCAGGGGTTAACCAGCGATGGGCTTTACTGGGTGTCGGCGATCATGCCTATAAACAATGCCGTCCTGCCATTCAATGCCGACACGCTGCCCAGTGGCCAAAGCCAGGAAGAATTCGCCGCCAATTATGTTTCCTATCTTACGGATATCTCCAACCTGTTGAATTCCCAGCCATCCGACAGTTACACCCCCACGCTGGCTGCGCTCGATGCGCTGGTTGCCAGTATTACGGTCCAGCCGTGATCACCCCACCTGTGTAAGGATCGTCCGTTTCGCACCTGCGGAACTGAGCGCCCTGGCCACTGCCGGGGCGTTCTCTTTATCCACCAGCGCGATCATATTCCCGCCGCGGCCGCCGCCCGAAAGCTTTGCCCCCAGGGAGCCTGAGTTTAGCGCGGCCTCCACTAATTGGTCCAACTCCTTGCACGAGACAGTCATTTTCTGCAATAACTCGTGATTAGAATTCATCAACCTGCCCAATTCAGCAATGTCACCCCTCTCGATTGCCTGGCGCGCATTCCAGACGATCTCCCCCACCCTGGAGAAAACCTTTTCCCAGCGGGGTTTGTCAGCTTCCCAGAGTTTTCGCACAGCATTAACGGATTCCCTGGTGGGTGCGGCGATGCCGGTTCCTCCGATCATGATCGAAAAGGGTGCTCCGACGTGGAATGTTTTGATGGCTTTTCTCTTGATGAAATAAACGGGTTTGCCGTAGGTAACCACGGTGTTGTCTATCCCGGAGGGGGTGCCGTGATGGATCTTTTCCACTTCGAACGCGAGCGCATTAACCTGTTCGTCTGGCAGAGGCTGGCCCAGGAATGCGGAAAGGGCCCGGATGATGGCGACGGACACCGCCGCGCCTGACCCGAGCCCGGATGCCACCGGTATGGTGGATTGGAGGTAAACCGTGCAGGCGGGCGGGGATGAAATCCCCAAGGTGGAGAATACGCTGTTGATCACTGCCGCGAGCGGATGGTCAGGGGCGAGGTCGGAAAGGTCGGCGGACAGGTTGATATTTGGAGCCTCGACCATGATCCCGCCGCGTGAATTTTCACTCACGGTGGCTGTGGCCTGGACCTGGGTCACCGGCACAGCCAGGGCCGGGCGTCCATAGACTACCGCATGTTCGCCAAACAGGATGATCTTGCCGGGAGCTGAAGAAGTTTTCACGGGTTGTTATTTGGGCAGAGTCCGCCCTATGTAATGTAGAACACTGCCAGTACGGCCAATCCCCATAGAAAAATGGAAAGCTGGAAGGGACGGTCGGAGAGCAGGATCTCTTCCGGTTCGCCGCCAATCTGCCTGACCTGGATAAGGTACAAATAGCGGAAGATGGCGTAAATAACGAACGGGATGGTCAACATGAGCATGTGGTCATCGGGCAGCCGGAAAAACGTGTAAAGGGAATACGCCAGGATGGTGGTGCCGGAAACGATGGTGATGAACTGGTCCAGCAGAGGAATGGTGTAACCGTCGAGCGCTTTGCGCTGGGTTGATGCATCGCCAGCAAGCATCGCTAATTCAGCGCGCCGCTTGCCAAAGCCAAGGTAAAGCGCCAGGAGTGTCATCAAGACATACAACCAGGGGGAGAAGCGCTCAACCACGATGAGGGTCGTCCCGGCATGCACGCGCAATACAAATCCGGCTGCCAGGATAAGCACATCCAGGATGGGAATGTGCTTTAGCCATATCGAGTAGACCAGGATCATGAGGAAATAGACCAGGATGGTCAGGGCGAATTGCCAGGCCAGTAAAAGCCCCAGGAGAATGGCCAGCAGGGTCAGGGCAGAGCCCGCCGTAACTGCCAATGCGACAGATAATTTCCCCGAGGCGATGGGGCGGTTTTTCTTTACCGGGTGCTGGCGATCGGCTTCCATATCCAGCAGGTCGTTGAATATGTAAACGGCGCTGGAAATCATACAAAACAACCCGAACCCCGCCAGTGTGCGCAGGAAATCGGGCAGGTGCAGGAGTTTGCCGTCGAAAACAAGCGCTGCGAAGAGAAAAGCATTCTTCGTCCATTGTCGTGGGCGCATGGTTTTCAAAAGGGCTCGCAGCATGCTTCTATTTTACATGATTATCCCATCCTTGAGCGGGGCTATTAAAGAGGTCGGAGCGATATAATCGAGCCATGCCAAAAATACGCCTCGATCTCCTGCTGGTGGAACGCGGACTGGCCGAAAGCCGGGCCAAGTCCCAGGCGCTGATCATGGCCGGGCAGGTGCGGGTGGAGGGGCAGGTGGAACTCAAGTCATCCACGACCGTGCAGCCGGATGTGCAGATTGACCTGGAAATGGGCCCGCGATTTGTGTCGCGGGGCGGTGAAAAGCTGGAAGCCGCGCTGACCAGGTTCGGGGTCAACGTTTCAGGACTGGTCTGCGCTGACATCGGCTCGTCCACGGGAGGGTTCACGGACTGCCTGCTCCAGCACGGGGCAAAGAAAGTTTATGCGATTGACGTGGGAAAGGGATCCTGCACTGGAAATTACGCTCCGACCCGCGCCTGGTGGTGATGGAAGAGACCAATGCCCGGCATGTGGACAAGACTTCCCGAGCCGGTCAGCCTGGTGACCATTGACGCATCGTTCATCTCGCTGAAGATCTTGCTTCCCGTGGTGAGGGGATGGTTTGCCTCCCCATTTGGATCTGCCCAATTCGGAAAGGGAGAAAGATAATAATGAAGAAGGGGCCATCGCCCTGATCAAGCCCCAATTCGAAGCCGGGCGCAAGGAGACAGCCCGCAACAAGGGGGTCATCCGTGACCCGGAAGTGCACAAGTCTGTGCTGATGGACGTCCTGACCTTTGCCCAGGAACAAGGTTTTGGTGTGCGCGGCTTGATGCGCAGCCCTCTGCTGGGTCCCAAGGGAAATGTTGAGTTTCTGGCCTGGCTGGGAGATTCGGGGTGCAGGGCAATCTGATATTCCTGCAATTGGTGCAGAAATGTCTTGGTAGAATTATGCCGGATAAGTTTTCCATTCTTCAACCATCATAGGTATTAGGATAATTCATTACATCCTAGGAGGTCCACATGTCAAAAATCGATCAGCTCGTTCAAGATTTCCTGGCCCAGAAAAAGATCGCGGTGGTCGGGGTTTCCGACAAGCGCGACACCGGCTGCAACCTGAATTATAAAAAGTTCAAGGACACCGGCTACCAGGTCTACGCGGTCAACCCGCGCATCAGCACCTACGATGGCAGTCCGTGTTATCCCAATTTGAAAGCGCTGCCTGAGAAACCCGAGGCTGTTTTCATTCTCACCAACCCCAGGGTGACCGAAGAGATCGTCCGGGAGTGCGTGGACCTGGGAGTAAAGCATGTCTGGATGCACTGCATGATGGGGACGAAACCCGGCCTGGCAGCCAGCATGTCCAGCGTCTCACCCGAGGCGGTGCGGCTATGCCGTGAAAACGGGATCGCCGTCATCCCGGGTTCGTGCCCGAACCAGTTCTTGAAGCCCGATGTCGGGCATGGGATGATGCACTGGTTGTGGGGCACCCTGGGATTCCTTAAGGTAGACTAAACTGCATAGGCGTGTTATCGGCTTTAGCCGGGGACTTTGGTCCCCGGTTTTGTATTAATAAAATCGGTTATACTTTCTTCGCACAAACCATGTCTGAAAAAATCCGCAACTTCTGCATCATCGCCCACATTGATCACGGAAAGTCCACCCTGGCCGACCGGCTGCTGCATCTCACCGGTACGGTTCCGGACCGCGATACCACCGAGCAGATCCTCGACTCGATGGAATTGGAACGCGAGAAGGGCGTTACCATCAAGGCTTCCGCGGTGCGGATGAAATACACCGCCAATGATGGTCAGACTTACGAACTCAACCTGATCGATACCCCCGGACACGTGGACTTCGGTTACGAAGTGAGCCGCGCGCTCAACGCCTGTGAAGGGGCAGTGCTGGTGGTGGATGCCACCCAGGGCATCGAAGCCCAGACCCTGGCCAACCTGTATTCAGCCCTGGAAGCCGACCTGGTCATCATCCCGGTCATCAACAAGATCGACCTTCCCTCTGCCAGGCCGGATGAGGTGGCTGAGGATGTAGGCAGCCTGCTGGGCGTCCCGCCTGAAAGTGTGCTGCGTGTCTCTGCAAAAGATGGGAAAAACGTAGCAGCAGTGCTCGAAGCCATCGTCCGCAAGGTCCCGCCGCCGATCGCAAATGAAGATGCCCCTCTGCGGGCCCTGGTCTTCGACTCGCACTACGATGCGTACAAAGGCGTCATCACCTACGTCCGCGTGGTGGAAGGAAGATTGACTGCCACCGAAAGCATCCACCTGATGCAAACCGGAGTGGATGTGAGACCGATCGAGGTGGGTATTTTCGCTCCCACCCTGAAGCCGGTGCCCATCCTTTCTGCAGGCGAGGTGGGATATGTTGCCACCGGGTTGAAGACCGTCCATGATGCGCGTGTCGGCGATACGATCACCAGCACGGTCCATCCGGCTGCAGGACCCCTACCGGGCTACCGCACTCCCAAGCCGATGGTCTTCGCCGGGATCTATCCCGCGGAAGCCGATGATTACCAATCCCTGCGCGAAGCCCTGGATAAACTGCAGCTGAACGACGCATCCCTGACCTTCCAGCCGGAAACTTCCCAGGCGCTGGGGTTCGGGTTTCGGGCCGGGTTCCTGGGCCTGTTCCATATGGAGATCATCCAGGAACGCCTGGAACGCGAGTACGACCTGGACATGGTTTTCACCGCCCCGACGGTGGCATACGAAGTGATGATGCACGATGGCGTTACCAAGATCGTGGCTTCGCCTGCGGATCTGCCGGATGAGGGGTTGGTGGCAGAGATCCGCGAACCGTGGATGAACATAGAAATCATCACACCCACGGATTTTTACGGGCCGATCATGGACCTGGTCACCAAGCGGCGCGGCACCTACAAAAGCCAGGAATATCCCGCTCCGCACCGGGTCCAGCTCAATTTCGAGATCCCGCTCTCCGAGATCATCATCGACTTTTTTGATGAACTTAAGAGCCGGACGCGCGGCTACGCTTCGCTGGATTACCAATTCTCCGAGTACCGCGCCGACCAGTTGCAGAAACTCGAAATCCTGGTCAACGGCGAACCGGTGGATGCGCTGGCGGCGATCGTCCACGAGAAGGATGCCTATCACAAAGGTCAGCGTTTTATCACCAAGCTCAAGGAGCTCATCCCGCGCCAATTATTCGATGTAGCCATCCAGGCCTCTTCGGGAGGGCGCATTATCAGCCGCGCCAACGTCAAAGCCACACGCAAGGATGTCCTCGCCAAATGCTACGGCGGGGATATCACCCGCAAGAAGAAACTGCTCGAAAAGCAAAAGAAGGGTAAAAAGCGCTTGAAAATGATCGGCAACGTGGAAATCCCGCAGGAAGCCTTCATGGCGGTCTTGCGTTTGGAAGAAGAATAAGTTCAAACACAAAGGACACAAAGAACCTCGAAGGAAATCGAATATTCTGGGAAATGTAAATCTACATAGCAACCTTCGAATTGAAAAACTCTCATGTCAAACTTCTGGAAATCCAGCCCGCCGCTGGCTGCCCGGGGTGATCATCAGCCTGGTAGCCATTGCAGCAATACTCTATTTTGTCGACCTGCAGCGTTTTGTCGATGCGATCCGGTCGGCGAATTACTGGCTGCTGCTCATCGTCTTTTCGGGGTCAATCGTCTGGCTGCTCGTGCGAGGGATGGTCTGGCGCACATTGCTGAGGGGAAAAGCCACCTTATCGTGACGTCTTTCTTGACCGTTTGCGAAGGCTATCTGTTGAATAATTTCCTGCCCTTCCGGCTGGGAGAAATCGGGCGCGCTTTTTTGATGGGGCGCAAATCCAAGCTGGGTTTCATGGAAGTCCTGCCGACCATCGTCATCGAGCGCATCCTCGACTTTGCCTTTGCCGCAGCCGTCCTGTTGAGTGCCATCCCATTCGTCGTTGGCGCAACCGAGGCTGCCAGGGTTGCGGTGATCATCGGCGTCGCTGGTGATTCTTGGGCTGGTTGCCTTATACATCCTGGCGCGCAACCGGGACTGGGCCATGGGAGTGTTTGGTCGTTTGAGCTCCCGCTGGCCCATTGTCCAAAAACAAGGCGGGGAGTTCCTGGCATCCTTTTTCACCGGACTGTCCATCCTCACCAACGGCTGGCTTTTTGTCCGGGTTTTATTATGGATGCTGCTTAACTGGTTGATCTCCTTCATCACATTCTATCTTTTACTGCTGGCGTTTTTTCCGCAGGCAACCCCGATCTGGACCCTGTTTGGACTTGGCGCGCAGTGCTTTTGGCAACGCCATTCCCTCGTTACCGGGTGCGGTGGGTACCTTCGAAGGCAGCTTTCGTGGGAGCGATCACCCTGGTGAGCGGCGACCAATCCACCGCGCTGGCTGCTGCGCTGGTGGGGCATTTTTCCAATTATCTATTCACCGGGATATTCGGCTTGATCGCGCTGTCCAATGAAGGGGAAACGCTAATGGGCATTTACCGCCAGTTGCGGAAAAGACAAACCTCTTTGCAAGACGACCCTGCTGGAAGCCGACGGAGAACTTCCCGAACCTGAAGGTGATATAGCTGACACATTGCCTCCTGTGCAGGGATGCTCCCCCGCCTTCCAGCGAAAGGCACAAATAAGGAGTAACCATGTCAAAAACGTTTTTTATCACGGGTGGAGCAGGTTTTATCGGCTCGAATTATGTCAGCCGGCTGCTCGAGCGCGGTGAAAAAGTCATCATCTACGATAACCTTAGCCGGGCGGGAGCCAAACGCAACCTGGCCTGGTTGCAGGGAAAATTTGGGGAGAAAGCATTCCAGCTCACAGTGGGGGACGTGCGTGATGCGGCCATGCTGACCGACTCCAGCCGCCCCGCGGACGTGATCATCCACCTTGCCGCGCAGGTGGCTGTGACCACCTCGGTTACAAATCCCCGTGAGGATTTCGAGATCAATGCCCAGGGGACATTCAACATGCTCGAAGCGGCGCGCCTTAACGAGCGCAAGCCGGTCATCCTGTATGCCTCCACGAACAAGGTTTATGGTGGAATGGAAGATGTAAAGGTGGTGGAAGATGCCACCCGCTGGCACTATGCGAATCTTCCCCTGGGCTGCCCGGAAACCCAACCGCTCGACTTCCATTCCCCCTACGGCTGCTCGAAGGGCACGGGAGACCAATATGTGCGGGACTATGCCAGGATCTATGACCTGCCCACCGTTGTCCTGCGGCAATCCTGCATCTACGGGCCGCGCCAGTTTGGCGTGGAAGACCAGGGCTGGCTGGCGTGGATGATCATCGCGGCGGTCACCGGTCGTACGCTCACCATTTATGGCGACGGCAAACAAATACGGGATGTTCTCCACGTGGACGATCTGCTGAACGCATATGACGCAGCGATTTCGAAAATCGATGCAGTCAAAGGCCAGGTCTATAACCTGGGCGGCGGACCGGAAAACACCATGTCGATCTGGACGGAGTTTGGACCGCTGCTTGAAAAACTGCTGGGCAGACCCGTCCCGGTGAAACGCAGCGACTGGCGTCCCGGCGACCAGAAGGTGTTTGTCGCTGATATCCGCAAGGCCGGGAAGGATCTGGGTTGGAAGCCAAAAGTGGGTGTAAACGAAGGGGTCAGCCGGCTTTTTGAGTGGGTCAGGGAGAACAAGGATCTGTTCTAGATGCCAGACTTCCGAAGCAGAACCTTCGGAAGTTTTTATTCCCGTGAGTTATAATCGAGCGGGCTTACACCATGAATCATAACCACGCCACCGACCTTTCCCGTTCCACCATTCGCCGGCTGTCCCTGTCACTGGTCATTACGATCGTTTTTGTGATCGTTGAAATCCTTGCCGGGGTATTGGCCAATTCACTGGCGCTGCTCACCGACGCGAGCCCACAACCTGACCGACGTGCTTGCCCTGGGGCTCACCTGGTGGGCATTGTGGATCACCAACAAACCGGCCAATTCCAGCGAAAACGTATGGTTATCACCGGGCGGGCATCCTGGTTGCGCTGGTCAACTCCACCACCCTGGCGATCATCGCCCTGGGGGTATTCTATGAAGCCTGGAAGCGCTTCACCGCACCACCGGTTGTCCAGGCCGATATCCTCATCGGAGTGGGGGCGGTTGCAGTGGTGGTGAACCTTGTGACAGCCCTGCTGGTCAGGCGCGGCAGCGAAACTGACCTAAATTTGCGCAGCGCCTTCCTCCACTTAATGGGCGATGTCATCTCCACGGTCGGGGCAGTCATCGCTGGAATCATCATCCGCTTTACCGGCTGGAACTGGCTCGACGCACTGGTCAGTGTGCTGATCGGCTTCCTCATCTTATGGAATGCCTGGATCATCCTGCGTGAATCCCTGGATATCCTGATGGAATCCACTCCCGCGGACATTGATATGGATACCCTCCGCCAGGATATGCTGGCTGTGGAGGGGGTGCGCGGCGTCCACGATCTGCACGTCTGGAGCATCACCCGCTCGCTGCGCACGCTTTCGGCGCATCTGGTCACCGACGACGTGCCGGTCAGTGTCGGGGCAACGGTCCAGATGGCGGTGGGGGAGATGCTGGCTCATCATTATGGCATCAACCATGCCACACTTCAACTGGAATGCCTGGATTGTGCACCTGTCGGCTTGTATTGCGATATCACCATCGACAACCACAACCATTAGACATGCGTATCCTTACCGTCCTTACATATTACCGTCCCCACACCTCCGGGCTGACCATCTACGCGGAACGGCTGGCGCGCGCATTTGTCAAACGCGGCCACCAGGTGACCGTGATGACCAGCCAGTACGACAAAGCCCTGCCGCTTGCGGAAGAGATGGACGGAGTGCACGTGATCCGTGTCCCGGTGGCGTTGCGGGTCAGCAAAGGTGTCATTTCTCCCATCCTTCGGTCTGGAAGCCACGAAACAGGTATTGAAGCATGATGTGGTGCAACTGCACCTTCCCCAATTCGATGCTCCCGGGGTGGCGTTGCGTGCCCGCCTGTTTCGCAAGCCGGTGGTGCTGACTTATCACTGCGACCTTTTCCTGCCCCCCGGCATTTTCAACCGGGTGGTTAACCTGGTGGTGAAATTTCAAAACAACATGGCCGCGCTGCTGGCGAACCATATCGTCACTTACACCCAGGATTATGCTGACAATTCCTCCTACCTCTCGCGTTACCGCCGAAAACTGACCCCGTTCCTGCCGCCGGTGGTTCTTCCATCGCCGGAACCAGGTGCGGTTGACGCTTTCGCGGCGAAATACCATACCCGGCAGCGGAAACCGGTCATTGGCATGGCGACGCGCTTTGCGGCTGAAAAAGGAGTCGAGGTCCTGCTCGAAGCCCTGCCTTCCGTACTGGAGAAATACCCGCAGGCGCAGGTCCTGTTCGCCGGTCAGTACCAGGATGTGATGGGCGAACAATCTTACTTTGAACGGCTGATGCCCCGCATCAGGAAATATGAAGCGCAGGGCTGCTGGACGTTCCTGGGCAACCTCAGCCAGCAGCAACTGGCTGCTTTTTATCCAAACCTGGATGTGCTCGTGGTCCCTTCATTAAATTCGACCGAGGCCTTCGGGCTGGTTCAGGTGGAAGCCATGATGAACGGCACTCCCTGCATAGCCTCAGCCTTGCCGGGAGCCCGCCGGCCCGTGCAGATGCACGGCATGGGCAAGGTGGTCCCGATCGGTGATCCGGCTGCCCTGGCTGGAGCGCTGTTGGATGTCGTTGGCGGGAAAGATAAATACCATTGTGACCAGGCCGCGCTGGCACACCTGTACGACCCGGACACGGTGGCAGCTGAATACGAGAAATTATTCGGAAAGCTGCTGAATAAAAAATGAATTGGATGAAGGACCGGCTTCTCAAGGGGTCGCATGCGCGCCAGGCTGAGGCTGCATGAAAGATTACCTTTACCTCCATCTGCGCGACCTGCCTTACTTCCGCGCCCTGGTGCGGGGGGTGGAAGCGGCATATTACCAAACTTTTGACCTGCCCTCGCCAATACTCGACCTCGGCTGCGGTGACGGGCATTTTGCTTCGCTGGTCTTCGACCGCAAGATTGACGTGGGTCTCGACCCCTGGTCCGCTCCGATCCATGAAGCCAGGCGCAGGGACTGCTACCATTTGCTGGTCCAGTCGGACGGGGCGAGTTCGCCATTTTCTGAGGGATATTTTGCCAGCGCCTTCAGCAATTCCGTCCTGGAGCACATCCCGCATATAGATGCGGTGCTGGCGGATACTGCCCGGGTGCTTCGGTCCGGGGCGCCATTCTATTTTTGTGTTCCCAACGAACGCTATCTTTCAGAACTGTCCATTTCCCGCCTGCTGGGGAAGAGATACACCGGGTGGTTCCGGCGCATCTCGCGCGTCCAGCACGCCGACGGACCGCAGGTCTGGGAAAAGCGGCTGGAGCAGGCCGGATTTCAGCTTGAGCGCTGGTGGCACTACTTTTCCCCGGCTGCCATGCGCGTGTTAGAATGGGGTCACTATTTCGGCCTGCCTTCGCTGGTGGCGAAAAAACTCACCGGCAAATGGATCCTGGTACCTGAGCGGTGGAACCTCTGGCTCACTGAGAAAGTTGTTCGCAAATATTCATCAGGTGCGACTGTTGAAGATGGCACCTTCACTTTTTATGTCGCCAGGAAAAAGTAAAAAAACCGGTTTAGTCTTAATACCAATTTAGTCATGCCCTTCGACGATAAGTATTTCAGTACGCATACCTACCAGGATGTCTCCTTCGCCAGGTACAGCCAGTACTGGTGGTCCAACAGGTTTTTCGCCATCCTCTCCCGCCGGTACGCCAAGCCCGGGACACGCCTGTTGGAGATCGGCTCAGGGCTGGGCCACCTGGTCGGGCAGCTTGAAAATAGCTTTCGAAACGGTGGCGACAGATGTTAACCCCTGGGCGCTCCGGCAATCCAGGGAGGTTGCCTGTCACTCTTCTCACGTGGCCTCGAGCGCAGAAGGGCTTCCATTTAAAAGTGGTTCGTTCGGCATCGTCATTATCAAGCATGTTGTCGAACATCTACCCCACCCCGAAATGGCGATCGCTGAACTGGGACGGGTGATCGCACCCGGTGGAGTGTTGATCCTGGCCACGCCCAATCTTTCTTCCCTTTTAAAACCCTGGAAAGGGGAGAAGTGGATCGGCTACCAGGACCCCACCCACATTTCACTCAAACCGCCCGCCGAGTGGCTGGATTCGATCAGGCAGGCGGGCTTCAAACTCCAAAAGGTATTTTCGGATGGTTTTTGGGATGTTCCGTACATACGAGCGATACCCAGGACCCTGCAAAAGGTATTTTTTGGTTCCCTGGGCGGGATCCAGGCGATCGTTGGTTTGCCGTTCCTGCCCATGCGCTGGGGAGAGAGTATCATGGTGGTCGCCAGGAAATTACCCATGGATATGAATAGATGAACGCAGAACAAAAACCTCCTGAACAGGAACCCAGCCTGCTGGATTACCTGAAATCCAGGTTGAGATTCTGGGACCGCGGCGCAAAGATCGAATACAACGCTCCGGCACCTCCAGCCTCAATGCAAATGGACGAGCCATCTTTATCCTCCCAAAAGGAGATGCCCGAAAAGGGGAGGGAATCTGCTGTAACGCGGGTTTCAACCCGGACCCTGCCCTGGCGGTCCCTCTTTGCGCTCGCCTTTGCCCTGCTTGGAGAAAGAGCGTTTGAACCCTCTCCCTCCCGAACCGCCCTTCCAGGACTGGTGTTTTATGGGTTTGCCCTGGGGTGGCTCATTTTGGCATATGTATATAAAGAGTGGAGGCTCGCCCCGTATCCGGATTTGACCACCGGCATGGAATCGATGCGCGTGCGCAGGCTTCCGCTCGTCCTGGGGATCATCTTTTCATTAGCTGCATTTGCCACCCTGGGAAACAACCTGTTCACCATTTTGAATGTAACCTTGTGGATCCTGGCAATTATTTTCCTTACCCGGGCATTCTGGCGACCGGTTGAAAATCAACCATCTTTTTGGTCGCGGTTAAAGGACTTTATCACCCGCGATTCCTGGCAGCTCCACCTTACCCGCTGGACCCTGCTTATCCTGGTGGTGGCTGCCATCGCAGTCTTCTACCGGGTATACAACCTCAGCGGAGTACCGTCCGAGCCTTCCAGCGACCATGCCGAGAAGATCCTGGACGTATATGACATCACCACGGGGCAGACGCATATTTTCTTCCCGCGCAACTCGGGTCGGGAAGGGTTTCAGATGTACCTGACCGTCGTCGTGGCGTGGATTTTCAAGACGGGTCTTTCGTTCATGAGTTTAAAAATTGGGACAGTCCTTTTAGGCCTGGCAATGCTGCCGTACATTTATCTGCTCGGCAGGGAGTTCGGCGGCAAGCGCATCGCCCTGCTGGCAGTATTTTTTGCCGGGATTGCCTATTGGCCGAATGTCATTTCACGCGCAGGGCTGCGCTTTCCGCTCTGCCCGCTGTTCACGGCCGCCGTGCTATACCACCTGGTGCGGGGGCTGCGCACACAGAACCGCAATGATTTCATCCTGGCGGGACTGGCGCTCGGGCTGGGTCTGCACGGCTACAGTTCATTTCGCATTATGCCGGTCGTGGTGGTCATCATCTTCGGGATATACCTGCTGCATCTGCGCTCGAAGGATACCTTGCGCAAAACAGCCATGTGGCTGCTGATCGTGGCCTCGATGGCACTGGTGGTTTTCCTGCCCCTGTTACGCTACTTTGTGGACAGCCCCGAAACGGTGATGGTGCGCTCATTGACCCGCCTGACCGGGCTGGAACAGCCGCTGGCGGGTCCGGCATGGCAGATTTTCCTTTCCAATGTTTGGAATGCTGCGCGCATGTTCAACTGGGATAACGGGGAGGTGTGGCCGCATTCCGTTCCCCACCGCCCGGCCCTGGATGTGGTTACGGGAGCGCTTTTCGTTGTTGGCATCGTGCTGGTTCTGATCCGGTACTTCAGGAAACACCACTGGCAGGATTTGCTGGTCCTGGTCTCCCTCCCGGTGCTGCTGCTGCCGTCCATCCTCTCGCTGGCATTTCCAGCTGAAAACCCCAATACTTACCGGACAAGCGGTGCGCTGGTGCTTACCTTCCTGCTGGTTGCGATCGCCCTGGACGGACTGGTTTCTGCCCTGGTTAAGACCGGGCTGCCTGCCGCCGGTACAGCACCTGAACTGGCAGGTACTGCTTCTGCCGGGAAGGGACTGCTGAAGAAGGCGCGGCTGGGAACCGTCCTGGCTTCGCTGCTTGTGCTTGCCCTGGCGGGAGGATCGGCCTGGCAGAATTATGACCTGGTCTTCAACCAGTTTTCCACGCAGTACACTGCTGCTGCCTGGAATTCATCCGAGTTGGGAGCGGTAATCAAGGATTTCGGGGTGACCTACGGCTCGACCGATAATGCCTGGATCGTGCCTTTCCCCTACTGGGTGGACACGCGCCTGCCGGGTGCATGGGCGGGGATCCCGAACCGCGATTTTGCACTTTGGCCGGAAAACTTCAACACCACCCTGGATGTACAGGGACCAAAACTGATCATTGTTAATTGGCAGGATACGACCTCGATCGAGCAGTTGACAGCGATGTACCCGAACGGCGCCTGGAGCCGGTTTATTTCCAATACCAAACAGGAGGGCAAGGATTTCATGATCTTGTTTATTCCCCCGGCGCAGGTTAATTCCAGGAATATTATGGGGATGATCGAGGTCCCATGACGGATGCTGGTGTTCCCCGCTCTAAAAAGCAGCCCTCCTGGCTGGTGGACATATTATTGATCGTCGTACTGCTGGGCGCGGCTTTCCTCCGCTTTACCGGCAGCGATTGGGGGCAATTGAATATCCAGCACCCTGACGAAGATTTTATGACCTCCGTCACCCTGGCGATCCAGCCGGTGCACAGCCTGGCGGATTATTTTAATACCGCCCAGTCCACGCTTAATCCGGCTGTCGTTGGTTATCCGGCCTATGTCTATGGGACCCTGCCGCTTTATATTGTGCATGGACTGGCTCAAGTTTCCGGCAGGTTGAATTCCCTGACCATGTTTGGCAGACAGCTTTCGGCGGTGGCGGACCTGGGCACCCTGTTCCTTTTATATTTCATTGTGAGACGGTTTTACAAAGCGCGCGTGGCTCTGCTGGCCGCAACTTTCTCAGCGCTGACTGTCATGCAGATCCAGCAGTCGCACTTCTATACCTCGGACAACTTTTCCACCTTCTTCATGTTCCTGACACTGGCTGTAGCGGCAGTGATCGCCACCGGTGATTGGCAGCCAAAACTCCTTTCACCAGGATCAGGTTCCGGGGAAGGTTCCTTCGGACCCCGTTTCCTCGAATCCCTGCAGCGCCTTGTCAGGGACCCGCTTGCGTATTTATCGATCGCCTTCGGGATCGCCCTGGGGATGGCGACCGCTTCCAAGCTGAATGCGGTTGCCATGGCAGTGGTGCTCCCGATTGCATTGGTGGTCCGCTATTTCAAGATGAGACCGCGCTGATCCGGCCCTGTCATCTGACGCGGACCTGGAACAGGAAAAACCCAGGCGGGTGGACGAATTCATCTCCAGGGCATTTGTCTTCCTCGTGATCGGTGCAATCTTCTCCCTGATCGCGTTCCGCGTTTTCCAACCGTATGCCTTCAGCGGGCCGGGGTTTTTTGGCCTAAAGCTCAATACCGAGTGGGTTCAAAAAGTACATGAACAGCTCCTGCAGGCCAGCCCCAATGCAGACCTGCCCTGGGCCCTGCAGTGGGCACGCCGCAATCATTTGTACTCCGGTCAGAACGTGACCCTCTGGGGGCTTGGCCTCCCGCTTGGGTATCCTGGCCTGGGCCGGGTTCCTGTGGATGGGCTGGCGCATGTTAAAAGGCGAGTGGCGCCAGCATATCCTGTTGTGGAGCTGGACGGGCATATATTTTGTCTGGCAGTCGCTGCAATACAACCCCACCATGCGCTACCAACTGCCGATCTATCCTTTGTTGGGGATGATGGCAGCCTGGCTGATCAACTGGCTGTGGGATCGAGGCAGACCGAAACTTGACAGGGGGAAATGGGCCCTCGTCACCCGCCTATCGTCAGTAATTGTGGGCGTGGTCGTTCTCCTGCTAACCGCAGCCTATGCTTATGCGTTCAGCCGCATTTACGTCCGCCCGGAAACGCGTATCGCCGCCTCGGAATGGATCTTCCAGAACGTACGGGGTCCGATCAACCTTTACGTCCAGACACCCGCCGGGACCACCGCCCAGCAGCCGCTGCCATTTTCCACCGGGGCGACGATCCAATCCGGCGCACCCTACCAGACAGCCTTTGTCCCCCAAAACGAGGGCCTGCTCAGTTCGATCGTTCTCGCCCACGTTACCGATTCCGCGGATAGCGGCGCGCAGACCCTGCGCGTCATCCTGTCCAATACCCCCGAGGCACAGCCGGACCAGGTCCTGGCAGATCTTTCCGTTACTGCAATCTTTGCTCCCACCGGCGACCCGCGCGGTGACCCGGTCACTCTAAACCTCGATCACCCTGTAGCCCTCCAGCATGACGTCACCTATTACCTGCAGATCCAAACCACCGGCGGGATTATGGTCCTGTACGGTGCCACCGTGGCGAATGAAACGGATTATGACTGGTCCCTGCCGTTCAGGATGGCGTCTTATGACCCCTTCGGCGGCATCTATCGCGGCGACCTGAACCTGCAGGTCTATTGGGATGAAAATGCCGATAAACTTGCCCGCTTCCAAAGCGTGCTCGACCAGACCGATTACATTTTCATCCCCACCAACCACCAGTACGCCCAGATCACCCGGATCCCCGAGCGTTTCCCGCTCACCACCGAATATTACCGGCAGCTCATCGGTTGTCCCCCGGATAAGAACATCATTTGGTGCTACCGCGTGGCAGAGCCAGGCATGTTCCATGGCAGCCTGGGTTTTGACCTGGTAGCCACCTTCAAATCCTACCCGACCATCGGTCCCGTGGTCATTAACGACCAGTCTGCCGAAGAAGCCTTCACGTTTTACGATCATCCAAAGGTGCTGATCTTCAAGAAAAGCGCTGCCTACACCCCAGCAGGCGTGCAAGCCGTTCTGGGGAAGGTGGACTATTCCAAAGCCGTTCATTTAACTCCGGGACAGGCGGATGCCTATAAGAGTCTTTTGCTTCCCACCGACCAGTTGACGATTCAGCAGGCAGGTGGGACATGGTCGGACCTGTTCAACTACACCGCTTTGCTGAACCGTTACCCGCTGCTTGGCCTGGTGCTCTGGTATGTCGTCATTTTTATGCTCGGACTGGTCGTTTATCCCCTGGTTCGGGCGGCTTTCCCCGGCCTGTCCGATCACGGCTACCCGCTGGCGAGGATCGTCGGTTTGCTGCTGTGGGCCTGGCTGGCGTGGATGGCTGCTTCAATGGGGCTCTCTTACAGCCGGCTGACCATCGGGGTCGCCCTGGGGGTGGTGGTGCTGATCGGACTTTGGCAGGCTTGGAGACAGCGCGTAGAACTGGTGCAGGACTTCCGCTCGCGCTGGAAGTATTTCCTGATGGTGGAAGGGATTTTCCTAGGCTTCTTCTTATTGGATTTGATCATTCGCATAGGCAACCCAGACCTCTGGCACCCGTCAAAGGGCGGTGAGCGTCCAATGGAATTTGCCTTCTTCAATGCCATTTTGAAGAGCACCACCTTCCCGCCCTATGACCCCTGGTTCGCGGGCGGATATATCAACTATTATTATTACGGATACGTGATCGTCGGCACCCCCGTAAAGTTGCTAGGAATTGTGCCCTCCATCGCTTTCAATTTCATCCTCCCGACCCTGTTTGCCTGCGTGGCGGTCAGTGCCTTCTCCGTGGGCTGGAATATCCTGCATGGCATCCAGTCAGCACTGTCTCCGGGCGGGGCTGCAGAGGACGGTAAACTTTTTGGGTCCCGATTTGTGGGCGGCATCTCCGCATCCGCGGCAATGGTCATTTTAGGCAACCTGGGCATTATTCACCTGTTGAACCAGGGCTTCCAGCGCGTGGCAGCCCCTGGTGGCGTGGTGGAAGGAGCCAATTTTTTCCAACGCACCTGGTATGGTCTTAAAGGGTTTTTCCTGGTCCTGGGTGGGCTGAACCTGCCTTATGGACCTGGAGACTGGTATTGGTTCTCCAGCCGCATCTTCCCGCCTGGCTATGGCGATTTTTATGAATTCCCCGTTTTCACATTTATTTGGTCCGACCTGCACGCGCACGTGATCGCACTCATGCTGACCGTCCTGGCAATATCCTGGGTGTTGTCTGTATTGCTCTCGAAAGCGCGCTGGGATGGTCCGGGTTCTGTGGTTTCAGGGTTCTTCATGGGCGGGCTGATCATCGGGTCCTTAAAACCCACCAACACATGGGATTTCTACACTTACCTACCGCTGGGGGCGGTTGTCCTGGGCTACACGGTTTGGCGCTACACCAACCCGGATAAGATTCCTTTGCAGATACCCGGTTGGGGAAAGCGTCTCATAGTGACTGCAGGCGCGCTGGCAGCCCTGGCAGCATTATCCATTTTGTTGTACCAGCCCTTTTCGCATTGGTTTGGGCAGTCCTACAATTCGGTCGAGAAATGGACGGGCGAGCGTACACCCATATCCACCTGGCTGACACAATGGGGCGTGTTCCTGTTCTTCATCGTTTCCTGGATGACCTGGGAGACGCGCCAGTGGCTGGCAGAGACGCCCATCTCCGCTTTGCGAAAACTGCGCCCCTGGCGGGACCTGATCATCGCCGGACTGGTGGTTATATTGGTGGCATTGGTGGGACAGCAGGCCTGGGTGATGAGTTCGACCCAAAACGTCCCCTGGAAAGGGATCACCGTCCTCTGGCTGGCGCTTCCGCTGGCGATTTGGGCTGCACTGCTGCTTTTCCGCCCGGGGATGCCCGACTCGAAACGGCTGGTGCTGTTCATGACCGGCACCGGGCTGCTTTTGACCATGATGGTGGAATTGATCGTGGTCACTGGCGATATCGGGCGCTTTAATACGGTCTTCAAATTCGGCATTCAATGCTGGATTCTGCTGGGGATCAGCGCCGCTGCAGGTTTTAATTGGCTCCTTCCTGAAATTCGCAAGTGGCTGACAGGATGGCGCCTCGCCTGGCAGGCTGCCTCTGTTCTGCTGGCTATCGGTGCAGCGCTTGTGCTGGTGGTTGCCGGGGCCGATAAGATCCGTGACCGCATGACCGCTGGCACTCCCCATACCCTCGACAGCCTGACCTATATGGCGTATGCCCATTATTCAGAGTTTGGCGTGGATATGGACTTGAGCCAGGATTATCGCCTCATCCGCTGGATGCAGGATAACATCCAGGGCTCCCCCGTCATCGTGGAAGCTGCTCCAGCTGGTGTCCAGTACGCCTGGATGGGACGGATTTCCATTTACACGGGATTGCCGGACGTGGTTGGCTGGGAATGGCATGAGGAACAGCAGCGTGTGGTGGATACCGCCACGGTGGTTGGGCGCGGCAGGGAGGTGGATGATTTTTACGGCACAACCGACCTGGCTGCCGCGACGGCCTTCATCAACAAGTATCATGCCCGCTATATAATCGTCGGACAGTTGGAGCGCGCGAAATATGTTCCCGGGGCTCCGGGGGGACCGGTTGCGCTTGGTTCACCGGATGGATTGCTTAAGTTCGAAATGAACAACGATATTCTCTGGCACGCCGTTTATCGGGACGAACAGACAGTTTTATACGAAGTTTTATCGCCTGCCCAGGTGACCCCGTGACGGAATTTATCTATCACATCACCTCCGCAGCCTCCTGGTCTGCAGCCCAGGGGGCAGGGGTTTATGCTGCTGATTCCCTGGCTAGTGATGGTTTTATCCACTGTTCCAGGGAAAACCAGATTATTCGCGTAGCCAATAGTTACTATTCTGGTCAACCTGGTCTTGTGATTCTGAGGATCGACCTGACTCTTCTCACCGCTGCGGTAAAGTGGGAGCCGGGCACCGATAAATCTGATGAGGTTTTCCCCCACCTCTACGGTCCGCTCAACCTGGAGGCGGTGACGGGAGTATTCGATTTCCCACCGGGAGATGACGGGAAATTTCGTCTCCCTCTCGACCTTGGGTCTGTCCCCCGCTGACTATGACTCAATTTTTCCTCTGGTACCTGCTCGTTTCAGCCATCGGCTGGATCACCTTTCCGCTGACTTTTCGCCTGTTCCCTGCGCTGGCTGATCGGGGATTCAGCATGGCGCGCACTTTCGGGGTGCTTGTGTGGGCATTCGCCTTCTGGATGCTGGCCTCGCTGGGGATCGTTCAAAATGAGGTCGGGGGGTTGTTGCTTGGGATGGTGGTTTTGGGTGTGGTTTCCGGCTCGGTGTTGTTCCATAAAGAGACGCGCACGTCGATTAAGGAGTGGATCCGCTCACATGGAAGACTGATCGTCGTGGTGGAGATCCTGTTCTTCCTGGCTTTTGCTTTCCTGGCATTTGTGCGTGCCGGCAACCCGGAGATCGTCGGGACTGAAAAGCCCATGGAACTGGCTTTCATCAATGCCATCCTGCGCTCTCCAACCTTTCCTCCCCACGACCCCTGGCTCTCGGGATACGCCATTTCGTACTACTACTTTGGGTACGTGATGACAGCCATGCTTGCCAAGGCAACCGGTACGTTGGGAAGCGTGGCTTTTAACCTGATGCTGGCGCTGGTGTTCACATTGAGCGCGGTGGGATCTTACGGGTTGCTCTATAACTTGCTGGCAGCCTGGAGGAAGCATCATCCCGGAAAGCCTGCCGCGCGTCCCTCGACCGGTCTGCCGCTGCTCGGTCCCTTCTTCCTGCTCATCGTCAGCAACTTCGAAGGATTTTTTGAAGTCCTTCACCGCCTGGGAGCATTCTGGAAATTTGGCCCGGGTGGCACTGCCACATCTGCCTTTTGGAAATGGCTTGACCTGCAGGACTTGCGCACTGCGCCGGGATTGCCTCTCGGATGGATGCCCGAACGGTTTTACTGGTGGTGGCGCGCTTCCCGCGTGATAACCGAATACAACCTCGCCGGGGTTTGGCACGAGATCATTGACGAATTTCCCTTCTTTTCCTACCTGCTGGGGGATCTCCATCCGCATGTCCTGGCGATGCCGTTCGATTTGCTGGCTGTCGGGGTGGCGCTCAACCTGTTCATGGGCGGCTGGAAGGGGGTTACGAACCTCGGATTTTACCGGCTGCCTGTCCGCTCGGCTGGCTTGTTCTTTGGCGCCCTGGTACTGGGTGGGCTGGCTTTCCTGAACACCTGGGATATCCTCAGTGGTTTTGCCCTGCTGGTGGGCGCTTATGCTTTGCTGCGGGCGCTGGAGTCTGGCTGGGCCTGGAAAAGGCTTGAAGACGTTTTCGCGCTGGGAGTTCCGCTCGGCCTGCTGGCGATCCTGTTATACCTGCCCTTTTATGTGGGGTTCTCTTCCCAGGCGGGCGGCATCCTGCCCAACCTGGAAAATCCCACCCGCGGTGCCCAGTTGTGGATCATGTTTGGTCCGTTATTCCTGGCGATATTTGCCTTCCTCATCTATCTATGGCGGACTGAAAAGCATCCTGCAAATTGGAAGGCTGGCATTGGCTTGGCTTCCGCCCTGGCTTTGCTGTTGTGGGTCGTTTCCTGGCTGCTGGGACTGGTGGCGAAATTTACCAGGCCCGATTTGGTGGCAGGCTACCTGGCAGGCGACGGCATGGCGAACATCGCACTTTTCTTTTCCGCCGCGCTTCTCCGTAGGCTTTCATATATTGGCGGCCTGCTTACCCTGATCATCCTGCTCGGGTCCACGCTGGCATTTCTTTTGAAAACAGAATTGTCCAGGCGAAACTCGGGAATGAACGAATCGGTTGCGGACGAGGATTCACAAGGGGAGGTTCATCCCTATCCGTTTATCCTTTTTCTGATCCTTATCGGCGGGGTGCTCGTGCTCGCTCCCGACTTTGTGTTCCTGCGCGACCAGTTCGCCAACCGGATGAATACCATCTTTAAATTCTATTACCAGGCATGGTGGCTGCTCAGCGTGGCAGCCGCCTTTGGAGTGGCGGTCCTGGTTCAAAACCTGCGCGGGGCCTGGAATTGGATCTATCGGGGAGGCCTGGCGGTGGCATTGTTCATGGCGTTGGTTTATCCGGTCTTGGGCTTGCTGACCAAGACTGAAAATTTCCAGGTGCCTGCCTTCCAGCAAAGCCTGCAGCTATCCCGTGCAGGCGGGGATCCACTGGCCTTGCAGACCGCGGCTGCGGTCTGGACACTGGACGGAGGCGCATTCTTCGATAACATCGAGCCCGACGATATGGCTGCTGCAGACTGGCTGCGTTCAGCGGCGTACGGGGTTATCGTTGAAGCCAGCAAGCCTGATGCCAGTTATACGGACTATGCCCGCATCTCCACTTATAGTGGGCTTCCCACCGTACTGGGTTGGCCGATGCACGAAGCGCAATGGCGCGGCACGTATGATCCGCAGGGTGCCCGCCAGGATGATATCAAGCGCCTGTACCAAACCTCCAGTTGGGACGAGGCGCAGACCATCCTCTCGCAGTATGGCATTCGTTATGTATTCGTCGGCACGCTGGAACGCAGCACCTATCACCTCAACGAAACAAAATTCAAGATCCACCTCCTGCCCGTCTTTCAACAGGGGCAGGTGACGGTTTATGAAGTCCCCTGAGAGCGGTTAAAGTCTTTACTACCATGTTAAAATAGGCACAATGAAAAATTTCCAGCCCACGCTTGAACACGCCTTGTATGCCCTGGCATTTTCGCTTGCCGTCGGTCTGCGTTTCCTGAACCTTGGAGCGCTGCCGTTGTCTGATTTCGAGGCGGGGTGGGCTCTCCAGGCTTTACACGTGACCCAGGGACTTCATCCTGCCATTGGTTCCAACCCTGCCTACGTTCACCTTACCGCCATCCTGTTCTTCATTTTTAGCGGCACGAATTTCCTGGCCCGCTTCTGGCCGGCTCTTGCCGGTTGTGCTCTCATCCCGGCTGCCTGGCTGCTGCGCGGGCGCATCGGGCGCATCCCTGCCATCGTTCTTGCCTTCGGGCTTGCCATTGACCCGGGACTGGTCGCCATGTCGCACCTGGCAGGCGGACCGATGCTGGCGATCACCTGCCTGGTTCTGGCCGGGCTGCTGTGGCTGAACGGGCATCGCTCGTCTGCCGGGTTCTTTGCCGGCGTGGCGCTCCTCTCCGGACCCTCCATATGGTTTGGCTTGCTTGGGCTGGCGCTGACCTGGGCATTTACCACCGTGTTTGGCAGGAGACCTGCTTCACAGGTCCCGGCAGCGGGGGGTATTGAACAGCCGCTCGGAAAGTTGGAAGAAAAAGCGGAACAAAAAGCGGAACAAATGGCAGGCCATAAACCAGGAGGATTATCGGAAGGACTGCAGGGGGATGAGCCCGGTGTTGGTGCGGGGGGGGAGTCAACCGTTCCCGCTTCGATGCGATTGTCCCGCGCGGACATCCAGGGTCCGCTCGCCTGGGGCTTGGGGACCCTGCTTGTGCTTGGCAGCCTGTTCATCCTTTCCCCCATTGGTTTATCGGCGTTTGTCGTCTCCATCGTGGATTTCTTGCGCGGCTGGTGGACGCTTTCGAATGTTCAGATTTGGCAGCCCCTTTTGGCCCTGCCTGCCTACGAGATCCTGCCGCTGGGGTTTGCCGTTGCCGGCGCGGTCCGCGGCATCCTGAAGCGCGATCACGACTCCATCCGCCTCGGGATTTGGGCGCTGGTGGCTTTGGTACTGGCGCTGATCTATCCGGGTAAGCAGACCAGTGACCTGGTCTGGGCGCTTCTTCCTCTATGGGTTTTGGCAGCGGTCGAACTGGGACACCACTTTGATTTCGAAGGTCGCAATCTTTGGGAACTGGCCGGCGTGATGGTGCTGGAGTGTTCGCTGCTCGTTTTCGGCTGGCTGAACCTGGCAGCCGTCACGACCATGGCATTGGATTCCCAAACGGCGCGCATGCGTTTATCCCTGCTGATTGCCGTGGTGCTCCTGGTGAGCCTGAGTCTTTTGCTGGTGCGGGCAGGCTGGTCGGCAGCTACTTCCCGGTTGGGAGGCGTTTGGAGTGCCGTGCTCACTTTGACCGCTTTCACGGTCGCCATGAGCACCGGCGCGGCGGGTTTCCGTCAACCACTCACGGTTGAACTATGGCCGCCAGAGCCGCGTACCGGTCGGGCGGACCTGATCCTAAAGGTCGCCAATCAGATTTCTGACCTGAACACCGGGTACGCTGCATCATTGCCGCTGACCATCCTTGGGGTGGACTCTCCAGCCCTGGACTGGGTGTTTCACGATTGGCAGGTGCAGAACGTCACCGGGCTTTCTCCGGATGCGACCCCCGAAATGATCATTTCTTCCATCGACCAGCTTAGCCTGACAGCCAATTATCGGGGCGAAGCGCTTCCCCTCAGCGAAGTGGCTGATTGGGGTCATGCCAAAACGACCGATTGGCTGAAGTGGTTCGTTTATCGCCAGATGCCCATCCTGCGCCAGGATATCATCCTGTGGGTGCGCTCCGACCTGATGCTTGACAGCCAGGGTGCTCCAACCCCCTGATCGACATGATTCCGATGACAATCCCAAACATCATAGCCATTGATGGCCCGGCAGCCTCCGGCAAGTCCACTCTCGGGCGGAAGCTGGCCGATTCCATGGGGTACCTCTTTTTCGATACCGGCGTCATGTACCGTGCGGTCACCTGGGGCGCGCTGCAGCGCGGGTTGAAGATCGGCGATGAGGCCGCTGTCACCCATCTTGCTGAAACTGCCCAGATCGACGTGCGCCCACCCTCGCAGGAGGACGGTCGCGCCTGCGATGTCCTGCTCGACGGGGTCGACATCACCTGGGAGACGCGCCGGCCGGATGTGGAGGCCAATGTGTCCCCGGTTTCGGCATACCGCGACGTCCGCAAAGCCCTGGCATCCCAGCAGCGCCGGATCGGTCTGCGCGGTCGCGTCATCATGGTGGGGCGGGATATCGGAACGGTCGTCCTGCCCGAAGCGGACCTGAAGATCTACCTGGACGCTTCGGCAGAAGAACGTGCCCGGCGGCGCCACAAGGAGATCATCCAACGCGGCGAACAGGCGGATTACGAACAGGTGCTGGCAGGGGTCCGCGGTCGGGACGCGATCGACTCCACGCGTGCCTTCTCCCCCTTGCGGGCGGCGGAAGATGCCGTCATTCTCGACTCTGATAACATGGATGCCGACCAGGTTTTTGCGAAAGTGCAGGCGCTATGCCGCTAAGGGAGTATCACCCTGCCTGGTGGATAAGGTGGTTGTCCCGCCCGTTCATTCGCCTGGTATTGAGGCTGGTTTTTCATATCCTGGCGCCGGTCAGGATCATTGGTAAAAAGAACGTCCCGCGCGGCAAGCCGTACATTGTTGCCATCAACCACGTCTCGCTGTACGAAGCCCCGTTTATCGGCGTATTCTGGCCGGAACAACTGGAGGTGATGGGGGCGGTGGATGTCTGGAGCCGGCCCGGGCAGAACATCCTGGCGCGCCTGTGGGGCGGCATCCCGGTCCATCGCGGGGAATACGACCGTGCCCTTTTCGACAAGGTCCTTGCCGCGCTTTCAGCCGGATACCCATTGCTCATCGCCCCGGAAGGGGAGCGGTCGCACAAACCGGGCATGCAGCATGCCAAACCTGGCGTCGCTTACCTCGCCGAGCAGTCCGGACTGCCGGTTATCCCGGTCGCCATTATCGGTACCACCGACGATTTCTGGCACAAAGCCTCCCGGGGCGGACGACCGCTGCTGCAAATGATCATCGGCAAACCGTTCCATTTGCCTCCGGTGGAAGGAAAAGGGGAAGAACGGCGCCTCTCCCGACAGCGCAACGCTGATATTGTGATGCGTACCATCGCGGGATTGCTGCCAGAGGAATATCGCGGTGTCTACTCCTCCAGTCCCATCCTCCCCGACCCCCAAGCCAATTAGTAAAATCTGGCGTCCGGACCTGACCCGCCTGCCTGAATTGACCTTCGGCCGGCGACTCTTTCGGCGCTTTTTTCAAACCCTGTGCCGGGTCGTCGTCTTCATTTGCACCAGGACGGTCGTCCATGGGCGTGAAAATTACCCTGCTCGCGGTCCCGCACTGATCGTCATCAACCACCTGGGCGACCCCGACGCCGTCCTGGTGGTGGCTGCCCTGCCGGATTTCCCCGAAGTGATCGGTAAAATCGAATTGCGCGACATAACCGTGCTCCGCTGGCTGGGGGACATGCTTGGCGTTATCTGGGTTCACCGCGGTCAGCCCGACCGGAGGGCGATTTCCGCCGCGCTGCAGGCTTTCCGCCTGGGACGCTGCGTTCTCATCGCACCGGAAGGGCGCGAGTCTGTCAGTGGTGCCCTCGAGCCGGGGACCGAGGGAGCGGCTTACCTGGCGCTCCAGGCCGGGGTGCCGGTGGTGCCGCTCACCATTGTTGGCAGCGAATTCCGGCGCATCGAGAACAGCCTGAAAAAGCTGCGCCGCAGCCCGGTGACGGTCACGATCGGAACGCCGATTCACGCTGCCGGTTCACAAGAAGGATCAGGATGCCCTGCAGAAGGGGACTCGTTTCATCATGGAAGCCCTCGCCCGCCAGCTCCCGCCCGAATTTCGCGGTGAATATGCTTATGTCGAAAATTAAATCAGGATTGCGTGCGAATTGATTTGCGAATGACTTAACCCTGTTCTGCAAGCCTTATACATTGTGTAATATTTCCGATGGGGGAGTGTGTCAAAAATCCTACGTTAACAAAAAACTGCTCAAGGCTGGCGTTTGCGGCATCGTCCCCGAAGGCACTGAGGGGGAGCATTCCACGGGGACCCCGCCGAATTTATGAAAGAGGGGGGTTCTCTTGTACAACCACCTTAAAAGGGCACCCGTTGGGGTTGACAATGATAAGTCTCTTATATATAATAATGTTATATAACAAACTTACTTCTCCGAGGGTATTCGATGGCGAAACTTCAACAGGTCCGCAAAGGCAGCACGCCTCTCCTCATCTTGAGCGTATTGGCTGCCGAAAAAATGTACGGGTACCAGATCATGCGCGAGCTCGAGCAGCGCAGTGACGGCTATTTCACCATGACGGCGGCATTGCTCTATCCCGCCTTGCACCAGCTTGAAAAAGACGGGTTGGTGGAGAGCGAATGGCAGGAGTTACCCCGGCAAGCGGCGCCGCAAGTATTACACCATCACCTCCAGGGGACGCAAGGATCTTGCTGCCAGCCAGTCCGAGTGGCAGACCTTTCTGACCAACTTGTTTAA
Organism: uncultured Chloroflexia bacterium; assembly: GCA_963826215.1. Taxonomy (GTDB): domain Bacteria; phylum Chloroflexota; class Anaerolineae; order Anaerolineales; family Villigracilaceae; genus UBA877. The sequence continues at coordinate 1,177,920 of CAWGWL010000033.1, read as the reverse complement.
GACATTGCATCATCCGGGTGAAGCCCAGGAGAGCGGGGCATGACGCCGGATGAATTTCTGCAATCCCTGCGAAAAAAGTTAAATGGCTTCTCCCGCAGCGAGCAGGCTGATCTGATCGAAGAGATCGGCAGCCACATCGAAAGCGGCGAAGGCGATTCCAGGCTGGGGAAAGATCCGGCCAAAAGGAGGCAAAACCTCATGTCCGAACTTGGTTCTCCTGGACAGATGGCGAAAGGTTTTCGAAAAATTTACCAGCCTGGCGGCTTGATCGATTATTTGCTGATCGCCATTCCCTTTTTACTTAACCTGCCCATTAACCTATTGCTGGTCAGCCTGATGCCGAAATACCCCTGGGCGGATGTGCGCCTGGTCATGATATTCCACATGATCCTGATCGCCATCGGATTATGGCGGCGTTCGATCCTGCTGACCCTATTTTGGGTCGCTGATCTTACAGTACAGCTGATGTTCGTTTTATGGTTGTATCATGGTCCTTTTGATAAATTGCAGACAATTTTCTGGTATGTCGTCCTTGCGGGGTTGATCATTCTATTGGGCAGGATGGTTTGGCAGAACCGCGGTGATATTTTGATAGTGATCTTTGCACTACTGCCTTTTGTCATGGGTCTTCTGGCAGTTGCGTTCCGACATTATGTCAATGGGAACACCTATGCATACGAACCGCTGGAAATATTCTTTTTTCGTATCTACCTCATTATTCCAAATTTTGTTTGGTTCACTGAAGTATTCATCCTCGCCCCATTTTTCCTGGTCAAGAACCGCAATATTCGCTGGTTGTCATTGGCGGTTTATTGGTTGCTTTTGGGTCTTTACCCGTGACGGACTGGATTACCAGGTGATCTTTGCCCCTACAGTTTATTACCTTTGGATTTTTCTTCCACTATCTGTCTATTACCTTTGGATCTTTCTTCCAATTTCCATAATCGCTCTTGGCTGGTTGCTGGAGCGGCATAAAAAGAGCCAGGTCAGATTTGCATCTTGATCCGAGAACCCCGACCTTGACTAGGAGCAAAGGCCGGGGATTTTTTTGGATTTCCTTTGGGATGTAACTTCAAAACACCCCCTAACTATTAGCCCTGTCTGAACTCGCGCTGGTAGTTCAGAACAGGTACTTGACATTTGGCTATAGATACAGTAATATATCATATATTGATATATCATTATTTGATGTATTGGAGACAGCGGAATGGATACTGCAAATTCAAGCGATCTTTCACCTTTATCGGAAACAACGCTTTATATCCTCGTCAGTCTTGCACATGGACCCCTGCATGGTTATGCCATTGCCAAGGAAGTACGAGCCTTGAGTAAGAATCGCGTCATTCTTAGTGTCAGCACGCTGTATACCACCCTTAAACGCTTGCTGGAAGATGGCTGGATCGCAGCGGGTGGGGGAGGATCCCGACCCGGATGACGGTGGTCGTCCGCGCAAGGTATACACCCTGACCGAGCGCGGCGAGTTCATCATCGGAGTGGAAAAGAAGCGGCTGCGAGCCTTGCTGACACTTGTCCAAACCCGGAAAGTTGGGGAGGAAAAATGACAGCCTCGATCCAGGGCATTGCTAAGATTTATGGCACTAATGCTGCGCCTTTTTCCGCGGGATTTCCAGAACGAATTCAGGGAGGAAATGGAAGACGTATTCACTGCCAACCTCGAAGAGGCAGCGAAAACTGGCGCATCCCTGGTCATACGTGCTTGTTTTTTCGAACTATTTGACCTGCCGGGCAACCTGGTTGTTGAACACCTGTCCAACTTGCGAAAGGGGAATGTCATGAAAACCAAATCATTTGAAGTCGGTCGGTCCAGAGTTGTATTGATGGCGGCATTGGGGATGATGGTGGGCTGGGTATTGATTAACTGGGTATGACTCGGTATATCCCTAGATTTTGGAACTCTCGAGATTGCTGGATGTTCTACTGGCTGAAGCGATCCTATTCCTTCCCCGTTGTTTTATGCGGACTGATGCTGGGGATTGCGGCGGGTGTCGGGCGCCGTACTTTCCTGCGGATCGGGTTATGGACGGCCGTGGGAGGCATCCTTGGCTCACCTGGTTAATCTGCCCGTCCGAATGGTTAACTCTGAACATTCTCTAGCAGGATTGCACACCTTCGTCACGGGATTACAACTGGTTCCTTTATGATCAACCTGGTCGTAGTCATGTGCATCTATGGCTTGTTCTATGGCGCTGGATTGGGCCTCGCTTTTGGCGGCTGGAAAACCAGTTTGAAATTTGCATTGATTGGCCTGGTTGCCTACGCAGTTGGTATCCTGGCTGGATATTTTATTACTTCTGGCTTGATCTACAGGTTGAACCTGGACTTTGAACCATCGTATATAACCTGGAGTATCCTGGGGGTATTGGCTGGCGGGATCCTGGGCTGGTTTTTCGGAAATGAAAGACAGCCCGAAGCTGACCCGGTTATGCCGACAGGCAATGCTTGATGGAATAATCGTTTATTAGGAAAAAAATCGGTGAGTGCGAAGCTCACTGATTTTGTTATATGATATTCCGCATTTTTTCGTAAATATTGCTGTATTTCCGAGAAGGCCATGGAAGCTCTCACCCTATTCGGTCTTGATGTCCGGGCTAAAGTGTGATTTCTAATTAGCGAGCTTGTTATCATAGAACGTCAGTGCTATAATAAACGCGACAAGGGACGATTATTGGGATCCTTGTCGCGTGTTCTTTCGCACCTTTACAATTCAATATTAAATCACAACTGTGTTCCAGGATGGACAGCCTCCCGGGGTTGGGTCTGCACCTTCCAGAAGGGTATTCGTTCCGCGACAACTGTTGAAAAAGTGACTTTAATTCGGAGCAATGAAAGATAAATCCCTGGGAATACCTGCAGCGAAGGGGTATTCGTTCCTCAATTATTGATGAAAAAAGCCATAAATTTGATGAAATTGTCGTCGATTCGCAAAATACATAAAATGCGAACATCAAGGGGTATTCGTTTTACTCCGAAGCGCCTTCAGACGGTCTTCGGTCGCCTCGACGATAAGGGACATCGACGCGGATCGTTCTCGTGCTGGTAATTGCCGCGAACATCATCGGTCGGGGCAAAATTCACCCGGGGTGGGCGGGTGTGTTATGATTACTCTCGTGTTCCCTCGGCGATTATCCTTTGACCGAATCATCCCCCTCGGTTATAATTGCCAACCGTCCACATCCCGTGAAGCTGCCGGGACCAGCTCAAAAACGCCGGCGGAAAACCGCCGTTTGGTGTTTTAATTCTTTTATTTGGAGTTTGTGAATGCCCAAGCGTACTTATCAACCCAAGATCAGGCGGCGCGTGCGCGTGCATGGTTTCCGCCAGCGCATGTCCACCGCAGACGGCCGCATTGTTCTGAAGCGGCGGCGGCTGAAGGGTCGCATTCGTCTCACCGTCCGCAGCAACCAGCATGTCAAGCATGTCCGTTGGTAGGATTTCAGCGGACTTGGAGTTTGTGATCTGCTCTGGAGACGACAAGCACAGGTGAAACGAAGTTTTCGCCTGACCCGGTCAACCGATATCAAGAGGGTGCGGCGTTCCGGCAAGTCATATGCCCACCCGCTTGTTGTTTTATATGTGCTCAAATCGGATGGTTCCGAAATCGCATGTGGGGGTTAGCGCCGGGCTGGCGGTCGGCAATGCGGTCAAGCGCAACCGGGCCAAGCGTCTCCTGCGGGCAGCGATGAGTGAGCTTATCCCGGTGACCCTTCCCGGGTCCGACCTGCTGCTGATTGCCCGGTCCCCGCTTGCGGCTGCCAATGTCTCACCAGGCTCGTGAAGCCTTGTCCAATCTGCTGAAGCGAGCCGGACTTCTTTCCCAGGCCTATGTCGTTTGAACACCTGCCTCACGATTATTCTGACGAACCTCGCCTGCGCGACCTGCCCCGCACGATCTGGAATTGGCCGCGCCTGGCTGTGCTGGGTCTCATCCGTTTGTACCAGGCAAGTTTTGCCAAGACCCTGCCGCCCGACACCTGCCGTTTCTACCCGTCCTGCTCGCATTATGGGTACCAGGCGGTTTACAAGTATGGTGTGCTCAAGGGCGGTGCAATGGCTCTCTGGCGCGTTGTTGCGCTGCAACCCGTTCAATCCCGGGGGTTATGACCCCGTTCATTAGGAGATATCAGACTTCATGAAGACAAAATACCTGGTTTTGATCGGGTTGTTGCTGGTAATGGCTGTTATCCTGGGCGGCTGTGCCACCGGTCTGACGGCCTCTTCCTGGCCTGGCATTACTGCTGACGCAGACCAATGCCTATATTGCCGGAGGGCCGTACGTGTATGCAGTAAACCTGCAAACCGGTGCGGAAGTCTGGCGTTTTCCGGCCAAGGCTGCCACCGCCACTCCCTTCTTTGCCACGCCGATGTTGACTCCGGACGGGCAATTGATCGTCGGCAGTTTCGACCATAAACTCTACAGCCTCAATCCCGTTAAGCGGCGCTGAGAATTGGCGCTTTGAACAGGCCAAGGATCGCTGGATCGGCGGGGTGCTGGTCACAAACGACACGATCTATGCCACCAATGCTGATTACAACCTGTACGCCTTGAGCTTTACTGGAACGCTTAAGTGGGTTGCTCCATTCCAGGCCGACCAGGCGATTTGGGGCAGCCCGGTTTCGGACGGCACCAATGTCTATTTTGGCACCCTGGGGCGGCAGGTTTATGCAGTCAATGCCCAGACCGGCACGCCAGACCTGGGTGCAGAAAGTGGATGGAGCCATCCTCGGATCTCCAGTTCTTGGACCCGAAAACACCCTCTATGTTGGAACATATAATGGTGTCTTGCTTTCGCTCAAAACCAGCAATGGTCAGCTCATCCACCAGGATAGTGTATCCTCCTGGATCTGGTCAGGTCCGGCACAGGACGGCACCAACATTTATGTTGGCGATGCCAACGGTAAGTTTTACGCTTTTCCCACAACCGGCACTGGCCAGCCCTGGACCCAGCAATTAAATGGAGCCATTGTCGGTTCTCCCCTCGTCCTGGACACTACCGTTGTCGTGGGAACTGAGTCGGGAAATGTCTACTTCATGGACAATACCGGTCAAAATGTCCGGCCGTTTACCCTTACCGGTAAAATTTACGCCACCCCAGCGGCTGCCGGGACCCTCGTCCTGGTTGCGCCTACTGGCGGAGATAACACTCTTGTGGCTCTCGATCTAACCGGTGCCATAAAGTGGTCATTCACGGCAAAATAAGGAATTAGCCTATGTGGGAAACCATTATTGTCAACCCATTTACGACCGTACTGCTGCTGATCTATAAGCTGATCGGTGGAGATTTCGGGATTGCGATCATCCTTTTCACCATCCTGATCCGCCTGATCACCCATCCTTTGATGGTGTCTCAGATCAAATCCAGCACCAAGATGACCGAGTTCCAGCAGTCGAAGCAATGGCAGGATATTCAGAAAAAGCATAAGGGCGATAAAGAGAAACTGGCCCAGGAACAGATGGCACTTTATAAGGAACTTGGGATCAGTCCATTTGCCTCCTGTCTGCCGTCGATCATCCAAATCCCGCTCATTTTCGGCCTGTATCAGAGCATCATGCGTGCCCTGGCTGCCACTCCCGGACAATTGCTGATCCTGACCCGGGCTGTTTCTCCCCTCATGGATTTCTTCCATGTCAATACCGCCGACCTTGTTCCGCTCCATAGTAAATTCCTTTGGATGAACCTGGGTCAGCCGGAACGCGTTTACATGTTTGGGGTTGGCATTCCGCTGCTGGCCATCATTGTAGCCATCACCACCTACGTCCAGTCCAAGGTGACCATGCCGGCCTCCACCAATCCCGGTGACCAGGGCGCCATGATGAATAAAATGATGGCACTCTATATGCCGCTCCTTTTGGGCTATTTTGCCCTGACCTTTGCCTCCGGCCTTTCCATCTATTTCATCACCGGTAACCTGATCGGGATCGCTCAATATGCGCTACTTGGAAAGGTGAATTGGAAGGCGTTGATACCCGGTTATAAACCTCCAACAACTGCCCTGGCGAGGAACAAATGAACGAACGGACTACGCTCGAGAAAATTGCTCCCACCGTTGATGAAGCGGTTGCCGGTGGGTTGGCCGAACTCGGTTTATCAGCCGAGGCTGTGGATGTCGAGATCCTGGATGGGGGTAGTCGCGGTCTTTTTGGGGTGGGCAGCCGGCAAGCGCGTGTCCGCCTGACGGTAAAAAACCTATTCCAGCTGAACCTGGGAACCGGCGCTGCGCAAGCAGTGCCCGTCCAGGGGAATGTACAGGCAACCCCCGCTGGCGGAAGTTTGGAAGAATTTCCAGAAGAAGCTTTTAGCGTTCTGGACGACAACCTGCTGTTCGTCTCCCGCCAAACCGTGGCTGAACTCCTTGAAAAGATGAAGATCACTGCGCATATCGAGGTCCGCTACGGCGAACCCGATGAGGAAGGGAAGCGCCCTGTGATGGTGGATGTTCAAGGTGACGACCTGGCTGTGTTGATCGGCCGGCGGGCTGAGATCCTGAATGCACTCCAATACGTCACCAACCTGATCGTCAGCAAGCAGGTGGAACGCTGGGTGCAGGTGATCATCGATGTGCAGGGATACCGGGCGCGTCACGAGCGCCAGTTGCGTCAGATGGCGCAGCGCATGGCTGACCAGGCCATGAAGGCCGGCCGCCGCCAGGTGCTTGAGCCGATGTCGGCCAGCGACCGGCGCATCATCCACCTGGAATTACGCGACCATCCCAGTGTGACCACCCAGTCAGTGGGGGAAGAACCCACCCGCAAGGTCACGATCGTACCCAAGGAATAAATGCGCGACAAGGAATAATGTGTGATCCTGTAAAATGGCGTTGTAAGGATTTTGAACTTAAATTTTTTATTCGAATGCACGAGATAAATAAGAAAATTGCCCCTTTCCCATGTGAGAGGGGCATTCGATTATTATTAAAATGGAATAGTTCAACAGTCATTGCGGGTAAGCGGGCAATCTTCATTCATGGAATCCCCTCTGAAAAGACGCTCCAAAGTAGCATGATATAATCTTTAACACCGCATCCCAATGGAATCTTCAAGGTAATGGTTGATAATGCCAGAGGATAATGGGAAGGCATCGTTTGAGGAACGCGTCAATATTGTTTTGGATGAGTTGTCGCTGGGAATCCAGTGGGATCGACCCAGCCTCATTGTGATTATCTATCGCTCAGAGCATACTAAAACCCGGGTTCAATCCTTGCTCGGGAAGTCGCTCAAAAAATCCGGTCAGGCTGTTTTCCTGTATTCGGTGGACAAGCTCCATTACGATATCCCCATTGAAATGATAAATCACCCCCAACATAATCGAGCCGTATATTTCGCAAGCGGGTTGCGCTGGGGGGGTGGCCGGGGATATTCAAATGCATTTCGAGCCTTGAACATGCATAGGGAATACTTTGTTGACGGGAATATTCGGGCAATATTCTGGCTCACCAAAATTGAAGCGAAGCAATTGCCTCGTTTTGCTCCTGATTTTTGGGCCTTCCGCCATAAGGTTGTGGAATTTCCAGAGTTGCCCAATCAGAATAAGCTTCCCAATCAAAGACCAATAGTCAGTCGATCCAAATCACTTTTCACAAATCACGCAACCGGTTTTCGACGGCTGGTGCAAGCCGCTGATGAGTTGTATACCCAGGGTTGCATCGATGAATCCATCCTGCATTATCGAAAAATCCTTCAGATGTATCCAGACCAGGTTGCCATACACCTGCTGCTTGCAGAGATCAACCTTTCCATGGGGCGGCTCGCTTCTGCGAAACGAATCCTGAAAAAAGCAGGCAAGGCAGATATCCCGTCAGCCGCCTTCTTGCAAGAAATAAACCGCTTAAACCAGACAGCAAATTCAAGTCAAGGGTCAATCGCTGGTTTCACTGGAACTAAAACTTTAATTTAACAATGACAACTACTATCGCTATTGAGTCCGTCCTTTCCATTTTTGCCATTATCGTTGGCGTTCTGCTCATAATCCTTCGCCGGCAAAAGGGGATCGGGTATGCAAGCACCATCGCGTATTCCATTTGTCTCTGTCTTGGTGCAATTTCCATGCTGGCTGTTGCCCCAGTTCGAAATTTGCAGATTTCCATTGCTTTGAAAATAATCTCAATATTGCTTGGCGGTTATCTGCCAGCATTTGCCTTTACGTACATCCTCGGTTATGTCATCCAAAGCAAACACTTGTCGTACCGAATTTTTATCGTGCTGGCACTCGTACCTGTCTTATTACTGGGATTGGTCGTTGCCCGAATAATCCCAGGGCGCACTGATTTCATCTCTGAACTCACAAGTTAGCGCAGCGCTCTCACCCATAGATGAATGGGGATTGCTCATCCTGGTTTATACCATCGGGATCCTGATCGCCTCCATCCTCCTCACAATTTCCACCTCCACCAATACATTCAAGCCTTTGAGGGTTGGACCGTTGGTAATACTGGATATTGCAATATTGGCAGCCATCCTTCTTGATTCTGATCAGCCTATCCAGCCTCCTGCCCATGATCACCGATTACAACCTGCCCCTGTTGGGTTTTACCTTGATTGGATTGGCGCTGGTGTATTCCAACCATAAGATCCTGCAATCAAACCTGATCACCCGGGACGAATTATTTGACAGCATTAACGACGGCATAATTATTATTAATAATCAGGACAAGATCCTGGACCTGAATCATGCTGCGGAAGAATTGATCGGGATTCCCACCAACCGGGTCTATGGAAATTCTGTCGAAACCATATTGACCAACTGGAACAGTATCTCCAATTCCAGTGATGCCGAGGAAAAGGAATTTAGAGGCAGTATAAATTTAAACCAGCAATGGCATCATATTAGCGTCCGGATCAATAAATTCGATGATGATCGGGGTAAAGTAATATTCCTTCGGGATATTACTGATCGCAAAGATACAAATGAAGTCCGCCAGCAGGCACGGGAAGAAATGTTCAACCTGCTGAGGTCGTTTTTTAAATCTGCAAACACTTCGCAATCAACCAATGATTTCTTTCGGGATGTCCTTTTTCAAATTGCATATACATTCCACGCAGAGAGCGGAGCGATATGTTTGATCGATCCCCTGCCAAAATCGAAGAAATTCAAATTCTCCTTAATGGCAAAATATGGAGAATTAATGGAGGACAAATCAACCTTATCAAACCTCCAGGAGGCACTGGTTTCATCAAAGTGGATCATTGGTACCAAAGAACCGTTGATCATACCTGACGCAGCTCAAACCCCGCAGTTTGCCAAAATGATAGAGCAATTTAAATCATTTACGATCGCCATTATTCCTTTGCTTTATACCGAACAACTGATGGGTGTGCTCATCCTTGCCAGGTCAGAGCAGACCGGGTTTATCACAGATGAAATTGTCCGTTTGAGCGTCGTAACAGAAGAATTGGCTTCATTCATTTACTCTGATCGCAAACGAAAATCTGACATTGCCCTTGCTGAGCGTCACCGGCTTGCGCAGGACCTGCATGATTCGATCACCCAAAAGCTATACGGGCTGGTAACGTTGACTGAAGCTGTTAAGATGGGACTTGAATCAGGCGCTCCGGTGGATGAGAACAAAATGGTGGAAAAAATTAGCGAAAATGCCCGGCAGGCACTCCGGGAAATGCGACTATTCCTTTTTGAACTTGAACCTGTGGACATTGAGCGGGATGGCCTGGTTTCCACGATTCAGCAGCGATTGGCCTCTGTAGAGGGACGTTCTGGTATACAAGCCCGCATGCTCGCGGATACTGAGATATTATTGTCGGTGGAAAAAGAAACGGAAATTTACTATATCGTTGAAGAAGCTCTCAATAACATTCTCAAACATGCCAATGCCAAATCGGTGCTTGTAAAATTGAAGCAAAGGAAAGAATCGATATTTCTTGAAATTGAAGATAATGGGTGCGGTTTTGATTCTGAAAATGTAAAATTTGGTGGTAAAGGTTTGGGTAACATCAAAGACCGGGCAAAACGTATTAAGGGCAAGCTGAAGATTGCGTCTTCCCCAGATCATGGGACTAAAATCTCGTTGGCTGTTCCACTATAATGTACACAGGAAGGAAATCTCATGAAAAACATTAAAAAAATCCGGGTGCTGATCGTTGAAGACCAGGCGGTCGTAAGGGAAGGCTTGGCAGCAATATTATCTTTCCAGGCTGATATTGAAGTTGTGGGCCAGGCAAAAGACGGGATTGAAGCTGTCGAGATGTTGGAGACAGCCAAACCCGACGTTATCCTGCTCGACCTGGTAATGCCGCGCCAGGACGGTCTTACAACCATCCCAATCCTTAAAGAGAAAAAGCCCGATGTGCATATCTTGGTCCTGACGAGTTTTGCAGATAATGACCGCGTTTACCAGGCAATAAAATTTGGGGCGCAAGGGTATATGCTGAAAGATGCGACCCATACCCAGCTTTTACAAGGCATTCGCGATGTGGCGCAGGGTCTTTCAACCTTATACCCATCCATTGCGATGCGGGTAATCCGGGAACTAAATAACCCGGCCGAATTAATGTACACCACTGAACCACTTACTCCTCGCGAACTAGAAACTTTACGGCTGATCTCGAGTGGCTTGAGCAACCAGGAAATCGGTCAAAAATTGTTCGTTCAAGAATCCACAGTAGCCAAATATGTAAGCAACATTTTGGATAAACTCCACCTGGCAAATCGAACTCAAGCTGCACTGTATGCCATCCGAAAAGGGTTGACCGAATAGAATAAAATCACATAAATCCCCATATGAGCCCCCCAATTTAGGGGGGCTCACACTAATTAATGGCAAATACCTGGCTGAAATTCATTCACGTTGATTTGTTTTCCCATTCCAAGAGACTGAAAGGTTTTACCTGGTGTTCTTCAAAGTTACACGGCATTAATCCCCGATTCAGAAAGTAATAAAAACACTCTATTTGATGACTATTAGCGTTGCCAGAATTGCTGGCAGCTCTGTGAAAGGATTCACAGGATAAAGCCTGTTTCCGTTGGACTGTATGGTAGGCGGAACACCACAAAAACATGATGATTCCTCACCATAATACTTCCCAAGTCTTATTCTTATATCGTCTAAAGAAATAAACGGGTTTATGCGGTTTCACATTCGGTGGAAAAGCGAGAAAATATGATTGTCCCATTGAAACCAAGCCGCCCCAGATTGCAGAAAACGCTGCATTCATCGAATTCCCGGCCCAATGGCAGGTAACAATTGGAATTTGGTTCGATACTCCAAGGATAAAATGTTTTTCGGTAAATGTACTCTTCCGGTAAGTGAAAAAAATCAGCTTGCCTTGCCCGCCGAATTTCGTGAATCGGGGAGTACTTCTGTCTTTTTAACGCAAGGTTTTGACCGGAATCTTATGCTCCTGTCTCCGCAGGCATTTAATAAAATCTCTTCACATATTCAAGCAGCCAGCATTTCAGACCCCCTGGCCCGACTAATGAACAGGTTGTTTATGGGTAGTGCGGCTGAGCTGGTGATTGATGGTTCGGGGACAAATCGAACTACCAGAAAGCTTGCGTGAGTACGCCGAATTGGGTAAAGAAATCGTTTTAGTCGGACAGGGTGAGTTTTCAGAAATATGGTCTCCTGACCTATGGCAGAAACAAATGGAAAGCGTGAATGATTTTGAAGCCAATATCCATAGGTTCGAGAAGTTCCATATTTCCCTGGCTTGATGTTGGTGAAGTGACCAGGATTCTAATCACCTGAAAATAGTTGTTGGAGAGCTACCATGACGATACTTGGCATTGATATTTCAAAATGGGACGGCAACTGGGATGCCAACAAAGCCAAACAAGCTGGGGCGACTTTTGTTTTCGTTAAAGCATCCGAAGCCACCCTAACTGATCCCCAATTTGTGGTTAACTGGCAAAAAGCAAAGGAAGCCGGGTTACTGCGGGGAGCTTACCATTATCTCGATTACACCAAGCCAGGCGCAGACCAGGCTAATTTTTTTGCTGATTTATTGAAGGATGACCCGGGCGAGCTTCCTCCCGTAATTGATTATGAGCTGCGCAGGACGGATAATGACCCTTCAGCAGCATTGGTCTTTTTACGGGATTGCCTGGATCAATTGACCAAAAGGACGGAGTTATTTGAGAATGCAAGTTTTAAAAGACCCATGATATATACCAGTCCCGGGTTTTGGGTTGAATACGGAGACCAAACAAAACGGGATTATTGGATCCAGTTCCCGCTTTGGAATGCCCATTGGATAACAGCCAATGAACCAAAGATTCCATCTCCTTGGACCATGTGGAATTTCTGGCAATTCACGTCCAAAGGACCGGGTGAAGCATTCGGTTCTGAATGCCTTTCCATGGACATGAACCGGTTCAATGGAACGCTAAGCGAGTTAATGGATTTTTCCGGTATTGGGATTCCGGTTGTTAATCATAATGAAAAACTGGAATCACTTGGAAATTAAAGTCAGAGAATTGGAAGGGGAAATTTCATCCATGAATCAGAACGGGATTGCTTCTGCTTCTGATGCATTGGAAAAGGTTGATTCGCTGGAATCGAAAATATCAGTTCTTGACGGATCTTTAAACACTTTGTCTGCAACCCTTTCCCAGCGAATTGATGCCATAGAAAAGACAATTATCGATTTAGGAAATATATCAGGATCACAACCGATCCTCACTGATTCACCTGAACTTGTGCCACCAACACCAGCCATCCCGGAAAATCAACAAGTACAGGATGGGCACCCAGCCGACCAACCGGTGACTGAAGAGGTTGCTGGAGATGTTCCGGTCCCACCTGATCTTCCGTTGGGTGCTCCAGTTTCCACCAATCCACTTTCCGAAACGCCCGCCCCGACGAACGCAACATCAGGGAATATTTCCTACGCAATATGTATTACGAAGGCGCTTAATGTACGCAGCAGCCCAGATGCCTCTTCTCCGATCGTTGCCAGTTTGCGATATGGTCAACGGGTGAAGATTATCGACCGCCAGGATGGCTGGGCACAGTTCCAGGACCCGGCAGGCTGGAGCATTGAAGCTTATTTATCGATTGATCAAAACGAATCGGTCGTTCCCGAATCAAATCCCCAACCCGAGACCATATCAAATAGCTATGGGATTTGCAACACCAGCGGGTTGAATGTGCGGAGTGGACCAGGAGCTGCAAACCCGATAGTTGGAGGCCTCATTTATGGCCAACGAATAAAGATCCTCGGTCATAACACGGGTTGGGCACAGATTGAGACTCCTCCGGGATGGTGCAACGAGAGCTACCTGAGCTTTGCATAAGTCCAAAATCTTATTTCAAAATAAATCTTCTGGGAAGAATCTACTTCGCCCTCATTAGTTAATGTGCCAGGAACAGCCATGACAACTTACGAATATATAAAAGCTAAGGATTTCGACCGGGCTTGGTTGAATTTTGAACTAGACCTTCCACTAGCGCCGGGAAAAAATGGTCAACCCAATCCATTTTATATTTCCCGGCCGGGGAACCCGATAAATGAATTGGCGGATGCCATCCTGGCACCATTCTTCAGGCCACCAAAATTCTTTTTTTCAGGTCATCGCGGGTGTGGAAAGAGTACCGAACTATTACATATCCTCTCTCATGCAGAAATTCACAAGAAATTTTGGCCGATCAATTTCAGCATCCGGGAAGAAACTGATATTGTCGACCTGGATTTCCATGATGTGTTACTGGCAATAGGAAGCCAGATGTACCGGAAATACAGAAAAAATGGCGGGGAGATCCCCGAGCGGTTGTTGAAACAATTAAATAGTTGGAAAGGGAAAGTGGAGCAGGAAGTTAAAACTGTATTATCGGGTCAGTCTTCCTATGAATTTGGAGGCTCTCTTGATGCGTTTTTCTTAAATGCCGGCATGAAAATGAAACTGGAGCCCAAGACGCGGATCGAGTTAAGACAGGTATTCGAAAAAGATATTACCGGTTTGATAGATGTAATCAATATGATTGCAGCAGCAATATATTCCAAAGAAAAAAGAATCCCTCTCATCCTGATCGATGATATGGATAAGCCTGATCTCAATAAAGCGACTGCAATCTTCCATGACCGGCGAGAAATCATGATGCAGCCCAATTGTGCCATCATTTACACGGTCTCAAGCGCGTTGTTTTACAGCAAGGAATTTGATGCCATTCGGGACCAGGCAATATTTTTACCAAATATTAATTTGCATCCATGCAAACAACCCGAGAGGCACATTATCGAAGGTTATGACGCCATGCGGCAATTTGCCCATGTCAGGATGGATCAATCCCTTATAGATGGGCAGGCATTGGAAGATGCGATTACCTACAGCGGGGGGGTATTTCGTGAAATGGCGAGGATCATGCGTTCAGCCATCGGGTGCGCCAGGCGGCGGAAAGCTTTGATGATAAATCAAAATGATATTGAATGGGCAGCGACAGAGATTCGAAATGAATATCGCCGCATTCTGGATAAAAATGATTTAGCCTATTTAAAGAAGATCAATGAACATAATCGTCTTGAGTATAACGACCGGTTAAGGCCGTTACTACAGCTGCTAGCGATCCTTGAATATCGTGACAGTGAAAACTGGTGTGATGTTCACCCTGTTCTTAAGAGACTTGTAAATGAGCAATGAACCTGATCTCCAGGAACAAGATTTAAGCCTTTCGTTCCAAGAACGGATAGATATTCTATTCCGCGAGATTGAATTGGCCGTGAGGTGGGATCGACCATCAATTCTATTCGCGATCTACAAGTCTGACATCATCCGGGATGAGGTCAACTCAATATTACAAGAAAAACTGAATACAATCGACCAAAATACCCACTCGATAAAAACAAGCTTTAATACTCAATTTGATTTTCTTGAGCAGATTGCCCAGCTTCCGAACCTCTCAAAAACAGTGCTGCTCATTGATGGGTTTAATTGGGAGTGTGGACCAGAAGGTGCAAGGGTTTTTAAAGAGTTTAATAAAAACCGGGAATACTTTGTTGACAATAATATTCGTGCAATATTTTGGCTATTTGAGAACGAAGTATCAGATTTTGCAGCGAACGCCACAGAGTGCTGGGTCCTCCGCCATCGCATGGTTGAATTTGTAGATGTTCCACAATTGGATCAAGAAACCCTTCAATCCCTGGAATCACTTTGGAAAACCCCGGAAACCTTGCCTGCAGCAGAAAAATTTCCAGATAATCCAGCGGCGGAGGCACCAAAGGTTCAGTGCAAGGATCCTTCGCCTGCAAATTCATCAAAAGCGAATGCATTCCTGAACTTGGGAATCCTTTTCTGGAGGAAGAGTAACCTGAAACGAGCTCTAAAATATGTACTGGAATCGAAAAAACTCTCCAAATCAATAGGTGACCAACCTCTCCAAGCTCAGTGCCAAAATGCACTTGCGTTGGTACACACAGAACTGGGAAATGTGGATGAAGCTGTAGCAGCATACCAAAGCGCCATTTCTTTGTCGCCAGAATCAGAATACTTATGGAACAACCTGGGACAATTACTTTCAAAAAATGAACGAAATGAAGAAGCCATAAATGCATTTAGTAAAGCACTTGCGTGCTCTCCACGGGATTTTCTTAGTTTGAATGGTATTGGTCACATTTATCTAAAAATGGGAGTTTTTGAAAATGCTATTTCGATATTTGAAAAAGCAATTGAAATTGCGCCTTACTACGAAACGTCCTGGGCTGGTATCGGATGGGCCTACCTTGAATCAGCACAGTTGGAAAAGGCAGAGGTTGCATTACGAAAGGCTGTGGAATTAAATCCACTATTAATTGATGCCTGGAAAAACCTGGGGAGATGTTTTAACAAACAAAAAAGGGATATCGATGCGATTGCTGTGTACCGAAAAGCAATTGAATTCAACCCTCAGATTGCTGAACTATGGGATGAACTCGGAAAACTTCTCCTGCAGCGCCATAATTACCCAGAATGTATTTCAGCATTTCAAAAAGTAATTACTCTAAATCCCCAGTCCACTGAAGCATCCATTAGGCTGGCGCACGCTCTCTTCCAAATAGGTGATTATGAAGCATCGGCTTCGATCTATGAGGGAAGCATCCCATTTTTTGACGATATTGTTACCCGCTCGGCTTTATATAATCGTTTGGGAGATGCATATTTGTATTTGAAAGATTACGAAAAAGCGATTGGTGCGTACAAGCAATCAGAAAATCTGCAAATCGAAAATAAGAATACCGGTGAGAAAATAGTCGGATTGCCGGCCGAAATCCCTGAGGCAGAACCCAATATTGATACTGAAATGGATCAGGACAATTCCGGAGAAGAAAGAGGTGATGAGATGATTGAAGCTAACCATATATTTGACTCAAAAACTGCTGCCGAATGGAACGAACAGGGCAATATACATTTCAAAGCAGGTGCTTACAATGATGCAATTGTTGCTTACACTAAAGCTATTGAGTTAGCCCCCGAAACGAGTTGGCCTTATATCCAGAATTTAGCCCAGGTACATTATCAAAAAGGTAAGGCTAAGGGAAAACAACTTATAGGGAAAACCGAAGACTCTGAGGTTTGGGAGGGAGAGGAAGAAGAGGCTCCCATTTTTGGTTATGATGCACAATTCAACCAAGATCTTGCCGATGATGGGAAAGAACCCGGGCTGGAAAAATCAAGCAAAAGCGATGTTGTAGGCGAACCTCCATGTAATAAGTGCCGTCAAAAGCGAAGAAATAATCAATTCTGATCCCACCCCAGGCTGCGCATGCAGGTCGAAGACCGAATTGGATCCTGGAGAGAACGTTAACAATGAGGTAACAGAAACAAATAAATCAAAACTTGCGGATTCACAAACCTTGGAGACAGAACCTGCCGCTCAACCTGATCCTAGCAATCCCCCTGACCTCGCTGTAAACGGGCCACAATCATCCAGCGATTGGAATGAATTGGGGAATTCGTTTGCCTCCTCAAAGAAATTTAATAATGCTATTGAGGCCTACAAGAAAGCGATAGAAATGGATCCAAAATTCGGCCAGCCGTATAGCAATCTGGGATTTATCTATTATCGCCTGGGCAAGTATGATTTTGCGGTATTGCTTTTTAAAAGAAGTGTAGACCTTTTAGACTCCCCAGAAGATAAATCCATTTCATTGAACAGATTGGGTGATGCATATAGACGATTGGGAGACTATGGAAATGCATTGTCTGCTTATAAAAAATCCAATGAATTGGAACCTCCTAAGAGTCCTGTAATGGCTCGCGCAAGGGCGACTTTATTGGAGAATATTGCTGCAGGTTAACCCTGAGGCTGAAATGAGCGATGCAATGCTTTGGAATGAGATTGGAAATATCTATTTGAAGCTCGGAGCATCCAAGGATGCCATCTCTGCTTTTACGAAAGCAGTTGAATTAAACCCAGATTCCGGATGGGCTTATAGTAGTTTGGGACAAGCCTATCTCGTGACTGGAGAATATGGCCACGCTCTCTTCCTGTTCCGAAAAAGCCTCCAACTATTGGACACACCTGAAAATCAAGCAGTTATCTGGAATAATATTGGCGATGCATACCGGGCTTTGAAAGATATTGAAAATGCTATCCAGGCATATCGAAAGGCTGATGCACTTGTTATGGGAGTGGAACTTGCAGACCCAAATGGAGACCTCCACCAAGACGAGCCTTCAAATAATCAAGAAAGAAATAATTCAGGGACATCCGATAAGGCAGAAAGCACAGATCTGGAACCCAAATTTATGTCACCAGATCCCATTAAAACAGCAACACTAAGCGATGGCTTCATAGAAGACCAGGCGCGTGCTGAGGGGTATAAGGTTATCGAAAGAGAGAAAGAAGCCGAAGAAGCTGACTCGTTGCCAGACCCTACCGATACAAAACCTGTTAACTCGCCCAAACCAGTAAGGAATGAGGACTTTGAATTTTCTCCTTCACAATTAGATGACCCAAAAAACATTACCGGTCAAACCAGGGAAGTTGAAAACCCCATATTTGGGAAAGATCGACCGCTTATTATTATTCCAGAACCGGTAAAAACAACCCAGAGCGCAGCTAATAATGGGAGGTCTTCCAATCCAGACGCCCAATTTACTCGTAAACCTGGATCAGCAGTAATCGGGGAACAACCCAGGGAAGGAAAGCCAAAGGGACAATCCAACATTGGCCCAAGAAATGATGATTTGGAAGAACTTTTGGCTAAAGTAAATATCTATGAAAATATCACCAGAGTAAATCCAACCAGTGACCGGGGTTGGGATACCCTTGGAAAGTTATACAAAGCATTGGGCAGGTATAAGGACGCTATTGGGGCATACCAGAAGGCAATTGAAGTAGCTCCGGATAAAGAAGTTTACTATTACTACCTTGGTTTGCTTTTCTCGGTCGAACAACAACACGATGATGCCATCCAGGCTTTTCAATTTGTCCTACGGAAAAACCCAGATTACGTTCTTGCGCATAGCGCGCTCGCTGGTGTCTACCATAGGATGGGGCAGGAAAACAAGGCTAATCACCATATCTCCATTGCTTTGCCCAAGATGAATAATGAAAGTACCTATAATCGAGCTTGTTTTTATGTGATTTGCGGAGACCAGGAACTGGCATTTGAGTTTCTCCGACTAGCCCTGAAAAACAAAGAGACTACCATTGATTGGATTAAATCCGATCCCGACCTGGACCCAATCCGGACTGATCAACGATACCAGGAACTAATTTCAGAGGAAGAACAACCTACTCCGGATCACGACAATGAAAATTACTTTTCATCTGAGCTTGAAGGTAAACGCAATAAGCTCCTGCCAATATTGAATCATTCCTTGACGAGGTGACCCAAATGTCCATTACCATATTGTTAAATGTTTTACTTGGTCTATTTCTGACATGGTCGTTGCTGAGCCTCGCATCCATGCAAGTGCAGGAATGGATAGCCACCAGACGTAAATGGCGGGCTCGGATGCTGGAAGAATCGCTCGGGAAAATGCTGACAGATTGCACGCTGGTGGATCAATTCTATAATCATCCACTAATCCGAAGTCTCTACACTGGGAAAAACAATGACAACAAACCATCTTATATACCCGCCAACCAATTTTCCCAGGCGATGATCGATATCCTGGCAGCTACAGGGACAGAAGCCTCCTTGATCCAGCAGCAACTGTATAAACTTTACAGCGAAACCCAGAGATTGCCAAAAAAGAAACGCATAGTTGCACGTACACGAATTGGACTGATGCTGGGAATGATTCGAAAAGCATTGGTATCTGAAACGGGGGAAGATGCTACCGCGGAAATTATGGATGCTGTAAAAAACGACCTATTGGTATTAGGGCAGGATATCTCCCGGCTGCAAGGATCTATAGATTCTGTATTTGATGCTGTTAGAGTGCAGAAACAACAAATCAACGATGCGTTGGTTAAATTATCATTCAAGCCAAATACTTCTGGCGATGAAACCATGACCCGGATTCGGGCAGGTGTGACTGCGCTGAGTATCACTCACCCGCAGTTAAAACAAACCATGTATGCCATTATGAATAGCATGCCTCAATCCATGTGGCAAAAAGAGAACGAGCTGGAATTGGTACGCAGTAATATTGAGGAATGGTTTAACAATGCAATGAACCGGTTGACCGGATGGTATAAACGCCGCTGTTTGATTACAACCTTGCTGGTCGGAACTTTATTGGCGGTCATTGTTAATGTAGACTCAATTAATTTAGTCGGCCGACTGTGGAGAGAACCCGATCTCCGTTTCGCGATCATAACAAACATAGAGAATATTCTTACTCAAGATAATACAACCACATTAAACGTAGGACAATTGTCAGCCATCCAACAACAATTTTCTGAAATAAGTCTGCCCGTGGGGTGGATTGGATCACCAGTTTCACCCACAGTTGAGACTGCCTCAAACCTTGATTCCGACATGCACACTATTCCCCCCAGCGCAGAGCGATATCTATGGCTTGGTAATTTCCGGTCAGTGTTACCCGATCATCAATTCTCCACAGGTGACCGATTTCACTGGATGGTTAATAAAACTTGCTGGAATTATCATTTCGGGGGTTGCTGCCAGCCCGGGTGCATCGTTCTGGTTCGATGTATTGAAAAAGATCATAAATGTTCGACTCACGGGAGTCAAGCCTTCCGAAATACAAACCGAGACCGCTCCCAATATGGGGTAATTCCGGTAACGGTTTACAAACCCCCTGGGTGAAAAACCCTAATTAATTACCGTGGCAAGTTCTCAATGTCGAATGCATTGAGATCTTGCCTTTAATTGGTGGAGGAGATAATTCGCTTTAATTGGTCATAATAAATACGCAAGCGTAATGTGAGATAAACGTAGTATCGCTTCTCTTTTTCCCTCCTCAGGTATAATGTGTTTATGTTTTCGCTCGTTCCACCCGAGCCGGTGGATTATCTTGTCATCGGTCATCTATCTTGCGATATAACCCCCGATGGTCCACGCTTGGGAGGAACGGCTGCATATGCAGCGTTAACAGGTCATGCTCTTGGACTCCGGGTAGGAGTGGTTACTGCCTGGGGGGGAGAAGTACCTCTCGATGCGTTGGATGGGATCAAGGTTCAAAGCATACCTACCACCCAAAGTACAACCTTTGAGAATATTTATAGACATGAAGGGCGCATCCAGTACATTCATCACGATGCACCAGACTTGTTGCCCAGCACACATTCCGGAGGTATGGCGGCATACTCCGATCGTTCATATTGGGCCGATCGCAGGGGAAGGGAAAACTCTTATTGATGGACATTTCCAGTCATCTTTAATAGGGTTGACTCCCCAGGGCTGGCTGCGGATGTGGGACGGCAATGGGCGAGTGGGACCTGGCCCGTGGCCGGAAGCTCGGGAAATGCTGAGCAAGGCAGGTGCAACAGTACTCAGTATAGAGGATGTCGGTGGAAATGAGGATATGATCGAGACGATGGCAAGCGAATGCCGGGTGCTAGCTGTAACCGAGGGCCCAGCAGGAGCGCGGCTTTATTGGAATGGGGATTTGCGTCGTTTTAGAGCTCTGTCGCTGGAGGAAATTGATGCCACTGGCGCTGGCGATATATTTGCAGCGGCTTTTTTTTGGCGGCTTTATATCACCCGAGATCCCTGGGCTGCGGCACGGTTCGCGACAAACATTGCTTCTCTGTCTGTAAGTCGGAGAGGTCTGGAAGGAATACCCACAAAGGAAGAAATCCAAAGCTGCCTGGTGGAGGTTCTGTAGTGGGACGTGTTTATACATTGGTTAATCAAAAAGGTGGTGTCGGGAAAACAACCACAGCCATCAACCTGGGTGCCTTCTTGGGACAATTAGGTCAACGCGTCTTAATTGTGGATATCGATCCACAAGCGAATGCAACCTCTTCACTTGGGGTGGATAAACATTCAGTCAAGGGGGGAACATATGCGGCACTGATGGGAGGGTCTCCCGCACAGGCGCTTGTCCTCCAAAATCCTCGCTTAAAAATGGCCTTACTACCATCTTCACCATCATTAGCAGGTGCTGAAATAGAATTGGTAAATGAATTAGGAAGAGAAGTTAGGTTACGCCAGACGATTGCCCCCCTAGTGGACAGATTTGATTATATATTAATTGACTGCCCTCCTTCTCTGGGCATGTTGACAATTAATGGATTGGTTGCCGCGCAGAATGGTGTCCTCATCCCCGTGCAATGCGAGTACCTAGCGCTTGAGGGGTTGGGCGAATTAACCCATACCATCCAGCGGGTTCGTTCAGCGTTATTTCCAGCATTAAAGGTGCGGGGAGTAATCTTGACAATGTTTGACGGACGTACAAACTTATCAGGCGACGTGGTGGCTGAAGTGCGAAAGTATTTTGTTGAGCAAGTCTTTGAAACCATCATCCCACGCAGCATCCGGCTGGCAGAAGCACCCTCATATGGGCTGCCAATCTCGAGCTATGCTCCGGAATCAAGTGCGGCCAAGTCCTATGAATCTTTGGCACGCGAACTGCTCATGGGAGATGGTATTGCTATTATGGAAAGTGCCTAGCAGGAGAAATCTATGCCACAAAAATCAGGACTTGGTCGCGGATTGGGAGCGTTAATCCCCGGAGGGGATAACGTACAGAATGGAAATGGGGTTATGCTGGTACCGGTTGAGAGGGTGTTACCAAACCCACGTCAGCCAAGAAACATGATCCACCCTGAAAACCTGGAAGAACTGACCTTATCCGTTCGAGAACATGGGGTTCTCCAGCCTCTTATCGTAACGCTGGGAGAGTCGGCGGGGCATTATATTCTGATTGCCGGGGAACGTCGCCTGCAAGCTGCCCGATTGGCAGGTTTGGCCAGCGTTCCGGTGCTTGTCCGAGAGGCCACAGACCAACAACGGTTGGAACTGGCGATCATCGAAAACGTCCAACGTTCAGATCTTTCAGCACTGGAAGAGGCTGAAGCCTACCGCCAATTGGCAGAAGATTTTGAACTTTCCCACGAAGGGATTGCCAGCAGGGTTGGCAAGAGTCGGGTGGCGGTGACAAATACGTTAAGGCTGCTTCGACTTCCAGACTCTGTAAAAAATGCCTTGATTGAAAAGCGGATTACAGAAGGTCATGCCCGTGCACTGCTGGCGCTCCCCACGCCTGAGGCGCAAACTGCCGCATTACAGAGAATCATTAAACAAGAGCTAAACGTCCGCCAGACCGAAGACTTGGTACGCAAATTATCAGGGGAAAACCCGGTTCCCAAGGCAAAACCCATAATACCGCCGGATATTATTGAACTGGAAGATCGTTTAAGGTCCAGCCTGGGGACCAAGGTTACCCTTCGGTCTGGACATAAGGGAGGGACACTGGTTATACATTTTTATTCCAATGAGGAATTAAACTCCTTAACCACGCGGCTATTGAAGGAATGAATGGCAGAATCTAATCCTCTATTCCTTTGAGAAAAAATGAAACTCCTTTACAATGCTCGCATTCATACGCTCGATGATATCAATCCATCTGCGACAGTTTTAGTAATTGACAATGGAATTATCCTGGCTGTAGGTGGAGAAGAACTGTTATCGGAATTTGATCCAGCAAAGTGCGAAAACTTGGGCGGTCAAGTAATTCTACCTGGATTAATCGATGCTCATATTCATCTCCAGGAATACGCTCTAAGTTTGGGAATTGTAAATTGCGAAGCAGACACAAAAATTGATATTTTAAACAGGGTGGGTGAACGGGTTAAAGAAACACCTCGTGGACAATGGGTGCGCGGACATGGATGGAACCAGAATTCGTGGGGAGGTGAGTTCCCGACCGCCTTGGACCTGGAGGCTGTGGCTCCTGAGAATCCGATCTATTTAACGGCAAAATCACTGCATGCATCATGGATCAATCATGTCGCAATGAAATTAGCTGGGATAGGACCAACGACCCCTGACCCCATCAATGGGCGCATTCAAAGGGATGCTCGCGGAGTTCCCACCGGCATATTATTTGAAGAGGCCGTCAAGCTGGTAGAGGCAGTCATCCCAGAACCGGCTCCTGAAGAGTTAGCTAATAACTTTAAGGCAATTATTGCTAATCTTTGGCGAATGGGACTCACCGGAGTCCATGATTTTGATAAATCCACTTGTTTCCAAGCGTTACAAATCTTGAATGAAAGGGAAGAATTGGATTTTCGGGTGGTCAAGTCCATTCCCAACGAATTTCTTCCCCGAGCTGCCTCTCTCGGATTACGGAGTGGGTTTGGTGATGATCACCTGAGGATTGGTGCTGCTAAATTCTTTGCTGACGGTGCCCTTGGCCCACATACCGGAGCAATGTTCGAAGCATATGTTGACGAACCGAAAAATCGTGGTATTCTAATCATGGATGGTGAACAAGTTTTCGAGCAAGGCTGCCTGGCAGCTGCCTCCGGCATAAGTTTGGCGGTCCATGCCATAGGCGATCGGGCAATCCATGAAGTATTAAATGGTTTTACGCGGTTGCGCTCTTATGAGCGTGAGCGAGGCTTACCGAAATTGAGGCATCGTATCGAACACGTACAAACCATTCACCCCGATGATGCCGGGCGGTTGGGAGAGTTGGATATCATTGCATCAATGCAACCAGCTCATGCTCCTTCTGATATGTTAATGGCTGATCGGTTCCTGGGTAAACGGGCACAGCTATCATACGCGTGGAAGACTCAATTAAAGCATGGAGCGCACCTGGCTTTTGGATCGGACGCACCAGTTGAAAGCCCGAACCCATTTCTTGGTATTTATGCAGCTACGACCAGATGCCGCCTCGATGGGTCCCCGGGACCTGAAGGTTGGATCCCTAATGAACGCTTAACGATGGGAGAGGCTCTGAAAGGATATACGCTTGGACCAGCATTCTGCGCCGGGATGGAAAACCGTTTAGGGAAATTAGCCCCAGGTTTTTTAGCAGATTTGATCGTTCTTGAGAACGACCCGTTTAATTGCGAACTTAATGAGCTTATCCAAATTCAACCGACAGCGACGATGGTCGGTGGAAAGTGGGTCGTGCAGTTGTGAGGAAAATCAAATGACAACCCCTCTGACCCCAGAAGTTCTCGTCCCCCGACTTGGGGAAGCGCTTGTACAAAGCGGGTTAATTACCGAGCCCGAATTGCAGAAAGCCTTAGCACACCAAAAGGAGAAACAGCAAGGCGGTGAACGTTATCTTTTAGGTCAGGCTTTAATGGACCTTAATCTCCTGACCCGCCTGCAGATCGACCATGCCGTAACAGAACAAATTATCCAGCTTCGAAATGCACTTGGAGGATGCCAATCGCTTCCTCGAGCAGCGGGTTGCAGAACGGACAGCAGAATTGCAGGAAGCGCTCCGCAGGCTCTCAGAACTTAGCCAGATGAAAGCAAATTTCGTGGCAAATGTATCTCACGAGTTACGTACACCACTAACCCATGTTAAGGGATATCTTGAGTTACTGGCAACCGAATCTCTTGGTTCATTAAGTATGGAACAGAAAAACGCATTACAGGTAAGTCAACGGGCAGCGGGAAGGCTTGAAAGCTTGATTGACAATTTAATACTGTTTTCGCTTGCCGCGCGGGGTGAAATGACATTATCGCTGGCACCCGTAAATCTAAATAAAGTAGGGGGCGAAATCATCAGTTATTCCCGTGCCAAGGCAAATGATCGAAACGTGGCATTGAATTTCGAAATTATGCCTGATATCCCCGTCGTGCACGCTGATGAAGAAAAAATCTCATGGGCGATTCTTCAATTAATCGATAATGCAATAAAATTTACCCCCTCTGGTGGTGAGGTGACATTATCCATTCGGCCTGAAATGGATACGCTGGTCATGGTGTCGGTCACTGATACCGGGATTGGAATTCCTGCAAATCGAATAAACGAGATTTATGAACCATTTCATCAATTAGATTCGTCATCCACACGCCGATATGGTGGTACCGGATTGGGACTAGCATTGGTACGCCAAATTATTAGTGCGCATGGTTCAGTTATTGAAGTGCAATCTGAAGATGGGAAGGGAACAAAGTTCCGTTTCCCTTTGCCAACTGCAACGGGAAATTCCTGATTGGGATGACGGACAATGGATAGCGAAACACTTGACATTTTTACCCGCTTGAGCAGTTCCATCGTCAGGGATGACTGGAAGAAATCCCTCAATTCTTTGTTCACTCTACTACGCAAAATATTTGTTTTTGACAATCTTGCTATTTATTTGGGAGAGGGAACCGGAAATTCCCCGGAAGTAGTGTATGCACGTGCTGCCGGTCGCGGGCGGAATAAGGAAGCGGAAGCTTCCTGGGGGGAGGAAATTGCCAACCAGGTCATCAGCTCAGGAAAAGTCACCCAATGCATCCCTGCGAAACAAAAATCAAGCGATCGAACTGCCATGCCTCACCTGTTGGGCTTACCTCTCATCCTTCCAGACAGAAGAGGAGCGTTGGTGTTTGTCCGATTTGGAGGCCCAAAATTTTCTTTGGAACAAATGCCTTTGGCTGCCATGGCTGCCACCCAGGCAGCACGAGCGCTCGAACAGAACATTCTCCTGGAAAGTCTGACCCAATTGGAGCATGCCCGACACCGTGCCCAACTCCAGGATGATTTTATCGCCACGATTTCACATGAGTTGCATTCCCCCCTGGGTTTCATAAAAGGGTACACCACAACACTGCTCCGGTCTGATACAACCTGGGATAGCGCCACCCAACAGGAATTTTTAGCCATCATTGATGAAGAATCTGACCATCTACTCACATTAATTGACCACATGCTAGACTCCGCCCGATTACAGAGTGGCAATATGAGTATGGATTTCCAGCTTGTACGCTTGGACTCTCTATTGAGAGACATGGCTCAGCGGATTAATGGTCATCATAAAGAAGTGGATGTAATCCTTAATTTAATTCCCGTGCCCCCCATCCAAGCAGATACTGTGCGACTGTCCCAAGTTTTTGACAACCTTTTTGATAATGCAATCAAATATGCTCCCGGGTCAAAAATTACCATCTCCCTTCAAGCAAAAGATAATTGGCGGATAATTACATTCTCCGATCTGGGTCCTGGTATTCCACCAGAACACATTCCGTTCTTGTTCGAACGCTTTTATCGCGTGCCTGGTCAATTCAGTAAGAGCGGAACCGGCCTGGGATTATTCATTTGCCAACAGATCATACAAGCTCATCATGGTCGAATTTCTGTCAAGACTGCACCCGGAAAAGGAACCTCGTTTCGAATCGAATTGCCTGATCGCCTGGAAAAAGTCAACAAGGAGGCTTAAACCATGTCCACCCGAATTTTAGTCGTTGACGACGAACCACGCTACCTCCGCTTGCTTGAAGCTAATTTGCTTACAGAGAAGTACGAGGTATTTACTGCGTCGGATGGGGAAGAAGCACTGGAGTCTTTTTCTGCCAACCCGGTGGATTTAGTACTTCTGGATGTCATGTTGCCGCGCATGGATGGGTTTGGTGTGTGCCAAAGAATCCGCCAATTCTCAAATGTCCCGATAATCATGCTAACTGCAAAGGGTGAAGAGCAGGACCGGGTGCGAGGTTTGGATGTTGGTGCGGACGATTACCTGGTAAAACCATTTTCGGTGATGGAGTTGCTTGCCCGAGTCAGAGCGGTACTTCGCCGTGCTCAGGTTTCTGAGACTGAACAAGATCGATTCTTCACTCATGGAAATCTTCGAATCGATTTCGCACGCGCTGAGGTATGGCTGGGTGAACAGCCTGTGTACCTATCAGCGACAGAGTACCGACTTTTACTACAATTTACTCATAATATTGGCAAAGTACTTTCTGCCGAAGAGTTATTAACCGGTGTTTGGGGTCCTGAGTATCGTGATGATAAGGAAATCCTATGGGTCACGATTGCTCGTTTACGACAAAAGGTGGAGGATGACCCTCACATTCCAGTTCACATTGCCACTCGTTCCGGACTAGGTTACTTGATGACTCCAATGGAAGAATCATAATAAAAAGGTGCACATGAACGCCAGACCGATTTCGATCCTGGTAATTGATGGGGACACATCCAGCCGCAACTATTTGACGGTTATGTTGCGAAAAAACGGCTTTAACGTTTTATTTGCATCCCTGGGTCGAGAAGGCTTGATTTCTGCATGGAAAGACCATCCGGATATCATCGTCCTGGATCCAGCGCTGTCTGACGTGCCTGGTCTGGATTTGGTGACCCGTCTGCGCCAGGATCGCCGCACATCCAAAGTGCCATTGGTAGCCCTCAGCAGCCGGCAAGATTCCCAGGATAAGAAAGATCTCCTGTCCGCTGGATGCAATGAATACATACCAAAAACCAGCCAGGCGCTTCAAAGTCTTTTGGAATTAATTCCGAGATTGTTGCGGGGAGAATCATCGCCCCACGGTAAAAGAGGAGACCTTGTTGTCTTTTTGAGTGCAAAGGGAGGAACCGGAACATCTTCATTATGTGCGAATATAGCCATGTGTCTGGGAAGTGTAAAAAATGATACCCGTGTTGCGGTAATGGATCTGGTTCTTCCGATCGGTTCAATTGCGGATATTGTTGGTTATTCTGACCCCCTCAACCTGGTATCAGTGGCTAAAGAAGACCCATCTCATACCGACGCTGCATATTTTACAAACAACCTCCCACGCATATCGAACTGGTATTTTCATTTGCTAGCAGGCTCCCCAGACCCAGAATCTGCCAACCAACTGGCAGTGAATCGCCTGGACGGCATCCTGCAAGCGATCATAGAATCGCATGACTACATATTAGTTGATTTGGGTAGAGCCCTTTCACGTATCAGCCTGCCGATCATCCAGATCGCAGATGTGGTTGTCCTTATCGTCGGTACCGATCTCTCCACCGCCATCTTGACTCAAAAAGTTTGGAATTATTTGAAAACACAAGGGATCGATCCGAGACGTTTGTACCCCCTCCAAAACCGAGCAGTTGGTTTGGAAGGTTTAACAAAAACCGAACTCGAGCAGATGACTGGACTACAAATTCCGATAACACTTCCATATATGAGTGGAAATTTCACAGTGGCCAATAACAGGCATGAACCCGTGATAGCAAAATTTCCAAACGACTCATCCACATTTACATTGAAACAGGCAGCAATCCAAATTGCTGAATTAGTCCAGCATTCGCATGGGTGGGAAAAGAATATCCGGCAAGGATAAATTTGGGTTCGTATCTGTGGAGAACGCCATGACAATTGAATTTGATGACAACGGGAAATTTTTTACAGATATTATTTCAAAATCCCCTGTTCCTGTCATGATTCAGACTGTTATTCACCGAATCCATGGGAATATACATATTGGTGAAGGCCGACAACTCAAAGATGAACTGGATCATCCGGAAAAATTTATCGCCATAACAGACGCCAGCATCTACGCCCCAGATGGCCAATTATTGTATCAAACCGATTTCCTGGCAGTAAAGCGTGATGAGATTCTCTGGGTGATGCCCGATAGTGAGGTTGCGGGGCAATCGGGCGGAAGCGAAAAATGATCGAATCCGAAGGGAATCTTTCTGGAGAAATATCTGCTCAGGATTTCTCCAAGTTGCGCGAAAACCTGATATTGGCTATCACTCAAGATTTTGGGGGCAGAGTCCTTACGATGGATCAGCGCCAACAAGCGATTCAAAATCGGCTTGACCGAAATGATATCCGCAGCGAAATTTATCCCTATCAGACTCTATTCGAAATCGTTTAGTCTATGAAACCCTGAATGAAATCACAGGGTATGGCCCCATCCAAACCTTGCTGGATGACCCGGATATTACCGAGATCATGGTAAATGGACCACAAAAAGTATATATTGAGAGGAAAGGTCGGCTTGAGCGGTCGAATGTGGTATTTGAGGATAACCTTCATATTTTAAAAATTATTGACCGCATTGTCACACCCCTGGGAAGACACATTGACTCGGATAGTCCAATGGTGGATGCCCGGTTGCCGGATGGTTCCCGGGTAAATGCAGTGGTTCCACCCTGTGCAGTAGATGGTGCATCCATCACTATTCGGAAATTTAGGAAAGAAAAATTATCCATTGTGCAGTTGATCGAATTAAGTACTTTAACCCAGGGGATGGCTGATTTCCTTAGAGCCTGCGTTTTGGGTCGCTTGAACATTATTATTTCCGGAGGTACTGGGTCCGGGAAAACAACTTTCCTGAATGTATTATCCGGTTTTATCCCTGAGGATGAACGAATTGTCACCATAGAAGATGCAGCAGAGTTACAACTTCAACAGGAGCACGTTGTCCGTTTGGAAACCAAGTTGGCCAACGTGGAGGGGCATGGTGTGGTGAGCGTTCGTGAATTGGTGCGGAACTCACTGCGAATGCGACCTGACCGGATTGTTATCGGTGAGTGCCGCGGAGGCGAAGCCTTGGATATGCTCCAGGCAATGAATACCGGGCATGACGGATCTTTGACAACTGTTCACGCGAACTCGCCACGCGACGCAATTTCCCGCCTTGAAACATTAGTGCTGATGGCAGGGATGGATTTACCAATAAAAATCGTTCGCCAACAAATATCTTCTGCGGTTGACGTCATTGTCCAAATGTCGAGAGTAAGAGATGGTTCAAGAAAAATTACCGCTATTACCGAGGTTGCCGGAATGGAAGGGGATGTAGTGGTTCTAAGTGACATTTTCAAGTACAACCAGACCGGAGTGGATGCAGAGGGGAAAATTCTGGGACATGTAAAACCAACGGGTATTCGTCCTCTTTTTGGTCCACGTCTGGAAGCAGCAGGTTTTAAACTTGGAGCAGAGATTTTTGGTGCCACAGCAGCTGACATCCTGGCTGCCCGCCAACGGCGATGATAATAATAAGTTGCATTCTGCTATAATGCATTTGTCTTTTCTGAATTAATGCGAGGGATCTTATGACTCTTCAAGACCAGGTAAACCTTCGATCAAGGAAATTAGGCGTCCTAATACGGGATGCGCGGTTATCATCTCGAAAAACCATTCCGGAGTGTGCCCGTTCGGTTGGGGTAGCGACCGGCATTTTCAGTGCCTGGGAAGAAGGCCGGAGGTCCCCATCATTACCAGAATTGGAAGTCCTGGCATATTCGTTGCACATACCCTTGCCCCGCTTCTGGAGCAAGGACGCCAAATCAGAGGATTCGGCATCTTTTGATTCATTGAACCTGCCTGCTATTATTAGCATTCGCCAACGACTGATCGGAGCCCTTCTACGTCAATTACGTGAAAAGGCTAATATATCTCCCCACGCTCTTGCGGAGATGTCTGGGATTCCAAGTTCCCGCATAAAGGTCTATGAATTGGGGGAACGACCAATTCCATTACCCGAATTGGAAGGGTTAACCACACTTCTGGGTGGGCAAGTTGAATCATTGTTTGACCAAACGGGCAAAATTGGGATTTGGATGATCCAACAAAAAGCCATCCAGGAATTTTTGCTCCTTCCTCCTGAATTACAGAATTTTGTATCCAAACCAGTAAACCGACCTTATTTGGAGCTGGCGAAGAAATTGAGCGGAATGTCAACAGATAAATTAAGGTCGTTGGCTGAGGATATTTTGGAAATTACATTCTAATATGGTAAACAAACCCACTCCGCTTGAAATTGCAGATCAAGCAAAACTTAATTATCAATCGGGTGATTATTCTGGTGCCGCTGAGGGGTATGCAAATGCCGCAGATGCGTTTAAGGAAACAAGCGATTTACTCATGTCTGCAGAAATGAGAAACAACCAGTCTGTGGCATTGCTGCGTGATAAACAAGCTCAAGCTGCTTTGGACGTTGCCCTTGGAACTGACGAGGTTTTCGCAGATATTGGTGACAACCGCCGGCAAGGGATGGCACTGGCTAACCAGGCAGCAGCCCTGTCAGCGCTTAAACGTCCCAAGGAAGCCATTGAACTTTTTACCAGGGCTGCCGATTCCCTAAACAAGGCAGGGGAAATTGAGTTACGCCTCGAAGTGATGCAATTGCTATCTGCCCTATATTTACGACGATTAAAGTTATATGACTCAATCATCACTCTGCAATCAGGGTTAATAGCTCTAAAGAACCCCACCCCAAAGCAACGCTTCATGAAGAAGCTCCTATTCTTCCGGTTATGACCATTGATGGGGAATTCAGGATTCGTCCTGCTGTTCTGACCGATCAGCGTCAGATTGGTAATCTTATCCATTTCAGTTCGAATGTTCACCGACACCTAGACTGGCGTGGCCCTCTTGAATGGGTCGGTTCGCCTCCATTTTATGTACTCGAAAAAAAGGGGGAAGTTATAGCAGCGCTAGGTTGCCCACCTGAGCCACCGTCCGTTGCATGGATACGGTTGTTTGTAAACTCAGGAAAGATCCCATACCAAGATTCGTGGCAACTGCTATGGGACAAAGCCCATGGAGAACTGATTAAAAAAGGTAAATTAATCACAGCAGCAATTGTCTTGCAAGACTGGATGCGCTCGTTGCTACTTTCAAACGGGTTCACCAGTTGCCAATCCATCGTCATGCTCGAACGGGACGGGGATTCTCCAATCAATATGACATTATCACAGGATATTATCATTCGTGCGATGATGCCATATGACCTGCCTGTTGTGGCGGAATTAGATTCAGCCGCTTTTGAACTCCTCTGGCAGAATACCCTACCAGTATTGGAGAGGGCATATCCCCAGGCGGTTTGGCCAACCCTGGCCGAAAGCGGACGGTCAAGTTATCGGCTACCAACTAAGCACTCGAAATCCAACCGGAATACATCTTGCCAGGCTGGCTGTCAAGCCAGAAATGCAAGGAAAAGGGGTTGGTTATGCCCTTGTGGCAGCCTTGATTCAGATGGCAGGTCAGCACGGCATTACACATTTGACCGTCAACACTCAGGGTGATAATGTCAGTTCCCTTGCGCTTTACCAACACATGGGATTTAAGGAAACCGGGGAACGTTATCAGGTTTATCAGTTGAATGTCAATTCTCTTTGAAGAGAAATGCTTTTGACCGAGTAACAATTTTTTTGTACTAATATGAGTGTTTGATTAGAACAAGCTCGAATATTATATGAAGGGGGGGTTTTGTCTGGACAAACTTCTCCGAGTATGGGAAAATTTCATATTCGAGCTTCTGGCGTTTGGAACACCACTTAAAAATTTCGATCATTCATCGAAAGGTTTGAATTCATAATTAAATTTTTTTATTAGCTCTTATACAACCCTGAAAAGGAGACAATAGATGAGTAAACGTCAAGAAATCCGCCAACGCCGACAACGGGAAAGAACGCGTAACCGAATCCTGGTAATCGTTCTTGTGGCAGCGGGTGCACTACTTATTGCTTTCGCATTCATCAGACCATTAATTTTAAATACTCAGGCTAATGCCAACGCGACTCAAGTTCCGGTTAAAGTCATTACACCCAGGGCATTCACCACCCAAGTAAACGGGGTTCATCTTGGAGATCCCAATGCCAAGGTGAAAATTGATGTGTATGAAGATTTTAGATGCTCCGCCTGTTTTAATTACACACAAAATTATGAGCCCCAAATCATCCAGACTTATGTGGAATCCGGAAAAGTTTATTACACCTTTCATTCTTTTATTGTGATCGACGGGAATGATGGTTCTGTTGCCTCTTACAATTCTGCCAACGCCGCCATGTGCGCAAGTGAACAAGGGCGTTTTTGGGATTACCACGACACGTTGTTTGCCAATCAGGTGACAGAAAGCGCGTCTCTTTTTACAGATGCACGGCTTGTCATAATGGCTCAGAATCTTGGGCTTGATATGACTGCATTTAACAAGTGCTTCCAGGCAAAACAATATGCACCTGATATCCAGGCTGACATCACCCAAGCAAACCAGTTAAACCTTACTTTCACCCCCAGTATATTGGTCGATGGAAAGCTTATCCAGTCTTTTGCTGATTTATCTTCAGCAATTGACGCTGCGCTGGCTGGAAAATAGATTTCCATATTTAACCAGGGATGCGATTCCATCCCTGGTATTATTTAATTCCCATGAAGGCAAGAATTGCCACGATTAGCGGGGCTATGGCAAGGGAAGGAAGAAAATTTCCAACTCGAATGGATTTTATCTCAAGGAGACTGCTTATGGCAATTCCAATAAGTAGAATTCCTCCGACTGCAGTCATTTCAGCCATCATTGCCGGCGAGACAATCGAGTTCAATTGAGCAGCAAGCAGGCTGATCCCTCCTTGAAATAAAAGGATAACTACAACAGAAAATAATACCCCCACACCCAATGTGGACGCAAAGGCAAACGCGGCAAATCCATCCAGGATTGATTTAATTGCTAGCAGATTGTAATCACCAGATAACCCATTTTGAATAGAACCCAGGATTGTCATGGGACCGACGCAAAAAACCAGGGACGCAGTTAAAAAGCCACGGACGAAGTCGTTTGCAGTTCCAATTTGACCGCTTATTCCGATGGTGGAGGATCTACTGAGATCTTTCCCAGGATCTGTTACCTGGAATCGCCCAAAGCGTGATTCTAGAAGCCTTCCCAAGTTTTGCAAACCTTCCTCGATTTTCCACCATTCACCAAAGAGCGCTCCCACCAACAAGCTGCCCAGTGCTATGAGTGGATTTTGGGTTTTAAGGAAATTGTAGAGACCATAGGCAAGGGTAAATAATCCCAGCCCATTAATTACTGTATTTCGGAAGCGGTTTTGTACCCGTGACCCTAAGATTAAACCAAGGGTTCCACCCACCAGGACACTAGCAACGTTTAGAAATGTTCCAATCATATTTTTGCCAAGGTTGTACCGGTCCCAGCATACTCGTTCTCCAATAGCTCTAAAGAAAAACATAAAGATGAAAGCCTGTTCAAGTACTGGAGGATGACTGAGTTCTCAAATTCGCCTGCATCTTTCAATTCAACCACCCGCCGTTCTGCGCGTCGGACTATGGTGCGTGATAAGGCCAGCGCTGCACCTGGTAAACAGTCACCAGGAACAATAAATTCTTTTGGGAACGAGATTTGTTCCGCGAGTTTGTCCACCTGGGATTCCAGCCAGTGGATACGCGGTTGGCTCAAGGTCTGGAAGCGTTCAGCATTATCTGGGGTGGCTGCAATTTCTGCCATCAAGGTATACAAGTCACGTTGAATCTCCAGGAGGATCGGCCCGGTTTGGGGAGCTTTTGAAACGGCGCGGGCGAGCCCGAGGGCAGCAGAAGCTTCGTCCAGGGTGCCGAGAGCATCAATGCGGGGGTGATTCTTTTTGATGCGACCTTTCCCCAAAAGGCCTGTGGTGCCATTATCACCAGAGCGAGTATAAAAGGGAGACATAATAAGATTATAACCATAATGGAAGAAAAACGACAATCTTCGCGGAATTATTGATATTTGGGATAATACTTGGAAAGGTCCCTGATATTTTTTTTAGATACGACAATATTTAATTTCCCCGTATCGAATAAGGAAAATTGAAAAAATCCGGCTGAAGCCCTCATTTACCCATCTATTCAGAACATTTTCATCCCCGAGGTATAATGAAACCATGGAAACCTTAGTTCAACTAGAAAATGACTTAAAAACAGCCATGAAAGCCGGTGATGATGTTCGCAGGCGAACAATTCGCATGGTACTGGCTGCGACTCGCCAGATGGAAATTGACAAGCAGATAAAACTGGATGATATTTCAGTAATTGCGATTATTCAAAAGGAGATTAAGACTCGCGCCGACGCTGTAGAAGAAGCTCGTAGAGCAAACCGTCTTGATATTGTCTCGGCCACCGAAGCAGAAATCACGGTGCTACAAGGATACCTGCCGCTAGCGATAAGTACGGATGATCTTATGGCACTTGTCAAAATTGCCATTTCCGAAATGGGGGCAACTTCTCCAGCTGACATGGGCAAGGTGATGAAACTAGTTTTGCCGCGCGTAGCAGGACGTGCTACGGGCAATCAAATTAGCCTTGTTGTCCGCCAATTGTTGGAGAATAAGTAAAGGTAACAAGGGAGAATTCGTTTTCCTTCCAATCGGTATGCTATATGAATAACCCAAACTCGTCTCGATTTTTCTCATTCCGAAACTTCCTTCCTGGGCTCGTATTGGCGTGCATTAGTATCCTGGTATATGCAGCGATTATCCAACCATGGTCACTTCGGCAAGTCAGCCTGCAATTATCGGTTGGGGACGTAGCTTCCCAGGATTTACGCGCCCCTCGGAACATCCAATATGCCAGCAGTTTGTTGACAGAAGCAGCAAGAGCAGAGGCGGAACGCGCAGTAGCTCCCGTATATAATCCAGCTGATACAGGGATTGCCCGGGCAGAAAACGAGGCATTAAATTCGAATTCTTGGATCCATCTCTGCCATCCGGTTAAACCAAGTCACCACGTTTGAGCAAAAGAAAAACACCTTATCTGAGATTAAAGGTCTGGTACTTAAACCAGATTCGTTGAATTTTCTGCTTCAAATATCCGAAACCCGCTGGGAATTGTTGCAGGCGGAAACATTCACATTATTGGAACAGGCTATGCAAAACCCCGTTCGCACAGAAGACCTGGATTCTGTGCGGCAGAATCTTCCATCGCTTGTAAGTTTGACATTGACAGAGAGAGAAGCTGGGTTGGCAGTCGAGCTTGTTGCACCGCTGGTAGTTGCGAATAGTTTCTACAGTCCTGAGTTAACCGACGCGGCGCGTCAGACCGCACGTGAAGCAGTCGAACCAATAACTCAATCGTTTGTAACCGGGCAAACAGTCGTCACTCATGGGCAGGTAATAACCGCGGTTGACATGGAAGCCTTGACAGCCATGGGAATGGTAAAACCCATAAATCCGGCTTTTAATTATCTTGGTTCAGCTGCTCTCGTGATTCTTTCTGGTGTCTTTACTTCGCTATATTTTTTTCGAAGAAAGCCTGTAGCTATCAGCGATCTTCGGAGCAAAATTCTGTTAGCACTTCTTTTCGCCATTTTCTTGATTGCAGCACGTGTTAGCAATCCAAACCGAACGATTGTACCGTACCTTTTTCCAATTCCTGCATTTGCCCTCCTGGTTTCTGCCCTCTTTGGAATAGAGAATGGTCTTGTTTTTGGATTGCTGATGAGCCTCCTGGCAGCATATGGGATGCCAGATGCTCTTGGCCTGCTGCCATATTACACCTTAAGCAGCTTATGCGGAGTGCTAGCACTCGGACAGGCAAGGCGAGTAGGCCAGTTTTTGTATGCCGGCATTGCCATTTCCATCGCCGGTTCATTTATAGTGGCGGCATATAGGCTTCCATTTACCGATATAGATTGGGTTGGCTTGGCGACCTTGATGGGGTGCGGCTGTTTTTAATGGAATAGCATCGACCAGTATTGCCTTGCCGATGCAGTATTTATTGGCTCAATTTCTAGGGCTGACCACAGCACTGCAATTGTTGGAAATCTCTCGTCCGGATTCACCACTGTTGAATTACTTTCTCCAACACGCTCCTGGGACATATCAGCATAGTCTGCAAGTAGCAAACCTGGCTGAGCAAGCAGGTGAGAAACTCCATGCGGATACATTACTATTAAGAGTAGGTGCATTGTTTCACGATGTAGGAAAATCAATTAATCCACTTTTCTTTATAGAAAACCAACCTCCAAATCAGATTGATTCTCATGACAACCTAATTCCCGAAAGCAGTGCTGAGATAATCATCCGACATGTACCGGATGGGTTGGGGCTTGCTAGAAAATTCCACCTGCCTCGCCGGTTAAATGATTTTATTGCCGAACACCATGGCACCCTCGTCACAAGGTATCAGTATAATCGTGCCATCCAGTCAGCTGGTGGTGATACAACAAAAGTGGACGAGAGCAAGTTTCGTTATCCCGGTCCATCCCCACGCTCGAAAGAGACTGCAATATTAATGTTGGCTGACTGCGTTGAAGCGCGTGCCCGTGCTGAACGACCGCGCAACGATGATGAAGTACGTGACCTCGTGAAAAATGTGATTGAACGATGTCAGAAAGAAGGGCAGTTAGAATCCACACCATTATCCCAGCGTGACTTGGCGATGATCAGCGAATCGTTTATTGCCACCTTGCGTGTAACCTACCATCAACGCCTGGTATACCCCCAGGACCCACAAACTCAAGAACTATCCCCTGTTGCAGAAGTTCCCAATATCCCTGAGCCTCCATTATAGAAGATCCGCTAATGATCAATATTGAGATTATCCCAGAATTCAGACGTGTCTTTACTCCCACCATCCTGGAACGGGCAGCCAAAGCTGCTTTGGCGCAGCAGGATGCACCGGATGTCGATCTGACTCTGGTTCTGACCGGAGACTCACAGATCCAAGCCTTGGACCGGGAATTCATGAAAGAAGATTCTCCAACGGATGTACTCTCATTTCCATCCAGCGAAATCGATCCAGAAACTGGCCGTCATTACTTGGGAGATATCGTCATTTCTGTTCCACGTGCGGAAGCCCAATCTGTTGCTGCCGGGCATTCTCTTGAAGCGGAATTATCCTTGTTAGTAATTCACGGGGTTTTACACTTATTGGGTCACGATCATGCCGGTGTAAAGGAAAAAAAGCGGATGTGGGCAGCCCAATCCGAGATCCTGACCCTTCTCGGCATTCCACCTAAACTCGTGTATGAATAGAATCCAAAACTTTTTTGTCTCGCGGGCACATGCCTTTGTGCATGCGTTTCGAGGCTGGTGGTTTGTGATCAGATCCCAGCAAAATGCCTGGCTGCATGCAATTATTTCCTCACTGGTTTTGCTGATGGCGTTTTGGCTGAAATTATCAGTGCGAGATTGGGCTGTGCTATTGGTTACGATCGCTTTGGTCTGGACAGCAGAGTTTATCAACACAGCTTTGGAAGCAGTCGTAGATCTAGCCAGTCCTCAACAACATCCCCTGGCAAAAGTGGGCAAAGATGTGGGAGCTGCAGCAGTGTTAATTGCGGCTCTAACATCGATATTAGTAGGTTTATTGATTCTGGGACCTCCGCTATTGGAAAAATTGAAGGGGATATTTGGAGCTTAAGGTTGAAGTGAATTAACATCGGAATTAATGTTGTTAAGGAGGGTATATTATTAATCAGGGTGTTAGTGTTCAGCGTGGGATGAAAGGTAGAAGAAATGTCTCTTTCTTTTAAATTTGGCACAGTTGGCTCTCCCAAAGCCACTCCACCCAAACCCGGTGGGTCGGTAGGGGGAATACGATTCTCAGCTTCCCTAGGCCTAGATGCCCTTGAATTAGCCTGGGTGCAAGGAGTGCGGGTCAGTGAAAAGAGTTGTTATGCAATCAAACAAGCAGCTGCAGAGGTAGACATTGCACTGTCTGTTCATGCGCCTTATTATATTAACTTAAATGGGGATGAAGAGAAGTGGCCGCGCTTGCGCAAGTACCTGATCGATGCAGCATATTTCGGTAACCTGGCAGGTGCAACGGACATCATTTTCCATCCCGGGACTTACTTTAGTCGACCTGCTGACGAGGTTCTCGCGGTGGCCATTCCGCGTTTGCGAGATTGTGTAGCTGAAGTGCGGGCAAACGGAAACCAGGTAACATTCCGTCCAGAAATAAGTGGAAAAGCTGCCATGCTTGGATCACTTGGTGATGTGCTCGAGATGGCGAAAGCTATCCCAGGAGTGATCCCATGCATCGATTTTGCTCACCTGCATGCCCGATTGGGAGATGGAGCGATGAATTCTTTTGAAGAATGGATGTCTGCTTTGGATGATTATCGGTTGGCTCTTGGCAGCAATGCTTGGCAAAATATGCATATACATTTATCCGGGATTAATTATGGTCCGAAGGGGGAAAAGAACCACCTGGTAATGGAAGATGCCGATCTGGATTTTCGGAATTTGATGCGAGCGCTTCATATGGTGGGTGCAAAAGGCCGAATAATGTGTGAAAGCCCAGTAATGGAGGTTGACGCTGAAAAATTCAGGCAATTATGGATAGAAGTGAGTGGGGAAAAGTAAATCGTACGTAATTGTAGTTTTAATAATATTTCAAATATTCTTATTTTTCCATTGCCACTTGATCAGCGCAGGATGCATTATTTCTCAAAAATGTGCGATAATTGAAAATGGTCGTATAAAGAACTGAAATAATTTAGAGCGATTGGTCGGTCTAGGAGAGCATATGGAAATATTTCTTGCTGCTGAACGCGCCTTTCATCTAATTCCACAGGTTTCGTTGGAAGTTGCGCGCGATCGTCTCGAACAGAAAAAAACCAGTCTGGTATCTGGTACCTTGGGGGCATTAATCGCGCGTCCAAAACCGGAAGATATACGAATTGTGTCATTCGAAAGCCGGTTGGAAGCTTTTTGGCTTATTAGCGTTTTTGTCCACACAGTGTATGAGCGAAACCAGACATATACCATTCCAGTAAATGGTCCGGAAATTCATCATGTGACAGCTCTTGGGCAGGATCTGCCAGTGAATACCAATGCCAAGGGGGGTGCGAATTTTTCACTCTTCGGGATCGAACATTGCATTGAAGAAAGCCGTCATAGCTTTACGTTTGATGGGTCTGGAAAGAAGATGGATTTGAGCAAATACCAGTCATTTGCGAAAACCGAAATCACTGATCTGGGAAATTTTGCACCTGCTGGAGTCCTGATCGTTCCACCTGAAGCACACGCCTCTACTGTCATACGGGCTGTACTTGCTGATGTCATCAAACCGGTTCAAGCACAAGTAATTCATGAAGAGCGTGTTACCGTGGAAGCGCTCGATATCAATTTTCGACCCGTTTATGCACTGGAATATGAATGGGTGACTAAAGGAAAACGAGTAGTGCTGGAATTCGATGGGTTAACAGGAGAAGTGCATGCGGGCGGAAAGAAGGTAAACGATCAGATCAAAGGAATGGTCACTCGTGACCTGATTTTTGATGTAACCGCAGATGCGGTTGGGTTGATTGTGCCAGGGGGAAGTATCGCTGTAAAACTTGTGAAAGCAGTCGTTGATCGTGGAAAAGAAAAATGATCGATGCATGTAAACATGTGGCGTAGACAAACAGCAAGATTTTGCTAGTTTCTTTAAAACATGCCCACTAAGCTCGGCGTCATATTTTACACTGACGAGATAAACGACAAAAGCGCTTTCCATTTTTTGGAAAGCGCTTTATGTTTTATTTTCAAGGAAATCAGGGAGTCATTACTGGTCTAAACTTATAGCCATATACTAACATGCCACGTTCATCACCATCCGAACGGAGCCGACGGGTGACCATTTCAACCGGCATTCCAATCTCAGGGTTGGTTTCTCCAAGATCGGTCAATTGGGCAGTGATCAAAGGTCCTTCTTCAAGTTTTACCAATGCAACTGTGTATGGTGCGGTTTCATCGAATCCGGTTGGCGCTTCGTAAATCGTAGTGAATGAAAATACCTCGCCCCGTCCGCTGAAAGCGAAGGCCGTTTTTGCATCTTTTCCACATGCAGGGCAAATATCCCGTGGTGGGAAAATTTTGGTATCGCAATGAGGGCATACTTCACCCACAAGCCCGTACCGCTGCTGATTTAGTCGCCAATGGCGAGGAATTTCCATAAGTCAAACTCCTTAATTGATTACAGTAAAATTTTATCCGGCATATCTATCAGGAACTATCAGGCTTTAATTCATTTTGGGTTGAAGAATTAAATCATTGTTTCCAGGATATGAGTTGCAGCGATTGAGGCTGGCCCACCCAAACATTGAATCAGAGCATAGCGAGCTCCTGGAATCTGGTTCCCCCCTGCCTGACCTCTTAGTTGTGCGACTGCTTCAACGGCCTGGTAAATACCCGTGGCACCACCGGGATTTCCGCGTGCCTTGAGGCCGCCCAAAGTAGCGCAGGGAACTTGACCTGTCAACGCTATTGACTTATTTGCGGCAAGTTCCCAGCCTTTTCCACGTTTTGAAAATCCAGCTGCTTCAAGAGACAAAGCAGCGAAAATCGAAAAAAGGTCGTAGTATTCAAATAAATCCACTTGCTCGCGAGTAATACCAGCATTCTGGAATGCTTTTTCGCTTGAGGCCTGGACACTTGAGAACCAAAGCGGATCAATGCGCTCTCCCAAAGAAAATGTATCCGCAGCAATGGTCGAAGCTGCGAGGCGGACAACCGGATGGGGGAATCCGACTGGAAGGTTTTCCCTTCGGCAAAGAAGTATTGCCGCAGCACCGTCGGCATTGGGAGCCAAGTCATATAAGTTTAGCGGATCACAAATGGATTCGGCTTTCGTATAGACATTAGAATCAATTGCCTTTTGATACATCGCATTTTTATTGCCCACGCCGTTTGCATGAGCAGTCAACGGAAACCCTCCCAGACCATCATCAGGAATGTTATTTTCATATATATAGCGTCGGGTAAGGAGGGCAGCCTGGGCAGTGAGTGTCAGTCCGTG
This sequence comes from uncultured Chloroflexia bacterium, assembly GCA_963826215.1. Classification (GTDB taxonomy): domain Bacteria; phylum Chloroflexota; class Anaerolineae; order Anaerolineales; family Villigracilaceae; genus UBA877. Next base: position 1,136,166 of record CAWGWL010000033.1, on the reverse strand, counting down.
GATTGACTCGTAATCCGCGTCGATCTGAGTGCCAAGGGAAGCCTCCAAATCAGGACCGATTACATCAGTGAATTTCTCGACTCCTACAACAAGCGCTACATCCACCAAACCACTGGCAACGGCCAGGTAACCTTGACGAATAGCTGCACCGCCGGAAGCACCCCCTGCCTCGACCGTTTCGGCTTCGATTCCGGTTAAGCCTGCATAGTCTGCCAACAAAGCACCCAGGTGAGCCTGGCGGGATAAAGTGGTAGCAAGCATGTTTGCTGCAAATAGTGCTTGTGGTTTTAATCCGCCAGAATCCTGAATAGCAGCTTGAATCGCTTGCAATGCCAGGGAACGCAATGAAGTATCCCAATGTTCACCGACAGGGGTTTGTCCAATTCCTGCGATAACGATATCGGTCATAATCATTTCATCGCAATCTTTCCCCTAAAACGGGCATAAGTGGCGTAATCTATCTCAGTCCGCCGGGCAATATAATCCTGGGTTTTAAGCGCTTTATTTCTCCGTTCAGGAAGTTTATCAGTGACGGTAATATCGAACGCGTCCGACCCAGCACCTGAACCGAATGAAACCATCAAGATACGTTCGCCTGGCTGGGCAATATCCAATGTTGCAGTCAAGCCGATGATTGCAGCTCCAGCATATGTGTTCCCGATGACTGGTGATAGGAGTCCTGGTTTGATTTGCTCTGGTGAAAATCCAAGCAATGAACCAGTGCGTTGAGGAAACTTGGTGTTTGGCTGATGAAAGATAGCCCATTGATAGTCCGATGGCCTGGTACCCAAGGAGTCCATTAGGGTTTTCCCTGCAGCAACACTATGCTTGAAGTATGCCGGTTCACCGGTGAACCGGTTGCCATGCTCAGGGTAATGCTGGTATTCCCGCCGCCAGAAGTCGGGAGTATCCGTCACATATGAATAAGAAGCATTGATGATTGCGAGGCTTTCCTCTGCAGGACCGATGACAAAAGCAGCACCACCTGCTGCAGCGGTATATTCCAGAGCATCTCCAGGTTTTCCCTGGGCCGTATCAAGTCCAGCTGCTACAGCGTATCGAGCCATTCCCGAACCAACCAGCCCCATCGCCATCACCATGGCCTCGGTGCCAGCCTTGCAGGCAAATTCCATATCTGCAGCCTGGACATGAGGTGCTGCTCCGATTGCTTCGGCGACAATTGTGGAAGTAGGTTTAACCGCATATGGGTGTGATTCAGATCCGATCCACACGGCTCGGATTTCTGCCGGGTCAATGCCGGCTCGTTTTAATGCATTTCGGACTGCTTCGAGCGACATGGTTACAACATCTTCGTCCAATCCAGGAACAGCCTTTTCTTTAATTGGCAAGCCGGAAGATCGACCGCCAACCCAAACACGTGCTACTTCCCGAGCGGGAAGGCGGTACCGCGGAACATAAGCACCATACCCGACTATGCCAACGGGGTTCGCAGGCTTTAAAAGCGTGGGAGAATTTTGAGGGGAAGACATAAATATCCTTTGTTTTTATGAAATGGAAAAGCAAACTCTCGGATATTATTGTTAACTATCATTTAAAGTTGAAAATTTTTGAGTTTTATACATCCTGGTATTATGCTGGTTTCAACGAATTTAAGATCTCTTGGGCTCTGTCAATTCTCACAGTTTTCTCTGCTACCATTTGGGCAGCAACTTCTTCAATCTGGTTGCCGGTTGCTCCCGCCGCTGTAGCGACCTGCCGGGCGTGTAAAGACATATGCCCAAGTTGTATGCCCTCGGTAGCCAGGGCCCTCAGTGCAGCCAGATTTTGCGCCAATCCGACCGACGCGATAATTCCTGACAATTCGGCTGCGGATTTTACCCCCATTAATTTTAAGGCAGCTTTGGCAGCCGGGTGGACATTGGTCGCACCTCCCACGATACCGACTGCCATGGGCATTTCCAATTCTCCAATCAAATTCCCATCCACATCCCTTTTCCAGTTGCTTAGACTGGTATAACGACCACCCCGGGCAGCGTAAGCGTGCGCCCCAGCCTCGGTGGCACGCCAATCGTTGCCTGTGGCAATAACCACAGAATCAACCCCATTCATGATCCCCTTATTATGAGTGGCTGCACGATAAGGATCAGCTGCAGCGAAGGCCCAAGCTTCCACGATCCCTTTGCAAACCAGATCACCCGAAAAACCACGTCCATCTGCATTCTTGAATTCAAGATCCCTGGCAAACACAGTGCAACTTGCTTTTACCAGGCGTCGGTCTGAAAGGTTGGATAAGATGCGCAGGTGGACTCGTCCTCCAGTAATCTGTTCGACGAAAGGTGCGAGCTTTTCGCAAGCTGTATTGACAGCATTGGCACCCATGGCATCCCGGACATCATAAATAATATGTACAACCATGAAGGGTCCAATGGGGGAATCTTCGATTATGCGTACTTCCAGATCGCGTCCTCCCCCACCCAATTTCTTTAAAACCGGATCAAGCAGGTCGACCTCACCAAGTAAGATCGATTTATGTTCCAACAATCTCTTACTGGCTGATGCCAAATCTTTGACATCAAGGACCTGCATTTGACCTATCATTTCTGGAGCTGTAGTGGTGGATGTAAACCCCCCGGCAGAGCGGACAAGTTTTGCCATAAACGAGGCTCCTGCCACCACAGATGGTTCTTCAATCGCCATTGGGACGAGCACCTCGCGCCCGTTAACAACAAAGTTTAACCCTATTCCAAGTGGAAGACCAAATACACCTATGGAATTCTCAATCATGTGGTTGGCTTGTTCTGATGACAAACCAAGGGACTGGAAGGCAGCAAGCTCACTGGAGTCTAATCCAGCAGCCTCAGCCAATACATCCAGCCGTGCATCCTGTGGAAGATTGTAGAAACCAGCAATCCTGGACGTGGTCATGTATTCATTTTATCAGGGTGGGCTGGCAAAATCTATCAAACTTGGCATAAAGCGGATATGTAGAGTAAAATTATCTTTATTGAGGTATCCAAATGCTTCTGACGCGTGAGGAATTGCAAGAAAGATTAATTGCGTTACACCGTGCGAGCCTGGAATTAGTCAAAGAGGTCTCACTCGAAACTTTATTGGAACGGATAGCAGCACTCGCTTGCGAACAATCTGGTGCGAAGTATGGAGCGTTGGGAGTACTAGATGATGAGGGGAAACTCAAGCAATTTATTACAGTTGGAATGACTGCAGAGGAAATAAAACAAATCCCACATTCACCTCGGGGTTTGGGGTTGATCGGTGCGCTGATGCATGGGGATAGTGGGAACATCCGCATACCGGAAATTGAAGATGATCCACGTGCGGCCGGTTTTCCTCCCGGTCACGCCGAAATGCATTCCCTGCTGGGTGTCCCAATCCGTATTGGGGGAAGACAATTGGGCCAGATATACCTGACTGAAAAAGTGGGAGATTCAGAATTCAGTCCTGATGATGAAAAGATTATCGAAATATTAGCCGCATATGCCGGTGCAGCCATTGAAAATGCCCGCCTTTATGAGCGATTGCAGGAACGAGAGGCTACTCTCACCCGGCGCAACGAACAATTGGCTCTGATCAATCAGATCGGTTCTGCTCTGGCATCTTCCCTGGAACTTGAGGAAATTTTAAATAAGACTTTGGCACTTTTAATGGCTCATTTCAGGGTAGAGGCAGGTGAAATATTCCTTAAAGAAGAAGATGAGGAGACTCTCCGGCTTGTATTGCACCGTGGCGAAGCAGCGGAAGCCTTTTGGACTCGAAACCGTTTCAAGATCGGGGAGGGCATGGTTGGGCTAGCTGCTCAAACCCTGCAACCGGTCATCTCCAGCCATCTCGATCGAGATGAACAGGGCACACGTAAGGCGGTGGTAGAAGCCGGGTTTAAACAGATCGCATGCATTCCATTAACGGCGCGTGGAGAGGTGGTTGGAGTATTGACAATTGCCACCCGCAGTCGCAAGAACATTTCAAAAAGTGAATTGCAGCTGCTGGTTTCGGTCGCCGCTGGAGCGGGAACAGCCATTGAGAATGCCCGACTGCACTCTAATGTTCGCCGTTTGGCTGTCCTGGAAGAGCGTGAACGAATTGGAATGGATCTTCATGACGGCACAATTCAGTCGATTTATGGGGTTGGCTTGGCATTGGAAAATGCCCGAAATTTATTAAGAGAAAATCCAGAGGGAGCCGAAGAACGCCTCCAGAAAGCAATAGAAGATTTGAACCACACCATTCGCGACATTCGCAGCTATATTCTTGACCTCCGTCCACGCCAGTTACAGGGGGAGAGCCTTATTGAAGGATTGGGACGGTTGATTTCGGAGTTTCGTCAAAATGCAAAGGTGGAAGTCAGCCTCGCAGCACCAAAAGAACCCTTGTCTGACCTGCCACAAATGCATGCCATGTCCCTATTCCATATCTGCCAGGAGGCTTTGGCGAATATCGCCAAACATGCCAAGGCTACCAAGGTTACGATAGATTTATGGACCACCTCTGACCGTGTTCTCCTGGAGATATCTGACAATGGACAGGGGTTTGATCTCGATAATACGAACAAAACCGTTGGTCATGGATTAGCCAACATGTTGACTCGCGTCCAAAATGTAGGCGGGGATGTAGATATTACATCCGCTTCTGGAGAAGGTACGTCCATCCTAGCATGGGTCCCACGTCTTCCGACCACGCCAATTGCATAAATCCTGGTTTTTCGTCCAACGAAACGTTTTATCAAACGTTTCACGTTTCCCCCACTTAGATAATTTATCGTTCGGGATTTCTTAAGGTTGAGACCCGTGCTCAAAAGATAGCAGAAATCATTTATGGTCAACCCCAACATATGGCGGTATCGAAAAGGAATCAGGCGGCTGTGGGGGGGAAATGATCCCACAAATTAAACCACCAACACATTAATTCAGAAAGTCGTGTTAAGGTTGGATATACCTTAAAAATTAGTATGTTTTTAATTAAGCGTAGGTTTGGCGTATGGAATAAATCTTCCATATCTGCTAGAATGAACCCGTGAAGGATAGCGGGCACTATCCTCCCCCCAAAGAAAGAAGATCGTCAGAATAGAAAATATTAGGGGTTCCCACTGCGAAAACAGTGGGTCTGTATTACTGTCCCACGACGCCGAAAATCAATTGGTTTGGAGGAAGAGATGGACGCCGAGCAAGCCTGGCAGTCAGCATTGGGGCAACTCCAAATGGAGATGCCGAAGGCATCTTTTGATACCTGGGTGAGAGACACTCAGATCTATTCATATGAGGATGGCATGTTCACAATCGGCGTGCGAAATGCATTTGCCCGCGATTGGTTGGAATCCCGTCTTTCAACCACAGTGACCCGCTTGTTGATGGGCATAATGAATCGGAGCGTGAATGTGTCCTTCGTCGTCAATTCAATAAGCGGCGAACCAGAGGCGGAGATCAGCGAAGTAAAAGAAATTAACAACCCAATAAAAAATATTTCCCAGGGTCTTCGCAGTGTGACACTAAACCCGCGGTACACCTTTGACAATTTCATTGTTGGCCCAAATAACCGCCTGGCACATGCAGCATCCCAAGCGGTTGCTGAAAGCCCAGCCACTGCTTATAACCCACTTTTCTTATATGGAGGAGTGGGACTCGGAAAAACTCATTTATTACATGCCATAGGAAATTACTGTCAAGAGCATGGATTACTTGTGTTGTATGTCTCTTCCGAAGAATTCACGAACGATATGATTAATGCAATACGAACGCATACCACCCAAGCGTTTAGGGACAAGTATCGTTCTGCAGATGTATTATTAGTGGATGATATCCAATTTATTGCGGGGAAGGAATCAACCCAGGAAGAATTCTTTCATACCTTCAACACACTCCATGGGCAAAACAAACAGATAATTGTGTCGTCAGATCGCCCACCAAAATCATTGGTTACTCTGGAAGAACGGTTGCGATCCCGCTTTGAATGGGGTCTTACCGCTGACATACAACTTCCTGACCTTGAAACCCGCCTGGCAATTCTCAGGTCAAAGGCCGAACGCTTAGGACATGATGTCCCGGCAGAGGTGATGAATTTAATTGCCCGCCGCGTCCAATCAAACATACGCGAACTTGAAGGAGCCCTTAATCGGATTGTGGCATTCGCAGATCTTAGCGGGATGGCACTTACACCTCAGCTTGCCGACGTGGCTCTTGCTGATCTCCTCCCCCAAAGAAGCGATGTGAAACCGGGTGCAGTAGTTGATATGGTCGCAAAAACCTTTAATTTGACGGTTGACCGCTTGCTTAGCCCCGATCGATCAAGAGACGTTGCTTTGCCACGGCAAATTGCCATGTTCTTAATGCGTGAGACCAATATCTCTCTTCCACAAATCGGTTTGGCTTTGGGTGGTCGCGACCATACCACGGTCATGTATGCCTGCGAGAAAGTGGCGGATTTGCTCGAACGGGATGATAAAGTTCGTCGACAAGTGGTTCAGATCCGACAAATGTTGTACGCCTGATGTCCCCCCAAAATTCATATTAATATTTCCCCAGGGATTTTTCCTGGGGAAATATTTGATTATTATTAAGGTAATCACATGCTTTCTTATCGGTGAGGAAATGTTGCCGGGTCGGGTTTTGTGATCTTTCTCTGTGGCTGAACAATGGTGAAAATACCCAACAATTGTTTTATTTTTGCGGGTTCTGCAGTTATTAGAGAGGCATAACGGATACCCAAATGATCCAACCGCTTCGTAAAAGTTTCCATTCTTTGGAGGAAATAATTAAAGTCTTTTTTGGTTTTTACCGTCCAGGCAGATTCAGCCAAGGCTGTCAAACGGGGATAAACCTGAAAATCGAGACGAGCGCGATTCGGTACCCATTCAGACCAAAGCGGAAATTCCATTCCCAATATGGTTTCTGCCTCGTCCTCGCTCAATTCATTTGGAACAGGTTCAAATTTAAAAGCTAGACTTAATGGCATCAGGTTGTAACTATGGTCCAGGTATGTTTCTAGATATGGGGACATAACAACATAGCGCTTCTCGTTTCGAATGGCTTTGAGTAAACGGTTGTATCCCCTCGCCCAATACTGCACGACCGCAGTATCCAAAAGTCCATCCTGCAATATCTCGTTCCAACCGACAACCTTGCGACCTTTTGTGTTGATATATGCCGCAATTCGATTAGTGAAATAAACCTGAAGTGCGTGTTCTCCCTGCAACCCCAGATCCTTTATACGACGTTGACAGAGTGGGCACCTTTTCCACCTTTTTTGGGAGCTTCATCCCCCCCAATATGGATGTAAGGTGAAGGGAATAGCTCCAGGATTTCATCGAAGACATCTTGCAGAAAGGTGAAAACGGTTTCCTTTCCTGCGCAGAAAATATCGGGAAATATCCCAAATTGAGTTGCAACATTATATGTCCCTCCGGTGCATCCGAGGTCAGGATATGACGCCAGGGCTGCCATGCAGTGTCCAGGCATTTCAATCTCTGGCACAATCATAATGTTACGATCTACAGCATATGTTACGATTTCCCGGATATCATCCTGGGTATAAAAGCCACCGTGGGGATTTCCGTCATGTTTTTTACCAATAAAAGTATTTGTCGTCCCTGCCCGCCTGGAGCCGGTTTCTGTTAGTTTGGGATATTTTTTTATTTCAATCCGCCAACCCTGGTCTTCTGTTAAATGCCAATGCAACACGTTGAGTTTTTGCAGAGCCATCAGGTCGAGGGTCAATAGCACCGTCTCTTTTCCATGATAATATCGACCCTCATCGAGCATGAAACCACGCCAATGAAATCGCGGTTTATCTTCTATGAGCATACAAGGGATGATCCATTCCATGTCAACAACCAGGGAACGCTGTTCGATTTCTACAGGTAGTAAAGAGCGCAGTGTCTGTAGACCGTAAAATACTCCCGAGGTATTTGCTGCTTTAATCACTACGGCCCCTGGGCGAATATTTAGCGAGTAGCCTTCTTGTCCGAGCCGATGAAGACTTGTGTCCAGGCAGAGGTTGATCTGGTTTATCACGCTCAAGCTTTCGTCTTGAATCGCGAATTGATATCCCGTGGGAGGGGCAAGCAATTTCTGGAGATAATTCGCGTTCCACAGGTTGGCGGAATCGGTTAGGATGATTGTGCCCTTTGTAAATCGGTACAATCCAGGCTGGTATTCTATGCATTCTGGTAAGGGGATGACGTTAATTGAGGGATATATTTCCATGTGACAATTTTACTTCCTCTATGGTGAATCCATGGTATACTACCGCCGCCTCCAAATTCGGGAGCACATTCTGCCCGGGACGGGCAATAAGCGTCCCTGAGCGGGTAAAATATTCCCGCTAAACTTTCAGGCTCTGTTGGGGATGGGCCTAATTGTATGGAGAGAAAATGGCTGTAGTTTCTATGAAAGCACTGCTGGAAAGCGGCGTCCATTTCGGCCACCGGACAAATAAGTGGAACCCCGGTATGAAGCCGTATATATTTACCGAGCGCAATGGTATCCACATCCTTGACCTGCAGCAGACAGTGAAGGCGATAACCAATCGCATTTAATGCAATCCGCGATTGTGTGTCAACCGGTGGCGTGGTGATGTTTGTCGGCACAAAACGTCAGGCTCAAGAAACAGTCCACGACGAAGCAATTCGCTGCGGGATGCCATATGTCACGGAACGCTGGCTGGGCGGGATGCTGACCAACTGGTCTACCATGCACCAGCGGATCGTGGAACTGGAGCGAATGGAGAAGCTGTTTGCTACTGGTGATATTGAAAAACTCACCAAAAAAGAAGCTCTTCTTATTCAGCGCCAGATCACACGTCTGAATATTCACCTTTCCGGTGTTCGGAACATGGTGCGCGTCCCAGATCTGATATTTGTTGTGGATGTGAGCCGTGAATATGCAGCTGTCCATGAAGCCAATTTGCTGAATATTCCTGTAATTGCCTTGGTGGATACGAACTGTGACCCCAATAATGTCGATTATGTTATTCCTTCCAACGACGATGCAATTCGTGCCATCAAGTTATTGGTATCGAAGATGGCAGATGCAGTGGAAGAAGGCAAGGCAATGCGTAAGGACGAGGAACTTGAAGCAGAAGCTGCTGCCTCTAGAGTTGACGACGTCTCGATGGATTCCGTCAAAATAACCGCAAATGTGATTGACCTTGATGAAGAGCTGAAAGATGATGAATTATTAGGGGAAGCTACTCTTGCCAAGCTGGCCCCTGTACCCGAACCAGAAGTATCGACTCCTGAAGAAGGTGTGGCAGAAGAATCCCCCAAGGAAGAAGTATTGAGTGACGATGACGCCGGAAAAGAGAAGAAAGAGAATAATTGAGGAATTGGAATGGAAATTACAACTGAAATGATCAAAGAATTGCGCGAAGCCACCAAGGCGGGTGTCCTGGATTGTCGAAAGGCATTGGAATCATCGAATGGCGATTATCAGAAGGCGGTGGATTTCCTGCGAGAAAAAGGGATGGCTACTGCAGCCAAGCGGGCTGACAGACAAGCTTCTAATGGCATTGTCGAACTTTATTCCCACGGGAACGGTCGCGTGGGCGTGATGGTAGAAGTCAACTGCGAGACGGACTTTGTGGCACGCGCGGAACAATTCCGAAAGTTTGCGCACGAAGTAGCTCTCCAGGTGGCTGCTGCTGCCCCGCAGTATATTAAGGAAGAAGATATTCCGGCAGAAGTGCTGGATCATGAAGTCGGAATAGCCAAGGCGCGCGCCTTAGAAGAAGGCAAACCTGAGGCAATATTAGAGAAGATTGCCCAAGGACGTGTCGAGAAATTCAAAGATGAGGCAGTATTGATGCGGCAGGCTTATATCCGTGATGATAAGGTTACCGTTGGGAAGCTGCTGCTTGAACAGGTCGCTTCACTTGGGGAAAATATTGTTATCCGGCGCTTCGCGCGCTGGGAATTGGGCGAAATAAGTGAATAAATAAAAAGCCAACCATTCGGTTGGCTTTTTTCTTACTGGAATTCCAGAGGAGACAAAAATGGCAAATCTCAAATTCAAACGGATTTTGCTCAAGCTAAGCGGCGAATCAATTGCAGGTCCCAATGGCTATGGAATTGATCCGGAGCAGGCTGAAGCGATCGCCGAACGAGTAAAAGCTGTCTGTAAAATGGAAGTGGAAGTAGCCATTGTCATTGGGGCGGGTAACTTGTGGCGAGGAAAGCAGGGTCTAGATCGGGGAATGGACCGTGCAACAGCAGATTACATGGGAATGTTGGCCACCGTTATGAATGCGATGGCATTAATGGATGCTTTGGAAAGGACTGAGTGTATTTACCCGCGTACAATCAGCAATTGAAATGAGGGCTGTTGCTGAACCGTATATCCGGAGACGTGCCATCCGCCATCTTGAAAAGGGACGCGTGGTAATATTTGGTGCGGGGACTGGAAACCCATTCTTTTCGACCGATACAGCTGCTGCATTAAGGGCAGTCGAGATCGACGCAGGAGTACTGATTAAAGCCACAAAGGTGGATGGAGTCTACGATGCTGATCCACAAAAAAAACCCGGCGCTTCAAAATTTGATACTCTCAGCTATATCGATGTTCTCAATCGTCGTCTAGAAGTAATGGACAGTACTGCCATTTCGCTTTGCATGGATAACCATCTCCCCATCCTGGTCGTCAACCTATGGGATACATCCGCACTTGGAACGGGCAGTGTGTGGGGAAAAAGTGGGCACACTAATAACTTAATAAATTATTAGTTTGAGAGTCATTTGATATATTTTGACAGGGTCGTTCTGAGATAATTCTTGGCGACCCTGTATTCATGTCCGTCTTATCCGGATATGCTAGGTACCTGAATTTATTGGCGTTTTTTTCGGTTTTAAGGTATCCTTATGAAAGCAAAAATATCATCGCAGGAGGCCGACGTGATAAAAGACATTCTTAAAGAAGCTGAACTACGAATGCACGCCGCAATCCAGAATCTGGATGATGACTTGGCTGGCATTCGTACCGGCCGTGCAACGCCGGCATTGGTGGAAAAACTGCCCATCGAATATTACGGGACACCCACTCCACTAATGCAATTGGCATCCATATCAGTTCCAGAGCCGCGCGGCCTGCTTATCAAGCCTTTTGATCCATCCTCTTTAAAGAGTATCGAACGCGCGATTCTTGCTTCGGACCTGGGTCTTACTCCCAACAATGATGGAAAACAAATCCGTTTAAACCTTCCTGCTCTAACAGAAGAGCGCAGGCGAGATCTGGTAAAAGTAGTTCATGGGCGTCTGGAAGAATCTCGGATCGCTGTTCGAAATGTTCGACGTGAGCATACACAACGATATGAGAGATTTCGAAAAAGAGAAACTTATCTCCGAAGACGATCTAAAGCGTGGCGAAGAAGAACTCCAAAAGATTACAGACCATCATATCGAAGAAATTAATAAACATGGCCAGCATAAAGAACAGGAGATCATGGAGGTGTAGTGACGGTTTCTAATCGTCGCTACCAATTTTATGGCAAAGAAAACCGAGGCCTCCAAGTCCCGTATCCCTACCCACGTTGCAATTATTATGGACGGGAATGGTCGCTGGGCCATTTCACGCGGTCTACCGCGTCTGGCCGGTCACCGCGCGGGCACAGAGAATTTACGCCGGATCATTACCGCTTGTATCGAGTTTGGGGTAAAGTACCTGACCATCTATGCATTTTCAACCGAAAACTGGGGCCGTCCGCGCGAAGAAGTTGACGGACTGATGCATATCCTCGAGGATGTGATCGATCGGGAACTTGCTGAATTGAACAAGGAGGGGGTGCAGTTGCGCCACATTGGGCGCCTGGAAAGACTGGATCCCAAACTCCAAGAAAAGGTCCTGGAAGCCATTGAACTTACAAAAAATAACGACCGTCTTGTTCTAAATGTTGCATTTAACTATGGAGGACGGGATGAAATTGTCTGCGCAATACAGCGAATTATCAACGATGGTGTCAGACCTGAAGATGTGAATTCAGACCTGGTCAGCCAATATATGTTTACTGCAGGTGTCCCGGATCCGGATTTGATCATTCGTACTTCTGGAGAATTGCGCGTTTCTAATTTTATGATCTGGCAGGGGGCATATTCTGAGTGGTATGTCACTTCCGTTTATTGGCCTGATTTTAATAAAGAAGAACTAAAAAAAGCGCTGGACACTTTTTCAGGACGTGATCGACGCTTTGGCGGTGTAACCCAGAGCGAAGAGGAATAATTTATTCAATGCTGATAAAACGAACGCTTGCCGCCCTTGTCTTGGCGGTTATCGGTATTCCTGCCATCATTTTTGGTGGGCTTTTTTATTTTGTCCTGATTACTGCCTTATTGGGAATAGCCTCCTGGGAATTTGGAAAGATCTATCAGGCCGCAGGATATAACGCCTCCATGCCAATTCTGATCGGAGGCGTAGTTATCCTTGTAACTACAAGGGCATACTTTCCAGTACTTGCACCTACTGTTTTGACCTTGCTCATTCTAATAGCGATGACATGGCACCTGTTTGATTACGAAAAAGGACGAAACCTTGCTGCTGCAGACTTTGCCGTTTCTGTTGGAGGAATCGTCTACCTGGGGTGGATTGGGGCGTATCTAATCGACATCCGTAACTTACAGGATGGTCTCTGGTGGATTGTGCTCGTTTTACCTGCAGCATGGTTGGCTGATACTGCAGCCTTTTTTGTCGGAAGGAGTCTTGGAAAACATCAGCTTAGCCCGCGGTTGAGTCCCAAAAAAACCTGGGAAGGGTATTGGGGTGGAGTTGTATTTGGGACAATTGGTACTGCTGGACTGGCTGTTTTATGGCACAAGTTGGGGGGTCCTGCGGTCACCTTGTGGCAGGGAGCTGCATTGGGAGCAGCTCTTTCCATTCTGACGACATTGGGCGATTTGGGAGAATCCATGTTTAAACGACAGGCGGGGGTAAAAGATTCAAGTCAAATCATCCCTGGGCATGGTGGAGTCTTTGGATAGGATGGATTCGTGGCTTTGGGCAGGAGCATTGGGGTATTTGATAATTATCTGGTTCTTCATATAATAATTGTCTTTCCAGGAGACTATAAATGATCTACAGAACCGACACGCAATTTTGCCCTCGAACTAGTGCGTGTAACCGAGGCTGCAGCATTATCAGCAGGTCGTTTTATGGGACGAGGGGACAAAATTGCAGCAGACCATGCTGCAGTGGAAGCCATGCGGCTGGTATTAAATACAATATACATGAACGCAGTCATAGTTATCGGAGAGGGAGAAAAGGATCACGCTCCGATGTTATTCAATGGGGAACATGTCGGTAATGGAAACGGGGCAGAGATGGATATTGCCGTAGATCCCATCGATGGTACGCGCCCACTGGCAAAAGGAACCTGGAGTGCTCTCGCAACCGTAGCGTTGGCGCCTCGAGGGACGATGTTCGATCCTGGACCTTTCTTATATATGGACAAAATTGCTGTTGGACCTCAAGCCAAAGGAAAGGTGGATATTAATGCTCCCGTGAAGGAGAATTTGGCAGCCATCGCAAAAGCTGGCGGAAAATCCATAGAAGATGTGACAGTGGTAATACTCGACCGACCACGGCATGATGCGTTGATCGGAGAAGTACGCCAGGCTGGGGCACGGATTCGGTTGATCCCGGATGGAGATGTAGCCGGAGCATTAATGACATCATGGCCAGATTCTGGAATCGATGTATTATTGGGCATTGGTGGAACGCCAGAGGGCGTGATTTCTGCATGTGCACTGCGCGCAATGGGAGGCGAAATCCAGGGTAGGTTGTTTGCGCGCAACGATGATGAATTACGTCGCGGACGAAAACAGGGATACAATTTTGAAAAAATCCTTACGATGAATGATTTAGTTTCAACGGAAGATGTTTTCTTTGCGGCTACAGGGATTACTGATGGGGAATTCCTGGATGGCGTAAAATATTTTGGAACGGGTGCGCGGACTGACAGCCTTGTAGTCCGGGGTCAGACAGGCACTGTCCGGCAAATTATTGCCACCCATCGCTGGGATAAACTAAACCGATTCAGTGCAATAAAGTACTAAAATGAGACCTTTTTCCCAGATTTTGCCAGATAAAACCAATCTTTTTCATTGTGATACAATCCATCCTCGAACATACTAATGCCGGAGGTAAGATTACCCATGGCCAAACAAAGAATATTACTGGTAGATGACCACGAAGTTGTCCGATTAGGACTGAAGTCTCTTTTGGAGCGCCACCCACAATTTGATGTGGTCGGCGAAGCCTCTTCGGCGCGGGAAGCGATGGAAATTGTAAATAGCACTCACCCAGATGTAGTGGTGATGGATATCCGCTTGCCTGGGACTTCGGGGATCGAGGCATGCGAGGAAATAACCGGAAGGTTTCCGGAAATAAAAGTAATTATGCTGACATCTTATGCCGAAGATGAGATGCTTTTCTCTGCCATTCGCGCCGGTGCTTCCGGATACATCCTTAAGCAAATTGGTGGCGAGGATCTTGTCCGGGCGCTCGAAGCAGTAGGACGGGGTGAAGCTATGCTAGACCCAACGGTGACACAACGGGTTTTCCAGGAAGTGCGCAGGGCTGTAAAGGAAGAGGAAGCCTCCGCTTTTGCGCACCTGAGTCAGCAAGAGAAACATGTTCTGCTCCTTGTGTCTGAGGGAAAAACCAATCGTGAAATTGCCAAATCGCTATTTCTTGGAGAAGGGACTGTACGAAATTATGTGAGCAGCATTCTGTCAAAACTGGGGGTAAATAATCGAGCTGAAGCTGCGGCATATGCAGTTGGTCATAACCTGCGTGAGTACATTGCTATGTAATGTTCGTTCCCTCCAGGTTGACAAAATCTTGGATTCGGATAAAATACAACCCGCACGCCGAAGTGGCGGAACTGGCAGACGCGCTAGGTTCAGGGCTTAGTGGCCTTACGGTCGTGAGGGTTCAAGTCCCTCCTTCGGCACAGGAAACCCGCGGAAACGCGGGTGTTTTGTTTAATGACAGTGGATGTTCGATTTTCCAAGGATCTTAACCCGTGCCACCTCCGGCTTGTCAAACCAGCTGGTAAAGGGTAAGATATCGTTATGAAGATCAAGTGGCGCAATATTTTAATCGTAGTCGGTTTAATAATTGCGGTGGTTCTCTTGATAGATTTTAACCATCGAATGGAGGAATTGAATCGTCTTTCCATTCAAATGAATGCTGTGCGTGCAGAGGCGACAGCGATCATACAAACGCAAACCGCCCTTGCAGGCCAGGTGGCATATGCCACATCGGATGTGGCAGTAGAAGAATGGGCATATGATAATAAAATGGTCCGTCCTGGGGAGCATCCAATTGGTGTTGTACCTGGCGCAGATACCACTCCCACTCCAGGTCAAACTATTCCACCACAGTCCGAGGAACTTCCCTTTTGGCGAATATGGTGGGAGTTGTTTTTCGGAACCCGTCCATAAAAATATTAGCCCGGATAAGCGTCCGGGCTTTTGATTTAAACACCAATTGCTGATTAAGCAGCGACGATCACAACCCCTTTTTGACCTTGTTTAGCCTTATGTTCGGCATTATTAGCCCGATCTATCAACGCGGATAGGTTAGGTCTTTCTTCAGATAATACTGTCACCCCAATTGAGATAGTCACCCCCAGATCACCAAAAGCTGTCGCAATTTTACTGGAAGCAATCTCGTCAACCATCCTCCTAGCCACGATATGGGCGCTTGCAATATCCGTTTCTGGTAGTAATGCAACGAATTCATCTCCTCCAAAACGGGCAAGTACATCAACTGTCCGCAATATGGCACGACATCGTTCCGAGACAGATTTAAGAATTATATTCCCTGTGGCATGATTGTATGTGTTATTAAAATCCCTGAAATTGTCTATGTCAAAAAATAGCACCGAAAGCGGGCGGCTGAATCGATTTGCGCGTTCCACTTCACGTGCACCTAATTCCTGAAGACCGCGGTAATTATAAATACCAGTAAGCTCATCCACGATTGCCAGGCGTTGGATCTCAGCATAAAGACGGGCGTTTTCAATAGCAATGGCAGCCTGGATGGCTATCCGTTCGAGGATTCGGATGTGGTCTTCAGTATAGGCATCTGCATTGTAGTTTTGAATAGACAAGACACCCACTACCTTTTCCCGAAGTGTTAGAGGAATGCCAATGTAAGATCTGGATGTTCTTTCTGGAGCAGAAGCAGAAAGCTGTTGGGGATGGGTATCAGATAAGGCAGTATCAGTATTTATGTTATTCAGGTACAGGGTCTTGCGAGACCGAATAACTGCCCCGATCGTACCCGGACGGTCTTCGATATCCCGTGACGGTCCAGCCTGATAAAGCCCAGCTTCGTAAAATAGCGGTACTTGAATTAAAGAATTGGTTTCATCGAAAAGTGCGACATAAAATATATCTATCGGGACCAATTGGCTGCATTGCTCGTAAAGTGTCTTTAAGACATGCTCCATATCCAGACCAGAACTTACCGCAAGGCCGATTTGATTAATGATCCCAAGCTCTTTTATAGTATGTGCCAGTTCTGCCTCAGTTTGATGGCGTTTGGAGACATCGCGAAGGATAATTAACCTTCCCGCAAGCTGTTTATTCTGCCCATACAGTGGAGATACACTTAAATGAAAGTATCGGGGTGGATTAGTCCCCCACCTGACTTCCGTTTCTCCCTTATCTTCATTGTCATGCAGTCGTTTGGCAAGCCCCGGCCAGAATTTTAGAACTTTCGAGATCGGCTGCCCGAGACTTTGTATTGATGTAGCACTTAATATTCGTTGTGCTACCGGATTAATATCCACAACTCGATTTTGGGCATCTAAAACAAGAATTCCATCGTCCAAATTTTCGATTAATACATGACGGGCAAGTGGGGTGAGATCGAATAGCCGGAATCTAAAAATCCCAAAGGCAATCACCAAACCGGTTATTGAAAATGCGATTGGAGTAAGGTTCAATCCAGGCAGAAAACTTGGAATGAATAGATATACTATTCCAGCAACAAAAAGGAAAATAGTACTTATTAATAGGATAGCATTCTGCCAACGATAGGGTTCTTTTCCCTGAAACCACTCCTGCAATAAGAAAAAGATACCAATTGAGATGATCAGGTATTCATAAGCAACCAAAAAATAAAAACCCACCCCGGGCTTATATATCAAAACGTTTGTGAGTGACAAACTGGGCGAGAAACTTGTCCAAATCAGGTGGTGCAAATCGTTAGTTAATGCAACAATGAAACCGATAACAGGGATGATCGAAAGGATGGCCAAATATCCAGGTCTTAAGCCAGTTGGTTTTTTGGCAGTAATGCAGAACAAATGCCAGGAAAAGAACTGGTGCGCTGAGGGCACCTATGTACTCCAATTTTGACCAAAATAGCTTATGCTGGATACCAACAGCTGCAGCTTCCAAACCTGACATAAGCGCCCATTCGGTTACGGCTATCATAAGCAGGGCCAATATCCTTGTCCCAGCGGAATTGCGGCGACGTAATGACAAGAAGACCACGAATGCGGATAAGATGGCTGTGAAATGGAGAACCGCTGCATAAATCGTGTAAATCCACGTCATGTCCGGCTCCGGTATAAACATTTACCCCATGAGATTGGTATGGTTAATATTCCCATAATATCTTTATAATAGCAGTATAGCATAACACAATGGATATTGATAAGCGCTTATATATTAACTAAATAAACCACCGATGCGATCGCCAGTTAAGGAAAATAAATTTACCCACTTACATAAGACGACATAATTAGAAATTTTTGAGGTTAAAGAAACCTCAATTGGAGGAGAGATGTTTCAATCCATGGAGCAAGTTCTGCGATATATCCAAGAAAAACAAGTAGAAATGGTGGATTTGAAATTCTGTGATCTATGGGGACGATGGCACCACCTTACCATACCCTCAACTCAATTTGGACCGGACCTGATGGATAAAGGTATTGGTTTTGATGGGTCAGCGGTCGGATTGAAATCGGTCAAAGCCGGGGATATGGTTTTAATTCCGTCCCTGGAAACAGCATTTATGGATCCCTTTTGGGATTCCCCAACCATGTCATTCATTTGTACAACCCTTGAGGCTGACACCCATATTATTTTCGAAAACGACCCTCGCAACGTTGCCATCCGGGCAGAAGAATTTCTCAAGTCAACCAGAATTGCTGACGAAAGCCGTTGGGGACCGGAATACGAGTTTTATATATTCGACAGCATATCCTATGAATATGGCGTAAATCGGGCCAGCTATGCCATTACATCTGGAGAGGCAGACTGGAACAGCGCAGCGGGAGGGCACGGTCATTACATCCCATTGCATGGCGGTTATCACGCCATACCGCCAAAAGACTCTCTCTATAAGTTACGCACAGAGATAGTCAAAAAACTTGAGGCTATGGGAGTGCCTGTCAAATATCACCACCACGAGGTGGGGGGACCGGGACAATCGGAGATTGAAACACCAATGATGGGTCTCATGCGGGCAGGAGATGCCACCATGCTAATTAAGTACGTTACCAAAATGACTGCCCATACACATGGCCAGACTGCTACATTCATGCCAAAACCGCTTTTCGGCGAAGCGGGAAGTGGAATGCATTTTCATCAACATCTGTTCAAAAAGAATATTAATGTTTTTTATGATGCCCGGGGATATGGTTGTTTATCGATTGATGCTTTACATTATATTGGCGGTCTTCTCGTTCATGGCCCAGCTCTCCTGGCACTAACCAATCCCAGCACAAATTCATATCGCCGGCTTATTCCTGGATTCGAAGCTCCTGTTAACGCCTTTTTCTCACTTGGTAATCGAAGTGCTGCCGTCCGAATCCCAAAATACGCTAATCAGTCTGATACCGCCCGCATTGAGTTCCGTCCGCCCGATGCAACCTGCAACGTTTACCTCGCCCTGGCTGGGATGCTAATGGCAGGTCTCGATGGTATCCTTAACAAAATCGATCCCACTGAAGCTGGTTTTGGCCCAATCGACCAGAATGTTTTTGCCTGGACAGATGATCAACGCTCCAAGATCAAAGCTTTACCATCCTCACTCGATGAAGCCCTGCACGCTCTGGAAGTCGATCATAAATTCCTAACTTCAAGCGGGGTCTTCACAGAAGAACTCCTGGATCAATGGATTGATTTCAAACGAAATCAGGAATATTTTGCTGTACGTAATCGACCCCACCCGTATGAAATGAACCTGTACTATGACGTGTGATTTAAATACTAGCTAACAGAGGACACGCTTAGATCTCCCCAGTAGATTAATTGGAATGGAAAATGTCCATATTTTCATTGTGAGGATTATGGTTTTCATTCCTATCAATATTTATTTGTTGATCAGTTATATTCCGTAATTCCTGCGGGAGTAAAACAGCCACCGTCCTATCGCTTCTTCAGCAATTGCAGTCATTAAAATTACCATCCAACCCCCAATACCGACTTTAGAGGGCCAAATGGATAAGGCTATGGCACCAAAAATACCTGCCACGATCAGGGCAACCCTCCAGATTTTGGCCTTCACATGTTCTGAATTGGTGTCGGATATCGTCATAAACAATCGCCAATGAAAAAATCACAATCCCGACACTTGTGATCCAACCCAAAATGTGCTGATGGGGTGATCGGGGGAAGAAGTGTCCCTGCCATAAAACATCCCAACCCGACCGAGGAAATGAAAAATTCGATTAGTGTGCGGTTTGAATTCCATCCTGGCATACTGCGGAGTTGGTAAACACGCTGCATGCAGAATAGGGCAGTGATTCCGCATATGAATGTGAGGGGAGTGAAAATATCCTCAAACAATAAATTGGAGTTTATAAATATATGAAACCCAATTTGCAATGTCCACAGCCCTGCGAACAAAGATATAAATAATATCTCGCGGCTCAACCAAGATTTTCGCAAGTGATTTAACACCCGCCAGGCATTTTTAGGAGTACCGAGGTGGAAAAAGGATGCAAATAGGGAAATTAATAACGCCACACCGACAGCCAATAAAGGAATAAAGGTAAGTTGCTGTATATTTTGTTTATCTGGGGATAACCAATAAATAATCGAGATTGTCCCATAAGCTCCAATTGCTATTTGTGCAAGCATGGTGAAAATAATCAGAGGAATTTCCCCCCTGGCAGAAATCTTTGGCTGTTCCGGGGAAGTCTCTTCCCGGTTGCTTACAGTAGTACTTTTGCTAACCTTTTTTAACCCTGGATGTGGTTTTATCACGAGATGCGGTTCTGTCCGCGAAAGCTTGGGTAATGGAAATGGGTGATCTTCTCCGGGAATCTTCCAAAGCGCTACTCCCATTTCATCCACTAACAAGTTATCACTGTCCACCAATTCCAAACAGCGCATCGGACAAGCCGCGACGCATGCTGGGGGAAGACCAACATCGAGATTGTCATAACAAAGATTACACTTTGTCATGTGCCCCGAGAATTTGTCTGGCTGCGGTGCGTCATATGGACACGCCCAGGCGCAGTATCCGCACCCGATACATTTTTGCGGGTTGATTAAGACAATTCCATCAGGTCGGACCTCGTATGCATCTACGGGGCAGACCCCTGCGCATTTGGGATGGACGCAGTGGTTGCACGCAATGGAAAGATTGTAGGAAAAAATGGAATTTGTCCACGCCTGGCCGGCAATTGACCACTCGCCTCCACTTACTTCATAAACCCGTCTCCAAAGAACACCGAGCGGTAAATTGTTCTTATCTTTGCACGCGACCTGACAGGCTTTACAGCCTGTGCATGAACTTGAGTCAAAATAAAATGCGTAAGTCATCGTTTAGAAAACTTAAGAAACTAAGAGATCAATTATTCCTTTTTTTCCCTGCTCGAAAATTGAACAAGGTCCTTTTTATTGCTTTTTTGTTTAGCTTTTCGACTTCCACCATTATGGTTTGTTGAGCTGTCCCAAAAGCAAAGGGAGTCCATCTGTGGGATGTCAGCATATTCACATTCCCACCATAATCCACGCCTTCTTTATCTGGCGAATACCAGGCTCCCTGGGGAATATCCACCACACCAGGCATGATGCGTACTGTAACCCGGCAGGGCAGAACGAGTACCCCCCGACTGTTGTAGATTTTTATCTCATCACCATCCTTTATCCCCCGGGCAGATGCGTCGATGGGATTAATAAATGCTCGTTGGGGAAAAGCCTCCTCCAGCGCATCATTATTGTCATGCGTGGAGTGGACGCGATGCAATGTGTGATGCCCCAGCGCCTGGAGGGGAAACTTTCTTAGCTCAGGGTCGTTTGGGACAACTGACCCATCTACATGTTCAGGAGATGGCGATATTTGAGTTATTTCAGATGAGATCTTTGTTTTCCCTGATTGAAATGGATGTTCCCATTCCTGGATATATTTCGGGATGGCAGGAATTTCCGTTGGATTGTCCAAATCGTACAATTGCTTGGAGAAGATTTCGATCTTTCCACTCGGAGTATTCAGGGGGAAATTCTTAGGATCCCGGCGAAAGTCTTCCAATGCAATTGCGGGTTTTGTAACCGGGCGAGTCCATGCACCCAAGTTCCGGTCAATAAATTCTTCAAGCGTCGGCAATTCCGGAAATCGTAGCCGCCTGAATTCATCCAGACAGAACTCAACCCAAGCCTTCTCATCGCGTCCCTCAGTAAAGATATTCCCAATTCCCAGCCGCTCTGCCAATTCTGCACAAATGCGATAATCCGATTTACATTCACCAGGCGGTTCTACCAATTTGGGCTGAAGAATAACCTCATCGCCGTACTTCCAGCCATCCTCCACTCCCCAGGTTTCGAATTGGGTACAGGCTGGGAGAACTATATCTGCAAAACGGGCACTGGAGGTTAGAAAATTATCCTGAATAACAATAAATTCCACAATCTTCTCATCGCGTAATATTGCTGCAGTACGATTGATATCTGCATGTTGATTAATCAGACAATTCGTTGCCACCCCATAGATTAACTTAATATCATTATCAAGGCGCTGGGTCCCGCGCACCCCGTCCGCGGTTGTCATGGATTTGCCTCGCAAGCACGCCTCTGACCATAAAAAAACTGGAATTTCAGATTTTATAGGATTCTCCCTGGTCGGGAAAACGGTCCATAAACCGCCTCCATCGGGAGCCTGCAATCCCAACCCACTTGCCCAACCGCCCGGGATCCCAACGTTCCCGGTTATCGCTGCCAGCACGCACCCTGCACGGACTACTTGTTCACCGTAGGCACGTCTCTGCATTCCATAACCCTGGTAAAGCATTGCCGGTTTGGAAGTTGCATATTCCCGGGCAATCCTGGCGATTGTCTCTGCAGGGACGGCAGTAATGGATTCAGCCCACTCTGGAGTCTTGGGTGTTCCATCCCTGATGCCCAGAATGTACTCGCTGTAACTTTCTGCACCGTCTACCGGCATCTGCTCGGCATTGAAACCTACACAATGAGTCGTAACAAAATTAGCGTCATAAAGCCCCTCGGTGAGCATTATATAAGCCATGGAGCTCATCATGGCTGTGTCAGTTCCTGGGCGGATGGGGATCCACTCGTCAGCAAGAGCTGCAGCGCTCAAGGTGTGGCGAGGATCTATGCAAACAACGCGCGCCCCAGCTTCACGCGCCAGCTTGACAAAGTAATCGCTGTTGGTGCCATCCCTCATTTCGGCTGGATTCCATCCCCACATTAGAATGTATTTCGAATTCAGCCAATCTTGACGTTGGTTCCCGGTAATAAGCGTACCGTAAACAGTGGGTGTGGCCATATTTGTAGCTGCCCACGAATACGAATTATAAATACCCAGGCACCCACCGAACAAATTCATTAGCCGGCGGGCTACATGTGAGCCATTAAGCTGGTTATAACTGCCAGTACCATATGGAACAAAAAGAGCGGACGAACCGTATTTCCGTTTGACCCGTTCGAATTGTGCAGCGACGGAATCCAACGCCTCCTCCCACGATATTGGGTGGAACTCGCCTTCCCCGCGGTTTCCCGATCTCTTTAACGGGGTCATTAACCGGTCGGGATGATATTGCCTCCGTAAATAAGCCCGTCCCCGAACACAAGCGCGCAATTGAGGCGCGGCCAGGGTATCAGGACGGTCGTCGGTGTCAAGGCGGGTGATCCTGCCATCTTGTATATGGGCAATCAGCAGGCATCGCCCGCCACAATTATGAGCAGGACATCCGACGCGAATTTTTTTAATCTCGGGGAAATTACTTGCCATAATTCCAGTGTACTGGAGACAACGAGGCATGGGAAGTGATGGATGTAATTTGTTTCTTCAGATGGTTTTACAATGATATTCTGGAATATAGAGATACTCAAGTCCTGGGTGCTAATAAACTATTAGCGATAATTTCTTCCCTCGTGTTGTAAAAGAATAATTATATATGGGGAATGGGATAATACCCGAATTTTGAAAATTTAAGTTCTAAAAAATTTGTGGTCCTTTTAACTGGGAAAACATTACTGCTGCAAGGATGATCACGCATCCCATTACTTGCAGAGGAAGTAAAAACTGTCCTAGTATGAGCCATGCTGCAATAACAGCGAATACAGCTTCCAATCCAAGAATGAGGGCAGCATCTGTGGGTGGAGTATGATTTTGCCCCCAAACTTGGAGTGTGTACCCAATACCAATGGAAAGGGATGCCCGATATAGGATAGCAAGTATTAGGGGAAGGGGAGTGAGTTGAGATAAGCTCTCGAAATCTCAAACCCATAATGAAATTGAGCAACCCAGTAATAAAAAAATGTCCCGATGCAAAAGTAATCGGTTCAAACCGGGAAGCATATTTTCCCAGGATAACGAAGTGCATTCCCCAGAAAACTGCCCCAATCACTTCCAGGCTGTCCCCCTTTTGAAACTGGAATCCTTTTCCTGCTGTAGACAAGAAATATGCGCCGATGGTTGCCGCGATAACAGCAATCAGGTCCATCCAATGAGGGTCGTTCATGGAAACCAAGCCACAAAAGAAAAGGCGTGAAAACAGCATACAAGCTGGTTAGAAAACCAGCATTGGCCACCTTGGTGTACAAAATGCCAACTTGCTGTAATGCTGTAGCTATAAACAGAATGATTCCAGCGATGAACATCCACTTAATCTGCTGAATTGATATTTTATTACCACGTGGGAAGAATGGGATCAAAATGATTGAAGCAAGCATGAAGCTGACACCATTAAAGAGATACGCTACTTTATATTCCCCGGCAAGCCCTTGCGTGATGAACCCTGAACCCCAAATTAGAGCGACAGCCAAAAGTGTAAAGTTAGCCTTTATACGCATGCGCAACCCATATCATCATAGTAACTGCCAATAATCGAATACGAATATCACCTTAATATTCGATGGTGGAGTAATCGATGGGAAATAATCAGAAAGCCCTTCCGAAAATTAGGAAGGGCATATCTTTGATGGGGTAATATTTCTAATCTACTGCGACCATCACACTTGATGCTTTAATAACCGCATACGCTTCCTTGCCATCTTTTAAACCAAGAGAATCGACCGATGAATTTGTGATAATGGAAACGATTTGTTCGCCGCCTGGTAATTGGATGGTCACTTCAGCATTTACTGCTCCGCGCACGATCTTGGCTACTTTTCCTTTCAACATATTTCGAGCACTGAGTTTCATTTTAGGTCTCCTTTCCGATATGGGATGAAACGATTATACCGCTCAGATCTTATTCGAATGACATAAGATCGTATCTGCCGCTAGAAATTATATGGCAAATACTATTCCCTTATTTAATTCTACTAGAGATTAAGATATTTTCCATTTTGTTTAAGCCACCTGACATGCTCTTTATACCCAGGTAAGATCTCCCCCAGCTTTCCCCAGAATTTTTTGGAATGATTTTTTATCTCCGTATGCACTAATTCATGCGTTACAACATAGTCAATTATTTCAGGAGGAGCCATAATCAGCTTCCATGTGAAACTAAGCGTTCCAATTGAACTACAGGATCCCCAGCGGGTTCGAGCAGAAGTTATTCGAATTTTCTTAAAGTAGAACTTGTTCTGCTTTGAAAGTAAGGTGACCCTTTGTGAAATTAACCTCTTTGCTTGAGTCTTGAACCAAACGGTAAATACATTTCTTGCATTTGGTAATTGGGATTTGGCTAACTGAAACTTATTACCACTAAATAATATTGGTGGCTCTCGGCGCGAAACAATGGTTAAAGGGCATTCATTCCCAAGAAATAAAAAAATTTCTCCATCAACGAACTGTTTTGTCGGCGACGGGAGGTGGGCGATGATCTTGGACTGGTGTTTACGAATCCAATCAGCATGATTTTGGACGAATTCCAGGATATGCGCTTCCGACATTCGCAGGGGCGCGCGGACTGACAGTTTGCCATCTGATTGGATAATCAGAGACACTGTTTTTCTTCTGGAACGAATTACCTGGTCTATGAGAATGGACATGATATGGAGTATATCAAAGGGAATTAATAAATGCCGGGAGCTTAAATCAATCAATATTTGTGAATTTTACCTTCATAACATAAAAAAAACCTGCTTCTTGGCAGGTTAACAATGAAAAAATCCTTCCTAATTATTCTTAACGCGAACAGGATAATTGAGTGGCGAAGGTGAGATTTGAACTCACAACCTAGGGATTATGATGCCCTTGCTCTGCCGTTGAGCTACCTCGCCAAGCGCGCTAGATGTTACTATGGGGAAGCATTTTTGTCAACGATTTCAAGTAGATGTGGACAAATACACAAAGATTGGTCATAAATTTCCTTGACTTTGCTTCGTAGAGTCATTATAATCACCCCTTGCATATTCGCAGCCACTTCCCCCACCAGGGGTTGCATTTTCAGAAATTCCTTTCCGCCCAGGGTACAAAATTTAGGAGAAAGCCATGGCCTCTGTTCTACCCGAGAAGAATTACGCGCGTATCCCGGTTACACTTAGCTTGCCCAATCTCATTGAAGTACAGTTGGATTCATTCAAACGCCTAAAAGCAGAGGGGTTAGGGGATCTCTTTCACGAAATTTCACCGATCGAGTCATACAACAAGGGAATGAAGTTATTCTTTCCCAGCCGAGGACCCGAATCTAAGCAGTGGGGATTGAAGTATTGGTTTGGGGATCCAAAACACAGTATAGAAGAATGTGTGGAGAGGGATTTAACTTACGCCAGTCCACTTTACGTTTCTGTATTGTTGGCTGGAACGGATGTCCCTGAACCGCTTAAGCAGGACATTTTCCTGGGCGACTTCCCCGAGATGACTGATAAGGGTACCTTCATTATAAATGGTACGGAGCGTGTGGTCGTCTCCCAGTTGATCCGTTCACCAGGCGTGTACTTTGAAGCCCCAACTGATCGCGCCACTGGCCGCCCATTGGCGATGGCAAAACTCATTCCCGACCGCGGCGCGTGGATGGAATTTGAAACTCGTAAGAGTGATTATATTATCCTAAAGTTCAACCGGAAGCGGACTGTTCCGATTACGGTTTTTTTACGTGCTTTATCTGCTGTAGATGATGGTGAAACTGGTGAACCAATTCTAACAACAGGGTCTGACGAGGAATTAATAAACCTGTTCAAGGATGTGGATTCCAATCCTGAGCGAATGTTCATGGCATCCACATTGCGACAGGAACCAGAATGGGATACCTCGGGTGGTCTGAGTATTGCGGAAGCAGCGCTGATCGAGTTCTTTAAACGGATGCGCCCTGGCGACCCAGCTACATTGGATAATGCAAGAGCCTTCCTGGAAGAGCAATTGTTTGACCAGCGGCACTATGATCTGGAACGGGTGGGTCGATATAAACTGAACCAGAAACTTGATTTGCATATCCCGATCCCTCATCGGACGGTCACCAAGGCAGATGTTATTCGTCTCCTTAGGCGGATGATACTGATTAATAATGGGATTGAACCCCCAGATGATATCGACCATTTAGGGAACCGGCGTGTAAAAACGGTTGGTGAACTTATCCAGAATAAACTCCGTATTGGCCTGCGACGTATGGAGCGTGTTATTAAAGAACGCATGTCCATCCGCGACCAGGAGCAGCTGTCACCGGTCACATTAGTCAACATTCGACCAGTTGTTGCTGCATTGCGGGAATTCTTTGGATCAAGCCAACTTTCCCAATTTATGGATCAAACCAATCCACTGGCGGAATTACGGCACAAGCGAACTCTCTCAGCTCTTGGCCCAGGTGGTTTACGTCGCGAGCGCGCGGGGTTCGATGTGCGGGATGTTCACCATTCTCACTATGGTCGAATCTGTCCAATAGAAACCCCGGAAGGGCCAAACATTGGTTTAATTGGGCGTCTGGCATCCTTTGCGCGTGTCAACGAGTATGGATTCATCGAAACTCCATATCGCCGGGTTATTAAACAGGCGGCATGCAATGATCCAATTTTGGTGGGTCGTGTCTTGCGTGAAGATATTACAGATCCCAAAAGTGGGGAATTGTTGCTCAAATCCGGAGAACGCATTACATCCAAGACTCTTAAAATCGTCGCCAAATCAAAACGGGATGTTGCAATCATCCCCTACGTCTCGGATGAATTTGAATATCTATCAGCCGATGCAGAAGACAAATATGTAATTGCCCAGGCGAACGCTGTTCTGACTGAATATCGCGAATTTGAGACCATGCGTATATCCTGTCGCTACCATTCCGGGTTTATTTTCACTGCACCTGAAAACCTGGATTATATGGATGTTGCCCCTCATCAAGTTGTGGGTATCAGCGCAGCTCTGATCCCGTTTCTGGAGCACGACGATGCCAACCGCGCCCTGATGGGTTCGAATATGATGGCTCAAGCTGTACCGTTGGTCAGACCGGAAATCCCGATTGTCTCCACTGGAATGGAGCCATATGCCGCACTGGATTCAGGCCAGGTTATTGTTGCTGAAGCTGATGGGGATGTAATCTCTGTAACTGGTTCCTCGATCGCTGTAAAGGAAAAAGATGGCAGCAATCACACTTACAATCTCCGAAAGTATCAACGCTCGAACCAGTCGACTTGCATAGACCAGCGTCCGGCAGTCATTAAGGGGCAGGTGATCCACACCGGAGATATTATCGCGGATTCTTCTTCCACCGAAAGGGGAAAACTCGGGCTTGGTCAGAACGTTACCGTGGCATTTATGTCATGGGAAGGTGCAAATTACGAAGATGCCATCGTGATTTCTGAGCGCCTTGTCCAGGATGATCGATTTACATCCATTCACATTGAGAAGTACGAAGTCGAGGCTCGCGATACGAAACTTGGCCCTGAGGAGATCACTCGTGATATCCCCAATGTCGGTGAAGAAGCAATCAAGGATCTCGACGAAAGCGGCATAATTCGAATCGGTGCCGAAGTCGGTCCGAATGATATCCTGGTCGGGAAAATCACTCCCAAGGGTGAGAAAGAATTAACTCCTGAAGAGCGCCTCCTGAGAGCCATTTTCGGTGAGAAATCCCGCGATGTTAAAGACACTTCCCTGCGGATGCCTCATGGCGAGCGCGGAAAAGTCGTGGATGTCAAGGTATTTACCCGCGAAGATAATGCCGACCTTTCTGCGGGTGTGGATATGATGGTTCGCGTCTCTGTTGCCCAGCGCCGGAAGATCACGGCTGGCGATAAGATGGCTGGTCGTCATGGAAACAAGGGGGTTGTGTCTCGCGTTGTCCGCGTGGAAGACATGCCCTTCCTGGATGACGGGACTCCAATAGACATCATTTTGAACCCGACTGGAGTTCCCGGACGTATGAACCTTGGGCAGGTTTTGGAAGTTCATTTAGGGTGGGCGGCACAGAAACTTGGTTTCCGAGCAATCACGCCGGTCTTCGATGGCGCAACTGAAGAAGAAATCGAAGCTGAATTAGCGCGTGCCTGGATGATGGATTATGCCTGGCAAGAAACTGCTGAAACTGCATGGACCTGGCTCAAAGAGCAGGAATACACCCCCGAAATGATTGAGGATGATAATGAAGTCCGTCGATTATACCTGGAGCAATGGTTGGGAGATCGTGGTTATGATGTGTATCAATTAAATGATGACACCTATGCCCGCCATGCAACTGTGACCGAATGGCTGCGGGATCATGAGTTTGATCCAGCAACCATCTTTAAAGATGAGATTCCGGTTCCATCACAGCGTAAATCATTTGATCAAAATGCCGTCCGAGCCTGTCTGAAACTCTGGCTGCACACATTTGGTCACGATAACGTTTCTGATAATAAATTGGAAACCACGATCCAAGCTGTCACTCTCGAATGGGGAGTCCCTGCGCCAATCCTGGGCAAGCAAGTTCTGCATGATGGCAAGACGGGAGAACCCTATGACCAACCCGTCACTGTTGGGGTAATGAGTATGCTCAAGTTGCACCACCTGGTTGAAGACAAGGTTCATGCGCGTTCTACCGGACCTTATAGCCTGGTTACGCAACAACCCCTGGGTGGCAAGGCACAGTTTGGCGGCCAGCGCTTTGGCGAAATGGAAGTGTGGGCGTTGGAGGCATACGGTGCAGCTTATACGCTACAGGAAATGTTGACGGTCAAATCCGATGATGTCCAGGGGCGAGTCAATACTTATGAGGCCATTGTTAAGGGTGAACAAATCGAAGAACCAAGCATCCCGGCTTCCTTCCGCGTGTTGGTAAAAGAATTACAGTCTCTTGGCTTGGCTGTTGAGGCAGTGACCGATACGGGCGAGGTCATTAAATTTGGCAAGGATGAAGAAAAAGTTCACCCGCCCAAATACACCACCGGTTTGATTGACATTGGTGAAGAGTTGGTGAAAGGTACCAAACGCGAAAGATCTTAGTATTTTCCTTGACGGTCTACAATCCGTCATGATAAAATTGAAGTTCGTTGCCTACATGGGCGGCTGCTTCGCACTGCCCACTGCGTATTAAGTACGAGTGAGGCCATCTGGCACGTTTGTGATGGCCTTACTTATTGAAAAAATCTAGTTATTAGAAAGATATTTGTTTCGGAGGCGAGTGTGCCAACAATTAACCAATTGATTCGAAAAGGACGTCAGTCAAAGAAACTCAAGAGCAAGGCACCGGCATTGCTCTATACCTTAAACACAAAAAAGCAACGCCGTGTACGCCAGGCCAAGGGTGCACCGCAAAAACGCGGTGTCTGTACTGTGGTTCGAACCACGACTCCCAAGAAACCGAATTCGGCGTTGCGGAAAATTGCCCGTGTGCGCCTCACCAACGGTCTCGAAGTGACCGCATATATTCCTGGTGAAGGACATCAACTGCAGGAACACTCTGTGGTATTAGTACGTGGTGGTCGTGTGAAAGACTTGCCAGGAGTACGATACCATATTGTCCGTGGGTCGCTCGATACAACTGGCGTCAATAACCGGAAACAAAGCCGGTCAAAATATGGTGCCAAGCGTCCAAAAGAAACTGCCGCCTAATTTATTTGTTTGATGGAGTATTAATATGCGTCGTGCAAAGCCAGAAAAGCGTGAAATCTTACCCGATATCCGCTATAACAGTGTCACCATTCAAACCATGATTCATCACATGCTTCACCGAGGCAAGAAAAGCACGGCAACGAATGTGATGTATGACACTTTGGATATTATTCGGGAACGCAGCGGTGGCAAAGATCCGGTCGAGATCTTTGATACTGCCATGAGAAATGTTGCCCCCGCCATGGAAGTTCGTCCCCGCCGCGTAGGTGGGGCTACTTACCAGGTCCCAATGGAAGTTCCCCAGGCCCGTCGTACAACTCTGGCAATCCGCTGGGTGTTGGATTCGTCCAAGGCGCGCTCCGGGAAATCGTTCGCAGAAAAACTGGCGGACGAACTCTTGGACGCGTTTAAAAATGAAGGCGCGGCCATTCGGAAACGGGAAGAAACCCATAAAATGGCTGACGCTAACCGCGCATTCTCTCATTACCGCATGTAACATGCGGTGTTGAACCTTAATAATCAGGTATAGAAATCCATGGCCCGTGCGTTCCCGCTCGAAAGGTATAGAAATATCGGCATCATTGCTCACATTGATGCTGGTAAAACTACAACAACCGAGCGAATCCTTTTTTACACGGGCAAGACTCACCGTCTGGGTTCAGTTGATGATGGTACAACTGTCACAGACTGGATGGAACAGGAGCGCGAGCGGGGGATTACCATCGTTTCTGCAGCCGTAACAGCTGAGTGGAAGGGATATCAAATCAACATTATTGATACACCTGGCCATATCGATTTCACGGCAGAAGTTCAACGATCGCTACGAGTATTGGATGGTGGAGTGGTTGTTTTTGATGCGGTCCAAGGCGTAGAACCTCAGAGTGAGACAGTGTGGCGGCAGGCAGACCGATATGGTGTACCGCGCATTTGTTTTGCCAATAAGATGGACCGCACTGGCGCTTCCTATGAGCGAACATTGGAGAGCATCAAACAACGTCTGGGAGCCAATCCGATTGCCATGCAAATGCCAATTGGCATGGAAGCATCGTTCCAGGGTGTAGTTGACTTAATGGTAATGAAAGCGATATTTTGGGATGATGAGTTGGGGAGAGAACCGCGCGAAGCTGAAATCCCAGCAGATTTAAAGACAGAAGCAGAAGATCGCCGTCATTCCATGGTTGAGCGAATTGCCGAATTGGACGATGAATTAACGGTAAAGTACCTGGAAGGCAAGGAGATTAGCAACGAAGAATTAAAAATAGCTCTCCGCCAGGCGGTTTTGACCAGCAAGGCTGCCCCGGTTTTTTGTGGGAGTTCACTGCGAAACAAAGGCGTTCAATTAGTACTGGACGCCGTAATTGATTATCTTCCTTCTCCCCTCGATGTCCCGCCAGTAACCGGAACCGATCCTCGAACTGATGAAGTAGTCGAATTGCCTCCTCAAGATGATGCGATATTAAGCGCATTGGTTTTTAAAATCGTGACAGATCCATACGTGGGACGCCTGGCTTATTTCCGGGTTTACTCGGGAACTCTAAGTCAGGGTCAAATGGTCACCAATTCGACAAAAGGGAAACGTGAGCGGATTGGTCGTCTGTTACGCATGTATGCTGACCACCGTGAAGATGTAACTGAAGTTCGCGCGGGGGATATCGTGGCTGCACTGGGTTTCAAGGATACCTTCACCGGCGATACTCTTTGTGATAATCGACTGGTCATGCTCGAAAACATTACATTCCCTGAGCCAGTGATTTCAGTTGCGATTGAACCACGGACGAGTGCGGATCAATCCAGGATGGGTGAAGCATTAAAGAAGTTATCAGAAGAAGACCCGACTTTCCGTGTCCATTCGGATGAGAATACGGGTCAAACGATAATTTCCGGTATGGGCGAGTTGCACTTGGATGTAATTGTAGACCGCATGATGCGTGAATTCCGCGTCCAGGCTAATGTTGGCAAGCCACGGGTAGCGTATCGGGAATCCATTACACGACCTGTGGAAGAGGTAAATTATAAATACGTTAAGCAAACAGGCGGACACGGGCAGTACGGACATGTTGTCATTTCCCTGGAACCTGGTGAGCGCGGCAGCGGTGTTGTCTTTGTAAATAAAATTGTTGGCGGTACCATCCCTCGCGAGTATATCCCTGCTGTCGAAAAAGGTATCAAAGAAGTATCTGAAAGCGGTGTAATGGCAGGATATCCGGTGGTAGATATTAAGGTGACCCTTTTCGATGGTTCATTCCACGAAGTGGATTCGAATGATATGGCCTTTAAAATGGCTGCAACCTTTGCTTTTAAAGAAGGTGTCCGGAAAGGCGGGCCAGTCCTACTTGAACCAATCATGAAAGTGGAAGCAGTCGCTCCTGAGGAATTCCTGGGTGATATTATCGGTGGACTTAATGCACGCAGGGCAACCATTCGAGGCATGGAAATGCGCCCGGGTAATGCCCAGGCGATCAATGCAACAGTGCCATTGGGTGAGATGTTTGGGTACGCGACCGAATTGCGCTCAACGACACAGGGTCGAGGTGTTTTTTCGATGGAATTTGACCACTATGCGCCCGTACCAGAGTCTGTAGCGCATGATATTCTAAATTCATAATTCTTTGGTATTTCCTAGAAGGAGAGAGATTTCATGGCGAAGCAGAAGTATCAGCGGACGAAACCGCACATGAACGTGGGGACCATGGGGCACATTGACCATGGCAAGACGACCTTAACAGCGGCGATCACGAAATACAGCCAGTTCCTGGGGAAGGCGCAATTTCGAGCGTACGATTCGATCGATAATGCACCCGAGGAAAAGGCGCGCGGCATCACGATCAACATTGCGCACGTGGAATACGAGACCGACAAGCGTCACTATGCCCATGTGGATATGCCGGGACACCGCGACTACATCAAGAACATGATCACGGGCGCGGCGCAGGTGGATGGTGCCATCCTGGTGGTGGCAGCGCCAGACGGGCCGATGCCGCAGACGCGAGAGCATGTGCTGCTGGCCCGCCAGGTGGAAGTGCCGAGCATTGTGGTGTACCTGAACAAGGTGGACCAGATGGACGACCCGGAACTGCTGGAACTGGTCGAGATGGAACTGCGGGAGCTGTTGAACGGATACGGCTTCCCGGGTGATACCACCCCGATCGTGCGCGGCAGCGCCCTGAAGGCGTTGGAGAGCACTTCCACGGACCCGAACGCCCCCGAGTATGCCAGCATCAAAGAACTGCTGCGCGTGGTGGACGAGTACATTCCGGAGCCGAAGCGCGAGACTGAAAAGCCGTTCATGATGCCGATCGAAGACGTATTCTCGATCAAGGGACGCGGCACGGTGGTGACCGGACGTGTGGACCGGGGCATCGTCAAAGTTGGCGAGCCGGTGGAGATCATTGGCCTGCGCGAGACCCGCAACTCGGTGGTCACGGGCGTGGAAATGTTCCATAAGATGATGGACGAGGGCATGGCAGGGGATAACCTGGGCTTGCTGCTGCGCGGCATTGAGCGCACCGATGTGGAACGCGGCCAGGTGGTGGCCAAACCCGGGAGCATCACCCCGCATACCAAGTTCACTGCAAAAGTGTACGTGCTGAAGAAGGAAGAAGGCGGACGGCACAGTGCCTTCTTCAATGGCTACCGTCCCCAATTCTACATCCGCACCATGGATGTGACCGGCGACGTGGTCCTGCCCGAGGGAATTGAAATGGTCCTGCCGGGTGATAACGTTGACCTGACCGTCACCCTCATTGTCCCGGTGGCCCTCGAACAAGGCTCCAAGTTCGCCATCCGCGAAGGCGGTCTCACCGTCGGCGCTGGCGTCATCACGAAAATCATCGAATAGGTATAGATATGACCAAACAAAAAATCCGCATCCGCCTTAAAGCATACGATCATCGTGTCCTCGACCAGTCTGCCAAGCGGATTGTCGAAACCGCCGAGCGATCTGGTGCCCATGTTGTTGGCCCCGTACCCTTGCCAACCAAGATAGAACGGTTTACAATACGCCGCTCGACTTTCATTGATAAAGACTCGCATGAGCATTTTGAAATTCGCACGCACAACCGTCTTATCGATGTCCTTGATCCTGATTCCAAGACGATTGATATGTTGATGCGGCTCAATCTTCCAGCGGGTGTGGATATCGAGATAAAAATCTAGAATAAACATTTGGTTTACCTTGGTGGTTTGAAAGTCTGATCACATCAGGTAGACCGGATAGACAGCACAAGAACGGTTCTGTTCGTAGGCCCCACTATCCTGTGTGCCGCGGCAGGCTGATTGACTGTGCTGTGACCGAGATGATGCAGCCAAGCCCGGCTGACAGTCTCAAAATATCTTTTGAAGGAGAAAACCGAGCATGTTAAAAGGGCTGATTGGCAAGAAGATCGGCATGACCCAGATCTTCGACGAGACCGGTGCTGCACTGCCGGTAACTCTGATCGAAGCTGGGCCTTGTTACGTAACGCAGGTACGCCTTCCTGAGAAGGAAGGCTACGCAGCGGTGCAACTCGGATTCCAAGAGACAAAACCCAAGCGACTGACATCAGGCGAGTTGGGCCATCTCAAGAAAAACGAATTGCCACCCCTGCGTTTTTTGCGGGAATTCCGCAGCAAGGATGCTGCATACAAGGTTGGTGACAAAGTCACAGTGGAAGTATTCGGTATCGGCGAGCATGTGGACGTGGTTGGTACCAGCAAAGGAAAAGGTTTTGCTGGTGTGGTGAAACGTTACCACTTCGCTGGCGGCCCCAAAACACATGGTGGGTCAGACCGCTTGCGCGCTCCCGGATCGAACTCTTCAACAACGACACCTGGTCGCGTTTATAAAGGTTCACGTCGTGCTGGACACATGGGTCAAGAACGCGTAACTGCTCAGAGTCTGAAGGTGGTTCTGGTTGATGTAGAGCGAAACTTGCTCGGAGTCACTGGTGCTGTCCCGGGATCCAAAGGCAGTCTAGTCGTGGTCCAGGAAGCGCGCAAGCAATAGCGCGAATGATGGGAGCAATTCTATTATGAAAGCAGACGTTCTCAACATGAAGGGCGAAAAGATCAAAACGGTGGAACTTCCGGCTGAGATTTTTGAGGCTCCTATAAATATTGATTTGATGCACCAGGCTTACATTCAACAAATGGCAAATGCCCGCCTGGGAACTCATAAGACCAAAACGCGCAGTGAGGTTTCTGGCGGTGGAAAAAAGCCGTGGAAACAGAAGGGGACTGGTCGAGCCCGCCAAGGGTCCACTCGTGCTCCTCAATGGGTTCATGGTGGCAAGATCCACACTCCCAGACCTCGCAAATACACTCAACATATGCCGCTTAAAATGCGTCGGGCAGCGCTGCGTTCTGCACTGACAGCTAAAGCGGCTGAGGCTGGCCTTGTGATAGTAGATGAATTTGTGCTGTCCGAGCCAAAGACTCGACTTATGGCTCAGGCACTAAATGTTCTGGTGGGCGATTCAACAGTCCTGATCCTCGTCGCTGAAAAGGATGCTGGATATGACGTAGTTGCCCGCTCTACCAATAACCTTCCGGATGCTAGGTTGTTGATGGCCAATTACCTGAATATCCGCGATCTGCTTGGTTACGATAAACTCGTCATGCCGCTCAAGGCATTGGACGTTTTGAAATCTATTTTGGTGTAGGAGGGCAGCATGATTACGATTTATGACGTGCTTCGCCGCCCGCTTGTTACTGAAAAGTCGAACTATCAAACTGGCAAACTTCGCCAATACTCCTTTGAAGTGGCACCGAGTGCCACCCGGACATTGGTGAAAGACGCTGTAGAAACCTTGTTCGACGTAAAGGTCACGCGTGTAAATATTCTTAATACTGCTGGTAAACGCAGCCGTCGTCGCAACCGCCGTCTCATGATCAGGGATGCTGGTTTCAAGAAAGCAATTGTAACCCTTGCCGAGGGAAGCTCCCTCGAGTTTCTTGAAGGGGTGAAGTAATGGCAGTAAAAAAGTATAAACCAACTACACCTGGTCAGAGGGGGATGACTGGATATACGTTTGAAGAAATTACCAAATCCACTCCAGAACGTAGTCTGATTATTCATCCCCGCGGACATGGTGGGCGAGATAACACAGGCCGGATCACGGTTCGCCATCGTGGTGGAGGTAACCGTCGCTATATTCGAATATTGGATTTCAAGCGTGATAAACAAAACATCCCAGCCAAGGTTGCTGCGATTGAATATGATCCCAACCGAACTGCCCGACTTGCATTGTTAAATTATGCCGATGGCGAGAAACGGTACATTGTCGCTCCCCTCGGGATCAAAGTTGGCGACACTCTTCTTTCCGGAGCTCAAGCTGAAATCCGTCCAGGCAATAACCTGCCACTCGCGAATATCCCGGTAGGCACTCTTGTGCATAACATCGAATTAAAACCAGGCAAGGGAGGACAACTTGTCCGCTCAGCCGGGGGTTCAGCACAGGTTCTTGCGAAAGAAGGGGAATATGCCCAGATCCGTCTCCCTTCAGGTGAAGTACGCTTGGTCAGCCAGGTATGTTTTGCCACAATTGGGCAAGTTGGCAATCTTGATCACAGCAACATAAAGTTGGGGAAAGCCGGGCGCAAACGCCATATGGGCATCCGACCGACTGTGCGTGGAACTGCAATGTCACCGCGTGACCACCCTCACGGAGGTGGTGAAGGCCGGCAGCCGACTGGTATGCCTGGTCCCAAAACCCCCTGGGGTAGACCAGCCCGAGGTTATAAGACGCGCCGAAACAAGTCAACCAATAAATATATCGTGCGCCACCGCAGCAAGTCAAGCCGCTAGAACGCGGAGAGTATGCGAGGTAAGCAAATATGTCTCGTTCATTGAAAAAAGGGCCATTCATTGCCCCAAAACTTTTGAAGAAAATTGAAGCGATGAACCAGAAAGGTGAAAAGAAGGTCATCCGTACATGGAGCCGCGCAAGTGTGATATTCCCACAAATGGTTGGTCACACAATCGCTATCCACGATGGCCGCCGTCATGTGCCGATCTATATCACCGAAAATATGGTTGGGCATCGCTTGGGCGAATTTGCGCCAACACGGCTCTTCAGAGGCCACATGGCAGCTGAAAAGGCTTCTAAGGTGGCGTAGGAGTATTCAGATGACTCATGATATTCGTGCACAATTACGTTTCCTGACCATATCGGCTCAGAAAGTGCGCCTGGTTGTTGATTTGGTGCGCGGGAAAAATGCAGTGCAGGCGATGGAATTATTACGCTTCTCTCCGCAAAATGCAGCGTTTCCGGTTGGAAAACTCCTTGCCTCTGCAGTGTCTAATGCTGAGGAGAACTTTGGTGTCAGCCGCGATGACCTTTTTGTCGCCAAAATCTTTGCCGATGAAGCGCCCACCCGTAAATGGCGCCGTTTCGGAGCACGCGGTCGCTTCAAGCCGGTTCTGCGGCGTTCATCCCACGTGACCGTTGTCTTACGCGAACGGGAAGTTGCCTGACCGGCAAAGAAAAGACGAAGGAGATCTTATGGGTCGCAAAGTACATCCGATTGGTTTTCGCCTGAATGTCAATCAGGACTGGCGTGGTCGCTGGTTCGCTGAAGGTGCCCAGTATCGAGAGCAATTATCACAAGACTTCGCTATTCGCGATATGCTCTACCGGGAATCAGGCAGAGCAGGTGTGTCAAGAATTGATGTTGAACGCTATCCTGGAAAATTGAAGGTGGCCGTTTTTACTGCCAAACCGGGTATCCTGATAGGTCGAAAAGGTGAGGGCATCAAGAAAGTGCGCATTGCTCTTGAGGGATTAACCGGTAAAAAAGTAGATTTGGATATCAAAGAAATTAAATTCCCTGATTGCGATGCCTATCTGGTTGCGCATAATATTGGAGACCAATTGGAGCGCCGTATCAGTTATCGCCGTGCAATGAAACGTGCCATCCAACAAGCAATGCGCCAGGGTGCAAAGGGAATAAAAATTGAAGTTGCCGGTCGTTTGGCAGGTGCAGAAATGGCTCGAACTGTGTGGTTGAGAGATGGCCGAGTTCCCCTGCAAACGTTACGTGCTGACATAGATTTTGCCCGTGCTGAGGCTGCAACCACGTATGGCCGCATCGGAATCAAGGTCTGGGTCTACCATGGTGAAATGAAAACAGAAATTGAAGAAAAAGTCGAAACTACCGAGGGCGTCTACGTTAGTGAGTAGACGAGGCTTCCGTGGAGTGAGGTTGATGCTATGTTAATGCCAAAACGTGTGAAATACCGCAAGCAAATGCGAGGCCGGATGAAAGGAAAGGAATCACGCGGGGTCGAGATTTCCTTTGGCGATTATGGTCTGCTGGCAATGGAACCCGGGTGGGTTACAGCTCGTCAGATCGAAGCTGCCCGTCGCACGCTTGTCCACGCCATGAAGCGTCGTGGCAAAGTCTGGATCCGCATATTTCCGGATAAACCATATACACAAAAACCTCCTGAAACCCGCATGGGTAAAGGGAAAGGCAATGTGGAATATTGGGTCGCAGTTGTGAAACCGGGACGTGTCATGTTTGAAATTGGCGGCTTGGATGAAGCAGCAGCCCGAGAAGCTTTGGGCCTTGCGAGACATAAATTTGCGATCAAGACCAAGATTATTGCCCGCAGTGATATTGCGGCGGGAGAATAGGCATGAAAACAGAAGAAATTCGCAAAATGTCGGTGGAAGAAATGCAAGCCAAAATATCGGATATGCGCGAGGAGTTAATGAAACTCCGGTTCCAGCAAGTTACCGGTCAGCTAACTGATACCAGCCGGTTGCGCCTGCTCCGTCGTGATGTCGCCCGAATGGAAACCATTTTTGGTGAGCGCTCTCGGACGCCTGTACAGGAAGGTGAAGCATGAATGACCGTCGTCGAATAACTGGCGTCGTTACCAGTAACAAAATGACCAAGACCGTTGTTGTGGAAATTGGTCGGACTTTCAGGCACCCTCTCTACCGCAAGGTGGTTCATTTGAGTAAGCGTGTCAAGGCTCACGATGAGCTGGGTTGCCAAATCGGAGACCATGTTCAAATAGTGGAAAGCCGTCCCCTCTCACGTGATAAACGCTGGGTGGTAGAGTCGATCACCAAACATGAAATCCGCACTGCTGATAAGGGTGTAGCTGAGGTTGCGTCAGCGCCTGAAGAAGCAGCTCCCACGGTTGGAGAGTCTCCTGTAGAGGCACAGTCATGATTTAGCATGAGTCTCGTCTAAAAATTGCAGATAATACCGGGGCACGTGAGATCCTGGTTATCCATGTAATGGGCGGTTCGACCCGCAGATACGGTAGGATTGGTGATACCGTGGTGGGCGCGGTCCAATCAGCAACACCAAATGGAGCGATCAAGAAATCTGAGATCGTTAAGGCTGTCATCGTGCGTTGTAACAAGGAATGGCGCCGCGAAGACGGTTCCTATATCCGGTTTGACGACAATGCTGCCGTCATTCTGGATACCGATGGTCAGAACCCGCGTGGCAGCCGCATCTTCGGTCCGGTTGCGCGCGAATTGCGTGAAAAGGGCTTTATGAAAATTGTTTCGCTGGCTCCGGAAGTACTTTAGGCCAGTCGAGGAGTGAACGATGAGAGTCAAGATTCGTAAGGGCGACACCGTTGAAATTATTAGCGGCAAGATTGAGGAAAAGGGCAAGCGCGGTGAAGTTATTAAAGTCCTGCCAGACGAGCACCGGGTGGTTGTGCAGGGTGTGAATGTCCATACCAAGCACCAGCGCCAGGTCCAGACCCAGGGACGAACAATTAACCCAGGTCGGATCAAGTTCGAGGCACCCCTCGACATCTCGAATGTCATGTTAGTGTGCCCAAAATGTAATGAACCGAGTCGCATCAGTGTACAGCGTGATGATGATGGTGCACATCGCGTATGTAAAAATTGCCAGGCTTTGATCGATTAGTTGCCCGTGGAGCAATAATTTATGAACAGGATGCAAGAAAAATACCA
This sequence comes from uncultured Chloroflexia bacterium, assembly GCA_963826215.1. Taxonomy (GTDB): domain Bacteria; phylum Chloroflexota; class Anaerolineae; order Anaerolineales; family Villigracilaceae; genus UBA877. The sequence goes on along the minus strand of CAWGWL010000033.1, from coordinate 1,095,896 downwards.
GAAAGATGTTGTGTCAGCACTCCGCAAAGCATTCATGTATAAAAATATTATGCAGGTACCGCACATAGAAAAGATAGTGGTTAATATCGGTCTTGGCGGTGAAGCAATGGATAATCCAAAAATGCTTGAGGCCGCGATGGGTGACATGACGATCATAACCGGTCAGAAACCCATCATGACCAAAGCGCGCAAGAGCATTGCCAATTTCAAACTGCGTGAGGGTCGGGTAATCGGTACCAAGGTAACCTTACGCGGCGCCAAGATGTGGGCGTTCCTGGACCGGTTAATTAATACAGCTCTCCCACGCGTGCGTGACTTCCGTGGTGTATCTCCGGAAGCCTTTGATGGACGCGGAAACTATACTCTGGGTTTGCGTGACCAACTAATTTTCCCGGAGATTGAGTACGATAAGATAGACAAGATAAGAGGCATGGAAGTCACGATTGTGACTACAGCCAAATCTGACGATCATGCGCGGCTGATGTTGTCATTGCTGGGCATGCCGTTCAAGAAGGAAGAATAAATATGGCAAGCACTTGCATGAAGTATCGTGAAGCCCGTCGCAAGTATTCCAACCAGGTACGCCATCGCTGCTCGCGTTGCGGTCGCCCGCGGGGTTATATTCGTCGGTTTGGTCTTTGCCGGATTTGTTTCCGCGAATACGCGCTGGAAGGCAAAATCCCTGGCGTCATGAAGTCATCTTGGTAGCCGGGTGGAGGTAGATTATGAGCATGACTGATCCAATTGCAGATATGTTGACCCGAATCCGCAATGCCGTGATGAGTGGTCAAGCCCTGACAGCTATGCCTCTTTCAAAGGTCAAAGTGGAAATTGCTAAGATCTTGAAAGAAGAAGGCTACCTGGAAAATTTTGAGGTTGCTGATGGAGAACGGCCTAGCCAGAAGGTTCTTCGACTTAAGATCAAGTACATCGGTGAACGCCGTGAGCGCAAGCCAGTCCTTACTGGTCTGGAACGCGTTAGCCGACCTGGTCGGCGAATCTATACCAAGAAACAGGAGATTCCCTGGGTTCTTTCAGGCATCGGTGTCGCCATCCTGTCCACCCCCAAAGGCATCATGACTGGTCAGAGAGCTCGCCAGTTGGGTGTGGGCGGTGAGATCCTCTGTAAGGTTTGGTAGGAGAGGAGGAAAATAAAGTGTCTCGAGTTGGACGAATGCCTGTAGTTATTCCAGCTGGTGTAAATATCGAACTGAATGGTTCGAGCGTGAGCGTGAAAGGCCCCAAGGGCGAAATGAAACGCACATTCTCTCCATTGGTTGGTATTGCCATGGAAAATGGTCAAATTGTAATTACTAGAAATTCTGACCTGCCTGCTGAGCGCGCGTTGCATGGGACCACCCGTGCAGTTCTCGCAAATATGATTCACGGTGTCAGCACCGGGTTTGAACGCGTTTTGGAAATTGAAGGTGTCGGGTATCGGGCTGAGATGAATGGCAAGAATTTGGTGCTAAATATGGGGTATTCTCATCCGGTGGAAATGGAACCTCCGACTGGAATTTCCTTTGATGTGGAACCAAAGGCTCGCCTGGTATATGTGCGCGGCTTTGATAAGGAACTGGTCGGCCAGACAGCGGCGAATGTACGAAATGTTCGCCCACCGGAACCATATCATGGCAAAGGACTGCATTATCAGGGAGAGAAAATTCGACGCAAGGCTGGCAAGGCCGGAAAGGCAGCAAAGTAACCAATGGCAGAGAAATCGCGTTCTGAAGCTCGTGTCCGGCGGCACATTCGTGTACGCATAAATATACTGGGAACAGCGCAACGTCCTCGGTTAAATGTCTACCGCAGTCTGTCGGAAATTTATGCCCAGGTCATAGACGATCACATTGGGAGTACCATTACTTCCGCATCGACGATCGACGGGGAACTGCGTTCCAAACTGAAAGGCCTGAAGAAATCTGAGCAGGCGAAATTAGTTGGAAAAGCAATCGCCGAACGGGCATTGGGTAAGGGTGTAAAAGCGGTCGTCTTTGACCGCGGCGGTTTCAAATATAGCGGCCGGGTTAAAGCTCTGGCCGATGGCGCCCGTGAAGGCGGCCTGGAATTTTAGGGCTTGATTGGAGAACGCTATATGTTGGATTACCAGGTAAGAGAAGCTGAACAGCAAGCAGAATCATTGGACGAGCGTGTCATTGAAATCGCTCGCGTTGCCAAGGTGGTTAAAGGTGGACGCCGGTTTCAATTCCGTGTCACATTGATCATGGGAGATAACCATGGAAAAGTAGGTATGGGAATTGGCAAGGCCAACGCCGTACCAGATGCCATGCGTAAAGCAACGGATCGTGCCCGCAAGAATATGCACCCTGTTTTTCTTTCCAGCACGACCATCCCTCACGAAACCACCGGGAAAGTGGGCGGTGCAGTCATCCTGCTCAAGCCAGCTTCTCGAGGTACGGGTGTGATCGCGGGAGGCGGGGTGCGAGCTGTGCTTGAAGCCGTTGGCATCCATGATATCCTGACCAAATCGCTGGGGTCTTCCAATGTGTTAAACATCGTCCAGGCTACCCTGCAAGCGCTTGATGCACTCAAGTCTCCCAGGGAAGAGGCATCCCGGCGTGGCAAACCAGTTGAAGAACTGGTGCCATATTGGGAAAGGAAAAAGAAGCATGGCTAAAAATGCTGATGGAAAGACAATTAAGATAACGCTGGTTCGCAGTCCGATCGGATTTCCAATTCCTCAAAAAGCCACATTACAGGCTTTGGGCCTGCGCCACCTCAACCAGACAGTGGAACATAAAGACACGCCTGCCATGCGCGGAATGATAATGAAAGTAATCCACATGGTACGCGTTGAAGAGTAGGAACCAAAATGAAACTGAATGATCTCATACCCAATCCTGGATCAAAAAAGAACCGGAAACGTGTCGGCCGTGGAATATCGGCTGGTCAGGGAAAGACGGCCGGTAGGGGAACCAAAGGCCAGAATTCGCGAGCCGGCGCAGGTGGGCATCTGGCACGTCAAGGTGGTGCCCTGCCATTCTTTCGACGCCTGCCATTTGTGCGAGGTAAAGGTTTTACACCGCCGACCGAGGTTAATTTTAATGAAATCAACCTTGATCAGTTATCCTCATTCGCAGCCAACGCTGAAGTTACTCCTGCAACGTTGGATCAAGCTCGCCTGATTCGCGACCCGCGTAACCCAGTGGCCTTATTGGGTCGTGGTGAATTGAAGATTGCCCTGAAAGTGCGGGTGGATCGCGTAACCAAAAGCGCTAAAGCAAAAATCGAAGCCGCCGGTGGTACGGTGGAGTTGATTGGATAACTCGTCCTTACCAGGAGCCCCATTATGAAAAACCCATTTTCAGGAGTGCGTTATCTCTGGAAGTCGCAGGATATCCGTCGCAAACTAATCATAACCCTTGTTATTTTGGTTATTTTCCGGTTGGCAGCGAATGTCCCTGTTCCGGGTATTAATGGCGCTGCGCTAAAGTCCTTGATGTCGAACCTGAGCAGTTCAGGGTCGTTTTTTTCTTTCCTGGATTTGCTATCAGGAGGCACAGTCTCCCATTTTTCACTGCTGTCAATGGGTGTCTACCCATATATCACAGCACAAATTATTCTGCAATTACTGACCCCCATCTTCCCGGCACTCCAACGGAAAATGGAAGAAGATCCACGCGAGGGTCGCAAGTGGCAGGAAAAATGGATTTATTACCTGGCTGTACCTATGGCTGCCCTTTCTGCGCTTGGTCAAATCAATATATTCAACTCTTATTCAGCTCAAAGTGGTGGAGCGGCGATCGTTCCCTTTGGGTTTACAAGCGCTCTTTGGCTTCCCTCACTCACGGTTCTGATCACAATGATTGGGGGAACAATGTTTGCCATTTGGCTGGGCGAGTTGATCTCCGAATATGGAATTCGTGGCCAGGGACTCTCCTTGATCATTTTCGCAGGCATCGTTGCTCGAATCCCATCCCAATTCGGTACCCTCCTGGCGGATAAGCAGCATGGTTGGATCCTCGTGATTGCTATGGTAGTTGTCATGGTGGCAGTCATTTATGCCATCGTATACGTCAACCAGGGACGCCGAAATGTACCAGTAATGTACCCGGGACGACGCGTTGGTAACCGGATGTCCATGCCAGTAAAAGGAACACTGCCGTTGATGGTGAACCTGGCTGGAATGATCCCGCTCATCTTTGCCAGTGCAATCCTACAGTTCCCAGCAATTATTTCAAGTTACTTTACTAGTTCAAAGGTTGCCTGGGTGGCAAATTTTGCATCAGGTACGCAGACGACCTTTAATCCCAATAATTGGGTCTATCAACTCCTTTACTTCTTGATGGTGGTTATCTTCACATTCTTCTACACTGATGTGATGTTCTCACAACAGAATTACGGAGAAAATTTAAAAAAGGTTGGTGCACAGATTCCCGGCATTAATCGTGGTGCTCCAACTCAAAAGTATCTGACCAAAGTTCAGCGTCGCATAACTCTTCCTGGAGCGCTATTTCTCGGTCTGGTTGCGGTCTTGGGATACATTATCAACCTGATCCTGAAGGCGGTTGGCGTTGGTGCTGCGCTTTCTTCCACCTCCATTTTCCTTGTTTCGTCGGCTGGTCTCCTGATCGTGGTTGGCGTTGTGCGTGATACCTTCCTGAATATCGACGCCGAGTTAAAACTTCACGGGTACGATGATGCCCAGTTGGTTAAGTAGCCTTTAGCATGCCCACTTACATAGTCCTTCTCGGTCCTCCTGGTGTTGGTAAAGGTACTCAAGCGAAGCTGATTTCAGAATCGACCGGGTTACCTCATATTTCTTCTGGTGATCTATTTAGAGAGAACATTAAAATAGAAACGAACCTCGGAAAAATGGCACAGTCCTATATGAACAAGGGTGAACTGGTGCCAGATGATGTGACTATTGGCATGATCCGAGCTCGACTCTCACAATCCGATTGCAAAGAGGGAGCGTTGTTGGATGGATTTCCACGCACGACTGTACAGGCCGACTCTCTAGCAAGCCTACTGGATGAATTTGGTGGCAAAGTTAATTTTGTACCCTATATTACAGCCTCTGAATCCACGTTGATTGAGCGCCTAAGTGGACGCTGGACTTGCAAAGCACAGGGACATACATTTCACGAGAAAAATAATCCACCCAAACAATCTGGTGTGTGTGACTTCGATGGTTCGCAACTTTATCAGCGGGATGATGACAGGGCAGAGACGGTTGAACGACGCATTCAAGTGTTTTTTTCGCAGACAGTGCCATTGATCAATTATTACCGTGATCTTGGTTTGCTTTCTGAAATTGATGGTGCTCAACCCATCGAAAAAGTGACTGCGGCTCTGTTGGCAATTCTCGGAAAGTCAGAATGAGCTGGGATCGAGATATTATTATTAAAACCGCAGCTGAAATCGCTCTCATGCGTGAGGCTGGACGCGTTAATGCCGAAGCGTTGGCGCGAGTAAAAGAACTTTTACAACCCGGTGTGGCCACTGCAGAACTCAACGCGGCTGCTGAGGATATCCTGCAAAAGTATGGGGCTTACTCACCCTTCAAGAACTATGGCCAGCCACCTTTCCCAGCGTCCATCTGTGTCAGTATTAATGAGCAGTTGGTCCATGGCATCCCTGGAACTCGTAAACTCCAGGCCGGAGATATCGTTTCTGTGGATTGTGGTACAGTCCTGGAAGGTTTCGTCGGTGACTCGGCTTTTACAGCCGGTGTGGGTGAGATCTCGTCTCAGGCTGCCAAGCTCATCGACGTGACCGCACAGGCACTTAATGTTGGTATCGCCATGATGCGTGCTGGGAATAAAACGGGCGATGTCTCGGCCGCCATCCAGCAATATGTTGAGGCACAAGGGTTCCAAGTAGTCCGGGAATATACCGGGCATGGTGTTGGCCGGAAAATGCACGAGGGACCGCAGGTACCTAACTACGGCACCCCCGGTACCGGGGTCTTATTAAAACCCGGTATGACAATTGCTCTTGAACCAATGGTTCTGGTGGGTACCCATCGAACCCGAGTCTTGTCCAATCAGTGGACGGTTGTTTCCGCTGACGGCTCTCTGACAGCCCACCAGGAACATTCGGTGGCAATAACCGAAGGCGACCCTCTCGTCTTGACTGTCCCCTGATCCACAGAGATGCTGTTAAAACTGGACGGATGAGAATAGAACAAGTATAATTCAACGTTTGGCTGATCTACCATTTGCAAGGAGAAAGCAATCATGAAAGTAAGCCCCTCTATTCGCAAGCGCTGTGCGAAGTGCAAGATAGTCAAGCGCAAAGGCATATTGTTTATCATCTGCGAAAATCCGAAGCACAAACAGCGACAAGGATAGGATAACGATATATGGCAAGAATCGAAGGTGTTGACCTGCCGCGCAATAAGCGCGTCGAAGTTGGCCTGAATTATTTATTCGGAATTGGCCCTGCTCGTTCGCGCGAGATTCTCGCGGCGACAAAAATTTCTCCGGATACGCGTGTCAAAGACTTGACGGAATCCGAAGTTGCGGCTATCCGCGATTATATTAATAAGAATTGGAAAGTCGAAGGTGACTTACGCCGCCAGGAACAATTAAACATAAAACGACTGGTTGAAATTGGCTGCTATCGCGGCCTGCGTCACCGCCGAAACCTGCCAGTGCATGGGCAGCGTACCCGCACGAATGCCCGCACACGTAAAGGTATTAAGAAAACAGTCGCCGGGCGCGGCCGCCGCAAGGGCGGTAAGAAATAATCCGGATCTAGGAACTAGAGAGGTATTATGGCTCAGACAGTACGTTCGGCACGCCGTTCCAGTGGCGCAAAAAAAGGGAAACGCACGTTATCTTCTGGACAAGTGCATGTTTTCGCATCGTTTAATAATACCATTGTCACCGTAACAGACCCTGACGGCAACACCCTTTGTTGGGGAAGCGCTGGTTCGGTGGGTTTTAAAGGCTCCCGAAAGAGCACACCATTCGCTGCCCGCCTGGCAGCCGAGCAAGCAATCAAGGCTGCCCAAGCGATGGGAGTTCAGGAAGTGGATGTTATTGTCACAGGTCCTGGTCCTGGTCGTGAGAATGCAATTCGCGCTGTCCAGGCAATGGGTTTGAAAGTCAAATCGATTGCTGACGTAACACCGGTCCCGCATAATGGTTGCCGGCCTCCTAAGAAACGTCGCGTTTAGTTTTGATGAGAGAGGTAAGGTAGTATGGCGAAATATACTGGGCCGGCTTGCAAACTATGCCGGCGAGAAGGTGAAAAATTGTTCCTCAAGGGAGAGCGCTGTTTTACTCCCAAATGCGCGTTTGAACGTCGCAGTTTTGTTCCTGGTCAACACGGTCCAACCGGCAGTCGGGGAAGTCGTGGAGGGCGGGGTGGTACAGGTCGGGAATCTGACTATGCCAAGCAATTGCGAGCCAAGCAGAAAGCTCGTCGTATTTATGGAGTTTTTGAGCGTCAGTTCCGCCGCTATTACAGCCACGCCTTGCGAGAGCGCGGTGTCACCGGTTTATTCCTATTGCAGATCCTGGAATCCCGCCTGGATAACGTTGTCTTCCGCTTGGGATTCGCTTCCAGTCGTGCGCAAGCTAGATTACTGGTCACACATGGTCATTTCACCATTAATGGCCGCGAACAGATGTCCCTTCGATGAATCTGGGTGTTGGTGATGTGCTTGCTGTTCGACCTGGCTCGATGGATGCTTCGTACTTTAAAGACCTGGCTGCCTTGGTTGAGACACGGAATGCTCCAGTTTGGTTAAGTCGCGACATCAAAACGCTATCAGGAAGCGTCCTGCGTATGCCAGAACGCCCTGAGATTGATGGCAACCTGAACGAGCAATTGATCGTTGAGTACTACTCGCGCTAATCCGAGTCCACTGTATTAGACGCGGCGTACCGTTTGTACGTCGATGAGAGGGTACCTTGACTATAACTAATATGGTAATGCCAAAGATCGAGCGCGAAGCAGAAGCTCGGAATTACGGCAAATTCGTCATCAGCCCGTTGGAACATGGCTATGGCGTGACATTGGGTAATGCCCTGCGGCGAGTGTTGCTTTCGTCTCTTGAGGGGGCGGCAGTTACATCTATTCGAATCATCGATGTCCTGCACGAATTCAGTGACATTCCTGGTGTGCGTGAAGATGTTTTGCAGGTCATGCTGCAAGTTAAGCAACTGCGCTTGATCATGGAAGGTGTAGACACAATCCGCATGCATCTTGAAGTTCGCGGAGAAGGGGTGGTAACCGCTGCTGATATCATTGCTCCACCGGAGATCACGATCATAAATCCGGACCTATACCTGTTTACTGCAGATAATGCCAAAGCCCGCCTCGATATTGAATTCACTGTAGAACGAGGGCGGGGATATGCTCCTTCAAACGAACGCGGAAGGATGCCTATTGGAGAACTCCCGGTAGATGCCATCTTTGGTCCCGTCAAGCGAATCAACTGGGAAGTGTTGTCAGCTCGTGTAGGGCAAAGCACAAATTTTGACAAGTTAATTTTGGAGATTTGGACGGATGGTGCAATTGCCCCCGAGACTGCCTTAAGCACTTCTGCAAAAATCCTGATTGAGCATCTTCGTTATGTGGCGGGAATCAGTGAAGAGACTTTGGCTATTGCCCTTGAAAAAGAAGTGTCTGGTTCCCGCCTGACCAGCGAGGTTGCAGAGACTCCTGTTGAATCCCTTGACCTCTCGGTGCGTGTTTTCAATTCGCTTAAGCGTACTGGAATCATAACTGTTGGTGATGTACTTGAACTGCTTGAAAAAGGTGATCAAGCGGTAATGTCCATCCGTAATTTTGGCGAAAAGAGTCTGGAAGAACTGCGCTTAAAGATGCGTGAAAAGGGATATTTGAAAGACGAACCCAAGAAAGAGTCGGAGTGATTGAATAATGCGACACCAAGTAGCAGGTTTTAAACTCAATCGTACCAAAGGCGCACGAATTGCATTACGCCGCAATCTGATCAAGCAATTTTTTGAAAACGAACGCATTCGCACAACTGTTACCAAGGCGGCTGCTATTCGTGGCGAAGCTGAAAAAATGATCACTGTTGCCCGTAACGTCAAGGATGCCAGCGATAATGAAAAAGTTGCCGCCCGGCGATTAATCGTTGCCAGGCTGGGTGGGAATAGCAATGAGGTTGTGAAAAAATTATTCGATGAGATTGCGCCCCGTTTTGCGGAACGCAATGGCGGCTATACCCGGGTGCTCAAGCTCGGTCCTCGATTTGGCGACAAAGCCGAAATGGCCATTCTCGAACTTGTCGAAGAATAAATCATTAAGTATTTGGCAATCTGGTGACAAGTAGTATTTCAATCCCGGATTGCTTGATCATGTAATATGGCACGTTACCAGATTATCCTGACTTATGACGGCACTCGATTTTTAGGGAGCCAGCGGCAAGCATCCTCCCGGACCGTACAGGGTGAACTTGAAAGAGCCCTGCGTAATATCGGTTGGGATGGGAAGTCGGTCTACCTGGCAGGGCGCACTGACACTGGAACTCATGCCACCGGACAGGTTGCTGCCTTTGACCTTGATTGGGTTCATGGACTCAAAGACTTGCACAGAGCTCTGAATACCCATCTTCCCAAGGATTTAGCGGTACGGGAAGTAAAAGAAGTTCCCAACTCATTTCACCCGCGTTTTGATGCCACATCGCGCTGTTATCGGTACAGGCTTTTTTGCAGTGAATTGCGGGAACCATTAAGGGAACGTTATGCGTGGCGAGTTTGGCCGCCTGTTATTGATTTGTCGCATATCGCCTCTATCTGGTGTGGAAAACACGATTTTGGTGCTTTCGGCGCTCCACCAAGGGCTGAAGGAAACACCGTGCGAACGGTCTTTTCTGCAAAATGGACAAATTTAGGCGATGAATGGACCTTTGAAATTCAGGCTGACGCATTCCTCTACCGTATGGTACGTAAACTCGTATATGTCCAGGTGGTCGCTGGACAAGGCAGGCTTCCGGTTGAGGTCTTGATCAAAGCTCTCAAACAGGGTTCCGGGACGGTAAAACCGGTCCGGGAAAAAACTCAAGTAAGAATCCCTGCTAATCTTGCCCCAGCGTGCGGCCTCACGCTAGTCGAAGTTCGTTATGATAATCTGGTTTGAATCAGTCATAATTTGGAGAGACAAAAGTGTACAAATCTTACTATCCCAAGGTCGCTGAGATTGACCGCCAATGGTTGCTGGTGGATGCCAACGGTGAAAACCTGGGTCGCCTGGCGACCAAACTCGCTACACTCCTGCTTGGCAAACACAAACCAAGCTTTACTCCTGGAGTTGAAATGGGAGATTTCGTCGTGGTTATAAATGCACAAAAAATTACGGTCACTGGGACCAAAACTCATACAAAGCTAACCGAGAAGATGTATCATCATCACTCAGGCTATCCTGGTGGATTGAAAACAATTAGCTTGCGGGACCAGTTAAGCACCCACCCGGATCGTGTGATTCGAACTGCTGTGTGGGGGATGTTACCGCACAACAAAATGGGGCGTCATCTCATTACCCGGCTCAAGATATATGGCGGGGCGGAACATTCGCACAGTGCCCAGAATCCAAAGCCGGTAGCATAAAGGAGCAGGAAAATGTCTGTGCAATATTTTGAAGGTATTGGACGCCGTAAGCAAAGCATCGCCCGGGTTCGGATAATGTCTGGTTCTGGTCGATTCATTGTTAATGAAAAGGATGCTCCTGCTTTCTTTACCAGACTTGGTGATATGGATGCCATATTGGCTCCGATGAAAGCTGCCGGTCAGGAACCGAAAACATTCGATATCACTGTTGTGGTAAGTGGTGGAGGCGTAACCGGTCAGACTGACTCTGTTCAGCTTGGCTTGGCACGTGCTTTGGTTAAAATGAATCCAGAGAACGTTTCGGCAATGCGCAAAGGTGGTTTCCTGACGCGAGATGCCAGGATCAAGGAACGCAAGAAGCCAGGTCTCAAGCGCGCTCGCAAGGCTCCCACTTACACCAAGCGTTAATTCGCTCGCACGTTAACGATGACACGCTCAACGTAATGCGTGTGCCGCGGTAAACCACTGCGTTCACGTATTACGTTTTCCTTTTAAGGAGTACTTATGCCCGGAATAATTTTAGTAGGACTGGGTCCCGGAGACCCTGCCAAGCTGACCCGTGAAGCTTGGGACATCCTTGTTTCTACCGATCAGGTGTGGCTGCGTACGAATCAACACCCTTCTGTTCCAGATCTCCCCCCGTCACTAACAATCCACAGCTTTGATGAACTTTACGAAAACGGGGAATCTTATGATGATTTGTATGAAACCATCGTTGAGAAGGTCCTTGAATTGGGAAAGTCTCCAAAGGGGGTCGTCTATGCGGTTCCAGGAGATCCATTTGTTGCTGAGGCAACCTGTCCCGAGATAGCGCTGCGTGCCCGGACTTTAGGTATGCCGTTGAAGATCGTTAACGGGCTTTCCTTTATGGAGCCGGTTTTTACCGCATTGAGCTTGGATCCATATCCAAACCTTGTAATTGTGGATGCTCTCGAGTTGAGCCAGGCACATATCCCGAATTTTCCTCCAGACATGCCGGTCTTGGTAGCCCAAATTTATTCACGAATGGTTGCTGCTGAAGTCAAAATGACTCTAAATGCGGTTTATCCCGATGATCATCCGGTTCGCTTAGTGCATGCTGCCGGAACCTCTGAGGAAATCATTGAGGATATTCATTTATTTGAGATCGACCGGTCAACGAAGATTGGCTTATTAACCGTGTTATATGTTCCGCCATTAGGCGTGGGAACCTCTTTTGAAGCGTTTCAGGAAATCGTAGCTCACTTGCGTGCTCCAGATGGCTGTCCTTGGGACAGAGAGCAGACACATGACTCCCTCCGGACTCATTTAATGGGGGAGGCTTACGAGGCACTTGCTGCGATGGATTCCGGGAACCCGGCTGCCATGTCTGAGGAATTTGGTGATCTACTCTTGCAGATCGTCTTAAATGCTCAAATAGCCAGTGAAGATGGCGAATTCAATATGGCTGGTATTCTCAAGGGCATTTACGATAAGATAGTCCGTCGCCACCCCCATGTTTTTAGCGATGTTACCTTGGATGGGGTTCAGGGAGTATTAAAAAACTGGGAAAAGCTCAAGGCGGTTGAACGGGCAGGCAGTGACGAACCTGAAAAAGGTCTGTTGGATGGTGTTCCGTTGGCGTTACCTGCTCTTTCACAAGCCCAGGAATTTCAAGATCGCGCTGCTCGTGTAGGTTTTGATTGGAAGGAAGTTTCAGGTGTGTTGGAGAAAATCAGTGAAGAAATACAAGAGATTAGGGAAGTAAAAACCGAACAGGAATTAATAGATGAATTAGGCGACTTGTTTTTTGCGCTGGTCAACCTCGCCCGCTGGAAGAATGTTGACGCTGAATCAGCATTACGGAATACCAGTTTGCGCTTCAAAAAGCGCTTTGCGCACGTGGAACAAGGTGCCAGGCTTCAAGGGAGGAAATTATCCGATCTGTCTATTGGAGAGATGGAATTATTATGGCAGGAAGCTAAACGACTGTGATCCCAGGGATCATGGCGAGGCAACTATGCTAATTCAAAGTTATCTATAATTGGGATCAACAAATCGAAATAACTAGGCGTCATTTGTCTTGCCAACGAATTGTTGGTATGCTTGAACGAATGATTTGCCGTTCGAAAACATATGAACCTGAATTTTCCGTGTTGAGTTTTGCCTGATAAAAATAGCATCTCTCCGCCATGTCATTGAAAGGATCTCTTTGATAGGAATCTCGCTTTGGCTCCAAGCATATGGCGAACCACGTATCCGCACGCGCTGATCAGTCAGGATAAATTCGCCAGTAAGAATGCAAGCAATATCTTCGAGTACCCAGGCTATACCAGCCAGGGGGATCAATACTAGAAAAATCAATTTGGGAATCAGGCTGGCTATCCATGTTGGCAGGAATGAGTTAATGGCACCCGATGTTCTATTAGCAAGTAATGAATATACCACTAACGTTAAAACAGCTATCCCTCCAAACCCGCTGATAATTTTCCAGGTAAATACATACCACTTTCGGTTTGAGGTGTTTCGATAAAGGATTTTCTCGCTGGGTTTCACTTGGAAATCGACAAATGGCATATATTATTCCGAAAACTTAACCTTTAATCGCGGACATTTTTGGGATATATGTAAACACCATTTCTGGAATGTGCGATTGAGTTGATTATACTTCTATGGCAGCTGGGCAGAACTTGAATCACCACTCCTACATGATTTGTGACAGGAACCTCTTGACAAATATTGCCCCAAATCCCACATATTTTTCCCGGAGAATAGGAAAAATACCCGAATTATTTCCAATCATTTTGGCAGGGATACCTCCTACGGTAATATGGATCTACAGCAATGACATTTTTAGTGAACAGAGGCGCTGGCCAGATTTGGATTCATTAATACTATTTCTTCACAAATTCTTAGAAATTCATTTCACAATTGGGAATAACAATATTTTAAGGTTATTCCCCAGGGTTTTCCCTTGATTACAGTAGGTAATCATGTTAGAATATTCAAAATATAACCCCACATATAGGGGAATTTATTTTCCATACCACCAAATGTGGCGGCTACGTTTGTTCTATATTTCACGGAGTCATTCTAATGCGATGTCCATATTGCCAGAATGAAGACTCGAAAGTTATTGATACAACTCATGACAACCATGGAGGCATTCGCAGAAGACGAAAATGCTTGAAATGTGGACAAAGATTTAGCAGTTATGAACGCCCAATCCTGGCTATTCCCTTAATTATTAAGCAGGACGGAACTCGTGAAGAGTTTGAACGCGGGAAATTGGAACGCGGCATAAGAATTGCCTGTGCCAAACGACCAGTTTCCGCTTCTGATATAGAGCGGTTGTTGGGGCAGGTGGAGGCTGCACTTCAGAGCCAGGGTAAATCCGAGATTTCATCACGCGTGGTAGGTGATTTGGTTATCAAAGGATTGAAAGAGCTGGATCAGATCGCTTATATTCGTTATGCTATAGTATATTTGCGCCTTGACGATTTACACTCCCTGCGAAACGAAATCGACCGTCTGTTGTTAGAATCATAAGCGTATTTTTGCGCTGATTCCTTTTCCCCGGGTGAAATGTCAGCGCAATTTTGTTTCTAATCTTCCAATCTTGTCGTTATTTTTGTTACTGAATCAGGAATACCGAGGAGAACCATTTAATGGCAATGACGACCACCGTCTCAAAAAATGACAAATTGTATACACCACCGATCCCTGCAGACCTCCTTGGGGCGGAATTGACTGGTAATGCACGACAGGTACTCGTTCGCCGTTATGTTCGACGAGGGGATGATGGAAATCCTGCTGAGACAGTCGAAGAAATGTTTTGGCGAGTGGCTTATCATATAGCTAAGGCTGAAGAGACTTATTACGGCGATGTGGTATTACGAGCCAGGGAGTTTTATGAGCTCTTAACAGCCAGGAAATTTTTCCCCAATTCCCCCACCTTTACTGGTGCAGGAACTCCTTTGGGACAGCTTGCGGCATGCTTTGTTCTCCCAATCACCGATGACATGGGTCGTGACCCAGCAGGTATTTTCCAATCCCTGCGCGATGCTGCCCTTATCCAACAAACCGGTGGAGGGAATGGGTTCTCTTTCTCACGAATTAGACCAAAGGGGTCGCTAGTGAAATCTTCGGCCGGACAGGCTACCGGCCCGGTGGGGTTCCTGCGCGTTTATGACCATGCCTTTGGCGAGATTGCCCAAGGGGGTACGCGGCGCGGAGCCAACATGGGCGTTCTTCGTGTTGATCACCCTGATATCGAAGAATTCGTCACATGCAAAACTGATGAGAATCAGATCACTAATTTTAATATTTCCGTGGGAATAACCGATGCCTTTATGAAAGCGGTAAAGGACGACGCGCAGTGGGACTTGGTTTTCCCTGATGTTACCTCTCCTGGATATCGTGGATTTAGCGGGACTCCTGAGCAGGCATTGGCAAAGGGCATCCCATTGCGCACCTACAAGACAGTGCGTGCAAGTGAACTTTTTGCTAAGATTGTCAACCAGGCACATCATAATGGTGAGCCGGGGCTTTTATTTTTGGATGCCGCCAATCGCTTCAATCCCGTTCCGCACTTATATCCGCTGGAAGCCACAAATCCCTGTGGAGAACAATGGCTTGGACCTTATGAAAATTGTTGCCTTGGTTCGGTCAACCTTGCTGAACATTGTGCAGCAGATGGTCAGGTGGATTGGGCCGACCTTCAGCATAGTATCGAAATATCCACCCGGTTTCTGGATGATGTGGTGGATGTAAACGCTTACGTCCCGGCAGTCCCTCAGCTAAAAGAGGCCGCTCTCAGGGCACGCCGCATCGGGCTTGGAATAATGGGATTGGCTGACATCATGTACCATGTTGGCGTTCGATATGGTTCACCTGAGGGACAGGAATTTGGAGCCCAGGTAATGGAGTTCATCCGTTACCACGCAGTGCGTACCAGCGTGGCTTTGGCGCGGGAGCGGGGAGCCTTTCCAGCCATCAAGGGTAGCATTTACGACTTCGAGAAGATTCAATGGGAACCGCCGCAACCAAAGGTACCTTATACCCGTCAATGGAACCGCCCTTCGCTGGATTGGGATGGAATCCTGGAGACGATCCAAAAATACGGCATACGCAATGCAGCACAAACTACTGTGGCACCTACCGGGACAATTGCCACAGTTGCTGGGTGTGAAGGATATGGTTGTGAACCGGTATTCGCATTGGCATATGTTCGTCATGTAAATGATAATGGCAAGGATTTAACACTGACTTATGCCAGTCCCCGTTTCGACATAGCCTTGGAAAAAGCGGGAATCACTGGGGACGCACGTCAGGAAATCATCGAGCGCGTAATGCAGCATGGCACATGTCAGGATGTCCATGAGATTCCCGAATCTCTTCGCAACGTATTTGTTGTAGCTGGGGATATTCCCGCTGACGAACACGTCCAAATGCAAGCTGCCCTCCAGGCATTCGTAGATAATTCACTTTCAAAGACGATAAATTTCCCAGAAGATGCTACACAGGAAGATGTGGCAAAAGCATACCTTCTTGCGTGGGAATTGGGATGCAAAGGTATTACGGTTTACGTGACCGGCTCCCGCGAGAAAGTGGTACTCGAAACCAACGCTACCTCGCAGAAAAAACAGGCTCATGTGATATCAACCGAGGAAAAAGGTACAGCGGGCACAGTAGTTTTACCTTTCGGCAATAATGGCAATGGGAAACCGGTCTCGGAGACAGAAATCGCGACTCAACTAGCTGCCTGGCACGAGTCCAAGAAACCACGCCCACGCCTGCTCCCCGGAAGTACTTTTCGGGTTGAAACACCACTAGGCAAAGCCTTTATCACTGTTAATGAGAACGGGGGAAAACAGCCATTTGAAGTATTTATAAATACTGCCAAGGCTGGATCGGAGACTGCTGCTGTTTCCGAAGCAATTGGGAGGCTCGTATCATACGTATTAAGACTGGCCTCACCTATTGCACCTCGTGAACGGCTTGCCGAGGTAGTACGCCAACTATCAGGTATCGGAGGTGGGCGTTCATTGGGCTTTGGTCCAAACCGGGTTCGATCATTACCCGATGGCGTGGGCCAGGTTTTGGACGAATACCTGAATAACCGGAAAACTCACCAGGTTACGGAAGCAGATGCGAAAACAGATCCGGCGATTTCTAATGAAAATCCTGATTTTCCTCATGGAGAAACCGTGGTGCTTCCATTAAAGATGGGTGATTTGTGCCCGGAATGTGGGGAGGCCACAATGGTGAATGAAGAAGGTTGCCGCAAGTGTTATACTTGCGGGTATAGTGAGTGCTAAACTCCCTGAAAAAAATAAACACATGAATGAGCAGAGTTGGTTCTCTGCTTATTCTGTTTTAACCAAAAAGTATATAATTTATAGTTGCTGAGCGATCAGCAACAGTTTCTCTTGAAAGGGATTCATTGAGCGATAATGAAAGTATCGTGAAACCCAAAATAAATCTACGCCTCCAGGAAACCTTTGCCGCCCTGAAGCACTATAACTATCGGTTATGGTTTTTCGGACAGATGGTGTCTCTTATGGGGACCTGGATGCAGAGCACTGCCCAGGGCTATTTGATCTACCAACTGACCGGTTCTCCTGCTTACCTGGGTCTGGTGGGGTTCGTCGGGGGATTGCCGGCTTTATTGTTTACTTTGTTCGGCGGGGTGATTGCTGATCGCATTTCCCGCCGAAATATGATGGTTATTACACAGACCTCGATGCTTGTCCTGGCGTTCATCCTGGCTTTGTTGGCATTTACACATGTAGTCCAACCCTGGCATATACTTGTATTGGCTTTTCTGCTGGGGGTTGCCAATGCGTTTGATGCCCCCGCCCGAGTCGCTTTTGTGCTCGAATTGGTCAGCCGGGAAGATATGACCAACGCGATCGCCCTTAACTCCACAATGTTCAACTTTGCCACTGTGGTCGGTCCTTCGGTGGCTGGGTTGACCTATGCAGCCTTTGGTCCTGCCTGGTGCTTCACTTTGAATGGGATTTCTTTTATTGCTGTGATTGTGGCTTTGCTATTCATGCATATTAAACCGATTGCTCGTCCGAAAATTCGTGCATCAGTGATGACGGATCTGAAAGAAGGCCTGGCATACGTCTTCTCTCATAGACTGATCCTAAGTCTTATTGGATCTATTGGCTTGGTTAGTATTTTCGGGGTGGGAATGTTGACGCTTCTCCCTGCTTGGGCAACAGATATCCTCCACGGTGATGTGACAACGAATGGTGTGCTGGTCTCTGCGCGTGGTCTCGGATCGTTGGTCAGTGCCTTAATGCTGGCATATTTAGGGAATCGCAACCTTAGAGGAAAACTTTGGACCGTTGGTGCCTTTTTCATGCCAGTCATGTTGTTTATTTTTGCCTGGATTCGCTGGTTGCCTTTATCCCTGTTGACATTGGTCGGGATTGGATGGAGTTTCATGATGATCATGAATAATAGCAATGCAATGGTGCAATCCCAGGTACCGGATCATTTACGCGGGCGGGTGATGAGCATTTACACCCTGGTTTTTTTCGGTTCAATGCCGCTTGGATCGTTATTTGCCGGGGTATTTGCGCAGAAATTCTCCGAACCTCTTACCGTGGCGATTAGCGCTGGGGTAATGATGGCAATGGCAATTGGATCCTGGATATTCTTTCCCCTTATCCGGAGGCAGCCTTAGGTAGATGGGTGAAAAGTGAAAATTATTTTGTGGGAGCCAGCATATGATACTCGACGGCAATTTCCATGGACCAGCGGCTCCAAGGTACCCTAATCTGTAAAAGGACCAATAGGTACATTTCTCCCGGAATCTTGTGTTATCAATTCTTTTACATCTTCCATCCAGATAGTAAAAGTATTTATGGAAACTTCGTGTAAAATAATAAAGATGGAGGTTTACAAATGTCTAAACGATTAGTTGTGGTGGCGGGGAATATCGGGGCAGGAAAAACCTCTCTTACAGAACGAATTGGTTCGCGACTAGGCTGGCGTACAGATTTTGAATCTGTTGCTGACAACCCTTACTTGCCAGATTTTTACGCTGACATGCGCGCTTGGTCCTTCCATCTGCAAATTTATTTTCTTGGTCACCGAGCCGATCAATATCTCGAGGCCGCGCACGATCCACGTTCTACCATTCTTGATCGAAGCATATATGAAGATGCGCATATATTCTCACGTGCGTTGCATCATATGGGGAATCTTGCCGAGCGGGATTATCTTGCATATCGAAAGCTTTTTGACCTGGTTGTGGGTAGCTTACCACCACCAAACTTGCTTGTTTATCTTAAATGCCCGGTGGAAGTTTTGATGGCGCGGATTCAACGCCGAGCCCGAAACATGGAAACTGGGATTTCTTCAAGCTATCTATCATTGCTGGATTCATTTTACGAGGAATGGCTGCGCGCATTTGATGTTTGCCCTGTATTGACAATTCGGACCGACGATTTGGATTATGTAAACCAACCCATGGCATTGGAGGTGGTGGTGGGACGCATTCAGGAACGGCTCGGTGGCAAGGAAGAGCTGGATCTTCGTACAAAATAGGACTCAGTGGAATTCGGAGATTTCGATGAAGAATTGGAAATTTGCTTTGCTGATTATTGGAATTTTGTTCCTTGTCACTGCTTTTGCTGTATATGCAGGCAGGATCGCCTCTTGCTATCCGCCAGCGAGCACTTACGGTCAATTCAATTCAGATCAGGTCAAGGGTTTTCGGGAGGCTTGTCTATTGGACTCCTCTTTATTAACCCAGTTCCGTGGCTTCCTGTGGCTTTTTATTCCAGGAATTATCATTTTTTCAGCCTACTGGCTACTAACAGGTCCCCGAATTAAGAATCGCCGGGCCGGACAATTAAATTTGTTCTTGTTATTATTGATGTTTGATAGTCTGTTGGTCTCGGTATACGGCATGCTCGGATACCCAGCCCCAGGGGCTGTCAATGCTCCGGCACCTTGGGCAGTGGAAGTGATCGCGGTATTGGGATTCTTATGTTACTTGGCTGCCCTTGTGCTTTGGCATTGGAAACGGTGGGGATTGATTCTCTTTCAGGGGGCTTCGGTCGCATTGGCTGCTTTTATACTTTTAGGGGGAGGGTCACTAATTCTTGCCGGGGTGATCGTCGCTGGAGTGATCGGTCTTTCATTGCTTTTACGCCCGCTACGTAATAAATTGGATTAGTCAAATTCTATGCCAAATGAGGAAATTTAATACCAATTAATCTAAAATTTACTAACGCTTATCCATTCTACCGGCATCTTCATTGATGGTTTCGTGTAAAATAGACGGGAGGATATGATGCCAGAACTAATCGATCCCAATGACCATTTACCACGCTATTATCAACTAGCGAATATATTGCGCGATCAGATTGCCAATGGAAAGCTGGTAGCCCATCAACCCATCCCCTCTGAACGCCAATTGGAATCGATCTATTCGGTAAGCCGGCCGACCATTAGGCAGGCTATTGATTTACTTGTACGTCAAGGATTTCTATATCGGGAGCATGGTCGGGGGACATTTGTTTCACCACAGAAGCTGCAGAAAGGAATTTCCGAATTAACCAGTTTTACTGAGGACATGAAGCAGCGGGGGCTCATTCCAGGACAAAAGATTCTGGAAATCGGATATGTTCAACCTACGGAAAAGGTTCGCCAACATTTAGAACTTTCTGAGGGGGAAAGCAAGGTCCTTTTCATTGAAAGGATACGACTGGGAGATGGGGTGCCAATGGGACTTCAAACTTCCTACTACTGTTTACATAATGAGCAGACGGTTTCACGGGAGGAACTTGAGGTGAACGGCTCGATTTATCGGATCCTCCAGGAAAAATTCCACCTTATTCCAACTGAAGCAGATGAAACCCTGGAAGTAACTCTTGCGACACCGCACGAGGCTTCACTATTACAGATCGAACCAGGTAGTCCCTTGCTTTTGAGTGAACGCACTACGTATTCTCAATATCGCCGGGTTTTTGAATTTGTTAAAATTCTTTATCGGGGGGACCGATACCGTTACATTGCCAAATTAACGCGTTAGTTCAAGGAATTTTGAGATTTAGGTGGGGGATTTTGGCTTTCCGTGAAAATGGAAGGCTTGACTTAATACTATCTTCGTGCTAACATAATATTGTAATGTGGTCATGTGGTCATTACCACTTCGCAAATCATACTAAAGAAATAATACTCATGCCAGGTGTAGACGAAAAGCAACTCGAACAAATAGTGCAACGTGTTCTCATGCAGGTTATGGGGCGCATGCCAACTAATCCTGCCTCAGAAGAGATACCAACTGAAATAAAAGAACTTGCAAAAACCGAAAAAAAGGTGGGAGGGAGAAAAAACATTGTAATTGGTTCTGATCATGGCGGATTTGAGTTGAAGGAGACGCTTAAAGCTGATCTTAGTGGAATGGGTTTGGATGTAGTCGATGTTGGAACCTTCAGTAAGGCTGCAGTCGACTACCCGGATTATGCCCATGAAGTAGCAAAGTTAGTCAGTACGGGAAAAGCCTGGCGTGGCATCATGATTGATGGGGCAGGAATTGGCAGTTGTATCGTGGCAAACAAGGTGCCAGGGATACGTGCTGGAATGGCTTATGACTACTCCTCGGCTGTAAATAGCCGCGAACATAATGATACGAATGTCTTGACTTTGGGAGCAGGCTTGATCGGCGTTAATTTAGCCAGGCAAATTGTAAAAACCTGGTTATCTACCGATTTTGGTGGAGATCGCCACGCTCGGCGCGTGGAGAAGATTTCTGTAGTTGAAAAGAAATATTTTAAATAGAGGCCAGAAATGTTGTCTGATACCAGGTCAGTAGAGCAATTGGTTGAAATAATAACTCATGAAGTCCTTGCTGCCATGTTGGAAAAGCAGGAAAAGTTGAATGTCCCAGACGGCGGACACTGCAAGTTTACCTGTGCTGAATCACAATGTGTGCGCACATGCTTCGACCGCGCTGGAAATGTGGTAAGTGCTGGCGCGGAACGGCTTTCTTCCACGATTGGCGTCATTCCCAACGACCTTGACCTCGCAAAAATGATTGATCATACGCTGTTAAAACCAGACGCCACTCAGGAACAAATCGCCCAGTTGTGTTTCGAAGCCCGCAAGTACGGTTTTGCATCAGTTTGCATAAATCCCACCTGGGTGGAATTATGTGCCAAATTATTGGAAGGATCACCGGTAAAAGTGTGCACAGTAATCGGCTTCCCTCTGGGAGCTACTTCACCGGAAGTTAAGTCGTTCGAAACTCAGGTTGCCCTGAGCCACGGTGCTACAGAAATTGACATGGTTATCAACGTGGGAGCATTAAAAGCGCGTGATCTGGACCTGGTCGCCAAGGATATTCGTGGAGTTGTTGCCGCCTCTCATGCGGGTAAGTCGATCGTGAAAGTAATTATTGAAGCCATCCTGCTGACCGATGAGGA
This sequence comes from uncultured Chloroflexia bacterium, assembly GCA_963826215.1. Classification (GTDB taxonomy): domain Bacteria; phylum Chloroflexota; class Anaerolineae; order Anaerolineales; family Villigracilaceae; genus UBA877. The sequence continues at coordinate 1,073,938 of CAWGWL010000033.1, read as the reverse complement.
AAAAACCATTGCCTGCCTTCTCGCAAAAGAAGCGGGGGCAGATTATGTGAAAACCTCCACCGGGTTCGCCAGTGGTGGAGCCACCGTGCATGATGTCGCCTTGATGCGGCGGGTGGTTGGTCCTGAAATGGGTGTAAAAGCTGCAGGAGGGGTTCGTACGTACGAAGATGCAGAAAATATGATCAAAGCTGGGGCTACCCGCATCGGTGCCAGCGCAGGGGTGAAGATCATTCAAGGCCCCACGAGCGCTCCAACTCCCAATGTGCCAGTCCAGGCATCAGCCAGGAATTATTAAATTTGGAGATCTGCTATGCTTATTGCCAGAGTAATTGGAACCACTGTTGCGACAATAAAAGATGAGAAATTATTTTCGCGGAAATTGCTCATATTGCGTCAAACAGATGAACGGGGGGATCCGGTAGGGAAGCCATATGTTGCTGTGGATACCGTAGATGCAGGAATAGGTGAACTGGTGCTCACCTGTGCAGGCTCGTCGGCTCGTCAGACGAACATAACCAAGGATTCTCCAGTGGATGCGGTCATCATGGCAGTTATCGATTCACTTGAAGTGGATGGAAAAGTTTCTTTTCGAAAAACGTAAACAGGTTGGATGAAGGATAATCACGATGGGACTCGATAAAGACCTCTCCTCAATTCAAGAGTCACGTGACCTGGTTAATGCAGCGCATGAAGCCTGGAAATCCTGGAGTCGCGCATCCCAGGAAGAAGTTGACCGGGTGTGTGCTGCCATGTCTGCAGCCGGTGTGCAAGCCTCGGAACGGCTGGGGCGCTTGGCCCAGGAAGAAACCGGTTATGGTGTAGCGGCTCATAAAAAAATTAAGAATGAATTCGGATCAAGGGGGGTTTGGGAAAGCATCCGCGATCTAAAAACGGTAGGTGTAATCCGGCACGATTCCGCCCGTAGACTATATGAAATTGCCTGGCCAATGGGTGTTGTGGCGGGTTTAATCCCATCTACAAACCCCACCTCAACTACATTTTTTAAAGCTCTGATTGCCGTAAAAGGACGTAATGCCATTGTTTTTTCCCCCCACCCTGCAGCAAGAGGCTGCACGTTGGAGGCTGCCCGCACAATGGCTTTGGCTGCAGAGAACGCAGGGGCACCCAGGGGCCTGATAGGATGCCTCGAGCAAATTTCCCTCCCAGGGACTCAGGAATTGATGACTCACCGTCATACCGCGATTATCCTGGCAACCGGTGGAACTCCCATGGTTAGGGCTGCGCATTCGACTGGGAAACCAGCATATGGAGTTGGTCCAGGAAATGTCCCTGTATATGTAGACCGAAGCGCGGATGTTGAAAAAGCTGCCCGATATATTGTCGCTTCAAAAGCTTTTGATTATTCCACCATCTGCGCAACCGAACAGGCCGTTATTGCTGATTTACCGATTGCCACCCAATTGGCAGAACGCATGCGGGGGGAAGGTGCATATTTTACAAGTCCTCAAGAAACTGATGCATTGCGCCAGGTCACTTTTCACCCAGATGGCAATCCCAATACAACAGTCGTGGGGAAATCGGCATCTTTTGTAGCCGAAATGGCTGGCTTTCATGTTCCGCCTGAAACGCGTATCCTTGTCACTACCCTTACTAAAACTGGAAAGGAAGAACCCCTCTCTCATGAAAAGATGACAACAGTTTTGGCATGGTACGTTGTGGATGGTTGGGAGCAGGGATGTGAAAGGTCCATCGCCATCATAGAGGCAGGCGGACTCGGTCACACACAGATCATTTATGCGAACGACGAGCGTGTCATTATGGCGTTTGGTCTGGAAAAACCTGTATTTCGTATTTTGGTTAATACCATGGGTACATTGGGCGCTATTGGCTTGACTGCCGGAGTAATGCCGTCATTTACCCTTGGCTCTGGCGGTGTAGGAGGTGCAATTACTGGAGATAATGTTTCCGCCTATCATCTGATCAATATTAAACGCCTGGCATATGAAACCATACCACCTCCACTTGAGGCTTTTTTGCCAGGTGAAAAGTCACCGCTTGCCAACGCTGAGAACATCGAGCGGGTTGTGCGTCAGGTCGTCAGTGAAATTCTGGATTTTAAGAAAAACTGAAATTCTCAATCCAAATTTTGAAAGGATGGTACAAAATGGCTTTAGATCCTACTTTGATTGCTCTCGGAATGGTCGAGACAAAAGGCCTGGTCGGTGCGGTGGAAGCTGCAGATGCCATGGTCAAGGCTGCCAACGTGAATTTGATTGGCTCTGAATATGTCGGCGGCGGGTATGTGACCGTGATGGTACGCGGTGACGTGGGCGCTGTGAAAGCAGCCACGGATGCTGGTGCTGCCGCGGCAAAGCGTGTTGGTGAGTTGGTTTCGGTCCATGTAATTCCTCGTCCCCATTTGGATGTGGAAATGATCCTTCCGAAAACCAGCAAGGGCAGCATTGGTGGTCGCTCATCGGAGCCCAAAACCAAATAACCATCAGGTTGAGCGCTGGTGATTTTTTCCAGTGCTTCACTGATCAAAAAAACCTTGCTGAAATCAACCTGTGGCTTTTTATTACGCATGAAAGCCTGGTTTAGCCTGGGATGTTTACCAATGATCTTAGCGAAAAGGAGAATTGTCCATGGCTGATACGTTTTCGCTGCGTTGTTATTGCTATCTTGACAAAATGCAGCCGCAATACGCATCGTTTGTTGGGACGATAACCCAGGGCGACCTTCCAACTGAGGGAATGGCAGCATTGTATGTGGAGATGGCTCCCGGAAACGAAGTTTTCCGGGTGGTGGACATTGCTGTGAAAGCCACTGAAGCCCGTCCTGGAGCGCAGATCGTTGAACGTGAATTCGGGATGTTCGAGGTTCATTCACCCAACCAGGCGGCAGTCCTTGAAGCTGGGAATGTGGTCCTGAGTCGGTTGGGGTTGAGCATGGCAGACCGGATTAAGCCGGAAGTGGTTTCAATCCAGGTGATAACCCGCGTAGATCCTTACCAGGCTCAATTAATCAACCGGTTTCGGCGAGGCAGCATGCTGGTAGCCGGGGAAACCATGCTCGTTCTCGAATGTGCCCCGGCTGCCTATATAAATATCGCCTGTAATGAAGCCGAGAAAACAGCAAGCATCAAGCTGGTTCACGTATCCTCTGTTGGACGTTTTGGCCGAATGTGGCTTTCCGGTTCGGAAGCAGAAATACTTACCGCGAAGAATGCTGCTGTCCAAACGCTTGAGAATTTGGAAGGTCGGAAGAGCGCGTAAGTCGCATTGGATCGACGCTTGAAGGGAGAAGCTATGCCCAAAGAATTCTATACCGAACGAGATATCGAAGATATGTTCAAGCGCGGAGAAATGTCGCTTAATGTCACCGAGAACGTTGTATTGACTGAATTGGCTTATGAAAAAGCAAACCGGCTGGGGATGCAACTTGTTCGTACCCAACCAGACAACCCTCCCAGCGCTCCTGTACGGCCTTACCTTGCTCAAAAGAATATACCGGCAGCGTCCCCTCAAATCCAAGGAATTTCTCTTGATCAATCGGAAAAAAATCTGCAAGTGCGCATACGCGAGGCAGTTATCTCCCGCATGGGAAACCAGGTGGACCCAGAGTTGCTGGATGTCATTATTCAGCGGGTGCTGACAAGCACGGGAGTGAAATAGTCGATGCTGTTCGGACGAGTGAAGGGTTCCGCAATTTGCTCAATTAAATACACTGGCACCCAGGGATTGAAACTGCTGGTCGTTCAGCCGTTGAATAAAAACCTGGAACCCATTGGGAACCTTCAGGTGGCTGCAGATATTGTTGATGCTGGTCCAGGTGATCTTTGCGTAATGGTCCGATCTCGTGAAGCCGCGTTGGCAATGCCCGACGTCAAATTTGTACCTATTGACCTGGCCCTTGTTGGCATTATAGATGAGTTGGCGATTCACCCGGAAGGTGAGTTTAATTTCACACTTTCAAGAGGCAGGAACCAGTTTTCCTGACAAAAATCCAATGGTACTTGGAAAGGTAATTGGGACAGTGGTAACCACTATCAGCCACCGGGATTATAAGAACCGGAGGCTGCTGGTCGTACAACCTATGGTATTGGAGGGAGAGACCTGCGATGAAGACTTTATTGCGTTGGATAATAGCCATGCTGGGATTGGCGATACTGTTCTTGTGAATAGGGAAGGAAATGGCGCTCGTCAGGTTCTTAGGAACCCTGACGCATGCATTATTTCTGTGATTGTAGGAATCATTGACTCTGCCTTTATTGAAGTATAAAAGGTTTAGCCAGAACCTGGAAAAACAATTCGGTAAAAGCCCATAAAGTATATTAAAAGTCCTCTGAATATCGCTTTCGCGATTCTCCGGGGACTTTTAGATTTCACCTAAATCGATATGGTAAACTAAGTTCATCGGACAACTCTGGCGATTGTATTGGAAGGTCATATGGATCCCCTGGAAAATGCCAAGGTATTATCTTCGTCTTTCGTCAAGATTGAAGATCAGGAACTCAGTTTTGAAAAACTAATCCTTGAGGATGGTCGGGAGAAAATCCGTTTCTCGGCCCGGCAGGAAAAGGGAAAAATTTCCAACCCAATTATCCTCTCTGAGACGGATTTGCTTGAATTATTGCATCAAGCAATTCATGCTGGCGTTCTACCGCGCAATTTCATCGGACAGTTGCGTGAACGAATGGAAATATAATTAATTACAGCGACTTTTTATTAATCCGAGCAGACCTGGCCTTGCATATGGCAAAAACCTCTTAATCTGATCCGCATGGATGAATGGTTTATTGGTCGGTTAATTCCCTGTATTGTAAGAAGTTCAAAGTAAGTCCTGGAGAATTCTACCCGCTCGGGGGCTGCAACCCTGAATCGTTTTGCGTAGACCGGTTCGTGGAATTGTAATGTTAAGGTCTATTGGTTTCCTTTGAACCTGGAGCAGACACAACCCCGGTTGAAACATCGTTATTGTTTGCCAATCTGGATATCCCTTCTCATTCACTGACCAGATCCGCGAGAGAATTACTTAAGATAGAATCCAATCATTAACATATAAAAGCTTGGCGGATTTAAATACGGGAAATTTATGGATCCTAATATCCTGCCTGTGGCTTTGGAATAAAGAAGAATCTGAAAGGAGAAGTATAATCGCTGCAGTTAATCATTATTTCTCGAAAGGTAATCAAATGCGTCCAGATTGGGATTCGTATTTCATGAAAATTGCATACGCTGTATCAGAGCGCAGTACCTGTGATAGGGCATTTGTCGGTTGTGTTTTGGTCCTCGATAAACGTATCCTGACAACCGGATTTAATGGTTCACCAGTTGGACAGCCGCATTGCGACGAAGATGGGCATTTAATGGTGGACGGTCACTGCATTCGAACTATCCATGCAGAAACGAACGCTATCATTCAAGGTGCATTGCATGGTGTTTCTACGAAGGGTGCCACTTGTTATGTCACCCATCTTCCCTGCATTAATTGTACAAAAGCACTGATTAATGCTGGAATTACCCGGCTGGTCTACAGTGTTGCCTATCGTACGGATGAGAATGCCATGAATTTCTTAAAAGCAGCCAACATTGAGGTAAATAAGTCTTCCTATTCTCCTGAGATCCAGCCCACAGAATAATTGGGGGACGCGGCAGGTATGGATGAACGATATGGCATAACCCTTAGTCGTCGACATTGAGTGAATATTATTCATTGAAGAATTCACCACCCACTTAGCAGAGAATTTGAGCCCAAATCAGGGGTACACTTCCAGGGATTTTATTTCCAAACTCGCATTTGGGCTGTCCAGAGTCCCATACCCGAGGTGTCCTTCTGGAGTCCAGGCAGCGAACTGGTTATCGATCCAAAGCACCAGCCCCAGGGGGTGGCGCGGCGACACATCGGTTTTAAAACAGGTTTCACCATCAATTTTAAATTCCAGGATTTCGCGTAGCCAATCAATTGAATAATCATGCCAGCTTGTAACATCTATATCGATCGGAGCGGCATCTTGTACCACAATTATTGCTGTTAGCATGCGCAAGAGGCGCGAGAAAGGTTTGAATAATAGCATGGGCAGGGTGATTAATGCTGGTGCAAGGAGAAGAGATGGGATGCGAGGTGAGTTCCAAGTTCCGGCGAAAAATCCATTTGCAGGGATGTCACCCCGAAGCGATAACCAATTTGGTTGAGATGCATGGAAAAACCAGGCTGCATTCGGTAAGACCGGTAATCGTCCCTCGGTACGTCCAAACCCGAGAGAAAATCCAAATGGGTCGTTCCACAGTCCAAATCCCCATGTCCCGGGTAGATTTGGGGCAGAGACCTTCGCCTGTAAGCGGATTCTCCAAGGTGGTGCGTGCTTAAATTTCCTTCGTCTCAATATGACGTAGTCATCGATCTGGGCCAGGCGATAAGTGCCACGACCTCCTGAATTGATTTCCATTCGCCACCCATCCTCTGTTTGTTCGACCGATGCACCAGCGGAATGGCGAGATTCGATTGAATTTTCCACCCCATTATTATACGAGTATAATAGCCCTCACGGAGAACTTAATGGAGATAACCTGGTACGGGCATTCCTGTTTTAGACTGACCGAACGAAGCATGGCAACCGTTGTCACTGATCCATTCGACGCAGAGACGGTTGGGTATGAACCTCTTAAACTTAAGGCTGATATTGTCACTTCCAGCCATGATGCTCCCGGACATAATTGCCTGAGTACTGTGAAAGGATACAGTCACGCAATAACCGGGCCGGGAGAGTTTGAGATTGGTGGTGTGTTTATTACCGGTGTTCAAACTGATACTTCTAGTAAGAAGGCAGCCTCAGATAAGCCTCGGAACACGCTTTATGTGTTTGATTACATGGGTATCACTGTGGCACATTTAGGAGATCTTCGCTCAGTGCCAACACAGGCGGAGATTGAAGCGTTGGGGACAGTGCATGTTGCGCTGGTTCCCGTGGGTGGCGGTACTGGGCTAAATGCTGCCAAGGCAGCTGAAGTGGTAAGTCTGCTGGAACCAAACATAGTAATTCCGATGCATTTCTTTTCACCAGAGGCAAAAGTGCCACTCGACAAGTTAGATAAATTTATGAAAGAAATGGGTCTGCACGAGGCTGAAACGATGCCAACCCTCAAGGTCTCCAAGTCATCCCTCCCCGACGAAACAAAGGTGATTGTACTGGATTACCAAAGGGAGTAATGTCGTACTAATAATTGGCAATCTGGGCATGATGAGCTCGAATCAATATGCAATTCCCTTGTAATGCATCGGCAGAATAATTAAGTTAGTTTTCCTGACCGAAAGCGATTCATGTAAGGATCTGTAGACATGGCTGTAAAACTTATCATGACTTGGGACATCGCTCCCGACCACGAACAGGATTATTTTGAGTTCGTAATAAATGAATTTGTCCCTGGAGTTCAAAGATTGGGTCTCCAACCAGCGGAAGCTTGGGCGACAGTCTTTGGAGAATACCCACAGATCCAGGTAAGTATATTGGCTGAAGGTTTGGCAGATGTTCAACGGGCACTGAATTCGGATAGTTGGTCACAGTTACAGGATAAACTTTTTGCTCTTGTGAAGAATTTCTCTTATAAGGTAATTCCTGCGCGTAGCGGCTTTCAATTTTAGCGAGAATTCTCAACCTCCGCCTTGAAAGGCAGGCACCACGAAGGATTACGGATGAAGGCAGCCCAGCCTTTCGTACCTTCGTGCATTTTTTTAATATGTCTCGTTTCTCCAAAAAAATCCTGGAATGGTATTCCCTTCGGGGACGGAAATTGCCCTGGCGTGGACACCCTGACGCATATGCGGTTTGGGTTTCAGAGATTATGCTGCAACAGACGCGCGTTGATACGGTCCTGCCATATTTCAAACGCTGGATGGATAGATTTCCAAATGTTGGGGTTTTATCGGCAGCTTCCGAGCAGGATGTACTTTCCCTTTGGGAGGGACTCGGTTACTATAGCCGGGCTCGAAATATCCATAAGGCAGCACAGATTGTGATGGAAAAATATGGTGGAATGCTTCCTCACGATCTTATCGCATTGCGCGGGCTCCCCGGAATTGGGCGTTATACGGTGGGGGCAATTGCTTCAATGGCTTTTGGACTTGATACGGCCGCGCTTGATGGTAACCTTAGGCGGGTTTATGCCCGGGTTTTTAACGTCGCTGAACCTGCTGACTCAAAAACAGGAGAAGAAATCCTTTGGACACTTGCTGAAAAACACCTACCCAAAGGACGTGCGGGGGAATACAACCAGGCATTGATGGACCTGGGTTCCAGCATCTGCCTGCCACGCAACCCTGTTTGTTTGCAATGCCCGCTTAAAGGCTTGTGTAAATCGTTTGCTCTTGGCCTCCAGGAATTGCGCCCGGTATTGAAGCCAAAACCTGAAGTCCCCCATTTTACCGTTACTGCCGCGATCCTCCGGCGTGACGGGAAAATCCTGCTTGCAAGGCGCCCATCAAAAGGATTGCTGGGTGGTATGTGGGAATTCCCAGGCGGAAAAGTCGAACCGGGTGAAAGCCTTGAGAAGTGTGTGAAACGCGAAATTCGGGAAGAACTCGGGGTAAATATTCGTGTAGGCGAAAAATTCGGAACGTACCACCATGCTTATACTCACTTCCGTATCACGTTACATGCATTTATTTGTGAATTAACCGAAGGTGAGCCAACACCTATGGAAGCAGCAGAATTATCCTGGGTTTTGCCATCCGAACTTGTAAAATACCCTATGGGTAAAGTGGATCGACAGATAGCTAGGCAACTGCAATGAGCGATGACGAGTACTTCGTTGCCCGCACAAATATGGTTACAGACCAAATTGCGGCTCGCGGAATTATGGATCCCCGCGTTTTATCAGTAATGGGATCAGTGCCGCGTCACCATTTCATTCCTAATGATGATCTAGCATGGGCATATGCTGATGGTCCAATTCCGATTGGCTACGGACAGACAATATCTCAACCTTACATCGTCGCGCTAATGACTGAATTGCTGAAATTGGACTTAACCGACCATGCTTTGGAAGTGGGAACCGGATCCGGTTACCAGGCAGCAGTCTTGGGGATGTTGGTGGCGGAAGTTCATACTGTGGAAATGATCCCCGAATTAGCCGCGCAAGCCGCCAAACTACTCATAGATCTGAGGTTTGAAAACATAAAGGTGCACACCGGTGACGGGTCGCTGGGATGGCCGGAAGGGGCTCCATATGATGGGATTCTGGTGGCAGCAGCTGCACCTTCAGCACCACAACCATTGCTGGACCAGTTGGTTGATGGAGGTCGCTTGGTCATCCCAGTGGGGGCTCGCGGTTCCCAATATTTGGAAGTGTGGGAACGAAAAGGGGAGGACTTTAGTTGTCAGGATAACCTGGCAGTGTCTTTCGTTCCATTAAGAGGCGCAGGGGGCTGGAAGTAATTAGAGATTGAGGTTTGGAATTTGCATCCCAAATCTACCAATAAAACCGGAGAGTTGCATGCTCTCCGGATAATGATTAATCATCTCCCACTAACAACTTCAATCGCTCCCATGGCTTTAAATTCTCATCATCTGCCAGGATCGATTTTAATTCGTACATCTCATCTCGCAGCGCTGCAGCCCGTTCAAATTCCAAATTTTTGGCTGCTTCTTTCATTTGTTTTTCCATTTCACTAATAACTCTTTGCAATTCCGAGCGAGAGGTGACATCTTTATGTTTTCCGGTTTTATACTCCCCCTTCATTTCGGAAACCGCCTTGGGTGACATTTGATCGGTCAGGTCACGGATGGCTTTATGGATGCTGACTGGCACGATTCCGTGTTCTTGGTTGAAGGTTACTTGCTTGGTTCGTCGTCTACTTGTTTCATCAATAGCGCGCTTCATTGAGTCAGTGATTCGGTCAGCATACATTATCACTCTTCCATCGATGTGGCGTGCAGCTCGACCGGTGGTTTGGATGAGTGCGGTATCTGAGCGCAAGAATCCCTCCTTGTCCGCATCCAGGATTGCCACTAATGAAACCTCGGGCAGGTCGAGACCTTCACGCAGCAGGTTGATTCCTACGATCACATCGAACACACCCAAACGCAAGTCTCTTAAAATCCCGATTCTTTCGAGGGTCTCCACTTCTGAGTGTAAGTAATGTACTTTGATCCCGAGTTCCATCAAATATTCCGAAAGGTCTTCTGCCATCCGCTTCGTAAGCGTGGTAACCAAAACTCGTTGACCGTTTTCGACTCTCCCTCGGATTTCCTTCACCAGGTCGTCTATCTGCCCCTTTGTCGGTCGAACTTCCACTTCCGGGATCCACAAGTCCCGTAGGTCGGATGATCTGTTCGACCACTTGATCCGCATGGCTCATCTCATATGGTCCGGGTGTCGCGGATGTGTAAATTGTGCTGCCCATTACTTGTTCGAATTCTTCGAATTTGAGTGGGCGGTTATCCAGCGCCGAGGGAAGCCTGAAACCATATTCCACCAGGGTTTCTTTCCGGGATCGGTCACCGTTATACATACCCCGAATCTGCGGTATGCTCATATGCGACTCGTCGATGACCAGCAGGTAATCACTCGGTAGAAAATCCACCAGCGTCCAGGGATGCGTTCCGGGTGCACGCTGGTCAAGTTGTCGTGAATAGTTTTCTATTCCGGCACAGGTTCCGACTTCTCTTAACATTTCCAGATCATAATGAGTGCGCTGCTCAATGCGTTGAGCTTCAAGCAATTTCTCACTTGCTTTGAAAAATGCCACACGTTCATCAAGTTCTTTTTCGATATTGGCGATTGACACTTTTAGCCGGTCTTCCCCAGCGAGGTAATGTTTTGCAGGATAGATATCCACTTTTTGAGGTTCGGAGAGAATTTCACCGGTAAGAGGATTCACCTCTGAGATGCGTTCGACTTCGTCACCGAAAAAAGTGATCCTGTAACCGCGTTTGTTTTCGTAGGCTGGGATGATCTCCAGCGTATCCCCGCGCACTCGAAACGTTCCTGGACGCAGCTCCATATCATTACGTTGGTACTGTCCATCCACAAGCTGGCGGATAAGTGCATTTCGTCGCGTGATTTCCCCCATTTTTAATTGCACCACTCCTTTTCCGTATTCTTCCGGGTTTCCCAGACCGTAGATGCAGGACACAGAAGCAACAATAATTACATCCCGTCGTGACATTAATGCAGTTGTGGCTGCCAATCGAAGACGCTCAATCTCCTCGTTTATCTCAGTCTCTTTTTCAATAAACAGGTCATGGCGGGGGACGTATGCTTCAGGCTGGTAATAATCGTAATATGATACAAAATATGAAACAGCATTTTCGGGGAAAAATTCTCGGAACTCGGCATAAAGTTGTGCCGCCAGAGTTTTGTTATGAGCCATGATAAGAGCTGGTTTCTGCACCTCCTGGATCACCGATGCAATGGTAAACGTTTTACCAGTTCCTGTTGCGCCAAGTAGGACCTGGTTTTTTAGTCCTCGCTGTACGCCGTCCACGAGTTGGCGGATTGCTTCCGGTTGATCACCGGTGGGTCGGAAGGGGGCGTTAAGTTTAAAATCCATATTGTTTTTAGGGTATCCAGGAATAAGAACAGGAGTTCTATTTTATCACAAAATCGTTGGCATAATTGGAAGGATTAGTATTTTAGTAATATTTCCCTCAATATATTTCGGAGATACACTCCAGAAGGTATCCCAGGTGATAACACAGCCACGGTTTGCAATATAGTTGTAATTGATTTACTTCAGTTTTTTTGATAAACTAATATATAAATATCTATTGAAGGGTGAGATTTTTGACCACAGGGGTCGAAAATATCTGGGCATTTCTTGGCTTCAATGGGTTAATATTTTAGATTAGTCTGGCTCATATAACCCCAAATTAATAATGGGAATCAGCGGTATTCTGGTAGCTGTTACTTCGTGACCTAAAACTTATATAGGATTTACTTACTCGTTCTTCAAAGGTGAACGTAAGTGATGAAGACCTCATCTGCAGATCATATTCGCATAATCATTATCGACAGTTATACTCTGGTTAGAACAGGGCTGCGTCTCATCACCGATGGGCACCAGGGTATGAAAGTTGTCGGCGAGGCTGGTGATGCTAAACAAGGGTTAGATATCGTTGGGTCGCTAAAACCCAATATCATCTTGCTAAAATTAGATCCCTTCAGATCAATTGGCTTGGATATTATCCGAAAGTTATCCAAAGCTTCGAGTGGCTCAAGAGTTATCCTGCTCGCCCGACCGGACGAAGCCCAGCTTCTTATCAAAGCTGTTCAGGAAGGGGTTTTGGGAATCGTTGTAGAGACACAGACTCCCGAAACCCTTATCAAGGCCATCCAGAAAGTCCATGCCGGGGAAGTATGGATCGAACGGAGTATGATTGCTAACCTGCTTTCCGGATTGACAAATGCTCAACAACTGATTATTCAAGACCCTCAAGCCGAGTCAATTAATAATCTCAGTCAGCGTGAACGACAGGTAATTCAGCAAATAGGGCAGGGACGAAAAAATTACCAAATTGCCAAACAACTCTGCCTAAGTGAAACTACGGTACGTCATCATTTGACTTCAATATACGAGAAATTGGGGGTTACTGACCGGTTGGAGCTATTGGTTTTCGCTCACCGCAACGGCTTGGATTAAGCAGAATAAATATAGGATAAATAAAATTTAATCATCCAGACGGGAATCCCAATTCCGTCTGGATGATTAAATTAAATTAGACAGTACATTTGTGCCTATTTAATGGTCATAAAATGCCACGATAGGCCAAAAAAAATTGGCAGCGGTGCGCAATTATTGTACCGGATTCGACGGTGTATTCCGATGGCATATTTGCTATATTATGTATCAAACATTTTTTTGGCGATTTATCGCAGAACCAGAGTCATAGATTTAGGAGGCCTATGGACCAGAAGCGAAGAAATAATTCCATGCCCGAAAGGCGTGAAAAACCAAGAATGACATGTGCTTACCCGGCTCTGGTCCGAGGGCTTTCCCTGATGGGGGAAAAATTTGAAGAGACCGCTACGGTTCTTAACTTGAGTGCTAGTGGTGTATATGTATTATTTAACCGTTTTATTGAAAAAGGGCAGGATTTGTCAGTGAAAATTGCATTTCCAACCGGATCCCTTGAATGGGGAAGCTCAAAACTTGCAACGAGTGGAGTGGTAGTTAGGACAGAAGCTCTTTCTGATGGAGTATTAGGGATAGGAATAATGTTTCAGCATTATCGTTTTCTTTGATCCCTGGAATGGGCGGCCTCTATTAAGCGTTTTTTAAATTGAGAAATTCTAACGCGGTCGTAATGAGTATAGGATAAATAACAATAATTACTGAATACTTTTCAGAGAAAATATTTTTAACACCCATGGAAAACCATGGTTTTGCTTTCGCTAAGAACATTGGCAATATAAATTAACTCAATGTTTATCATCCTCAGATTTTTTGCCGAGGGAGAATGAACCTAAGAACTTATATCGATATCATTTTGCGTAGAAAATGGGTGGTTGTGATTACTGTCGTATTAACAATGGCAGTAGTGATTGCTGGGACGTGGTTAATGAAGCCTTCTTATACGGCGACCGCCACCCTTCGAATCGCAACCGCTTCATACAGTGCAACTTATCAGGATTACTCGTCCACAATCCAGTTGATAAATACCTATATTATTATTGCCACGAGCCAGCCCTTACTTGATGAGCTGGATAAACAACTCAACATATCCAAGCCACCCAAGATTAGTGTGGAGTCTATCGCCTATACGGAATTAATCTCGATCTCCGTGGAGGATCATGATCCCACCCTGGCGGTTAACGCTGCCAACACCTTGGGTGACATTCTTATTTCGCAAGCAAGCGAGTTCTATTCGGGAGCAGGGAAACCCTCATCTGAAATACTCAAAATCCAGGTGGATCAAGCTGAGAGCGACCTGAACCAGGCCAGGGTTAATTACAACCTGCTAACAGTAAAAAACCCACCTAATCAAGCAGCAATCTCGGCCGCAGGAGAAGAAGTCGACTTAAAACAGCAAATTTATAATTCGTTATTATCCCAATATGAACAACTTCGAGTTAGGGAAGCCGCTCAGGCTAACCTGATTTCCGTGGTTAATCCGGCTGTTTTTCCAGAAGCGCCATCAAAACCAAATAAAGTACTTTACCTGGGTCTAGGATTTATCATCAGTCTTATTTCAGGTTTTGGCCTGGTCCTGATATTTGAAAACCTGGATACAACTCTCTTCTCATCAGAACAAATCATAGAAGTAGCCAGGTTGCCCATGCTTGGAAGAATCCCAACGGGACGCAATAAGAAAATCCGCAATATTCCGCTTAATGGTGATTTGTACACTACAGAAGCATTTTTAAGGTTAAGAACCACCTTATTAAAAAATATAGAAGATACCTCGTGTAAAACTCTGCTCATAACCAGTGCTCTTCAGGGGGAGGGAAAATCGACCATAATTAGCGGTCTTTCGTATGTGTTATCCCAGGCAGGGAAGAAGGTCGTCCTGGTTGACGGAGATTTCCGACTCGCTTCAATTCACAAAATTAATAATATACCCAATAAGACGGGGTTTAGCGACTACTTGCAAGGCAAGGTGGAAGTAGAGAAGATCACCAGGTCGACAATATTCCCTGGTCTCTCGATCATTACAAGTGGGAGGTCCACAAAAGAACCGGTCAATCTCTTGAGTTCGGACCGATTGAAGATTTTACTGGCAGATTTGCGGAATAAATATGACTTTGTTCTGATTGATTCACCATCAGTCCTGGCGGTAACAGACGCATGTATCATCGCACCCCTGGTTGACGGAGTCCTGGTTGTTGTGAAACGAGCCTTCATCGGAAAAGAAAAACTGGCTGCTACCCTGGAACAATTAGCGAGTATCAAATCAAGCGTGATTGGATTGATCATTAATGGAGAAAACATTTCCGAAAATTATTATCAGTACCGGGCTTATTCTCAAAAAAAGAAATAACTATTTAATGAAGGGAGGGACCACAATGCAACAGGAAACGAACATAAATGATCTGGCCGGAAATACTCTTCTTCTTCCTGCTAATCAAACTTTAAGGCGATCATTCTACTATTTTCTGAAGCGTTCTTTCGATATTATTGCCTCATTAACCGCCTTGATCTTGCTTTCGCCACTCATGCTATTAATAGCGATCTTGATCCGTCTGGATTCCCCCGGCCCGGCTCTCTTTATCCAACAAAGAGTCGGTGGAAAACGGAAGGTTCAATCCGGGAAGGAAATATGGAAGGATGCCCAATTCCCTTGTTATAAATTCCGAACAATGTGCCAAAAAGCTGACCCATCCATTCACCAGGCGTATATCAGGACCTTAATTAATAATGGTCAATCCGAACAAGACAATCTTATACCCGAAGCCAACTCTGTGAAGAAATTGACTTGTGACGGTCGCGTCACCCGTTTGGGGCGGATACTCCGCCCTACAAGCCTGGATGAGTTACCTCAATTCTGGAATGTACTGGTGGGTGATATGAGCATAGTGGGTCCACGGCCAGCCATTCCATATGAGATCGAAATGTACAAGCCCTGGTATCATCGCAGGATGAATGCCAAGCCCGGGTTGACCGGTCTCTGGCAGGTAAGTGGACGGAATACGTTAGGTTTTGACGAAATGATGAACATGGATATTAAGTATGTTGAAAAACAATCGTGCAAAATGGACCTGATGATCATCCTGAAGACTCCCTTTGTCATCCTATCTCGCAAGGGAGCGATCTAACTGTTTATCAAATTTAATTAACTATATAATTTTTGGAGAGAAAATGGACAAGATCAGAGTAGGGATGATCGGGAGTGGATATTGGGGACCAAACCTGATTAGAAACTTCGTCGATCTTCCCAAATCGGAACTGGTCATGGTAGCCGACCTGAAGCAGGATCGACTCGAGAAAATTAAAAAGACTTACCCGACCGTTTTGACTACCGAGCTCTATACGGACTTTTTCGATCAGAAATTGGACGCCGCGGTGATTGCCACCCCACCAACAACCCATTATCCGATTGCTAAAAATTGTCTGGAGCATGGACTTAACGTTTTGGTGGAGAAACCCCTGACACTAAGCTCAGCTCATGCTGAAGAGTTGATTGAACTGGCTGATAAAAAAGGTCTGGTACTCATGGTGGGGCACACCTTCGAATACAACGCAGCTGTCCACTCCATGAAAAACTTAATCGATCATGGAGACCTTGGTCAGGTTTATTACCTGGACGCAGCCCGGTTGAATCTTGGGCTGTTCTCGCGGGACTTGAACGTGCTGTGGGACCTTGCACCCCACGATATCTCGATCCTGCTCTTCCTGCTCAACAAGTTACCCTTGGCGGTAAGCGCACAAGGCTCTTCCTGTGTCTTCAATGACATCCTTGATGTGGCATATGTCAATATGGCTTTTCCTGACAACATTATGGCCCATATCCATGTCAGTTGGCTGGATCCGTGCAAGGTTAGGAGGGTGACTGTAGTTGGAAGTAAAAAGATGGCCGTTTATAACGATATTGAAAGTCTGGAGAAAATAAAGATCTATGACAAGGGGGTGGAGACACCCGAGTACACTAATAATTTCGGTGAATTCCAATTCGCTTATAGATATGGGGATATATTGATCCCTAATATCCGGTTTGTCGAACCACTCAAGGTGGAGTGCCAGCATTTTCTGGATTGCATTGACCAGCATGAAAAACCCTGCAGTAGCGGGGAAGTGGGTTTGCATGTGGTGAAAATCCTGGAGGCTGCTCAAAAGTCATTAAGCAATAATGGGGTGATGGAGGAGATCCAATGGTAAACGGAGATTTCACCAGGATCGCGCCGGATGTGAAATTAGGTCACGATGTGAGGATCTATGCCTTCGTCAATTTATACGGATGCGAGATCGGTGATGGCAGCAAGATTGGGACCTTTGTCGAAATACAGAAAGGTGCCCGCATTGGACGCCATGTCAAGGTATCCAGCCACTCATTCATTTGTGAAGGAGTTACTATTGAAGATAACGTTTTTATTGGACACGGGGTCATGTTTATTAACGATAAATACCCCCGGGCAACTACCTTGGCAGGAGGATTGCAAACCGAGGCGGACTGGAATTGTGTTTCCACGTTGATATGTTGCGGGGCTTCGATCGGAAGCAATGCCACCATCCTTTGCGGAGTCACCATCGGTGAAGGCGCCATTATCGGGGCTGGTAGTGTTGTGACCCACGATGTGCCTGCCTTTTCCATTGCTGCTGGGAATCCAGCCAGAATCCTTCGAAAAATTGAACGCAAATTAGGAGAACCCTCATGAATATCCCGTTAGTAGACCTGCATGCCCAATATCTCCCTCTTAAAGATGAGATTTTTTCTGAAATGGAAAAAGTATTCGATAGCATGCATCTTTTCTTAGGGGAGAATGTTCAGGCATTGGAAAAAGACTTCGCCCGGTTTTGCAACGCTCAATTTGGGATTGGTGTTAGCGACGGAACCACCGCATTACAAATTATCTTACGTGCTTTGGGGATTGGTCCTGGAGATGAAGTCATTACAGTTTCGCATACGTTTATTGCAACAGCGGAGGCCATCGTATTGGCAGGAGCGACTCCGGTCTTCGTTGATATAAATGAAAATACCTGTTTGATGGATATTAACCAGGTGGAAGGCAGGATCACATCCCGAACAAAAGCCATCTTGCCGGTGCACCTTTACGGTCAAACGGTCGATATGGATCCATTATTGCAAATTGCTTCCCGTCACAATCTAAAGGTCGTCGAAGATGCTTGCCAGGCGCACGGAGCCAGTTACAAGAGCCGCCGTGCTGGTGGTTTGGGTGATGCTGCTGGTTTCAGCTTTTACTATTCCAAGAACTTGGGCGCGTTTGGCGAAGGCGGTTTTATTACAACAAACGATCCTGAAATTGCTCGCAAGGTACGCATGATCCGCGACCATGGATCAGAGCGACGTTACTACCATGACATGATCGGGTTTAACGGTCGTTTGGATGAGATTCAAGCCGTGGTGCTGCGCGCCAAGTTGCCTCATCTCCAGGAATATAATGAACTACGGAGGCAACACGCCCACTTGTACAATAGACTGCTCATTGGCTTGCCTGTAGTAACACCAGTTGAATGCCCTGAAAACCAGCACATTTATCATATGTATGTAATTCAGGCACCAAAACGCGACCAGTTGCAAGCCTGGCTCAAAGAGCGGGGGATTGGTACTGGGATTCATTATCCGGTACCCATTCACATACAGAACGCAATGATGAATCTTGGTGGGAAGAAGGGCGATTTCCCGATCACAGAAAAGATTGTTGACAGGATCATTTCATTGCCGCTATATCCTGAGCTGACAGATGAGGCCATCCAGACGGTCGCCAGTTCAATCCATGATTTTTACCAATCTTGATTGGCATAAGAACACTTTATTCTCCATCGAGTAAATTGATCACCAGTAACAGGGAATCGTGAAATATCATTAGTTTTAAGTCCTGCTTTTCCCTTTCTGGTCGAGATGGCAGTACTTTGCATGTAAAGAATTAGTTCGTTCAAAAGATTACTGGGTTCGCGATTACTACTCGAAACAATGCTGGGGAGAACCTGTCCATTTGGTATGGCAAAGGCAATCCCTTTGTGGAAATGTTGCACCTGGAATTACAGGATCCACTCACCAGATAATTCAGTTTTATCATACTAGATTCAAGAACACACGCTTGTTTGACAATTACTCCAAAAGGGGAAGATGTTCCGCAGTGCTATAGGCTCAATCCGAAATCAAGAAATATTAAACAGGATCAAATATTAATAATTAGTAACTGAACCATAATTACCAACACAATTGAAGACTGATAATTTTGTCAAATATTATGATATTCAAATTCAAAAATCTTCCTTATTTTCAGATTGCGATGATTGTTGGGGCAAGCTTGATTTTAGGCGGTGCTATCCTTTTTGTCCCCCCACTTTTAGTTTTGGCGGTATTAATCGCAATTTACGTTTTTGCATTAATTATTAACAGGCCAGAATTTGCATTACTGGCAATTATTGCTGCAACATCAAGCATAATATTTGAGGATTCCCTCCCCCTCCTACATGTAGGGATAGGTAGCCTCCATGTTACGGATGTCCTTTTACTTGGAATGGTTTGCTTGATACTAATTCGGGGGCTGGTTGAACCTGGATATAAGATAACCCGAACACCTCTGGATCTTCCATTATTGAGTTTTTATGGGGTTGCATTGTTCTCGACTTTTTTTGCATTCCTTAATGGATCATGGGATAGGCAATTGGCGTTTCGAGCAACACGCGTCATATCGTATTTCCTGACCTTCTTCATCGTAACAAACACGATTAGAAAAAAGGGGCAACTCAGATTTTTAATTTATGGGATTTTATTCATAGGATCAATAGTCTCTTTTGCCATGCTGGCCCAGTACATGATTGGGGACAAGATTCAATTGTTTCCAGGTCGGGTTGAGGCAATGCAAACTCTTAATATCGCTTACACTGGCGTAACAAGAATTCTCCCTCCTGGTCAATCCCTTGTGTTCCTTAATTTTATTACTCTACTTTCCCTGCTTGCCGTCAATAGAACAAAACCGAAAGTCATTATTATATTTCTCCTTACCGTATTAACTGGTATCGGAGTTATCCTGACTTTCAACCGGAGTTTCTGGGTGGGTATAGGAATCGCACTTCTATGCCTGTTTGTCATAATCAAATTTTCAGGGATAAGCAAGTTAATTATGTGGGCATTGATTGCAATTGCGTTGCTGGGTATTATTATGCCCTTCGGGCAGGCGATATTTAAATCTCAGGCGAGTAACCCAGTCGATGCAATTATTGGGAGGTTTTCAACACTGGTGAATTTTGATACGATAAATGAGAGTAGTTTAACATTCCGTTACATCGAGAATGATTATGCAATCCAACAAATAATTGCTCACCCAGTTCTTGGGATAGGTCTGGGTACCGATTATCGACCTTACGATCCTCGGTTGGATTACGGATCGCAAATACTCAGGAACTATATTCATAATGGACACTTGGGATTACTTATTAATACAGGAATGTTAGGCTATTTGTGTTTTTTGTGGTTATCCGGTGTATTTATTTTTCGAGGCCTGAAATTATGGAAAACCATTAAGGCTGGGCAGGAACAATCGATATTCCTGGCAATGGTCTTAACATATATTGGAGTATTCGTTGCCGCTATTGTAAGCCCGATATTTCAACAGTGGTACTGGGTTCCCTTACTTGGGATGATGATGGGAATAAACGAGGTCATTCTTATTGTTAATTTGAATGAAAGCCTGGACGTACCGAAGTTGGAGAATTTGATTTGATTAATCAAGGCAGTCCAGAGGGCCCGAAGTTTATTTCCAGCGCGATAACCCTTGGAAGCTTTAGCGTTATCTCTGCTATCTTGGGAATTGCTGGGACTGTAGTGCTGACCCGCTATCTTTCCCCGCTCATATTTGGAGTTTACACGATCATCCTGGTAGCAGTTAGCTTTCTAGGCCAATTTAGTACCCTTGGACTGGAAATGGGAATTACTAGGTTCATTGCGGGATCGAAAGACGAGGCAATCAAAGAAAACTATTTAGGCACAGCAGCCATTATGAGATTGGGGGCAATTCTATTAGCTTGTTTATTGGCCTGGATTGGTAGAACTTACTTAATAAAATTATTTGGCATTTCTCTCTTACCGGAATTTTATTTTTTTATCCCATTATTATTCGTGTTGGAAAGCACTCGATCATTTCTTCGGTCAATACTCCAGGGTTGTCTCCTATTTCCGAAAATTGGATTAACGGATTTAATTTCCAGTTCCCTGAATTTCTTACTGTTACTGGCGCTCGTTTATGGGATAAACAGCGGTAGTATCACCTGGCTTATTCTAATCAAGGTGGTTTCATCTTTTCTCGCATGCATGTTTGCTTTTATATCCATCCCCGTTAAAAAGAAGATAACTTTTGATTTTGATAAATTCAAAGAATTGATTATGTTCGGCTTTCCATTGCAATTAAATGATGTTCTATCTTTCATATCAACGAGAATCGATACCTTGGTGGTTGCTGCCCTCCTCGGTCCCGCGGAGGTCGCTTATTATGAGGTGGCTCGCAAAATCCCGGATAATCTCCGCTTATTGTATGAGCCTTTTCGTTCCGTTTTTTATCCCTTCCTTTCAAAACGATATAAATTGGAAGACCAGAAGCATGCGAGTAATCTACTAAATGATTCGTTGCGTTTTGTTGCTTTCATCATGGTATTCGGGGCTGCAATTTCTGTTTTATTCAGTAAAGAAATCATTTCTTTATTATTTTCTGATACCTATTTGCCCTGCTCACCGGTCTTTGTGGTTCTAATGATCAATTTGAGTATCGCACTCATTAGCAATGTTATGGGGACTACTTTTCCCGCAATTGGTGATTCAGTAACACCTACAATAATAAATATCTTGAATGCGATCATAAGTTTGCTGGGGAGCATCTTATTAATTCCTGGTTTTAGAATCATGGGTGCAGCAATTGCCAATACCACTGGCACCGCACTTACTTACCCTCCAACGATCGTATTATTAAGAAGGAAAATTGATCTACTGAATATTTCTTACCTTAAACCACTCGCTCTATTTTGTGGCTGGGGGGCACTGGTATTTATCAGTAAACCGGGATCAGTTTTAATAAAATTCGGATTCTTATTATTATTTCTTGCAGCAAGTTTTTTCTTTTCTATCATTACAAAAGGAGATGTCCTTCTCCTTTTCGAAGGATCCGGTATTTCCTCTTGGAAACTTTTTAGAAAATTTGGTATATGGCTGACAAAATCATGAGAATCCTGTTTATTTCAGATTTATATCCACCCTACTATGTGGGTGGATATGAACTACGATGCCAGGAGACTGCTGAAGAAATTTCCAGGCGCGGGCATGATGTTTTTGTGCTAACTAGCAAGTGGGGAATTGACCGCGCCAGGATTGAAGGAAATATCTATCGATTGCTTTCAATAGACCCCACCAGTGGCCTTGGTTCCAGGGTTAATTCTTTCGATCCTTTCCGCCTAATCAAAAGATTTAGCCAACTTAAATGGGCATACAATTGCCGGAAAAACTATCGCATAACTCGGAGGATTATTTCTTCTTTGAAGCCGGATGTTGTTTACGTTTGGAATATGGCCCATTTGGGAATAAACCCTATAATTGCTGCCCAAGACAGGGGGATTCCAACAATATTTTCAATTGGGATTGATTGGCTTTGTAGTATTAAAAAAGACCTTTATTTCGAACCAAGGAATTTTATTAGAAAATACCGGGAGATGATTTCAGGAATTAAGGATTTTCAAACTCTTGATTTGAGGCATTTGATCACCAATAGCGAAGCGCTCAAACAAGAGTACATAAAAAATGGCTTTCCTGAAAAGGATATCGTGGTAATTCCACGAGGAATTCGCACTAAAATTTTGGTTGATAGTGGTCCTCAAAAAACATCACATAACTACGATGCTATCCGGTTACTGTATGTAGGTAGGGTATGCCATGATAAAGCTCCAGATGATGCAATAAAAGCGATAGCACTCTTGGACGGCAGAGTTGGGGATCGAAATCTCGAACTATATATTATTGGTACGGGGGGTGATGAGTATATTAGTGAACTCAAAAAACTCACTAAAACCTTGAATGTGGAGTCAAATATTTTTTTTTCGGGGCATATGGAGCATGCGGATGTCCTATCTCTCTATCCGAATTATGATGCCCTGCTTTTTCCTTCTCGATGGGAAGAGCCTTTCGGAGTAGTCATTTTGGAAGCCATGGCTGGAGGCCTTCCTGTCATTGCCACTGATCGGGGAGGCAACCCGGAAATGATCACAGATAATTTAAATGGACTGCTTGTACCGGCAGATCGTCCAGACAGGTTGGCTGAAGCCATAGTTCGTTTGATTCATGAGGATGGACTGGCAGAAAGATTGAGGAGAGCAGCGATAAAATTAGTTCACGAAAAATTCGAATTTGATCGAATTATTGATAGGATCATGGATTATTTTCAAACAGTGTTGGACCAAAATGAATCTAATGTTACCATCTAGGAAATATCATAACCAATTTGGTTTACAAAATTCGTTTTAGGAGAAAATCGTCTTGGAAGGACAGCGAATAAAAAATTTCCTTAAAAAATATAAACCAATTTTCCCAATTGGTTTTCAGGATCTAAGCAAAAAAGCGTGGAACAGTATTGAGATTCCACTTTCCGCGATCGTAGAGCACAAACCAATAATAAAAAACCAGGCAATAGTCTTCCCTATAGACGAAGTGGCTGATTTAATTAGCAATAGGATCCTTGGACCTGGTCCCGACGAAGTTTTGGTAAAGGCCGATTTTACTTTGGTCAGCCCGGGAACTGAACGCGCAGCATTAATGGCATTAACATACCCAAGATACGATTTCCCAACATTTCCAGGCTATTCGGGAAGCGGGGAAGTGATTTCAGTCGGAAAATCTGTGAAAGTCTACAAACCCGGGGATCGCGTGGCAGGTCGGTTGAAGCATAGCCTGTACTCTGTATTAGATCAAAAATGGCTTTTCCCAATTCCTTCCCAGATCTCCCCGGTAGAGGCCGCTTTCATTGAGTTAGGTATCATTGTCTTGCAGGGCATCCATAAAGCACGCATAAAGCCAGGTGAATCGATCCTGGTTGTAGGACAGGGTCTAATTGGTCAGTTGACCAACCGTTTATGTAGAATTGCTGGTGGAGCGCCAGTTGTCGCAACAGCCCTATCAAAGGCAAAGTCTGCTTTGGCAGTAAGCAATGGTGGTGCCGATAAATTCCTGCCAATCGATGAAATAAAAAATGATCATTTGGAAAGTTTTGATATTTGTTTTGAAGCCACCGGAGATCCTGGGGTTTTACCATTTGCATGTCGAGCAGTAAGACCCGGAGGTCGGGTTTTGCTTCTTGGCAGCCCGCGCAGCCAAGCAAGTCTTCCGATTGGACAGAATGCCATCAGTCCCGGGATCAGTCTTATTGGTAGTCATATTAGCGGTATGCCAGATTCGGACCGCGTAGATGGACTTTGGCCTTACCGTAACGAAGGTCTGTTATTCATGGATTTGGTCTCGAGGGGGAAACTAGGCGTTAAGGATTTAGTAACTCACCCGACAACCCCATCTGATGCTGGGAAGGTATATGAATTGCTCAAAAATGGTGCCCCAGACTTGATTGGGATACTATTTGGATGGCATGACGTACTGAAATCTATGAATCCACCAATAAAAGGAATTAAATATGAGAAATGAAGAAAGGTCCCCCATTCATCTTTCCCGGAAATTTTTTAAATGGAAAGTGGAAATGACTCCAGATGATTTGGAAACAATTCCACAAAACCAGGACAAACTACGGGTTGGGATTGTTGGTGGTGGAGATATCGGTTTAAGAAACGCCAACAGTGTCAAATCTGCAGCGAATGCTAGCGTGGTTGCGGTTTATGATTCAAATCCAGAGGTATTACGAGACCTGGCGCATCATTATGACAATTCAGCAGCACCTGATTATGCGAGCCTTTTAGCCAATCCAGATGTAAATGCAGTGCTTTTAAATGTGCCTCACCACCTTCATGCTCCTTTAGCTATCCAAGCTGCTGAGGCTGGAAAGCATATAATGCTCGAAAAACCTTTAGGTGTGAACTCGACCGATGCGAATTCTATTATTGAATCATGCCTGCGTGCAAAGGTCAGACTGACCATAAATTATAGCTTTAGATATTTACCCGTTATACAACTGATCCGTCAATTTATTAAGGAAGGATTACTGGGGGATATTTGCGGAGTACAAATCAATCACTTGATGTTTAAAGGGGCAAGCTATTGGGCAGGAGGCTTTACTGCACGTGCTCCATCAAATTGGCGGGGGTATAAGAATACAGCGGGAGGGGGAATTTTAATCATGGGAATTTGTCATGCCATTGACTATCTAAGATATTCTACTGGGCTGGAGATAAAACGGGTTTACAGTGAGTATGGTACATTCGCCTCACCCGTTGAGGTAGAGGACCATATTGGGTTTACCTGTCAGTTCGATAACGGCGCGGTTGGCACTATAACCGCCAGCACATGTTGGAGGGGAACCCCTTGCCAGGAACTGCGAATTTGGGGGACAAACGGATCATTAATTCTAAGGGATCAACGAATCCTCAGTATTTGGTCGTCGAGGCGATGGAATGGTTTTGCTCCAGGCATAGAGCATACAATAAAGACATTCCCTTCAATCGATTACACTTCGGTATGGGTTCAGAAATTTGCCTCCGCGCTTGCACAAAATCGGCCGCACGAAATAACTGGTGAAGATGGCTGGATTAATAATGCTATCGTGGAGGCAGCCTACAAATCGCGTGACTTGGGACAGGCTTTGGAAATTCCTGCTTATCCGTGGAGTGAATAGCTGTGGATAACTTTGCCTCTGAAATAAAGAACTGTGAAGGGTACACGATCTTGGAATATTTGCCATGGAATAATTCTTCCAGCACGGAATTAATGCCAGAAGATCAGGAGGGTGGTGTATTACGGCCTGTTTGGGGCTTTATTATTTGTTGCCCCCCAAAAACAGGAATGTTGGTTACCAATCCTGATTTGTCCAGCCTTTATGGTACTACGGGAATAATTCAAGGTGGATTCATTCAAGAACCCTGTTTAGGTTTTCAATTAGCAGAGATAGATCAAAAAAAAGCATTGTCGATATTATCCCTGGCATGCAGTTTATCAATTTTAGATTCTGGAGGATTTGAAATCGGGGATACTATGGTGGTAACCGGGGTAAATGCGTTGTCATTAAATCTAATAGGATCAGGATCTTTGCAGGGGTTGAAAACAGTGTGCCTTGTCCCTGATTCGGAAACCAAATCGACCTATTTGTCAGCAATAAAAAAAATAGCTGATAAGGTTATTAATTTCCAACTTGCAGTATCTTTCGATGATGAGTTTACCGATATTTTAAAATCTGCATGTGGGAAGGTAGCTTATGTTGACACCGCTGGAGTTCCAAACCTGATAAATTATTTGGCTACAAAATTGGATATCTTTGGCCAGCTTATTCTGTGCCGGCGGGATAGCGAATCTCATTTCCCCGTGGATATATATCGCGATTTGCATAAGAAATCTGTAAAGCTTCATTATTGGACTTTAATTGAAAATCAAATGGACGGACAAAAAATGTTAAATCTGTCCAAGCGGGCTGGGAATTTGATTGAATATCGTCGAGTTTCAGGTTTTTATTAATTAGGATTGTAGAATTAAATAGAAGGATGAGCTACATGAAAATATCTCCTTGTTTTTTTATAGGTATTGTTCCCCTGCCAATAGGATTCCACTAGTTGTTAATATGTTGTACCGAGGTTTGAATGCGTATACTGGTCATTACCGATGCTAGCCCATATCCACTAATATCTGGAGACCGTATCAGGTTATATAACTTGCTCCGTCGGGTAGCTGAACATCATAAGGTTTATCTTGCCGCGATTCTGGAAAACCCAACGGATGAGGAGGGTATATCTCATTTGGGTAGTTTTTGTGCCGGAATCGAGTACGCATATATTAAACGCCATCACCCCCTTGTCCATATTCCTGGCCTGCTAAAGTATGCACTTGGTGGTAAACCATTAGAGCTTAAGTTTACACACTCCAACGATCTCGCTAAAAAGATCAGGAATCTGGCTGCTCGAATCGATTTTGACCTCGTGATAATTTGTAACTCACATAATGCGTTGTATATTAAATTTCTTGATCCAAATTTTCACGGCAAAAGCATTTTAATGCTGGAAAATATTGAATTTGCGCAATATGAAAGCATATATCGAATTGAACGGAACCTGTTCAATAAGATCAGAGCTTTTATCAACTACCGCCAGATGCGCAGTTGGGAACCACGCTATGCCGAGCGTTTCGATCGCTGTATTACCGTGTCAGATCTGGATCGTGAAATACTGATGGAAGCAAATCCGCGGGTAACAATCGATGTAATTCCAAATGGAGTAGATACAAAATTGCATCGACAGCTCCCGGATGACAAGGAGAAAAAGAGTCTGATATTTATTGGGAAGATGAGCTATTTTCCGTGCTCTGATGGGGCACTATATTTTTGTCGCGAGATACTGCCATTAATTATTAACAAAAAAAATGATATTCATCTTTGGATCGTTGGGAGAGAACCGCCGCAAGAAGTAATCAATCTTGAATCCAAATGGATACATGTTACCGGATGGGTCGAAAATGTAGTGCCATTTTATGAGAAAAGTACGATTTGTGTTGTCCCCTTGCGCTCAGGAGGGGGACGCGATTGAAGATTTTGGAAGCAATGGCCCTTGGACGTCCAGTAATATCTACAAACATTGGCTGTGAAGGATTGGATGTGATTAATGGCGAAAATATTCTAATTGCAGATAAACCCAAGGAATTTGCAGAAAAAACCCTGGAACTCCTCAGCGACCGTACGTTATATCAGTCACTGGTTATTAATGCCCGGAGAATGGTTGAGAACCGGTACGATTGGGACATCCTGGCAGGTCGATTATTGAAAATATTTGAGGAGGTCGTTACATGCACGTAGGGGTTGTTTCATTTACTGATGTCGATTACGGTCTGGATCTGGCAAATGGATTATTCGATGCTGGAGCGGGAGTTACGTTCTATTCCTCTCTTTCGCATGTGAGTCGGATGGTGGGAGATGCAAATCAACCGATTCAGCACTTGTATAAATTGGGGTTGCTATCAAAGGAAGTAAAAGTAAATCTGGTTCAATTGAGCCGAATGCGTAATCCTCGTTCTTTCTCGGTTATGAATTCCGTCGCCAATATGATTCGCCACGATGGTGTAGATATCGCCCATATATTATTGGGTGGAGGCGAAATTTGGACATCCGTCTTGGCGAATTTTATTAAAGATATCCCAGTTGTCTCGACCATGATCATTCCACAACCGAATTTAAGCGAGTATCCACCCGCTCGAATAGTAATTTGGGTCAACCGATTCCTTGCGTTTGGTTCCGATGTGGTAATTGTGAACGGAAAAGATCACGTACAATTGCTGAAAGATATTTACCATTACCCAGTTGATAGAGTCCGGTATATTCCCCTTGGTCCGCGCTGTGTTTCCTTAAAATGGTCTGCCAAAAATCTACCGGAAGAAACCGGTACAATACTTTTCCTGGGTCGAATTCATAAACATAAGGGTCTTGAATTTCTGATAAAAGCACAACCGTTGATTACTAAACAATTTCCTAATGCTCGATTTATTATTGCTGGTCAGGGGAAAGACCTTGAACGTTGCCGAAAGTTAATTGTTGATCCAACGGTATTTGATATTTTCGATGATTATATTCCCGGTAACATTCTTGCTGAATATTTCCAGAAATCTTCGATCGTGGTTGTGCCGTATCTGACTGCAGCAACGAGTGGAATCCTCATGACCGCATATGTCTTTGGAAAACCAGTCGTTTCTACCCGCGTAGGTAGTTTGCCTGAGTATGTTCAAGATGGTAGCACTGGTATTTTGGTCGATCCTGGGGATGCAAACCAACTGGCGGATGCAATAATAAGGTTACTCAGTGATGATCACCTTATGCACCAGATGGGTGAAAATGGTGCCAAATGGATTCGGGAAGAATTAAGTTGGAAGAATATTGCGGCGGAGACAATAAGAGCCTATGAAGGAGCTGCAGATTTTCATCGTCACAGAACATAAGAATAAGTGAATAAATGCATGATTTACATATTAATTGGATAAAAATTCATTTGATAATTCCTCCTAATAATAGGATTGGTTTGGAATGGTGGTTTTTGGAATTTGAGTCAGGGCCATCTATTGGAAAGAATATTCACTAAATCGAAAAACAACATGGATGATCAAGGTTACTTCATTTTTTCACTAGATACTGAGTTGGGCACTGGTTATTTTGATAACGACGAGGCTCGCCACATGTTGTTTTCTTCAGATGGATCGAAAGAACGAGAAACAATACGGCGATTGATAAATCTCTTTGAAGAATTCAACATTGTGGGTACTTGGGCTACGGTAGGTCACCTGTTTTATGAAAAATGTGAATACTGCGACATTTGCCCATTAAGAGATTGGGAAGGAAAGTATTCAAGTTTTAATGAAGCTTATGGGACTAACCATCCTTTATGGTATGGAGCAGACATTATTGAATCCCTTATTAGCAATGGAACCAGGCAAGAAATTGCATTTCATGGATATTCGCACAAGATTTTTGATGAAAACCTGATGAGTCCACAAGAGGCAAAAATCGAAATCCAGGAATGGTTACGCGTTGGAAAGCGGAAAGGTGTAATCCCATTTTCTGTCACATTCCCGCGTAATCGCGTTGGAAATCTGGATATATTAAAAGAGGCAGGTTTGATTTGTTATCGTGGAGAGCCGGAAAGATCCCATTTATCAAAAAATAAATATTTCGGTAAATATTTCAAAACGATCGACCAGGTATTGGGGATCTCAAAGATTCCGATTTTTAAATTGAGCCAGCTTGAAAATCATGGTTTGATTGCCCTTAGGCCATCCCAATTTCTTTTTGATATTAACCGGCGTCTCGAACGTTTCCTAGACTCGATTAATCTCGAGAATATGCGGATAAGAGGAATCATTAAAGGGGTAGAAAGAGCCGCGAAGGAAAAAAAGATGATTCATATTTGGGCACATCCCTGCGAGTTCCGTTCTGAAAAGGATTTCTCAAAATTGCGAAATATATTTATTACTGTATCTGAAGAGGTTAAACTGGGCAGAATGAAGTCAGTTGGTATGGCTGAAATGGCAAGAATCATTTTAAATCGAAATTCGACCGGGACGATAACGAAATAATCAGAGTTAATATATCTATTTGAGGTAAACCAATAATGCAAATGGTATTTGAATGGTCTCATAATAATTTATCGATAAATTGCGTTAACGATTATTTCTGTATTCATGGAGAAAAAATAATTCCATTTATTAATTCTTTCCCAACAAATGCTTTATTAGTTTCTACGTGTTTTTGCGATAATAAATGCCTGGGTTAGCTCGTTGAGAAGGTTTCGCTTCCTTGTGTGGAAATAGTCTCCATCCATCACAAAACGATCTTTAGAGATTGACCATGAAAATCCTGATGTGTAATAGTTTCTACTATGAGCGAGGTGGTGCTGAGCGCTGTGTGTTTGAGCTCACCGCGCTTTTGGAAAAGAATGGACATGAGGTTATTCCTTTTGCAATGGTTCATGAAAACAACTTCCCATCCAGGTATTCCGATTATTTCGTCAGCCATATCGACTACCCATCCTTGCTAAAAAGCAACCCAAGTTTGCCGACTAGGATCAAAGCTGTGGAACGTGTAATCTACTCCAGCGAAGCAAAACAAAAAATTACACGGTTGATTGCCGACGCCAAACCTGATATAGCCCATATTCATGGGATTGGTCACGAAATTTCACCATCAATTTTGGACGCAATCAAGGCATTCCATATCCCGATTGTTCAGACCCTTCATGATTATGGCTTGCTCTGTCCCAATACGAATTTTATTTCTCGTGGTGTTGTTTGTGAGAGATGTAAAGGAAATCGCTATTACCAGGTTGTGTTGCGACGCTGTAAAAGGAATTCCATTGGCGCGAGTTTATTGGCTTGTATAAGCCAGTACGAGCACCATTTCACGAATATCTATGAGCGGAATGTGGATATATTTATTTCCCCCAGCAGATTTTTACAAAAGAAATTAATCCAATACGGGGTAAATAAAAAAATAGTTGTGATTCCGAACTTTATTAAACTGACCGATTACAAGCGTGGCGAAAGCGATTCCGGATATTGTTTGTATGCTGGCAGACTTGTTGCCTATAAAGGAATTATGACCTTGATAGAAGCTGCCAAATTATACAGGCAGGCAAGGATCTTGATCGCAGGAGAGGGTGAACTCTCAGATGAAGTGCAAAAAGCGGTCGTTGAGCATCGCTTGGATAATGTATCTTTGCTGGGATTTGTCCAGCCAAAGGAACTGATGCGGTTGGTATCATCAGCCAATTTTACAATATTCCCTTCTGAATTGTATGAAAATTATCCGATGAGCATCATTGAATCCTTTGCTTGTGGGAAACCTGTCATTGCATCTAATATTGGTGCTCTTCCCGATCTGGTTACTCATGGATGGAATGGCTTGCTGTTCAAGCCGGGAAATGCGGTAGAGCTTGCCAGTCACATGCAATACCTTTTCGATTATCCCCGGATAACAGCGGAAATGGGAAAACATGGATACGAGTTTGCCGTTACCAATAACAATCCAGATTTCCATTACAACCAGATTATGCAGGTGTATCAGAGATCTGATAAATTATTCTCAAAAAACAAAGGGAAATATCCATCAATGAAAATGAGAATTGCCTATCTTGGTGTAAAGGGGCTGCCGTCTAAAAGCGGAACCGAACGTGTTATTGAGGCGATCTCAACACGGATGACTGACCAATTTGATATTACGGTTTATTGTGACGCAGATTACACACCCATGGGAACCCATTTTAAAGGCATCCGGCTGATCCGGATTCCCACAATTAGAGGGAAACATCTTAAGCCATTAACTTTGGATATTCTAAGTGCTATTCATGCCTTTATATTTGGTCACTATGATTTAATTCACATGAATGGTATTGAAAATTGCTTTACCCTTCCGATATTGAGGTTGCGATATAAAATCGTATCAACCTCGCATGGTAATCCTGGACGATTACCGGTCAGCAAGTGGAACAAGATCGAACGGTTTTTTATGCAATTAATGGAATATCCATTCCTGTATCTCTCTAATTGTCCCACAACTATTTCAATCATGGACAATGAATATTTTGTCAATCGGTTTGGAAAACAAGTTACCTATATTCCAAATGGGGTTGACCTTGATGTCCCGATCGACCGGAAATCTGCACTGGGGTTCATTAATAACCTGGGGTTGACTTCGAATCAGTTCTTGTTGTTTATCGCTGGTCGGGTTATCGAAAGGAAGGGTTGCCACTTACTCCTCGAAGCAATAAATCAATTAAAAATGGATATACCCGTGTTAGTAATTGGCGATCTGGAACAAGTGCCTGCTTACAGCCAAAAATTAATGGAACTATCGATAAATCATCGGGTGACATTCATTCCTCCCATTGCAGACAGAGCCATATTATTTGGAATATTGGATTTGTGCAAACTTTTTGTTTTTCCATCCACGGCGGAAGGGATGTCAATGATGCTTTTGGAAGCGGCTTCCCTTGGGATCTCAATGGTTTGTTCTGATATTCCTGAAAACAATATAGTTCTGGGGGATCATGTGACATATTTTATTTCAAAAGATCATGATGACCTCGCC
This sequence comes from uncultured Chloroflexia bacterium, assembly GCA_963826215.1. GTDB lineage: Bacteria > Chloroflexota > Anaerolineae > Anaerolineales > Villigracilaceae > UBA877. The sequence continues at coordinate 1,041,611 of CAWGWL010000033.1, read as the reverse complement.
AGAAAAATTAAATGGGCAATGGAGAATCCGGATGAATTAGCTCGTCTTGCACAATTACTGAAGAATTGGGTTAGGGAGAATTACTCTTGGGACTCCATTGCTTCCCGGTATGAACTCCTATATAAAAAGCTTTATAAAGGATAATTATCAGTGTTCTTGAATTTTGAAAGGAATAAATTGCTGTATTGAAAATGTCCACAGGAGATGCAGGATCATAAAGAAATATTAACAATAACTCGAAGTGAGATGTGTTATTCACTCGCGAATAGACTAAATCATGTTAATTAATTTTTCAGATTACTGACCATCAAGATCAATGACTAAAATATTTTTCAGGATCATTTTATTTTGCCAGGAATGTAGGATGGAATAAATTGCTAATCGATCCCTGATGATATTCCGCAATATTTCTCGATATTGGTGATGCGTACAGAAATCGTTGAAAATCTATGATGAAAACTATGGAACATGCCATTGTAGTTGGTACCCCTACAGCAGGCCTTGGAGTGATTTGCGCGCTTGCAAAAATTGGCGTACCTGTAATTGCTGTCTATTATGATTCTAAGGACATGGGGTACAAGTCCAAGTACGTTAAAGAAAGCATTTATCTGCCTCACCCTGAAAAATGTGAAAACCAGTTTATCGAATTATTAATCAAATGCGCCGCCTCGTACGAGGGCAGCTTGCTCCTGCCAGCGATCGATTCAACCCTGATAGCCCTCTCTCGTCATAAAAGCCTTCTTCAACGCTATTTTGTCGTGGGCTGCACAGATTGGGAAATTACACGTTTGTTTATTGAAAAGCAAAACACATATGCTTTGGCAGAGCAGGTTGGTGTGCCTGTTCCAAAAACAATTTACCCTCAATCCCTGGAGGATGTCGATAGATTTTCTAAGGAGATCAAATATCCATGCCTGGTAAAACCCTGTCAAGGTCATCTTTATTTTGACCAATTCCGAAGAAAAATGGCTAAAGTGGACGATCATGATCAATTGATCGTCGCATATCAACAAGCAATTAATGCAGGTTTCAAGGTCATGCTGCAGGAATATATCCCCGGCGATTCTCAACAAGGAGCAAACTATAATTCGTATTCCATAAATAGTGAAGTACTGGTTGAATTCACAGCACAAAAAATAAGGAATGGTCCACCTGACACGGGATCCCCCTGCGTATTAGTGAGTAAACACATACCAGAAGTGATTGGACCAGGGAGAAAGATACTAAGCGCAATGGGTTATTATGGATATGCCTGCACGGAGTTTAAAAAAGACCCGCGGGATGGTGTCTATAAGCTGATGGAAGTAAACGGTCGCCACAACTTATCTACCATGCTGGCCGTTCGCAGTGGTATTAATTTCCCTCAGATCCACTATAACCACTTAATTCGAGGTGAGCTGCCTTCAGAACAAGAATTTCAGAACAATATTTATTGGATCGACGCTATAAGGGATATTGGTTATTGTCCACAATACCTTCATGTCAAACATCATTCGCTGATGCAATTTATTAAGCCTTATCATCACCCAAATGTAGATGCAATTTTCGACCTAAAAGATATAAAGCCGTTCATGAAAAGAATCGGAAGTTTGATTAAGATACTCCGACGGAGTGGGCATTAATTAATCACATTAAAATTGGTATTGATTTCGTAAAGGAATAATCTTATGAGAAAAGACGCAATTACTCTGGAAGAATCAAGGTTGTATGGGATTGAAGATGTATCGGAATATCAAAGTTTTCACGAGAGGCATCGGGTATTCCCGGCCGTCTTTGAAAACCGGCAGCATAAAAAGATTATTGATCTTGCCGCAGGGGTAGGATGTGTCGCCAAGAGAATCCATGAAGATTATTTGGGTGAAATGATTTGCAATGATATTAGTCCTACTAGTTTAAAAGTATTAAGAAAAATTGGGTTAACTGCAGTTTCATTCAACCTTGATGACGCTGAAAGTACTTTTCCTTTTCCCGATGGCAGCTTCGATGCAGTTATTGCATTGGCGACTATTGAGCATCTGATCAATATTGATCATTTCATGCTGGAAATCCATCGCATTCTGTCCGATGATGGATTTCTATATTTATCGGCCCCTAATTATTCTGGTTTGCTATATCTGGCAAGTTTCCTGATTTCAGGGAAAACATTTCACGATCCCCTTTCGCCTTCTTCGCGTTACGAATTCTACGCCCATGTACGTTACTTCACATACCGGTCGCTCCTTGAATATGCAACTTCCTTCGGGTTCGAGCCTGACACGGTTTACTTAAACCTTCCTCAATCCAGTACTCAATATCAATTACTTTATGCCAGGTCTAAATTAAAAGCATTGACCTTCAGGCATTCAATGAAATTTCTCTATAAGTTTTTCTCCCCGCGTTGGGCAACAGAGCCGTTGATATGTTTTCAGAAAACTGACAAAAAGGGAATTCCTCACCTTAGGAAAATCATCCTATGATGCGAATAGAGATAGTTGATCAATATTAGTATTCCCAGAAAGGATAATTGATTAATGGGCCTACCAGGCGATATTTCCAATAAGACTCCCCACAAAATATATGAGGGGATCGAATATAAGGAATTTTGGACTGGTATTGGGAAGCAAAAGCTTGATGAGCTGGAACGATATCTTGTTTGCGATTTACTGCCACCTTCAGGAGTTCGAATAATTGATTTGGGCTGCGGGTACGGCAGACTTTCCGACTGCTACATGAACCGCTTTGAAAACACTTATTATTTTGACGGTTCCCTATCTTTACTTCAACAAGCTCATGAAAGGTTAGGGGCAGGGGTGTATATTGCTGGAGATATTAATCAATTGCCATTTAAAAATAATTCGTTTGATGCAGCTTTAATGGTAAGAGTCTTTCATCATATTCGTGATTCTCATGGTTGTTTATCTGAAATCAACCGGATACTAGGTAGGCATGGTGCGTTAGTTTTTAATTTTAGTAATAAGTATAATATTTCTCGATTGACGAGATGGATTTTTAATCGAAAAAACGAGCCCCCTCTTGCATATAATTCCAAATTTGAAGATCCATGGTTCTCCCAACACCACCCCACCTATATTCATCATATACTTTTAGACACAGGATTTAATCATTTTCGATACCGTGGGGCAGGAATTATTGACAAAATCGCGGCAATTATAGGACCAATGGGAACTCATCTTCCAGACGGGAGAAGAATTGCGAAATTCTTTGGTGCATTCAAGATAGCACCGTGGATATTTTGTAGTGCAAGCTCCACCAATTGCGAGCCTCTAATTGTTGGCAGATAAATTGGTAGACTTGCTGCAATGCCCATCATGTAGCGGTGGAATTTTCTTTGAAAATAATACCTACATCTGTATGGATTGTCAAAAGTTCATACCCGGTTATTGATGGAATTATTGACTTTCGAATTTCATGATTAGGACCAAGAAACGTGGATCACATTAGCAATATTTCTCTGCTCATATCAGGAAAAACCAGATATCCGCTATTAACCTGTAATTCTTATCCGGGCTGTGGGGTTTTATAGGGGAAATATCGTGCTTCAACACACCTTTCCGGGGAAATTAACTTTCATTTCTATGAAAGACGAGCGCTGGATGTCCTTTCTCAATGGGAATCCTGGCGCTAACATCTTTCATCATCCAGCATGGTCCCAGCTTTTGGTTGATACTTACTCGTTCAGGCCTATAATTATTTCTTCTATAACTGAACAGGGAAATATTGACTCTGCTATTCCATTTCTCAAAGTAAAATCCTTGCTTAATAAGGAACGATGGGTGTCCTTACCTTTTAGTGATCATTGCGCCCCATTGTTCTCGGTTATACCTGCCCTTAAACTCGTCATGGATTATCTGGTGGAACTTACAAAAAAAACAAAAAGATATCGACATAGAAATGCGTTGGAGCTATCCTGACAATCCTGGAATACAGAAAATTTCCCATTTTGTTCAGCATCGACTTAATCTCGCATCCGATGAATTGGAAGTCATTGATCAGATTAAACCCACCCATTTCCGGCGTATAAAAACTGCAAAAGAATGGGGAGTTAGAGTCGAAAGAGGATGTGACATAAGTTTCATGAAGGAATTTTACATTCTCCATTCACTGACTCGCCGGCGGATGGGGGTACCTGTTCAACCTTGGAAATTCTTCAAATTGTTGGCTCAAAATATCACTCAAAAAGGTCTGGGTTTCATTCTTTTGGCATATAAAGACCAAAAGTGCATTGCAGGCGCAGTTTTCTTGAATTGGAATAATACATTGGTTTATAAATATTCAGCCTCAATAGAAATCGCAAGACAAATGCACGCAACGGATTATCTATTATGGACAGCAATTCTATGGGGTTGTGAGAATGGATATTCGCAAATGGATTTTGGAAGAACGGAAACAGATAATGCCGGTTTACGTACTTTTAAGAATTGTTGGGGAGCAGAAGAAACCCCTCTTATCTATTCTGTCATATCCGGTGAACCATTAAAATCCTCATCAGGCAGGATGCAGAATCTATCGCAGATGATCATACGAAATTCTCCGCTATTGGTTTGCAGGTTGGCTGGGGAGTTGCTTTATAGGTATTTTGGATAATAAAATTAAAAAAACAAGTTTGTCGTGGAGCTTGATATATTGTTTGTTTTTGTTCAAAAGGAAATACTTATATGGACGCAGCGAATAACTCCCTATGGAATTTTAACACTCCCGCCAATTTTTGGTGTTGCAGCCAGGATCTTTCAGATGATTTGTGGCAGAACGCATTTAGGGAATCTGTTCATTTACTGGGTTTGGCAGATGATAATCGTGATCTTGAATCGGTTCTAAAACTTACCCTGGGAGAAGGGCGTTTTGGTAAGGATCGATGGAATCTTGGTCCCTTCAAAAGAGGTTATTATCGGGTTAAACCACTAATTCCTCGACCGTTATTGAGCAGATTACGCCGGATTTACAACCGCAATATTATTTCTGAGGGGATTTGGCCGATTGAGCATCATTACGTGGATTTTCTCTGGGAAGTAATGCGCCAAATACTGATACAAAGTAGCATAAAAGAAATATTGTTCAAAAGTTTCTGGCCCGACCATTCACGCTTTGCACTTATCCTCACGCATGATATTGAGACTGCTGATGGCCAGGAATTTGTGGAGTCTGTGGCAGACCTGGAAGAGAGCCTGGGTTTCCGGTCACTATTTAATTTCATACCGGAAAAATATCATGTCAACCATAAATTAATGGATGACTTGCGCCAACGCGGGTTTGAAATTGGCGTCCACGGATTGAGACATGATGGCAGATTGTTCGACTCCAAGCTCACTTTTTTGGAGAAGGCAAATAGAATAAATCAATATATACAGGAATGGAAGGTGGTGGGTTTTCGCGCTGAACTCACCCATCGTCAGCCGGAATGGATGCAGGCTCTGGACATCGAATATGATCTCTCGTTTTTCGATACTGACCCCTTTGAACCCATTCCTGGCGGGACCATGAGTATCTGGCCATTTATCATCGGTTCTTTTGTAGAGCTGCCCTATACTCTGGTTCAAGATCATACTCTAACTTCGGTGCTTGGTGAGAATTCCCCTCGAATTTGGTTTGAAAAAGTGGATTTCATAGAAAAATATCACGGCATGGCATTGGTGGATACTCATCCTGATTACTTGAGAATTAAATCCACCTGGGATGTGTATAATGAATTTCTAATCGTTATGAAAACGCGGGTTCCTTCCTGGCATGCATTACCTCATGATGTGGCAAGCTGGTGGAGATCACGAACCGCATCCTCATCGGAGAATAGCTCATCCCCTATTCAATTTAGCAGGGTGTTTCTAGAGGGGGATGGTTTGGAGATTGAATTATGAAGTTGTCATTTTTCAGGAAATTCATAAGCGCCAATATCGTATCCCGCTAGTTGGGGGCGGATATTACCTTCAAAATCATATGCGTTCACCGACCCAAGATTGAATCCTGCATCGATTGCAGGGGAATCCGGTCGAAGATGGAAATCCGCAGGTCCTACGAACAAGGGATCGTAATTTAGCGCTATTTCCCCGGTCTCAGGTACCCGACCATAATATAGGTTGTTTGAGAATGTTGAGGTGGAAAATGATATGGAATTTGAAGCCCACCACGCGATCGTATCCCCTGTCCCAGTAATTATATTATTGCGAATTGTCCATCGTTGTGGATAATAAGTGGTATCAGCTGTGACGTACTTTTCATACATCTCAACAGCGTGTAGCCAAGATGGTGCGTCAATCATAACAATTGTATTGTTGTAGAATCCAATTCCACTAGCAGCGTAATCAAGGATTGGCGCGCTGCCATTAAGGTTATAAATGATGTTATTGGTGATTGTTGCATCCAAGTCCCGGTCTCTGTATTCGACATTGTCTTTTGTGAACCAATCGGGACCATTGCCATAATTGACTACATAAATCCCGCTGCCTGTGGGGGAGTCATAAATGATATTCTTGTCAACGACGGCATTGAAGGCGTTTTCCAAAAAGATACTGGCACCCCAACCTTGATGGTTGGCATCTCTTCCCGTATTGTAGATGGTATTTCCAATCACGTTACAGTGGGTGACCGGAACATACGCTCCGTCACAATCGATTCCCAGGTAGGTGTTGTAAATTCTATTGTTTTCAATAAGGATCCCGTCGGTGGAACTATCTGCCCAAACGGCCCTGCCTAAATAATCGTGAATGACATTGTTTCTGATAATGCCGTATAAGCTGGCGGCAAATCGGAAATGAACTCCGTCATTTAATAAGTTTTTTCCATTAAATTCACAATTCTCTACAGTATTGTGTGGGCCGTTGAAAAGTACAGCTCCCTCCACATAACAATTTCTCAAGGTGATAAAACCATTTCCACCGGCTGGAACAGTTTCATTGGTTGACCAGCCATTGGCAAAATCGATCGTCCGTACTTGTTCTCCCCCCGAAATCGAACTGATAAATCGCAAACCGTCAATCGTATAAAAAGATTGATGTCCGGTTGTTTTCAGTGACATAGAAGTACCTGAATTTACAGTGACAGTCTCCCCGTTATAGTTTTGCAGGGTAATAATGGCTCCGCTGGAACCACTGGTGATAATGGTCAAGGACTCGTTGTAGGTTCCTGCCCGGATCAGACAAGTATCTTTGGGTAATACTTTATTCAGACAATTTTGGATGGTTAGCCAGGGTAGACTTAACGTGCCAGGGTTCGCATTGTTCCCGTTTTTCGCCACATAATAAGTATTTTTGGCTGGCTTAACAAATATTGATATTAATGCCAGGCTGGTAATGATAATTGCCAGGGTTTTTGGATACCACCGACTGCTCATTGACCCTCACAATCAAATTAAATATGCGATTTGGATTATTTAGATACTTCATTATATCGTCAATACGTAACTGCTCTGATCTTTAAGAATTTTCCGTATGCATAATTTACAAGATATACCACTCTGATCATATCAGATTGGAAATTCTTTCCGCAATTGGGGATAGGTCACTCTTCTCTGCAAGACCTGAGTAAACACAAATTCTGACGATGGCTAAGAATGTCAACAAAAACCCCTCCACGACAGGGAGGGGATATTTGGGTAAGAATTTAAATCAGATCAGGGTTGATAAATTACTAATTACATCTTCCTGCAAATCATACACCAGGCTCTTGTTAGTAGCAGGTCCTTGGAGTATGACGCCAATTCGTCCGTGAGTTCCTGGAGTAAGGAAGCGTTCACCTTCCAACTCTCCAGGGTCGTGGTTGATGCCCACCCCTTCAAAATGTTGAATCGAAAGGAAATTGCTGAAAGCATCTTTATATTGCTCAGGTTTATATTGATTTAGGTATGTCCATGCAGGATAACGGTTTTCGCGTAGATGATCCCACGCTGGTACAGTCCGCGATGGAAACTCATCTTCAAATTGCCATTCGACGTTATGTCCGCCCGAAAGTGAGAAATAGTTGTGTATTATGGCATAGAAATATCCCCCATGATCAAGCAATCGCGCTACTTCTGCTGCAAATTTTTTGACGTCCATTACATGTTCAAGCACCGCTATTGAGGCAATAAGATCAAAAGAAGTTGATGGCAGGGGATAATTGGCATTTTCTGGCGCAGAGACAATGAAATTTATTCTGGATTGGTACGATTTTAGCGGTTTTTCGGCGCTGTTTTCCAAGGCTTTATAGAAGCCCTTATCCCACAATATTCGACGCACTATAGACTTTAATGCTCTCTTGATACCATTATGTCTTATGGTCCGATAGAAAGCGACTGGCAGGAAATCTGGTTTAATATAGTTAATATCCAGGGCAGTTACTTTGGCCTCTTCGGCAGCACACTGAAGAGCGAATGAATATCTTTGGCCACACCCCAAATCTAATATTCTTTTTCCCCTGATCTCGGCAAATCCGAATCGCTTCAAGTCCCGGAATGTTTTTTCAAAGACGTTGTGGACTTCATGATTAGCAAACCGGGTTGGTGGTTGTGTGTACTGCGAAAAGAGCTCTCGAGTTTCTCTTAACAATATTTATCTCCTGGAGTTGAGAGATTGCATGGGGTTTTATTTATACCGCCTATGTATGACTGCCACACTCTGATTTAATCAGAATGTTTTTAGATTGCATGCTTTATTTTTGAAACCTGAAATTATTATAAACTAATTTCCTAAAAAGACTATTTTTCCCCCAACTCTCCAATTGGTCAATTTGAATCCGAGCCGGGCAGCGGAATTTCTGCGGATGAAGCCTTCTTGCCAGCAAAAAAAGAACTCGGATTATTCATATAATCGAAGTGGGTTCCAGATAGTACGTCTGTTTCTGGGATATGTGAGTGGGGAATTATGGCGTTTGTACTTTGTGTTACAAGAAAAGAAGTCCCTTGCCCTATGAGATTATCCAATGAAACTGCCCAATCTTTAATTTACACAATGTACCAGCTTCTTGATTCCACGTGAATCATTACAGAAAGATCTCTAGGTGGCTTGGATTTTTTTACCCAGATATCAGTCACTCAATGGCATTGGTGGATCTGTCGCTGGCAATGGTATTGATCGCAACTCCTGGTTACGGGCTTGAAACTTCGTATGCGCCCACATCAAATCTTACCCCTGTGGACGGGAGTTGCCATCATTGTCATATTGGTTCAACGATCCTAAATTGTAACCGGCATCAATTGCCGGAGAACCGGCTTGTAGATGAAAATTACTTGACCCGATGAATAACGGGTTCCCACTGATATATTGTTCGCCAGAAGTGCCAATTCGTCCATAATAAAGATTATTTGAAAACACAGAGTTGGTTATAGTACTGGAGTTTTCCACCCACCAGGCCGCAGTGCCACCCGTCCCAACAAAGATATTATTTCGGACAGTCAAATGTTGTGGAAAGAAACTTGTGCCTGATTTTACATGCATTGAAATAAGCTCCATCCACGACGGACTTAACTGACTGATGGTGTTGTTGTAAATACTTATTCCAGATGCTGAATAATCAAGAATTGCCGGACTCCCGATACTATTATAAATAATGTTGTTGCTGATGATCATGTTTAAATCTTGCGTCCTGTATTCGACATTGTCTTTTGTGAACCAATCGGGACCATTGCCATAATTGACTACATAAATCCCGACGCCTGTGGGGGAGTTATAAATGATATTCTTGTCAACGACGGCATTGAAGGCGTTTTCCAAAAAGATACTGGCACCCCAACCTTGATGGTTGGCATCTCTTCCTGTATTGTAGATGGTATTTCCAATCACGTTACAGTGGGTGACCGGAACATACGCACCGTCACAATCGATTCCCAGGTAGGTGTTGTAAATTCTATTGTTTTCAATAAGGATCCCGTCGGTGGAACTATCTGCCCAAACGGCTCTGCCTAAATAATCGTGAATGACATTGTTTCTGATAATGCCGTATAAGCTGGCGGCAAATCGGAAATGAACTCCGTCATTTAATAAGTTTTTTCCATTAAATTCACAATTCTCAACAGTGTTGTGTGGGCCGTTGAAAAGTACAGCTCCCTCCACATAACAATTTCTCAAGGTGATAAAACCATTTCCACCGGCTGGAACAGTTTCGTTGGTTGACCAGCCATTGGCAAAATCGATCGTCCGTACTTGTTCTCCCCCCGAAATCGAACTGATAAATCGCAAACCGTCAATCGTATAAAAAGATTGATGTCCGGTTGTTTTCAGTGACATAGAAGTACCTGAATTTACAGTGACAGTCTCCCCGTTATAGTTTTGCAGGGTAATAATGGCTCCGCTGGAACCACTGGTGATAATGGTCAAGGACTCGTTGTAGGTTCCTGCCCGGATCAGACAAGTATCTTTGGGTAATACTTTATTCAAACAATTTTGGATGGTTAGCCAGGGTAGAGTTAACGTGCCAGGGTTCGCATTGTTCCCGTTTTTCGCCACATAATAAGTACTCCCGCCTTGTGCCTGCGTCGAAACTGGCGTGGGTGTGGGGGTTTTTGTACAGCCTGGGCAAGCTTGTCTTTGTGGGTGTGGGGGTTTTTGTTGCGGTGCGTGTAGGGGTCGGAGGTATGCTTGTCTTGGTAGGTGTGGGTGTAGCGAAGGTTGTGAAGGAGTACCAGCCAGCGGTAAGGCTGCCGCCGTTGGAGAATGTTATGCCCGTGCTATTCCTGGCGCGCACCTGCCAATAGTACTTTGTTCCAGGGTTCAGACCAGTAATTGAAGCGCTGGTGCTCACAGTATTGCTCCAGACAGCGCAATTGGTGACAGACGTATTTACGCAGTATTGGTAATAAGATACCATGCTGCTCGCACCCCAGCTCACAGTGGGGCTGGTTGCCTGTCCAGAAGCTCCATTGGCTGGACTGAGTTTATTGAATGCACCTGGAATTGTGGGAACGATGAAGGACCACCAGGCAGAACTGCTTCCATTCGCATAGGTAGTTCCCCCAGCATTATTAGATCGTACTTGCCAGAAATAAGTCCCAGGAGTCAAATTTTTCACTGCAACGCTGGTGTTAGTCCCGGTTGATATCCACGAGACGGGAGCATTGCAACTCGCGATAGTATTTATGCAATACTGGAAGGAGGTTGCATTGCTGCTTGATCCCCAACTAAGGGTCAAGCTCGCGGGTCGGTTGGTTGCACCGTTGGTCGGACTGGTTAAATTGAAAGCACCTGGCAGAGGCAGGGCACTTGTTCGGGTGGCTGTAGGCGTGGGAGGTAAACTTGTTTTGGTGCTTGTGGGGGTAGGGGGCAGGCTTGTCCGGGTGGTAGTTGGCGTTGGAGGCAAGCTCGTATTGGTTCGCGTTGCTGTAGGGGGTGGGTTTGTCCGGGTGGTTGTGGGAGTTGGAGCCACGCTCGTATTGGTGGACATCGGGAGGGTAGATATCACTGTCCGGGTGGGGGTTGGCGAATTCAAGGTGGTGAATGAAGACCAGCCTGTGGTTAGATTGCCACCGTCGGAAAAGGTGATTCCCGAGCTATTCCTGGCGCGCACATGCCAGAAGTATTTTGCTCCGGGGTTCAGGCCGCTGATGTCAGCACTGGTTTGGACAGTGTTGCTCCAAATGGAGCAATTAGTGGCAGACGTATTTACGCAGAATTGATAATATGAGACCATGCTGCTGGGTTCCCAACTCAAAGTGAGGTTGGTTGGTTGCCCAGTGTCTCCATTGGTAGGGTTGAGTTTGTTGAATGCGCCGGGTATCGTCGGGACAGTGAATGACCACCAGGTATCAGCACTCCCATCGGCATACGTGGTTTCTGTACCATTCGTGGCGGTCACCTGCCAATAGCGTGTACCAGGGGTTAAACCAATGAGAGCAACACTGGCATTGGTGCCCGTTGAGAGCCAGGAGTTGTTGCAGGTATTATCATCGACCGTATCGACACAATATGAATATGACGTGGCCCCGGTGCTGGCTCCCCAACTCAAGACAAGGCTGGAGGGTCGGTTGATGGCTCCATCAACCGGGCTGGTTTTGCCAAATGGTTCTGGGGCAGAAAGAATGCTCGTATGGAGATCTAAATTTTGAGCGGCATTTACAGGTTGCTTTTGTACAAGGAAACTGGTCAATGTGATTGCCAAAATCATTCCCAATCTGATTGGCAATTTAATGAGCAATTTGGAATGTTGTAATTTTCTTGTATTTGTGTGCATCAATTTATCTCACTTGGTTTCCGGCTCGAAAATTATCGAGTTTCATAAAAAAATCCCGTGAGCTGAACCTCCTGGGGATGGATGACAAACATATTCTGCTTAGGTGGTTCGGCTGTCGTGCGGTAATGATCCGTTTAGACCCGCAACTTTGCGCCCCTGTCTTTCGCCAGGTTTGCCTTTTCTGTGCATGAAATAATATTACTACATAGACATTCTAATCTAAGAAATCTTAATAATTCTTAATAGTTTTGTAAGGAATTAATGAAACCCAATTTGTAGATAACAAATTTCCCCAATATTACAAAATCGCCGCCAAAACTGACGGCGATAAAATTTCAAATACTCTGGGAAAACCCTATGGGTTTGGAACACCGGATGGTTTTGCGGGGTATCCGCCGCCCCAGTTGCCGATATCACAAATCACAGTCTGGTTAGTGACTACCTTCACATTTCCTGCACAGCCCCCAGCGTGACCGGAAGAATCATATGCAACCACTTGATAATCACCGGCGGTAATATATCCATTCATCGAAAAATGGATGACCCCCACTGGTAATCACATACCAAAAGCGGTATGGTGGTTCTTGGCCAAATGCCACGATGGCTAAACCTAGGTAACGAACCGTAAGGATATCCATAAATACCCCCCGCGATGGTTCCCAGGCCTGGAGTGGGCGATGTTGTAGGTCCCGCTGTCAAGGTGGGATTTTGTGTTGCAGTAGGGGTTATAACAATTTCATTAGTCGCACTTGGGCTGATAGACATCGTCAGGGTACTTAAAGGTGGTTCTGTGGTTAATGCAGAAAGTGTGCTGAATGGCGTTTGTGATCCAATTTGGGTCATTGCTGCCAGGGTGGCTGCTACCTTGGTTTCCAAAGCTCCATTGTCGATCCCCGGGTTGCCTCCTTGGGGTAAATTGCAGCCTGTCAAAAGGAGGATTAATAAGATTAGCATTGCTGCACTGTGTATCATAGTCTTCATTGGTGAATTCCTCCTGATTATTTGTATATGACTCCCGATATTCATCAACTCATCACTGCGTTAAGTGCATTATAGAACAAATAGTTTCGCAAGCAAACCATTATTGTCCTTTAGTTTCTAACGGAATGATGGATAACTATTTGATGCCATTCATATTCCGGAACCTTATTTCCGCAAATGGAAGGGAACGTCAATCACGATGCGCTCTCGTCCCAGCGCACGCCGTCGATAAAGCAGCGCAGTCTTAATCAGAAATGCTGTTTGGTTGTGCAATAGTGTCTGCCACCATTTTCCGGGGATAAATTCTGGTAGAACCACAGCAGCCAATTGACCGTCGTTATGCTCGATATCCGTTTCATCTAAAAATTGCAGCAGGGGTTCAACGATTGAGCGGAAGGGGGATGGCACCACCACAAATGGGACATCTGGCCACCAGGCTTCCCATTCGTCACGTGCCTTTTCTCCAGCTCCAGGTTCCAGTTCAATGTAAACCGCAGTCACATTTTTCGAGATGGACCGTGCAAAATTTACTGCATCCACCATCCCGCGATGGATGCCGGATATGGGGATGACGACTCGCGTGGTTTCGATTGGTTTCAGCGATGGGGGCAGCCCCTTCAAGGAGAGTTCTTTTCCCACCCGTTGATAGTGGGTGTAAATTTGAAGGAACGATACTACGATTAGAGGGATCAGCAATATTGTGATCCATGCACCGTCTAAAAACTTGCTTATGATGACGACCACCAGTGTTGTCAGAGTTGCTAACGCGCCTATACCATTAATGAATGATTTCAGACCCCATTGCTTCCCCCGAATATTCCACCAATGGACTACCATCCCAGCTTGTGATAGTGTGAACGCGAGGAACGCTCCGATGGCAAAAAGAGGAATTAAAGCATGTGTGTCTCCGCCAAAAAGAATAATTAGTACGGCTGTTAAAAAGCCCAAAATGAGGACCCCATTGGTAAAAGCCAGGCGGTCACCTAAACTGCTGAATTGACGTGGAAGGTACCCGTCACGCGCCAGGATGGCTGCCAGGCGGGGAAACCCGGCAAAGCTGGTATTTGCTGCAACGGTCAGAACGCCTAGAGTTGCGAATTGGATCACATAGTAAAGTACCCCGCTGTTAAATAACCGTCGTGCAAGTGCAGAAAGAATCGTTTCATCCGGCCTGGCTACAACCCCCAGGAATTGGGTTAGGCCGATACTGCCAGCAAAAAGCAAACCCATTAATACTGCCATAACCATAAGTGTTCGACCTGCATTTTTTGCCTGTGGAGGTTGGAAGGCTGGGACTCCATTGCTGATGGCTTCCACTCCGGTCAACGCTGTACTTCCAGTCGAAAATGTATGCAGGATCAGGAATAAAGTTAAAGGCTGTATTGCAGGAGGTGCAACGGTCGCCAGTTGGGTTGGACCTTCGATGCCAAGGCGGACGAGTCCATATAGAAGCATGGATAGATAAGCTCCCAGGAAAAAATATACAGGGACAGCCATGAAAGTTCCAGCCTCTTGCAAACCGCGTAAATTTACCAGGGTAATGACAAGCAGCAAAATCAAAGCAATTGTCACCCGATGAGCTAATAAACCAGGAAATGCCGAAGCAAGCGCTGCAACACCTGCAGTGAGGCTGACCGCTGCATTAAGAAGGTAATCCACCAATAAAGCTGCCCCTGCCAGTAAACCAGGCAGGGTGCCTAGATTTGTGCGTGCGACAATGTAGGATCCTCCGCCGGAAGGATACCCGTGTATTGTCTGGAAATAAGACAATGCCACAATGAATAGCAGGCTGGTAATACCTAACCCAATAGGCCAGGCGTATGATAAGCCCATACTCCCGGCTACGATCAAGCCTAGGTAGATTTCCTGGTTCGCATATGCAATTGAAGCCAGTGCATCAGGCGAGAAGGCAGCCAGCGCCCGGATCTTGTTCAATTGTTTTTGACCGAGGCTTCGGGTGGGAAGCGAAGGACCGATCAGCACGTCCTTGATTTTGGACAGCATCCTTTCTCTCTTTCACATATTGAGTAAGGGAATTTTCTTCTCCCTGATTTCAAACATCTCCATTATAGGGCAATTTAGTGACAGTATGCGATACCTGATAATTCCAATAATTCACCTCTTGACACTCCATTTCGGCAGGCATATACTGCCCGCGTCGTAAAAACAAACGCATGGACGCTAATCATTCGGTTGACACTTATAATAGATGCAATTGCATAATTTTTCCTGCTGGGTGTAAGATACATTTGTGACGGCTTGTGAGAGCATGGATTTATGGTTATTTATACCGACCCCCGTATCTTAACTCGAGCGGGGGTTGATTTTTAATATCCGGAGCTATGTTATGAGCCTTTTGCCTTCCATCAAAATTCCTGTTCGATCGCATGATATTGGCCGTACTATCGGGGTCCAGATACCCAAAAAACTAGTGGAAAGCGCACGAACAGATATCTCAAAGGTATTGGGAGAGTTGAATTCTGGTCCCACTGGCCTTTCGACGATCGAGGTTGATAAGCGGCTGGAAAAATTCGGGGCAAATGAGGTCGCCAGGGAAAAGCGCCGTAACTGGTTTATTCGTCTTTGGGATAACATAAAGAATCCTTTGGTTATCCTCCTGATTTTGCTGGGAGTTATTTCATTTATTACCGGTGACTTGCGGGCCACCATCGTAATATTGACGATGGTGATCTTGGGTATAGTTCTTCGATACGTGCAGGAAAGCCGTGCCGATAATGCCGCAGAACAGCTCAAAGCCATGGTCCGTACCACAACGACAGTGATTCGGGATGGTCAGCGCAGGGAGATTCCTTTAAAAGACTTGGTCCCCGGGGATATAGTGACCTTATCAGCGGGGGATATGATCTCCCGCTGATGTGCGGTTGATATCAGCCAAAGATTTGTTTCTCAACCAGGCAGCCCTCACTGGAGAGTCATTACCGGTGGAGAAAACTCATGCCGTGGTGAATGAGTCCATTGAAAATCCGCTTGAAATGACGAATATTTGTTTTTTGGGTTCCGACATCGAGAGTGGTACTGGTACTGCGGTTGTTGTGCAAACAGGCAGTGGAACTTATTTTGGATCACTGGCAAGCAGCATTGTCGGTCAAAGGGTGCTTACAAGTTTTGATAAAGGTATTAACCAGTTCACCTGGTTGATGATCAGTTTCATGATCGTCATGGTCCCCTTGGTCTTCCTATTAAATGGCCTTAGCAGGCATAACTGGCTGGAAGCTTTTTTGTTCGCCCTGGCAGTAGCGGTTGGCTTAACTCCGGAGATGCTGCCCATGATTGTGACGGTGAACTTGTCGAAAGGCGCAATCTCCATGTCCAGGAAGAAGGTGATTGTTAAACGGTTAAATTCCATTCAAAATTTTGGCGCGATGGATGTACTTTGCACAGATAAGACCGGAACCATTACCGAAGGAAAGATCGTTCTGGAAAAACACATGGATGTGAAAGGGAACCCCAGTCAAAGGGTTCTGGATTACGGCTATATGAATAGTTATTATCAGACTGGGTTAAAAAATCTGATGGATGAGGCCATCCTAAATCATGGCGATTTAAATGAAAAACTTCAGGTCGATGAACTGTATCGAAAGATCGACGAACTTCCGTTCGACTTCCAACGCAAACGCATGTCCGTGATCGTTGAAACCAGTCAGGACCAGCACATCCTGATTTGTAAAGGCGCAGTTGAGGAGATTATGCAACTCTCCTCTCACGTGGAGATAAATGGGGAAGCCCTCGAAGTGACAACGGAACATGACGAACACCGCAAAAAGCGCGTAAGGGAATTGAACTCCGATGGATTTCGGGTGATCGCAGTTGCATACCGCATATTCCCCGGTACCGATGATACGCCTCATTACACAATCAGCGATGAATCAGATCTGACCTTGCTTGGATATATGGCTTTTTTGGATCCTCCCAAATCTTCCGCCACGGAGGCGTTAAGCAGGCTCAAAGATCATAATGTTTCTGTCAAGATACTTACTGGAGACAATGACATTGTTACTGGCAACATTTGCAAACAGGTCGGCTTGTCTGTTGATCAAATCCTGCTCGGCAGTCAAATTGAAGAAATGGATGAGCCCCAACTTGCTGAAGCGGCTGAAAATAACACGATTTTTGCTAAACTGTCACCATCCCATAAAGAACGCATCATCCATGCCTTGCAGAGCAAGGGACATGTCGTGGGATTTATGGGGGACGGTATTAATGATGCCCCGGCACTAAAAGCTGCAGATGTAGGGATCTCCGTGGACAGCGCCGTGGATATCGCCAAGGAATTGTCCGACATTATTTTGTTGGAGACCAGCCTCTTGGTACTGGGAGCGGGAGTTATGGAGGGGCGTCGGGTTTTTGGGAATATTACCAAGTATATTAAGATGGCTGCTTCATCCAATTTCGGTAATATGTTCAGTGTCCTGGGAGCGAGCATTTTCCTCCCATTTGTACCTATGTTGCCGATTCAGGTGCTTACAAACAACCTGCTTTACGATTTCTCTCAGACCACCATCCCGACCGATGATGTGGACGCAGAGTGGTTGACCCGACCACGCAAGTGGGCAATAGGAGAACTTCGCCGTTTCATCCTCTTTATTGGTCCGATCAGTTCCATTTTTGACTACGCCACCTTCTTCATAATGCTGTATGTTTTTCGTAGCTGGACAAATGCAGACCTCTTCCATACTGGGTGGTTTGTGGAATCGCTGTTTACACAGACTCTCATAATTCATGTCATCCGTACAAATAAGATCCCTTTCCTGCAGAGCCGGGCAAGCAAAGCCCTTACATTCACTTCTGTGCTTATTGTGGCAATTGGAGCGTATCTGCCCTATTCACCGGTAGCCTCCTGGTTGGGTTTCGTACCACTTCCGCCCCTCTATTGGTTATTATTGCTTGGAATGCTGGCGATATATGTAATTTTGACTCAAATGATCAAGACCTGGTTCTATCGCCGGTTCGGAGATTGAAGTAATCGGACAATTGGGGTATGATTATATTTAACTGAAAGGTAGTGAATGATGCCAATAACAAATAACAGGATGAAAATTAAAGTTAATAAGGACGGAGCTTATACTGTCTCCGGTGGGATTCCCTTGGTTGAGCAAATTATGGTCCCAGATTCGGAGGGTTTGTCAAAGGGGTGGAAACAAGGTAAACAATACCCTGTCAGGGAAGAATACGATTTGTGCCGGTGCGGTCAATCCAAAGACAAACCTTTCTGCGACTTAACCCATGGAGATGTCTTTTTTGATGGAACCGAGACTGCCGATCGGAAACCATTTATCGAGCAAATTGAACCAGAAACAATAGGTCCCGAATTGGTCATGACTGACGTTATCTCTCTGTGCGCTGATGCACGCTTCTGCGATCGGGCTGGTGGCGCTTGGGATGCTACCCGCGCTTCAGATAATCCGGAAGCAAAGAAACTTGCCTTACAGGAAGTTTGGGATTGCCCCGCGGGAAGACTGGTCTTGCATGATAAGACAGGAAAGCTCGTTGAACCCAAATTTGCACCTTCCATCGGTTTGGTGATAGATCCATATAAACACGTGGATGGCCCGCTTTGGGTAAGAGGTGGGATCCCGATCGAGGCTGCCGATGGCGCGATCTACGAGATCCGTAATCGGGTAACACTTTGCCGCTGCGGTAAATCATCCAATAAACCATTTTGCGACGGCAAACACGAAGATGGAGAATGAAATTCAGAAAAGGATGGAAATTATGGCCCCTGACAAGCAATTCGAAACCGACGTAATCTCCACTAGTGGAGGAGATCTGTCAATTACATTTCTGGGTCATGGCAGTCTCTTTATGGTATTCCAGAAGAAAAATATCTTTGTCGATGTTTTCGGCGAAGTGGCGGATTATTCAATACTGCCAAAAGCTGATATCGTCTTCATCACCCACGAACATTTCGATCACCTGGACCCTAAAGCCCTCGCCTCCATCTGGACTGAAAAAACGGTGCTGGTTTATACAGAGACCTGTGAACAAATGGTCAAGGGCGGGATCGTGATGCGCAACGGAGATCGTCAAACCGTTGGTGGAATCCCGGTAGAAGCAGTTGCTGCATATAACGTGGTTCACAAACGCCCAAGCGGAGACCCCTTCCATCCTAAAAAGAGCGGAAACGGCTATATCTTAACTTTTGGCGGGACGCGCCTTTACGTTGCCGGGGATACGGAGAATGTTCCGGAGATGAAAGCGCTGAAAGGAATTGATATTGCGTTTCTGCCGATGAACCTCCCATACACCATGACACCTGAGATGGTTGCGGATGCCGCCAGGTCTTTCCGGCCTCGTATTTTGTATCCGTATCATTATGGAGAAACGGATGCTTCAGAACTAACTGAGTTGCTGAAAGGGGAGAAGGAAATCGAAATCAAGATTCGAAAAATGTCATAAAAGATATAACCCCTGGAATAATCATAACTAATGCGGCTGGTCTATTTCCAGCCGCATTAGTTATTCCTGCAACCGATTTAGTACTTCCAATAATTTCTCCTGCCAGTCTGCATCTTTCCCAAACAAACACCAATAGGCATTCTTTCCCCCACGAATTCCTGGTCCCAGGTCTGGCAGCCGTTTTATCTCCCCCCCTTCAGGGGTGGCAGGGTATCGGAGCACTATTTGTCCACTTTCCATACCAATCATGATCAATCCAACCTTTTCGGCTCGTATCTTGACCCGCATTTGAAAGAATAGGTTGTTGATCATTTCCGGGAGGGGACCAAACCGGTCTGCAAATTCAGCCGTGAGTGCCTCCAGCGCTGCCTCGTCGGTCAGGTCTGCCAGTCTCCGGTAGAGACGCAGGCGCAGGTTTGTGTCAGGGACATAAGATTTCGGGATTCCGATTGCGAGTGGAAGATCAACATTTACTGGTAAACCCATCGGTTGAGCCGAATCCAGCTTAGCAGATTTCATGTCAAATTTAAGACCTTCAAATCTGCCCAGGGTGCGCGCCAGCTTGACTGCCGCAGCCAGGAGGCGGGTATATAGGTGAAAACCTACGGCTGCAATATGCCCCGATTGACGCGTTCCCAATAATTCCCCCGCCCCTCTCATTTCCAGGTCACGCATCGCGATCGAATAACCTGCCCCCAATTGGGTATTTTCGGCAATGACCTCCAAGCGTTCTTGGCCTTCAGGGGTGGGACGCAGTTTATTGTGCCGGAAGAAGTAGGCGTAAGCTCGCGCAGCCCCGCGTCCCACTCTGCCGCGCAATTGATACAGTTGGGCAAGACCGAAGGCATCTGCCCGGTCCACGATAAGTGTATTGGAATTTGGGATATCCAGGCCTGATTCGATGATGGAAGTGGAAAGCAGGATATCCACATTCCCTGCTGTGAAGCGGTGCATCACGCTGGCAAGTTCATTCTCAGGCATTTGGCCATGTCCAATGGCAATCCGCGCCTCCGGAATAAGTTTTTCAAGATGCATCCGCATGGCATCGATTGTCTGTACACGGTTGTGGACGAAAAAGATCTGTCCGCCGCGTTCTAATTCACGCAAGATCGCCTGCCGAACCAGTTTTGGGGAATATGGACCTACATGAGTAATGATTGGCAGTCGTTCTTCAGGAGGCGTGTTTAAATTGGAAATATCCCGTACACCGGTTAATGCCATATACAAAGTTCTTGGTATGGGGGTAGCGGTTAATGTTAATACATCTACCTCAGTGCGTAATTTTTTGAAGTGCTCTTTATGTGCCACCCCAAAGCGCTGCTCCTCGTCAATGATGACCAATCCAAGGTCTTTGAACTGCACGTCCGCTGAGATCAGCCTGTGGGTTCCAATGACGATGTCTACAGCTCCCTGCGAAAGGGCATACAAAATCTGGCTTTGTTCGCGCGGGGTACGAAAGCGGGATAACATCTCGACCGTAACAGGGAAGGCGGATAGTCTCTGTCTGAATGTGTCGAAATGCTGTTGTGCAAGCACCGTGGTCGGAACGAGTACTGCTACCTGTCTGCCGTCCATCACGGCTTTGAACGCCGCCCGTAATGCTACCTCAGTCTTGCCATATCCCACATCACCGCATAACAACCTGTCCATTGGACGTGGCGTTTCCATATCCTTTTTTATATCGATCAGCGCTTTAACCTGGTCATCGGTCTCTACATAGGGGAAGCTTGACTCCAATTCTCCCTGCCATGGATTATCAGGACTGAATGCAAATCCTTCTGCTACCTGACGGCTGGCATACAAGTTCCAGCAAGTCCTGCGCCACTTCTTGGACGGCTTCACGAACCTTTCGCTTGGTCTCCGGCCATTCCTGGCTGCCCAGGTTTCCTGGAGAAGGTGGTGAGCCGTCTGGTCCAATGTAGCGGGTAAGTCGGTCAGCCTGATGAATGGGGACATAGACTTGGTCACCGTTTTTATACTCGATGCACAGGAATTCCCGTTTCAGCCCTTCCAGGGTCCGTTGGACCAGGCCCACATATCGACCAATACCGTAATCCACGTGCACGATCCAGTCCCCCGGGTGCAAGTCTGCATACGCAGATTCAGGGGTTTCCGCTCCTGGCCTCGGGCGCTGGCGAGGCTGTGGGCGTTCCCAGCCAAATATTTCTGAATCAGTGATCAGGTAATTGGATATTTGCTCGCCGGTGGTAAGTGCCCAGCCATCGGAGAGTGAGGCCTCGAGAAATTGAGGACTGCCAGAGTCCTGGTCGGTTGCTCCTGTTTCTTGCTCTGCCCATAATTCTTCCAGCCGGGAAGCTTGACGCGATACGATTACGACAGTTTTTCTTTCTCGGACAATCCTTCCAAGAAATTCAACAAACGGTTTTATTCGCCCCCCGAAACGCTCGATGTGGCTGAAATGGGAGGCGAGATCGCCGGTTGTTTCCTCAGCGCTTGAATGTCCAAGCTCAAGAAACGTGCTGCCTTGCAGGGTATCCTCCAATTCTGACCATGAAATGTATGGTATTGGAAAATCCTCTGCGAGAACCCCTTCGGAGATTGACTCGCTCCGAAGTTTTTCAGCTTGTTCTTCGATCTCGGAACATACATTCTCCAGGATGCTCAGGTCGTCCACCAGTACCAGGGATTTTTTCGGAAGGTAATCCAGCAGGCTTGACGATTGGGGATGAAGGAGTGGGATATGGAATTCAGAAATTTCCGGGATGGGAGTCTCGGTCTCCTCCGGTTATGATGTATTCCCGTGCAGGAGTGATTAATATTGATGTGATTTTCTCGATAGTCCTCTGTGAAGCGGGATCAAAACGCCGCAAAGAGTCAATTTCGTCCCCGAAGAAATCAAGACGGATTGGGTGCAACTCGGATTGCGGCCACACATCCAGCAACCCACCTCGATGGGAGAACTGGCCCGGTTCGAGTACGGTATCTACAGGTTGGTACCCTATGCTCACCCACATTTCCAGAAGAGACCTGGGGGGAATACTTTGTCCGGCTTTTAGCAGTTTGCTCCCCTTGAGAAAATTATGCCGAGGCAGAGTGCGCGTCATCAGCGCTCTCGCGGTAGTTACAATGATTGGGGGTGTCGATGGTTTTTCTATAAATGGCAGGTGGTAAGCTGAAAGTGCCGTTAACGTTAGCAAGCGCTCACGGCGGGTGGAATTGCCCCAGGCTGCATTTTCGTAGAACAGCGGATTTGGTTCGGAAAAAATGTATCTGGGAACATTCTCAGCCCAGAATGCCAGTTCATCATGCAATTGGAGCGCGTGGTCAGCCCGGTCAGTAATTAGCACAGCGGGCTCATTCAAGTCTTCGCTTAAATCGGTTAGAACAGCCAAACGCGCCGCCCGTGGCAAGGCCAGCCCGGGCAAATGTTTGCCAGGCTGCAGGTTACCCAGTAACTGCTTATAACTGGGCAGAGAACGAATTTGATCAAGGAGGAATTTCATGATAAAGACAGGGGATTAATCTGTGTACCGGGTCAATATTCGAAAACTTGATGGTCGTGATCTCTATGCAATTATCCCGTTATATTTGTTCATCGCTGCATCCAGGCCATCTGTGACCCAAAGCAGGACCGCTTCCACTGCGCGGTCAATCGTTTCAGAAATGATCGTCTGGTCGCCTTCTGCGAAATTCTGGAGCACATAATCAGGAGCCTGCATCTGGCCGGGTGGACGACCGATCCCCAGCCGTAATCTGGGGAATTCATCAGTTCCAAGCTTCTCTATTGTTGATGACATCCCTCTTTGTCCCGCAGACCTGCCATCTGGGCGGATACGTATGGTGCCGACCGGTAGGTCAAGGTCATCATGGGCAATTAATAAGTTTTCTAAAGGTAGTTTATAAAAGTGCAGTAATCCCTGCACTGATTGGCCGGAAAGATTCATAAAAGTCTGCGGTTTGGCTAAAATGATCTTGCGCTCTTTGAAGATTGAGCTCGCCACTAGTGCTTTGGATTGCATCCGCGTGAAACGTGCATTGAGTTTGAGCGATAATTTGTCTAGTAGCATGAAACCAACGTTGTGGCGTGTTTCCCGGTATTCACGACCTGGGTTTCCCAGGCCGATGATTAAAAAAGTTTCTGTCATATTTATTTCCGTCGCGCCCAAAGGTAAATTCCGATAATTATAAATATTGAAATTGTCGCAAAACCACCGTAAAGTATGCTAATGGATACATCCGCTGACGCTAAAGTTGCTGGATTGCGCGGTAGGGAGGTTGGTGTTGGGAAGGGTATCAAGGTTGGTGCTACAGTGGGAAATTGCGTTGGCTCTGGGGCTGTTGGAAGAGGTGTGGGGGTCTCTGCGGGAGTATAGTTTCTTACTCGCACATCTGAAACAAGAAAGTCACGAAAACTCCCATCTGAAAGAAATACTCGCAACCTGATTACATAATTCCCATCCGTGATGACGGTTGTATCCCATGTTATTAATGTCCCTGACGAAACTGGTTGGCTGTTTGTAGCGATTAAGAACCAAGTGCCGGTTGTATCATTCATGTAACTAAAAGAGATCTCTGCAGAAATAAATCCATTGATGTCACTGGACCCCGTAATCGCTTGTACCCCTTGCAATACACTACCCGGATGTGGTTCGTCGACAGACGGGTCGGTAACCTGGGGTAATTTCTCCAGGTTATGGAAGGTAAAAACCATCCAAAATAATAGGGGTATAGACATGATGCGCATAGAAAACCAAGGATTGAGTCTAACACGAAGGGGGGCGCGGGTCAACATATTGGGACCAGATAGGTCTCAACGCGCATAGATCATTGGCAGATTTGGCTGGAATTATGCGAAATCCGAAAACATGGCGATCTCGGATTTTAGTCACATAATTCTCAAAATTGGTTTGATTTTGGGATTCTATGAACCATTTTTATATCGCCGGAAGTTTCCCCCTAAAAAGGTTATCCGATCAAAAAAAATTGCAATACTCGACTCGAGGATAAATTACCCGGTAGCGTTAACGGAAAAACTTATTTGTTTTGAAAATTGGGGATGGAACGCAAGTGGATGTTTCATTTCAGACTGGTCCGGGCTGCTTGGGGTGGCAGTAACAAATAAGCGCCCCCAGCTTAAATCTCCATCCTTTGCAATACAGGTCTGGAAAGTCACTTGGTCTCCCCCCTGGTAATACGTTGAGAATATTTTTGCAGCAGTATATACAATCCCGGTATTCAGGTCAACAAAATTACTGCTTGTGCTGTGAGAATCTAGGGCTTGATAACTGTTGATGCTTCTGATAGTATAGTACGAGATTTTTCCGTCTCCATAGATGATTTGCACTTCCTGACCTACCTGCATATTAATGAAGTTTTCTCCCGCCAGGTTGTCGTGTGCCAATAATCCGATTACTCCATACGACATTGCCATACGAAACTGAGTTACAACTCCTTCGACCGGCGATACATACCCTGGATTATTTGCTGATTGCTGAACGACTTTTTCAGCCATTACCCCGGGAATATAAACACCATTAATTACCCCGGCTTGCCCTTCTTTTACTCTGGAGACAAATTCGGAAAATGCCGGAAGAGATCTACCTTCATAGGCACTGGCGGGAATCCAAGGGAAAAGCAGGGTGGTAATGAATCCAATTAAAACAATTACTTTTAAAGAAAAACGCGCTTTCATGGCTAAACCTCCCGAACTGTTGGTGAAAACGGGAAGTCTGCTTGCAGCGCAAGGGATTTCCTCGTTTTCGGCAACCTGGCAATCCTGACCGGTTTTCCGGTTTTAGACCCATGGCTTTGCGTCCCCGGCTTTCGCCGGGTTTGCCTTTATCGAACGAAATGGCACCTGGAAATGAAATGAGCCTGGAAAATATACCAGGCCCGTCAAATAAAATAATACTTGCGTATCATCTTCGGCGGCCTGGCAGTCATAGTCATTGGAATGACGTTAGACCCATAGCTTTGCGTCCCCGGTTTTCACCGGGTTTGCCATTATCGGATAAATCAATTTTTAAGGTGGAATTACTGTTGCATTATAACCTTCAGGATTATTATTATTGAGGTTCTTTCATCTCTGTTAGGTTACAAATATGATAGATAATTTCCTCAGGTGTTCATATTGTTACCCTTTCCATTATAGTAATTAAGGTGGCTGTTTATCCTACTTGTGCCCTTTTCAATAGAACCTGCGGATTTTGGATAATATTATCCGTCGCTATTATCTCCAGTAGGTCGTAATATTGTTTTTAGAAATATTGACAAGATTAGTACACAGCTTTTCATCTCGACCTCTTTTGATGTAAAATCGTCTGAATATTGCCAGTGTCATAACAGGAGAATTATGGATATAAATGAGCAACTATTCCAGTCTTCCGAAGCACTAACATTTGACGATGTGTTGGTCGTCCCATCATATAGTGAGATCCTTCCTGCTGAAGTCTGATGTGACTGCCCGGTTGACCGCAGATATTCGCTTGAATATCCCCTTGCTTTCTGCCGCCATGGACACAGTCAGTGAGGCACGTCTGGCTATCGCATTGGCTCGGGAGGGGGGTATCGGGATTATTCACCGAAACCTGTCGGTGGAACAACAAGCCAATGAAGTTGATATGGTTAAACGTTCTCAGTCGGGGATGATCTCTGATCCAATAACCCTGCCGCCAGATGCTACACTCCAGCAGGCTGAAGAGATCATGTCCAATTATAAAATTAGTGGTGTTCCCATTGTGGATCAGGAAAAGAAATTAGTGGGAATCCTGACAAATCGTGATATCCGTTTTGTGGAACCATCCGATTACGATCAACCCATCAGCAAATTTATGACTCCTCAGCCGCTTGTAACGGCACCGGTCGGGATTAATCGCCAGGATGCAAAAGTTATTCTCCAAAAGCATCGCATCGAGAAACTTCCGCTGGTTGATTCTACTGGTCATCTGAAAGGATTATTGACAGTCAAGGATATTCAGAAGGAGCGCGACTATCCCAACGCAGCTCACGACGAACGCGGTCGTTTATTGGTGGGAGCGGCTGTTGGTGTCGGTCCGGACCTCGAGCAGCGGGTTGGTCACCTGGCGGATGCGGGAGTGGATATTCTTGTCATTGACACTGCTCATGGTCATTCAAAAGGGGTGTTGAATGCCATTCGCCGGGTTCATGATAAGTGGTCGAAACTCCCGGTTATTGCTGGAAATGTTGTGACACCTGCAGGCACCCAGGCATTGATTGAGGCTGGAGCTGCTGCCATCAAGGTGGGGGTCGGTGCCGGTTCCATTTGCACAACTCGCGTCATTGCTGGTGCAGGGATGCCTCAATTGTCTGCAATCTATGCTTGTTCCCGCACAGCCCGTCGTATACAATATTCCCATCATAGCGGACGGCGGCATAAAATTTAGCGGCGATATTATCAAGGCGATCGTGGCGGGTGCTGATACGGTCATGTTGGGAAGCCTGCTTGCTGGTCTGGATGAATCCCCAGGGGAAGTGGTTCTACTCGAAGGAAGGCGTTTCAAAGAATATCGCGGTATGGGTAGTATGGGTGCGATGCAAGGGTACGGAAAGGATCGATACGCGGGCGGGCAGGCAAGCTCTTCGACCTCGCAAAAACCCGGTGGAGGAAAACTTGTTCCAGAGGGGATAGAAGGACGCGTACCGTTCAAAGGTCAATTACACGATTTCGTTTACCAACTGGTCGGTGGACTTCGTGCTGGGATGGGATATGCTGGTGCGTAAAATTTGGACGATTTACGCACCAAGACACAGCTGGTGCGTATAACCAATGCAGGGCTTATCGAAAGTCATCCACATGACGTTATCATCACTAAGGAAGCACCAAATTACCAATTGACTCAGGATTAACAATGAAGCAACGATTGATCATGATGTGGAAGTCTGGTAGGCAGTCCGCTGCAACCCAGGCTGACCGGGCATTGGAGCATACTTGCGCAGGGCGTGTTGTAAGTGCATTGACATTTATCGTCGTAGTTTTTTGTTTGGGGCTTTGGATTGCTGCATTCTTTTTATTTAGAAATCAATTATTTGCGCAGACAATTTCTCCAAATGTGTTGACAAACTTGACTTGTATTGTTTTTTTTGGTGGGTTGGTGGTGGCTGTGTTTGTTGGAGCCTTGGCAGGAAATTTCCTGCGCAGGACTTTTTGGAAATTGCTGGTCAAAAGGGATAAATGGAAATTTTGACACGGAAAGTTCTGCACTTTTTCCAACTTTCCCGTATAATGAAGCAGTCTTCTAAAAACGCCCTTATGGAGTTTGAACATGAACCAAAATCGCAGCGAACAGATGGTAAACCGCCTCCGGGCTATGCAAGCTGCTGCACCGGATATTGAAGCCTCTGCGATCGTTTCGGTGGATGGTTTAATTATGGCCTCGGCTCTCCCGGCTGAGGTGGAAGAAGATCGCGTATCAGCCATGTCCGCTGCAATGCTCAGCTTGGGCGAACGAATTGCAGAAGAACTTGGTCGCGGGGGTTTGAACCAGGTCTACATAAAAGGGAGTAATGGCTTTATTGTCCTGACATCAGTTGGATCTGAAGCTGTATTGACTGCACTAGCCCGTCAGGAGGGCAAGCTTGGTATTATTTTCCTGGAGATGCGCCGGGCAGCAGAGGACCTGGTTAAATTGGTCGGATGAAGCAAATATATTATTTCTTAGTAACGTCACCCATCAACCCGCGTGGGGAGGAAGCCACCCAATGGCCCTCCCCACGTCCTTTGTCTTTTGAGAGGTAATCATGCCCACAAAATATATATTCTTTACTGGAGGTGTTGTCAGTTCGGTTGGCAAAGGCGTTACTGCTGCAGCAACTGGGCTTCTACTCAAATCACGCGGCTTCAAGGTCACGGTCCAAAAGCTCGATCCCTATATCAATGTAGATCCCGGGACGATGTCTCCCTATCAGCACGGCGAAGTGTATGTGCTGGATGACGGTGCGGAAACTGACCTGGATCTGGGTCACTATGAACGTTTTGTAGACATCCGTTTGGGTCGCTTTAGTAATTTCACCACCGGGCAGGTCTATGCCGAGGTGATATCAAAAGAGCGTCATGGCGACTATCTTGGGTGGGACCATTCAGGTCATCCCGCATATCACCAATGAAATCAAGCGTCGCATCGGATTGGCTGCAAAAGAATCCGGTGCGGAAATCGTCATCCTTGAGATCGGCGGGACGGTTGGTGATATTGAGTCTCAACCTTTCTTGGAAGCCCTCCGACAACTACGCAACGAAGTGGGACGCGAAAACACCTTTTTTGTCCATGTAACCTGGCTTCCCTTCATCGGTGCTACCCAGGAACTCAAAACGAAACCAACCCAGCACTCTGTGGCTGCATTACGATCGATCGGTATTTCTCCCAATATGATCATTGCACGTTCAGATTACCCGCTTGAAGATGGATTAAGTGAAAAGATCGCCCTATTTTGTGACGTGGATAAGCGCGCTGTTGTTCCAATGGTCACCTCACAAGTTTTGTACGAAGTTCCCCTCCTTCTCGAACAAGCCGGGGTGGGGGATTATCTTGTGGAGAAACTGGGACTAAAAGCCACCATAAAACCGGACTGGAGTCCGTGGAGGCACTTGGTGGAAAGGGTTCGCAAACCAAAACCGATCGTAAAAATTGCCCTGGTTGGAAAATATGTCGAGTTGAAAGATGCATATATGTCGGTGCGGGAGGCTGTCAATCATGCTGCCTTATCGCTGGGCCTGGAAGCGGAAATCCAGTGGGTGCTCTCCAGTGACCTGGAGAAAGGCAAAGGTTGGGAATTGGTAAAATCTGCAGATGGAATTATCGTTCCTGGAGGATTTGGTTCGCGAGGCATTGAAGGAAAGATCCAGACTGCTAAATTTGCGCGCGAAGAAAAAATCCCATACCTGGGTCTGTGCCTTGGGATGCAGGTGATGTGTGTGGAGTTCGCTCGCGATGTACTGGGTTTTGAAGATGCCAACTCAACCGAATTTGACCGCAGCACTTCTCACCCGGTAATTGATCTGATGCTTGAACAGCGAGCTATTACTGATATGGGGGGCACAATGCGTCTGGGACTGTACCCTTGCGTGCTTCAACCCGGAACAAAAGCTGCAGCATCATATGGTGAAAAGCAGGTTGAGGAGCGTCATCGCCATCGCTGGGAATTCAATAATTCCTATCGCGAAGATTTCGAAAAAGCCGGGATGTCCTTTTCCGGTATTTCCCCGGATGGCTTGTTGGTGGAAATTGCCGAAATAAGAGATCATCCTTACATGGTTGGCAGTCAGTTTCATCCCGGAGTTCCTCTCACGCCCAATGCGCCCGCATCCGTTGTTTGTAGGCTTGCTTAAGGAGGCAGGAAAAAAGCCGGGATCAGCGCAAGAAAAATAAGTTATACTCTGCTGCTAATATCCTCGAATGGAAAATCTGAAATTAATCAAATGGAGTGAATTTATGGATACTACTATTGAAATCATATCTGGTCAGGAAATATTGAACTCACGCGGCAATCCGACCGTGGAGGTTGAAGTCATCCTGGCGGATGGTTCGTGGGGACGCGCTGCAGTCCCTTCCGGTGCATCTACCGGCATACACGAGGCGCTCGAACTCCGTGATGGAGACAAAAAACGATACAACGGCAAGGGTGTCCTGAAAGCAGTAGCAGCTGTCAACGATGAAATTGCCGATGACCTTTTTGGCTGGGATGCCACCGATCAGAAAGCCATTGACGCGGAAATGCTCGCTCTTGATGGCACCCCCAATAAATCCAAATTTGGAGCCAATGCCATTCTGGGTGTCTCACTTGCGGTTGCCAAAGCAGCCTGCGGCATGCGCTGGGCTTGCCACTCTATCGATATATTGGCGGCGTGTATGCCCATATTCTGCCCGTTCCGATGATGAATATTCTGAATGGCGGTGCACACACCGCCTGGCAGTCCACCGATGCCCAGGAGTTCATGGTCATGCCTTTTGGCGCTCCTTCCTTTGCTGAAGGTCTGCGTTGGGGTGCGGAAATCTACCATGCCCTGAAGTCGGTGCTCAAGGATAAGGGCTACGTTACTTTGGTCGGAGACGAAGGCGGTTATGCACCTTCTCTCAAGGCCAACAGTGAGGCAGTGGAAGTAATATTGGAAGCCATCCTGAAAGCAGGATTTAAAGCTGGTCGCGGGGAACAAGTCGCAATTGCCCTCGACCCTGCTGCATCCGAACTTTATGACGAAGAAACAAAAACGTACAATCTGCGCAAAGAAGGCAAGAAACTGACTGGACCACAAATGGTCGAGTTCTGGGCAAAATGGGTCAAGGATTATCCGATCGTCTCGATTGAAGATGGTCTGGCCCAGGATGATTGGGAATCTTGGAAGTTGATGGTTAAAACCCTGGGGGATAAAATCCAGATCGTGGGTGACGACCTGCTTGTTACCAACCCTGACCGGGTTCGGCGCGCCATTGAAGAGAATGCAGCCAATGCCCTGCTGGTGAAGCTCAACCAGATAGGTACACTGACTGAGACCATCGAAGCTGTTGAAACCTGTCACCGGGCTGGCTGGCGGGCAGTCACGTCTCATCGTTCTGGTGAAACCGAAGATACTACCATAGCCGACCTGGCTGTGGCTTTAAACATGGGTCAGATTAAGACTGGCGCTCCCGCGCGCTCAGACCGCGTCGCAAAATACAACCAACTCCTGCGCATCGAAGCCGAGCTTGCTGATACTGCAAAATATGCTGGTTGGGATGCATTGGGTCGCTAGAACCCTCAAGATAAAAAAACCGCGCACCAATTGGTGCGCGGTTTTTTTATTGGATTTATTCAGTTTGGTTTTAGGCTTTTGACACTGCAACAAAAATCATCGGCCGGCGGCCAGTTTGGTTTCGAAGCAGGCTTCTCACTGCATCGGTGATTGTTTTTTCATCATCTGATCCGCCGCTGTTTACCAGGTCAGTGACCTTTTTTTGGACAGCCGGGACGAGGGTCTCAGCGTCTTCCGGAGAGATAAACCCCCGTGTGATGACTTCGGGTTCTTTTAGTAACCGGTTGGAATATTTATCCAGCGTTGCTGTAATCAATACGATCCCTGACCGTGCAAGTTGCTCACGTTCACGCATCACGTCCGGGCCAATTTCACCCACGCTATCACCTTCAACGAAAATGTATCCGCCAGGCATGCGCTCTGCGAGGGAAAATTTCCCATCAACCAGTTCCACTACTTGTCCATTTTCAACCACGGCAATATTCTCAGCCGGGATACCAACTTGTTTCGCCAGGTTGGCATGTCGCCTTAATTGGTGTAGTTCGCCGTGGATGGGCATGAAAAATTTCGGGCGTACCAGGTTAAGCAGGAGTTTTTGTTCCTCCGAACTGGCGTGACCTGAGACATGCACAGGTGAGATGGCCTCATGAACCACCTCTGCTCCGCGTCGCATTAGCCGGTTGATCGTTTTGCTGATGGCTTCCTCGTTGCCGGGTATGGGGTGGGAGGAGAGCACGATGGTGTCGCCGCTTTGCACATCAAATTGGCGGTTGGTCCCTGTTGCGAGTCGTCCAATAATTGACGAAGGTTCCCCTTGCGACCCCGTGCACATCAACACGACATCCTTGTCATGGCAGATGCAGGGCTTCTTCAAGTCCTACCAGGGTATTTTCAGGTATTTCAAGGTAGCCCATCTTTTGTGCGATCTTGGCATTGTCCACCATGCTGGTCCCGACAAAGGCCATTTTCCGCTTATGCCTCACCGCTGCATCAGCCACTTGCTGCATGCGGGCGATCAGGGATGCAAAGGTCGCAATGATGATACGTCCGGGTGCGCTCCGGAAAACTTCATCAAAGGCAGGTCCGATTACTCGCTCTGAAGGTGTCCAGCCTGGGCGTTCTGAGTTTGTCGAGTCACCCAGCAGAACAGCTACTCCTCGCGCTGAAAACTCAGCTAATTTGGCAAAGTCTGTTGGCCAATTGTCCACCGGAGTTTGGTCAAATTTATAATCACCGGTATGGACGATCAAACCGGCCGGGGTGGTAATTCCCAGGCCGATTGCATCCGGGATGGAATGACACACGTGGAACGTCTCCACCTGGAATGGGCCAATCCTTATGGTTTCACCGGCTTGAACGGTCCGCAGATCAGCTTTACCCGAAAGCCCGTTTCGCGCTAATTTTACATCGATCAATCCCCGGGTCAGGGGAGTGGCGTACACGGGAGCGGGGACCACTGCCAGAAGGTGCTGAATGGCACCAATATGGTCTTCATGTCCGTGGGTGATAAATATTCCGTCCACCCGGGTGGCATTGTCTCGCAAATATTGGAAGTCAGGGATGATGTAATCCACCCCCAGCATATCGTTATCTGGAAACATAAGCCCGGCGTCCACCACCAGGATGCGACCGCCGTACTCGTAGGCCATCATATTTTTGCCCACTTCGCCCAGCCCACCTAGGGGAATGATACGTAATTTTTGTTCTTTACTCATTATTTTTTCCTTTTTTCTACCCGCCCATTAAAATAAAACACAAACCCCCCTTGAATTGTATAGGGGTAACCTGAACAGGTAAATTTTGATTGCCAACTGCCGTTAGGCAGGTAAAGTTTACTTTTAAACGATAGTGCACAAAAGTGATATTCTATCTAGGCATTGCCAGTATAGCAGGTGCAGGGAGATTTGTCAAAGTTGTTTATTTGATCAGCGGCGATAATAAACTAAATATCTGAACTCATTGGGAAGATTTTGGCCATTTCTTCGGTCAATTTCTATTGTATTTTTCTCGACGAATTGGACAAAATAACTCTGGAAGGAATTAAAAACTGGCGGATAAAATGAACGCCAGTTTTTATAGTTGGCGGAATTATTACTAGTGAAAGTTGGATCAGAGAGGATTATCTGGAATTAGTAGGAAACGAGCCTGGGCAGCTTTTTGGCTTGAGCGATCCACTTCTTGACCTGTTTAACGCCCGGCATGCCATTTACCAGGTTCTTGGCCTTGTTGACTTCTACCATCTTGGCATATAGGTTATCTGCCACCCGGTTGGACAATTCCACCACCGTGTCCACTCCGGCTTTTTCCAACAGGTCGGAATATTGGCTCCCTACACCCTTGATACGGTACAGGTCAGCTCGATTTACCCATTCCAGGATCAATGTATGGGTTATCCCGGTTCCTTTCGCAATTTCCTTGCGACCTTTATCGGATGCACCCATTTTCAAAAGCGTTTCCACAGAGCGAACCCCTACTTTGGCTAGCTTCGCTGCATAGGCTGGTCCAATGCCTTCAATATCACTTATTTTCATTATTATCTCCTTGTCTTAATGGAAAATATGGATATTTGGATGGTAGAAAAGCCTGACTATTTTTACTTTTTTCTCAAATTGGATGCGAGAGTCCAAACTACATTTTCAGCCTTCTTAATGGCTGCATCATTACTTAAGATGCCATCGATTTGCTTCCCCATTGGGGTGGGTAGCTTCTTTTTGATGAAATCAATGACCATTTCAATTACGGTCTGGGCAGTAGCAGCAGGGATTCCGGTCTTTTTATAATGAGCTTTAACAAGTTCATTCATATTTTTCTCCTGGAAGAAAATTATGTGAAATGAATGATAAATTTATTGTAGCACGAAACAGAGGAGATGCTGCAAAATTTGAACCACTTTCATTTTTCTTATTTCTTTTTTCGGACACAATTTTTGCGCGGAAGAGTGAATTCGTCTTGGTGATACAATCGAACTATATTTTTGGAGGTTGAATGAAATCATCACAATTGCGCCTGCGGTACTGGCGTATCATGGCATTTTTTGCACGAGCAACGCTTGGTTTTATTTTTTGGGAATTAATTCTTGCTCGGATCGGATTTCGGGGATTAACTCGGCGCACGCGTCCAAACCGCTATCGTCGTGTTGCAGCGCATTTCCGCCTGCTGGCAATACGCATGGGGGGGGTAATGATCAAAGTGGGCCAATTCCTATCATCCCGGCTGGATGTCCTCCCACCCGAAATAACCGAGGAATTGTCAGGTCTGCAGGATGAAGTGCCTCCGGAAGAATTTGCTGATATTCGTCGTGAAGCAGAGGCAGGACTGGGAGCTCCCCTGGAAGAGAAATTTATTTCTTTTGATGAGACTCCACTGGCAGCAGCATCTCTGGGTCAGGTTCACCGGGCACGCTTATGTGTCGATGATAAGCAGGGTGAATTTTGTGATGTTGTGGTTAAAATTCAACGCCCTTTCATCGAACAATTAATCGAAGTGGATTTATCTGCCCTTAGGCAGGTCGGAACTTGGTTGGAAAAATACCCTCCCATATCCAAACGTACGGATGTGCCTGCCTTGGTGGGAGAATTTTCTTCAACCATTCGCGAAGAAGTGGATTATCTTGCCGAAGGTCGGAACGCTGAAATATTCTCGGAAAATTTTAAAGATGTTCCCAGGGTCCACGTACCCGCGTGTGGTTTGGAGTCACACTACGCGCCGGGTCCTGACCTTGGAAGATGTATTCGCTATTAAAATCACCGATTATGATGCAATCTCAAATGCAGGTATCGATCGGCTGGAAGTTGCGAACGAATTACTGGATATATACCTTAAACAGATATTTGTGGACGGATTTTTTCATGCTGACCCGCATCCAGGAAACTTGTTTATCACACCGGTAGCCGGAAAGGACGAAAATGGAAAACAGGCTTGGCGTCTCACCTTTGTGGATTTCGGAATGGTGGGTCACGTCCCCGATAACCTCCGCACTGGGCTGCGGGAAATGCTTGTTGCCGTTGGTATCCAGGATGCTTCACGTCTTATCCGGTCTTTTCAAACTCTCAACGTTCTATTACCTGGCACGGATTTGGCACAACTTGAACAGATGAGCGCTTCGATGTTTGATATGTTCTGGGGGAAGTCCATGGACGCGATCCGTCAACTTAATCCGGAAGAAATGATTCGGTTTGCAGATCGATTCCGTGATCTGATGTTCAACATGCCGTTCCAGCTTCCGCATAATCTCCTGATGCTGGGAAGGACGGTGGCAATCCTTTCTGGAATGTGTGTTGGTCTCGATAAGGAGTTTAATTTATGGAACCAGCTGGGACCTTACGCAACCAAGCTCGTCTCTCAGGAAGTAGGGTCCAACTGGCGGGTTTGGCTCGATGAAATCGGGAATGTGCTCAAGGAATTGATCACAATTCCCACGAAAATGGGACGAGTATTGAGTCAGGTGGAACGAGGTGATATAACCGTTCAGGTCCCTGCGATCAGCCGGCAAATGGGCTCCCTGGAAAAGGCTGTCAACCGTCTGACTGGCAGTGTCATATTTACAGGTCCTTCTCCTAGGGGGGATTTTATTGTATGGAGATGGGAAAGAACTCCTTGCATATATCTTGTTTGGGTTTTCTGGTCTTGTCCTTGTCTGGACACTCTTCTTTAGCAGGTCAGGCTCACGTCGGTTCCACCCTTAAGTAGAAAAAAGCCACCCCGCTATTTCCTGGGTGGCTTTGATCTTGGTCTAAACCTTTTTCTTTGGCTCATCCATCCGTTCTAGCGTGGCGTCGATCATGCTTCGCCATGCCAGTAGCATTTCTTTTCTCGCTTTGCGGCGGTGCTCGGCGAACCCCGGGGGTAGCATCCCTTCGATACTCTTGTGGAACTCTTCTCGCGCTGCACGGAAATGCTGACGGGTTTCTTCGGAAATCTTCCCTTCAAATGGGTTATACGTGTGTGTGGTTTTTTCAGGCATTGTAATACTCCTTATCAATTGCGGATTATAGCGCGGAGTTGCTCTTGGAGCAATATCTTGATAATTCTAGTAAAATTACTATCATCTACAAAATTAACGATTTATCGATATTTGAGCAAAGCCGTTTTCCCTGAATTATCTATTATGGATATTAACTCGTTGTACTCCCTTCCATAAAAACTAATAAGATCTGATTCGATTATCGCATGCTGCTGGAGGAGGTGTTTTGTGGAGTACCGGATTCTTGGGTTGACTGGATTAAAAGTTTCACCGCTTTGCCTGGGTACAATGCAATTTGGATGGACCGCTGATGAGACCATATCACATCGGGTCTTGACGGCAGCATATGAATTTGGCGTAAATTTCATTGACACCGCTGACATCTATTCGCGTTGGGCAGACGGAAATCCTGGTGGGGTTGCAGAGCAAATTATCGGTCATTGGATGAAACAAAATAATATTCCTCGCGATAAAATTATCCTGGCTACAAAAGTACGCGGCAATATGGGCGGGGGGCAGGAGGATGAAGGTCTTTCGCATAGGCACATCATTCATGCGGTTGAGAATTCCTTGCGCCGGTTGGGAACAGATCATCTTGACCTTTATCAAGCTCACTGGACGGACGAGAATACTCCTGTTGAGGAAACACTGCGTGCGTTTGATGAACTGGTTAGGCAGGGAAAAGTACGCTATGTCGGTGCATCGAACTATTCAGCGTGGGAATTAATGCAAGCGCTATGGGACTCAGACAGAAATGGTCTGGCCCGATATGATACTCTTGCAACAGCACTATAATTTGGTTCACCGGGCTGAATTTGAGCGTGAACTTGCTGCTGTGTCAAAAACTTATCACCTTGGTGTTATTCCTTATAGTCCTCTGGCAGGCGGGTTCCTCACTGGAAAATACCGCCGAAATCTCACCCCCATTTCAGCCCGCGCTGGTGGCGTTAAGCGCTACTATACTGAGAGAAATTGGTCCCTGCTTGATGTCATGGATGCGATGGCAAAAGAGAAACGGTCGAGTATTTCACAAATTGCCCTGGCCTGGCTTCTTGCCGACCCGCTCATAACTAGCCCAATTATCGGGGCAAATTCGGTCGAACAATTAAAAGACAATCTCGGTGCAATGGATGTTCAACTTACACCGGCAGAAAAATCGACATTGGATAAAGCCTCTGATTGGAAAGAATCGTCTGATTGACACAATTATTTATTTTCGTTCAAGGTTTATTCGAAAACATCCGTTTCAAAATTAATTTGGTAGGTGGCAGCAAATCAATATATGAAAATTTAGGTATTAGAATATCGAAAGATGTTTGCTTCCCCTAATTGCCTCGTTATACTGGAAACATAAGAGTTCTTGGTGTGTTATCATGTTGCAAGTAGGTCACATCGTTCTTTCAGTGTTGTTTCTGCAAATTCTAGATGGAAAATTGAGGTGATATGACAGCCAAAGTGATACTCAACCCCTATTCGAACCGATGGAAGGCCAGGGATCGCTGGCCTGAAGCAGAGGCAGCCCTAAAAGGCGCAGGCGTGGATTTTGAATTATCCATCTCCGAACGCCCGGGTCACATAACCGACCTGGCTGAACAGGCTGTCCGACAGGGATATTCACCAATCATTGCTGCGGGCGGGGATGGAACTATTGGCGAGGCTGTGAATGGACTGGCTCGTGCTGCAAAATCCGATTCAGACTTGTTGGGTCCATTTGGAATTCTCCCACTTGGTACCGCCAATGACATGCTATACAACTTATCCTTGCCTTTGGATCTTCAGGCTGCAGCGAATGTCATAAAGTCAGGAAATACCCGCCGCATGGATGTGGGCAGGGTTAACGATCGCTATTTCGCCAATAATTCGGCAGCAGGTCTTGAACCTTATGTCACCACAAAACAAGTTCGGATAACGTGGATCAGCGGTATCCTCCGATATTTGGTCGCTGCTGTATGGGCGATCATGGAACGCCCCAAATGGGTTGCGAATATTAAGTGGGACGATGGCGAATACAATGGTCCCATCTCCCTGGTAACGGTTGGTAATGGCGCTCGCTCTGGCGGGGTGTTTTTTATGATCCCTCATGCTGATCCCTTCGATGGAAAATTAACGTTCGTTTACGGGTACCGTCCAACCCGTCTTGCGATGCTGTCCACCTTACCACGAGCCATGAAACCTGACGCGGGAAGTTATGTCGAAGTGGACGGTATATTCGAGCAGACAGCAACCTGGATAAAGATCCACCTTGAAAACCCTTCTCCTGCACATACGGATGGAGAGATCTTTTCAAATGCGATCCAGGATTTGGAATATCACATTTACCCCGCCAGGCTCCAAATGCTCATGCCATAATCATTTGCCATACGAATATACGCCTCTCCGTTGAACTGACCTCCAAAGACCGGGCATAAAAAGAAAGCGCCTCGTGTGATAATAAAGCACAGGAGGCGTTTTTTATGTGCTGGTTTATGGGATTTCCTTTTCTTCCCTTGCAGGAAAATTGTGGGCATGCGCAGCATCGCGCGCAGCTATTCTCCGACACCCCGGAATCAAAAAGGCCTCTATGGCCTTTTAGATTGTGGGCGCGGATCGCGCAGCACTCGCACCCCGGAATCAAAAAGGCCTCTATGGCCTTTTAATTGTGGGCGCGGATCGCGCAGCACTCGCACCCCGGAATTAAAAAGGCCTCTATGGCCTTTTAATTTGTGGGCGCGGAGGGGCTCGAACCCCCGACCTCATCAATGTGAGTGATGCGCTCTAACCGGCTGAGCTACGCGCCCGGGGTGAGCGGGATTATAGTCGAGGTTATTGGCTTTAGCAAGGATTCGGTCTTCTACGGCAAATAATCAAGCGGATTTACATATCCTAATGTTGAATTCATCAGTTCGAAATGTAAGTGTGGTCCGGTTGAAGTACCGCCTGTCATCCCAACCAACCCAACCATATCATTTTGACCTACGTTTTGCCCGCAGGATACGTTGATTTGACTAAGATGAGCATATAGTGACTGCCAGCCGTTCCCATGATCTATGATGACCAGGTTGCCATACCCCCAATCATTCCAGCCGGAATACACCACGGTTCCTGCATCCGTGGCAAACACACCATTTCCCGATGCCCCGGCAAAATCAACCCCAAAGTGTCTTAGTTCTGGAGTGAAAGGGGTTCCAGAGAGCCAGTGTTCGGTAGTGGGGTAAACGAAGTTTCCATATCCCACTTGGATATAACTTATTCCTCCACATACTCCCTGTCCCCACACATGTACCGAAGGATTGGATTGCACGAGTTGTGCAGGTGCAGTCCATGAAGTAAATTCGCGTTTCCCGCCCGGAACGATTAACCATGCCCCGGCTGCAATATTCGGATGGCTCAGGTCTCCGATCTTATCCGGATCAAGATGGTTGCCCGGAAAATTGATTATGCTCTCTGCATCTACACCGAAAACCTCTGATACCTTGGTTAGGCTTTCTGTACCTTGCCACTGGTAATAGGTCCCATCTACAGGCAAAATATTGAGTTGTTGCCCTTCCTGGATTAAGTCCGGCCTATCCTTAAGAGTTGCGTAATTGCCAAACAGGATCGAAGTCGGTTTCAACCCGAATTTATCGGCAATAATAAAGAGCGAATTGCCTTTCTGAACGATATAAGTGGTTACTTCCATGCGTGGTCGGTTGGGGATGATCGTGTGTATTTCAGCCTGGCGAGGAATTCCATCCAGTGCAAATGCAATTTCAACAGGGAATTGTGATACAGGTGAAGTTGGTGCAGGTGTCAGGTTGGTTTGCCCGGGCAGGTTTGTAGTTTGCCCGAGATTTGCCTGTCGAAGCAGCCATACAACTGCAATAACCATGACCACCGCGAGAGCGTTAGTCCCTACGTGTGCAGATAGCTCACCTAATCCCAGGTGGGCAAGGCGTTCCATCCATCTTGTGATTAAATTTGGCTGTTGTTCAGGTATTTCTCCCCGCTTTTCCTCATTCACCTGAGGAAATTCCTGCAGTGGGTTGTTATCCATAGGGCGCCATCATAACATGTCAATAATTGACAGTCAAGCTGCCTTTTAATCTCGGATTTAGCGAATTTCACCCAACAGGCTTGCGCAGGAATGATGCACTCTGCCCTGTCATTACCAGGACTGTTGACCAGTGTTGAGACGGGATAAGCCTCCATTTCCTCACTTGGAAATGGAATCAGAAGGGATTGAAGCCGGGTGGGGCTTTGGGGAGAGGAATTGATCCATTGCGCGTAGGTATTTGCAGGTAAAATCACCGGCATCCGGTTGTGCAACGTCGCCATCAACTCATTAGGCTCGGTGGTAATAATGGTGGCAGAACGGACCTCTGACCCATCGCTCGACTGCCAGTGTTCCCACAATCCGGCAAATGCAAACGGCGCTCCGGATTTTAACTTGATGAAATGCGGTACTTTGGATTTTATCCCGGGTCGCGCCTGCCATTCGAAGAAGCCGTCTGCGAAGATGAGACAGCGATGGTATTTATATGCTGATCGGAAGGCTGGTTTCTCAGAAAGGGTTTCAGCACGCGCATTGATCATTCGGTTTCCAATTGAAGGGTCCTTTGCCCATGAGGGGATTAGGCCCCAAACGAAGAAATCTGCACGGTTTGTTCCATCATTTGGAAGGGCCAGGATGGGCTGGCTGGGCGCGATGTTATAACGCCGGGCATTCACTGGTGGAAATGCAAATTCAGGAAAAGCTGCTTGCAGGTCCCCGGGGTCTATGGTTAACGCATATCGTCCGCACATAATACTTCTCCTAAATTTTCAATCGTCGGATGTCACCTTCTCGTACTGTTACTCCAATTACATCCAGATG
The DNA here is from genome assembly GCA_963826215.1 of uncultured Chloroflexia bacterium. Classification (GTDB taxonomy): domain Bacteria; phylum Chloroflexota; class Anaerolineae; order Anaerolineales; family Villigracilaceae; genus UBA877. The sequence continues at coordinate 1,000,586 of CAWGWL010000033.1, read as the reverse complement.
TTCCAGCAACGGTTGCACAAATTTCCTGGTGGTTTGCAGAATGTCACGTACTTCAGCGAGTGAAATTTGTCCCCTTTCTTGCAGAGTACCCCGGATTTTGTCCACCATTCCCTGATAAACCAACTTTTCAAAAACGATCTCGTCGGATACAACCACCAAGTCTCCCGACTCACGCAAAGCACTGAATATATCCTCACCAACTTCAGCCTGACATATCTTTCACCGAAGGCGGAGTGCGAGGGGTCTCAGCAAATAATTTCATTAATCTTATCCACTTTCACCTGCTGGAAAGGGGAAAACCGGACTTTATGGTCTGGCAATGCAATCCATTTTGGACTATCCTGGAGTACTCCCTCCTTTGCCATTTTTATCATGACCGTATTGAACAGGCGTGGCGCAAAGTTTATCCGGCTTTTAAGTTCCTCCCGTGGCATACCATGTCTGAGAGGATGGGCTTCATGGTAGGCACTTAATACCGCTTCAACCGTTTGTTTGAGTTCTATCCACTGCGAATTTGGAAGTGCAAAGCTGTCAATAGTCCAGGGACCAGCCTCCAATATTACCAGCTGCCCGGTATCGATGAGTTCGATAATGCCCTGATGTTATTGTGGAATCATCCAACCTGGAACGGGTACCAATATCCTTTATGGGTCGCCACCCCCAACGCAAGACTTCGTTTGCAGTAAAACCTCTGAGGGAGAACCTTGGGCAGTGGATCTAAGCCCTTCTAGCACCGCCAGGTCGAATTGTTTATGGCGGCCCTTTGGATGTGCGTTCACCACCGAACCTCCCCCCAGGATTTCACCAGGAGATGGGCGGCGTAGGATGTACCGGTCGCCTCGTACTGCCACCACGGGAGTGTGTAGTTCCAGTTGCAGCCAGCCGGATTCTCCTGGGTTAAGCATGTCCGTACCCAACAGCCGCGCATCTGCAATCGTTTCTGATGTTCCAAGATAAAATTTAACCTCGGTATGATGATGAAACGGGGTGGACACATCTGGAAGAAGGCGGAAGCTGAGATCCAATCTCTGCGTGGTTTGGTACTGGCCCGGATAGGTTACCATTTCACCTCGTTTAATTTGCTCTAAATTCATTCCTGAGATGTTCACTGCAGTTCGGCTTCCAGGAACCGCTGTTTCTTCATTTTTTTTATGCGTCTGAAGTCCGCGGATGCGCCCTCTTAATCCTGAAGGCAGGATTTCCACTTCATTTCCAGAGGTCAGGATTCCATCGATAAGTGTGCCGGTAACTACTGTCCCGAATCCTGTCATGGTAAAGACTCGATCCACAGGTAGCCGGGGTCTGCCAAGGTTGGGGCGGTTCGTGGTTGTTAGTAAAAGGTTATCTATCGCATGCAGGAGCTGAGGGAAGCCGGCGTGGGTAATGGATGAAACTCGTTGGATGGGAGCATTTTGTAAAACAGTTCCCCTAATAAAGTTGCGTATATCCACTTCAATCAAATCCAACCACTCGGGATCATGTACTAGATCAATTTTGGTCATTACGATGATCCCACCTTGGATTTGCAGTAAATCGAGGATGGCGAGATGTTCGCGTGTCTGCGGCATAATTCCCTCATCAGCAGCGATGACGAGCAAGGCAGCATCTATGCCTCCAACACCCGCTAGCATGTTTTCGATGAAATTTCGGTGACCAGGTACGTCAACGATCCCAATTTCCTCGCCGCTTGGCAGGTTCAGCCAGGCAAACCCGAGGTCTATGGTCATTTCCCGTTCTTGCTCTTCTTTAAGGCGATCAGGGTGAATGCCGGTTAACGAGGCAATCAGGGTGGATTTCCCATGATCCACGTGCCCGGCAGTGCCGATAACGTGGATGTTTCCTCTTTTTCGCAGAGGCAGCACACCGTTAAATTATGTCTGCGAATTATTTTGTGCTCATGATGCGGCCGTAAGCTGATAGAAGCTCATGGATCTGAGCAAGCATACCCTGAAATAATTGCTCGTTGGCATCTTTCGTTTGTTGAAGGACATCCTGCTGGGTCTGTGTTAGGTCTTCTAGGGCGGTCAACCGCACTTCAATTTTTGCCACATCGTTGCGCGTGTCTTTATGAGTTTCCTCTTGCGAGAGCGTAAAACTTGTCCACCGTTTTTGATCATCTGCCTTGAAAGTAACCCATTCCTGCCGGAACCGATCTTCGACCAATCTCTGCATTTCCGTGATCTCATTGATTTGACGTTCAAATTTTTGCACCATTTCATCGTATTTTTCCTGGGTGCGTTTCACGGTCCTTTGAGTAACCTCAAGGTCTTGCAAATTTCGATCCAGTGTCTCAGATTGCTTGTGCAGGTTATTTAAATTTGTTTCCCATTCCTTCCAAGTACGGTCTCGATCAACCTGTAACCGGGCTTGCGTTTCAATGAAATTGATCTGCATCTGTCGTCGTTCCGCCTCATTGGTAAGGATTTCATTTAGGCGTGTTTCAATTCGACGAATGCTGTCAGTAAATAGATCCGTTTTTTCGCGTCGCCTCATCCAGCCGTTTACGTGCTGCAATGAGTTCCCCCTGGAGGTCCGCTAGGCGTTTGCTGTCTTGTCTCCGGGGTTCCTCAGTGGCTTTTTGTGCGCTTTGGATCCCTTCAACAATTTTGACCATCTCTTGCATACGCGCTTCCCACTCTGCAACAAGTTTGTTTCGATGGTTTTCCTCATCAGCGTGGGATTTGAGTTCACGTTTGATTTCTGCGATTGGTTCTTTGACTTTTCGGAGGTCAGTTACCGACTTATGGATTCCCTCAAATTGGATTTGATAGCGTTTGTCAATTTCAGGCAGTTGATCAAGATGCTTTTTATCAAGTTCATCAATATAGTTGATAATTTCTATCCGTTGCTTGGCCAGGGCACTATCAAACTGCTCTATCCGTGCAGGTGCAGTGGATAAGCGGGTGATTTGGGTGTTGAGTTCCTTGATTTTTTTATTTGCAGTCTTCAAGTCACCTTCAAGATTACTGGCGCGTTGAACGAGCGCATCAACCGTACTTTTATCCTTGCGATGTTCTTCATCCAACCAATCCAAACGCTTTAAGATTTGTTCGAATTCCATCTATTTCCTCCGATGGGGTGGGGTAATATTCCTAAAGAAGCACGAGTTGATTATACTGCTTGTCGGAAAATTTCAGAAATTCGGATCATTACTTCCCCTTTTGGATTAGTGGTGGAAATCAGGGATTCCCTTTTGTAACAAATCCGGATTACCCACCCAAATGAATAAAAATTGATGGCAATTTGGTCAGCAACGGAGACACCCATTGTGGAAATATTCCCAACAGGAGTAAAACGAACAACCCGATGGATAAGAGGATTCGCTGGGGAATGGTCTCACGTGTTTCCCATTTGACTCCCTCAGGCACGGCTGCGAAGGCTAATAGTACCCGAATCGCGGAGAAGAAAAGCCCAAGAGTACCGGCGACAACCCAAATGATCGATGATGGGGTTGAGCTGGCTAATCCATCCCAGGTCGCCAGGTGAGGAGGAAACCCAGCCAACAGGGGCATTCCGGCAATTGCCAGGTTCGAAAGCACTATACCAGTTGCTGCAAATGGCCATTTGCGGATTAAACCCTTGCTGTCATAAAGGAATAGAGTTGGATTCTGTTCTTTTAATAATGGTTAGCGAAAGAGCCCAAACGGTCAAGCTGATGGTCCGCGGCACAAGAAGAAAGAAGAATAAATTCAGACCGGATGTTCCCAACAGGCTCAAAGTCAGGATGGAAAATCCTGTCTCCGTGATGACCGCATACCCCATGATCCGCCCCAAATGCTGCTGGAACGCTCCTAGGATTCCTCCACTGACCACCATGATTAATCCTACTGTGGTTAATACATTTCCAAGTGATGATGCGTCCCGTAACCAGGAATAATGATCCAGGAATCCCAACCCGAAAAACAAAGCCACTGTGGGGAAACATCCACAATATGAAGCCTATCATGATGGGCGACGCTTCTTCCATTAGCAATGGGATCCAGCTATTAAAAGGGAAAATCGCCAGTAAAAACGCAAAGCCAAAACCGATCAGGATCGCAGCTTGTTGTACCAATCCGAGATCACCGGGGTTGGCATCAATACCTGCCAATAACCATCCTGAAAATAAAATGAAAGGGATACCGAGAGTTTGCAAAATCAAAAACCGGATCAATCCTTTTCCGGCACTTTTTTCCGGTGTTGAAAGCAGCGGGATGGAAAGGAGAACCGCCATTTCAATCAATAGTGCCGCGTACAGAAATGGTTCCACCGAAAGCGCAGCTACTAAAAGGGCCACGATTGCCAAACCCAGCGAATATAAGTGGCGTGCTGAATGTATTGCTAGGGCTGAGGCAAACCACACAAATGTCGAGCCGTAGATAAGAGCAAGTAGTGGTTGATCTGTATAACCCAGGACAAGTCGGCGTCCCAGGATTGTTATGGAAGGACCAATTTTAAACGACCAGTTACCGATCGTCATCACAGTATCCACTGGCAGTAACCACGCTGCCAGGGTCAGTACCAGCGTGAAAATGCATCCAATCAAGGGGATTGCTTTCTGATTGCGCACCAGCATGAGCAATCCCCCCAGGATGAGTGGCATGAATATCCACAAAATTGGCGCACTCATCGTTTCCCCTCTTGCTGCATGTTTATTAGGTATGCGCCGGTTAATGCGAGCCCAAGGTTGACTGCTGATAAAAGCGCAGCCACGAGTGTGGAACCTTCCACTGCAGCGTAGATAATTTCAAATCCGGCTAGGACTGTTAATAGACCGAGTACCACTCTGAAAGGCTGGGCACTGATTCCTAGCTGAAAAAGACCCATTCCAACCAGGAGTAGGCTGCCCCATGCGATCGGCAGGTTTAATCCTAACCAGGTTGAAGTTCGCAAGGAGAGCGCAAAGGTGGCAGCCACGATGATTCCGGAGGTAAATATCCTGAATAACCGTCCTTGAGGCCAGGCTGACTCGGTCTCCTGGGTAGGATTGCTGCTAAGTTGTGCCATTCCAAGAACTGTGCAGGCCATCCAACCAGTCACTAATTTCCCTGCTGCCATTGAAATCGGCCAATGAGTCTGTACCAGCCAGAAAATGCATATATATTGGACAGCCATAAGCCCTATCCCTACCCGCCAATTTCGATGAAGAAGCACCCCTGTGGAGGTGGTCAAAGTCAATAATAAGGCGATCCAATTAATGAGGTTCAACATGGTTAGCGGGCTTGCGTCGTTAGTACGGATAGGATCAGTGCTAGAAGGAGTAGCGACCAAAGTAAGCCGCCTTCTCCTTCCAGGGATGAGGTAATTACTCCCGCGATCTGGCAGAAAAAATCATAAACTGCTGTCAGGCTTTTATATAACCAATCGATTCGGAAGATTCGGGTCCATTGACTGGATATTGTGGCTGGTTTCGACCTGTCTAATACCGATAATGCCAGGAAAGTAAAAACTGCAGCCAGGATGAGGGCAAGAATGCCTGCCCACCACTTCCCAAGAGTATGCGCCCCTTCCCAGCCCCAAAATCCAAGCAGGAAAATAATCGCACCAGGAATGAGTAGACCTGTTGGATAGAGAAATTTCGCCCACCTCTCATGCGATTCGAGGCTCGTTTCTCCTGGATGGAGAACGTGACGTATAACCCCTGCCAACATAAGGGCTTGTGCAGGAATAAAAGGAACGACAAACACCCACGATATTTGGTTTCCACTCTGCCATGCTGAGGCTGTGGGTGAATATGGTAACGTAGAAAGACCCCAAAGGCATATTAATGGTATCCAGATGATGCTCCTTTGGCGGGCTGAAAACAAGAATAATAGCCCTCCTCCAAGGATCAAAATGATACCCCACCCGATGCTCCCAGTTGGATTACCTCTTAAGCTTGCTGCAATTGCGAGGGATGCCATACCCAGTACCCAAAAAGGGCGTCCGAATATTTCGTCAGAAGCACGCAGCCACATCCAGCCTGAATATAGAGCCGATATGATTGCAAGAATGATCAAGATTGGTAGGAGGGAAGATTGCACACTACCGGCGGGGATACGAGCCAGGAGAGCCAGGCTGGCAGCAGCAGAAATGAGCCGCAGGGATGACCCGAACCCTCGCCGGAGGACGTTTTCTTTTCGATAGGGTAGATGCAGCGGGAAGACACCCAGCCGCAAGCCCGCTGCTAATAAGAGGTAGATCCCAGCGTTTTCTGGAATAGCAGTGAAGGTCATCGGGTTCCCGGTGGCATTCACGACTAGGTTTGCCCACAACACCAGGCCTGTCCCTGCTACGCGCGCGGTAAAAGCGATTACCACTCCTTGGTTTCGATCCACTCCGTCCGTGGAGCGAAGCATGGCAATTAATTCGGCTAGGTCGATTGCTGACCACATCAGGACGAGGGTTATGGGGTTTCCTGCAGCTACCGCCAGGATGCCTAATGAGGTGAGTAGGAGCGTGCCTGCCCATGCAGCTGGATCGTTCTCCGCTCGGACTACTGATGTCCAGATTACAGCCGTACAAATGGCTCCCAGGGACAAGGCATAGGGCCACGAAATCCCATCGGCCACCCAGGTTGGCGAAAATTTGAACACCGTCCCTGGTTGCCAGGAATCCAGTGAAATGTTTTGTGGCAGATGGATTTGCCAGAAGAAAATGGAGGCAAAGGCAGTCGACTGCTCCTATTGCAGCTATCAGCCAGGGGTATTTATAGGATGGCCGCATAAAACGCAATGATTAAAAGCGTCGTTGCAGTCAAAAGTAAAATAATAATGGGTAAAAGTATGAACATACGTCATATTTATTGTAACAGAAACGTTGCCCCTTTCTCGGGGTTACTAGTAAAATACAGGATACCCTTTTTGAGGAGAATGTTTTATGCCCCGGTCCTTGCTTGTTGTTAATCCCACCTCCGGTCGTGGATTTGCTGGACGTTCCCTCTCGCTTATGGAACAGGAACTAAAAAAATATAATATCGACTATAAATTGGTGCTTACTGAACGTCCGTGGCACGCCGCAGAATTGACCGAGCAAGGGGCTCGCGATGGCTTTGAAACCGTAATAGTTGCCAGCGGTGATGGCACCGCCAACGAAGCGCTTAATGGACTGATGCGCGCCAGGCTTGCTGGATTTGATAAAACCACCATGGCGCAAATTGCCGTCGGCACTGGAAACGATTTTGCATATGGAATGGGAATTCCAGGTGGAATAGAAATTGGTTGCAAAATAATTTCTGAGAATTACCGCCGCCGCATGGATGTCGGGATGGTCAAAGGTGGCGACTATCCTGAAGGTCGTTATTTCGGCAATGGTGTCGGGATAGGTTTCGATGCCGCCACCGGTTTTGTAGCTGCCAAGATCCGTTGGATGCGCGGCTTGCTTCTGTATCTCATCGCTGCCATTGAAACGGTCTTCGTTTATTACAAATCGCCCACTGTCAAATTGACTTACGATGATAAAACCATGGAAGTCTCCCCACTGATGCTTTCGATCATGAATGGTCGTCGCATGGGTGGGGGGTTCTTTTTTGCTCCCAATGGCGACCCCGGAGACGGGTTTTTTGACCTATGCATCGCCCGTTCCGCGAGTCAATTACGGATTTTTGGTTTGATTCCCTACTTTATGAAGGGTACCCAGGCTACTCAAAAGGAAGTGACCATGGCTCAGGCTCGCAAGGTTCATGTTACGGCACTCCAGGGTACGCTTCCAGTCCACTGTGACGGCGAAACGGTCTGTTTTGAAGGCACGGAATTGACCATCGAGCTTCTTCCGCAGCAGATCGAATTTATTACCCAGAAACCTGTATGAATTCCATCTTTAGATGGTTTATGAATAATGTTATCCGGATTGGGACCGATATCCTCTGCCGGATTGATAAGGTTGATTTTTCTAAAGTTCCAACGGTCGGTCCATTGATCTTGGTAACGAATCACATTAACTCGCTGGAAGTCCCCCTGTTGTTCGTTCACCTCCAACCCCGAAAAATGATTGGGTTGGCAAAAATTGAGACTTGGAATAATAAATTCATGGGCTGGCTCTTTGATCTTTGGAACGCCATCCCTGTTCGGCGCGGCGAAGTGGATCTCGATGCTATTCGCTCTTGTCTTGGTGTCCTGAAAAGGGGAGATATCCTGGCTATTGCTCCTGAAGGAACACGCTCACGTGATGGTCGTTTACTCCCGGGTCAGCCCGGAATTGCATTAATTGCCTTGCACGCAGGTATACCCATTCTACCGATTGCTCATTGGGGTGGAGAAAATTTCGGCTCCAACATAAAAAAATTCAAACGGACGGATTTCCATTTCCGCGTGGGACAACCATTTTTCCTGGATGCTCGCGGAGAAAAGGTGAACGGGAAAGTTCGCCAGTCCATGGCAAATGAGATTATGTTTCAGATTGCGATATTGATGCCCGAAGAATATCGGGGTCAGTATGCAGAGTGTGCCCCGCCGCCCCAGAGGTACCTGCGCTTTGCCTGAGTTCATCGCGGGAGCTGGAAAGCGCCCGCGATTATTTATTCCTTGGAAGGTATAATCTTTATTGCTCCCCTAAACGAAATTTCTTCAGGAGATTGATGGTAAAACTGATTTTTCGAAACGATGAGTATGAAGTCCGTCCCGGTATGAACCTGTTGGATGCTCTCAAGAAAAACAACATCCTGTCTGAAGGTATTCTTTGCACCCGGGATGGGGAGTTGATCACCGAAGATGAAATATTAAGAGATGGTGATGTCATCAAGCTCATTGCCGCGATTTCTGGAGGGTAAGTGAAGTGTCGCACTTGCGGTGAGAAAGCCGTGATCAATATGCGCCAGCATAAGTTGGCGTTATGCAAAGAGCATTTCCTCGAATGGCTCCCGGAGCAAACCGGGCGGTTCATCGAGAAATATAAGATGTTTACCCATGAAGAAAAGATCCTTGTGGCCGTATCGGGGGGTAAAGACTCTCTTTCACTTTGGGACATTCTCCAGCGCTTGGGATATCAAGCTGATGGTTTATACATCTGCCTTGGCATTGATGACCACGAACTCTCTTCCTCAGGAGATCTCCATTATTCTGCTGAGTCGCAGCGTTTCGCCGAGAAATTTGCCGCCAGTCATGGCCTGAAGCTGCATGTTGTGGATATTCAAAAAGAATATGGTGCCACCATTTCGCAGCTCGCCCAGAAATCCCATCGCGCCCGCCTCAAGACGTGTTCTGTTTGCGGCTTGGTGAAACGTCATGTGATGAATCGCATCACGCGTGACTTTGGGTATCATGTTCTGGCTACCGGTCACAATTTGGATGACGAGGTGGCAACGCTTTTCGGAAATACCCTGAACTGGGCAGGGGAATACCTGCTGCGACAAGGGCCTGTCTTACAGGCAACTCCGGGTCTTGCTCGCAAGGTAAAACCGCTTTTCAGGATTTACGAGCGGGAGATGCTGGCTTATGCTCTCTTGCGTGGCATTGATTATATTTACGACGAATGTCCGTTCTCCATCGGCTCGACGTCTATTTATTATAAGCAGATGCTAAATCGGCTGGAAAGCGATCGTCCCGGAGCAAAACAATCTTTTTACATATCCTTTCTTGAAGCCCGCAAATCCGGGTTGTTTGCTGAACGCGAAAGCATCCAGGCTGAACTACACCCATGTCCCAATTGTGGTCAGCCAACCTCCGCGCCGGGTCTATGTTCATTTTGCAGGATGATGAGCTGATATGCCTGGGACTCCTGAAAGACGATATCGTTACCTTGACTTGATTATGGCTGTCTTCGTGACGGTGTTGGTGGTCAGCAATATCGCCTCGTCAGCAAAAATAGTGGATTGGGGGTTCAGTATCATCGGTGTTCGCATGGCCTTTGATGCCGGTACCCTCCTTTTTCCAGTCAGTTACATTTTTGGGGATATTCTCACCGAAGTATATGGCTACAAAAATTCGCGTCGCGTTATCTGGGCGGGATTTGCCTGCCTGGCGCTGAGTGCTGCGGTCTTTTGGCTGATTAGCATCCTGCCTGGGGAATCTCAGTGGCAGCAGTATGCAGGCAGCGCAGCTTACACTGCCATTCTCGGAGGGATATCAAGTGGCGGTATCGTCCTCGCCAGCCTCGCTGGATATTGGTCAGGAGAGTTTACCAATTCGTTCATACTGGCGAAAATGAAAATTCTAACCCGCGGTCGATGGCTTTGGACTCGCACTATTGGCAGTACCATTGCCGGCGAGTTGGTGGACACGCTGGTGTTCATCACGATCGCTTCTCTTTTCCATGTTTTCCCCTGGAGCTTGTTTATAACGTTGACTCTCACCAATTATTTCTTTAAGGTTGGTGTCGAAGCGCTGATGACCCCGCTGACCTATTTCGTTGCTGGCAGGTTGAAGAAAGCAGAAAGCGAAGATTATTTCGACACGGACACAAATTTTAACCCATTTAAAATCTAGGACTTCAATGGGGACTGCCAGGTCATCCATCTTTTCTTAAAACTGAGCGTATTCTTTCATCGATTCTTTCAATCGAACTGAACAGTAGATGAAAAAAAGCGATCAAGAACATTCTTGATCGCTTTTTTTTAGACTTCATTTAAATTTTCGATTAGGTGGTTCAAGCATCAGATTTTCGCTTGGGTCAACGCCTCTTTCTTATCGTTACCTTGAAATTAGGCAGTTTCAAGGTAATGCTCCACTTCCCAGTCTGTCACGTTTATCCTGAATGCATCCCACTCATCCCGCTTGGCGCGCGTGAAGGCCTCGTAGATGTTCTCGCCCAACGCTGAGCGTACCACCCTGTCTTTTTCTAATTCTGCGAGGGCTTCCGAGAGGGAACCAGGCAGGGAGGCAATCCCCATTTTTGCTCGTTCGTCCTCGTCCAGGTGATAAACGTTGATGTTGTTCAGCGGAGCTGGGGGTAAAAGGTTGCTGTCAATACCATCCATCGCTGCAGCTAAAATGGTGGTGAACGCCAGGTATGGATTGGCAGACGGGTCAGGGAAGCGCAGCTCGACCCGCATCGACTTGATTCGCCCATCAGTGAATCGCGGGATACGGATCAGTGCTGAGCGGTTTATCTGTGCCCATCCAATGTAAACCGGGGCTTCATACCCGGGGACGAGACGCTTGTACGAATTGACGGTTGGTGCAACGATGGCAGCCAGCGCCCTCGCGTGCTTTCAATTGCCCGGCAATGAACCCAAAGGCCAATGGAGAAAGGTGATATTCATCTTTTTCATCATAGAACAGGTTATTGCCTTTGGTGTCAAAAATGGATTGGTGGCAGTGCATCCCGGATCCATTGATACCGAAAACAGGTTTGGGCATGAAAGACGCGATCAGGTCATGTTTGGCTGCGATCGCCTTTACCGTATATTTCAAGGTCAATACATTATCAGCAGTCCGCAAGGCATCCGCGAAGCGGAAATCGATTTCATGTTGCCCGATTGCCACTTCATGATGCCCCACTTCAACTTCCAGGCCCATGCTGCTTAAGGCATCCATAAGTTCGGTCCGAACTCGTACTGCTTCATCGTCAGCCGAGAAATCGAAATAACTTCCTACATCGTGCGGTACCGGGTGGATGCCTTCCCCTCCATTGCGTCGGAAAAGGAAAAATTCAGGTTCTGGTCCCACATTATAGGTCCAGCCTCTTTCTGTAACTTTGGCAAGGATGCGTTTGAGGTTTCCCCGGGGATCCCCCTCAAAAGGTTGTCCATCTGGTGTGTAAATATCACAGAATACACGTGCCCGGCGAGCCTCCGCCGGACTCCAGGGAAGCACAGCGTACGTTTCAGGATCGAGTACCAGGCGCATATCACTTTCCTGGATACGGGCAAACCCTTCCACTGATGATCCGTCAAACCAGACGCCGTCTTCCAGTGTGGACTCAAGCTGCTTTATGGGGGCATCCACGCTTTTAACCGCACCGGTTACATCTGTGAACTGGTAGGATATGAATTTGACATTATCCGACTTGACACGCGCGATTAATTCTTTGGGTTCCATGTTTCCTCTCTTGTGCTGGTTGGGATCGGGTTGCTAATTTCGAATTATTGACCTTTTCTAAGAAACTTAATAAATATGACACTTTCCTCGTACAAGTTCTTTTCCGCATCCTTGGTGCTCTACAAAAAAAAGACATGCCTGCGGGCATGCCTTTGGTAACACAAAATAACCTGGCTGGCAGCCCTTCCATGGTTTCACAGGCAATATTTCGCCTGCCCACTGCGTTTTCCTTTGTACCGCCCGTTACCGGTCAGTTTTGGGATTGGACAACAAACACAGTTTTTTTAAACCCGTTTGTTGCCGTACGCTTTTTCTGGAAGGGAGAAAGGAACCTGTGGTCAGGTTCCGGAGGCATCCGCTGATCTATCCGATTTTCAACCTTTCACCATTACCATTGATGATTAATCAGGAAATGATATTGATAAAAGGTCTTAACCTCCGCTCGCGCAGAGGAACCTCCACCTCGTACTCCCGTTTAACCGGGAGCCAGCCGCTGGTTCTCCGTATTCAGTTGTTTAAGATAACCCCGCTAATGCCGTGTGCTGCAAGGTTCTGAACCTGCTTTCGCAGGTCGGGGCTCTACCCGGCAAGTCAGCCTTGGCCGAAGCCTATCGCATCCTTGTCGCGAGATTGGACCCCTTTTTGTGGGTGTTGGCTCAGAACGGAGGTGCAGCATCGCGAGCACAGCAGGGTAGATGTTTTATACCATAAAGTCAGAGGGGTGGGTAGGGAAAGATTAAGGGATGCCTCTGAACGCCCTTTGATTGGAGAAAATGTGGATTAGTTCAAGATAAGCTAACCAGTTTGTTCCACCTGGTTTTACGGGTACACCCTTTTGATCATTCTTGGGAAGGCAATTGTCTCGCGGATGTGTTCGATCCCGCAGATCCAGGCTACTGTCCTTTCCACACCCATGCCGAAACCTGAGTGTGGCACCGAGCCATACCTGCGCAGGTCCAGGTACCACTTGTACGCGGCTTCTGGTAGATTGTGTTCGTGGATGCGCTGGAGCAGCAGGTCTGGGCTCGACATTCGCTCCGACCCCCCGATGATTTCCCCATACCCTTCCGGAGCCAGCAGGTCCACCGACTTGCATACCTCAGGTCGTCCTGGCCATGGTTCCATGTAGAACGCTTTCACTTGGGTCGGGTATCCGTAAACAAAAAGGGGTTTGTCATACTGGCTGGTTAAAGCCGCTTCATGGGGAGCACCGAAATCCATGCCCCAGTCGAATTTGAGCTGCTCCTTTTTTTCGATATCAGTTTCCTCTTCATAGAGATCTTGGAGCTTTTTAGCCGCCACATCGTAGGAAATGCGCGGAAAAGGTGAAGTGATTTTTAGCAGCTTTTCCAGGTCGCGGCCAAGGGATTTCAACTCTGGTCCACGCTCTCGCAGGACACGCTTAACGATATGCGTGACGAATTGTTCCTCCACTTCCATAAGTCCATCTAGGTCGCAGAACGCAATTTCCGGTTCGACCATCCAGAATTCGGTCAGGTGGCGCCGTGTTTTTGATTTTTCCGCGCGGAAGGTCGGCCCAAAGCAGTAGACCTTGCCAAAAGCCATGATGTTCGCCTCGTTATAAAGCTGCCCCGATTGGCTCAGGTAAGCCTTGCCCTCATCGAAATATTCTGTCTCGAACAGGGTGGTGGTGCCTTCCACTGCCGCCGGGGTCAGGATGGGAGTATCCATGTTGATGAATCCGTTCTGCTCGAACCATTCCCGTATGGCAGAAATGACCGTCCCCCGTATGCGCAGGATGGCCCACTGGCTGGGCATGCGGATCCATAGGTGGCGGTTGTCAAGTGAAAAATCCACCCCATGCTCCTTTAGCGCCATCGGGTAATCCTCGGCTGCAGTTTGAACGATCTTGATTTCTTTTACGCCGATTTCATACCCGCCGGGGATGCCGGGAGCGCGTTTGTCCTCGCGTACTTCTCCGCTGATGATGACCGAAGATTCCTGCGGCAGGCGCGTAAGTTGATCAAAAATCTCATCAGGCAGGTCACCCTTGAACGCTACACACTGGACAAAGCCGGAACCATCCCGGACGAGCAGGAAAACCAGCTTCCCCTTATCCGTTCGGCTGTAGACCCACCCCTGTACCGTAACCAGTTTGCCGGAATATTTTGCGATTTCTTCAACACGAATGATGGCCATATCAAACTCCAGGTTCAGTAGTTGGGAATGTCCTCTTCCTCTATTCGATTACTTTCAGATGCAATTCTTTCAATTGTCGCTCGTCAGGGAATGATGGTGCGTCTGCCATCACGTCACGGGCGGCCTGGTTCTTCGGGAACGCGATTACCTCCCGAATATTTGGCTCATCGGCAAGCAGCATTACCAGCCGGTCGATCCCGGGTGCCATTCCCCCGTGAGGCGGTGCCCCATATTCAAAGGCTTCCAGCATGTGCCCGAACTTAAATTGGGCTTCCTCTTCTTCTATCCCAAGCAGGCTGAAAACCTTTGATTGTATGTCACGCCGGTGAATGCGGATCGAACCGGAGGCCATTTCATAACCATTGCACACCATATCGTACGCTTCCGATAGGATGCTGGATGGGTCTGTCTCGAATCGGTCAAGATGCTCTAGCCGTGGCATGGTGAACGGGTGGTGGGCAGCGTCCCATTTTTTAAATTCTTCGTTCCATTCGAACATCGGAAAATCCAGTACGAATGCAAACGCCATCACGTCGGGATCGCCCAGTTTCAAGGTATCCCTGAACCAGTTTCGCAATGCTCCCAGTACTTTGTGAACGATTTTCGGGTTGTCCGCCACGAATAGGAAGAGATCACCGGTCTTTGCACCGGTGGCCTTTGTCAATGCTGATAATTCTTGTTCACTGATAAACTTGGCTCCCGATCCTTTCGGGCCATCTGGGGTTAGCGCCAGTGTGACCAACCCCTTTGCCCCCAGGTCTTTCGCGGTCGTCGTCAACCCGTCGAGTTGCTTGCGCGTGAACTCTGCGCATCCGCTTGCTACGATGCATTTTATCGTTCCCCCGCTTTCTAATGCCGATTTAAAAACGACAAAATCGCTCTTGCTGAATATTTCGGCAACGTTGTGCAGTTCCATCCCAAAGCGTAGATCTGGCTTGTCGGTCCCAAACCTTTCCATGGATTCAGTGAATGTCAATCGCGGCCATGGTGTGCTCAATAATTTCTTTTGTGGGGCAACTTCTGGCAGCATTGCGGTAAAGAGATCCTCCACGATTTTCAAAACATCATCTCTGTGAACATAGGACATTTCCAGGTCCAGTTGAGTGAACTCCGGTTGGCGGTCACCCCGGGAATCTTCGTCCCTGAAGCAGCGTGCTATTTGGAAATAGCGCTCCACTCCCGCTACCATCAGGAGTTGCTTTAGTTGTTGAGGGCTTTGCGGCAATGCATAAAATTGTCCCGGGTAAACTCGCGACGGAACCAGGTAATCGCGGGCTCCTTCGGGTGTGGTTTTAAACATCATTGGGGTTTCGACCTCAATGAAGCCTCGTTCTGACAGGTACTTTCGCATGAACAGCACTACTTCGTGGCGCAGGATAAGGTTGCGCTTCATGCGTTCGCGCCTTAGGTCAAGGTAACGGTATTTAAGTCTTAGGTTCTCATCGATCTGTTCATCGTCCCGGCTGACCACAAATGGCAGGGCTTTTGCCTCGTTCAAAACAGTAACTTCATGAGCCTCAAGCTCAACTTCTCCGGTGGGCATTTTGGGATTAAATTGGTCGGCTGGGCGCATCCGTACGCTGCCGGAAACTTGCACCACCCATTCGTTTTTTAATCCTTCGATCGCCTTCGCAGCTTCTGGGTATTTATCCGGGTTGGTGACGATCTGTGTGATGCCAAAGCGGTCGCGCAGCACTAAAAAAACCACTCCGCCAAAAGTGCGAAAGTTGTGCACCCACCCGGCAAGAGTCACTATCTGACCGGCATGACTTGCACGCAATTCACCACAGGTATGTGTTTTATACATGATTGCCTCCAACAAGCTCTAAACCCGTGAGGGCAGGCAGGAAAGAAAATCCATCCAGGCCAAATGGGGTTCTGGTTCCCGGTCCGCTCACATTCCTGGGTTGTTAAATTCTAGTTTACAAAATAAATCGCCCTACGCAATGGCGTTGGGCGATGAGGTTGTTTCGAAAATTCCTTAACCTGGCAGGCTTCGCCCAACTGCCGGAGGCCGATTATCATTATCATTAATATTGTTGGCGAAGCGCATTGTTCTCATTCTTGCCTCAGGTTGGCGGTATTATAGCACATATTATCTACTGGCTTAAAGCAGGGTTATATTGTTTTCCCGGCATTCCTCGACCATTTCTTTGGGCCAGATCCCCACTTGGACTTCGCCGATGTGGGCTTTCCGCAGGAAGTACATGCACAATCGTGATTGTCCTATCCCACCGCCGATCGAGAGTGGTAGTTCATTATTTAGCAGCCGGCTGTGAAAAAACAGATCTTTTCTTGCCATTGTTCCGGTCGCTTCCAATTGCCGCAGTAGTGCTTCGCGGTCAACTCTTATCCCCATGGAGGATAACTCATAGGAGCAATTTAACACGCTGTTCCAAACTATGATGTCACCGTTTAAGCCCTTTAAACCAGCACTGGTTTCTGTTGTCCAATCATCATAATCTGGTGCCCGTCCGTCGTGGGGGATTCCGTCTGCCAGTGGCGCACCAATTCCAATGATGAAAACTGCCCGGTGTTGGCGGACGATTTCCTCCTCGCGCTGCCGGGGGCTCAAGTTGGGATATTTTTCCAGCAATTCTTCCGAGTGAAAGAATTTGATCTCGTCTGGTAATTCTGGCTTGATGAATGGATATCGGTCTGAAAGATGGAATTCGGTTCGTTTGATGACCGCGTAGATTTTGCGCACAATTTCTTTAAGGAAAGAGATTGTTCTCTCCCCTGGGTTGATAACTCTTTCCCAGTCCCATTGGTCCACATACAGCGAATGAAGGTTATCCAGCTTTTCGCTCGGACGGATTGCATTCATATCGGTGTAAAGTCCATATCCGTGCGGCATTCCGTAATCAGCCAGCATCATTCGCTTCCATTTTGCTAGGGATTGTACGATCTCGGCGGTCTGCTCTTTCATGTCGGCGATCGGGAACGCAACGGGTTTTTCGACTCCATTTAGATCGTCATTGATACCGGTCCCTTTCAGCACGAACAAAGGTGCAGTGACACGGCTCAGGCGCAGTTCTGCCGCTAGGTTGACTTCGAAAAAATCCTTGATTAATTTGATCGCCTGTTCAGTTTGTTTCACGTCCAGCTTTGGACCGTAATCCGGGGGAATAAGAAGGTTTTTCATTGAGATCTCCTTTGCATGAAATTGTGTAATAAAAATCGCCCTCCGCATGTGCGTTGGGCGATAAGTTAGGATTGAGAAGTCCTTATCCTGGCAAGCTTCGCCCTCCGGCTGGGAGCCGATTATCGTTATTGTTATTATTATTGGCGGAGCGGATAACAGTCATTCTTACCTCAGATTAAAGCTATTATAGCATATTCGGAGTGTAATGGGGTAAATTAGATTTCACCTTAAGGTTATCAGGATCATTTCGAAAGATACGTCTCAAAAAACGAATTGTCAGAAATGGAGAGATAATTTCCGATTTTTTCCGGGTCGAAATTTGCCAGGGATTTATATGAATCTGCAATTACTGTGTAGGGATGATCGAATTCAAAGGATGTAGACATACCGATGTTTACCCTTTGACCTTCCTCTTTTTGAGCTTCTGTTGGTGGTGACAAATAATAGCTTGCAGTCCGGAAAATTGAACGGTTGATTTCATAAATGGGAGTGATCGCGCCAATACTTAGTAGAAGGATCAACATAGCTTTGGCTTTTGTTCCCGGCAAACTAAGTGTCTCCGCGGACCAGATGAAAAGCATGAATAGGGCGGGTATCGACGCACGCATCACAAAATCGTTCGTGTTACCGATCTGGATCAATGGTACACACATTAATAATATTCCGGTCAAATACCAATTGAGATTGGTCTTATACTTTTCTTTGAAGACCCACCATAATAGCATTCCTTCGAAAAGGATGAAGATGGCATACATGAGCCACCTGATGGGCTGCATTTGGAACACTGATCCCTGGGAAGCCTGTCTGTTGGAAAATAGATACAATAAGGATATTCCCAGGATGACCCCTCCGCCAAGTACATTTTCAAAAGAAAATATTGACCGGGTGTCTTTATAGAGTCGCGCAACGAAAACACCAAATCTGTTGATTTTGGGGGTCTCTTTGAGATTTTCTGAATTAAAAAGTTCTTTTGGGATTTTCAGAACCACAAATGGGAACATTCCCAGGGCGGGCAGAGGAGCGTAAAAGCAGCATAAGCTCCAGATCAGGAGGATTATTTTTCGTTCTCCAGTGACAAATAATAGAGCCATACACACCCAGGCAGGAAGCGCTTGGTTAAATACCCAGAAGAGCTGCGTCGTAAACGACGAATATTGAAAACTGGGCATCCACCATTCGAGATGGTAGATTGGGGGCCAGAGAAAATTTTCTGTTCCAGGGACGGCGATAATTCTTACCAAAGAACCTAGGGCGTCCATCCCGCTAAAAAAGATTAATACCAGGGCAAGTTTTATGGGTGTCAGCTTGATTTTTGCTGCCAGCAGGGACAGGGTCAGTAAGATTCCCAGTACAGTCCAAATATAGAGTGCAATATTTGCCGCCAGCCAACCCGCTATCTTTCCAACCAGGGCTGCAGGAAGCCAAAAACCAATATAGTAGACCAGGTTGTATGGGATGGATGGATTTACTGGGTTGGTAAAGTACCTGACCGGCCAGTCCAAATTGATCAGGTCTCGAAAAACAGCATTTCGAGTATGAAAATCGATATTTTGAAAAGCAAACCCGCCAATTCCGGATAGCCAAACCCAGGCCATTACGATGATCAATGTAAAAACAATATTTCGCCATGAAAGCTGAATAGATTGGCTGTCTGATGGCAATCGCGCCCAGTTTTTGATGATTAGCCATAAAAAAAGTAAAGTGATAATGAGCGAAATAGTGATTTTCAAGTACCCCAGGCAAAAAATCAAAAATGGGAGCAGTAAGTAAAGAAAACTGATCCGTTTAATCCAAGTTAATGGGATGGCTGGATTGTTGGAACGCAATGCAGGGGTGCTCCCGGGTGATGTATGGAGTATTGAGAGTTTACTGAAGATACTTTCCTTGCGTGATTATAGTTTATCACCGAACGAAGAGCCAATTTATATCCCCGAAATGGGATTGTAAGGTAGAATTCTCTCGTAATGTCTCGATTCTACAACATCCTCACTACCGTCCTCTTGATCTTTCTCGCCCTGGCCATTATCGGCGGGTTGTCTTGGGCCAACACACGTTTCGCCCAACTTCATCCTGGTGAGAAGGATTTTTTTGTTCCCTGGATGGCTGCAAACACTCTCCTTCAATTTGGTAATAATCCCTACAGCGAACCTGCGGCGCAGCGTGCCCAGGTGAATTACTACGGTCGTCTTGCCGCTCCCGGGCAGGATCCCCTGCGGTTGAGCGTTCCCCTGCCGGTGGAACTTTTCTATTTTCCTTTTGCACTGGTTTCAGATTATGCCCTCTCCCGGGGTCTTTGGATGACATGTCTCGAAATTGCCATGCTGACGATGACGATTCTTTCCCTGAGGGTTACTGGTTGGAAACCCGCGCGGAGCCTCCTTCCGGTGCTGCTTGCCTTTTCGATTCTTTGGATTTTCGGCCTCCTCCCACTAACGACCGGCAGTGCCGTAATATTTTCTGCATTGGCGGTGGTTGCACTCTTGATCGCTATTCGGGATGGGCGCGACGAGTTCGCCGGGGCTTTGCTGGTGGTCCCATTCTTGCAGTTGGATTATTCCCTCCTTTTTGTGTTATTCATTATCTGGTGGGCTGTCTATCATCACCGTGGACGCATAGTTGCGGGTTTCCTGATGACCCTTACAATTTTATTGGCAGTCTCATTCTTCCTTATTCCAAATTGGTTCATGCCTTTCATAAAAGGAGTGATATCTCAGGTTGGCTTCCGCCCCGGCTTGTCAGTGTGGGGTATTTTTACCTCTTGGTGGCCTGTTGTAGGTCCGCGTCTGGGCTGGGTGTTGACTGCCTTCATTTTAGTGGTGCTTTTCATCGAATGGCGCAACGTGCGCCAAAAGGAATTCCGGCATTTTCTCTGGACTTCCAGTGTTACCTTGGCTGTCACTCCGCTCCTTGGGTTTCGAGTCCTTTCCCAATCTTATGCCCTTCTTTTCTTTCCATTGATCCTGTTTCTATCCATTTTAGCTGAACGCTGGCCGCGTCCTGATCGTTGGGGACTTCCGGGCTTATTCTTCCTCCTCTTCGTTTTGGGCTTTTGGCTGATTACTTTTTCCTTATACCTGGGAGGTTCTTTCACCGCGCTATCCAATGTGCTGGTGCTGGTTTTTCCCGGCTTGCTGGTATCCTGCCTGTACTGGATGCGTTGGTGGGCTGTCCGTCCACCGCGCACTTGGAGCGATAGCCTCCCATGACCTGGCGGCTGTATTTGCTCCTGGCGTTGCTGGGTTTGGTGTCTGTATCTATCGTCGCTGCCTTTCAACCCTCTCCTGGTTATATGGATGCCGACTACTACTTTGCAGGGGGATTGCAACTGGTCACCGGTCATGGTTTTACTGAACCTTATCTCTGGAATTATTTGGATGATCCGGTCGGGCTGCCGCACCCTTCGCATGCCTATTGGATGCCGTTGGCTTCCCTTTTAGCCGCCCTTGGAGCAGGGATCTTCCGATCTGCCTCTTGGCTTGCCGCTCGGACCGGTTTCCTGCTGGTCGCTGCTCTTGTCCCTCCCATAACATCCTCTCTCGCCTGGTCTTTTTCATCTCGCCGTGACCTGGCGCTGACCGCTGGGCTGTTGTCAGTTTTCCCTGCTTTTTACCTCCCCTTTTTACCTGTTACCGATACTTTCGGGCTCTACATGGTTTTGGGTGGTGTTTTCTTTTTGGTTCTCATTCGAAAACCCTCCCCGCTTAACCCATTACTGCTTGGCATTTTGGCTGGTCTGATGCATTTGACCCGGGCTGATGGCTTGCTCTGGTTTTTGGTGGCTCTTTTGGCAATCCTTATGGTTTTCCCCAAACCGGTTCAACACCGGGCAAGGTATTTCTTCTCGTCCATCCTCCTGACTATTGTCGGCTATTTGTTGATCATGACTCCCTGGTTTATCCGCAACCTCGTTGCCTTCGGAACCCCCCTTGCTCCCGGAGGCCCGAAGTTACTTTGGCTCACCTCTTACGATCAGTTATTTGGGTACCCCGCCAGTCAAATTACATTTTCAGCCTGGTGGAAATTTGGGGTTCCTGCAATAATTCGAGCTCGTCTTTGGTCTTTCGGTCTTAACCTTTCCAATATCCTGACGGTACAGGGAGAAGTGATCCTGCTCCCATTGATTGGGCTTGGTTTTTGGTTCTTGCGTAAGGATCGCCGAATACAATTGGCTGGTCTCACCTGGCTGGGGACGCTCGCCGTAATGACCTTGGTCTTCCCGTTTGCCGGTGCGCGCGGCGGCTTTTTTCACTCCGGTGCTTCCCTGCAGCCGGTGTGGTGGGCGCTTGCGCCAGTGGGTCTCGACCGTGTCATCAACTGGGCAAGCCGCACTCGTGGTTGGAATCCGCTGCGCGCCGGGAAACTTTTCCAGCCTGCACTGGTGGCAATTGCTGCACTTTTAACAGGTGCGATTATTTTCGGACGGGTTTTTGGGGGAGGGGGAAGCCCGGTTTGGGGACAGGAACAAATATCGTATAACCATATATCGAGCTTCTTGGTTTCAGAGGGGATGAATGACCGCTCGATTGTCATGGTTGCCAACCCGCCGGGATTCTATCTTGCTTCCGGAAACCCAGCTATTGCTGTTCCGGATGGAGATTTGAGTACCCTCCTCACGGTGGTGCGCCGTTACGGGGCTGCATACGTTGTATTGGAACAGGGTAGCACGCCGGTTGGACTGGCGTCGGTTTTCGAGAATCCAACCGGAGCTGTCAGGCTTGGATTATCTTGGCGACCTGGAGGCGGCGCGTGTATTCCGTGTCGAGCCCTGATTCTGCCTTGAAACCACGCGATTATTGGCTTCTTCTATTTTTAGCTTTGATCGTTCCGCTGGTTGTCGCCGCGCTCCAGCCGGTGCCTGGATACATGGACGCAGCCTATTATTATGCTGATGGTACCCAATTAGCCGCTGGGAAAGGTTTCCAGGAGCCCTTCATCTGGAATTATCTCGATCACCCCCAGGGGCTGCCGCATCCCTCCAACGCTTACTGGTATCCGATGGCTTCCTTGATTGCTGCGGGAGGCATGTTTCTAACTGGCTCGATCAATTTTATTTCTGCACGAATTGGCTTCGTACTAATGGCTGCCTTGGCGCCTCTTGCGACCATGGCGCTTGCCTGGCGGATTTCTAAAAAGCGGTCTTTGGCATTGCTGTCTGGATTTCTTGCAATATTTTCCGGGTATTACCTGTCATTTATCTCCACCACCGATAATTATAGTCTGTACCTGCTTGTAGGAGCGCTCTATTTCCTGGTACTCGATCGCTTGACTTTACCCAGGGTGATTGTGCTTGGTTTACTGGCAGGAATCTTAAATCTGGCACGCGGCGATGGGTTACTTTGGCTTCCCTTGACGTTTCTCGCTGTGATCGTTACAACATTCCGCCAGTCATCCACCGGGCAAATCTGGTCGCGGATGTTCCATTCTATCGGAGTTGGTTTCTTGTCCATCGCGGGCTATTTGGTGGTAATGGGAGCCTGGATGGTCCGCAGCCTGTCGGTTTTTGGCTCGTTGCTGCCACCGGGAAGTGGTTATGTTCTTTGGATGACAAATTACAATCAAATCTTCTCCTTTACCCCGGAGGTTTATACACTCCCCAACTTGCTTGCCTCTGGATGGCAGGTCGTGCTTAAAGTCCGGGGTGAAGCTCTCCTTCAAAACATCAGTACTGCATTTTTTGCCCAGGGCTTGATGGTTTTATTTCCCCTTATCCTTATCGGTATTTACGCTTTTCGGGGCATGCCTCGCATTCAGGTTGGGGTGGTGGGATGGATCCTTTTACTATTATTTGAGAGTTTGCTTTTCCCGTTCGCAAGCGTGAACGGAGGTTTTTTTCACGCCGGGACTGCGTTTCAGCCGCTTTGGTTTGCCCTTGCTCCCATTGGTCTTGAAGTTCTCCTGGATCGCTTGATAAAAAATAAAGATCAACTCCTCAAGATGACCAGGCTTGTTCAGTTTTCTCTCGCCGTTCTGGTAGTGATGGTCAGCGGGATATTGGTTAAGATTCGAGTTATGGATACTGGTTGGAACGAAGGGGAGTACCTTTACCGTACGGTGGATCAAGTACTTGTAGAGCATGGAGCCCGGCCGGATGATATTGTCATGACTCGCAACCCGCCGGCATATTTCGTGATGACGGGTCGCCAGGCTGTCGTTGTCCCTTATGGGGATGTTCAAACCCTTATTGATGTGTCACGAAAATTTGGTGTAAGTTTTGTGGTCCTCGAACACAGGGGTGCATTGGGTGAGTTGGATAATTTATATTCCCACCCCGAACAATACCCTGCCTTTAACTTCTTGGGAAAGCACGATGAAACCATTATTCTCCAAATTGTCGGACCTAAATAATAGTTTGCTGGGTTGGCGGACCTGGTTGTTTCTATTTCTCGCTGCCCTTTTAAGTTCAGGTGTCTACCTTGCCTATAGCGCGATCGCATATCGCATCGGTTTTCCTCTGGACGATTCTTCGGATTCATCAAACCTTTGCCCGTAATCTCGCCTCGCATTTTGAGTGGTCTTTCATCCCTGGGCAATTGTCAGGTGGGTCCACGTCCCCCCTTTGGTCTGCTCTCTTGGCAATTGGCTTTTGGTTGAAGCTCTCCCCGTATATTTGGACTTTTTTCTTGGGTGGTCTTCTGCTCTTCTGCTTGGCAGGTTTGGCTGAAGTGGCAATGCGGACCTTGCTTCCGGCGTACCGGGGTGTCATTCCATGGGTCGGACTTTTGGTTGCTTTCGAATGGCACTTGGTCTGGGCTTCCGTCTCGGGCATGGAAACCTTATTCCATGCGTTGATTGTGTTCTTCCTGTTGATATTGTTGATAAAACGGTCTTCCAATTGGTTGTTGATGGGGGCATTGGCAGGCATAAGTGTCTGGGTACGCCCCGATGGGATAACATTGCTCGGACCGGTAATATTCACCGCCCTTTTTTCCCTGTCCACTTGGAAGATTTGAATCCGCGCCTTTTTATCAACGCTTTTCGGATTTGCCGTCTTCTTTTTTCCATACTTGTTGTTCAATTTGGTTGTTGCTGGCACTGCGTTGCCAACGACATTTTATGCCAAGCAAGCCGAATATGCAGCCTGGCAGGCAAGCCCGATATTGTTGCGTGTCGGTACGGGATTATTGCAGGTATTAACCGGTCCCGGTCTCATTCTTCTGCCGGGGGCGCTGGTTGCTGCTGTCTGGGCGGTCCGGAAAAAAAAGTGGGGGTATATCGCAGCAATAATATGGTTGGTCGGTTATATTGTGATTTACCTGGTCCGCTTACCAGCCTACCAGCATGGTCGCTATTTAATGCCGGTAATGCCGGTGTACTTATTTATCGGGCTGGTCGGATATTTTCAGGTATTCCTTGATGGAAAAGTGCAAAAACCAGGTTGGTGGTTTGTCAAAACTGTTTGGGGCGGTGTTATCGCACTGGTTTGCGCTGGGTTTTGGTTTTTGGGAATGCAATCTTATAGCGAGGATGTCCGCTTTATTGAATCTGAAATGGTGGATACTGCAAAATGGGTTGCAGCCAACCTGCCGGGTAATTCGCTGATTGCAGCCCACGATGTGGGCGCTCTTGGCTATTTTGGGAACCATAAATTGGTCGATATGGCCGGCTTGATTTCTCCCGAAGTGATACCATTCTTGCGAAACGAGACTGCGCTAAAGGATTATCTGGACTCGAAAAGAGTGGCATACCTCGTCACCTTTCCAGATTTTTATCCGCGTCTCACCTCGGGCTTGCAGTCAGTTTTTTCCACGGGTGCCTCATATTCTCCATCCCAGGGCGGCACAAATATGGAGGTCTTCCGCTGGTTGAGTCCGTGAAATGGCGCTATAAATCTTGTCTTCGCGGCTTCATTGGAATCATCTTAACCTCATTTGTTTCTCAGTTCTGCCATAAATTGTCTGGCTGGATGACCTGTGCTATACTCTAAACACTTCGGATCTAAATAGGGACGCAATGGAAGAAATCACAATTGTCGTCGTGGATGATCACGCATTATTCCGGCAGGGGGTTGTTGATACTCTTTCCCTGGTGCCTGGGTTTAAAATTGTTGGGCAGACGGCTGATGGGGAAGAAGCATTAATGATGATTCGAACCCTGCACCCGAATATTGCCGTGGTGGATATCAATCTCCCCGGGATGAACGGACAGCAAATTACCCATCAGGTCGTTCAGGATAAGTTATCGACTCGCATTGTCCTCTTGACTGCATATGACGATCATGAGCAGATAGTCCATGCCGCTTGGGCAGGCGCGGCTGCTTATTGTGCAAAAGACATCGACCCTTCCCGCCTTGTGCAAACCGTCAGGGAAGTCATTAAGGGGAAATTCGTGATTGAAAATCATGTCTATAATAAGAAAGAACTGGACGGCTGGCTTAAAGGAGAAACAGAGGTTGCTCAACACCCTTACAGCGAGCCGGGCAGCCCTCTCCACCCCCTATCCGATCGTGAAACAGAGGTGCTTGTTTGTGTGGTAAAAGGGATGAGTAATAAGGAAATTGCTTCTTCCTTGGGCATCAGCCACCAGACCGTAAAAAACCATGTAACCTCGATATTACGCAAGTTTGGTGTTGAGGATCGTACCCAGGCAGTTGTTTTTGCTTTGAAACGAGGCTGGGTAAAGCTGGATGATAACGTCTCGCAGGAGTAAATTATGTCAATGCCCGAATTAACCCCAACCACGGTCGAAGATCCGCATAATTTGATCCAGTCGGAAATGGATGATACCAATCGCGCATTAAAGGAAATTACCCTGATGCTTGAGCAGAGTCGCGTCGAGCTTGGCAAGCTGACCCAGCGCAACACCGCCGTGACGGCGAATTTGCAGCAAATACAAGGGCAAATTGGCAAAATTCCCAGCGAGGAAGTTCGCACAGTTTATGATACCGCCATGGAAACCCAGCAGCGGTTGTTCGTTATGCGTGGGCAGTTGGAAAAACTTCAGGGCGACCAGGCTCACTTGGAACGCTATCTCGGTATGTTGGAACGTCTTAAGAATGCAGTGACGGTGGGTGGGTCCTCTGGCGGGAAATCTGACCGCAGCGGCATCTCAAGTGTGGAAATGCTGGTGAATGTCCAGGAAGCTGAACGCCAGCGCCTTTCACGTCAGATGCACGATGGTCCCGCTCAGGCATTATCCAACTTCATTCTGCAGGCGGAAATCGCGCTTAAGTTATTTGATATTGATGCAGTCCAGGCTCGCAACGAATTGGGTAATCTTAAAGCTTCTGCTTTGAGCACCTTCCAAAAAGTACGCAATTTTATTTTTGAACTTCGCCCCATGATGTTGGACGATTTGGGACTTTCTCCCACGATTACCCGTTATGCAGATATGTTCAAGGAACAGGCCCAGGTCGATGTGAGCGTGACCGTCACTGGCAGCGAACGCCGCATGGAACCTTATGTCGAAGTGATGGTCTTCCGAGCTATGCAGGAACTGCTTAGCAATGCCGTTGATCAAAACCAGGCAACCCTGGTAAAGATCCAATTGGACATGGGAGACACCCTGGTCAAATTATCATTGGACGATAATGGCAAAGGCTTTGATACCGATGCCCTTGGTAAGGATGAAAATTTGGGGATGAAATTAATCAAAGAACGCAGCGAAATGCTGGGCGGAACATTTGAAATTAACAGCTCCCCAGGGAAAGGTGCTCGTGTTACCCTGTCAATTCCGATCCATTGATGACGAAAAAACTGCAAAGTTCCTGTAAAGTCCATTTCCGGTTTCTTGTGTCGAACTGATATATAATGTTGTTATCTCTGGGTTGGCACTCAGGGAAAACTAAATCGGAAAGGAGGTGAAATCCCATGTTATTCGCCCCGAAAGAAAAAGGCCAGGGCCTTGTTGAGTATGCCTTAATCCTTGTTTTGGTTGCAGTAGTCGTTATTGCTGTTTTGTTGATCCTCGGCCCAGTCATCGGCAACGTGTTCAGCAAAATTAATAACTCCCTCACTGGCGTACAATAATCCCGACTGTTATCGCTATGAAGACAAATGGTACTCTGGTAACAGAGTACCATTTTTATAATAAATTGCCTTGGTAACATTAAAATAACTGTAAAGTTACTGTAATGAATAATTCTCGTTTTCCATATTGAACTGTTATATAATACCAATATCTCTTAATTGGCATTCTGAGAAATCCAAAACGGAAAGGAGGTGAAATCCCATGTTATTCGCCCCTAAAGAAAAAGGCCAGGGCCTGGTCGAGTATGCTTTGATCCTTGTTTTGGTTGCAGTCGTTGTAATTGCTGTTTTGTTGATCCTCGGCCCAGTCATCGGCAATGTCTTCAGCAAAATCAATAACTCACTCACATCCGTGCAATAGTAGTCAACTGCTATCGCTATGATGAAAAATGGTACCCTGGAAAACAGAGTACCATTTTTGTTTGCCATTTTTTATGAAAATGGAATCTTTTCAAATTGCTTCACCATTTGGATTTCTCCGCATTGCACTATAATTGATTGGCATTGGAAAACCATTCCAGCATGACTTGTTGCCCACCTAAAATCTTGGAAAAGGTTAAAAATGAAAATCAACTCTCTCACCCTTTATCATCTGAGTATGCCCCTGGTTGCCCCTTTTGAGACTTCTTTTGGGCGCTCAGTCGATCGCGAATGTATTTTGATCTCCATCCAGTCTGAAGGGATTACCGGTTTTGGGGAATGTGTTGCTGATCAGGATCCAGGCTATTCTTATGAAACAACGGGTACCGCCTGGCATATCTTAAAAGATTTTGTTGCTCCCCTTGTGCTCGGAAAGGATATTAATGATGCTCGTGATTTTCAATCCCGGGTGGAACATATCCGCGGTCATAACCTGGCAAAAGCTGGTGTTGAAATGGCACTTTGGGATTTGCGTGGCAAACTCGAGGGTCACTCCCTCCGCGAAATGTTGGGGGGTGGTATGGATCGTGTCCAGGTTGGGGTTTCGGTGGGACTGCAGTCCTCCCCCGGGGTTCTGGTTGAAACAGTGGAGAAATATCTCGCCGCCGGCTATCGGCGGATAAAGATCAAGATCAAACCCGGGCGTGATATCGGTGACACCGCCGCCGTTCGCGCAAAATTCCCTGAAATAAAACTGCAGGTGGATGCAAATTCCGCCTACACACTTTCGACGTGGAGTGTCTTGAAACCTTTGGATGACATGCACCTCCTGCTCATTGAGCAGCCTCTTAATGAAGATGATATCTGGGATCATCGCCTATTGCAGCAGGAATTACAAACCTCGATTTGTTTGGATGAGAGCATTATCAGTCCTCGTCATGCTCGCTATGCATTGGAGATGGGAGCATGCAGGATCATCAATATCAAGGCAGGGCGGGTGGGCGGATTGAGCAGCGGGGTCGCGATCCACGACCTCTGTCGGCAGCGAAATGTGCCGGTCTGGTGTGGCGGCATGCTCGAGACCGGCGTGGGGCGTGCCTCCAACCTGGCTCTGGCTTCCCTGCCTGGTTTTGTCTTGCCCGCCGACATCTCGGCTTCTGATCGTTACTATGCCGAAGATATTACCCACGAGCGATTCACCCTAAATCCGGATAGCACCATTAATGTACCCTCTGCTCCAGGTCTCGGTGTCACCCTGGACCCGGTCGCATTGAAGAAATTTACGCTTGCCGAATTACAACTGAAACCGGAATGACATTACTTCATCAGCTTCAGATGAAACTCCCTCTTGGGATTTTATTCGTTTTCACTTTCTCATTGGCTTTGGCTGCCTGTGGTTCGTTGGCTCCTGGGCAGGACGCGGTCATTCAAAATTCTTCAATTCTTTCTGCGACATCCGCAGTGACCCTTACTCCCTTCCAGCCCGAAGGCTTCGTGCCGCCCCCGGCAGTTGCCGAAACGCAATTTCCTTCTGCAGAAAGCCCCACATCCGCCCCGCAGGCTGTCTGGGTTTCCCCCGCCATCCCGGATCTCCTCCGCCAATCAGCTATTGGACTTGGTCTAATTCCAACCAGCGACTCCTCCGCTGCGCATATCCGTCTCGACGTTTCCACGTCCTCGAGTCCTGGGTCCGCGGTCTGGATATATGCTCTCGTTGCTCCCTTTCCGACCATCACTGATGGTGTCTCCCTGGCAGATATTACGACAGCTTGGAGTGGTGCGGGCACCGGTCCATTTTCCGGTCGGTCCATATGGATGGACGAAACGACCTTGTCTGCCTTCACCGCCCTTTGGGGTACGCCGGCCGCTGGTTCCATCCAAGTGGCTCCTTCGGACCAGTTGCTGGACTCTGCCTGGGCGGAACGCCCGGCTTGGGCATTGGTTCCCTTCGAATTGCTGGAGCCGCGCTGGAAGGTCCTCACCGTGGACGGCCAATCCCCGATCCATAAAGATTTCGACCCTGGTATTTATCCACTTAAAATAAACTTCAGTTTGGATTCAAACGCGTACCAACTCTTGCCTTCAAATCGTGACCCTGGCAAGCTGACCGTCCTGGCAATGACCGGTACCACTGCCCTTGTCCGCGCCACTGCCGACCGGATGGAACGGAATGGCGTCCTTTACCCCGGCGAAGAGGTCCGCACTGTCCTTCGCGCCGCGGACATTACCCACATTTCCAATGAGATCGCTTTTTCCTCCGACTGCCCACCCCCTGATCAATATACGGAAAGCCTGCAATTCTGCAGCGACCCTCGCTATATAGCATTGTTGGAAGATGTCGGCACCGATGTGGTCGAATTGACCGGGAACCATTTGCTGGATTATGGTGCACAACCGTTCCTGTCCACACTCGAAATGTATGATCAGTACGGTTGGCAGTACTTTGGAGGAGGGTGGGATTTGCAGGATGCTCGTCAACCCGCCCTAATCGCAGACCATGGGAATAATATTGCCTTTGTTGGATGCAATTATGTCGGCCCATCTTGGGATTGGGCGACAAATTCTTCCCCCGGTTCTGCTCCCTGCGATTTGGATCAGATGTCCATTGTTATCGGGAACTTGCGTTCAGAAGGCTATTTTGCCGGTGATGACATTTCAATATAGTGAGTACTATCAGCCGCAACCCTCCGAGAACGAGCAGCGCGATTTTCTAAAGATGGCAGCTGCAGGAGCGGTGATCGTCAGCGGCAGCCAGGCTCACATGCCTGCAGCCATGGAATTTTCCGGAAGCTCTTTCGTCCATTATGGCTTGGGCAATTTATTTTTTGATCAGATGTCCCACCGGATGCCCGATGGAAGTTTGATATACGATACCCGCAACGTTTTTATTGACCGGCATGTAATTTATGATGGTCGCTACATCAGCACTGAGTTGCTATCCTATAAGATCGAAGATTATTCCCGTCCGCGCCTGATGACTCCGGCAGAACGCCAGGAGTTTCTGCTAAATATTTTCCACGCCGCCGGTTGGTGGTAATCGCGTATCCTGGAGGTGACCATGCAAATCTACGATATTTCTCTACCCATTTCCCCTTTGCTGCCTGTCTGGCCCGGTGATCCATCTGTGGTTTTGGAACGGGTTTCCTCCATGGACAAGGGTGCGCACGATAATGTCTCGCGCTTGGCTTGCGGAGTTCACACCGGCACCCACGTGGACGCTCCCAACCATTTCCTGAATGACCAGCGCACGGTGGAAACCTTGTCTTTGGAGGTTCTCACTGGTCCTGTCCAGGTGGTTCAGATTCCGGATGATGTCACGCTAGTTACCGCGGCAATTCTTGAAAAGGTCGAGATATCTTCCGGCATCTTTCGGCTTCTTCTAAAAACCCGTAATTCCCTCCTTTGGGAGCAGCACGTAAAAGAGTTCTCCCCTGGTTTTGTTGGTGTCTCCCTGGATGGAGCGGAATGGCTCGTCCAAAGCGGGATGAAGCTGGTCGGCATCGACTACCTTTCCATCGCACCCTATAAACAGAGCATTCCCACTCACCGCGCTCTGCTCGGACCGGGTGTTGTAATCCTTGAGGGGTTGGATTTGAGTGCGGTTTCCCCCGGGATTTATACGTTGTATTGCCTGCCCCTCAAACTGGTGGGTTCTGACGGGGCTCCAGCTCGGGCCATCCTGATTGGATAAAAAAACTCCCGCAGGGGTTCCTGCGGGAGCACGTTTGTTTAATATCTGCGTTGTCCGCCAGCGTTGCCGGGTCCGCGGCAACTCTTGCCGCCACCTCCGGGTCCGCCGCGACCATAACCGCCGCCTGGACCGCCGCGTTTATCCCCGTAACCGCCGCCGCCGCCGAACCCGCGCTCTTCCTTCGGACGAGCCAGGTTTACTTTCAGTGGGCGGTTTCCCAGGGTATAGCTGTTGAACATCTGGATGGCCTTTTCAGCCTCACTCTGATTGCTCATCTCAATGAACGCGAAGCCCTTGGATTGGCCTGTGTCGCGGTCTTTGATTAGAGCCACCGATGCAACCGTCCCGGCCTGGGCAAAAAGCTCTTTCAGGTCCTCTTCCTTTGTTTCATAGGACAGGTTGCCAACATAGATTTTCGTTTCCATCCTTATCTCGTCTCCTTCTGAATTGGGCGGCAGGCTATGAAAAAGCCGCCAGCCTTGTACAGGTATGGCGGCAATCCACACGCAAATCCTACTGCAAGTGCCCTCATTCTAACACAAAAGCATCTCACCTGGCATTATTTTCCGGTTCACATGCTGTCGCAGTGATTATCAGGGCGAAGAACTGTTTGGTGTATATTTATTGATACTCTTGGTTGGATAAATTAATGGATATGGACTCCATCCAGTCATTAATCGACACGGAGAGAGTAGCCCCCATCCACAACGATGACCTGGCCTCGTATCATGCTCGCCGCGGGGCTGCACAGGAATGCCACCACTTCAGCAACATCTTCCGGGGTCACCAGCCTTCCGGCGGGGGTTGCGTCATGGGCTTTTTTCAGGACGCTTCCGTCACCCATTTTCTTGAAGTGCTTGAGAGCTTCTGTTTCAACAAGTCCGGGCGATACCGCGTTGACGATGATATTTTTCTTTGCAAGTTCAACGGCTAAATACCGTGTCAGGCTTTCTATGGCTGCTTTGCTGGCACCCACCACCGCGTAATCGCTCATCACCCGGCTGGATCCCTGGCTGGAAATGCTTACGATTTTCCCTCCCCCGCCTTTTTCCATTAATGGCACCGCCCGCTGTGCTGCAAATAATAGCGACCGGGCGTTGATATTCATCGTCCAATCCCATCCTTTAGGCTTTTGGTCCATCACCCCGCGGTTATATCCGGACGCTGCATTATGGATGTATATATCCAATCCACCAAAGGCATGTTCCGTTTCGTCGAAAAGACGGTTCAGGTCCTCCAAATTCCCCACGTCCGCCTTCACCACCAATGCCCGCCTCCCAAGTTCCTCGATTTCCCGGGCGGTGGCTTCCGCAGGTGCCCGGTTGCGGAAGAAATTGACCACCACATTCGCCCCATGTCGGGCAAAATGGACGGCTATTGCCCGCCCGATCCCGCGCCCTGACCCGCTCACAAGGACGATCTTGTTTTCGAAAAGCATTTTTTCAGCCATGCCTCTCCTTCATATCATTACCCATGCAGAGTATAACATGCTGAAATAGTCATATAGTTCCGGCTGCATTATGCCTGGAGAATTATCTCAGGTTGGCTTATTGATCAGAGTATTCCAATTCCTCTTGTAAATAGCGTTCCTTCCTTGTATAGTAAAATACCAGTCTGGGAATCGGGATGAAGAAATTATTGGGAAGGAAACCTGCCATTCTAATATTGGGGGGATTGTGTGTTTTGGTGATCTTATATATGGTTGCCAGTTTGGGCAGCCTTCAACTAAAACCAGCCAAACCATTTGCCTATATTCAGGAGACTACACCCCAATCCCCGGCATCTCCGCAGTCCTGGAATGGTCTTGCGCTGATAGTCATCCTGTTATTCGTTTTAATTGTCGTTTTGTTCATCCTCCTCCCCCCGGATCAGCGAAAAAAATTCTTGCTGACCTTGGCGTGGCTCGTCCTGGCTGGGTTCGTAATCTACCTGGTTCTCTCCCGCTTGGATCTACGCAGACCATTCCAACCCCCTCAAAGATTTCCTAATGAAGAGGTCATCACCCTGGTTCCCGGCTCCACTTTTACCCCGGCGATACTTGTTACTCCCTCGGTGTTTGTTCCTCCTCGTGTCTCCCCCTGGACTTCTTATCTTGTGGCACTGACCATTTTCTTGATAATTGCTGGTATTTGGGGCTGGCTGCTTTGGCGCAGGAGTAGGAAAGGCGCACCATATAAAGCTCTTGCGGAAATTGCCAGGTCTGCACTCGCTGACATTGGCGAAGGCAGGGATTGGGGTGATGCCATCCTTAATTCATATTATCGGATGAACGAAGCTGTTGCTGACTGGCGTGGTATTCACCGCACGGCAAGTATGACTCCTGCCGAGTTTGCCCGCGAGTTGGTTTCCACCCACTTGCCTGAAAACGCCGTGGTTCGCCTGACCGCGCTTTTCGAGCGGGTGCGCTATGGAGATAAACGCTCCACCTCCAACGACATCCAGGTGGCGGTGGATTGTCTTACAGATATTTTGGATTATTGCCGGTGGGCAAAATGAGATCGAGGATTTATTTATTCGTTCTCCTTGGATTAATTGCGGTTGCTCTCCTCGCGTTCTTCCTTCGCGGGGTCGTCCAGGATTGGGTCGTTATTCCGCTGGCGAGACTCTTCTGGTTGATTAAGGGATATTACGGAGCTTTCCCCCAGGCCGCTTACTGGGGTGTCGCCTTGATTGTCGCCGCCGTTCTGGTTCTGCTCGGGCTGCGTCTTCCTGCTTGGGAGCGCCCGCATCAACCGGGGCACTTGAAGCCTTCGCCGGGTTCGGTCCGCGAGATGTCTTTCTGGATCCAGCGCAGCAAGGAAGGCATTTTCCCTAAATGGCACCTCGCTCATCTTCTGGCTGAACTTGCGCTCGATATCCTTGACCGGCGCCGCACCCGTCAGAAAGATTCTGGTCTTTTGGATGACCCCGCTTGGTCTCCACCACCTGGAGTAAAAAAATACCTGGATGCCGCTCTCTCCACCAATTACACCGATTATCCCAGGTCCACCCGCTTTCGTCAGGTCCCCCCCACGCCCTTCGATCAGGATCTGGATCCTGTTGTGGAATATCTTGAGTCCCTCTTGGAGAATGAAAATGACAACAATTCCTGAAACTTCCAAAATGTGCCAGGCAGTGATTGCTGAAGTGGAAAAAGCCATTGTCGGGAAGCGCACGGTCCTTGAAATTATCATGGCCTCCGTCCTGGCTGGGGGGCATGTCTTGCTGGAAGATTATCCTGGCTTGGGCAAGACCCTCATCGCTAAATCTTTCGCTGCCGTCCTTGGTCTCGATTTTAAGCGCCTCCAATTTACCCCCGACCTGCTTCCCGGGGACATTACCGGGGGGTACGTTTACAACCGGGCTGAGAATCGCTTTGACCTGCGCCAGGGTCCCATCTTTGCCAACATTATCCTGGCAGATGAGATCAACCGTGCTTCGCCCAAGACCCAGTCCGCCTTGTTGGAGGCCATGCAGGAGGGACAGGTGACTCTCGAAGGCGAAACCTTGCCGCTCCCGGACCCCTTCATCGTCCTGGCAACTCAAAACCCGATTGAATACGAAGGCACTTTCCCTCTCCCTGAAGCTCAATTGGACCGTTTCATGCTCAAGCTGACGGTCGGATACCCGGACCTTGCCGAAGAGACCGAGATTCTGAACCGCCGTCATACCCGCCGGCACGAGGAGGTGAAGCTTGCTAAGGTCACCAATGCAAAAAAGATCCTCGAAATGCGCAAGGTGATCGAGACTGTCCACGTCGAGGAAGATTTGGAAACCTATATTGCCTCCCTCATCCAGGAGACTCGTCATGACCGGCACGTAGCGGTTGGATCGAGCCCGCGCGGTTCCCTTGCCTTCCTCAAGATGGCACGCGCTCATGCCGTCCTCGAGGGTCGTGACTACATCCTGCCCGATGATATTAAACGCTTTGCTGTACCGGTCTTAAGCCACCGCCTGATTCTCCAACCGGAATATTGGCTGACCCGCCAGGTGGCTGACCGGGTCATCGCCGACATATTTGCCAGGGTACCCGTGCCTGTTTTGCAGGACGCTTGAGTCATCGGACAAAATTGCTCCGATAAAAGCTCAAGGCGGTACCCTCGCCGCCGTCCATCGACTGATCTGCTGATCCATACCTCATGACCCGAACCTTTATCCTTTCCGTAATGATCTTCCTCCTCCTCTTTATTGGGTGGGCATCCCTGCGCCCTTCGATCGTGGCGCTCGTCCTGCCGCTCCTGATCTATATGCTTGTCGGGTTGTGGCATCTTCCGGATAAGGTGGATTTACAAGCCGAGCGTTCTCTCAGTGCTGAGCGGGTGAAGACTGGTGATGAGGTCACGATCACCCTCAAAATCACCAATTTTGGTTCCTCGGTTGAAGAGCTCCTTCTGCAGGACCAGGTCCCCCGGGGCTTCGACTTGGTCTCAGGTTCAGCCAATCGCTTGCTGTCCTTACCGGCAGGGGATTCTGTCGAATGGACGTATACCGTGCGTGGCAAGCGCGGGTACTACGGGTTGAAAAAAGTCCGCGCTACGCTAAACGAAACGCTTGGGCTTGTTACCTTTTCCCACGACCTTGTCACCGATGGTCAATTGTTTATCCAGCCGCCGGTTTTACGCCTTCGGCGTGTAGCCATTCAGCCGCGCCGCACCCGCATTTTCTCGGGCACCATCCCCGCCCGCCAGGGAGGTTCTGGAGTTGAATTCTTCGATGTGCGCCAGTACCAGGCTGGTGATTCCCCCCGCTGGATTAACTGGCGCGCCACTGCCCGCCACCCGCAGGAGGTTTTTTCGAACCAGTTTGAACAGGAGCGCGCCGCTGATGTCGGTCTCATCCTCGATGGTCGTCGCCGCACCAATGATTTTGAGCTTCGTTCCCTCTTCGAGCATTCAGTCCTGGCAGTAGCCGCCCTGGCGGACACTTTTCTAAATGCCGGCAATCGGGTGGGACTGCTGTTTTATGGTCGTCAGATTACTTGGACCATGCCCGCCTATGGAAAGATCCAGGCTGAGCGCATTTTGCATGACCTTTCCCTGCTGGAACCCGGTGATTCCCATGCCTTCAGCGGACTGTACATCCCCCGCCATTTATTCCCCTCACGCTCGCAGTTGGTGCTTGTCAGCTCGCTGCTTTCTGAGGATTACGATACGCTCGCTGCCCTCCGCATGCGTGGCTACCATTTGCTGGTCGTCAGTCCTGACCCGGTTTCGTTTGAAGCTGCCGGTATCGCGAAAACACCGAATAACATAATGGCAGCTCGGGTTGTCAGGCTTCAGCGTTCGGTCATGCTGCGTCGTCTGCGCGCTGCAGGCATTCATGTGGTCGATTGGGATGTTTCCCAGCCCTTTGAGAAGGTTGCCAAACAGGAGCTGGAGCAGCGATTGGTTTTACCCCGCGGGGTGTTGCGATGACCCGCAGCCTCCGTTTCATTTTTCTTCTTTTTTCAATTGGGCTTGCTGGTCATCGCATATTTCCTTGCCGGATTGAATTGGCTTGCCATTGGAGTACTGGCTTTTGGGATTGTTTGGACCATCGGGCTGGTTCTCCGCTGGTCGTGGATTCCTCCCCTGGCCTTCTTCGCATCTTACCTTTCTGCCGCCGCCGGTTTCCTTTTGGACCTTTCCCCGTTTTACTTGATCCCCGCCGCAGTCTTTGCCCTCCTGGCTTGGGATTTGACTGGGTTTTACGATCGTCTGCGCCTCGCTTCCCCTGAAGATGACCTTTCTTTGCTGGAGAAACGTCATCTCGTGCGCCTTTTACCCCTCGCCTTGATTGGTGTCTCCTTTAGCGCTGTGGCTCTGGCACTGCACCTTAAATCCTCCCTTGAATGGATGATCGTCCTGGTGTTTTTCTCCGTTTGGGCGATAGGGAAGGTGGTGGGGTTTCTCCAAAAAAAGGATGCCTGAATTACGCCCATGAACGGAGCCAGGCCTTTGTTTCCCGCGGCGATTTAAAGTGTTTCACTTTCAAACCCGCATACTCGGGGGAATTAATCAGCGTGTTGTAAGTCTGCCTGCGTCGTTTGAAGGTTTTTAATGCCCACAGGAACAGCGAATCTTTGCTGAAAAATTGGGGCCACAACCTTTCCCGGTTTGTCCCCCAAAGGTTCTCTTTCGTCAGCACCCGTTTCCAGGTTCGCCTCCACAGTTGCCAGAGGATGATTGCCAGGGGGTAATCCAGCCACACCACCGCTTCCGCCCTTGGCCAGCTTAGGTCGCGCACGGAACTGTAATTTCCGTCCACCACCCAGGCATTCCCTTCGAGGGCTTTGGCTGCTCGCATGCGCAATTCTTCTTTGCTGGTGTGTGTCCAGTTCGGTCCCCAGTACAGGGAATCCAATTCGACGTGCGGTATCCCCAGCCGTCGTGAGATTTCGCTGGCAACCCTGCTTTTTCCGGAACCGGTTGTACCTACCACACAGATACGGTGGTAGGGAAAATCGTCTGCCTCATTCATTTACTGGAACCCCATTGGAAATTTCTCCATTCGACTTTCTCGCTTTCGGCGGCCTCTTCGCCGTAGTCGCCCGACCTAAAAGCTCCAGGCGGCGTTCGCGAAGCACCCCCTTGGGGCCCCGCCGCCGGCCCACCAATGGGGTATGATTCCCACTCTCCTGCTGTTTGGCGCGTATTATAATCAAGTAATTCTTCCAATAAATCGGTTATCCAAAATCATAGATCGTCAATAAATCGAGGCCCTCATGTTTGACCTTCCTGATGATGAAATCCTGCCCCTCTCAAAAAAGCATGTATTCTGGACCTGGTCAGCCCAGGCGAAAGTCAATCCGATCCCCATCGAACATGCTGAGGGAGTCTACTTCTGGGATACTTCCGGTAAACGCTACCTGGATTTCAACTCGATGACCATGTGTGTGAACATCGGTCATGGCAATCAGCGCGTGATTGAGGCCATGGTGAATCAGGCCCGTGAATTGCCTTACGCTGCGCCCGGGATGGCGACCAGGGTCAGGGCAGTTGCCAGCCGGATGGTGGCGGAAGTTTCCCCTCATGGTGCCCTCACGAAGGTTCTGTTCACCCTCGGAGGTGCGGACGCCAACGAGAACGCCGTTAAACTCGCCCGCGGCTACACGGGTCGCTTCAAGGTCCTCACCCGCTATCGCTCCTACCACGGTGCCACTGCCGGTGCCATGGCTCTCACAGGTGACCCCCGCCGCGTTGCCTGGGAGCCGGGCTTGATGCCGGGTGTCGTCCATTTCCTTGACCCGTACCGTTATCGCTCCACTTTTCACCGCACCAACCCCGACATTTCCGAGCAGGAGTTCTGTCAGGATTATCTCAATCATCTTGAAGAGCTCATCCGTTATGAAGGACCCGCCACGATTGCCGCGGTGTTGATGGAATCGGTCACCGGCACCAATGGCATCCTCATTCCCCCGCAAGGATACATGCAGGGAGTCCGTGCCTTGTGTGATCGCTACGGCATTGTCATGATTGCAGATGAAGTGATGAGCGGGTTTGGACGTACCGGGAAATGGTTCGCGGTCGATAATTGGGATGTCGTGCCCGATATCATGACCATGGCGAAGGGACTCACCTCCGCATACGCACCGCTTGGTGCAGTTGCGATGAAGCCGGAGATCGCAGCAGCCTTTGATGAGCAGGCTTTCGAAAGCGGGCTCACTTATACTTCTCATCCGGTTTCCCTGGCTGCCGCGGTCGCTAACATCCAGGTCATGAAAGACGATGGCCTTGTTGAACATGCCGCAGCCATGGGACCCGTTTTGCATAAACTCCTGGCTGACTTGGGGGAGGCTCATCCATCTGTAGGGGAGACCCGCAGTATTGGCTTGTTTGGCATCCTTGAATTGGTGAAGGACCGCAAGACGAAGGAACCGATGGCTCCCTGGAACGGTTCCTCTCCTGAAATGATCGCTTTCCGCAAATATTGCACTGACCATGGCCTGTACCTGTACACCCACTGGCATACTGCTCTGGTCATCCCGCCCTTGATCATCACCGAAGAGCAGTTGAAGGAAGGGTTTGCGATCCTGGATAAAGCGTTGGAGATCACCGATGGAGCTGTCTCCTGATTTAAATGGGTTCCCTGAAGGAGGGATGTCATCGTGATTCTGAAACAGACGACTCGCTGGGTTTGCTTCTTGGTGGTTTTGGTCCTGATCCTCTCAGCATGTAACCTGGTCAGGCCTTCCGAACTCACCTCAGTTCCCTCCGCCAATCTCCCCACCACCGCCCCTGTTGATATCCATCCGACCGGCGGTTCAACTCCCTCCGGCTCATCCACTGCCACAACAGACCTCGCCTCCACCGGTGACATGCAGGTCCGGTTTGTCAATTTGACCGATGGTGGCTCGGTCCCGGGTTCACTAAATCCAGATGGCAGTCCCTTGGTAATGGTTCAATTCGAGGTCACCGGTTCTGCACCCGTGCTGGTTACTCTTTCAGTAAATGGCGTGCCTGCTGTTGACTCTCTTGGGCACACTCTCCAGGCAACCAATGACACGGGTGTGGTCCCGTTCACAGGGGAGATCCCGTGGTCGCCTGCAAATGGGGGTGGGCAGTACTCTCTTGTTGTTCAGGCGATGAATAACAATAAGCAGTTTGCCGAAGCTGCTGTTCAAGTGACGGTTACTGGTGTTCCTGTCTTTACTGCCACTCCACCCCCGTTGGATATGGCGGGAGCGCAGCAGCGTATTTCCGATTTGATTCAGCAGGAATTTGGGGTCTCCATCCCCCAGCCCTCCGTTTATCGCCATGACGCCCCCCGGGATCCCCGCTTATTCGCGTTGGATTGGTTCTGCCTACTATAAAGGGATGAGATATTACATCGATCTTTATGATGATACCCGGTATGCCTGGAGTAACTCCGAATTCTCTGACCCCGCTCACCGGGTGGACACCACCAGCTTTGTATTATGTCGTCCGGTTGGCACTTTCCGCGTTCTGACCGTTTTTGTGGATTATGGCAACACCGGTACCGACCGCAATTCGGCCCTTGCCGAGGTCCCAGTGGTGGTAAATTGGCTGAACGGTCTTTATGCGCAGTTTGCCCAGGCCCAGGGGCAGTCCGCCCCGTTTATGACCGTTGTGGCAGATGCCGCCTTCATTTCCCCTCCTCCCGCTCCGGGTGAATTTCTGACCAGAAGCCAGGTCCTCTCTCTCACCGGCAAGGATCCATCCACCTATGATTTCCTGATGCAGATTGACTTGGATGCCAACGCTACCCTTCTCAACCGGGTTTTTTCCGATGTGATCGGGACCGGGGGTGGTGTTGCCTTGCAGGGTTGTGGGCAGGCGGGTAAATTTGGGGATGTTAATATTTGGTCAAGTATTGCCGATTCAAGCAGTGTGGAAGGTGCCTTGGTCATGGATTACAACCATGAGCTCAGCCACCTTTTCGGCATGATGGACAACTGGCCCGCGATACTGGGAGTGCCCGGTCCGGATGGCTCGAACATCGATGATTGGATCCCCTATGTCATTTTTGGCTGGACGGATTCTGACGGCGACGGCATCCCTGAGATCATCGATCCCACCCCTTACGGCACCACGGGTCCATAACCTGGGGTAGGAGTTTATTCGATATCGCCCTATACCGGGGCATTTTCCCCTTCTGGGAATATTCACCCTCTCCTGTAAATCTCCCGTTCTTGTTGGTGCGAGACATATCGTCCCCGTTCGCTTGCCCCCATTTCATCGGGGAGGATGGGGATGTACTCGCCCTTTTCTTCTGTCTTTGCTTTTCAGCTTTTGTGTTTAATCGCTTTAGGTTTTTTTAATCTGGTGACCCTTCGTGCCCTTTGTGTTTAATCTCCTGAACCAGAATCTATAAGTCATTTCGGATGCACCATCTCCTCCGGCCTCACCCACTTATCAAATTCTTCCGCGCTCACAAATCCTCCCCCCACAGCCTCTTCCCTTAAGGTGGTCCCGTTCTTCAAAGCCAGTTTTGCCACCTTGGCGGCCTTGTCGTACCCGATGTGTGGGCTTAATGCCGTCACCAGCATCAGCGATTTCTCCATTAACTCTTCGATCCGCTCGATGTTTGGCTCTATTCCCGCGATGCAGTTGTCTGTGAAGCTCATCACCGCCTCCCCCAGCAGGCGGATGGACTGCAGTACGTTGTAAGCGATGACCGGCTTGAAAACGTTGAGCTCCAGGTGCCCTTGTGCCCCCGCGAACGTGACCGTGACGTGGTTGCCCATTACCTGGGCGCACACCATGCTCATGGCTTCGCACTGCGTCGGGTTTACCTTCCCCGGCATGATGGAAGACCCCGGTTCATTTTCCGGCAGCGATAGTTCCCCGAACCCGGAGCGGGGTCCTGAAGCCAGCAGCCGGATGTCGTTGGCAATTTTATTCAGGCTGACTGCGATCGTGTTCAGCACCCCCGAAATTTCCACCATGGCGTCGTGGGTCGCCAGCGCTTCGAACTTGTTGGGCGCTGAGCTGAATGGGAGTTTGGTAAACTTTGCCACTTCCTTCGCAAATTTCTCCCCAAAGCCTGGTTTTGAGTTCAATCCGGTGCCCACCGCCGTCCCGCCCTGGGCTAGCGGATAAAGTCTCTTTAAGCTGTCGATAATTCTCTCGATTCCAAATTTTACCTGCGCCGCGTAACCGGAGAACTCCTGTCCCAGTGTTAATGGGGTGGCGTCTTGCAGGTGCGTCCGCCCGATTTTGATGATCCTTGCCCATGCCTCGGATTTTTCTGCGAGTGCTTTGTGCAGGTGATCCAGCGCCGGGAGCAGCACGTGCTGCAATTGTTCCACCGTGGCGATGTGCATGGCGGTGGGGAAGGCATCGTTGCTCGACTGGCTCAGGTTGACGTGGTCGTTCGGATGGACCGGTGTTTTGGATCCCATGGTGCCCCCCAGTCGCTTGATTGCCAGGTTCGAGATCACCTCGTTGGCATTCATATTGGACTGGGTGCCTGAGCCGGTTTGCCAGATCACCAGCGGGAAATTGTCGTCCAGTTTTCCGTCGATCACCTCCAATGCCGCCTCGGCAATGGCAGTGCCAGTGTTCTTGTCGATGGTTTTCATGGCAATGTTGGTGTTTGCAGCGCACAGCTTGACGATTCCCAGTGCTCGGATCAGGGGTCGCGGCAGGCGTTCGTCACCGATTTTGAAATTCCCCAGCGACCGTTGTGTCTGGGCTCCCCAATACTTGTCGGCAGGTACCTCGATTGCCCCAAAAGAATCTGTCTCGCTGCGCGTAGTCATCGGTTTATCTCTCATAGTCACCTCTGCATCGCCATTTCGCACAAAGTCTTAACGGTTTTCCAATTCCGGGTGGTCGCTGTCACGCCGAGCTTTCTCTCAAAAAAAGTAGTGGAGAATTTTGTCTTTCCGTATCCATTCGAAATATACAGGTAGATCTCTTTCCCACTTATTATATATTCATCTACGTCGGTCGTTCCATGCCAATTATGACCTAGCTTATTTTTACTCCCCTCGTCGTCTCCCCTGATAACCACGCGGCTATCCGGACTTAACGGTTGAGGGCTCCCGCCGCCGTCCGCGGCGGCGGTGATATTCTTAACCGCAAATTTATTTGGAAGATCAGATAGGAATGTAACATAAAGCTTTTCGGGTTCTGTTTTTCTATCGTTGATAAATGGATTTCCTTCCAGAACCTTCTTAAACTCTTGTTGATCCCTCACGATGACCCGCACATCCATTCCAAGGGTTTTCTCAATTCCCGCCTCGATTTTCT
Organism: uncultured Chloroflexia bacterium; assembly: GCA_963826215.1. GTDB lineage: Bacteria > Chloroflexota > Anaerolineae > Anaerolineales > Villigracilaceae > UBA877. The sequence goes on along the minus strand of CAWGWL010000033.1, from coordinate 957,657 downwards.
TCCCGATTTTCGCAGGGTTGTCTTCCGGACTTTCAAAAACGACATTCCCGCTTTGGATATAGGTTCTGGCATTGCCCAGGCTCAGGGATTCGTATAACCGCCTCAGATCCGGCATGCTGATTCTGTTTTTCCCACTTACATTAATACCTCTTAACAACGAAATAAACCTTTTCATTACTTGCTCCAACTTGACCCTGTATTGTTGCGATCCCTGAAGCGATTCTAACACTCGCATAACTTTCACACCGGGTAACTTATAGGATCGCCCGGCGGTGAGATTCTTGACATATTAGAACATACGAGCTATAATCACCTCGCGGCACGGGAAAAACGACACTTTTCCTTGCCGCGTATTATTTTGTACCTTAAACGCCGATTTGTTTTGGAAGCTTTGTTCCTTTTGAGAACCTGCTTGGTACTTATCTCTGAAATGAAAAATAATTGTTCCTGCGCGGCGGGCGCATCTCGCGCCCGCACGCCACCTCGACGATATCGCGAAGCACCCCCTGGGGTGAATTGTCGAGGGATTGTTCCTCAAAAACAAGGCGCACATGGTGCATCCGATCTCTTCTTTACAACCATATTAATGGATACCAGGTTACCCAATTTGTAAAAATTATTTTGCTTCTAGAACGTCAAATTGAACGATAAAAAAGTGTAGGTGATGGCATGCATGGAAAGATCCAAACTATAGTTCACGATATATCAGGAAATGCAATAAGGTCATTTATAATTCCACAATTTTTGATGAAAGTTTCTGCCGTCATCGATTTTAACCCCCTTAAATCCAGTCACTCGTTTCTAGTCGTTTTGGCGCGTCAGAATGCTCTCACTTCTCCCCAGGGAACCTTGTGGCTCTATTCCTCCTTGGGCTCAACCTTCCCCGATGGGGTAAAATCAAGTCACTCGAACGGATAAGGAGCACTTAATGACCATTATTCTCGACGGCTCTTCGCTCACCATCGAAAAACTCGTTGCCATTGCTCGCTTCGACGAAAAAGTGGAACTCGCCCCCTCTGCCTTGGAGCGCATCAAGGTCTGCCGGGCTATGCTCGAAGAAAAATTGGCTGCCCATGAGACCATGTACGGCACCAACACCGGCATCGGCGAGTTTTCCGAGAAGATCCTCACCGATGAGCAGGTCATGGAATTCCAGAAATACCTCATCTACAACCATGCTGCCGGCATCGGTGACCCGGTCCCCGTGGAGCAGGTCCGCGCCGCTCTCACCGGGCGCATCAATGTCCATGCGCATGGCAATTCCGGCTGCCGCCCTGAGATCACCCTTACCCTGGTCGGAGATGCTCAACAAGGGCGTTACCCCGGTCGTGTGCAATAAAGGCTCAGTTGGCGCCTCCGGTGACCTGGCTCCCATGGCCCAGGCTATGCTCCTCCTTTTGGGCGAGGGGGAAGCCTTCTATAAGGGGGAACGTCTCCCTGGTGGTGAAGCCATGCAGCGCGCCGGGATTCCGGTCCCGGGTCTTCAGGCTCGCGACGGGCTGGCAGCCATCAACGGCTCCAACCTACTTACCGCCATGTCTGCCCTCCACATTTACGATATGGAACGCTTCCTCAAGCAGGCCGAGATTGCCGCCGCCATGTCCATCGAAGCCCTTTTGGGCAACTTGAAGCCCTACAACACCCTCCTGCATGAATTGCGCGGCTTCAAGGGCGCGGTCGCTTCTGCTAAAAATATTTTGAAAATTGTTGCCGGGTCCGACCTGACCACCGGCAGGATGAAAACCAAGGTGCAGGACGCCTACTCGATGCGCTCTACTCCACAGGTTGTCGGTGCCGCCCGTGATGCGATTGCTTACGCCCGCTCACAGGTGGAGATTGAACTCAACGGGGTGGGGGATAACCCCATCTTCATCCCCGAAAAGAAACTGACCCTCACTGGCGCCAATTTCCAGGGATCTCCGGTGGCCCTCCCCATGGACATGGCTGGGATCGCCATCACCATGGTGTGCGTCATGGCCGAACGCCGTCTCAATCGCCTCACCAACCCTGCCCTTTCCCAGGGGTTGCCCGACTTCCTTGCCCACAGTCCTGGTTTCTATTCCGGCTTGATGCTCAGCCAGTACACAGCCGACCACCTCATTGTCGAACAGCGCATTTTATCCGCTCCCGCCAGCATCCAGTCCATCCCCGCTGCTGCCGATCAGGAGGATTTTGTCTCGATGGGGATGAATACAGCTCTAAAAAACGGGCAGATTTTGGACAACGCCTGGGGGATCCTTGGCATCGAGTTCATGGCGGCTGCACAGGCGTTGGATTTCCGTGATTTCACACCCGGCAGGGGCACCCAAAAAGCCCGTGAGGTCATCCGGCAGCACGTCGCCCACCTCGATGTGGATCGCCCCCTCTACCCCGATCACAATGCCATGAAAGCGCTGGTTAAATCGGGCGATATTCTGGAAGCCGTTGAAAAAGAAATTGGTGCTCTCGAATAGGCGTTTATTCTGATGCGCAAACTTTCTGACCTCACCCGTATCTCGGTCATGCTCGCCTTTTTCTTTACGTTTGATAAAGGTCTGGCCTTTATCAAAGCCATACTCTTCAATAAGATTGTTGGCTTGGAGGGCATGGGGATTTTTGGTGCCTCCAATAATATTCCGGATTATCTTTCTGCGCTCCTCTCCGGGGGTGCGCTCGGGGTGGCTTTTATCCCTGTCCTTCGCGAATACCTGGACCGGGATGGTCGCTCGGCTGCCTGGGACCTGTTCTCCCGGGTGATTAACATTGCATTCCTGCTCACAGCAGCAGTATCGGTGATCATCATCGCCCTGGCAGAACCCCTCGTTCATTATGTGATTGTCCCGAGTTTCACTCCTGAAAACCAGGCACTTACCGTTTCATTGATGCGCCTCGACCTTCTCGCTATCCTCCTGTTTTCCATAAGCGGCTTGGTGATGTCGGGATTGCAGGCCAATAAACATTTCCTTCTTCCTGCGCTCGCTCCCATTTTTTACAACCTCGGACAGATTTTCGGCGTCACCGTTCTGACTCCTACCCAGGGTCTTCATCTTGGTCCCGTTACCCTTCCTGCCTTCGGGTTGGGTCTGTATGGCATGGTCTACGGGGTCATTTTGGGGGCTTCCTTGCACTTGTTGATCCAGGTCCCGGGGCTCATCCATTACGGGTTCCGCTGGCGGCCTGTCATCGGGCTGAAGACTCCCGGTGTCCAGCGTGTCCTGATCCTTCTCTGGCCGCGTGTTCTGACCATGGCCAGCATCCAGGCTTACTTTGTCGCCCGTGACAGCCTTGCTTCCCGCTTCGGTGGAACCGGGATTGGGGCGCTAAATCTCGGCTGGACCATTCAGCAGGTTCCCGAAACGGTTATCGGCACGGCGATCGCCATTGCCTTGTTGCCCACCCTGGCTGAGTTTATCGACCGCGCCCAGCCCGATCAGTTCCGCGCAACGGTCAACCGCGCCCTGCGCGTGATGCTGGCGCTTAGCCTCCCGGCTGCGGCGTTGTTGGCGGTCGCTATTCGGCCGCTGGTGGCTGGTTTCTTCGGTTACGAGACCTCTCAACTTAACTTGGTCACCTGGTGTACCTGGGCGTTCCTTGCAGGGTTATTGGGGGATGCCTGGTTGGAAACAGCCGTGCGCTCATTTTATGCCAATCAAAATACCCGCACGCCGCTTGTCGCAGCTTTTATCCAGGCGCTTACGTTCATCCTGCTTGCCTGGTTGTTTTCCACTTGGTTGGGTTTGCCGGGCATCCCGCTTGCTGCAGCCGTCACCTTCACCACCCAGGCGGTCGTCCTGCTTTCACTCCAGGATCGCAAATTCCCTGGTTTGCTGAAAATGGACGGGACCTTGGTTCGTTCTCTTTTGGCTGCCACCGTCGGTGGGCTGGTCTCTTTCGTCGTAATGCGCTTCCTGCCGGTATCTCCAATTTTGGCCGCCCTTGTCGCCCTCGCAGTCGGTGCCGCTGCTGCCCTTCCATTCATCTGGAAGGAAGCCCGCCTTCTGCTCCATTTGTGACCTGAGGTATAATCGCCCGCATGTCTGCACCCGAATTGAAAGATACTCAACCGAATAATACCGTTAAGAAATTGGAATCGGATTCCTCCCCTTCCGGATCAAAAAAGAAATTTCCGCGCTGGCTGGTGGCTCTGGTCGTGCTGGCTTTGATCGCCCTCGGTCTGCTGGGTGGTTACAGCTCCGGGATGGGTCAGCGCTATGTTGCTCAAAACACGGTTGTCTCCGGTCAGCTCGATGAGCAATTCCGACTGGGTACCGAGGCGTACGCTGCCGGGAATTATGTCCTTGCTGAACAGTATTTTAAATTTATCATTGTCAAGGATTCAAATTATCCCGGCATTCAGGCCGCTTATACAGACACGCTCCTGCATCTGCAGGCTTCTCCCACGCCCTTGTTTTCTCCTACCCCGGTCTTCACCCCCACGCCCGACCTGCGTGGTGTCTCGGAAATTTTTAACTCCGCCCTTCAGCTTCTAAATGCCGGCGATTGGAACGGCGCGATAACCAACCTGGATACCCTGCGTAAGGTTGATTCCACCTATCGCACTGCCGAGGTGGATGGCATGTATTACATGGCCCTTCGTCAACTTGGCCTGGAAAAGATCACTTCAGGTTGTCAGAACGTCAACCTGGAGGGCGGCATCTACAACTTAACCCTCGCTGAGCACTTCGTCGGTGCCGGGAACCTGGACAGTATTGCCGAGGGGTTGCGTACCTACGCCCGCTTGTATATCATTGGTGCCAGTTTTTGGGATCAGGATTGGCTTCAGGCTCAAAACTTCTTTTCCCAGGTCATGGCAGCCTACCCCAATATGACAGATTCATCCTGCCTGAATGCTACCAGCCGCTGGGTTCAGGCGACTCATAAGGTGGCGGAGCAATTATTCAATGCTGGCTCTTATTGTGCCGCAGAAGAGCAGTATGCCGCTGCATTTATGGTGGGTGACTCCTACAACGCCACTGCGTACCCTACCGCCACGATGGTCGCTGATACCTGTAACGGCGGTCCCAGCAATAATAATGGTGGCACTGGGGGTAATGCCACCGCCACCCCAACCTTCGAGGGCTCCCCAACCGAGACTCCTACAGGTGCTCCATCAGATACTCCCACCGAGCCTCCGCCAACAGAAACAACTGCCCCATCCCCAACTTCGCCCTAATTAGTGATTGCATGCTAATTGTTATTGAATCCCACCGCCATAATATTACTAGTTCGACGGGTAACCGTCGAACTTTGATAAACACGAAAGAATACGCATGAATTCATATCTCGACTTGGCTCGGCAGGGTAAAAACGAGTGGTGGCGGTTTGTCCTTGCCATCGTGTTGATCCTGGCTTTTTGGCAGGGTCTCGGTGCGTTGCCAAGTGTCGCCTTGCTGGCCAGGGTGTTAACGGATGGCAGCCCTCAAACTGGCTTTACCTCTACCGGTCAATTTTTCGGCGTCGGTCCCCTTCTCGGTTTCATCGTGATCATGCTGGCTTCCATTCTTTTTGTGGTGGGTATATTCCTTGCAATGCGTTTCATCCACCATCGACCCCTTCGCACGCTGGTCACACCTGCCCCCACTTTCGCTGTTGGACGTTTTTTCCAGGGCTTTATCGTTTGGCTCGTCCTCTTGGGGTTGATGTCAATTGTGGAAGCCGCCCTCTACCCGGGTCGCTATGTTTTGAACTCCGACTTGCGCGGTTATTTCCCCTTTGTTATTCTTGCTCTTATCCTGATTCCTATTCAGACTTCATCTGAAGAATTATTCTTTCGTGGCTACATATTGCAGGGCTTCGGCTTGCGTCTTCGCAATATCTGGACCCTGAGCGCAATCTCCGGATTCCTGTTTATGCTCCCGCATTTCCTGAACCCGGAAGCCCGGGTTAATTACGTGTTGTTGGGGTTATATTATTTCTTGATCGGTGCCGTGATGGCGTATATTTCCCTGCGGGATGGACGCCTTGAACTTGCCTTGGGGTTGCATGCTGCCAATAACCTGTTCACGGCCCTGTTCGCCAATTACTCGGTGACGGTGTTGCCCTCCCCCTCTCTTTTTACCGTTGAAACCCTTGACGCTGTTTATTCCGTTTCGGCTGCTGTCATCGGGCTGCTCCTGTTTCTAGTGGTCTTTCTCGGGCCTTTGCGCCGAAAATTTCCCTCTGAGAATTTGGACTCGCACCGGGTCATTTAGCCTGGATTTTTTGCCTGTTTTCCAGTTCTCATGATTTTTTGGGTGTCCCGGTTAAATCGTACGTCATTGCTCCCGTAATTTTTACCGGGATAATGCTCCCGATTTCAGCATTCCCTTCCACAAATACCATCCCGTCGATCTCTGGGGCATCACGATAAGACCGGCCTACCGCAATTCCATTGTCGAATCCTTCGATCAGCACATCCAGTGTGCGTCCCACGTAGGATTGGTTAATCTGCAGAGAAATGGGTTGTTGAAGTTCCATCAACCTTTTGAAGCGCTCCTCCTTGACCTCCACTGGGATCGGGTCTCCTAGTTCTTCTGACGCCGTTCCTGCCTCAAAAGAGAATTGGAAGGCTCCTACCCGGTCGAACTGCATTTCCCGGACGAAGTCTAACAGCGTCTGGAACTCTTGGTCCGTTTCGCCAGGGTATCCCACAATGAAGGTCGAGCGGATCGCTAATTTGGGAAGTTTCTTCCGCATTTTGGCAATGGTTGTGTTGACCCATTCGACATTTGCGGGGCGCTTCATTCGGGTGAGCGTGGCTGGGTCTGCGTGTTGTAATGGAATATCGAGGTAAGGCAGTACTTGTTCATGGCTGGCCATGACGTCGATCAATCGGTCAGTGACGTATCCAGGGAATGCATACATGATCCGTATCCAGTCCATGTCTGGGACTGCGCTTGTCATTTTCTCCAGCAGGGTGGCTAGACCGTCTTTCATGCCCAGCTCGTGACCGTAATCGGTGGTATCTTGGGCGATCAGGACAATCTCACGTACCCCTGCCTCTCGCAAGGTCTTGGCTTCCTCGATGATGGTTTCGAGAGGTCGGCTGACAGTGGTCCCTTTGATCAGCGGTATCGCGCAAAATGCGCAAGGGCGGCGGCAGCCATCTGCGATTTTTAGATATGCACTTGCCCCTGCTATGGATGCGCGCAGCGCACCATTTTCATCCGTGCCGATTGTTGGGGCTTCCGGCAGGTGGTACAGTGGTTCAGGTCGCACTCCGGACCCAGTCGGCGTATTGGATCTTTTTCGTAATTGTCTTACCACTTCGACGATATCCATCCATCTACGTGTGCCGAGGATCCCGTCCACGCCTGGTACCTTTATCGCCACCTCAGCTCCATACCTTTGAGTAAGACATCCGGATGCGATCAGCAACTGGTCCGGGCGTTTGCCCACTGCTAGAGCACTTAGTGCGGAATAAGATTCCTCGCGCGCTGGTCCGATGAATCCGCAGGTATTGACGATGAGGACGCTGGCTTGTTGTGCGGTGCTTACAGCGGAATAACCGCTGCGTTCCAGGAGTTGTGCCATGGAATCTGAATCAACACTGTTTTTAGCACAACCAAGCGATGTCATGTGGAATGTTTTTCGGTTCATAACAATAAGGCTTTCTTTGTTGAAATATTATGATCTCAAGTGTTTGATTCTTGGTGAGTGGTCAATTTTATGCCCTCTATTCCTCAGGCGTGGGTATGTGAGGGATTGCACTTGGGCGAGGCGTTGCAGATGGCCTTAATGTTGCAGTCGGCCGAAGCGTGACGGTCGGTGTGGGAGTGATGGTGGGAGTAGCCGTGAACGTTGCCGTGGGGTTGAGGATGGCGTTGGTTGTATATATCCGATCCACGACTTCCCCAAAATCGCCCATGGGGCCCAATGTATTTTGGTTATATAAGATGCTGATCGCCCTGCCGTTTCCGGTCAACACCTCGATCTGTGTATTTCCATCGAATGGATACGCGCTGCCAACCGTCACCCTTCCTTCGTATTGGACCTTGCCATCCACGGTCACTCTTACCCAGGCTGATTCTTGGGCAATGACGACAACTTGCACGGGTCCATTTCCTGCCGCAGGTAAGGTCAAAACGAGGGTTTCCCCAGCCACCGGGATGCCTGCGCTGGATCCGCTGACCGATGCTGTCATCCCCGGGGTGACCGTTTCGATTTCGGGTGAAGAGACGAGGATATTTAATATTGAGGGGGCTGTAGGTCTAGGTGTGGATCCTGCTCCGAAATTTATCACCCGATTTGTACCCCAAATCGCGAATGTAAGTAATAAGATAACCAACCCACCTCCGACGAATATATCGACTGAAATATATCGTCGGATCATTGCAGGAAGTTGCATTTTGGATTGTAGCCCTGGGAGAAATGGGATTTTCGTTGTGGGTTTTTGCAGGTCTTGTTCCAAAGAAGCTTGACGTTCTACTCGCTGGGCTTGCAAGCCATCAGCAAAGGTTAGTAGGATTTTATCTACGTCCAGGTTTAGGAAATGAGCATAATTGTTAAGCATTCCTCGTGCCTGCACTGAAGATGGCAGACTTGCAAACTCTCCCGCCTCCATTTCCTGCAGATAGTGCTTTCGCACATGAGTATGGCGCTCAATTTCGTCTAGAGTCAGGCTTAAACTTTCGCGGCGCTCCCAAAGTGACTTGCCAACTGCTGAAAAGATGGTTTGGGATGGCACGATGTCTTGCGATTGTGCTGGGCTTTCTTCGGTATTGACACGCTCCTCAATTCTATTTTTCTTTGTCGGATCTGCCTCTTTCACTTCGACTTGGTCAACCGGTTTTGATTGCGGTTGCGGACGTCGGAAAAACAAAAAAATTCGATTCAATAGCTGTCTAAATTTGTTGCGAAAATTATCTGTCTCTCCGAGATTTGAAGTTTTTTTCAATTCCTTAGGAGTTTTTGCAAGGTCACTGAGATTTTTTTGAGGTCCAATAAATCCCACTAATTCCCTTTCTACCTCGGAGCGTTGCCGGGTAATGGCATCTTCCAGAGAGACACCCAAAAATTCGGCATATAGCCGCAAAAAACCACGCGCCTGAATCGGGGAGGGCAGCGCTTCAAAGTCGTCGGCTTCGATAGCCTCGATATGCTGTGCCCGAATGCGTGTTGCCTGCACCACTTTCTGAATGGTCAGGTTTTTTGCTTCGCGCTGCTTGCTTCAGTTGCTGTCCAATGGTTTCTGCCATAAGGAGTAATGAAACATCACCGGCTCCCCTTTTTGGTGGACCGGTGATGATCTCAGATTGCTCTCTTCAGGGATTTACAAAGCTGGTTCGGAGTTTGCGTCCGGAGCAATAGGTTGCTCGGTGGTCGGTTCGGATGGTAGCTCAGTTGGTTTTTCAGCAATTTGGTTTTCAACCATTGGAGTAGATGGCTCTTCGATTGGCAGACTCGGTTCCGCCTCTCCCTCTCTGAATACGGTAACCTTGATCTCGGGTATTAAATCCATAGTCAGGCGGATGCGAACCGTGTGATCGCCAAGTGCCCGCAATGGCTGCATATCCAATTGTTGCCGTTTGAGGGCATACCCGGTCTTCTTTTGAAGTGCATCCACAACTTCTTGCGAGGTGATGGATCCATACAACTTACCCGTCTCTCCTGCTCGGGCACCAAAGGATAACTGGACCTTTTCCAATGCCCTGGCGACCACGCTCATCTCTTCGTTGAGAATGACCCGCTTCTCGGCAGCTTTTGATCGGATATTCTCAGCTGTTTTAATGGCGCCTGGAGTGGCTAAAACGGCCATTTTTTGTGGAAGAAGGAAGTTACGGCCATATCCATCAGCAACTTTCTTTACGTCCCCCGCGCGTCCAAGTTTATACACGTCCTTGATAAGTAATACTTTCATTTTCAAGCCCTTTCTTACATATAGGATGGTGGAGCGAAGGGTACAACGCTCCGGGTGCTGATTTTACCAGAGGGTTGCCTTCATGGGAAGGCATGCAATTTCCTCTGCGAGTATAATACTTACCCGGTTCCTGTGAAGGCCTTTCGTCTTCATCCCATTTTCTAATATTTCTGATAATAAGCAGTATAATTTCGGGAATTATGGAAGAGACGCAATCATTAATTCAGATAAAAGGTATTCGTGATGGACTCCTGATAACACTGGAGGGAGCTGCTTGGGCAGATCTGTCCACTGCATTTATCAAAAATGTTGAAGAGCGCTCAACATTTTTCCAGGGGGCACGAATAGTTCTAAATGTTGGTGAAAATGAGTTGCGGGTAGCCGAATTATCAACTGTGCGTGATCAGTTGTCAGAACGTGGTATAACTTTATGGGCGGTTCTAAGCGAGTCGCCTGTCACTATAGCAACAGCTCAAAACCTTGGGTTGGCGACCCGCATTTCAAAACCTCACCAAGTCGATAAAATTGAACCGGTGGAAGTTTTACCCGGGTCGGGAGCCAAATGGGTTAAAGGTCCCCTCCGTTCTGGTGGGCGAATTCTATTTGAAGGAAATGTAATTGTTATGGGAGATGTCAACCCAGGGGCGGAAATTGTCGCAAGTGGAAGTGTGATCGTCTGGGGACGATTGCGGGGGGTTGTTCATGCAGGCGCGGATGGAGACGAAAAGGCAGTCGTCTGTGCTTTAGAAATGATCCCAACGCAATTGCGTATAGCAGGCGAGATTGCTGTCTCGCCGAAGAAGCTGGGGAAAAGCCTGCCCGAAGTAGCATGCTTGAAAGATGGTCAACTCATAGCAGAACCTTGGCAAAAAACCACAGGACGGTGATATGACAGCACAAGTCGTGACAGTGGCTTCCGGAAAGGGAGGGGTGGGTAAAACCACTTCAGTTGCAAATATAGCGGTAGCGCTGGCATCCCGTGGAAAAAAGGTAACGTGCATCGATGGAGATATTGGTTTAAGAAACTTGGATGTGGTTTTGGGATTGGAAAATCGTATCGTATATGATCTTGTGGATGTAATCGAAGGGCGGTGCCGTTTGCGGCAGGCTATGATCCGGGATAAGCGTTTGCCAGAACTATATTTAATTCCTGCGGCGCAAACCCGTGATAAAACGGCGATTTCTCCAAGCGATATGGTGCGTCTTTGTGATGAATTGCGTCAGGAAGTCGATTGGATAATTATCGATTCCCCAGCTGGGATTGAAAGAGGTTTTAAGAACGCCATTGCTGCAGCAGACCGTGTTTTGGTTATGACTAACCCTGAAGTTTCAGCGGTTCGTGATGCTGACCGAGTCATTGGTCTCCTTGATGCAGAAGAGAAAGGGCCAGCAGGGCTGATAATAAATAGGCTTGATCCAGCCATGGTGAAGCGTGGTGATATGCTTTCGGTCGAGGATGTGCTTGATCTTTTAGCAATTGAACTTATTGGCATTATTCCTGAAGATGAGAATGTTATTGTTGCATCCAATAAGGGGCAACCATTGGCTCTGGATGGAAAAAGCAAGGCTGGGCTTGCATTCCAGAATATTGCCCGGCGTTTGATTGGAGAGCAGGTTCCATTTATGGCACTCGAATCGCAGAATTTATTGCAGCGCCTTTTAGGAAGGAAATAATGATGAATTTTCTATTTGGACGCAGGAAGAGTGCTAACAGCGCAAAAGAGAGGCTGCAATTGGTTTTGATTCATGATCGAACCGACCTGACGCCTTCAGAATTGGAATCATTAAAAGACGATCTAATTGAAACGATATCGCGTCACATTGAAATTGACCCTTCTGCGGTGAAAATTAATGTCGCTCAAGATGGGCGCTCACAGCGCCTCGTTGCTGATATTCCTCTTAGGAGTGTTGGGCGCAGGCGGGGGCATGAATCAGGGAGGGCGGCTGGATAGCCCTTCGCGATCAGTATGTTCCGACCCGGTTTTTGGCGACATTTTGATTTTTGGCTGCTTGGGGCGGTTCTAGCAGCGCTTGTTTTTGGTGTGACCATGATTCTTTCCGCGATAGCTGGAAATGAAAACCTGGCGACACTTGTTCCGCGTCAGATGATCTTTGGTGGAATTGGATTTGTAGTCATCATCCTTGCTGCCACCATTGATTATCGCTTTTGGTCTGGTGCCATAATCCCGATGTATGTCATCATAATAATATTTCTATTGTTATTATTTGCCATTGGTGGAGCCCGATTCGGCGCTACCCGCTGGATTGAGACAGGACTGGTGTCCATTCAGCCAACGGAATTAGCCAAGATAGTCGTGATCCTGGCTCTCGCCAATTATTTTGCAAAAAACGACGACACTCCCCGAAACTGGAGATGGTTGGTTAAAGGGTTGTTAATTACTCTGGTAATTGCTGGCTTGATCTTCATCCAGCCAAACCTGAGTAATGTAATCGTTATTATGGCATTGTGGGGGGCAATGACATGGGAAAGCGGGTTGGAATTGAAACAGCTAGGAATCATTGCACTCTCCGGAATAATCCTGGCTGTAGTTGCTTTCAATTTCATCCAAACATATCAACAACAGCGTATCATTAACTTTTTGCGACCTGACTTAAGCTCTCGTGCGGGAGCCACATATAACGTAATCCAGGCCTTAATTGCTTTGGGATCTGGTGGGTGGTCAGGCAAGGGCTATGGAAGTGGCACTCAGACACAATTACGTTTTATGAAAGTTCGCCATAATGACTTTATCTTTTCGGTCATCGGAGAGGAACTTGGATTTATCGGCACACTTTTTGTGATTGCCCTGATAGGATTCATTGTTTATCGGTGTTTAAGGGCAGCCAGGCTCGCTCGGGATCGATTTGGCTCCTTGATTTGTTATGGTGTCGCCATCCTAATATTCTTTCAGGCAGCAGTGAATATCGCGGTAAACCTTAACCTAATTCCGGTGACAGGTGTACCACTCCCATTTATCAGTTATGGTGGCAGTGGATTGATTTCGTTGATGCTTGGAATTGGCTTGGTTGAGAGTGTGGTAATCAGGCATAAACCCTTGGACTTCTAAAGGAGATATTTTTGGATTCAAGATCTGTTCGGACTCGTTTTGCTCCATCTCCCACCGGGCGAATGCATCTTGGCAGCGCTCGCTCAGCTCTTTATCCATACCTCCTCGCCCGACGAATGGGGGGGACTTTCATTTTGCGTATCGAAGACACTGATCAGAAACGCTTTGTTCCAGGCTCTGAGCAGGAATTGATAGATGGGTTGCATTGGTTGGGAATCAATTATGATGAGGGTCCGGATGTGGGGGGACCATTTGGTCCATATCGTCAGACCGATCGGCGTGAAATATATGACGAATATGCTTGGAAACTGGTTGAACTTGGACATGCCTACCCGTGTTTTTGCTCCCCTGATCGGTTGGCAAAAGTTCGCCAGGAGCAAATTAAAAATAAACAAAACCCTCGCTACGATGGGACTTGCCGAAATCTAGATACCGCTGAGGGACGCCGTCGCTCTGCCTCCGGGGAAAATCACGTCATTCGCTTCAAGATGCCCAAGGAGGGGAGCATTACAACCATGGATTTGTTACGTGGTCCTAGCACATACAGATAATTCCGCCCTTGATGATTCTGTTTTACTAAAATCAGATGGATTGCCAACATATCATTTGGCTGCAATGGTCGATGATCACCTCATGGAAATTAGTCATGTGATTCGTGGTTCAGAGTGGTTACCTTCGTTGCCATTGCATGCTCACATCATCCGCGCATTTGGATGGGTCGAACCTCAATTTGTTCATCTCTCGGTTTTCCTAAAACCAAGTGGAAAAGGGAAGATGAGTAAACGTGAGGCTGCAGAAGCTATTAAAGACGGGTATTCGATTTTTGTTAGTGAAATGAAAGACCTTGGATATATCCCAGAAGGTGTCCTTAACTGGATAGTTCTCATGGGCTGGGGGGTATCAGAGGGGGATGTAATGAACTTGGAAGATATGATCGCGCGCTTTGATGTGAACAACCTGACTCCTTCTCCTGCAGCAATTAATTTCGCAAAACTAGATCATTTCAATGCTACTCACATCCGCCTCCTTCAAACGGATGACTTGGCTGCACGTATAAAACCTTACTTCCTGAGCGACGGTCTATGATGTGGACGACGCCCTGCTCCTGAAAATTGTTCCTCTAATCCGAGAGCGTCTGGTTACCCTGGACGACTGTTTGCCATTTGCAGCGTTGGTTTTTTAAAGCCACTATAAATCCAAACCCAGTGGACTTGGTTGCTAAGGATCTGACAGTCGCACAATCCATTGATATTATTCGCCATGCCTGCGAAATATTAAATTCGCTATCTGATATCACCCCTGCCATCGCTGAACCGCCCATGAGGGCGCTGGTGGAGAATCTCGGTCTCCGTCCTAATCAAGTCTTTGGGATTCTGCGAGCCGCGATTACTGGGCAGACTGTCAGTCCCCCGCTTTTCGAAAGTATGGGTATTGTGGGGAAGAAAAAGGTTTTAGAAAGGTTAAGATCTGCGATTGAAATGATGGAAAAGATAACATAAAAGCTCCCACAAGTTGAAACCTGTGGGAGCTTTTATTTCAAACAAATAACCGTACCAAATATATCACCCCTACAACAAATCCGATCGACACTACAAGCAAACGTAAGGTTGTCGGTCTAATTTTGCTGGCTAATCGGCCGCCCATGGCGCCACCGAACAGAGCCCCAACTGCCATTACTAATGCAATGCTCCAAACGACTTTTCCTGAAAATACAAAGAACAATGCTGCAGCAACATTTGTAGCGAAGGCGATGCCTTGTTTCAGAGCATTCAGACGAGTTAAACTGTCACTCATAATTAAGCCGAGGACCGCCAACACGATGACGCTCAATCCTGCTCCAAAATACCCCCCATAAATGGACCCAAGGAATACCGGGAAAAATGCCCATAGTTCTGATGTGGGTTTTGATAAGCCCTTTTCCTGGCGTTTCAATAACCACGCTCGAACTGGATTTTGGATGGCCAGCAAACTGGCGGCCAACAAGATCAGGAATGGAACAAGGTTAGTGAACAGTTTCTCTCCTGTTTGAAGCAGAAGGATTCCTCCAACAAAGCCTCCCAAAACAGCAGCAGTAAGTGTAACCCAGAGACGATATTTCTGTTCCTTAAAGTCCTTTGCCTGAGCCAGGGTTCCGCCCAGGTACCCAGGACAAAGAGCAACTGTATTGGTTACATTGGCAGACACAGCCGGCAGACCTATTGCCATTAATACAGGGAAAGTAATCAGCGTCCCCCCACCTGCCAGTGCATTGATTAGTCCAGCCGCGATGGCTGCCAGACCAACAAAAACGAATCCAATAATTGTCATGAAGCTAACCTCTTTGTTTTTCGATTTTTGCCCATGTATCTTTGAGCGTTACTGTTCGATTAAAAACAAATTTATTGTTTGTTGTCTCAAGATCCCTGCAAAAATATCCGATTCGCTCGAATTGGAATTTGTCACCAGGTTTCGCACTTACTAGGGATGGTTCGAGGTAACAATCGGTCAGCACCTCAAGGGAGTTTGGGTTGACTATGGAATTAATATCCTCGCCAGTGTCAGGGTTCTCGACTGTAAACAATTGCTCATAAAGTCGAATCTCCGCGTTTATGGCATGATTCGCTGAGACCCATTGGATGGTCGATTTTACTTTGCGTCCGTCCGGCGCGTCTCCGCCCCGTGTGGCTGGGTCGTAAGTGCAATGCACCTCAGTTACCACACCTGTGGTTGGGTCTTTAGAAACCCTAACACATTTGATGAGGTAGGCGTACCGTAGACGAATCTCGTTCCCGGGATAAAGCCGGAAATATTTTGGGGGTGGTACTTCACGAAAATCGTCTTGTTCGATATATAACACTTTCGAGAAAGGTACCATTCTCGTTCCTGCCGCAGCATCTTCCGGATTATTGATGGCAAGCATTTCCTCGGTTTTCCCATCAGGATAATTATCAATGACCACTTTTAGCGGATGAAGAACAGCCATTCGGCGGTGGGAGTGCTTGTTAAGGTCATCTCGAATGCAAGCATCCAGTTGAGCCATGTCCACCCAACTGTCATTGTTGGTTTCCCCGGTCGAACTAATAAAAGTTCGAATAGCTTCAGGTGTAACTCCGCGTCGCCGCAATCCACGTAGGGTGGTTAATCGTGGATCATCCCATCCCTTTACTATGCCGGTCTCTACTAATTTGCGTAGTTTGCGTTTGCTCATCATGGCAAAAGTTAAATTTAGACGGGAAAATTCGATTTGACGCGTTTTAAACTCTCCCAATTGTTCCAGGAACCACTCATATAGCGGTCTGTGAATGATATATTCCTGGGAACAAAGGGAATGGGTAATCCCCTCCATCGAGTCGTTTTGACCGTGTGACCAATCGTACATCGGATAAATACACCATTTGTCTCCAGTGCGATGGTGGACCGCATGAATGATTCGATACATCACTGGATCCCGCATGACAAGATTGGGATGTTGCATGTCAATTTTCGCTCGTAGTACACGGCTACCATCTGGATATTCACCGTTTTTCATTCGATCAAGGAGATCGAGATTTTCTTCCACCGATCGGTTACGGAATGGGGACTCAATACCGGGTTTCACTTCAAATTCGCTCCCACTCCATTTTGTCCCACGCGGCAGCGTTCCCCGACTGGCACTCATTTCCTCAGAAGTTTGGTCATCTACATAGGCAAGACCTTTCTTTATTAGCCTGATCGCCCATTCATATAACCGCTCGAAATAGTCTGAAGCAAAAGTTACTTTTTTCCAGCGGATTCCTAACCAATTGGCATCCTCTTCGATCGCATCAACGAACTCAGTCTCTTCCTTTGTTGGATTGGTGTCGTCAAAGCGAAGGATCAAATCACCACCAAATTCCTTGGCGGTATTGTAGTCAATCAAGAATGCCTTAACATGCCCTATGTGCAAATATCCGTTGGGTTCTGGGGGAAGCCGGGTTCGAACGTAATTGAATCGACCGGTTCTTATATCTTCCGCAACCGCTGCTAGAATGAAATTGGTCGGCTTATTGGGGGTATTATTCGTCTCCATGATTCTTTCCTTTTCGGTATAATTCCTGTTGCTAGAAAATTTGCGGAACCCATATACGTAATCTGTTTTGTGCTAATCCTTTGAAAAATAATAGCTCTTGCACACCAGGTCCTTTAACTCGTGATAAATGTGGGTGAGTTATTATAACAAAATGAAAGGAGTAAGTCATTTGAATCGGGATAAGTCGATAAATTTCCTCGGAATTTACGTTAATATTGATACAATCTTTCGCCTTACATCTGTCGCCAAGATTCTTTCTTGGGTGGTGGTCACAGTTTATTCAGCGCAGTGGGTGGTTCAGGCGTTAGCGATGGTATTGCAAATTAGTCGCGGATTTTGGACTGGTATGGGGTACACAGATATTGTCCAAAATATCTTATACCTGTTCGAACAACCCCTTAGGGGAGTCGTCTATTTTGTGGTTTTACAGGGGGTTGCCCATGTTTTGCTAATATTTTTGGATATTGAGGAAAACACTCGACGGGCTGCGCGAGATTTCAATCGCAAATAGGCAGCGTCAAATAATATTGTTGTATAATTGCTTCACGATGAAAAGTGGAGTATTTTACAATCATTATTCCCACCCTTAAACGCCGTTGCGGGTGGGAAGGACGCGCCTGCTGCGGCAGGCGCTTTTTGTTCATTGAATAATAAAAATTTGAGAGTTACTGGTGATTCAAATAACGTTTAGGTCACTGAAACACAGCGAATTTGTGGAGAGAAACATATGAAGATAGATGAACAGGTTGACTTATTAATGCAGGGTACCGAGTACGGTGACGAAACCCTAAAAATGAACATGGCAAATGAATTGCGCAACCGTCTTATTGATGCTGAGAAGGAACACCGTCCATTACGTGTCTATTGCGGATTCGACCCCCGCACTTCTGATCTTCATCTTGGACACACTGTGCCAATGCGCAAACTTCGCCAATTTCAAGAACTCGGACATGAAGTTACATTCGTAGTCGGATCCTTTACTTCTCTTATTGGAGATCCATCTGACAAGGATAAGCTTCGGCCTCGTTTGACCATGCCAGAGGTCGAGCACAATGCGTACACCTACGCTGAACAAGCTTATAAAATTCTTGACCGATCTAGGACGAAAATTCGATTTAACTCAGAATGGTTGTCGGAGTTGACCTTTGCAGAAATCATCGAGTTGGCCACAAATTTTACACTTCAACAATTCATAACCCGTGAAAACTTCAGAAAACGCTGGGACAACGGTGATCCGATCTACCTTCATGAAACGTTTTATGCCATCATGCAGGGGTACGACGCCCATGTCTTAAAAACTGATGTCCAGGTTGGGGGGACAGATCAGCTGTTTAATATCGTTACCGCGGCTCGAAAGATTATGACTTCCCTGGGCGACAAACCCAATATAGCAATGATTCTTGGAATTCTTCCGGGAACTGATGGTGAAATAAAAATGAGCAAATCTCTAGGGAATCACATCCCCTTGCTGTCCACACCGGAAGATATGTATGGAAAAATAATGTCCATTCCCGATAAAGCAATGGGTTCGTTCATGCGCCTTATCACGCGTTGGTCTCCAAAACAAATAGATGATATTGAAATTGCTGTCCATTCTGGATCGCTCCACCCCCGAGATGCAAAGATGTCCATCGCAAGGGAAATTGTTGCAATTTTCAACAGTGATACCGCTGCAGCAGATGCAGAAGAATCATTTAAGAACGTATTTCAACAAAAGAATATACCAGGGGACATGCCCGAATATGTTCTCCAATCCGGTCAAAGTGTACTGGACGTATTGTCTGCTAGCGGGTTGGTTAATAGTAAATCTGAAGGAAGGCGGATAATTGAGCAAAAAGGAGTAAAACTGGATGGGAAGACTCTTGATCATTCAGATGCTGTCTTTCCTCATTCTGGGGTATTACAAATTGGCAAGCGTCGATTCGTTAGGATTAAATAGTAATAAGACCGGGTTATAAAAGAAACCTGGTTATCTTTAAGGATTTGTTGCTTCAGTAAGAAGATTTCGAGCTATTAATCCCGCCCAGGACAAATTATTCTCTTCTAATAAAACAACCACTGCCAGCGGTACTCCCTGGTAATCAGGTAAAGTCCCACCCAGGGACCAGGAGAAGTCTTGATTTTCTTTCGATTCTTCGGTGGTCCATTGCCAGAAGGGGTGATCGTTCACAATCAATGTCTGCGCAGCTTCTGCTGCTTGGGTGGATGTAAATGCTGTTTCAGAATTGCTGAGGGCAGGCAGGATAACCCAACCTTGCCCGGGTATATCGATTGCCATTGCCAATCTTGCAGCAGGGCGCATCCCTTTATTACTCAATGTGGCAGCAGCAACTACCATTTGGAGTGGGCTTACTCGCAAGGTGTTTTCAGGAATGGAAATATCTGCCACTGGCAATCGCAACTCTGGTGTGACGAAGAAACCCAGAGCAGAATATAATTGCAATGCAGCATCCTTTGATGGGGGATTGCTTTGTCCTGCTGCGAGAAAAAAAGGGCGTAGCGATTCGCCGGGTGGATAAATGCCCTGTGCAGCTCTGTTCAGTAGAGGCGATTTTTGATCTTGGAGTAATGCCGTTCCTTGTATGTCTAGTTGGTTTGGATCGAATGTGGGGTGCGATGCCATTGCAAGAATTTCCCCACTGGCAGCGTTGATTAAAATAACAGCTCCAGTATGAACTCCCAGCAAGGAATCAGCTTTTTGTTGTATCCCAAGATCTATGCTTAGGCGCACGTTTAATCCAGGAGGTGGTTGTCCATAGACCAGGTGGTTCCACCAGATGCTGCTTGAAGAGTTTCCTTGCAACCCTCGCAAGTATAAGTCGAGACTGGCCTCCAACCCGGACTGCCCATAAATGGGATTCGTATATCCTGTTACAGCTCCCAGAGCTGGATATTGGTATGTTCGCACAAATTCGCCCGAAATGCCCTCGGTTAAATTGATAGGAGTCTCAGTCCGGTCGAGTATGCTTCCGCGTTTGACATAGCGATCAGAAATCGAACGGCGGGCATTATCGGTACGTGTGAGAATAGTCGGCCCTCGCCAAACAGCCCACCATGCATTGGTAGCTGCTAGTGAAAATAATCCCATGCCGATTAATCCTGCAAGGATCAAGTAAGGTCGTGGATTTCGCAAGGGTGCTGGTTCTTCCTCAGGTTGACTGGATATGAGGAGAAGGATTACCAGCGCAAGGTAAGATGTTAGCAGCGAAGATCCACCATAGGAAACAAAGGGTAGGGTAACTCCAGTCAAAGGCAACAGTCGGATATTACCTCCGATTATTAGAATGGTTTGTGCGCCGACGTATGTTGTCAGTCCAACAGCAAGGATCCTTCTAAAATTATCGGAGGCGACCATTGCGGTACGAATTCCCCGTGCGACAAAAATCCCAACCATTGTAATCATTCCCAAAGTTCCAACCAGCCCTGTCTCTTCCGCGATGGCAGTAAAGATGAAGTCAGAAATCGCTACCGGTACGAGCCCGGGACTACCAAGTCCAGGTCCTCGTCCGGATATCCCACCATTAGCGACTGCCATTATCGACTGCACAACTTGGAAAGATCCTCCAGTAGGATCTAGCCACGGATTTAGCCAGGCATCCACGCGCAGACGGATGAGATCAATATAATAGTATCCAGCAAAACCCGCCACAATGATTCCTCCAAGGCTGATTATTAGGAGGCGTTTTTTACCGGAAGCAATGTATAGAATGATGGTATAAAGGAATATGAAAATGGATGCTGTGCCAAGATCTCGTTGAATGATGAGGAGTAATAGCGCTACACCCAATACAACTGCAGTAGGTGCTAGCAATGGCAGGGGATGCAAATTAAGGGGGAGGCGATCAGCCAGGTAAGCAGCGAGGTAAATCATGAGCAGGAGTTTTAATGGTTCGGATGGCTGGAAATAGATGCCACAACACCCAAGCCATGCATGTTCGTTCCCACCTCCAGGATCAACTCCAAATATGAGGGTTAATGCAGTGATTAATAAACCGCCGGTCAGCCAGACGTATTTGTAGTGCGCCAAAAATTTCAACTTGGGCGATAGTCGCAGACCAAGGATGAAAATCATTCCACAGATAAATAACCATGCAGATTGGCGAAGCCCAAAAGATGGAACCAGCCGGTAAATTGTTAATATCCCCCAACCAGTCAATAAAGCAGCAACCGGGAGCATATATGGATCTGCGTCGGGAAGATAACGGCGGGACTGAAAATGTGCCAGGTAAAATAGTATCACCCAGACAATAAATCCGATCCAATGGCTCCAATTATAAGTGACAGCCCAGCTGCGCTCCCGGGTGGCAGGTGCAAGCGTTAGGATTATTGAATATATAAAAAGAAAGACACCAGCCAAACCAAGCAGGCGGGATTGAATTTGACCGGGTGATGATGAGGACAAGAACCGTTTCATTAATTTATTTTGGGTAATTTAGTAACCGGGGTATTTATTTAAGATATTTCTTAACTAGCAGATCAAGTTTCTTTCGCGTGGCAGGTGGGATGGCAGATGATTGGGTAATGATCGCAGATGATAAAGCCGAGTCACAATAGCAGGCTCGCACCTTTGGTATTGATTTAACCAGGTGTCGAATGGCTGCTTGTGCGGCAAGGGAATTTTTATTGAGAGTTTTGACAACCATGTCCACGGTCACAGTTGATTCGCTTTCATACCAGACATCGTAATCGGTGACATGAGCCATCACAGAGTAACACATTTCAGCTTCACGAGCCAGGAATGCTTCAGGAGCTGCTGTCATACCAACAATGGACATTCCCCATGCGCGGTATGTATTCGACTCGGTCTTTGTAGAAAAGCGCGGTCCTTCGATAATAATCAATGCCCCTCCGAAATGTACTTTAACCTTGGTTTCCGCAACAGAGGATGCCAGCGACTTTGAAAGGTCTGGGCAAAATGGGTCGGCGACATTGACGTGTACCACCAGGCCATCACTAAAAAATGATCGCGCACGGTTTCGGGTGTTGTCAAAGATCTGATCAGGTATGACTATATCCCCCGGAACATAATCCTCCCGCAAAGAGCCGCAAGCGTTGATACTAACAATCCGTTCAACACCAAGCATTTTTAATGCAAAAATATTTGCCAGATAAGGCACCTCGCTAGGTGCAAGATGGTGTCCAATTCCATGCCGTGCTAAAAATGCAATTTGTTTCCCTTCGATTGTTCCCGATCACAATGGGTGCAGATGTCTTTCCAAAAGGCGTTTCAATTTCGTGTTCTGTTGTATTGGTCAATCCGGGCATAGTGTAAATGCCGGAACCGCCGATGATGGCAAGCGAGGGTCTATCGCGCATGGGAATTCTCCGATAGGATGATGGGTGAATTTGGTTATTACCTGGAAGGAATGGGTTGGAGTTGAATTAGATTCTTTTAGTCGGTGGCATTAAAAAGTCCCCTTCAAGGGAAACAATAAAAAGAGTGTCTCCGCAATTAAATGTATCTTCAGAAGTGACTACTGTTGACATGATCAATTTTTCCTGGTTAAGGAAGGTACCATTAGTTGACTGCAGATCCTCCAGCCACCATTGATTTTGGTGAAAGCTAAGTCTTGCATGACGGGCGGATATTGATTCATCGTTTACAGGGCATTCGCATGCAGGGTCACGACCAATTGTTATTTCGGGCTGAACAAAATGGCGTATCTGATGTGCGGTATCTTTCCTGGCGATGGTTAAACGGATGGGTGGGACTTTTCGGGAAGCTAGCAGAATCCCTTGCTGTTTAATATCTCGCCACAGTGTCAAGAACGCCCAACCTAAAAAAGCATATAAACAGGCAGTTAAAATGAGACGCAATGCGAAAACGATCGGTCCGCTCATTTCGATTTAGATTTATCCTTGGTATCAATCCCGGGCTGATGGAAGGTGGCTGTCCTAGCTTGATTTGAAGTAATCGATTTTTGCGCGGTGGTCACTTTTTCTTCAGCCTGCCCTGTTGGTTGGTCTTGACTAAAAATTAATGTTACTCCCGCCAGGGAGATCACATCGCCCGGAAAAAGAATGGAATGATTAATTCGCTTACCATTGACAAAAGTACCGCCAGTGGAGTTCAAATCAAATATCATGAATCTGCCTCTTGTTATCCTAACCTGGGCGTGTTTACGTGAGACGCGCTCGTCATCTATACTAATCTGGTTATTTAGGCGGCGGCCAATATTGATAACCGGCAGGTTTAGGGGAATTATTTTCGATCCGGCAATTATGAGAAAGGCATTCGGGATAATCTTATTTTTCGGCAAATCTTCATTCCCATCTACCTGCATCACCCGTGTTTCATCAGCGGGCTCAATTCCGAAAGAAGCAAAGACTTCCGTCATTCCCTCAATCTTTTTTGGGTCTTCAATTGTAGAAACAGTAGCCTGGGCAAAAAAATGGAATCCCGCTTCTTCCCCGATGGATTGAATTGCATTTACTAAATCCCTAAATAAATCTGGCTCATTACGCCATCGCACCAGGGTGGACGGATGACCAATGATGACATACAGGTCGGGTGCGTAAGTTACCCCGTCTTGTTCCCTAAGACTGTTTTTCATTGCAATCGCCAATTGCTGGAAAATCCGATTTTTTCGATCGTTGATTGGGAGGATTTTCAGCAATTTCACTTCAAATAAATTTTGAAGATGAGATTCGAGTTCGTCTAGGGTTGGCATATATAATGTTCTTATCGCAGCAGGGGTATCATTGTTGAAAACCGGGGATTGGAAGCGATCAAGGCATGTGCTCATTTCACCGAGCATGCCCGGGAAATTATTTTGCATTATTGAAAAAATTATTGGTTGGTATCTTGCCCGCAATTTGGACAAAATTTTTCATCATGTGTCAACACGAACCCACAATTCGAACATGTCTTTGGTTGTGAATCCCCGAGGGGAGCACCACAAGCAGCACAGGTGGATGCAGCAACAGGGTTGGCTGATCTGCAAAATTCGCAGGTTACGCTGCTGAGCCGTTCTGAAAGTTCTTGGCTTGCCCCCAGAGTGCGGGCAACAGTAGCGATTACCTGCCAGATTTTTTCATTTAATTGCAGACTGCTCACATCTTGTGCAATATCATCCAACCGACCTAATAAATTTAGGGGATTTAGCAAGGCAGAAATTGCAGTTTGTCCAAGGCTCGCGGCAACACCAAGCCATTGTAGTTCTCCTACTTGCACCATGATTCCATCTGCAACCTGCTGAAGATTAATACTTACCGCAGTTCTTCCACCTGACCGAGAAAACTGGGAAGAGGCAATTTGGACGGTCAGGTTACTGGGATTGCCCAGTATTTGCGTTTGAGTGTTCCCATGATCGAATTCACCCACGAGGGCTTGAGCTACATCGCTTGCAGTAATATTCCCGTGTAAAATGCGCCTGTCCATAGATTTCGATTATAATCGTTTTGCTCAATTGGGCAATATTCTATATATTAATACGAAAATTTTGATTATATGTTGCGTTTAATGCAAACCCGGATAAAATTTGGACTTTGGATAACCTTTTTGATTGGATTTGTTAGCATGCTTTGGCTAACTCCTGCATGGTCACCTGTAGTGGCACAGCAGCCTACAGGAAATATCGCTACGGTGACGGGTACTCCCACCGGTCCAATAATCTTGGTGATTAGCCCAGATGGAGCGTTTGTTCGATCCGGACCAAGTTCATTTGATTATCCCGTTCCCATTGGATGGCTTGTACCAGGAGAAACCGCCCCAGCACTCGGAAAATCACCTGCGGCGGAATGGATTCAGATAATTTATTTGGGTGCACCCGGAGGGGTGGGTTGGGTGTATGCTCCCTTGGTGTCGCTCTCGCCAGGTTTTCTACCGGTAGTTGAACCTCCCCCCACGGCGACTCCGCGCACCACTCCAACTCTGAATCCAACATTTGCTGCAGCATTTCAAGTTCAAGCCACCCCTACTCGCCTACCTACCTTTACACCTCCCCCTCCAATTGCCACTTTAATCTTTGAGCCCGTTGTCGGAACTGGCGGTCGCTTTCCAATGGGTTTCGTCATTTTAGGATTGGCATTGATCGGAATTTTGGGCGCGGTCATTTCATACTTGCGAGGGAGATAAATGGTCTTATTAACACGGGGCCGGTGTTAATGGATCCCTTTTAGGTTCCTAATCCTCACTTGTTCCGCACGTTCCACTTTCACAAGAACAGGAAGGAGCTATATTCGGATTATCAACTAAAAATCCTTTTCCGCGTGCATCATTTACATAATCTACTGTCGCACCCGCCATATACTGAATGGAATTTTCATCCACCAGGACGATAAGACCCTCACTTTCAAAAGTCGCATCGGTTTCACGAGGCTTATTATCTAATGCCATACCATACTGGAACCCAGAACATGTCTGGCCGGTGATATAAACTCGCAATGCGTAACTATCGTCTAGTTTTTGCTCTTGACGCAGTCCTCTTACGATCTCAGCTGCAGCAGGGGTGAGTAGAACGGTCTGTGTTTGAACTGGAGTTGTCATTTATACCTCATCGAATTTAGTTTGACTCATACTATCAGGATTGGAATGTTTTGTCAATTCAAGCCAGAAGCAGGTATAATCCCGCAGTCAAAACCCGAATAATTTGGAATAAACAAGGTTTTGGCAAATTTCCAAGGTTTCTACTAGGCAATGTGCGCGCAGCACCCCCCTAATTCCCGACCCAAGGCTTTCAATAAAATCTAATACCCTAGGGTTAAAGGAGTATTTAATGCGAAAATTCACCCCAATATTCCTGTTAATGTGCTTTTCAGTAACGATATTTTCTGCTTGTGGAAAAGCGATTGATCCCGCAGCAAAGGCAGTTGTAGATTACCTTACTGCTTTGGTAAATAAAGACTCAAACGCCATTTCCACCCTATCTTGTGCAGATTGGGAGTCAAATGCCCAGCTAGAATTGGATTCTCTACAGGCGGTTTCCACCCGGCTTGAGGGCCTTTCCTGTTCAGTAACTGCGGTTGATGGATCAACCTCACAGGTGGTTTGTCAGGGGAAAATTCTAGCCACCTATAATAACGAAGACCAACAATTCGACCTTTCGGTCCGGACGTATCAGGTTCTGCATCAGGGTGGTGATTACTTGGTTTGTGGCTACCAATGAAAATAAAGATATTTACACGCGAAAATCTATGGGCAGTTATTCTTTGTTTGATTCTCATCGCTCTTATAGTTGTTACAGCTAGTAGTGCACCAATCTGGATTTATCAAGGTTTTTGATGACTCTCGCACTGATCATCATATGTATAGCTATTGCAGTAGTATTGGGGTTGGTGATTCGAAACCACTGGCGAGTCCATCTTTTGATGGGAATAAGTATTCTAGCTGTATTTGCTTTTCAGCCATTACTCCCAGTACGCGGATTGGATTTCTGGCTTCCCACAACAACCTTGATATTAGCCTATCTGACATGGATTCTTACTGCAACTCCAGAGACTCGAACTTGGAAAAATAATGGGCTTGCAGCTGGTATGTTGGGGGGAATTGTGCTGTCACTAGGACTAACTCGCTATTTGAACTATTTCTTTACATCTGACAGCTTCCCGCCCACCTCAACTTCTTCAAATTCTCGCTGGGGGGACAATTGTTGTTTTGTTAGCGTTCCTGCTTATGCGTATTTCCAAACCCAGTAAATATGTTCTGACATGTGCTTTTGTCTTAATTCTCCTCATATTTGTGATTTTAAAAGTCCCGTATCTTGCTGCAAAGGTGAGTGAGGTTTTCCGTATATTAAACCATCAGTCCACAAGTCTTGCATTAGGGCAAGACTTGCGCTGGCTGGGATTTTCGTATATTGCTTTCAGGCTTCTCCATACGATTCGCGACCGCATCAGCGGGCGGTTGCCGGCTGTGTCTTTATCAGAATACATGGTTTACATCATTTTCTTCCCAGCTCTTACTGCTGGTCCTATTGACCGCATCGAACGTTTTATTGGTGATCTGCGTCGCCCAATTGCACTGACAGGGGAAGATATTGGGGAAGCTGGAAAACGGTTAACCGTTGGGTTGTTTAAGAAATTTGTTATTGCTGACTTGTTGGCCATGTTCGCCTTAAATGCCACCAATGCTCTCCAGGTTCGAACAGCAGGATGGGCGTGGGTAATATTATATGCATTCGCCTTCCAGATATTATTTGATTTTAGTGGTTACACCGATATAGCTATTGGTTTGGGTCGGCTTCTTGGTATCAAACTCCCGGAGAACTTCAATTGGCCATACTTAAAACCAAATTTGACCCAATTCTGGAACAACTGGCACATGACTCTGACTCAATGGTTTCGGGCGAACTTTTTCAATCCCCTAACCAGGGCTTTACGTTCAAAAAAGAAACCGCTTCCCAATCCGGTAGTCATTTTTATTATGCAATTGGCTACAATGATTTTGATTGGGCTTTGGCACGGTGTCACTCTAAATTTTGTCGCGTGGGGCGTATGGCACGGACTGGGGCTTTTTGTGCATAATCGCTGGTCTGATTTTACCAAGATGCACTTTACTAGTCCTTCCGTTCGTTGGCAAAAAGTATTGAGTATTAGTGGAATGCTCCTGACTTTTAACTTTGTATCGCTCGGCTGGGTGTTTTTTGCTCTACCTGATTTTTCAATTTCCACCCATTTCCTAAGTGTATTATTTGGTCTGACGTAAAATGAATTACCGTTTAATTAGGAATGTATTAATTAAAGGGTTGGTTCTTTTCCTGGCAGTTGACCTAGCTTTTATATGTGTGAACCAAGAAGTACTTGGGAAAATATCTCTCTACAACCATCTCCTTACAGGTCGTCAGCGTTTTCCATTTGGCGAAAATCCATCCCAGTCATACAACCTAAGTCTTTTCAACCTGGAAGCCATGTTCTCGTCACATGTGATTGCCAGTGGACCAAAACCAGCAGATGAATACCGGGTAATAGTTATCGGCGATTCATCCATTTGGGGGACTCTCCTGCATCCGGAAGATACCCTTTCTGGTCAAATGAATCGAAAAAGCTTGTCTTTGTGCGGAAAGGTATGTTCGCTTCTATAATTTAGGATATCCGACGATTTCCCTGACAAAGGATTTAATGGTATTGGATTATGCTCAACGGTATCGACCAGATTTGGTGGTTTGGGCGATAACACTTGAGGCCTTCCCTGAGGATAATCAACTCTCTTCACCGATTGTTTCCAATAATGCCAGCAGAGTTGCAGATTTGATCAAGCGTTATAATCTACCGCTTGACGAAAATAGTCCTGCCCTTGTGAAGCCCGATTTTTGGGGAAGCACTCTTGTTGGTCAGCGGCGCCCTCTAGCAGATTTGATTCGTCTCCAAATGTATGGAATTCTTTGGACAGCAACAGGAATCGATCAAACTTATCCGGTCGATTATCAGCGAACCCAAACAGATTTTAATACTGATGTTATATATCATGACATGCTGCCCTCGACATTTAATCCCTCGTATTTGGCATTTGATGTACTCGACATCGCTATGCGTATAGATACTAACATGAGAATTATTCTTGTAAATGAGCCAATGCTAATAAGCACGGGTAAAAATAGTGATTTGCGTTACAATTTTTTTTACCCACGCTGGATCTACGACCAATGGCGGAAAATCATGGCAGATCGAGCAAAAACGAATGAATGGGAATATCTTGATTTATGGAATATCGTCTCTCCAATTGAATTTACCAATAGTGCCATTCACATGACCCCAACAGGAGAATCAGTGTTAACTAATGATCTGGAAAAATACATTTTGCAACAGAGCTGTCCATGATCAAAAAATATCTAATTGTTTTCATAATTTTCGTTCTATCTGCCTGTAGAAATGAGACACCCAGTACGATAACAGGGACTATTACTGACACCACGACCTCAGATTCAACTTCCGTTCTTATTCAACCGACTGTATCAGAAAATACTCCTACCTTATCCAACACTCAGGTAGCCACCCCATCACCAGAAAGTTGGAAATCCTTACCAGTGGTCCCGAAGGAATTATCACAGCGCATGATCGATGTTTTCCAGCGGGGCCTGGCACGTGGACATGACCCAAATAAATTTTCAAAAATTGGGGATTGTCAAAATATAACCACATACTTCTTGGCTGCCTTCGATGTTCCTGGCGGATACCAACTGGGACAACAATATGCATATCTTCAACCGACGATCGATCATTTCGCAGGTTCCTGGTCGAGGGAAAGCCTGGCGGTTAAAGGGGGAATGAACGTTGCGGCTGTCCAGAATCCATTTTGGACACTTTCTCCAAAACCTGATATATGCACCACTGGCGAGACACCTCTTGCCTGTGAGATTCGCGTAAACAATCCCAGTATTGTGATAATTAGCATGGAGGAGTCATGGTCTGGCGATATTGTGAAGTATGATAATTACATGCGAAAAATTGTCGATTATGTTCTTTCCCAGGATGTGGTGCCGATACTCGCAACACGAGCTGAGGAATATAATCCAAAGATTACTATTAACGCTACGGTTTCCCGAATTGCATTTGACTATGGAATTCCTTTATGGAATTTCTGGGTCGCAGCTTATTCATTGCCTTCCCATGGGTTGACTTCAGACGAATTCCACCTCACATGGGCGAGCCCCATATTTGACGATCCGGAACGAATGCAAATGGCTTGGCCCTGGCGAAACTTGACTGCCCTGCAGGTGATAGACGAAGTATACCGGGCAGTATCAAAATGACCAAGACACTTGCCTGTTCCTAGCAGTATTTATACTTCTCGTTTTGGTCGCCTGTAACAGGGCGGTTACCCCACGGCGATCACCGAAACCTTTCCTGCCACTCCGACCGCTGAATTGGCACTTCCTCCAACTGCCATTATCGCCCCTACTCTTCCATGCGAACCCAACTGTAACCCCTACAACGCATCTGCCACCTGAGGAATGGCAGAGAGTGGCCAGTGGTTCCTACAGCCACCAACGCGCAATTGAGATATATATAGTTGGGTTGGCAATGGGGAATAATCCTCGAGCTTTTTCAAAAATTGGGGACTGCCAAAATATCAAGGAAGCGTTTATGGGCTTTTTTGATTTACCTGATCGATATAATCTTGGTACTGATTATCAATATTTACAGGAGACAATTGCCAATTTTTCTGGTTACTTTAATACTGATGGCCAGGCAGTGAAAGGTGGTTTTAATGCCGCAACCGTTCTTTCCCCTATGTGGGCCAACCCGGAAATTTGTCAGCCCGGAGAAAATTCCCTTGAATGTGAACTGCGTGTAACCAAGCCAACAATCGTTTTTATCAGCTTCGAGGTTTGGTGGGAAGGTCGCACTTCGGAAACTTACGAGAAATATATGCGACAGGTAATTGAGACTGTCATTTCCCATGGGGCAGTGCCTATCCTTGCAACCAAGGCAGACAACGTGGAGGGGGACCAAAGTATCAATTTGGCGACAGCTCGAATGGCATACGAGTATGCCATCCCGCTGTGGAATTTCTGGCTTGCTGTTCAATCTCTTCCAAACCATGGGATGGACGCAGTCCGCAACGATGGCTTTCATATTTCAACAGATGGTTGGAATAAACGCAGTTTCACCGGTCTTCAGGTCTTGGATAGTGTCTGGCGCAGTGTGCGCGATGTAGCCTCGGATTAACTCCAATTTATCTACTCCAACACCTTTCCCGACCCAAACAGTAGATTCTTTCGCCTTTACCCACAGGCATTCAAATTTTGGATTCTGGCACTGACAAGATCGTTTTTGGACTTGTGTCCCGTCAGGGGGAAACTATATAAATCCATGGGAGTATTTAAGTTTGAACTATCAGATCGCACATAACCCAACTCTTCCCGCAGGGGTTTACATTTCAATCTGCATCCCCAGATGGGAAACATATAATAATCAGTCAGGATAAATCGCTTTACACATCTAATGGTTCCACCCTGATTCTCACTCACTGACAGTTACTTCGACTCCGGTTCTTGTGGTGCTCTATGGTTGCCGGACGGGCGGATTGTTGTGATCCTTGAAAAAGGGCCCACAACGGAATTGGCTGTATTTCAAGCTGATGGATCTGGCAAGACACTGATAAACCTGGAAGCAGCACCAATATGGATATACCCAACTACTGATGGGGATCGAATCACGTGGGAAAGCGGGACCTGTATTTCAATTGTTCAATGTACTTCCTCAGGAGCTTGGTTAACAGATTTATCAATGACCCAAACCACGAATTTGAAAGGGATGTCGCGTCCATCAATCGCCCCAAACGGGAAGGTAGTGGCATATTCATCCCCGCTTGATCAAAACAAATCAAACTTGGCTTTTTTATATCTCCCAGGAGGAAACACACGTAAATATCCGTTACAAGGCGATGTTATCGCGGACTTGTCTTGGCAGCCAAATGGACCTTGGCTCGCGGTAAATTTAGACGTAAGGAGCGACTACTCTGGGAAAGTGACTGAAGGTTATTATTTTCTGGTAAATTCTCTGGATTTAAGTGTACGTCAACTCCAGCCTGTCCCAGTCCTGATGAATCAAAAAATTATCTGGTCACCCGACGGGACAAAGCTGGTTTGGCTGGGAACCACTTGGATGGACACATCTTATTTCATTAACCTCTGGGAAGTAAACGCGGTTTCGGGTCAGGAAATTGATTTAAGCGACTCTTTAGGAATAATGGCTACCGACTATATTTTTGTTCGTGGCGCGGCATGGTTGGGACAACCATGACATATTTCGGTTACAATTAATTTATATTCTAAATATTTCACTCCAGGGAGCCGCTGATGACTGATGAAATTATTGCTACATTGACTCAATATATCGCCTCGGAAATACTTAAGCAGCCAAACCGACTGATTAATCAGGATGAACCTCTCTTGACGAGTGGCTTGATAGATTCATTCCACTTGGTGGATCTGTCCATGTTTATTGAAAACACCTTTGGTATTCGCATAGATGATGCAGAATTAAATGCCTCATCTTTTGATAATTTGAAGCAATTGGCTGGGCTTATCCAGTCCCGCAAGTAACATGCCGACCATTTCAGACCTGCTTAAGGGGCATTTTGAACATACTCCCGATAATGTCAGCATTATCTTGCAGCATGCAGGACAGCCCGATCGCCAGGTCACATATTATGAACTACTCTGTGGGGCAACCGGATATGTGCAGACTTATCTAAAAAACAACATCAATCCTGGGGAAGTTGTTTTGCTCATACTTCAACACGGAATTGACTTGTTGTTTGCATATTACGGCGCGATCCTCCATGGAGCTGTTCCTTCAATAATGCCATTTCTCACTGAGAAGCTCCTCCCGGAGCGTTATCGAGCAGATTTGACTGGTTTGATCTCCATTTCTCAACCAACAGCCGTGGTGACCTACCCCGCATTCGAGAGCGAAGTTCGCGCGGCTGTCAAACTTGGGGAAGGCTCTTCTGTAAGATCGATAATTGTTAGCAACCAGGCGGAAACACCTCGCCCCCCCCAATACTCTTCCTTCGGAGGTTTCTTTAGGAGATCAGATGATATCGCGTTGCTCCAGCATTCTTCAGGGACGACAGGTTTGCAAAAAGGGGTTGCCCTTTCGCATCAAGCTATCATCAACCAGCTAATTAACTATGGAGAAGCTATCCAGCTCAGGAAATCTGATGTTTTTGTTTCCTGGCTTCCTCTATATCATGATATGGGTCTTATAGCTTGTTGGCTGATGCCCATCCTAATGGGTTACCCCCTTGTGCTTATGTCGCCGTTTGACTGGATTCGGGCTCCTCATCGTTTATTGCAGGCTGTGTCGAAGTATAAAGGGACGCTTTCCTGGCTGCCAAATTTCGCCTACAATTTCTGTACCCAAAAAATTCGCGATCGCGATCTTGAAGGGGTGGACCTTTCTAGTTGGCGTGCCATCTCTAATTGTTCTGAACCAATGCGTTGGGAAAGTCACCAAACTTTTTTTGAAAGATTCCAATCTATGGGTTTGCACTATGAAAGCTTGTGTACATGTTATGCAATGGCAGAAAACGTTTTTGCCGTTACTCAGGGGGGAGTAACTTCCCCGGTGGTTTATGAAGATATTGACCGGGAATCCCTTCAAACAAAGAAAGTTGCCAAGCTAGCGCTTTCTAATAATATCAAAGTCCGGATGATGAGCACAGGAAAAACAATCCAAAATACGCAGGTGCGTATTATTGACTCTAAGGGGCTCACTCTTCCCGATCGTTCGGTGGGTGAAGTTGCAATTCAAAGTGATTGTATGTTGACCGGATACTATCACCGCTTGGATGCCACCGAAAAAGCTTTTATGGATGGTTGGTATCTAACGGGAGATTATGGTTATACTGTTGAGGGCGAACTATATATTACAGGACGTAAAAAAGACCTGATTATTGTTGGGGGGAAAAATATTTATCCTCAAGATCTTGAAGTTTTAGCGTATGAAGTACCTGGCGTTCATAAAGGACGTGCCTCTGCATTTGGTGTATTCAATGAAACCACCGGTACTGAAGATATCATAATTGTAGCCGAGGTGGATTTGGACGACATGGTTCAACTTCAAAAAATTGGTGACGCGATCCGTGCTGCTGTGACTCGCGGGTCAGCGGTTACTCTACGTCATGTACACCTCGTTAAGCACCCATGGTTGGTGAAAACCTCAAGCGGAAAAACCGCCCGGCTGGCAAATCGGGAAAAGTTTATTAAAGAAATGCAAGCAAATGGACTGGTATATTAGCTTGTCCATCAATCTAGCAATTTGAGTAATATTCGTTTGATATAAAAACACCCTGGTAGGTTAAATATACCTACCAGGGTGTTTACATATTTTGAAGGATTACCCGGGAGTTATCCTATTATTCAAGGGTCCGGTTAAATATCTCTTCTTGTTCTTCCTTGAGCCTTGATTTTGATTTCCTGCCCTTTGGAGAACTTTTCTTATCTCCAGCGCGATTTTGAGCCTTTTGGAAAGCGATTTGGAAGGCTGTCATTTCTGGTACTTTGGATTCTGGTTCTTCACTAATCTCTTCCTGTTTCTTGCTCTTATTCCCAGTCCGACCTTTACGAGGTTCGACCTTTTTCATCTCAGCCATCAATTCTTCTGGTTTGGGTAAAACGGCTTTGATGCTCAAGCGGATCTGTTTTTTCCTGCGGTCGACATCAAGGATCTTTGCCTCAACTTCATCACCCGCTTTTAATACTTCGGCTGGATTCTTAACATAGTCATGCGATATTTCACTAACGTGAACAAGACCAGGCCGTTCGGCACCGATTTCAATAAATGCGCCATAGGCTTCCAAACGGGATACTTTCCCCTTGACAACCATATCTGGTTTTAATTCCCTCCACTCAAGGATTAAAGGTTCTACCATTGTCAATTCAACCCGGTCATCGTGCACACGCCGTACCCAGACAGTCACTTCTTGCCCAACCTGAATAATATCTTCAACCCGGTTGACTGAATCTTTCTGTAGTTGAGATATGTGGATGACCCCCGGAACTTTTTGTCCGATATCCACAATTGCCCCCGCTATCGTTGTTTTTACAACTTTTCCTGTCAGACGCGCTTTTGTTTGCAGTGCATTTTCAGGCGCTGCGTTTGTTGTTTCCATATCGGTTACTCCCGTATTTCTTGATTTGAGCCGAGGGCGGATTATACCTGCTTCGAGGGCAACCGTCAATCACAATATTAATTCTTTGAGAAAACCCAAATTTCGCTGTTTTTTATGTTAGCTTTGTGTTTTATCCGATCTCGTTTTCTTCTTACATTCCTGCCATATATGCTATTCCGATCGTCCCCGGACCTGCGTGGGTACCGATTACCGGAGAAACGGAGGCAAAAACCGACTCGATGGGTTGAAGGCGAAGAGCAGCCTCTTTCAATGCGTTTTGTGCTTCAATTTCGGCATTTGCATGTAAGGTAGCCAACCTGACCGGAGTGCGGCTTGCAACTTGTTGGACAACAAGATCAATCATGCGATCCAAAGCCTTCCTTTTAGTTCGTACTTTTTCAACAGATTCAATTCTTCCATCCCGTAGTTCAAGGATTGGCTTAATATTTAGGGCAGATCCCAACAAAGCCTGTGCACCGCCGATTCGACCACCGCGCCGTAGGAATTCCAATGTATCTACCACGAAAAATACACCCGTATGATCTCGTGCTTTTTCAGCAAGTTTTCGGCAGTCGTCAAGGTTGGCTCCTGCTTGTGCAGCTCGGGCAGCCATTAATACATGGAAACCCATCGCCATCGCTGTGGAATTGGAATCAATAATGGCAATCTTGCCGGCTGCTTTTGGGAGCATTTCACACGCCTGGGTGGCAGATTGCATAGTGCCGGAAAGTTTAGATGAAATAAAAATTCCCAATACATCATAACCATTATCCAGGAGTTTCTCGAAGGCGATTTTCATATCGACGATGGAAACCTGAGATGTGGTTGGCATTACCTTTGCGGTCTCCAGCTTTTTATAGAAATCATCCGGCATGATGTCTACACCATCCCGGAATGTCTCTTCTCCCCAGATTAAAACTTGTGGGACGACAGAAATGTTATATGCTTTTAATAGTGCGTCTGGTAGATAAGCTGTGCTATCAGTAATTACGGCAACTTTCGACATAATTTCTCCTTTGACAGGGATATTAAGACAATAGATTATACTTGATGTATAACCCGGGAATTTCGTTTTAGGCGCGCTATTCCTTGACCAACTACCAGTTTTCGGCTAAAATCTGTCCGCCTTCGGGCAATTGCTTTTTTAATGAAGAGAATGCATGTTTGAGACACTCACTGGAAGGCTAACCACACTATTTGACCAACTTCGAAAGAGAGGTAAATTATCCGAAGCTGATGTAGATAACGTCGTTGCGGGAAGTTCGTCTTGCCCTTTTGGAGGCGGATGTACATTATATCGTAGTCAAAGACTTCATTACCCGGATCAGGGTCCGTGCCATTGGGGCTGAAGTATCTAAGGCTCTCAATCCAGGTCAGCAGATCGTAAAAATCGTAAATCAGGAACTTGCATCTACACTTGGGGAAGCTGTCCCGCTCAACCTTTCCGGCGAAAAACCTCATACAATTATGTTGGTCGGCTTGCAGGGTTCCGGTAAAACAACTGCAGCAGGGAAGCTGGCATGCTTTTTGCGAGACCGTGGGGAGCGGATTATGTTGGTGGCTGCAGACCCGTATCGTCCAGCCGCAGTCGAGCAACTGCAGGTGATCGGGCAGCAAATTGATGTTCCGGTATTTTTCGAGGCAACTCTTAAACCACCTGAAATAGCAAAACGAGCTGTAATAAAAGCGAAAAATGGTGGCTTTTCGGTTGCAATTGTCGATACAGCAGGGCGCTCACAACTTGGACGCTGCCTTAATGGCTGAGTTAAAGGCGATCACGGATATTATTATGCCATCTGAAACCCTGCTCGTTGTAGATGCAATGATTGGCCAGGAAGCTCTTCACGTCGCGGAAGGTTTTCGGGATGCAATCCCTCTTTCTGGAATCATAATGACCAAAATGGATGGCGACTCTCGTGGTGGCGCAGCGATATCCATCCGTTCTGTCACTGGTGTCCCGATCAAATTTATTGGGACGGGAGAAAAATTGGATGCGTTGGAAGTCTTCCAGCCGGAGCGCCTTGGCTTCTCGCATCCTGGGGATGGGTGATGTAATAGGCCTCATTGAAAAAGCGGAAGCAGTTTTTGATGAGAAACAGGCGCAAAAGCAAGCTGAACGGCTTGCCAAAGGTGAATTTTCGCTGGAAGATTTGGTGGAAATGCTTCGCTCTTCAAAAAAAATGGGACCGATGAGTCAAATGGTCGGACATGCTCCCTGGAGAAATGGGAAGGGCTGCCAGGAATATTTCACCTGAAGAAATGGACCGTTCAACGATGCGAACTGAAGCAATCATTAATTCAATGACTTTGCAGGAACGACAGTTTCCGGATATTCTAGATGGGAGCCGTCGTAGGAGGATTGCGAAAGGCTGCGGACTTGACGTACAGGATGTGAACCGATTGGTAAAGCAATTTCGAGAAATGCAAAAAATGTTCAAAATGATCCAAAAATCAGGTGGACGTGGCCTCTCGCGACTGTTCGGATGAGGTAAAATGGATGGGCAGCATACGCTGCTCTATGGGTAAGGAGCGATAGGATCAATTTCTATCCCTAACCCTTCAAATTTGATGGTTATTGGCACACCACGCAGCAACCCTTCTTGCTGCTCCATGTGTGATTAGCTGATACCAGAAATCTATAATTGAATATTAAGGAGAAATATCAAATGGTTCGTATTCGTCTTCGTCGTACCGGTCAAAAAGGTCAACCCTCTTACCGTCTGGTCATTGCGGATAAGGAAAGTCCGAGAGATGGTCGTTTTTTAGAAATTGTGGGTTTCTATAATCCACGCACTGATCCTGCCACACTAAATTTCAAGGAAGACCGTATTTATGAGTGGATGAGCAAGGGTGCCCAACCAACCGAGTCTGTTGCTCAATTGTTTAAAACCACTGGAACTGTGGAACGATTTGAGCGTTATAAAGCTGGCGAGGCAATCGATGCACTATTATCAGAGGCAGAATCGGCCAGAGTTGCGCGCGTCTCAAGCAGTAAAACTAGTAAGTGATCCTGACAACACCATCTGGAGATTTCGCGAGTTATTTATCGCTGAAAAATGATTTCCTGAAGTAGAGATCACTCACTAAAATCGAGATATTATGAAAATCCTTACAGAATACATCGCTAAATCCCTCGTGGATCACCCTGATGAGGTAGCTGTGGATGAGGTTCGTCATGGCAACCGGGTCACGCTTGAACTAAGTGTTGCCAAAGATGATATGGGACGTGTCATCGGTAAGGGTGGGAGGGTAGCCAACGCAATCCGCACCCTCTTGCGGGTCGCAGCTGAGCGTGAGGGAAGTCAAGTCACCCTTGATGTGGTAGAACCCTAAAAGAATGATTGATTCAAATCATGAATTAGCAGGATCGCCCGAAACTGGCGAGCCTGCTTACTTAGCTGTAGGAAAGGTGCGCCGCCCCCATGGTGTACATGGTGAGGTAGTTGCTGAAATCTATACTGATTTCCCTGAAAATATCATCCCTAAAAAACCCGTCTTCCTGGGCGAAAATTATTCCAAAGTCGTAATTACCAGTCGGCGTCAACATAATGAGGGGTTACTTCTTGGCTTTGAGGGTATTAATTCTCCTGAAGAAGCCGGCCGGTTTCGAAACCAAATTTTATACATTTCCACAAGTGAAGCACACAACCTTTCTGAAGGAGGGCATTATTTTCACGACCTTCTCGATCTAAAGGTTGAGGACGAGAAAGGTAAGGCGCTTGGATCGCTAGTTGAGATTCTAGAGACTGGAGCCAATGATGTTTATGTAGTAAAAGATGGTTCTGGGCGCGAATTATTACTGCCTGCGATTCGAGAGGTTATCCTGATGATCGATCTGGATTCAAAAAAAATGAAAGTCCATTTGTTGCCAGGTCTTGCTGATAAGAATGATGAACCATAGTTACACCTGTTGCTATGAACGTGGAGATTTCTTGACTTTGCAGTTTTTCTAAATTTTTGATCTGGCGAATCAATATCCTGGAAATAATTTGAGCACAATTAACGAAAAACGCTTCTGGGTCGGCTTTAATCTGGTCAAGGGGATTGGAGCAGTACGCCTGCAACACCTGTGCGATCATTTTGGAGACTTGGCATTGGCGTGGCAGGCTCCAGCGGATGCTCTCCAAGCTGCTGGACTAAGCCAAAAATTGGCAGAGCGTGTAATTCAGGTGCGTGCAGGTGTCGATTTAGATAAATATCTGAGTAGAGTTGATACTCTGGGGATAAAAATCCTGACTTGGGACGACCTCCTTTACCCACCTCGCTTGAAGGAAATTGACCAACCACCTCCAGTTCTATATATTCGGGGGGAATTAAAGCCTGAAGACAACTGGGCTGTTGCCGTGGTAGGGACGCGGCGAGTTAGTGCATATGGTCGGCAGGTGGCTGAAGATTTGGGTTCTTTTTTGGCCTCAAACGGAGTAACAGTTGTATCAGGCTTGGCTCGGGGTGTGGATGCGATAGCCCATCAAGCGGCCCTTGAAGCTGGAGGCCGTACATTGGCTGTGCTCGGCTGTGGGGTGGATAAAATTTACCCACCAGAACACGGACAATTGGCAGGAAAAGTTGTGGGCAATGGTGCACTCATCAGTGATTATCCACTCGGTACACCGCCAGATGCCTCCAATTTTCCCCCGCGCAACCGGATTATTTCAGGGCTTTCTATGGCGACCGTTGTTGTTGAGGCTGGAGAAACCAGTGGAGCGTTAATTACTGCCCAATTTGCCATTGATCAAGGTCGAGAAGTTTTCGCAGTACCTGGGAACATACTTGCTCCTCAGAGCAGAGGTACGAACAAATTAATAGCTCAAGGTGCTCATCCGATGCTTTCTGTTGGTGATTTATTGGATGTGTTGAATCTAACACGTGTCACCGAACAACGCCTTGTCCGTAAAGTTTTACCGGTAGATGAAATCGAGTCGAAACTTATGGGTGTGCTAACACATGAGCCACTGCAAATGGACGAAATCACAATTCAAACTGGTTTACCAATCGAACGAGTGTCAGCCACGCTGGTAATGTTGGAACTGAAGGGATTGGTTCGACAGGTGGGTGGACTTAATTATGTCGCGGTGAGAGACGAACACGCCCAATATGAGAGTTAGAATCTGATCCTTTGTTTTGCTGTCCTGTCACCTGGGTGCGGAGGAACACCACTTTGGCTTACCTCGACCATGGAAAAACATTTAATCACTTTCGTTATTTTTTGGGGGAGTGTTCCCATTTCCAGCAGTTAATGTGTTGTAACCTGATGGGTTGTAATGGGCGAGTTTTATTGTCGAGTGTGTTGCTTGAAGTGCCTATTCTGGATTCCGTTGGAAAAGTGGTGGTCAATTGTCCAAATCCGCCTTGTGATATTACTCACTCACTGATTAGTTTTACCGGTGGAAAATCGTGGTCATAATTGGCATCGTAGAGATGATGGTTGGTGCCACACGTGATGCGCTGAAGGTGAACCAAATAGAATGGGCAAAACTGGCTCGACAATCATTATTAAGAGTAAAAAATATTCAACACGAATAATATTTCTAGGAGGTTCCTCGTGCTAGCATATTGCATGAAATGTAAAACAAAAAGAGAAATCGTCGACCCTCAAGCCACGTTCAATTCCGCAGGCGTGCCTGTCACACGCGGATCTTGCGGTATTTGCGGATCAACTCTTTATCGTACTGGAAAAACTGACGCTCACAATGGAATGGAAAAGCCTGTAAAAGTTGAAAAACGAAGTGGAAAACTGGTCATTGTTGAGTCCCCTGCCAAGGCAAAAACAGTGGGTCGCTTCTTGGGTAAAGGGTATATAGTAAGAGCTTCCGTTGGTCATGTTCGGGATTTATTGAGATCGCAGTTATCAGTTGATGTGGATAATAATTTCAAGCCAAAATATCGCGTTCCGAATGAGAAAAAGGCTGTAGTAAAGGAACTTAAGCAATTAGCGAAAGAAGCAGCTGAGGTATACCTTGCAACTGATCCAGACAGAGAGGGTGAAGCAATTTCCTGGCACTTAATTGAAGCGGCAGCCATCAATCCGAAATTGGCCAAACGTGTAGTTTTTCATGAAATCACAGAGAATGCTATTAAAGAGGCATTTTCAAATCCGCGTGAAATCAACATGGAACTAGTAAACGCACAACAAGCTCGCAGGGTGCTGGATAGATTGGTTGGATATAGTATTAGTCCCATTCTTTGGGAAAAAGTCCGGAGTCGCTTATCGGCCGGACGAGTTCAATCAGTTGCCTTGCGGTTAATCGTGGAACGTGAACGCGAAATCGATGCATTCAACCCGGTAGAATATTGGTCCATCGGAGCTGAATTGCGACCGCAAGGCCAAAAGCAAACATTTATTACCAAGCTGGTAAAAATCGATGAAAATGACCCAGTCCTGGGCAAGGAAGAGGTCGTTAAACCCCTATTAGTGGATATGGAAAGTGCACCGTATATCGTCAAGCGTGTAAAGCGAGGAGAAAGGCGAC
Source organism: uncultured Chloroflexia bacterium (assembly GCA_963826215.1). Classification (GTDB taxonomy): domain Bacteria; phylum Chloroflexota; class Anaerolineae; order Anaerolineales; family Villigracilaceae; genus UBA877. The sequence goes on along the minus strand of CAWGWL010000033.1, from coordinate 916,715 downwards.
GAAAACCATCCGCGCCATTCATTACATCTACTCTCCAGCAGGAAGCCTCCCGAAAAATGGGTTTTACTGCCAAACGAACAATGGGTCTTGCTCAGGGTCTTTATGAAGGTCTGGATGTAGGCGAAGGAGGAACGACCGGACTAATAACATACATGCGAACAGATTCCACAAATATCGCGGAAGTTGCACGAAATGAAGTCCGGTCGTATATTGCTCAACGGTATGGAAATGATTTCCTGCCCACTTCTCCTCCAGAATATAAAAAGAAAGTAGCAGGTGCACAGGAAGCCCATGAAGCCATTCGTCCATCTTCTGTTTTTCGGGACCCGGAAAAGGTTAAGCCATTCCTGGATCCTGCCATGTTTAAACTTTATCAACTCATATGGCAGCGGTTTGTCGCTTCTCAGATGGAATCAGCTGTGTTTGACACTATTTCAGTAGACATTACCGGTCGTGGTTCAGAACATGTTTATACATTAAGAGCTGCTGGATCCGCTGGTTAAGTTCCCGGAATTCTTAACAGTTTATGAAGAGACAAAAGATGAAGATAAAAAATCTGAAGATGAAGACGAACTAAATGTCCGAATCCCAGCATCCATTTCAGAAGGTCAAAAGCAGGATTTGGTGAGACTTATTCCTGAACAGCATTTTACTCAGCCACCTCCTCGATTTTCCGAAGCGTCGCTGGTGCAAATATTAGAAGAATATGGGATTGGGAGACCTTCCACTTATGCTCCCACTATCTCCACGATCCAGGCACGCGGCTACGTGGAAAGAATCGATAGGCGTCTCATACCTACAGAAACTGGCATCTTGGTTAATGATTTAATGGGCCAGTATTTTCCGGAAATAATCAACCTGACATTTACCGCCCGGATGGAAGAAGACTTGGACAAGATTTCAGAAGGTCAGGCAGACTGGATTAAAGTAATGGACGCGTTTTATAAGCCCTTTGCGATTACGGTAGCTAAGGCCCAAGCAGACATGCCAGTTGTTAAAACCGGTCCAGAACCACTAGGACGTGCCTGCCCGGATTGTGGAAAAGAATTGGTAATCCGCTATGGACGATACGGAAAATTCATTTCCTGCTCCGGTTTTCCAGAATGTCGTCACACCGAGGCATGGTTGGAAAAAATCGGGGTAATATGTCCAAAGGATGGTGGTGAGATCGTTTCTCGAAAAACACGAAAAGGACGCATTTTCTTCGGGTGCGCCAACTATCCTGCTTGCGATTTTACATCCTGGAAACGTCCTTTAGCTCAACAGTGTCCGAAATGCAAGGGAATGCTGGTAATTGCCAACAAACGCGAGGCGCAATGTTTATCATGTGAATCAACATTCCTCCTGGATGATATAGTTCCAGAAGCCGCATAGAAGGAATTGTTTGGAGAACAATCCCCTTCAATCCGATTATTTCTGCAATTCTGAAAATCGAATGCTAAAAATCGATTCCTTCGAAGCCAATATTTCATACCTGGGTGTCAATAATTATGCAGAGATTAATGCTAAACCGGGAAAAATCTGGATGGTTATAAAAGTCAGTAAAAACACCATAAAAATAGGTGTTGGCTATTTAGAGAAGATTCTGTATAATCATCTTATGAGTCGAAGCTATCGAAGGAGCTTTTCATGATGAAAATCCTAGACTACCTTAAAAAACCGGTCGTAACAGCAACATTGGGGTTGGTTTTAGGGCTGTTTATCGGCCTGGTTATATTGGGATGGGGGTTATGGCCTGTTCAATGGACGAATGCCACCCCTATGTCTCTGCGCCCAGATTTGCAGGAAGACTACTTACGAATGACGGTTGACTCATTTATTAAAAATCCCGTAAATGATCTTGCCATCCAGCGTTTCGAGGCTTTGGGTGAAGATGGACCGGCAGTGCTTGCAAATATTAAGACGGCGTATCCGGATCAAAATGGAATTAAGACTTTTGCAGACATTGTGCAAGCTTCCAAACCCACTACCACGACTACCCCCAGTGTTGGGCAGACTCAGCCAAAATCAAGTGTGCTAGTAAGAATATTCATCATCGTATTTGCTTTGATATTATTTGTCATCCTTGGATTTGCTGTTTATAAATATTTAATCCCAATGCTTAGGCGCACAAAATCTGACAGCCCTGCAAATCGTGCTCGAGATATTACCAACCAGTCAGAAATGACCGATTACTCCACACTTGGTGATGAACAGCCCATTGCCCAATTCATGACGACTTATGTCCTGGGCGACGACCTGTTTGATGACTCCTTTAGCATAGACTCCCCGTCTGGTGAATTTTTAGGAGAGTGTGGCATAGGTATTTCCGAAATTATCGGTGTGGGTGAACCAAAAAAAGTTACCGCATTTGAAGTCTGGCTTTTCGACAAGAATGATATCCAGACGGTAACAAAGGTGCTTATGAGCGCTCACGCCTTTAATGATGCACCCACTTTCCAGCGGTTACAGGCAAAAGGTGAACCATTTTTGGTGGAGAAGAGTAAACAGATAGTCCTGGAAACAGCTGCTTTGCAGTTGGTTGCAACAGCTTCTGATATGGCGTATGGGCAGGGAGCGCTGCCTGAGGATAGTTATTTTGAGCGCTTGACATTGGAAATAGCTGTCTGGCCGAAGGTCGTGACCCCGGCGTAGAAATAAACGGGCGATCCAGTTGGGTCGCCCGCTAATTTTATTCAATTTTCAAGATTGTCAATTTAATTACACCACCAGGCGTTTCTGCTCCCACCGTATCACCAACACGGTGATTCATAAGGGCGCGCCCAATGGGGGATTCGTAAGATATTTTCCCTTTGCGTGGATCTGCTTCTTGTGAACCCACCAAGAAATACATTTCAGGTTCCAAATCGCCCTCTTGGACGGTCACATGGACTCCAACCTCGACTAATGTTTTTTGGGTAATTGATGTATTCACAATAAAAGCATTTCGCAATACGAATTCCAATTCTTGAATTCGGCCTTCGAGGAACCCCTGGTCTTCTTTAGCCTTATGATAGTCGGCATTTTCTGACAAGTCACCCATTTGAATTGCATCATGTAAACGACGTGCTAATGCATCACGCTGAGGACCTTTTAATTCCTGGAGTTCCGCTTCGAGTTTTGCTGCGCCTTCAGATGTAAGGTATGTAGGATTATTTTTTGGCATATTATTTTGCAATTTGGTCACGGTATAAAGTCCTCTTAGAAACGAGGGCATTATATTGAGTCAAAGCATAAAACCATCTTCCTCGAGGTCTTGTCAGCAAAATATTTCTTTTGCTTTAAAATAAAAAGAGAGTTTATCGCGTGTCTAATCAGTTGTCAAATGAATAAGCGAGTCCCGGGATTTTCCCCCAATAATGCGCGATAGATATTCTCCTGTTTTTCTCCGGAGAAGATTAATACTTCAAGCCCTTTATTCTGCTCCACTAACCCTAGCATATTGGTTACTTTTGAAAGCATTCCTCCCGTAACATCGGCACCTGTACTGCCTCCAATACTGTCAACTTCTCTATAAAAGGTTCTTGGGGTAATTTCAGTTAGGAGATTGGTTCTTGCCGGAAAGTCTTTCCAAACGCCAGCTTCCAATCCCGCCAATAAAATCCGTGCAGGTTTCAATTGACGAGATAAATGAACAAATAAATCCTCTGTAGAAAGAATGGTACCTCCCTGAGCTTCGTCGAACACAACATCCCCATGAATCACTGGGATTAAATTATTGGTAAGGCAAGCTCTAATAGGTGCCATATTCCAGTCTAATATCTTCCCATTATTGGCCATCACTGATGAGAAAGGAGCAAGGGTGACAACCGGAAGGTCTGCTTTCCTTAATGCATCGACAACAAGACGGTTCAAGGTTGATGCCTGGTACCAAACTTCGGAAAACCCTCTCCATGCGTCCTTCCCCGAAACACCTTTTCGAGTTCCAAACTTGCTGGCGGCATGATGACCAAAGGACCCTGAGCCATGTCCGAGAACAAGCTGCAAAGTTGGAATTAATAATAACGCCTTGGAAATCTGTGTGGCCAGGTCATCGAGTATTGATAAGCGCGGAGTATAGGGACGGGTCTTATCGGTAATTAGCGAGCCACCAAGTTTGAGAAATATTAACATGGGAAAAATGTAGCACGAACCAGTGCGGGAGTCAAGAAGGTATAATCGAATCAGATGAATCTGGATATTCATGGTGCAGTAGTTATGGTGGTTATTGTCACCATCCTTGGAGCACTACTCAGCTTCTTGGCTGGTATCCGTGCCATGCGTATGGGGGGAAAGGTGGCATATTATCGTTTAAGACGAAAGCAGATTGCAGCAGCTTGGCGTGCCTATTTTTTTGCCCTGGTATTAACCGGGATATCATTCCTGTTTGGTCGTTATGGTGAACCGGTCGCGTTTTCCATCTTTAAACCAAGCCCGTCTCGAACACCGACCGCGACCATTTCTATAACGCCATCAATAAGTATGACACCTACAATTTCTTTAACCCCCACAATTTCTCCAACATTGGCGACCAGTTTCACTCCTACTTCTAGTGGCACTCCCTTTTTACCCAGTGCAATAGAGGCACAGTTCAGGAGCATAATCACTCCCAATCCGGGAGCAATTTTTAGCCCGTTAATTTTTTCACTTTCTGTGAAGAATTTTCTCCCAATCGACCCTCAAAATGTCTTTCAGAATCCGTTAAATCGGGTATATGTCACTTATTCTTATGATGGAATGACGAATGGTGCCCAGTGGACTAAAATATGGTACCGGAATGGGCAGTTCATGAACGATTATTATAAAACTGGCTACTGGGATAGTGGCACGGGTGGATTTGGACAGGATGACTTAACCTTACCTGTTGATCAATGGCTACCAGGAATATACCAATTGGTATTCTTTGTAGGGACCGAATGGAAAGTCCTGGGGGAATTTAGGGTGATTGGCACCCCGCCTACACCGACCACCTCACCCACTCCCTCATTTACGAGAACTCCCTCCATGACTTCCAGTTTCACTCATACTCCCTCACCTACCAGAACTCTTAATCCCACAGATACCAGGTGGCCTAGTCCAACAAAAACCAAGTGAATAATTTCAGTAGGAGATATTGATGAGAAATGAGCTTTTAGAATAAGCTAGATAACGGCTGTACCTATAAAACTTTTAGCCTTTCCACTCGGCTGAGTTCGACTGCGATTTGTGCGGCAAGTCGGGCATTATTATGCAGAAGTATAAGATTTGCTTTTAATGACGCTTCATTGGTTAATTCGTTGATCCTTGAAAGTAAGAACGGGGTCAGCAGCTGTCCGTGGATCCCTTGATCATGAGCATCTTGGCGAGCAATAATAAATGCCTTATCTGCTTTTTCACGGGGATATTCTTCTTCGGATGAAAGTGATTGGCACACTAATACTGCACTTTTCATCCCAATTTCCCAATGCGCCTTAGCGTATTCCACGATTTCTTGGGGCGAATCCAGGCGTGCTGTGACAAACAGGCCACTATGATTGGAGTAGAACGCTGGAAATTCTTCGGTTTTATACCCTACAACGGGTACGGACATCGTTTCCAGGTACTCAAGCGTAGCCGGTAAATTCAAAATTGCCTTTGCACCAGAGGAGACTACAATAATTGGGGTGTCAGCTAGTGACTGCAAATCTGTGGAGATATCGAGGTTCTCAACTTCATGTACGCCACCGATGCCGCCTGTCGCGAAAACGTTTATACCAATTTTTTTGGCTGCGAACATGGTCCCAGCAACTGTAGTTCCCCCGTACTCCTTCTTTATGATAGCAGTTGCGAAATCTCGTCTGCTAATTTTCCGTACTCGATCCATATTTGCCAGGAGTCCTAGTTCATGATCGGTCAATCCAACCCGGATTACACCATCCAGCATGGCAATTGTTGCGGGAAAAGCACCGTTCTCACGGATAATCGTTTCCATGTCCCGTGCCAATTCGAGGTTTTGTGGCCTTGGCAGTCCGTGGGTAATAACTGTTGATTCTAATGCAACCACTGGAGATGAAGAATGTATCGCTTTGGCAACAGCAGATGAACATCGGATGTATCTAGATGAAGGATTGGTCATTGAGATCCTTGATGTTGGAAAATTTATTTTCGAAAGTTATTTTCATATGGATACCAGGAAATATTAAGTCAGTGCGAAAAGAATTGTAACCCATTAGTAAGACATGTGCATTAATGATCTCTTTAAGAGTCGAAAGTGACATAAGAAATCCCCATTTATGATCTGGATCCTTAATTAAACATAAGCGGTTACTTTGTTAAAAGTGTTCTAGCCGCATTCTCCACGAATATTCGAAGGATAATGTATCTTAGAAACGAATTCACTCGCACAGGTATAACTCGCTATATAAATAATAATTCTTATTGATGTTATGCTAACAATAAATTTCCATTAGTGTCAGAAACATATCTGGAAAAATGATAGTCGATAAATTTAAGTCAACGTGTTTGCCATTTATTTCCAATATTATGAAAACTTGCATGAAGGGTGCAGCATTATTATGAACATATCTGTTGATTTCCACTGCCATTCAAATGCATCTAAAGATTCTCTATCAACTCCTGATGAATTGATCCATATTGCCCGGCGTCGGGGATTGGATCGTGTAGTTGTAACTGACCACAACACGATAGCTGGGGCGGTCATTGCTCATATGGTAGATCCCGAGCTGATAATTATTGGTCAGGAAATAATGACTACACATGGGGAAATCCTGGCATTTTTTGTCAATCACGAAATCCCGTCAGGATATTCACCTAGAGAAACAATCTTGCGCCTGCGAGATCAGGGAGCATTCATCAGCGTTTCACATCCTTTTGATTCTTGGCGCATTGGCTCATGGAAGTTAGACGACTTGTTGGAGATTACTCCACTTATAGATGCCGTCGAAATTTTTAATGCACGATGTATGCGTCCAAAAGCAAATCAATACTCCTCAACTTTTGCACAGCAGAATCAAATTCCTGGGACTGCTGGCTCAGATGCGCACGCTGTTTTTGAAGTGGGAGTCGCCAGCTTGTCAATTCCGCGATTCACAAATTCTGAAGAGTTACGCGCTGTTATCGGTAAAGGCATAATCAAAGGACACGCGTCGCCATTTTGGGTTCATTTATTCTCAAGATATGCTTCTTATCGAAAAAAAGTTGTATAATACCCCCGCTGGGGCGGTGGCGGAATTGGCAGACGCTGCGGACTTAAAATCCGCCGGTGGTGACACCGTGAGGGTTCGACCCCCTCTCGCCCCACTAAATATGGCTATATATAGGGGAAATTTCGGCTAAATAACCTGTATATGGGGGCACTCGGCACACACAAAAGGAGTGTGCCTTATATTTTAATAAAACCGACAACCCGCAGACGGTTTATCTTTCAAAGATCGATTAGACATTGATAAATAGAATTGATTAAGAATGTAAAAGAATCCGCTGATAATAGAGCAGGCCCACCGACAATTCTGAAATGTTCAGATTAGATAAACCCTAAACTTGCAGTTACCCAGATATTAATGCGTAATCTTGGAATGGGGTTTGGACAAAAAGATCAGCGTTAATGGTACGCTTCCCCAAAATAAGAACCTTAAAGATGCTTGACTTTGCCTATAAAACGTGTCATAATATAATCACCGGTAACGTTACCGGTAATGATACCGGAAACCTGCCCACTTTATGTCCATTTTGATATGTCGGCAAAAAAACACTCGGTAAACATTCAGCAAGTTGCTAAGGCAGCAGGGGTTTCTGTTTCCACGGTTTCACGCGTGCTGAATGACAAAGTTGACGTGGCCAGTGAAACTCAAGAACGAATCCAAGCAGTAATCGAAAAATTAGGATACACCTCGAATTTAGCTGCAAGAAGTATGCGCAGCCATAAAAAAAACTTGATCGGATTGGTCGTTCCAGACATTGGATTCCCATATGCAATTGAAATTATGAAAGGAATCAACCGGGCAATTGCAGAATCATGTTTTGATCTATTGCTTTACACAACGGGGGATTTTCAAAAGAATGGCACTGGCACTCACGAACAACATTATGTTTCACTTGCTTAATAATTCCATCACCGATGGCGTGATCATCGTGGCATCCTCCGTGGCAGACTTTGTCACAGATGCACCCATCGTGGCAGTAGATCCCCATATTGTCAATCCCAACTACCCATCTGTCCAGGGAACGAATTATGAAGGCGCACTAGATGCTACTAATTATCTTATTAGTCTTGGGCACCGACGCATTGGATTTATTTGTGGTCGACCAGAAATCGGAAGCGCGATACAAAGATTAAACGGATATAAGGATGCACTAAAAACCGCTGGAATTCCTCTGGATGATGCGTTGATTGTACCCGGTGATTTCTCAACACCCGGAGGCTTAAAATTTGCTCTCCAATTACTTTCAATGGCAGATCCTCCAACGGCAATTTTTGCCGCCAATGACCAGTCAGCAATTGGCGTATACCAGGCGGCTGAGAAATTGGGATTACGTATCCCGGATGACTTGTCAGTAGTGGGATTTGACAATATTTCAGAGGCCAAGTACCTGGGACTTACCACGATTGACCAGTTCCTGGATGAAATGGGTTACGTTGCCATACAAATGCTGATCGAGTTAATCAATCATGAGACCAATAGCCAAGCAAATACATAAGATGCAAACAAAATTGGTGGAACGCAGTTCCTGTCGGGCATTGACCGAAACCATCTTGGCCACAAGTGAGCAGCCAGGAACCTGATCTTTGTGTTTTTCAGTTTCATAACCTAATAATATAAAGGAGAAGGAGGTGATACAAACCTGAATATGAAACAAAGAAAGAAGGTCTTCCGTTTGCCCTGTTCAGACGAAGGAAGACCTGCCCACATGTGCGGAGGATTTCTCCACACAATTAAAGTATAACCTAATATGGATACTATAAGGAGAAGAAACATGCGTAAGTCAATTTTAATTACGGTTAGCCTGCTGGTGATTGCGAGCATGCTCATCACTGGTTGCGGCCCGGCCAAACCGAAAGAATTAACAGGAACTTTGAATGTATGGTCCTTCACCAATGAAATCAGGACCATGGCGATCGCTTTTCAAGGACTAGCACCCAGGTGTGAAAGTCGTCTACACCATGATCCCGATGACAAACGGTGAGTATCAGACCAAGGTGAAAGCAGCAGCCGGAACCGCTGATTCACCAGATGTCGTTGCCCTGGAAGCAGCTTTCGTGAAAGAGTGGGTTGAGTCCGATCTGTTGGCCGATTTGAACTCGCTGGTTCCCCTGACCAAAACCCTCAAGACCTACCAAAACGTGGTTCAGGTTGGAACATTCAATGGCGTTGCAAAAGCCTTCTCATATCAGGCCACCCCAGGCGCTTTCTTCTATCGCCGCAGCATTGCCAAAGAATGCCTTGGTACCGATGATCTCGCTGCAGTCCAGGCCATGGTTGCTGACATGACCAAATTTGTTGAAACTGCTGCCAAGATCAAAGCCTGCGGTACTGGCGACTACTATCACGGTCGGAACTGGTGGCGAAATGTTCACCCCCTTCCTGTCCAACCGCGCCCAGCCCTGGATCGTTGATGACACCCTGGTCATTGACCCGCCATCGTGGACTATGTCCATTTCGCCAAACTGATGCGCGACAACGGCTATGAATCTGGGGCCACCCAGTGGACTGAAGGTTGGTTTGCCGGCATGAATGACACCCTGGTGGATGCCGAAGGCACTCCCAAGAAGGTCTTCAGCTACTTCCTGCCCACCTGGGGTCTGCCCTATGTCTTGAGCCCCAACTCCATTCCCGCTTCCGGCGGAGCCGGCACCGGTGGTGACTGGGCCATGATCAACGGCCCGCTGTCCTACCAGTGGGGCGGCACCTGGGTTGGCGCCTTGAAAGGCAGCCCGAATAGTGATCTGGCGAAGGAATTCGTCAAATTCGTTGCCCTCGACGAAGACGAACCTGACCAACTGGGCCACGGGTGTCTACACCAATGCGTACCTGAAAGCCATCGATCCAACCACACCCGATGACCAGGCCCAGGCTGCCGGCGACTTCGTCTCCAGCCAGGTCGTGGTCGAAAAGATCACAGCCAGCTTCGATAATTCCACGCTGGCCACCTTCCTGGGTGGAGAGAACTCCTACGGAGCCTTTGCCAAGGCCGCCCCGAGTGTCAATGGTACCTTGATGACCGGTTCTGATGACGCCATTCAGCGCGCCCTCAACGATCCTCTGGCTGCTTACCTGAGCGGGACCATGACTGAAGCAGAAATGTGGGCTGCATGGCTGGATGCAGTTCGGAGTGAATTCCCCGATCTGACCATCCCGGAACCCCCTGTAAAATAATTTTGTCTCTAGCAAGTAATGTGGGTCAGTGTATTCCTGGAATACACTGACCCACCCTGTTCCTGTATTTTAGATAGTGGGTGGAACTCCGGTTTTATCATTATTTGGAGGCAGCATGAATCTGGCCAGGTTGAAGAAAATTCCCACCGGGTATTTGTTTCTTGCACCATTCGTTATTGGCTTTCTTGTCTTTGGCTTGTACCCGGTTCTCAACACCTTGGGTCTCAGCTTCACCAATACCACCTTGATGTCAAGCCAAAACAAATTTATCTGGTTTGATAATTTCAAGAGTTTATTTGAGATGATGTTTTTTTGAGGGCGGTGGGGAACACCTGGTTGATCTGGATCCTCAATTTCATCCCCCAGATCGGCATCGCAATGCTATTATCCGTTCTTTTCACGAGCGCCCGGCTCAAGATCAAGGCAATTGGGGTGTGGCGGGCGATATTCTTTCTGCCGAACCTGCTGATGCCAGCTGCGGTGGCGGCATTGTTCAATTCACTGTTTGCCTACTATGGACCTGTGAACCAATTCATGGTCAGGGCTGGATTCTTGAGTGAAGCCATGCGATATTTGGAGAATATCTGGGTGACGCGCGGGCTGGTGGTCTTCATCCAGTGGTGGACGTGGTTTGGGCAAACCATGATCATCGTCATGGCAGGCATGACCTCCATCCCCGTTCATTTATATGAAGCCGCCATGGTGGACGGCGCAAGCGTCTGGCAAATGTTCAGGAAGATCACTTTGCCGCTCTTGAAGCCCATTCTGATCTTTATCTTCGTCACCTCGCTGGTGGGTGGCATGCAGATGTTTGACATCCCCTTCCTGTTGACGGATGGCAGAGGTTCCCCGCAAAGTTCAATCCAAACCAACAACATCCTGATGTATATGAAGTTCGCCAGCAGCAAGGGGCATATTGGGCTGGCCTCCTCGGTTGGTGTAATGGTATTTATCATGACCACCATTTGTGCCTTGGGTATCTTCTATTTCCTGCGCGAGAGGGATTTGGGTGACGCGCAACCAAAACGAAAGTGGTATTCCAAAAAGAACGCAGAGAGGTCGCAATCATGAGCAAATATAAATTTGGCACCTATGTGATGCGCTTTTTTGTCTACGCTTTGCTGTTCCTTCTATTGATCGTCATCATTGTTCCGATCTGGTTATTGATCGTGAACGCAACCCGTTCCACAACAGAGATCCAACAGGGCCTCAGTATTTTGCCAAGTACACACATGATCGAAAACTACGATATATTGATCGGCAGAGGATTGAACATGCCGAGAGGCTTTGCCAACAGCCTGTTTCTCGCCGTTGCTTCGACGGTTGTCACGGTCTATTTCTCCCTGCTGACTGCCTATGGTCTGGTGGTTTACAATTTCAAAGGCAGAAAAGTGATTCTCCAACTTCATCATCGTACTGGTCATGATCCCCTTGCAGCTTTCCATCATCGGGTTCTACCGGTTCATGTCCAAGCTGGGGCTGACCGACAATTACCTGTCGCTCATTTTGCCACTGCTCGCCAATGCCGGCGCGGTATTCTTTGGCAAGCAATACTTTGAGTCGATGTATGATCCAGGACCTGATCGATGCAGCCAGGATCGATGGCGCCAGTGAACTGGGCATCTTTCATCAGGTCATGATGCCCCTGGCGATTCCGGGAGCTGCCACCCTGGGCATTTTTGCGTTTATTGCCTCCTGGAACAACTTCTTCAACGCATTCATATTGATCTCATCCATACAGAAATATACTCTGCCGATGCTGGTGCAAACGATGCGCGGGGATGTGTATCGCACCGAATATGGCGCGATCTATTTGGGCCTTGCCATCACCATTGTGCCGATCATTATCATCTATGCCATCTTCTCGAGATTCATTGTCAGCGGTATTGCCCTGGGTGCCGTGAAAGAATAAACCATGCCATCATCGAGGTTCTATGCGCTATGGTCACTTTGACGACAAACATCGCGAATATGTGATCGAACGACCAGATACGCCCTCTGCCATGGATCAATTATCTGGGTTCTGAAGCATATTTTGGGCTCATATCCAATACAGCAGGTGGATATTCATTCTACAAAGACGCTCGTTTGCGACGTTTGATCCGGTATCGCTATAACAATGCACCATTGGATTCAGGGGGGCGTTTTATATATCTACGTGACGAAACTCCCGGCACACATCTCTCCGAACCTTTGATCTGGTCGCCATCCTGGCAGCCAACCCGCACTCCATCTGGATGAGTACGAATGCCGACATGGAATGGGCTATACCATCATCCGATCCAAACTTGCCGGGATTGAAGTTTCCACCCGCTATTTTGTCCCATTGGGGGAAAGCCTTGAAATATGGGAAATGACCATCACCAATCACCGGGACGAACCTGCGCAGTTGTCCATTTTCTCGGCGGTGGAATTCAACTTGTGGGATGCGATGGACGATGTACCAATTTCCAACGCAATTATTCCATTGGAGAAGTTGAAGTTCTGGATGGCATCATCTATCACAAAACAGAATATCGGGAACGGCGCAATCATTTTGCATACCTGGCCTGTTCCGAGCCAATTGCCGGGTTTGACACCCAGCGTGAAGCCTTTCTGGGTCCATATCGGGGCTGGGATTCCCCATCTGCAGTGGAAGCTGGCCAGTTGTCAGGGTCGATTGCACATGGCTGGCAGCCGATCGGTGCCCTGCAGGTCAAAGTCCACCTCAATGCCGGCGAGCAGAAAAAAGTCATCACTATCCTGGGGTATCACGAAAACCCGGTCGAAGAGAAATTTGATCCGCCTGATTCGCAAACCATCAACAAGCGCACAGTGTTGCCGATCATCAAGCGCTATCTTCAACCTGACAGTGTTGAAAACGCTTTTCTGGCTTTGCGGGAATACTGGGATGGGCTGCTGAACAAGCTGCAAGTGACCACTCCAGATGTGCATACCAACCGCATGGTGAATATTTGGAATGCATATCAGGTGATGATCACCTTTAATTTATCGCGTTCAGCATCTTATTTCGAATCTGGGATCGGGCGCGGGATGGGCTTTCGCGATTCAAACCAGGATTTGCTTGGTTTTGTGCATCTGGTACCGGAGCGGGCGCGCATGCGCATTATGGACCTGGCAGCCACGCAGCTGCCAAATGGCGGAGCATATCACCAGTACCAACCGCTGACCAAGCTCGGCAACAATGATGTAGGCAGTAACTTCAACGACGACCCGCTCTGGCTGGTGCTGTCTGTGTCTGCCTATCTCAAAGAGACGGGCGATTGGAGCATCCTGGACGAAGCCGTGCCTTATGACAACCAGCCTGGCACTGAAGAATCGCTTTACGGGCATTTACAGCGCTCGATCCAATACACGCTTGACCGTCTTGGTCCGCATGGATTGCCCCTGATCGGCCGGGCAGACTGGAATGACTGCCTTAATCTGAACTGCTTTTCAGATTCACCGGGACAATCTTTTCAGACAACGACGAATAAAGATGGCAAGGTGGCAGAAAGTGTTTTTATCGCCGGACTTGTTCGTGTTGGCGAGCCAAGGAGATGATGGCGATCGCTGAGCGACTTGAACAAAGCAGAACAGGCGAGATTCTATTTGAGAAGCATAATGAGATGGAGGCAGTCATTTGGTCCAGCGGATGGGACGGGGAATGGTTCCGCCGGGCGTATGATGATTTCGGGCGGGTATTGGGGTCGCAGGAAAATGACGAAGGCCGGATATTCATCGAACCGCAGGGTGTGTGTGTGATGGCAGGTTTGGGAATAAAGGATGGGCGCGCCACGCAGGCGTTGGATTCTGTATCCGACACACCTGGCAACAACGCACGGGATTGTCCTGCAACAACCGGCGTTCAGTAAATACTATCTCCACCTGGGTGAGATTTCATCCTATCCGCCCGGATATAAAGAAAATGCCGGCATCTTCTGCCATACCAACCCGTGGATCATGATTGCTGAGACGATGATCGGGCGGGGGGATAAGGCATACGATTATTACCTGCGCATCAATCCATCCGCACGGGAGGAAATCAGCGAGGTGCACAAGTGTGAGCCTTATGTGTATGCACAAATGATTGCTGGCAAGGATGCGGCCACCCACGGCGAAGCGAAAAACTCCTGGCTGACAGGCACGGCTGCCTGGAACTACGTTGCCATCACGCAATGGATCCTGGGCATCCGCCCGACATATGATGGCTTGCAAATCGCGCCGGACATCCCACCAGAGTGGAGTGGTTTTGAAGCAGTGCGCATTTACCGGGGAGTTCGGTACGAGATCAAGGTCGAGCGGTCGTGGACCGGGTAACAATCTCCGATTGGTGGTGGATGGGAATCCCATCGCTGGAAATATCATCCCCATTCCGCAACAAGGTAAAACGACAAGTTGATGTTCTGGTAATCCTGGAATAAGATCAGTCATACATATATGAAACATAATGCGTCACGTATCAGTTGTTATTTTGGTGATTGTTTTCCTGCTCCCGGCATGCGGACAGGCCGTTTCCATCCAATTCGGTCACAGACAGAAACGACAGGTCAACTTATCCCTACATAGGATTCCAACCAGCCCATCCAGTGCGAGTGGAAGATCTTCTGGGTCGGATGACCTTGGATGAAAAGATCGGTCAGATGACCCAAGTTGAAAAGAACAGCATCCAATGGGGAGATATTAAAAAGTATTTCATCGGCTCAATTCTTAGCGGCGGGGGCGGCTCTCCATCAACGAATACCGCAGAAGCTTGGGCAGAAATGGTCGATGGATTTCAGCAAGAGGCGCTGACAACCCGTCTGGGCATCCCGATCATTTATGGCGTGGATGCCGTCCACGGTCATGGAAATTTGATATGGCGCGACCATCTTTCCCCAGGAAATTGGCCTGGGTGCCAGCCGGAATGCCGAGCTTGGTCCGTCAAATCGGACAGGCGACAGCCGAAGAAATGCTGGCAACCGGCGTCCAATGGAATTTTGCACCGGTGGTGGCTGTCCCGCAGGATATCCGCTGGGGTCGGACATACGAGGCTTATGGTGAAGACACCGACTTGGTGAGCGAACTGGGTAGCGCATTCATCCAGGGACTGCAATCTCTGCCAGACGGATATGCTCCCGCAGCAGGGCAGGACCTGTACGTGCTTGCCACACCCAAGCATTTTCTTGGTGATGGAGGCACCACCTTTGGCACATCCACCCAGGTGATCTGAACAAGCATACCTGCTCGATCAAGGCGATATGCGTTTTGATGAACCTGCCATTCGAAACCTGTTCCTGCCCCCATACCAGGCGGCGGTGGACAGCGGTGCAAAGAGTGTGATGGTTTCCTTCAGCAGCTGGAATGGGGTCAAGATGCACGCCCAGAAATATTGGATCACGGATGTGCTCAAGGGCGAACTTGGTCTTCCAGGGATTCGTCGTCTCCGACTGGGGCGGCATGGATCAGATCAGCAGCAATTACTATACAGCAATTGTTACTGGCATCAATGCCGGCATAGACATGAACATGGTTCCCTACGACTACATCAGGTTCATCAATACCATGAAACAAGCCGTTCAAAAATGGGATATCACTGAAGAACGCATTGATGATGCCGTGCGCCGCATCCTGACCGTCAAGTTTGAGCTTGGCCTGTTCGAACATCCTTACGCTGACCCGGCCCTGCTCGCAACGGTAGGCTCAGAAGATCATCGCACCTTGGCGCGCCAGGCTGTGCGCGAGTCGCTGGTATTACTGAAGAACGATGAGTGCCACTCTGCCACTAGACAAAAATACTACCCTGATATACGTAGCAGGGCAGGGGGCGAATGATATCGGCATGCAGTGTGGCGGATGGACAATTACGTGGCAAGGTAAATCTGGCGATATTCTCCCGGGGACGACCATCCTGGAGGGGATTCGAGCGGCGGTATCTCCAGGGACACAGGTTGAATACAATTCCAGTGGGAACTTCGATGGGCATGGCTGATACTGGGATTGTCGTAGTCGGAGAGAAACCCTATGCTGAAGGGGTGGGAGATCGGAGCACCCTGGACCTGTGCGCAAACAGACATTCAAGCTATTACAAACCTGCGCGCCCACAGCCAAAAATTGGTGGTCGTCATCCTTTCCGGGCGTCCACTCATAATTACCGACCAATTTCAAATGGCAGATGCCTGGGTGGCTGCATGGCTGCCGGGAACGGAAGCCGGGGGAGTGGCAGACGTCCTGTTTGGTGATTTTCCTTTCACCGGAAAATTGCCTTATACCTGGCCGCGCGCCAACAATCAGCTACCCATCAATAAGAATAATTCGTCGACCCTGACAGGCTGCGATGCTCCCTTGTTCCCCTATGGTTATGGATTGGGTGGGGCCGGTAGCGAGCCAATTGAATGGCTGGAATGCCCATAAAAGCAGACTAGATAATTATTAGGAATGGGATGAGACACAATACGAAACTTGTTTTCTCAAAAGGATTTATCTGGGGAGCAGCTACTGCTTCCTATCAAATTGAAGGTGCATGGGACGAGGATGGCAAAGGCGAAAGCATTTGGGATCGCTTCAGCCATACCCCCGGCAACGTGGATCAACGGAGATACGGGCGACGTGGCCTGTGACCATTACCACCGCTGGCGGGAGGATGTGGCTTTGATGAAAGAACTGGGATTAAAGGCCTATCGTTTTTCGATCGCCTGGCCGCGCATCCTGCCTGCAGGTCGAGGCACGAAGATCAACCAGGCTGGGATCGATTTCTACGCCCAGTTGGTGGATGCGCTTCTGGAAGCGGGGATTGAGCCATTCGTGACCTTGTATCACTGGGATCTGCCCCAGTCCCTGGAGGACGAGGGCGGCTGGCCCAGGCGTCAGGTTGTGGATGCTTTTGTCGAATATACAGATATTATCAGCCGTGCATTGGGGGATCGGGTTAAGAATTGGATCACGGTCAATGAGCCATGGGTCAGCGCATTTGTTGGCTACCGTGATGGGAGGCATGCCCCCGGGCAAACTAACCTGGGCGAGGCCATGGCTGCTGCTCATCATCTGCTGCTTGCACACGGACAGGCTGTGCCTGTCATTCGTGGAAACTGTCCTGGTGCAAAAGTGGGCATTGCGCTGAACTTCACCCCGCAAGAGCCTGCCTCCCCAAGTGTTGCAGACAAGAAAGAAGCGACCTGGATGGATGGTTACATCAACCGCTGGTTTCTCGATCCACTGGCTGGTCGTGGATACCCACAGGATATGGTCAATGGTTTTGCCAATGCGATGGATTATGTCCAGCCTGGAGACATGGATATCATTTCCGCACCGGTCGACTTTTTGGGTGTCAATTACTATACTCGCGAACATCGCCCGTGCTGACACAGTCAGCGAAACAGAAAATTCCTTGCGAACGGTGTTCCGCGGGGATGAAATCACCGAAATGGACTGGGAAGTCTACCCTGAAGGGCCTTTACAACCTTTTGGAGCGCCTGCACTTGGATTATGCGTTTCCCGCTATACATATCACGGAAAATGGAGCTGCATATCAAGACGAATTGAACCCGGATGGGCAGGTGGATGATCCTGCCCGGCTGTCTTACATCAAGCGTCATTTGGAAATGGTATATAAAGCCATCCAGGATGGAGTTCCGGTGAAAGGTTACTTTGTCTGGTCCTTAATGGATAATTTTGAATGGAGCTTTGGGTATTCCAAACGCTTTGGGATCGTTTATGTTGATTTTCAAACACAGAAGCGTATTCCGAAAGCAAGTGCCAAATGGTATCAGACGGTTATCCGTGAAAATGCAGTTGGTTGATCTGGCTTGATTTGAATATTGTAAGAGTACATTGATGCCTGTTTCCAGCTGTAGAGAAACGGGTATAGAAAAATAACCTTAATTTGAGGAATGAATGAAACCCTTGCATCGACGCATCGAAACACTGATTTCCCAGATGACCCTGGAAGAAAAACTTGCCCAGATTGGTTCCTGCTGGATATTCGAACTGCAAACAG
Source organism: uncultured Chloroflexia bacterium (assembly GCA_963826215.1). Taxonomy (GTDB): domain Bacteria; phylum Chloroflexota; class Anaerolineae; order Anaerolineales; family Villigracilaceae; genus UBA877. The sequence continues at coordinate 898,451 of CAWGWL010000033.1, read as the reverse complement.
ATGGAAAATTGGACCTATCCAAGATTGATACAAGGCTCGGTCATGGAATTGGACAAATCACCCGCGTTGGAGGCGCATCCATGCTGGATCCGGTTTCCATTGCCAGAGCGGGAAACCAAATCCAAAAATTCCTGGTCGAGAAGACGCGCCTGGGCATTCCGGCCATTTTGCACGAAGAAAGCTGCTCAGGCGCTATGCTGCTCGGCGGCACTGTATACCCACAAATCATTGGTCTGGCCAGTACCTTTCAACCCGAGTTGGCCGAGAAGATGACAAAAGCAATCCGCAAGCAATTACTGGCTGTAGGCGCTCGCCAATCCTTGGGCCCTGTCCTGGATGTTTCACGCGACCCACGCTGGGGGCGCACAGAAGAAACCTTCGGTGAAGACCCCACCCTGGTCAGCCAATTTGGCATGGCATATGTGCGCGGCCTGCAGGGGGAAAACCTGGCAGATGGCGTCATGGCGACGGGCAAGCATTTCATCGGTCACAGCCTTTCACAGGGAGGACAAAACTGTGCACCCGTCCACTTGGGCAAGCGTGAACTGTATGATATTTTCCTGGCCCCATTCCAGGCTGCCATACGGGATGCAGGGCTGGCATCGATCATGAACTCATACCCTGAGTTGGATGGAGAAGTCGTCGCCACATCGCGCCGCATTCTGACCGACCTGCTGCGAGACGAGCTTGGATTTGATGGTGTGGTCGTTTCGGATTACGATGCAGTAGCCATGATCCACAACTTCCACCATGCAGCGAATGATTATTCCATGGCAGGGAAATTGGCAATTGAAGCGGGGATCGATGTCGAATTACCCACGTAGTCTGCTATGGAAACCCATTAAAAGCCGCTCTCGAAGCAGGGGATTTAGAGATCGAACTTTGTCAATATGGCTGTCCGCCATCACCTGCAAAAGAAATTCGAACTTGGGCTGTTTGACAACCCCTACGTTGACGAAGGGAAGGTGCTCGAAGTATTCGAAACACCCGATCAGCGCGATCCTGGCACGTGAGATTGCACGGCAAAGCATGGTCTTGCTCAAGAATGATGGTCTGCTCCCGCTCAAAAAAAGCATGCGGACGCTGGCTGTCATCGGCCCAAATGCTGACAGCAGCCGCAACCTCTTGGGTGATTACTCCTTTGAAGCTACGCGAGAATTAATGGTCCTATCCCCCATGTTTGGTTCCTTGGCTGTAAAAGATGAGGCGGAGTTGTTCGCCAGGCACGGAATCAGAGTAAGCACGATTTTCGATGGTATCAAGGCAATCGTTTCCCCAACGACAAAAGTCCTGTACGCCAGGGGATGCGACAACCTCGAAGCCGATAAGCAGTGGATTTGACGAAGCAGTGAAAATTGCTCAGCAAGCTGATGCCGTGGTGCTGGTGCTGGGGGACCGCTCAGGGCTGGTCCCAAGCTGCACGACCGGTGAAACCCGCGACAGCGCAGACCTGTGCCTGCCCGGCGTACAGGAAGAGCTTGCCAGAACCATCCTTGAAACGGGCAAACCGGTTATCGCCGTGCTGGTCAATGGACGTCCCCTTGCCATCCCCTGGCTGGATGAGAGTGCCAATGCCATCCTCGAAGCCTGGCTGCCAGGTGAAGAAGGCGGCGCAGCGGTGGCGGAGGTCCTTTTTGGTGATGCCAATCCTGGCGGCAAATTGCCGCTTACTTTCCCGCGGCATGTCGGTCAACTGCCGATCTTTTATAATCACAAACCATCGGGCATGAAATCGCACTGGTACGGAGATTATGTTTCCGAGAAGGCCGCTCCGTTGTACCCCTTCGGACACGGACTAAGCTATACCACGTTCGAATATAGCGACCTGTCGATCGAGTGGATTCCTGCTGGTGGGAACAGTCACACAAGGGGGGTGAGAGCGTGGATATATCATTGAGAATAACGAATACGGGCAGCAGGAGAGGCGACGAAGTGGCACAACTTTACATTTGTGACGAATTTGCCAGCGTGCCACGACCGATGAAGGAATTGAAAGGGTACGTTCGCCTGACGCTTGAACCCCTGGAGAGCAAAACCGTCACCTTCCACCTGCCAATCAATCAACTGGCTTTCTATGATGGAGAACTAAATCTCGTGATAGAGCCCGGGTGGATTTCTGTAATGGCTGGCAGTTCCAGCTCCGATATCCGCCTGACAGGAAGATTCGAGATCGTCGGCAAGGAAAAAATCCAGGTTGAGAAACGGGTGTTCGTTTGCCCTGTAGAGGTCAGTGCATCGAAATAATGATATTGCTGTAAAGCCTGGTCGAGGAGAACTCCGGGATCGAGTAATTTGGAAGTCCTCCTGCGGCCACAGGAAATTACAGTTTATTGAAAAAAAACCCAAATTTTGGGAATCCTTCTCTCCTCCCGAAGGGCCTTCATCCCCACCAGGGGGTGAAGGCCCCCGGGTAACCATTTTTGAAATGGAGCATTCAATGGTTGATTACACTCCCAAACTCGAAGATAAATTTACCTTTGGTCTGTGGACAGTTGGCTCACGTGGTGCGGATCCGTTCGGCAGCGCTGTCCGTCCCTTCAAAACCCCGGCCGAGTTGGTGTACTTGCTTGGCGAGGTTGGAGCATATGGGGTCAATTTTCACGACAACGACTTGATCCCAATAGACGCCAACGCCAGAAGAAGCCAAAGCAATCAAATCAGATTTCCGCAAGGCATTAGCAGAAACTGGCCTGGTGGTGCCCATGGCTACCACCAATTTATTTTCCGATCCAATCTTCAAGGACGGAGCCTTCACGTCCAACGATCCCAGGGTGCGTGCTTATGCACTGCAGAAAACGATGAACGCCATTGATCTCGGCGTGGAATTTGGGGCGAAAATCTACGTCTTCTGGGGAGGACGGGAAGGTACCGAGACCGATGCGAGCAAGGACCCCGTTGAGGCTATCAAGCGCACCCGGGAAGCACTGGATTTCCTGTGCGGCTATGTCCTCGATCATCACTATGAATTGAAGTTTGCTCTGGAAGCCAAGCCCAACGAGCCGCGCGGTGATATCTATAATCCCACCACTGGTCATATGCTGGCTTTCATCAATACTCTCGACCACCCGGAAATGGTGGGTGTCAACCCCGAAGTGGCGCACGAGCACATGGCAGGCCTTAATTTCATGCACGGTGTGGCCCAGGCCTGGGAAGCCGGAAAGCTGTTTCATATCGACCTGAACGACCAGTACCCTGGTCGCTACGACCAGGACCTGCGCTTTGGCTCACGTGACATTAAGGGAGCTTTCTTCCTGGTCAAGTTCTTGGAGGATGTGAGTTATTCCGGCTCGCGCCACTTTGATGCCCACGCCTACCGCACCGAGGATTACGACGGGGTCAAGGATTTTGCCCGCGGCTGCATGCGCACCTACCTGATCCTCAAAGAGAAAGCTGCCTCTTCAACACAGATCCGGAAATCCAGACGATTCTCAAGGAAATCCATGCCGGTGAAGGGAACATGGTTCCTTATTTTGGTGTCTATAGCCCGAAAAAGGCTGCCGACCTTAAATCCCAATCCTTTGACCGGGCTTCCATAGCTCAACGTGGATTGAAGTATGAACGCCTCGACCAGTTGACTGTTGATCTCCTCCTCGGAACCCGGTGATTCCCTTATAATATAGGTGGTTTAGCCAAGAATTCGTATGCAAATCAACAAACTGATGGATGTGGTCATCCTCGAAACAAACAAGCTCAGCCTGCAGATTCCCCGCACCTTCGGGCCGCGAATTATCTGCTTGCAATTGATTGGGGGAGCCAACCTGCTTGCCGAACCTCCCAGATTTCTCCGTCGAGCGCCCTGACGGGAAGATCTACCGCTTTTATGGCGGTCACCGGTTGTGGTCGGCTCCTGAAGACCCCATCCGTTCCTACGCCCTCGATGATCTGGCTATGGAGATCTCCCAAGAAGGAGACGGGCTCTTGGTCCGCAAGCCCGTGGAGCCAGAGACTGGGCTCGAGAAATCCATGCTCATCACCCTATCAAACGTCGACGCGAAACTCACCATCACTCACCGCCTCACCAACCTTGGTCCCGCCCCGGTGGAGTGCGCCCCCTGGGCCATCACCCAGTTCCGTATGGGTGGTACAGCCATTCTGCCACAGGACTGTTCCCACACCAGTCTTCTCCCCAACCGTGCCCTGGCATTCTGGCCCTACACCAATATTGCTTCCCCCAATGTGACCCTTGGTAATCGTTTTATCCTGGTGCGAGCCGAGCCGCAGCCCCCCTTCAAGATTGGTTTCCCCAACCCACGCGGCTGGTTGGCTTACTGGTTGGAAGGCACCCTGTTTGTCAAGAAAACTGCCTACCATTCAGATGAACTATACAACGATTTCGGAAGCTCAAGCGAATGCTACTGCAACCACCACTTCCTTGAATTGGAAACGCTCGCCCCGCTGCATAAATTAGCGCCTGGCGAATCCGCGTTACATACCGAAACTTGGGAACTATTTCCCAAAGTTCCATTCCCCACGGATGAGGATAGCTGTGCAATCGTTGATCGAATCTCTCGGGTTGGAGTAAATCATGGACTTATTCCTTGGCATTGATGTCTCTACCACTGGCAGCAAGGCTCTGCTCATCGACACCAAAGGGAATGTCGTCGCCTCCGCCTTCGCACAACACACCCTTTCCACGCCCAAGCCACTATGGTCCGAGCAGGACCCGGAGGAATGGTGGCTGGCCACCTCCCTCGCCATCCGCTCCACCCTCAACCAACATGGGCTGGATAGTTCTGACGTGAAAGCTGTCGGCTTAACTGGGCAAATGCACGGGTTGGTGCTCTTGGACGAGTCCGGACAGGTCTTGCGGCCCGCTATCCTCTGGAATGATCAACGCACCCAGGCACAGTGCAATGAGATACATGAAAGGGTTGGGAAGGAAAGATTCATTCAAATTACGGGGAATGTAGCTCTTACCGGATTCACTGCCCCTAAAATTCTGTGGGTGAAGGAGAACGAGCCCGATGTGTTTTCCCGCGTCAGGCATGTTTTACTCCCCAAAGATTACATTCGTTACCGGCTGACTGGCGAATATGCCATGGACAAGGCCGACGGTTCGGGTACAGTGCTGTTCGACCTAAGATCGCGCGACTGGTCTGATGAGTTGCTTGCAACGCTGGAGATCCCGCGTGCATGGATGCCACCCACCTTCGAAGGTTGCGAACTCACTGGTCATGTGACTACTGAAGCAGCAGCATGAAACCGGGCTAAAAGCTGGTACTCCAGTTGCAGCGGGTGGCGGCGACCAGGCCGCGCAGGCAGTCGGAGTGGGAGCTGTCGAGACAGGCATTGTTAGCCTGACGGTTGGCACTAGTGGGGTGGTCTTCGCTACAACGCCCACCGCTTTGATCGAACCCGAAGGCAGGTTACATGCCTTCTGCCATGCCATCCCTGGCTTGTGGCATTTCATGGGCGTGATGCTCTCGGCAGCCGGCAGCTTGAAATGGTATCGCGATACGCTCGCTCCAGGAACTTCGTTTGATGACCTGTTAAAGGAGGCAGGATCAGTTACGAGCGGGGAGTGAGGGTTTACTTTTCCTGCCCTACCTGAGTGGCGAACGTACCCCACATCCTGATCCGCTGGCGCGGGGAGCTTTCATCGGTCTGACACTGCGTCATGGGCGAGGTCATATGACCCGTGCCTTGCTCGAAGGGGTAGCATTCGGTTTGAAAGACAGTTTCAATTTGATCCAGAACTCTGGGCTGAACACGATCACGCAAGTGCGGGCTTCAGGTGGGGGGATAAAAAGTCATCTCTGGCAGCAGATCCTGGCTTCAGTTCTTGAAGCAGAACTAGTAACGGTAAACACGACTGAGGGAGCTGCTTATGGTGCCGCGTTGCTTGCTGGCGTTGCCGCGCGGCAGGTGGTCTGATGTGCCATCCGCTTGTCGAGAGACTGTGAAGATTACGGGAAGCTGTCACCCCGAACCTGCCTGGACTGGGTCGTATCAGAAACTCTATACCCTCTATCGCCAGCTCTACCCGGCACTTTCTCCGGCATTTCACCAAATGACTGGTTCGTAAAATCAGGTACAAGCGAAATATAGAAGTCAGACCTTGACGATCCAGGTCAATTACCCGTCGAGCTTGTTCTTTTAATTCCCTTTCTTCCGCAGCAATCTACCTTCACCACCTTGTCCAAATTTTGGTACGTCCGGCTGGGCTCGAACCAGCAACTACGTGATGATAAGTCGTCAATTTAATATTATATTGTCTTAGGTACCTGTTCGAATAAGTCAACACGGGTCCTTTGTTTGGCAGACTGGTCCACCCCATGTAACTTTTCTGGGCATCAAATCTCCTCCAGTTTCCGATAATGACCAGGATGTGAAGAATCTAGGTGGGATTGGAAAAATGTTTCGGGTGGGGAGGGCGGGATTACGGGAGCAGGGCACCTAAATGAGTTAGGACATAAGTCGGCTTAATGATCGAAGTCGCCAGGGTGGATTCTGAAGTCGCACCGGTTAGCGTAAGTGCGGTGGACATGCCTGCCTCCTGCCCCATAAGGATGTCAGTCTCCAATCGGTCGCCGATCATCACGCACTCAGCAGCTGGAAGGTCCATCAAGTTTAGGGCAGCCTCGATCATATAGTTGGATGGTTTACCAACTACTGCCTCAACTCGTGTATCGGTGCATGCTTCAATAGCTCCAATGATAGCGGCGCAATCTGGTTCACCGCCAGATGGAACTGGGCAGTATCGATCCGGGTTGGTTGCGAAGAATTTCGCCCCCGCCCGGATTGCGTCGAAGGCGATCTGCAACTTGCGGTATACAAAAGTGCGGTCGAAACTGGCAATGACAGCATCAACGCTGTGAGCATCTTCGGTTAGTTCGAATCCCCCGCGTCGCAATTCCACGCAGAGTGGTTCTTCGCCAACGACGAACAGCCGAGCGCCTGGCATGCGTTGCTTTAGAAAATCTACCATCACAAGCGATGATGTCAGGACGTCATCAACGGATGTTGGTACTCCAAGATGAGTAAGCTTGGCAGCGTAATCTTCTCGTGGGTGAGTCGGGTTATTTGAGATGAAGATCGTGCGTAACTTACTCGCACGAAGTGCAGCCAGTGTTTCACCCGCAGTTGGGAGCAGGGCTTCTCCGAGGTAAACTGTCCCGTCTAGGTCGAAAATATAACCAGCAAAGAAGCGTTTTGGGACAGGGTAAGTGCTCAATGTAACTCCTTCATGACATTCATATCATTCGCCTCGCCGGCTTAGTCGCTGGCTTTTTTAGAGCCATGAAGATTGATTTGCTACAATCGTTATGACAAGTGCGGCGGTGTTTCATCAGATTCCGTGTTTATTTTTGTTATCAATTTCCTCCGATCGTTGCTCGGATTATTTTATATCCTCCAATTTCGAAAGCTGACGCCACCGCATCTTGGAGTTTCTTTCCTGGAGTCAAGGAAACCATGTACCCTCCTCTGCCCCCACCAGTGACTTTTGCCCCTAAAGCGCCTTTATCAAGAGCTAATTTACATAGGTAGTCAAGGGTTTCGTGGGACATTCCCATATCCATCAGGAGTTTGTGATTTTTCGACATCGTTTTTCCCACATTATCCAAATCACCAATTTCAAGCGCTTTTTTCATGTCATAGGTCTGAGATGTGATGGTCTTGAGACGTGTGGCAAAAAGATCTGGATCACCCTTTTTTTGCAGGTCAATAAACTCATCCAAAGCGGCTGTATTTACAGTTATTCCGCTGTTTGCTAAAACTATTTCAAAAGGTTTTGGCGTTTGGATTTTTTCGAAATTTTGTCGCCCGTTTTTTAGATAGAAAAGGAGAAGTCCGCCGTAAGTAGAGGCAGTGTTGTCAACTCCACTGGCAACCCCATGATATGGAAATTCCCCTTGCCAGGCAATCCGGTTAATATCCTCGATTGAACAGCCTAAATTAAATTCTGCGTCCAATGCTCTTGCAAGTGAAACGCAACTTGCAGCGCTTGCACCTACACCACTTCCAGCCAATAATGTCCCCCCATAGGTTATCTTTATCGGGGTCTTTTTAACATCAATGTTCATGACTTCGAGTATTCTGTTAATCGAGCGGGCTTGCTGTTCCTTTTTCTTTTCCTTGTATCCCGGAACTTCAATCCGGTTGTCTTCTAGGATCCATTTATCACCGTCGATCTTTTCCACCCTCGCATCTGTTTCATAGGGAATGGACGAGACAATTGCCGGCACTTCATCCAAAACAAATTGATCACCTATCAAGATTGTTTTTCCAAACCCTGTTCCATTAGCCATTTGATTCTCCTTTGATGATTTTTTCCATTTCCTCGATAAGTTCTTTTTCCTTACCAATCGCAACCGTGGTAGCTGCTGTCAGACTATGGCATGCGTCGGAAAATCCTCCAAGTCTGGTTGTCGCTTCGGGTAGCAATATATTTAGCCCCATTGCTCTTCCTGATCGGATTTCCCCTTCCATATAAGGTGAAACCCTCATGGAAATTTTCACCTCGTTAAATGTTATGGAGTTGAATCCTGGGATTTCATCAGGAATAATCTGGAATCCTGCGAGGTATTTTTGGGGGTCTATATAGTTCGTACCTTTTATGGCATCACAGAATGCCCCAATCATTTTCACCCCCATTGGAAAAAAGCGTTTTTCGACTTGAAACCATTGGATATGGGCAGAATTTAATAATCCACCTGTGTTAAGCCTTGCGGTCTCTTCGGAAAATATTTTCGTTCTGATCGCTGCTAAATCTTTTACCATTTGATCCGACTCTGGTGAAACTCCATTAAGGCATACCCTGACCCCCATATCCGGTCCTTTTTGGTAATAGCCCACTCCCCCCAGTACATCAAGATAATCACCTTGTTCTATACATGAGATTTGACGATTGGCGCTTGTTAACAAGTATTCTTCCCCGCCTCCATGCTTCCGTATCTCGATTTGTCCCTGCTTGACTGCTTCCAATGCAACTTCGCGGTTCTTGCTCACCAGTTGGCCTTCGACAAAGAAACCATCTCCCACGGCACCCAGGGCCGCGATATGCGCCATATCTCGATTAACCATATCCAAAGTCTGCGCAAATAGGTAGCATGTTGTCGAAGCGGAAATATCTCGATCCCCCTTCAATCCAAATAAATCGGGGTCCAGGTTATGGACTCTCGGATCAGTCGATGCTTCAGCAACATGGTGATCGAGGATCAATGTCAAATTTCTACCTTTGTTCAAGTCTGAAAGCATCGGCGCGATTCTTCCAGCAAAATCGGCAAAAACGATGATCCGCCCTTCTTGTTCGTAAATCTTTTTAAGTACTGCGGGATATGGCTTTTCCAGGCATGTCAGCTTGACAACATAGCCCTGTCTTTCAAATGCGCGGGTGAGTATGGCACCTGAACAGAGGCCATCGGAATCATTGTGGTGAAAAACATGAACAGTTTTTTCAGGCCACTGCTTGATTTCCCGGATGGCATGTTCCATCGCATCATTGAAGGAATTACTCATTATTCTCCTTTACAAAAATCACTTAATAATTCGGTAGTATTATTTGAAATTAAGTACATTTAATGTTGAAAATGATAGGGGCGAATTGTTACCAACTGCAATTCGTTGCAAAAGTTAGAATTGAAATAATGAAAAGACCAATGTTTCCATGGACAACCAGCGTTTGGTAAAAAAAAATGGGATTTTGTCGGTAGACACATAATAAATGGTTGGCCTGTTCACTTCCCAAATTTCAACTGAAAACGCGCTGGAAGGCGGGCTGATTTTGAAATATATACAGCTATCAGCACTATTTACCCGTTTCGTATAACCAATAAGTCTACTTTTTTTGTAAACTATTTTCTATCTTTTTCCCTGATTTCCAATGAAATAATAAACATGAAAAATAATTATTGCACATGTAATGATTAGATAAACGCACTAAAGAAACAAGAATTCTTGATCCTTCTAAGAAATAATTATAATCTATACGCTTGCGGATTGGATTTGCTGAACACTCTTTATACGGCCTATTACCTTTATCTACGCGACTTTCGGATGTATTGGCGATAATATTTCCGATGATTGATGGAACATGGACGGAATAAGGGAATCATGATGAGATCGAAATCCAACACGGTAGGCCTTGCAAGGTGGGAAATCATGCACCGATCAGACCTTCCATTGCATTAGCGCTGGCACGTTGTTGCATACCCTGGGAAATCTGATAAATTGATCTTGGTTCTACGGATACAAGCATCGTTCTAACCTCCTCAGTTCTAAAACTGACCCCTTCCATAACCAGAAAATATGTTCTATAATAAACCATACATTTAGCAAGGGATTTCTTTCTTATACCTTGCCGCGGCCCAATTTGAACCTTAACAATTTCATAGTCACCATTCGTTCCTCGAAAATTATGAAATTCCACGTGGATTTGTGCTGACTGGTCCCTTAGGACTTATTATGTTTTGGGCTTGTTCCGAGGAACGAATACGCCAGCCTGGTATATACTTATGAAGAAGCCTCGAGGTGTATTTGTTCCTCACTCGTTCCTGAGGGACGAATAGGGGCACATTATCCCCCAAAATTACAAAGTGGTTTCCCTTGGGGATAATAAGTCCTCAAACACATTGACTATTCGTTTCGAGACAATTGCTTACAAAGTGACTTTTATTCGCTTTGCATCCCCCTGCTCGTGATCAGGCACAATATATTCCACCCTGGTTCGGCAGGGGAAAGGCACATCGTCCCGGCAGTTTAGATGACACCCTCCCAACTAATCCCCATGGGTGGCACAATTGAATTGATGCTCAGGGTCAATTACCAATTCAATTCGTTTTACCGATATATTGACCTTAAAAAATGAAGATCCTCTCGATGAGAATCGGGGTTCTGCTGCAAAATAATTGTTCCTCTTCGCGCTATCATCGATGCGTGTGCGTCCGGGTAAAACTGGTATTATCCCCGAAAGGGTACCAACAATTTGGTGGTGAGTGGTGTAATAATAAATTATAGGACTATCCAAATAGACGATCCCTTCTCAATTGATGACCGACCGGGGCTTGCGAATAACCCTCAGCGGGTAGACTCCCTAACCGAGGCACCGAAGCATTCTATCCCCGCAACGCTCATCTCGGTAATTCTAAATCAATCCTCAAAAGAAAGAGAGGTCATATGACATCGGTCGCATGGGTAGGAATTGGAGTCATTGCCGTAACAATAATTTATACTATTATTCGGTTTTGGGAAGATGGGAATTTGGAGAAAGGAACGCTTGCCATTTTGCTAGGCGGGATTCTGGTGGGATTACTCATCTTATATTATTTTTATCCACCTTTTCATACCTTTGTGAGCAATCTTCGGTATCAGTTATTTTCAAAATATTAATGCGTTACGAGCGTATGATATTTAAGATTCTAAGTGGCACTTTTAAATATTATAAAAAGCCCAGCTTGATCACTGGGCTTAGTGGAATTTTGACAATCCAAATAACTGGAATAGATATTCTCTTGAATAGCAATGGTTTGAGCTAACTAGGTCAAACCATTAAATTAATTTGTGTGAATTATTCCTCGGTGGAAGAAGCAGGGCGTTTCCGGACAACAGTTTTCTTAACGTTATCAAATGCTTCCTTGCCTCGGGTCTTCGCTTGATCGGCAAATTCATTCGCCCTGGTTGCTACCATCTCTGCTTGTTCTGCGGCCTTGTCGCGTAGTTCGATACTCTTATCTTTAATCAGGGCGCGTGTTTCTTCGCCCGATTGAGGGGCAAGGAGTAGAGCAGCAACAGCACCCGCAACTCCTCCGACAACAAAACCAATTAAGAACGCTCCAAAATCATCGTGGTCAGACATTTGTAATTTCTCCTTTTTGTAGGGTGTTTTTTGTATGAACTTATTTTTTGCTGCCGAATAAGTCGAAAAACTTCTTTAACCCGGCAAGATACGAATTTAATTTAATTACCGGTTCAACCAGGTTTTCGCTTAGGAACTCTGTTGTACCCCTCAGGGTATTAACCGTCTCACTGGTTGACTGTAGGATTGGTTTAACTTCATTTTGAAGTAGATTGATCAAGCTGGCAATTTGAACCACGAGTACTACCAAAGCGGCTCCGATGATCAATGATTCAAACGCCATAAAAATAATAAAAATGTCACGAATATTGGTTGCAGCCGCAGGGTGTTTTGTTAATGCAACAACTGCGAATACAATTCCGGCTAGAACCAGGAGCCCTAAAAAACTTAATCCAGCCACCATCCAACGCTGTTTACGAAGTGTTGCTACGGTGGCTGCATCTTCAGGGGTAACCATTTCTTCTATGTATTCAGCCATACAGGGTCTATTATAGCACAATATATTTTGGTGTCTCACATTAGAAAGTGGGGGAGTACCTGCCTCGGTGAGACAAAATACTTTTATTAGAAGACTGAGTAAAAGATTAAGATTATGTGTACATTCCCCAGTCAAGTGCACTGGGATCCTCCATTAAAGAAAAATCCCACGGCTCCATCCCAAGTTCGATTGAGACAGACATCCCAAGCCCTTCTTCGGCTTTTTGTTTGATCATATCCACCATGGCTGGACCATATGGACAGAAGGGGGTAGTCAACAGAAGGTATAATTTCCCTTCCCCATTTTCAATTCTAACTTTTCGGATCAGACCCAGTTGAAGGACATTCAACATGATCTCAGGATCCACAACTTCAGACAATTTGGTACGCAATTGTGGTACAAGATCGGGGTGAGTATCGTTGATTTCCCAATGAATGGGGTTCGAAACGGCATCGTCAATCATTTTGTCAACATTTCTGCTTGGACAAGGTAGGTGCAATGGGCATCACCGCTCAAAATGCATTGGACTTTCTCAGCAGGAACTGCGAGCATTTTTGAGATCAATGTTTGATCTACGGTACATACTTCAGGGTGACTTTTCCCTATCCTCAAGTATGGACAGGTGATCTCGTGGATTTGATAATTATTGCCTGTTTTTTCCCACTCCACACTAAACCCTTCTTCAGACATCAGGGTTTTGGTTAAATCGAGACGTTCTTCCATGCTTAGTCCTTGCATTTGTGCAGAATAATCATCTGCCATATCATTTGCCATCTGTGAGAATAGTTTGCTAACCATTGGAGCTGGCATAGTTGATTTCAACTGGTCAAGCAAACGAGAGGTTAAGCGTAAATACCGTGTAGGGAAACGCTCGGTGCCTGCCTCGGTGAGAAAATAAACCAATCTGGGTCTTCCCACCCCGTGTCTCTCTTCTTCGGTATTCACCAGGCCTTCTACTTGTAGATTGGTTAGATGGTGGCGTACAGAAATGGGATTGATTCCAACAGCAACAGCGAGCGCGCTAATGGTAGTTCTGGGTTGGTGAAGAAGTGTCTGCAATATGCGATCACGGGTGCTTTTCATAATTGCCTCTTTTGCTTGAGAAAAGTATATCAGCCCTGTTACGTCTTGTCAATATACTAGATAATTAATATAAATATTGACATATCTCTTTCTGGATGCTATAATCCCAGTGTTACAGTAAAACTGGGTTTCGGGAGATTTTCATGTCTGAATTGGTCATCAAAAACTTGCATGTTAACATTGAAAATAAGGAAATCCTTAAAGGTGTTGATATGGTAGTAAAACAGGGTGAAATTCACGCCATAATGGGACCAAATGGAACAGGCAAATCGACACTGGCCTACACTTTGATGGGACACCCATCTTATTTGGTGACTGCCGGAGAGATATGGTTTAAAGGAAAAAATCTCCTTGATCTTGCTGTAGACGAACGATCTCGACTGGGTCTATTTTTGGCATTTCAATATCCTGTGGCCATCCCAGGTGTGACAGTGGCAAATTTCTTGCGAACAGCGGTCAATTCCCGACGGTTGGCAATTAATCATGAAGATAAAGGTGTACCCATTTTGGAGTTTCGAAAAATGCTCAAAGAGAAGATGGAAATGCTTAAAATGGATCCAGCCGTTGCAGGAAGATACCTTAATGATGGTTTCTCCGGGGGGGAAAAGAAACGTGCAGAGATTTTGCAGATGGCAACCCTAAAGCCAGAAATTGCCATTCTGGACGAAACAGATTCCGGATTGGATATCGATGCGTTGCGTATAGTCGCTGAGGGAGTGAACGCCCTTTCTGGTCCTGAAATTGGTGTGCTGGTAATCACCCATTATCAAAGGTTGTTGAATTACATTAAACCTCAATTTGTACATATTATGCTCGGTGGTCGGATCGTTGAATCAGGTGGACCAGATCTTGCAATGCAATTGGAAGAACGCGGCTACGATTGGGTGCGTGAAAAATACGAAGAAACCCCAATTTGACGTTTTGATCAACCTTAATGGTGATACTAATGAGCGAAGAGACTAAGACGTTGGAAAGTATAGGACAATATAAATACGGCTTCCATGATGCAGAAAACTATGTTTTCAAGTCGCAAAGAGGTTTGACTCGCGAGGTGGTCGAAAATATTTCTCGCATGAAGGGGGAGCCTGAGTGGATGCTCGAGTTTCGCCTGAAAGGACTGGCGCATTTTCTAACCCGGCCCATGCCCACGTGGGGTGCTGATATTTCGGGTCTTGATCTGGATAACATATTTTACTATGTGAAGCCTACTGAAGGTTCAAAGGGCTCCTGGGATGATGTTCCGGATACCATAAAAAACACCTTTGATAAGCTGGGTATTCCTGAAGCTGAGCGTAAATTTCTGGCCGGAGTTGGCGCGCAATACGAATCTGAGATGGTTTACCACTCAATTCTCGAACACCTGGAGAAGCAGGGTGTAATTTTCCTCTCCATCGAAGACGGGTTGCGTCAGCATCCGGATCTGTTTCGTGAATACTTTGGCACAGTTATCCCGATTGAAGATAACAAATTTGCTGCGCTCAATTCTGCGGTCTGGTCGGGTGGATCGTTCGTTTATGTTCCAAAAGGTGTAAAGGTGGATTTGCCACTGCAGGCATATTTTCGGTTAAATATCGCTAACGTAGGGCAGTTCGAACGTTCCCTGATTATTGTAGATGAAGGGGCGCAGGTACATTATGTGGAAGGTTGTACAGCACCTCAATACACCACCAATTCATTCCATTCGGGTGTTATCGAGATCATTGTAAAGAAGGGAGCGCGTTCTCGATATAGTACTATCCAGAATTGGTCCACGAACGTGTATAACCTAGTAACTCAACGTGCCAAGGTTTATGCAAATGCTACCCATGAATGGGTCGATGCCAACCTGGGATCCAAGGTGACAATGAAATATCCATCCTGTTATTTAATGGAACCGGGTGCACATGGAGAGATGCTTTCGATGGCCTTTGCAGGTCCAGGACAACATCAGGATGCAGGATCGAAGATGATACATTTTGCCCCTAACACTACGAGCAAAGTAATTTCAAAGTCCATCTCGAAGGGAGGAGGACGTGCATCATACCGCGGTCTCCTGAAGGTTCATAAAGGTGCTGTGGGCGTGCGATCAAACACAACCTGCGATGCGCTCATACTTGACTCCCAGTCCCGGTCGGATACTTATCCGTCCATTGAAATCGATGAGGATGATGTCAGTATTGGGCACGAGGCTTCGGTTTCTAAAGTGGGTGAGGAACAGTTATTCTATTTGATGAGCAGGGGAATGAGCCAGGAAGAAGCCACAACTATGGTTGTATCTGGATTTATTGAGCCCTTGGTCAAAGAACTGCCGATGGAATATGCAGTCGAGATGAACCGACTGATCCAATTGCAAATGTCTGGTTCGGTGGGTTAATATGGAAGAAAAACCCAGGGTTGTTGTATCCAAGGCGCGACGTGTCGGTACACCAGTCAGATCATTCTCATTTACTAAGGAATTAGTTCCGACCTTAGGAATTCTTTCTGATTATCATCAGAAAGCTTGGAGGACTTATAATCAATTACCGTTTCCAACAATGACGGACGAACCCTGGCGCCGGACAGATTTACGGGATATGCCCATTGAGTCCGTAAAGCTGCCGTCAGAAGGATTATTTCAACAGCTTACGCCTGTTCCAGATGATCTACTATCACCCCTGACAGAGGATGAACCTGGTGGTCAAGTTGTGCTCATGCCCGGTGGGCATAGATTATCTCTAAGTCCAGAGTTAATTAGTAAAGGGGTTGTCTTTACCAACCTACTGACCGCTGAACGGGAAAACCCCGATCTTGTTACGAAGATGATTGGGCAGACCGTCAGATCGGAGGAAGGTAAATTTGCAGCTTTAGCCGGGGCGCTTGCTCAGGATGGGGTTTTCCTATATGTTCCCAAGGGGGTAATCGTTGAGGAACCATTAAATAGTTTACTGTGGGGACCTGGCGAAAATATTGCTCACCTTTCTCATATAGTAATATGGGTCGACGAAGATGCTTCGGTAACTTATATTCACGAAGCTGCCTCGCCGGACGAAAATGGTCCTGCTGTTCATGCGGGGATAGTGGAAGTAAAGGTCAGTGATAATGCTTCTCTGAGATTTGTTGAATTACAGTCGTGGGGGAGGCATGTATGGAATATTTCGCATGAACGGGTCAGTGTTGGTAGAAATGGCAATCTGGATTGGATTTTTGGAGCAATCGGTTCCCACCTTACAAAAAATTTCTCTGAGTTGGACCTAGTCGGAGAAGGTGCAACTGGCCGAATGTCTGGGTTTTACTTTACTGATGGAGTCCAGCATCTCGATCATGATACCCAGCAAAATCACTTGGCTCCCCATACAACCAGCGATTTACTATTCAAGGGAGCCTTAAAAGGACATAGTCGCTCTGTCTGGCAAGGAATGATTTATGTGGCTGTAGGCGCGGAAAAGACCGATGGATATCAAGCAAATCGCAACCTCATCCTTAGCCCGAACGCGCAGGCTGATTCAATCCCCGGCCTGGAAATTCTCGCTGATGACGTCCGTTGTACGCACGGAGCAACGGTGGGTAAACTGGAACAGGAACCCCTGTTCTATCTTAAATCGCGCGGCATTCCAGACAAGGAAGCCGAACAACTCCTCGTGGAAG
Source organism: uncultured Chloroflexia bacterium (assembly GCA_963826215.1). GTDB lineage: Bacteria > Chloroflexota > Anaerolineae > Anaerolineales > Villigracilaceae > UBA877. Next base: position 881,493 of record CAWGWL010000033.1, on the reverse strand, counting down.
GATTTTTTGACCCCATTATGCAACGCATACCCTATGAAGGCGTACGTGCCCGTTTCCAGCAGTCGATCCATGAAAAGACGGCTGCCATATGACCACCAAGGTGCTTGCCAACGTCCGAGCAAATAGCTACAATAAGAAACAAAAAAAAGTGTCCCGGGGAGGCCCGATGCCACAATTTGCATTTATGCGTTCACCTGGCTTGGAACATAGTTTTGAAGTCGGGGATACAGTGGAAGTATATTGCGACCACGAAAAAAGCAGTGAGCGGGTGCGTGGTTGGTTAAAAGGGATTGTCGTCCAGGTGGATAATAAAATGGTTGCTGTCCAATTTCGATCAAATGTTTTCTTGACCGATGGTTGGATGGTTCCAGATAAGATTCTCTGGTATCCGATCACATCCGAGCATATCCGTCCAGCGGGGACGCAAAAAAAACTCGGCAGTAAAGAAATTCTCGAATACTAGACACATTGAATCAAATGACACTGAATGCTATCAATATTCGGAAGGATTTCCCAATCCTTGCTCGGGAGGTTCATCCCGGCGTTCCTCTCGTCTATTTGGACTCAACTGCAACCACTCAAAAACCGAACGCAGTTCTTCAATCGATGAATGAGTTTTACTCGCTCAATTACGCGAATATTCACCGGGGAGTTCATACCTTGGCGGAAGAGGCAACTGCGCGTTACGAATTTGCACGCCAGCAGGTGGCAGATTTTATTAACGCATCTACTTCTAACGAAATTATCTTTACGCGAAACACGACCGAGTCGATCAATCTGGTTGCTTATAGCTGGGCGCGCTCGACCCTCAAGGAAGGGGATGTAATCATCCTTACAGAGATGGAGCATCACTCCAACCTTGTTCCATGGATGCAATTAGCAACAGAACGTGGCGTGGTCCTGGAATTCATCCCTGTAACAGGGGGCGGCCTTCTAGACTTAGATATGTTTGAAAAGTTGCTCAAACGATCCCCGAAATTGGTTGCATTTAGTGGGATGTCTAATGTTTTAGGGACGATTAATCCCTCTACCGAAATAATCCGTTTGGCACACGAATCAGGGGCATTGACCCTTATTGATGGTGCCCAGTCAGTTCCACACCTGCCTGTGGATGTACAGGCACTCGATGTGGATTTTATGGCTTTTTCAGCACATAAAATGGTGGGTCCAACTGGAATTGGCGCTCTTTATGCAAAAGCCAAAATACTTGAATCCATGCCTCCATTCCTGGGTGGAGGTGACATGATTAAAACTGTACACTTGAGATCGTTTACCCCAAATGACATCCCACATAAATTTGAAGCGGGGACGCCAGCTATTGCAGAAGCAGTGGGATTTGGAGCAGCGGTTAACTACTTGTCTGCAGTTGGGATGAAAGCAGTTGCCGCTCACGAGCAAGAAATGGTTAGTTATGCTTTGGAGAGGTTGGAAGAAATTCCCGGTGTGAAGGTAATTGGCCCGTCACCTGAAAAAAAAGGAGGGGTTGCCTCATTTACCCTGGAGGGTGTTCACCCCCACGACGTGGCACAAATTCTGGACACCTATGGTGTAGCAGTGCGCGCGGGTCACCATTGTGCACAACCCTTGCATGAGAAATTTGGCATTACTGCAACAACTCGTGCAAGTTTTTATATTTATACCCTGAAAGAAGAATTGGATAAATTGGTTGCGGGTATTTATCAAGTAAAGAAGGTATTTAGTTAGCAGGTTGTATTTAGTTTTCGGGATAGACAGGTAATACCATTCATGTCGTCAAATATTGGGAAACGCTGGCAAATTTCTGCTCCTTTAACTCCGGAGGCTAATGAAGCTTTGGCTGCTTTTCCGCCTATATTGCGGCAGGTATTATTTAACCGGGGATACGCCACGGATGTTGAGGCACGCTCGTATTTGCGGGGCGAAGTAATTTTTGATACATCTCCATTTCAGATGACAGGAATGACTCTCGCAATAGCGCGCATCCGTTTCGCCCTGGATCAGCAAGAACCAATAGCCATATATGGTGATTACGACGTTGACGGGGTAACAGCGACAGCATTACTTGTCCAAGGATTATCCCTTTTGGGAGGCAAGGTTCGTCCCTATATTCCAAATCGTTTTGAAGAAGGCTACGGGTTAAATATTGAAGCGCTTTCTAGCCTCAAGACAGATGGAGTAAAACTGGTGATCAGTGTGGACTGTGGGATTCGTTCACTAGATGAAGCAGCTCACGCACAGAAAATCGGACTAGACTTAATAATCTCTGACCATCACCAACCCACGGATGGCAGCCTTCCACCCGCTTTGGCGGTTATTAATCCAAAACAGGTTGGCGATTTGTATCCAGATAAAGATCTGGCAGGTGTAGGCGTCGCCTATAAGATTATTCAGGCTCTTATTGAATCTTTTGGGAAAGACCAGTTAGCAGTCAAGGCGGAAAATTTCCTAGACTTGGTCGCGTTGGGGACTATTGCTGACCTAGCCCCATTGATTGGTGAGAACCGAATCCTTGTCATGAAAGGTTTACAAAAACTAAAAGATTGTAAACGACAGGGCTTATTTTCCCTGGCAGCAGTTTCCGACTTGCCAACGTCTCGAATCACCGCAACCAGTATTGGTTTCATACTTGGGCCGCGCTTGAATGCAGCTGGACGCTTGGAATCTGCGTTGGCAGCATTTGAGTTGCTAACAACTTCTGACGTCAGGATTGCTGGTGAATTGGCGCAGAAATTAAACATTGCAGAATCGACAAAGGCAGGAAATAACCAGAAAAATCCAGGCGGAAGCTGAGGCAATTGCTCTCGCTGAAGATCCAGAAGCTGATTTGTTTTTTGCTGTTCACCCCGATTTTAATGCTGGTGTGGTTGGATTGGCAGCTTCCCGCCTTGTCGAAACATATTACCGACCAGCTGTCGTAGGACAAATATCAGGCGAAACCACGCGATGTTCTTGCCGATCCATTCCGGAATTTCATATAACAGAGGCATTGGATAAATGCTCAGATATACTTATTCAGCATGGGGGTCATGCTGCTGCGGCTGGGTTCACTGTACTAAACAATAACCTTGTAGAACTTAAGGGACGGTTGAAAATTCTAGCGACGGAATCATTACATGGAAGGGATTTACGTCAGACTCTAACAGCCGATTCCGAGATCACCATTTCTCAATTAAAGCCTGAGTTGCTCCAGAATTTGGATTACCTTCAGCCTACCGGTTATGGCAACCCGGAAGCGGTTTTTATTAGCCGAAATGTGCGAATAACAAATAAGCGTACTGTGGGAGCAGATAAAAAACATTTAAAACTTACGGTCACCGATGATCACGTCACCTTTGATGGTATCGGATTCCGACTTGGCCATCTTCTTAACGAATTGCCGACCCATGTGGATGTGTTGTACACTTTTGAATTAAATGAATTCAATGGACGACGATCCCTGCAACTCAACCTAAAAGATATAATGCCAGCGTCATTCTCTTGAGAGACAGGGACCAGGGGAAGGTTGCTTTTTGAAAAACATTTCCTAAGTTTTTGCATATTTGAATGAATTCAAGGGGAATCATTAACCCAGCATTATCATTGTTGTTTGTTAATACATTAAGGGGATGGAAATATCTGTTGACCCACCAAAATTGACAATAATATCCACTGGTTTCAGGGAATGATCCGCAACTAAAATCATACCCATAATAATTATGCAATTGGTAATCGCTCTTTCGGGATATTTAAAAAATGGAGGTTTTGGGAATCCGATTTTCCATTCCCCAAGCAATATACATAGTTCCCCACAATATCAAAATATATTGTTCCAAAAACAATTCCTCATTTACTAAATTTGGCTGTTGGAATTGTATTAATTAATGAACCGGTATTTTAATAGTGCCCAAAATGCCTCTAATGCATCAGTGAACTTAATTTTCTTCCCTTCGGCATAATCTCTAGGATTAAAGGAAATTGGGACCTCGAAAATCCGGACTTTTTGCTTAAGAATCTTGGCAGTGAATTCTGGTTCGAAATCGAAGCGATTCGCTCGCAACTTGATATTCTGCAAGGTTTCCCTTCGAAAAACCTTGTACCCAGTCTCCATATCACTCAGGATGGTGTCGTATAACAGGTTGGTTGTAAGAGTGAGGATTTTATTGGCAAGCATGTGCCAAAACATAGTCACCCGGCGGGGACCACCCATAAAACGCGACCCATAAACTACATCTGCCTTACCCTCTTCGATGGGTTTTAGGAGGGCGGGATAATCTCGAGGATCATATTCCAGATCAGCATCCTGGATGAGCACAATGTCGCCAGACGCAAGAGAGATTCCCGATCTGACTGCCGCTCCCTTCCCCTGGTTCTTGGAATGCAAAATCACCCGGATCCCCTGAGTGTTTCCCAAAGCCGCGAGTGCATCACGGGTTCCGTCTGTGGACCCATCATCTATGAGGATGATTTCCCCCGCGAGTTTGGTGGCAATGACTCTGTCTAAGAGAGTATTTATTGTGGATATTTCGTTATATATTGGAATAATTACGGAAAGTTTCATAAATTGATTATAAGCGAAATGCAACCCAGAAGGAAAACCGACGTGCTATAATTCAAAGGTAATTTAAATCGGGAGGAAGTTATGACTGCAGTACCAAAAATTGAATCACCTGTCCAGGGGACTTCTTTTGTACCTCCCCCGTTAAGCGAGTTGAAAGATACCGGTCTTTCTTTACTCTGGTTGCAGGATTTGGTATTAAAGATTTTTTATTTTCAGGGATACCTTTCAGGTTTTAAGGCTGCTGAGGAAATTGCTCTCCCGTTTGCGGGAATTGTCGATCAAATTCTCGAAACCCTTAAACGTGAAAAACTTCTCGAAGTCAAATCATCACAAATGGGATTGGGGGAGGGCTCATATCAATATGCGATCACAGGTGCAGGGATAGTCCGTGCCAGGGAAGCCCTGGAACGCAGCCAGTATGCAGGCCCTGCGCCAGTACCAATCGAAGTCTATAACGAATCCATAAGACGCCAAAGCCGCGGGAGGGTTGCCATTACAAGCCGGACAATGCGGACGCTTCTTTCCCAAATGGTGCTTTCCGAGACCATTTTCCAGCGCCTTGGACCGGCACTTAATTCCGGTACGTCAATTTTTCTTTATGGACCTCCAGGTAACGGGAAAACAAGTGTCGCGAAAGCGTTTGGAAATCTCGTTATGAGCCAAACCATGTTTATCCCTTATGCCCTTTATTTGGATGGGCAGGTTGTAAAGCTATATGATTCGGTTAATCATCAATTTGCTCCGAATTTGGATACTACGCCCAATGGGACAGGCGGCTTCCGCAGTGGGAGGCATGACCCACGCTGGATTAAGATCCGCCGTCCATTCATTATGGTTGGCGGTGAGCTTACCCTGGAGGGTCTCGACCTCGTATTTGATGACACAAATAAATTCTACGAGGCTCCGTTTCAGGTAAAAGCAAATGGGGGGATTCTTCTCATCGATGATTTCGGCAGACAGCAAGTGAGGCCGAGAGATTTGCTCAACCGCTGGATCGTTCCTTTGGAAAACCGGGTGGATTACCTAACACTCCATACCGGTAGAAAAATCGAAATTCCATTTGATGTATTGGTTGTGTTTTCAACCAACCTGCCACCACGCGATCTTGTGGATGAGGCTTTTCTACGACGCTTGCGGCATAAAATAGAAATTTCGAATCCTTCTTTTGAGGACTATCGGGAAATATTTAAACGCGTATCCCAGCAGAAAGGGATTCCATATAGCGATCAAGGGTTAGCATATCTATTGCAGGAATATTATATTAAAAGAAACCGAAAAATGCGCGCCTCTCACCCTCGCGACCTTTGTGACCAGATTCTCGACATAGCGCGATATTTGTCAACAGACCCAACGATGTCGAATGAAATGATTGACAGAGCATCACAAGCCTACTTCGTGGACATCTAATAAATGTGGAATGATATCCCCACCCCGATTATCGTCGCTCATCGGGGCGATAAGGCATGTGCGCCTGAAAACACGCTTTCAGCCTTTAAAGAAGCTGCCAAAAAAGGGGCGGATGCAGTTGAGTTTGACGTAAAACTAACCATTGATGGACAGGTCATTGTCATTCACGACCAGACCGTGGACCGCACAACGAACGGGAAGGGGAATGTAGCCAATCTGTCGTTTAGTGAATTGCGGAGGCTAGATGCGGGGTTGCAGTTCCCGGGTCAATTCCCTGAAGAAAAAATTCCTTCCCTCGAAGAAGTATTTGAAACCGTTGGAAAACTGTTATATATGAATATTGAATTAACCAATTATTCCACTCCAAGCGACACTTTGGTGCTAAATGTGGTCGAAATGGTAAAAAAGCATGGAATGCAAAGACGGGTTTTATTTTCATCCTTCCTGCCATGGAACTTACGTAAAGCTCGTACTCTCCTCCCTGAAGTCCCATGTGGTCTTTTGACAATGCGCGGGTGGATGGGTTTTTGGGGGCGATCATTTGGTTGGCGTGATTCTTATGATGCTTTGCATCCATTTTTCACAGATCTAAATGCCGGGTTGATTAACCGGGTCCACGCGGCTGGAAAACAGGTTAATGTCTGGACAGTTTATAAGGAAGTGGATATGAAGCGCATGATTGGATTGGGGGTGGACGGTCTTATTACCGGTAACTTATCCCGTGCACTCAATCTCCTTGGGAGAGGCAATTAACTCAGCATCCATTGATTTGACAATATGGTATTAAATTTTGGTGTTGAATAAAGTACGTAATCCCCGATACGAGAAAAATGAAACTTCGCCGTTTTGTCTCTCTCATGCTCTTGGTTTTCATGTTGGTCGCTTTTTACTATCCGGCAAATGTGCGGGCAACAGGGACGACTCAAACGAATGACCCTGCTGCAAAAGCACTTGAAATGTTAGCAAATATGACACCGGAAGAGAGAGTGGGACAACTATTTTTGGTTACTTTTACTGGCGCCACAGCAAATCCGGACTCCCAAATAATTGACCTCATCGCTAATTACCATGTCGGGGGAGTGGTTTTGCAGGCAGGCAATGACAATTACGTTGCCACCCCTGGTACGGTTTCAGGTGCCTATCAATTGATTGATGAATTACAATCTGCTGATTGGCGTATTTCGCAAGGTATTCCGGAGAGTACTGCAACTGGCGTACCCACTACCCAGTCAACGCCTATTTCTACCCCATCCAATTACATACCGCTTTTCATCGGAATTTCGCAAGCTGGAGATGGGTTTCCAAATGACCAGATCCTGCATGGTCTGACTCCACTTCCTGATTTGATGGCTCTTGGAGCTACGTGGAATACCGGGCTTGCAGAGCAAGTTGGAGCGCTTGCAGGGAAAGAATTATCCAGCATTGGGTTTAACTTATATTTTGGCCCATCGTTAGATGTTCTCGAATCACCCGGTTCCACTCTTGGGAATGGCCTCGGGGCAAGTGCGTTCGGCGGAGATCCATATTGGGTGGGTGCAATGGGAAGTGCTTATATTACCGGTTTGCATACTGGAAGTAATGAGCGCTTGATGGTCATAGCTAACCACTTCCCTGGTCGTGGCAGCGCAGATCGACCGTCCGGTGAGGAACCGGCAACCGTTCGCAAATCGCTTGAGCAATTGAAGCAAATTGAATTGGCTCCATATTTTTCGGTTACTGGCAACGCATTAAGTACAGAAAGCACTGCGGATGGTCTATTGGTTTCTCATATCCGGTATCAGGGATTCCAGGGCAATATTCGCTCTACCACGCGTCCCGTTAGTTTTGATCCTCAGGCTTTATCCCAAATTCTTTCCCTTCCTGCTTTTTCCACCTGGCGAACCGCAGGAGGGTTGATGGTGAGCGATGATCTTGGCAGCCAAACAGTGCGCCGCTTCTACGACCCGGGCGGGCAATCTTTTTTGGCCAGGCTGGTGGCGCGGGATGCACTGCTGGCAGGGAATGATCTCCTTTTCATGGGGAATATTGTTTCTAGCGATGCACCGGATAATTACACCACTGTAATTCGTGCGATTGAATTTTTCGCGCAAAAATACCGTGAAGATCCAGCTTTCGCCCAACGCGTTGATGATGCAGGTGTTCGCATCCTTACAGCAAAATATCGCTTGTATGGAGATTTTTCCCCCACCATTGTTCGACCTCCTGTGGAAGGGCTTGCGAACCTGGACAAATCTCAGGAGTTGACCTTTGAGGTAGCCAGAGAATCGGCAACTTTACTCAGCCCCAGCTTAGTAGACATGAGTACTGTACTGCCATCGCCTCCAGCTTTCGGCGACCGGATCGTTTTTCTCACTGACACTCGCCGGGGAAGTCAATGCAGCACTTGTGAAGAAGACCCAATGCTGGCCAGTGATTCTCTACAAAATGTGATCCTGCGGTTGTATGGTCCCTCTGCTGGCGGACAAGTGCGGGCAGACAGACTCATTTCGTACACATTTACCAGCTTAGGGGCCATACTGGAAGGCGGCACGGGAGACCTAGAGCTGGAAAACTACCTTCGTCAGGCGGATTGGGTGGTCATAAATATGCTGGATGCTGAACCCGGCGAATCTCAAACCACCCTGCTTCGTCGATTCCTTTCAGAACGACAGGACTTGCTGCTAGACAAACGGATCGTTGTGTTTGCATTCAACGCTCCTTATTATCTCGATCCCACCGATATTTCAAAGCTAACTGCATATTATTGTCTTTACAGTAAGTCCGCTCCATTTGTGGAAGTGGCTGCACGGCTTCTCTTCCAGGAACTTTCTCCAATTGGGTCCCTGCCTGTATCTGTTCCCGGGATTGGATATGACCTTTTCACTGCGACCACCCCTGACCCAAATCAAGTCATTGGGCTCTCAAGGGATTTGCCGCCAGTGTTAATATCAACCGCCCCGGCAACACCGGACGTGACTCCCACGCCATCATTCCGGGTTGGCGATACCGTTTCTGTACGGACGAGCCTTATTCTTGATCATAATGGACACCCAGTTCCAGATGGGACAGGGGTACGGTTTAATATTCAACTGAGCAGGGAGGGTGGAGTCGTTCAGCAGATCGACGCAGCAACAGTTCAGGGCGTTGCAAGAGCTTCCTTCAGCATCGACCGCCCGGGGTTGCTTGAAATCCGGGCAGAAAGTGACCCGGCTCTCACATCGGTGGTCATGCAATTGGATGTTTCTGCTGAAGGCTTAAGTGTAACCATTGTTGCTCCAACTCCGAACATCACCCCATCTCCCACCACGGAAATAATCATCACCCCACAAGTTACGCCTGTCTCACCCATCCAGGCAGGATACCCGGGTATTGGCGGGTGGTTTAGTATGATCATCGTCCTGGGAGGACTGGGTAGCATAGTGTTCTGGCTTGGTAAGAGGTTTATTTCACCACATTGGGCGGTACGCTGGGGGTTGTGTATTGTGCTTGGAGGGCTGCTTGCCTATACCTATCTAGCCACCCGCATGCCGGGGGCGGAGGAATTTCTCCAAAATAATGGCTGGTGGGGGATAATGTTGATCGTCATCCTGGGGGCGGTGGTCGGGTTTGGCGCGGGATTTGTCTGGCAGCAATTATCTACGGGATCAAAGAAGCCACCAGACTGATCACCAATAAGCTGGCGGAGATCCAAAGCAACACCCGTTCTGGTTTTCCCCTGATAATGTGAATGAGAGAGTTTTGCTGGCGAACCGACCCGGTGGGACGTGGAGGAAGGTCGCGCGTACCGATCAGGAATTTTCGGAGATCCTCTGCGGACGGCGGGCGATCATCGGGGTGGAGCTCCATCGCCCACAGGATGGCGCGCTCGGTGCGCTGGCTGATGGCCGGGTTGAGGCTGCGCGGGGCAGGCAGGCTGGAAGGATGTAAAAATCGTTCGCGTGCATCCGTGGGTGGGGTATTGGTAAGCAGGTGAAAAAGCGTGCAGCCAAAGGCATAAATATCGCTGCGAACATCCGTGTGAAGACCGTCCCCGCCATATTGTTCGAGTGGGGTGTAGAGCGCAGTGCCGCGTCCCTGGATAACGGTGATGGTCATTTCGTCAGGAACGAGAGCTTTGACCAGGCCAAAGTCAACCAATTTTAGCAGCCCGTTGGGAGTAATTTTCAGGTTGGACGGTTTGACATCACGGTGGACCAGGGGCGGACTTTGGTTGTGGAGATAGGTCAGCGCATCCGCCAGCTGGTTGGCCCAGCTGAGCACATCCTCCTCGACCAGGAAGGATTTATTTTGCCTGGCATCAAGCATGCGCAAGCGCAGATCCTTGCCGGGAATGTAATCCATCACCAGGTAGTCGCGAGGCCCGATCGAGAAAAAGTCTGAAACCTTGGGCAGGTTGGGGTGATCCAGACGCGCCAAAACTGTGGCCTCGTGCAGGAATTGCTGGCGGGCTTCCTTCAACAGTTTGGACGGAACCGTACGGTCGTGTTCGACTTCTTTGAGCGCACACTGGCGTCCTTCAAGACGCAGGTCATCGCACAGGTAAATGTTTCCCATGCCACCCTGGCCAATGCGCTCGCAAATGCGATAACGGCCGCGCAGCACCTCTCCGGTTTTTAGCGCGACAGGCATATCGGTCCGATTCTCAGAAAACTAGAAAAATGTTGGAGCATGGCTGGTGAATATTTCGGCGTGGATTGACCAGCGTAACGCATCCGGTTGATATTGGTTATATTATAAGCGCCTTTCGAAATCATGTTGTATAATCCAATTCGAGGGAATATTTATTATGGCAGGGAACCTGGAAGAAGCCCCTTTATTGATCGGACAGACAGGACCATTGAAAGGTGAACGCTGGGTGCTTAACAAACCCCTTACCATCGGGCGCGAGTTAAGCTGCGAAGTGGTCATCCAGGATAGACAGGTTTCACGGTTCCATGCCCGGTTGACACCCACCCTGGATGGGATCGTACTCGAAGACCTGGGCAGTAAAAACGGCGTTCATCGCAACGGGACCCAGGTGGTGGGCCAGGTCACGCTACAAGACGGGGATATGGTGCAAATTGCGCTTGCCCAGCAATTCCTGTACCTGACTTCCGATGCAACCGTACCGCTGTCGGATTTCGAAAACGCGAACGGGCGATTGCGCCTGGACCAGCGCTCGCGCAGGGTGTGGGTAAATAACCAGGTGATCGACCCTCCGCTTTCGGCCCTTCAGTTCCACGTGCTGCGGGTGCTCAGCGAGCATTTTGGGCAGGTGGTGGACCGCCACCAATTGGTGAGCGAAGCCTGGGGCGATGAAGAGGCCGTGGGTGTTTCTGACCAGGCCCTGGATGCACTCCTGCGCCGCCTGCGGGACCGCATCGCCGAGATAGACCCGGAGCACACTTATATTGTGACGGTGCGCGGACACGGCATCCGCCTGGATAATCCACCGGTCGATGAATGAGTGAAAAACTTCCGCTTTTCGTCACAGCGGAAGTTCTTTTTATTTACCCGAGATTTTTCTTCATGCTCGCTTTCAAAATTGCGCGGTAGATGGCCTGGAGTTTTTCCAGCATCTGAGCCTCCTCGCCGGCTGGTTTTCCGCCAGCCTGCTCCTCGCTGCGCGTGATGACGTTGGCGACGATGGAGCTGAATTCGGGGGTGAGATCCGCGGCGTGACTTTCGATCAATTTGTTCAGAGCAGGTTCATCGGGGGCAGCCAGCATTTCCTCAAGCAGGGCAAGCTCGGGGGGCGGAGCGCTGGCTTTTTGCAGCACGTCCACAATCTGCTGGAGTTTCGGCATCAGGACTGCGTCATTCTTTTTATTGGCATCCTGGAGGGCGCGGTTGATCACCTGGATGAAGGTATCGTTGATCTCGTCCAAATGGTCACTGGTAGCCTGGGGGATGTTCTCGGCAGACAGCAGGGTTTTGAGCAAGCGCTTCGGCACGTTTGAATTCCTCCTCGGCGCGCTGATCGTATCTTGCGGGTGATATCCAGCAATTTTTCGCGCAAGGCTTCCAGCTTTTTCTTCTCGTCACCGGAAACCTTGTCAATGCGCTCGGTGAGGCTCGAGAAGAACATGTAATCCAGCCCGGGGCGGGTGAAACTGACCAGGGCATTCAGGCGGTCGTCGGTGGGAGCCTCGATCAGGATGCTGAGCAGCTTCTCGCGGTCGAGGCTTTTCCCGGCAGCCTGCAGGGTCTTGATGGCTTCCTGGATCTCGTTCGATTGAGCGGCGACCTTGCGTCCGTAGTCGGTCTCGGTCAAGAATTGTTTCTGGATATCCGCCATGGTTTGGGCGGTTTTTTCCTGCCCGGAGGCGGGGATGCCTTCCATCAGGCGGCTGAAAATGGCGAAAAATTCGGCGTCGAAAAGGGCGGCATCCTGCTTGATGATCTCCGAGCGGACCTCGGGACTGCTGGCGGTGAGCAGGCGTTCGACCACCGACACCCGTTTCTGCTGCGCCTGGATCATTTCGGGGGTGATGCCGTCGGCACCGAGCACGCGCTCGATGAGGCTTTGATGGGTGAGGAAACTCTGGGGACGCAGCAGGTAGGCTTTGCGCTTTTCAGCGGGAAGACGGTTGGTGACCTGGGTGATGAGCGGGCCGATCAGTTTTTCCTGCTCGTTGACAGGGACACCCAACTCACCCGGGAAAAAGGTGAGCAGGAGTTCCTTGTCAGAGTCGTGGTACACGATCGGAGTTGCAAGGGGACCGTTGTATCCACAGGATTGGCAGACGGCAAAATTGGAAACATTCCCAAGCAGTCGCTGCTTAGCGCCAGGGTCGGAGGTAACGTCAAAGAGCTGCTCAACTTGAGCGACGACCGGCTGGCGGCAGCGGGGGCAGGGGATCTGGGTCTTTTGAGGAGGCATGATGGATACTCTCGATAATAAAGGGATGTGTAATGTCTGGAAAACAGCCTATCTTACCGCATTTCGCGCGAACGCGGCAGGGAAAAACAAATCCGGGCACCGGAACCAGGTTGAGGGTCGACCCACATGCGCCCGCCGTGGGCTTCGACGACCGCCTTGGCGAGGTACAGCCCCAGCCCGGCACCCTTGGTCTTGCGGACGGCCTGGTCGGAGCGGTAAAAGCGGTCGAAGATATAGGGGATGTCGGTGGGGTCAATCCCGGGCCCCTGGTCGCTGACGGTGACGATCACCTGTTCGGGGCGGACCTGACCGCTGATGCGGATCTCGCCTTCGGGGGCATATTTAATGGCGTTCGAGACAAGGTTGGAAATGACCTGGATGATGCGGTTCTCGTCGGCGAGGATGATGGGGAATTTTGCGGGGAAGTCGACCACGAAGGTGTGGCGGTCGGTCTGAGTGCGGAAACGCGTCGCGGTGTGCTCGGCAAGGGTTGGGATGGAAACGTCGGACAGGTTGGGGGTGAGCCCGCCAGCCTGCAGGCGGGAGGCATCCAGCAGGTCCTCGATCATGGCGGCCAGGTGGTCGGCCTCCTCCTCGATCACGGTGAGACTGTCCTTGATAACGGCCTTATCCCATTTGGCGTCTTCGCGGCGCAGGGTGCTGACGTAGCCCTTGATGAGCGCCACGGGAGTTTTCAGCTCGTGGCTGACGATGGAGACGAAGGTGTTCTTGATCTGGTCGGCATTGCGAAACTTGGTGATGTCGCGCACGGTGGCGATGATATTGCGCAGGGTGCCGTTGGCGGCAAGCAGGGGGGCATAGGTGATGCCGACGGGCAGGGGAGGCGGTTCCGGGCGCTGGAGGTCACCTTCGACATAAAGATAGGCGTTGGTGGTGAGAGGCCAGCCGGTGGCCTCGGATTCCTCGAGGGTGAGCCCATCCGGGCGGCGCGACCAGCGGATGATATCGGCATGGGCCTTGGATTGGAGTTCGGCGCGCGGGCGACCGTATAGTTTTTCGAAGGCGATGTTACAGCGCTCGATGGTGTGGTCGGCGTTGAGGATGAGGATGCCGTCGGCGGCGGAATCAACCAGGGCGTCGAGGCGACCTTTCTCGTAACTGATCTGGGTGTAGAGCTGGGCGTTGAAGACCGCAATGGCAGCCTGGTCAGCGAAGGACTGGAGCAGGAGTTTATCGTTGGCGGAGAACAGGTCGGGGTAGCTGCGGAAGATAAAGATCACGCCGATGACCTGTCCATGGGCGGCGAGGGGAATGCCGACGCCGTTCAGCAAGCCCATGCTGGCGGTGTAGGTGAGGTCCTTCAACATGCGGTTGAGTTCGACCAGGTTGAGCTCGGCGGCTTTTTCTTCGGCCAGGAGCGGTTCGAGGTAGCTCAGGAAGGCGGGAGGGATGCCGTGCGCCGAAGCCACGCGCCAGCCGCCGGCCTCCTTGAGGGCGAGGATGCCGGCCTGACCCGCCAGCATCTCGATGGAAATGCGCAGGATGCGCGCCAGCAGCTTATCCAGGTCGAGCTCCTGGGTGAGGGCGCGGGATATTTCGAGCAGGTAGTCGCGTTGGCGAACTCGGAAATCAGGAAGCATGGTTCATTTTCGATAATAGAGACTGAGATTATTTTATCACCGAGAGGAGCGGGAACTGTAAGATTTATGCTAGTTGTATGTTGGAGCTGTGTTAGTGATTGAGGAATTAAGATTTTGGATTGGGAATTGAGGACGGAAGATTATGATATGGGTTAACCACAACCCCCAAAGTACGGGGCGAGAAACACAAAGACACGAAGGAGTAAACCGCGAAAGAACTCTTTGGAGAAGGAGTGGATCCCTTCCCGGAAAAGCAGACGGGACAATGCCGTCGAATCCCCCCATGACGGGGACCATGTCCCGAATTGAAGGGGACCATGTGGCTCTGCTGATTGGCCGGGGTGACGACCATTGAACAGTCTGACGTGCCAAAACGACCAGGAACGAATGACTGATTTTGGGGGTGTAATTTTAAGAGTTGGCAGGCTTTCAAAGAGGCAGACCCTGGCAGTGGCCCGCAAAGCCCTACCCCGTCCCTCCCCAAATCCAAAACAGGATTTGGGGAGGGTGAATTGATGGAAACACACCTAAGCAAAAAAACATCTCCACTGATGAACCATACCCGGGGGAGAGCCGTGCGAAGGGAGGTGACGCTGATCCGAGCACTCTGACGTGCCAAAACGATCAGGAACGATAGAATTGGATTAATCACCAAGTTTCATAATGACGCGAAAGAGTAAGCGGAAGAAAGCAACTCTTTCAGAGAAGCACGTGGATCGCTTTGCACCAGAAGTAGTTTGCAGGGACGAATACCTCATGTTCCGAATGACGGCGACTCATGTCCCTCCGACTGACGGATGACCATCGTCGGTCACTGCCGCTGACTTACGTCAGCGGCATGGCGTACGGGCGGTTGATCCGCCCGTCGCGCATCGTTCCTGAGGAACGAAGAGGAACAAATCCTTTCTACCATTATTTCATAAAACTCCAGCTCCGATGCGGCGAATTCAAATTCGCGTGTTAATTTCCTAATTTTAGAGGAACGAATACCCAATTTTCGGTCATTAAGGTGCAAGAGTATCTACCGCGATGGTGATGTTTTCGGTCGAACTCTTATTTGTAAATCCATAATAGCACAGACGTTCTAATTTGTCAATCAGCCGATAAAAGGGAGAGTGACCTTTGAACAGTCTTCGATGTACGAGAACCGGCTAATATCGGTTCCAAGGAACGAGCAGACTAACGAGTTCGAATATAATGTAGGTAGGAATACGGTCAGGGATAACCAACATGGAATGAAGCAGCATGGTCTACATTGGAGGGGTGTACGAAGTGGAAAAGAATCCTGAAGACACTTTTACCCAGAACCAACCTAGGGTATACGGGGCAGAGGAACCGGTGACGCTTCGTGCGTGCTTCAGAATATCTACTTCCAAACCTTCGCCTTGATCAGTTACACAATTTGCTACCAGGACGGTTTGCGATGAAATGCTCATGTAATAAATTAACCGAGTTAAGTGCCGAGGAAGCTCAAAAGTACATTGATGAACATCTACAACTATTACCTTTTTCTGGAAAAACAACGAACCTTTTTTACAAATGTCCCTTGACGGCATTACTTGGTATACCGATTTTGATAACTCTGGACAATACCGATTATAATGGATTAGTTAGGAAAGCAAACAAATGCTGAATTGTAGATGTTACCAGATAATGAGTTATGGGACGATGATGCGCACGTAATATGTCGATGGGCACCTAAAGGTATTGTATGCGGATGATGAAACATGGCAAATTTTCCTATCTCCGCCCATCAACTAATAAGGTGTGGGTTGAGAAAGGTCTGCATCTAAGACTGCATGGTGGCAGCCCACAAGATTACGGCAGATGAATATTACTGTTACTGAATTTGACAGAGACAGAAGAAAAATTGAAGGTAAGTGTCTTACCAACATAAGGATTCTGAATTTGAGTCGAATAAAAGACCAACCGACCGGATTTCACCGAGCAAACGCTCAACCTCGACTACGGCGATTACGAAGATGCAATTCAGATGATTACTCAGCAGTGCAGTGCAAGGCAGACTATTTGATCACGCGTAACGTCAAAGATTACCAGCCAGCACTGCTGACGGTTTTGAAAGCCGGTGGAGTTCCTGGGAACGCTGTGAGACTCTTCAACGCATTCCCAACATAATCCAGCACCTTGACAACTTATTATTATTTTGGCGGAATGTACGAAGTGCAGGACGACGGCACGAACATCACCACTCGCGGACGTATTACGCCTTCGCGGGGATAACCATTGCCATGAAGGAGTGCGCGGATGGAACGTGCTCTGATCTAGCCTATTTCTTAACCGATCACCTGGGCTCGGTGGTGGCAGTGACCGACGAGGACGGCGCGCTGGTAAGCGAGCAGCGCTATTATGCCCTTCGGACAGGTGCGCACGGACGCGGGCACGGTGACCCAGACCGACCTGGGGTACACGGGGCAGAGGAACCTGGATGCGCAGCAGAACGGGTATTCGCTGGGGTTGATGGATTACAATGCCGCGGTTCTACGATCCTTTGCTTGGCCGGTTCACCCAGGCAGATTCAATCGTGCCGGGAGTGGGGAACCCACAGGCGTTCAATCGGTATAGTTACACAAATAATAATTCTATCAACGGAACGGATCCCACAGGGCATTGCACCAGAGCTCGGTACATCAGGACAATAGTGACTGATATTGAATGCGAAGAATTGCCACTTATCAAGATGCTACTTCCTCTGCAAAATCCATTAACTCAAACCAGCGCACTGACTGCGCCATCATCCAACGAGATTCCCACAAATACACCTACACCAAATAGGGATTCCACATTAAGCGCATACTTAACTGCTACACCAACAGGACCGACATCAACCCCTGGCTTATTCTTGATTCAAGGCCCTACTTCCACACCAACTCCTACACTAACGGCTACTTTTACTCCGACTATTCCATTTGATCCAATTGGGACGGTCGATACTGGGATCGACAATTATCAGCTATATGTACCACCTGACATTGCTCAAGCTATTCCAGCTTTGGCACCAATTGCGTGGGTAGATAATTTTATGGCATATGCAAAGTTTACAAAAGATCAAATCTCTGATTTTCCTCCTTATTCTGAATTGACAACTGGTGAGAAAATTTATCAGCCTATATATAATTTCATAGTAATACTCTATTTATTTACTCTAATTCCATGATAATTAAAATTCCGCTACAATTGAGAAATGTAAAGAATGGAACACCACAAAACCTTGTATAAGAAAAAAGCCAGAAAGCCGAGGTTCGGGCTGGTTTTATTGAAATCGTCAGAACCCAAAAAGGTTAATCCATTTACTACATTTTGAAGAATTGAGCATTAATATGTGAAGTGTTTCAATTCTCTCTTTTTAGGGACCCTAACTTATAAGATAAGAGTTTGTTACTAATTCCCTCATATTGCCATATATAATACTTATTAGGGTGCATCAACTTCATTTTTCTTCGGAGGAAATATCATCACAATTATCAGATTACGAAGCAAAATAATATTACTAATATTTTTTGCCTTAGGTCAATTGGGTATCTGAGTTTGCATACATAATTAGATTTATTTATATTCCTGATTTCATATTTAGCAGAGGTTTAGCCAGGATTCGTATGAGTAAAGATTTACCTTGCGGAAGGAAATTTATTCCCATTCTTCTTTTTTTGGTAATTGGGCTGTTATTAATTATCAACTACGTATACCCATTAGTACATCAAGCTTTTAATATTAGCTATAATTATCCTTTATTACAATACTCTTTTGTAATCGCATCCTATTTGTGTATTGTTTTATTAGTGCTTACTGAAAATAACAATCTGGAAGAATTCCACATTGACCATCTTTCTTTAGCAATTCTAATAATATTTGGATTAATCCGAGGTAATTTTAGAAATCCAGGTGAAATATATTTCAAGATTTGCATATATTTATTATGTTCGATTCTTATATTCGCTTTCATTGTATATTTTCGTAAAATCCCAAAAACCAAACCCATGTGGGTTTTGGTTAGCTTCTTATCTTGTTTATTAATTATCCCGTTTGCCATTATCTATTCTTTACATCCCGTCATTAATCCTACGTCAACAATATTAGCAAATGGTTTTCTTTGGAATGCAGTACGAAACGCTTATTTTGATTTATCTTTTGTATCACCTTTTGAAGAGATAATATTTAGGGGGATTTTGTGGGGATTATTACGAAGATGGGGATGGACTGACAAAAGAATATTTTGGTTCCAGGTAATCTTGTTTTGGTTAGTGCACTTTTGGGAAGCGTTTGTAAATCCTTTAGCCTTTTTTACAATATTGCCAATTACAATAATAATACTAAGTTTACTTGTTTACTATGCAAAAAGGATATCCCCTTCGATTATTTTTCATACTGCTGTTAATTCTCTTGTTGCGATTATTGTGCAATTCTATATTAAATAGCATTTGATTTTCCCTTATTAACAAAGAACGTTCAAAAGGGGTGAACAATAAAGTCAGTTAGGATATAAAATCAAATCATTTTCCGTGCAGAATAAAAAGACTTGATTAATGTCTTAGCGCAGCCGATATAGGCGAGAACATTTGATGAAAACTTTTATTTGGTAAAACTCATCAACGGAAATTGCCATTAATTAGACGCTGTCACTTTTTAAGCTCGCAATATATTTCGCTTGTCCACTGAACACTGTTGAAAAAAAGGTCAGCTTCAGGAACACGGCCCAAAACAAAAATAATAATATTAGGCACGTGATTTTTTTTATTGTCTCGTTTCGTACAAATTGAGGAAGTTCTTTGTTTTCTTAATATCGATCAATATTGAAAAATAATAACATGAGAATTAATTCATGGGGGGTAAAACCTTTATTTAGGTGTGTCACGAATCACGCATTATATACAATATGCGAATCATAGAGTATGAAAGGTTGACAAGTATCCAAGTAGGCAAACAACTTTGCCAATGGTCATAACCCATCATAATGCCTGCGGAGATTTGCACGCATTGCCCGCACAAGCAAAGGTGTTTGAAGTATCTCTGGGAAATGGGATAAACCTCTAAACACTCTTCCCTCCCCCGGAACCCCATGCCCGAAAATACCCCCCAAACCCTGAACTGACCCTCTTGCGAAGCGCTACTGGAATATGATAGCGTGGGTCTCGCTGGAGGAAGCCCAATCCTGTCGTATAACTGCAGCGAGGTAGAAGCTGTCCGCCGAAAGGGAGATTACTATTTTTGAAGGTGGAAGAGGGGGATGACAGGGAGGAAAATAGTGTCAAAATAATACCGCGACAAGAAAAGCAAGCGACTAACCATTAATGGTGCACTGCAAAGTCGTTCTATAAAAACACACCCCGAGTCGAAACCCGGGGTGTGTGTCGTTAACAATAACCTGCGCCTTACTTCACTTCTTTTTCGGCCAGGGTAATGGCTTCCTCGAAGATCGCCAGACCCTCGTCCACCTCGGCCTGGGTGATGCTCAGAGGCGGGGCAATGCGCATGACGCTCTTGCCGCAGCTAAGCAGGATGAGGCCGCGTTCGAAGGCAAGGTCAACGATCTTCGAGCAAAGTTCCTCGGCCGGGACCTTGCTCCTGCGGTCCTTGACGAACTCCACGCCGATCATCAGGCCGATGCCGCGCACGTCACCGATGGAGGGATGGCGCGCCATGATCTCGTGCAGGGCGTCGAGGGTGTACTGCCCGACGGTGGCGGCATTTTCCAGGTATTGATTTTCGATCAGGTCGATGGTGGCAAGGGCAGCCGCGCAGGACATGGGGTTGCCGCCAAAGGTGTTGCCGTGCGCACCGCGCGGCCAGGTCATGACGGAATTACGGGCGATGCAGACACCCATGGGCATGCCGGAGGCGATGCCCTTGGCAACGGTGATGATATCCGGTTCGACGTCAAAATGCTCGATCGCCCACCACTTGCCGGTGCGTCCCATGCCGCACTGGACTTCGTCGGCGATGAGCAGGATGTTGTGCTTGTCGCACAGTTCGCGCAGGGCGGGGAAGAACCCGGCGGGCGGAACGATGTAGCCGCCCTCGCCCTGGATGGTCTCGACCAGGATGCCGGCAACCTCATCGGGCGGGAGGATGTGACCGAGGATCTCGTCTTCAATATAGCGAACGACCGTCTCGCCGTAGTCCTCACCGGACAACCGGTCCAGGATGGGACGGTAGGGATTCGGGAAGGGGGCGTGGACCACGCCGTTCATGAGCGGATAAAAGCCGCGGTGGTAAGTGGGCTTGCTGGCGGTGAAGGTGACCGCGCCCATGGTGCGTCCGTGGAAAGCGCCGGTAAAGCCGATGAAATTGGTGCGCCCGCTGTGGTAACGGGCAAGCTTGATGGCGGTCTCGACCGCCTCGGTACCCGAGTTAGCCATGAAGGAGGCGGCGTTCTCTGCAAACGGGGCGATCTCGTCGAGCTTTTCCCCCAGGGCGATCCATTTTTCGTGATAAAAGTCCGAAGAAATATGAATGAATTGCTCAGCCTGATCCTGGATGGCTTTGACCACCTTCGGATGGCTGTGACCGGTGGAGACGACGGCGATGCCGGCAGCAAAATCGAGGAAGCGATTCCCGTCCACGTCCCAGACCTCGGTGCCCTTGCCGTGGTCCATGACGAAGGGGACGCCGCGCGGTAGGAGGGGGAGATCACGGCGGCATCACGCTTGATGAGGGCGCGGGCCTTTGGCCCAGGTAATTTCATTGGTTCCATATACTTCTCCTTTTGTGTGTCATCCAACTTTGGAAAGGCGGATGCGCGCCTGGGCGAGCGAACCGAGCAGCCCGGCGTCATCGCCGCATTTTGAAAGGGTAATTTCCAACCCGTCGAGATACGAGGCGTCCATGATATTGCGCTTCATGGATTCCTCGATCGGGTCGAGGATCAACCTGCCACTGAGGGACACTCCGCCGCCGAAGATGACGATGGAGGGATTGAAAATGTGCAGGAATTCCGCGACGGCCTGACCGATAAAGCCGCCGGCGCGGGTGAAGGCTTCTTTTGCCAGGGCGTCCCCGCGTGCCGCAGCGGCAGCGACATCGCCGGCGGTAAACTCCTGACCGGAGGGGAGGGAGGACGTCCGGCCTGCGGCGACCTGATCTGCAACATATCTTACGATGGCAGGACCGGAAGCGACCGCTTCGAGGTGACCGGGAACGCCGCAGGTACACAGCGGTCCACCGGGCAGGACGGTGACATGCCCGAGTTCCGTTGCCATGCCGCGGCAGCCTTCGATGAGCCTGCCGCCACTGATCACGCCGCCGCCGATGCCGGTGCTGAGGGTGAGATAGAGGATGTCCTGGTGACCCTGACCGGCGCCGTATTTCCATTCACCCAGGGCAGCCAGGTTGGCGTCGTTGCCCAGGAAGGCCGGAACCTTGTAGCGTTTGGACAGCAGGTCGGCCAGCGGATAGTTGGTCCAGGCGGGAATATTGGGGGTGGAGACTATTATTCCCGTGTAGGGATTGAGGGGTCCCGGCGCGGCGACCGAGATGGCATCCACCGGTTCCGCCGGCCAGACGGAGTCGATCAGGTCTGTCAAGCGCTCGAAAACCCCAGCTTCCATGCCGCGGGAGGGGACTTTTCGTGCGGCGAGGGGGGTTATTCCGTTGGGGGGATAAACCGCGGCACGCAGTTGCGTGCCGCCGATATCCAGGGCAACGATGGCGCTCATGGGGGAAATTATAACATGGGGGGCAGGGGGGAAATAGTTGGTCCCCACCCCCTTGCCCCCGCCCCAAGGAAAGATGTTTCGGCGCCACACGGCGCCGAAACTGCCGCCCCTAGGGGGTGCTTCGCAAACGGCGGCTTGATGCCGCCTCGGCAGGAATAAAAGAATGGGGGGTATACCCCCAAGCCCCCCGCGGGTAAAGATTGGGGAAATGCATAATTGCGTGGTCCCGAGACGGTTGTATTAGATCGGAATACCCATCCCCATACCCCCGGCAATTCACAGGTAATTGTGAAGGCTGTCATTAGCGCGCGTTCTGTTGACACGTGGCATAAAGACTGCTATCATCTTTTAAATGTTAAAACGACGGGATTCCTGGATGCGCACGATCTGGCGGGGGGTTTTGCGTTTCCTGCGCTGGTTCGTCCCGGGCATCGGGGTAAAACGCTGGTTCCTGGTTATATTGGCGGGGATCACACTGCTGGGGACCGGACTGGCATTTTATTTGCTGGATGTGTACCGCACGGCTCCAGACACGTGGTGGCTGCCGATCCTTTCCCTGGTTTCGTTACGGTTCCTCACCCGTCCCTGGCGGATCGCCATTTTTGCCGCGATCGGATTTGGTTTGACCGGCGTGGGGATCTGGAGGCTCAACCGGGCGCTGATGTTACCATTCCTGCGCCCGGGCCTGCGACTGGTGGACCAGGTGACGGATTTCAGGCGACGCGAGCATGGTCCGCGCATCGTGGTCATCGGAGGCGGGCACGGAATCGCGACCGTGCTGCGCGGACTGAAGGGTTTTACCAACAACCTGACGGCGGTGGTCTCCGTGGCAGACGACGGCGGCTCTTCGGGCGAGCTGCGGCGCAGCCTGGGAATCCTGCCGCCGGGAGACATCCGCAACTGCCTGGCAGCGCTATCCGACGACGAGGCATTACTCACGCAGTTATTCCAGTACCGGTTCGGGGAAGATACCGGGCTGGGAGGACATTCGTTCGGCAACCTGTTCATCTCAGCGCTGACCGACATCACCGGCAGTTTCGAGAAAGCGATCGCCGAATTGGGGCGCGCCCTCTCGGTGCACGGACAGGTGCTGCCGGCAACCCTGCATAACGTGCGCCTGGTGGCAGACGTGCAACTGCCGCACGACCAGACCGAGGTAAGGGTGGAGGGGGAGAGCAAGATCCCCAAGGCAGCCGGGCGGGTGCGCCGGGTGTGGCTCGAGCCGGATAACCCGTCGGCATTCCCACCGGTGATCCAGGCGGTGCTGGCAGCGGACATGATCATCATCGGTCCCGGCAGCCTGTATACCAGCCTGCTGCCCAACCTGCTGGTGAACGACCTGCTGGAGGCGATCCGCTCCAGCCGGGCGCTGAAGCTCTTTGTTTCGAACGTGACCACGGAACGAGGGGAGACCGACCTGTACACCTGCGGGGACCACATCCGCGCCCTGGAAGACCTGGTGGGCTCCCAACTTGTGGACGTGATCGTCTGCAATTCATGGTATGATAAAAGGTTAGAAAATGGGATCCAGTGGGTGCGGATGGACGAGAAACTTGAAAAGGATGCGCGCTTATACGTGTCGGACCTGGCAGATCACCGCCAGCCAGAACACCACGATGCAATCAAACTGGCAGCGTCCCTGATGGACATCTATAATGACCGTACCGGACCCATGATCAAGGAAAATGCAACGCAACCGCGTTGATCTTAATCTTTTCATTCAGGAGTAATAGCATGACCGTCAAAGTAGGGATCAATGGTTTTGGCCGAATCGGCCGACAAGTTTTAAAGGCCATCCAGGATTACTATCCGGATGCGCTGGAAGTGGTGGCTTTCAACGACATCGGCGACATGAAGACCATGGCGCACCTGCTCAAATACGACTCGAACTATGGCCGTTACGACGGCAAGGTTGAATTTGCCGAGGACCATTTGCTCATCGACGGCAGGAAAGTGACCGCGTTCAAAGAGACCGACCCGGCAGCCATCCCGTGGAAAGACCTGGGCGTGGAGATCGTGATCGAGTTCGACCGGGCTCTTCACGATCAAAGAGGACGGAGTCAATAAAAAAGGCAAGACCGTCAAAGGCGCCGTCAACCATATCACCTCCGGCGGGGCGAAGAAGGTGATCATCTCCGCGCCAGCCGAAGGCGAAGACATCACCATCGTGGTGGGCGTGAACGACGACAAGTACGACCCCAAGATCCACCACGTGGTCTCGAACGCCTCCTGCACCACCAACTGCCTGGCGCCGGCTGCCAAGGTGGTACACGACAAGTACGTTATCAAGCGCGCTTTCATGACCACCATCCATGCCTACACCAACGACCAGAAGATCCTGGATATGCCGCACTCGGACCTGCGGCGGGCGCGGGCAGCGGCGTTGAACATCATCCCGACCACCACCGGGGCAGCCAAGGCCATTTCGCTGGTGATCCCCGACCTGAAGGGCAAATTCGACGGGTATGCCCTGCGAGTACCCACCCCGACCGTGTCGGTGGTGGACTTCACCGCCGAGCTGGAAAAAATGACCACCACCGATGAACTGCGCCAGGCATTCCGGGATGCCGCCAAGCTGCCGCGCAACAAGGGCATCCTGCAGGCGATCGACGAACCACTGGTCAGCGTTGATTTCAAAGGCGACCCGCACAGCGCCTCGGTGGACCTGGCGTTTACCAGCGTGCTGGGCAAGACCGAAAACAACTTCGTCAAGGTGGTTGCGTGGTACGACAACGAGTGGGGATACTCCGTCCGCACGGCAGACCTTGCTGCACTGATGGCTAAAAGCCTTTAGCAGAAACATTAATCGAGATCAGGGAACCAGGCAAATTGAAGCGCCTGCAACCCTGGTCTCCTTATATATACAGGGCAGGTGGAGGCAGCATGAGTAAAATGACGGTTAAAGATATCGATCTAAAAGGAAAGCGGGTATTGATGCGGGTGGACTTCAACGTCCCGATGGAAGGGGGGAAAGTCACCGACGATAAACGCATCAAAGCGGCGCTGCCGACGATCAAGTACGTACTCGACCAGGGAGCATCCCTGCTCTTGATGAGTCACCTGGGACGACCGAAGGGCGGGTTCGACCCCGAATTCAGCCTGAAGGCGGCAGCGGAAGTGCTGGCAGGGCTGCTCGGCAAACCGGTCACGATGGCGCCGGACTGCGTCGGTGCCGAAGTGGAAAAGATGGCAAAAGCACTCAAGCCGGGCGAAGTGATCATGCTGGAGAACACCCGCTTCCATCCTGAAGAGGAAAAGAACGACCCGGAGCTTGCCAAGAAAATGGCAGCGCTGGGCGACGTTTACGTCAACGACGCATTCGGGTCTGCCCACCGGGCACATTCCTCCACCGAAGGAGTGGCGCATTTCCTCCCGGCGGTATCCGGTTTCCTGATGCAGGAGGAGCTGGAATACCTGGGGAAAGCCACCGGAAACCCCGAACATCCCTATATCGCCATTTTGGGAGGCGCCAAGATCAGCGACAAGATCCTGGTGGTGGAAAACCTGCTGAAAAAATGCGACAAGCTGATCATCGGCGGAGGCATGGCAAACACCTTCCTGGCGGCGCAGGGGCTGAACATGCAGGACAGCCTGGTCGAAGCCGGATCGGTGGAGACCGCCAAGGCCATCCTGGAAAAATCCGGGAAACGGATCATCCTGCCCGTGGACGCGGTCATCGCCGACAAATTCGAGGCGGAGGCGAACAGCAAAACGGTGGAAGTGGGGAATATCCCGGCCGGCTGGCGGATGATGGACGTGGGACCCAGGACCCTGGAACTGTACAAGGAAACCCTGAAAGGCGCCAAATTGATCGTCTGGAACGGACCGGTGGGTGTGTTCGAAATGCCCAAGTTTGCCGCGGGGACATTTGCCCTGGCGAAGCTGTTGGCAGAGTCCGGCGCGGTGACGGTGATCGGCGGGGGAGACAGCGCCAGCGCGGTCAAGAAAGCAGGGGTTGCCAAACAAATGACGCACGTTTCCACCGGTGGTGGCGCTTCGCTGGAATTCCTGGAAGGCAAGGAACTGCCGGGGGTGGCGGCACTGATGGACAAGAAGTAGAGAGAACAGCAGGACGGGCAACAAACCCGTCCTGCGTTTCATTGGCTGATAGAGCCAAAATAAGTCATATATCGCATAGCCAATATATCAACAGTAGAATGTTGATTTTCATAGCAGAATGAAAAACAGGACAAAACCATCATGAGGAAACCGTTCGTAGCTGGAAACTGGAAAATGAATAAAACCATCGCCGAAGCAAGGGCGCTGGTTTCAGAGATGAGCAAAGAGCTGGGAGAGGTGGCGGGTGTTGAAAAGGTGCTTTGCCCGCCATTCATGGCGCTCTTCCCGGTGTCAGCCCTGCTGGCGGGAACCGACATCGAGGTGGGAGCGCAAGATATGCATTGGGAAGCCAAGGGGGCATATACAGGCGAAGTGGCGGGCGGCATGGTGGCGGAATTCTGCAAATACGTGATCCTGGGGCATTCAGAGCGCCGGACCTATTTCGGTGAGACCGATGACAGCGTGAACAAGAAAACCGTCGCGGCTCACACTGCGAGACCTCATCCCGATCGTATGCGTGGGAGAGACCCTGGCGGAATACGAATCAGGACGAACTGCGGAGGTGGTTACACGGCAAATACGGGTGGGACTTAAGGGTCTAGACCCTGATTTTGCCAGGCAGGTCGTGGTCGCCTATGAACCGGTGTGGGCGATCGGAACCGGGAAAGCCTCCAGCGCGGACAATGCGAATATGGTCATCCGGGAAACCATCCGCAGACCCATGGCAGAAATGTTCGGCGAAGCGACAGCCCAGGGAATGCGAGTGTTATACGGCGGGTCTGTGACGGCAGCAAACGCTGCCGAGTTTTTTGGCATGCCCGAGATCGACGGGGCACTGGTGGGCGGAGCGAGCCTGAAGGTGGAAGAATTCCTAAGCATCGTACGTGCGGCTGCACAACGACACCAATAGCAGCGAATATTTTCCCCATAGATCCAAATGGTTTTATCCTGCAGAGGGAGTATTTCGAGCCTGGAGTAAAGCCTTGACAACTGTAGCTGCTTTTGGCGGTTTATTGTGGCTGCTGGCCGCCCTGATAATCTTCATTTTTCTCCAGCGCGCGCTGCACCGCGAGATCCAGGCGGTGATGCTGATCGTGACGCGATCTGCCGGAGTAAGCCAGGTGCTTTTCGCACTGATCTTCTTCCCCGGGGTGCTGATTCACGAACTCAGCCATTTCCTGTCGGCCAAGATCCTGGGAGTGCAGACGGGGAAGTTTTCGCTGATCCCCCAGGCCCAGGCGAACGGCAAGCTGCGCCTGGGATACGTGGAGACTGCTTCCGGCGGGTTCGTGCGGGATGCATTGATCGGTGCAGCCCCGCTGGTGGCGGGCAGCGCGTTCGTGGCAGCCACAGCCATTTATTTTTTACATTTGATGCCCTTATGGGAAGCCATCCGCGTGAGCGACTGGGAGACGTTCCTGGGATCGTTGAGAGCCGTGCCCGCTGCACAGGATTTCTGGCTGTGGTTCTACCTGGCTTTTACGATAAGCAGCACGATGCTGCCATCGCAATCCGACCGGCATGCGTGGCTGCCGCTGGGACTCCTGGTGGCGGGGCTGGTGGGGGTGGCGATCCTGGCAGGGGCGGGGACGTGGATGCTGACCAACCTGGCACCACGATTCAACCAATTCCTGGGGGCACTGGCGATGATCTTCGGGCTCAGCGGGAGCCTGCATATCCTGCTGATCATCCCGCTATTTATTATTCACCAAATCTTATCCAGGGTAACCGGGGTCGATATCGGCTGATGAACGGCTCAGCCAGTCCCAAATTGACGGTCTCCAGCGTCGCCCAGGCCCGGGACGATGTAGCCGCGTTCGTTCAGGTGGTCGTCGATGGCGGCAAGGAAAATGGGAACGTCCGGGTGGGCCTTCTGCATGGCAGCAATACCCTCCGGCGCGCCGATGATGCCGACGAACTTGATCTTCTTTACCCCCCAGCGCTTGAGTATGTCAGTCGGTGGCTACGGCAGACCCACCGGTGGCGAGCATCGGGTCCAGGATGAGGCAGACCGATACGGTAGGCTCGACCGGTAGCTTGTTGTAATACTGCACCGGGCGGAGCGTCTTTTCATCGCGGAAGATGCCGATATGCCAGACCTCGGCGGTGGGCATCAACTCCCAGACCCCCTCCACCATGCCCAGCCCAGCGCGCAGGATCGGCACCAGACCGATCTTTTCCATCAGTTCCACGCCGGTGGTAGAGATGAGGGGCGTCTCCACCTGGCGGGGAACAGTGACCAGGTCCGCGGTGGCTTCGTACGCCAGCAACGCAGAAATTTCGCGGACGAGTTCGCGAAATTTCTTTGGCTCGGTGCGCTTATCGCGCAGACGAGATAATTTGTGAGCAACCAGGGGATGAGCAGAAGGATAAATGTTGGGCATGAGGCCTCCAATTTCGTCCATTATAGCCGAGCAGCCCCATTGCGGGGATGGAATAAGCAATCCGATACGGGAAAAATGATTTGCGACTTGACGAATTTGCGGTTTATCGGGTATTCTAAAGGAAAGGTGAAAATGCACATGACCCAGCACATCCTGGTAGTCGACGATAATGACATGAACCTGGTGCTGCTTTCCAAGATCCTGGAAATGGAAGGCTACCAAGTGACGACCGCGCTGAACGCCACGGAAGCCATTAAACTGTTAGAGCAGGAAAAACCCGACCTTGCCATCCTGGACGTGATGATGCCGGATATGAACGGGTACGAGTTATGCCGGAATATGCGGCTGCTGCCATCTGGCAAGGAAATCCCGATCGTGATGCTGACCGCGATGAGCAGCGACCGGGAAAGAACCCAGGCACTGGAGGCCGGGGCGAACGACATCTGGACCAAGCCGTTCGACATGCATTTGTTCCGTCAAAAAGTGGGCGAGTTGATCAAAAAAACCGAATAGCAAAAATCCGGTGGTGACACCGGATTTTTTATTTCATTACGAACAGAGATGGAATCGCCGGAAGGACTTATTCCGACCAGGAAGTTGAATCGTAAGCAGGCAATTCACAGCGCAGCACAGCATCTTCACGGTACCCCAATGCGTAGCCGGCCTGCAGAAGCTGGTGGATCTCGCTGGTGCCTTCGTAGATGACCGCACCCTTGGAGTTGCGCAGGTAGCGCTCCACGTCATACTCGTCGCTGTATCCGTACGCGCCATGGACCTGTACTGCCTCATTGGCCGCGTCGAAGGAGGCGTCTGTGGCGAACCACTTTGCCAGCGAGGTCTCACGCGTATTGCGCCTGCCCTGGTTCTTCATCCAACCCGCACGCAGGTATAAAAGGCGCGCCATCTCATAGGACTGCACCATGCGGGCGATCTTCTGCTGGATGAGCTGGGTTTTGGCGATCTCACGACCGAAGGCATGCCGGTCCCTGGCATAACGGACGCTGGCTTCCAGGCAGGCGCGGATCAACCCGGTGGCACCCGATGCCACCGTGTAACGCCCATTATCCAGGCAGCTCATGGCGATCTTGAAACCCTCCCCTTCCTCCCCGATCCGGTTGGAGGCGGGGACATGCACATCCTGGAAGGCGATCCAGCCGGTGGAACCAGCGCGAACGCCCAACTTACCATGGATATCGCCGGTGGTGACCCCCGGGCGGTCCAGTTCCACCAGGAAGGCGGAAAGGCCTTCATGGGGGTCGGCAGCCTCCGGGTTGGTGCGTCCCACCCACAGGCAGTGGTGAGCCTTGGTGGCAAGGGAGATCCACATTTTCTCACCGTTCAATACGTACTCGTCGCCCTTGCGGCGCGCCGTGCTGACCATGGCAGCCACGTCCGATCCAACCCCGGGCTCGGTCAAGCCGAAACAGGCGATCTTTTTCCCCTGGGCCTGGGGCGTGAGAAAGCGCTGTTTCTGTTCCTCGGTAGCCCATTGAAAGAGAGCCATGCTGTTCAGTCCAACGTGAACGGACATCACCACCCGCAGCGAGGTGTCGACCACCTCCAGCTCTTCACAAGCCAGCCCGAGGGCGATATAGTCCATGCCCTGCCCGCCATATTTAACGGGGAGGCAGATGCCCAAGATACCCAGCTCGCCCATGCGCGGCAGGACGAAATCCGCCATTTGCTGTTGACGGTCGCATTCCTTGATGACCGGCGCGACCTCTTTTTGCGCGAACTCGCGCACCATGTTCTGCACCATCAGGTGCTCGGGGGAAAGGGAGAAATCTGTCATACGCCCATTATAGCAAGATAATCAGGCAGGGATGCTATAATTCGCGAAGGATTAAAAATAAAATGCCCCAGGTTCAAACTGATTTTTAGATTATTCTTGCACAAACAGATTATTTTGGGGAAACCCGGGACTGAGCGGAGGTGCGCATGGTCGTCTTATTATGGTTGTTCGTTTTCAGCGGGCTGCTCCTGGCCGGGATATCGATCCCGTTGATCCTGGGGAAAATTCCCCCAAACGGGCTGTACGGATTCAGGGTGAAGAAAACGATGGAAAACCCCGAGATCTGGTACCCGGTCAATGCGTACAGTGGAAAATGGCTGCTGGCAGCAGCGCTGGTCCAGGTATTGTCTGCCGCCATACTATATACCATTCCCGGGATATCCCTGGATGTATATGCTTATGCCGTGCTGGGGGTATGGGTGGTGGTATTTGGCACAGCGGTGATCGCTTCGATACGCTACCTGAATTCCAGATAAATGTCCAAATAAAATAGATCAGGTCGACCGCAAAGGTCGACCTGATCGTTTTAATCCCTGAATAGTATGGTAACGATCTCGTGACCTTTCACCGGGAAGGAGAGGGATCCATCCCGACCAGGTTTCAGCGCAGTCCCCTTTTTACCAGCCAAATTCACCTGCTCCACTTTCTTAAATAACTTCCAAGGCAGCAGCGTCACTTGAACCAGGTTACTGGTGATGTTATAGCCGCGCAGGAGCCAGCCTCCTCCATCTTCACTTTGACAGACCGCACTGACGACAAATTCAGCTGAATCGACTTTGACAAAGGAACCGGAAAAAGGCAAGGTGCCGGGGTGCAGTCCCGTACGAGCCAGGCGCATGGGGGTTTCGAAACCGTATGCCTGTTCAAAGGCATTACGCCAATCGCCGGCATGAGGAATGATCGAATAATCGAACGACCAGGTACCGGGCATCTGCGCCTCGGGGGTTTCGAGGAACGGACCGGCGTGTCCTTTACGGGTGGAGAAATCGTCCCGCGACAACCAACCCACGCAGCGCATTAAAGTTAGCGCAATCTCAGCATTCCCGGAGGAATTCTTAAGGACCTCGACCTCCGTCAAACCACGATTGGCGACCGTGAGCCCCTGCAACCCATCGCTGACGCTGGTAAACGCACGCTGGGGGACCTCGGGGCGGGGCTGTTCGACCCAGGTTTCATCGAATGCGGGGACGCCAACCTTCCGTTCGACGATCTCGAAATGACCGTCATGAACGCCAAGTGCGGACGCAAATGGAGCCGGGAAATGAACGCGCAAGCGGTGGTCGCGGGCGTGATTATCCACGCGGGTATGGACGTCCACGCGCGGGACACCGTTGGTAAGCGAAATCGTCGATGTGATGGGGATGGTCACTTTTTGCTGAGAGCGTGACTTCCGATCCGGCGAGAGGGAGAGGGAGGTGGAAAGTTCCATCTCGAGTTCCAGCGACTGCTGCACGGGGCCGCGCGAAAGACTGACGTGTTTTAAACGAGGAACGACAACCCGGTCCGCGGCAGGGGGGCAGTAGTTGTATTCATCGCCGCAATCACCACCGTCCAAAAAGTGGTTGAGACCCTGGAAAGATTGTTTCGTCTTTTTATCCATGAGGGTGAGTGTGCCATCGACAAGAGCTTCGACAGAGAAATAATCATTCTCGATCCTGATAAGGAGGCCTGGCATAGCGTTTGCGGGTTGCCATGGCCTGGAGGAAAGGCAGACGTGCCAGCGGAAGCAGAAGCTTAACCATCCAATTGAGCCGGATGGGAGGCCTGGTTTGAGGGGTGCGGGGACGAATCCACAACGTGCGGTAGCCTAGTGCAGGAACATCAGGAACGGTGATCAGGATCCGGGTGGCAGAGGTGGAACGAGCGCGAACATGATAGCTTGTGATGGAAGGATCGGCAATATACCCGTCGATCTGTTTGCGACCGGCATTCCAGGCGGAAAGGTTCGGTTCCCCATCCTCCGCCATGATGGTTTCAATGAACACCTCAGCTCCCTGGCGGCGGATCTTAATATCCTGGATGGTCATCCCGGCAGCCCGCCCTTCGTTGATATTGCCGATGGCATTTTGCAGGCCGCGCCCATCGAATTCGAAATTGATGATCTCGTGACTTCCCAAACCATGTTCCTGGTACGGCAGAAAATCGCCATTCTCGTCGAGGATGTCAAACTCACTGACGCCGGGTGGAAGTTCCATGGCGGCAGTGAGTACATCCGTTCGAGTGAAGGAAGAAGGATTGAAAACAACAAGGGACCCGGATGCCAGTGGTTCAGGGGAGGGGGATCCCCTGTCGGTGGTCACGGCGCTCGCAATGCCCTCCAACGACTCCCTGGTGATCTCCTCGCCGACCTGCTCGACCTGGTCAAAGCGGACTTTCATCTCCTGGTGGACCTGGTCGACCGAACAACCGCAGATGGAATCATGGGGGTGGTTTTCCATCAGGAGCCGCCAGGTCTGTTCCAGGATTTCAGGTTTCCCGGTGAGGATACCGGGCTGGGTACCAGCAATTCTTTCCTGCCAGGTGCTGAAAGGTTCAGCCCATTTGGTGAGCAGGGTTTCACAGGCATGGTTGCGCTGCTTGATCCACATGCGGGTGGACAATACCCCCGGCAGGAGATGCATCCGCCGGCAGGAGCGTAATTCTCCGATCAGCGTAGGGAGTTCGATATTTTGTTTTTTTAATGAGGCAATTACAGCATCCACATAGCGCTGCAGGGTGGAGTGGATGACATGCGTGCCGCGCAGCATCTCGTCGGCGTAGGCGATGGCTTCGGAGGTGTTGGGGGGAGGTTCCATATGGTCTGTGCCAACCATGACCAGCAAGTCAGAGAGTGCCGAGGCCGAGGCGAGCGTATCCCCCTTTTCGTCGACCATCCGGGCAAATTGCTCAAGATTATCAGCCGGAAGGTCGGCTCCGTTGCCATAGCCCTCGCGCAAATATGCCATCAGCACGCGTGAGCCGTCGGGTGCCTGCCACCAGAACTCAGCGGGTCCGTCATCCACCCCGCGCCAGAGGGCAGCCACTTCGATCCCAAACCCGCGCAGGATCTGAGGGACCTGACCGATGTGCCCGAATGAGTCGGGCATGTACCCGATCATCATTTTGGGACCAAACCTACGGGCCGTCCGGTCTCCCTGCTGCAGGTTGCGAATGTGGGCTTCAGGACCGACCAGGAACATATCCGGCAGGATATGCCAGGGGCCGATGACGATCCGACCTTTGCGGACGTGCTCGCGGAGGATGGATTCCATCCCGGGGCGCATTTGCAAGTAATCATCCAGCACAATGGTTTGACCGTCGAGCATGAAGAATTTGAAATCCCGGTCATGTTCCAGGAGCTCCAGCAACCCATCGACCAGATGAACGAGTTTCAGACGGAACAATTGGAAGGGCAGGTACCACTCGCGATCCCAGTGGGTGTGGGAAACAATATGGATGTTGCGCATAGTCACTCCAGCAAGAGTTGTGTCAATATTTCTCCCCAATGGGGAAATAATAGCAGGTGAGCTTCGTGCTCGAAAATTGTCATTTTGCAGGCGGGGATTTTGCCAGCCATATAACGAGCCATTGCCGGCGTCGCCAGGTCATCATCAGTTCCCTGCCAAAGATGGACAGGGACGCGGATATCTTCCAGGCGGAACCCCCAGGGAAGAGTGAGCAGGCGTGTATCCCAAGCAAGACCGCGCAGCCCGCCACGGAATGCCTCAATTTCGGACTTGATACAGGCCTCCCTGACATCCAGTTTGCGCATCTGTTGTTCGTCAGCCTGTGGGCGGTGACCTGAACCGCGCACGATATCTGCTGCGGGGTCAGCCGCGCGACGGTGATAGACGAACCACACAAAAACCCGCCAGAGCGGCCAAGGGATGAAACGTCCCACTTTTAGTCCAAATTTATTCAATGCAGACATGCCGTTCGTGATACCAGGAGTTTCAAGCGGCCCCGCACCGGAGATAACTGCCGCAGCACGCACGCGACCTGGCAGGGAATGAGCGCAAGCCAATGTATAGGGTCCGCCGCCCGAATGACCAGCCACGGTAAACTTCTCCCAATCCCAGTGAATCTGCCAGGAGCAGGATATCATTTGGCCAATCCAGGAAACGGCGACCAGATTGAAAGGTGGATAACCCATACCCTGGACGGTCTACACAGATCAGATGCACGCCCAGGCGGGAAGTAACCTCATCAGGGGGACGAAAGAAGCGCGACCCGGGAGTGCCGTGAAAGAATAACAATGGCGCGCCGCGCGGATCACCATACTCGGCGTAACCGAGCATGCGACCATCTTTCAACCTGATCGAATCCGCAGAGCTGGGTTTCCTGTCTATAATTTGACCTTTTCTTCGGTTAATTTTCTGGCCTCTTCCATCGCAGCAGCCCGGTTGGTGATCGGGAAGCGGTTATTCAAGGGGCTGATGCGCGCTCCCAGGGCAGTCGGTTCGTAAATACCCCAGCGTGTCAGCCAGCGGACACTGCCGGTCAGCGAAACAGCATCCTGCAGCTCGGCAAGGGTATCCGTGTCCCAGCCACCGAACAGCCCATACAGGAACATGAACAGAGGGAAGGATGGGAAGGATCCCTATGAAAAAGATCAATACGCTGGTGATCTGATCGCCTTTCCATAGGAGATTACTGATGCCCCACAAGACAAAATAGTGCGCGGCACCAGCCAGCAGATGGCGCCACCAGCGACTGCCAGATGTAAAACCGCTGCGGGAAACAGATTTTATGATTGATAATGTACGCTGCAAAGCCCTTGGTAAACAATCCAACAAAATATGCAACGATCAGCCCTGTCACCTGGAAACGGGCAAGGAGGAACCATGCCAGCACCACCCGGACGACCTGTTCAGAAAAGACCAGGATGGATTTAAGCCAGGGCTTGTTGGAACCCAACTGCACGTTATCGCCCACCCAGGAGGGGAACTGCACAGCTCCCCATATGGTGAGGGGAATCACATAAATAGCGGCGCGCTGGAACTCAGCACCAGTGGAACCGAGGATGAATTTTGGGGCAACCGCCAGCAGGACAGCACCGATGAAGGCGCTGGTGAGTCCGTTGTACTTGTACGCCATTACGCTGTAATACTGGCTCAACACACGCTTCCCGTGTGAAATCGCTTCAGATATTGCCGGCATAACCCCATCGTTAAGGGTTTGGGTAACATTGAATGCGAAGATGAAATTTTGCGCCAGCCCCCAGTTCCCCCAGATTTCAGCATAATTGATCAGGCGAGCCTGGGTGATGGCAATCTCCATTGCCTGCCCGAATGACCAGGCAGCCGAGCCGAGCATTTCAAATACCCCAAACTTGAAGCTGGTCTTGACCACCTCCCAGTCAAAATGCGCCAGGAAAAGGATGCGGGCGTTGTATCCCACCCTGCGATAGAGGTAAAGACCCAGCAGAAAAGTCAGCAATTCAGCAGCATAGGCAGCGATCCCCATGCCAAGCAACCCACCCATTGCCCCTCCAAAGATTGGGTGGGCGCGACCCCAGGCGAACATGATCGAGACAAACACTGGCTGGACCAGCATCGGCAGGACCACGTTCAAGGCGATATCCAGAAGACGGCTGTAGTCCAGACGCTGGAAACCGGTCAGCGCATGCCTCATCACCTGGTAAAAACCGGGAATTTGGATGAAGGAATGGATGATCACGCTCCAGGCATACAGCGCATATGCCGAGCGAGGCGCAACCGTGCTTGCCAGGGCGATCACCAATGCCACCTGCACTGCTCCTGAAAGCGCCTGCCACCAGACAAATACCTGCCCGTACTGGATGCCTTTCCTGGGATCTTTTACGCGATGTTCCGAGAGAAATTTGATGAAAGCAATGCTTGTCCCCATATCAAAAAAGAACCAAGCCAGATTGAAGAATTGGGTCACCCGTCCCCAGATGCCCAACGCCTGGGCAGATGGGAGAATATAAGTAGGCAAGATCAAGTTTTGGTAGATGATGAGCGGGATGAAGAAGATCAGCCCAATGCTCAGCGCAACCAGGAACCCTCCCAACGGGCGATGAAACCCGACCTCTTCCCATTCGGTCTTGGCCTCACGCACTTCGAAACTGGTGCGGTCTGAGACAATTTTATCCAACTCCTCCGGATGCTTAAGGCTATACCTCCGCACGAGGATGAATGCCCCGAAAGTGGTGACCACCAACAATCCCATGATCAGGAAGAGGATGTTCCGGTCGAACCTGTGAGGGACGGGCGAAGCAGGATAATCTGCGAATGAAAGGGGAGTCTGGCTGGCAGCCCTGACCGTGAGATGGTAGACCAGGTAGTTGAAATATGCCCATTCCTGGATTTGCGGATTGTAGGCTGCTGTTTTTTGCGATTGAGGGTCCGTGAAATTTGTCAGGTAAGCATTGAAAAAGTAAATGTTGGGCTTATTTCCCGCCCATAAAATCCAGTCCCCGTTTTCGTAAGCGGTTACCAGCGGTTGAACCGAAGAGACCGGTGTAAGAACCTGCATGCGTTCGCGAACCTGCGGTGCACCGTTCCAAATGATCTGCTGGACAAGCGGGTCGCTGATTTTTATGTCCGTCAGACTCGCCGCGGCGGTTGTTTCAGAAAGCGCCACCGGAATCCCACTGACCACTTCAATGTCTGCGGGAGACATCCCGGGGCCGAGGATAAGGACAAGTCCTGCACCACGCTGGATCTGGCTTGCGATGCGAGGGGGGTCCGGGATGATGCCGTTCAGCACAAAAACATCCGCCTGGGCTGGGTCGCTGACAATGGAGAAAGTCCCCTTGGGAGCCAGGGTGAGGGCACCATAGACGCTGTTGTCTTTCGGACCGGAGTAATACACCCGGATGGTGGTGCTGGCTGAGGCAGGCGCTGCGATGCTGAAAAGGATAAGGAGGGTAACCGAAAAGGTGAGTAAACGACGCATTAACAATCTCCTATTCAAACGGTTCTTCCTGCCTCCGTCCAAGCAGGAATCCAGCGACAATGGTGAGCATGGTTCCCAATAAGATATAGAAAACAGACAAAGAACTTGGGGGAGTAAGACCAAAGATGAAAAAATATACCAGGATCGGAGCGATCTGGATCGGCACCTGTGCCACCGGCACGACATTACTAGCCTGGGCGTATTTAAAGGCCAATTGATTCTGCCAGGTGATGACCGTGGCGCACATCATCAGGATAACGGCGGCGATGGAAAAGATAATCGATTGGGAGAGGGAGCCGTGACCGTACAGGACGATGATCACCAAGGCTAATAGAGGATTGATCCAAAAATCTGAAAGGCATGACAGGAATCCGTTCGCCAATGCGATCAGCATCCCTTTACGCTTATTAATGCGGGGAGATAGACTTCGGGCAATGATACTCAGAACCAAAAATAGGACAGTAAAAGCGGCGATCCTTTGCAGTGCCTTCGGGTCTGCAAGCATGGTCCTTACCTGCCCTGAGGTAATAGAAAGCCTGCTCAATCCAAGGCAAAGTATGCCGAGGATCATTAGCGCGATCCCAACCTTCTCGGAGATGTCCAGGGTTTCCCGGTTCATCCGGACGGAGCCGACAGCCAGGACAACCAATCCACTGGCCATGAGCCCGGGGGTCAGCGCAGGACCGATCGTGCTCTGAGCAAGCATATAGGCTGCAGTCCCCCCGCCAAGGCCGAACACAACTCCCGACAACCAAACAGGACTTTTCACCAAGCGTCGGAAAAACCCGTGCGCGCGATCTTTCCGAATTTGATTGACTGCCCGCTTTTCGAGTAATTGCCCAAATTGCGTCAGGATGCCACCGAAGATCCCAAGCGCTACGCCCGCCAGGTAATGCAAACCCATCGGTTAATTCTCGAAGCCGTTTTCCCGGATAACTTCGGAAAACCAGCGCCCGCTATCTTTGAGGATACGCTGCTGAGTCTTGAAATCCACGTATATAAGACCGAAACGCTGCCCATACCCGTGAGCCCATTCGAAATTGTCCATCAAGGACCAATGGAAATAACCTTTAACGGGCACACCCTCATCCATGACGCGATGTACCTGGGCGAGGTGGCTGCGAAGGTAGCGGATGCGGCGTTCGTCCCGCACGCGACCATCAAAATCCAATCCGTCTGGCACCGGGACACCATTCTCGGTGATCATAAGGTCGCACTTTGGCTGGTAATCTTTCGAGATACGCTTGAGAAGCTCGTAAATACCCTCGGGATAAATTTCCCACATGCCAGAGTATTCATTGCCTTCCGGCTGCACCTGTGAGGCAGCGACCACAGGGAATTTCCGGTCGTATTTTGCGACCGTGCGGGCATAATAATTCACCCCAAGCAAATCAAGATTCCTAATCTTGTCCATATCGCCGGGCTTGATCAGGGACCCCGAGAGGAGTTTTCCAACTGCAAATTCCTGGATGGGTGAAGTCCCCTTCAATAAAGGATCCAAGGTGGCGCGATTAAGTACTGCATCCATTCGTAAAGCGGCATCCCTGTCCCTTTTAGAATCAGAAGCGGGGTGAACCGGGTTCAAGTTTAATGTGATCCCCACCTTGATCGGTCGTTTTGAAGAGGCATGCATGGCTTCAAAAGCCAAACCATGTGAAAGCAGAAGGTGGTGCAAGGCTTTAAATGCCGAGCGGATATCTTGAATGCCCGGGGCATGTTCCCCGGAAAAGTAACCCGCCATTGCCGCCACCCATGGTTCATTGTGCGTCATCCAGGTTTTTACGCGGTCGCTCAAGCGTTCGGTCACGACGCGGGAGTAATCGGCGAAGGCCAGGGCGGTATCCCGGTTTGGCCA
This sequence comes from uncultured Chloroflexia bacterium, assembly GCA_963826215.1. GTDB lineage: Bacteria > Chloroflexota > Anaerolineae > Anaerolineales > Villigracilaceae > UBA877. The sequence continues at coordinate 842,468 of CAWGWL010000033.1, read as the reverse complement.
GCCGCCTTTATCCTGAAGCACCTGGGGCAGGTCCCAATGAAACAGGCAAATATAGGGCTCAATCTTATTCTTTAACAACTCGTCCACCAACCGGTCGTAAAAGTCCAGCCCAGCCTGGTTAACCGCCCCGGTCCCAGCAGGCAGGATGCGGGTCCAAGCTATTGAGAACCGGTAAGCATCCAGTCCAAGCTTTTTCATTAGAGCAACATCTTCTTTGTAACGGTGATAATGATCCACTGCAATGTCCCCGGTCTCGTTGTTGACGATATGACCGGGCGAATGCACAAAGGTGTCCCAGATGGAAGGTCCCTTGCCATCTTCATTCCATGCGCCTTCCACCTGGTAGGAAGAGGCTGCGCATCCCCAAACGAAATCTTTTGGAAAAGCAATAAATTCACTCATTGAATTTCACTCCAAGGGAAAATTTGGATTCCATGCTACCTCCCAGGGATGACCATCCGGGTCGGAAAAATAACCGGAGTAGCCACCCCAAAAGGTATCAGCAGCGGGTTTAAGGATTGTGGCACCACTGGCGAGTGCCTGACTGATCACCTGGTCCACCTTTTGCTTGCTTGAGACATTGTGAGCCAGCGTAAATCCACCGAAACGGTTCCGTTCCGGTGGGAGGCAGGCATCCTGAGCCAGCGCGTCGGATGGATAAAGAGCCAACCAAGTGCCAGCCAATTGAAAGAATGCTATTCCTTCCCCTTCTTTATAATTGGTGGGGAGACCCATTCCGGCATGATAGAAAGTAACAGCGCGTTCCAGGTCTGCAACCCCCAATGTAATGATGCTGATGCGAGGATCCATGGGTCAAGGATACTGGAAAAACGCATTTCCCACAAGCGACAAGAATCCGTTTTCTGGTTTTCATCGAAAATAAATCCCCCCTTGATATTCCGGTTTGAATGACCGCCAGGTGAATGCAGCAAAATAATAACCCGTCAATTGCGACGGAGAATTGCTGCCCAGCTGGTCCTCAACCCCATCAGACTCCCAACGATCATCGCAATCCCAAGGATGGCTGCAGAAATGGGACTAAAAAGGAAAATCATAATAAACTTAAAATAAGCAGGGATGACTGCCAGCAGCGCATGGATCGGGTCCAGTCCAATCTGAATGACCGGCATGAAATACGTGGTCAGGTCGTTCGGCACCCCTCCCTGGGGGGTAAAGGTCAGGTAAATGCCGTAGACTCCATATCCGGTTAAGAAAATCCCGGTGATAAAGATAATTAATGCCACGATCAGCATGAGGGGGAATTGGTGACGGGTGATGGCGGTCTCATTCTCTTCCCGGATACGGTCCAGCAAGACCTCAGCCTCTTCCCAGGGCAAGCCGGTGTTCCGGCATACCGCCATCAGGATGTCATCGCGGCTGCGGGATTTGTTCAACCCTTCCAGGATGAAATCGGCGATTTCTTTTTCCTGCATGGTCTCGATTATAGCAACGATTCAATGACTGCCGGGCGGGAACATGGGTATAATTCAGCTCATGACGAACCCATCCAAGCGCGTCCTGGACCCGGAACCGAAACCCGACGACCGACTGGACCAAACCCTGCGACCGCAGTTATTGTCCGACCTGATTGGACAGGACCAGGTCAAGGAAAACCTTGCCATCCTGATCGCAGCTGCCCGACAGCGGGAAGAAGCCCTTGACCACGTCCTGTTCTACGGACCTCCAGGACTTGGGAAGACCACCCTGGCACACGTGGTGGCAAACGAGATGAAAGTCAACATCAAAATCACATCGGGACCGGCGATAGAAAGAGCAGGGGACCTGGCTGCCATCTTAACCAACCTGCGAGCTGGAGATGTGCTTTTTATTGATGAAGTCCACCGCCTTGGCAAGGCAGTGGAAGAAATCCTGTACCCGGCGATGGAAGATTACGCCCTGGATATCATCATTGGAAAAGGACCGTCCGCGCGTTCCATCCGCCTGAAGCTACCTCGTTTCACCGTGGTAGGCGCCACCACGCGCCTGGCATTAATGACTGCCCCGCTGAGAGCGCGTTTCGGAGCCGTTTACCGCCTGGATTACTACGATATCAAGGCGATGAAGGCCATCGTCCAGCGCGCCATCGGCAAGTTAAGGGTGGTTGCTGACGAAGGAGGAGTGGAAGAAATCGCCCGCCGGGCACACGGCACACCGAGGGTGGCACTGCGCCTCCTACGGCGAGTGCGGGATTATGCGCAAGTGCGTTCGGATGGGACAGTAACGCGCGCCGGTGCAAAGGATGCGCTTGACCTGCTCCAGGTGGACCCACTCGGCCTGGACGACCTGGACCGGCGGGTACTGAAGACCGTCATCCAAAAATACAGCGGGGGTCCTGTGGGACTGAACACCATAGCAGCTGCCATCAGCGAAGAGCCCGAAACCATCATGGATGTTGTCGAACCTTACCTGCTGCAATTGGGCTTCCTAGACCGAACTCCGCAGGGAAGGGTTGCAACAAAGGCTGCATACGAGCACCTGGGAGTGGAGTACACCGAGACAGTCCAACCAAAATTAATCTAATGATGGGGAAAAGAACACTAAAATAAATTTGCCAAGTATTGGTCAGATTCTCCGCCCACTACATATTAGATTTCATTAATTTACACATGAAATGGAATTATTACTGTTCAAGAAGATTGAGACTCAATGAAGACCTCCGATTTTGATTATGATCTTCCCCCTCGTATATCGCGCAGACTCCCATTGAGCCGCGCAATTCGTCACGCCTGCTGATCTTAAATCGCACTACAGGGAATATCGAACACCGGGTGTTCAAGCAGATCGGCGAATTCCTGAAGCCTGGCGACAACCTGGTGGTGAACCGGACACGCGTCATCCCGGCACGTATCTTTGCCCGTAAACCGACCGGGGGAAACGTCGAACTCCTGCTCCTCCACCGGGAGGATTCCCTGACATGGGAATGCCTGGTGGGCGGAAAGGGATTGTTGGCAGGCAAAGTCATCAGCATCGAGAAAGGTCCAGCCGCTGAAATTATCGAGGTCTTGGATGGTTCCCGGCGCCGGGTCCGATTTTCCGAACCGATCGAGCCGTTTTTTCCAAAAGTTGGCAATGTCCCTCTCCCTCCTTACATCCATGAACCTCTCAAGGACCCTGAACGCTATCAAACTGTATATTCGCGTGACCCAGGATCTGCAGCGGCGCCCACTGCCGGACTGCATTTCACCCCGAAACTGATCGATGAGCTCAAAAGCTCAGGAATAGTAGTTTCCGAGGTCACGCTTCACGTGGGGTTGGACACTTTTGCGCCAGTGACGGAAGATGACCCGGAACAACACCAAATCCATACCGAATGGTGTGAAATCCCACCCGCCACGGTGGAGGCCATCACTCGTACGCACGAATCCGGGGGACGGATCGTTGCGGTCGGAACGACATCTGTAAGAACCCTTGAATCTGCTGCCAGGGCAGGAAAAAATGGCATCTTATCCTACAGCGGCCCGACCAGTTTATACATCCTGCCCGGGTTTAAGTTTAGAATTGTTGATGCCATGATCACCAATTTCCATCTCCCCAAATCCACGTTGATCATGCTGGTCAGCGCCTTTGCCGGACGCGAACATATTCTCCAGGCGTATGAGAGTGCCAAACGCGAGCACTATCGTTTTTATTCTTTTGGGGATGCGATGTTTATTACCTAAACTGGGATCGCCCGTTTGTACGCAGGCAATTCCGGTGAAACTCCCATGGCACGATCGTATTGATCTGCCAGAATCTTTTTCCCCATTATTTCACCATATTCCACAAGCTTCGGGATCTGACGCGGATCGTCAAGGGGGAGTGACTCCTTCAGGTCCACCTGGAAACGACGGAAATCCAGATCACGAAAAAACGTATCCACCAGGTGGACCTGCTGGTCGTCTGCTGAGGTCAGGAATGCATCCAGGGTCGGGGCAAGCCAATCCCAGGCCATAAATCGTTCCGGTTGACCTGGCTGGATTTTTGATGGGTCACGCCCGGTCCCCAGGCTGATGAGAGTCGTTTCGGCCGGGTTCCATTTCAGACAAAAACGTGCTTCGTAGGCTGCCAGGTAACAGGGGTTTGCGTAAGACCCCACCCCGCCATCCACGAAGCGCCCGGCAACAACCGGGAAATAAGTTGGGATGGAACTGGAGGCGAGTACAGCCCGGATGACCGGCCAATACTTGTATTCACGCTTCCACGGTTTCACGAAACAAGTCTTGTTCGCGATCAGATCGAAAGTGGTGATAACCACGTCAGTAGGCGGGTTTGCGGTCCAAAAATCACCCATTTTCCTGTCCCCCAGGTGTTCGCGCAGGGCATTTACAAGGGGTTCATGACGAAAACGGAAACGCGTCAAAGGCCAGAAGAAGGTGCGCCAGGTCTTCTTAAAAATGGTTTCCCCCAGGCTGATATATAGGTCGTGCATCTGGGCGGCGGTTAACCCAACCCCGATACCGGCGGATATGATCGACCCGGTCGAAGTCCCCGCGGCCAGGCGGAAGATCTCGTGCACCGTTTTACCGAGATGGTTTTCCAACTGCGCCAGGGCCTTGGTAACGATCACCCCACGTATCCCGCCTCCGTCAATCGCAATTGCCACATTTTTCCGGAATGGTTTCATGCCTTCCTCCTGAGAATACTGACAAGTTTAGCTCTTTTTTTCCAAATCTCATAGTTATGCAGATACCCGTCAGGGATAGTGTTCAAAAAAATATTACCCGGTTGTAAGGTAGAATCTGTGAGTGAAATTACGGGATTTGAATTCTGAAATCGTATGCTGCCGGCTCTGCCCGCGGTTGGTGGAATGGCGGGAGAGGGTGGCACGCGAAAAAAGGCGCGCTTATCGCGACTGGGAATACTGGGGAAGACCGGTACCTGGATTTGGAGACGAGCACGCGCGTGTTTTTGTTGTGGGACTGGCACCTGGCGCACACGGTTCCAATCGGACGGGAAGGCAGTTTACCGGAGATGCCTCGGGGGAGTTCCTATATCCAGCCTTGTATCGCGCCGGGTTTGCATCCCAGCCCAACTCTGTTTCGCGAGAGGACGGTCTGATCCTCACAGATCTATATACGGCTCCCATTTGCCGCTGCGTACCGCCGGATAATAAACCCACCTCCCAGGAAATCGCAAATTGCCAGCCATTTCTGGAACGGGAATTCGAAATTATTCATCCCAAAATCCTGGTGGCATTGGGACGAGTAGCGTTTGAAGGCATACTGCGTATTTTATCCGTCCCGGCGAACTCCATGAGGTTCACCCACCTGGCGGTATATAAAACCACGCCCGATTCCTGGCTCGTATGCTCTTACCACCCCAGCCGCCAAAACACTCAAACGGGTCGGTTGACAGCGGATATGTTCGACCAGGTATGGAAAGTGGTCAATGAGCTATTGGAAGGCTAAGTCACCACAATAAATAAGTTACAATACGCATGGTCGAGCAGGAGCACCAAATGCGAGCGGTGGACATCATCATTAAAAAGCGCGAAAAAGGGGAATTAACCAGGGAAGAAATAAATTTCTTCGTGGAAGGATTTACGCGCGACGAAATTCCTGATTACCAGGTAGCTGCCTGGGCGATGGCTGTTTTGCTGAACGGGATGACCCCAAGCGAAACGACAGAATTAACCATGGCGATGGCCCACTCTGGAGAAATCCTCGACCTCTCAGGGGTGGTGGACATTGCCATGGACAAGCATTCTTCAGGCGGGGTGGGGGATAAAACCAGCCTGGTTGTACTTCCGGTCGTGGTTGCCTGCGGACTTCCCGTCGGCAAGATGTCGGGGCGCGGACTGGGATTCAGCGGTGGGACGCTTGATAAAATGGAATCGATCCCCGGTTACCGGGTAGACCTGACAACCGAGGAATTCAAGAAACAACTTAAGGAAGTTGGGATTGTCCTCTGCGGTCAATCTTTTGACCTGGCTCCTGCCGATGGGAAACTTTATTGCCTACGAGATGTGACTGGCACGGTGCAATCCATCCCGCTCATTGCTTCCTCCATCATGTGCAAAAAAATTGCCGGTGGTGCACAAGCAATTGTGCTGGACGTTAAAGTTGGATTGGGGGCATTCATGGAAACACTAGAAGAAGCCCGGCAGCTTGCATCACTGATGAGGGATATCGGCAAGCTGGCTGGACGGAAAGTGGTGACCCTGCTGTCGGATATGAACCAGCCTCTTGGCGAAGCGGTTGGCAATTCTTTGGAAGTGATCGAGGCAATCAATACCCTGCAGGACGGAGGTCCCGCGGATTTCAGGGAGCATTGCCTACAAGTAAGTGCGCATATGCTGGTACTGGGACAGCGCGCCCCTGACTTGATGTCGGCCCGCCGCATGGGGGAGAGTGCGCTCGCCTCGGGGGCAGCGTATGAAAAATTCCGCTTGCTGGTCAGTGCACAGGGAGGCGATGTGTCGTATGTGGACGCTCCTGAAAAATTTCCCCAGGCAAAATACATCGAGACTATAGCCGCTGATCAGACAGGCAATTTATCCCGGGTAAATGCCCGCCTGATAGGTGAAGCTGCTGTAGCGTTAGGGGCAGGGCGTGCAGTAAAAGAGGACCCGGTGGATCATGCTGTTGGCCTAATTATCCATCAAAAGGTTGGAAATCTTGTTCGAAAAGGGGATAAGTTGTATAGCATATATGCAAACGACCCTGCAAAGCGGTCTGCTGCACTGGAAAGCCTCCAACCCGCGTTTGTCTGGACCCAAGACCCAGTCGTCCCGCTGCCTCTTTTTTATGAGTAGACCTGGTGGAAATGGAACCAGCCGGATAGTAGAATAAAATGGAATTGCATAATCTTAAAGATTAGTGCATAATAGGGTCAGGAGTGCGCCATGTCCAAAGTAGCTTTGCGTGTATACAATCGTGAAATTGAAACCATGATTGAGGGTGGACGACTTGACGAGGCTGTTGCACATTGCCAGAACATCCTGAAAACATTTCCCATGCACGTCGAGACTTACAGGCTGCTTGGTAAAAGCTTTCTCGAAGCCCGCCGCTACACAGACGCAGCCGATATCTTCCAGCGCACCCTGATGGCAGTGCCCGATGATTTCGTTGCCCACGTTGGAATGAGCATCATACGCGATGACGAAGGCAAGCTTGATGATGCAATTTGGCATATGGAACGAGCTTTCGAAGATCAGCCCTCCAACCTGGCGATCCAGAGTGAACTACGCCGTTTGTATGGCAGACGCGATGGCATTGAACCTCCCAAAGATCCGCCTGAGCCGGGATGCGCTCGCGAATATGTATGCCCAGGGGGGACTCTTTACTCAAGCAATTGCCGAGATCCGTGCCGTGCTCGCGGAAGATCCCAACCGAGCTGACTTGCAGGTAATGTTGACACGCGCTTATTACCGTGCCGGTCAAAAGGTGGAAGCAGCTGAAGTGGCTGCCAATTTGCTCAAAAAATATTCGTTTTGCCTGGATGCGTTACGGGTACTGGTGGATGTGCTCCCAGAAGAGTCACAAACCGAAAACACCCAGGTTTACCGCCAACGCCTGCATTTGCTCGATCCTTATTCATCGTTTGTGAGCGGGTCTGTCTTTGGGTCCGACCAGGTAGGTGATGGGTCGGTAAATGTGGACCGGTTGGAGTATGTGGCAGGAGCGGCTCCAGCCTCCCCACAGCCGAACTGGGCGACCACTTTAGGGATTAAGCTGGCAGAAGAAAAACCGAATGAGCCAACACCTCCCTGGCAAACTACCGGCACCGACAAAAAAACTCCTGCTACTCAACAGGAATCTACTGTGCCTGAACCAACACCTTCAGAAAACGATGAATCCATCCCAGATTGGATGCAGAACGTCGGATGGAAAGAATCCGCCGGAAATGTTCCAGAAGCAGCAATGGAAACCCTCCCAGAAAAACCTGCCGAGCCACTGGATAATAGACGATATGCCTGATTGGCTAAAATCGCTGGAACCCCGGGGAAAAAAACCAGAAGCCCCTGGAACCTTACCCCTTTCATCAGCCCCTCCAGCTCCGGAGGCAGGGGATGTTCCAGAATGGCTTACCGGTCTCGGGACTATTCAAGCGGAGGAACCCCAACCGGAAGTCAGCTTGTCCCCAGCCACACCCAAGGATACCAATATCTTCCCGGATTGGTTAAAGGAAATGGATGCTGGAAAAGGCCAGGACCCGGATCAAGCTCCTGCACCAGATAAGCTGGAAGATTCAGGTCAACCAGAAATTTCTGTACCAGATCAGCCTGCTGCACCTTCTACCCGAGGTTTTCGAGACCAGCATGCCTCAGCCGACAGTGCCTGCGTGGGGTGAGGATACTCCCTTCCAGCCTACCGGTGAAGCCAAACCGCTTAATATTGAGGATGATGCCATGGCCTGGCTGGAAAATTTGGCTGCCAAACAGGGGGCAAAGGAAGAGGAACTCCTGATCAAACCCGAAAACCGGTCTGGTGATATGCCGGATTGGTTACGTCCGGAAAGCGAACAGGCACCAGCTGCGGTTCCCATGCATCCATCCGCGCCGCTGCGCGAAACCCTTCCCCTGGAACCGTTTAATCTGCCTGGGAACAGCCAGAGTGAGCCTGCGGACGGACCAGCAACAGAAATTTATCCCGCTGAAGGAGAAGTTGCAGCAGAACAGCCTCAAGATATTTTCGCAGATGAAAAGCCCTCCTGGTTGGGGGGAGCACCTGCGAAGGAAGAGCCAGCCAAGTCCCCCGAAATGGAGATTCAGTCTGCCGCCCTGGCAGAAGAAATTCCACCCATCGTACCTGCCATGATTCCTTCTCCGCCCCTCAATATTGGTGACGATCGGGAGGCATGGTTGAAAGACCTGGCAACCACCGAGTCGGAAACCCTACCAGAGGAATTGCCATCTCTTCCGATACGGCAATTGAAGGATTTCCTCCTTCGGAACCCGCTGAAGAACCTTCCCAGACGTTAAGCACGGAGGCTGATACGGAAGCCTGGTTAAAAGGGCTGAGCGCGTTGGATGAGCGTGATGAGCTAAAAGAATCGCAGCCCCTGGCATCTGCATTTATCCCCGAGGTTCCCCCACAGGCTGCCCCTGATGTTGAACCTGTCCAGCCGTTCAGTTTGGAAGAAAAATCGATTCCCGGGGCGGAAGAACCTGGGAGTCTACAGGAAATGGGTGTATCGGAAGAATTGTCCTCGCAGCCAATTTCGCCTAATACCGAGGTTCCTTCCGTGGAACCACAAGAAACACCTGTCGAACCATACAGGATCGATAATGACAGAGGTGGCTGGCAGGAGGAATTAGCATCCACCCCGGCAAAGCCCGAGGAAGAAGAAACGCTCCCCCTACCCACCAGCACCTCTCCCGAAGTTCCAACCGGTAAACCGGCAGCAAGTCCGACCCCACCTTTCAATGTGGGGGATGATACAGATGCCTGGCTGGAAGGGCTGCCATTGCCTGAGAAAAAACCCAGCCTGGATGAAATTCCACCAGCCACTGTCGAGCCCCCCGCTGCGCCTCCAGATTGGATCCAAACACCCACCCCGGAACCGCCTGCCCAGGATAAACCGGTCGCAACTGAAGGTCCAATGGTGCCCCTTGAAGACGATATCACCATAACTTCCTGGCTGAACAAGCATGATGTCGAAGCAGCACTAATGAAAGCCCGGTCGAATTCCCAGGCGGCACCGGTTGAAGATTCACCAGCCGCTGATTTGCCCGATTGGTTAAAAGAGTCTGAAACGGTCACCACACCGGAAACAGAGTCAAAATCCGATGAAAAGATGCCTGAATGGCTAAGCGAGACCGTTCCACTTACCGATATTGGTACGGGAAAAGCCCCAGTGTCAGAACAACCTGTAGATCAGGAAAACCCTCCCGGTGTTGATGAAACCCTCCCAGCTCCAGAACCACTTGAGCATACCGCTTCCGAAGAATGGATGCCTGTCGAGGAACAAGCCGCGCAAACTCCGGACATCGCAAGCACCGATATCCCAGCTCCCGCTGACGTTGAACCTCCGATCCAGCGCCAGATCCTGGGGGGGACCGGTATGCTTTCACGCATCCCGCCCGAGGACAAGGATGCTGAATTTCTATCGGCTGCCCAAACAGCCCTGGATTCCAAGCAAATAAAAGAATCCATGCATGCGTATTCGAAACTGATCAAAAAGAATCGTTTGCTGGATGAAGTCATACACGATCTGCGTGAAGCCATCTACCGTTTCCCTGTTGATATTCAAATCTGGCAGACACTGGGAGATGCCTCCATGCGTGCAAACCGGCTGCAAGATGCGCTGGACGCCTATACAAAAGCCGAGGAATTGCTGCGCTAAAAATAATGGAAAAACTGGTCTCAATAGAAATCGCCAGTCAATAGAAAAGAAAGAGGGGGGCGCGGGGTGTGTCGAATGCCCGCCATGGTAAAATCAGATCTCGAGACAAGTTATGTCTCGAGATCATTTCTTGAAACGGAGAACAACATGGAAAGATCGCTTGTGCTTGTCAAACCCGATGGTGTCCAACGCGGACTGATCGGGGAAGTTACCGCGCGCCTGGAACGCCGAGGGTTGATGCTGGTTGGGGCAAAATTTTTGAAGGTCAGCCAGGAACTGGCAGAAACCCATTATGCCATTCATAAAGGCAAACCATTTTATGCCTCATTGATCGAATATATAACTTCCGCACCGGTCATGGCGATGGTTTGGGCTGGTCCGAACGCTGTAGCCGCCATCCGACAGACAATGGGCGCCACCCGACCCACGGAGGCTGCGCCCGGGTCGCTGCGTCACGATTTTGCCCTGGAGATTGGGAGAAATCTGACCCATGCTTCAGATACCGTGGAAAATAGTGAAAAAGAAGTCGCTTTATGGTTCAGACAGGAAGAGTTGATAAATTGGAAACGCGATACAGACCGATGGATTTTTGAAAAGGGTTAGGATTAATATTCGGGTTGATTTTCGATAAATATTTCAATATCGGTTTACCATGAAAAACGCCGGTTGAAAAATGGATGTCATTATATAATGAAGCGATAATCTACAATAAAATATCCCATCTATCACTGCAGAAGGAGTTTCTCATGAGCGAAGAACTTTATCAGAAAATGGCACAAAGCGTACTTGACGGAGATTCCGATGCTGCCACTGCGCTGGCACAGCAAGCAATTGCAGAAGGCATTGACCCGTTGGAAGCCATCACAAAGGGTTTTGTGATGGGTGTCAATAAGGTGGGTGCAAGTTTCGCCTGCGGAGAAGCTTTCCTGCCTGAACTCGTTATGGCAGGAGAAGCCATGAAAGCTGCAGTTTCCACACTGGAACCTGAAATGAAGAAACGCGGGGTGGAACGCACGATGCTTGGGAAGGTCGTTCTTGCGACTGTGGAAGGAGATATTCACGAGATCGGTAAATCCCTGGTGGGGACAATGCTCTCGGCGTCCGGGTTCCAGGTCTATGACCTGGGCGTTGATGTCCCAGCTGCGCGCATCATTGCCAAGGTACAGGAAGTAGGTGCCGACCTGGTGGGCTTAAGCGCCTTGTTGACGACGACGATGGTTAAGCAAAAGGAAGTGATCGACGAACTGGACAAGCTGGGGTTGCGCAAAAAGGTCAAAGTGATGGTGGGGGGTGCACCGGTAACCCGCGATTGGGTACAAAAAATCGAAGCGGACGGATACTCAGAAGACGCGATTGGCGCGGTTGGATTGGCTAAACAGCTTGTAGGCGCTGCGTAGCGACCGGGTAACGACCATGTCTAAAACGATCCAATCCATCACCAACCCAAAACTACGGTTGGAAATATTAACGCCGCAGGAAGTCAAAAAAATCCACGATGCCACCCTGTGGATCATCGAAAAAGTTGGCATTCGTTTTCCCTCAAAAAAAGCATTGGACATTTGGGCTGCCCACGGCGCTGAAGTTGATCGTGAAAAAATGGTGGTACGAGCCGGGGGAGAATTGATCGAAACTGCACTGAAGAGTTGTCCGCCTGCCTATTCGCTGGCGGCGCGTGACCCGCAGCAAGACCTGCCCCTGGACGGCAATCATGTCTTTGTTGGCACGGATGGCTGCGGCGTGGAAGTGATCGATATCAAAACCGGGGAGCGGCGCACATCCTGCCTGCAGGACGTGCGTGATATTTCACGCATCGCAGATGCCACCGAGCAGGTGGGCTTCCATTGGGTGCCGGTCTCTGCGCAGGATATGCCCCCTGAGACCCGCGGACTGCATGAGATCAAGGCCATCTGGGAAAATTCCACCAAACACGTCCAGACCGAATCGATCTACAGCGAACGCGAAGCGCGTGCAGCCGTTGAAATGGCTGCATTGATCGCCGGCGGAAAAGATAAATTACGGCAGCGCCCGGTCCTTTCACTTATGCAGTGCACTGCCCCTCCACTTGGACACGATGGAGGCAGCCTGGATGCAGCCCTGGTGGCGGCCGAGTACGGTCTACCCACCGGGTTCATGACCATGGCTGCCAACCTCACCACCGGTCCGGCCACGCTGGCGGGCAACCTGGCAGTGGGCAACGCAGAGGTGATCGCCGGGACTGCCCTGATCCAGTTGGCATATCCGGGTGCACCAGTCTTTTATGCCGCGGCGCAAACAGCTTCCGATCTGCGTACGGGTGGCTACACAGGCGGTGGACCGGAAGACTTTCTCTACGGCGCAGCAACCAATGTGCTCTCTGACTTCTACAACATACCCCTATCGATGGGTTCGTTTGCCACCGGCGCCAAGGAACCGAACTGGCAGGCGGGGATCGAGAACAGCCTGTCCACCTTCATGGCGAGCATCGTCATGTCGGACATGTTATTGGGAGTGGGGTTCCTGCACGGCAGCCGCATCTGGTCGTTCGCCGAGATGATGATGGACTGCGAGATCTTCTCCATCATCCGCAAGACCCTGCAGGGCATTGTTGTGGACGATGAAACCCTTGCCCTGGATACGATCGCTGCGGTGGGTCCTGGCGGCAATTTCCTGTCGCAGAAACACACCCTCAAACATATGCGCGATATTTTCCTGCCGCAGTTCATGGACCGGCGTCCCTTCAATGAATGGGAGGCAAAGAAGGACGATGCACGGGATTGGGCGCTTGCAAAGGCGCGCAAGACCCTTGAGACCCACCAGCCCGATCCGCTCGACGGGAACATCCGCTCTGAAATGGCAAAGATCATTTCTTCGCTGGAGAAAAAATGACTGCACTGCAACCCAGGATCGAATTACTCACAATTGATTTGATTGCTCGCATACTGGATGAAGCCTTCCAGTTAATGCAAAAACCCGGAATAAAAGTCCAATCTGTTGCAGCAATGGACTTGCTATTAAAGGCTGGGGCAACGGCTGATGGGGATGTGGTAAAGATCCCAGAAAAAATTGTCCGCCGAGCGTTGGATACCGTGCCTGCAGAATTTCAGCTCTATGACCGTGGGGGAACTGCCAGGGTGCATTACGGCGGCAATTCGGTCCACTTTGATCCCGGTTCATCCGGTGTCCACATCCTCGATCCAGACACGCTGGAGCACAAGACGTCTTACACCCAGGACCTGGTGCGGGTAGTCAAAGTAGCTGAAATGCTCCCGCAATATGACGCCCAGTCAACGGCCATCGTGTGCAATGAAGTTCCAAAGGCAGTCGGCGACTTATACCGGCTTTACGTCGTGTTGATGTTTTCCCATAAACCGATCGTTACCGGGTCGTTTTCCCTGGATACCCTCGGCAACATGATCGATATGCTGGCAATATTCGCCGGAAGCCGACAAGCTCTGGCAGAGAAACCCCAGGCGGTATTCGATGTATGTCCATCACCACCCCTGATTTGGAGCGAATTCGGAGCAGGAAATCTCATCGAATTGGCCCGCGAACGGGTTCCCGCTGAATTGATCTCGATGCCCCTGGCGGGGGCAGCCGCCCCAGTGACATTGCTTGGTTCGGTAGTACAACATGCAGCCGAGAGTTTAAGCGGCATCGCCATTCACCAGCTTGCCAACCCCGGCGCTCCCATTGTGTGGGGAGGCGCACCGGCAATTTTCGATATGCGTCATGGCACCACGCCAATGGGTGCCGTCGAAACGGCCATGATCGATGCCGCTTATGCACAGGTCGGCAAGTCGCTTAACCTGCCAACCCATGCTTACCTGGGAGCATCCGATGCCAAAATCGTGGATGCCCAGGCAGGGATGGAAAGCGGGATTTCAGCACTGATTGGAGCACTGGCAGGGATCAACATGATCTCTGGGGCGGGGATGCTGGACTTCCTGGCATGTCAGAGCCCGGAAAAACTGGTGGTGGATGCAGAAGGGATCGCCATGGCGCAGCGCCTGTTGGCCGGGATCGAGGTACGAACCGAAACCCTGGCCACCGCTCTCTTCGAGGGGATCAATTTCAAGGGCGATTTCCTAAAGCAAAAGGTCACCCGCGAACTGTTCTCCAAGGAACAGAACCTGCCGTCAGCGGTCATCGATCGGGAATCGAACCGCGGTTGGCAGGCGGCTGGCAGCCTGGATACCTTCGCCCGTGCGAAAATTCGAACCAAAGAACTTATCGATGCTTATCACCGGCCAGATTACCCTCCCGAAATTGAACTCAGGTTGAGAACGATGGTGGAAACCCTGGCTCACCAAGCTGGCATGGATGCCCTGCCGCGATTGGAATAATCATCATGCGTCATCGGAACGAATGGCAGTTGCTCCGGTGACGCATTTTTGCTAATATGTACGTATAAAAGCCCGTTTTCTATCAAAGGAGGAAGGGATGACAAAAAAGATCAACTTTGTACGCTTGCTTTGCCGTCATGGTTGCGGCCAGCCTGATCCTGAGCGGCTGTGGGGGTGCCACCACAACTCCCATTGTGCCAGGGAACACCCAGCAGGTTCCTCAGCCTTCTCAAACTGCCGTCCCGGAAAAGAAGGTTGCCACGCTGATTTTTACCCAGGAATTTGATAACCTTGCCCCGCTTTACAGCAGCATGTGGTTCGTTTGGACGACCTGGCAAATGTTCGATCATTGGGCCTGGGAATTCGATGTGAACAACGAACCTTTCCCCCGCCTGGTTACCGAAATTCCAAGCAAGGACAACGGCGGGGTCAGCGAGGATGGAACCGTTATCACCATGCATTTGCGAGATGATATCAAGTGGTCGGATAACGTCGCCATGACGGCAGAGGATTTCATCTTTACCTGGCAAATGGCGATCAGCCCTCAAAATACGGTAGCGACTCACATACCCGTATGACATGATTTCGTCAGTGGAAGCCCCTGATCCGCAGACAGTGGTAGTTACCTTCACTGAACCATTTGCCCCCTGGTTGGCGAATCTCTGGCATGGAATCCTGCCTGCGCATATCCTAAGACCGGTTTACGAGGCTGAGGGAACGATAGATAATGCTGAATGGCTAAAAAAGCCAACTGTTGGCTGCGGTCCCTATAATTTTGCAGAATGGGAGTCAGGCAGTTTTGCCCGTTTTGTACGCAACGATAATTATTGGGGCACTCCAGCCAAGATCGATGAGATCTTCATCCGATTTGTCCCGGATGACGCCTCCCAGGCGGCAGCATTAAAAGCCGGGGATGCCGATATGGGCACCTTCATTTCCTATAGCGATGTACCCAGGTCTGCAGGATGCGGGTCTTGAATATCGTCATCGAACCCAGCGGTTATAACGAGTTTATGTTCTTCATGGTCAATGCAGAGAAGAGTCATCCGGCGTTACTGGATGTAAGGGTGCGGAAGGCGATCGCCCTGGCCATCGACCGTGATGGGATCAACCAGGACCTGCATTTTGGTTTGACCAAGACCCCGACCAGTTTTTGGGATGCATTACCATATTACAATAATCCTCCACTGCAGCCTTATCCTTTTGACCCAGAAGAAGCCAAACGCCTGCTGGATGAGGCAGGTTGGATTGACAGCAATGGGAATGGTACCCGCGATAAGGATGGGGTTGAACTCGAGATATCGCATGCCACCACCATCCGTGAAGACCGCCAGGATGTTCAGGCGGTTATGCAGCAAGACCTGGCAGATGTGGGCATCAAGCTGGATGTAAATCCTGTTGATGATACTCTGTTTTTTGCCAGTTATGCCGACAATGGACCGGCTGCCAGAGGTGAATACGATATCCAGGAATGGTCAGATGGGCCCCTGTTCCCGGATCCGGATATCTATTACTGGCGCTGCGACCAGATCCCGACCGACGAGAATCCCACTGGGGAAAACTGGTTCTATATTTGCGATGAAGAGCTTGATCAGTTGATTCAACTCCAATCCACGCAAGTAGATCCAGTTGCGCGCCAGGCAACCATTTCGAAGATCAACCAACTGTTCTATGATAAAGTCTATATCATCGGCATGTGGCAAGATCCGGATGTTTATGCACTCGGACCTCGCCTGCAAAATGTAAAATTCTCCGGCGTGACGATGTTCTATAACATTGCTGAATGGGACCTGGTTCCGTAAAAAGCAACATGGGTGTATTCATTGAGGAGCCGGGAGTTCCCGGCTCCTCAATTCACGTATCGAGGGTTTGTTTAGAAGGCCTGGCGTGACTCGCTATATCATCAAACGTTTACTTCAAGGGATTCCGCTGCTGTTTATTATCAGCGTGGTTTTGTTTGCCTTAATGATGAGCACGGGAGACCCGGTTGCCACCATGGGGGGAAGGCGGGTAACACGCGCAGTAGATTATGAACGTCTTAAAAGACAACTTGGCCTGGATAAACCAATGTACATGCAGTACATATACTGGCTGGCTGGCAATACCTGGACCATGACCGACCTGGATGGAGATGGTATTAAGGAAACTCCCGGCACCCGGATGGGCATCCTGCGCGGAGATTTTGGAACTTCACTGGTGAACCGTAAACCAGTGATGCAGGTAATCGGCGAGCGCATTCCAAATACATTGATCCTGATGCTGAGCGGGGAGTTAATCGTCATCCTGGGGGCATTAATTGTGGGGGTTTATTCTGCTTTGCGGCAATATTCCCTGCTGGATCACGTAGTGACTGCCCTGTCATTCATTGGTTATTCAATGCCTATCTTTTTCATTGCCTTATTGCTCATGTTCGTGTTCGCCGTTCTATTTAAACGATGGAACCTGCCTTATCTTCCCACGGTCGGAATGTTCGATCCGCAAGCCGGGAAAACCTTAATGCAAGTGGTCTACCATATGATCCTGCCAGTGATCAGCATGTCGGTCGTCAGCCTGGCTTCCTACAGCCGCTACATACGCAGCACCATGCTGGAAGTAATGAACCAGGATTACATCCGTACCGCAAGGTCAAAGGGCCTGCCGCGTCGCTCGGTAGTATTCATTCACGCACTTAAGAATGCGTCCCTCCCGATCGCCACCATTGTCGGTCTGGACCTGCCTTTCCTGCTGGGGGGGGCTGTTGTGACGGAACGCATCTTCGCCTGGCCAGGGATGGGACGCCTTTTCCTTGATCACGTCTCGCGTGCCGATACACCGGTTGTCATGGGTATCCTGATGCTGGTTGCAGTGGCAGTGATCATTTTCCAGATCATCACGGATGTCGTCTACGCGTGGTTGGACCCGCGCATCCGATACGATTAATGAAGCGGAATTATGAACTCAACAGCCTCTCAAATCGCGATATTAACCCCGGATGACCTGGAGACACCTCCGCTCAGCCTTAGCCAACTGGCACGACGACGATTCCAACGTCATAAACCTGCCATTATTGGACTGGTAGTGCTTGCCTTACTGGTTTTATATGCCCTGGCAGGTTCCCTATTCATTTCAGAGAAGTATGCAAATTACAACGACACAAGTTTGCGGCTTCAAGGGCCTTCCGCCGTGCATCCATTCGGAACCGATTCGATCGGACGGGATGTGCTGGCCCGCACAATTTACGGCGGGCAGATCTCGCTGTTGATCGGCTTAACCGCAGTTGTTGTTGAGACATTTCTGGGAATTTTAGTTGGAGCGATGGCGGGCTATTACGGTGGAGTTGGTGGACAGTATTTTGATGCGCATCACCGAAGCCATGCTAAATATCCCAGAGATCTTCCTGTTGATCGTGATGGCCAAGTATTTTGGCGGGAAGATCCCGGAGTTAATTCTCTTTGGTCGCACATTTAGTGGAAGTGTAATTGTGATCGTTCTTATCATAGGGCTTACTTCCTGGATGTACCTGGCACGCATTGTACGCGCCCAATTCCTATCCCTGAAGGAGAACGAGTTCGTGCTGGCTGCCCGGGCTACCGGTACCCGCAACATCGACATCATCTTTCGTCACATATTACCGAATTGCATTGCTCCCATCGTGGTCTCGGCTACACTGGGGGTGGCAAATGCAATTCTCGCCGAAGCATATATCAGCTTCCTTGGGTTGGGAGTCCAACCGCCGACAGCCACATGGGGTAATATGCTTGACGGAGCCAATAATTATCTCGAATCTGCGCCCTGGCTGTGGTTCTTTCCAGGGTTGCTGATCCTGCTGACGGTGCTCAGCATAAACTTCCTGGGCGACGGCTTGCGTGACGCTCTCGACCCTCGCAGCCGGACGGTTTGAAATCATGGCCAGCCTTCTCGATGTTAAAGACCTGAAAACCCTCTTCCACACCCCCGAAGGGACGGTGTATGCTGTCAATGGGATTTCATTCCATGTGGATGAGGGGGAGACCCTGGCGGTAGTGGGGGAGAGCGGTTGCGGAAAATCAGTCAGCATGTTATCGGTCCTGCAATTAATCCTGGTCCCACCAGGGGAGATTGCCGGAGGAGTTGTTATGTACCGTGGACGCGATCTTCTCAAAAATTCCGAGCGCGAGATGGAAGACATCCGCGGACAAGAAATTGCAATGATTTTCCAGGATCCGATGACATCCCTAAACCCGGTATTGACAATCGGCCGGCAGATCACTGAATCGCTGCGGGTACACTTAGGGATGGACCAGAAAAAAGCCAACACCAGGGCAGTGGAATTGCTGGAATTGGTCGGCATTTCAGATCCTTCCCGACACCTGGGAGATTACCCTCACCAGTTTTCCGGTGGAATGCGCCAGCGGGTGATGATCGCCATGGCGCTGGCTTGTAATCCCAGCCTGCTGATCGCAGACGAACCGACCACCGCGCTGGATGTGACCATCCAGGCACAAATCGTTGAATTGATCACAAAAATCCGGGATCAAAGTCACATGGCAGTGATATGGATCACCCATGACCTTGGGGTAGTTGCCGGGATAGCCGACCGTGTCATGGTTATGTATGCAGGCTTTATTGTCGAGCAGGCAAGCGTAAACAGTCTTTACGAAAATCCACGCCACCCTTACACCACTGCCTTGCTTGGCGCATTGCCGCGTGTCGACCGCCGCCGCGACCGGCGTCTGAAATCCATACCCGGTTCACCTCCCAGCCTCCTGGTGGAACCACACGGCTGTCCATTTACCTCCCGTTGTGAATACCGTATCGAACGCTGCCAGGTCGAAAACCCATCCCTGACACCGGTCGGACAAAACCACCACAACATCGCCTGCTGGGTCGATATCCGCACAGGATCACCACGATGAACACAACTCCACCGCTTGTGGTGGTCGAAAACCTGGCCAAGCACTTCCCCGTAACGCGTGGGATCGTTTTCCAGCGCAAAGTGGGGGCAGTACGCGCCGTGGATGGAATTTCATTTACCATCGCAAGTGGTGAGACACTTGGGCTGGTGGGAGAAAGCGGTTGCGGCAAGACAACCGCAGGGCGCACCCTGCTCGGGCTTTACCCAGCCACTGCAGGAGTGGTCACGATCGATGGGCATGATGTTCGGTCCGCCAAGGGCAAGGAACTACTTGTCATTCGCAGCAAAGCGCAGATGATTTTCCAGGATCCATATGCTTCGCTGAACCCGCGTTGGACGGTCCATTCGATCGTAAGCGAACCACTGCGTGTTCATCATTTGTACAAGACTGAAGCCGAACGCGTTGAGCGGGTGCAGGAATTGATGGGCCTGGTGGGATTAAGCGGGCGTCTCATCAACCGTTTCCCGCATGAATTTTCCGGTGGGCAACGCCAGCGCATTGGGGTTGCTCGTGCCCTGGCATCTGACCCTCGTTTTATTGTTTGCGACGAACCGATATCAGCCTTGGATGTATCCATCCAGGCACAGGTGGTCAACCTGTTGGAAGATTTGCAGGACCGGTTTGGTCTGACATATCTATTTATCGCACACGATCTAAGCATGGTCCGCCATATCTGCGACCGGGTGGCAGTCATGTACCTGGGAGTGATGGCTGAATTGGCCGACCGAAACGAACTATACGAGCATCCGCTTCACCCATATACCAGGGCACTGCTTTCTGCAGTACCCGTGCCTGATCCAAAAAAAGATCGTGCACGTCGCCGGATTATTTTGGCGGGAGATGTGCCCAGCTCGATCAATCCTCCTTCAGGCTGCCGTTTTCACCCGCGCTGCCCGCTTGTATCGGAGCGATGCAGCCGCGAGGTCCCTGAATGGCGGCTCGCTGCGCCCAGCCATTGGGTTGCCTGTCATAATGTCTGAAAGGAAGTAGAAAGGCCATGATTGACCTAGGGGTACTATTGCGCGTTCCGTGCGTGGAAGTGGAAATGGGCTTCGATGTTTCGCCCGATGGCGAACGTGTGGCCTTTTCCTGGAACCCGGAAGGTCGCTGGGAAATATATGAGACATCCATACATAACAAAACGGACCTTCGTCTCATCTCACATGGACCCGGAGCAAAGTTTCACCCGCGTTACTCTCCCGACGGCAAGCAACTTGGGTTCACAGTCGACTACGACGGCAGCGAAGCATTTCATCTCTTCGTTCATGATCTGAATACCGGGGAAGAACGCGATCTGACCCCGCATAACAATTGTTCACTTCAAGCTGATTTTTCCTGGGCGCCAGATGGAAAATCCCTGGCTTTTATTTCAGATCTATCCGGTCAATTTGACACTTACGTAATCCCTTTGGAAGGTGGGGAAGCCCGGCTGGTGCTGGATGCCGGTTACCCAGCCTGGAAAGTGCGCTGGTCTCCGGACGGTCTCCGGCTGGCTGTTACGGTGGAGGCAGGGGGGATTGATTTCGGTACATATATTGTCATGGCGGAAGGGAGCAGTGAAGCGTGCAGAATTGCGGATGAAAATGGACCGATCGATGCCGGGCAGACTTGCTGGTCGCCGGACGGCTCCCGACTGGCTTTTACATCGGATGTGCATGGTTATCAACAATATCGGAATCTACGAAATATCCACCCGGAAAATAACCTGGCTGACGGACGGGGAAGGAGAAAAGCAATTTCCGGCATGGTCGCCGGATGGTTCACGACTGGCATATGTGTTCAATCTGAGTACGATTTCCTGGCTGGTCGTTCAAAAACATGGCGAATCCCCGCAGTTGAACCAAATTGAGCCGGGAGTCCATTACCATCCTCACTTTACACCGGATGGCACTCACATCATTTTAGCATTCGACAATCCACGCCATCCGGATGATTTGTGGTCATTTTCGCTGAAGACCAGGACCTTTACCCAAATTACTCATTCCCTTCCAGACAAGCTAGCCCATAGCCTCATTTGCCATGCCGGAGGAGATCACCTACCCTGGACTAGACGGTACCCCCATCCCCGGGTTGGTATTTAAACCTCACATGGGAAAACCCGGACCAGCAGCCATCCTGATACACGGTGGACCGGACTGGTTTTTTGAGATGACCTGGTATCCATTGATGGCACACATGGCATCACGGGGATGGGTCGTGCTGGTTCCCAATTACCGCGGCTCCACCGGGTATGGGCGCGCCTGGCAGGAAGCCAGCCGTTTCGATTTTGGTGGTGTGGACAATGATGATGTCGCTGCCGGGGTTAATTATCTCATCCAAAACGGGCTGGCTGATCCCAGGAGGATCGGGATCACCGGACGCAGTCACGGCGGTTATCTCACCATGACCTGTATGACGAAATATCCGGATCTCTGGGCGGCTGGTTCGGCGGTTGTACCTTTCATTAATTGGTTCACAAATCATAAATATATCCGACCCGACCTGCAGCATTGGGACTATGAAAACTTTGGCAACCCGGAAGACGACCACGACCTGTGGGTCGAACGTTCACCATTCTTCTTCCTGGAACGGGTATCTGCTCCCGTTCAATTGATCGCGGGAAGGCTGGACCAACGCTGCCCGGTCACCGATTCCATCGAGGCGCATGCACGCCTGGAAAGCATGGGGAAGGCAGTCGAACTGCTGGTTTACGAAGACGAAGGGCATGCTTTCTTAAAATTGGAGAATGTGCTGGATTCAGAGCAGCGCCGCGTGGAATTCCTTGCAAAGTATCTGGAAAAGTAAGTTCGATTCCAATTGTTGGATTTTGGAGAAAATCGATGATCCGTTTATCCGTCTTTGATGAAACCGAGGTCGAAGCCATTCATCAGGCCAGCCTGCGAATTCTATGGGAGACCGGTGTGATTTTGAGCGAGCCGAAGAGTCTGGCCCTGCTCACTGATGCCGGGGCAAGGATTCAAGAGTCGCGCAGTCCTAATTCCTCCCGATTTGGTGGAAAAGTGCATCGCTCAGGCTGGAAAGAAGACGACCATCCGTGGCAGGGGAGGGGCGGTCAGGACTCTCGGTGACGGTAACCTATATTTCCACAACCTGGGTGGCGCTCCCCAGGTTTATGATGCTGGTTCCGGGAACCGCCGCCTGGCTGTCGTGCAGGATGTGCGGGATGCCACTCGCTTACTGGATGCGCTCGAGAATTGCCATACGGTTACCCCATTTTTTACGCCCACCGAAGTGCCAGGTGGGGTCATGTCACTGGCGATGTACCGCCATGCGCTGCCATTTACGGTAAAACCCCTTCAAGGGCCGGGGGTACAACTGGCATCCGAAGTACATTTTGCAGTAAAAATGGCCGAAGTGATCGGCTCACCCACAGAGGTATTAACCCTATCGCTTTCTCCGGTCAGCCCGCTGACCATACCCAACCACGAAGCGTTGACGATCATGGAAATCGCCCGCCTGGGTATCGCCTTCGCACCTCTGCCGTGTCCAACTGCCGGAACGACTGCGCCATTCTCGATTGGAGGAGCCATAGCCCAGCAAAACGCCGAGGTTTTGGCATCCCTGGTGTTGGCTGAGCTTGTCCACCCGGGCTTGCCGATAATATATTGCGGTCGGCTGGCAATGATGGAACCTCGTACCGGGTTATCCGTCTGGGGTGGGGTGGAAATGGGAATGGCTTCAGCTGGAACGGTGCAAATCGGACATCGTTACGGTCTGCCAGTTAATGTTTATGGTTTTTCAACAAATGCACACTGCATTGATGCCCAGGATGGGTTCGAACGCGGCTTGAACGCAGCCATTCCCGCCCTGGCTGGTGCGGATGAATTGTCCGGTATCGGTGAAATGGAGGCCGGGGTGATGGGCTCATACGCCCAAATGGTGGCGGATAACGAATTTGCTGGAAGCATATTGAGGATCCGGAAGGGAGTGGCAGCAGACGAGGATGCTCTGGCTGTGGATGTGGTCGCGGCAGCAATGAACTCGACCCGTAATTACCTGGGTCAGAAACACACGATGAAGTATCTTAAGTCCGGCGAAGTGTTCCTGACAAAACTTGCCGAGCGCGGTTCATGGGAGGGTTGGGAAAACAGCGGGCGGACGGGTCTGCTTGAACGGGCGCAAGCCGAAGCTCAACGGATATTGCGGGATCATCATGTTTCCCCGCTCGAGACTTCCCAAGAGCGCGAATTGGATGCATTGATGGCAGCAGCCGAACGGGAACTAGTAAAATAATTCGGTACTAAATAAATATTGGATCAAGAAAGAAAGGTGAACATGCTGGAAAAGGCACGCGCAATGCTAACTCAGTTAATTGACTGGCGGCGGGATTTTCATATGCACCCGGAACTGGGATTCAAGGAAACACGTACATCTGCCCGGGTGGCTGAAGTCCTCGAACAATTTGGTTATCGTGTCAAGCGAAACGTCGGGCGAACTGGTGTGGTGGCGGATATCGGGAGTGGCAAGCCACTTGTAGCCATTCGAGCTGATATGGATGCGTTACCACTTCAGGAGACCAACCAGGTGTCGTATGCATCCATGAACCCCGGTGTGATGCATGCCTGCGGGCACGATGGTCATATGGCAATGGGACTCGGCGCGGCGGCATTAATTGGTGGGGAAAAAATTCCCGGAACGGTAAGATTCCTGTTCCAACCTTCAGAAGAAGTCGCGGATGCAGAAGGGCTTAGCGGTGCGCAGCGAATGATCCAGGATGGTGCCATGGATGGCGTAGAAATGATCATTGCCCTGCATGTTGATCCCGTCACCCCTGCAGGTGCCATCCGCATAGATTCCGGACCAGCTTCGGGAGGAGTAGATTCCTGGTTTGGGGAGATCATTGGCAAGGGAGGTCATGGGGCTCACCCTCACCAGACGATTGACCCATTTTATATAACCTCCCATGTCATTTTAGCGCTAAATGGGATCGTTTCACGACGACTCAATCCTTTCGATCCCGCAGTGGTCAGTGTTGGCTCCCTTCATGGAGGTTTTACGGAAAATGTCATTCCAGAGCGTGTTAAATTGACCGGTACACTGCGCTACACGGAAAAACGGGTCCAGGAACAACTCCATGCAGAGATCCAGCGCGCGTTTGAAATTTCCCGTACCCTGGGCGGGGATTACGACCTCAAATTCGAGACAGGGACTCCGCCGATGATCAATTCCGTCGAAGTCTCCAGATTGATCGAATCAGCTGCAGTTGAAATGCTCGGGCAGGGAAAATGTCCTCCCCTGGAAAAACGAATTAGGTGCGGAGGATTTTGGCTGCTTTATGGAACTTGCCCCTGGTGCCATGTTTGTCCTGGGGACTGGCAGTGAGCAATTCCATTGCCTCCTGCATAATCCGGATTTTGATCTCGATGAAAGGGCTCTCCCGGTCGGAGCAGCGCTCCTGGCAGAATCAGCATTACGGTTCTTTGGGAAGCAGCAATAGATCGAGCAAATAACATAATAAGAAAGTATGTTAAGATTATTAATGGCATTATCCTTTCGATAACCAAAAACAGGAGTCCTCATGCACACAATTTTAAAATCTGCAACAAAAGAAGTCATCATAGGGATTGACCGACCTTTCGTTATGATCGGGGAAAAGATAAACCCCACCGGACGCAAGAAGCTCTCAGCAGCTTTATCTGAAGGCAACCTGGAATATGTTCGGCAACTGGCAGAGAGTCAGGTGGCCTGGGGTGCTGATATTTTAGATATCAATGTGGGTGTCCCTGGTTTGGATGAAGTTGCGGTGGTTAAAAAATTGCTGGAAATGCTGGTCCCAGTTGTGGATGTACCCTTCTGCCTGGATTCTGCCAACCCGGCGGTCCTTGCCGCTGGTCTGGCTGCCGTTCCTGGTAAGCCGCTGGTTAATTCGGTCAGCGGTGAAGAGAAAAGACTGGAAACAGTCCTTCCCCTGGTTAAAGAGCGCGGCGCGGCTGTCATCGGGTTGACCATGGATGACAACGGCATTCCAAAAACTCCGGAGGAGCGGCTTGCGGTAGCCGAAAAGATCATCGAGCGGGCAGCAAAGATGGGTATCCCAGCCGAAGATATCATCATCGATCCCCTGGTCCTGACCGTTGGGTCGGACAGCAAAGCAGCCATGGTTACACTCCAAACCGTCGAATTGCTTCGCAAGGAATTTGGGGTTAATATCAACCTGGGCGCCAGTAATGTCTCGTTCGGTCTTCCCGACCGCCCAACCATTAACCAGGCTTTCCTGACCCTCGCCATCCAGTTGGGCGCGACCTGCTCGATCACCGATCCGTCAAAACTTGGGTCGACTGTAAAAGCTGCTGATATGCTCCTGGGACGGGATGACAACTCCATGCGTTATCTCAAATATTTCCGTGCTGCTGAAAAATTGAAAGCCGCGGAAGCGGAAAAACCTGCCTAGTGTAAATGGTAAAAATTAATAAAAAGATCCCTTTCCTGAAAGTTGAAAGGGATCTTATGAAATTTATGGATGAAGTGTTTCGAAATTATAATAGTGCCCTGGTTCCCAGCCAAATTTCGTATAGCCCAAATAATGTCAACGCGATTGCCGAGATACCCACAAGTATCCGGCTGATATGTGGACCGATTTTACTGGCAGCTGAAAATATGAGCATAATACCCAGGGTAACTGAAATCAGTACAACATAAAACCCAACCAGTAGAGCAATTCCATTCCCGGGGGCTTCGCGCCACCCTTTGAGCAACAGCGGTCCCATCACCAGGCTCCAGCCCAAGTATGGGGCAGGATTCAAGAGATTTACCACGACAGCTTTGAATACAGTCTGCCTCGTGGAATCGAATTCATTCGCATCCTTTGCTGTGTAATTTCGCCAGGTTTTAAACGCTCCGAAAGCGAGATAGAGGAGGAAAACGCCGCCTGCGACCTGCAATGCCTGGACCAGCCAGCCTGGCATTTGGCTCAAAACCAGGAGAACCAAAACAATGATCGGCCCATCGCTGAGCAAGGGTGCAAAAGCAGCAGGGATAGTCCGGCGCCAGCCGTTCGTCAGTGTACGGGAGATCAGAAAGGTTAAAAAGGGACCCGGTTGTACCGCAGCAGCAAAAGCGTAAGTCATTCCCAGGATCAAATAGGCGGTCAAATGGATTTATTTCCCTGGATATGCTTTATGGTTGTGGGGTGACAAGCGAGGCATCCAGGCAAGCCTGAGGGAAAGAAATGTCTATGGGTTGATTAACCTGCGTCAGGTCGATGGATATCTCTTCATGCAGCACATCAGTTAGAGGATCTGTGCTGGTTTCCAAAACCAGGTTGTATTTCACAATAAACTGCCCATCGACAGCCAGCCAATAGTCGCCCTGGTTGGCATTTACCTGAGCACCTGATGAAACCCCAAGACCTGAAACTTTAAAGGTAAAGTGGTTGGAAGGAATGCCATTCATGGTCTCTTGAGCCACAAATGTTGGGGTATCGATCAGAGGAGTAAAGCCCAGCATATTTGTAATAATATCCATCATTTCTGCCTGGTTTGGGGGCATGCTGGTCCAAGTCCAGTCTTCTTCCGACCCGGAACATTGATCATTTCCGATCCGATAAATATTGCTGTCGCTGTTATTGGGATCACTCCCTGAAGTGTCGACAACGGACATGGTGAGATGGGTGTATGAAGCGCCCAGGTCTTTGTCATGTTGTGTCTCGATCGTGGTTGTGCTGGATTGAGCCGGATCCGGGCCTGTGGATTTGAATATTACAGTCATCTGGTAGCTATTCAGACTTCCCAAGCCGTCATTAATACTGACCGGGCTTGCGGGAGGAGTGCCTGCAGGTGCGTTGCCGGGGGGTTGATTTCCATTTCCCTGAGGGGTGTTGCCCAGTGCCTGAGGTGTATTCCCTGCACCAGTACCCAGGTTGC
This sequence comes from uncultured Chloroflexia bacterium, assembly GCA_963826215.1. Taxonomy (GTDB): domain Bacteria; phylum Chloroflexota; class Anaerolineae; order Anaerolineales; family Villigracilaceae; genus UBA877. Next base: position 815,144 of record CAWGWL010000033.1, on the reverse strand, counting down.
ATGCCATCACAAGCAATCCAATTATCGCAATAAAAAATCCAATTCGAGATCTCATGCTTTCCTCCATAATAATCAGAATGCAGCTGATAAACCTATTTCAAGATGATTCACGTGAAATTACTATTAGTCCTTCAGCTGCCTCAATATGTGACAGGGTAGGTGGATCGTTAACACTGCGTACTCCGGCTAATTATATCCTTTAATAATTTCGCCTAAACAAGATTATCCGTTGCCATACAAATGGTCTTTCAACAACAGAAATCATTTTCCCCGTAAAAATTCTCCCAAACCCATAGAGAAGGAAATACTGGTAAGTAATCGAATGTGCCGCATTGCATTTTTTGTAGAAAGACGTGCAACAAAAAAATAGTTGAAATTGCCGGATAGTAACTTACCCGATTTTTGTGCATCTAATTTATAATGAAGAATTAAGGGAATCATTATTAATATGAGCGACAATTCAACATCCAAAACAAACCCAGAGCACATAAAAGTGCTCATTCTTGGCGCGGGACCAGCAGGACTATCTGCTGCTCTCTATGCGGCACGCGCGAATCTTACCGCCGCTGGTATTGACGGGCCTTCAAATAGGGGGCCAGGTCTCCCTGACGAATACCATCGAAAACTTTCCGGGGTTCCCGGAGGGAGTTGGCGGGGTGGAATTAGGCGAACTTTTTCAAAAGCAAGCAGAACGATTTGGAGCGCGGGTAGAATTTGATTCCGCCCAAAGCGTGGATCTTTCCGTCCGTCCATTTAAAGTGGTCGCAGACAACGCCACATACACTGCGGATGCAATTATCATTTCAACCGGGGCAAGCCCAAACCTTCTTAAAATCCCCGGAGAGACCGATTTGACCGGCAGAGGTGTCTCTTACTGTGCCACCTGCGATGGTTGGTTTTTTAAAGACAAAAAAGTTGTCGTGGTCGGCGGCGGGGATTCGGCGCTGGAAGAGGGATTATTCCTTACGCGCTTTGCGACCTCGGTAACGATCATCCACCGGCGCGATAGTTTCCGTGCTGGAGCGATTTTGCAGAAACGTGCCCAGGATAATCCCAAAATTAAGTTTATCTGGAATACAGTTGTTATCGGTGTGAACGGACAGGAGCGGGTGGAATCGATAAAGATAAAAAACCTCCAAACAGGAAAGGAGGACTCCTTCCAGACCGATGGCCTGTTTATTTTTATTGGGAATACACCTAATTCCCAGTTTGTTACCGGTCAATTGGGAATGGAGAATGGATATATCAAAATAAATGATCGGATGGAAACAACCGTCCCCGGTGTCTTTGCAGCCGGTGAGGTGGCGGATGCACATTACAAACAGGTGATAACTTCTGCAGGGATGGGAGCGGCAGCGGCCATCGAGGTTACCCGGTTCATTGAGCAGGAAGAGAAATGAATATTCCAGCAAGTTTTATTAGGCGGCAGGTGTTCCTGCCGCCTTTTGTCACTTAAGATATTTATAAGATAAGCTTGTGACAAAGAGTACTTTCAGATATGGGGTATTTTTTGTAGTATTAATCAAATAATCCAAGCCTAAGGAGGAACTATGACTGCGAAAATTTCCATTATTGGAGCCGGAATGACCGGCTCGACCACTGCTCATTGGCTGGCAGAGCGAGAGATTGCCGACCTGGTGCTGGTGGATATTATCGAGGGCATGCCGCAAGGCAAAGCGCTCGACCTGTTGGAGTCCCTGCCGATCATAGGCAAAGACGTATCAGTGGTGGGGAGCAACGATTTCGATGCCACGAAGGGATCAGACATCGTAGTCATCACTGCAGGAATACCGCGTAAACCCGGGATGAGTCGCGAAGACCTTCTCACGACGAATGCCAAGATCGTAGGAGATGCGACCACCAGCGCGCTCAAATACTCACCGGATGCCTTATTCATCGTGCTGACCAATCCCCTGGATACAATGGCGTACCTGGCGATGAGAATTGGAAAACTCCCGCGCGAGCGCATCCTTGGACAGGCGGGCATTCTTGATTCAGCGCGTATGCGGGCATTTGTGGCACTAGAGACAGGTGTCAGTGTGGAAAACATTGACTGCTACGTGCTGGGGGGCCACGGTGATGAGATGGTCCCGTTGACCGGTCGCTCGAATATTGCAGGTGTTTCACTTCGGGAATATCTGCCCTCCGAAAAACTGGATGCCATTGTCGCTCGGACTCGCAAGGGCGGCGGTGAAATCGTCAGTTTGCTAAAGACCGGGTCAGCCTATTATGCACCCGCGGTGGCTGTGGCACAGATGGCAGAGGCGATATTAAAGGATAAGCACTTGATCGTTCCCGTCTCAGCATATCTGAAGGGAGAATATGGCCTAAAAGATATGTTCTTCGGCGTGCCTGTGCAACTGGGTCGTGGTGGGCTGGAAAAGGTCGTGGAATACAAACTTGATCCAGATGAAAAAGCTGCGCTGGAAAAATCTGCTGCAGCAGTAAAGGAAAGTATCAGCGTAATGGAATCGCTGGTTAAATTTTAGCGCTGCTGCAGGTATTGTCTCAGCGACGCCCAAAAAACGGAGGCTCAAATGATTCTGCAAGAGAAATTATCAGCTCAACTTCCTGCATGGCGGGAGCGCGTCAAAACACTTGTCAAGGAACATGGTGACACAGTTATTGATCAAGTTACCATCGGACAGGTGTACGGCGGGATGCGCGATATCAAGTCCATGGTAACGGATATCTCTTTTGTTGACCCTGCTACAGGGATAAAATTCCGGGGCATGTCGATCCCTGAAGTCCTGGAAAAACTACCCAAACCTGCCGGGGCAGCCCTTCCTTATGTAGGTGGACTTTTTTATCTTCTGCTGGTTGGCGAAATTCCGACAAAAGCACAGGCGGAAGAAGTGGAAGCTGAATGGGCGAAACGCGCGGATGTTCCGGCTCATGTTTTTGCGATGCTGCGGGCCATGCCTAAAGATACTCACCCGATGGTGCTGTTCTCCCAGGCGGTCCTTGCCTTGCAGAGTGGTTCGAAATTTAACCAGGCTTACCACGCCGGCGTCAAGAAAGATATGTATTGGGAATCCACCCTGGAAGATGCGCTTGACCTGACAGCCAAACTGCCCGCCATTGCAGCCTTTATTTACCGGCTGAAATATGGAGACGGAAAAGAACCCAAATACGATCCCAAGCTGGATTATGGTGCCAATTTTGCCCATATGCTGGGTGTCAAAGATGAGAAAGGTTATGCCGAACTATCCCGCCTTTACTTCATCCTTCACTCTGATCACGAATCTGGCAATGTCAGCGCCCATACCACGCACCTGGCTGGTTCTGCTCTTTCGGATGCATATTACGCATTCTCTGCCGGTCTCAACGGGCTGGCTGGACCGCTCCATGGCCTGGCCAACCAGGAGTGCCTTGGCTGGTTGATCGATGTGCGCGATAAGTTTAAGGGTGTTCCACCCCGCGAGGAATTGTATAAATTCGCATGGGATACATTAAACGGCGGAAAGGTCATTCCGGGGTACGGTCATGCAGTGTTGCGCGTGACCGACCCGCGCTTCACGGCACAACTCGAATTTGCGAAGGCGCGCTTCCCGGAAGATACCCTTATTCGCATGGCGGAACTGGTATATGATGTAGTCCCGGCAGTGCTCAAAGAACAGGGCAAAGCCAAAAATCCAGCTCCCAATGTGGATGCCATCTCGGGAACCCTGCAGTATTACTATGGTGTGCGAGAATTTGATTTCTACACCGTGTTGTTCGGAGTTGGACGTGCTCTTGGCGTGATGCCCAACCTGGTTTGGGCGCGCGCCCTGGGTCAACCCATCGAACGACCAAAATCCCTTACAACTGCAATGCTGGAAGAATTAGCCAAGAAATAGGCGAGCTTTACACCCAGCGCCTAAAATTCGATTTGAATCGATATAAAGAGCTTCCGGAATCATGTGATTTCGGAAGCTCTGTTTTGTGGAGTGGAGTGGAGAGGTGGAGCCAATTTCCACCAATCAATCCAGCGGGTGGCGGGTTGACGCATACCGTTCAATATCCGGGGTGGGGCGTTCATATTCTTGAGCCATCAGGGGTGACGAGATGATGAAATCAGCAGTGGAGCGGTTACAAGCAGTTGGGATGTTGTAAAGTACAGCAAGACGCAGAAGTGCTTTGATATCAGGGTCATGGGGTTGAGGTTCAAGAGCGTCCCAGAAAAATATCAACATGTCGACCGTATTCTTGGCAATGGCAGCGCCAACTTGCTGATCTCCTCCAAGCGGGCCGGAAAAGAAACGGGTAATGGGCAGGTCCAATTCCCTGGAAAGCAAGTCACCTGTTGTACCTGTAGCGAACAAAGAGTGTCGTGACAAAGTAAGAACGTTGAAGCGAGCCCAGTCCAACAAGTCTGATTTTTTGTTGTCATGAGCAACCAGGGCGATTCGTTTTTTTTCGGTAATAACCTTCATTGCGAGCCTCCTTCTAGAGTTTAACGGCGCGCGTGGCAATATAGGCAGGGTGATATTTGCTTAAGTGTGAGTCAGGACAAATATCTTCGTAAAAACCTGTGATGGCAAATCCAGCATCGGTTTGACCTGCGATCAAGTCAGTGAGACTATGACCAAATTCGAGGGGAATGCCCTCTTCGATACAGATATCCAATTCTTCAGGCTCCATGTCTATTAGGTCGGAATATGGGATGGAATATCTGACCAGCAGGTTCTCTTGTTCGTCGGCATGGGTGCCAAACATATAATAGATCGGGTTGGCAAATCCAGCCAGCAGGAGGCCGCCGCGCCTAAGAACACGGAATGCCTCCCGCCATATCGGGCGGACTTCAGGACAAAAAACCGTGGAAACCGGATTGAAGACAAGGTCGAAGCTTTCATCGGCAAAACCGAACAGGTCGCGCATATCCCCTTCAACCGTGCGAAGTGTCAACCCTTCACGATCTGCTATCACCCGGTCTTGGTTTAATTGCGCGGGCGAATTGTCAAAAATGGTTACGGTGGCACCAAGAGCGGCAAATATGGGTCCTTGTTGTCCTCCGCCGCAGGCTAGTCCCAGCAAATCCAGCCCCTTGAAAGGAAGGGAACCATTCGCCCGGAACGGGTTTGGTTTCTGTCAAAAGGACGGAAAATTCTCCCGCCCTGGCCGCGGCGATGGTCTGCGAATCGACCGGAATGGTGAATTTATTATTTTTATCCACCTGATGATCCCACGCATATCGATTGTAATCCCGTATATTCAGGGTTGGCTTAGGCATAGCTTTCTCCGACGATCAAATTAGCCGCTAAGAAAATCCCCCGCGAGGACACCCGCGGGGAATGGAGTGTTTGGTTTCAAATGGCTATTTTGTGGGTGTGGCCAGGGAACCAGCACCGCTCCAGCCAAAGACCCGCATTTCTGAAGCTGCACCGGCGGTTGACCAGATGGGATTTCCTTGATCATCCGTGCCAGTCTGTCGGACTGTGACCACCCACCATTGGATGACGCTGTTTACCTGCGGACGGAAGGTTCCCGGAACAATGAATTTGGTATCGGTAACATATTCGTTCAATTTTTGACCAGTGCCACCCGTGAGAACTTCAACATTGACCTGGTAGCGCTCATTATCACGCAGGCCTCCTACAGATGCCCATTGAAGGGTTACTGCGTCAGCAGATAGGTTGAACATATCTCCGTTGGCAGGCAAAAGCAGGTTTGGTGCGGGATAGGGGGGCGGGATGGTCGGTGTGGGAGTTGGACCTGGAGTGGCTGCCCGCATACACAACGGGATAATCAATTTAGTATCCGTGTAAACGTTGTCAGTACTCAATCCATTCCATTCTTTTATGGCCGCCATGGACACGTTATAACTATTAGCGATAGTACTTAAAGTGTCATTTGCCTGGACAGTGTAAGAGGCGGTCTGGCAGGCAGCGCGAGTGGCATCTGCGGATTCCAGGGTTGCGGTAGGCGCAGGCGGCGGGGTGGCAGTGGGACGAGGAACTAATATTTTTTGCCCGATTTGCAGATCAGTGCATGTGCTGTTTAAACTATTCAAGCTGATAATGGCTGCAACTGAGGAACCGAACAACCCAGCGATGGAAATGCAAGAATCTCCGTTCTGCACGGTATATTCATCCGGTGGCTCGGGGGTTAGCGTGGGACTATCAGTGGGAATGAGTGTCTCAGTGGGTGTAAGGGTGATGGTAGCCGTCGCAGTAGCGCTGGGTACCGGGGTGCTGTCCGGGAGCTTTCCGGTGCCCTTCAAGGTGATAAACAGGGCTAAAGCACCTACGACAAGAAAAATTGCAAGCAAGCCTAATGCGATCGGAAGGCTTAAAGTCACTTCCGGCATTCGTGCCCCCTGAATCGTTTTTTCTGATTTTGCTTTTTGTTTGGGTGTGGCGCTGAACTCGGTGCCGCAAACAACACAGCGGGTGGCATTTTCAGCAAGCCTCGTACCACAAGTTGGACAGAGTTTTGTAGGGGTTGCTTCAGGACTCATAGTTCGGGGATTATACCATGGGGAGAATAATCATCCATGATCGTGGCATATGGACGGATTGCGCATAGGAAATCTCGGAATAATTGTTATTCCCGATAAGTATCTCACCCCGATGGAACAATACGGGACTTTCGTGTGCGTTATAATGTCCACGTCATGAACGAAAATTTTAACCTGTATCAATCCATGTTATTAATCCGCCGTTTTGAAGAACGGATATTGTCTGAATTTTCGACCGGAAAATTGTTCGGCACCACGCATGCCTATATTGGTCAGGAAGCCGACGCTGTGGGGATCTTTTCCGTCACTGATCCTGAAGACGTGGTTTTTAGCAACCATCGCTGTCATGGTCATTATTTAGCGTATGGGGGGGACCCATACCCCCTGGCGGCCGAATTGATGGGAAGAGCGACCGGCCTAGTGGGCGGCAGAGGTGGAAGCCAGCACATATATTGGCGAAATTTTTATTCGAACGGTATCCAGGGTGGAATAACGCCTGTCGCCACCGGGATGGCTCTTGCAGAAAAAGTTGCCGCATCCGGGAAGATCACCCTGGTTTTTATCGGTGATGGAACACTGGGCGAAGGTACCCTCTACGAAAGCATGAACATTGCTGCTCTTTGGAAGATCCCGATCCTTTTTGTCCTTGAAGATAATCACTACGCACAGACAACTCCGGTGGAAAAAAGTGTATCCGGCTCCATGTCTAAGCGGTTTACTGCTTTTGGGATCCCAGTGTGGGAACGCGAGTCAACGGATGTTTTGGAGATACAGGCAGCTGCAGCGGAATCGGTGTCGGCAGTTCGATCGGGATCCGGACCAGCATGTTTAATCCTGCACACTCATCGTTTCGCGGCACACAGTAAAGGCGACGATCCACGTTCACAGGAGGAACTTGACCGAATTCGCCAGTACGATCCATTAAAGGTGCATGGGGTACGGCTGAGCCCTGAAGAAAGTAAGAAAGCTGAAACATGCAGTTGCCAGGATGATAAACGATGCATTTGATCGTGCAAGTTCCGATCCTTTTCCAAAATTAAGGGCAGAAATTTGATGCCCACAGTATTAGAGCGACTGAATCACGCATTGCATCGTGCCCTGGAAGCCGATGAACGTGTTTATATCCTCGGGGAAGATATCCTTGATCCATACGGAGGCGCATTCAAAGTGTCGCGCGGTTTGTCAACGAAATATCCAGACCGCGTACTCACCACCCCCATCTCTGAAGCAGCCCTCATTGGGTTGGCGAATGGCATGGCGCTGCGGGGTCTTAGACCCGTAGTGGAAATCATGTTTGGCGATTTTTTAACGCTGGCAGCCGACCAGCTGGTCAATCATGCTGCAAAATTCCGCTGGATGTATAACGACCAGGTCAGGGTTCCGATGGTCGTACGCACCCCGATGGGGGGGAGGCGAGGTTATGGTCCCACCCACAGCCAATCCCTGGAAAAAATGTTCATGGGTATACCCGGTTTGAAGGTGGTGGCTCCAAACACCCTGGGTGACCCGGCGGAATTGCTTGGTGAAGCCATATCAGATCCCGACCCGGTGTTGTTCATCGAACACAAATTGCTATATCTCCGCTCCTTACGGGAAACGGGAAAGGACGACTTGATTGATTTTAATATTGAAAAGACGGGAGACCTTTATCCGACCTATACAATTCGACCTTTATCAAAGGCGCAGGTATCAATTGCGTGTTATGGGTATAACTTCGAGCTGGCTCGTGCTGCTGCCCTTGAATTAATGATGGACCATGAGATTTTCCCAGAAATTGTCCTTTTCTCGCAGTTGAGTCCCTTTATCATGGAACCTTTATTCCAATCCCTCGAAAGAACCGGGAAGTTGATGACTGTCGAAGAGGGGGCGTTTTCCCTTGGATGGGGCGCGGAGGTGGTCGCGCGTTGTGTTGAAAACATGAAAGGAATCCAAACCCAGCGTGTGGCAGCTCTCGACTTACCGATTGCCAATGCCCGGAATTTGGAGGATGAAACCCTCCCATCGATACAGAACATCGTAAACGCAGCACTTGTTCTCACCGGGAAATAGTGGATGTCATTTTGAGACTTTGTGGTGGAAATTATGATCAAATCTGAAATTCTTGTACCTCTGCTGAACGCCAATGAGCCTGAAGCCAAGCTGACAGGGATTCATATTATTGATCGACAAGCAGTGGAAAAAGGGATGCTTTTATTTACCATTGAAACTACCAAAGCATCATCGGAAATAGAAGCATTGGAATCCGGGTTCATACGCATCCTTGCTAAAGAAGGCGATACTTTGTCTGTGGGAGAACGATTGGCGGTGATCACGGAGACCATCGATGAGAAGGTGGACCATCGGGTTCCTACCAAGGACACCCGTAAAGTTTTAGGTGACCTCCGTATCACCAAACCAGCGCTGAAGTTGGCCAAATCTCTCGGAAATGGACATTAAAAGCCTGCCCACTGACCAATTGGTGACGGAAAATGTGGTCCGACAATTTGCCGGGAAGGAAGGAAACACTATCCAAGGAATTTCCAGCATCAGATAAACCGTACATACTCATTTTTGGTGCCGGTGGACACGCAAAGTCGGTCATGGAAATGGTTTTGCAAGCTGATAAGTACAGGATAGCTGGGATTATCGATGACGACCACCACTTATTTGGAAGCCGAACACTTGGAATACCGGTGTTGGGAAGCAGGGTGCTCCTCCCGGCACTGATTGAAAAAAGGATAAACCTGGCAGCGAATGGCGTTGGTGGAATCATTGACATCAGTTTGCGTGTAGATATATATCAAATCCTTGAAAGCTGCTGGATTTACTTTTCCTGGATTAACCCACCCAAGAGCAACAGTTGAAACCAGCGCAATAATCGAAGAAGGAGTGCAAATATTTGCAAATGCGTATGTTGGCGCTGAAGCAATCCTTCATTCACGATGTATGATCAACACCAATGCTGTGGTATCACACGATTGTGAGATCGGTGCCTACACTCATATCGCTCCCGGTGCACTGCTGGCGGGACATGTACGTGTGGGCGAGCGAACCCTGATTGGTATGGGGGTAACGACAGCGATTGGGGTAAAAATCGGGACAGGTGTACGGATTGGGAATGGTGCCATTATCCTGGCGGATGTGCCTGATAAGATGGTAATCCAGGCTGGTCGGTACTGGGTTGGGAAAGCAAAATAGTATCTGATAAAAAACTGCGGTCGTCCAATCGGACGACCGCAGTTTTTTTATTCTAATAACGTTACGTGACTAAAGGGTTGAAAGTATCCAGGTATTCAGGTCATTAAACATGGTTTGGCGTTCCGGTTCATTGTGTACTTCATGAAACAGACCCTCATAAATCTTGAGGGTTTTATTTTTCGAACCGACCTTATCATAAAGCAGTTTTGCCCCAGCCGGGTCGACGATCTTGTCTCCACTGCCTTGTAGAATGAATATCGGTAAGGAGATTTTCGATCCTTCTTCGTTTACACGTAGCATGGCTCGCAGCATCCCCGCAGAAATACAGGCAGTAATTTTTCCATGGAAGACCAACGGATCGGTATCATAGGATTTAACAACTTCCGGATCATGCGATAGACCGGCTGTGTCCAGCGCCAGGATGCCAGTCCTGGGAGCCACTGTAGAAAGGATCTTGCCCAACGTAATGGTCAATGGTGAAATGTTATCCGGGATTTTCACAGGTGGAGCTGATATGATCGCCCCCTTAAAACATGATTGATGATCAAGCAGGTGGAACAGGGTGATCAATGCCCCGAGACTATGGCCATAAATAAAAACTGGTTTCCCCGGATAACGATCTTCGATCATATCAAAATATGTGTTGACCGGCTCGGTAAAGTCCTCAAAACGCTTGATATATTCCCTCTCGCCGCTTGATTTTCCATGACCAATGTGGTCAAGTCCGTAGATAGCATACCCAAGCGGGACGAAATGGTTGACCACATTTGTATAACGTCCGCAATATTCTCCCACCCCGTGGACGATCATAATAATTGCTTTTTCATCTCCTTCAGGGAGCCAAGCCTGGTAATAGATGCTGGAATTGCGAACCCCAGCAAAATTTCCATCCATGCGATTCATAATATTCTCCTTTGGAAGAACCCTATGAAAATAGTATAGCACGAGACGATCAAGCGAAGATGATCAACAACCCATTTTCTACCACTAAAATATCTTCCGAGCGACTTTTTGCCAATGGTTTATCCCAGTCCGGTCAGATCATAAATGTGAGCGAATATATTCCCCGATACTTTCTATAGCTTTATGTGATTCAGGGACATAGGGGGCAAACCCCTGAAATACATGCCACATCCCAGCCCAGGTTTCCAAGGTGACGTTTACACCCGCTTCACGAGCTTTTTGTTCCAACCGGAAAGAATCATCGAATAGGATTTCTTCCGTCCCGACCTGGATAATTGTGGGAGGGAGGTCGTGCAGGTCCGCGAACAAAGGGGAAATATACGGATGTGATAATGGGAGTCCATTAGCGTAAGCCTTTACCAGCCAGCCGTCGTCGTTTAAATGCAGAAGTGGATCCCGATCCGCACGTGTTTGAATGGACTCTCCCGAGAAAGTCAAATCGGTCCAGGGGGAGAGTAAAAATAATGCACCAGGCAATTTTTCCTGGTGATCCCGAAGGGACAGTGCTGTCGCAAGGGATAGTCCCCCACCGGCAGAATCTCCTCCTATGGCTATGTGTTCTGGAGAGTACCCTTTTTCCAGCAGCCAGCGATATGCGTTTAGAGCGTCGTCAAGGGCCGCAGGGAAGGGGTGTTCAGGGGCGAGACGGTAATCGATCAACAATAAATGTGCTTTGCTGGACCTGGCAATATTCCCGGCGAGACCACGATGGGTGGAGGGGGAACAAATAACATATGCGCCACCGTGCAAGTATAGAACAGCGCGCCCGGAGACGACATCGTCTGGCTCCATCCAGTCGGAAGGGACACCATTTGCTGCCACAGAAGTGAGACATACCCCGCGCGGAACCCGTATGGCTCGCCGGGCTGCAGTATCGATCCTCCGGCGGCGAGTTTGAACAGGCAGGTTTCCCAGTAAAGCATCCTTGGTATCCCGCATGATACGCTGAATTATTCGACTGCGAAAACTTGCCATGATTCTCCTAAAAGCTGTAATAAGGATGAAGACGATTTAGCAAAGAGGGCAGCAGCTGCCTGTAGCCATAATCATTTTCTGAGACATCCAACTTGATGAGATGGTCTGGAGGTAAGGAGGATACCCAGTTATCTAATAAAGAAGAGAGTTTTGGGATATCTCCTGGATCGGCGATATTGATCCGTTTCCGACTTGCAAGGCGATGGGAGATTACATCCGGGGAGGCGGTCAGGTAAATGATCAAATCTGGTGGGGGTAAAAAGGAACGAATTAATTTATAGAATCGTTCGCACAAATCAAATTCTGCTTCAGTAAGCCACTCATGGTATCGAAAGAGGCACGTAAAGCCGTGGAAATCCATTTCCAACCCGCCATCCATTAAGCCGGTACGCGGTGACTGCCGCAGGAGCTGCTCTTGTTCAGCCCGCATCAACAGGTAATCGAGTTGATTTGGGAGGGCATAATGGGGATCAGCCTTGAAAACTTGCTGGAAAGGTCGTTCGGCATGTTGTTCCAGCCCAACTGAAAATAGCCCTTGTTTATTTAACGCCTTCACCAAAGCTGTTTTGCCAACACCCGTAGCCCCGACGACAACGATTAATTTTCCCATTTATTGGTGGCTGAATTCCGCATTCAAGATTTTCGCGCTGCAGTGAGGGCTGAATTGATCTGCTCGATATGGGAAATCGTGTGTGATTCCAATTCCAATACTTGCACAGCGTTTAGGAAGTAACTTGCTTTTCGTTCGATAAATGTATTTGGAAGGGCCGCAAGAAATGCCACCATTTCGTCTGATAGGCATTTTAACTCTTCCAACATGCGCTTGAAAGTACCGTATGCAGCAACTGTGGCGTTGATATGGGCCGGCAGGTTGCCTCCCCAATCATCAGCCAAGCGCTCATACCCACCCACGGAATCATCCAGGTTTGCTATCCAACCTCGTTCAGTATGAATGAGATGTGCCAAAGTCTGTTTAGCGCTCCATTCCCCTGGTGAAGGCTCCCTGTCTGCTTCGGGCTCTGTTACGTCTTTGAAACAATCCTGCAAGCGGCCGAGAGCGTCGTCATACATATGGCGCGCCTTCTGAGCCAATTCTGCTGGTTTCCAGGAAACATCCGGAACAGGTCGCTTGGTCAGTTCCATGGTGACAGTATGTTTATGAGGACCGCGATAAAAGACCACCTCTGCCTTGTCTCCACCTTTTTTCCCGGCCAGCGCTGCGACGAAACTACCGTAATCGTTTGTAAGAGGTTTCCCATTCAGTTCAACCAGCACGTCATCTTTACACAGGCCTGCCGCGAATGCGCCCATCCCCTCACGTACATCGTCCAACCGACACCCCTGGGTGACGGGCACATTCAAATTCCGTGCAATTTCCGCGTTGAAATCGCTAATGTTTATCCCGAGCATTGGCCGGTCGAACGTGCGTCTATCCAGCCCGGTTTCGAGGACCGACGCCAGGTTGGGGAGGGTGGAATCCCACTCAGTCTTGAACCCCTTTGCCCGCTCCTTCCACTCTTCTCCATCGGGCACGACATGGGTTAATATAACAAGCGTACCACCATCCCCGGGGGTGAGGGAGACAGTCACCTCGGTGGCAGCGGGTTCAAATCGGGCGAACCACTTAAAAGTGACGGATTTATTTTCTTCCAGGGAAATATATTCTCCAGCGGAAAAAAAATCGCCGTGCCACCACAGGTACATTCGTCCCCCGGGACGTGGAGCAACCGTGGCGAAATCACACAACCATTCATGCAACGCTTCGGCGTGGGTAAGGGCATAATAGACCTGAGAAGGCTGGGCTTTGATAAATTGTTCCGAGGTAACATTGATTGACATGTTTCTCTCCTTTATTACTTATTAGCTGAATCGTATAGCCATTGGGAAATTTCCCTAAGATGTTCTGCCTCGTGCTCGCATAACATCTCCATCAGTTTTGTCGGTGTTGATTCCCCGCCCCATGGAACAATAACCTTGGTTTCCAATAGTCCTTCAGGAATTTGCTCGATAATGGTTCGCAACTCTTGACGGGTAATATGCCAATCAGCGAGGATCTGTGCATAGTCCAGCTCCTTGCAGGAAGCAACTGACTTTGCATTATACTCATCGAGACTTCGTATCCCGGTAATTTTTGGAGGTTGGTTATTTAATCGTGCTTGGAGAGCGTCAATCACGGCTTTATCCCAACCAGTGAAATGCGCCAATATTGTGTGGAGGTACCAGCCAGGATAAATTTGCCTGGAGGGGTCGATCTGTGGCAGAAGGACCTCTGTTTTTGAACGAGTCTCGTCCATAAGATGAAGCAAGATATGACGATTTTGAAAAGGCATCCCAACCTCCAGAAGGTTTTGCATATTTTACACCACATGGAGTAATTCACTGATGCTATCAGCTTTCCCCGGGTTATAATCCAGAAATTGTCCGAGAATTTTGAATTCTGTATATTTGCCCCCAGGATCATTACAAAACCTAGCCCGGCATGATTGACCATGAGCGCAAAAATGATCAGCATTCCAGATTTTGAAAGCAAACTTTTACCCACCCAATTAAAAATCTTCAGGCAGTTAAACAAACCGGCAGATATCCAGGCATACCTGGATAGTATTCCGTATATCGCTGAGGATCTCGATCGGTCACCTTTACGTGTAATAACCGATGGTCAAGCACATTGCCTGGACGGAGGGATTTTTGCTGCATTGGCTCTTGCGCGTCTTGGTCACCGTCCTTTGATACTGGATCTTGTACCTGAAACCGGTGCCGACGACGATCACGTATTGGCATTATTCAAGAATAATGGAAATTGGGGTTGCATCGCTAAATCGAATTACGCATTCCTGCGGTTCCGTGAGCCGGTTTATCGGAATCTGCGCGAATTGGCGATGACCTATTTCGAAAGCTATACCAATAATGAGAAAATGAAAACGTTACGCGGCTATACCCGTCCTCTGGATCTTTCCGTAGTCGGACAAGATTGGATGTGGAGCGAAGAAGGGATTGCAAAAATATCAAAACGGATGTACCACCGAAAGACAATTTGCCTGATTAACGATGCTGATGCTGAAGGTTTAACTTTGTCTGATGATCAATTCTACAAGGCAAATACCCTGGGGACCGACTTTAGCTGGGTGTTTGGTGTGCGCGATAACACATGAAATTATGCGAGACCTGAGGGCGAATATCTACGGAATTGGTCCCAGCAAATCCCCTGCTGATGGCAAACAGACTACATTAAATTCGGTGGAATTAAACGCTCATCCAGCGACGATATTTATCCCAACAAGATACCGCTCCAAGGAGGAAGTTTCAGGGATAATTTTCCCCCACGGATTGAATATTTCCCGTTATTGATAAGGTCATGGAAAACGTATCCATCCTTCCTATCAATAGTTGAGAGGGGGATCTCGGTCTGGATTGACCGCTGTGAAGGATTTATGGCAACCAGGACTTTTTCTTCTCCCAGAGTGCGTGCAAATACATATTGTCCGGCGTCAGCCAGCATTTGAACAAAATTACCCCTGCGGAGGCTGGGGGTCCGTTTTCGCAGTGCTATTAGTGTCTTGACCCAGGTACGAAGCTCCTGGTTCCAGTCCGCTTCATTCCATGGGAATGCACGCCGCGAATCGGGATCTTTCCCTCCTTCAATCCCAACCTCATCACCATAATATATTCCCGGTGCACCTGGAAAAGCCATCTGGAAGAGAAACGCCAGTTTTAGCTTTTCAAGAGAACCGCCAACCATGGTCTTGAAGCGCTCAGTATCGTGACTGTCAAGTGGGACATACATGGCAGACAGGTTTTCAGGTTTATATGCGTTAATCAATCTGTTTATGCGATCTTGGAATTGTATGACGTTTTCACGACCCTGGAGCAATTCCACCAAACCATCGCGTACCGGGTAATTGGTTAAACCGTCAAAGTGCCCATCATTTGCCCAGCGGGGATTCACATCCCAAATTTCTCCCAGGAGGTAGGCATCCCGGTTTGCCGTGCGCACCACCCTGCGGAATTCCGCCCAGAAATCATCATCATCAATCTCATTGGGGACGTCCAACCGCCAACCGTCAATTCCCTGATCGATCCAATATTTTGCGACGTCAAAAATATATTTGCGTACATGTTTGTTGGCGGTATTTAATTTTGGAAGGGATTTATGGTTCCACCAGCCCAGGTAGTTGATTTTCTTATCATCATCGTATGCATCCAGTGGATAATCATTAATGTGGAACCAGTCTTTGTATGGTGAGTGTTCCCCATTTTCAAGAACATCGACAAATGCAAAAAAGCCGCGCCCAACATGGTTGAAGACACCATCGAGTACCAGGCGAATATCGTTTTTGTGAAGGATATCGACCAGCACGCGAAAGTCTGCCAAACTTCCGAGCTTAGGGTCTATCTGGTAGTAATCGCTGGTATTGTACCGGTGGGTGGAAGGTGAGGAAAATATCGGGTTCAGGTAGATGGCGGTGATCCCCAAATCCAGCAGGTAGTCTAAATGCTGGATAATGCCCCGCAGGTCTCCTCCTTGAAATCCCCACAGAGTGGGAGCTGAACCCCATTTTTGCAGGTTGGGAGGGTCATTATTGGAATCTCCATTTGCGAACCGGTCAGGAAATATTTGATAGAAAATTGCATCTTGAACCCAATAAGGAGTCGACATATATTCACCCTGGAGCAGATTTTGATTGGAAGGATTTTACCGCAAATAAGGCCCCTGGTATCGGGATTCGATACCGGGGGTTTCGGCACCATCCATCCCTGAAGGCTGGTTCTCGTACCTAATGCAATTAGCCGCCCACTGACACTCCGATTAATTTTCCGATCCCGAATGTGATAATGGCTGCCAGCAAACCAATGATGACCTGGCGGAAACCGGAATAAAATACATTTCGGCCAGTCATAAGGGTTATCGAGGCTCCCACCAGGAACAGGGCAATCGCACTTACCCCCATGCTGGTGTAAACAGCGATATTGCCACTCAGGAAGGCAAATGGAAGTAATGGGAACAGGGCTCCCACGGCGAACAGGAAAAATGATGTGATGGCTGCCACATATGCGGAGCCCCCGAGTTCATGTGGATCGATGCTAAGTTCCTCACGAGCAAGCGTATCCAGTATTGAATTCTGATCGGTAGCCATGATCGCTGCAGATAGTTCCCGCGCCCGAGCTTCGGGCAACCCCTTGGCTTGATAAATGAGCGCTAATTCTTCCTGCTCTTCCGCGGGGTTATTTTCCAATTCTTCTTTCTCGATTTTGATCTGGTGAGCATACAATTCTCTCGAACTCTGGACCGAAAGCCATTCACCCAGGGCCATTGACCCAGCTCCCGCCAGCAGACCGGCGAACCCGGCAATAAACACATCGTGGCTATTCAGGTTAGCTCCGGCAACACCCATCACCAGGCTGAGAATGGACACCAACCCATCATTTGAACCCAACACTGCTGCCCTTAATGCATTCCCCCCACCCGATTTATGCCGGCCTTCCATTTGCGCAACCGTCCCACCTGACAATCCGGTCGTGCTCGTTCCCGCCATGGTCAGCAAGCGGGCATGCGATTTCTCGTCGGTGGACATTCCATTTGCCTCAGCCTCGGGTTGATTGTCGTAAGCCTGGCTGTCGGCACGCTCGTTATTTGTTATCGTGGGAAGTACGAATTGAGGTCCGAAACGCTTCGCCAGGAAAGCCAGGATTTTGGCGCGCGACACTCGGTTTGACAGGAGCAAAACTTACCCCGGCGTCTCTTAATCGGCTTTCCCAGGCAGAAGCGTGCTTTTCCTCACTTGCAGCCAATCTCCTGTACAGCTCGGATAATTTTTGTTGTTTCTCAGAATCTGCAAGAGCATGGTACAGGAATGACCCATCGATTTCTTTTTGTAAGTTAGCCAGGTAACGGGAGTTATCATTTGCGTTCGCCATATTTCCCTTCCTTTAGTCGAATAAAAAACTCCTCGAAATATAAACCAATTTGTGTTTGAATCAACCTGCAGTCATTTGTATGGGCATCCTATAAATTGCCAAGGTCGGCAGCGTGTTGCTGTTTCGTGATGATTTTACCAAATAATGCACGCCGAGGTGTACCTCTCAGCGGGAGACCAAAACATGAATCCTGAAATTGGAATAATATATTTTTCCCAGATGGTTTGATATTTTGATCGATTAAAAATTAATATGCGCACTATTTTTTGAGTCTATGTGATAGATCTGCCAGCTTGTCCATCTCATCGGGAGAGAGACTGAAATTCATTGCGCCGGCGCTTTCTTCAGCTTGATGAACCTTTGTCGCACCCGGAATCGTCACTACCAACTCTCCATGATAGTTTATCAGCCAATTCAGCGCCACCTGGGCGATGGTAGCCGAATGGTTGGATGCGATCTCGTCCATAAGATCGATCAGTGGGCGGGTCCGCTCGAGGTTATTTCCGATGCGCGCCTTTTGCCATCCGGACATATGGTCAAGTAATTCCGGATTCTTGTGATACTTCCCAGTTAATAGGCCACGCCCCACTGGTGTGTAGGCAATGATGGTTACCCCCAATTCCCTGGCCGTTTCCAGGATCCCATTGGTTTCGATTTCCCGGTTAAGCAAACTATAACGGACCTGGTTGACTGCCAATGGAATTCCTCTCTTCGACAGTGCTGCATGCGCCCGCCTCATTCGAGACCGGGTTGAAATTGCTTACACCCACGGAACGAATTTGTCCCTGCCTCCAATAAGTCTGCCATTGCGTTCATTTCCGCTTCGGGGGTGGAAAAACTATACGGCTCATGAACCATGTAATTGCCTATACTAAAGCCATCCAAAAAATGAAGGCGATCGCCAATGGTCCGAGGAATGTTTTTCGAGGTTCTAAATAAAGGAAACCATTTCGTCGCGATGAGAACTTCATGATCTGATTTTCCCGCAGCCTTCAAGCCGGTTGCGAGTGATCTTTCTGAGACACCAGCGCCGTACATTTCAGCTGTGTCAAACCAATTGATCCCGCCATCCAATGCGGCTTTAATGATGGCATTTTTTTCGTCCTGAGGAATGACCGGGAACATCCGTCCAATCAAACCTCCGCCGCCAGACAGCTCCATGACACCCAATCCGATTGGCGTGACCAGGATATCCGTTTTTCCCAGGTGCCGCATTTGCAGCTTTTTGTTCGTTTCCATGCGCCAATTCCTCCAAAAATCCCAGATTAATATCGAGCCAGCCTCTCCCATCGCGCGTTCAGGATGATGGGAAAGGCTGGATATATTTTATGCAGGTTGTGATGGATTCCTATTCAATCTATATTTCTTTGCCTTCAAACTGGCTGTTGTAAAGCTCTGCATAGAATCCTTTCTTCCCAAGCAATTTTGCATGTTTGCCTTGTTCCACAATATCTCCGTCTTTCATCACCAGGATCCAGTCAGCGTCGCGAATGGTGGAAAGGCGGTGGGCGATGATGAAGCTGGTACGCCCCTTCATCAGGGTATCCATGGCTTTTTGGATCTGGATCTCGGTATGCGTGTCCACTGAACTTGTGGCTTCATCCAGGATGAGAATTTTGGGGTCCGCCAGGAAGGCACGCGCGATCGTCATCAGCTGCATTTGACCTTGAGAAATATTGGTAGTCTCTTCATTAAGAACCATGTTGTACCCATCTGGCAGGGTGCGGACAAAATGGTCAACCCGTGCCGCCCTGGCGGCTTCTATCACATCTTCATCGGAGGCGTTTGAGCGACCATAACGGATATTTTCCATGATGGGTCCGTTGTACAGCCATGTATCCTGCAAAACCATGCCAAACATACAGCGTAGATCAGCACGCGTGAAATCCTTGATATTGTGACCGTCCACCAGGATTTCTCCACTGTTGATATCATAGAAACGCATGAGCAATTTAACCATCGTGGTTTTGCCTGCTCCAGTAGGACCTACGATGGCGATCTTTTGACCGGGTTCAGCATAGAATGAGAAGTCATTAATGATGATCTTGTCAGGGTTGTAACCGAAATGAACATTCTTGAAATCCACACGACCTTCCACTTTTTCCACATGTACCGGGGTAAGGGTATCGGGAATTTCTTCCGGTTCAGCCAGGAACTGGAACACACGCTCGGCAGCTGCCATGGTCTGCTGAAGAATATTGGATATATTGGCGATTTGAGCGATCGGCTGTGTATACGATCGGACATACTGAATAAAAGCCTGGATATCTCCGATGGTGATGGTTCCATTAACAGCCAGGTAACCGCCCAGGATGCAAATGGCGACATACCCCAGGTTGCCAACGAAATTCATGATAGGGAATAACAGGCCAGTCAGGAACTGCGATTTCCAGGCAGAGTCGAAAAGTGTCCCATTGATCTGGTCGAATTGCTCGACGCTCCGGGCTTCACCATTAAAAGCCTTCATCACCACGTGCCCGCCGTACATTTCTTCGACGTGCCCATTAATATGACCCAGGTAATCCTGCTGACGTTTGAAAAATACCTGGGACTTTCCGACGATAAATCCGATAATCCCAAAGGATAACGGCAGAATTGCCAAAGCCACCAGGGTCATCTGCCAGCTGATGGTGAACATCATCACAATAATGCCTACAACTGTTGATATGGAGGTGATGATTTGCGTAAGGCTCTGGTTCAGAGTCTGGCTGACCGTGTCCACGTCATTGGTAATCCGGGAAAGCACCTCACCATGGCTTGTACTGTCGAAATATTTCAGCGGCATGCGGTTGATTTTTTCGGCAATGTCTTTTCGGAATCGGTAGGTAATATTCATTGCCACGTTCGACATGATCCAGCCTTGACCGTAGCTTAATAATGCTGAAACCATGTACAGTAACAGGATCTCCACGATAATATTACCGATATAAGCAAAGTCGACAGAACCTGTTCCAGCGATCTGTGCCATTACCCCTTCGAAAAGCTTGGTGGTGGCATTCCCAAGAATCTTGGGACCGACGATCATTGCTACCGTGGAGGCGATCGCCAGCAGCCAGATGAAGATGATTAAATACCTGTATCTACCCAGGTATTGAAGCAGCTTGGTCAATGTGCCTTTGAAGTCACGCGGTTTTTCGCCCCTTCTCATCATGGCCATAGGCCCACCGCCCATAGGGCCGTGCCCGCCACCTGGCCCACGATCACCGGCTGGTGTGGTTTTGGGTGCAGGATTGCTGCTGCGCATGTTCATGCCAACTCCTCTTTGCTTAATTGCGACAGGGCAATGCCGCGATAGATTTCACAATCCTTCATAAGTTCGGCGTGAGAACCTTTGCCAACAATATTGCCTTCATCCAGCACAATAATCTGCTCGGCATTCTTGATGGTGGCAATACGCTGGGTCACGATCATCATGGTGCTCGACCCGGTATTTTCCTTGAGCGATTTGCGTAAGGCTGCATCGGTCTTGAAATCAAGAGCTGAGAAGCTATCATCAAAGATATAGATTGGGGCTTTTTTTACCAGGGCACGTGCGATGGCGAGGCGCTGCTTCTGACCACCTGAAACGTTCATTCCACCTTGCGCCACTTCAGTCTGAATTCCTTCCGGGTTGGTGGAGATGAACTCGGTAGCCTGGGCAACAGTAGCGGCAGACATTAACTCTTCTTCGCTGGCGTTTTCATCGCCATACTGGAGGTTGCTTCCGATTGTCCCGGAGAACAGGGTTCCTTTTTGAGGGACATAACCAATTCTTTCGCGCAGGTCAAATTGGGTAACCTGGCGGATATCCGTGCCATCCACATATACAGTTCCATCAGTGACGTCGTAGAAGCGGGGTATCAAACTTACGATAGTGGATTTTCCCGAACCCGTGGTCCCAATCAACGCAGTTGTTTGACCAGGCTGAGCAGTGAAGCTGATATTATGTAAAACGTCCTCCTCTGCCCCCGGATATCTGAAGCAGACATTTCGAAACTCGACAGTCCCTCTAAAAGGTTCGGTGAATTGGCTTGGAGATTGTGGGTCATTAATGATCGGCTCGGTTTCCAGGACGTCTGCAATTCGGTCCCCAGATACGGATGCTCTTGGCAAAATAATGAACATCATAGCCAGCATCAGGAAGGCGAAAACAATTTGCATGGCATACTGCATGAACGCCATCATGTCGCCCACCTGCATGGACGACTCAGCGACCTGGTGAGCCCCCACCCAGATGATCAGCAGCGTGACTCCATTCATCACCAACATCATCACCGGCATCATAATGACCATCACCCGGTTTATGAACAGGCTGTTACTGGTCAAATCCTTATTGGCTTTATCGAAACGAGTTTCCTCGAATCCCTGCATGTTGAAAGCCCTAATCACCATCATCCCTGACAAGTTTTCACGGGTGACAAGATTGAGCCGGTCTATCAGGCTCTGGATGATCTTGAATTTGGGAAGTGCGATAGCAAATACCGTCAGGATAAGTCCAAGAAGCACTACAACGGCCAATGCGATGATCCACCACATGTTGGCACTTTTTCCAACAGCCCGGATCACTCCGCCAATCCCGATGATGGGTGCGTAGAATACCATCCGCATCATCATGATCACAACCATCTGGATTTGGGTAATGTCGTTGGTAGACCTGGTAATCAGCGAAGCGGTGGAAAATTTATCGAACTCAGTACTTGAAAAACTTTCGACCTTTTTAAAAACATTTCGACGCAGATCACGCGCAAGACCGGCAGCCGTACGAGCCGCCAGGTAACCTACAACGATTGTGCACATCCCGGAAAGCAGGGTTACGAGCAGCATTAAAAACCCGATATGATAAATGTAATTGGACGACAACTTTCCGGTATCAATTCCAATTGCACCATATTCGGCCTTCACTGGAGTAACCGCCGCCTGGACGATCATGCTATTCCCCAGCGCTGTAAACTTCGCGTCGAAGGTACTGCTCAGTCGAGACAATTGATCTGCAGGTAGCTGTCCAAGCAGGGAAAAAATATCCACCCCCGGTGGGAGCTTGGATAGGTCAAAACCCAGTCCTGCAGCCAAGCCTGATGCCTTGGATGGATCCGCCAGGGCTTGTTGAATACCCGAAACGATCAGGAAGGACTTTCCCATGATGGGGTTCATCCAGGTGGTTTCAGCAGAATCAATCTTGTTTAGGATGAAAATTGGTTCCTGAGCCAGCAGAGGATACAACTTGACATTGCTTGCGTAATCTGGGGAATTTTTATCCAGCAGAGTGTAATCAGATAACACCCTGTTTTTTTCCGCTGCACTCATAAAGATGGTCAATTTGTTCATCTCAGTTTGACGGACTGCCATAGGAATGGCGTTTGCTACGCCTCCCTGTTGGATACCGATGTTAACAATACTGGACATGTAATCAGGAAGCGCCAGGTCGGCATTCGCTTGTACAAATAACAACGCGATGGCAAAAAGGATGAGAAATGCATAGGGTTTTAAGTATTTGACTAATCGAAACATGGTTGCGATGACTCCTTTAAAAAGACCTGCAAGTTAATTTTCCAGCAGGGAATATTCATATAGGCTGGGTACATTACTCGAATTTGATGGTTTTTGGGCAGGAAGGAAAAGTTATTCGTTCGTCTTTCGGGCTGCCTCTGTGAGCAAGGTCAGCGCAGAAATAATCAAATTTTGCTGTTCCGGGATCAGGGCATTTGTGATACCTTCTATCCATTTACTGCGAGCTTCAATCCCTTGCTCAATTAATATGCGTCCTTTATTTGTTACTGCCAGTTGTTTGGCACGGCGATCTTCAGGATCTTCCGTCCTTTCGATCAACCCCATTTGCACCAACCGGTCGACAGCCTGGCTGGCTGCGGCATTGGTGACTCCAAGTTGTTGCCCTACATCCGATACGCTAATACTTCCGTGATGGACCAGGGGCATTAAGATGCTAATTTGGGAAAATGACAACCCTGAGAGTTCCATGAAACGTCTAAAGTCACGCATGGAGCGGTGCATAAAGACTTCAGACCATTCCCGAATCACTCCAATTAATACATTAGATGACGACATAATAAACATCCTTGAATAGTTAAGAATGGTTGAATATATCCCTATGCATCCCATTTGTCAAGTGAATGGTCCACAAAAAATTGACACCACTCGGAACAATGGGGCGTCGTAACAGGTATCCATAAAGGTAGATACTATTCCCTTATGTAGTTATTGGTTATGTCTTTGCATGGTCGGTGAGGGAAGCTATTCGGAAAGGGGGACCAAAAGTAGAGGGATTTGGGTCCGGCGGGCCACACCTGCAGTAACGCTGCGGTTCCAGAATGCATCAAGTCCAACCCGCCCGTGAGTGCCAAATATAATCAGATTTTCCCCATTTTTCTCAGCGGTTTTAGCAATTACTGTCACAGGATCTCCACGAGCGATCTCGGCAGTTGCGGAAAGCCCTGCGTTGGTAAATTCGTCAAGGTGGGATTGGAAATGTTCTTGAGCGATCTCTTCCGCAATATCGAGGTATGCAGATGTAGTGGCCGGCATGAGACTTCCGGAAGCTGCTTGTTCACCAGAGAGAGTGCCCAGGGTGGGAATGACGCATAACAAGTCAAGTTGAGCTTTAAAGGCCTTGGCGAGTTGGCTGGCGGTCGGGATGGCTTTATCGTGGGTTGATTCGTTATCCAATGGAACCAGGAAACGTTTCATTTTGAAGGGGGTGGAAATTTCTGTCGGTTTTAGCAGCATCACCGGGGTGCCACTCGCGGCAGCCACTTGTTGAGCAATATTCCCAAAAAACAGGTCGTGCATCCCACTGTTACCGTGAGCGCACAATATAATCAGGTCGGGTTGGAACTCGTCCGCGGAATGATCGACGATGCTGCGAGCCACATCAGCAGATGCTGCAGTATGGACATGCCAATCCACTTTGACCTTTAGTGGAAACGCCTGATGTGCAATTTCGGCAAGATAAGCTTCTGCTTCTGCCGGATTGGTTAAGTGGTGATCACGGTGCACTTCTTCTGGAGCATCCACCTCAATAACATGCAAAAGAGTGACTGGAGCCTTAAGTTTTACTGAAAGGGAAGCTGCAGCAGGAAGAGCAGCTTCAGCCAATTTTGAACCGTCCAGGGGAACAAGGATGTGTTTGAACATATGCTCAATTCCCAAAAAATGTTTTATAAAGCAGGAAGAAATTTAAGGCAACAATCAGCGCAGCTGAAAGGCTGGCAAGGAATGTGGTGATCCGATGATTGACCAATGCACCCATAAGGCCCCTGTTGCTGGTGAAAAGTACCAGCGGAATGACAGCAAACGGCAGGCCAAAGGAAAGTACAACCTGGCTAATCACTAACGTGCGGGTTGGATCCAGGCCGATAAAAATTACAATCAACGAAGGGATGATGGTCACGATCCGACGGATCCAGGGTGGAATGTGAAAGCGCAGGAATCCCTGCATGATGACTTGCCCAGCCATCGTTCCGACCGATGAGGAGGACAGGCCGGAAGCGAGCAGCGCTACTCCGAATACGATCCCTGCCCCTCGGCCTAAAAGTGGCTGGAGAGTCAGGTAGGCCTCCTCCAGTGTCCCGACGCTTGCGCCTCCCGTATGAAATGCTGCTGCAGATGTGATCAGCATGGCTGCATTAACTGAACTGGCAATGACCATGGCAATCACCACATCGATGATCTCGAAATGAAACAGGCGCCTTTGTTGTTCCGGTTTCTTGACCACCACCCGTCCCTGGGTGAGCGCTGAATGGAGGAAGATCGCATGCGGCATGACAGTGGCTCCCAGAATGCCTGCTCCAAGGAGGATACTCTCTGAGTTGGTAAAGCGTGGAATGAAAGTGCTGTGAGCAATTGAGGACCAGTCTGGATGTCCAATGAACATTTCGATCACATAGCCGATCGCAATAACTGCCAGGAAACCGGTGATGACCGCTTCCAAAGGACGGAATCCAAAGCGTTCCAGGCCGAGGATGACAAATGTGATCACTGCCGTAAGCAACCCTGCAATCCAAAGAGGTAGACCAAATAGCAGGTTTAACGCAACTGCTGCTCCAAGAAACTCGGCGAGGTCGGTTGCCATTGCGACCAGCTCCATGAGGACCCACATGACGATTACCATTGGGCGGGGAAAGCGCTCGCGGCACTGTTCCGCCAGGTTCTTGCCGGTAGCTATCCCCAGTTTGGCACTTAATGCCTGAAGCAGCATGGCCATCAAATTGCTGCCTAAAATTACCCAAAGGAGTTCGTAACCAAACTTCGCTCCACCCTGGATGTTCGTAGCGAAATTTCCCGGGTCCACATAAGCTATGCTGGCAATAAAAGCAGGCCCAAGAAATGGCATTAAGCGGTTAAACCAATTTTTTTTACTTCGACCCGAAAGAACGGCCCTGGCGTCCCGCGTGGTGGAGTCGGTTTGCGATAATTTACCGCGAGGTGATTTTATTGATCGTTTCGAAGATGCCATTTGTGGAATTTTAACCTAAATAAGAACCATCATGCCATGTGACTTGATAATGAGCTGTTTCCATAAAAGGTTAACGGTTTATTACCATTCCAGCATTCAAAAGAGATAAACAAGACTAATAATATCTATTATACAATACAAAAATACACAGTCAACCCTCCTGAAGTAGCCTAGGAATTTATTATTGGCAATGATAGGTTTAAGATTGCTGAAATTGCTATGGCCGCGTGATCTGCAGCCAGTTTGGAATTATTAATTATATGGCGGGATTGAAAAATGATTTTTGGGTGCCTTACAACCATCTGCAACAGCATCCCAATCCTAAAGTTATCATTTTTATCCAGGGCTGCTTCGAGATCTATTGGAATCGGAGATTGAGGACCATCGCTTATTGAACGAATAGATAAAAAGGGAATCCCCATTTCTTTGGAGACATCAGCGATCCCTGCAGTTTCCATTTCCAACACTGGGTGGGGCATTTCCACTGAATCCTGCATGTTGACTTGTGCTCCCCGGGTGGTGATGGCGGTACCGATGACCATTTGTCTTCCTGCCTGTTCCACGGCTCGACTGGCTGCAACCCAGGCTGTTTCGGACAATGCAGGAATAGCATGTAACCGAGTTGGGCAGACCATTTACCAGGAGATAAACGCTTTTGGCAACCACCACGTCCCCAATTTGCAAGTTCCGATTTGCTGCCCCCGCGATCCCGAATGAGATCAATAACTGCGGATGAATCTGATCCACCAGGATGCGGGTGGCAGCACTAGCCCTTTTAAGTCCCATTCCGCTAGTGATCAGGACACAATTTCGGTCATATAGCTGGGATTGATAACCGCGGTACGGTCCAACGGAAATACGCTTCCAAATTTTGCTGCAGCGGAGTAGAGCCGCGCTTTCCGTTTGCATAGCAGCGATCAATCCAATCGTCTCCATTTACCAGTTCCCCGTTCATGCTTTGGAAAATTTAACCGACCCGAAGAAGTGACTTCTCGAGTGGTCACCAGGCTTCCTCAACAACAATCTCATATTCATCAATTTTCATCTCATCGATGGACCGAGCTAATAATCCAACTCTACCATTCATTCTTAATATCCGAAAATAGAATCTTGAATATTTTATCTTATTTAGGTAATAGAAACACCCTTTATTTATCCCACATGCATGTACAATTATGACATGGCCTATTTTGGATTATCAATTTTTCTGTCTGCGTTCCTTTTATTCCAGGTACAACCGATGATCGCCCGTATCATCCTTCCCTGGTTTGGCGGCACATCAGCCGTTTGGTCTACGGTCCAGATGTTTTTTCAAATTTTGCTGACTGGTGGATATGCATACGCTAATTGGCTTATCGGAAAGAGTTGCCGGCGCGAAATAATCCATTTAGCCTTGCTTGGAATTTCCCTTTTGGTGATGCTGGCACTTGGTCTTGTCTGGAAATCACCTATAACCCCTGATGCCAGCTGGAAGCCTCAGGAATCAGATTTTCCGGTATGGGAAATCTGCAAAGTTCTGATAATTTCAGTCGGATTGCCATATTTCCTTATATCTACCAATAGCCCATTAATGCAGGCCTGGTTTCATCGAAAATTTCCCGAAAAGACTGCATATCGTCTATATGCCCTTTCCAATGTTGGCTCATTTCTTGGTTTGGTGACTTACCCTGTGCTGCTGGAACCTTATTTGACACTGGCCTGGCAGGGGTGGCTCTGGTCAATCATGTATTTGGTCTTTGTGGGGATGGCCGGGTTTGGGGCGATAAGATCACTATTAAAAAATAAGGTTGTGGAACAACCATATCAATCTGCCCAGTCAGAAACAGGGTCAAGATTAACTACACGAGACTACAGCTTGTGGATTATCCTGGCAGCCACTGCCTCAATTTTGCTACTAGCCACCACCAGCCAAATAACCCAGGAAGTAGCTGTCATCCCCTTTTTGTGGGTTCTCCCACTTACTATTTACCTGTTCTCATTCATCCTGGCCTTCTCCGGCGAACGCTGGTACTCCCGGCAAGTTTATTTGATAGTGTTTTTCATAGCAACCTTGCTGGTAGGCTGGGCTCTTGGACGCACAGACACACTGGGCATCACTGCCCAGATTGGTATTTATTCGCTTGGTTTGTTCGCGGCGTGCATGGTTTGCCATGGCGAGTTGTATCGTCTCCGTCCCCACCCCGCACACTTGACTCGCTTTTACCTGATGGTCTCAGTGGGGGGTGCTTTGGGAGGAATATTCATCAATTTCCTCGCTCCCTTTATTTTCAAAAGCTATTGGGAATTACCGCTTGGTTACACTCTTTGTTGGATCCTATTCCTGGTTGTAACTTTTATTAAGATTATCACAGCCCGGAAACGTTGGGTATTTGTACTTAACAGCGTTTTGCTGTTTAGCATGGTACTTGTCTCGGGAGTGCGATCATACCAGCAGATCAGGTCCGACCTTGGGAACGATCTCATTATCGAGCGGAATTATTACGGGGTAGTCCGCGTACGCCAGCTTGATTCTGATGATCCCTCGAGGCAGCGTTTTGCACTCGTTCATGGTGTCACTATTCATGGTTACCAATTTCTGTCCGATCAAAAACGCGATATTCCTACCGCCTATTTCGGAAAAACCAGCGGAGGTGGACTTGCGATCCTAAATTATCCAAAACGAGGAAGTGGGATGCGAGTGGGAATACTTGGCCTGGGGATCGGAACCCTGGCCGCTTACGGTCTGCCAGGAGATGTCTATCGGTTTTATGAGATCAACCCGCAGGTAATTGATCTGGCCGAGGGACAGGGAGGGTACTTCAGTTATCTTTCAGATTGTAAGGCAAAAGTTGAAATTGTATCCGGCGATGCACGGTTGTCATTAGAAAATGAACTTGCCTCCGGGGGATCACAAAATTATGATGTTTTAGTGCTGGATGTCTTTTCAAGCGATTCCATCCCGGTGCATTTATTGGATGCGGAATCATTTGACCTTTACTTGCACCACCTCCGCCAGGATGGGATCCTGGCTGTCCATATTTCCAATCGCCACCTTGACCTGGTTCCTGTTGTCTGGACGCTGGCTGAACATTTTGGATTGAATCGGATTGTAATTTCCGACCCTGGTCTGGCACCGGATACTTTTCCTTCGCTTTGGATGCTCCTGGCGCATGATCCATCCTTGCTCGCCGTCCCGGGTCTGAGCGCGCATGCTGCTCCCATGCAGGGCTATGTTTCTCCGGCCAGGTTGTGGACGGATGATTACAGTAACTTATTCAAGATTTTGAAGTGAGAAAATTTTGGGGTTGAATTAAATCGTACCTGAAGTCACCTTGTAAATTTATCGCTGGCATCATCCAGTGCTTTGACCGCTTCTGGTGTTAACCTCCAGCCAATTGCACCGGCATTCTGTTCAGCCTGTGCGGCAGTTTTTGCTCCCGGAATGGGAAGGGCACCTTTACTAATAAGCCAGTTCAACGCAACCTGGCATGGCGTCTTCCCATGGTGCCCCTCACCAATTTCAGCCAATAACGCGATCAACCCGGGGAGAGCTTTCATTTTGCCTGGTGGCTGACGGGAACGCAATCCTGGTGGTGGTGATTCAAGAGAATATTTCCCAGTCAGAAGCCCTTTAGCGAGGGGAGAATACGCTATAAGGCGTACGCCTAATTCTTTACAGCGATCAAGGAGTCCGTTCTTTTCCACGGTACGATTAAGAAGGTGATACTCCACCTGGTTGGAAGCCAGCGGAATTTCGTACTTCGACAGGATTGTGTACGCCCTTTGCATTTGGATCTTAGAGAAATTGGAGACGCCTACTGTGCGTGCCTTGCCAGATTTGACGGCCCTAGACAGCGCTTCCACCCAGAATTCAACAGGCATCGGTGGAAACGGCCAATGAATTTGATAGAGATCCACTTTTTCCAATCC
Organism: uncultured Chloroflexia bacterium; assembly: GCA_963826215.1. GTDB lineage: Bacteria > Chloroflexota > Anaerolineae > Anaerolineales > Villigracilaceae > UBA877. The sequence goes on along the minus strand of CAWGWL010000033.1, from coordinate 785,316 downwards.
CAGCCGCTCAAGGCTGTAATCCAGGGATCGCATAAGAGTACCCCGGTTGAGCCTCCACGGGTAGGGCATAAATTTTGTCGCAACAAAAACGGGGATTTTGGTGGATTTTATGAACTGACCAAGGAATCTTTCAGACCGACCTCCCCCATAAACTTCGGCAGTATCCATCAACGTGACGCCCGCAGCCACTGACACCTGGAATGCTTGTTCGATGTCAGTCTCTGAATACCCGTGACCATAATTCCATAATGTGCGGTCTCCCCAGGCCCAGGTTCCCAATCCCATTTCAGCTTGGTCGAGGAAAAGCGGTTTCTTTCGCGGGTAATGCGGACATGATCAACTCCTTTGGAGCAAGACGCGAGATTGTAACATAGACGCTGGTCAGAGAGCTTAAATCGGGTTACAATCAACCTTACAATTTTGGGAACCAAGCGGCCGCGAACCCTACCCCCTCACACATTCAGCATTATGATTTTCCGAATTAAAGCGAAAATGTGAAATGATGACTGGATGAAAACCAGAGGGGGAGAGTTGGCGCTCTCTGAGTTCCGGAAGGTTTGAATGAACCACAACCCGGAAAGAAATCGTGAAGATCCTCCATTTGCGTTGGTGCAGCGGTATGGTCTTCCATTTAAAAATCTACTCTTACTGACGCGCGCCCTGACTCATCGATCCTATGTCAACGAACATCCGGAAGCTCTTGAAGATAATGAACGCCTGGAATTCCTTGGAGATGCAATCCTGGATTTTGTTGCGGGAGCCTGGCTTTACAACCATTTCCCCGAAATGGCTGAAGGTGAGCTGACCCGCATGCGGTCGGCACTGGTATGCACGGAACAACTGGCCGAGTTCGCCCGCGCATTCGATTTGGGGTCTGCCATGCGCCTTGGACATGGGGAAGATCATGCAGGTGGTCGTCAGAAAGACGTGCTCCTATGTGCAACATTTGAAGCTTTAATCGGGGCACTTTTACTGGAAAGCGATATCCCCACAATCCAGCAGCTCGTTCACCCCTTGTTGGAAAAGGTCAGTGAACGAATAATTCTTTATTCAGATTCCCGAGATCCAAAAAGCCGGCTGCAGGAATGGTCTCAGGGTCAAAGGCTGGGGATTCCAAAATATACCTCAGTAACGGTGAGTGGCCCCGATCACCAGCGGATATTTGAAATCGAAGTGCAAATTAATGGCACAGCATATGGACGGGGTAGCGGGCACAATAAGCAGACAGCAGAACGCGCTGCGGCCCAGGCTGCGCTGGATCAAATTGAAAAACCTTAATCCGAACCTCTGATAATCCCATGCCTTTACGCTTGCGCTCGCTTGATTTACAAGGATATAAGACCTTCGCGGCAAAAACCAGGTTCGAATTTGCTGAAGGTATTACTGCAATTGTTGGCCCAAACGGATCGGGAAAATCCAACATCGCAGACGCTCTTCGCTGGGTACTGGGGGAACAAACCTACAGCCTTTTGCGCGCAAAAAAAACTGAGGATATGATCTTTACCGGATCCGAGCAACGCTCTCGGGCGGGGATGGCCTCGGCTGGAATCATGTTCAATAATGAAGATAGCTGGCTCCCGGTTGATTTCTCTGAAGTTGGATTAGCACGGCGCGCTTATCGGGATGGACGTAACGAATATTTACTAAATAACCAGCATGTTCGATTGAAAGATATCAATGAACTACTGGCGCAATCGGGACTATCTGAGAGGACCTATACCATTCTTGGCCAGGGGTTGGTGGATGCTTCCCTGGCATTAAAGGCGGATGAACGGCGACGGTTGTTCGAGGAAGCAGCGGGGATAGGTCTTTACCGGACCCGTCGGGAGGAGGCTTTGCATCGACTGGAAACCTCCCTGCGCAACCTCGACCGGGTGCTTGATATTCTCTCGGAATTGGAACCTCGCCTGAAAAGCCTCGAACGTCAATCAGCGCGTGCCCAGGAATACGGTCGCGTGCAGGCGGATTTGCGTGTGCTTATGCATGAATGGTATGGGTATCATTGGCACCGGGCGCAGCAAAACCTGACCGAAGCGAACACGCTGGTTCGAACCCAGGAAACCAGGCTAAAAGAAGCGCGTGACTCCTACGAAAACATTCGCCAGGAATTTTCAGTTTTCCGTGAACGTATGAATGGTTTACGGGCACGACTAAACTCCTGGCATCGCCAATCGGCACATTTACATGAGGACCGGGAGACTGTAAGTGGAAATCTTGCAACGATTGAAGAGCGGGAACGCTCACTCTTGGATAATCGCCAGGAGGGACTGGGTGAGCAATCCCGGTTAGCAGAGGAATATAAAATTGCTATGGAACGCGTTTCCATGGCCGAGAAGGAAACAGCCGATTGTCTGACAGAATTCAATGAGGCACAAACTCAAGCACTGGCAGCTCAGACTTCTCTAAACAATCGACAAGCTGAGAAATCCCAGATTGAATTGGATCTGGATAACGCTCGAAAGAAATTAGCCGAGTACTCCACCCAGCGAGCCAGTTTTCAGGCACATTTAAACGAACTGACTACTCGCTCTGAAAGTCAGGTTCAAAAACTTGGAAAGTTGAACCGAAGCCATTTCCTTAAACGAAACAGAAACCAAATTGGCCTTGAAAGAATATAAAGCTACTGAATTATCCCGTCAAAATGCGGAACAATCTGTTTTAAATGCAAACACAGATTTCCAGGCAGCTCAAAAAAACCTGGTTGAGTTGGAAGAAAAAGTTAAGAAAAAACTTTCACAAACCGCTGCCAAAAGAGCAGAACAAGCCCGGCTGACTGCGCAATTGGATGTACTCGATCAGGCTGAACAATCCCTTGCAGGCTATGCTGATGGAGCGAAATTACTCCTGGAAGCTGCCCGTCAATCAAAAATCGGGGGAGCGCGCGGTGCACTATCAGCCGCGATTGAAGTGCCAGTTGATCTTGAGATAGCTATTTCAGCTGCACTGGGTGAATTTACAGATTCCATCTTGCTGCATTCAGGCCAGGATACAGAACGTGCCCTGGCTTTGTTGGCAATGGATCATTCTTCCAGGGCATCCATCCTCACTCTTGATTGGATATCTCCTGTTGAACCTCTCAAACCACCCTCGGATTCAAATTGCCTTGGGGTCGCATCAGATCTGGTCAAGGCACCGGCTGATATGAGGCCTGTGCTCGACTTGCTTCTGGGACAGGTTCTGGTGGTTCGAAACCGTTCAGGGGCTCGACGATTATTGGCAAGCCAGCCAAAACACGCCCGCGTTGTTACTTTAGCCGGGGAAGTGTTCCATGCCACTGGTGAGGTATTGGCTGGAAAGGGGATCAAAACTGCCGCACTTGGACGTCCGCGACAACGACGTGAGTTATTGGAATTATTAACCGAGGCAGACAGGAAAATAATTACCCTGGAGAATGAAACGAAGGATGCATCATTATTGTTAGATCAAGCCCGCGGATTAGAATCTGATCTTAGAAAGAATGTTGTTCTGAAACAAACATTGTTGGATAAAGCCTTGGAAGTGGAGCGACAATCACAAATATGGGCAGACACAACGCAGCGTCAATTGGATTGGCAACTAAACCAAATGCACAGCATAGAATCTGAAATTGCCCAGGAAAAAAATGAGCGTCAACAATCCCAGCTTGCCCTTTCTCAAATTGAAAAAGATGAGGTCCTTTCACAGGATACCCTCCGAATAAAACAAGCAGAACTGGCAGCTTTATCGCTGGAAGAAGTGCAGGAGCAAATGGTACTTTGGGCAACCCGTTCTGCAGTGGGAGAGGCTGCCCTGGGTGAAGCCCGGATGCGTCAGAGCGAGCGCAAATCTGACGCTGAACGTTTGCTGGAGCAGCACGCCAGGGCTGAAGCCCGTCTGGTAGAAATTGAGAAATCGTTGGCAGAATTGGAAATCGAAAGGGAAACCCAGCGCAGTCAGGTTGCAGGAATAAATTCAGAATTGGAGGAACTTCGGGTTTTGATCGGACCTGCAGAACGAACACTTGAAGACTCAATAGCTCAAGAATTGGAATTGCAGAAAAAAGAGTCCGAAGAACAATTTGGCCTTGGCACGTGTCGAACGGACCTACAACCAAGTCCAGTTGGATTTGAGCCGAAAACAGGAATCCCTGATGACGCTGCGACAGAAAATTGAGGACGACTTTGGTCTGGTCGCTTTTGATTACACTACCGATGTCACGGGACCTGTTCCATTACCTTTTGAGGGATTGGTGGAGCAGTTACCGGTTGTGACGGAACTGAGTGCCGATTTGGAAGACAATATGACCCGACAGCGGGCACAATTACGTCGCATGGGTGCTGTCAACCCAGAAGCACAGGAAGAATACAAGGCGGTGAAGGAACGCCACATCTTCCTGACAAACCAGGTGGAAGATTTACATAAAGCCGAATCCGATCTCCGCCAGGTGATTGCTGAATTGGACGAATTAACACGGCACGAATTTCAAAAGACTTTTGATGCGGTGGCAGAAGAATTCCATAAGATCTTTTTCCGACTTTTCGGTGGAGGATCAGCCAGGTTGACATTGACCGATCCTGAGAATCTTACTGAGACGGGTATCGATATCGAAGCCCGCCTACCCGGGCGCCGCGAGCAGGGCTTATCCCTCCTCTCTGGTGGTGAACGCAGCTTGACTGCAATTGCACTGGTGTTTGCCTTGCTAAAAGTTTCACCCACCCCGTTTTGCGTTATGGATGAAGTGGATGCCATGCTCGATGAAGCAAATGTAGGACGCTTTCGGGATTTGCTCCTGGAATTAAGCAAGGAAACCCAGTTCATTATTATCACTCACAACCGCAACACCGTTCAGGCTGCTGATGTAATATATGGGGTAACAATGGGACGCGATTCAGCCAGCCAGATCATCAGCCTGAAACTTGATGAAATCACCGACGAATTCCTGAAATAAGAATTCATTCATATGCAATTTAAAGTAAAAAAACGGTTAGGGTCATCCCTAACCGTTTTTTTTCTCCTAATCGCTATATCGACATTAAAGATTACGGGGTCGGTGTCGGAGAAGTTTGTGTGGGGGCTTGTTTGGCAAATGCTGTCGCAGTCGCAGACAAGTCGGCGAACGCGCTTTCCAAACTGGGCAAAGCGGGGACATTCGCAGTCCAATTACTGGCGACGACAATCGTAGCGGCTGTGCGCTGGTCAGTCAGCCATTTATTGAAAGCGGCTGTGACTGCGTTTTTAAACTCGGTGTCTGTAAGAGGACGAATTTCATGCCCAAGCACTTCGATGATATGCCACCCTTCGGTAGTTTGAACGGGTTCACCGATCTCCCCAATATTTTGGGCGAATGCTGCTGTTTCAAAAGCTGCGATCATCTGACCTTTTCCGAACCACCCCAGGTCACCGCCCTTATCCTTGCTGCCTGGATCGATTGAGTCCTGGGCTGCAAGTGTGGCGAAATCCGCTCCAGCTAATAACTGGGTGCGGATGCTTTGTGCGGTAGCTTCATCAGCCACAAGGATGTGTCGTGCCCAAACCTGTTCCTGTTCGTGCGCAACATTGGCAGTAATAATATCGCTCACACGCTGCCTGTAAAGAGAACTTTCAAAAAAGATCTTTCGAAAATCCGCTTCAGAAACACCCAACTTCGCATAGGTCGCAAGCGAAGTTTTAAAGTTGGTTTGGAATCCATCCAGTGTATAAGGTGTAGCAGTAGGGGTGATGCTGGGAATTAGCGTAATGGTTGCAGTAGGTGCAATGGTTGGAATGGTAGTTGCCGTAGCATTTAAATCGTAGGTCGGGGTCGGCGCTAATGTGTTAGTTGGAGTGATCGTTGGCGGAAGGGTTGGAGTCATTATCGCAAACTGGGTTGCTGACCAGGTTGGGTAAGAAAATGTTGTGCTGGTGGGGGAAGGAGTTGGGGTTCCCTCCGGATAATACCCAAAGGCATCATGCATTGCTTTATCCAAATCTGCTGCTGAAACAACAATTCCATTTGCCTTTGCATATTGCCGGATCAACAGGTCATTGGTAATGTTGTCAATCACTTGTTGTCCTATGTTGGTCGGGGTGGACAACTGGTTTTCAATTTGAGTAAATGTTTGTGACAAGCTTGTGTCAGTTGATGGATCAATCCCAAACATCTGCGCGAATTGATAGTATTGCATGTATTGGTCAATGTATTGTTGGCGGGAGACTCGCACCTGCACCTGGAATTCCCGCATGCTGACTGAATCGCCATTTACCGTTACTACTGGTTGGCGGGATTTCAGTACAGTCTCGTTTAGGATCCCATACCCGATGAGTCCAACAATGATGACTATTATGCCGATTGCAATCGAGGTAATTATTCGGGTCTGGCGTCGCTCACGCTCAAGGCGAGCCAGGTGTTTCTTGGATGCAATCTTGGTGGGTCTATCTTTTGCCATAAATGCCTCGCATGACATAATGCCACTGCAGGGATTGGGCTGTCTTCAGCTTAAACATCGCAATGACACGCGTATAGTCGTAAAAAGGGCATGGAATAGTTCCACGCCCTTTAACGAGAGGAAATAAATTTATCGATCGTCGCGTTCGCTGCCAGAAAATGGCAGCAAGGCAATATGCCGGGCGCGCTTTATTGCCCCTGCCAGAACGCGCTGGTGTTTTGCACAAGTACCAGTCTGGCGCCGAGGGCGAATTTTCCCTTCTTCAGTTACGAGGCGGCGTAACACATCTGCCTGTTTATAATCGATTGTCAAATGCCTGTCTGCACAGAATTGACAGACTTTGGGGCGGGCAAAATACCTTCGTTCACCGCCCTGATCCATATCATTTTCATTTCGAGGTTCACGTTCCATTGTATCTTTTACTCCAATTTCTAGAGGAGCAGCTGCGATGGTTTGTTATAAATTATTATCGTTGCTGCTTTATAGTCCTAAAAGGGAAATTCATCTTCCCCTGAAAGACCAGATGATTCTTCTGAGGCCACAGGCTCTTCACCGGATGCGGGGTGATTGCTTAATTCTTTCCGCTCCCCGAGCATCATCATTTCATTGGCGACGATCTCAACGGTGGAGTGCTTGACTCCTTCTTTATCCTCCCAGTGTCGGGTTTGCAAACGACCTTCTATGTAAACTTGCTGGCCTTTCACCAGGTATTGTTTACATATTTCGGCAAGGTTGCCCCATGTGACCACGTTGAACCACTCGGTTTCTGAATGACGTTCGCCATCGGCAGTGTTCCATGAGCGGCTGGTAGCGACAGTGTAAGTAGTCACTGGTCTACCCGAAGGGGTATATCGCATTTCAGGGTCGCGCCCCAAATGCCCGATCACCATTACCTTGTTCAATCCTCGACTCATGGCGTCCTCCTCACTTGAGTGGTAATACTCCGATACCGGAACTGGCAATGATTATTCAACAGCAGTAATCATATAGCGGATAACTGGCTCCAGGAAGCGCAAATTCTGATCCAAAGCAGCGGTTGATGTGGGTTCAAGGCTGAGATTAAACAGAACGTATTGACCTTCGCGATGTTTCTTGATCGTGTAAGCCAGGCGCTTTCGACCCCAGATCTCAACCTTGTCCACATTGCCGCCAGTTTCAATCGCCCAGCCTTTGACCTTTTCAACGACGCCGTTAAACGCGGCTTCGTCCAGATCAGGATGGACAATACAAACGAGCTCATAATGACGCATAGGGAAAACCTCCTTTCCTCGGGATATGCTCCCGGACATTCACCGTAGGTGAGCCGGGGGCGGAAGGCAAGTCGCGGGGCGACTTGAACGGGCTGTATTGTAAGCGAAAAGGGGTTTTTTGGGGAGTCTTATTATCTAATATAAATTGGATTGCTAAAAATCCATCCTCGCAATTTTCCAAGGAATCTTTTATAAGCTTCCACGCGGTATATGCCCGGGTTGTCAGCAATATAAATCATTGCTTCAGAATGCGTTGTTTTTATTACCCTGCCATTCCTTAGCAACCGGATTTCAGCAGGAGACGGAAGCTTGACTTGCAGTGTCTCTGCTCCGGTGGACTTAATTTCGTCTCCCATAATTGCATATCCGTCTTTGCCTTGAGCAGAGAAATGAAACCCATTTGTGTGACCCGGCAGGTCGTATCCTATAAAACAATGTCCAGCTGTCAAGGCATCAAAAACCATTTTTTGATCACGGGGTAAATCGCCCGATAGGAGTGTTGGCGTCAAGATATGGGTGTTAATTGTCGAAAAATGATACTCATAGGGGAAGATGATTTTATGCAACGGCCCCAGTGATTTATGCTGTGCATGGGCATCTGAACCTCCCACAGCAACCACACGCATCCCTGTTGCAGTCAGTTTGTCCCAGCGATGTAATGTTTCTGGAAGCGGGCCGTGGGGGATAAATTCCGGGAAATATGCATAAGCTACAGCATCCCATTTTCCCTTTCGCAACAGTTTTTAGTTCACTAAAACCGTTCCATAATTCGATACCGGTATAGCCGGTAACTTCCCAATCAACCCACGAAATGTCCGTCTCGCCAAAGTCCGGCATCTCCGGGTCAACCGGATGGGCGATGAAGCAAATTCCACCTGCTTGATGAACTGCATCAATTAATGATTGAGGATTATTTGCCAGCGAAGATAATTCCGTGTTTGCACCAAAAACGAGCAGGTGGTTTTTTTGGGGGAGGCGCGCCTGGTCATGGACCTCTTCGCCAGCCAGCACTAGGACCTTCTGTTTTCCATCCCGAAAGTAACCGTTTACTCCCTCCACCAGGATATTATGATCAGTCACGATGAGAACATCCACACCGGTCTTGAGCGCAGCCTTGCCCAGCTCTGCATGGGTTCCAGAACCGTCGGAATAAATGGTGTGCATATGCAGGTTTATTGTTAGTTCTTGCATCTGAGCTCCCTCACATGTATCTTAAATAAAAAACATAATAATGGGATGATCGAGTGAAGATTGTTTAGGGGGACTATTTCTGAGAAACTTCTGTTATTAACCTAAGCCGCACACTAGAATTACCCGCCATGAAAGGATATCACAATCCTGGTTTGACGCTTTACCAGAATAACAGGTATAATTTGTCGGCTAAAATATTGGAGGCATACAAATGCAAAACTTTCTCGACGGTTCTTTGATTTTAACATCAATTGCCCTGGTTATCAGTATTATCCTTCAAAGCAAGGGTGCAGGATTGGGCGGACTGACAGGATCCGATGCAGGTGGCGTTTTTACTGCGAGACGCGGCATTGAGAAGACTTTGTTCTGGGTAACGATCGTGTTCAGTGTGCTATTTTTCATCCTGGCCATCACTTCTGTGATTATCGCTGCCCGACAATAATCCTTGAATCGAAGAAAGGCCATTGCTGGTTTGAGTTTCGCGCCTGCGAGTGGCCTTTCTTTATTTCTGCTGATGAAAAAACTGCGCTGGCAAATCCTTGTGGTTGTGCTGACACTAATCGTAGTGGCGGTTCTTTTGCTGACTCAGCAACCAGTCCTGAACCCAACCCTGCCCGAGCCTGCCAGCGGAGGTATTTATACCGAAGCGCTGGTTGGTCAATTTGGAAGGTTAAACCCCCTTCTGGATTTGAAAAACCCCGCCGATCGGGACATTGATCGATTGTTGTTCAGCAGTTTGATCAAATTCGATTCTGCTGGTATACCGCAACCGGACTTGGCAGAGTCATGGGGGGTTTCCGCAGATGGGACCATCTACAATGTTACCTTGCGCAGCAACGCCGTCTGGCAGGATGGCACTCCTGTCACCAGCGATGATGTATTATTTACGATCAGCCTGCTGCATACCGAATATTCTGCTTTTCCAGCCGATGTCCGTTCAATGTGGGACCAGGTGGAAATTACACGCTTAAATGATAAAAATATAAAATTTGTTTTACCTGAACCCTTTGTTCCTTTTTTGGATTATCTGACATTTGGAGTATTACCCCAGCATTTGCTGGAGACAGTGTCTGCTGACCAACTTTCCAATGCGCAGTTTAACCTCGCACCGGTGGGAAGTGGGCCATATAAGTTTGATCATCTCACTGTTGAAAATGGAAAAATTACAGGTGTGGTATTGGCAGTATCTGCGAATTATTATGGACAGACCCCATTTGTGGAACAATTAGTGTTTCGATATTACGAAAGCGCGGATTTGGCATTGGCGGCTTACAAGCAGGGCGAAGTGCTTGGGATAAGTCAAGTCCCGTCAAACTTTCTAACTAGCGCGTGTTCCGACCCCAACCTGGCCTGCTATTCAAGCCGGATGCCTCGGTTAACCATGGTGATATTCAACCTTGGTAATAATGATGTACCTTTTTTTCAAGATAAAAATGTCCGGCGGGCATTATTGAAGGGCTTGAACCGTCAATGGATGGCGGATTACATACTGCAGGGACAAGCTGTGGTCGCGGATAGTCCAATTTTGCCTCTCACCTGGGCTTTCTACAACGGAATCGAACACCTTGGTTATGATTCAGAATCCGCGATTACTGATCTGAAGGCTGCCGGGTATGTGATTCCGCCCGACGGAACAATTCGCGCTAAAGACGATGTGTCATTCTCTTTTACAATGGTTTACCCGGATGATGACATTCATACCCAACTTGCCCAGACCATCCAACAAAACTGGGCGGCGATGGGAGTGGAAGTAAAACTTCAATCAGTCCCCTACGCATCCCTTTTCACCGATTACCTGACCCCCCGGGCGTATCAGGCAGCCCTGGTAGACCTGGATTATAGCCGGACTTACGACCCGGATCCATATCCGTTTTGGCACCAGGCCGAGATTACTAGCGGGCAGAATTATTCCCAGTGGGACAATCGCACCGCCAGCGAATACCTCGAACAGGCACGCGTGGTGGCTGACATGAACATCCGTACCCGTCTATACCGTAACTTCCAGGTAATATTTGCTCGCGAACTTCCCGCCTTGCCGCTATTTTATCCAATCTACACCTTCGCTGTAGACCAGCGCGTACAAGGGGTGCAAGCGCTCCCGCTTTATGAACCTGCTGATCGATTTAATGGGATATCCTCCTGGTTTATAATTACCCGCCGATCTCTCGAACAAACCGTTCAGCCGACTGCGACCCCATAACAATAATATAACCCTCCAACTCGGTGCTTTAATATATATTTTGCCAGGAGTATTCGATGACTGATCAAGTAGAAATTGTCTTGGATTACGCTCGTAAAAATCAAGAGAAATTTCTGGACAACTTCAAAAAATTTCTTGCGATTCCATCCGTATCGACAGACCCTGCTCATATCTCAGATGTTAAACATGCTGCTGATTGGCTCTCGGCTCAATTACGTCACATTGGCATGCAGAAGGTGCAAATATTTCCTACTGCCAGGCACCCAATTGTTTATGGGGAATGGCTTGGTGCTGGAAATGCTCCAGTAGTTCTAATATATGGGCATTATGATGTGCAACCTGCAGACCCAATTGACCAATGGAATTCAGGTCCATTTGACCCGGTCGTACGCGGCGAAGACATTTTTGCTCGTGGCGCTTCTGACATGAAGGGGCAGGACATGGTAATGCTTAGCGCTGTCGAATCTCTGGTAAAGACGGTCGGATTACCGGTGAATGTCAAATGGCTGTTGGAAGGCGAAGAAGAAATCGGTTCTCCAAATCTGCCAACTTTTTTAAAAGAACACAAGGATGTGCTTTCCTCAGATTTTGCCTTTAACCCTGACTCCGGAATGATCGGCAAGGAATATCCGACGCTCACCTACGCGTTGCGGGGATTGGCTTATTTTGAGCTGCGGATTTTCGGACCCACTCAAGACCTGCACTCTGGTATATATGGCGGTGTGGTTCACAATCCTGCCATTGCCCTGGCAGAATTGATTGCCGGGATGCACGATCGGAAAGGGCGGGTGACCTTGCCCGGCTTTTATGATCGGGTTCAAAAATTGAGTAAAGATGATCGGGATGAATTGGCGCGGCTCCCAATAGATGAGCAGCATTTTCTGGATATTACCGGCGCCCCTGCGTTGTATGGCGAGTCAGGTTTCACTGCAAATGAGCGCACCGGAGCCCGACCCACACTGGATGTAAATGGAATGTTATCTGGTTTTATAGGTGAAGGCTCAAAAACGGTCATCCCGGCCTGGGCAATGGCGAAAATTTCCATGCGCCTTGTCCCAGACCAGGATCCCAAAGAAGTACATCAGCAACTTATCCAGTATCTTGACGAACACGCCCCCAGGGATATTCGCTGGGAATTGACTGCCATGGCTGGCAGCCCGGCGTCAATTTCTGATCGTAATAACATTGGAGTCAAGGCGATGGGGAAGGCCTTGGAAATGGTTTGGGGGACACGCCCATATTTTCGACGGGAGGGCGGTTCCATCCCGGTAGTGAGGGACATGCAGAGTCTTCTGGGCATAGAGTCGGTCATTTCGGGTTTCGGCTTGCCGGATGATAATGTGCATGCTCCAAACGAGAAAATGCATCTCCCAACCTGGTATCGGGGGATTGAAGCTGCCATCCATTTTTTCTTGAATTTGAAACCATAAGACTAGACTCGCATTGGGCAAAATAAGCGGTCGAAGCTTTCCTGGAGATTATTGGTATGGGTGAAAAATTAATAAATTACGGCGGTCAGGCGGTCATAGAAGGAGTGATGATGCGCGGGCGAAAATCCTATGCCGTCGCAATGCGTGCTCCGGACGGCACCATTTCGACCAAGGTTGACCTGCTCGGGGGAATATATCAATCTCCCCTGGCAAAAATCCCTTTCCTGCGTGGGTTGATTATGCTTTGGGATTCTCTTGGTCTGGGAATGCGGGCGTTAACCGATTCTGCCAACTTGCAAACAGGCGATGATGAAAAACTGGAAGGGCCAGCACTCTATCTAACCCTGGGTTTTACATTTGTGGTTGCCATTGGTATTTTCTTTTTAGCCCCGGCGGGAGTCGGCTGGCTGTCAGAGCATTTCCTGCATTGGAATGCATGGTGGAGCAACTTGTTGGAAGGTGTCATCCGTTTGTTGTTATTACTTGGTTATTTGTGGGGGATAGGCTTTGCACAGGATATTGCACGGGTCTTTGCATATCATGGTGCTGAGCATAAAACCATCAATGCCTTTGAGGCAGGGGTCGATCTGACACCTGCAAGCGTTGCGAAATTCTCTGTCGAACATCCACGCTGCGGCACCGCCTTCCTTCTCACACTTATGGTGCTTTCGCTTTTCTTCTTCACCATCCTGGGACCGTTACCCATTGCCTGGCGATTCATCAGCAGGATGGTTATGATCCCTGTCCTGGCAGGGGTGGCGTATGAGTATCTACGCTGGACCGCGAATCATCTGCAATCGTCGTTTGTTCGTATGATTGTCAAACCCAACCTGGCATTGCAGCACTTGACCACCCGTGAACCCGATGAGAAGATGTTGGAAGTTGCGATTTCCGCTTTCCTGTCGATGCGAAAAGCAGAACTGGAAACATGAATACCGGTCTTCCTTTCATTTGGTAGTGTATTAAATATTTAAAAAAATAACGCATTACTCAATGCGTTTTTTGTTTGGTTCTGGTAGTACCTCCCTAGCATTCCAAATACCCATTGTGTTGGTAATCCTGGAACAGTTTTCCCCAGGTGGTGTTTTCCAGCCATTCCCTGAGCGACCCTTTTATATTTGAAACGGCCAATAGAAGTAATCCTGCTCCGCTTCAGAGATACTGATTGGAAGATATACCAGCGGAGTCCTGAACACAAGTTTTTGCAGGAATTTTGTCGGACCGTACCATGCCAGCCATGCCAGGAAGGTATGGGAATTCTTTCCAATCTTAAAGTTCCAACTTTCATTTGAAATATCGTCACCCACCAATTCAAGATCGCGTACATCCCCAGTCCCCAGGCCTTGTTCATGGGCAAGGCGAATATACTTAATGGAAAGCGGATCAAAACCCATTAATTTAGCTGCTACTGCATCTATTGCCACCTGGTCTGCAGATGCCAGGATGACATTCTTCACCTCGGGGGACATCAGGCGCGGACCTGCACCGTTCCCCGCTGTTGTCCCATCCATGATCGCAAACAATCCTGGATGAATTTCTTTCTGGATGGCTAATAAGTCCACCAGGGTTTCGTGTATCCAAGAATGAGTATAATGCCTGTGTTTATTTAATAGTCCCCCAAACGCATTTTTCATGGATCCGGTCGTGGTGGTATACATGTGGGTTTTCACTGTGGGCAAGTGAACGATGTTTTTCCCAAGAAAATAATCTGGAATTTCAATCCCCTCAGGGTAGATATGGTCCAGCGCCAGCATTTTCGCTTTTGGACGGTAGGGGACCCACGTCATCTCCGTTTTTCGAAAATTGTACAGGGCGGGAACGTGATACTGTTTAAAGATGGGCAGATAGCAATTTAAATCTTCACCTTTAAAGGCATTCGTAAGCACTGTCTGGTTTTGAACACAAACCAGGTCCTCAAAACCAGCATGACGCAATGCCAGGATAGTGCCCTCGAGTTGCCAGGGTGTCGTATTTGCCGCGGGCATCGGGAAATGCCAGGAAATATTATCTTTTAGTATCGTCGTCACATCCGGGCGAAGAAATTTGTCTCCCACCAGCTAGTTCAAACAGGCGTTGATAATCTTTCAAAATGGTGGCAGGCGAAGTGCGTAAAACTAGCTACCTTGGATTTTGCAGGCATATATCGATCCTTAACCTTACGTCCTATTAATCTGAATCTATTTTATCTCTTTTTTTAGAATGATGAAGCAATCCAATCTCGATAATTTCTTTCTTCAGCGCACGAGAAATGCTAAATAATTGACCCGCTCCTTGTGTTTCGTATAGGAAAACGAATCGCAAATATGTCAATATAATGGATGATGCTTCACACAAACGAAATCAATATTTCATTGATATTTGTGCGTCAGAATAATAAATAATCTGTCGAACCAGGTCAATAATTATTATTGAGCACTAAAGTTAAGTCCATGATTTGAATCTGAAAACCCTTGGAATCCGTGAAACCAAATCATTCGTGAAGGGTTTCCTTTATGGTAAAATTCGCAGGTCAAAAATCTGTTGGAAATCTCAAGGCAGGCGGAGCATTATGCAGACCCAATGGCTTTATATTGGTATTTTTTTGATAATTGGTGTTATCGTCCCAATCGTACCGCTGGTCTTCTCACGGTTGGTAGCGCCTCGCAAGCCAAACCCAATAAAGCAAAGTACATATGAATGTGGTATTGAAACAGTGGGGGATTCGTGGGTACAGTTTAAAGCTCAATATTATATTTTTGCGTTAATTTTCCTGGTTTTTGATGTAGAAACTGTATTTTTATTTCCCTGGGCGTTGTCGATAAAACAGTTGCCGCTATTTGTGGTTCTTGAGGGAGTGCTCTTTATTGCCATCCTGGTCGCTGGGCTGGTATATGCCTGGCGCAAGGGGATGCTGGAATGGGCGTAGTGAACCAGGGCAGGATTATTAAGGCTGACAGGATTTTCCTATCAGCCTTTTCTTTGTGTTTATAAGGAGCAAGTAATGATTTTCCTAAATGATCCGATCAGCTTTGTATCTGCATGGATTCGCACGTTGCTGACCGGCTGGGGATTATCAAGCGGCCTGGTTACGGTGATCATTAGCGTTATCGGTATCACTGTGTTGATCATTTTTGCCATGGTATTGGATATTATCCTGGTGTGGGTCGAGCGAAAAGTTGTTGCCCGCTTTCAAGACCGTCTTGGTCCCAATCGAATTGGACCGTTTGGTCTGATCCAGCCTTTCGCGGACATCATCAAGCTTATCATCAAGGAAGACATTACTCCCGCGGGTGCAGATAAACTTCTCTATAACCTGGGTCCAGTTCTCGCAATTGCTTCAGTGATCATCCTGTGGGCGATCTTACCCCTATCAGCGAAGATCTTTGGCGTGGACCTCAACGTTGCTGTACTCTACCTGGTGGCAGCCGGAGCATTGGGGACATTATCCATAATCGTGGGGGGCTGGGCTTCAAATAATAAATATGCGTTATTAGGCGCATTTCGCATGGTAGCCAACATGGTATCCTACGAAATTCCCATGGTTGTCGTATTGCTCATACCGACCATCCTGGCAGATACAATGAGCGTGCAGGGAATAACTCAGGCGCAAAGCGGGATGTGGTTTGCAATTCTTTCCCCGCTTGCGCTATTAATATTTTTGATCAGCGCAATAGCAGAATTGGGTCGTTCCCCATTTGATTTAAACGAGGCAGAGTCTGAGATTGTTGCCGGCTTCCACATAGAATATACCGGCATGAAGTTTGGGTTATTTTATGCAGGCGAGCTGCTACATGCTTTTACATTTGGCGGTTTTATCGCGGTCCTGTTTTTTGGCGGATATGGCGGATTCTTCGGACTGGAAAAAATCGGCTTCTTTTCCTGGTTGAACAATCCATTTATTCAAATGGTGATTTTCCTGGCAAAGGCAATGTTTGGGTATTGGGTGATCATGTGGATCAAATACTCGATGCCGCGTATCCGCATAGATCATATGCTTGCCTTCAATTGGAAATTTCTAACGCCTTTATCTTTGGTTGTATTGGTGAACACAGCCATTCTTAGCAAAATCCTTGCTGGATTACCGCAATGGGGCTATGTGCTGGGAATGCTCTTTTCAAACATTGTAATTGGTTACCTAACAGTTGAAATTTTACGTTCTTACGGACGCAGACAGCGAAAAGCGGAATCGATCACAATTCCGCAGCGCTCATAACAGGAGCAGGTTAAATGACCGCTGATCAAATCATTTTTATTTTATGCGCTGCACTTGATCCTTGGATCTGCGGTGATGGTGGTAATTACCCCAAAACTGATCCACGCAGCCCTTTGGCTGGTCTCTGCGCTGTTTGGTGTGGCAATCTTGTTCGCCATCCTGCAGGCAAGCTTTCTTGCGGTCGTCCAGGTGGTGGTGTACATAGGTGCAATTGCCATCCTGTTCATTTTTGCTGTCATGCTAACCCGCCGCGAAATGCTGGACAAAGGTGTGCAGACCCGGTCGCATTGGTGGCTTCCTGCCTTGCTGGGTATCTTAATCCTGGCGGGATTGATATTCCTGATCATCGGACAGCCAGCTTTTGCCAGATCAGCGCCAGAAATGCCAGCTGGCGTGGATACGCTGCGCACCCTGGGGACTGCCCTGGTGTCGCCTGACGCTTTTGTATTGCCTTTCGAAGTGTCGTCCATCCTATTGCTGGCAGCCCTGGTTGGCGCGGTATATGTCGCTTCGGGCAAAAAAGATAAGGAAGCCGAATGAGCATACCCCTTTCCTGGTACTTGATATTGGCTGCTGCATTATTTTCCATTGGCTTATTCGGCGTTCTTTCGCGCAAAGAATGCTATTGCCATATTGCTTGGAGTGGAATTGATGTTGAACGCAGTAAATATCAACCTGGTGGCCTTTTGGCGCTACCAGGATCCTTCAAAAATGGCAGGCCAGGTATTTGCGATTATTGTTTTTGCCGTCGCCGCGGCGGAAGTTGCTGTAGGGCTTGCCCTGATTATCTCCGTATATAACCGACGCAAGACGGTTGTGGCTGATGAAGTGGACTTGATGAAGTGGTAGGAGAAATAATGGAAAAGTTTATCATCTGGTTGCTGCCACTTCCACCGCTTCTATCTTTCTTCATAATTGTTCTATTTACGAACAAGCGTAAAGCGTTGAGCCACGGCATCGCCATCGGCGCGGCTGGATTATCCTGGCTGGGGAGTATGTTTATTTTTATTCGCGCAGTGGGTATAAGCGAATTCGGCAAAAATATTTTCCAATCTTCACTCAATTGGCTCCCCACGGGTTCAACCTGGCTAAAGATTGGCGTGCAAATTGATCCTCTTTCAGCAGCGGTCATCTTTTTTGTGGCATGGACGGTGTTGGCAATATTTATCTACAGTATCGGCTACCATAACTTTGGACAGCCCGCTGGTGACCATGATGTACCGGGGTTACCACCGCATGGTGCAACAGTTACTGAACACGGTCATAAACACAGTGTCCCATCCATCGAACCGATGTATTCCCGTTTTTTTGCTTTTATCAGTTTGTTCGCTTTTGGGATGTACACATTGGTGGTTTCCGATAACCTGCTGACCCTGTTCGTCGGTTGGGAAATCATGGGGCTATGCTCATATTTATTGATCGGATTCTGGTTTGGAAAACCGTCTGCCCGTAATGCGGCTGTCAAAGCATTCATGACCACCCGCATCGGCGATGTGTTCATGCTTTTGGGGATCGCTTTTGTTTATTCGTTTACCGGTTCGCTATCGTTCAGCGAAATCTTTAAACCCCAAATGTTGGCAGCTCTTGCCTCTACACCTGCGTTTTTCGGTCTTTCCGCGGCTGGCATAATCGGGTTGTTGTTGTTTATTGGCACCGTCGGGAAATCTGCTCAATGGCCGTTGCACGTTTGGCTGCCGGATGCCATGGAGGGACCGACTCCGGTCAGCGCTATGATCCATGCTGCAACGATGGTGTCTGCGGGTGTCTACATGGTTATTCGGATGTTCCCGCTCATTTCAGCCGGCTGGACGGAAGGGCTGCCGCTCAATACCACCATGAGCGTGATTGCCTTTATCGGGTCATTTACGGCGCTCTTCGCGGCAACGATCGCATTGGCTCAAAATGATATCAAGCGGGTGCTGGCATATTCAACCATCTCGCAACTTGGTTTCATGATCGCTGCACTCGGTATTGGCGCTTACGTGGCAGCAGCATTTCACCTGGTTACACACGCATTCTTCAAAGCACTACTCTTCCTGGGTTCCGGTTCTGTCATCCATGGCATGGAACATGGGGCACTGCACACTGGTGATCACGTAGATCTGCAGGATATGTTCAATATGGGCGGGTTGCGGAAAAAGATGCCGATTACTTTTTGGACTTTCCTGATCGGAGGTTTTGCCCTGTCTGGTTTCCCGATCCTAACTGCTGGTTTCTGGTCCAAGGATGAAATCTTCGCAGAAGCTTTTGGGAACGGACATATTTTGGTATTTATCATCCTGGCAGGCGCGGCTTTCTTAACAGCCTTCTACACTATGCGTCAAATCACCCTTACTTTTTTTGGCGCCCCCCGGACAACGGCTGCTGAACATGCCAGTGAGACAACCTGGACAATGACTGTTCCATTGATCATCCTTGCAGTATTTGCAGTGGGGTATGGATGGGTGGGCATTCCCGAACATTTTCCTGGGCTGGGCGGTCTGATCCCAAACTGGTTCCACGAGTTCGTTGGGGGTACCTTGGCAGAGTTGCCAAAGGTGGTCGAATTTAGCTGGGTTCCGCTGATCACTTCCTTTACAGTTGCACTGGGCGGTCTTTTCTGCGGTTGGCTGGTGTATCGAAATGTCAATTCACCGCAGGAGGATTTCCTTCAAATTCCTCTATTAAAGAATAAATGGTATTTTGATGAAATCTATGACTATTTATTTGTGAAGCCGGCCTCCTGGATCGCAGAAAAATTCACTTCACTGTACATGGACCAGATCGTGATCGACGGAATCCTCCACAGCCTGGCTCGCTTCTCCCTTTTTCTGGGTCATGCTTTTCGAACGTATATCGATAAACCGGTCATTAACGAGTTTATCGGGGATGGGACAGGCAATGTGGTGAAAGCTTCCGGTTCAGGATTGAGGAAAATCCAGGCCGGGCGCATTCAGTATTACATGGTTGCTTCCATAACCATGTTGGTAATATTTGCATTGCTATATTATTTTCTCGTGGTGTTATAGGACAGTGTCCGCCTGGCAGTAAAAATATTATTGGATCCTGGCCCGATGAGTAAGTGGAGTAACTGATGGAATTCATTGGCAATCATCTTTTGTCCCTCATTCTGTTCTTCCCAATCCTTGCAGCAGTAATTGTATTGTTTTTACCAGCGGGGAATTTGAAAGCTATCCGCTGGACTGCGTTTGGAGCCAGCCTGGTACCGTTCGTCTTGACAGTCATTTTGTGGGTGCAGTTTAAATCCAACCAGCCGGGCTTCCAATTCCAGGAACAATATACCTGGTATGCAGCACTAAACTCAACGTTCCATATTGGGGTGGATGGCCTTTCGTTAACAATGGTCCTTTTGACCACCCTGCTTACCCCGCTTGCCTTGCTTGCATCGTTCAACATAAGCGATAGGATCAAACCATATTTTATGCTCTTCCTCTTCCTGGAAACTGGCATGTTGGGTGTTTTCATGTCGCTCGACCTGCTCATATTTTTTGTCTTTTGGGAAGTGGGCCTGGTCCCAATGTATTTCCTGATCAACCAATGGGGATCTGAAAAAGGGGAACGCGAGATTTGGAAGGGGATTAAAGTCCAGTCCCGCAACTACGCCTCGTTAAAGTTTATCATCTACACCATGGCAGGTTCACTGGGACTGCTGCTGGCCATACAGCTGCTTGGCGTTCTTTTCAATACATACGACCTTCAAACTTTGTACACCAATTGGGCAGCGTTGGACCCCAATAATGTGATGCTGCATTTCTTTAAGGTGGCACTTACAGTCTCGACTGTTAAAACGATCGCGTTTTGGGCGTTCGTGATCGCTTTTGCCATCAAGGTCCCGGTTTGGCCCTTCCATACCTGGCTGCCAGATGCTCACACCGAGGCTCCGACTGCTGGTTCGATGTTATTGGCGGGGGTGCTTCTAAAATTGGGGGCGTACGGTTTTCTACGCCTGGTTCTGCCGTTTTACCCGCTTGAATCAGCGAAATATGCAGGGTGGCTGGCTTTCCTGGCTGTAATGGCAATTATTTTTGGAGCATTTGCTGCATTCGGTCAAAAAGATTTCAAACGACTCGTGGCTTACTCTTCTGTGAACCATATGGGATTTGTGGTTCTGGGAATTGCTGCAGCAGCACGGGCAGCGGGGACACTAAACGCTACGATCGCTTTAAATGGTGCAGTGCTGCAGATGTTCAACCACGGATTATCTGCAGCGGGGATGTTCTTCCTGGTAGGTGTTCTTTACGAGCGCACACATACCCGCAACCTGGATGATTATGGAGGCCTTTTTCCCCTGGTGCCCATCTATGGTGGAATCTTGATATTTACCAGCATGGCTTCTCTTGGCCTCCCTGGATTGAACGGGTTCGTATCTGAGTTCCTTGTAGTGAGAGGTTCCTGGCCGGTCCTGACACTCTACACAGCAGTGGCAATGATCGGTTTGCTTTTCACCGGCGCGTACATTTTGAAAGGGATTAAGTCCGTACTCCACGGCCCTTTGAACGAATCCTGGGCTCACGGCGAGCATAAATTAAGTGAAATCAATCTGCGGGAAATCATCGTAATGGCTCCATTGTTGACGCTCATCCTAGTAATCGGAATTTTCCCGGCCTGGATTTTGGATGTCATCAACAAAGCCATGATGATGTTGTTCCATTAAGAGGTAATGATGCAATTTCCGTTTTTGAGTGTGATCGTTTTCATCCCAATGGTTGCCGCAATTGCTCTACTAACCTATAAGCCAGAGCAAAAAAATGCTGTCCGCGTTACCGCATTGACAGCCGCCCTATTAGCCCTGGCGTTATCCATTTGGGTGTATTTTGGCTACGATAAGGGTGCAGCCGGGTACCAGTTCGTGGAAAAATACAATTGGATGCCTTTATTGGGGATCAGCCTTCACTTCGGGGTGGATGGTTTGAGCGCTCCTCTTGTGTTATTGACCGGTATCGTTATGGTTACCGGGGTAATGATATCCTGGGGGATAGATGACCGTCCGCGCGAATTTTTTGCCTTCCTTTTTATCCTGGCGAGCGGGGTTTTTGGCGTCTTTGTATCGCTTGATTTGTTTATGTTATTTTTCTTTTATGAGATTGCGGTCTTCCCAATGTTCCTGCTCATTGTCATTTGGGGGTGGATAAAAACCCGCGAATACGCGGCGATGAAATTGACTTTATATTTGTTTATTGGATCGGTCATTTCCCTGGTTGGTGCATTGGTCATGTTCTGGTCGAGCGGGGCGCATACCTTTAATATGTTGGTACTGGAGACGGTCAATTTCTCCCGCTCGTTCCAAATCACCTGGTTCCTGCCTGTCTTCCTGGGTTTTGCAATCCTGGGTGGTATCTTTCCATTTCATAATTGGTCGCCAGATGGTCACGTGGCTGCGCCTACCGCGGTGTCCATGTTCCACGCTGGTGTATTAATGAAACTGGGGGCGTTCGCTGCCTTCCGCGTGGGAATTATGCTCCTGCCTGAAGGTGCGAAATTCTGGGCTCCATTGATCATGGGGCTGGCCTTGGTGAATATCGTTTATGGAGCATTTATCGCCAGTGTCCAAACCGATTTTAAATACGTCATTGGCTTTTCGTCTGTTTCGCACATGGGGCTGGTCATGATGGGATTCGCCACATTAAAACCGGAAGGGCTGATAGGTGCAGGCGTGCAAATGTTTTCTCATGGGGTGATGACGGCTCTCTTTTTTGCCGCCGTCGGCATGGTCTATGACAGGGCACACACCCGTGACATCCCCAAACTCGGGGGAATGATCAAACCGCTGCCTTTGGTTGGGATTGGCGTGATCATCGGAAGCCTGGTCTCGATGGGAATGCCCGGTTTCTCCGGTTTCGTTGCGGAATTTCCAATTTTTATGGGAATTTGGAAAACCCAATGGGTGGTGGCGGTGATTGCAGCGATATCGATCGTCGTGACCGCCTCATACGTTTTGCTGGTCGTACGCCGGGTTTTCTTTGGAAAAATGCCTGAAGAATTTGAAGGTCACATCCATCCAATCAATTTGCTGGACAAAATCTCCCTCGTGTTGCTAATGGCACTCATGGTCGGAATTGGCTTGTTCCCAGCTCTCATGGTTCCATGGGTTCAGTCCGGGGTTCAACATGTACTCACCTTGCTGGGAGGTGCATAAGTGACCACCCTTCTTCCAATTCTTCCGGAGACACTCGTCCTGGCATTAGCGATCCTGTTGTTGGGGATTGATCCATTCCAAAAAAAGGGATCGAACCGTCGTCCATTCCTGGGCATTTTTACATCGATTGGGTTGTTCCTAATCTTGATATTGAGCATACTTTTTGCTCGCCCAGCGGATCCCATTCTGGTTTTTGGGGGGATGCTGCGGTTTGATTGGCTTGGCTTCCTGTTCAAAATGTTTTTTATCTTTGCCGCGGCAATTACAGCCCTTTTCTTTATGGACGTTGATCGCCTGAACCAGCGTGCCGAGGCGTATCTCATGATGCTTGCAGCTACCATTGGCATGTGCCTGATGGCCTCTTCAGCGGACCTGGTTATGTTGTATTTGGCAATTGAAACAACCTCCATACCGTTGTATATCCTGGCTGGTTTCCTCACTCGTGACGAGAGATCGACTGAATCCGGTTTCAAATATATGCTTTTTGGAGCGTTGACCTCGGCTGTTCTACTATACGGTTTCAGCCTGATCTATGGGTTCGCTGGGACAACCAGCCTGTATGAATTGGCCATCCATTTTGTTAAATTTGACTTGCTGGCAATTGGCATCATCTTCCTCGTCCTTGCCGGCCTGGCATTCAAGGTCTCGTTATTCCCATTCCATTTTTGGGCTCCTGATGTTTACGAAGGTGCACCCACTCCCGCGGCTGGCTTCCTCTCCACCGCGTCCAAGGCAGCGGGCTTCGCGGTGATCATCAGGTTGCTGACCGCCGTTTTTCCGGTTATTTCAGCTGATTGGAGCATGATCCTCGCCGTGCTTGCGGCTTTGACCATGACAGTGGGCAATCTCATTGCGCTTGCGCAAAAGAATGTGAAACGACTGCTGGCATATTCTTCCATCGCACATGCCGGTTATGCAATGATTGGTATAGTGGCATTCTCGCAGCTGGGAATCGCGAGCGCAGTCTTTTACCTGATGGCCTATATATTGACGAATTTACTGGCATTTGGAATCGTAAGCATCGTCGGGCGGGTGACCGGTTCAGAAGATGTGTCTGCCTATAACGGTTTGGGGAGAAGGAATGCTGCCTTATCGCTGGCTGCCTTGGTTGCTTTCTTATCGTTGGCAGGGATGCCGCCATTTGGGGGATTTGTGGCAAAGTTTTTTGTTTTTTCAGCAGCCATTCAAAGCGGCTGGATATGGCTGGCAGTTGTTGGAGTAATAAATTCTATCGTCGGCTTATACTACTATTTGAACATTCTAAAATATGTATACTTGTACAGGATGGATAATCAGGACGAGGATCGACATCCGATTCCAATTTCTCGTCCTGTCTCGATAGCCCTGATCATCCTTGTATTTGGGGTTTTGCTGATTGGGACGATATTTGGACCATGGTTTGGTTTCGCCAACCATGCCGCTCTCAATTTGTTCTAGACGGTATGAAAAAGCTCATGTTATAATTCCGCCGCCATGAACCAGCCAAGAGGCAAAGGACAAGACGAATTTCGAACCGCGGTAACGATGACTGTTGTCTGGGTTGCCGGCCTGACCCTTGTCATCATCTTCGCAGCACTGGTTGCAGGATTATGGCTGGACAAAGTGCTCAATAGTAAGCCACTTTTAACAATTGTTTTTATCCTTATCAGTATTCCTGTGACATTGGTCCTGACTTTCCGGGTTGTAAAATCGGCAACAGCCAGGATCAAACCAATTGAAAAAATAGAAATGACCGAGGAGGAACCGCATCGTGGAGAAGATGGTTAAATCGAGCGAGCCCGCTAAAAAATGGTGGCGCTGGGGTACCAACCGTTGGATTGTCCTTGCATTGATTATTGCCGGTTTTATCGGTGCAAAGTATTTTGCCCCGGTTCGTCCATTTGTGCAATTACCTGCCGAACATTGGATGGAACATCCCTTGTTCACCCTGCCTGTGATCGGAGAGTTTTATTTTACCAATACGATTTTTGCGTTGTTGATTGTTGATGTGATTGTTATCATCCTGGCATATTCTTTCAATCGGGCTGTAAAAAAGGGAAGCCTGGTGTTGAAGGGCATTCCAGGTGCCTTGGAAGCACTCCTTGAAGCACTTTACAATATGACCGAAGGTACTGCCGGTAAATGGGCAAAGACCATCTTTCCCTGGTTTGCTTCGATTACCATCCTGGTGCTGCTGGCAAACTGGATGGAATTGATCCCCGGTGTAGATAGCATTGGCATAATCGAGAAGGCAGAAGGTGCAGGATATTCTGTTCAGACAGTAGCGGGCATCAATACCATTGCCAATCCACCCCTGGAAGAAGGTGGGAGTACCCTTGTTCCTTTTGTGAGGGTCGTATCAACCGACTTGAATTTTACGGTGGCATTGGCGATTATCGCGGTAATTGCCGTACAGGTGGTGGGGATCCAGGCCCAGGGAATTAAATACTTTACTAAATTCTGGAACGTGAAGACCTTCTTCAAAAAACCAATCTTTGGTGTCATCGACTGGGGCGTGGGCCTCCTGGAGCTGGTCTCCGAATTCTCCAAAGTCCTTTCGTTTGCCTTCCGTCTTTTCGGCAACATATTTGCCGGATCGGTTCTGTTGTTCGTCATGGGATCCCTGCTAGGTGCGATTGCCATATTCCCATCAATGTTTTACATGCTCGAGTTCTTGGTGGGGGCGATCCAGGCAATAGTTTTTGGCTTGCTCACGATGACCTTTATGGCTCAAGCAACGCAAGGTCATGGCGGACAAGAAGAAGTTCATGCATAACTTCGGGCAGGAACAGCCCGCATTTCCATATCCTAGCGGCGGTATTTCCGCCCGAATTCTGTTACGGAGGTTACTCTAATGACTGGTGATATCATCATTGCAGCGAAGTTGATTGGCGCAGGATTGGCTATGATCGGAGCCATCGGTGCTGGTGCAGGTATTGGCATCGTGACCAGTGGTGCGGTCCAGGCAATGGGCCGCAATCCTGATGCGACTGGAACAATCCAAACCAACATGATCCTTGGCATCGCATTTGCGGAAGCTGTGGCAATTTATTGTTTGGTTGTCGCCCTGCTCATCCTCTTCGTGGTTGGTTAGTTCGGCGAAGTGTTGACAATTAGATAAGGAGGTATCCTTTGGCACAACTGGGATTAAACTTAGGTTATTTGCTGGTGCAGATTGTCTGCTTTTTTATTATTTTTGTTGTAGTGAGAGTGTGGATCGTAAAGCCCTTGTTGGGTATGCTGGAAAAACGACGGGCGAAGCTGGCACAGGGGCTCGAAGACGCCCGTATAGCAGCTGAGGCACGCGCCAACGCAGAACAAGATGCAGCAAAAATAATCACGGACGCACAGACAAAGGCTGCTCGAATAATCAATGAAGCCACCGAGAGAGCTGATTCTGCGATGGAAGATGTAAAAGCGGGAGCAGAAAAAGAGATCGCGAAAGAACGTGAAGCAGTAATGGTGGAAGTTGAACAGGAACGGAACCGTATTTTGGCTGACCTGCGAGGACAGGTGGCTGCACTTTCGATTGCAGCGGCACAAAGACTCATCGGGGATGCAATGGATGCGAAACGGCAGCACGCTCTACTGGATGAGTTTTTTTCCGGAGTAAAATCCGGCAAGCTTGTCGTGCTTGAAGGCGCAGAATTATATGGTGAATCCGCTGAAGTGACATCTGCACTGCCATTAAGTAAAGAGGAGCAGGATGCGGTCAAGAAGAATGTGCTTGACAAGATGGGCACAAAAACCAATGTCGAGTTCCATGTTGATCCTCAAATTTTGGGTGGTTTGGTTGTTCGGGTTGGAGATAAAGTCCTCGATGGTTCTGTCTCGGGGCAACTGGAAGGCTTGCGCAAGTCATTAAAATAGGTTTTCCCCATATCAATGGAGGGTTTTGGCGTAAAATAACCGTCAGAACCCTCTTTCACTTTAAGAAGCAATAGTCCCGCAACAGTCATCTCCGGCACACTCGGTCAACCTAATCAGAGAAGTGAAAATAAACAAATGATTCCAGAAATCGATCAAGTGCTAACGCTCACCGAAATATTCAAGGGGTTTCCCCTGAAAATTTTAGCAGGACAGCCAGGGGATACCAGGATTACCGGCATAGCAATTGATAACCGCAAAACCCAACCGGGGAACCTTTTTATTGCCATGAAAGGGGCTTCGGCTGATGGACATGATTTCATTCCGGATGCCATTACACGCGGAGCGTCTGCAGTGGTTGGGGATAGGGGAGTACGTTCCCTGACTGTTCCTTACTTGCAGGTCGAAAATTCCCGCATGGCACTACCATGGCTGGCAGCATCTTTTTTTGGAAACCCTGGGCGGAAGTTAACGGTGATAGGTGTCACTGGTACGGATGGAAAAACTACAACTTGTAACCTCCTTTATCAAATATTGCTTACCGCTGGTTTCAAATCCGGGTTGATTTCCACTGTAAATGCAGTTATTGGTGATCAAGTGCTCGATACAGGGTTTCATGTCACCACGCCTGACGCTCCGGATGTGCAAAGATACCTCGCCCGCATGGTAGCTGCCGGCCTCACCCACGTTGTGCTTGAGACAACATCGCATGGCTGGGCGCAGCATCGGGTTGACGCCTGTGAGTTTGATGTGGGTGTCATAACCAACATAACCCACGAGCATCTCGACCAGCACGGTACATTTGAGAATTATCGGGCTTCCAAAGCACGCTTGTTCCAATCTTTAGGAAATACATTGTCCAAACCGCAGGGAAACCCGCGCCTGGCAGTATTGAATAAGGACGATTCATCTTACGATTACCTTTCCAATATTGCTACAGGTCATTGCGTATCTTATGGCTTGAAGGCAGATGCAAAAATCCGGGCAGAGGGACTTAGGGATTCTCCCGAGGGGATCCAATTTCTCGCGATCGGACCGGACTTTAGTGTCCCGATTAAAAGCCTGCTGGTTGGAGAGTTCAACGTTTCGAACTGTCTCGCAGCTCTGACAGCGGCAGTGTGCGGTCTGGGTATAGATCCAGATACTGCAGCAGGCGGCATTGAAGCCATGAAAGGTGTGCCGGGACGCATGGAAAGGATAAGTTTGGGTCAGCCATTTACCTCTATTGTGGACTTCGCCCATACACCTAATGCATTGCGCGTAGCCATTGAAACGGTGAGAAAAATGACGGAAAAGCGGGTCATCGTTATTTTTGGTTCTGCCGGCTTACGCGATCGTGAAAAACGCCGGTTGATGGCTGAAGTCGCAGCCAATATGGCGGATATCAGCATCCTGACTGCCGAAGACCCGCGTACCGAATCCCTTGATGGGATCCTTGAAGAGATGGCAGCCGGTGCCCGGTCTCAAAAAGGAGTGGAGGAAAAAAGTTTTTGGCGCATACCCGACAGGGGGAAAGCGATCACTTTTGGGGTCCACCTGGCGACACCAGGAGATATTGTCATGGTTTGTGGAAAGGGGCATGAACAATCTATGTGCTTTGGGAATATAGAATACCCTTGGGACGATCGGATTGCTATGAAGGCAGCGCTCGCCAAGCTGATGGGTGTTCCAGGTCCAAAAATGCCCTCCCTGCCAACATCGGAGCAAAATGACGCTTGAAGAATTGTGGATTACCCCTCCCATACTAGAGGGGAGGAAGGTTCGACTGGAACCATTAAATCTTAGTCATGCAACCGGGCTTGCCATTGCCGGGGAATCTAAATCCATTTGGAAGTATATGTTGTATGGCGATTTGACTACCTTGGATGGAATGACGGAATGGGTTAAAGGGATTCTTCAGAACCAGGCCAATGGCACTGACCTGCCTTTCACTGTGCTTCTTAAGGAGAATGGAAGGGTAATTGGCGCAACCCGTTACCTTGAAATTCGGTCTCCGCACCGCTCATTGGAAATTGGTGGGACTTGGTATGCGCCGGAGTTCCAGGGAACCTTTGTCAACACCGAATGTAAGTATTTGATGTTGAAACACGCATTTGAAGAAATGAAATGTATCCGTGTGCAGTTTAAGGCTGACCAGCGCAATGAACGGTCTCTCCGTGCCATCGAACGTCTCGGAGCAGTGCGCGAAGGAGTCCTGCGCAACCACTATATTGTGCCGGACGGGACTTTCCGTGATTCAGTTTACTATAGCATATTGGACACGGAATGGCCGGATATTAAATTACGGTTGGAAGAAAGGCTGGCTGGACTTTATTAATCGGTGGAAAATCACCCCCGACCCGGCTAAGAAGGTATGGATTCCAGTTTGCGAATAGACAGAATATACAACCCGAGGGTGCTGACCAGGCCGATCACCAATCCCCCGATCCAAATAGACCGGGGATTAATATTATCGTTAAGATATCCTCCGATTAATGGGGCCGCTCCCCTGGCGATACCCCACGCGAACCAATAAAAGCTCATGTATCTCCCGCGCATATTTGCAGGTGCCAGGTCGGCAATGAATTTGCTGACCGTTGGAATGAGTGTGAGCTCTCCGAAGGTCATGAGGACCATGCTTGCCCAGAATCCCCAGAAACTGTTCATTAAAGCTGCACTACCTACTCCAACAGCATAAATCAACATCCCTGCTCCAATTACTGATAATGGGCGGAATCGGCGGGTTATTTGGGTGACAGGGAATTGAACAAAAACACACATAAGGGCATTGGTGGTTGGCAGCCAGCCGAACAGGTTCTCGGGAAGCCCAAAGTTTTGTTTTGCATATACGGATAAAAGGGTCCATAACATGGCGGGTGCAATCAGGCCAAGCCCAACCAGTAGAGCAAACACAACATAGGGGCGATCCCGAAAGACCTTGCCATACCCTCCCAGGTTGGCGGTCCAGGATTCTTTTTCTGAATTGTAGGCTTTATCCAAAGTTTCATGAGCTCGGAAAATAAGTAAAAGGCTATAGGCGATCATCCCTATCGCAGCCCCCAGGAATGCATATGTGTACGACCGGGCGGCGACAAAGCCGCCTATTGCAGGACCGATAGCAATTCCAGCGTTGTTAATCATTCGGATAATTGCGAAGGCGTTTGTCCGTTTTTCCGGGGATATCATGTCTGCAAGCATGGCGTCTGACCCCACCTGGTATAAAGGGTTCGAAGCCCCCATGAAAACCATGATAATGGCAAACCCCAGGTAAGTATGAGCCTGGCCCATAAAAATATAGCCCAGGCCATTAATGGCTAGACTGACAATCATCACCGGTTTGCGACCAAACCTGTCTGATACTGCTCCGGCAACGAAGGAAGCGAACAGCCCCATGACCGCGTTAATTGTGATCAGGGTTGAGACCGTACTGAGGGACAGCACGAGTTTCTCGCTGACATAGATCATCAGGAACGGCCATATCATGGATGCTCCGGCTGAGCTGATGAACAGTCCAATACCCATCAACCAGAATTGGGCGGGATATTCAGCGATCGTGTTGCGAAGACGCATAATCATTTTAATGCAAATAAAAAGGGCGACACCTTTGTGCCGCCCTTTTCGGGATTATCTTCTTGGGCCGCGACGGTCATCACTACGGCCACCGGGTCGGCGGTCTCCACCTGGGCGGCCTCCTCCAGGGCGTCCACCGCCACTTTTCCGGGAGTCTTTTTCCTGGGCTTCTTCGACCGTCCAGCCTTCCAAAACGGCCTGCCGGGATAACCTTATTTTCCCCATCGGATCGATCCCGGTCACCATAACGGTGATCTCGTCTCCCATCTTAACCACATCTTCAACCTTCTCGATGCGTTCGCTATCCAACTGCGAGATGTGCACCATGCCGTCGGTACCAGGCAGTATCTCTACGAAGGCTCCGAAATCTGCGATCCGGACAACCTTGCCAGTGTAGATACGCCCCAACTGGGGAGTCTCGGTTATCGCCTCAATTCGCTGGCGTGCAATTTCCGCTCCTTCACTATTCGTCGAAGCAATATAGACTGTGCCGTCTTCCTGGATGTCTATCTTTGTGCCGGTTTCTTCCTGCAGCGCGCGAATGTTTTTTCCACCCGGACCGATAATGGCACCGATCTTGTCCGACGGAATTTTGACAGTGGTAATGCGGGGAGCATGCGGTTTCAATTCGCTGCGAGGAGCAGGTATGGCTTCCAGGATTTTACCCAGGATAAATAAGCGCGCCTGGCGGGCCTGTTCCAGCGCCTGTTTCATTATCTCAGTGCTAAGTCCGGAAATTTTAATATCCATTTGCAAAGCTGTAATGCCCTCTGCAGTACCGGCAACCTTGAAATCCATATCGCCAAGATGATCTTCGGTACCTTGGATATCGGTTAGGATGACAAATTTATCGCCTTCCATGACCAATCCCATGGCTACCCCGGCAACTGGGGCTTTAATCGGTACCCCGGTATCCATTAAAGCCAGCGTGGACCCACAAACAGAAGCCATTGAAGAGGATCCATTGGAGGCCAAGACTTCGGATACAAGGCGTAACGCGTACGGGAACGATTCCTCGGCAGGGATGACGGGCAGGAGGGCTCGTTCGGCCAGTGCACCATGACCAATCTCGCGCCGGGATTGCCCGCGAAGCATTTTGGTTTCCCCGGTTGAAAATGGAGGAAAGTTGTAGTGATGCATATAGCGTTTGGAATCTACGGGGGTGAGCGTGTCCAGCGATTGTGCTTCGGACAAGGTGCCAAGCGTCGCCAGGGTTAAAACTTGGGTTTCCCCGCGGGTGAACAGGCCTGAGCCGTGCGCCCTGGGACTAAAACCAACTTCGCACCATATCGGGCGAATCTCAGTGGGTGTACGTCCATCGGGTCGCTTCCCCTGGTTCAAAATTCTCATACGGACAATTTTCTTTTCAGCCTCGGCGAAGGCTTCTTTAATTGCCTCCAGGCTGG
Source organism: uncultured Chloroflexia bacterium (assembly GCA_963826215.1). Lineage (GTDB taxonomy): Bacteria > Chloroflexota > Anaerolineae > Anaerolineales > Villigracilaceae > UBA877. Next base: position 753,733 of record CAWGWL010000033.1, on the reverse strand, counting down.
GAGCTTCAGGGAGAACAAATTCGGGCAGGGTTTCTACATCGGTCTCGTCTGCAACTTTTACCTTGGCACCTTCTGAAGGGACGAGTTCAGTGACCAGGTTTTGAAGGAGGGCATCCATGCCTGAATAAAACTCGGATTTCATCAATGGCTTGTCAAGCAGTTCGGTCATTGGACCGCTGACTCGGGCAAACACTTTTTCCTGGAGAGCCTGATCGGGCACCGCATAGGTCATTTCGCGTTTGGGTTTGCCGATCTCGCGCTGCATTTGATTCTGCAATTCTATCAACGGCAGCATCGACTTATGACCCATTTCGAGGGCAGCCACCATGACGTCTTCCGGGACTTCATCGGCACCGGCCTCAACCATCAGGATTGCATCCCGTGTTCCGGCAATTCTTAAGTCGAGATCTGATTTGTCCATTTCAGCAAATGTGGGGTTTATGACGAATTCGCCATTCACCCGACCCACGCGTACAGCCGCAACTGGCCCATTCCAGGGAATGTCTGAGATCATGAGGGCAGCAGATGCTGCATTGATCGCTAAAACATCCAGTGGATTGTCAGAGTCAGCGGACAACGAGTACATGATGATCTGGACTTCATTCCGCATGCCTTCCGGGAATAAGGGCCGCAATGGACGATCTGTCAAGCGTGCTGTCAGGATGGCATCGGAAGATGGGCGTCCCTCACGGCGAAAGAATGAGCCGGGAATTTTCCCGCCTGCATACATGCGCTCTTCGTATTCCACGCTCAATGGGAAAAAATCGATTCCGGCTCGAATGCCGCCCATGGTGGCGGCAGCAAAAATGATGGAATCATTTAAATGCACAGTCACTGCTCCACCGGCCTGTGCTGCTAGTCTTCCGGTTTCAATGGAAATAGTGCGGCTACCCACAGTCGTGGTATAGCGTTTTACTTCGGGTTTCATAAGTTTCTCCTTTTCCCACCTGGTCAGGGACTGAAAGATGGCGGTAACCTTACCTGGTCGGATTTCGGTGTTACCAGCATTTTTCAATTCCTGACGGGCAGGCCGTTAATTTTCATCCCTCATCTATTCGACAGGCAGGGGGGGATGACAATAAAAAAGAGTAGATGGGCAGAGGCCCATCTACTCGGACGAACCACTTACTATTTCCGGCGCAGTTTCAACTGCTCTGTGAGCGCTAAATAGCGCTGGTAGTCATTTTTCCGGAGGTAGGCTAATAGTCTTCGGCGCTGACCAACCATTTGGAGTAATCCACGCCTGCTGGCCTCATCGTGCTTATGTGTTCGCAGGTGTCCAGTCAATTGTAGAATTCGGGTGGTGAGAATGGCAACCTGGACTTCCGGAGATCCAGTATCGGTCTCATGGCGGTGGTAATCTGTTATGACCTTTGTTTTAACTTCCTTATTAAGCGGCATGACGTTTGCTTTTCCTTTCAGTTGATTTTGAGCAGGTCTCCGCACCAGCAGGGTTGGCCGCAGGTGGGACCAGTCAAGCGGACAAGATTATACCAGAAAATATGATGACGAATAAGCTGGCAAACTCAAATTTTCGACAATAGGATATTCATTTCTTCTTCCTCCCCCTCTTGTTTGCTGAAATATTCTTTCATGAATGAGGACCGCCTCAATCTCAAAGTCATGGGAGCCACTGAATGCAGGTCTTCCGAGGTTACCTTGGTCCGACCATCTGCCGCTGCGTAAGCCCGGGCAGCCTCAAACCAGGAAATCTCAGCTCTCAGGCTGTCAATACCCATCTTTTGGATTAATTTTATGGCTGGTTTTGCCACTTTATCCGGTATTACGACCTTTGACAATTGGTTGCGGGCAGATTGTATCTCCTCGGCTGCTGCGCGTGTCTCATCGCTATAAGTGACTGCCAACCCACGCGGATTGGCGAGGTAAGACTGCACTCGGCGGTAAGCTTCCAGTCGTTCGGAAAGATCGATTAAGCCGCGCACGACAACTCGCAATCCGAACCGGTCCAGGATTTGAGGGCGCAGGCGGCCTTCCTCGGGATTCATCGAGCCTACCAAAACGAAGCGGGCGTGGTATGTGGCTGAGATGGGTCCTCGTCGCACAGTATAAGATCCCTGTGCAGCAGCATCCAGGATGGCGTCAATGATATCGTCTGCGAGCAGGTTGATTTCATCAATGTAAAGCAGGTTTCGGTCTGCCTGGGCCAGGATACCGCGCCGCACACGCAATCGTTCATGGGTTACTGCGAGCCGCTCGTCTATCCCGCCAACTACATCATCAAGCTGGGAGTTTAATGGGAGTTCGATCAGGTGGACGTGGTCCTGGGCTGACAAAGGTTTGCCTTCTCCGTATTTTTTTGCGCAATCAGGGCAAACAGCATCAATTCCACCCATTTCAATGTCTTCGGGCAGACAACCGTAATAACACAGGCTGCGTTCGACTTTTGGCAGGATATCCAGGAGCGACCTGACCGCAGTCGTTTTGGCTGTCCCGCGTGGACCCACAAGCAGGATTCCTCCCACGGATGGGTTGATTAAGCCTAGCAGTAGGGCAAGTTTCATTTCCTTTTGCCCGACAATGGCAAGAAATGGGAAGGGGAGCGCTTCTGCCAGAAGTCCTTCTTCCGGTTCAGCGGATGGAAGGCTTTTCCCCGATACGAAATCAACCAATTCCCTTAATGTGCGGAAAGGATGTGCAATGCGCTCTTTGGGTTCAGGCTCTTCTGAAGGAATGTCGGGTATGGTCATTGCAGGATCCAAAATAGGAGGTGTTCAGAAAATAAATTCATAATAAAAACGGTGTCAACTTGAATTAATTGCGTTCAGCCTTTTGAGACAATCGTCTCTGTTGACGGACAACCGCTGCATCCATCCGGCTTTGCTCTTCTGGAGTCTCTGCCACCAGAGGAGGCACCTGGGTGGGTTTATCTTCATCGTCAATCGCCACGTAGACAAGATATGCTGCATTTGTATATATTTGATCTCCCGAGATGGGGTTTTCGGCGATGACTTTCACTTCCACTTCCATCGAAGTTCTCCCGGCGAAAGTGACTTCAGCATTAAATAAAACCAGGTCGCCAATATGAATTGGGTGGCGGAAAAGCATTTGGTCGATCGCCACCGTTACAGTTCGATGGGCAGCGTGGCGGGTGGAGGCCAAAGCGCCGGCCTCGTCAACCAGTTTCATGATCCAACCACCGTGCACATTTCCCTGGATATTGGCATGCTCTGGCATCATGATTTGTGCCAGTTGAATTCGTGAAGCACGCATTGGTTTTGGGCTGTGTGAAGGGTCCATGGTTTCGCTAATCCAGATCCTGCCGTTGTTCTCCTGAATCCAGGGTATGTAAGCGTTCCGGCTCGTCGAGCAGTACATCCATGACTCCAAAGCGGAGGTCACCCATTAGGGGAGCCAGCGGGATGGTTGCCGAGACAGCCAGGCGGGGGGGGCGTGATGGCGGGGTTCTTCGAGGTTTGAGAGTGGCAGTGATCCGTTTTCGAATAATCCGTGGTTCGGCAGTTAAATCTCCGACATAGAAACCTAACACCGAATATACCTGCCGCTCTGCAGTGACCCATCCAATCCATTCCCCCAATCGATTAAACAGGTAGGGATAGACGAGAAAGGCTTCTGCATCACCGCGTGAAGTGTATATGGGGATGATTGATCGTTGAGGTTGATTGTTCATGAATTCACCTTGTCTACATCATTATAAGTCCAATAGCGGTTGATAAAAAAATTCCAGAGCATTACTACGCTGACTGCCACTGCCAGGGTAAGGTTTTTTCCCATGAATTGGGGCGAAAAGGGAATGAACCTGGCTAACAACACTGTCGCTCGCAGCATGAGCGGTTCAAGAAAGTGCAGGATTGGAAGGCGGATGGCAAGACCAGCCACATTCACCATAAAAAACATAACCAATTGCCTGGCAATGGTGCGCGATCGCGAATCCGGATATGTCCAAAAACGGTTGAAAAGGAAATTGCTGATGATGGCACAAACAAAGGAAATAGTTCCAGCCAGGATAAGGGGCATGCCAAACATCTTGGTGAACAGGTTCATGATTCCGAAATCCACCACCGCTCCAATCGCACCGACCGAAATAAATCGAATAAAACGCCTGCGCTCTTTTGTGCTTGAGACGAGACTCATTGCAATCCCAGTTTGTCTTTAAATGATGCAATCGTACGTGCTAACCCTTCTTTCAATTCCACCTTTGGTTCCCAACTTAGCAGTGAACGAGCGCGCGAGATATCCGGACGGCGGCGCTGGGGGTCGCTATCCATCCGGTTATCCGGTGAATAGGTCACTCCGGCGGTGTTTCCGGTGATCTGATTGATCAGTATCGCAAAATCGAGGATCGATGTTTCGTTTGGGTTGCCAATGTTGACTGGCAAATGCTCATCAGATAAGAGCAGTCGATGGATGCCATCCACAAGATCATCAACATAACAAAAAGATCGGGTTTGTGACCCATCACCATAAATTGTCAGGGGGTCGCCGTGAAGTGCCTGCTGCACGAAACTTGGGACCACGCGCCCGTCGTCCAGCCTCATCCGCGGGCCATAAGTGTTAAAAATTCTTACAATGCGCGTATCCAACCTTTTTGTTCGAAAATAAGTCATGATAAGGGCTTCTGAAAACCGTTTGGCTTCATCATACATTGAGCGTGGGCCAATTGGATTCACATTCCCCCAATAAGACTCCGTCTGTGGATGTTCATCCGGGTCACCGTAAACCTCGGAAGTGGATGCAAAAAGGTAGCGAGCCTGGTTTTCCAGGGCAAGATCCAGAGTATTGAAGGTGCCAAGCGAACCGGCTTTCATGGTCTCCACCGGCAGGTTGGGGTAGCCGAATGGCGAGGCAGGATTGGGGCTTGCCGGGGAAGCAAAATGTAAGACTGCATCCACCTTGCCCTTTATGGTTATGGGTTCGGAAACATCATGTCTGCTGAATGAAAAGTTTTTTGTATTGACAAGATGAACCAGGTTCTCGCGGTTTCCGGTTACAAAGTTATCCATCCCAATGACTTGGTGACCTTCCGCCAGGAAGCGGTCACATAAATGGGAGCCAAGGAAGCCAGCGGCTCCGGTGATGAGAATTCGCATGCACTACTCCTGATTATGCTCGAACGAGGGAAATCACTCGGTGAAGCAGCATTTACTTCCAATCTATTTGACTGGTTGACCCATCGCCGGTCACTTGTTGCGACAGACCGGTCCTGGCATCTACTATCCAAAGATTACCTTCATAAATTAATCCAATGAAGTCACCGCCTTCGACAGGCTTTGGAGCCCAAATGGGAGGAATCCTTGGCTGAAGGCCAGATTGCCCCTCAGCAGGAAATATCGATCGGAGGTTTGTCCCATCCCCGTTCATCACTTTCAACTGGTAACGGCTTGTTTTTGACTGGGTCGGGAAAATCGCTTGCCAGAATGCCACTAAAAATGTGAGTCCAGACTCATTCTGTCTGAGAGAGGAGACTGCTGGATAGGCAAACATGCCTGTTTGTTGGACGATGGTTGTGTCAAGGTTTCCGGTAGGTGGTGTTGACATGAGGTCGAAATTGGGTGACTCCTCGGGACTCACCAGTCCGGTTGGTAATGAGTGCGTAGTTAGGTAGATCGTCTGATTATCACTTGCCCATGCCAACCCCGGGATCCATGCCCAATCACTGTGGGTATTTAACGGGGTAATGTTAATTAGTGGGGAGAGTTTATTCTCATTTATGTCTACCAGCCCGATTCCATCTGGTCGGGAGAATGCCAGGCTCTTTCCATCCGGTGACCATGATAAATTCATACCCCACCAACCGTAAATGCCGCCAGAGTTGGTTTCAAGGACATCGGTGTTACGACCCGGGACTCCATTTTTAAATGTCAAAAAGTGCAAATCATTATTTGCCTGCCATCCAGGGGCTGTGGCGCGAGGTTCGACCGTGGAATAAGCTATCAAATAGTTTTCGCCTGGCTGCCATGCAGCGAAGTGGACCACGTTGGAGATCCCCAGGCGGACCGGTGTGGGCTGCTGGGTGGTGGTGTTCACAACCCAAAGGGTATTTATTTCCTGATCAAGTGGTTTGGTCGATTTGCGGGAGAATAAGAGCAATTTTCCATCACCCGACAAGGAAAAAATGTAGCCATCAAGATCACCGCTTGTAACAAGCGGTCGACGATTGAAGGTGGATCCGTCCATGATCCATGCGTTACCGCCAGTCAGATACGCTAATTTCCCGGGGATTGTCAATGGTGCAAACGGCGACTGTACCCCGATCATCACGATTTCTGGAATTGGAACCTGGAGTATGTTTTCGGAGACTACTGAATTCCCGACCTCGATCTCATTCTCAAACACGTGCCGGATGGTAATTTCACGTAAACCGTTTTGTCCGGCCTGGACAAGGCGAGTTTCACCCGTTAGCAAAGACTCGTTACGAAGTTCCTGGCGGTCGAATGGGATGATCACCTGTTGTGTTTCGAATTCTTCGCGGACTCGCGTAACAGAAATTTTCATCCCTTCGGTCAGAAGCGTATAGAGGGGTGGGGTTACCCGGTCGGATTGTGAAAGATTGATACCTGCAGAGGATAATGCTTGCTGGACGGTGCTTCCAGCGGGAAGGGTAATACTCTGACTGTTCTCATCAGCGGTTACGCTGACAGATATATCGGACGGTTGGACTTGTGGAGTACAAGCTGTCAATAATCCAAAAATAATCAGTGCGGTGATGATTTTTTTTGTCATGTGGGGTTGCTGGTATAATCCAATCGCTAATTCATTTGCCCAACGATGATCATTTCTCCATCGCTGATTGTGACACTATTTAGTATAAAACCGGATGCAACAGGTGCGAGTGCACCCAGATAAACTTCTTTGATCGTTGCGGTAATAATTTCTTTCAACCCGTTTGGAACAGGCAGGGGTCCGAAATTTGCGGATATTAACTCGATCTTTAATTGGCCTGTTTCATCTACACCAGCGCTTAGGACAATCAATGCTGTTGCTTCGAAATAACTTTTCCTTGCGGTCCCGTAAACCTGGAGTTCACCATTCTGCAAATAGACCTGCGGATTGGTAATAAATGGCTGGGATTGAGCCTGAAGTTTATAAGCAAGGTAAGAGGTCAGTTGCGGTTCAGTGAATATGAGTGTAACATCTCCAGAAACTGCACCATCAGCAACGGCAGTCTCAAGAGATGATTGAAGTTCACCCATCGCCTCGGTGGAGACTGGGATTGCGGGAGTTGGGTAAGCGGGTCCTCCAAAGTTCAATGTGCAGGCGAAAATTGCCAGCAAAAGAACCAACCCACCACTTAATAATGATATTTGGCGATTATTCATAATGCCTCAAATGTTTTTGGATGGAATTCGGATGTACGCTCCCTCTCTGAACTTCGATGTTCTTGATATCGAGTACCACGCATCGCATTCCAAGCCGCTGGGAGTAATTATAGCATGAGCGAATCTGAAAAATCGACCGTAGCGGATATTCCGGCGGCGATTGAAGCCCTTTTGTTTGTATCGGCTGATCCGGTAACACCTTCACAAATTTCTGTTGTATTGGAATTATCCACTTCTGCAGTGGAACAAGGTCTTCAGCAACTCGAGATCGAATTGCAAACCCGCGGCTTGCATCTTCAGCGGCATGGTGGAAGGGTTCAATTAACAACTGCCCCCCAATTTGCAGAAGTTATCGAACGTTTCCTTGGATTGGAAGCAACGAGTCATTTAAGCCGGGCTGCCCTGGAAACGCTGGCAATCGTTGCTTATCAGCAGCCTGTAACCCGACCGCAAATCGAGTTTGTGCGCGGCGTGAGCAGTGATGGAGTAATGAAATCCCTGCTCGGGAAAGGGTTGGTTCAGGAAGTTGGCAGGACGGAAGGTCCAGGGCGCCCAATCCTCTACGGTACCACGCCCGATTTTCTTCAACATTTTGGCATCAGTTCTTTAACGGATTTACCCCCATTAAACTTGCCGGTGGTGGAAAATAATGGCAATCACAATGAAGCTTTGAAAGGTTGAAATGAAAGAACGTCTTCAAAAGATCCTTGCTCGCGCTGGTTACGGATCGCGCCGCAGTTGCGAAGAGTTGATTTCAGCGGGGAGGGTGCGTGTTTACGGTCAGGTGGCTGGGCTGGGAGATAAAGCCGACTCTGTGCAGGATCAGATCACTGTGGATGGAAGACCTGTTAAAAAAGCGGAGGAATTGGTATATATAGCGCTTTATAAACCTCGGGGGGTGATTTCCACAGTTACTGATCCAGATCTGCGGATGGCAGTGCGCGACCTGGTCCCGGTGGAAGGGACACTTATATCCGGTTGGGTCGGTTGGATTTCGACTCTGAAGGCTTGATCCTGATGACCAACGACGGAGATCTGGCGAATAAGCTTACACACCCGCGTTATGAACATGAAAAAGAATATCGTGTTTTGGTGGCTGCACATCCAGACGGAGATCAATTGGCAAAATGGAAGCGCGGTGTTGTGCTGGAAGATGGCTTTCATACTGCCCCAGCGCAAGTCTATGTTGTGAGTAAAAAAGGAAAGGGTGCCTGGTTGAATGTGATCTTGAAAGAAGGATACAAGCGCCAGATTCGAGAGATGGGCAAGGTGACTGGATTGCCGGTTGTCCGCATTGTGCGGGTGCGGATTGGGGACCTGCGCCTGGGAGCACTCAAGCCGAAAGAATGGCGTCACCTATCCTCGCAGGAAGTGGCTGATTTGAAAAAGCCCGCCAGTTCAAAAAGGCTTAAATCTGACCCTGAAGGTCAAAAAAAGACTACAGTTCTGAAACCAAGCGGACCAAAACGCATCACCAGGTCAACTCGAAGAATTATTAACGAAAAAGGAAAATAATATGCCGAATACCCCCATGTCCAAACGGGACGCAAGGCGTGCCGCGTGTGCCCGCAAAAAGCAATATTCCCGGATCATTCTAATTGTAATTATCGTTGTCATTCTGGTAGCGGCATCCTGGTTGGTTTTTTCTTCCCTTAAAGCAAAACCGGCAATTGCGCCAACTACCACACCTGGAGGTCAAGTCCCATCCCTGGTTGGAACCAAGCAATATTCTTCCGCTCCTCCAATGCTAATTGACGTTACAAAACAATACCTGGCAACGGTTAAAATGGCCAAGGGTGGGGAGTTCGTTATTCAGCTTTATCCTGACAAGGCTCCAATAACTGTGAACAGTTTTGTCTTTTTAGCACGTCAGGGATATTTTGATGGCATTACTTTTCACCGTGTCCTTGAGGGATTTATGGCTCAGGGTGGGGACCCAACAGGAACCGGGAGCGGAAGCCCTGGCTACGAATTTGCCAATGAACTAAATGACCTGAGCTTCAACAAGGCAGGCGTAGTCGCCATGGCGAATGCAGGGCAGGGTACGAATGGAAGCCAGTTTTTTATCATGTTTGGGGCATATGGTCTCTCCGAAAAGGATTACACGATTTTTGGGCAGGTGATTAGTGGTATGGATGTCGTAAATGGGATCACCCGGCGTGATCCAGCCCAATATCCCACATTTCCTGGAGATGCCATCGAAAGTATTACTATTACGGAAAAATAATTAAATTCTTACTCGAATTACAAAGACCCTGAGGCATTTTGCATCAGGGTCTATTATTTTGAGGAACTAACGTGTATTTCTAAATCAACTGCTTCTAATGGCGTGGTCTGTACTGCCAGGCTTATTTCCCAAATTCCATCATAACTCTGGTCATATGTTTTGCATGTTTCAGGTATAAATCCAAACGGATATTTTCGTTTGGGGCATGGCTGCGCCCATCCGGATGCCCAAGCCCTGCGCTCGCCACCGGCAATCCCAGGTCATGTACAAAAGGTGAATTCGGACCAGAACCCCCGGTCATAGGCAGGATGCGCATAGGTACACCATAAATCGGAATCGCAGTATCGCAGACCAGTTTCACAAACGGATCATCCGGATCTGTCTTTGCTGGAGCTTCTCCACCCATCGATTCAATCTTAACATCTGGAAAACCACTCTTATCCAGGTGGAGTCGGAGTTGTTGGACCACATCCTCAGGTTCCTGGTCGGGAACCAGGCGGAAATCCACCTTGGCTGATGCCCTGGCAGGCTGAACCGTCTTGCCGCCCGGTCCTTGATACCCTGATGTCAATCCACAGATTGTACAGGTGGGGGTGAATACTTCTTCAACTCGCAGGTTTATACCGTTGGTCAACCCTTTAATAAATGATTTAACCCCATATTGTTCTTTGTAAAAATCGGCTGTTTCGGGTAAGGCATTCATGAGTTCGATATCACGTGCCGTAGGTTTTCGCACCTTATCATAAAATCCGGGCAGGAGAATTCGTTCATCGGGTCCCTTGAGGCTGTTGAGAGCCCAGACCAGTCGCCAGGCAGCATTTGGGAAAATGGAACCACCGATCCCTGAGTGGACATCAATGGCTGCAGTTTCAACCGATAGCTCAACATAGCATATGCCCCTCAGGCCAAGGTATTGGACTGGAGTTTCTGTGTGGTCAACCCCGCCGAATTCCCATATGCAGCCATCGGCTTTGAGTTTATCCAGGTTATTGCGAATATATTCGTGCAGGTGAACACTCGAAGTTTCTTCCTCTCCCTCGATAATAAATTTGACCGAGCAGGGAAGCTCTCCAAGCGTGGAAAGCAGCGCGTCAACTGCGAATAAGCGAGCGACAAGATGCCCTTTATCATCGCTCACTCCGCGTCCAAAGAGTTTCCCGTCCCGAAGCGAGGGTTCGAAAGGAGGAGTTTCCCAAAGATCAAGGGGTTCGGGTGGTTGGACGTCATAATGGCAATAGAAGAGGATGGTCTTATCGCTGGTGCCTTTCCGTTTCCCAAATACCACTGGCGCTCCACCTGCGGACATCACATCGGTGGTAAAACCTCGCTGGTGAAGCATGTCATTTACCAGTGCAGCGCACTCCTGCATCCCGAGATTTTGTGCTCCCACCGAAGGCTGCGCCACCAATCGGGAAAGTTCAGCAATGCTGTCGTCCATGTGAGTTTCTAGATATGAATCCACCTTCGAATACTCAGCCATTGATTATTTCCTCCTATTTACCAAAAAAGCCTGAGAGCCAGGAAATGGAATAGTAACCAGCATATGCGAACATCAGCATTTTCAGTATCTTGCCGATCGCGCAGGCGATTAGGAATTTCCAGAGGGGCAACTTTAGCGCACCCGAAGCCATACCTGCTAAGTCAAAAAGGGGGTTGGGGATGAAGGCTATCAACAGGATTGCCCCGTATGCCAGGTTCTGATGCTCCTTCATCCAGGTTGTCAGGCGGTTGTAGAGGTTGGATTTTTCAGCAACTCCCTGTCCACCGAACCCCGCCATGTATCCGGAAATTTCACCCAAAGCCGCGCCCAACCCTGCAGCAATTGCCACCCCAATAGGGTTGAAAATGGCTCCCATGGCGGTCGTAAAGGCTACGCCGGGAAGGGGAATGATGATCGTGGCATTAGCCGCAATGGAAAGCAGGAATATGCCAATATACCCGTAATCTTGAAGCTTCTTTACCTGATCCCGGAAAACAAACAACGCAATGATGAGCGCGATCACGCCAACGAGCGTCGCGATGCGCAGGATGGTGATCCGGGAATTCGGGTTCATGCTTCCTAGGATGGTGACTTTGTTCAATTTGACTGCTGGAGAATTTACTTTGATCGGGTCGCGCTCCGGGATGGATAGCAGTACGTCCATTCCTGAAACAAGCTGCCCGAACACTGTATGTTTATTGTTCAAATGTGGAGTTGGGACGTGCGTGATGAAGAATTGTGATCCATTCGTGCCCGGACCGGCATTTGCCATTGATAACACTCCCGGCTTGTCGTGTTTTAGGGATGGGTCGAACTCATCCTTGAACCGGTAACCGGGTCCGCCACGCCCCGTTCCGGTGGGGTCTCCTCCCTGCACCATGAAATCCGCGATAACTCGGTGGAAAATTGTGCCATCGTAAAAACCTTCGCGCGCCAGGAAAACAAAATTATTTACGGTCATCGGAGTTTTATCGGCAAATAGATCGATGACCATATCGCCTTTATCGGTGCTGAATGTGACCGAGTATTTCTTCTTAAGGTCGAGAGCAAATTCTGGAGGCTTATTCCACTGTTTCATTTTTTCATCCTTTATAAGATTTGATTGGATTGTATTGATTGGCTGATATTTGTTTGCACAATCCGGGGTTGCACTTAAGGTCTCTATGCCAGCATCGTTTCAATGCGCGCCACCACCATGTCCAGGGCAGCCGTGTTGAATCCTCCCTCGGGAATGACCACGTCTGCGTACCGTTTGGAAGGCTCTACAAATTCCAGGTGCATGGGACGCACGGTGGAAAGGTATTGCTTGACTGTCATCTCCAGCGTCCGACCTCTTTCCGAAATATCTCTTTCCAGCCGGCGGATAAAGCGCAAATCGGGATCAGTATCCACAAAGATCTTGACGTTAAAGATATCCCGAAGGGCAGCTTCGGTGAATATTAGGATACCTTCCACCAAAATAACCCCTCGTGGTTGTACGGTATACGTCCGTTCGGTCCGGCTGTGAGTGGAAAAATCATAAATCGGGACTTCGACTGCCTTCCCGGCCTTTAATTGCAGAATGTGGTTTGTGAGCAAATCGGTTTCCAGCGAATTGGGGTGGTCGAAATTTACTTCAATGCGCTGGGCTGGTGGTAGCCCACTTAAATCCTTGTAATACGCGTCGTGCTGCAGGAATGATATTCGGTCAGGCCCAACCCGCTGGAGGATCGTTTGCGCAACGGTGGTCTTTCCGGATCCCGAACCGCCGGCAATTCCGATCACCAGTGGGTTGAAATTATTCATATTTGAATTATACCCTTTACTCCTTTCACTTGGATTTAAATGATATCCACTCCCTCTCATTACCGATTAAAAAGAATTCGGAATCGCAACCATTGAGGATTCTTCTTATTTATCGTTTTATGTATGGATTTTTCACAAGAGATGTCAGGGAGGTGACATAAGTCACTTGAATTTAGGTTAATTAAACTGTAAAGTATTTAGGTAAGTCGGAAAAAAACACAAAAGTCCAAAACAATGTCTGAAAACGACCAAATTGATTTACGCATCGTCGAACTTCTGATGGAAGATGGCCGCATGCCCGCGGCAGAAATTGCGCGACGCGTTGGCGGGGGGCTATCGGAAAGGGTGGTTCGTTATCGGATTGACCGCATGATTAAAGATGAAGTGATCCAAATCCGTCCAATCGTAAACCCTCACGCATTTGGGCTGACCACGCGTGCAGATGTTTTACTGGAAGTTGAATCTGATGCCATAATGGACGTTGCCCATAAAGCCATGGCATTTGATTGCGTTTCATATGTCGCTTGTTCCATCGGCGAGATGGATGTTTCCATTCAGTTGGTGGCGAAGGATACTTCAGAAATTTATCGCTTTGTAACAGAAGTGCTCAGGAAAATGCCCGGGGTCCGGCGTACCACGACGTCAATTGTGCCCATAGTGCTCAAGGACGTCTATCAATGGTGCATCCCGAAAAGCTTTACCCTCGGAAAAAATGGTGAAAATCTTTGACGTTCTCGAATTGAGGATACTCTTTTGAATCGACCCTGGCAAAACAACAAGGCTCTCCAAAAAAGAGCATTAAAAGTAATGCCGTTGGGAGTTAACTCGAACTTCAGGTTCTGGGGGGAAGGAATCACGCCTTACATGCAGAAAGCCAGAGGATCCTATCTTTGGGATGTCGATGGTAACAAATATATTGATTATCGCATGGCTTTTGGTCCCATCATCCTGGGGCATGCATATGATGAGGTCAACGAAAAGGTCAAACAGGAGATCGATCTGGGTACCCTGGCAGCGATGACCTATGAATTGGAAATCGAGACCGCAGAAAAATTTGTAAGCATGTGCCCTGCTGTAGAACTGGTCCGTTTTGCCTGTTCAGGGACAGAGGCGACCATGCATGCCATCCGGGTTGCACGTGCGTATACCGGGCGTGAACGCATTATCAAGTTTGAGGGTATGTATCATGGCTTCAACGATTACACGCTTTGGTCAACATATACCCCCACCGAAGCTTATGGGAATCCCGCAAATCCAATATCAATTCCTTCAAGTTCTGGCATTCCACGCCAATTGAGTGAATTGGTGACAACACTGCCGTTTAATTGCCCGGAGGTTCTGGAGAAAATCTTAAGATCCATCGGCGAGCAGGTGGCAGCCATCATCGTGGAACCCTGCATGGGGAATTGCGGAGCAATCCTTCCGCAGAAAAATTTCCTTCATGTCATTCGAAAACAATGTGACAAATACGGGATTGTAATGATCCTCGATGAGGTTAAGACTGGCTTTCGGATCGCCAACGGTGGCGCCCAGGAGTACTATCGCATCACTCCCGACCTTTCCACGTATGCCAAGGCATTTGCCAACGGCTACCCGTTGGCGGCTTTTGGTGGCAAAAAAGAGATCATGTCCATAATCGGGCATGGAGTTGCCCAGGGAGGAACGTTCACCAATAACAAACCAGGTGTAGCTGCTGCCTGGGCCACCCTGTCCATCCTCCAGCGTGACCCGGTGATTAAAACCATTGAAAAACGGGGCAAACGTCTGATGGATGGAATTGAGGATATTTTCAAGGAAGCCGGCATTCCAGTGTGCATGAACGGCTACCCGGCAATGTTCTCTTTTGCCATCGGCGTTGAAAAAGTCTCAGACCAGCGAACCTGGGATCAAAGTGAAAAGGGATACTATCTGGCTCTCGTCGAAGAATTGATCGAACGCGGCGTGATGCCAGACCACGATGCCCGTGAACCTTGGTTTTTGTGCTACTCCCATAGCGAAGTGGATATTGATACCACCCTGGAAGTTGTACGTGAGTCGGTCAAGGGTTGTTAAAAGATGACCATTACGTCTCACTAAAGCAAGCAGCCCCGGTTTTTGACCATGGAGGGTCCTTTGTCGAAATTAACTGCACAAGAAATTGTTCAAATGAATCGGGAATATACCTTTTTTTCCTGGTCGGTCCAGGGTCAGGCCAATCCAATCCCGGTAGAAAAAGCGGAAGGGGTTTATTTCTGGGATACGGATGGCAAACGTTACCTTGATTTCTCCTCGCAATTAATGAACACCAACATCGGTCACCAGCACCCAAAAGTCGTTAAGGCCATCCAGGATCAGGCAGCCAAACTCTGCTTTGTGCATCCCGGGAACGCCACCGAACCACGCGGCTTGCTGGGGAAGAAACTGGCTGAAGTCACTCCTGGCAACCTGAAAAAAACTTTCTTCACCCTGGGCGGCGCAGAAGCGGTTGAAAATGCCATCAAAATTGCCCGTTTTTACACGGGGCGTCACAAAATACTGGCGCGCTACCGCTCCTATCATGGCGCAACTCATGGTGCCATTGCATTAACCGGGGATTATCGGCGTCTTGCCGTTGAACCGGTCATGCCTGGTGCTGTGCATTTCCTCGATCCATTTTGTTATCGGTGTCCTTTCGGACAAAAAATAGAATCCTGCAATCGGGAATGCATTTCCCATCTGGAAGAAGTGATTCGCTATGAGGGTCCTGATAAAATCGCTGCCGTCATAATGGAGGGAGTGGTTGGCTCGAACGGCATCATCATTCCGCCAGATGATTACTGGCCGCGTGTGCGGGAAATTTGCACCAGGTACGGCATCCTCCTGATTTCTGATGAGGTCATGAGTGGTTGGGGGCGCACCGGCAAGTGGTTTGCCGTAGATAATTGGGGAGTCACGCCTGACATGATTACCACTGCCAAGGGGATCACCAGCGGGTACCTGCCTCTCGGGGTGGTCGTGGTTTCGGAACCGATTGCCAAATTCTTCGATGATAAGTACTTATACGCCGGCCTTACCTATAGTGGTCATGCGCTTGCCTGCGCTGCTGCTGTGGCAACCATATCAGTGTACGAGGAAGACCATCTCCTCGAAAACGCTGTCAAGGTTGGAAAGCACCTGGGCAAGGCACTGGAGGCGATTAAGACCCGTCATCGCTCGGTGGGCGATGTGCGTTACATTGGTCTGTTTTCCGCCATCGAGTTGGTCTCCGACCGAGAATCCAAAGAAAGCATTGCACCTTCCGTTATGGCTGAGGTGGGAAAGGTTCTGCGTCAAAATGGACTATTCACGTTTATCATGGCAAATAACATGGGGAGTATTGTATTTGTCGTCCCACCTTTATGCATTACTGAGACCCAATTGGATGAAGGCTTGTCTGTCATCGAGATGGCATTGGAAGTTTCCGACAAGGCGGTGTCATGATTATAGTTAAGAACTATATCAATGGGGAATGGCTGGTCCCTGATGTGACCGAGACCATTGATGTAGTTAATCCCGCCACTGGTGAATTATTGGCTCAGACGCCCGTGTGCAATTCTGACGACGTTGATTGCGGCTGTAAAGGCTGCCACTGAGGCATTTTCCTCCTGGCGCCGAATCCCTGCACAGGAACGCATTCAATACTTGTTTAAATTGCGCGACCTGATGAAGTCCAACCTGGACGAGATTTCCCGTACCATCACCAAAGAATGTGGGAAAACATTGGAAGAAGCCAAAGCGGAAATGATTCGCGCGATCGAGAACGTCGAGATCGCTTGCGGTATCCCGCTTATGGCAAAGGGAGAATTCTCGGAAGATATTGCTGCCGGAATTGATGAAATGATGATTAGGCAGCCGGTGGGAGTATGCGCCACCATCTGCCCGTTCAATTTCCCCGGTATGATCCCGTTTTGGTATTTGCCATATGCGGTCGCCTGCGGGAACACATACCTCATCAAGCCTTCCGAAAAAGTACCTTTGACCATGCAATTTATCTTCACCCTTATTGATCAGGCGGGCTTCCCGAAAGGTGTGATCAATTTGGTGAATGGCACAAAGGTGGTGGTTGATTCCATTTTGGACCACCCATCTGTGCGGGCAGTCACCTTTGTTGGATCGACTCCTGTGGCGCGCTACATTTATCTGCGCGCTGCTGATAAAGGGAAACGTGTTCAGGCCCAGGGTGGTGCAAAGAACCCGGTGGTCATTCTCCCCGATGCCGATATGGAGATGGCGGTCAAGATCGTGGCTGATTCTGCCTTCGGGTGTGCCGGTCAGCGTTGCCTGGCAGTATCCTGGGCTGTGACAGTTGCAGAAGCCCGCAACACCTTTCCTGAGATGATCTGCGACGCTGCCCAGTCTCGTGTGGTCGGTTATGGGTTGGATTCGGGAGTCCAGATGGGTCCGGTCATTAACCAGCTCTCCCGCCAGCGCATCGAAGGATTGATAAGCACAGGATCGGAAGAGGGTGCCACAGTTTCCGTGGATGGGCGCAAAACGGTTATTACGAATTATGAAAAGGGAGCGTTTATTCGCCCAACCATCCTGGCGGATGTCCGCCCGGGCAGCAGCATCACCCGTACAGAGGTTTTTGGTCCGGTGCTGAGCCTTATGCACGTAAACACTTTGGAAGAGGCTCTTGAGCTGGTCAATGGCGGGCAGTATGGTAATCAGGCAAGCATTTTTACGTCGAGCGGCGCAGCAGCGCGCAAATTCCGCTATGAAGCCCAGGCGGGGAATATTGGAGTAAATATTGGTGTGGCTGCGCCGATGGCTTTCTACCCGTTTACCGGGTGGAAGGAATCATTCTTTGGTGACCTGCACGGTCAGGGGATGGACGCGGTCGAGTTCTTCACGCAAAAGAAAGTTATTGTGGAGCGGTGGCCGAAAGAATGGTCCCGAAAGTTTTAAGGAAAGGAGGGCAGGCCAAAGGAGAAAGCATGTGTTGGAAATTTGCGAACCTTAGGATTGATGAGATTCGCAATTCATTCTTTTTCAACCTATGATAGGAGGAATGCACAATGCCTGAACAAATGGCTTTTGCACGAAAAGCAAGTGGCCTGGTAAGGGGCCTGTCGTTCGTTGACGCTTTCGGCGTTGGTTTTATGAACCAGGGTCTTACCCCCAGCATGTGGGTGATGATCAGCCTGGGGCTGGGCGTCTACACAGGTGGCAACCTGATCATTGCTACCCTTCTCTCGGCGCTGTTGTGCGGAATCGGTTTTTCGCTGGTTTGGGGTATTTTGGGCGGCTCCATGCCTCGCTCCGGTGGCGAATACATCTATAACTCGCGCATCATTCACCCGCTGGTCGGCATTGCCGAGTCATTTGGGAATGCCTTCGTTTGGATCATGTGGATTTACATTTTGGCTCCCTGGACGGTTGACCCGGGGTTGACCATGATGTTCCAGTTCCTTGGCAGGCCGGATATTGCTGAATCTCTGATCGGCAAGGTCAATACCCCCTTCGGTCCCTTTGCGCTTTGGTTTTTCCTGATTGCCACCGTGGTGAACTTTATTGCCTTCCTGTTCGTGGTTTTTGGCATAAAGATTTTTGCCCGGGTCCAAAAAGTGATCATGGTGCTTGGGATTGGCGGATGCGCTGTCATCCTGCTGGTATTCTCATTTACCAGCCATGATGCATTTGTCACCGCCTGGAATAATCTTGCGGCCCAATATGGCTCGCTGGATTACAACGGATTCCTGGCGACGGCACGCTCAACCATCGAAGCTGCTGGAGACGTCCTGCCCAAGACCTGGAATTGGTATGACACCCTGGGTGTAATGGTGGCAGGCTCCTGGCTGTTTGCCTATTCATACTGCATTACCTTTATCGCCGGCGAAGTCAAACGCCCCGATAAGACCATCATTTTGGCTAATTTGGCTGCCATCTTAATTCCTGCTGCCTTCATGCTTTGGCTGGCAATCGCTCTCTACCGGACGGTTGGGTTTGAATTCCTTTCCGCCACCGCCTGGGTGGATAACCTCGGGGAGGGCCTGGCTGGCTATACCCTCCCATGGGCACCCAATTTCGTCGGTCTGGCTGCCGTCATCAACCAAAATTGGTTTGTGGTGTTCATGATGGCGATGTCGTTCATCGTCTTCAACCTGTGGTGGGTGGCTCTCTCCTACCTGGCTTTCCCGCGCATCCTGTTCGCCTGGGGTATGGACCGCATGGGTCCCAAGTGGTTTGCAGATATTGATTATCGCTGGGCTTCCCCGGTTAAAAACCATATCCTCTGCTTTGTTCTGGGTGAGATCGGGATCCTGCTATATACGATCTTCCAGGACCAGATGAGCGGGCTATCCGTTACCGGTCTGGAGATCGTATCGGTGTTTGGGGTGACCGCCGTTGCTGCGGCCATATTCCCATTCTCAAAGAGAGCCAAGAATATTTGGGATTCTTCGCCATATAAAAAATGGAACATCCTGGGTATCCCGGTTGTCACCATCGGCGGGATCGTGAACCTGATCTACCTGGGCATCCTCTTCTACTTCTTCATCGTCATGCCCGATTTGGAAGGCCTGGCGATCGGTTCACTTCTCTTTTATGTATTTATATGGGCCATCGGGGTGGCGTGGTACTTCTACTGGAAAGCACGCAACAAGCAGGTGGGTGTGGATGTCAATATGACCTTTGGTGAATTACCTCCTGACTAAAGGTTAAATATGAGTTCAGGGGGCGGAGCTTTGTATCCTTCGCCCCTCTTTAGGAATTATCTTCTTTTATCAAGGAGCCATTGATGGGTAAAACAACCAAGATCTTTTTTGTTACAGATATCCATGGTTCGAATCTATGTTATCGGAAATACTTGAACGCCCTGAAAGTCTATAATGTTGATGTGGGGATCCTGCTTGGTGACCTGACCGGCAAAGTGCTCGTCCCCCTGGTGGAAAAGGCGGGCGGCGGTTGGGAGACCACATTAATGGGCACCCATACCGAGTGCGCCACCCAGGAAGAACTGGACAAGTTGATCAAGACCATCGAGATGATGGGGTACTACTGGGTCCACCAAACACCCGAAGAATTCCAGGCATTCAAGGCCGACCCGAAAAAAGTGGATGTTTTATTCAAGCAATTGATGCTCTCCCGCTTGAAGGAATGGATTGCCCTTGCTGATGAACGCCTTAAAGGGACATCCTTCAAGGTGTATATGGCTGCTGGCAACGACGACCATTTTGAAGTGGATGATGTCATTGAAGATTCTTCTGTGATCGTCAACTGCAACAATAAAAATGTCGAGGTTGGTGACCACGAGATGGTCACCTTTTCCTGGGCGAACCCCACTCCCTGGAACACCCCTCGGGAAAAGCCGGACGATGAACTGGAACCGATGCTGGAAGAGCTGATCGGAAAGGTGAAGGATAAATCGACTGCCATTTTCAACTTCCATGCGCCTCCCTATGGATTTGCCCTGGATTTGGCTCCCAAGTTGGACGAAAATTTGGTCCAGGCTGCTGACAACAAGATCCATGTTGGCAGTGTGGCGGTGGCGAAAATGATTCAGAAATACCAGCCGCTGTTGGGCTTGCATGGTCACATCCATGAATCGCGTGGCGTTCAAAAGATACACAAGACAACCATCATCAACCCCGGCAGTGAGTACTCCGAAGGGATTCTAAAAGGTGCGATCGTTGTGCTTGAAAACAACAAGGTGAAGGATTACGTTTTTACATCCGGATAGGAGTTGACAATGATGCCGCAAAAAGTGTTTAGGCTTCCAAAAGACATTCCGCTGAGCGAGTACCCAAAACCCGAGGATTACCTTGATGAAGCTCGCCACCTTACTGAAGAAGCACAAAAGCAGGGGATCGTCCTGCGTGTGATGGGACCGATCGCGTTACATGTTTATTTCCCCGATTATGTCGAGTTGTACCGTGCGATGGACCGCCTGGGCGAGCGTGTTTTCACTGACATTGATTATGCTTGTTATGGCAAGGGTCGCGGCAAAATTGTTCCATTTTTCGAAAAACAGGGTTATGAACTCGAAAAACGCGCCGCCATGCTGAGCGGGAATAACCGTCATATTTATTTCGGCGGGCGCATACCCATGATTGATGTATTCTTCGATAAATTGGATTACAACCACCCGATTGATTATCGGAACCGGTTGGAATTGCACCCCTACTGCGTTTCTCTCGCAGACCTGATGCTCCAAAAACTCCAGATTGTCCAGATCAATGACAAGGACCTGAAAGATGCCATGCTTCTGCTTCTGGCTGCCCCGGTCAGCGAGGACGATAAGGATGCCATCAACGCCAAATACATAGCTAAAATATTTTCCGATGATTGGGGCTTTTATTACACTGCTACCAGCAACTTGAAAAAGATCAAGGAAGCCATGCTGGGTGTGAAAGTGCTGACCGCTTTGCACCGCAATGCCATTGCTGATAAGGCTGATTACTTCTTGAAATATATCGAGGACACGCCCAAATCTGGCAAATGGAAGGGCCGGGAAAAGACCGGGACGAAAAAGACCTGGTACAACGAAGTTTCTGACTGGGAATGAGTTTGACAACGCCAGTTAATCCCATACCGTTTGGACAAAGAGGAAATGATGCCACAATCTTTGATGGAAGCAAGATCATATAGCCAGCGTTGGCTGGAAATTATCCAGAAAAAGGAAGTAACGGAATCTGAAGGCAAGCAGATCATCGAGGAATCCAAATACAATTTTGCAGAACATTTCAATAAAAATTGGCTGGAGTATCGCAAGTCTGTCACCGAAGCTGGAGACTGGGCTTCGGTGGAATGGAGCGGTTCCGGTGCAGTTTTCAGGGACATACTGGGTCGTGAGTACCTCGATTGTCTTGGCGGTTATGGCATGATGGACCATGGTTGGAGCCATCCTGATGTGGTCGCAGCGGTCAAGGCGCAGTTGGGACGCTCCCCAATGCCCAGCCAGGAATTGATCGACCCGTTGCGAGGCGTGCTGGCACGCTTGATGGCTGAGATCACGCCAGGTGATATTAAGTATAGTTTTTTTGCAGCCAGTGGCACGGAATGCATTGAAGGAGCCATCAAACTCGCCAAAATGTACACCCAAAAACCCGCCTTCATCGTTGCAGTAAAGGCATTCCATGGGAAGACCATGGGCTCCCTGTCGATGATCGGCAAATCCGATTACCGTCAACCCGCCGGGATGCTTTATGGAGGTCCGGTCTATCATGTTCCGTTTGGGGACGCCGCGGCTGTTGAGAAACAGCTGGATATTTGCGAGAAAATTGGTGTCGGTGTCGCTGCGGTGTTAATGGAACCCATCCAGGGTGAGGCCGGTGCACTTGTCCCACCGGATGATTTTTGGCCTCGTATTCGTGCTGCCACGAAACATTACGGCACCTTGCTCATCGCCGACGAAGTCCAGACCGGGCTTGGACGTACGGGAAAATTGTGGGGTGTGGATCATTGGGATGTTGTCCCAGACATTCTCGCGGTGGCAAAATCTCTGGGAGGCGGGGTCATGCCGGTTAGCGCGTTTTGCTCCACCGAGGAAATCTGGCAGTGCATGATGTATCCGAACCCGTTCATCCATACCACTACAACGGGAGGTGGCGCATTGGCTTGTTCTGCTGCCATCGCGTCCATACACGTGGTTTTACGTGATGATTTTCCAAAGCAGGCTGCTGAAAAAGGTACCTACTTCATTGGAAAACTAAAGGAGCTCGCTGAACAACATCCGCAAATTTATCAGGAAATCAGCGGAAGAGGGTTGCTGATAGGACAGCATTTCCGTACCCCCGAGATTGGCTATAAAGTCGCTGCTGGCTTGTTCAAGCGGGGAGTCCTGGTGGCTGGCACTCTTACGAGCGCTCACACCATTCGCATCGAGCCGCCGATTGTCATCACATACCCGCAAATCGACGAAGTGTTGAACCGCCTGGAAGATACTCTCGAGGATGTTGAGCAGACGATTAAGACTTCGGAAGTATTGCTCAACCAATAGCTATTTGATTACCTTGCTTTAAGACGAACGCCGTCTATTTCATACAACCGGCTGGGCCGGATTTGGATCTATCTTAAGGAGGATGGATATGAAGATTTTGCTCGTTGGGACTGGAGGGGTTGGTGAAGCCATCGCAACCATTGCCAGGGATCATCCCTGGGTGGAGCAGGTGGTTCTCACAGATTACAGTCGGGAACGGATAAAAGAAGTCCAGGCTAAACTTGGAGATAAAAAACGTTTTCCAATGGAGTGGATTGACGCCAGCAAGCGGGAAATGATCGAGAAACTTGCCATTCAGTACAAGGTCGATCTCATCATGAATGCCTGTGACCCGTCTTTCAATGAGCCCATCTTTGATGCTGCTTACAACGTCGGGGTCACCTACATGGATATGGCCATGACTCTTTCCTCCCCGCATCCAAAAGATCCTTTCCATACATGCGGAGTCAAGCTGGGAGACTATCAATTCGAACGAGCTAAAAAATGGGAAGCCAAGGGAATTCTGTGCCTGGTTGGCTTGGGTGTGGAACCCGGCATGGCTGACGTTTTTGCGAAATATGCCGAAAAGCATCTTTTCGATGAAATTGAAGAATTGGGCATCCGCGATGGCGCAAACATTGAGATCAAGGGTTACGAATTTGCCCCAAATTTCTCGATCTGGACCACCATCGAAGAATGTCTCAATCCGCCTGTCATTTGGGAAAAGGACAAAGGTTGGTTTACCACTGCTCCTTTCTCTGAACCAGAAGTGTTTGAGTTCCCAGATGGAATTGGGAAAATCGAAGTGGTGAATGTCGAGCACGAGGAAGTCTTGTTAATGCCTCGCTGGATTAAGTGCAAGCGCGCCACTTTTAAATATGGGCTGGGTGACCAGTTCATTGGTGTGTTGAAGACTCTGCACATGATCGGTTTGGACAACAAGGAAAAGATCAAGGTTAAAGAAGTGATGGTTGCTCCCCGTGATGTGGTCGCTGCCTGCCTTCCGGATCCGGCTCACCTGGGTGACCGCATGTCTGGAAAGACCTGTGCCGGCACCTGGATCAAAGGTATTAAAGACGGCAAACCCCGCCAGGTCTATATGTATCAGGTCGCTGATAACGAGGAGTGCATGAAGCGCCTTGGCTGTCAATCTGTGGTTGCGCAAACAGCATTTAATGCCGTAATCGGCTGGGATCTGTTGGAACACGGCATCTGGAAGGGAAAGGGAGTGCTTGGTCCAGAAGCATTCGACCCGGATCCTTTCGTTGCGAAAATGGCAGAATACGGCTTCCCTTACGGGATTAAAGAAATGTAACCCCATTCACCCCTTCCTGCGGTTTCTGGGCAGGAATGGGATTTCACTTATGAGGAGGAGGATCGATGTCCGAGACAATTGTTTTGACCCAGGTGGAGAAAAAGAAACTCAAGCGGGAGTTAACCCTCCTGCCCTTGTTTGGGTTGCTCTACTTCACCGTTTGCGGCGGCTCGTTTGGTGCCGAACCAATGGTCAGCCTTTCAGGACCTGGTTTTGCGATTGTATTATTGCTGGTAACCCCGCTCGTTTTCAGCATCCCGAACATGCTGATGGTCCGGGAAATGCAGTCCCTTATGCCCGTGGAAGGTGGTTATTACCATTGGTTGAAGAGGGCATTTGGTCCGTTCGTTGGCTTCATGGGTGGTTGGATGAACTGGGTTGTTTCATGGGTTGATGTAACCATTTATCCTGTCCTGGCAGCCACTTATCTCGCCTTTTTCATCCCGGCATTGAATGTCGGAGCCACCATCGGTGGGCTATTTATTTCCGGTCCCGTCCTGTCGTTTATCGTGGCACTTATATTGATCTGGGGGATCAGTTATCTAAATGTCCGCGGCGCCAGGCTTACCGGTTTAACCACTGACTGGCTGGGTGCGGTGATGATGGTTCCATTGATCATCATGTCGGTCATTGGTATCGCAGCCTGGATTAAGAGCGGGACGACCATTCACCTGCCCTTCCTGTTGAATGGTGAAACGGTCACCTTCAAATCCTTGATCCCTGCCCTGGGCACTGGCATTTATGTTGCCATGTGGAATTATATGGGCTGGGAATTACCGACCGCAGCCGGGGACGAGGTGGTAAATCCCGAAGAAAACTTATCCCATGGCCATGGTGTTGGTGCTGATCGCCACGGTTGCCACGTATACGATCCCGACTGTCGCAGGGTTGTATGGTGGCGCTGGGGATAATGGCAGTTACAACATTTGGGGATTGGATGCTTCTGACCCCGAGGTTGGTATTGTCGCAGATGTTCCCGAAGAAATTGGGGCCAAACTGCAGGATTGGGGTGTCGAGCCTACCGCCTCCACTGGTTGGTGGTTCCCCGATATCGCCCGCGTAGTGGCGGATAAACTGGTAGGTCAGGAAGGCAGCCCGCTGGGATCGGTGATGGGCGGATTGGTATCGTTTGCCGCCATCTTATCCATGATCGGCTTGTTCATTGGCAATGGCCTGGGGGGCACGCGCATCCCATTTGCTCTCGCTGAAGATGGCATGATGCCCAAGTTTATGGTTAAGGTGCACTCAAAATATGGCACTCCCTGGGTGTCCATTTTGATTGTGGCAGTAATTTACTCGGTCTTCTCACTATCTGCCTTCCAGGCTCTGGTGGTCATTGATGTGTTCCTGAATATGCTCGTCCTCCTGGCGTGCTTCTTCGCCCTGTGGGTAATGCGGTTCAAGGATCCTGATCGGCCGCGCCAAAAGGTTCCGGGAGGCTGGTTTGGGCTGGTGCTCATCACCGTGCTCATGACTGCGATCGTGACCCTGGCGATTGTTTTCAATTACCTGGATACAGGATTCGACTCAATTTCCTGGGCTATTTACGCCATGATCATCGGTGCAGTACTTATATTTCCCGATTCGAAAATGGATCAAACCGGGAATCCCGGATGTGGATCCTCACGGCACGGGGGATTAAGCTGCCTGGTCTGTCAATCTTCCTCCTCCCTAACTTGGGAGGAGGAAGAGCTCGAGGGAGGTTCTCATGCCTAACGGGTATCATGGAAAGATATTGCGTGTAGATTTATCTACAGGCAATATTAAAGAGGAAAATCAGCCTGAATCCTTCTACCGCACGTACATGGGTGGCGGAGCCATGGGTACATATTATATTTTACGCGAAGTACCCAAAGGGGCAGACCCGCTTGGTCCTGAAAACTTGCTGACTGTCTTTCCCAGTGTGGTAACCGGGGCACCAATTGCTGGGCAAAGCCGTATCAACGTGAACGCCAAGTCGCCCATGAGTGGAGCCATTGGGGATTCACAGGCGGGCGGCTTCTTCCCTGCTGAGTTTAAATTTGCCGGGTTTGATGGGGTGATTTTCCGTGGTCAGTCACCCAAATGGGTTTATCTCTCAATTATCGATGGCACTGCCGAATTACATGATGCCGCACACCTGATCGGAAAACTCACTGCGGAAGTGGATTCCCTTCTCAAACAGGAAGTCGGTGATGAGAAGGCTCAGGTGATGCAAATTGGTCCCGCCGCCGAAAAAGGCGTTCGCTTCTCCGGCATCGTAAATATGGCTAACCGGCTGAACGGACGCACCGGCATGGGATTGGTAATGGCGAGCAAGAAACTTAAAGCTATCGTAGTTCGCGGGCACACAAAGCTGCAAATTTCAGATCCAAAAGCCCTTACGGCCTTGAATAAAATGGGTGCCCAATGGATTCCCACCAATCCCGATGTGGAAAGCGTGGGACGCCTGGGTACCGCCAGTATCGTCATGCCTCAGAACTCTTTTGGAACCCTGGCAACCCGTAACTATAATGAAGGGCAGTTTGAAGGTGCTGAGGCCATCAGCGGTGAAAGGATGGCAGCTACCATCCTGATAAAGCGGGATACATGCTATGCTTGTACTGTTCGCTGTAAGCGGGTGGTTGAGATCACCGAAGGAAAATATAAATTTGATCCGGTCTATGGTGGACCGGAATACGAAACCATAGGCACTTTTGGTTCATATTGCGCAATAGATGATCTCGCAGCCGTTTCGATGGCGCACCAGGTCTGCGATATGCACGGGGTCGACACCATAACGTGCGGTGCCACCATTGCCTTTGCCATGGAATGCTTCGAGAAAGGCATTATTACCAGGGATGATACTGGTGGTATTGATCTGCGCTTTGGCAATGCTGATGCCATGCTCGAAGTGCTGGATCAGATCGTGAATAGGACTGGCAAGCTGGGGGTGATTCTCGCCGAAGGTTCTGCCCGTGCAGCAAAGGTCTGGGGTCGTGGCGCCGAAGAATGCCTGATCACCTGCAAGAGCGAAGAAGTGCCCGCCCATATGCCCCAGGCAAAGAGATCCCTCGCCCTCATCTATGCCGTGAATCCTTTCGGTGCCGATCACCAGTCGAGCGAACATGATTGGATGTATGAGAAAGGGTTGGCCTCTGACCTGTACATGGGTCGGCTTGCCACCATGGGTCTCACGGAGGCTCAGGAACCGCTGTCCCTTGGGGAAGGCAAGGTAAAATTTGCATTTCTCGGTCAGGCTTTCTACAGCATGATGGATTCGCTCGATCTATGCCAGTTTGTCTATGGACCGGCGTGGTGTCTTTTTGGCCCAGTCGAAACCGCAGCCATGGTCAAGGCAGTCACGGGGTGGGACGTGACCATCGAGGAACTTATCCAGGTTGGGCTTCGCCGCATTAACCTTATGCGTACATTCAATGCTCGCGAAGGGTTCACCCGCAAGGACGATACCCTGCCAGGCAAATTCTTCAAGCCCTTGGCTGGCACTGGTCCAACGGCTGGGATTGCGATTGGTCGGGAAGAGTTTGAGAATGCCCTGGATATGTATTACCAGCTTCAAGGTTGGACGATGGATGGTTTGCCGACATCTGACGCTCTCATTAAAACCGGCATTGGTTGGGCGGCGGAATACCTCCCCGCATAAACCCCGAAAGGGAGGAAGAATTTCCTCCCTTATCTTTTGTAATAAAAGGTGATTGCCATGTCTGAACTCTATGAAAACAACTTTCCCCACATGTCTCCGGTATGGTCGCGGATCTTTCCAATTAGGGCGGATCGTGCCGAGGGTTGTTACATTTTTGCCGAAGATGGGAAAAAATATCTCGATTTTACTTGTGGCATTGGGGTGACTAACACAGGTCATTGCCATCCGAAGGTGGTTGCTGCCATCCGTGAACAGGCGGGTCTTTTCCTGCATGCCCAGGTGAACATTATTGTCCACAAACCGATGATGGAATTGATCGAAGAACTGAGAACCGTGGTTCCTCCCACGATTGATGGCTTCTTCTTTAGCAATTCCGGAGCTGAAGCGGTGGAAGGAGCCGTGAAACTCGCACGCGCTGCAACAGGCAAGCCCAACGTCATCGTATTTTCGGGAAGCTTCCATGGACGCACTTCTGGAGCGATGGCCCTTACTACCTCGAAAACCATTTATCGTTCGGGATATCAGCCTCTCCCGGCGGGTGTTTTTGTCACCCCATACCCATATGCCTATAAATTGGGCATGACCGATGCCAAAACCAGTGAATACTGCCTCGCAGCCTTGGAGGAATTACTGCTTTCCCAGACATCCCCTGCTGAAACTGCCGCCATCCTGATTGAACCGGAGCTGGGCGAGGGGGGTTACGTCGTCCCGCCTGCAGCCTTTATGAAAGGGTTGCGCGATATTTGCGACCGGAATGGCATCATGCTGATATTCGATGAGGTCCAGTCAGGTTTTGGACGGACCGGAAAATGGTTCGCCCAGGAGCATTTCGGCGTCCTCCCGGATATTATGACAGTTGCCAAGGGGATTGCCTCGGGTCTGCCCCTGTCAGGAGTATTCAGCCGCCTCGACCTCATGAAGAAATGGCAGACTGGTTCCCATGGTGGCACTTATGGAGGCAACCCTGTAGCTTGTGCTGCGGGAGTAGCCACAATTCGCGCCATGCGGGATGAAAACATGCCCGGTAATGCTGCCAGGCGCGGTCTCCAACTGACTACCGGGTTGCGTAAACTTCAGGAGGAATACCCCCTGATTGGCGACGTGCGTGGTCTGGGGCTGATGATTGGCACTGAATTCACCCTGAAGGGTAAACCGGCCGATAAAGCCATTACAAAGGCTGTGCTTCATTCCTGTGAAGAGCAGGGGCTTCTGCTTCTGTCTTGCGGTACCCATGATAATGTTATTCGCTGGATTCCCCCATTGGTTGTCACTGAATCCCAGGTTAATGATGCCCTGGGAATATTTACCGCAGCCTTAAAGGAAAACGCCAAATAATTATATGCGTTTCGTGTAGCGATCAATATTTCCGTAATAACAGGATACCTGATGGAACTCTTGGATAGGTCCCGATTAAAAGCGCTCCTTCTTTCCGAGCAGGGGAAATTTCATACGGAACATCCCCGGTCATTTGCGCTTTTCCAACGGGCGCGCGAATCAATGCAGGCTGGCGTACCCATGTTGTGGATGGTCCGCTGGGCTGGTTCCTTCCCTTTGTTCGTTAAGGATGCCAGGGGGGCTCATTTTACTGATGTGGACGGGCGTTCCTATATAGATTTCTGCCTCGGGGATACTGGTGCGATGACCGGGCATTCTCCCGAATCGTCTCTGGCTGCCATCCGTGAACAGGTGGGGAAGGGTATTACGCTGATGCTCCCCACTGAAGATGCGCTTTGGGTGAGCGAGGAACTGCAGCGTCGTTTTGGCTTGAAATATTGGCAGTTTACGTTATCTGCCACCGACGCGAATCGTTTCGCCATCCGTATGGCCCGCCATATCACCGGGCGTCCCAGGATTCTTGTATTCAATTACTGCTACCATGGCTCGGTGGATGAGACCTTCATAACCTTGGATGATGAAGGGACGCCTGTATCCCGCCAGGGGAACCTTGGACCGCCGGTAAATCCTGTTGAAACGACCAAGGTGATTGAATTCAATGATATTGCCTCCCTGGAGACGGCTCTTTCAAGCCGGGATGTGGCTGTGGTGCTCGCTGAGCCGGTGATGACCAACATTGGCATCATTCACCCCGATCCTGGCTTTCATGAGGCATTGCGCTCCATAACCCGCCGGACCGGCACTTACCTGATAATAGATGAAACCCACACCATTTGTGCCGGCCCGGGCGGCTGCACTGGAAAGTTCGGTCTACAACCCGATTTTCTGACTTGCGGCAAGCCGTTGGGTGGTGGAATTCCTGCGGGGGTCTATGGTTTCACTCCTGAAGTTGCAGATTCCTTCTGGTCGAAATTGGAGTTGGACCAATCCGACGTTGGCGGGATAGGTGGCACATTGGCAGGAAATGCCCTTTCGATTGCTGCCATGCGTGCTACCCTCGAAAAGGTTCTGACTCCGGATATGTATTTGCGATGTGAGAAATTGGCGGATCGCTATGAGGCTGGCGTCCTCGACGTCATCAAGGAGTTCGATCTTCCCTGGATCGTAAAACGCCTTGGTTTCAGGGTGGAATATTGGTTCCGGCGGGTGCCTCCGCGTAACGGAGGGGAAGCCAATGCAGCGGTCGATGGCGAATTGGATCGCTATATGCATTTGTTTGCCCTTAACCGGGGCATACTCATGACGCCGTTCCATAATATGGCTCTGATTGCCGCTGATACTACTGCAGCCGAGGTGGATTACCATACCGGTGTGTTTCGCGAGGCGGTAAAGAATTTATTCGGATAAGGTAATTGGCACTGACCTTTTGGATGGTCACCAAACTCGGAAACACTTAAATTTCCTCCCTTACAAAATTAGAAAAAATGTTCTATAATAATCCTGAGGATACTATTCCACTCCCCAGGATTATTGGTTTTACCTTGGGTCTGGGGTGCTGCTTTTCCGACAACAGAATACCGCCTGCGTTATCTTATGCTCACTGACAGCTCTTACGCTCCCCGACAAAGTCGCTCCCGCCTCCTGCGACCAGTCTTGTTGCCACCACTCCCTCCTGTCTCTGGAGCACGCAAACAGGGAGGGCAGCCCGGCAACCTCAACGCCTATCGGCATGGTCTGTATTCAGCTCGCACCGGATCACCCCATCCCTATCCCGGAAAGGCCGTATCTGTTCCCAAGGTTTCTGCAGCTCTTCTTGAAGAATTAAGGCTCGACACACTGGTTGCATTACATCGAAATTTGAATGAAAACCGTCTCCAGGCGGGGGAGATCCTCGATATTACCAGGCACGCTTTGCCGCACGATGAATTGATTTCCTGGGGTCGCGCCATTGCCATGATTATTGGAAAAAATATCAAAATCATTAAAACCATGTTTGAACTTGGTGGCAGGCAGGAACATTTGCGCTCTCTGGTAAGCAATTTACACCCCCTCCTCAACCGGGAGTTCGATCTCCGGGGTATCTCGGCTCAACCAGCATTCGTTCCTCAAGAATTAATTAATTTGCACGCGAATTTAGCCTGGGAATCTTTCCGCCTGACTGATGGTCAGTGGTTTCACTTGCGGGAAATCTTCATCTCATTGCAGGTCGAGCTTGACTCTGCCCGGATATATCGCCGCAGCAAGCAGTTGCCCTCATTGCGTTTCCTCTTCGAAGGCATTCTGTGGAAGTTGACTTATGGACTTCGCTGGAAGGATCTATCAGGTAAGTATCCCGTGCGTCTCTGTAAAGACCTTTATTCCACACTCTACCGGTCTGGTCGGCTCCGAATGATTTACCGCCAGCTCCTCTGGCATCTTAATGTTTTTGGTGATTTAAACATAAGGGAAATTGTCGCTGGGGGCTGTTTTCTCATCAAGGGAAACCGAATCGAACTTTCTCCGTCTCAAGATCTGACTTGGGAAAAATATACCGCGCTATTCTTGCTTCAGCAGGCTTTTCGCTCCCAGCGCTCTCTAAAGCGTGAAGAGGACTGTGAGCGCCGTCGGCGAGGGAACTTCTTTAGGTTGCCTCCCCTCAGGTTTGCTGGAATCTCTCGACGTTACAAACAAAATTACTCCTCTCTGTCGCCATCTCACTCGCAGGCACCCCACGCAGCTGGAGTCCTGATCGAACCTATTCTGACCGATGTTCTCCCCCAAACTACTGGGATTCCACCTGTGTCTAATTCCGCTCGTGACATTCTGCAACCCAAACGATTTTCACCCCTGAAATTATTCAATGGACATTTCAAAAACCTGCCAAATTCCATCCAGGCCCCAGTTTGCTGGATTGTGGACATTGACAAACGAGTGGAACATATCAGGATGGTCTTCAACTCTGTCCTGGAATTCAACTTTATCGCGTGCGCCCCCATCTGCCATCAGATTTCATCAATTCTAAAAAGGAAATCAAAGCTGTTCCGGTTGGTGAAATATACAAAAAAATCCCCCTCTCAAATATTTTGGGAGGAGGAGATGAAATGGAGCCGCCAAAGAGAGTTGAACTCTTGACCTGGCGTTTACGAAACGTCTGCTCTACCGACTGAGCTATGGCGGCGCATCTTAGCGGCGGGATTATACTATATGTACCCGCCACCTTCAAGGTGACTGCGCATGTTATACTAAACTTGTGAATATTGCCATGCTTTCTTACCATACCTGCCCATTGGCCACTCTGGGTGGCAAAGACACGGGTGGGATGAATGTTTATGTTCGCGACTTGACTCGCGAGCTGGGACGTTTGGGGATCCATGTGGATGTTTTCACCCGTTCCCAGGATGAACACGTTCCGCATGTCCTGCATGATCTGGGATATGGAAACCGCGTCGTCCACGTGCCCGCCGGCCCCGAGGGTCCATTGCCAAAAAAAGAACTGGCTGGGTATGTGCCCCGTTTTGTTGAGGGGATTCGCCAGTTTGCGTCTGAGAAAGGATTGTATTACGACCTGATCCACAGCCATTATTGGATGTCGGGTTTGGCGGCCGGGACTCTGTCGGACCTGTGGAATGGGATCCCGATCCTGCAAATGTTCCACACCCTGGGAGAAATGAAAAACCGCGTGGCTCTTAGCGAAGGTGACCGTGAAGGCGCTTACCGGCTGGATGGAGAGAGGCAGGTGATTGCCCGGGTTGATCGGATCATCGCTGCCACTCCAGCCGAGCAGGCCCAGCTTGAATGGCTTTACAAAGTTGATCCACGCAAAGTGACGGTTATCCCGCCGGGAGTCGATACCAGCCATTTCTACCCCATCCCGGCGGACGAAGCCCGTCAGTTCATCGGCTTGGAACCCGATGCCCGCATGATTTTATTTGTCGGGAGAATTGAACCGCTCAAGGGAGTGTCCACCCTTATAGAAGCTGTTGCCTGCTTGAAACTTAAAGATTTAGTAGAGCCAGTTCACCTGGTAGTTATCGGAGGCGACCCTGACGGAGAGTCCGAAACGATCAGCGATGAAATGATCAGGCTGCAGAAGTTGTGTGATGAATTGACGGTCGGGAAAATGGTGGTTTTCCTTGGTAAGCGTGGGCAGGATACATTGCCCTACTATTACTCTGCCGCAGAAGTGGTGGTGATGCCTTCCCATTATGAATCATTTGGCTTGGTGGCATTGGAGGCCATGGCTTGCGGCACCCCGGTTATCGCATCCCAGGTTGGGGGATTGGCATTCCTTGTGCAGGATGGGGTGACGGGTTATTCGATCCCGGCAGAGGATCACGTGATCCTCTGCGAAAAACTAACTTCGTTGCTGGGTGACGATGCACTTCGTCGTCAAATGGGAAGAAATGCTGCAGCGTACGCCCAGAATTATGATTGGGAGAAGATTACCAGGCAGATAGCCGAAGTTTATACTGGGTTGATCGAAAAAAGGAAAATCCTGGCCTGGAATTAGGGTTCAGGCCCTGGTGGAAATACTTCGTATTTTTCAAAGCGAGACTTATGATCTAGCCTCCACAATTTATATCTTCTCGGCACTATCTAAAACAATCAAAATAGCTGGGCGATATCAATTGCATTAGTCGCATTCTTTTTATTGATTGGTTAACCAGGAACCTACATAATCAGCGACTTCTTCCCAGCCATTCTGACCAATGATAAAGTGGACTCTCCCGGGAAACTCCTTGAAACTGGTTACAGAAGGCGAAGTTTGATATTTGACGAAATTGGCTTTAGTGAGTGATGGAGGTATAAGATGATCTGCGCTTCCTGCAATGAATAATAAAGGAGGATGCGGCTTAATATAATCAAGTCTGACTGATAATGCTTCCCGAGGAACTCTTCGGGATTCAGGGACAACATATTTATCGTAAGCCTCCCGTTGTTCTAACAACGGCATCGTGTTTACAAACGCGTATTGAAAGCGTTCGAACGACATTTCGATGGGTGAACTCTGGGAAATAAAAGGGGTAATATGCGGCCAGTTGGCTTTGAGGAAAGGCCATTTGGTTGTGAAAACTCCCCTTGGTGGAGCTGAATCAATTGCCACTCCGGCTACCGCTAGGTCTCCCTGAAGTAACATTTGTGTAATTAAGCCACCCATGGAATGACCGATTAGGATCGGTTTTTCGTTCAAACCACTAATAACTTTCGAGAAATGTTCGAATACCATACCTAATGTTAATTCCCCCAATTTTAGGTCAGGATGGCGTTCTCGGAGAATATCCGGTTGAAGATCCCTTCCCGGCCATGCGGGAGCGATGCACTTGAATCCCTTGCCCTCAAAGCGATCTACCCATTTTTCCCAGCACAACTGGTTCATATACATGCCATGGATGAAAACGATGGTTTTGGATAACATAGGTTTCTCCTTCAGCTAATTAAAAAATAATAGACGCTCCGATTAGAATCGTCTAGTATCCAAATAAAATATTGTAGGTTAAATTGACGAAGGTTATTCTTTCATCTTTACAAAAAACAACGTAGACCCATCGATCTCCTGCGTCCGCATTTGGAAAAGATCCTTGTAACTCGAGATCATCCGCGAAAGCTGGCGATGCCCATAGGTCCGTGGATCAAAGCCGGGATCTAGCTGGTACAAAGCATTACCCATGTGGTCCAGGCGAGCCCAACCATCCTCCTGCTGGGCGATTTCATAGGCTTGACGTATGATGGGCATTGGGTCGTTCTCGTTATCAGAATCAGGAGGTGGAGCAGTAATTGGAGCAGCTGGCGGAATGGTTGATGAAACAGGTGTAGTACCTGAAACGACTGGGGACTTTTTTCTTCGCTGGCTTTGCCTGGGTGCTGCAACTCGAGTTGCTTTATGTTCGGTCACAAGGTTGGACGTGTAAACGAAAACATCGCAGGCATTGACGAAGGGTTTTGGTGTCTTTTTCTCACCGACACCCATAACAAAGACACCGCTTTCGCGAATACGAGTGGCTAAACGAGTGTAATCGCTGTCGCTGGATACAAGACAAAATCCATCTACAACGCCTGAGTGAAGTAAGTCCATGGCGTCAATGATCATTGCACTGTCCGTTGCATTTTTACCAATCGTATATCGGAACTGCTGGATGGGTTGGACAGCATGGAAATTTAATATCTCTTTCCAGGAGTTCATGCTGGAGGTGGTCCAATCCCCATAAATGCGGCGCACGGTGACCAAGCCGTACTTTCCAGCTTCAACTAAAGTCTGTGGCAGGAGATTGGCTTGAGCATTATCGCCATCAATTAGGATGGCAATTTTATGTCTTGATAATGAAGAGAGCTGTTCTTCAGCCATTAGTTGTGCCTTCTTTTATCACAGCAGGATTTACGTTGGATTCATGGTGGAGCATGAATGTATTATAAGCGTTTTCCTTGGTGACGACTGTTTCTATTTGCATAAGAAATCTATCACATATCGATTTAAGACTGAGATTTATAGGTCATTCACGGAGTTAAGTGCATAAGGGCTTGAAAGTTTATTGAAAAATCTGACATCAACCTCCGGGAAAGTTTTCCGGTGCAATGATAATCTTGACTTCACCTCCGACAGGGACTGATATTACTGGTGCTATACTTAAGGCGTAATAATTATTGAATCCTTTGAGAGAACATATGGCCAAAGCCTCTGATGGTCTTCTCCGTCAAAAAAAAGCGGAAACCAACCTTACAATCGTGGACGAAAATTTCCGGCACTTGGCGGAATCCACATCTTCGGCAATATTTATATATCAAGGCATGCGACTTAAATACGTTAATCCTGCTGCTGAAAATTTGACTGGCTATACAGCGCAAGAAGTAATAGGAATTAAGTTCGATGAATTGTTCCCCGGGGACGAAAGGAAACGGATGCGCAGATGGGGGATGCAGGTCTTGAAAGGTGAAACAATCTCCTCTCACGATGAATTTAGGATATTGACAAAAAGCGGGGAAGAGCACTGGATTGATCTCACAACCGCAAAAATTTATTTTGAAAATAAACTGGCCGCAATTGGAACTGCTTATGATATATCCGACAAAAAGAGGGCTGAAGTATTACAAGATGCAGTCTACCGAATAGCAAAAGCTGCTGACAGCGCTAGGACACTTGAGAATCTATATTCTGCAGTACATTCAATTATTTCAGAAGTAATGAATGCCGATAACTTTTATATAGCTTTATATGATCACACAAATAATTTATTGAGTTTCCCATATTTCGTTGATGAGGTCGATGTCCCACCCATTCCAAGTGTTCCTGGGAAGGGACTAACGGAATATATATTACGCACTGGTAAGTCACATTTGATTGATTTACCTATGCACGATGAATTATGCGGACAGGGGGAGATTGAACTGGTAGGGGTTCCATCTCCAATCTGGCTGGGCGTCCCGCTGATAGTTGGTTCCACCGTGATCGGTTCGATGGTGGTTCAGCATTACTCCGATCCCAATGCGTATGGAGTAAGGGAAAAAAGAATTCTTGAGTTTGTATCCTCACAGGTAGCCACTGCTATAAACCGGAAACATTCTGAGGAATTATTGCGCGAAAGTGAGGAACGTTATCATCGTCGTGCGGATGAATTAACAGCACTGTATGAAACAGGACGCGATCTTGCAACGCAACAAGATTTGGAAACCCTCCTTAATACCATTGCTGATCGGGTAACAAATCTACTTAGATCACCTGGATGTACGATCTATTTATATAATGAAGAAAGAAGGGATTTGGAGGGGGTGATTTCAAGAGGATTACCAGGAATGGTTGGAGTACGATTGCAATTAGGTGAAGGCATTGCCGGGAAGGTTGCCCAAACTTAAAACCGATGGTGATTGAGGATCATCGGAAATGGGCTGATAAGTCGCCAAAGTTTGCAGATTTACATGCCCTCGCTGTTGCTGAAGTGCCAATGGTATATAGTGGCAAGTTAATTGGAGTATTAACCGTATACGAAATTGATGAAGGAGATTCTTCAGAAATTCGGAAATATGACCAGGCAGACTTGGATTTACTCACCGTTTTTGCAGATACGGCAGCTGTAGCAGTAAATAATGCTCGCTTGTTTACTGAAACCCGGCGACGAGCCATCCATCAGGCAGCATTAAATTCAATTATTACAGTTTCAGCGCACAGTGGACAAGACCCGGCGGAAATATTGAATACCACGTTGGAACAGACCTTGAGTGCGTTGGACTTAAAAATGGGATCTCTTTGGTTATCCTGGTCTTCTCGAGGAGTACAAAGAATATCTTCAAAAAACATTCCACAGTCCATTGTTTCCGTTTTAGCAAATGCTGCTCTGACAGCTGGGCTTTCTCAAAGATATACTTTGGTGGTAGACGATTGGCGAGATCAGAAGCATAAAATTTCAGAATTGTTCGCTTCTAATGGTATTAACTCGACGATTATTGTTCCTTTATTATCCAAGGAAAACAGAATTGGTGGACTGGCTGTTGCTTCGCTTGATCCGCATCATTGGACAGCAGAAGAAATTAATCTTGTTGAAGCGATTGCGCGTGAAATTGGGTCAGCAGCAGAACGCGCAAAGCTTTTTGAGGAAACTACTGTCCGGTTGGATGAATTGGAGGCCGTTAATAAGGTCTCGAAATCTCTTCGTCTCGCACAATCTTTGCAAGAGATGCTACCTTTATTGATGGACGAAACTCTAAAAATATTGGGGGTAAAGTCAGGGAGCATATGGCTTTATAACCCGGAACGAGACAAGTTATGTCAACTAATTGGGCGAGGTTGGTGCACAGAAATGTCCAACTTGGAATTAGACTTGGAAGAAAGCCTGCCAGGGAAAGTTTTTACCACCGGAGATATTTACTTCTCTCATGATGTTGCTCAAGATTCATTAACTTCCAAGGCCATGCGTGCCCTTGTTCCTCCGGAAAGTAGTGCTATTTGCCTTCCGATTCACAGTGAACAAGAGCCCATCGGAGTATTGTTTGCATCCACCGACCTGCCGCATGAGTTCACGATCGAAAATGCACATCTTTTGGTTACATTGACTGAAATTGCTGGAAACGCTATTCATCGGACACGCTTAAACGAAAAAATGGTTCAACATGCTGCTGAACTTGAAATTCGCGTAACCGAAAGAACAGCCGAATTACAGACCGCATTGCAGAAAGCACAAGCTGCCGATCGACTGAAATCTGAATTTATTATTAATGTGAACCATGAATTAAGGACTCCGTTAACTAACTTGGTTCTCTATTATCAGATGCTGCGAACTCAGCCAACTGTAAAATCGGAAGAACGCTTGAATGTGATCGGGCGCGAACTTCAGCGGCTACGCGCCTTGATCGAAGAATTACTCAACCTGTCTCGATTTGACCTGGGGCAAGTGGAACCAAGGTTACTAAAATACGATTTGAACTCATTAGTTCAAAATCTGGTAAATGATAGACGTTCCTTGGCTGAAGAACGCGGCCTGACATTAACATTGGATTCTCCAGCAAAACCTTGACCTGGTATGGTTGGATGAGCAGACAATCACACAAGCGATCTCCAATCTCCTGACAAATGCGATGAACTATACCCCGCGTGGAGGAAAAGTAACTGTCACGACGATTAGTGAGATTAAAAATAACTGTGCTTGGGTTGGCTTTCGCATCCAGGATACCGGTCATGGTATCAATGTTGATGATATGCCCCACTTATTTGAACGTTTCTACAGAGGGAAAGCTGGTCATGATTCAGGTGCACCAGGTACAGGGCTTGGTTTGGCGATTGTAAAAC
This sequence comes from uncultured Chloroflexia bacterium, assembly GCA_963826215.1. Classification (GTDB taxonomy): domain Bacteria; phylum Chloroflexota; class Anaerolineae; order Anaerolineales; family Villigracilaceae; genus UBA877. The sequence goes on along the minus strand of CAWGWL010000033.1, from coordinate 715,004 downwards.
AAGTGGTGGACCATCACCATGGACGTATCGAAGTTGAGAACTGCATCGGGAATCAAGGAGCAATCTTTACTGTGTGGTTGCCACTTAACGAGGAACAGAAGACCGGATGATAGGTCTCCTGTTAACCAGTGCCCCCGGTGAGAGTCGAACTCACAACCACTGGATTCGAAGTCCATTACTCTATCCATTGAGCTACGGGGGCCAGCAGGAAATTATACCCGAATATGAGGCTTGTCCCATTTAATTCAGCATGTTATAATCTCGCCCCGCAGCACTTTGGTAAAATAATATTTGTTAAGGAAGATTTCCAATGATAGATTTGAACAAAAATTTCGATGCAAAAACCAACCCCAATATTCCCGAATTAAAAGCGGGAGATCAAGTAAGCGTGCATGTTCGCATTAAGGAAGGCGACCGTGAGCGCATCCAGGAATTCAAGGGGACTGTTATACGCAGGCGTAAAGGTGGTAATAATGCCAATTTTACTGTCCGTCGCACTGCCTCCAACGGCATTGGTGTAGAACGAACCTTCCTCCTTTTATCTCCGCGAATTGATAAAGTAGTAATAGACAGGCATACACACGTCCGACGTGCACAGTTGTATTTCCTACGTGGACTTACGGGAAAAAAGGCTCATTTAAAACAGAAATTCGAATAATATTGCAAAATGACTTACAATAAAAGGGTGCAGATGCGTTCTGCGCCCTTTTGTGTATATGGAGAAAGCATGTCATTTCCGATAATAGGAATATCAACTTATCAAGGAATAAATAATGAAGGTCACCCCATCACCGCTCTCCAACGAGCCTATGTGGATGCTATAACCCAGGCTGGCGGAATACCACTATTAATCCCTAATGTATTAAATAATGATATGGATCAGGTACTTCTGAATCACTTGGATGGCATTATGTTTACGGGGGGAGGAGATATTGCCAATGAAGTATTTAATGGTATCCCTCACCCACGAGTTGGCAATATTGATCTTGAACGCGATTCCCTGGAACTATCATTACTGGAATCCACTATTAATGAGGGAAAACCTTTCCTTGGGATATGCCGAGGTTTCCAAGTCCTCGTGGTAGGTCTCGGCGGGTCGCTATATACTCACATTGAAGATCAAATGCCTGGTGCAATAAAGCATGATTATTATCCAAATCTTCCGCGTACGTTTCTAGCTCACAAAGTAAAGATAGAGAACGGATCTCGTCTGGCATCCATATTGGGAGCGAAAGATATATCTGTAAATAGTTTACACCATCAGGGTGCCAAAGATATTCCTGCAGCACTTAAGGCAGTAGCGTATTCACCTGATGGGTTGGTTGAAGCGGTAGAATTACCAAATCATCCTTTTTTCCTTGGTATTCAATGGCATCCAGAATGGCTGATTGATCAGCCTGAAACGCAACATTTATTTAGGAGTTTTATTGCAGCTGCTAATAACCGATTATGAATAAAAATCGTAATAATTGTACGATCGGTGTTTTTGATTCAGGTGTGGGGGGGCTTACTGTTCTACGGGAAATTCGCAAACAATTGCCAAATGAATCTTTAATCTATTTTGGTGACCAAGCCCACGTGCCATATGGATCCAGACCCCCGGAGGAAATCAGAGAGTTTTCCAATTCAATAACTCATTTTTTGAAAAGCAAAGATGCAAAAATTATCGTTGTAGCATGTAATACAGCGTCGGCAGTCGCGCTCCAGTATTTGAGGCGATGAATACCCCGATATTCCTTTTGTTGGTATGGAACCTGCTGTAAAGCCAGCAGCAGTAACTACGCAGACCGGGATTATCGGTGTATTAGCTACTCCAGCAACTTTTGAAGGTGAATTGTATACCTCGGTAGTCGAAAGGTTCGCTGAAAATGTAACCTTGATACAAAGCACCTGTCCAGGTTTGGTTCAACAAATTGAAAAAGGAAACTTGGAAGGAAAAAATACTCACATTAATCCTCGAATCAGCGTTGCGCCCAATGTTAGATGCTGGAATTGACAGAGTGGTATTAGGGTGTACCCATTATCCATTCGTTATTTCCCTGATTCGAGAAATTGTCGGCACTGATGTGCAGGTAATTGACCCTTCTCCCGCAGTAGCCAGACAAGTCGCAAGTGTTTTGGATGATATGGATATAAGATCAGAAGGGGTAATTCCCCAGAAGACGGAATTATTCACCAGCGGAAATTTGGTCCGGTTTATAAAAATACTCCCCAAATTGTATAGGGAGGCCAGCCAGGTTCGATCGGTCAGGTGGGAGGAAGGTGGAATCCTGATTATGTAAATGCTTTGCAGTAACAGAGTGTTTATTATTTGAATGTATCGGTACTATGGTCAGAGACATCAATATGAAGAAGTATTTGCTTTTGCTGGACGCTTTGACCGGCTTCAATTTTCAAGCGGGCTACTATTCCTGAAAAAGGTGCACGCAGCTCATTTTGCATTTTCATGGATTCCAAGATTATTAGGATTTCCCCTTTTTGAACTTTTTGACCTTCGGATACTAATACTGCAATAGCCAGCCCTGGCATTGGCGCTTTGAGTGAATATTCCAGAGTTTGACGGCAGGGAACCTTTCTCAGCTGTTCGGAGTCGCTTTTCCCGCTCATCTTCTATGTTGATGGAATAAGACCGACCCAATAGCAGAACCTGCCAGGTCTGTTCATTGGGATAAACATATCCCTCAAAAGATTCTCCATTCAATATTAATGAATAAAGAGGTTGTCCGCCAACAGCCGCCAAATCCACTTCAAGAATATCCTTTCCAAAGCAAATGTGATGCTCGTCTAGAATCTCAATTGGGAATTCCAAGCCATCTACTTCAGCAATATATTTCATTTCCTATTGAACCTCAGGAACCGACCTAGCCATTTCCAATTTGATCGTTCCTCATGGTTTCCATAAACTTGGGAGCGATGTTCCATTTGACCGTGCGCAACAAGTGTTGCAAATAAGCGCTGCAATATCCAGATACAATTCCCGATTTTCAGCTGCATCCAGCATGGAAAATTGTTCTTCTACAAATCGTGTATCGTATTTTCCGGTAATAAAAGGGTAGGTATCCATAATTGTCTGATGAAACGGAATATTTGTGCGAACACCGACAATTTTGTACTCTTCAAGCGCTCGCCTCATCCGGACTATCGCTTGAGGACGCGTTTCCCCCCACACGATTATTTTCGAGATAAGGGGATCATAATAAGGGGAAATCTCAAAACCAGGGTAAACGCCTGTATCAACTCTTACGCCTGGACCGGTGGGGGGTTGCGTAAGAGATATACACCCAGATGAAGGCAGGAACCCATTATAAGGATCCTCGACATTAACACGACATTCTATCGCTGATCCACGACAAATAATATCTTCTTGAGTTCGACTTAATTTCCATCCAAAAGCAACTCGTATTTGTTCCGCAACAATATCCATCCCTGTGATCACTTCTGTTACTGGATGTTCTACTTGTAAACGAGTGTTCATTTCAAGGAAATAGAATTTCCGATTTTTATCTACAAGGAATTCCACTGTTCCAGCATTTGCATAATCTACTGCACGCGCTGCCTGTATTGCCACTTTCCCCATATTTAGACGTAAGGAATCATCATCTGCCAAAAAAGGAGATGGAGATTCTTCAATTAATTTTTGGTGACGTCGTTGGATTGAACACTCTCTTTCGCCAAGATGGATAACATTCCCATACTGATCAGCCATGATTTGGAATTCTATATGATGGGCTCCTTCCACCAGTTTCTCCAAGTAGACATTTCCGTCCCCGAATGATGATTCGGCTTCGCGGCGTGCAGATTTTATCAAGTCTGGCATTTCTTCCAAATTCCGGACATCCCGCATCCCTTTTCCGCCACCACCCGAGACAGCTTTGATAATTAATGGGAATCCAATTTTGGGAGCGAAAGCGATAAGTTCATCGTCCCGGAGTGATCCTTCGCCGTCTGAACCAGGGACAACTGTTACACCTGCTTTGGCAACTGTTGTCCGGGCGGCAGCCTTGTCCCCCATCGCAGCAATCGATGATGCTTTTGGGCCTATAAAAACGAGTCCGGCGTTTTCGCAATCGGCTGCAAAATCAGCTCGTTCAGCCAGGAAGCCATAGCCAGGATGAATTGCGTCTGCGCCACAATGACGCGCAACCTCAATAATTTTTTCGCTTCGCAGATAAGACTCTCGTGCGGGAGAAGGTCCAAGAAAATATGCTTCATCGGCTAAACGGACATGCAAAGCCTGGCGGTCTGCAGTAGAAAATACTGCTACAGTTTTTATTCCGAGTTCCCTGCACGCTCGCAAGATTCGGACTGCAATCTCCCCGCGATTGGCAATAAGAATTTTCTTGAACATGCTATATTCGAGGCATGACGCTTAACTTATTTTCACCAACAAACTCACTGAAGAAACGGATTTGCAAATTTAATTGTTCTGCAAATAGTTGCTGACCGGTGGTTGTAAAGAGCGGATTATTTTTGCGATAATCCTCCAGTCTGTGAATTCGCTCATTAAGTTTACCGGTTAGTTTGTCATAATCTTCAATATCGGAGAAACACCACTGTAAGATCCTGTAGGGGCCGAATCTATCGATATTATCGGCGTCACTTAAAATTTGAGCCTCTAAAGTATTTGGGTTATCATCGTCCACGTGGGAAGCAATTGCATAACAGATATTATCAATCAGTGCCTGCTTATATCCAAGGTTTCCTAAAACAGTCCTGGAAATTTCTGCGCCTAATCGTCCGTGGTCACGACTATTATCTGCATTTGTGTCGAACCACGCAACATCATGGAGTAAGCACGCAGCCACAGTAAGTTCAATATCTGCTGCTTCATTTTCAGCGATCAATTTACCAAATTGTGCAACACGAAGTGTATGTTTCCAACGGTACTCTGAGTTGGATAGGTACTTTTCTAAGTTGGATTTGTCTTTATCCGAGCGCTCATTATAACTATCATCAAGATATTTCTGGACGAATTCGGATATATGTTGCAATCTTATATTTAGTTTGGTTTTCATTTTATTATCCATCTTGAGTTTTATACACTGAGTTCTAATATTTTATAACGGCATGTTTCCGTGTTTTTTTAAAGGATTTGTATCACGTTTATTTTGCAGCATTTCAAGAGCATTTATTAACCGAGGTCTGGTCTCACTGGGTTCAATGATATCGTCAAGATAGCCGCTTTCTGCAGCGACGTAAGGGTTGGCAAATTTATTCCGATATTCAGCTATTAGTTCAGCCTTCCGCCGCTCTGGATCCTTAGAGTTTTCCATTTCTTTCCGAAATACTATTTTGACGGCACCATCCGGTCCCATTACGGCAATTTCAGCGCTTGGCCATGCCAGGTTGATATCACCTCGCAGGTGCTTACTCGACATAACAATATATGCGCCTCCATAAGCCTTCCTTAAGACAAGGGTGACTTTCGGAACAGTGGCTTCACAATATGCAAAAAGTAATTTTGCTCCAGACCTGATTATTCCTCCATGTTCTTGTGACGAACCTGGCATAAATCCTGGCACATCTACAAAGGTGATAATGGGAATATTAAATGCATCACAGAATCTTACAAATCGAGCTGCTTTTTCGCTGGCGTCGATATCAAGAACTCCAGCTAGCACTTGAGGTTGATTTGCCACAATTCCGGTGGAATGACCTCCGAACCGAGCAAACCCGACGATAATATTTTGTGCGAATGCTTCGTGGATTTCGAAAAATTGACCGCTATCTACCACACGTTTAATAATTTCTTTAACATCATATGGTTTTCCTGGGTCTTCTGGAATTATGGAATCGAGCATATCATCTGTACGGAGGGAATCATCCCCATTTGAAAAGAATGGGGCATCTTCCATATTATTTTGAGGTAAATAGGACAATAGTTTTCGAATTAAAAACAATGCGTCTGCCTCATTTTCGGCTGATACATGGCATATGCCAGACTTTTCAGCATGGACATCAGCACCCCCCAACTCCTCAAAAGTCACTTCTTCATGTGTAACTGCCTTTACAACATCCGGTCCTGTAACAAACATATATGACGTCCCACGTGCCATAAAGATGAAATCAGTTAACGCAGGGGAATAAACAGCACCACCGGCACAAGGTCCAAGAATAGCGGAAATTTGGGGAACAATTCCAGATGCCATGTATTTTGAAGGAAAATATCTGCATATCCAACGAGGGAAGCCACTCCCTCCTGAATCCTTGCGCCGCCTGAATCGTTTATACCAATAATTGGAGCACCATTTTGGACGGCTAATTTTAAAATTTTGCATATTTTCCCAGCATGAACTTCACCCAGACTTCCACCCAAGATTGTAAAATCCTGCGAATAAACGTAGATCAACCTCCCTTCAATAGTTCCCCACCCGGTTACTACACCATCTCCTGAAAATCTATTTTTATCCAAACCGAAATCGTTATTATGATGCACGACAAATGCATCGGTCTCGTGGAACGAGCCTTTATCTAAGAGCAAATCCAGGCGCTCGCGAGCTGTCAATTTCCCTTTCTTATGTTGAGCATCGATACGGTCAGAACCACCACCCAACCGAGAAATAGTTTTTCTGTTACGAAGATCTTGAATCTTACTTGAATCGGTCATTAATATCTCCAGAAAGATAAACGAGTTTTGCTCCAATAAAAATTACTAATACTTAAAATAGCGACGGGTGTTCGTTCTAAATATTATGAACGCAGTAATCCCTTCTAGAAAGAACGATAAAATCAATGCGTATAGCCAATTTGAATGTGGGACTTGGAATATAATCCTGTCAAACCAATACCAGATAACAAAACCTGATATGCCAATTAGAGTCCCAGCCCAAGCCCAGGATTTCCCAAGCCATATTCCTGTTGTTATAAATAGAGCAGTGATCAACCAAAAGCCACCGCTTAATGCTATATATAATGGAGAACCGTTATATTCTGCCAATGCTTTCCTAAAGAAAATAGCTTCAATCAATCGGAGACCGTTCCAAAATGAGATACACAGCGCAGAAAAAGCCAACAATTTCACACCAACTGGACGTATCCTTCTAATATTGATATTGTTATCCTTAATTCAAATTATCATGGAAAAATTATCGGACATTAGATCCTTGTTTTATAGATTCTTGAAAACGCAGAAACCTTCTCGCCACCTATTGATAAACGATTACCGAATACGTCATATATAATAATTCTCCATCGTTCGCTGTAACAGAAACCAGTTGCCCAACAGGATATTCAAGCTGGACTTTTGGGACTTGGTCTACATGATTAGGGAGAAAAACGAATATCAGATGATTTGATGTTATGTTGGGTTTATCAATGGGGGGCCAAGGTTGATTAATATCAAATCCAATAATATCGGGAACAAGGTATTGGATACTCGGGATTGAATAGAACCCCATATTCGGTGAACCAAAAAATAGAACTTGGGAATCTACTGGAACGGTCATCAGGTAATTAGATAGGGTTTGTGCGACTACACCATTGGATCGTGCCAAAATAATTGCACTGTGAGGAGTATATTTTCGAAAATAGAAATTTAATTCCCCAACAGCTAATAAAGAGATCATTACAATAGATAATAGTCTGATCCAATGCTTTCTATATATAAAAATCTTTTCTAGCAATTCAACACTTTCGTTAAGGCCAAATCCAATTATTAAGGCACATACCGGTGCGGCAGCTACATATCGTTGTGCAGCCGGAGTACTTTCACTTAAACCACCTATCGCCATAAATGCCAGTACCCAAAGAATGAGGGGGATAAAATGCCATTTTTCTTTTCGAAGAAAAAGCAGGATAAGCCCAATTAAAAATAAGCCTGCAGAAAATGGTCTCAATAGAGGCAATTCAGGAGTGTACCATGCTCTTAGATGATAGTATGTGAAGGAGCCAAGGGCCAACCCGATTTGGTTTAGCACAATTCTCCAGGCAGGCATCGCTGTATTAATTACTTCCTGTTTCAACCAAGAGGATGTCAAGGCAACGCGATCTAAAGGCTCCCAAAAAACATTAGGGTAAATAACGTAATGCCATAGCAAAGGCAAAGATATGATTAATGCTACGAAGAAAAATAGTGCCAGATTAATGGATGCATGCCTAAGTCTGGGACGATCAAATATCACAGCCAATATGATCCAGATTAGGATTAGCACAAGAATGGTTCGACTACTGGGATAAAAATATTGCGAAATCCCCATGGATAATCCTGCCAATACATAGGCATTGCGGCGATCTTTTTGCCATCCATACCAAAACGCCCCGATGGTGACGATGTACCATAACCCGTCCCAAATATTGTTCAACCCTATGCGACTAAAGTGTATGTGAAAATTGAAAGTCGCAAGGAAAACCGCAGTAAACCATGCCGCGTGGTTACCAAACATTGCTCGAGCGACGAAAAATGAAACCGTGACAGTTAACGCACCTGCTAAAGCAGATGGTATACGTATTGCTTCCGTGGTATGTCCAAGGAAATCAATAAAAAATGATGGAATCGCAAAAAAGAATGAGGGAAAGCCATACCATGAGGTAATAAAAATATTGTTCCAGACACCTTTTGAAAAATCGACCGCAACGATACCTGCTGATGCTTCATCACCAGTAAGGAGGATTGGAATGCGACCTGATAAAACAACTCTTATAAGGAAGGCAGAAATTGTTATTCCCAAGATCAATACCACAAACCGCCAACTTGGCCACCGCAACGGCGAGGATTGGTTCCATGACCCTGCCAGAACCAGGCTAATCGCGAGTATCCACGCAATAAGTGCTGCAATAGGATTAAGCATTTTTGCTTCGTTTCCTGCAGCAATAGGTACTATCAAGGCAATTGGTAAAGAAAGAATTAAGCATAGCAATTGCCAATCACTGATCGAGTGTTTGGCAGCGCTAGAAAAAATCCCCGTAATCCACACGGGGAATCCTTTATTGATAGTCCAGACACCACCAAAAACTAGAATCAACCCAAATGCAACCAGGATAAGTAATTCCCCGCGCCTATCATATGGATAAAGCGTCATTAGATTTTGTCCAAACAAGACAAGAATCCCACCTACAAAAAAAATCACGGTAGAAGTCACGGGTTTCTTGGACTGCACTTGTTGAGCCTCGTTTTGATTTTCCAAATGCCAGGAAAGATTTGTCCCGATATATTATTTTTGTTTGAATTGGTTGAATTTCTTGGGTTACAGAATTTCTAATATTTGTTTATTATTACGTACAGAATTACCTGATTTAGTAAAATCACATATTTAAAATAATCATTTGTTGTGTTTAGGTGTCCAGCATCTTTGGTCAAGTATAATCGATTTAATACTGACAACTCATTGCGCAAAAACAGATATATAGGAGTACAGCATGTATGGTGGAAAGGGTGCTGGAAAATGTAACGGCGCAATGAATAATTGTGTCAATCTGGCAAGCACGAGATATTTCGAGGATAATGTGGTTCAAATATCATAAAAAGGGAGAAAATATGAAAATCCTTGTTGCAGCAGATATGGAAGGGGTATCCGGTGTCACCCACTGGGAGGAGACGGATCCCGCCTGTAAGGACTATGGTCGCTTTCGCAAGATTATGACTGATGAAGTAAATGCTGCCATCGAAGGGGCCGCAGAAGCCGGAGCCAATGAATTCGTTGTTGTGGACGGACATGGGGAGGGGACAAATATATTGATTGAAGCCCTCGACTTACGTGCAAAACTAAATTCCGGAGGCGCGTCACCAATGTCCATGATGCAAGGGATAGACAAAAAAACCGCAGGGGTATTATTCATAGGTTATCATGCCCGCGGTGGATCTCAGAGCGCGGTCTTGGCGCATACATGGTCAAGCGGTCGAATTGCCAATGTTTGGTTAAATAATAAGTTAGTTGGAGAGTATGGTTTAAATGCAGCTTTAGCTGGTCATTTCAACGTACCGATATTGATGATATCTGGTGATCAGACTGCTTGCTCACAGGCAGTAGAATTAATTGGTCGTTTGGAAACAGTGATTGTCAAAAAAGCGTCCGGATATTTTTCCGCAGAATGCCTTCCTCCTAAAATTACATTGCAGATGATAAAAAAGGCTTCAAGGAGAGCAATACAAAACCTTATCAAAGGAGAATCTCCAAAGCCATTTCAAGTAAATAGCCCCGTATTAGTAAAGATCGAATTCCGCCAGCCAGAATCTGCCGATAGAGCTGTTCGCCTTCCGGGTGCAAAACGGTTGGATGATTTACAAATATGTTTCACTGTTCGGAATATGATTGAAGCACACGCTGGATTCAGGGCAGCAGTAAAACAGTCTTATGATTAATTCTTAGTTATGGAATATCCACCTTCATTTTCCATCCTACACAATGATAAATTTGTCAGATCATTTTCGAAGTGGGACACATTTAGTAAGTTGCGAATAATTCAAAGCATGAAGATGGACTGCATGGACTTGCGGAAATCAAGAATAACGTTTCCCTTGGTGATATTCATAATCGCCCTATTTTTGCGATTGGTGCCTGTGTTGTTATTGCGAAATATCGGCATTGGATTGGATGATATGTTCCAATACGATATGCTGGCCCGTTCAATTTCTGCGGGAAATGGATATCGGTGGTATGCAGAAACAGATTTACCAACCGTGTTGCCATATCTTAAACTTGACCTAACGTCAGTAGACTATGACCCGCGTGGTGTACTTACTTCGTTCCGTCCACCACTTTATCCAACTTTCCTGGCGGTGATTTATTTAATTTTCGGAACAGGAAACGACCGTTTTTTGACTGCTCGAATATTTCAAACATTATTAGGGGCAATATTGTCACCAATGACTTATGCATTAGCACGCAGGTTAATTCCCAGCAGGGAAGCAGTAGCTCGAATTTCAGCCGGCATTATTGCATTTTATCCAATGCTAATTATCTACCCACTTTCCCTGGCTACGGAAAATTTATTCTTTGTTCTGATGCTAAGCTCAATTTTAGCGCTTCTAATAGCGAAACAAAGTATTGATAATTCGGTTTCTATAACCAATAAGAAAATTCCATTCTTCGTTAATGCTCGGTGGTTTATGCTTTCAGGAATTTTGCTGGGATTGACTTGTCTTACTCGTTCGGTAGCACAAATATTTGCGATACTAGCAGTAGTATGGGTATGGTGGGTATTAAAACAGTGGAAAATGGCAATGGTCCTGGTGTGTTTGATTGCGATCGTGGTCGTTCCCTGGATCGTTCGAAATTCAAATTTATATGGACACTTTAGCGGGATAGAGTTTGCACTTGGTTACGATCTCTATTTAGGGTATAACCCAACCGGAACTGGTACTTTTCAATATCCTCAGTCATTAGACCTAATGAAAATCGTAAATGATGACCAACGTGATGCTGTTGGAATTAAAGATACCATTGGGTTTCTCAAAGCCGACCCAGGTAGGTTTATATATTTATTTGCACGACGGACGGGGTATTTCTTTGGTTTGGAGCGACGAGCGTTGACATATTTCTACTCTAATAATTATTTCGGGCATATCCCATCTTCTCTATTGGGTGGAATATTTGCCACATTTTGTCTCCCATTTGTAATGTTATGTACGTCAGGCATGGCAGGGTTGTCGCTATTAAATACATCCAAAGAAACCTGGCTGATCGCTCTTTTCTTAGTGGGGTATATATCTCCACATTTACTAATTATTGCTGAAGATCGCTTTCATCTCACGTTAATCCCGATATTAGCGATTTTAGGTGCGCTATTTTGGACATAGTGGCTGGGAGACCATTCGACAACATTGGAACAGCTCAAAGGTTCGAAGAGCAATGATGATCCTTGTAATTATTGTGATCCTGCTTCTATTATATTAATTGGGGATTGGAGTTATGGCGGGATGCTGATAAACTTTCTACTCTATTCAGTTTAAACGGCAATAAAACATACTTCTCATATTAATCCCTCATGCGTAAATTATTCGGTGAAAAACTTGGTTTGGATTGGAAAATCGCTTTAACTTCAGTTGTTAGTACACTATTACTGATGGTGGACTATTATCGCTATCCACTTGTGCCATGGGAGAAGCTATTTCCTGGTTGGGAAACCACTGGCTTATCCATGAAAATTCTTGATAGATCAGTGCTTTATTTTATTATCCCAATGTTAATCCTTTTAGTGGTTTTTCGAGAAAACCCTAAATATTATGGATTTTCAATTGGTGATTGGAAAGCTGGGATAGTCATCACCTTAAGTGCGTTGGTATTGTTCTTGCCGGTTTTATGGTTCGTCGGAAGGAACGATTCGTCGATGAACGATTATTATCGTTCGATGGTTCCTGGTTTACCATGGAGCACTCTGTTGGATCTGTTTGGTTGGGAATTTCTATTTCGCGGATGGCTCCTTTTTTCATACACCCGTAAATTTGGAACGGATGGGATATGGCTTCAGTCAGTTCCTTTTGCTATTGCCCACATAGGTAAGCCACAATTGGAGACATTCTCAACCATTTTCGGAGGATTCGCATTTGGCTGGGTGGCTTGGAGAACCAAATCGTTTATATATCCCTTATTGATACATTGGTTTATCTCATCAACGATAATAATTGTTGCAGCAGGTGTCCATGGTTGATCTACAAATTCGCTCAGCTACAAGAGATGATTTTCCAGCCATTCGTTCACTTATCCTAGCAGCCCAGATCAATCCATTTGGACTGGATTGGAGGCGGTTTTTGGTAGTCACATCGCCTCAAAATCAGGTACTTGGTTGTGGACAGATCAAACCGCACTCTGGTGGCACGAGAGAATTGGCGTCCATTGCCGTCCGACCAGAAGCCAGGGGGCAAGGGATTGCCCGGAAAATAATTACGGCTCTTCTTGTGCATGAAACAAAACGTCCGTTACACTTGATGTGCCGAGCCAAGTTGGATTCGTTGTATTCAAAATTTGGATTTCATGCTATAAGATTGGAGGAGATGCCGCCCTATTTTAAAAGGATTTGCCGCTTGGAGAAGATATTAAACTCGAAATCAGATCCCGAAAGATCGTTTACTCGTAATGCGTTTAGATTAAGGACGAAATCATGAAAACCTTTTTATATATCATCGTTGGAGTTTTGATAGGGTTGCTGGCAGCTGGGGCTACTTGGTTATTTACTTCAAAACCGCGAGGAGTTCCCGTAACCTTATTGCCGACTTCCACACCTGGGATGCTTACAATCTATGTTAGCGGCGCAGTGGCATCCCCCGGGGTATATTCGGTTCCTGAGGGTAGTCGCGTAGAAGCTGCGATCCTTGCTGCAGGAGGATTTATATCCGGCGCAGAACAGGAAAACATCAATCTTGCAGCTTTACTTGAAGACGGCCAACAGATTAACGTCCCAGGAATAATCAATACAAATCACATCAATGCAGGACGCGTAAATATAAATACTGCAACGGTTTTAGAATTGGATGCTCTTCCGGGAATTGGTCCAACTACCGCACAGGCAATTGTAGATTACCGTCTCCTTCATGGACCTTTTCAATTTGTTCAAGACATACAGAAAGTCCCAGGTGTTGGACCAGCAACTTTTGAACGCATCCAAGACTATATTTCGGTAGAACCCTAAGCGTTTATGTCATTTAACCACTTTAACTGTCTTGCTGGTCTTTATAATCGCACCTCCAATTTCATTCCGTCCGAAACTTTGCTAAAAACGCTTGGTTTGTCAACGAATTGTTTATTACTAGATGCTGGTGGTGGTACGGGACGAGTTTCAATTTCCCTTCGAAAAATTGTTCGTGAAGTCATTGTTGTAGATATTTCCCGGGGGATGTTGCGTTATGCCGTCAGGAAGGGGTTGAGTGCGACCTGCGCATTTGTAGAACTACTTCCATTTAGGTCAAATTCCTTCGATCGGATCATTATGGTGGATGCCCTTCATCACATTATTAGACAAAACGATGCAGTTGTAGAATTATGGAGGGTCCTTATTCCTGGTGGGAGGATAGTAATTATTGAGCCAAACATCCAAAAATTAGCAGTTAAGTTGATTGCTGCTGGCGAAAAAATGTTATTTATGCGCAGCCATTTTCTCGATAGAGAAAATATCGCTGGTTTATTTGCCAGCAAATTTGAAAACATATATTCTATGTCAGATAAACTTAGTGTAGGGATCAGCGGGGAAAAAGTAAGGAAATTGTAATCACGCGTTTCAGTAATTGATGCTACAATTTTATTATCGCCCAGTAACCAGGAGGCTCAAGTGACCGAAAATTCGATCAAGCTTAAGAAGATGGCGACATGGACTGTGGCAATATTTGCCACTATATTTGCCGTCGTTATGGCTGTGCTCTGGATACCACTTTACAGTTCTGGGATTCCTGCAATTTCTGCGATTGGGCAAGCATTTGCTGGCGGATGGGTAATAATTCTACTTGCCCTTGTCCTTTGTGGTGGAACATATTTGGGCTATAGCTTTTATATAAAAAGGATGAAATAACTATTGGAAATGTGCATTCCCGCCAGCTAGCTGGCGGGATGTTTTATTTACCAGATAGAATTATCACGAATACATTACTCAGCGCTTTCCCCAATAAACAAAAAACCAAGATTGTGTCACTTTCACGACATAAGTTGATCAAAACACCTCTTTTGGAGGTATTTTACTGGGACAAATAGCCTAAAATAATTATTAAGAAACTACCAGCGCAAAATACTGCAGCACCTTGGGGATATTTCTCTTTCATATATATCCATAATAAGATTTCTATCAAAAGAAAAAAAGTTATTCCGGATTAATCATTAATCCCCTCTCGAAATGCTTTTAACCAATCCCGAGCCTCAATAATTTTTCCTTTGGGGACAAATATTTGGACGCGCCCAAGTCCATCCACTGTCACTGGGTAAGCAGAATGGCCAATTGACTCTTGAATAAGTTCAACATCAATTCCCTGAGCTTCCAAATAACTTTCGATCAGTTCAGCCTCCAGGCGACCATTTACTTCCACAAGAACTTCATATGTTAATTGATCCATAAATATTCTCCCGGAAGATTATTTTTGCAGCCATTTAGCTGTCGCGGATGGCAGATCAGTTAAAGATCCCACTTTTATCGTACACCGGGGAAGAGATTCGATAAACAATTTTCCATAAGATTTGGTTAATACCCGCCGGTCAAGTATGACTACTACACCGCGATCTGTTTGTGTCCTGATTAGTCGTCCAAACCCTTGACGAAACCGAAGAATTGCTTCGGGTAAGTGATATTCATTGAAAGGATCTTCGAATGTTTCAGATCGAGCAGCAACCAAGGGGTCGGATGGGACTGAAAATGGCAGTTTCACAATGACCAACACTGAAAGAGCATCGCCCGGGATATCCACACCTTCCCAAAAAGAACGAGTTCCGAGAAGAACCGCCCGATCAGAGGTGCGGAATGACTCCAGAAGTGCATTCGGCGAAGCCCCTTCGCCTTGTTCGAAGACGATGATATCATTTTGTGCCAGCGGTCCGCTAATGGTTTTAGAAGTTCGTTTTAATTGGGCATATGAAGTAAAAAGCACAAGGGTCCTGCCAGTCACTAGCTTTACAGAGCTGGATTAGCGTTCGGTCCAATTGGCGCTGGAAATCTGCTGAATTTGGTTCTGCAATATCATTTGCGATATAGAGCAGTGCAGATCCCTCATAATCAAATGGGGATCCCAGTGCCAATTCGTTCGCTTCATCGGCAGAAAGGGAAGTTCGCACATAGCTGAATTCACCATGGGTAGTCAAAGTGGCTGATGTCAGAATTACGCAACGTTTCTCATGCCAGAGGTATTTTTCAACTAAATCGCCAACGCGGATAGGAGCGGCGTTTAAGGCCATTCGATTATTATTCGGATTGATTTCCACCCAATATACATAATCTGGAGTGGGATTGTAAACCAATGAGCTTACCATAGACTCGGCTTCACTAAATCTTCGGTATAGATTTCCAATGTTGCTTATCACATCTTCAAGTGATTCCATACCTTCCGATAAAAGTTCTGCAGCTCCCTTTTGGATTTCACCGAGGATTGTGGTAAACAAGGTAAGTGTTTCACCTGATGCTTCCCACGCCATTTCAACGGCATTCCAGCCTGGTTGAGTGCGTGTGGAAGGGAGAATTCGTTCCTGATAGTTATATGTCGTGGAGGGTTGTCCTTCTCGTTGGATTGAAATAAAATCCGTCAAGGAGTTAAAAAAAAGCCGGGTTTGTTCTTGTAAGACGGAAAATCAAGTCAAAAGCGCGTTCGCTCTTTTGGTTTAGTATCGCGAAATCTGATGGACGGGAGTTATTTCGAGCATTGGCTATCAATTGCCCCAGAATCCCAGAATTTGAACTGCCCGCTTCTCGGAATAATCGGTCCAGATCAAATTGCGTCAAACGGAAGGACAATGCATCTGTCGTGGCAGCTTCCAAATGGTGACCTTCGTCGATGATGACATGCTCGTACTCTGGTAAGATTCGATTGCCCACAGCTACATCGGTCAGCAACAGAGCATGGTTAACGATTAATATGTGAGCGTTTATTGAAGCCTGTTTAGCTCGAAAAAATGGACAGGCTCCCCCTGTACGTTCAAGACAAGTCTCATTGGTGCAGGCATCGTCTTCTGCGGATATGTGGAGCCATACATCTCGTTCGGAGGGACCCGTCAAATTAATCTCAGTTCTGTCTCCACTTGAATTATCTTGCAGCCATACCAGTACCTTTGCCAAAATTCGCATCTCATCAGCGTTTGCCGGGCCTCGATGACGTAATAGATCAAACCGTCTGGGACAAAGGTAATTAGAGCGGCCTTTAAGGACAGCAGCCCTAAGACTCAATCCAAGCGCGTGGGAAAGATCAGGAATATCTTTCTTAATTAATTGATCTTGCAGATTGATTGTATTGGTCGAAATAAGTACACGAGTATTGTTTTTTATCGCGAATAGTGCAGCTGGGATCAGGTAGGCTAAGGATTTCCCGACACCGGTTCCTGCCTCGACCAACAGATGTTGTCCCAGAGATAAAGCTGAAGCAACTTCTCGAAGCATTTCCACTTGCTCCGGGCGATATTCAAAACTATCAAAAAATTTTGAAAAAGGTCCACCATGCTCAAGTATGGAGGCAGTTTCTTCCGGATCGATTGACTCTAGCTCAGCTGGAATTTGAAGGAGAGGAGACTTTTGCTTGTCTTCCTTCTTCGAAAAAAGCGGAGTGGAAGGAGGTTTCCCCTTCACAGTGTTGTGACTTTACCCCGTCTAAAGATCTTGCTCGTAATGCCTGTGTAAAAGCCCATGATCCGTCCCATTCAATTGCTTCGCAATTTTCGACGATCTCGGTCAGAAGTTCGATGGGTAATTCCATTGCTTGAACATAAAGCTTTTGGTAAGCTGCGGCAGTAACACGGGCATCGTCCAAAGCGCGGTGAGTTGCTGGTAGGGGAATCCCGAGTTGTTTACCCAGGGCTCCCAAGTTATATCTGCTGGCGGAGGGCATCAGTACCGCTGCAAGTTCATAGGTATCAATACTATCGTTAAATTCGAAAAGTTTGAATTTATGAAGGAACGAAAGATCAAACTTGATATTATGCCCAAGTATCGGAGAATCCCGAATGAACTCGGCCAGTTCTGGCAACACTTCCCGGATGTGAGGAGCATCCCGCACCATACTATCATTTATTCCAGTCAATCCGGTTATAAACTCTGGAATATGTCTTCCAGGGTTAATAAGCAGAGACAGCTCATTCTCAATGCGGTTTCCATCGAATCGAACAGCTCCAATTTCAATTATGGCATCACTTTGGGAATCCAGGCCAGTGGTTTCGAGGTCGAGGGCGACGATAGGTTTCATATAAAAAATGACTGATAAATCGGGTCTGACGGATTTTCCCCTCAAACAATCAGACTAATGCATTTTTCATCAGTTAGTCTTCACGTTCAGGTTTAGGTAAAACTTGGATAATTGACTCTATAACCTGATTGCTGATTGGGTTTTCTTTACTTTTATCACGCAGGAAGTCTTTTAGATCCTTAGGGGTAATTGCCGGAAGTGGAGCTTCCTCTACGCTTAATTCAACCTTTGGGCTTGTAAACAATAATATTGCGTGAATTGGTGGAATATCACTTCCCTCGGGAAGAACCTTTATTAAATAACGCCTTGAAGCCTCAATTTCGGTCTCAGATTCGATTTCCGGGCGACCCATATTTTCCTGACCAAATAAACGCAAATAGGATTGGAGAAACCCTCCTCCTTTTGATTTCCAGCGTTTTTTCTCATAAACAATTTTTCCGCTCTGATAGTAAGGCATTAAAGTCCACACCCCAGCTGAGCCGACAAGAAGATGGGCGGCTGGTGTTTTATAATGATACATGGTGTACTCACGTCCCAGTCCTTTTAGCGCCTTATCTATCATTTCATCCGGGCGTGGACTACGACCCCACCGGTTCCCATAATACATTCCAATTTGCGACATGAAAAAGCCCAATAATAATGCTGCCAGGGAATATCCAAATTTATCCGGCATTTTAAAAGATATGTAAAGACCAATTCCCAAAATAACGAGAGCACCTATGCTGGTAAATTGGCCAATTTTTGCGTTTCGTTTGATCAGATTAATGTTAGTTACAATTTTCATGTTTCCTCTAATTCATAAGGGATTTTTCGATTGCACTTCGGATGGAATCCAAGACATTTGCATTAACTGCGTTATTTGCCACTCGCACAGCATTTTTAATTGCTACAGAATCCGAACGACCATGGCCAATGAAAACCAAGCCATTTATTCCCAATAAAGGAGCAGCTCCCTCTTCTGAGGGGTCCATAAGCTTTTTAATCCCCCTAAGGGCAGGCTTGACTAAAAGCCCGCCTAGTTTGGCCCGTATACCACCATTTTGAATTGCTTCCTTTATTTTGTCCATCATTAGTTTCGCAACAGCTTCAGAGGATTTTAATAGCACATTACCTGTAAAGCCGTCGGTTACGGCTACGTCTACCTGTCCTCCGATAAGTTCCTTGCCTTCGATGTTACCATAGAAGTTCAACCCAGAATTATTTAACAAGGGAAAGGTATGCTTGATAAGATCATTGCCTTTCCCGGCTTCTTCACCGTTTGAAAGTAAACCAATTCTTGGATTAGAAATACCCCGCACTTTTTCAGCATAGATACTGCCCATGATTGCAAACTGGAGCAGGTTTTGAGGTTTACAGTCAGGATTGGCACCGACATCCACAACGACACAGGAACCTGTAGCGGTGGGGAATACTGGAGACAGTCCTGGGCGGTCAACACCTGGAATTGTACCCAATCTAAAGTATGCGGTCACGGAAGCTGCTCCGGTGTTTCCAGCTGTGACAAATGCATCTGCCGTCCCATTTTTAACAAGGTCGATTCCAACTGCCATGGATGTTTTTGATGATGGGCGACGTGCTTTCAATACAAGCGCCATTCCCTTGTCTTCCATGGTCAGCATTTCTGATGCGTGTACGATTCTTATTGGGAGGCTGCCAGGATTTTGGGTCTTGAGAATTGGTGCAATTAATTTTTCATCGCCCACCAGAATTATTTCCACACCATATTCTCGGGCAGCCATTACTGCACCAACAACATCAGGGGTTGGGAAATCATCACTTCCCATGGCATCTACTACAATAGAAGTCATTAGTCCTCCGCTAGTTTCTTTTGTCGTGCTTGACAAGCAGTTGAACGTGATTATAATACGACCTGCTCGCGCTGGTGCTGGAACTGGCAGACAGGCATGCTTGAGGGGCATGTGCCGCAAGGCGTGGGGGTTCAAGTCCCCCCCAGCGCACTCGTAATAAAAGCCGCCGATGGGCGGCTTTTATTAATTATTCTTCGATCTTCATCTTACGTTCCAACCAATGAACAGCACCAGATAAACACAGGGTCATTGTTAAGTATAAGAAGGCCATTATGTTAAAAACTTCCAATACCCGGAAATTGCTTGCACGCAACATACGACCCAACTGGGTCAATTCGTTCACTGCAAGGACTGTAGCTAAAGATGAATCTTTTAGGCAAGCAATAAAATCATTTCCAAGAGGGGGCAATACCCGACGAATAGCTTGCGGCAAAATTATAAATCGCATGGCTTGTAAATAGGTCATCCCAAGCGACCGGGCGGCTTCCGTTTGACCTTTACCAATCGATTGTATCCCAGCGCGAAATACTTCCGCCTCATAAGCTCCATATCCAAATCCAAGTGCAATGATGGCGCGCCCTTCCATAGAGACTGCTCTAATGGAAAATTTAGAAAGCGATAGGAAAAAATTACTACCAGGGATAATCCCTAGTCCCCAGCCCCCTAATCCTTTTACCAAATCTACAAATACTGGGAAATAGTGCAAAGGCTATGTACAATAATAATACAACCAACGGTATTCCGCGAATAACTTCAACATAAAGAGTCGAGAGGTTAAAAAGAACAACGTTCTTTGAGACCCTTGCTAAACCGGCAAATAGTCCAATAACTGTAGCAATTAGATACGAAAATACCGTTATCCGAAGAGTTGTGTATACCCCTTGAATAAGATATAGGAAAGATTGTTGATAATTTGTGGATGCCGTAATAAGATAAATAATTGCCAGCCCTGTAAGTACAAGTGCGATTACCCACCATGGCCACTTTGCGATTTTCCAACCCCCTGGGATCAAACTGGGGTTTGACAGGTTAGTAGAAGATTCCATCAAGGACTCCTAGATGATAAATATTATGCGAGATGGGAGCAATGCCCCCATCTCGCAAATGTCAGAAACGGCCAGGAATTTAATTACGGAATAAGCCCCCATTTTTTATTAAGTTGCGATAAGTGTGCCGTCGGCAGTCATTGCTGCGAGTGCAGCGTTCACTGGGTCCTTTAGGGTGGAGTTTTGTGGGAAAACGAATGCCAAGGTCTCGCCAGTCGCTATTTGGCCAGCGAGTTTGAATACCCCCGGATTTTCATTCATAAAACCTACAGCTGCTATGTTATCTATCACAACACCGTCAATATCACTTGATTTTAATGCTAATACAGCTGCGCCAAAATCTTCAAACGACTGGATGGTTTTGTCTGTAAAATATGCTTTGGCTGCGATTTCGTTCGTTGTTCCGATCTGGGTGCCAATCTTGGCATTTGTATCCGTTTTCATTTGTTCAACAGTGCGAGTCTCGTCGGTCCGAACAAGGAGGTATTGGTTTACTTCAACATAGGGGGTTGAAAAATCAACGATTTGGGCGCGCTCTGTTGTAACTGTCACCCCATCTGCCAGCATATCAAACTCACCAGCCTGCATTGCTGGGAAAATCCCATCCCAGGCAGCTTGTTTGAATTCAGGAACGCAATTTAACCGCCGACATATTTCTGTGACAGAATCATAATCCCAGCCTACGCCCACTCCAGTGGCTGTATCTATGCTGTTGAAAGGTGGGTAGGCGTTTTCAACAGCAACCGTGATAGTTTTACCACCAAGATCAGGGAGGGAACCTATCGTAGCTGTTGTAGGAACCGCAGTCGCTGGTACCGCTGTGGGTGCAGCTCCACAGCCGACCAAAATCATGCTTGCCAGGACCAAAACACTCAATGCGAATGCAATATTTTTCATCTCTTCTCTCTCTCCTTTTTGAATCGAATTGGCCGTTTCTGATGATGGAGTTCAGGATCTTGTACCTGTCTCCTTTGGTTGTATAAGCATAGACCAACTTTCGAATTAAGGCAAGAGGAAAAATGCGATTCATTTTATCTGGAATCCAGAGTCTGAAATATGAAAATGATATAATGCCAATCAGGTTTCCATATAGGAGGATATTATGCCTGTTATATTTCCAAGCCCTGAATGGCTGCAAACCTTATCTGATAAACTAAATTCTGATGATCGCTATTCACAAATTGCTCGAAATTGGGAAGGAGATATTGTTGTTGTTATTGAGCCTGGTGGTCCCATAAACGAGAAAATATTGTACTATCTGGATCTATGGCATGGGAAATGCCGTAAAACTGAGATTCTCACCGACCTACCATCTCCCAAGCCGAAATTTATTTTATCAGCGACTTATGAAAATATATCGCACATTATGAAAAATGAACTTGATCCCATGCAGGCAATGATGACTCGAAAATTGCAAGTACACGGAAACATGGCCTATATGATGCGTAATGTACCGACTGTGCTGGATTTTGTTCGATGTGCACGTGAAGTGACCACAGAAGTCCTTTCCTGAATATGCAGCCAATCCTAAAAATTAATTTAACCACAGGGGAGACATCCGAGTTTGTGATTCCGCTTGAATGGGAACGGGACTATATAGGCGGCGCTTTGCTAGCAGCTCGCCTTCTTTATCATGTGATCACTCCGGAGCTCGATCCATTTTCTCCCGAATTCTCCTCTTCTCTTTTTAAATGGTCCGCTTTCTGGTACTGCTGGCCCAACTGTTGGTCGTTTTGTCGTTTGTGGAAAATCACCAGCGACTGGATTGTGGGCTGAATCAAACTGCGGCGGTTTTTGGGGTCCTGAACTTCGTTTCTGCGGATATGACGGGTTGTGGATCACGGGTAAAGGCGCGGAAACCAGTATATCTATGGATATACGAGGGTCAATTGTCAATTCGGGACGCTGCTAATGTTTGGAGTAAGGACTCCTATGATGCGCAAACTGTAATTAAAACAGAAATCGGGGTGCCAAGTGCCCATGTTTTAACCATTGGTCTGGCTGGCGAAAAAAGAGTTCTTTTCGCCGGCTTATATTGCGATCATGGCCGGACAGCCGGGCGCACTGGTTTGGGAGCAATATCCGGGTCGAAAAACCTTAAGGCGATTGCAGTTAAGGGAACAAAGAAAATTCCATTAGTCCACCCTTTAGTGTTCTCACCCTTGCGTTCTTCCTCAAATCATTTATTGAAGGAAGATACAGTTTCCCAGGTGACTCACGAGTTGGGCACTGCGGGTGCAGCGGATTATTCGGATTACCTGGGGGGAGTTCCCAAAAAATACTACCACCAGGGGTTCTTTGAAGGTGTTGGGAAAGTTTCCGGATCAACCATGGCAGAAACCATCCTTGCTGGCGTCAGTGCGTGTCATGCATGCGTGATAGCGTGCGGGCGAGTCGTGCGCTTGGAGGATGGGCAAAAACGAAAAGGTCCAGAATATGAAACAATTATTGGCTTTGGCCCCAACCTCCTGAATGATGATTTACCTGCTATCGTTAGGCTGGGGGAAATATGCGACCGCTATGGAATGGACACAATCAGTGCATCCAATACCATCGGTTTAGCGTATAGGTTATTTGAAATAGGAAAAATCACCGATCACGATATTGGTTTTGCGTTAAATTGGGGAGATGTTTCTGGGGCAGAAAGGTTACTCCATTTAATGGCTCATAGAGAGGGGATTGGAAAATTCATGGCAGAGGGAGCTCGGAGATTTGGAGCACATTTCGATGCAGAGGATGAGGCGATTCAGGTAAATGGCCTGGAGGTAGCCTACCACGATCCGCGTGGCGTTTCCGGAATGGCATTGGTTTACGCAACAAGTCCCCGAGGCGCATGTCATAACAAATCTGATTATTTTTTAGTGGACTGGGGTCAAGCGGACAGCGGCATTGGGTTGAGATATATTGATCGACAAGCAGGGGCAGAAAAATCTGCCAATGTAGCGCGTCACCAAGACTGGCGAAGCGTTTGTGATTCTCTTGTGCTATGTCTTTTTGGAAATGTACCCGCAGAAATGATCGCAGGGCTGGTAAATGCAGCATGTGGGTATAACTACACTGTAGACGACTTGCTGCACTGCGGTGAACGAGGTTGGAATTTGAAAAGGGCGATCAATAACCGGTTAGGGCTGACACGAATTAACGACACTCTTCCCAAAGCGCTCCTTCAGCCACTTGATGATGGACCGTCAGCTGGATATGTACCTCCGCTGGAGGAAATGCTTTCCGCATATTATTCAGCTCGAGGTTGGGACCCTGTTACGGGCAAGCCCTCCCATAAAAAGTTGGTCGAATTAGGTTTGGAGTGGGTATCCCGGGACATTTGAAATTAATCTATTAATTTGGATCTGCCTATATGTTTATGAAGAACCGATTCTCCAACTACTATCATAAAGAATAATTAATCATGAGCACAAAAATCTATTGGGGATAATCAATAATAATCCTAAATTTTGGCGTCTATATCGACTATTCAATTATGGGTATATAATGCGGCGTTAACAGGAGATATCTTAAATGAAACTGGTTTCGATTTCTGAAATGCATTCTATCGAACAGGATGCGGATTCGAATGGACTGACTTATTCCATGATGATGGAAAATGCCGGGCATAACGTCTCGCGAGAAGTTATGCAATTGGCATACGCACAGGATGACGAGGAAGATATTCAGGTGTTGGGATTTGTCGGTCCTGGCAACAACGGCGGAGATACTCTGGTTGCCTTAACTCATTTGGCTGAAAAAGGTTGGAAAGCACGTGCATACCTCATTAAGCGTAAACCCGCAGGGGACTCATTGGTAAAAAGATTGGAAGAAGCTGATGGGGAGATCTACCTGGCTGAAAAGGACTCTGATTTCCAACAACTCACTGCCTTTTTGGAAACTGCCGATGTCGTCCTGGATGGAGTTCTGGGTACTGGATTTAAACTCCCCATGAAGGCCGACATTAGTAAAGTTCTCGGAACTATTAAATCAATTCTTAAAACAATAGATTGGCAACCATTAATTGTTGCCATTGATTGTCCCTCTGGTGTTGATTGCGATACCGGCGCGGTAGCAGAAGAGTGTATCCATGCTGACGCGACAGTTACCCTGGCAGCAGTCAAACAGGGCTTGTTGAAACTTCCTGCGTATGATTTTATCGGTGAATTGAGGGTCGTGGATATTGGTCCTCTTGAAGGCTTGAAATCCTGGTCCTCTCTCGATAATGAAGTGGGAAATGAAATTCTTGCTGCCTCTTTGATCCCTGATCGACCAACTAATTCCCACAAAGGGACTTTTGGTACAACTATTGTGGTGGCAGGCTCAGTTAATTATACCGGTGCTGCTTTGCTTGCTGGTAAGGCAGCTTACAGAATAGGTGCCGGCTTAGTGACGCTGGCTATTCCAGCTCCTTTGCATTCCGCTTTATCTGGACATTTTCCAGAAGCAACCTGGCTCCTCTTACCCCACGAAATGGGTTCAATCTCCTCCTCTGCGGCGGATGTTTTGATCAATAATTTGGAACGCGCCACTGCGCTGCTGGTTGGTCCCGGGTTGGGTATGGACGATACAACCAGGGATTTTATTGCGAATTTACTGGGAGGAGCTATAAAGAAAGGCTCTCATGCACCAATGGGTTTTGTAAAAAGCTCTGAAGGGAGCAAAAAGCAAAAGGGTTCAGTCCTACCCCCATTTATTGTTGATGCTGACGGATTGAAGTTGCTGGCAAAAATCCCTGAATGGCCTCGATTACTCCCACAAACTGCAATATTAACACCCCATCCTGGCGAGATGTCTGCTCTTACCGGGGAGCCGATTGAAAAAATTCAAGAAAACCGAAATGCAATTGCTGTAAAATATGCCAAACTATGGAGGCATGTAGTCGTATTGAAAGGAGCATTTACGATTATCGCTTCACCAGATGGACGCACAACTACTATTCCAGTAGCAACATCAGCGTTGGCCCATGCAGGTACCGGGGATGTCTTGGCTGGCTTGATTGCCGGTCTTCGGGCACAAGGATTGGAACCGTATAATGCAGCTAGGCTTGGAGCCTGGGTGCATGCGCAAGCTGGTGTAGCTGCTGCTGTGGTCCAAGGGAACACCGCTGGAGTAATGGCAGGGGATGTGCTAGATGCGGTAGCTGATGTTTTAGCTGAGTTGGAATAGATCCAAGTAACCAAAATGCATTTAATAAAAACGAGTCCGGGTATACCGGACTCGTTTTGACATTCAAGACAATTAACCTTTTAAGAACTCATCAACCGATTCCTTACTAATACGGTATGCATTTCCAAGTTTCTTCGCTTTTAGACTTCCATCCTTGATAGCAGCCAAGACATCTTCCTCTGAAACTTTTAAAAAACCAGCAGCTTCAGCGGGTGTCATTACATCTGGCATTTTCCCACCTGCCGGGGATCCACCGGAAGGGGATTGCTGCTGTGGCTGACCCGATTGCATTCCGCCCTGGAGAGCTTGACCCATTAGATTTCCGATTCCCATCCCAGCACCAATACCAGCTGTTAGTCCAGCTCCACCGCTTGGGTTGGAAGCAGCATCACGCATCGCATCTGCTGCTTGCAATTGGGTGTATGTAGCCATGTCAAGCATACCCATTGCCCGCAACTCTTCTGCGGATTTATCCGACGGCTTCAAATTGCCGACATAAAAAGATTTGAGTGTTAGGCCGACTGCATTAAAATCCTCTTCGCCAAGCGACCGAACGTATCCTCCAAGTTCAATTGTTTTCCCGATCATTTCAGGGACAGCATATTTTGCAGCCCACTCCCCAAGCGTATCCTGCAATTTTGATAACAAAACGCTTCGTAATCGTTCCTCAATTTCGTCAATCCGATATACGGCCTGTTTCCCAACGATCTGGATGATGAATTGCTGCGGATCTTTTACTTGAAAACTGTAAGTTCCAAATCCTTGAAGGAGAGCCACCCCCAACCCCATGCCTGGATTTCGAACAATGATCGGCTGCGGAGTGCCCCATTTCCGATTAGGAAACTCCTTCATAGAAACGAAATAGACTTCGCAGGGGAAGGGAGTTCGGTCGTTAAATGCTTTACCAATGAAATCAATCAATTTTGGGATATTGGCGGTGGCGATTACATGACGCCCAGGGCCAAACATGTCCAACGCCTGCCCATCGCGGAAAAAGACTGCAGTTTGGCCATCACGGACAATTACATTAGAGCCAATTCGATAATCGCCAATGGTCGTGTTATCAGGGAAACGATGGACAATTTCATCTGTCATTTCATTTGCATATTCAATTACATCAAAAATACGCGCCATTTTATCTCTCCTTTATATATGCTGGACTAATTTATTATATTCGATGAAGGTTAATGATTCAAGCTATTTTATCCTGTTTAATCTACGCTACCAGTCCTGAAAAGTTTTATCGAAGCTACGTCTATACAGGTAGATTCACAGATGACACCAAGCCTATCTAATAGAAATAATCAGGAATTTCAAACAGGATGAGAAAGTCAATTCATGCATTCAACGAACTTCCTTCATCTGTTTCCCAGATCCGCCTGCACGCAACATAAGTACTTCCGCCATAATACTTATTGCGATCTCTTCTGGCGTTTCTGCACCTATCCCCAGCCCAATGGGAGAGTGGACATGCCTTAATTGTTCATCAGATATCCCGGACTGATTAAGCATTTTTACAGTCTCGGACCACCGCTTGCGCGAACCGATAACACCTATGTAACCAGCTTTGGTTTCAAGTAATGCTGGCAGCCCGGCAACATCCAGGTTGTTTCCCCGGGTGGTAAGAACCAATGCGGTCTGATGGGTTATTTTTAAATGCAAGGGTAATTCAGCAATCGTAACATTGTAAAACTCGTCGGCATCCGGGTTGGACTCGCGTGTGCAGAAATCAGGCCTGTCATCGGAGACCACCACATGATAACCCATCCATTTTGCAAGATGGGCAACAGCTTTACCAACGTGTCCGCCGCCGAGAATAACGATCATGGGGGGTGGCAAAATGGGTTCCACGAATACCTCCACCTGACCTCCGCAAATACCTACGTCTCCGCGTTTTGGGTCTGTCATATTGTAGGAAAGCAAACGTGCCTCTCCGTCATGCAAGGATGCAAGGGCTTCCTTTCGGACTCGGTTTTCCAATTCCCCGCCACCGACAGTCCCTAGAAAATGCCCATCAAGATAAACCAACATTTTACTTGTGCTGTGTCGTGGAGTAGAGCCACTCGTTTTGACAACAGTGCAAAGAGCAACCGGCTGGGGAGTTAAGTCAAGATCAGCAAGAGCTTTAAAGATAATATTCACTGATTATTCCATTTGTGTTTCTCACACCCGAAATATACCAAAAACAATCATGATAGTTCTTTTGTGCGAATACGTGAACGAATGGCTTCCACAAGCGCATGTACATATTCCAAACCTGACTTGGTCGGTTTTTTCTCAAGATGTTTCCAGCGGCGTGCTTCGAAAAACAGGCATGTACGTAATTCTGTCAGGGTTTGGTTCAGAGCTTTATTATCCTTATGCAAAGAAACTCCCTCTTTTGCTACCTCGCGGCATTTCTGGACTGAACCCCAATATTCATACCCATTGAATGAATTAGCGAAAGGAAGTATTTTCATCCACGCTGCGCGACGGGTGGGGAGGTCTGCCTCGATGAGTTGAGAATTTGGAATTGTAATCATATTTTACCTTTCAAGTAGTCCCAAGACGACAGGTAATAATTGCTTTTTCCGTGAAACTGTTCCTTCTGCGAGCCTAGTCCCATCTGGTTGAGGTGGGAAAGGGAGATCGGATAATTGAGGAGGTTCGTCTGTTAGAATTAGTCGGCTCGAACTGTTTACCACATCCGTGACCATTAACATAGCAAAATCCAGGGCGCGTTTATCCCGCAACGTGGTCAAAGCAATCATTAGTTTGCTCAGGTGTTCAGTCAATTGCATCAAATCCGTCACCTCAGCTTGAGCGATTGCGAAACGAAATCCTCCCGCCTCATATAGTTTCATATCTGTATTTACAATTTCTTCAGGAGTTCGAGTTGATAAGCCAGCGCTGGCGCTTAAGACCTGAGTTCCAAATGAAAGTACAGTCTCTCCGTTCAATGGGCTACCACGTGTAAACGCCCATCGCCCTAGTCGGTCGGCAGCTTTTTTGTCACGGGTAGTTGTAGTGGGTGATGTCATTATGAGAGTGTCTGCAAGAAGGCCTGATAGCAGGAATCCTGCGATTTTTGGTGGAGCGCTCAATCCACCTTCTTCAATTTTTTCCGAAACAAGTGTACTGGTACTGCCCACAATATCAACACTGAATTTAATAGGCACATGTGTCGAAGGGTTGCCCAACCTGTGGTGGTCAAGGATTTCGAGCAGTTCTGCTTCTTCTAGGTGAGCGATTGCCTGACGGGGTTCGTTATGGTCTACTAGTATTAATTTCATCCGTGGCGGGTTGAGTACGTCACGTTGGCGGCAAATCCCCAAATATTGCCCTTTGTCGTCAACCACAAAGAAGTCATCTCCTTCTTCTCGCAAAATTCTCCTCAAAGAATCCCTAATTCGGCTACCAGCCTGGAATTTGGGAACGTCTGAATCACAAGCTTCCAGGCAGGTAACTTCCAGAATATCTGCCAAACTAATATCCTGCCTCTTTGGATTTGGACCAATTAATTTGTTTACCAATCTAAACAGGCTGGTACCTGTGATCAATCCACATGGGGAACCATCCTCATCCACAACAGGGGCCACTCCCCATGTTCGGGCGGCAATTCCCCAAGCTTCTCCAAGGGATGATTCGGGCTTTGCTGTGTCGAGATGACGTGTTATGGATTCAAATCGAGGCGATGCGTCATTAAGTAATACAGGAGCATCCAAGCCGACCCTTTTTAGCACCCATGCGGTTTGGGGATTTACTGCTCCAGCACGGGCAGCAACCACCTCAATCCCATCGCGTTCATGAAGTAACCAGGCATACCCAACTGCGGCAGCAACGGTATCAGTATCAGGGTTTACATGCCCGATAACATAGATCTTGTCTTCCATTATTTCACCAAAAGCAATTCTCCAATCAGTTGTTTTTGATTGAGAGCCTTCCATACTTTTTCTGGCGTGATTGGAATTTCGTCAATATTCACACCAATCGCATCCAGTATAGCATTTCCTACGGCAGGGGCAACCCCATCCAGGGGAATCTCCGCAACTGCTTTGACTCCAAACGGGTGAGTAGGTTCGAACGTTTCGATAAAAATGGAAGTTAGTTCGGGTATTTCGTTAGCCCGAAAGATATGATAGTCATCAAAATCGCGCTCCCGTGCACGACCTTTATTATCATATGTCATTTCTTCGCAAACTGCATACCCGAGTGCTTGGATCATTCCACCTTCGATCTGACCAGAGGCTGTCTGCGGGTTCACGATTACTCCACTATCAACTGCCATGACAAGTTTGTCGACTGTAACTGCTCCTGTTTCGGTATCAACAGAAACCTCAGCAAACTGGGCAGCGAAATGGAGGCGGTGCAGAAGGTGAAACGTAAGATCCCAACTCCCATGATCTGTTCTTGCTCTGTCCGGTGGAGAGCATCTAGGGCGATCTCAGATAAAGAAACAGATTGACCATTTGGTGCAAATGCGAATTTGTCACGAAGTTGTATTTCATCGTGAGAAATTTGTGTTATTCCCGATTTGCCAGCATTTAGAGAATTAATAATTTTTGCAGCACGCAATTTTATACGCTCTGCCGCAACCTGCGCTGCTCTTGTTACCGCCGTGCCAGAAATATACGTCGTCGAAGAAGCGTATGCTCCCTTATCGAAGGGGGTGAAATCAGTATCGGATGAGTAAACAAGTATGTCCTCTGTTGGGACTCCGAGAACTTCTGCTGCCATTTGTGCCAGGACAGTGTCGGCTCCTGTCCCCAAGTCCGCAGCTCCCACCATCAAGTTGAAGGAGGCATCCTCGTTCATTTTTATGGATGCCCCACCCATATCAAGATAAGGTATTGCAGTTCCTTGCATAACAAGCGCTACACCGATGCCTTTTTTGATGGCCGAATCCCGAGTTTCTCCCAATCTCCATTGGTGATTACCATATTTATCATCCCATCCAATCTCGGATTTCCCAGCGCGTATGCAGTCTTCCAGCCCAACTGTGTTGACAGTTTCCGGGTGTGGTTCGCGACCTTCATTCCAAGCAGTACTGAATGGATGAAACTCACCTGCACGAATGGCATTTTTCATACGAAACTTAAGAGGGTCGATGTTCAAGGATCGAGCAATCTTTTCCATGTGGCGCTCTACTGGCCAAAAACCTTGTGGCACCCCATACCCTCGAAATGCGCCTGCGGGTGGAGTATTAGTGTAGACAACATCAGCGTAAAAGCGAATATTGGGTGATTTGCGGTATTTTCCATCACCAACATAAAGAGCCATGCATTTTTGTCCGGTGTTGCCGGTTACGGTCAAGGCATGACACCCATACGCACCAGTATCTGACAAAATCCTCATTTCATTGGCTGTTATAGTGCCATCTTTTTTTACACCGGTCTTCATGTGAATATGCATTGGGTGGCGGGAACGTGAGGCGATAAATTCCTCTTCCCGCGAATATTCCAATATAACCGGACGTTTTGTCGCAATTGTAAGATGGGCAGCCACATCTTCAACCAGGATCTCTTGTTTGCCACCAAATCCACCGCCAATTCTTGGCTTGATGACACGAATTCGTTTGATTGGCAACCCCAGAACTGGAGCCATTTGCCTGCGGACATGAAATGGAATCTGGGTGCTCGTTCGAATCACCAATCGATCGTTTTCGTCCCAATATGTAACAACCACATGTGGTTCGATATGGGCTTGTTGGACTTTTGGAACGACATAATCTGCCTCAAATATTTCTTCTGCATCTGCGAACCCGCTTTCCATGTCACCAATGTCGATTCTAATTTCGGCAGCGAGATTGATTTCTGGGTTGGAATTGGCGAAATTAATATATTCATGTTCGTCATGGATTTGGGGTTCGCCAGGTTTCATTGCGGTTTCCGGGTTTAGGACGGACGGGAGAATTTCGTATTCAACCTCAATTAATTTAACAGCATTCTCAGCAATATCAGGCGTTTCTGCAGCTACAAAGGCAACTCTATCACCTACAAAGCGGACTTTATTATCTAGCGAGAACATGTCCAATGGTCCCGGAATCGGGTCCGATTGGCCTGCTGTGGAATAAACAACGCGAGGGATGTCCTCCCAGGTTAGGACAGCAGCCACTCCTGGCAAGGCTTTAGCCTTGGTTGCGTCAATTTTCTTGATCCGAGCATGGGCATATGGTGAATGCAAAATTTTGGCGTGAAGCATGTTCCGTAAATTAATATCGGCTGTGAATGCAGGTTTTCCTTGTGCCAGTTTAATTGCATCCACCTTTTGATCTGGTTTTCCAACGCGCTGGAATGAATTTGACTCAGCAACAGTTTCAACTTTGGGTCTTTCCAATGGGCTAACAGGTTCTCCGCGCATCACTGCTGCGGCGCGTAAAATGGCTTGTACGGGTTTATAGTAGCCAGTACAACGACACAATACTCCTGCTATCCCATCCCGGACTTCATCTTCTGTTGGATTTGGGTTATTGTCCAGGAGCGCTTTTGCAGCCAGGATTTGAGCCGGGGTACAATAACCGCATTGTATTGCACCAGTTTCGATAAATGCCAATTGAAGTGGATGCAGACCCTTCGTCTTCCTCCAACCCTGATTTGGATGCTCTCCCAGACCTTCAATAGTGACAATTTTGTGCCCTTCCGCCTGGGCTGCCAGTATTGACCCAGCGTTTATTGGATAACCATCCATTAAAACCGTATCGGAACCACTTAAACCTTGTTCATCGCCAAACTTGATACCATAAAAACCGATTCGGCGAAGGACCGCAAATAAAGTCTCAGAAGGTTCATTTTCGAGAGAGAACTGAACACCATTTACTAAAAGATTAATTACCATCTCTGGAATCCTCAAAATATTATTCATGTAATTGGTTATTTGTTGACTGATTGGAGTTTTTCCGATTTCCTAATTAGTCGACTAACCCCAGCCACCACTCCCAGGATTAACAAACCAAACAGTGTCACAAACAGCATCTGGATCAGGGAAAGAAATCCAACAAACAGGGTGTACCACTCAGGAAGCGACCAGGTAACAACCACACCGTTTATTGCGAAATTTAGAAGCACGGGCAATGAAAGAAGGTAGATTGTAATCCATATAAAACCTGATGAAGTTTCGATAGCTTTTCGTAAACCAGATGTAAAGGCATGCAGTCCAAACATCGAAACCAACCAGCCAAGTAACAAGGCGACCGCAGAAGTAATTCCCACGTACAAAATGAGCCAATTGGCTCCTTCGATGGATGCAAGTGAGTAAGTTCGTCCATCAATGACCGCATAACGAAAATTGAATAGTGCGATATAAAATATTGCGCCTGCCATCAGCCACAGGGTATTTTTCTCTTTTCGTAGGAAAAGTATATATGCAGGAAGAATAGCCAGGAAAGCAGCCAGCAAATTACGCCAAATGCGCTCATTACCTGTTCGACCCAGTTCCGCTTGTCTCATTGTTGTTAGAGTTGCTGAGACTATTTCCCCTCCTTGTAATATCTCATTTGAACCGATTGCTTTCATGTAAGTATTGAATAACAGCGTTTGTTGAACTTTCAAAGCATTCTGGATGGTAACATTCTGCTCTGGGTTGAGAGCAAGCATTTTTATCAACACATGACCTTGGTTGCTGGCAGGAATGTTGGTTCCGAGTAATGCAGCAAGAGTGGGAGCGATGTCGATCATATTCACGTTTTCATAATTTCCGGGAATTATCCCCGCACCTGCCAGTATAAACGGTTCAACCAATGTGATTGGATCGGGTCCGCCGTGACCGCCTCGATCAATTTGACCATGATCAGAAATCACCAGAACAGTGTCATTGCCCAAATCAAGTCGCCCAACGATTTGGCTCAGCAGCATATCACTTCGAGTTGCAGCAGCATTCCAGTTCGGGCTCTGGGGACCGCCTTCGTGGTGTCCTGCATAATCCACTTGGTCGAGGTGGATTAGTACCAATTGATAGTTGCCCGTTATCCAAGGAATGGCGCTGGATACAACAACATTATCGGCTGCGCTGTCTTCGCCCGAGGTAATAAATTCAGATTTTACTCCACTATATAAGAGCATATCTTTAAACCAAGAATACCCTGATACTGCCGTATTTAACCCAGCGCGATGGGCAGCGCTGAATATATCGTCCTGCGTAAAAGCACGAGCGCTTGACACATCTGGAGGGTTGAAAATCTGGCTATCATTGATATTTGGCCAAGCACCAGTCAATATGGTCGCCCATGCCGGAGCAGAAAATGATGGAGGCTGACTATGCATCATGGCATATGCGGCATTATTCCGTAAGGAATCCAAGAATGGCATAACCGAAGTGTTGGTCGAAGTATCGTAGCGTAAGGCATCAATTAATACAATAACAACCCTTCGGGTGATCGGGCTGCCAAGGGAGGAACCGGGTTGTGGGGGGGTGTTCGCTAATGGAGAACGGTAGGCTTGAGCCGATACCATTAGGGAAGTTATCCATAAATAACTTCCAATTGATATTAATGCCAGGCCGATAAGGCTAATTACTTGCCATCTAATCTTGCGTGTAGAGGAAAATCGTTTCATAGGTCTATGACTTTTCTGCCCGGATTATTTGTCTTAATTCATCAATGGTTTTTTTTATTCCATGATCTTCGTATAACCAACTATCCCATCCGTTTACTGGGGTATTCTGAAGTAGTAATTTGGCAAGAGAATGGATTGAACCGGTTTGCACGCCACATTGTAGTTGACCGTTCGCCAGGATGGTAGCAGTTATTTCCTCCTTATTTACCAAGTAGAGATTTTGTCCTGGTATAAGGAATCCTGCTTCAAGAAGGAATCCGAATGGAATACGTGACCTACGCCTCGGTTCATCAAATATCAAAGTTCCTGGAGGTGCTGGCGTAACAGCAGCGATGCGGCCCTCGGCTCGGTAAATATATGTCTCATCGCGTTCAATACCGATATAATGACGCCCAAGTTTTTTAGCTACGACACCTGTAGTCCCAGAACCAAAGAACGGATCAAGGACAACATCATCAGGGTTAGAGGATGACAGGAGGATGCGATAAAGAAGTGCTTCTGGTTTCTGAGTGGAATGGAATTTCACACCTTGGGTTCGCAGACGCTCTTTCCCCGTGCAAATTGGCAACGACCAATCTGAACGCATTTGAAGATCATCGTTAATTGATTTCATCGCGTGATGATTGAATATATATTTCATGCCCTTGTGTTTCTGAACCCATATTAGTGTTTCATGAGCATTGGTAAACCTAACACCGCGGAAATTTGGCATTGGATTGGTTTTAATCCAAACTACGTCATTTAGAATCCAGAATCCTAAGTCCTGTAAAATGGCACCGACGCGAAAAATATTGTGATATGTTCCGATTACCCACATTGTGCCATTCTTTTTCATGACGCGCCGGCATGCTGAAATCCAGAGCCGGGTAAAGTTGTCGTATTTTTCAATACTTGGAAACTTGTCCCACCCATCATCAACCGCCGCAACAAGGGTTCGATTTGGTCGCAGAAGGTCTTGAGACAGCTGCAAGTTATAAGGTGGGTCTGCAAAAATAAGATCCACAGAATTCTCAGGAAGTTGCGCGAGAACATCAAGACAATCACCAGATAAGATTTTGTCTAAAGGTAGATTGAGCACAGGGAAACCTTGAAGAATAATGACATTAGGGTTTTGAAGTCGACAATTTATGTAAACACCTTTTGGTCAAGAGTACTGACATTTCTTCCCGATATTCTGAGCTGACACTGTCGATGGTTGCATCCTTCGCATGATTACTAACTTCAGACTCAATATTGGTACTACTATTTCCATCAAATGCGAGCGTTGGGAATTCTCCCCATCCTGCAAGGACGATTCGAATCCGTCCAGATTCCCACTGTGCAACTGCTGTGGAAACAATAGGTCTATCAGCAGGACTTCGTGCGACTGATTGATAGGCGAGCTTGGCATTTTGTGGGATTTCAATACTTACGATTAGTTTGTTTTTAAGAGGACCGTGTCGCATTGTGAAATAATCTTCAAGTGTGTACACTTCTGGTTGTCCTGACGATATCGTCAAATGCGCATCCAAAGCCAACATAGTTGCAGCAAAGGGTGAACGTCCGTCACAGGTGACTAGCGCACCCGCGACTGTCCCCATCGTTCGGTTGTTTATGGGGGCTTCAAATTTTAAGGTAGTTATTAATGCTGATGGGGAAGATGGGAATTCGAGTAATTCCTGTAATGTAACCGTTGCTCCAATTAATAAAATATTTCCAGATGCGGACAGTGCATCCAATCCGAGAGCCTGTAAATCCACGACATCAAATTTCTCCTCGGAACGACGAGTCAGCCAAGTGCCCCCGCCCAAAGGGCGAGTGTTTGGCTTAAGCAACAGAGATAAGGCCTCTTCAAGGTATTGGGGACGGTAATACGCTGTAATCATATACTAATCTCCGGTTGGAAAGGTTCTTTATTATACCCATTCTAGAGTCTGCGTGGCGATATTGGCAGGAATCATAGCATTCGAGGATAATTTATGAAAATATGTATGCTTAGAAAATTCATTCACTAAAGGTTTTATTAAATAATGAGGGAATTTAAGTATGCAGAAGCTGAATCTAGTTGCGCATAGGCTTATGTCACTTATAAGTAAGTACGATAAATGAGAAACCACTCATATTCGGGCAATTATCATTCCGTCTAATCGAAACCTAATATATGTTTGATATATTAGATATTAAATGATTCCCATTAGTTCCATTGGGAATTTCATGTGGTCCACTTATCCGAATTGAATATTATATTTATTGGCTTTTGTAATACCAAACCTGGTTATTGTAAAAATACTATGTATCGAGGTAGAGTATCTGGATTAAATCTAATCAGGAAAATACGCTTCCTGAGGAAGGAGGCATCGATTAGAAGTGCCGGCTCATTAATTGAGATGTTTTTGGAGGAGGATTAACCGGATCTTTCATTCCGCGTGATAGGATCCTTTGGACCTAGTAAAAGGGCAATTTGTTTTAATTGAGAGGCATGTACGAGTGCCAGTATTTCGTCCGCAGGTTGAAGAATTGAATCTCCATGCGGTATAAGTAATTGGTTTTTTCTGATTATCGCAACTATTACGGAGTCGTTGGGAAGATTAATTTCCCTAATGGTTTTATTCGCACTCGGGGAAAGTGGATGAACTTTCTCTTCAATTAATGAAAATTCGCCTTTCCGTAATTTAAGGAGTGTCATCATATCGCCTAACGACATTTCCTCTGCAACCAAGCGTGCCAGAATATCGGCTTGATTCAGCGCAACATCAACGCCCATTTCTTTATTAAACAACCAGGCATTTTTTGGGTTATTGACACGAGCGATCACTCTTGGAACATTGAACTCAAATCGAGCCAAGGATGTAACGACCAAATTGGTTTCATCAGATCCTGTAACCGCTGCCAGAACGTTGGCCTTCCGGATGCCAGCATTTTCAAGTGTCAGAGGAGAACTGCCATCGCCTGGAACGATAACCTCTGCGGGAAGTTCTTTAGGAAGTTTTTCGAGCAGAATTTGGGCGTTCATCAATGACTTTTACTGTATGTCCACCTTCAAGTAGCATTTTGGCAAGGTGCGAGCCAATATTTCCACCACCCACAATGATCACAAACATTCTTACCTCCCTTCCATACCAAGCAGCTCTTCCAAGCGGTCCATTGCAGATGATAGGACAGCCAAATGAATTAGATCACCCTCATGAAATTCGGTTCCGGTAACCGGAACAAAGGCGTGGTCGTTTCGGGTGATCGAGACTACCATGATTTCTCCTGGAACGTTTAAATGCATAATATTTCGTCCGATAAGTGGATGTGGGAGCTCCACATGAACGAGTGCCACCTCCCCGCTCCCAAAGGTGTTCCAAACATCAATATCGACATGTGTCAATACCTGGAATATCCGTTCTGCTCCCCAATTTGTCGAAGAAATGGTAGTCAATCCCAATCGTTGATAAATTTCTGCTCGCCTTGGGTCATACAAGCGGGCCACCACCCTGGGTACATGGAAAATATTCCGTGCAATCCGAGCAGCTACAATATTGGCATTATCCGACTGGCTGGCGGCAACAAATGCATCAACTTGTTCAATTTTAGCTTGCGTCAAAACGTTCCTATCAAACCCAAGCCCTTTGATTATGTGTCCCTTGAAGTTGGGACCGAGTCGTCCTTCGGAATTTGAATCATGGTCAATGATCGTTACCTCATGATTTTGCTCGGAAAGTAATTGGCTTACTTGGGAGCCGATACGTCCACACCCCATGACAATGACTTTCATAACTTATTCCTCCTTTCATCGGTATCGTTATAAAGGATTTCACGATTCTTTTCCATCCTTCGTGCCACCCCTTTACGAGCCCATTCAATGATATATAACACTGGGGCATAGAGTAAAAGAAAGGGCCATAAAACCAGGGGAAAAAGTTGGTTGTCAAATGCTTTCGCTAAGGGAGAGACGAAGACCAACCCTGCAATAATGAGCAAGGAAATGACAATTCCACCAATAAGAGGTTTATTGCTGGCCCAACCCATCTGAGTTGTGTGAGCTTTAAATGTCCTGCATGCTATGGCATTTCCTACTTGTGCTGTCACTACCCCAGCCAGGAAAACGGTACTTGCGATCGAATTAATATCCCCGGAAATGACTAGAAAGTGTGGCCAAGTTATTGCATTCAGGAAGGTTAGATTTAAAAGTCCTACGTTTCCAGAAAATAAATATACAGATAAGAATCCCAGATAACAAAGCCCTGCTTCTAACAGCCCCAACCAGAGGAAAGAACGCATTAGTAATCCACGGTCCAGCAATGGCTGGGAGGACGGACGGGGTGGGTAATTCATTATGCCAGGTTCGGGGTTTTCACTTCCCAAAGCGAGGGCAGGGAAAATATCTGTGCCCATGTCAATTGCCAAAATCTGGCGGACAGTAAGCGCAGGGGGGATTCCGATGGATCCTGCTAGTAGGAAAGGCAGTACTTCAGGGATATTGCTTGCAAATATATACGTAATGAACTTGCGGATATTGTCATAAATTGCCCGACCCTCTTCTATGGCTGTTACTATGGAGCTAAAATTATCGTTGGTCAAAATAATATCAGCAGCCTCTTTGGCCACGTCCGTACCGATTATTCCCATTGCAATACCCACATCAGCCTTGCGTAATGCTGGCGCATCATTAACACCATCACCGGTTACAGCGACTATTTCGCCACGAGCCTGGTAAGCCGAAACCAGCCTGAGCTTGTGGTCTGGGGCCATGCGAGCGAAAATAATGTCTTTTGTAATGATTTGCTGGAGGTCCAGATCACTTATTGCATCAAGCTCAGCACCGGTAATAATGAGTGGATTTACGGTTGTAACCATGCCAACCCGCCTGGCGAGAGATTCTGCAGTAAGACCATAATCTCCCGTGATCATTATTATACGAATACCCGCTTTTCGGCAAGTCTTGATAGCTTGTTCAACTTCAGGTCGAGGGGGATCCATCATGGCCATAAGACCGAGGAAGGTTAAATTATTTTCTATCGTCTCTGAAGTATAAGCTCCCGAACGAATAGGCAATTCACGCCTGGCAAAAGCAAGAACTCGTAAGGCACGGCGGGCATAATCGTCGTTGGCGGCAAGGATCTCTGATCGGATGCTTTCGTCAAGCAGGTAAAATCTCCCCGTTTACATTGATATGTGTGCATAGCTGTAGCACCTCACGGGGAGCCCCTTTCGAAAGAGCAATATCCATATCACCATTTCTGTGAATTGTCGTCATTCGTTTTCGTCTTGCATCAAAAGGAATTTCGTGTATGCGAGGAATCCGAGATGAAATGACTTCTTCACTTAACTTATACTTTAGAGCTGCGACTTTTAGTGCTGCTTCCGTTTGATCCCCAAGGCTAGTCCAAGTTGGGTGTTCAGGCGAAGGAGGATTGACGCGGGCATTGTTGCACGATAATGCAGCTTCAAGCAATTCAACCAAATCAAATTCGAAAGGAGTGCCAGCAGGGGCAGGGACAAACTGGCCTTTTGGCTCGTAACCAACTCCTGTAACTTGGAGTCTTTTGCGTGCGATCCAAATTTCACGTACAGTCATCTGATTTTGAGTAAGTGTTCCACTTTTATCGGTGCAGATAACGGATACATTACCCAGGGTTTCAACAATGTTAAGTCGTTTAGCTAGTACACCATGGCCAGCTAAACGCTGAACAGCAATTGCCAGCGAAAGAGTTAATGTGGCCGGTAATCCTTCGGGGGTTAATGCGACGATTGTCCCTAAAGCTAGTAAAAGGGGGTTATCGTAAAGGTTGGTGATATTAGGTGCGTAAGTAGATAGTGCCCAGACAATCCCTCCAATGGTCAATGCAACCACGGTGAGAATTTTTCCCAATCGTTCAAGTTCTTTCTGAAATCCCGAAGGTTCTTCCTGAACAGACTGAGTCAAGTGTGCAATGCGACCGAATTGAGTCAACATACCGGTGGCATATACAACTGCTTTCCCGGTTCCGGAAGCTACTGATGTGCCTGCGAAAATCAGATTTGGTCTTTCTAGATCGCTGATATTCGGAAGTATCGAGGCTTCTGCAGTTTTCCGGGCTGCCACAGCTTCTCCAGTAAGAGAAGCGTTATTTACTCGCAGCCCATACTCCTCGACCACACGGGCATCAGCTGCGATGTTATCTCCCTCAGCTAGAATAAGCACATCTCCAGGAACGACTTCACTGGCTGGGATATGAACTTCTGTTCCATTGCGTGTCAGGTGCGCATATGTAGGAAGTAAGTGACGCAATTTTTCGATTGCCTGTTCTGCTCGATTCTCCCGCCAAAACGAAAAAGCGCCATTGGTAATCGTCAAAAGAAGGATGACAATTGCAAGTGTCCAATCTCGTTGCCAGAAACTGATCAGCATTGCCAGCAACATCAAAATGATAAAGGGGTGCCGAACCTGACGGAAAAATATTTGCCATTTCGGTTGGGGTGATTGTTCGGATAGCACATTTGCCCCATATAAGGATAAGCGGGATTTAGCCTCTGATGAATTTAACCCATTAGTGGTCGTTTCTAATGATTGAAATACTTCAAGGACGCGCAAGCTATTAATGGGTGAAGAGCTCATAGGGATGACAAAGGGAGACGCTTAATTACTTTCCGCCTTCTAGGAAAATTAGTCCTTCGGGTTGTCTTCATCTGTGGGGGCGGTTTCTTTGGGTGCTCCACCCAATTTTGGCCTGCGCAGTGGTTTACCAGCCAAATATTGATCAAGGAAAGTTTTAGTCTCATCATGATTCATGGCTGTTTCAAATTCTCCTGCAGGAGCTGGTGGTTCGAATCGTGAAGGGCGTCGCAGCCCAAACCATTCCCAGAAACGAGCAACTCCAACAAGTATGCGATAACGGTATTCTTGAACCCGAAGAGATTGCCACTCGACTATGTTACCCATTTGGCCTTGGACCCGTGATTTATCACGGATGATGCGGTGGATGTCCTGGGGAGTTCGGAACCCGATGGGTGAAATTAAGATCGTGTGAGCCATTAAGACTAAGATGCTGAGAGATATTAAAACCACCCAACCACCTTCTCCCCATTTCCCTACAATTTGGCCAATGAAAACAATACCTGCCAGTGTCGCTGCTGTAGTCAGCTCCAAAACTTCCCCAAAAACGTTTTCGTCCTGTCATCGTTTTCAAAATGTGCTGACGAATTGCCAATCCCATTGCCATAATTGGCATAAAGACTCCAACACCATAATACGGTACTGCCAAGCTGGTTTCTCCACGAACAAGTAATTGAATGACAATGGCTGCAATGGCTGCTGCTGTTACAGGGCGTGTAAATGTACCTTTCGGGTTACGGTAGACAACAACTTCCGGAATTTCGCCGATCGCAACATTTCGCCATGCCATAGCTTGCAGATCCTGGTATGCTGTCATTGAAGCTGACGCCAATAATGCGACTGCCAGAATTTGGTATGCCCAATAGAGAATCCATCCGCCGCTGCCCAATTGGTTGAACCCGATAAATGCCAGGTTTCCAATCAGCGAACGCCCTTCGACATTATCAAAGGCATTGAAGTGAATTGAAAAATACGCTAGAAAGGCAGTGGTCAAACCTCCATAGAAAAGAAAGGCAGTTTGTACTAAGCGTCCAATACCTGAACTTCCGCTATAAAACTTCCACATCCAATTCAAACGCTGCATGTGCTTTTTACCCCAAGCAACGACTGACATATCATCGTGGATGACGAATTGGATACCATTTGACATTGCCTCTAATCCACTAAGTGCAACCAAACCTTTCATGGAGGCAGTTAA
This sequence comes from uncultured Chloroflexia bacterium, assembly GCA_963826215.1. Classification (GTDB taxonomy): domain Bacteria; phylum Chloroflexota; class Anaerolineae; order Anaerolineales; family Villigracilaceae; genus UBA877. The sequence continues at coordinate 672,920 of CAWGWL010000033.1, read as the reverse complement.
CATATGGTACATTGCCTGCCAAATGTAGGTTGAGAAACAACTTCATTAAAAGGCAAGGAAACAACCCCTCGGCCTTTGGCAATCATCAATCCAATCGCCATTATCAAGGTTAACATGATAAAGATAGCTAGCATCATGAAGACTACACGACGCTGATTCTCCCCGTCCTCTGATGGTCAACCACCATGTGGCTGTGGCAAGCAATGCACCAATCAAAAATCGCCATATCCAGAATGTATCTGCCAACTGGGCTATGGATAGTAATTGTTGTACACCAGATAAGGTAGAGACTACAATGGTAAAAATATAATCCTGTATCAAGACAACGGCAACAATTAGGCTAAGAGTGGGTCCTAGATAGCGCATCGCCGCAGTAAATGAACCACCTCCTTCGTTGAAAACCCCCAATGAATACATATACAATGCGCCGAAAACGAAATTAGCCACCGCAATAACTGCAACGGCAATAAATGCGAATTTCTGTAATCCATATGGATGCAGAGCACTCATCATTTCGCCAGTGGCATAAAAATAGGATGTGAAGTAGTCTACGCCGAAGAGCGCTAACGCTGCCAGAAATCCCACCTGACCTGCCCCATGGATTAAGGCATGGTCTTTTTTTTCAACTGGAGACGCTTTGAAAGCAAGAAAAACGATAATTATTAATAGTCCAATAGAGAAGAACATTTATTAATTTTCCTGCTTGAGAATCAAAATTCGTCGGAAGATTTAAATGCATCCCCAAGACTTTGAAGTTCAGTTAGTAAATGTCTGCGTGTGGAAACACTAAAACGGGTATCCTGTGCAATTTTAGCTTGTTCGTCAAGAACCGCGCGTATAACAAATGCGGGCACAAACATGATCCTGCCTGCCGGGATGACGACAAAGTTATAGGTTTTTACACGAAGATCCTGGTCGTCAAAATACGGAAGACGCAGGCTTAAACCTCGATTGAGACTCTGTTCAGACGCCCGGGTTTTAATGAGAGCAATAATTTCGTCAGTAAGATGATTTGCAAGCGCCCGTCCTTGGTTGACCAATTGCCCCATCATCCCGTAGCGTTTCTTTTCAAATTCATCTTCAGCAACCATGTATGGTGCGAGGGAACGTGCAGCAAATAAAACATTTAGAAAATGTTGCATCGATGCGATATGCGCTTCAGCTTCCTTTCCTGTGCTAACGAGCAACTCTCCAGTATCGCCGAAGGCCACCCATTGGGGAAGATAAAAACGTCGCGCAGCAAGTACGAATGGAACCTGCAAATTTCCGCGGCCGGGTTCGATGTTCCCTTCTTCGATTATCGCATCAGTTGATGCCGTAATTGCTGATTCTGTTTCCATATCTGTTCTAACCGGGATGGTAGGGATATCATCTTCTTCGACGGAAGAATACGTGACGATTCTTCCCGACGGCAACATATTGTTAACCATGTGTGTTGCAGTAGCGAAGCGAATGAGATTTGCAGCAATTACTATGGATTGGTCACTTGATTGCTCCAATTCAGTCAACCTCCGACGGAGTGTGTCATGCACATCCCGCCGCGCGAATTTATCACCTAAATTTCCGACACGTTGCTCGCGCAATTCTTGAAGGACCATGATGGGATCAGCACCTTTTGCGGGGATGACGCGGTCAGGAAGCATAAAATGAACTCTTTGAGAACGTTTTATGTAAGCATCTGCAATTTGCCCTGCTTGAGCTTCGAGGAATCTTTGAATGATAGGAAGTTGGGCGTCGAAAAGCGCATTTTGGCGGTTGTATTCAAGACGCAATTGATTTGCTGGCGTGATGTCATTTTCAAAACCCGGACCGATTGACATAGGATTACCCTCTTTTAATAAAGAGATTCCGAATAAATACTTACAATTCTCCACTACAAAACCTGGGGACAAAGGCGTCAGTGTTGATGTGATTGAGTCTACTGGATTATAACCCGGGCAGCTCAAGTCTCGGGAGCAAAAGTGTCAATAAGCAGTTTGATATCTCCCCCCGCAGAGTAAAGGATAGGGCAAGTGGCTCCCCGTTTCACATATTCATTCACTTTGTCGCGAGCTTCATCAGGGGTACCAGAAGCGGTGATATTCAAGATTAGGTCGTCCGGGATCAAGTGTTTCGCTTTATTTATCTGCTCTCGGGTGGCGGGCCATCCTAGAATGGATTGTATCGCGGTCACGACATCCTGTGAGACACCACTACTCTTTGCAATGTGTGGTTGCTGGGCGAGATATTGGCATAAAAGCATTTTAGTTATTTCGATTGCCTTGTCATGATCGTAGTCTACTGAACAAACGATCAATTGAGGCCGATCAAGGTCTTCAAGCTTTCGTCCTGCCTTTCGAGCACCTTTTTCCAGGATTTCAAGTGCGGTATCATTATGTTCAGGCGGTACACAATAATTTAATACTACTCCATCCGCAATTTCGCCAGATAACATCAACATCTGGTCCCCGGTAGCCCCTATCATGATAGGTATTTTGCGTGGTTCTCTTCTGCCATGCACCACATCCAATTCGATATTGTTGACATGAATGAATTCGCCATTATAGGAAACACGTTCCATATTAAGCAGACGGCGCAAGATGGTAACTGTCTCGCGCATCGCTGTAAGTGGTTTGACGCGGTTAATGCCAACGTTTTTCGCTAATGGGTCCCACCATGCCCCAATTCCGCATATTATTCGGTTTGGAGCCAGGTCGTCAAGCGTGAGAAATGTCGATGCTAACAGACCAATATTGCGAGTCCAATTATTAATTACGGCAGAGCCAACCTTTATCCGTTCAGTGACAGCAGCATATGCAGCCATTGGGACGATGGCATCGCGAACTAGCCGGGATTCTGCCTGCCATACTGCTTCGAAGCCCTGACTTTCGGCATATTGCACGCAATCCAATCCATCACGTAAATCATGAGAATCTTGAAGGTAAAGGGCAACACGTTTCATAAATCAGAACTCCTCATATGAGTAATAAACATTAATTTGTGTCCTTGGCTATCGGTGGGATAACAAATTACCTTTGTTACCCAAATATTATAGCTCTTGCAGACGACGCCACATCATGGGGGCAATTTCACGCGAGCGGGCAGCAAGGCGATCTTCGTCCATTGTAGTAAATTTCTTGTCTTGCATTAATATTTTCCCGCGGCAGACAGTTGTGTCCACCGTAGCATCTACCAATCCAAAGATAAGGTGGCCCAAAAAATTTTCACTACTTATAGGAGTAGGAGGCTTGTAATCGATAATCGCCAGGTCAGCTGGACGACCTTCAGCTATTTCTCCCAATTTTATACCGAACTGTCTCTCAGCGATGACTGCGTTGTTCTGGAGAAGTAATTGGGGCGCTTCCATAAATGCTACTCTGGGGTCTTTATTTGCGAGACGATGCAAAAGATAAGCACATCGCATTTGAGCTAACATATCAGACCCCATCCCATCGCTGCCGAGGCCAACAAGAATTCCGTGTTTAAGAAGGCGTAAAACAGGTGTGACGCCAACTGCGTTGTTCATATTCGACTCGGGATTATGAACTACTGGCGTTTTTGTGGCAGCGAGTAGTTCCATCTCGGAATCGTCAATATGAACACAATGAATAAACAGGGATTTTTCCCCGGTAATATGATTATTTTCAAGTCGTTTCACTGGGGTCATTTTATATTTTTTCAATGAATCTTCGCGGTCGGATTCATCTTCAGAGACATGGATGTGACATCCAACTCCTGAGCTAGATGCGAAATCCGCGCATTTCTCGAGAGTATTTTCCGACAACGTGAATGGGGCATGGAGACCCATCATTGCAGCGATCTGACCGTCCCCTTTACCAACTTTTTTTATAAATCGTTCATTCTCTTTAAATCCACCTTCAGAAATGTTTCTATCAGAAACCTCATAGCACAAAGAAGCACGGATACCTGACTGACGAACTGCTTTTTCGATCAAATCTAGTGAACCATCTCGCATGGATGGCGAGGCATGATGATCGATTACAGTTGTGGTTCCATTGCGGATGCAATCGATCAGCGGTAATTGAGCGGAAAGAAGGATGTCTTCTTCACGCAAAGACCGATCTACCTTCCACCACAATTTCTCGAGAATCTGAGGAAAGTTTTTTGCAGGGCGGCCGGGGATTGACATTCCGCGGGCCATAGTTGAATAAAAATGATGATGGGTGCAAATAAATCCTGGAAGGATAATCTTCCCGGAACAATCAACGGATTTTCCATCTGGAAATTGACTCATCATATCACCGGAGTTCCCAACTGCAATAATCACTTCGTCATCGGTAACGACCGTAGCATTCCAAACGATGCGATTATTATTCCCAAGTGTCGCAACTATCCCATTCTCAAAACGAGTAATCATATTTCAACTCCTAATTTTCTATGAGAAGCGAAAGTTCCTCAGCGCTGCGAACACGCATGTGAATGGCACCGGTAAAGCATTTTATTGCACATATTGAGCAACCAATGCAGCGAGCAGGATCAGTGTGAGGTAACCCCGCGTCATCCAGAGTGATGGCCAGATATGGACAACGAGCGCAATTGCCGCAAGATACACACAAAGGAGAATCTGCTTGTGAAATTTTCTTTACAGGGGACAAAGCCATAAAATCTGTTGTCGGGTGTGGTTGCGAGATGCCAATAAGTTCCTTCATCGAATGGATACCGCGTTCTTGCATTAAAAACGATGTACCCGATTCAAGATCGTGCAGTATGCCATATCCTTGCTTCATGACGATGGTACAGAATTGGACGGTCTTTACTCCAAGTGCCAGGAAATCCATCGCTGCTTTGTAATTCATCGGTCCCCCATTGCCCGATATTTCGATCCCTTCAGGGACAGCTTGCGAGAGAGTCAGGTATGAGATTGGAGTTACGCCTTCACCACTCATCCCAACTATGACGCCTTCATCCCAAGGACGGCTGGCATCAGGACGAAACGCAAGGGCAGGGAAGGAATTTGCGAGGGTAATCCCTGCTTTCTTGGTTGGATACTTGTTTAGGACATTTCGAATTGCGCGCAATATTGGAACAATCGAAGTCACGGCTGCAGAGAGTTTAAATAATTTTGGTATGCCCGGGTCTCCGATCTCCAAGATCCAGTCAATGATTTTCGCTGTCAAGGCAGCATTTTGTGAAACGATAGCTCCCTCAGTGCCGTCGCCTCCCTGCGGGCAGGATAGTGAATATTCAATTCCCATGGCACCTGCTGCTTCAAGTTTCTTAGTGTTGGACTGCCACCCGGCTGCATCTTTCTCATCGTTGCCTGACACTGGTCCACCAGTCGAGGCTATTGTCAACCTGTCAGGCCATTCCCTGACCAATAACTCCACTTCCCTGCAGACTCGATCAAGGGGATGACCAGAGACATTGTCAGAATTACCGTAAGTCAATGGGCTGTATGCAAACATATACTCTGCTGGGATGTGAATTGGAATATTATCGAAAGCGGTCTTCATCACCCCTCCTGCCCAGCCAGAGCTGTATGCCTTCCTCATTTGTTCCAGTCCATCAGTGGAGGGGGATGCAGAAACGAGATATGGAGAACAGATGGATCTACCGAAGAATTCAGTTTCCAGTGAGACAGGTAAATGGTTATACCCGGGAAATGTATAGTAGGATTTGGTTGGCTTTTCAATTATAGGGATTTCAATACCTTTGAGGTATGCATCAATTTCAAGAGCAGCGTTTTTTCCTGAGGCAACTGCCTGAACAACCGTTTTCGGACCAGTCAATAAATCACCTGCATAGAATATACCTTTTATTCGATCCTTAATCATATGGGATCGCATCCCTATGGAAATGACAACACCGCTAATACCAGTTCGAATAAACTCTGAACCAGGTATGGGATTTATTTTGTTCGGACTAAAAAGTGTATCTTCAGGGAGCTCGACCTTCACAGTTTCAATACCCAGTATATTATCTCCATCAGCGACGATCTTGGTCACACGAGTTCGACCATTCACCTCAATATCGAAATCTAATAGTTCCAGTCGTTCTCTGGATGTTAAAGGCAACTCTGATAGATTTTCCAAAGCGAATAATTCGACATGTTTTGCACCCCGTTGTTTAGCTGTAATTGCACAATCTAGTGCTGTCGCTCCACCGCCGATAATTACCACCCGGCCTTTAAAACGATATTTATCGGGGTTGGCAAGCAAGTCGACCATTTTTAATGCTAAATGTTCGTTTTCTATGCCCAGCTCAATAGGATTCCAAAGTCCGGTAGCAACACAAACCGCGTTGTACCCAGTATCAAGCAATAATTTTGGATCATTTACCTGAATGCCCATTTTTGTGTTGATACTTCCGAGATTTCGAACAAACTGAATGTCACACTTCAAAACATTTTCATCCAAGCGATGCTTGGGAATTAGGTTGAGCATACCACCCAGTTGGTCAGAAGCCTCCAGTACTTCCACCAAATAACCCATTTGCGCTAAAGCTGCTGCAGCTCCCAAGCCAGCGGGTCCAGCACCTACAACAGCTACCTTTTTCCCCCCAGCCTTTGGTTTGGAAAAATTTGGAATCCCACCAAGGTTATTTGCCATATTGATTATGGTCGCCTGTATCAAGGGAATATTTATCGGACTATCGAAATTCTTTCGAGTGCAGGCAGCCATGCAAAGGGAGTCTGGGCAAACCATTCCACAAATTCCCCCTAGTGGATTTGCCTGCATGATTTCTCCTGCAGACCTGCAAATGTCTGATGCATTCCCAACGCGAGCTGCCATAATAAAATCAGCAGGCGAGCAATGTACGGGACAGGCTTCTTTACAGGGTTTTTCTTCGCAGTATTCACACCGCAATAATTCTGCCTGTAATTGCGCCCGAGTCATAGTTTGCGAATTTCCGTTTTCCAGTCTCATTGAACACCTCTCGATGAAAAAATAGTGTGGTCATACTGATAAAGAGCAATTGTCAGACAACTAATAAATATTATAGCATTTTAAAATAAAAGAAAAGGCACATGTGAGGGTGCCTAAAGAAATTTTCTATTTCCTAAGCCCTAAACCAATCCGAGCTTTTCCAACCCCCCCAACGCTACCAGGTCTTCTGGTAAATCCAAATCTAATGCGATATTTCTTGATTCGACGACAATTAGATTTGCCCCAGCTTCTATAGCTCTGCTGCTGTGGCACTGGAATGAACCAGGTCCGTATCCATATTCAATTAATCCCGCAGGGTTTACGAACAGACCATTTGTACCGTCATTGCGTCTGTCTGGAGCAATTACAATCACAGGTTGTTTTTTGCCTCTTATAAGTAATTTCTTAATATCTGATGGTTTGATGAGGGGTAAATCAGCAGGCAAAATCAAGACTGCGTGTGCACCTTGCGCTTTTGCGACAATCGTAGCTCGCTTAATTGCAGTATTAAATTGAGGTGCACCATCTTCCAGAACTGTTCTTCCGCCCATCTCCCTAGTAAGGGCGAGGGCTGCTGGATCGCGGCTTACGACTAAAGTGTGTTCAATTTCTGGGATATTCTTTAGAGTTGTGAGAACATGCTCGAGCAGATATCGATTTAATTGGGTTCGCTGATCTTCTGTCAGCATACCAGCTAACCGCGATTTTCCTCGGCGAAGTGGTTTAACCGGAACAATAGCCCAAATAGTCATAAGTTATTAATCAAGTTTAGCACATCTTCTGCAAAACGTCTCCGGTCCATGCGATCCACCATAATTATGTTCGCAGTCCATGTGGGCACGGAGAAATGATTGATAATGCTTGAATCTGAGTTATCAATAACAAAACCCGAGAGTAAGGTGCCATAATGTTCAGCGACCGATTGCGAAGAAGGGGTAAATCCCATTTCCATAAACATTTTCGCTGCTGGTCCTTTGACGGTATGTCCGTTTAGAATGGGGGAGATTGCGATTACTTTTTTCCTTGTAAGCGCCGATCGAATGCCTGAGACAGCCAATATTGGATCTATACTTACCCATGGATTGGATGGGCATATGACAACAGCATCCGAAAGCTGAATTGCTTCGATAACACCTGGTGCCGGCAGAGCGCTTTCTGCTCCAGCGAACCGGAAGCCTCTCACTTTCGGAGCACAATTCCGATGCACAAAGTATTCTTGAAAAGCGAGCACTCCATCATCTGAGTCTACAATTGTGCTAACCGGTTGATCGCTCATTGGGAAGATTGGATGTCTTAGACCCCATGCTTTACAAAAATCGCGAGTGATTTGGCTTAACGGTTGACCTTCTCGCATTCGTCGGGTTCGTTCAATATGAGTCGCCAGGTCTTTATCCCCTAAACGGAACCAGCTCGGGCTCCCAAACTTTAGTAAACTATTTCGCAAATTGTATGTTTCGCCGCTTAACCCCCAACCTGTTTTTGGATTAGCTATCCCAGCCAAAGTGTAGCATACGGTGTCCAAATCTGGAGAAATATTTAGTCCTAGGAACTCAAAATCATCTCCCGTATTTACGATTACCGACAAGTTTTCTGGATGAAGGAGTTTAGCAAATCCATCCACCATTTTCGCCCCACCGACTCCTCCGGCAAGGGCAGTAATATTCATCCGTGGGCATCCACTTTTTCTATGCGTATTTTATACAAGACCCGCTGTTCTCCCGGTTGGCGAGATGGATATTTTGTGATTCCCCGATATTTCAAAGTTAGGGCATCTATGTGTGCATCGGCACCATCGGTAGTAAATTCTTTTACCTTGCCATGGATTTGCAAGTACCGATATGGATTGGATGGATCTTGGATACAAAGTGCTACTTGTGACCGAACGCGCATGTTTCTATCTTTTACTCTTTTTTCGGCAGTATTGATTAAGATATATTCCCCATCAGTATTGAACCAAACTGGGGTTACTTGCGGCGCGCCGTTGGGCATTATAGTCGCCAGGTAAAGGAAGGCTTTCGTGTCGTCTTTCAATAGACCTGTGTGGGTTTCGGGGATTTGGTTCAAATGAGTGTTCTCCTTTAATAGTTTTTCACTGTCGAGTATTCCATAATATTGTCGTGGCGTCGATAGCAATGGAAATTCATATTCATAAATACTTAAAATTACCTAAATAAGTCATTTTCCTTCGACCGGACTAATTCTTTAAAGGAACCTTCGCGTAGCGGATGTGGAAACCCACGCACATGAACAGCTGGAATACCTTCGGCTGCTTCCCCCATTACGAGTGATGCTGCTGCTGCAAGTTCATCTGCAGTCGCGACCATAGTAATTTTTAGTCGATAGCCAAACAAGTCCTGCCAACCACGCTCATCTACAATACCCGGAAGACCCGAAAAGCCAATAGTGGTTCCGACTGTGCCAAGCCTCCACGCACGCCCATGAGAATCAATAATTAAGACACCAATTTTGAATCCTGTAATAATTTTTATTTTTCGACGGATTTCAAGCGCAGACTTATCTGGGTCTTCGGGAAGAAGCAAAACCCAATCATCGGGATGACCATCATCCCCCGATACGTTGGAATGGTCAACACCTGCGCTTGCGCAGACAAAACCCAATCTATGTTCGACAATAATTGTCCCAGGGCGGACCCGTAAGACAGTTTTACTTTCACGCAAGATTATTTCGGTTAAGCGTGGGTCTTTATCGCATCGTTTCGCTATATCTTTGGCATCTTTGGACGGGGTGATTGTCGTCAGGTTTACCATTCTTCCTTCGGCTTTACTGATTATCTTCTGGGCAACCACCAGGATATCTCCATCTTCCAATGATACGCGTGCAGTTTGCAATGCAACTAATAGTAGCTCGGCGAGATTATCACCAGGCCGTATAAGCGGTATTTGATTGAGCGGCGTGAAGATAAGTGTCATTGGTTTTGAGTGGGTGCCTTGACACCTGTAATTTGGATTCCTGCAGCCTGGCTGCCATATTGTTTGTTTATGCCAATCAATATGCTCGTCAAACCCTCAACAACGACAGAATTTTCTATAGGCCCTGCATCCCACCCTTTTAGTCCAGCAGCAGCAACGAGCTTTAAGGTTTCCAACCTGGCTTCTTTACTTGTTCCTGTAACCAATACATCGCATTCTATGGGATCGTTGCTTGCGAGATGTTGATAAGATATGTTCTGAAAAGCTGTGGTTACTCGTACTTCATTACCTAAAATTTCGCACGCTTCCTGAGCTGCGCTTCCAGCACGCGGCATATTTACCTTGTTCACCTTTTGTAGGTCAAGGGGGACCGTTACATCTATTAGTAATTTTCCCCTCATACAATCCTTTATGATTTCCAGGGTCTCCCTATGAGCCGCGTATGGAACAGTAAGTACAACGATATCAGAAATTATTGCGGCATTTCGATTATCAGTTCCACCGATGATTACACTATTATCCAGCATGTTGGTTAGTTCAGCGGCTACATTTTGCGCTTTTATAGCCGTCCGAGAGCCGATTATTACTTTATACCCGAATTGTGCCCAGCGAACTACGAGAACTTTGCCCTCATTCCCAGTCCCTCCAAGCACAGCAATAGTTTTTAGTACGGGATTAATGTTCATTCAATTCATCCGTCTGGCTTAGATTAATAAGTAATAATTGTGTTTGCACTGGATATGCTGGTTTGATAAAAAGTGTTGCGCAAAGAAAAAATGGCAAGCCAAGATGTAATATTTATTTATATATCATTACAAATTTCATTTAGAGAAATGCTGCTAATACCCTACTCCAAATTGCACAGGATCGGGCACGTCCACTCCACGTGCTGCCATTTCTGCAAAGGTCTGGAAAACTGCTTCTCGAAGAGTTGGTTCGCCTCCATACATGGTTTGATAAAGCGCGCCAAATACGCCTTCAACGGGGATCATACGTAAATATGCAAGGGAGGCCAGTTTTTCCTCCTCGGTGCCGGTTTTAAGTGCCGTAAGCAACAGGTCAGTAGGAGGCTTGTCTGGTGAAACACCCAGCCCTTGTTTTGCAGCAAACGCAATGATCCAGGGAGTTTCTGTGGGAGAAGAGAGGCGTTGAGGAATATGAGGATTTAAGATCAAGCGGGCTTCAATTACTTCAGCAGCCGCAGTGCGCACTGCCCATTGATCATCTTCAGTTTGCAATCGGTCTACCAAATGTTCAGCCCAAGGTTCTGGAATACGCCCAAGCCCATAAACAACTGCTCGACGAACTAATATGTCATCCTTTAATTCAGCGCCTTCTTTTAACATTAAGTAGCCTTCCCCTGGATGATTAGCCAATGCCTCTGCAGCAGCTCGGCGGAGATTATCATCTCCATGAAGCAATGCAGAGGCAACTCGGTCAATGGCTGTAGTTGTTCCGATATTAACCAGGGCAAGACATGCAGCCCGACGGACATTTGGGCTCTTGTTACTTAGTTGGATGGACAACAATTCTATAGCTTGATTATCTTGTAGTGCGCCGCACCCGAATGCTGCCAATATCAATAGGTCGTTATCTTGTTCTTCGAGCAACTGTCTTAATGGAAAGGCCACACCGGCATCCCCGCATTGGATGAGAGCGCAAAGGGCTTGCCCGCGTAAACCAAGTGGTTGACCAGTTTCCTTTATGAGGTCATATAGCTTTCCGATAACCTGTCCCCGCCAGGTATTGGATTGAGTAACATGCCGCAACCAGCGTGCCGGGGTCAGCAGAGTACGGGAAAGCGGTCGGTCCAACTTGGAAACATATTTATCAACAATCGCGTTTACATCTCCAAAAATTGCCATGAACTGGAATGCCAGGTTTTTACCGATCCAAAACGGCTGGTCTAATAAGGAGTCTGATTTGAATTTTGCTAAAGATTTTCCGGCCAAGTATCCGCAAAAAACGGGGTGGGTGAAACACATTTGATTTTTACCATGATGCGTTAGTAATCCACTTTCTCCCAATTTTGTAATAATCCCAAGGGATGGTGTCGGCTTCCCTTTTTGAGAACCCTGGTTATTTCCAACTTCGTTAATTTCACCGACAAAATTAATATCTGATGGTTCAAAGGCTTTTATCCAACCTCGCGCAATTCGAGGGTCAAATATTGGTTCTGCATTCAATGTGATTTGTAAAGCCAGCAATTCAAGGGCTTCCATCGGGGTAAAGTCATTGGACAAACGACGTAGATGAGTTTCAATTGCATCAACTGGTTGCGGCCCACTTACATCTCCGGCATATGCTGCCCAAGTTTGCAAAGTCATTTCCAACGGTGTATTATAGCAATTTTCAAAATTCAACCAATTATTTAATAAGATCGGGTCAATCTGCTTATCAGGCTGTGCCCAAACCTCAACCGCAACAAAATTAGTCCATAAATTCCCCCAATTTTCAAGAAATCTCTTGCGCTGTTTTGTAGTCCAGGCAGCAATCGAAAAACGAATAAAGTTAAGTGAAACCAATCCATCCAAAAATTCGCTAGATGAAGTAACCACAATGTGTGTTTTAGGGTAGAAACGTTTAATTCCTTTTATGAAATCTACGGCATTCATTAATCTGTCGGGAGGGAGTTCATCAGTACCGTCCAGCATAAGAAGAGCACGGCCATCCGTAAATGTTTTCAGAACGAATTCAGGGATATGAGGAATGTCTTTGCTGGGAGTGTTTTCAGCGACGATATCAATTATCGCCCTGAGAGGTTCATCTTTTATTTTCGAAAGGTTAAGGTCGGCGACGTGGAACAGAAATGGTACTATGTCAGCTGATAACCCTTTTTCGGGTTCACGCTTTGCTAGACGAGAAGCAAGATTTGCCAATGCCACAGTTTTTCCCATGCCTGCCTGCCCGGTCAAGACAATATCTGAACCGCCAGAAAGCGCTTGGGATAGAGTTAGCCTGCTGCAATTATAGGTGGCAGCTAATTCAGGCCAATCAGGAAGGTAAGGAACCGTGGAATCAACAACATCCTCAGTGTATAGTGGTGCGCCTGGCTCAACGCGGGGCGGTGGTGCAAGGAGCATGGGAGGTTCAACTATTTCGTCAAGCGAAAATAAAGGAGACGCTAAATGCAAGCCTTGAGCATAAAGTAAAACTCTCTGACGATAACGTTCTTCGAGCCCAGCTGCTTTTATGAATTTGTCATTTTTATTATTATATTTTGCTTGGTAGGAGATGCGCATCTGTTGAAAGGCGGGACGCAGCATTGATAATATCCACCAACCCAAAGACGCGAAAAATTAGTCCGAGGATAAAAGAAAACGAATCTACATTAGGGAGACGGAAGTGCATAAGTCACCTGGTGCTGATTTCAACTTCCGTAAAGGATGCGACCACATGAAGGGCAAAAGGCAATTTGGGTCGATGCACGTGATGACTGCATTTGTGCAGCTGATAGTCCAGAACCGCAGGCAGAACAAGAGTTTTCACTTATAACTGAAACTGCCATTCCCCGTCGCTGTTGTCGCAATTTTTCATATAAACCAATAATATCTGTGGGAATCGGGCCTGCAGTTGCAGATCGTTCGGAAATAAGTTTTTCCAGTTCCTTCTGCAAAGCGGTTTCTTCTACAAGCAAAAGCTTGTTTCGTTCTTCCAGGCGTTTTTGAGCAATATCCAGAGCTGTTTTGGCTGCCTGGCTCTCCGACATGGAAATATCCAAATTCATCATGGCTTCCAATTGTGCGTCTTCAAGCGTGATCATATGACGTTTAAGCGATCCCACGTCATTTTGTAAATCAAGCAATTCCTTTGGAGTGTGGCCCATTCCGCCATACAAGCTGGATTCAGTTTGCTCAATTTTCATGCGTAGAAGATGCGCATTTGATTCTGCTTCCTTCAAGGATCGATCTGCGGTAACACGAATGGAGTCAGCTTTGGCTACAAGATCAATAGCATGCGTTAATTCTGTGTCATCTTCCAAGTTCTTTTGAATTATGTTGAGGCGGGTTTGGACCCGATCAATTTGGGTGTCAACCTGTTGGAGCCTGTAAAGGCTTAAAGTTTGACTCATAGTTTGATTATATACTGAATGCGTTTGTTCTGTGCAGTACACAGGTGTAGCCACCCACAATCCTATTGAAACATGAGCTCAGTTATGAAGTAGATCGGTTTCAGCTGTATTATCTCGGCATTGCAGGTTTCAAGAAATTTCTGGGAATATGCTAAGCGATACCAAATTGGAAAAATTATGATTTCCCTTAACATAAATCCGAAATCATTCTAATAATGGGTATGGAAATTATTGAGTTGGTAGGTTGAAATAGTTATATATTGCTCTGGAAAGTTCTGCGTACAAGGGGGACACGATATCCCAGAGGGCTTGAACAGGGTGATACACATATATGGTCAAGACGTAATTTCCACCCGGGGAGTACACGATTCCAGCATCACTGAACTGGTTCATGCTGATATCCCACCCATGTTTATGTGCGACAATAGTGCCTTCCGGGACGCCAGCCTGGATCAACGCACCTAGCTTATCTTCCTGAAGATATTGAATCATCCGCTGGCAGGCAGCCTGATCGATTTGACCAGGGAAGGCTGCCACCAAGGAGCCGCCACCAGTCTGGGCACAGAGATAAATATCCTCCAACAAAACACCCATTTCGGACGGAGTGGTTTGACTAAAAGTATCTGGGTTTGTATTAATATCAAGGCGGGAATTTGCTGGTGTAACGAAGTGCTGTAATGGGAAGGAACCGGGGGCAAAATACATTGCGATGAATGTGTTTTGTAAACCAAGTTTTTGCATGATATCGGTGACAACAAGCGGACCGCGGCCTGGATCAAGGGTTGCCATCAAGGAATCTGATGCAATATTATCTGAGCGAGCAATCATATCTTTCAATTGGGCGTCAATTTCCGGGGTAACCTTGCTATTGACTTGACGAATCACCGAAACCATAATCGGGATTTTAATCGTACTGGCGGCTGTAAATGCAATATCCGGGTCCACAGTGATGTCTTGTCCTGACTGATAAGCAAAGTGGATATTTTCCTGAGTTTGGAGGTCAAGGAAATAGAGATCAACCACCCCATCAAAGCCGCTTTGGTCAATAAGCTGTTTGAGTAGTATGTCCAGAGTATTTAGCGTCGGACGACCCGCGGAAGTGCTTTTGGAAGCCAAGATGACAATTCGCTGATCGGCAGACTGCAAAGCGCCTTCTATTAATGCTACAGCGCGATCAATATCCATCGTTTGCCCAGGCAACCCGGGAGTAAAATTGGCAGTTCCGGGAATTGGTTGAGCCGAGGTGGGAGGAAGGTCGTAGCGCGCCGAGATTTCATCCTTCAGGTAAGCGCGCAGGCGAGTTTCAGAATATGTTGAGACAAGTGGAATTTGACTCGCAGGCAGATGGCGATTCCACAGGAAATCCCAAAAACCTCCCCAAAATGATGCTCCTGTACGCTGTAAATCTGCTGCTGCCAACATGCTTTCAGTATTCAGTTGGAAACCAATAAGGCTAGGATCCAAGGCGATAACAGCATTTCCATAATGGATTTCTACTGGCAATGAATATGCCTGTAATATCCTTTGAGCAGCGGACAGTGGTGCCAATCCACCAACCGGAACATTTCCAATGGTCATGTTCGGGGGATAGTTGTAACGGGAAACACTATACTGCACTACCTGGATAATCGTTACAACTGCTGCCAGGAGAATGAAAACCAGGGAGACTCCACGCAGGTAGAGGGAAGACCCGCGAATTCTCACAAGACCTCCAAATAATAACAATTAGTGATTTTCGTCATGCTTTTCGGGTAAAAAGTATAACACACCCGTCAAGAGTAGATGTGCTACAATCGAAACGCGTTAGTACATTAATCCACAAATGAGGTGACCATGCTGCGATCATTCTTGATATATTTGTCCAAGGCTGCCTGGGCGCAGCGTTTAGTTGTTGGTTGGAAGTTTGCATGGAGAGCAGCCAGCAGATTTGTTGCGGGAAGTGGTATAAAGGATGCCATCGAGGCCGTTAGAGGACTCAATGCTAATGGAATCAATGCCACATTGGACCATTTGGGGGAAAGCACGTCAACGAGAGAAGATGCGATCAAGGCTGCTGACGATATCATCGAACTGCTGGACGAAATACATTCAAGTGGGGTGCGCGCGAATGTATCAGTCAAATTAACCCAAATAGGCCTGGCTCTTGATGAAAATCTGTGCCAGCAAAACCTTGAGCGAATCCTTTCGCGAGCGAATGAATATCAAAACTTTATTCGGGTTGACATGGAAGATACCCCTTATACCGATCAGACCCTGCGGATATTCAGGGAATTGCGAGCTAAAGGATTTAAGAATACCGGATTGGTCGTTCAATCATATTTATTCCGGACTGAGAAAGATACACGTGAATTAATTGAGGAAGGAGCGAGCTTCCGATTGGTGAAGGGGGCGTATAAAGAACCAGCTGACTTGGCTTATCCCAAAAAAGCGGACGTGGATGCGAATTTTGACTTGCTCACCCAAATCATGATCGATTCGGCAAAGAAAGCAGGGTGCCCTCCAGTGAGCCAGGACGGCCGTATCCCTCCCATACCTGCAATAGGTTCGCACGATCCAAAGCGTCTTGAGTTTGCTAGAAATTATTGTGAAAAAGTTGACTTGCCGAAAAATGCGATAGAGTTCCAAATGCTATTTGGGATACGACGTGACTTACAGGAACAATATGTCAAGGAAGGTTACCCGGTCAGAATTTATGTCCCATATGGGACGCACTGGTACCCTTATTTCATGAGAAGACTAGCAGAACGACCCGCGAACGTATGGTTTTTCGTCTCAAATTTCTTGCGTAAATAAGTTCCATACTCTGTAGGTGCATGGCGTAAAAAGTGGGTAATACGATATAATTTATATAGAAAGCTGGTAGCGTAAATGTCTATGAAGATCGACCAAAATAGCCCTTTTCCAATATTTTATCAACTTGAGTTTTGTGGATGGAAAGGTTGGAGTTGGACTGGAAAACTCTCTCCGCGAAACCGATGTGAAGTTGAAAATGTCTACTGACGTTCTCGACGGGATGTTCACCGGGCGTATAACAACAATAAAAGCTGCCACAGGCGGGAAGCTATCTTACAGCGGTGACACGGGAAAGGCAATGAGTTTTATCCGCATACAGAACAATATGTCGCGGTTGTATTCTGCAGCAAGGAATAAAATTGGCGATCCGGGGGACCAGAGTAAACTTGGAGTTGTTCCGACAAACGAGCCGACCTCATTTCCAGCAACATCCAACCAAACTGTTCCTCAAAGACAAGCCGTCACCAACATAACCATTCCTGGAGTCATGAAAACAGGGGATGTGCGTGACCAAATCTTAATGGTAACCAACGAACTATTTGCGTAAGGGATTGATAACCGCGACCGGCGGGAACATAAGCGCTCGGTGTGACGATAACCAGAACGAAATATGGATCACTCCGAGCGCTATTTTCAAGGGAGACCTTCGACCTGATATGATGGTTCGGATTGACCTGGAAGGAAAGATCATTGGCGAGACCGATTTTACAGCTTCGAGTGAGCGCCGCGTGCATTGTGCTATATATAAAATGCGACCTGAGATCACGGCTGTGATCCATACCCATGCCCCTCAGGCAACCCTGATGGCGATGACCGGCACACACTTCCTGCCTATATCGACTGAGGCGGCATTTATCGGTGATGTTCCGGTTGTGCCATTCATTATGCCCGGGACCAACGAATTGGGTGATAAGGTCGCCGAAGCAATCGGAGCAACAGGAATTGCAGCACTGATGCAAAACCATGGGCTGGTAGTCGCTGGAAGCAGTCTCCGCAGGGCAGCGGATATGACCGATGCTGTAGAGCAAACTGCCCAGAAAATACTGACTTGTAAAGCATTAGGGGTCGCTCCAGCAGTACTGCCGGATGAAGTGGTTAAGAGTCTCATTGAAATAGGGACCATGATGGCTTAAATGGAAATACATACACTTAACTAATAATCACTCCAAATTTCAATAATAATAAAACCGCCAAAATTGGCGGTTTTATTATTATAAGCGGGTGATGGGACTCGAACCCACGATATCTTGCTTGGGAAGCAAGCGTTCTACCACTGAACTACACCCGCAACTCGGAAAAATTATACCAGAATATCAGGTCCTCCTAGATGTGCGAGCATTATGCAGATCGGGATAATAATTTATTTGCCAATTCAAATAAGGCTTCCCCACATTCACCAAGTGGTTCAGCGCTTCGCAAAGAAGATAGAGCCATGTCGGTCATCTGGTCGGCTGATTCCTGGGTAAAAAGACGAGCTCCTTCAGAAGCCAATTGATCTGCTAGGCCTTGAACATCTTCTGGTTTTATTGTGCCTTTTGACCATCGACGCGCGAATGGCCCTTTCTGTTCAAGACCAAATAGGACCGGTAATGATTTCTTCATGGTAATTAAATCAGATTCATTGGATTTCCCGGTTTGTTGGGAATCCCCCCAAATTCCGAGGAAATCATCCTGCACTTGAAAAGCCAATCCGAGGTAATGTCCGAATGTTTTGTAAGCTTCCTGTGTAGCAGTACCCACACCGCCGAGCAAGGAACCCAACTCGCAACTCGCAGCCAGTAATGAAGCAGTCTTGTACTTAATCATGGGCCAATAGTCTTCAGTCGTCAGGTGAGATTGGTTTTCATAAGACATGTCCAGGAATTGACCGCGTGTCAGATTTAGACACGCATCGTGTAGAATTTGAGCCGCTTTTATAACGATATCAGATGGATATTCCAAAGCAATAATGGCCTGATTCGAAAGTACAAATAGTGCATCTCCTGCATTAATTCCTTGTGGAACACCCCATTTTCTCCAAATGGTTTCCCGTCCGTGGCGTTTAGGAGAATTGTCCTGAATATCATCGTGGACCAAAGAAAAGTTATGCACAAATTCCACAGCTGCTGCTGCAGGGAGAATTGAAGTCCATTCCGAGTTACAGGATGCGCAAGTGAGGAGAACCAAAAGAGGGCGTATACGTTTCCCTTGGGATCCATGTCCTATTCCCTTCGCCTGTCCAGCCCATATGATACGCAAGCATCTCATAAAGGGGTTGGGTGCGAGGATCGTCCAATTTGGCAACCTGCTTGCGAAGTTCAATCTCGATTGAAGGAAGCATACCCTCTGTTATTTGTAGCAAGCTCATATATCAACTCCGATGTGGGGACACTAAAATGTGATGAAAAGGATGTGAGGTCAGGGGATGGTCGAGTGTACTAATATAATGACCAAAAAGCGTGTAGCCATATTATTTCAAAGTTTCTAAGAATACCGATTAATTATTTCTTTCTTTTAATCAAGTTGGAGCTAATTTTGCAATTTTCCAATATCCAAACTCTTAATATTTCCAGCACCACATGAAAACATTGTCAATTTAAGTTGCTGGTGAAGCAATTTAAGCGTTTGAAGAAGCTTTTCAGTGCTAACAGATGCCGGCTTCAGTAATGGTCCAGCCATTCCACCAATAGATGCTCCCAAGGCAAGGCATTTGGCAATATCGATCCCATTGTTGAGACCTCCACTGGCAATGATTATCGTTCGGGGAGCGGCTTTTTTAACATTCAGAATCGATTCAGCTGTTGGAATTCCCCAGGTAGAGAAAGTAGCTGCAAGTTGGCGGGTATACTCGTCCGGTGCGCGATACATTTCCACCTGCGACCAGCTTGTCCCTCCAGCTCCTGCCACGTCTATAGCGGTAACACCACATTCTTCCAAAATCGTTGCAGTTCTTTCCGAAATTCCCCAACCAACCTCTTTAGCAATAACGGGGACTCCTATAAATCTACAGACTTTTTGGATTTTTTTAGCCAAGCCACCAAAATTGGTTTCACCTCCAGCTTGGATTGATTCTTGCAAGGCGTTCAGGTGTAAACAAAGGGCGTCAGCCTGAACCATTTCCACAGCGCGATGGCAATGATCGATGTCGTAACCGTTATTTAGTTGAATTGCTCCAATGTTAGCGAATAAAAGGATATCAGGAGCAGTTTTCCGAGCTGATCGAAAAGCTCTTGATAAAATCACGGTTTTCAAGGGCTGCTCGCTGGCTGCCAACACCCATGGCAAAGTGCATTTCCTGGGCAGCTTCGGCAAGACGCTGGTTTATTATTTCCGCTTGTTCCGTTCCTCCTGTCATGGACGAGATAAGGATAGGTGAATCCAGTGTTTTACCAAAAAGGGTTAGCGTGGTGTTAATCGATCCAAGATCCAATTCTGGTAACGCTTCATGGATAAAGCGATACCGTTCCAACCCAGTGGTCAATCCTGAGTGAACATCCTGATTCAGGTTGATCTTGATATGGTCTGCTTTCCTTTTATCAATCCGCGCAACTTTTACCATAAAATTGTGTTCCTTGTATTGAATTATAATGGCGAAACGATTACAATAGTGGCAGTATAAACTTAAAGGAGGCTGAGATGGCGAGCACTTTTGATGAAATCAAAGCAATTATCGTCGACTTGTTAGGCGTGGATGAAGCAAAGGTAAAACCTGAAGCCCGTTTCAGAGAAGATCTCGAAGCCGATTCACTCGACCTGGTCGAACTCATCATGAAGTTTGAGGATGTATTTGGGACTGAAATTTCAGACGAAGATGCCCAAAAAATAACCACTGTGGGAGAAGCAGTCACTTTTGTTGAAGCACAAAAAGCAAAAAAGTAATTCATTTAAATCTGACGATTATAAAGACGCCGGAAACGGCGTCTCTTGTTTATATAGCTTTCTAGGGTGGGGGACGTGGGTTAGAATTGATTGTGGATAGCCCCAATGATGATCTAAAAGGAAATCTCTGTGAATTATTTGGCAGGCATTATTTCAAAGTTTTTTAATTGGTCAATTCGAAATGAGACAATTACCACAACTCGGAACCTGGACCTATATCCTTTTAGCTGTATTTGTGGCTCTGGAAGGTCCCATTGCCACCTTGCTGGGAGCTGTCGCAGCATCAGCGGGCTTGATGAAACCTGGGTGGGTATTTCTAGCAGCTGCGGTCGGGAACCTAACAGCGGACTCCCTATGGTATTCATTGGGATACATTGGGAAAATCGATTGGATCCTGCGAATTGGAAACAAGGTTGGGATAAAACGGGATATCATAGAGCATTTGGAAAGTGAAATGCAAAAAACATGCTGCAAGGATCCTGTTTCGCTGCAAAATTAACCCTTACGCTGATGATCCCTGCGCTTCTTGCTGCGGGGTTGGTAAAGGCTCCCTGGAGGAAGTTGGTTCCCGGCAATTTTCGGTGGGGAATTGATCTGGACTGGATCCACTTTCCTGATTGGTTTTTATGCCACTGAGGCGATAAAAAGAGTAGAGCTTGGAGTGGAGTATGCTGCGCTTTAGGAGGTTCCCTTATATTTGTGTTGGACTATTGATTTTGAGGAAGGACGGGCAATCAGAAAAGATATCAAATGAAGGCGAATCAAGAAAAAGGATAATAATCATTCAGACTTATGAGAATATTGATCGCTGCTTCCTCGAATTACATTGCCTTTCACGGACAGGCAATCTTTACGATAAACCTGGCGGAGGGATTGGCGCGGACTGGGCACGAGGTTATGGTGGCGGCAGGGTCAGAGCGAGGTCGCCCTTACCGTGGGGAAATCAATGGCGTAAAGCTGGCGGCAGTCAGGGCGCTCAGTTTAAAGACAATTCATCCTGACGCGTATGTACCAATCTTCCCGTCTTTTGCGGCGGGAAGAATTCTTGATTCGTTCAAACCAGATATTGTCCATATTCAGGATCATTATCCGCTGAGCAGGGCAATGGTTTTTGCTGCGAGGAAGAGGGAAATAAAGATAGTGGGTACAAATCATTTTATGCCAGACAACCTGGCAGCATACGTACCCATCTTATCGAGAATGAAACCATTATTTAACTGGGTTCTGTGGCATTGGATGAGGGAAGTATACGACCGCCTTGATGCCGTAGTAGGACCATCGGAGACTGCTGTTGGGATGCTGAGAGAGGTGGGGGTGAAGCCCAAAACAATCCACGATCTCGTGCGGGGTAAATACGGATCTTTTTCACCCGATAACCCCCTTAGATCGATCGAATTGGAGGTCCGCTTATGGGATCGACATAAACAAAATAGTTTTCTTTTTTGTTGGAAGAGTTGATCGCGAGAAACATTTGGAGGTAATAATCCAGGCGATCAAGTTGTTGGACCGAGATGATATCCAATTCGTAATTGCCGGAACAGGCGCTAAAAAAACCGTACTGGTGGGTCTGGTAGATAATCTTGGGTTACAAGATCGGGTGCGTTTCACCGGGTTTATCCCTAATACAGATCTGCCTTCGGTGCTGAATAGTATCGATATCTTTACCATTCCCAGCGATGCAGAATTGCTAAGTATCGCATCATTGCAAGCAATGGCTTGTGCACGGCCCATGCTTGTGGCTGATGCTGTGGCGTTACCAGAATTGGTTACCAACGAATGAGAACGGATTTCTTTTCCGACCTGGAGACGTAAATGACGCTGCGCGATCTATGACAAAATCTAATAAACCACCCCGAGCGGTGGACAAGGATGGGTAGCCTCAAGCCTGGAGCGGGTGAAAAATCACAGTCTCGAATATATTGTGCACAAGTACGAAGAACTTATATAAGGCGGTAATTTCCAAATAAGACCCCCGGTTATTCGAGCCGGGGGTCTTTGGTTTTATTTCAGGAGGGAGGGGATTTCTTCTGGATGTTTGGCAACCTTTACCCCGGCAGCTTCAAGTGCTTTAACTTTATCCGCTGCTGTGCCGGCACCGCCCTCAATGATAGCACCTGCATGTCCCATGCGTTTTCCGGGAGGAGCTGTTTGCCCCGCGATGAATGAAACGACCGGTTTTGTCATTTTGGAAGCAATAAATTGGGCAGCCTTTTCCTCATCTGTGCCACCAATTTCACCAATCATGACGACTTTCTCGGTTCTCGGGTCATCCTCGAACATGGTCAAGCAATCAATGAAATTCGTTCCATTAATCGGATCACCCCCGATCCCAACACATGTCGTGGCACCCATCCCCACGAGCTTTAAAGCATACAAAACTTCATAGGTCAGAGTGCCGGAGCGTGAGACAACCCCTACATCGCCGGGAATAGCTATATTTCCGGGAATGATGCCCACCTTTGCCTCGCCAGGAGTTAAGAGACCCGGGCAATTCGGACCAAGCAGACGAACCTGTTTCTGGTCCAAATATTCGCGAACCCGCATCATGTCCTGAACGGCAACTCCCTCGGTAATGCAGACTATGAAAGGAATGCCTGCATCCGCTGCTTCGAAAATCGCATCGGGAGCAAATGCAGCAGCGACGAAGATAATACTTGCATTTGCACCAGTCGCATCCACAGCTGCTTTACAAGAGTCAAAAACCGGGACTTTTCCGTCCAAAACCCATTCGCCACCTTTGCCAGGGCGGGTTCCTGCAACCACTTTGGTGCCATACGCGAGCATTTGCTGGGTATGGAAGAGACCTTCATTGCCTGTAATCCCCTGAACCAAAAGGCGAGTATTTTTATCAACAAGTATGCTCATCTCAAACTCCTATGCCTTTGCCGCTGCGACCGATTTCCTGGCAGCATCGGCCAAGGTTTCGGCAGTGATCATTTTGGCATCAGCCAGAAGTTTGCGTCCCTCTTCGGCATTGGTGCCAACCAGTCGAACGACCATTGGAATAGTCGGTTTCACCTCATTCAGGGCGGCAAGAATACCTCTTGGCAACCTCATCACAACGGGTGATACCACCAAAAACATTAAACAAAATTGCTTTAACATTTTTATCGGACAGGATGATCCTCATAGCAGCAGCGACTTTGTCTGAGCCTGCGCCACCACCAATATCCAGAAAATTGGCTGGTTCGCCACCGAATAATTTGACAATGTCCATGGTTGTCATGGCCAAGCCGGCACCATTAACCATGCATCCAATATTGCCATCCAATTTTATGAACGAGAGGCCATACTTGCGGGCTTCAGTTTCAGCCGAGGCTTCCTCGTCCACATCTCTCATTTCAGCCAGATCCGGATGCCGGAACAGAGCGTTATCGTCCAAGAGCATTTTGCCGTCCAATGCCATCAGGGATTTTTCCTTAAGGATAACCAAGGGGTTTATCTCCACCAGGGTGGCATCACATTCAACATAAGCGCGCCAAAGTCCCCGACAAATATCTCCGAAAGACTTCCAGTATTCTTTCGGAAGATCAATGCCAATGGCGATGTCGCGGGCCTGATAATCACGCAATCCCAAAAGGGGATCGATATGAACTTTAATGATTTTTTCCGGATTGGTGCGGGCAACTTCTTCGATTTCCACGCCACCAGCGGCAGAGGCCATAAAAACCGGACGGCGGGCAGCGCGATCATTGGTAATCCCAAGATAGATTTCCTGATCGATATTTGCTGCTTGATCGATGAGCACCTTGCGCACCGGCAGCCCTTTGATCTCCATGCTTAATATTTGAGTAGCAACATCTTCAGCTTCCTTAGCTGACTTGGCGAGGCGGATACCACCCGCTTTGCCCCGTCCACCCACCAGCACCTGGGATTTAACAACAACACGGCCACCCAATTCCTCGGCGATTTGTTTTGCCTCGGCTGCGGTGGCCGCCACCCGTCCCTTTGGGATCGGGATGCCATATTTTGCGAAAATCTGTTTGGATTGATATTCATGAAGTTTCATGCGGTTGATTCTCCCTTTGGATTGATAAGCCAAAAGATTATATCATTGTGTAAAATTATGCCACGTGTAATAAATAAGCATCCTAAAATGACATTTGGTCTGGTTATGGAAGGGTAAACCTCATCAGGCGGTTATTTGCAGTATCACTTACCCAAACACGCCCGACTGAATCTACTGCAAGCGCAGTTGCCAGACCGAAATTCTCTGCACCCACCCCGAAATCTCCCCAGGTGCGAATAAAAGCACCATTTGAAGAAAACTCAAGCACGCGGTACGCCTCAGGATCTGAGACAAAAATATTTCCCTGAGAATCAGCGGCAATATAGGGTTTGTTATCCAAGGATTCCCCGTACCACCCTGATATATTCCATTGAAGCTGTGGGGAATAAGTGAACTCATCCGCGCTGTGGGAAAATGCTTGAACACGTTGATTCCAGGTGTCTGCAACGTATAGGTATCCCCGGGAGTCGAAAGTTATACCGACCGGTTCTTCAAATTGCCCGATAGACAGACCTTCACTGCCTATCTGCTGAAGGAAATTTCCATCCGGATCGTAAATGAGGATGCGCTTGTTACCCGTGTCGGAAACAAAGACGCGACCTTGCGCATCCACTGCTATGCCGCGAGGACCCCAAATCCCGAATGGATCGGTTGTTGCTGGATCGTAAATGCCTACGCCCCACATTTTCAAGTGGCTTCCGCTGGACGTAAACTTTTGAATTCGGTGATTCCAGGTATCAGCAACGTAAACAAAATTTCCATCTGGTGAAACGGCAACCGCCCAAGGTTGATTGAATGTCCCTTGGGGAGCATCCCCCTTTGTGATATCAGCAAAAGTACCCCAGGAATTCAGGAATATTCCTGAAGAGGAAAGGTGTTGTATGCGATTATTATTTGTATCGGCAACAAACAATGTCCCGTCGGGGGCGATCACTATCCCATGAGGGGCATTAAATTGACCATCAGCAGAACCATTTTCCCCGACGATCAAGTCTGAAGAGAGCGATATCTTTCCCTGCTCATAAGGATCAGATTGAATAGAGGTTGTCTGCACGATGCCATAATCCCATATTTTTGCAGCTATATCCTTCCGGATAAGCAATTGCATTTTGTCACTCGGGCTCCATGATGTGATTGGTCAACCCGTTCTCACTGCTGATTTTGGCGTATTGAGAAAAGTCACGGTTCAACCAAATTTGCCATATGGCAGATCTTAATGATGGATCCAACAGAGCTCCCTTGAAACGATCCCATGACAGGTTGAAATAATCCTGATTAGGCCATACCATGCGAATATATGAAACCTGGATGTAATTGGTACCAACGATCGGCTTGATGGAATCAAAGTTTTTCTGATCCACAATGATGACAGGCTTATCAGCAATATCCTGACCAGGCTGGTCAAACGAAATTATGATTGGGGTAATGCCGCAAATACCAGGTAAAAGGCCAGGCAACTCCACTGTCAGGCGTACTGTTATCGAATGCCAGCGAAAGATTCGTTCCACCTGTTGTCCGAGCAGAGATTTTCGAGATTTGTTGCATTACATCTCCGATTCCAGCTTGCTCCATGGGCGTAAACCAGATATTCGGTGGCATCATTTGGATGGAGAAAGGCAGCGCGGACGGCGGTGCGACCTGTCAAGAGGGCAAGCAAGGTGAACATAATAAGGGTTGCCAAACGGATTACATTTCTGTATGTCCAGCCCTTTACCAATATTAAAAGTCCGGCCAAACTAAAGAAGACAGTGATTAATGAAAAGAGAAACATCCCTGTAGTGGACAATTGTTCAAGAGATTTTCCCTGGAAAGGAGGCGTCGTTCCCATCCCGACAATAAATATTCCGATAAAACTAATAAAAATGAAAATCATTAGAATGGTTATCCATCCGCCACGTTCAAGGTACTTTTTCCAGTCCAGTCTTTCGATAACCTGTCCCAACCCCCAGCCAGTTAAAAGAATCATAGGAAGAGTAATGTGGACTGTCAACCAGGGCATTTTCTCGCCTGCCATGGAAAAGGCGAGTAAGCTGGACAACGCCCACCAGATCAGAAGTGGAAAAACGGGGGCAGGGATCACGGCTGGCGGTGTAGAAATTGGATGCTCCGATGAAATTTCGGGCGCAATACCAGAAGACGGGGATTTCTTACGAACACCGAAAAATACAGCCAACGCAAGTCCGAGAGCAGGTAAAAACTCATAGAGCGGAATTTGAATCAGCAAATAATAATACCAAGGTTGGCCTCCACGTTGTACACCCTGTTGTTCAAGCCAATATCCCAAAGATCCAACCACGCCAGTCGCCAACCCAGCCCAATTGGTAAAAATACTGGAATAGAAAAATATGTATATTCCCCAAAAAACTGCCGTGTTGATCAACCAGCGCTTCCAATCCCAGAGCAGGCCAAAAACAAAGGCGAGAATAATCAAAACGAACATGATGGATGCTGTTTTAACAGGGCCCTGGGCCCAAAGTGCCCCCCAATTCCAACCAGGCCAAGAAAAGGCGTAGTCCAACGGGTTCCAACCAAGTGCTTTTACAGGGAGAGGTGCCAGTTGTGGAAGAACAAATGTTCCTAGCAAGATGAGCATGTCAAACGAGCGCTCCATCCGCAGGTTTTTCCACCCGATCCCAATAATGAGTAAGATTGCTGCCGCAATGAAGGATAATATCCCGAAAAAGAGGATCACGGGAATAAGTGGAAAATTTTGAAGCTGCGTTGTTACAAGAGGTATTCCTCCTGGAACAAGGGGAGCAGATGTCTGACTGGCATCATTCACCCCTTGGGTGGGTGGGATCATTTGGTTGAACACCAAGGCTGCTACAATAAATATTGTTCCAACACATAAAGTTACAATGAAACTTCGAGTAAAACGAACATCCTTCCAGTGAGAATGCAAAACGCGGCTGATCAGATAAAATGCCAAAAAGAGCATGGCTTGAGCGGTATAGATAAAGGCAGTCTCTTTGACGGTGAAATGCAGGACAGTGACAATAGTTAGTAGAAGTAAATAACAGTTCCTTCCGGTCTCCAGATATCTTAAAAGTGCGTAAAGTAAAAGGACTCCAAGCAAGGCAACATAGGTTTCATTGCGTGCATAGCGCCCATAATAAAGCATGAAAGGAGAAATCAGTACGAGGGCTGCAGCAACCAGCATCCCAGCACGACCAAGGTATCTTTTCCAATTCCAAAGAGCAACCACAGTGAGGATGTTTGCCAAAGCGTATGGCAAGCGTGCGGTGAAATCATTATCACCGAAGAAAAAGTAAGTAAGTGCCAATATGTGGAATTGTAAAGGTCCATGAGTAGTGGGGGTGTGTTGATAGCCCTTGCCGACCGAATAAAGCCAAGAATAATACACATGCAGACTTTCGTCATGGCTCATGATGCGCGCCCCAAGGTCATACAACCGACTAACTGCCATGAGAGCAATAATCATGGCGAAAAGGAGTACTTCTGCGTTCAAAAACGGTATAGAAGGAAAAATGGGGCGGTTAAGCCAGGAACGTTCGTTTTGGGGATGGCTCATTTGTCATTCCATAGAAAATCGTAAATTGGTGGGTTGATAATCTCTATATGGCATACTCAAGAAATAATATAATAAAATGCGCATAGCCATTATACACACAAATATTTTTCAATTATTTCTTTCACTAACACTTACTAATTGTCCACAACCAGCCGCAATATCAATACCTCGACGCAACCTGATCGTGCAAGGAATTCCAGATCGAACCAGAATATTCTTAAACTCATTTGCATCTAACTGCGATGATCCTTTTCCAGAAAACCCCAGGGTGGGGTTGAGCGGAATTGCATTTACATGACAGAGCATGCCTTTCAACATGCCTGCAAGTAAGTAAGCTTGAGCAGGGGTATCATTTACTCCGTGAATTAAGGCCCATTCAAATGTTATTCTTCGTCCTGTGGATGTAATGTAATCCCGACAACAATCCAGTAATTCTGCCAGTGGGTAACGCTTATTTATGGGCAACATAGAAGACCGAAGTGCGTCTTCAGCAGCATGAAGAGAAATCGCCAGGTTTACTTGACGCTTTTCACTAGTAAATCGCCGTATCGCTGGTATCAGACCCGAAGTGGATATCGTAAATCGACGTGCCCCAAAATTATAACCATCAGGATCATTCAGACGATCGATTGCTGCCATAGTATTTTCATAATTATGAAAAGGTTCACCCATACCCATTACGACCACGTTAGTGACCACTTCATTATTTCCGTGCAATTGGCGGGCATAATACATAACCTGGGCGACAATTTCTCCGCACGATAGGTTTCGTTTAAATCCCATTTGCCCGGTCGCACAAAAAACACATCCCATCGCACAGCCAACCTGCGTGGAAATGCATAAAGTGCGGCGACCCTGTCCTGTTTGCGTGTCTTGCCCCTTTGAAATACCTGACCTGGGATCATATTTCATTAATACAGATTTCGATCGCTTTCCCATCACGCAACCGAAATTGTGTTTTGATTGTTTCTCCGTCCGTGGATTCCAAAGTGGCATATGGTTCAAGGTTTGCGAACTCAAAGGAGCCAGCGAGTTTCTGGCGCAGAGGAGCAGGAAGGGTTGTGAATTCTTTTGAGTTATTCCAATAATTCCGATATAAACCCTGCCAAATTTGTTGCGCACGATACTCTGATTCCCCCCATTTAGCAAGGAGAGAGATTAGCTCCTGAAATGAAAGATCATAAATCGAAGGATTGAACATACAATGAAATTCTATCACAGCATAAAATATTGCACTGCCGCCAAACTCCAGCAGTGCAATTATCGATAAATACCAAAAATATTCCTGTTTTACAAACTACTTACCAATGTATATAAATCTTCAGAAACGTAATCAATTTTAGGTATCCAGGTGATTCCCTGATCACGGGTACTTACGCCACTCAACACCAAGGCGACCGGGCAGCCAGCCACCTGTCCACCTGCAATATCAGTCTCAAGGCGATCTCCCACGATGAGTGTCTCTTCCCTTGATGTGCCCAATCGTTCTCTTGCCATCTCCAATAAGTAGGGGGCAGGTTTTCCAGCATATATCGGTTGGACCCCGGTAGCGGTTGTAATCACGGAAATCCAAGCCCCAGCCCCTGGAATCTCTCCGCGTGGTGTTGGAAATGTTTTATCAGGATTGGTGGCGTAGAAGGGGACTCCACTTCGAATAAGCAGGGCTGCCTCGCTCATTTTTAAAAAATTGATGTCATGATCAATTCCAATTACTACAGCTTTTGCTTTTCCAGTATTCTCCAGTGTTAACATTTCAAAATTATTATCATGCAGCGCAAGGAAGAGGCCAGATTCTCCAATTGCGAAAACCGGCCCACCGGAAGGAAACTCTTTTTTTAGTAAATTTGCAACCGCCAAGGAAGAGGTTAGGATTTGCCATTTCTCGATATTGACTCCAAACTTAGCAAGGCGTTCTATATACTGGTCAGGCGTACGCGTTCCGTTGTTGGTCGCAAATGCTACTTTAATCCCTTTATCATGAATCAGGTCAAAAACCGCGTTAAGATTCCCGATCGGTTCGTCGCCCCTCCATATAACGCCGTCCATATCGAGCACCAATGATTTTATGGTTTTAGGGAGCATATTAATAAAACAGGGGCAGACTTGAAAGTCTGCCCCTGATATTTATTTTTTGACAGGGAGTTCAAGAACCTGATCCACCAAACCATATTCGACGGCTTGTGCGGCATCAAGGTAGAAATCACGTTCAGTGTCTTGTTTTATGACATCCACGGATTTTCCAGTATGCCTGGCCATTATATCGTTCAACAAGGTCCGCAGACGTAAAATTTGTTTGGTTTGGATCTCAATATCTGTGGCTTGACCCTGTGCTCCACCAAGCGGCTGGTGCATATGGATGGTGGCATTAGGCAGGGCATAGCGGCGTCCTTTTGTACCGGCAGTTAAGAGCACAGTTCCAAAGGAGGCAGTGACACCAACGGCTACTGTGCTGATCGGGTTGGGTATCATTTGCATCGTGTCATAGATTGCCAATCCCGAATAAATAACTCCACCCGGCGAATTGATATACATTTGAATTTCTCTTTCCGAGTCTTCCCTGCTTAAGAACAGCAGCTGGGCAACAATCACATTCGCCACCTGGTCATCGATAGCTGTGCCAACGAAAATAATTCGCTCTTTGAGAAGAAGGGAATAGATATCGTAGGCTCGCTCTCCGCGCCCCGAAGACTCAATTACCATTGGGATTACGTTCTTAATATTTTCATCCATATTTACTCCATTTCTGAAAAAGCCGGCATATAAACTATTCTTTTGAAGATGGTTTCTTCCCCTTTGGGGATTTAGGAATATCTTTTGAATCATTCGATACCTTCGGGGAATACTTGGTCCTGGGAGAAACAGCCTTCACAGTTGCCTTTTCCCCAGCAGTGGTTTTTAAGGCAGGCGTACGTTTTCCTTTTGCATTAATTTTATTCCCTTTTTTCGGTGAGACCGAATTGCTGGCTTCAGGTTCAAGTGATGGAGCCTGACCTAGAGCAATATCCTTTAAACGGTTCAAGGTCTGTTGCACATATGCACGATTTGCAGATTCCATGGCAACCGCGTTCATCACTTGTTTCGGCGGTTGAGATTTACCCCGCATGGTTTTTTGAAAATTTGCATTACCCTGATATTCGCCCCAAGTTTGTTGAAATGTGGATTGGAGCAATTCCTGGGTAACATCAATTTTTTCCAGCCTGGCAAGCTCATCCATAATCAAAGAACGCTCAAGGCGTTTCGCCGCTATTGGCCTGGCTTCCTCGTTAGTAAAACGTTCTTCATCCATCTCGCGAGATTTCAGGTAAGCAGTCATATCCAAACCTTGCTCTGCAAGTCGCGACTTTAAATCCTCCATTACGTGCTCCAATTCATGATTTAATACCTGCGGAGGATATTTGATCACCGCAGTCTCTTTTATTTTTTCAATTAGTTTGCCAAAATAATCATCATCGTATTCTGCCTTAGATTGGGTTGCCAGATTTGCGCCAACTGCGTCATGAAGGGCTTTCAGATTCTCAAAAGGACCAGCCTGCTTGGCAAATTCGTCATTCAGCTCAGGTAAGATACTCCCACGAACCATCTTGACCGTTACTATAAAATTTACTGCCTGTCCTTGTAGTTTTTCGTCCTTATATTTCTTTTCGTATTTATGGATGAACGATTTGTTTTCATCGACATTCAATCCAATTAGTTCTTTCGAAAACCCCTTAAACGGGTATTCATCCTCTTTCTCGCCATCATTCACAAATACAGGCAAGCCCGGACGATCGATCAGCGGTGCCTCGCCCTCAACAGCTTTACCTTTGATACCTTTCAAATCAATCATCACGAAATCACCAGTTTCAATCGCACGCGTAACCGATTCAGTTTTGGCATACATCCGGCGCAACTCTTTTATTGCTTCTTCAACTTTATCTTCCCCAGGTTCCTTCCAGTCGTAAGGCAAACGAATTTTACGGTAGCCTTCCAGATTTACCAGGGGGGCGAGAGGTACAGTAAACGTAAACTTTGGTTTCTTATCCAGGTCTTCCACTTTCTCCAGCGACCCCGCCGCGGCTGGTTCGAGTTTTGCATCTTCCAATGCCTTTGGGTATACCTCGTCCAGAAGTATATCCACTGCTTCTTCGGAGATGATACTCTCTCCAAAACTACGGACAACCACTTCGTATGGTGCCTTCCCAGGACGAAACCCGGGGATGGATTTCTTTTCTGAAATTTTCCTTGCTGCGCGATGCTTTGCACCTTCCATTTGCTCAGGTTCCAATTCAACAATCAAAGTCACCTGATGGTCGTCACGGGGTTGGGTCTCGATTTTCAATGCGTAATCCTTCTTTTGTGTATGATTATTCTTGGTGAAGTGTGGGGAAGACGGGACTTGAACCCGTACGCCTTGCGGCACAAAATCCTAAGTCTTGCGCGTCTGCCAATTCCGCCACTTCCCCGGAACTGGAAGATTATAAGCGTAAGGGAGGTGTGCGTCAATAAAAGGTACCCAGCTGTTAATCTTTTACTTACAAGGCTCGAAAGAGCGGTGTCCGGTGTCTTCCGGGAGTTGAATGCGTTATAATCGCCAAAATTTCTAATTCAAACGGGAGGAAGCATTGAGTAGAATTATCAACCCTGACAATGCTGGGAAAGAGAGAATCCGGCTTACCAAATCCATTGCGCTGGCAGTCCGTGAATTGGCAGTTCAAACCGAACCAAGTCCTGAATCCCGCGATATGGCAGCTTTCATTTCACTGGCACTCGATCGGATCGCCAACACCATTGATATTTCTGTGGCTGCCTGGGAAAAACGCGATTACTGGGTCAAAGCAGATAAATTTCGAATGGAATGGGCGTGGGCAGGTCAGGTGGCCAAAAAATTGAGAAGTGGGTTGAAGACGGATGATTGGGATGTAATTTCACAGGCAGCAGCATTGACAGCACAAAAACTAAGCAAGATCACTGTCTCCCCTGGGAATCGATTGGGAAAACCCTGGGTAGGAGCCTGGAATATTCTGAACAACCTATAAAAGAAAACACCTCTGACAATTCCTTGTCAGAGGTGTTTTCTTTCCATCCTAATATTTATTACGGCGTGGTGTACGATACCATTAAGCTCGGGTTTGTTAACGTAACCCTATCCTTTACGGCATCTCCATTTGATCCAGCGAATTGCAAGCGTAATTGTAAACGCGAAGTCCCCAATTTTAATTGTAGGAGAGACTTGAGTTCTGGGGTAACTTCGATATTAGTCAGAGCTCCAGCAGATCCCCAATCGGCAATATTTCCACCGGGAAACCCGGGAACGAAATCACTCGGTTCAAGCGTGAGCCCATAATCAGTCGCATATGCATTCAAAATACCAAGACTCCCGAATGGATTGCCGGTAATCGTATAGGCCGAAAAGTCAAATTTCACCTCAGCGATCGTGGCATTGTTCGGGATACCTGATATATCGTAACTTAAGAAAGCTTCAGTAGTCCGGGTGATATCAGCATTTGACTCACCGATTGTGTAGTCAGGAAATGGGCCAGCATCCGACCGTATAGTTCCACTTTCACCAACCTTGGGTACAAGCGTTATTGTGGTTGTAGATGCCACAACGATCTTTACGATGAAGGTGCCAGCGGCAGGGGTAATCCCAAACACCACTCCGCCTGGATCGCGCAAGCGCCAAAAGCCAGTATACGTTCCATTAGCAGCCGGTGCTTTCAGGTTATTTACAGTAAGGTCGACCCACTGTCCGGGATTAACCACGCCGCTTGTCAGCTGCTGGGTGTAGCCGGCGGTCACTCCCATCCCATCGCCATGATCGAAAATAAGCAGATAACTGGAATTCCAAGAACATGTACCCACATTCAGAATGCGCCAAGTTTTAGAGAATACCTGATTGGGAGCCATCTTTGTATTGTCCGGGATAGTCACGTCTATATTTGCCGGATCCCAGGTTGCCAGGTTGCAGGGAATGGGAGTATTTGTAGGCGTATATACTGCTGTATTGGTTGGCACCGGGGTGAACGTGGACGTAGGCACAGCCGTGACAGGGACGGTTGGTGTTGCAAGCAAAGCCACCCGGGTTAATTCAGCCGCAACTGTCTGGGCAGCCTGGGTAAATACATCTTCGGGAGCGTTCTGAGTCGCAGGTATTTGAGTGGCGTTCAGGTTGCATGCTACAAGCACAAATGCCAGGACAACAAGTGAAATCATGGATTTCTTCATAGCCTCTCTCCTCTTAATTAAATAGTTTAATGAATATTCCAAATCAAGTCAATATGTCTGACGTAAGTCCGGCAATATTTGTTCCAAAACTTTCCATATCATTTTTATCTTGATGGATTCATAATTCGCGGTACAAGGATGGACCGAATAATATATATATCCCAATTTTTGATTCCTTTCCGATTATTTTTTGTGGCGGAGAGCCAGTGGGGAGGGGGAGATATGATACCGATCGCTGCAACGAAACGCTGCAACTGTAAATATTCAAGTTTGTGCCGTAAATTTATTTATACGCGATAAACAATTCAATTAAAATCAATATAGGGAGGGGGGCTTGACTTCATCGAAAAGATGCCGTATAATATTTATGTTTTCGATAAGTATTATTATCACTAACATAAGGATATTTTTATGGTTAGCCCTACAATTGCCCAAACCATCTCCAAGTATCTGGACACTGTCAGAATGGCTCGCAGCGTGAATACAGGTCGTGCTTACAGCAACGGAATGCACCTGTTCAGCACGGTTTTGAAAGATATGCATTTCGATGTAGATCACTCCCCCGTAGCCATTTTGACAGAAGATGCCGGCTCCTGGATGGCTGATGCACTCAAGGATTTCTCTCCAGCCACTGAACAGCTGTATTTAGCTGCCACCGTACGGTTTTTTGAATATTTGGCTGCAGAACGGCTTGCAGAAATAAACCTGCCCCGCCTGCGCCTACTTTTACGGCAAAGGACCCGACGCCCAGGGCAACGTTTACCACAATTTCCTCGAAATGAGATCGAATCAATTCTCGAATATGTGAACATGTTCACTAGCAGGTTGTCAGACAACCCTGCAGAACGGTTACGCGCATTAAGAGATCGAGCTTTTCTGATCACACTCGCGGATACCGGGTTGAGGGTGCATGAAGCCTGCAACCTCCGCCGCGGTGATATTGATTGGAATGAAGGACGCGCAGTCATTATCGGTAAAGGTGACAGGCAAGCCGTGGTGCGTTTCTCAAACCGTTCCCTGTCAGCGCTCAAGGATTACCTGTCTACACGGGCACTCCTTGACGGGGAGTCTGGACGCCCCCTCCCTTCCCTGCCCCTCTTTGCACGCCATGACAAAGGCGCTGGCAAGAAAATTAAACCCATTACTACCACAACCGGTAGAAATATTGTCAGCGAACGAGTTCAGCAGGCACTTGGACAAAACGCAGAAGGTCGCATAACCCCTCATTCATTCAGGCATTATTTTGTTACCACTGTGCTGCGAGCATCCGGGAATCTAAAACTTGCACAGGAACTGGCCCGCCATGCCAGCATCCAGGTAACACAACGTTATGCGCACCTTTCGGATGATGAACTGGATAAGGGCTATCACGAGATATTTGAAAAGAAAGTGAAATAATCTAAAATATTCATGCACTTTAGGTTTCTTATGTCCCAAATTATTATTAGTGCATTCACCCCAGTCTTGCCATAAGCACGTCCGTCATCCATCCCCACATTTCAGGATAAACATCACTTGCAATAGATTGTGCTAAAGGGCACAATCTACAAGGAGTGCTTTTAACAGTCCAGGAGGTACCCGAGGTGTCCGTTTCGTCTTTACCGATAAGAAAGGAGACGCCCGAATGACGTCCTCCACACGCGCGCCCACGCAGTGTCCACCTCGCGTGGGCGTTTACGTTTGTCATTGCGGTAAAAATATCGCCGGAATGGTGGATGTGGAAAAAGTAACCCAGTTTGCCACCTCTTTACCAAACGTAGTGGTTGCCCGCCATTATTCTTATATGTGCTCGGATCCGGGACAAGCCCTCATTGCCGATGATATTTTCAAGGAAGGCATTAATCGTGTGATCGTAGCATCGTGCACACCAAATATGCATGAGGGCACTTTCCGCAAGGCTTGCTCTGACGCAGGGCTCAATCCATTCCTTTTTCAAATGACGAATATCCGTGAACACTGTTCATGGGTTACTGATGATCCAGAGGCTGCCACCGAAAAGGCCGAGGCGCTAGTTTCCGCTGCAGTCCGTCGCGTAGGTTGGCAAGTGCCACTGGATATGCGCCAAGTGGAAGTCAAGCAAGCCGCCCTGGTTGTGGGTGCCGGAATTGCCGGCATCGAAGCAGCGTTGCGGTTGGCTGACTCTGGAAAGCATGTTTATCTAGTCGAAAGGGAGCCGTCCATAGGCGGGCACATGTCCCGCTTATACAAGACCTTTCCAACGTTAGATTGTGCTGCCTGAATACTCACCCCTAAAATGGTGTCCGTGGGACGCCACCCCAACATCACTCTCCTGAGCTACAGCGAGGTCGAGAAGGTCGCCGGGTATGTGGGTAATTTTACAGTAAGCGTGCGGCGCAAACCTCGATATGTTGACGAGGAGTTATGTACTGGCTGCGGAACCTGCATTGAAAAGTGTCCCTGGAAAAAAATCCCATCCGAGTTTGATATGAATCTGGGCAACAGGGCTGCAATATTTTATCCTTTCCCCCAGGCAGTGCCACGAATTCCTGTCATAGATACGGTTAATTGCGCCTATTTTAAAAATGGCAAATGCGGAGCATGCAAGAAATTCTGCCCGCGTGAAGCGATCGATTTCGATCAGAAGGAAACCCACCTAGATCTTGAGGTCGGGACAATCATCCTGGCAACGGGATTCCGCGATTTCGATCCACATGGTTTACCCAATTATGGATATGGAATATTTCCAGGTGTGATGACTGGAATGGAAATGGAACGGTTAATCAACTCTGGCGGACCAACCAGTGGGAAAGTTCTCCTCAAGAATGGTGAGAAGCCGCAAAAAATCGCTATCCTGCATTGTGTGGGCAGTCGAGGGAAAGAGCACGAGTATTGTTCACGTGTCTGTTGCATGTATTCGTTGAAACTGGCCACCCTCATTCGCGAATTTGTTGCTGCAGAGGTAGTTGAGTTTTACCGAGATATGCGCGCTTTTGGAAAAGATTATGAAGGTTTTTTTCACCGCGCAGAGTCACATGGCGTTGAATTTTCCAGATTTGACGGCGAGATCCGAGTAGAGCAGCGCAATACCAGGTTGGTCGTCATTGCAACCGACGTTTACAGCGGGAACCCAATTGAAACGCAGGTGGATATGGTGGTTCTTTCCACCGGGGCAGAGCCCAATTCGGATCAACATGCCATTGGAGCCATATTTGGCGTTAGTCGAAGCCCGGACGGTTTTTTCCTGGAAAAACATCCAAAATTAGCTCCAGTGGAAACGAGCACAGACGGTGTTTTCCTGGCAGGTGCATGCCAGGGACCAAAGGATATCCCCGACAGCGTAGCCCAGGGTGCAGCGGCAGCTGCAGCTGCCCTAACCCTGCTGGATCATGGGTCGGTCGAGTTGGAACCCTTTACTGCATTTGTCAGCGCGGAAAAATGCGGTTCCTGCCATACCTGCGAAGGATTGTGTCCTTACGGTGCAGTCTCCATGATTGCCTGGAATGGCAGGCAGGTGGCACAAGTCAACGAGGTGTTGTGTAAGGGCTGCGGCGCGTGCGTGGCAGCCTGTCCAGCTGGCGCAGCCACGCAAAATGGGTTTACCAATGACCAGGTATTAGCGGAAATTGAAGGGATTTTGGGTTTGGTGGTAGCGAGGCAATCCTCGGCGGTAGAGGAGATGGTATGAATCTTTCAAAAATCAAGACAGGAGTGTATATCTGTCATTGTGGAACAAACATCGCCGCCACAGTGGATGTGGCAGCTGTGGCAGAATTTGCAAGAGGTCTGCAGGGAGTGGTCCTGGCTCGTGATTATACATATATGTGCTCAGACCCAGGGCAAGATTTAATCAAACAAGATATCAGCGAATTCGGGCTAAATCGTGTGGTAGTGGCCTCCTGTACTCCCTTAATGCACGAGCCAACATTTCGACGAGCATGCGCTGAAGGTGGGCTAAATCCCTTTTTCTTCCAAATGGCGAATATTCGTGAACACTGTTCATGGGTGATCAACGATCGGGAAAATGCCACGACGAAGGCCAAATCCCTGGTCTCTGCAGCCGTGGAACGCGTGCACCTTCACCATCCGCTCGAAATGCGCCAGGTAAAAATGACCCCTGCCACGCTTGTAGTCGGTGGTGGAATCGCGGGTATTGAAGCAGCGTTGAAATTGGCAAATGCGGATAAACAAGTATTTCTGGTTGAACGAGAATCCTCCATAGGCGGGCATATGGCCCAGCTGTATAAGACGTTTCCCACCCTGGACTGTGCAGCCTGAATACTTACACCGAAAATGGTGTCCGTGGGACGCCATCCAAAAATCAAATTATTAGCTTACAGTGAAATTGAATCAGTTTCAGGATATGTGGGTAATTACCAGGTGCGTATCCGCCGCAAGCCTCGCTACGTGGATGAGTCCAAGTGCACAGGTTGCGGCAATTGTGCTTCTGTATGTCCCATAGAGATCAGTAACGAATTTGATCGAGGGTTGAGCACCCGCAAGGCAGCCTATCGCTTCTCAGCCCAGTCAGTCCCTGGCGCCTATGCAATCGATAAAAAAGGCATTGCTCCCTGCCGGGCTGCCTGCCCCACCGACCAGCGCGCACAAGGGTATATTGCCCTCGTAAAAGAGAAAAGGTATGCGGACGCCTATTGGGCTATTCGACGGGAGCACCCATTCCCATCCGTTTGCGGTCGAGTCTGTAACCGTAATTGCGAGGCAGCTTGCTCACGAGGAAAGGTGGATGAGCCGGTTAACGTGATGGGAATCAAGCGGTTCGTTGCTGATTGGGCGTATCAACATCGCGACGAACTTCCGAATATGCGTGATAAATCAATCGTGGGAACACCCTTTCAGGATGAACCCAAACCAACCGGAAAACGAATTGCCATAATAGGAGCAGGTCCGGCTGGGTTAACTGTTGCGCTCGACCTGGCACGTCTCGGTCACAAAGTCAAGGTTTTTGACGCGCAGCCTGAAGCAGGTGGAATGATCCGGGTTGGGATCCCTCCCCACCGGCTTCCTTACGAGATGCTCGATTGGGAAATTAAACAAATCCTCGATGAAGGCGTTGAATTGCAGCTAAACACATGGGTGGACGACATTCCAGCATTGCTTAAAACAGCAACCCTGGGAGGTCCTTTTGATGCTGTTCTGATCGCCACAGGGGCTCATGTTGCCAAAAAGGTGGATATTCCGGGGAAAGAACATCCCGATAACTGGCTTAGCCTTCCGTTTCCTGAAACAGGTCTGCCTTGGTAACCCGCCTGATCTCACCGGAAAAAGAATCGCTGTTATCGGTGGAGGAAATGTAGCACTGGACTGCGCCCGGTCAGCGGTACGCATTGGCGCAAGTGAGTGCCGCATGATTTTCCGCAAGCCAAAAGGTGAAATGACCGGGTTCGAATGGGAAGTGGAAATAGCTGAGGAAGAGGGGGTGACAATGTGCGGGGCGACCATGTTCAAAGAAATTATGGTCGAAAATGACAAACTGGTAGGCGTAAAAGGAGTTCGAACGGAATACCATGGCTATGATGCCAAAGGACGCATCCTTATTGACGAATTGCCCGGAACAGAGCATGTTTTACCAGCAGATATTGTTATTTGGGCTACCGGTCAAGGCTGTGACCTATCGTTTTTACCAGAAGATGGATCTGTCAAACCGCTGAAAACTGGCATAGACTCCGACGA
This sequence comes from uncultured Chloroflexia bacterium, assembly GCA_963826215.1. Taxonomy (GTDB): domain Bacteria; phylum Chloroflexota; class Anaerolineae; order Anaerolineales; family Villigracilaceae; genus UBA877. The sequence continues at coordinate 633,007 of CAWGWL010000033.1, read as the reverse complement.
CAACATGATGACCAGCCTGGAGGGTGTATTTGTGGCAGGAGATGTGCACCGCGGTTCCACATTTTACGTTGTGGATGCCATTGGTGAGGGTCACCACGCTGCCCGCTGCATGGATCGTTACCTGCGCGGAGATCAGGGCATTCCTGAGCCGGTTTTGCCTCCCACTGTGGAGATCAACGAGACCGAGGTGCGGGCTCGCCTTTCCCGAGGTGAAGCCTCTCAGGCGCAGAGAGTCCGCATCCACACCATCCCTCTAGAAGAACGATATCATAATTTCCGTGAAGTCGATTTGACACTGACCGAGGAAGAAGCCCTGTTGGAAGCAGAGCGCTGCATCCGGTGCGGTACTTGTGCGGAATGTCTCGAATGTGTTGCAGCATGTGAACGCGGGGCGATCAATCACGATATGCAGGTGATCCACGAAGAGATTAGCGTAGGAACAATCATAATAGCTACCGGATTCCGAGATTTTGATCCATTACGCCTCCCCGAATTAAACTATGGGAAGCTCCCAAATATCCTGACTGCCATGGAATTAGAACGACTCGTCAATGCCAGTGGGCCCACCAGTGGCAAGGTAATAATGAAGAACGGCCAAATTCCAAAAAGTGTGGCTGTAGTCCATTGCGTTGGGTCACGGGATGCCAGGACACATGAATATTGTTCCCGGGCGTGCTGCATGTACTCGCTAAAACTCTCACAGTTGGTGCATGAATCCACCGGGGCAGAAGTCCATGAAATATATAGAGACATCCGTTCCTTTGGCAAGGGTTATGAAGAGTTTTATAACCGAACATCCAAGATGGGTGTGCATTTTTATCACGGAAAAGTCAAGCACATCGAGAATAATAACGGCTCTTTGCGAGTCGGCTGGGACGAAGCTTACCATGGTCAACCAGATCACGTTATTGTGGATATGGTGATCCTGGCAACTGGATTTGAGCCACAAACTGATACCGCACAAGTGGCGGGGCAATTTGGAGTCAGTCGCAGCAAGGATGGATTCTTCCTGGAACGCCATCCGAAGCTGGCTCCTGTAGAGACAACCAGCGAGGGCATTTACCTGGCTGGAGCATGCCAATCACCTAAAGATATCCCCGACACAGTAGCTCAAGCCGGCGCTGCCGCCGCCGCAGCCCTTTCGCTGATGGACCAGGGGGTTATCTCGCTCGATCCATCCATCGCGGAGGTACTGTCAGCGCGGTGCGCAGGGTGTGGTCAGTGCATGGCTGCATGTCCATATAACGCCATTGAATTGGAAAAAGGAACAGCAACGATTAAGGGCTTCCTTTGTAAAGGATGCGGTACCTGTGCTGCTGCATGCCCAAATAAAGCCATAACATTAATTCACTTCGATGATCGGGAATTAGTAGCAGAAATAATGGGTTTACTGGCGTTTGAGTCCTTGCCGGAAATAATACGTTAATGTCAATGCCATTTACTGTAGTCGGGTTTTATCGGACTAGAATTGCGCTGGAGTAAAGATGTTCGAACCAAGGATCATTGCCTTCTTATGTTCATGGTGCAGCTATACGGGTGCCGACACGGCAGGAATTGCCCGGTTAAAATCTCCGGCAAATATTCGTGCCGTGCGGGTGCCTTGCTCTGGTCGGGTCTCCCCCGAAATGATCATGCACACTTTCGACCATGGCGCAGACGGTGTCTTGGTTCTCGGATGTCATATCGGTGAATGCCACTATGATACAGGTAATCATCGAGCAGCAAAACGGATACCCATCCTGAGGAGTTTAATGGCGTTCGCCGGACTTGAACCCGAGCGCTTAAGGTTGGATTGGGTATCTGCTTCAGAAGGAGAACGCTTTGCAAGAATTGCCGGGGAGTTTACCGAAAGTGTGCGCTCGTTAGGACCAATTCATTGGAAGGTCAATTCCAAAGAGAAGTATCCAGAAAGCGAATTATTAGCGGTTACCCATGATGATATCCCATATCCGGAAGCAAACTTTACTGCGAAAACGGATGCCATTCGACAAAAAGCACGGGAATTACTCGAAAGCAAACAAGTCGGTTGTGTGATTGGTTACGAAGTCAGTCGCCGCGGCCGGACTCGTCCGGGATTCATATATACCCTCGAAGACACTTCGCGGCTGGTGTGGAACTCTGATTGCACCAACAACTTGACCACCTATCTGCCTGCCAAACTACGCCCTCTGAAGGGGAAAGGACTCCCCCAACCGGTCGCGGTTGTAGTCAAACCATGCGACAGTAAAGCCATTAATGTTTTAGTGGCAGAGAACCAGATCCGACGCGAGCTTGTTTATGCAATTGGAATTGCCTGTGAAGGAGTCCGAACTTCTAATGGATACCTGCAAGCCCGCTGCATCACATGCCAGGAGGCAGCCCCAATCGTTTGTGATTCCCTTATCAGCGGAGCGACATCTTCTTTTATCCCACGATTATCATCTTATGCAAAAGAAGAAATATCCATTCTTCAGAACGCAAAACCAGCGGAAAGAATGGAATTCTGGCTTGGACAATTCGACCGCTGCCTACGGTGTTATGCCTGCAGGCAAGCCTGCCCCATGTGCAATTGTCCAATATGCTTATATGAGCGTGATGAATCAACATTTATCGGTTTGGGTATCGAATTGAATGAAAAACGAACCTTCCACCTGGGACGGGCTTACCACCTTGCTGGAAGGTGTGTGGGATGTAACGAGTGCGAACGTGCATGCCCGATGAACATCCCTATTGGCTTAATAAATCAAAAACTGGCAGAGGAAATCGAAATAGCATTCGATCATCGTGCCGGGAATGCAATTGCACCTTCCCCCATAGTGACCATCTTGTCGGGTGAATACAAGGAAGCCTGAAATGAGCAAATCCCTACAAGATAACAAACGCTGGCTCATTTCACAGGTCGAACTTGAATCCTGGCTCGATGGAATATCAAATGCCCGTACCCTAATCGCTCCTCGTCAAGTTGGTGGAGTTATCTTATATCAACCAGTGACCAAAAGCGAAGAAATCACCTGGGCTGGTCCAGCAAAACAGTTCACCTCCTTCTGGCCGCCCCGTATTATCTGTCAAGGATATTTTCTTCCCCGCCACCGAGCACATGTTCACCATCCAAAAAACAGGACAGGAAATCCATCTTAAGGAATCCTATCCGGATTGGGAAACCGTCGTGTTCGCAGTCAGACCTTGTGACGCCCATGGTATTAAGTTACTGGATGCCCTCTTTATGGATACCAATCCGGTGGATTCATTCTATGCCCGCCGGCGCGGCAATACAACCCTGATCGGTCTGGCATGTGATGCCCCGAGCTCGACCTGTTTTTGCACATCGGTGGGGGGCGCTCCAGATGAATCGCATGATGTAGATATCATGCTATTTGCCACCCCTGGAGGTTACCTTGCCGAAGCAGTAACCGAGAAAGGTCGGTTTCTTATCCCCGGAGGTGAGTGGAAGGAAACTACTGAAGAGCATCATTCAATAGAATACAGCGGTCAGTTCCTAATTCCAGAAAAAGATAAATTACTGGAGCATTTTTCCGATGATTATTGGACTAAAATATCCGAACGGTGCCTTTCCTGTCGAGCCTGTGCATACGTCTGTCCAACGTGCAGATGTTTTATAATCCGAGATGAAGCCCTATCGTCCGGTCAAATCGAACGCATACGGTGTTGGGATTCGTGTGCAGGGGAAAATTACCGTCTCGTGGCGGGTGGGCATAAACCACGGTCTGAGAAAGGCGAACGGTTTCGCAACCGGGTATATTGCAAGTTCGAGTATTTTGCCAAACAATATGGGCAGGGTGCCGCACCGGCATGCACAGGTTGCGGGCGATGTATTGACGTCTGCCCGGCTGGAGTGGACATCACTGAAATACTCATGGACCTGGAGAAACAGGAATGAACGAAAATCCACTGCTTCCATACCTCGGAAAATTGATGGAAGTTCGGGACCTTGCGGCCGATATCAAACTCTTCCGGGTGGAAATGCAAAACGGGGGCAGCGAGGCATTTAAAACGTTTCAACCAGGCCAGTTTGCCTTTGTTTCAGCATTTGGCCAAGGCGAAGCACCTTTTGGGATCGCCAATACTTGCGGGCGAGGTCCAATGGTCGATTTTGCAGTTGCGCGTCTTGGTTCCGTGACGACGGGTCTGCATGAGTTAGGCGAAGGCGACGTGCTTGGCGTGAGAGGTCCGCTTGGTAATTGGTTCCCGATGAAAAAGTTCAAGGGGAAGAACTATAGTCGTGCTTGGGAGGGGGTATCGGTGGTGCTCCATTACGTCCGGTCATCCAGTATGTATTGGACCACCGTTCTGATTATGGAACTATGAATATTCTATGGGCTGCCCGTCATCCATCTCTCCTTGTTTTTACAGAAGAATATAAAGAGTGGGAAGCAGCCCCGAATACGAAACTCCATTTGACGGTAGACACCCCAGATGAGAATTGGGATAAAAATGTCGGATTAATCACCCAATTGCTTGATAAAAGTTTCCCCATCACCGGAAAACACGATCAGCATAACCTGCGGGCCGCCCATTATGATCCATTTCGTTACTAAAATGCTCCAGGAGAAGATGGGGTTCGTACCTAAAAATAATTACGTCACTTTGGAAGCACGCATGCATTGTGGGATCGGAAAGTGTGGCCGGTGCAACTTGGGCGATAAACTTATTTGCGTGGATGGTCCCGTTTTCAACATGGAGGAAGTGGGGGGATTATTGGAAACATATCTTTAGTACATTACATGGGGGTATTCTACTCAAACAATAAAATCCTGATAATATGGTATTAATAATCGCGTGAATATTAATTTCATTTAATGGATAAAGAAAACAAGGTTTCGTCCAATCTGGCAGTAATCATCGGCGGCGGTCCGGCAGGACTAATGGCAGCCGAAGTTTTGATTCAGGGAGGCGTACCGGTGGAAGTTTATGATAGGATGCCATCGGTGGGACGAAAGTTCCTGGTTGCCGGGAAGGGAGGGCTCAACCTAACACATGCAGGATCAATGGAGGATTTTCTATCTGCATATGGAGAACATCGCTTAAAACTTGAGCCCCTACTACTTGAATTTGGACCAGATGACCTCCTGGATTGGGTGAATGATCTTGGAATTGGGACATTTATCGGATCCTCAGGTCGAGTATTTCCAATAGGAATGAAATCGGGTCCGATATTAAAGACATGGCTTACACGATTGCGTTCTGCCGGAGTAATATTCCACACAAAACACAAATGGTGCTGGTTGGAGCGATGATGGCTCGCTGCTTTTTGAAACGTCCGAGGGGTTCTCAAGTGTGACCCCCGGTGTAGTTTTGCTTGCATTGGGAGGAGGAAGCTGGGCGCGGCTTGGATCAACAGGTGAATGGGTAAACCTGCTAAGCGACCGCGGGATTGGAGTCTCTTCGTTAAGACCTTCGAACTGTGGGTTTAATGTTGCCTGGACAAAGATATTTCGCACCCGGTTCGAAGGATTTCCCCTAAAATCAGTGATCGTGTCCTTCACCAATGCAGAAGGTGTCTTATATCAGAAACAAGGTGAATTTGTTGTGACGAAGTATGGCATTGAAGGAAGCGTGGTTTATGCAATCTCTGGTCCACTTAGGGATGAAATCGTATCAAGAGGAAGTGCAACTATAATCCTCGATCTTGCTCCTGTCTGGACACAACAACGATTGAAGGACAAACTATCCCAACCTCGCGGGTCTCGAACCATGACAAGTCACCTGGAAAAAACTGTGAAAATCAAAGGTGTAAAAGCCGGTCTGCTGCGCGAGTTTGTGCCAAAGGAGGATTTTTACGATCCTGATCGTTTGGCATCTTCGATAAAAGCACTTCCAATTACCCTGGTTTCCCCTCGCCCACTAGACGAAGCCATCAGCAGTGCAGGAGGAGTTCGTTTCCAGGAACTTGATGAACATTTGATGATCCGCGCAATGCCTGGAATCTTTTGTGCTGGGGAAATGCTGGATTGGGAAGCTCCCACTGGAGGATATCTCCTGTCCGCTTGTTTTTCTACCGGACATGCCGCAGGTAAAGGAGCATTGGCATGGATTAATAAAGCCAAATGACCCGGCACCGTCCTATGTTATTCACTTATATGATATTTAGGATCGATAATGACATTTACGGGGGATCGAGATTCCCAGAATGGCCCTGTATAATTGGGGGAAAACACTAAATCCGGAGATTTGTTTGTTCTCATTTTTTAAACGTTCGGTTGACTTCTACACTGACCGGGAGTATTTCCGACTTCTGGTTAAATTCGCATTGCCTATTGCATTACAAAGCCTTATCACTTCAGTCCTAAGTATGGTGGGAGTAATCATGATTGGGCAATTGGGAGCTGCATCCATCGCAGCAGTTGGGCTGGCGAACCAGGTATGGTTTCTTCTCAACCTTCTATTATTTGGCATTGTGAGTGGTTGCGCCATGTTTATGGCTCAGTTATGGGGGAAGAAAGACATTATTAATATCCGTCGTGTCCTTGGAGTGGCAGTTAAGTTGGGTGTGGTAGCCGCGCTAGTTTTTTGGAGCCTGGGAGCGTTTTTCCCGAATGCAATTTTACGAATATATTCAGAGGATAAAGCAGTAATAGAACTTGGCAGTCAATATCTTAAGATATACAGCTGGTCATTTATTTTTTATGCCATTACCACTGCTTATGGAGCCAGTTTGAGGTCTACAGGTTATGTTAGGCTGCCCCTGGTTGTAAGCACAACCGCGCTGGGGTTTAATATCCTGATATCCTTCCCGTTAATTTTTGGCTGGCAGGTAATTGGCCTCCCCGCTCTTGGTGTAAATGGGGCAGCAATAGCTGCCTTGGTTGCTCGGGTTCTGGAATGTCTTGCCATGGTTGGAGCAGTTTACTGGGGGCAAATAAACCCATCTGCGGCTTCACTTCACGACTTGATTGAATTCGATGTCCCCTTCCTTTTATCTGTGTTTAAACCGGTTCTGCCTGTCATAACGAACGAATTTTTGTGGTCCATGGGTGTCACCGCCTATTATGTTATCTATGCGCATATCGGAACCAATGCCATCGCGGCAATCAACATTGTCGCGACCATAGATCAATTGGTTTTCGTTATCTTTCTCGGAATCGGCAGCGCCACAGCTATCCTGGTTGGCAACCTGATCGGCCAAGGTGAAAATGAAAAAGCCTACTTATATGCGGGTAGATCGCTTGGAATCGAAATAATTGGGTCGGCATTTATGGGTTTGCTTGTCTTTTTGTTTGCAGGAAACTTTTTACAGTTTTATAAAGTCACCGCTGAGGTTATTTCGGATGCCAGCAAAATCCTGGTGGTTTTAGCGCTTGGAATGTGGGTGCGATCTGCCAACTCCTTAATTATCATCGGGATCCTTAGGTCTGGCGGGGATACCCGTTTTTCTCTATTTCTTGATGGAATTATTATATGGTTGGTGGGCGTCCCGATCACTTGTGCCGGAGCATTCTTTTTCCACCTCCCCATTGAACTTGTCTATGCGCTGACCCTGACAGAAGAATTTACCAAGTTTGTTTTAGGACTATCGCGCTATTTATCTAGGAAGTGGATTAACGATTTGACTCAAAGAGTAGCCGGTGGGACATGATTTTGAAAATTCCTTGACAACTCCCTCAATCCGATGATAAACTTTGACAAGTTAATATAATTCTAAGGAAAGGAGGCGCACTTTATGATTATAAATAATTCCATTTGTTTCAAGCTGATCCGTGTTAATCATTCGGCTGGCTCGATTCTTCCTTCTCGGAGTGCGCCTGTTAATCTTTGAAAGATTAACACAAGTGAGCTTCACGCCACGGTGCCTCCCGCACCGTGGTTTTTATTTTTCACAATTGACCAGATTGTCCCGACGATTACAGGAAAATATCATGTCCAAGATCAATACTCCAAATACATATTTCGACTTTCGAAAAGCCTTGAACAAACACAAGCTTTTCGGAATGCTGCAGATGATGAGTGGGTATCGCCTGGCATACACTGCCGCTAACCTGGCTCTGGCAGTGTCCGCGACCTCAAAGACCTTGACATATCTCTTGCTCCGTAACTTCGCAGACACTGTGGTCGGAAACAATACTCCCTTCGCAGGGACCCTTTCCCGGACTTTGGTCCTGATCGCCCTGGGGTTTGTGGGACTCGCAATATTCGAGGGTGGATTCGCGTATATATCCAGTCGGTTAGCTTCATTCTCAGCTGAAAGCATCACCCGACGCTTGCGCAACTTCCTATTTGACCACATCCAGCGCTTGTCTTTCTCCTATCACAGTAAGACGCCTACGGGAGATCTAATAGAAAGAGTGACCTCAGATGTGGATTCAGTGCGAACCTTTTTTAATGACCAGGCTATAGGCGTGGGTCGTATCCTGCTGCTATTCGTGATTAACTTCATTGCCATTTGGTGGCTCTCCTGGAAGCTGGCTCTGGCATCAATCGCAGTCGTACCGGTCATCGTTTTTGTTTCTATGTGGTTCTTTAAGAAAGTAACCAAGGCTTATGAAGCATACCAGGAACAGGAAGCCAAGCTTTCGACCACATTACAGGAAAACCTGACTGGAGTCCGCGTGGTTAAAGCCTTTGCCCGACAGGGTTATGAGATTGACAAATTCGAGAAAGACAATTGGGAAAAATTCCTGCGCGGCCGTAAACTCATGCGGATGCAATCGCTGTTCTGGCCATTATCAGATCTCCTTTGTGGTTTCCAGATGCTTGCTGGTTTTATCTATGCCGGCGTCCTGGCTGTGCATGGCGAGATAACAATTGGCACCTACCCCGCTTATGTAGGTCTCGTTGTGTGGCTCATTTGGCCTATGCGCAACCTTGGCCGAATCATCGTGAACACTTCCACCGGTCTGGTGTCTTACGACCGGTTGATGGAAATTGTCAAGCAGCAGCGTGAACCACTATCTGACGGGTCTGTCCATGTTTCGGGACCGGTGAATGGTCAGCTTGTATTTGAAAACGTTTCTTTCCAATATAGTGATGGAAACAGCGAAGTATTGAAGGACATTTCGTTCACTGTGCAGCCCGGAGAGTCTGTTGCAATCCTTGGTTCGACTGGTTCTGGAAAGACCACCCTGGTGAACTTACTGCCGCGATTTCACGAATACACGGATGGGAGCATCCTGCTCGATAACGAGGAATTGAATGAGTATTCGCGTGAGTATCTGCGCAAGCAAATCGGAATCGTGGAACAGGAACCTTTCCTATTCAGCCGCTCCATTCGCGAGAATATTACTTATGGAGTTGGGCGTGACGTACCACAGGAAGAGATCGAACAGGCTGCCCTCGCAGCTGCCGTCCACGATGTCATCCTTTCCTTCCCAAGCGGGTACAACACTCTTGTAGGAGAAAAAGGTGTAACTCTCTCGGGAGGGCAAAGACAGCGCGTGGCAGTGGCACGCACTTTACTGAAGAACCCACGCATTTTAATTCTGGATGACTCTACTTCAAGCGTGGACACCGAGACTGAAGCGGAAATTCAGGACTGCATTAAACGAGTTGATGAAGAATCGTACTACCTTCATAATTGCACACCGGATCCAATCTGTAATGAATGCAGACTTGATACTGGTTATGGACAAAGGAGAAATTGTCCAGATGGGCAAGCATAAAGAGCTGGTTTTACAAGACGGAATGTACAAAAAGATTTTCGATATTCAAACTCGGATCGACGAAGAGTTGGATGAAGAGATTGCTTCCATTTAGAAAATATACGCAGGTTGGTCCCTGCTGGAGATTCCCATGCCTGACGATTTGATTGAACTTGAAGAAGAAGAATATACTAGTCAACTTACTGCTCCCACATTCAAACGCATCCTGGGTTTGGTAAAACCCCACTGGCGCTGGATGGCAGGATTCCTTGTTGCCATTATTTTCACAGCAAGCCTGGACGCGATGTTCACATACATTAATAAGGATATGATTGACCAGGGCATTGCACATAAAAGTATTTCCATCTTGCTAAGATACGCCTCATACTATGGTGGATTGCAATTGGTGCAGGCAATTTCGGTTTTTATCTTCATTTACCTGGTTGGAATCCTTGGAGAGCGCGTCCAGTATGATATCCGCAAAGCGGTTTTCAACCACTTACAGGACTTATCACTTTCCTACTACAGTCAAAATGCGGTGGGACGTCTGATAGCACGAGTTACTTCGGACTCGGGTCGAATTTCCAGCCTGATGACCTGGGGAACCCTTGATGTTACTTGGGCAATCGTAAGCATAATTACATCGGTTATCTTCATGATGATCCTGAACTGGAAATTAGCGCTAATTGTCTTTGCGATCATCCCAATCTTATTAATCATCGCTGTTAGTTTTCGGAAGAAAATCCTTGTGGAGTTCCGGAAATCGAGGAAGGCGAATTCCAAGATTACAGGAGAATATAATCAAAACATCCAGGGCGTGCGAGTGGTTAAAGCACTTGGTCGGGAAGTTGAAAACTTGGGTGAATTCTCAATCTTGACAGATGATATGTTCAAAGCCTCTTATCGCGCCGCCTGGTTATCAGCCCTTTTCCTGCCAACTGTTCAAATAGTTGCCGCCTTTGCATTAGGTGCAATTGTCTGGTATGGAGGCATGCAGAGCTTGACTGCAAATTTTTCGGTTGGTGATATTCACGCGTTTGTATCCTACCTGACCTTCATGATCTGGCCGGTGCAGGATTTGGCACGTGTTTATGCTGACATGCAACACTCTATTGCTTCTGCCGAGCGCATCTTTAAACTGCTGGATACAATTCCGGAGATCCAAGACCGTGAAGATTCATTTGCTGCCAAGACCATCCAGGGCGAAATCGAATTTGACCACGTACATTTTTACTATGAGGACCATAAGCCAATCATTACCGATTTCTCACTAAAAGTCAGGCCAGGCGAAACCATCGCGTTGGTTGGACCAACTGGAGGTGGAAAAACCACTATTGTTAATTTACTTTGCCGATTCTATGAACCAAAAGAAGGAGTCATCCGCATCAACGGAAGGGATTACACCGATTATACACAGCAAAGTATCCACTCCCGTGTGGGCATCGTACTGCAGACGCCGCACCTTTTCTCAGGTTCGATTCGCGAGAATATCCGTTATGGTCGACTGGATGCTTCGAATGAGGATGTCGAATCTGCAGGGAAGATTGCAGGTGCACACGATTTTATTACTTCATTTGATAAAGGCTATAATCAGGAGGTCGGTGAAGGTGGAAATTTGCTCTCAGTGGGGCAGAAACAACTGATTAGCCTTGCGCGTGCGGTTCTTTCAAAACCCGAGATCTTTGTCATGGACGAAGCTACCTCCAGTGTTGACACCCTTACTGAAGCTTTGATCCAACGCGGTATGGAGGCTTTGATGTCAGGACGAACTTCTTTTATCATTGCACACCGCTTAAGCACCATCCGCCGGGCAAACCGAATCGTGGTTATCGAAGATGGACACATCGCAGAGATGGGTACACACGCAGAGTTGCTCAAATTGCGCGGTCATTATTATCGCCTGTACACCCAACAGTTCAAGTATGAGAAAGACCAAGCTTATGGGATGGCAGACCCAAACGCTGTTCCGGCGATAAAATTTTCATCCAGGTCATGAACTTCATCGACTTTCCAAAATATTGTTCCTCCCTGAAGCAAAAGTTCCACTTCCCTTGAGACGATCATTTTCCTATACCAATCTGTCCTGCCTCCCCACCCCGTTTATCAGGAAACATTTCCCTTATGAATTGCGTAACTTACTGGGGAATAACGACTCTTGCCGGTGAATCAACCGATGGTTTTGACAACCATGATATACCCGGATATTTTGTTTTCGACAAACTGTCCCAATCCAAGCAGAAACATTGGGACCATGAATAATATGTTAAACAGCAAAAACCCAAGGCGTCCCATATATGACATCTTTTCCTCCATTTAACTGGAATATTTAATACTTTTAGAATGGGATCCATTATGAGAGGTTAGTTCCGTATAAACACTTTCCATGCAGGGTAATTGGGACAAATATGATATAGTATGCTTGAATCTACCAGAAAGGAGCAGAAGCCATGTTAAAGACAAGTTTATTGATTCGTTTTGTCTGCACTTGTGCCATAGCAGGATTTATTTTATCTGCGTGTGCACCTGCCACACCAGAAATCGGGGGGATAGTTCAGGGCGCTGTTTATGGCGACACGAATGGTAATGGCAGTGTTGATCCGGGAGAAATTGTCCTGGGTGGTGCACAAGTCAACCTGGCAGATTGTGGTCCAAACCAAAGCCAGGTTACCGGACCCGATGGGTTATTCAACTTCAGTAATTTACCAGCCGGCACATGCCATGTCTCGGTCTCCAAGGCAGGATGGCTCTTTTCTGGCTCATTTCCATCACTTGGCTACCCTGTTCCCGTGGCATCCAACCCAGCATTAGCAACATCTTTCAGCCTATTCCTGGCCCCGGTAATAGACAACATTCCATCTATCACTCCTCCTCCGCCAGGTCCGACTGAATCTCCGGCTACAGTACCTAGCCCAACCTCCGTTTCACCCACACCGGTTGTCATCCCCACTTCATCTGCAGCAATGGTCACCCCAAAAACGGAATCAGCCAACTGCCGATTTGGACCCGCGACTGCGTTTTCTTCAGTGGGCGGGTTGGCTACCGGCAGCACAGTTCCCATATATGCCACCATCGCAGGTATGTCGTGGTGGCAGATCGAAAGTCCGCAAAACCCTGGGACGTATTGCTGGGTGTCTTCGGCTGTGACCAACACATTTGGCAACCTTGCCCTTGTGCCTATCGTTGCCATCCCGACCGGCCTGGTCACAAATTTAACTGTATCCGTCAGTTCTGGTGCAGTCCTTCATGGTTTTTGTGGTGGTCCCAATGCAGTAAATTTCCAGGTTACCATCACAACCAATGGACCTGCGACAGTGGTGTATCATGTCTCGATTTATAATGGAGACGGTACCTTCCGCAACAGCCCGGGAGATGCTACACTGACCTTCGTCAATGCGTCCACTCAATCGTTCGATCCAGGTGGGGCTTACAAGACCGATTGCGGCGATTATTACATTAAAGCGATCGTGACTAGTCCAAACAATTTATCTGCGCAAGCTGACTGGTCAGTAGTCCAGCCATAAAATAACTTCATCTCTTTATTGTTTCTAGTTACTGGAAACATGATCAATAAAGGCCAGACAGGAAATATTCTTATCTGGCTTTTATTATTTTTTTCAGATAAAACGGAAACTTGAGCTTTTCCAGCAGTAAAAATTTAACTTGCCTCTCCCGTCGTTTTACTCTATACTACAAATAATTACTGGATATTTATTAAAAGGAGAAAACATGCCTGAATCACAAGCAGCACCCCGCAAGAAGATCACCCTTCCGTATCTTTATAAAAAAGTCGCAGACAACCAGCCAATTACCTGGTTGACCTGTTACGATTATCCAACGGCGTTCCTGCAGGAGCAAGCTGGGATCGAAATGATCCTTGTTGGGGATAGTCTTGGTATGACCATGCTGGGGTTCGACAGCACCCTGCCGGTAACTATGGACGATATGGTCCGTCATGCCCAGGCGGTCCGGCGCGGAGCTCCGACTGCATTTGTAGTCGGCGATATGCCGTACATGACCTACCAACCTTCCGTAGAGACCGCAATCCGCAATGCCGGTCGCTTCATGTCGGAGTGCGGTTGTGATGCAATAAAGCTGGAAGGCGGTACGGCCATGGCGGATCGAATTAAAGGGATCGTGGAGGCCGGAATCCCTGCAATTGGCCACCTCGGATTAACGCCACAATCAGTCAGCGCTCTGGGCGGTTTCCGGGTACAGGGTAAATCGGCCCTGTTGGCAAAAAGGATCCTTGATGATGCTAAGGCACTCGAAAAAGCCGGGGCGTTTTGCATCCTTCTTGAAATGGTCCCTGATCGGCTGTGTAAACTTATCACCGAACGGGCAGAAAACTGCATCATCATGTCCCTGGGTTCTGGACCGGATGCGCATGGTCAATTGCTGATATACCACGATATGTTTGGTCTGTATCCCAAATTTAAACCAAAGATGGCAAAGGTTTACGGCAATGCCGGGGAAGTCATTCTCAATGGCTTGAAGAATTACCACAATGAAGTCATTGGCAAACAGTTTCCGCAACCTGAAAATTGGTTTGGGATGCCCGATGAAGAATTCGATGATTTGAAGAAGATGTTGGATTGATTATTTTGGGATTTTGCGAAATCTGTGCTTACTATTTAGGAGAATTATGGACAAAGACCTGCGATCCTCTTCTTGCCATCCCCACCGATCGCCTGAAAGCCATCAATTCTGTCTTGCTTGATCCAAACGAGAAAGTGATGACCGACTTTCTCTCTGTTGTCGCCAAATATGGCACTCCAGATGAGATCAATCGCAAGCACCTTGAGTTCGCGTAAACTCGACAATTTATTGAAAATCGTCAACGAGCGTGCCCCCTCTTCTGTTGGTGATTTGAATTGGTTGGTGGAACAACGCAACACCGGTAGATTTACTTCAGTCGCGGAATACCAGGCACGTGTATTGGGAGAAAAAGCAAAAGGGATGAAATTTAATGAAGCATTTGCAGTTACTCTCGAGGTTTCAGCCCTGCAATATTTTCCCTGGATTCGTCCAATGTGCGAGCGAGCCATCAAAGATCGCAGTCTTATTCCCGGGCGCTTCATAGCTGTTCGAAAAATGAAAGAATCTGAGCTGGATGGCGACCTGCCCGCCATTGTGGCCGCTCTGGATATTATGGGGGCATCCTTTGTAGAAACACTTGACACAAAGGGAACTGATGGTTCCAACCCTCACCTGGGTGGTCCTGATACAATCACTGGTTATTTCGGTGGAATTGGGCAGCCAAATGAGCATGCACTGATGTGGCTGGATGAGTTTCTATATTATTACACCAACTATGGTGTCCAGCATGTGCTGAACTTCAATGCCGGGACAATTTTGCTTGGATTCCTGCTTTATCGTTTAGGTGTGGATATACAGTTCAAAATATCAGTCTTTTTTGGTTCCGACAATCCCTACCATGCTCTCTGGATCATGCTCGCCGCGAAATTATTCAGCCGGGATGATGGCACATCTCCTCTTATTGGGTTCAACTGGTCTAATTCAATCAACAATCAGACGATGGAGTTGACTTCCCAATTCAGGAAAGCACTCGGTTTTGAAGAAGTGGTCCGATTTGAACATCATATTATTGAAACCTGGAAAAGTATTGTGATTCAGCCTTATGATCGTCGGTCTGAATTGCTCGAAATTGCAGACCATGTTGCCAATATTTCTGCTAAACATGAAGGTGGAGATGTTGCGATCGAACAAACGCGCCGCCATCCATCGGATATTCTCGATTACTTCCGGGACAAGAAAGAAGTGATCGATTCTGGTGACTGGGATAATTTACAGTTGAACTTCATGGATAAGGTTGCTGCTTGCGATAAATCGGCATGGGCACTAACTGAAAAAGGTCTATCGTTTATCGCTGCAAAATATCTGCATAAATAGAATATATAAATGGCTATGCGCAGTTTCTCCAAGTATTATTTGGAGGCGGCATGTATATAGTACTTGTCCACGCCCTCATAAAGAATGATCAGATTGAAGCTTTCACTTCAGCTACAAAAGATAACGCTGCTAGAAGTTTGGGAACTGAACCGGGTGTCATCCGCTTTGATGTCATGCAACAGACAGACGATCCGGCAAAATTCGCCCTGCTCGAAGTATACCGGACGCCTCAAGACGCAGTAAAGCACAAGGAAACCAATCACTATTCTCACTGGCGGGAGGTAGTGGAACCAATGATGGTTGAGCCTAGATCCCGGGTCATTTATAATAATATTATCCCGAGTGATTTAGCCTATCCAAAATCAATGGGGGATTAACTTGCACTTCGAATTTGCCACATCAGGTCAAATTCAATTCGGAATAGGAACAATTTCCAAAGTCCCTGAAATAGCGCTGGCGTTCGGCCTGCGACCCTTTGTTCTGCATGACATGTCGGGATTGGGAGACCCACTATTGATTCACTTAAAATCAGTTGGGCTTTTCCCAGTTCCATGGCCAGTGCGAGGCGAACCTACAGACATTAGCGTGACCGACGCTCTTGTGGCTGCCAGGGATAGCAACTGCGACATTGTTATTAGTATTGGAGGCGGATCTACCCTTGACACAGGCAAGGCAACGGCAATACTTTTGACCAACTCGGGGGACCTTCTGGACTATGTTGAAGTTGTTGGCGAAGGGAGAATATTTACGAAACCATCTGCGCCTTTCATCGCAATTCCAACCACGGCAGGCACAGGCTCCGAAGTAACTCGCAATGCGGTGATCGCCTTACCGGAACATCACCTAAAAGCAAGCCTGCGAAGTCCCTATTTGCTTCCACGCTTCGCTATAGTCGATCCCGAGCTGACATACAGTCTGCCACCCGATATCACGGCAAATACTGGAATGGATGCTTTAACACAACTAATCGAACCATTTGTCTGCAACGCCCCCTCCCCGCTTACCGATGCCATCTGCCGGGATGGAATTGCACGGTTGCCAGGGCTCTCCTCCCAGGGTATCGAAACGGCAGGGATTCCACAGCGCGCTTAAACATGTCGCTCGCCAGCTTGTTTGGAGGGATGGCACTTGCAAATGCCCGATTAGGTGCTGTCCACGGACTCGCCGTCACCTCTCGGAGGATTTCTGAATGCCCCCCATGGCGCAATCTGTGCCCGTCTCTTACCTATCGTGATGGATACTAACATATATGCCTTAAGGAATCGACAGCCAGATTCTCCAGCATTGGAACGTTATCAAGAAATCGCACAATCGCTGACCGGAAACGTTAATGCGATTCCTGCTGATGGTGTTGCATGGGTTTTGAAACTATGCCTTGATATGAAAATCCGTCCCCTGGGTGGTTATGGATTGAAATCCAATGACTTGCCGAAGCTCGTCGCTCATGCGCAAAAAGCAAGTAGTATGAAAGGAAATCCAGTGGTTTTATCGGCTAAGGAATTATTCGATATTCTTGAACGATCAATCTGATTGGATCACCAAAGACCGAGGATCATCCAATATTAGAGCGCCGTCACTGAAATTTCGAATTATCAATTTCCTTCCGCAGTCTCTCTTCTTCCGTCTCTTCCTGGACATTTGCTTTTCCCCATTCAAGTTCAGCTTGTTCGGCTTCCCGCAATTTCGAAAGAGATTGAATTCGAACAGCGCTCCATTTACCGCAATAGGGACAGCGGGCAAGTTTGGAAATTCCTAAATTTAATCCAAAAAACGGGAGGGCAAATGGACGGTGACATTTTGGGCAGATTCCTCCCGCGGAACCATATTTCCGTTCAGCACCAAGTGGCAGGTTTTGATTCTTTCCACGTCCGGATATCAGAGGGATTACAAAAGAAAGCAGGATGGCACCAAACACGATTACCAGCACGGGGATCACTATCTGTAATCCTGCTTTGTTCCCAACTGAAGCAGTAACAAAATTACTGGTTATTTTATTGGAGGTATATTGTTGACCGCTTGACGAAAATCCGGTAGCCGACATTGTGTGTTGACCTAGTGGATAATTATCCGTTTGAAACTGAAGATTAAATGGTGCCTTAGTAATTTCCCCTATTACTGTATCGTCTATATAAAATAACCACCTTTACCAGGTCCGCAGGTCCGGACACCTTCATGGAAAAAAGACCTTGAATGTCATTGTTTAATCCACCATACCCAAAATCGCGTGTCAATCTTAGAGATAATTCTTCGGTTTGTGAAAATACCGTTGTGACAGTAAAAAGACTTGCCAAAATAACTATCAGGGAAACAATCCGAAATCTTTTCATTATTTCACTTCCACCTGGTAAGTATTTGTTCGCGTTGAAATACGCGGGTCGTCAAATAAAGGAGAATGGCATCCAGCACAAGCATGACCATCGCGACTATCGAAATGATCTGTTTATTGAGTACAAACAAACCTGCTACCTGTCCAAAAAAACCAGCCAGTACCGGAACTATGACGACCATGGACACCTGTTCTGCTACGCGGGGATCATTTACTCGCGATGAAATCATCAGGGAAAATGTAACTGCCATTACTGCTAACAATGGTCCAACCAGAAATATTGCTATCAGCCAGCGGACATCCAATAATGCAACTAAAAGAGTTTTATTTGCTACGATGATCCATGTTCCGAGTGCAAAAACTCCAAATGCTCCATAAGTGGCAATAATTGCGGGTATGACTGCGGCCAGACATTTTCCAATCAATAATTCGACAGTCGTGATGGGCGTTGCCAGTAAGGGCTCCAGGCTGCGAGTGGTTTTCTCACCTACTATCGAGTACGCTGCGATTGTCACCGGGATCGCTACGGGAACCAGCATAAACAGCATCATAAACTGACTCACCATAAAGACTTGGAAACAGTCGCTGCCACTTAACCCGCTTGGGCACATTGATTGTGTCATTCCAGATGGAAGCCCGCTACTCGTGGCATCCCCGCCAATCGCGCTTGTTGAACTGCGTGTGCCATATATGATCCCCAGGGGAATTGCAGTCATTAGCAATGGGAGGAACGCGACTGTAAATACAACCATCCGATTTTTAAATACCTCAGCCCATTCCTTACGCACGATAGTTTTTATCTTCTTCATTTTATGCACCCTTTACAAGTTGTAAATATACTTCTTCCAATGAATGACGTAATTCACCGACGAATTGTATGTCAGCTCCTGCCTTTACCAGAACACGAACCACTTCAGGGTTTTTGCCCTCGGGGTTATCGAGTGTAACCACAAGTTTGTTATCCACAGTCTTTACTTCCCTGGCAAAATCTAATTTCCGTACTTCTGCAGCAAAATTTTCATTTGCCGCCCGAAGGTGGAATACAACTTTCCTCCCAAATACTGAAGCCCTAAGATTTGCTGGTGTGTCAACCACCAACAAACGGGATTTGAAAACCCCAATTCGATCGCACAATCGATCCGCTTCATCCAGGTTGTGTGTACACAGAAATATCGTACGCCCTTCCTTTTTGAGTTCCGCAATGAATTCCCTAACAAGGTGTGATGCTTCCGGATCCAATCCCGCAGTCGGTTCATCCAGAAAAAGGACACGCGGTTCATGCAGCAATGCACGTGCAATTGCTAATTTTTGCTTCATACCCTTGGAAAATGTTCCTGCAGCGTCCAGCCGACGTTCATATAATCCGAGCATCTTCAAGTACTTCTCAGTTTGCCCTTTTACATCATTTACTTCATACAATTCGGCAAAGATACGCAGGTTGTACTCGGCTGATAAATTATCGTACATTCCAGGAGTTTCGGTCAAAACTCCAACGGTACGGCGAATTTCTGTATCCTGCTTCCCAACAACGAACCCAGCCACACTGGCTGATCCTCCAGTCGGACCGATAAGGCTGGTCAGCATGCGGACTGTGGTTGTTTTTCCGGCACCATTCGGACCGAGGAAACCAAACACCTCCCCTTCGGCCACATCCAAACTCAGGCTTTCCACTGCCTGAATTGTGCCAAATTTCTTAGACAAATTCTCAGTATGGATCATAATTCCTCTCTATCGATATCGAGTACCGTCCAGGTTTTCCTTGTTTTCCATGATTGGCTGAGGCTTGAACTCAGAAATTGTTACTCCCCCCAGGTCCAGGTCCTGAACTGGTTCAGGCGTTTTAAGTTTGAAAATGATGACAACGCTTATTATGCCGAAGACACCGATAATCCCTTCGATTGCCAAAGTAGAAATTCCAATCTGTGAAACAAATACCGCCACGCCATCAGCCGCAGCATGGAAAAGGATCGCCAAGGCTACCCACCAGAATTGCCTGCGGGTAAACGCCTGCAAAACTATAATGGAGCATGCCAAATGAAGTGGAATTGTGAAAAGTCGCTCTAATGCCCCAAGCAAGGTTAGATACCAGGGTGCAGACCAATATGCAAGGATTTGTGCTTTTGCCAGCTCAACTCTATCAGGAGTGACAATTGTGGAAATATCCACTCCACGAACGGCAAGCATCTGGATGTACCCATAAAGGACCAATAATCCCAGGATGATGGCTTCGATACCGCCATGACCAATCCCAACCAATAATCCGGTACCCCAGGTTCGAGCTTCCTTTGCCACCCAGCGGTACATGGCATAGCGGCTGAGTTCTTCAAATAACCCCGCGCTTAATCCAAAGAAAAGCGCGAGGATTATATTTTGGTACACTTTTGGTATTGAAATAAAACTGATCTGGTTGAAAAACGGAGTTATCAGCGCATTGAATGGAATATGAAGTAATTGCGAAAAGATAAAAGTAGCTGCTCCTACCCAGAACAATCGCCAGCCTTGTTTCAATTTCCTTGTCAAATAGATCGCTAGTCCAACCGGCATCGCGATCATTAGAAAGCCATTTAGAAAGTACGTCACGCTAAGAATATTCAATTTATTCTCCAATCTAATGGATAAATTGTTTATCTCAAACATCGGATATTACTTACTACCTTCATAAATTACCTCTACCCGAACAGCGCTAATCTTATATTCCGGGATTTTCGCCACCGGGTCCAGGGAATTATGAGTCAGCTCATTGGCTGAGGCAACCGGGAAGTGAAAGTTTGCATAAATCATCCCAGGCGGCACCCGTTCTGTTATCCATGCATTAGCCTCGATACTGCCTCGTCGTGAGGTCACGCGTATTCGAGTTCCATCCACCATGTTCCACCGGGAGGCATCATCCGGGTTTATTTCCACAAGCGCCCGGTCATAGACGCTTAGCAGCCCCTTGGCACGACGGGTCATCTGACCGCCATGCCAGTGGTAGAGTACCCGCCCGGTGGAAAGCAGGATCGGGAATTCGCTATCCGGCAACTCTGCCGGGGGAATATGCTCAATCGGCGCGAATTTACCCTTCCCTCGTGTGAATTCTCCCACATGAAGAACAGGAGTTCCTGGATGATCAGACCCCAGGACAGGCCACTGCAAACGATCACCTGCTTCCAATCGGGTAAACGATACCCCCGCGTATGATGGCGTGACCGCGGCAATTTCACACATGATATCGTTTGTATCACCATAACCCCACCCTGAATTTTGAGTTGTGTGAATTTCCTGGTTTCTGATTACGATTATCCTCCGGGCAATGTCGGCAGTAATTTGCCAATCTGGCCTTGCCTGTCCCAGCGGTTCAATCGCTTTTCGGCATAATTGTATTCGCCGCTCGGTATTTGTGAAAGTCCCGGTTTTTTCCGCAAAGCTGACACCGGGAAGCATTACATCTGCATACGCTGATGTTTCAGAAGGGAAAATTTCCTGCAGTACCAGGAACTCACACCGCTCCAGGCAATGTCGTATATGTCCTGTATTCGGATCGCTCATAATGGGATCTTCCCCCAAAATGTATAATGCACGAATCTCTCCATCTTCACACTTGGTAATCATTTCGGTGGTAGTCAAGCCTACCTTATCGGGTAATGTAGTGCCCCATGCTTCCTCAAATTTTTTTCTGGTAATTTCGTTTGTCACGCTCTGGTACCCAGGGAAAACATTCGGGAGTCCCCCCATATCGCAAGCGCCCTGTACATTATTTTGTCCTCGCAGCGGATTCACTCCCCCGCCTTCCACTCCCATATTACCAAGCAACATTTGCAGATTCGCTAGGCTCATCACATTACTTACGCCAACGATATGTTGTGTGATCCCCATAGCCCATATTACTGCCATCGGTTTATTTAGAGCAAGGATCTCGGCAGCTTGATAGAGTTTTTCAACTGGAACTCCGGTAATCTCACTTGCCATTTCTGGGGGATAATTTTCAATGGTCGTAACCAACTCGTCGAAGTTTTCCGTTCTTGATTCGATAAAATTTTTATCTTCCCAACCGTTCTTCAGAATAATATGCATCAGCGCATTAAGGAGGACAATATCAGTACCCGGCTTGTTCCGAAGATACAAGCCTCCATATTGTGGTTTTGCGAATTCCGTGATATCTACCCGCCGGGGGTCTACAACTACCAATTTTGTTCCGCGTCTGAGTACTGCCTGGCGAAGTCGCGACCCGAATACCGGATGTTGTTCTGTAGTGTTTGACCCTATGATGAAAATGGCAGCTGCTTTCTCAGCCACATCATCCATAGAGTTTGACATGGCTCCCGAGCCAAAAGAGATGGCTAAACCTGCCACCGTTGATGAGTGACATAAACGGGCACAATGGTCTATGTTATTCGTTCCCAATACCTGCCGTGCTAATTTGTTCATCAGGTAGGTTTCTTCGTTCAAACATTTCGCTGAAGTTAATATTCCAATGCTCGAACTTCCAAAGCGATCTCTTGTGCCTGACAATTTTCTGGCAGTGATTTCCAGGGCGGTATCCCAATCCGTGTCTACCCATTCCCATGCAGATCCGGAGAAGTTCTTTTTTCCTCCTTGCAGGAGGTATCTCCGTACTTTTGGAATAGTCAATCGGTCTGGATGGTGAATGTAATCATAACCATAACGACCTTTTACACATAAATGCATTCCATTTACTGGAGCATTTGGATTCGATGTAACCTTTATCACTTTCTCGTTCTTTACATTCAGATCGAACTGGCAGCCCACCCCACAATATGTGCATGTGGTGAGAACCTTACGATCAGCAATTCCTTGGTTGATGGAAAGTCTGTGATCCAGTGCACCTGTGGGGCAATATTCAGCGCAAGCGCCGCAAGACTCGCAGCGTGCTTCCAGCATGCTCGTATCCGCCCCTGCAATGATTCGAGTCTGGTTTCCTCGTTCTCCAACTCCCCACACAAAGCGACCTTGCACCTGCTCACAAGCCCGGACGCAACGAGTGCATAGGATGCATTTATTAAAGTCCACCCACACAAATGGGTTTGGATCGCTATCAACTTGATAGCGCGGAATTATTGTTTTTTCGCTCAGCTGGTGGATATGGTAATAATTAAGCCAGTATTCGAATTCGGTTGGAAACCCATCATGTATGGTATAGCCAGCATCCGAGTAATTTTGAAGAAGTAAGGATAATACGCTTTTTCGAGATTGCACGAGGAAAGGAGTTTCGGTCTTTATACCCATGCCCTCAGCAATGGGAAGGTTACAGGCTGTCACCTGTCCGCGCATTTTTTCCACTTCAACCAGGCATAGTCGGCAGGACCCTACTGGTGAAAGGTCTTTATGATTGCATAATGTCGGGATTGTGATCCCGTTAGCCCGTGCGGCTTCGAGAACTGTCTGACCCTCAAGCGCTTGAACCAATATACCGTTTATCGTTAAGTTGATCATCATCAGATCAGCTCCTGCTAATTCCAGCTGCAAATAAATCGCCAAAATGAGATAAAGCAGAGTTGATTGGTAAATGGACAGACTGTCCCAAACCACAAAAAGAAGCAACCTGCATAATTTCAGCTAGGGAGGATAATTCTTCGATGTCTCCCTCTTGCCCGTGCCCACCTGCGAGACCGGTAAGCAATTCGTACGCGCGTGAAGTTCCAATTCGGCAGGGAGTGCATTTTCCGCACGATTCCACCTTAAAGAAGTGCATTAATTCACGCAACAAAGCTACTGGTGAAACTCGAGTGTCGCAAACCATGAATGCACCCGCTCCCATCGAAATTCCCTTCGCAGCAGAATTATAGTCAATGGGTACATCCAACAAACTTTCATCCACGATAGTCCCAGCCGCTCCGCCGCATAAAGCAAAATGGAATTTCGAACCGGGTAGCAATCCCTCACCGTATTTTTCGATGAGCTCACGAAGAGACAATCCAAACTGTGCTTCAAACAATCCCGGGAGGTTTATGTGACCCAAAAGCATGTAAAGCTTGGTCCCGCCGGTACCTTTATCACCCAGGCTTTTGTACCATTCTGCACCCCGCCTCAAAATGGACGGTACAGCAGCAAAACTTTCAACATTATTTACCAGCGTAGGAAGTTTTAAATACCCTGAAGTAGGAGGATATGGCGGTCGCGCCCTGGGTTCACCGCGATTGCCCTCAAGAGATTCTAGTAACGCAGTTTCCTCTCCACATATATATGCTCCCGCACCTCGGTGCACATGAATATTGAACGACCAGCCGCTCCTCCCAATGTTTTCACCCAACCAACCCGCTGATACAGCCTGCTCAATTGCATGCTCCAATCGATGTGCCTGGTTGGCGTATTCACCCCGGATGTAAATAAATCCGTTGGTAGCACCAGTGGCATATCCAGCGATCGTCATTCCTTCCAATATTTGATACGGATTAGTATCGATTAATACTCGATCTTTAAATATGAGCGGTTCGGATTCATCGGCATTGCATACAATGAATTTGGGGGTTCGAGGTGCCTGGGACACAAATCGCCATTTCCTCCCAACTGGAAATCCCGCTCCGCCCCGCCCATTAAGGTTGGAATTCTCCACCTCACCAATCACCTCATCTGGAGTGCGGTTTAATGCATTTTGCAGTCCCTGGTACGCACCCATTGATAGTGCGGAAGCAAGCGAGTCAGGATCGGCCTTTCCAGCATTCGCCAGCATGACACGAATTTCTCCCGGCCGAGCTGTGTGATAATCAAGCGGTTTCGAAATGTTACTTGCGAATAGGTCGCTGCTTTGTTTCAATGGAATTGGACCGATTTGCTCATCACCCATAACAGCAGCAGGCGCACGATCGCATAGACCAAGGCAGCTTGTTCGCTCGATCTTCACGTCTGGCTGTGTTTTCATAACTGAATCACTGACCGACTTAACATCCCCACCACAAAGCCAGCATACTGGTCCATCGCACACCCGCATGGTTGACTTGCTAGCGGGGGTTAAATCATGGGTTATTTCAAGCATGGAATAAAAGGAAGCCACCCCATATACTTTTGCAGGAGGTATCTCAAGGGACCGCGCCACTTCATCTAAATCTTCTACTGTCAAAGCGCCGTTCAGAGACTGTAATTCGACCAGGATTTCAAGGACCGCGTTTGCTTGACTGCCGTGTTGCCTGACCACTGCTTCGACTTTTTGCGAGACTGGTTTATATACTATTTTCTTGTTGGTCATATTCCCGCTTTCTTCAATTCATCGGAATTAGTTCCGGGAATGCCATCCAATTTTTCAGCCTGGGCGAGTTCTTCGGGAGTATTAATATTCATAAATGATAGACCACTGGGGTCGAAGGGTCTGGTCTCATCTTTTGACAAAATTCGTACTTTAACTACCGGAAACCAGGATATCAGTCGTTGCTCACCAGAATGAATTGCATTCTCTACAACCGGGAGACATGTATTCCTGCGGTAAATGGCGTGAAGCGGTTCCAGGCCTTCCTCCGAGGACGGTACAACGACATCCAATTTATCGGTCATGAGAACATCCATTTGATAAATTAGTAAGATCCGGGCTGACGAATGGCATATCGCAAGCAACTAATGCCACTGCTTCATTTGATGCTATAGAGAGTGCCGTATATAGACCTCCCAATGGTCCACGCCCTGGTAATATGTCCTCTGCAATTCTTATGCCAATGGAAAGGTTTTCTTGAGTCCTGGGCGCAATTATGATCACCTCAGCCGCTAATCCTGATAATCTTTTATAAACACGCTGAATAAGCGCTTCGCCCTGGAAAGGTAAAACGGATTTATCCCGCCCCATTCGCTTTGACTTACCGCCAGCTAGAATGGCAAGTGTAAGCATTGCTGAATTATACACGTCTCAAGCACCCGGGGGTATCACCCTTAGTAATCCTGCTTCATTTACAATGCGAGGAACAACGTCCTCCCACCCCACTGGCATAATGTGCAGCCCATGGATACCCTGCTTCTCATAACCCTTGATCCTGCGAGCTAGTTCCAGGGCGATCTGTACCCCCTCTTCTTGTGCATTCCCGCCAGCATCGGCTGCTTCCATGCGCTTCAATATCCCTTCTGGCACCCACACACCCGGCACCTCGGTCATATAGCGCGCCATTTTCAGACTTTTAAGCGGCGTGATGCCTACCATGATGTAGACCTTATCTAGGATGCCGCGTTTGGCAAGTTCATTGAGCCAGGTTTCCATTCGCTCAACATCGTACACTAAATTTGTCTGGAAGAATTGCGCCCCGGCGTTGACCTTCTTATGCTCCCGCAAGGCCTGGAATTTCGGGTCGGACGCAAAAGGTGATGCGGCTGCTCCCAGGAAAATCTTCGGTGGAAACTTGATCTCTCGTCCATCCAGGTAGCGACCTTCATCCCGCATACGCCTCAGGATCCACAACATCTGGACAGCATCCATATCATTAATATCCATTCGCCCGCGCGGCGAAGGTGCCAATACTGCGCTGTCACCGGTCACACATAACACGTTCCGCACCCCCAGGGCTGATGCTCCCAGGATCTCTCCCTGCACTCCTGCCCGGGTACGGTCCCGCGCCGCGATTTGCATAACAGGCTCCGCACCTCGCTCTAGGGCGATTTTGCTGCAAGCCCAGGATGTCATGCGCGGGGTGGCGGAGGCGTTGTCTGTGAAATTAATGGCAGTGACATAAGGTTTGACCAGGTCAATATTGCTGCCCAGCTTGTTGGTTGAAGCAGACAAAGGTGGAGCGATCTCGCACGCCACTACAAATTCCCCCGCCTTAAGTCTCCGTTCTAGCTCAGAAGCAGGTTCAGCATTTTTCGCAGCGTGGTAGGCGCTGTCCCCCTGCCACCATTCCGGCTGGCGCACCGGGCGGAATATACCGTCCCAGGTGCTGGCGCGTTCTTCAGTCTTGCCTGAAAGGAGCGATTTGATTGTCTTTCCGGTTCCCATCCGTTTGACCTGTACAACCACATCCCCCCATGTCTCTCCACCAGTTTTCTCCCAGTCCAGGGGAGGCAGCACTTCCATGAGCATTTCCTGCCGCCCCATTTTGAAAGACCGCTTGTATATTTCGTACCAGATGCATGGGCGGGTTTTGTCCACATAACATGATTCCGGCGTTGATCCTCCGCAGGGACCATTTCGCATGCCTTTTGGACATTCCATCGGGCAAATGAAGGCCGTTTCTTGTAACAGGCAATTTCCACACATGCGGCAGCCCCACAAAGGACCTTTAACAATTTGTTCAATGGAAGCCAACGCCCGTACTCCGGGTGTTTCACGCTTGAAAGGTTTATACGGCGGTTGCCATCGCCGCCCAGGTGTGAAGATTGACATGAGATTCTCCTGACGTTTTATTGTACTGCCACCAGCTTTAAGAAATTCATGAACAATGTCACCTTGCGTTTGGACGAATATCCCTCACATATGCGAAGGTTACCCTGTAGAAATGGATTACCCAATTCCACTTGAATTTGCTCACAAACCACGCAGAAGATATAATGACGCAATGCGAAAAGTGGTAGTGTTCCTATTAATTATATTCTTCGGCCTTATGATTTCGATCGTACCAGGCAACACGTATGCCAAATCGATTGATCTCCCCAAGATCTCCACCCCTTCTGAATTGATCGATGCCGTCAATGCTTTACGTGCATCGCGAGGTTTATCCGCTTACATCCCAAATTCCATCCTAATGGGCATCGCCCAGAAACAGGCGGATTATATCTTGCTGAGCGGTATAGGTACTCATATTAGCGCTGACGGGCTCCAGCCTTTCCAGCGTGCTCTACAAGCTGGCTATCCAGTAGCCGGCGATATTACTAATGGCAGCCCTGGTTTTTTCTCGGAAAATATTGTCGGTGGAGGTGGCATGACTGCTGAGGAGGCAGTTCAAATTTGGACGGGAGATGACCCTCACTCTAAATACGATGATCTCAACCAATCTGCAAGATATTGGCGCTGGGGTTGCAGTATCAGGAGATACTTATTATTACCTGATCGATTGTGGTCAATCTACTGGTGGCACTCCCCGTGTTTTCACTCCACCCCCATCTTATATTCCACCTCGACCAACCATGATTCCGAACACCCCTAATGCAGATGGCTCCATCACCTACATTGTCAAATCCGGTGATACTACTTTAGGTATTGCCCTGGCTTACGGTCTGTCCCTGGACGACCTTCTTAAAATTAACGGGTTGACAGCAAAATCCGTCATCTATCCCAACCAAAAAATCATCATTCGCGCCGGGTTTACACCCACTCCCACCTTTCCAACCTCAACACCTACTGGTCTTCCGACCATCACCTCCTGGCCGACCTCTACCCCGACATCCACGAAAATCTCAATTCCTCCAACACCACCAGCTTCGCCGGGATTGCCTGTTAAGACTGCCCGTGGAACTTTAATCGGAATCGTGTTAGGTGCGATGGTTGCCGCAGCGCTCCTGGTGCTGCTTAGTCGTAATCGGAAATAAAAGGTCTCACTTAAATAAATAACCTGGCGTAAATAAGCGCCAGGTTATTTATTTTTATTTGGCTTTTCCTTGAGCTGCTACAGCCTCTGCAGCCTTTCGGACAGTCTCTTCATCCGCCAGGTAGTAATGTTTTTTTGGCTTAAGATCTGAATTCAGCTCATATACTAACGGGATTCCTGTTGGGATATTTAGTTCAGGAATTTCCTTCTCAGATATGTTATCCAGGAATTTGACCATTGCCCTGATACTATTGCCATGGGCAGCAATTAGCACCCTCTTTCCTGATTTGATCATTGGCGCGATAGTTGAATGCCAATATGGAAGAACGCGCTCCAAAGTGATCTTGAGTGACTCGGTCGCAGGGACCTGGGCGGGAGTTAATTCTGCATATCGACGGTCGAAGCGCGGGTGCCGCTCATCGTTCAATTCCAGCGCAGGCGGGGGGACATCATAACTGCGCCGCCAAATCTTCACCTGCTCCTCGCCAAATTTGACGGCCATTTCGGATTTATTCAAACCCTGCAAAGCGCCATAGTGTCGTTCGTTTAATTGCCAGGCGCGGATAACCGGGATCCATTCGAGTCCCATTTCTTCCTGGATAATGTTCAAGGTTCGGATCGCCCGCTTTAATACACTTGTATAAGCGATATCAAAGTTGTATCCCTTTTCAAGCAGCAATTGTCCGCCCGATCGAGCTTCCTGGCATCCTTGCTCGGTCAAGCCAACATCTGTCCATCCTGTGAACCGGTTTTCTAAATTCCAGGTGGATTGTCCATGCCTAACCATCACCAACGTAAAATTCGTCATTAGGTAAGAGCCTAAATTCGAGATGTTTATTGGATGAATACTTATCGATTAGCGAATTGCTTTTTCAGTTTCAGGATCGAAGAGATGGCATTTATCCAGGTTGAATGAAACCTGCACCTTGTCACCAATGTGAAAATCAGTCCTCGGGTCAACCCGGGCGACGATATTGTCTGACCCAGCCAATAGGTATAAAAAGATTTCGTTACCCATCAATTCGGTCACATCCACTTTCGTTTCAACTGCAGCGACATGGATACCTGGGGGTACGAAAATTGGGTTGAAAATATCTTCTGGACGAATGCCAAATACCACTGGTTTATCCACGTATCCCTGGTATGTCTTGATCCGTTCAGGCGGGATGGAGATTTTGAAAGAGCCAGCTTCCACAAAAAGGTTGCCGTTTTCCTTCCGAAGTTTTGCTTTGAAAAAGTTCATGGCGGGTGCACCGATAAACCCGGCAACAAAGATATTATCCGGACAATCGTACAAAGTCTGAGGTGTATCCAACTGCTGCAGCATACCTTTATTGATTACTGCAATCCGGCTTGCCATGGTCATCGCTTCCATTTGATCATGGGTCACATATATAAATGTCGTTTGCAACCGGTTATGCAACTTCGTGATTTCTGAACGCATGGCGATGCGAAGTTTCGCATCCAGGTTGGAGAGAGGCTCATCGAACAAGAAAACCTTGGGTTCGCGTACTATGGCCCGTCCGACAGCGACTCTTTGTCGTTGTCCTCCAGATAGTTGACGCGGTTTGCGTGCCAGCAGTTCCCCAATTCCTAGAATGTCTGCCGCTTCCTGTACCCTGCGTTTAATCTCTTCTTTGGGGGTCTTGCGCAGTTTGAGACCAAAGGCCAGGTTATCGTATACAGACATATGCGGGTATAGTGCGTATGATTGGAACACCATGGCGATATCGCGATCTTTGGGAGGAATATCGTTGACAACTCGATCTTCAATCTTGATCTGTCCCTTGGTGATCTCCTCTAGTCCAGCGAGCATTCTCAGTGCAGTGGTTTTTCCGCACCCCGATGGACCAACCAAAACCAGGAATTCTTTATCTTCCACTTGAAGGTTCAAATCATTAACTGCTGTAATATTGCCGAACTCTTTTGTTATGTGTTCATATGTAACGCTGGCCATTTTAATCTCCTTTTGTTTGAGTATAGTGATTCAATTATAGCGCAGAACATAATTTTGCAGCGAAGATAGATAAGAAGAAGTAAAATGTACACATGACTGATGACGTGACCCCCATCCGGCAACAATACCTTGAAATTAAACGCCAATACCCCAATGCTATTCTGTTCTTTCGCCTTGGAGATTTTTATGAGACATTTGACCAGGATGCCGAGACTGCTGCCCGTGAGCTAGATATCGTCTTAACGTCCCGCCCAATTGGAAAAGGATTGCGCGCCCCGTTGGCTGGCATCCCATACCATGCTGTTGAAAACTACCTCTCCCGGTTGATCGAGAAGGGTTATCATGTAGCGATTTGCGAACAAGTCGGCGATCAGCCCGCCAAGGGAATTTTCCCCCGCAGGGTTGTGCGCGTGGTAACACCAGGGACAATCGTTGAACCTGGTCTTCTGCCTGGTGATGCCAATAATTACCTTGCGTCATTGGTGGTGGATGATGGACGCGCGGGGATTGCATATGTCGACATTACCACGGGAGAATTTGCTGTAACGGAGCTTGACATGATGCAGGAGTCGGATTCCCCCGGGCAGTCGTGGAATCCTTTGCGTGCGGAAATGACCCGCCTTCATCCTGCTGAAATTATTCACCCTGACAACCTGATTATTCCTAGTGGAATTTCCAGCCACTTGACGCCCTGGCCAGCCTGGCGTTTTGAACCTGGGAAAAACCAGGAAGCGCTGCTAACTCACTTTAAGACTTCAACCCTGGATGGTTTTGGTCTAAAGAATTTACCCGTAGCCATCCGTGCGGCCGGCAGCATAATCCAATACCTTGACCAAACCGAACCAGCTGCGCTGCTATTACTAACTGGTTTACGCGTATACAGCCTTGGTGAGTATATGACTCTCGATGCCGCAACCCGTCGAAACCTGGAACTGACAGAAACATTGCGCGGAGAAACAAAAGGGTCATTATTAGGTGTCCTGGACCAAACCGTTACACCAATGGGTAAACGACTAATTGGTCAGTGGGCAAGTCAACCGTTGCTTGAATTAGACCGGATAAATACCCGCCAGGCAGCCGTGGAGTTCTTCTTTTCGCGCTCCATGCTGAGGGCGGAAACCCGTTCTGCCCTCAAACCTCTTGCTGATCTGGAACGACTTGTAAACCGAATCGTTTCCAGCCATGCGCAGCCGCGGGAGTTGATCGCACTACGTGATACTCTCGAATGCATTCCATCACTAATAATACTATTTCCCGGCGAGGGTGCTTCTGCCGCAGTACCAGTTCATTCCTTAAACCCTTGTATTGACGAGCTTGCGTTACTTCACTCATCCATCGAAAATGATCCACCGGCAACACTTCAGAATACAGGTATCATTCGACCAGGGTATTCTGCGGAATTGGATGGTATTGTGGAGGCGTCACGTCACGCCCGGGATTGGATCAACAACCTGGAATCAATTGAACGGCAGCGGACCGGAATCAAGACACTAAAAGTTGGCTACAACAAGGTGTTTGGGTATTACATAGAGATATCCCAGGGTCAGGCTGCCAATGCCCCCTCAGAATACATCCGCAAACAGACGCTGGTCAATGCTGAGCGGTTTATTACTCCAGAGATGAAAGAATATGAAACACTCGTCTTGAATGCTGAAGAACGTATTCGGGAAATTGAATTGCGCCTGTTCAAGGAAGTGTGCTTAACATTGTCCAAATCAGCCATTAGGTTATTGAATGTGGCTCACGCCCTGGCTGAACTCGATGTGTACTCCGCGTTAGCGGAGTCTGCGGCACTGGGCGGTTATGTCCGTCCGGAAGTGCTGGATGATGATGTACTGGAAATTATAGAAGGCCGACATCCTGTGGTCGAAACCAGCCTCCACAACGATCGCTTTGTTCCAAACGACATTGTATTTGGAAAAGGTGAGATCGTTCGGGTTGTGACTGGTCCAAACATGTCAGGAAAATCTACATACCTTAGGCAAGCCGCGCTGATCGTGCTTATGGCGCAAATGGGATCTTATGTTCCAGCGTCATCAGCCAGGATTGGATTGGTGGATCGTATCTTTACCCGCATTGGTGCCCAGGATGAGATTCATGCTGGGCAATCCACCTTTATGGTGGAAATGATTGAAGCAGCCAATATATTACACCACGCCACCCCAAGGTCTCTACTTATCCTGGATGAAATCGGGCGCGGAACGAGCACTTATGATGGTGTCTCAATCGCATGGGCAGTCGTGGAATATATTCACAATCACCCCTCATTGCGCGCAAAAACGTTGTTTGCTACTCACTACCATGAATTAACTCAACTTGCAGATTTGCTCCCGGGGGTTCGAAATTTCAATGTAGCTGTCACAGAAGGGAATGGCACTGTGGTTTTCCTTCATAAAATAATCCCTGGCGGTGCGGACCGTTCATACGGTATTCATGTCGCCCAACTCGCTGGTCTCCCTAGTCCTGTGATTCATCGTGCAACCGAGATCATGGCTGAACTTGAAAAATCGTCCGGTCAAGCCATCCGCATAAATCCCCAAGCTGCACAACAGGCAGCTCTGTTCCCGGAAACAAATCCTCTTTTGGATGAACTGGACGATCTGGATGTCAATTCACTCTCGCCCATTGAAGCTCTTAATAAACTATATGAATGGCAAACGCGCTATTTTGGAAACAAAAAGCAGTGACAAAAAGTAAAGAAACCGTATAAAAACCTCCCGCACCTAGATTGCGGGAGGTTTTGTTTCTTACGCCGAAGTTTATAAAGTTCCTTTTTTGAAAGTGGGCATCGGAGCTTTCGAGCGGGAAATTGCCCAAATGGTGGCAGCAAGGAGCACCGCCGCAATACCGATGATTATAAAGTTGACTGAACCGTCCGCATTCTGAATGGGATATTTAACGATGATTGGGGCAGCCAGCAGACTGACCAGATTCGCTACTTTTATCATTGGGTTAAGAGCCGGACCAGCAGTATCTTTTAAGGGGTCCCCGACAGTATCACCGACAACTCCTGCCTTATGCCGCTCGGAGCCTTTGCCCGTATTCTCATTTAAGTTGCGGGGTTCATCCTCAATCGACTTCTTGGCATTATCCCAGGCACCGCCGGCATTAGACATAAAGACCGCCAGCAACTGCCCGGATAGGATGATTCCCGCCAGGAACCCACCCAAGGCTTCCACTTGCAGCACCAGGCCAATCACCAAAGGCATTAATACCGAGATAGTTGCTAGTGGGATGAGTTCCTTCTGAGCTGATGCTGTGGAGATTCCGACCACTTCAGCATAATCGGGTTGTTTGGTGCCTTCCATTATCCCTGGGATCTTAAACTGGCGGCGAACCTCTTCCACGATTTTTCCTGCCGCCCGGCTTACTGCCCGGATGGAAAGAGAGGAGAACAACCAGGGTAATGCCCCGCCAATAAGCAACCCAACGAACACCTTGGTATCAGATAGTCGAATTACTTCCATAACGGGTTGCCCCAACTGCAATTGTACGCGGGCAACATCAGCGATATATGCTCCAAATAAGCTCACCGCCGCTATCACTGCTGATGCAATCGCAACTCCCTTGGTGATAGCTTTGGTGGTATTGCCTACAGCATCAAGGTCCGCCATGATCTGACGAGCCGCCTTGGTTTCTTCGTCTTCCATACCATGCCAGGCCATCTCCCCGATGCCATTGGCGTTGTCCGAAATTGGGCCATATGAGTCCATAGCCACGTTATTGCCCGTGTGACTTAACATGCCGATACCGATCATGGCAACTGCATATAACACATAACTGGCACCATCGCTGCTGTACAGTACGATGCCGATAATAAAACTGATTGCAATTACTACCACCGCCCAAACACTTGATTCCATCCCAACCGATAAGCCAGAGAGAATGGTAGTTGCCGCTCCGGTATCGGTTGATTTTACGATCTCTTTGACAGGCGCCCTCTTGGTGGATGTGAAATATGAGGTTAAAGGATTGAATGCTACGGCCAATCCCACGCCTACCGCAGTCAATGCCGCCAAACGCCAATCATGAGCATAAAAGTATGCCAAAAATACGGAGAGAGTCACCGTGAAAATACTGGAAACTTCATATGAGCGAAACATTGACTCTTCCGCATCGTGTGCGCGTAAGAATTTAAGTGGAAATTTCTCCCATATGGGTACTGTAAAGGTACCCAGCATCGAACTAATCACACCCACGGCACGAATGATTAAGGGGTAGATTATCCACTCCAATTTACCGGTTAGTGCCACCAACGCCAGGCCAAGAATCAAACCGGAGACAATTGTGGTCTCATAAGATTTGAAAATATCAGCAGCCATTCCTGCGCAATCTCCAACATTATCGCCGACCAGGTCTGCAATAACAGCGGCATTGCGCGGGTCATCTTCAGGTATATCTTTCTCAACCTTGCCTACTAGATCTGCACCTACATCTGCTGCCTTGGTAAAAATTCCTCCGCCAACGCGCATGAACAATGCCAACAGGGTTCCTCCAAAACCAAAACCTAACAGGGCATCTGGCGCAGCCTTACCGAATACAATGAAAATCAACGTTCCGCCGAGTAAGCCGAGACCATCGGTAAGCATACCAGTGATTGTCCCTGCGTAGTAAGCGATCGATAATGCTTCATTAAACCCTCGGCGGGATGCAGCTGCTACACGGATATTGGCTTGAACAGCCATACGCATACCCAACTGGCCTACCATTAATGAAAAGGAAGCGCCCATGATAAAGGCAACTGTACGGCCAAAGGCAATAATCAGTTTTGTCCCCTGGTCTCCAAATATTTTGAATTCTTGCGTTGCTTCCAGGCTGGGAGGAACCACGTATACGCTGAAGAACATTACCAGGGTCAAAATGCCAATAAGAGGCAAAATGGTTCGAAGTTGGCGGCCCAGGTATGAATTAGCTCCAATGCGGATGGCATTCCATACCTCCTGCATCTTGGCTGTGCCCTTGTCTTTCTTTAATACAATTCCACGTAACCACCAGGCATAACCTAGGCTTAAAAATGCTGCTGCAAGAACGAAAACGATAGAAATTTGCTCAAAATTATTTAGTCCATGCCGACTGCCAAGCCAAAGAAGATTCATTTATCCGCTCCAATACAATGAAGATTTTCAGAGAAGAACATCCCTTTTCCCTGTCGGTCAATTCTATCTAACATGGGTTATTTAGTCAATTCGATACGGCTTTACTTTTTAAATATTCTTATACTTACATAAAGGGGTTTTCCACCAAGATTAAGGAAAATATTTCAGATTAGGGTTTGATTAGAATATTTTAAACCACTTGACTTTGAATCCTCTTTAATTGTATAGTACTTATCGATTGAACGATGCCTCTCCCCGGCACCGCTGCCATTTGGCTGCTGTGCCGTTTATTTCGCCAGGCATTATTCAAATAACTCCAAGGAGAACCCATGATCCGTGCTGCAGGTCTCACGAAAGATTATGGCTCGAGAAGGGCGATTGAAAATTTAACCTTCGAGGCCAAACAGGGCGAAGTTGTAGGATTTCTTGGTCCGAATGGGGCTGGAAAAACTACGACCATGCGCATCCTAACCGGGTATATGCCGCCAACGTATGGTACAGCCCAGGTTGCTGGTTTTGACATTATTAGCGAATCACTTGAAGTACGTCGACGAGTTGGTTATTTACCTGAAACCGTCCCTCTTTATCCTGAAATGACCGTTTACGAATATTTAAAATTCATGGCGGATTTGCGGCATCTGCCAAATAGCGATGACATGGTCGACGCTGCCTTGGATTTGGTTCAAATGGAAAATCGCGCTGATGGATATATTTCAAATCTATCCAAAGGCATGCGCCAGCGGGTAGGCCTTGCCCAGGCTTTATTGCATAGACCTGAAGTCTTGATACTGGACGAACCGACCATCGGACTTGACCCAGCTCAAGTCGTGGAATTCCGTAACACGGTCCGCGAGGTGGGAAAAGAGCGTACGGTCCTTCTATCGACCCATATCTTATCTGAAGCCCAGCAGTTGTGCGATCGTGTCCTGATCATCAATAAAGGTCGAATAGTTGCTGAGGATACCCCTGAAAATCTGCAATCGCGGTTGGTTGGCGCAGAACATGTTGTTATACGCGTCAAAGGAGAGGCAGATGATTTACTACCCATTATTGCAAAAATTGAAGGTGTTCAAAATGCCAAGGTTCAACCGGATGGTTCCCTGGAATTTCAGTTTGCACCTGCTGCTGATGTGCGTCCAGACGTTGCCCGGGCTACGATAGAAGCCGGTTTTGATCTGCTTGAGTTCCATCCGGTTGGGTTGAGCCTGGAAGAAATATTCTTGCAACTTACGCAGGACAATCCCAGGAAAGAGAGATAATTCATGCGAAATATTTGGACAATTGCACGCCGGGAATATCGGCATTATTTTACAAGCCCAATTGCTTATATTGCCGCACTTTTAGCACTATTAACAGTTGGAATTTATTTCGTCGTGATCATATATTATCTGACCAATCAATCCTATTACGGTAACTCGGCACCAGGTATAGATATTGTCATCGGTCCGCTGGCAACTGTGTTTTTATTCGCAACACCTGCACTAACCATGCGCCTGCTTGCGGACGAACAAAGGATGGGAACGCTTGAATTGCTGCTTACCACACCTATCAAGGACGGAGAATTGGTGGTTGGCAAGTGGCTCGGCGCTTTTTTGTTTATGCTGACCATCATAGCAGTCACCCTGGTTTTCCCAATCGTTCTAAATAAGCTAACAACTCCAGGGATTGACCAGGGAGTTATGTTGTCGGCTTACTTGGCCATCATTTTATTATCTGCTGTTTTTCTGGCGATCGGGACAGCGATGTCATCTTTTTTCACCAACCAGTTTGCCGCCTTTTTTGCGACACTCGCTGTACTCATACTATTTTGGTGGCTCATTCGCCTGCCAACCTATATTATCCAGAACGATTCCATTAACAATATATTCAATTATCTGGATTTGAACGGCCGCTTCAATGCCATGGTGGCCGGCACAATTAAACTGTCAGACATTGTATATCCCCTCAGTCTGACTGCTTTGGGCTTATTCCTAAGTGCGTTTGCAGTTGATATCAGAAGGTGGAAATAATGGCAAAGACAAAGAAAAATCAAAATAAGCCCAATCCGAAAAAGTTCGCGGTAATCGGGTTATGGGTATCGGGCATAGCGCTGCTTGCCACGATCTTGTTATTAATCGTGAAATTGCTGGCGGTTGCCAAAATATATACCCTTCCAAATGCATTAGCTTTTAATTGGATGTTGGGCATTTCAGCCGCATTGATCGTGCTGGGTTTGGCTTTCTTCACATTAATTAATCCGCAGCGAGTCCGGGAGTTTCTGACGGGACGACAAGCACGCTATGGTAGTAATGCAGCCATCATGTTGCTTGCCTTTGTTGGTATTCTTCTCATCGTTAATGTAATTGTCCTCCAATTCCCCGGTAAACCTTTGGATTTTACCGAGGATAAACAAAATAGTCTTGCCAAAGTATCGCTGGACACCTTAAAGGGTTTACCTGCTCCGGTCCAGGCAACGGCATTCTTTACCTCACAAACATCCAGCGCCAATGCACGTAAGCTAATGGAGAATTTTAAAAACAATTCGAATGGAAAGTTTGATTTTTCATTTATCGATCCCGACCAAAATCCCCTTGCAGCCAGGCAGGCAGGCATAACAGGGGATGGAAAAATATTCCTTCAAATGGGTGATCGTCACGAAATCGTGGCGTTGGCATCTGAGCAGGATATCACGTCTGCTCTTGTCCGCTTAATGAACCCCGGGCAACTGACCGTTTACTTTCTAACCGGTCACGGGGAAAGGGACATACAAACCTCCGGCAACACAGCCTACACTGCCGCCAAGGCTGCACTTGAAGCCAAGAATTACACCGTCCTACCTCTGAATTTGATCGCTACGAATAAAATACCCGACAATGCAACCATTATTGTTATCGCCGGCTCAACTCAACCAATCTCTTCTCCTGAACAAACCCTTCTGCAAGATTACGTTGCTCAGGGTGGCGCACTTATTGTTATGGAAGAACCTGCACCACTGACGCAATTCGGTAACTCTCCAGATCCTCTGGCTGCGTATCTTGCAGCTTCCTGGGGCATTACTTTCGATAACGATATTGTAATAGACACCAATACTAATCAACCACTTTATGCTGTTGCCGCATCTTATGGTACTCATCCAATTACGGAAAAACTACAAGGGTTGGTTTCGTTTTTCCCATCTGCCCGAAGTATTTCCATTTCATCCAATTTGACCAATAAACCGACGGCTTTGATCTCAACCGCTTCTTCCGCTTGGGGGGAGACCGATTTCGCATCGTTACAGGCAAATGGTCAGGTCGCTTTTAATTCCGAAGTGGATTTCCCAGGACCACTTACATTGGCAGCTGCTTCAACTGATACGACCACTGGCAGCCATGTGATCGTTTTCGGAGACTCTGATTTCGCTTCGGACGCATTTTTTAGTCAGTATGCTAATGGTGACATGCTTATTAATTCGGTAGACTGGGCAGCCGGGCAGGAGCAATTGATCAATTTAAATACCCCCACCGCCATTAGTCGCACATTGGTTCTCCCAAGCAGTTTTTGGCTCCTTGTGATGGCGATATCTTTCCTATTCATCCTCCCGGGGCTGGTTATAGCCGGAGGAGTAATTTCGTGGTTGGTTCGGCGCTCCAGAGGCTAGGAATATGATTAAACGCCCAACAGTAATATTGCTGGCCATCCTGATTTTGGTTGTCGCTGTATACCTGGTTATCAAAAGTCGGAACACCGCGACAGCAGCGCAGTCAACTCCTACCGTATTGGGAAATTCCTATCTTGTTACCCAGTCAGATGGCACCCTGCAAGTCCTGAGCATTGTCGATTCTCAGAATCATTTCTTTCAGATGAAGCGCGATACCAGAGGGATGTGGGTTGTCACCCAACCTACGTCTGGAGCTGCTGATCAAGGATTGGCAAGTGCTGCTGAGACTCAAGTTGGTGCTTTACGAATCGTGACGACCCTGGAGAATCAACTTAGTCTTTCTGATGCAGGGTTGGATTCTCCAGCCTTTACCATTGACCTCACGTTTATTGGTGGTCAAAAACACGTTATCCAGGTCGGGATGCTTACTCCTACAAGTAGTGGATATTATGTGCGATTCGATAATGGGAATCTCTATGTGGTAAGCCAGTCAGGGATCGATGCATTAGTTAATCTTTTGATTGCTCCACCTTTCCCGGCCACGGCAACACCCTATCCTACAAACGAAGCTACGATTACTCAAACAATAGAAATACCTACCCCATCGCTACCCATGGAGGTTTCGACTCCAACGCCCTGATAATTTGTGGATGTGACCGGAACCAATCATTTTGGATCTAATTATTGGTGATGCAAATAGGTCATTTCATATTTTTTTAAAGGGTATTGTAATTTATTCAGAAAAAGAGTATTCTGATTCAAGAATTACTCGGTAAGGAAATGTTATGGAAAACCCTTTATTGCTTGAAGAAGATGAAGAATATTCTGCTATCGCCCGATTGATAGAATTGGGTCGGCAGAAGTCCTATGTCACAATTGATGATATCCTGCATTTTTTTCCGGAAGCCGAACAGGATGTCGAACAATTGGAAGAAGCCTTCGCGGCCCTTTTAAGCGCGGGGGTTGCCTTTGTGGAAGACACACCGACTGGCGAACCGCCAGAGGATGAACTCATTGCTGCCGAAAAACCAGAGGCTGAGGTTGAACCTGAGCTTTCCCTGGATGATTACCTCGCCAACATTGACACTGACGACACGATTGGTCTTTATTTAAAGGAAGTAAGTCGTGTTCCACTTCTGACTGCGACGGAGGAAGTTGATCTTGCGCAAAGAATTGAACGTGGACGGATGGCACGCGAAGAATTGGCGCGCGGCAATGTCAGCCTTCGCCGAAGGGTTGAACTACGGAAGCTGATAGAAGATGGCTGGGCTGCCCGCGAGCATTTGATTACTGCCAATTCACGCCTCGTGATCAGTGTGGCAAAAAAATATATGGGACGCGGCGTCCCCTTTCTTGATTTAATTCAGGAAGGAAATATCGGCCTGATCCGGGCTACCAAAAAATTCGATTATCGTCGCGGACATAAATTTAGCACCTATGCCACTTGGTGGATTCGTCAGGCAGTCACACGTGCAATTGCCGACCAG
Source organism: uncultured Chloroflexia bacterium (assembly GCA_963826215.1). GTDB lineage: Bacteria > Chloroflexota > Anaerolineae > Anaerolineales > Villigracilaceae > UBA877. Next base: position 592,604 of record CAWGWL010000033.1, on the reverse strand, counting down.
GGGCGAACAATACGCGTACCTGTCCACATGGGCGACCAGATTAATAAACTGTTACGCGTTCAGCACCAATTAACCCAGCGGTTGGGTCGGGAACCTTCAGTAGAGGAATTGGCGACCGCCCTTGAAGTACCTCCCAAAAAAGTTGAAAATATGATTCAGGTGGCAAGGCGTCCATTATCCCTCGAAACCCCCACGGATGATGAAGAAGATTCGGTTCTTGGTGATTTTATCGAAGATGATGAAGCTGCTCCTCCGGATGATACCGCTACCTATAATTTACTACGCGAACACCTGACCGAAGTTTTGAATGGACTTCCGCCACGCGAAGTTCGCATCCTGCAGTTGCGGTACGGTCTTTTGGATGGTCAGGCATACACACTTGAGGAAGTTGGTCGCAAAATGGGAGTCACCCGTGAGCGCGTCCGTCAGATTGAAGCGCAAGCTTTAAGTCGCTTGCGGCATCCGTCGATTCGGCGAAAGCTCCGAGATTATCTCGGTGAATAATTTTGGTCAATAATCCCGGCGGATTTCGTCGGGATTATTTTATCTACGCCTACTCATAACCAGATATAAATGAATATTTTAGAGTTTGGGTAGGTGTAGGTGGTAAAATTAAAATAATGAAAGCGTTTGTCCTTCCCCGCCTGCGCGATATCCTATTCCTATCCATATTTGCATCAGCGCTTTTACTTGGCCCGCGTATGCTCAACGCCGATGGGGATTTACCACACCACCTGGCTGTTGGAAAATATGTGTTGCAGGGTCATCTTCCCCCGATTAATGATATCTTCTCGTATACACGAAATGGCGTTCCAATTGCACCTCATAAATGGCTGTCAGGTGTGATTTTTTATATTTCATACCTTATTTTTGATGAACGCGGGATCATCATTTTATCTGCCCTTTTACTGGCAACCACATATGCATTAATTTATTCAGATGGAGTAAAACGTACCGGGACTCGGCTCCCTGTTTTTTTTCTGGTTGCATGGGGAGCTGCTGTTTCATCTCTCCACTGGATCGCAAGACCACATTTATTTTCCATGCTGCTATTTGCGGTTTGGCTGATCTTGAACGAGAAACTTGCAAGCGGTAAAAAGGTTCCGATCTGGTATTTCGCAGTTTTAATGCTATTGTGGAATAATATCCATGGCGAATTTATCGCTGGGTTCTTGGTTACAGGTGCAACTCTTGCTGGGTGGATTTGGGAATATTATTTTCGATCGGTCCAATGCAAACAGAAAGGTGGGAAAACAACTTGGGCTCGTTCTACTGATAATTACCATTGTGACCCTTGTCAATCCGGTCAGTCTCCGTGCTTTGGGGACGGTAACAAATTGGTTGGGAAACGATTACCTAATGTCGCATACCAATGAAACAATTCCCCCCAACTTTGCAGAACCAACATTTCTGATTTTGCTTGCCTATCTTGTTTTTTCAATTTATGTGCTCGTCATTAAACGCGAAAAGCTTCCCGCTCGGATGGGGCTCCTGCTGGCAGGATTCTCAGCCATGGTCCTCCTGTCTGCCAGGAACGTTCATTTCTATGGTGTGGTCGCACCTTTCGTTTTATCGGGTGTATTCTCTAATCAGCATGGTTTATTGCTGCTCAATCGAATTGAACTTCTCCTGGAAAAAATCGAGAGCCAAATAAGAGGAGTTTTTTGGCCTGTCCTGACAGTAGTAGTGGGGATAATCTTGTTGGTTTTCACCCCTTTAGGGAAAATCGAGCGGTTCTCTCAAGCATATTTTCCAATTCAGGCAACCGAATGGCTAAAAACCAATCCACAACCCGGAAATATGTTTAATACCTTCGATTGGGGCGGATACATTAGCCTGGAATTGTTTCCGAAACAACTTGTTTTTATTGATAGTCAGGGGGATGTATATGGGGAAGCATTTATTCGAGAGTATGAACAAATTGTAAACCTGGATGATGGCTGGCAAGATATATTGGCAAAATACAATGTAAATTGGGTATTAATTCCAAAGACTTGGGATTTAGCATCTGCCCTTTCTGCTCGCCGGTTGGCAGGATGCCTATCAGGATGATACGGCAATAATTCTAGTGCATGGAGAGTAATTTTTGATGGATCCCAAAATTGTTATTGTTCTTCCGGCTTACAATGCAGCAAAAACACTGGATCGGACTCTTGCGGAAATTCCTCCCGAATACAAAAAACACGTAATACTTGTTGATGATGCCTCTAAGGATGACACGGTTGAGATTGCTAAATCTTTCGGTTTGATTGTCTTTGAACACCCTTACAATCGCGGGTATGGTGGTAATCAAAAAACTTGTTATCGTGAATCGTTAAAGTTGGATGCTGATATCGTTGTCATGCTGCATCCCGATCATCAATATGATGCTGCCATGGTCCCACATCTCATACGCCCGTTGATTAATAAAGAAGCTGATGCGGTTTTTGGGTCCCGGATGCTTGGAGGCTGCCCTTTGGAGGGTGGAATGCCGTATTGGAAGTATTTTGCCAATGTTATCCTTACCGCTATGGCAAATATTGTTTTTCGTCGGTATCTCACTGAAATCCATTCAGGCTTTCGAGCCTATTCACGAAAGTATTTGGAGACTGTCAGGTTGGATGAAAATAGTGATGATTTCATCTTTGATACAGAAATTATCGCACAGGGGATGGCTAACAATCTCACTTTCCAGGAAGTTCCCATTGTTACCCGGTATTTCCCTGAGGCCTCCTCAATAAATTTTGGCCGCAGCATAGTTTATGGTTTTGGTATTCTGGGGGTGCTCATCAAATATTGGCTTGATAAAATTGGATTGGTTCATTTTAAGCAATTTAAACCCAGGTAATTAATATATAATACTCACACTAAATTAATCGGGTGGCATTCACAAATGCCACCCGATTTTTCTCCTCTAACCCTATAATGTTTTTATAGCTGCTAACACTTCAGCACTATGTTCCGCGGGTTTGACATTCTCAAAAACCTTGGCAATTCTTCCATTAGCGTCAACCAGAAAAGTCGTCCTTTGAACTCCTTCATACTCGCGACCCATAAACTTTTTCGGTCCCCATACTCCATAAACGCTGCATATTTTATGCTCACTATCAGCCAACAAAGGATACTGCAATGTAAACTTCGATTTAAATTTCGCATGGCTTTTTGAGTCGTCGGGACTAACGCCAAGGATCACAACATCAGCGTTAATATATGCACTGTAATCATCCCTAAACCCGCATGCTTCAGTGGTGCATCCAGGTGTATCGTCTTTTGGGTAAAAATACAACACAACCGGTCGTCCCCTGAAATCTGATAAGCGGCGGGTGACATTATTTTCGTCCGGCAAAGCAAAGTCTGGAGCTTGAATCCCAGATGTTATGGACATTAAGATCTCCTAATTTATTTGGATACTAATGGTCTTATTATAATAAATGTTGGGGCTGTTGAACAGTGTACTGATTAGGGTTATATAAAACTCTAATACCTAAACAAAAACTCTTCTGCTAAGAGACGGTCCTGTTACCCACCTTTTCGCAATAATCCGGTTTGATTGAATTTTCGCGTGCTTAACATTCTGCAATCAACAAACCCATTTGGCTCACGTCATTTCCTGGCCTTTTCATAACAGCTTGGTGGAATGTTTTCTCATTAATTACTTCCCAAAAGGGAGTAAGCAAATCACTATCAAAATATATACTTGAAACAATTATTTGGTAGTTTCGAAGAAGTAAATCCCATTGGTGTTATCTTGGCTACGCGCAGTTTAGAGATTTCAAGCGTCGTGAATCCACCAATTTCTGCAGGACAGAGGCGTTTCCGCTGTCAGAACGACTTGACCGTCAGCAACATCTTCGCCATTGTGGCTGTTATTCTCCACTTCTGCGACCGTCCGAGCAATTTATACGTCTAGGTTATCGTTTTGGTTGATGGAAATCACCGTCGGGCTTTTCACCCCTCATAAATTGTTGCTGTTATGTACACACTGAGATTATTCCAGCATTACCACTGCATCTACCCCCACTGGAATCATTCCACCCGTACGAATTAGTGCGCACATCACCACCTGTAACTGAAAACCCCGAAGCATTCCACATAGGAATTTCCCCTGCCAATCTCAAATATCCGGGTAAGGTCTTGGAAACCCCGTATATATCTCGTCCTCTTATTGCGAACTCATCCACGATGGATCGCCTAAGTTTTAGTAAGGGATGCGGAGAACAGATATCTTCATCAAGTACCCTCTCCAATGCGCCACCTGTCTCGATCTCCTCATATCCCCGTACTTCATTTGGTAATAAGTCCAATAGGGTAATAAACGCATAAGTAGGATTTGACAATTTTAGAAATTCAGGCACGGTTTATCTGATCCAATAAGTCAGCGCTAATAAGTATGCCGTCAAACCAAGAGTGGCAGCAGCGAGAGCTGTTAGAAAATTCCAAAGCGTCCGTCCACCATTAGCAATCCGTTGCAGCCAAATCATTTGTATGGCCGCAAAAGGAGAAGCCAGGAAGACCGGCCAGACCAGAGTCCAGGGATAACCCAGGAAAGGTGCAGATGCAAAAAGTAAAAAGGCGCCAAAGACTATGAAGTGATGAATGGGGATGGCCCGCTGCCATGTTAGCCGGGTAAGCAAGGTGTGCCTTCCACGTTTCAAGTCAGTGGCAAATGCGGGAAAGTTGCATATCAATAGGTACGCTAATGCCAAAAGAGTAACCGGAAACGTTGTAAATGACAATAAACGGTGGAACTTCCCATACTGGAGCAGGAAGGACAACGCGGGAACAAGGGAACCTATAGTGATTGCCAGAATCAACTCCCCATACCCAATCTCAGAAAGTCGAAAAGGTGGAATCGCATATAGCATCAAAAGGACGAATGCAAAAACAATTATGATGTCTCCGGTTAGATTTAGCGAATTATTTATTATTAATGTTAGGATGGCTATCGCTGAAAGGGTTAACTCGGCAAAACCGACCTGCAAAAGACCCACTCGGTATTTTTCGCGGTTGCGAGCAGTTTCTCCGTGTTCTAAAGGAAGCAGCGGTGTCCTGAAATATTCAGCAAAAACAAACGATGAGCTAATCAACGCAATAATAGCCAGCCCTCCCATCCCAAAGACTGCAATATGGATTGTCTTGCCAAGATAATGGGCTATGCCTGCACCGAGTGAGTATGTGAGTGCAGTGATTAGTAGAAGGATCGGTCGGGAAATATTTAGAATCGATTTGAACATATTAACAACACTACTGCAATTACGATTTTCCCATAATAACGATAACTGAATTTCTTAGATTAATATTTCCGATTATACAATCCTTTGAGTAAATACTAACGATAATAATGTCCAAGGAGACCACGGATATTCTCGTGATCTCCTTGTTTTACTGTAGTACGCTATTTATTTAGCCAAGCGAATTGGCTTTGTTGTGATCTCCATTGATTATGGAGTGAAGGACCACCAGCCAACAGTAACGCTGCCTCCATTGGAATAGGTGATTCCCGTGGAATTTCTGGCGCGCACATGCCAATATTTTGTACCTGGGGTCAGGCCGCTCAGGACGACGCTGGTACCGACCGTATTGCTCCAGGTTGCACAAGTGGTGGCAGAAGTGTTGACGCAGTACTGGTAGTAGGAAACATTGCTGCTTGGGCTCCAACTTATCGTTGGACCGGTCCCTACACCTGTTGCGCCATTGGTTGGGGTGACCTTTACGAATGCTCCAGGTAATGGAGGCCTTGTGAATGTCCATAAGGCCGCAGCACTCCCGTTAGCATACGTGAATCCGGTGGTGTTGCTGGCACGTACCTGCCAGTAGTAAGTGCCAATAGCCAGACCGGTGACTGTGACGCTGGTGCTTGTCCCGGTGGAGGTCCACGTTGTGCATGTGGAACTTGTTCCGAGGCAGTACCAATAGGATGCAGCTCCACTGCTGGCACCCCAGATCAGGGTAACGCTTGAACCTTGGTTGGCGAACCCGTTTGCCGGGGAGACCTTAACGAAAGCTGCCGGGAATGGGCTGATGGTGAATGACCACCAGGCTCCACTGCTCCCATTGGCAAAGGTGTTGCCAGATACGTTGATTGCCTGGACCTGCCAGTAGTAAGTGCCTGGGCGTCAGTCCGCTGAGGGCTACCGTCCTGCTGGTGCCGGTGGAAATCCACGCAGGCTGGGGAAGAACAGGCAGCAGTGGTGTTGATGCAGTATTGATACGAAGCGGCTCGCGAGCTTGTTCCCCAACTCAAAGTCGGGTTGGCAGATTGGTTGATGGCTGCATTCGCCGGGCTGTTTTTACTGAAGGCACCGGGAGCTTGAGTCACGTTGAAATTCCACCAGGCACCGCTGCTGCCGTTGGCATAAGTGATTCCGGTATTATTCCTGGAACGCACCTGCCAGTAGTATGTCGTTCCACCGATCAATCCGGTAAGAGTTGCACTGGTGCTGACCGTGTTGCTCCACACAGCGCAACTGGTGGGTGAAGTATTGACACAGTACTGGTAGTAGGAGACACTGGTACTGGCTCCCCAGGATATTATGGTGGAAATACTCGACTGGCCTGATGCACCATTCGTGGGGCTGATCTTTGAGAAAGCACCGGGGATCGGCAGAATGGTGAAGGACCACCACGCCGTGAGGCCGCCATTCGCATATGTGGTTCCATACGCATTTGTGGCGCTTACCTGCCAATAATACGTGCCGGGGGCTTTCCCAGTGAGAGCAACGGTTGTCAACGGCCCTGTGGAGATCCAGGTGGCATTGCAGGCGTTATCGTTGACCGTGTCGATGCAATAAGCATAGGAAGTAGCTGTAACGCTGGCTCCCCAGGTCAGCACAGGCCCTGTCGGTTGGTTGGTTGCCAAATTCAATGGACTGGCTTTGCTGAAAGCGCCAGGAGCCAACGGAGTGGCAACGTAGTTCTGTAATGTTTGATTTGCCAGTACGTTTGTGTACGATTTACTGACTGGCAGGAAGGAATAACCCGGAAGAGCAGGCGTCACTGTTCCAGACCAGTTATAAGATACGACCAGCGTATAGTTCCCGCTAACATCTGCAGTGGCGGTCTTGGCAGTGACATCTGTGTAGCTAAGGACAGCTCCAGCCACCCCGGCATTCCCGGATATGGTGAAGGTGCTCAGTGTTCCGATGAAGTTCTGCAAGGGCAGGTTGGCTGTTAATGGGGTGAGTGTATAGTCGTAATTGACCGGTGAGAAGGTGTAACCCGTCTTGACCGGCGTGACTATGCCATTCCAGTTGTAGGGGACCGTGAAGGAATAGGTTCCCAGAGCGCTTGTATTGACCGTCTTGAGAGTCGCTCAACCGTGTAGCTTAAGGTTACTCCCGCCAGTGGGGTCACCCCGTCAGGTAAGTAGATCGTTCCAGAGATGGTGGGAGTGATTGGAGTGGCAACGTAATTTTGAAGGGTCTGATCAAGCGCAATGGCAGCATAGATACGGTTGGTAGGTGCAAAAGTGTAACCTGCCAATGATGGAGCGACCGTTCCAGACCAGCCGGGCGCAAGTGGGTATGCTGTAGTTGCCGCTGCCATCAGCGGTTACCGTACCACTTGCATCTCCTAACGTTAACCCGGTGTAGGTCATTAACGCTGCAGCTATTCCTGCATTGCCGGAAATACTTATCGCATAGCGGTGCATAATTCGCAGTGACCGTGGTATCCGCAGGTCATAACCACCGTGCAGACACCAGTTCCGGAACACCCGCCACCGCTCCATCCGGTAAAGCTCCAGCCTGCATCCGTCGCGGTAACATTTAGATCAACCGAAGTACCGGAGGCGTATGCAGGTCCGGGCAGAGCTGCTGCTCACTGTCCCATGCAGGCTGACGATCGTCAGGAAGAACATGTTGGACGGGAAGCTGACGACGTTGGATGGCACGGATGTTACAGTAAGGCTGGGTTCATTTGCGTAATCCCAGACAATTCCGCCGAGATAATCATTGGACATCACCCGGTAATAGTACAAGGTTCCGACCACCGCTGAAGAATCCAGGTAAGATTGTGAAACTCCACCAACTTTGGAGCCGTGAACGTTGCCAAGTTCACTAAGAAGGCCGGGTCAGTTGCCCTTTGAACCGTGAAATCCTTTGCAGTCAGGGAATTGTCATCCCAAGTTAGCAATGGGAGTCCGCCTCCATTATCCGCAGCGACCAGGTTGACCGGTGGTTCCGGCGGGACTCCAATGATCATCGGGCGCATCATGTCGTTCTCTTCATGGCCCAGCAGGTGGCAGTGCCAGACGTATTCCCACCCGTAGTTGACCAATTGGTTTAGTGATGGTCTGACCGGGAGTCCCAAGGGATCCTGTCCCCAGAACCCCATGGTGGATCCGATCGGCCTGGTCACATCCAATGGCCTTACGCTGTCGCCAATTTTGAATGGAATGATTGGAATGATCGGCCTCAACGCTACGATAATATCCTCCAGCGGGTTCGTCCGAATGGTTTCTTTCCAACCGACTTCATTCTCATCTGGCGGTCTGATCGCGCCGTCCCAGCCAACCCGGTTGATCACCTGCACGTTGAACATGTGGAAGTGGATCGCATGCGTGTCCACGCCGTTATGGGTGATCTTCCAGATCTGGGTCCCGTCCGCCATGGTTCCGATCGCAGTCATGGGGTCCGATGTCTGGACGAGTTCGGTGGCCGGATCGATGTAGCCAAACGGGATCGTTGTTTGGATGACTCCATTCGTTTGCGGTAATTCAACTCCCAGGGTGGCGTTCATCCGTCCGTAATCCAGCTCAAACAGTTCCTGGATGGCCTTGGGTTGGAAATCCACGGTTACAGGAGTTGTAGCGCCGGCAGCCGTGAAGGTCATTAATTGGTCCTGGATCCTCGCATACGAATCGGTGTAATTTGTGTTGTAGGCTGCGTTATAAGCAGATTCTGGCACGAGGGGAGCAGGTTGTGAAGCCGCGAAAGCAGCCGGCAGGGCGGTTTGCAAGGCAGCTAGGTTATACGCAGGAGCCGCAGTTCCAGAAACTCGGAATTGCATGAGGGTGCGCATATTCGGGCCGTAGCCGGGCAGGGTTGAAGGTGCACCACCCACCCCGGTCAAGTCCGGGTCACCCGTGTAGTAATCGTTGCGTGGATCGAAAGCCGGGACTGGCGCAGGGGCGTCATTGTAAAGGATAAGGGTTGAGCAGGTGGATGGTAATTGTGAAAAATCAACAATTACATCTGCCCGTTCAGCCGGCCCGAGCAAGAGGGCGTGCGTGTCTATATTCAGGACAACGATGTTTCTCCTGTCATACAGATACCCCACCGGTTGGTTGGGGATGACTGCCGGAGCAGGAAGCAGCCCGCCTTCGGTTCCGATTTGGATAAAGGAAGGTCCTATTGCTGCCGGGTCAGGTACTCCGCCCGCGCGTCCGTCGGTTGGCCAGTTGGCCGGGTATCCAGCCGTGGCAACTGCCGGAACCATATTGACTTCACCTGCATTGGCATCCAGCAAGGTGGTGAAAGTGGGATCCCACATCGGGGCGTTGGATTTGGCACAATACAACTGCAGGTTAAGGAACCGGTCGTTACCGGCATTCAGGATGCGTAACCGGTAAGCCTGTGGTTTAACATCCACATACGGATAGACTGTCCCGTTTACCAGTGGGGTGTCCATAAAGCCTTCCGGCACCAGGGATGGGTTTGGCGTGCCGGGATTGTTGGGTCCTTCCAATGGGTTGGTTGCAGACGGGTACAGTGGGTTTGGAACTTGTGTATTCACGATGTTGGTGAAGGGCGGCCAGAACCAGAGGCTGTAATCCCAGCGACCCATCCCATTTACACCCATGGGGTCAAATGGGTTCTGGTTCGGCATATAAACATGCGGGAACCAAAGATCGCCGGTTGCAACAGTCGGCGTTCGAAGGTGAGACACAGGGTCTTCGATACCCGATCCTGAATTCCAGGTGGGGTCTTGCACGATCATCTGGGACAAGCTTGGAACAAAGGTCTTGTCCTGGATGACCAGGGGGATCTGGTCAGCAGGGATCGTTCCAGCCGGGACAACCACGCTCGTCCCGGAATGGTCCCGCCATTGACGAGGGTCTGCTCCACCGGGTCAGTGACCAGGTATCCAGCAGCCTCGCCTGCATAAACGTTTAAGCGGGTGATGCCGTATGCATGGTCATGGTAGAACATCAAGCGGGCGCTTTGCTCGTTTGTATAGAAGAACGTCAAGGTTCCCACCGGCTCGATTCCTGCATCCATATCCGGGACGTTATAAACGCTGACACCTTCCGGATAAGCGTCGTTTCGTTCGCCGGGGTTGTCCACTGATGAGGTGTTCCATCGCTGATCCATGGGGTGTTGCCGCCGTGGAGATGCAGGGTTGCGCGGTTTTCCGTGTACGAGGCACAAGGTATCGCAGGAGGGTTGCAATCTACAGTTCCCGTTGCAGCATCCAGCGGACCTTCGCCTGCGCCCATCGCGTGGTATCCACGGGATGAAAAGGTTGCCGCAACGCCAACTGGCAGGTAGTTGTGGAATTTAATGCGGGTCGGTTGACCATTTCCAGCGACTCCTGCCGGTTTGGTTGGATCGTAACTGCCAGCCACGATGATTGGACCCAGGTAGTGGGGGTTATCCACCGCAAAAACTGGCTGAGCCAGGGCGTCCAAAATCGGGGAGCCATCTGGGTAAAACAACTGAATATGTTTCCCAATTACAGGGCCTTCCTCTAGCTGCACATAGCCTCTCAAGGTTGTGGGGGGTAAGTCTTTGTGCAACTGCTCGGTATATTGCACCAGGGCTATTTCGTAATAATCTGACCCTGCATAAGTGGCTGTATCCGCAACTGCAACTGGAATATATTGTCCAATGTCATTTATTCCAGCCTCACCAAGTCCGGCCAGGGAATCAACGAATTTCCGGATTCCCGGGACCGAATCATATCCAGAGCCACCTGCAACTACGTTAATGGAAGTAATTACGCCTGTGACGGGTCAATGACAGGCACCAATATTGCACCCGTGCCGCCGCCGCCGATAACAGAAGCGGTTGTAGCTGCATCGGTATATCCGCTGCCTCCATTGGAAATGTTGATGGCAGCTACAGCGCCACCTGACAGCACGACAGTTGCCAGCGCGCCGGAGCCATCACCCGAAATTCCCACGCTGGCGGGAATGGGGCTGTTTGCCCAGTTGGGGGTGGTACCAAAATAGTCCGGTACACCACCCGGATCCATCGCTGTAACTGCTGCTTCAGCCATTTGCTCCACGGATTGGAGCCCGGCTTGTCGTGCAGCCGCGGCACGTGCGGCTGCAGCCGCTCTTTCAGCAGGGGTTACGTGCCCATGTGAATTTTCCCCTCCAACTGGGGGGAGTGGGGTTGGAGAAGGCACCGGGGTGGGTTGAGCAGGTGGTGCCTCAGGTGCATCAGCTTTTACCACTGCCTGTACGTTCGATGCGTTGCCAGGCGAGATTGCAGCCTGCGCTCGAACAGCTTGTGGGTTGACCCCTCCCAGGAGCATTGTTAAGATTACGAAAGTTGAAAATACAATATTAAAATACTTTTTGGTCTTCATGCTTTCTCTCCTTTATGTAATTAGTCCCTTCCTGGTTTTGAAGGAAACAAAAATATCCCGTCGCATAAAGTTGTTATCATCTGTTTGGAGTATTTGCCATAATTTTATCTACCTCCTCAAGTAATGAAGTTGGGGTAACCGGTTTCTCCAGGTGAGCACTTATCCCCAAATTCTTTAATTCCTCTGCGGTTTCGGGCGACCATTGAGCGGTAAAAGCCAGGATCGCTGTTTTTGGGTATTCTTCCAAAACCTTCGGGAGCAAAGTCAGCTTGTTGTCAATGGTTAATACATCTAAAATAACCAGCTTAAATTGATCGGTCTTCAAGCGTTCCTGGGCTTCACAGGCACGTCCAACCGTTGTAACCGAATAACCTGCGCGCCTGAGAATGAGCGCCAGCGAAAGTCTCAGGTTTAGATCGCTGTCAACGATTAATACACTTCTGGCAGGCACGACATTTTCTCGGGACATAATCATTCCATCTAAAATTTTACAGAAAATATTCCCCTAAGATATTTGGGTATCTTTGAATATATTGGTATATGATTAATTCGATAACTTCTATGCCTCAAATCAAAAACGAACAGGAAATTCACTGTTCGTTTAATAATATTTTGGGAAGGTCTTTTCGTGAATTATACGACTAACCGATACCCCACGTCCCGCACGGTGATTACCAGGCGTGGATGTCGTAAATCCTCTTCCAGCACCTTCCTCAATTCATGGATCTGCCAGCGGGTGATTTCTTTGGCTTCAATCCTACTCAGTCCTTGATACCCTTGCGATTCCAGGACCAACGTATCATAAGTGACAGGCTCTGGTGAATGCCGCATAAGTGTGACGAGATAATCGAATGTTGAGGGGGCTAGCGGTAGATTGCGATTGTTTAATATAACATGACGAGTATGTAGGTCAAGAACTAATTCTCCGCGTTTCATAAACCGGGAAGGGTCATTTGGTGAGGATGCGGGAGTCAAACCGAAGGGAGAAGGTTCCTGCCCATCTGGGGTATGTAATTCACTTAGGAGGGCTTGGATCTGAGTGGTAATTTCCCGCCGTCGCTTTGGCAGTTTTTGATCATCGTGGATCTTTTTGACCCGGGCAAGGATTGCCTCAGGGTCTATTGGTTTTAATAAGTAGTCTGTGGCTCCCGCTCGTACTGCTTCGATTGCTGTTTCAAGGCTGGCATGCGCAGTTAGGATAATTACCGGCATATCCGGGTATATGCCACGAATTTGGGGGAGCAGTTGAATGCCGCTTTGATCAGGCAGTTTAATATCCAGAAAAACCAGGTCATATGCCCCGGCTTGTAATCTTTCCAATCCCTCCCCTGCAGTAGCCGCAGTGGTTACTTTATATCCCGCTCGCTGCAAAATCAACGCCAGGCTCCGGGATAATTTCGGTTCATCATCCACGATCAAGATCGTCTCATTGGTCGCCATGTTTCACTTACTCCTGCACTGCATCAGATGAACTAAGAGGGAGCCAAATCGTGAAGGTCGCGCCTTCCCCAGGTTGGTTTTCCACCTGGATTTGACCGCCATGTCTTTGCACAATTCCATAGCTTATGGAAAGACCAAGTCCAAGTCCGCTGCCCTTGGTGGTCATAAAGGGTTCGAAAATGTGCTTTGCAACTTCTTCCTGGATTCCCGGCCCGGTATCCCTTAATATTACTCCCATTCTCTCTGTAGTTTGAATCATATCAACGAACAACGTCCCCCCGCGTGGTTGCATTGCTTCGATGGCATTCATGCTTAGATTTAGGAAGACTTCAAGGATCTGATCCCTTACGCAAGATATGTAACATCGCTGTAAACCGGGTAGCGGTTGCCATTTGACCCTGGCGCTGTTCAAATGCGGGATGAGCAGGGAATGCACTTCTTCGATGATGTCGAGGATCTCATGCGGTTCCTTTCTAATTCCCGCTTTTGGTCGATATAATTCCCTGAGATGCCCTACCAAATTGGTGAGACGTATGGTTTCTGAAACCGCCATTTCCAGGGGTTCCTGGATCGGGCTCTTCGGGGTCACATCCTGCTGTATCAGGTATAGGCAGTTTTTGATTGTTTGAAGCGGGTTGTTGATCTCATGGGTGATCGAACCCACCATGCGCCCGATGATCGCGTGCTTTTCCGCCTGGACAAGCTGGGTCTCGAATTGTTTTCGATCGGTGATATCCCGCGCTGCAGCAAATACACCCATGACTTTCCCGTTCTCATCGTGGTAAACCGAAGCATTGTATAAGACCGGTGTAATGCTCCCATCTTTGTTTCGGATTTCCAGGTTGTAATCCCGGACAGTTCCATTTTCAAATACCTTTTGATATCCCGCCTGAGCCATTTCTGGATCGCTAAAATAGTTGTGAAAGTCTGTCCCGATCAACTCTTCACGTGTGCATCCGGTCACAACCTCGGTGGCAGTATTCACATCACCGATCTTTCCTTCCGGGGTGATCGTAACCAACGGGTCAAGGCTTGCCTCGATCAAGCTCCGGTTGTAGGCATAGGCTATCCGCAATGATTCCTCTGCCCATTTGCGTTCTGTGGTGTCCCTGACATCCATTAAAAAACCAATGGGAAGCCCGTCATCGTTTTTCACAATCGATATATTTAACTCTGCTGGAAATCGTGACTTGTCCTTTGGTTAAAATTATGTATTCAATCTCCCTGAGAGTTCCGAGTTCCAGGGTTTGTAATAAATCCTGGCAAACTCTCTCACGATCTTCTGGAGCTATCAACTCTGTCACGTCCATCCCAATGAGTTTTTTTGCCTCGCGAAAACCATGTACCGAGGCAGCTTGTTGGTTTGCAAAAAGGATTTTCTTGTTCATGTCAAGCAGAATGATGGTATCCGGGGATGTCTCAAACAAAGTCCTATAGCGTCCCTCACTTTCGACCAGCGCCGCTTCAACCCGTTTTCTCTCGCCAATTTCCATTTGCAATTGCTTATTCGCTCCTAGCAATTCCTTCGTACGTTCTTGTACACGTATCTCCAGTTGTTCACGAGCTTTTCTCAATGCTTCTTCTGCGATTATCCGGGCAGTGATCTCGACACTATAGATACGTATCCGTTGATTATCGGGTATATAAGACATCGTCTGCTGATAGTATGCATTGCCAACTGAAACGTCTCTGGTTATTGTTTGAACGTCCCCTTTTTTGAATTCTTGCACTACCCTTTCCAATTGCGTAAGCCAGGGGTGTGTAATGCCTTTACTAAGCAAATCAGGAAAAGCCTTCTTGGCAGTAGGGTTACTATATTGAATGTTCCCTTGAAAATCAACCTCGACCACAGGAGTTGGGTTTAGTTCCGGAAAAGAAGCCAGCCAGTTTCGAGTCTCTTCTGAACGCTTTCGTTCACTAATATCCTCGAAAATGACTGCTATACGGCCGTTCCGGGTTGGAAAAGTCTGCACTCGATAATGAATCGCTTGACTGCGGGAGAATAATTTTCGAATTGGATTGGTTCGTCTGTAAGAAGCAACATTTCCGTATATTTTCAAATCCAGCGAGAATCTTCCGCTTGATACTGGAGATACTTTGCTGCATACATTTCCCGATAATATCGTTCCGATTTAAGGCCGGTTAATCGTTCAAAGGCAGGATTAACATCTAGGAACCGATAATCGCATGGATTTTTGTTCGCGTCACAGATGATTTCGTGAAGAGCAAATCCTTCAGTCATACTGTTAAATAAGCTTTGATATCGAGCCTCGCTTTCTGCCAGGGCCCATTTCGCTTGTTCCTGCTCAGAGATATCATACGCCACTTCTCCAGCCCCCACGACATTTCCGGCTGAATCCCGGATGGGTGTATGGCGAATGTTGTAAATGCGTCGATAACGAGCTGGGTCGCCAAGCTCCAGAATATTATTCACCTGCTGTCCATTTAGACCCTGACTCCATTCTCCGAATGGCGACATCTCTTCTGTTCGGGGATGTCGGCAAAAGCATCAATCATACTGGACCCTATTTGGATATCCTTCCCGGTGAGTCGCTCAATCTCTTCCTTATAAGATCGATTGAAATAGGTATATCGATAATTTGTATCTTGAGTGGCAATGATCACTCCGGTGCTTTCGGTCACAGTATCGAGAAGTTCATTTGCATGTCTTAATTGTTCCCCCGTTTCCCTGAGCGCTTGCTCGGATTTTACTTGTTCATCCCGCAGCCGAAATACAGTAATTCCATATGCAAGATCGCTGGCCAACTCAGAGAGTAACTTGACTTCTTCATCACTAAATGAATCTGGTTCTTGAGAATAGATCGTCAAAGCTCCGAATGGTTTATCTCCCGCGATAAGCGGTAAAGCGATGGAGGATGCATACCCGCGTTTGATCGCCTGTGTCCGCCAGGGTTTAAACTTGGGGTCCGTCAGCATATTCCGGCAAATGGACACTTTTCCCGTGCGGATTGCCGTTCCTGTGGGTCCACGCCCCCTCTCATTATTTGCCCAGGAAATCTTGGCACTTTCAAGATATCCCTCCTCAAATCCGGAACTAACGACAGGGTTTACGGATTTTCTTTTATCATTTTCAGCCAGGCCTATCCACACCATGCTGAAACCGCAGTCAATTTCGATATTTCGACATACTTCTTTCAAGTATTCCATTTCACTTTTTGCGCGCATCATGGCTTGGTTGCTATTGCTTAACGCCCTGAGCGTCCGATCGACTCTTTTATTTTCCTCTTCCTTCTTTTTCAGTTCAGTTTTATCCCTGGCATATATTGTGACCCCCATCACCTTGTCCTTCGGTCCATATAATGGATAGTGTACGATCTCGAAATAACGCCTGGACCTCGATTCCTCTCCCGCGAAGGATTCAACAATTACAGTTTCGCCTTTTAGTGCCCGACTGATATTCTTTTTTGCATTGGATCGGTCTATCGTCATTAGTGTGGTAATCTAAGCAGGTTGCAGCCGATTTGAATATCAGCGCCGAAAAGCATTTTCATTACCTCAGCATGCTGATGGTTAAAGCTTGTATAACAATAGCGCCGATCGACAGAAAATACTGGTCCCCCTGCACATTCTAAAACTGCTTCAAGATTTTCAATTCGGACTTTTTGACTATTTCCAGCTTTTTTTAATTCCGCAATTGTATTCGAGTAATTCCGATGTGTCTCTTTTATTTCCTTTTGATAACGATTAATTTCATTTCGAATAGGTTTTTCAATCGTTTTTTTTCCAGGGATATTTTTTTGTGTTTCGGTTGGGCTTGATTTCTTAACTCGGCTTTTGGCAACTTGGCTTACGGATATCTTCTGAGAAACCTTTCTTTCCAAAATTCTCTTTTCGCTCATCCCATACCTCCAATAAATTCAACCGCTTTATCCCATATCACTCAATTTTCGTAACGAACTTACTCAAGCATTTTCTCGGTAATTTTTCTTCCTTCGTGATGATCACTAAACTTTTATGGCTACGCGCAATATTATCTTAATAATTTCATTGCCTGATCGAAAACATTTCCAATAGTGAATCCCAGCTCACGGAACACGTCCTCGGCGGGTGCAGAAGCTCCAAAACGGTTGATGCCAAGGATGGCACCTTTATCCCCCACCCAGCGTTCCCATCCCAATGTAACGCCAGCTTCAACAGCCAGCTTTTTCGTCTTTGCCGGCATTACACTGTCGCGGTATGCTTGATCCTGCTCTGCAAACAATTCCCAGGATGGAAACGAGATCAATCGCACTGCGACTGCTTCTGCTGCCAGGCGCATCCCTGCTTCGATGATCAGGTTTACTTCCGACCCTGACGCCATCAGGATTAACTCTGGATCGCCATCACCCAGATCAGCCAAAACATAAGCTCCTTTTGCCAAACCATCTGCAGATGCAAAAAGGTTCCGATCGATGGTTGGGACATTTTGACGGGTTAATGCCATTAATGTGGGTCTGTCCCGATGTTCTATCGCGACCTTCCAGGCTATTGCGGTTTCATTGGCATCTGCTGGTCGGATGACTGTCAATCCAGGGATTGCTCTTAATGTAGCCAGGTGTTCCACTGGCTGGTGAGTTGGACCATCTTCGCCAACCCCAATGCTATCATGGGTAAAAACCCAGATACTCGGATAATGGGAAAGTGCTGAAAGACGGATGGGTTCACGCATATAGTCTGCGAATGCTAAAAAGGTTGCACCAAACGGAATCACCCCACCGTGAACTGCCATTCCATTGACTACCCCACCCATTCCATGTTCACGCACACCGAAATGGAAATTGCGCCCCTTGGGAGATTCAGTTTCAAATGCCGGAGAACCATCAATCCACGTTTTAGTTGATGGAGCCAGGTCGGCTGATCCCCCAATTAGCTCTGGTATCTTTGACGCTATGGCGTTGATCACTTTTCCCGAAGCGATACGTGTCCCCATTCCTTTCGGATCCGCGTCGAATACTGGGATCGATGAACGCCAATCCAAAGGTAGTTCAAATCGCAAACGGCGATACAATTCCGCACCTTTTTCCGGTTCGGCAACTTTAAAGGCTTCCATCTTTGTCATTCCAGGCGGACTCAATTTCACGTCCCTTTTCAACTGCTGTTCGGAAAAAGGATAGTACGTCTGCTGGGATCAGGAAGCGCGGCTCTGTTCGGCCAGCCCAACTTTTCTTTCGCCCCATTTAGTTCAACATCCCCGGGTGGTTCTCCATGGGCTTTGCTCGTCCCTTGTTTGGTGGGTAATCCAAACCCAATAATTGTTTTGCAGATAATAATCGACGGACGGGGATCTTTCTTGGCTTGATTGATGGCCGCATCGATTTCTTCAACGTCATTCCCATCTGCAACATGGAGCACCTGCCATCCATAAGCACCAAACCGGGCACCACGGTCCTCGGTGAATGCGAGTTCTGTAGAGCCGTCAATCGATATACGATTATCATCATAAAGATATATTAGTTTTCCAAGCTGCAGGTGCCCAGCCAGAGAGGCAGCTTCAGAAGAAATTCCTTCCATCAAATCCCCGTCTGTAACAATTGCATAAACATAATGGTCGATAATTTGTTTATCCGGAGTATTGAACTCTGCTGCAATGTGTGCTTCGGCAATTGCCATCCCCACGCCATTGGAGAAACCTTGACCCAGCGGACCGGTGGTTACCTCTACACCTGGGGTTAATCCATATTCCGGGTGTCCTGGTGTTTTACTCCCCCATTGGCGGAATTTCATAATTTCATCCAGTGACAGGTTGTAACCTGTGAGGTGGAGCAGGGAATATAAAAGTGCGCATCCATGGCCTCCGGAGAGAATGAATCGATCTCGGTTTGGCCATGCCGGATTTAACGGATTATGATGTAAATGCCGAGTCCAGACCGTGTATGCGATTGCGGCACAACCCATGGGAAGCCCTGGGTGTCCGGAATTTGCTTTTTGCACCATGTCTGCAGATAGAAATCGTAAAGTGTTTATTGCACGCAATTTTAATTCTTCCGTTTCTGTCGTCATGCAATAACTCCTTCAAAATATTTCGTGTAGGGAGCAAATAATTCAAGTCTCGATAAAATGTTTCATTCATCATTCTTTTTCAAATACGTATCCCGTCCCTCGTACACTTACAATTCTTTTCATTATCAACGGAATCCCTGATAATTTTTGTCGCAATCGACTTACCAGCGGTCGCATGATTTCAGGTGCTTCCTGCTGGGAAGTTGAATATCCCTGGACAAGCAGGACCAATTCCCTGTGGGAAAATACCTTGCCAATGTTTTCAGAAAAAATCTTTAACAGCCTTCCCTCTGCCGGGGTCAGGAATACTGTGCACGACCCTGAATGGATTAGCCTTCGTTTGAAATCCACCACGGTACCATCTCGTAAGGAAAATTCATTATTTTCTTCTTTATTTGCCGTCTCCCGTTCACCACGTGACTGAAGTTTGGCATTTCTCCTTCCCATCCCTCGAGCTACGCTCTCCAGGATTAGTGTGGGTGAGGCTGGTTTTAGCAAATAGTCCTGGATACGGCTTCGCAGTGCTTCGATTGCAGAATCCATTGATCCATGTGCTGTGAGCATAATAATTTCCACTTCGGGTGAAGTTCGATTTAACACCTTTATAACATCGAGTCCGCTCATGCCAGGCATCCGCAAATCCAGCAGGATTAAATCCACGGGGTTTTGGCGCACATAATCCAGGGCCGCCTCTCCGTTCGCTGCTGCTGCAACATGATAGCCTTCTAGCCTTAGGATATCTGTTAACGTCTGTCTTTCGATCTGCTCATCATCGACTACCAGAATGTTGCCCTTTTTTGTCATGGTTCATCCTTAACAGGCAATGCTACTCGGAAACAGGCTCCAGGTCCGTGATCAGCTATAAGGTCAAGGGTGCCTCCGTGTGCTGCGATAATACCATAACTGACTGTCAGCCCCAAACCTGTTCCTCCTTTTTTTGTGCTGACAAATGGCTCGAAAATTCGGCCGCGATACTCTTCAGAAATTCCAGGTCCGGAGTCCTGAATCAACACTTCGACCATGTCCTCCGATCTGCGGGCGCTTAGTTTTAGGTCTCCCCCTTCAGGCATTGCATCGTAGGAATTTAAGATGAGATTAATAAACACTTGTTCCAGTTGACTACTCACCGCTAAAACGGGAGGCAGCTTGGTCGATAACCGTGTGACAGTCCGGATATTTCGCCCAGCCAGTTGTGATGAAAGCAATTTGATCACTCGCTGGAGGAGAATCGCCAGGTTGACTTGCTGAGGTTCAACGCTGCCCGGTCGGTAAAAATCCAGCATGCGTTTAACAGTGCCCCTTAACCGATCCAACTCATGGTTCGCCAGGTCAATATATTCGCGTTGTTTTTTCGCTGACAGTTCGCCGCGGGTTGCCAGGTGCAGACAATTCTGCACCGCCTGTAACGGGTTATTAATTTCATGGGCAATGGAGGCAGTCAAGCGTCCTGCTGCTGCTAATTTTTCCGCACGAATAAGGGCATTTTGTGATTCTTCCATCCGCCGGATGTACTCGCGCAATTCTTGATATAACCAGGCGTTTTCCATTGCCACTGCTGCTTGCCCTGCCATCAGCAGGAACATTTCCCAGTCGACTTCTCGAAATGGAATCTCTTCAGGATCTCTTCCGGCATACAATACTCCATCCACGTTAAGACGGGAGACAGGAGCAATAAATGCTGAACCTAATCCTGGTGATTCGATAGCCATTTGATGAGCATGTTCCGACGATCCGGTAACATTTATCCAGAGTGGAGATTTATGATAATGTGCCCTTCCTAGTAAACTTCCCTCTGGTTCACTAATGCCTTCAGGCAAAATGATTCCTCGACCTTCTTGTAAGTTCAGGGTTTTGCTATCTTCAACGAATTTATAATATCCCGCATGTTTGCAGTGCAGGTGGTCGCAAACAGTGCTTACTACTAAATTGACTAACCGTTCAGGGCTGGTTTCGGCTAAAAAAGTCTCGGTCACATCAAAAAGTGGTCGCAAAGCTTGAATTCGGGCAATATCCCGCTTCTTCTGATTATCATCGAGCGCTTGTTTAACCGAAAGCTCCAGTTCGCTGCTGCTGTCAAAAGGTTTTAACAGCAATCCATCAACGCCTTCACGAAGAGCCTGGATGGCTGTGTCAATTGTCCCATAACCAGTCATCACCAGTACCGCCGTGTCCGGTTGGTGTTGTTTGACGTGGGCGATCAAGTCGAACCCGCTGATTTCTGGCATCCGTATGTCAACTAGCAACAAATCGATTTTGTTAATTTCCACAAATGTCATTGCCGCAGCTGGATCCGTAAATGCTATTACCCCATACCCGGTTCTCGTGAGCAATCGCTCACATAAACGTGTTATCCCGGGCTCATCATCCACTACCAGGATTTGAGATTCTGCCATTAATTTACCTCCACTGGGATCCAGATGGAAAACATGGATCCTTTTCCAACTTGGCTCTCTGCTTCGATAAAACCTCCATGTTCAGCGATCAACCCATACGAGATGGATAGTCCCAGACCTGTTCCTCCTTCTTTCGCCCGTGTAGTAAAAAATGGTGCAAAGATCCTTTCCAGGTTCTCTGGTGAAATTCCAATTCCCGTATCCTTCACCATTATCATGACCCAATCTTGATGATCTCGGCTGCGGCGTGCGCTTGAAATGTGTAATTCACCCCCTTTAGGCATGGCATGCAAAGCATTGTGAATGAGATTTAGGAGTACCTGCTTGACTTGGTTGCGGTCGACTGAAACTAATGGCAACCCGTTTGGAAAATCCACTACGAGTTGAACACCGCTGGTTTGTAGAAGGTGATTTACTAGTGCTAAAACCTCCTTCACAATTTCATTTATATCTGAACGAGTACGCACGCTTTCACTTTGACGGGCAAAATCAAGTAATCTTCGCACTACCTCGGTCGCACGATGCGCTTCTCGAAGAACCAATTCAAGGTCAGCGTGCAACCGCGTGTCAGGAGCCACTTCTTCTAAGGTGAGTTCGGTGAATCCAGATACTGTAGTCAGTGGGTTGTTCAATTCGTGAGCTATCCCTGCAGCCATCTCGCCTACAGCCGCGAGTTTGGCTGCTTGAACTAGCCGTCGTTCTGCCATCCGTTGCGCAGCAATATGTTCTTTTAACTCTCCTTGTGTGGCAAGTAGCTGTTTTTCGATCATTTGTAGTTTTTGATGTTGCCCGACAGCGGAAATTCCACTAGCAATGATTCCAGCTATGTTATCCAGCACCAGCAAGTCTGTT
The DNA here is from genome assembly GCA_963826215.1 of uncultured Chloroflexia bacterium. Taxonomy (GTDB): domain Bacteria; phylum Chloroflexota; class Anaerolineae; order Anaerolineales; family Villigracilaceae; genus UBA877. The sequence goes on along the minus strand of CAWGWL010000033.1, from coordinate 570,405 downwards.
TGCGAAAATGCATTTTTCCATCTGCTTTCCACATCAATAACCCCAAAGGTTTGGTCTCCATCCTTAAGAGCAACACACATTTCGGAGCCTGCATCCCAATTAGGAATGCGAACATACGTAGGGATCTTTTTTCACATCGTTGATCAAAACATTCTGACCAGTGGTGGCAACCCGCATTTCGATTCCTTTTTCCATGGCTAATTTCAAGTATTTCATTTCCTTCTGAACAAGGTCTGCTTCAATCCCGCTAATTCCTGCAACCTGCAATTCTTTAATTGGCCCTCTTTCAAGGGAGACGACTGCGAGTTCGCCATCAAAATTATAAGAGATGATTTCTGCGGCAAGTTGTGCCATTCGACGGATATCGGTACAACCAATAACCTGCTTGATAATTTCGCCAATTTGAACCAAATTTCGAACCCTGGCTTCAGCTTCCTGCCGTAACCATCCATTCTCCAAAAGGCTCGACATGTATTGTGCGATTACAACTAAAAAGTGTTCATCATGAAGGGTAAAAGCACCTTCACTCTCGTTTTCCAACCCCAACGCTCCAATCACGCGTTTTCGCAGCATTAAAGGAGAAATCATTGTTGACTTAGACCCTGGATATGTCGGTTTATAAAAGGATTCAGCAGATCTCGTATTGAACCGAAAAGTCTTTCCCTTTAATAACTGGGCTGGAAGAATGGAATCTGGTTTATCCTCGGAAATAATCGAACCATGACGCTTAAAATAGCATTTGGTACCGCTATCTGCCGGGAACATGGTCATAAAGAAAATTCTCTCAACGCTAAAAGCGCTTTGTAAAAGTGCAAATGTACTTTGAACGATCTGGTCCAAATCCAGGGAGGAGTGGATGGTCTCTGCAAAATCGTTCATTAACCTCATCCGGTATAATTGCTGGTTTAGTTCACTGACAGTAATACATCTCTCAACGGATGGTGCAATTCTTTGTGAGATTGATTTTTGTTTTTCCAGTTCCGCATCCGACGGCGGCTTTCTACCCCACAATACAACGATACCAGATACTCGTTTCCCAACTACCAACGGTAACCCGATCCAAAATCGTGTCGATTTCTCCCCTCCCAGGTGTGGTGTCCCCTCCCATTCTGCATCCTTTTTCAATACAATTCGAGCTTTACGGGTTTGGGAAACCTCACCGAGTAATGGATTGGCTTTTATTGAAAGCTGCTTCCCTTTCCAATTGGAGCTTGTTGAATCCGCTTTGATTTGAAGAATATCTCCCGTCTGTGTTGCTAACCATCCCCCCTGGCATGGATAAACTTTCATTACCAGGTTCAGGATTCCGTCCAGGGAATGAGGTACATAATTCTTCCCCCCATCACAATTCGATGAAAAAGGCACGATTTCAGGATCAAGATCCGACCGTCCAGAATTGCCCAGTGAGACTCCCCCCCAAAAACGCAGTGCTGCCTTTGAAAGGTTGTCCGCACAAACCAAAATCACCCTTTGGGTTAATTGATTAGGGAAAATATATAGTTTTTCCCCTATGATGCCTGGATTTTTTGGTATTTTTCGAGATAAAATGTGTTTTCCATATAATCCCCCGTTCAGCCAGCTCACGAAAGAAGGCCTATTTAACCAGGTTAACACCAAACTTCGTTGTTTCGTCGTGATATTATAAAAACCAAGAGTTCCCCATTCCCCGGAGCGTTCCAGCCAGATAGCCCAGGCAGAACCTGTTAATTGTCCGGCTTCCTTTAGCTGGATATTCATTTGATTCAAATTCATGAATTGTTCCCTCGTTTGTGATTATATATCACATCCCCCTTAAATTTCAAAATGGTACAATAACAGAGATGTTAATTCCCGACCTGGTCGTGATCGGTGGTGGCCTTGCCGGATCGGAAGCTGCGTGGCAGGCCGCGCAGCAGGGTCTTCGCGTTCAGTTATATGAAATGCGGCCAAAAGTCCTTACTGGGGCACATCGAACCTCAAATTTGGCTGAACTGGTTTGTTCGAACTCCATGGGGTCTAGTCTGCCAGATCGTGCATCTGGCATCTTAAAAACGGAATTGCGTTTGCTTGGGTCCCTGTTACTGGATTGTGCTGAAAAATCTGCACTTCCCGCTGGCGCGGCTTTGGCGGTCGATAGGGAATTATTTTCTCACTTGGTAACAGAACAACTTTGTAACCATCCAAATATCGAGATTATCCGTGAAGAAGTGGTTACTCTTCCTGTTGGTCTGGTTATCGTCGCTTCTGGTCCATTAACTTCTCAGCGGTTATCGCAAGCTATTGCGACACTTTCCGGAGAAGAACACTTGCACTTCTTTGACGCCCTTGCTCCCATAGTTGCCGCAAATTCGGTAAATATGGATGTTGCTTATCGTGCTTCGCGTTATGGTTCAAGGGTCGCGGGGGTTGGAGATTATTTAAATTGTCCTTTTACAAAGGACGAGTATGATCGGTTTGTGATTGCACTGAAATCCGCAGACCGTATAAGACTCTCACCTCTTGAGGACGATTTTATCCTTGGGTCAACCTCTCATATTCAAAAATTCTTTGAAGGCTGTTTACCGGTGGAAATAATTGCCAAACGAGATCGACTTGCGTTGGCGTTTGGTCCCATGAGACCGACCGGGTTGACCAACCCGCGCACAGGCAGGTGGCCTTTTGCATTGGTTCAACTTCGCCAGGATGATATGGCAGGGAGTCTTTACAACCTTGTGGGGTTCCAGACCAACCTGACCTACTCGGAACAAAAACGTGTGTTCCAAATGATCCCGGGGTTGGAGCAGGCAGAGTTCATTCGGTTTGGTCAGATGCATCGTAATACATTTATCACATCTCCAAAAACCTTGCATCCCACTCTTCAATTCCGCACACGTCCAGATTTATTTTTCGCTGGTCAAATTACAGGTGTCGAAGGTTATATGGGGAATATCGCCACTGGTCTTTTGGCAGGGTTAAATGCTGCCCGTTTATTCCACGGTCACCCTCTTCTCATTTTTCCTCATTCGACAATCATCGGTGCTTTATGTCAGTACATCACCCATGCAGATCCAGCGAATTTCCAACCGATGAAAGCAAACTTCGGGATTTTGCCTCCGCTTGAAACGGATATCAAATTGGATAAAACAGTCCGTTCTGGTCTCTTTGCCAGGCGCGCAGAGGTTGCTTTGAAAGATTATCTCTGGAAATCGAAAGTCGATTTGATGGTTACACGCAAAGCTCAAATTTATATTTTTTTATCTTTAGGAATACTCATTCGCTGTTCTTGCGGTTTTGTTGGTATTCTTTGTCATCCGGCCCTGGCAATTCTTTTAATGGTCAGCGCGCATTCAAGGATGTTGTTGCCCAGGTTTCCCTCGGTCCTCGATTACCAGGAAGCGTTGCTCACGCACAAGTGATTGCCTACATATCGCGCGAATTGGATAAGGCTGGATGGACTGTTCAAATTCAAGCAACTAAATGGCTGGGGTTTTCGATCCAAAACATTATTGCATCTCCGATCTGAATCTAATCCCAATATTATCGTGGGTGCACACTACGACAGCCGCCTTTTGGCTGATCAAGATACCGGGCCAGGAGCCACCTTGCCTGTACCTGGTGCGAATGATGGAGCATCAGGCGTTGCTGTGTTACTGGAATTGGCACGCTCGCTCCCAATAGATACCACCCCGGTCTGGCTGGTATTTTTTGACGCTGAAGATAGTGGTGGTTTGGACAACCGCCAGTGGATTATGGGGTCAGACGCCTTCGTAAGTTTGCTTCAAATAAAACCGCAGGCAGCAGTTATTGTTGATATGGTCGGTGACACAAATTTGAATATATATGAGGAGCGAAATTCTGATCCGCTATTTACTGCTGAAATATGGGCGCAGGCTGCCAAATTGGGATATTCCAGATATTTTATTCCAACCCCAAAATACGATATGATTGATGATCACACCCCTTTCCTTGAGGCGGGGATACGGGCGGTGGATATAATCGACTTCGATTATCCTTACTGGCATAAAACTGCAGATACAATCGATAAAGTCTCAGCCACCAGCCTCCAGGCAGTCGGTAAAACTCTCTGGGCATGGATTGAATCAAAATAAAATAAGGAGAAGTAATGCATAAGAAAATTCCAACCTCCACAACCCCCCCTCGTGAACGTGCTTTTTTGGTTGGTGTGGAAGTGCATGGGCAGAAACATATCTTAACTCTTGATGATTCCCTATCTGAATTATCATTATTGTGCGATACGGCTGGATTGGAAGTCGTTGGGGAACTGACCCAGAAAATTGATCGACCCAATCCAGAGACGTTTATTGGATCTGGAAAAGTTGAGGAACTTAAGGCATTGGCTGAAGACTCCCTGGCACAAGCAGTTGTCTTTGACAATGAACTTTCCCCGCGCCATCAGCGCGAACTGGAAGAACATATAGGAGAAAATGTTCGTGTTCTTGATCGGACAGCAGTCATCTTGGATATTTTCGCTCAACACGCTCACACAAGTGAGGGTCAACTACAGGTGAAATTGGCACAATATGAATATTTTTTGCCGCGCTTAACAGGTCAGTGGACTCACCTTGCAAGACAAGCTGGCGGTGGCGGCGGACGTTCCGGTTCTGTTGGCGGAGTAGGGTTGCGTGGGCCTGGTGAAACCCAGTTGGAAGTAGACCGCCGTGCGGTACGACATGAAATCGCTCACCTTAAAGATGAGCTTGAAAAAGTGCGCGCCCGCCGTTTGCGTCACCGGGTCCAGCGTAAACTGAGCCGAATTCCGTCAGTTGCGCTTGTCGGGTATACCAACGCTGGTAAATCCACCATTCTAAATAAATTGGCAAAATCAGATATTTATGTTGCCGATCAATTATTTGCTACCCTTGATCCAACTACCCGCAGAGTCGAACTATCCGGCGGATATCAAGCTCTATTTACCGATACCGTCGGTTTCATTCAGAAACTTCCCACTACACTTGTGGCTGCTTTTCGCGCCACCTTGGAGGAAATATCAGAAGCAGACTTGCTGTTACACGTGGTGGATATCTCTCACCACAACGCGATGAATCAGGCTGAGGCTGTCCATGAGACATTGGCCGAAATAGATGCCAATCAAGTACCGGTAATCACGGTCCTCAACAAGATTGATCTATTGTCGGATCCTTCGGCTGCCCGCGATGCATTGGAGCATTTCCCGCAAGCTGTCGCTATTTCTGCTCGAACAGGTGAAGGGATCGATGACCTCCTCGGAATGCTCCGCAGCACTCTATTTGAAACTTTTACCCCAATCCTGGTGCGATTACCTTACCAACAAGGACAATTAATCTCTCTTTTCCATGAATTTGGCCAGGTGGAACGTTTGGAACACGGCAGAAAAGGCGTGCTAATTCAAGGTCGCATACCTGGCAGGCTTGTCGCACAATTCAAGCCTTGGCAGGTAAAACCAGGCGAGAAAGAGATGGACGAGGAAGACCTTCGTGTGAGCGAATAGGAAGATTAGACGATTTTTCGATAATTTCCCCTATATAAGAACCCCCCATCCTGAGTGTTAGATGGGGGATATTTTCTTAGATTTTTGGTCCTGCCCCGACCACTTCCTTCGGGGTGTCTGCTTCAAACTTCTTCATATTATCAATAAATCTGGATGCAAGTTGTTTATACTTTTTCCAATATTCTGTCTCTTTCTGCCAGGAACGGGAAGGATACATGACATCTTCTGGTACTTCCGGGCAAATCTTAGGAACCTCAAATCCAAAAACCGGGTCTGTGTAATATTCCACTTGCTCCAATTTCCCATTCAATACCGCGTTTAGTAAATTGCGGGTGTGTTTAATGCTGATCCGTTTTCCAATCCCATATGGTCCGCCAACCCATCCGGTATTAACCAGCCAGCATTTAACATCATACCTCTCAATTTTTCGCCGCAGAAGGTCAGCATAAAAAGCTGGTTTATGTACCATAAATGGTCCACCAAAACATGCACTAAAGGTTATTTCCGGCTCATCTCGAAGACCGATTTCCGTCCCCGCAATCTTGGATGTGTATCCGGAAATAAAATGATACATTGCCTGTTCAACACTCAGTCGTGCTATGGGGGGCATTACTCCTGATGCATCACATGTCAGGAAAATTATATTTTTCGGATGCCCGCCTCTCTTGTCAGGAATGGCGTTATCGATAAATCTTAGTGGATAAGCAGCACGTGTATTCTCGGTAATGGATGAATCATCCAGGTCGATGAATCGGGTAACCGGGTCATAGACAACATTTTCCAGTACCGTTCCAAATCGTCGGGTACATGCATAAATTTGTGGCTCGGCAGTCGCTGAGAGTTCGATTACTTTTGCATAACAACCATCCTCAAAGTTAAACACCCCATTATCTGACCATCCATGTTCGTCATCACCGATTAGACCTCTATTGGGATCTGCCGATAACGTTGTTTTTCCCGTACCTGAAAGTCCAAAGAAAAGTGCCACATCCCCACCTTTTCCCACATTGGCTGAGCAATGCATGGTCATAACCCCGTCCCTCAATGGTAACAGATAGTTCAGCAGAGTAAATACAGACTTCTTGATCTCACCTCCGTATCCGGTATTGCCAATAATACATATCTTTTGTGCAAAATTTAGCACAATAAATGTCTCAGTGGGAGTTTGGTCGATTTGTGGAAACGCCTTGAACCCTGGGGCTGAAATGACAGTAAATTCCGGTGCAAACCTTCGGTACTCCTCCGCTGATTCTGGTTTAATGAACATGTTCCGGGCAAACAGGCTGTGCCAGGCTCCTTCTGTAATGACTCTCACCGGTAATCGATAATCAGGATCCGCACCGCCATAACAATCCTGAACAAAGACATCACTACCTTGCAAATACCCTTGCAATCGGGAGAACAATTCGTTAAATTTTTCCGGGCTGAATGGACGATTATATTGTCCCCACCAAATATTATCTTCGGTGCCCGATTCTCGAACGACGAACTTATCGCTGGCTGCCCGGGCAGTATGCTTGCCGGTGTTAACCACGATTGGTCCTTGATGAGAGATAATCGCTTCACCGCGAAAGACCACTTCTTCGTACAATGCCTCCGTTGGAAGATTCCAATATACTTTTCGGAGATTGCTTAAGCCAAGTGATTCCAAACCATAATCCGCTCTGACAGATGCAGCTTGGCCTTCGGCGGGAGTCTTTATGTTTAATATATTATTCATTCGTCTATCTCCATTCCCGATCATTATTTTGTTCTTAGAATGAAGGGAAGGAGATTGTGACTATAACCAATCTCGCACAAGTTTCCTGTCACCAATATAAATATCGCTCGGAGCATTCGGATCAAGTGCCCATTTCATTCGTTCAATTCCTTCGATCAAATCCTTTACTGAACCGGCGTAACTCAAGCGCAAGTGATTTTCCATTCCAAATTCTTTACCTGGTACAGTAACCACCAGTGCCTTTTTTAAGATGAATTTGCATAGTTCAACAGAATTCCTGGCGATACTGTTGCGACAATAAGCAGAAAAATCAGGCAGCGCATAGAATGTACCCTGAGGTTTTGCACAATAGATATCAGTGAATGAATGAAGTTCTTGCATCAGTACATCCCGGTTATTTTGAATGGACAGGCGGAGAACTCTCTACAATGGACTGCATCCCGGTCAATGCACCCTCGGCTGCAGCCTGCAAAACAGGTGAGACACAAGTGGTGGTTTGCGATTGTACATTTGTCATGATATCAACCAATTTCCTGGGTGCAATCGCCCAGCCAACCCGAAATCCGGTCATTCCGTATAGCTTTGCCACTCCATTGACCAGGATGATCTTCGAGTTTTCAACATCCCTTTCTGCGTATACTTGCAGGCAGGAATAGCCTCTTTTCCATCGAAAACCAATTTGTGATAAATATCGTCGCAAATCATGTAGATGCCTTTGCGTTCGCAAAGGTCAACGATTTTTTTGACCAGTTCTTCAGGATACACCATCCCTGAAGGATTATTGGGGCTGTTGACAATAATTGCCTTTGTGTAAGAACCAATCACCCGTTCAATCTCGTCGAAGCGCGGTACAAAAGTTCCATCCTCGGGTGTCACTACTACCGGAACAGCTCCGATCATTTTGATCATCTCGGGGTAACTCACCCAGTAGGGCGCGAGGACGATTACTTCATCTTGCGGATTGCATAAGGTAAACAGAATATTAAAAAGGGACTGCTTTGCGCCATCAGATACGATGATATTCTGCGGAGATACCACCCGGTCATAATTTTCTTCGCTGTAACGAACGATTGCCTTCTTGAGAGAGGGTGTTCCATCCGTCGGTACGTATTTTACATCTCCGCTTCCCAATTTGGCTGCAGAGCTCAGGATGGCTGTGATGGGAGTTTTGTTTTTTGGTTCGCCTATCCCCAAATGAATGACCGGCTCTCCTTTTTCTCGTAAGAGCCGCGCTTCCTCGTTCAGCGCGATGGTCGGCGAAGCGGGGATCGAGGATGCAACTTGACTTAGGCTCATGAGGATCTCCTATCTATTGGACATATCTCTGGATTATGTTTGAAATGAAAATCAACCGAAAATATGCTCATATTATAATTTAGATGTTCCCAATGCTCTGTTGCCCCGAAATAACATGATAGTAAACAAAATAAATAACGGGCCGTATATTTCACGGCCCGTTATTTATTTGCATTACGATTACTTCTTCTTCTCTTCCTTCTTGATCTCGACTACTTCTCGACCTTTGTAAAAACCGCAATTCGGGCAAACAATGTGTGAAAGTATCATCGTTCCACAGTTGGTGCACGCCACCAGGTTGGGAGCTTCTAACGCATCGTGAGCTCTGCGGCGATCGCGGCGTCCTTTTGATAGTTTACGTTTCGGTTGAGGGGGCATTCCTTACTCCTTTATATGATTCCGGTTAAGCGGGCTGATTATATCGGCGATGCTATTGAGCGTCAAGCCCAACTTTCAACTCTCCTTGCTTTTTTGTAAATACGCTTCCATAAATTCTTCAAGGGCGCCGTCTAAGAACTGCTTGGGTGTTACCGGTTTCATGGTCTGTTCTATGGTCTTTAACCAATTGATAGGGATGGATCACGTATGATCGGATCTGACTTCCCCACTCCGCCTTGGTATATTCTCCCCGTAAAACTGCAATCTCTTCATCTTTCTCTGCTTTCTGAATTTCCAGTAAACGGGATCGTAAAATCCCCATCGCAAATTCACGATTCTGGGATTGAGATCGTTCATTCTGACAGGTGACCACAATTCCACTTGGAAGGTGGGTAATTCGTATTGCAGTGGCGTTCTTTTGAACGTTTTGACCACCTGCGCCTGAGGATCTGAATACATCGATTTTCAAATCAGATGGGTCAATTTGCACGTCCGGGCTGTCAAATGCCACTTGGGGTAAAATTTCAACTAATGCGAAAGAAGTATGCCGTCTGTGCGCAGCGTCAAATGGAGAAAGACGCACCAATCGATGCACCCCCTTTTCTGACCTCAGGTAACCGTATGCATATTTCCCGTTGATGCTAATTGTTGTGGATTTGATCCCGGCTTCCTCACCTTCACTCGATTCCAGTATTTCTGTCCGAAAATTATTCCTTTCTGCCCATCGGAGATACATCCTCATGAGCATGGCGGCCCAATCCTGCGAATCTGTACCTCCTGCTCCAGCATGGATGGCAAGAAAGGCATCATCAGCATCATAGGGTCCGGAAAGCATCACCGTAAAAGAGCGTTTCTCCAGTTCAGTTTCAAATTCCAGGATTTCAGACTTCGAGGTCTGCCCTCATGGATTCATCATTCATCCCCGCCAATTCTTCGGCATCCTTCAAACGATTCTTAAAAAGCTGCCAATCTTCCACCTGCTCTCTAAGTCCTGCAGCGGTTTTGCTCACCTGTTGGGCGTGTGCAGCATCTTCCCAAAACGTGGGTGAGTTGATTTCCTTCTCGAGCTTGGATAATTGAGTCTGCTTTTCAGGTAAGTCAAAGACGCTCCATTAATTGACGAAGTGTTTCCCCCGCGGTTTGTAAACGATTAATCAAATCCTGCATTGGAAGATTCCTCCTGGCTTTTATGGTTGAACACGTTCGTGAAAGACCAATGCGTCTGGATAATCCGCCAGCACCCTTCAGGTTCCCGACGATAGGCTTCGGTACAGTTCCACCGTGATTGCGTGTCACCTTGATAAGAAACATAATTAAAAGTCAAAACTGCTAGGTTATCACTCGCCTGTACTTGCGGATTGATAATCTCAAATCGATCATAGCGGACCTGACCACGATCGATCTCATAAAGAGCAGTCAGGGCGGTGAGCCCATCGATTCGTGCCTCCCGGTAAGGATCAAAATAGACTACATCAGGCGCGCAAATTTCAAGGTATCCGTCTGGGTCGCCTTCCCCCCATCGGGTCAGTGCAGCTGTTTCCAAAGCAATAAGCTCATCAAGAATCGGGTTCATTGACTACTCGGCGAGAATACCTTTCACGAACGCTTCCGGGTCAAACGGTGTGAGGTCTTCTGCCTTCTCACCCAATCCTGCAAAGAGGATGGGTAGTCCGAGTTCACGCTGGATGGCAAACGCCATCCCACCTCGCGCCGATGAATCCAATTTTGCCAGGATAATGCCCGTCACCCCTACAGCTTCCTTGAACGCTCGCGCCTGTACCAGCGCATTTTGACCGGTGGTTGCATCCATCACCAACCAGACCGCATGTGGGGCACCCGCAAGGGCTTTCCCAGCCACGCGGTGAACTTTCCTAAGTTCTTCCATTAGATTATAACGGGTGTGCAACCGGCCTGCAGTATCAATCAATACTAGATCGAAGCCTTTTGCTACTCCCGATTGGATTCCGTCGTAAACCACTGCCCCGGGGTCCGATCCCATCTGTCCGGCGACGATCGGTAGGTCCAATCGTTGTGCCCATACTTGCAGTTGGTCCATGGCTGCTGCTCGAAAAGTGTCAGCGGCCACCAACAATACGTGTTTCCCTTCATTTTTAAAACGGTGTCCAAGTTTGGCAGCAGTTGTGGTTTTGCCAGATCCATTTACCCCCACCAGTAAAATGATTGTGGGCTTGCTGGAAAAATCCAATATGGTTGGAGAATCCAATCGATGGATCAATTCCGCTTCCATCATGGGCTGGATTTCTACTGCGCGAGTAAGTCCCTGGGTCCGTACTGCAGTCCGCATGGAATCGATCACTGACTCAGTCGTCTCCAGGCCCAGGTCGGCTTGTATCAACAGACTCTCCAGGTCATCCCAGGTTTGAGCACTAATTTCTGTTGCCCCAAACAGGCTGGCCAGCCGCCCAAATGCAGCTTTGCTGCTGCGCGCAAGCCCGGTCTTCCAACGCGAGAATAAGTCAGGCATATCGGGCAAATTATACTGCATGCGAAATGAATGGACTGCCATTCAATCTTTCAAAGTCTACTAATAAATTCAGATGTAACTTTTTCAATTACTTCCCATCTAATAATTAGAGCAAAATTTTATATGATATACTGGCGGCAATTGATGAGTGAAAAGAGATTATGAGCGAAGGTTTAACTGAAGTAACCGCCTCTTGGAAAGGGGAAATGTCCTTTGTAGCCAGCAACTCAACAGGCGGAACCGTTCAAATGGGCACTGTTGATGGGAAACCAGGTATTGGTCCAATGCAATTATTATTAGTGGCAATTGCAGGTTGCACTGGAGATGATATCCTGTCCATTCTTCAGAAGAAACGATACGATTTGACAGATATGCAGGTCAAGGTGACTGGAAAACGTGCAGTCGACCTTCCCGAAAATTTGGTCACAAATTCATATTACATATATATTATGGGGCAGGGCTATTAAATCAGAGGATGTGGAGCAGGCGATTGAGCTCTCTGAAAAAAAATATTGTTCCGTTGGTATTATGCTTGGTAAATCCGCCAGGATCACATCCGAATATCAAATTCTCAAACCAGGTGAACTTGTTAGTTAATATCGAGGAAAAATGAGCGAACCAATTCATGTAACTGATGCAACCTTTGAAAAAGCAGTCTTGCAGAATCCAATTCCTGTAATTGTGGATTTCTGGGCACCTTGGTGCGGCCCTTGTAAAATGGTCGATCCAATGCTAAGGAAAATTTCCGCAGAAATGGGCGATAAACTAATTGTTGCCAAGGTTAACACGGATGAGAATCCGCAGTGGGCAACCCAATACGGAGTTCAGGGTATCCCGACCATGCTTTTTGTTTTCGGTGGAAAGATTATCCATCGGCAGGTTGGCGCTCTTCCAGAAAAGATGTTGCGAGAGGCGGTAACTCAGTTTATCGATGTGACTGCTCAGCCAAAATCGTAAACTTTTATACTTTTTTTATCAAAACGAGACGCCTAATTATTGGCGTCTCGTTTTAATTTTTTACTTCCTGAATCGATCAAATTTGTTAACTTTCCGTTGCCCTTTCGATTTTTGCTCCCAGGGATCGCAATTTCTCGTCCACCCGTTCATATCCCCTGTCAATTTGCCCGACATTTCGGATGGTGGATTTGCCATCAGCCGCTAATGCAGCCAGGAGCATTGCCATGCCAGCACGGATGTCGGGGCTTTCTAGTTTTTCCCCGTACAGTCGGGTCGGACCGTTAACGATACAACGGTGGGGATCGCACAAAATAATCTGCGCCCCCATACCTTTTAGTTTATCCGTAAAATACATCCGTCCCTCGAACATCCAATTGTGGAAAAGGACGTTTCCCCTTGATTGTGTGGCGACCACTATCGCTATGCTCATCAAATCGGTGGGAAAAGCCGGCCAAATATTGGTCTTAATTTCAGGGATGGCCCCGCCAAGGTCGCTTTCGATCTTGAGACGCTGTTTTGACGGGACAAGAATATCTTCTCCAATTACGCTCCACTCAACACCCAGCCTGCGGAAGACCATTCGAATCATGTCAAGGTATTGTGATCCTGCTTTGCATATGCGAATCTCACCGCGAGTAACCACCGCTGCCCCTATGAAACTAATAACTTCCAGGTAATCCGGTCCGATTGAAAATTCTCCGCCATGCAAGGTTTTTACACCAGTGATCGTCAATGTATTTGACCCGATGCCCGTGATTTCCGCCCCCAGGTTGTTAAGCAATTGACATAATTCCTGAACATGTGGCTCCGAAGCAGCATTTCGCAAAACAGTCACCCCTTTTGCAGTTACCGCGGCCATGATCACATTTTCTGTGGCTGTCACAGAGGCTTCATCCAGCAAAATATTAGCCCCCTCTCAACTTTTTTGCTTTGAAATCAAACGCCCGTCGATAATGAACATCTGCACCCAGGGCTTGTAAAGCAAGAAGGTGTGTATCCAGGCGCCTTCGTCCGATCACATCTCCCCCTGGAGGAGGCAGGTGTACCTCACAGGATCGTGCCAGCAGCGGTCCAGCCAGGAGGATGGACGCACGGATTCGGGCGCACAGGTCCGGATCGAGATCTGCCGGGCGTACATTCTCAGCTGTAATCCGCCACGAGTTGCCCCCCAGGTCCTCGATTTTCACCCCCAGGCTTTCCACAAGCTGGCACATATCCCTCACATCTCGTATATTTGGGAGGTTGTGCAGGATTACTGGCTCATTTGTCAGGAGTGTTGCTGCCAGGATTGGAAGGGCGGAATTCTTGTTACCCGAAGGGGTAACCTCACCATTTAGCGGATTGCCACCTTCGATGATAAATTTTTCCACGGGGACCTCCTGCGCACATGTGCGCATCAGGATTGTAAGGGATTTTACCGCTTCCGCCAAGTATCCGCTTTCCACGACTTTTAGCTGCATGGTAACCTGAAAAAACTGTAAATTTCCTCTGCAAAATTCAAGCTATAATCAGAATATGGGTTTAATAATTATCGTCCCCTTAATTCTTGGTTGGTTGAGCGGCTGGTTGGTAAATTATCTTGTAGACGTGCTCCCCCAATCGCGCAAATTTACCCGTCCAGTATGTAGATCTTGTCAGACAAAGTTTAAATGGTCTGAATATTTACTCTTTCGCAAATGTTTGAACTGTGGAACCAGACGAAACCTGCGGACGCTAATTGTTCAGGTGTTGATGACCCTTTCGACAATTTGGATATGGTTTTCCCCTGGTCAGGCTCTCCCCTTCCCCCTGGCATTAATCCTTCTGATGTTTTTAGCAACCGTATTCGTAATTGACCTTGAGCATCGTGTCATCTTGCACCCTGTTAGCATCACAGGGGCTGTCCTTGGACTGGGAATTGGGATTTTCCTGCGCAGCAAACAATCTCTGACCTTTGGGATAACCTCCACACTTTTGGGAGGAGTCACCGGGTTCGGGATCATGTTGGTCTTCTACTTCCTTGGAGAATTGTTCGTAAAAAGGATGGCGAAAAAGCGTGGTTTGGCAGCAGACGAAGTAGCGCTCGGTTTCGGAGATGTAAACTTGTCCGGAATTCTTGGTCTTTTGCTGGGTTGGCAGTTAATCTTTGTTTGCCTGTTTTTCGCAATTCTTGTCGGGGGACTGGTCAGCCTGGTGATTATTATTGGCATGTTGATCGCAAAAAAATATCGGGCATTCACCGCCATACCTTATGCACCATTCTTAATAATGAGTGCCGTCTATTTTCTGTTTCGCTAAGGGGAATTATGGAAACCATCAAGCGCGTACTAATATAACAGAGCCGGCAGCTCTATTTTTTGGGGGGTTTTTCGTCACCAGGAAGTGGTGGTAATGGAGCAGTGCCGAGTCGGTAACCAAATCCCCTCACGGTCCTCAGCCATATTGGATTGGATGGATCGGGTTCTAATTTTTTTCGCAACATCAGGATATATCTCCTGACGAGCGCAGGGTCGCTGCGGGTTCCTCCCCAAACTTCCCTCATCAAATCCTCGTCGGATGCCACTCTTCCCCTTCGCTCCACCAGGACTTCAAGTAATCGAAATTCGGTAGGCGTTAGCTCCAGGGTTCGGTTCCCAAGGGAAGCCTGGTATTTTTTCATGTCCAATAAGATTTCCCCATGGGCAATATACCCGGTTTCTTTTCGTTCGCTTTGCACCCTCCCGATCACTGCTTGGATCCGGGCAACTAATTCGGCAAAACTAAATGGCTTGGTAACATAATCATCAACCCCCAATTGAAAACCACGTAATTTATCGGCTTCGCTCGCTTTCGCGGTCAGCATGATGATGGGTAAATCGGTTAATTCTCGCAGGCGTGTACAGACTTCCCATCCGTCCATCCCGGGCAACATGACATCCAGGAGCACCAGGTCTGGTTTTTCGCTGTAAGCCAAGCCGGAGGCCCAATGCCCCATTTGATGCTTCCACCACTTTAAATGCTGATTCCCGCAGGTATTGACTCAATAACCGTAAAAGTGTCAGGTCATCGTCCACTACCAGGATTTTTATACTCATTTTGCCACCTTGAGATAGAAATAAAAGCGAGCCCCGCCATTTGGGGAGTCTTCATATGCCAGTTTACTTCCCATGGAATGTAACATTCGTTGTGAAAAATACAGTCCCAGGCCGTATCCATAAACGGATTGAGAATCTTTCGCATCCAGCCTTTGGAATCGTTGGAAAAGCAATGGCTGTTTTTCTTTTGGAATCCCAGGTCCGGAATCCGTCACCTGCACTCTCAGCTTCCCCCTGGAATGAACCACATCCAGGGTTACAGTTCCTTCAGGTGCATATTTTAAGGCATTATCGACCAGGTGGTTTATCACGCTCTCCAGGAAGCTGGGATCTGCCAGGGCTCGTGGCAGATTATCTGGAATGTCAATGATTATTCGTTCCACCCCGGAAATGTTATTGAATTGTTGGATGACACTCTTTGCCAGTTCATCCAAAGACACGGATACTGGATGAACATCCAGGCGACCGGCTTCCATGGCGGAAATATTTAATATATTTTCCACAAATCGGGTCAACCGTTGCACTTCATTCTTCATTAAGGCAAGTGGTTCATAATCAGAAATCAAGCGGCCTTTTCGATTTAATAATAGTTCCAGCCCGCCATTAAGGCTGGTCAATGGTGTCCTTAATTCATGCGACACCATTGACACAAAATCACTTTTTAGTTTATCTAATTCCTGCAAGAGAGCATTCTGAGTTTCCAGGCGGCGAAAAGCCTCCTGTAGTGTGCTTGTGCGTTGTTCCACTTTTTGTTCAAGTTGCTCATTAAGTTCAGCTAACTGTTTATAGACTACTTGTAACTCATCGTACGCTTTCTGCACTTCTTCCTTCTGACGTTTTTGTTCACTTAGGTCATGAGCTGCTCCTGCTATCAAAACCTTTCGACCATCAGAAAAAATTGGGCTGAGTGATAACAGGAATGGTGTTTCATGTGGTCGCAGTGGAATTTCAAGGGCAAACTCCTGCTGGGATGCGCGCTCAAGGAAATCTGGTGGCATGTGTTGGTCAAAAAATATTGTCGTTAACCCTCTTCCTACCACCTGATTCTCGTTATTTAAATCCAGCATTCGCACCATTGCCGGGTTTGCCAGCAAAATTTTTCCCCGTTTATCGCAAATGAATGCAGGCTCAGCTAGGCTGCTGAATAGCTGCCAATATTTAAAAAGTTCTGCTTCCCCGGTGCGGATACCCACCCTTACGATTAAGACGAGTGCCAGGACCAGGCTCATCCAAAGCCCCATAACTGATACTTCCCCGCTAATACGCCACTCCATGATCACGAACCAAAATAGAACCAGGACAAGGGTAACTGGAAGAATATTCTGGATGCGCACGCCAAGATCTAAACCGATCCTCGGTGTTGAATTCTCATCCTCATGAAAACCGCCGGAAATTACGCTTCCAACACCAAATATTAACCCTCCGGTGACCCACCCGATACTTTCGATTCCCCCAGCCCTGGACCCGCCAAACTGGGCAAGGAGACTAAAAACATAATCAGAGAAAAATATCGCTAAAAGACCGGTGCCCCACCAAAGCAACGTACGGCGAGCTTTCCGGTTTGCCAGGAATACATTAAGTAAAATCATGATGAGGACAAGATCGACAATTGGATATAGCAAAGGTACCAGGGTTCCCTGGCTTAACGAAATATATGGCTGCGCCATCGTGAGCCAGCCCAATGCAGCAACCACCCCGGAAGAAATAGCTGCATCCAGGATGAAGCGGAATCGGGAGGGAGCATATCGGTTTTCAAAAGGATAGAGGAATAGGCTATAAAAAAAGAAGGGATAACCAAGGAAATTGAAAACGTCTGCTGCTGAAAAATTTGATAGTGGAACACCAAGAATTCCCTCGTAAAAGGTTCGGATTCCATTGCCAATTGACCAGCACAATATTGCCAATCCCACAAATCGCCAGGTTCTCTTTGACAAAGGGTTGACCCGGGGTAGTGTCATAAATATCACCACCACTGTGGTAACAAGAGGCGCAAAGACAGCTAAGTCACCAATGAGCAATCGGCTGCTGGACTCGGGCGATCGAAAGATTACCCAGAGTACATAAGCCAACAGGAATATTAATGCTTCCGCAAGTAATCCCTTCCAGCGGATCTGCCATGGAAATAACTTGCTTACCAGTTTTTCCACAAAATTCTCCATTTACACATTAATAAAGGAATTATAACCATGTTCCACTGCTTCGCCCATTTGTGCATCCATGGGTTTCAAGGGAAAGTCTGATTCAAACATTACCGGATCTGGTTCCCTGGTTACCCCCTTCCCGAAAATTAATTAATAAGTCATTCTATCTTAGAAATCACAAGAGGCCTGGTTTGTCCTCTTCGGATCCAGGCCTCCTGGTGTGTCTCGGTACTTGAACGACTTAACCTTATCCCGAAAACCTCCGAATTCAGTTTCCCTGGGCAAAAAAGGATGCAAAAGCGACACGCGCAGACCTAAGGTATGCATCTGTAAACTGATGATATCGCAGGTATGCTGCTGAGATATGTATTCCTCCAAGATTCTGAGGTTCGGTATATCCATAACAGGACGGGCAGAACGTGGGTGTCGGAGTCCTGGTGGGCACGGTCGGTGTACGTGTCGGCGTGGGTGTGTCCGGGGTGTTAGTGGGTGTGGAAGTCCTCGAAGCGGTACGTGTAGGTGACAAGGTCGGTGTTTTGGTTGGTGTATATGTACTTGTCGGAACTGTATTGGTTGGTGTAAATGTTCGCGTATAGGTACTGGTAGGCACAGTGTTGGTTGGAGTATTGGAGGCTGTATTGGTACTGGTCGGAACGGTATTGGTTGGAGTAAACGTGCGCGTATAAGTATTTGTTGGCACGGTGTTGGTTGGTGTAAATGTGCGCGTATAGGTACTGGTTGGCACCGTGTTGGTTGGTGTTCTGGTATTGGTTCGGGTATTGGTCGGTACCGTTCTCGTTGCTGTTCTCGTGGGTGTACGTGTCCTTGTGGGGGTGCGTGTTCTCGTGGGTGTCCGGGTGTTGGTCGGGACTGTATTGGAAGGTGTATATGTATTGGATGGCGTATATGTATTGGAGGGTGTATAGGTGATCGTCGGAGTGTTTGTGATCGTTGCTGTTTTCGTGATCGTCGGGGTATTCGACGGAGTATAAGTATTTGTCGGGGTCCCGGTCGTCGTCGTTGTTGCGGTGGCGGTAGCTGTTGGGGCAGCTTGTGCGTCAAGCACAACATCACAGTTGTTTCCCAGGTGGACGGATAAACCAAAAGTATTGGCAAACGCATTGCCTGGCCAGGCAGCATCGAAATCTAGGAAATCAAAATCAAAGGTTTTTACAGCACCTGCATTCAATTCTTGGGTTACACCTGGAGCACCTGCCAGCACCCAGGTGGCCTGGGGATCCGGGCTGGTCTGCACTGGAAAGGGTAGCCCCACCAAATAGGATTTGATCAAGATCTTGCGACGGAACAGTCCCATTATATACACTCCAGTCAAAGACCACGTTCTGAATATATGTGTCCAGTGCTGATGACATTGGATAGTGATAATATAGGCACGCGGTCTGGCTCCACTGGTTGTAAGAGAAAATGTGCCGGATGTAAATGTGAAAAGCTCGCACTCTGGTGTCGCCGTCGGTGTCGGTGTATTTGTGACCGTCGCCGTTGGGGTCTGAGTAGGAGTGTTGGTTATTGTGAAAGTCGCCGTGTTTGTGGGAGTGAGGGTGATGGTGAATGTCATGGACGGCGTTGGTGAACCCATGTAAATTGCAGGCGGAGAGCTCAGGGCCCGGGTTATTCTGAATTTTTCAATGATCCCCTGCTGGGCCGAAACAAGGTGAACCATCGGCCAAATTTTGTTAATGAACGGGGTCATGTATGGGTGATTGAAATCGACCATTATAATCACGGCATCCCCAGGTCCGCCAGGATCCTGCATGAAAACGTTATCGCTTAATCGCTTGCATTTACTATAATTTGTCGCTGAACCCATGACTCCGATGAACGTTTGAAAATCCGGGCTTGAACAAACAGTAATATCCAAATATCCAGGCTCACTTTCCAGGGTCGCGCTTTGATCCACAAGCAAGCCGGAGAGGTAATTTTCTGCACGGTCGTGAATCGATCTTAAGCGTGCCTGGTCTTCATCTGCGCTGGTTACACATCCCGCGGTGCAGTAGGCTGGGTTGTACTCACCGGTTACGGCATATCGCACTGCTTGGCGGGACATGTTTTGGATCAATAACCAGGCGGAAAATAGCAATGAAAAATCAATGATCCCGAACAACAGCATCAGCAGGATGGGCAGTGCCAGGGCAAATTCCACCACGCCCTGGGAACGGTTGGCGTTGTGCAGGAAATGTTTTCTTGGTGTCGATAGCAGTATATTGGGAGATCTCATAATATTAATCCTTAGTGTTCCAACCGGGTCGCGATATTATCTGCAATTCCCTGGAAAATCTCCGCAAGTTGTGAGCTGTCCGGGGCAAACCTGTATATCCCATCGCCTGTATCAGCAGCATATTGGAGAAATAGTTCACCAAGATTAGTACCATCAACGCTGCTTGGCATTTCTACATTGGCTCCCAGCCCGATGGTAAAAATGAGGGAACTTTGATCGATTGCCACGTAATCTGCGGCATCATAAGCATAATCTTCCGCATCATACTCGACACTGGATATTGGCGAGTGGCGGTTGGCGGCTTCACTCTTCGTCCTTCCGCTGTTGCATTTGGGCAGTACACTTAATAATTGTGGAGGGTTTACCGCAAAATCGTAGGTATCTGCATTTGCCCAGGTAAAATCGGGGCACAAATAAAAATGATTCTGATCATAACCGGCATTGGCAACTCCATCAGTAAGTAAGATTACCACCCACAAGGAGTTTTTCCGGACTGGCGCGACATTAAACTGTATCCCCGCATAATACAAGCCCATGCCAATATTGGTTGTCGTGCACGGGGAGGGGTCTGGGTAATTTGGAGCGGTGGGATCATCTCGTTGGGGACAACCCAATCCTCGGTAGATCGGGTTTGAGGGGTCGCTCTCATCATAGTATCGCGAGGGGTTCCCATCTGGATATATGGCGTTTATTCCTGGTAATACTGATAATGGATCGGTTGGTGTTCCATCATCGCCCTGGAACACCGTTAGACGTTTAATATGGTTGATAATATCTGCTTTGTCGTTGGAGAAATTCATCACTGTATATGCATTTTTATCAAATGTGATCACGGATACTCGATCGTATGGGAAGTACAATGAATTTACGAAGCTCACTGCGGAGCGCTTGACATCGTCAAATGGAAGACAATACCCCTGGTAACTGGCATCAACAGGGTTGGCGGCAATATTGCATTCAGCAGGGTCTCGCTCGGGTTCACCGGGAGGCGCTGTATAGGTCATCGACTCTGACCGGTCTATTACCAGCACCACATCCACCGAAGCAGTTTCTGAGATTGCCTCGGCAGTAATTGGCACAGAATTGATCCCTATCACGGGTAGGAATGCAAGCGGAACGCGACCTGCCGCAACGACACGCACCAACTTCCGGTCCATTTCTCCCACCGCGGGACAATCACTTGCGGGGATTGTGTGGCTGGCGTCTGGACCGTTGCAAACTTGGACCAGGGCCTGGGGATCATTAATGCTGTTTAATTGTAAGAATTCCCTGGCTGAGGTATCCAGTTGACTAAATAGATATCCTTGCCTGAACTGGAGCGCTGCTGCCAGGGCTGCCGCATCAACCGCTCGGCGCATTCGGGCATTCCCAATGAACATCACTCCTACGTCCAGTGCAAGCCCCATAATGGCAATGATGGCAACGATGGACACCGCTACAACCATGAGAACCTGGCCGCGTTCCATCTTTGAGTCTTGATTCTTGAAAAGTTTATAATGGGTCATCATGGTGCAATTTCTCACGGACCTGGAGTGGGTGCTGCAGATGAAAGGGGCATGATGGAGTAGGTATAAACACCTATCGGATCGGGGATCACTTGCGCAAAAACAGGCAGTTTTAAGATTTGCGGGTAATTGTAGAAAACCTCTACTAGTAATACTCCGCTTGATGGAGCTGTTGAATCCATCATCGATAAAATCTTGGTGGTTGTGAAATTGGACCTTTTCGCTGTACACGAATTCCAATTGCTTGACAATTATTGCCGTTTAATATTCGGATCCGTTCGATTGTCACACAGGTTCCACCCAAATGTATAACCTGCTGGCCAGCGCACGATGGTTGGAGTGGATGGTGTTCCTCCCACACTGAAAACCGAAATGACGATATCATCTCCGCGGTTTCCATTCAATACGACCGGCGACATCACCTGTAGCGTTTCCCTTGCCGTGATAACATAAAAATCCTGGCGGCTTACATAATCGCCAATGGGCGTCATCCCATTCAAAAGCCACACCGTTGTTGGCATACCGGGCTCCTTCGCGGGTGCCATCCAACACCTTCAGGTAGCTGTTCAATAGAAATCCAAATTCCACCACTCCTGACAGCATGAGTGCAAGGATAAGAATAACGAGGGCGAGTTCTACAAAACTCTGCCCATGGTTTATTCTGCGAAAGTGGTTGAATAATCGATTTATCATCATTTTTATTGATTAAGAAGAATTAACACCAGATTAATAATATCAGTTCCAGGGGGCATAGTCAACGAATTATGCGCAAACTGTTAAGCGCCATGGACGTGGAATTCACACAATACCGACAATTCGGCTTAAATAAAGCGCGATATAATCCAATCCACTCGAGAATTTGGAGGTGATTCGGAAATATTAACTTGGGAAAGTTGGCGCATGATCCTGGTCCGCATGGAAGGATTTACCAGGCGGGTCTGTGATGACGAGGATGAGGGTTCTTTGCCGCAAGGCAAAGCTAAATCCCGTGATTAACTGCGGGAAAAAAATCGAAAGTTCAGCGGATGCCCTCCGGGGAAGCCATGCCCCCGATCTCTTTCCCTCCGAAAACAATCCTGCACACAATGCTTTCCGGGCAACCGGAACGACAAAACGCAGGAAATGGCACTAGAGCAATGCGGGTAAGGCAACATAAACTCAGCACTCGTGGAGTTCATGTATTGCTAAGTGATCTTCGAAATTTGGTGGTTGTCTACCCTCTGACAATCACACCCGCAGAAATAATCAGTTACATTGAGGCATCTTTCGGAGGAATCCCATGTGTGGAATAGTTGGATATATCGGTCCGCGTGATGCGACACCGATCGTTCTAAATGGACTTAAAAGGCTCGAGTATCGTGGTTACGACTCGGCCGGGCTGGCGGTAATTCAGGATGGCAAGATTGAGATCCGCCGCGACGCTGGGAAACTCTCCCGCCTCACCGATCTTGTGGATGGTTCCCCTCTCCATGGGTCTCCCGGAGTTGGACATACCCGCTGGGCCACCCATGGTCCGCCCTCTGCGCGTAACGCCCATCCTCACCTCGGCGCGACCGGGCGCGTGGTGGTCGTTCATAATGGAATAGTCGAAAATTTCCTCGAACTTCGTGATGACCTTGCAGCAGAAGGGGTGGTTTTTAACTCCGAAACCGATACAGAAGTAATCGTTCACCTTGTCGAACACCATTTGGCGTCCGGATTAAAACTGATAGAAGCTGCAAGGCACACCTTCTGCGAGATTGCAGGGGCGCATGCCATCGTACTGCTTTCTGCTGACGAACCGGATAAGATCGTCTGTGCCCGCATCGGGAACGCAGGCGGTGTTGTGCTTGGTCTTGGCAATGGGGAAAACTTTATCGCCTCAGATATTCCCGCCATCCTGGAGCATACCCGTCAGGTCATTTTCCTGGAATCCCGCCAGATGGCTGTTGTTACCAGCTCCGAGGTTTTTATCGAGACCTTGGATAACATTCCGGTAATTCCCAAAATAAACAACATCTCCTGGGACGCGGCTGCGGCAGAAAAAGGTGAATATCGTCATTTCATGCAAAAAGAGATTCATGAGCAGGTACGTTCCCTCACCGAGACTCTCGCCGGTCGTGCCGACTTTACCGAAGGGCGTATCTCCCTTCCGGAATTGCAGCTAACTCCAAAATTGGCACAACATATCCATAATATCACGATTACCGCCTGCGGCACAGCAGCCTATGCCGGGATGGTTGGCAGACAGCTCATCGAGAGTATCTCCAGGATTCCATGTCAAATGGAGATCGCCTCCGAGTTCCGCTACAGCGATCCCATTATCGATAAACATAGTGTTGTTCTTGCTATCAGCCAATCCGGGGAGACCGCTGACACCCTGGCTGCACTTGAAGAAGGCAGGCGCAAGGGAGCCATTTTATGGAGCATAGTTAATGCTGTAGGTTCACAGGCGATGCGGGTTTCGGATGGATCCATCTCTATGCAAACTGGACCTGAGATCGGGGTTGCCTCCACAAAAGCTTTCACCGCGCCCCTGGTTGATCAATATATGTTGGCGATCTTGCTCGGTGATTTACGAGGCGTGCTGAATGAAAAAGATCGCCGCAGCCTGGTTGCTGACCTGCGTCTCATTCCTGATGTTGTCGGAAGAGCACTCGCCCGGGAGGAGGAAGTGAGAAAAGTAGCTTGGGCTCTAAAAGATGTGCGCGATTGCCTGTACTTGGGACGTGGGATCAATATGCCCATAGCTTATGAGGGGGCTCTGAAGTTAAAGGAAATATCATATGTCCACGCTGAAGGGTATCCGGCTGGTGAAATGAAACATGGACCGATAGCTTTGATCGACGAAAATATGCCGGTTGTTTGTATTGCTCCAATGGATCCCTGGCACGACAAAATGATAAGTCAGATTCAGCAGGCGAAAGCGCGTGGCGGAACAGTCATCGCCGTCGCGACCGAGGGCGATTCTTTGGTTTCCTCCCTGGCAGATCATGTCCTGTGGGTCCCGGAATGTCCATGGAGGCTGTCACCTGTGGTCACTGTAATACCCCTGCAACTCCTGGCTTATCACATCGCTGTGATCAGGGGTCTTGACGTGGACCAACCAAGGAACCTTGCCAAGAGCGTTACTGTGGAGTGAATCAATTACCAAATATACATTGACTTGTATTCCGCCTCGTGGTATATTCGTGGACTAAGGATACCAGTAAGTTCGCTTTGGGAATGCAACCACAAAGGCTCACGGGTTCAAATCCGTGGGCCTTTTGTTTTAGCTCTTCTGGCGAAAAACCGGGTCCGCCAAATTTCTTTTTTGCCTAAGGAGGCAAACAATGTCAGACCGTATCATCGGCACAGTAAAATGGTTCAATGGAAGCAAGGGCTATGGATTCATCACCCGCGAAGGCGGCCCGGATGTCTTCGTCCATTTCTCCGCCATTCAAGGCGAAGGCTTCAAGAACCTCGAAGAAGGCCAGAAGGTCGAATTCACAGTGGAACAGGGTCCCAAGGGTCCCCAGGCCAGCAATGTGACTTTGATCGCCGCCTAATCGGGTAGCGTGCCAACAAAAAAAATCCTGAAATGAAAATTTCAGGATTTTTTTGTTTTCCATGTAATCAGATCCCTGTTATCCTTCCAGGGATCTGGGATCAAATGTCGCCGCATTCGCGACCAGCTCTTTCAAGTCGTCCCATGCAGCTCCATCAAAGGATTCGATCTTGACAAATTTTTTGTATTTTTGAGTCCCTTCAAGGAGATGCTGTGGGTCTGAAATAAAAGCTCCGTGGATGAATGCCAGGCGTATATGGTCCTTATGGATTCCAATCTGGCATATCCCCGCACTGACAATCCCCCCGCGTCCTTTATGAAAATAGCTTAACCCTCCCCATCGGATAACTTCGCTTGCGTCAGGTACAACAGAACATATGATGTTTCTTAATTCGAAAACGATTTCCTGCAAGGGGGCTGGCGTGCGTTGAAGGAATGACTCCACTTGTCGTGTTGGAAGCATGTTGGATCCTGGGGAATTTACCTTTCAGCTCCTAAAATTTCCCAACCCCGTTTTATCGCGGCTTCCATTAACAATTTATCCGGGTACACCGCAATCGGGTGTTCGGCATGTTCAAGCAGGGGGATATCTAACACCGTATCCCCATAAGCAACATCTACTCGCTTTACCCCTAACCGCCAAAGCACTTGTTCGATCTTTCTTTCATTGGCTGCCAACTCTCCAACGACTCTCACGCGCCCATTCACGATCTCGATGGGGGTTCCGATCGCCTTTGCGTTTGATTCGATCCGCAAAATGCTCAACGAAAGGTTCCACAACACTGCTTGCAATGAATACTTTCGCCCCTTTTTCATTGTGCTCAACCATCCTTTTGATCATGTCTTTCCGTCGTTTCTTCCAAAGATCGTGCTCTACCACCCATTCTGCTGCTTCCCTAAGCTTCTCCTCATCCGCATGGTGAATGTAAGCCAGGCTTTTCACCATTAGGTTCTGACCCCATTTTTGCCAATCTATAAGACCTTTTTTTGCGAGCAAATAGGAAGGCATGACCGCTGCCAGGTAAAAATTCGCACGTACCTTGCTTTGGTTATGTTTTATCCAATCCACGAGTCCCAGAAATGGAGAGCCCGTGGTCAGCGTGCCCATCATGTCCGAAACAACGATCATTGCTGGTCTTGCTAATAAACTAATCAGAAAAGAGAGCTTTCCTGGCATATAAAACTAAAATTTATCATGCCAGACGCCCCCCAAAAATAAATATCTAAATTACTTTTCAGGTGCAGGAGCTGGTTTTTCTTCTGGTTTGATATTCTTCTTGATCTCTTTTTGTCGGTTTTTTTCTGCTTTTTTCCTTTTCTTATCCAATTCTTTTTGACGTTTTTCGTATTTATAGTTTACGGGTGGCAAGGCGTCCTCCTTTCGGAATTTATTTCCGGAGATAAAAATTCGCTTAGTCCCGTCATTATAGCACCCTTGCAAACTAAGAAAATATTCCTTGTTTATGCTCTTTTTCCTATAAAGGTAAGAGCAACCCAATACCAAAACTGGCAGCGTTCAGGACCAAACTGAATATCAACGCTTCTCCAAATCCGATCCTTTTCCGCAATGTCATGAACACTCCTGCTGCCTCAACCAGGGTTACGATGGTTTCGACAAAAATAACCAGGATGACAGGGTAATGCCCGCTGAAACCGCTGATTGTCAGCCACAATGCAGGTTGAGTAAACAAATTGATCATGAAGATGACGGTAAGGACCAATACAAGAGGGCGCTTTCGCCAGGTGCAATATACCGCACCGAGGACGAGTTCCACGACCAGGGTTGTGACAAGACCCTGTGTCAGAATCAGGCTGATCAAAAAGGTTGGTACTGCGACGATCCAGGCAGCAATATACCACCCGATTTGTGCTTTAAAAGATGCCTCCGGTTTTCCAGCTTTAACCAGCAGCAAAACCAGGAAAACTATGTTGGCCGTGGCAAGGCACAAAATGACTGCGCCAATCAGCAGATCCAGTGCAGTATTTCCTGTAAATGACCAGGATACACCCCCGGGGAGTTCAACCACATCCAAATGATCTGCATATACACTAACCTCGAAATCCGCCGCAAATTTGTTTTTGGTGAAGACATTACTTGTTCGGGTAACCCCATCCGAGAATTCGATCACTAGTTGATGGTATTGGCTATATCCATACGCCATGGACGAGCAGGATGTGGATGAACATCCAAAATTTTGAGGTCCGAGGTGTTCCAGGGGTGTGCCATCAGAACAATCTGCGTCTCTGCATTCCATCAACTTACCAGACGTGATTTGCAGTTCACTATTAATCAGGTATTTAAATGCAAAGCTCATCGTGGGTTTTGGTCCGGTATCTCCACGTGACCGGTAATGCCGGCTGCCAAATGATCAGCCCGGCTAGAATGACAATGGAGAACCACAAACTCTTGGAATTTCTTTTCATCGCATTCCCTCATTTACGGGTCAAAACAAGCTTATTCCATTGGATTAACCGCGTCCCGAACACCTAATTGTATCGTACTATAAATTATGCAGCGTCTTGATCCTCCCGCTTCAGGAAGGCACAAAAAGGCAGCCCTTTGTCATTCAATTGTAATTTCGCTGTCTGCTCCACAGATGACCCAAGTCCCGACTCGAGTAGAAAAGCATCCATCTTGCACAATTCGTTGTGTTCTGCCACAATTGCTGCATATGGACAGTGTCCCAGGATTATCCGGGGTCCGGCCGCGCTCGCTTCCCACCTTGCTTGGTAATGCAACCTGTTTAAACTCGTAACTGTGTTGTTTACCCTCTTCATTATCGGCTGTTTAAGATCCGTGCTGCCTGCCAGTTTACGTGCCAAAGACCGCAAATAAACTTCCTGTTTGTCCGGTGTCGTTTCTACTATCCATATATCCAACATACTTGCCGAAAGGGTATCCAACCCATCTCCAAGCACTCGTCGGGACAACCCGTACACTTGCCTGGGTCTGCCGCGCCCCTCCTGCTGCACCCCCACAACTTCAATAAGATCGTTAATTTCCAGCATGGCCAGGTGATGCCGTATGTCCGCCCCGCTTAACCCCATATGCGTGCATAATTCCCTTACTGACGCCGTCTGATATTTTCGAATATGCTCCAGTATTTTTAGCCGGGTCGTAGGTCTCATACCCTTGATTATACCAATTATGCAAATATATATTTGCATAATTAATTTGACTGGACATTTCGTTTGGACTATAATCCGCCCGGTTTGTTTCCACCCAAAGCCTCAGGAGCCTCCATATGGAACCAATCAGTTTGAATTCTCCAGATAACGGGATACCTCCCGAATTGCAGGCGCAGGTTGCCATTACCAGCCTCGATAAAATCTACAATTGGGGACGCAGCGCCTCAGTTTGGCCTCTAATGTTTGGATTGGCGTGTTGCGCCATCGAAATGATCTGCGCGGCAGCCAGTCGCTATGACATTGCTCGCTTCGGTATGGAGATCATGCGCCCCTCCCCACGCCAGAGCGACTTGATGATTGTTTCGGGTACTGTTACAAAGAAAATGATTCCCGTTATCGTGCGCCTTTACAACCAGATGCCTGAACCTAAATATGTCCTTGTCGATGGGTGCTTGTGCTTCCGGGGGTGGTCCATTTAAGGAAGGCTATAACGTAGTCTCAGGTGTGGATAAGTTTATCCCTGTGGATGTGTATGTTCCCGGTTGCCCACCTACTCCCCAGGCGTTGCTTAATGGGCTGATGAAGGTCCAGGAAAAGATTAAAGGGGAACCCATCAAGACGGCTCGGTGGTATCAAAAAGGTCCTGATTTGGCTGAAATCCCTGTCCCTATGCTTGGACCAGACCTGATTGATCCCCGCAAAATTACTCTCATTCAGAACGGCGACAAGAACTAGGAGCAAAATATGACTAATCCGGCTCCTGTTCAGTCTCTGGATCTTTCCGTCCGTTTCCCCGGAACAATTGTCCCGGATTCTCGCCCCGGATATTCAGGCTGGGTGGTGGAAAGTGCAAATTTATCTGAGGTTGCTACAACCTTACGCGATGAGTTTGGCTACGATTATCTTTCCTCGGTTACAGCGGTGGATTATTTGACTGACAACAAAATGGAAGTGGTATATCACTTCTATAAAACTACAGGGGGTCCAGGTTTGGTATTAAAGGTACAGGTTCCCCGCACTGACCCGATGGAAGTTCCATCTCTTGTCTCGATTTATCCGGGCGCGGAACTTCAGGAGCGCGAAGCCTGGGACTTGTTTGGCATCAAGTTCACCGGACATCCCGATCTACGTCGAATATTTATGTGGGAAGGTTTTGCCGGTCATCCGATGAGAAAAGACTGGCACGAACCATATTTCGAGGAAGAAGGCAAACCACTTAAATCTCGCTGGCCGGAAGGCAAATTTGTCATGGCGGAAAGTAAAAACTTGTACGCCGACAATATTTCCTATCCGCACGGATTTAATCCAGCCAGTCAGACATTTGATCCCGAAAAAGCACTCTATGATGCTCTTCGTACCTATCAAAAGGAAGAGGTTGGTCTGGATACCGACCACATTATTGTCAACCTGGGTCCCCAGCACCCTTCCACCCACGGTGTTTTCCGGGTCGCAGTCGTGTTGGACGGAGAGAGAATTGTCAACCTGAAACCGGTTATGGGATATCTCCATCGCAATCACGAGAAAATTGGCGAGCGCAATACGTTTATTATGAATATGCCTTACACTGACCGGCTGGATTACCTGGCATCAATGAGCAATAATTTTGGCTATGCGCTAGCTGTCGAAAAACTCATGAATGTGAAGCCCACCGAACGTGCTGAATATATTCGCGTGATTATGGCTGAGATGACCCGCATCTCAAATCACCTGTTCTTGATCGGCTCATTACTCAATGACTTGGGTGCCTACTTTACTCCCATGCTTTATGCCCTGGAAGAGCGCGAGCTCCTTCTTGACATTTTCGAAGCAGTTGCTGGATCGCGGATGATGTGCAACTATTTCCGCTTTGGGGGTGTCGCCCGCGATCTTCCCGAAGGCACCCTCCAACAAATAAAGGATTTGTTCTTTGAAAGGCTGCCTCGCAAAATAGAGGAGATTGACCGCTTCTTGAGTGAGAATGAGATCATCCGCTCGCGTGGGGTCGGTCAGGGCGTGCTTACTCCCGAGGACGCCATCAAGTATTCTGCAGCAGGCCCTTTCTTGCGGGCTTCTGGTATCCCCTATGACGTGCGCCGTGCTGATCCTTATTCCATTTACGATCGTTTCGATTTTGACGTGGTCGTGCGTACAAATGGTGATATCTATGACCGTTTGATGGTGCGCTTTGAAGAAATTCGCCAAAGCATTCGGATTATTCAACAGGCTGTCAAAGGACTACCGGATGGACCGGTTATGGCGTTAAAGCCCATGTATCAGGTGCGCGTCCCTCCTGGGGAGGCTTACGGGCGGGTTGAAGGTCCAAAGGGAGAACTCGGATTTTATATCATCTCAAACGGAAAACCAAACCCCTGGCGTTATCACGTTCGTGCTCCATCGTTCATCAACCTTACCGCCTTCGGCCCGATGTGCATAGGTCAAAAATTGGCCGACGTGGTGGCTGTCCTCGGTTCGATTGACATTGTCCTCGGTGAAGTGGACCGCTAGGAGTACACCATGAGCGACATGTATGGAAAAGGAATTTTCAAGGGTCTCAGCGTTAGTCTCAAACGTTTCGTTGAAACCTATTTGGATGACCTGGTTTGGCTGGGCAGAAGATATCGCACCGAAAAAGGGATTGCCCATCGTTCCAGTAAGGATGCACGTGGCATATTTACCGTGCAATATCCGGAAGAAAAAATCCCTGTCCCCGAAGAGTTCCGCTTTGTCCCCTTCTTGGTTTACGATGAGGGTCCTAATGGGGAAAAGACTTTGCGCTGCACCTCTTGCGGTATTTGCGCCAAGGTATGTCCGCCACAGTGTATTTGGATCGTCCGCTCGACCGATCCAGCCACCGGTCGCCCCATCCCGGATCCTGCTGAGTTTTATATTGATGCCGACATTTGCATGAATTGCGGTCTGTGCGCAGAATTCTGCCCGTTTGATGCCATAAAAATGGACCATGATTACGAACTTGCTTCATTCAAACGTCATATATATGATGAAGCAGAGTTATCGAAATCTGCCGGTTATTATGCCAGCATACGCCCCGCAAACGCAAAACGTGAAGATGCTGCACGGGCAGCCAAGGCAGCCTCACGCACGGTCCAGGTCGAATAGGCTCTGCTATGCATAATACTGACACTGGTCTCATTTTCCCTCCCGGCAGTATCTCGTCACTTGCCGGTGAACGCAGCCTCTCCTGGCGAAAATTGGTGGCGGAAGTTGAAAAGACCGGTCCGGATAGTCCCGAACAGATGGCTTTTATTCTGATGATGGCTCGTTTGAATAGCTGCGCGAATTGCAACGCTGATTCATATCGCGCCATTCATGGTTGTTCGATGTGCGCCAGGCAATCTCTCAAACGTTTTCACGGTTCAGATCTTGATTTGGCTGGAATGTATAAGGCAGCCCGAACCGAAGTGGAGTTGTTCTTGCAGAAAAAAGCCTGATGGATATATTCCGCCAATAACGACTCCATTATTAATTCTGATAAAAGGTATAGGTACCCATGGCTCAAAAGTTATCCCCTGAAACAGTGTTGTCCGCACTTGGTAAAGTCCAGGAACCCGAATTGCATAAAGACCTGGTCACCTTGAACATGATCCGTGACCTCGAAATTAAATCCGGTGAAGTCAGTTTTTCAATTATCCTCACCACCCCTGCCTGTCCTTTAAAGGTCACTATCGAAAATTCTGCTCGACAGGCAGTTCTTGCCATCCCGGGTGTGAAAACAGTCAAAATCAAAATGGATGCCAGCGTGCCCGCCGATGGGCGCCTGCGTGGAATGATGCAGCTGCCCGTCCGTAACGCTATTGCCGTGGCATCTGGCAAGGGTGGCGTTGGAAAAAGCACAGTCAGTGCAAATCTGGCTGTCGCTCTTGCGCAAGCTGGGGCGTGCGTTGGACTTTTGGATGCCGATATCTACGGGCCAAACATTCCAACTATGATGGGGGTTCACGACATTCCTGGCACGAATGGGACCAAATTAATACCAGCGGACGCTTATGGTGTGAAATTAATGTCCATGGGTTTCCTTGTTAAACCTGGTCAGCCGCTTATCTGGCGCGGTCCCATGCTCAATTCTGCCATCCGCCAGTTCCTGTCTGATGTGGAATGGGGAGAACTTGATTATTTGATAATTGATCTTCCCCCGGGCACAGGCGACGTACCCTTGTCCCTGGCGCAATCTCTGCCCCTGTCGGGTGTGGTGATTGTTACATTACCCCAGGCTGTCTCACTTGAAGATGCCAGCCGCGGGTTGGAAATGTTTCGCACCCTTGAAGTACCCATCCTTGGCGTCGTGGAAAATATGCGCGGTGAATTCTTCGGTTCCGGTGGAGGCGAAGACCTGGCTCGTATCGCCAAGGTTCCATTCTTGGGCTCGGTACCCATGGAACAGTCGGTCAGGATCGGCGGGGATACCGGTCAGCCCGTAGTGGCTTCCCATCCAAATTCTGAAAGTGCCAGGGCGCTCAAATCAATTGCAGAACAATTGGCTGCCCGAGTGAGCATTGAAGCCTTGAGTGACAATAAAAAGGTCCCCACGATAAACGTGGTCTAAATTTCATACTTCATCGCACCCGCGCCAATTTCTTCAAGCTTCCAGGTAGAGCCTATCACGGCGCCTGGAAGTTTTTTTCAATTGATCTTTTAAAGACTGGATATTATTTCCTTTTCCAGGGTATATCCGTCAGACTGAGTATGGCACATTCCCATCCCTAAGGTTATCAATTCTTTTATTCTTTACCAACAACGTCATAACGAATTTGTAATTTTGCAGTCATGTTCCTGCAATGGGAAAATTCCCGGACTACCATATAATGCGAAATGTCAGACAACAAAACTATCTTATTTGAAGGAGAAATAATATGTTTATCAAACGTTCAATCAAATTTTTAGCCATCATAATTGTAGCTTTCGCGTTTGCTAGTGTCGCTACCGCATATGCAGCAGGCAATACCGTTCCAGACACAAATGCAGGTGATGGAGCTGGAAGCATCAGTGGATTTTCGATCAGTGCTGTCCACTATAATTTGAATGGAGCCAATCCTGGAAATATCGACTCCGTCACCTTCACAACGGATACCACTGTTCCGGTTGGCGCTACGGTGAAGATCAAGCTGGTGAACGCTGGTTCCACCTGGTATACCTGCAGCGGTCAGGGCAGCACGAGCATTTCATGTACCACCGGCGGTGCCAGCCTTGTCTCTGCCGATAGTTTGCGCGTTGTCATCGCTAATTAGGAAAGGAGAATATCATGTTTATTAAAAATGCAATTAAAGTTTTGGCAATCGTCATTGTAGCCTTCATATTCGCCACCGCTGGGAATGCCCTGGCAGCCGCTAATACAGTCCCCGACACTGCTGCCGGTGATGGGTCGGGAAATGTCAGTGGTTACGTCGTGAATAGCGTTCATTACAATTTGAGTGCAATTCCCTTGACCATTGACACGGTGACCTTCTCGACCACCACCACTATCGCGGCCGGTTCCTCAGTGAAGATCAAACTTGTGACCGCAGGGTCCTGGTATGATTGCACCTTCTCTGCGAAAGTCCCGGGACCTGGTAGCAATGTTACCTGCACAACCGCCGGTGCCACACTTCTCTCGGCAGATAACCTTCGGATTGTCATCGCAGATTAAAGAGGTCAATCCCATCCCTTGGGGCTTGACTGACCTCAGTCATTGTCTGGAAAATCGATACTGCTCCGGGTTGCCAGAGGGTGATATCACCCGGGGCGCCTTGGGCAGTATCATATTTATGAGTGGAGGACCTGGTTTGGTATGAGTTCTCACAAACGCTGGTGGCAGGCCATTTTGGCCGCCTTCTTAATTGTGATCGTCATAACTGCCTGGGTGTTATTCGTCCCGCTCCAGCTCGGGGGTCAGGCTGCCTATGTAATTGTTACTGGGAACAGTATGGAGCCTGGATTTCATCTTGGTGACCTGGTGGTTGTCCATCAGGCGCCTGGACTACCAGGTTGGCGATATTGTCGTCTATCATAGCCCTGAGATGAATAGCTTTATCTTCCATCGTATAATTGGAAAGAATCTTAATAATTTTATCCTTAAGGGTGACAACAATTCCTGGACTGATTCATACGAACCGTCCTTTGATGATTTGGTGGGGAAATTATGGGTCCACGTTCCCGGGGTGGGGAAGGTGGTGCAATGGCTGAGACTCCCCATCGTCATGGGAATGCTCGCTGGGATCTTGGGAGTTATCGCCATACTTACTGTATTGCAGCGACGTTCAAAAAATGTAAGAATTAATCGTAAGAGATCTGGATCGGATTGGTTTGATCTTATGAAAAAAAGAAGCTTTCAGGACTTGGTAACCAGCCTGGGGAAAATTGTCCCGTTTAAATAAACTACGGGGGAAAAATTCCGGCGCGATTGTACCGCTGAAGGATGTGCCTGTTCCAAACCAAAACAAACAACCTAAAAAGATGGGTGGATTTATTGAGGGTCTGTTCTTTGTGTTGGGGTTGTTGGCGTTTATATCCCTCGTCCTGGGTGGGTTTTCATACACCCGTCCGGTCTTGCAGGACGCTCCTGACAATATCGATTACCAGCAATTTGGGACATTCTCATATTCTTCAACCGCACCTTCCGGGGTCTACGATACGACTGCCATCGCCTCCGGCGACCCTTTGTTCCCCAAATTGACCTGCAAAGTAAATCTGCAATTCACCTACATCCTCCTGGGCGATAGCTTGGAGAGTTTGGCTGGGACCCATCAGCTTATTGCTACCATCCGCGACGACCTAAGCGGTTGGCAGCGCACTCTTCCGCTTGAAACTCAGACAAATTTCAACGGTAACACGTTTAACTCGAGCACAACACTCGATTTGTGCAGGGTTGAATCGATCGTTGCTGCCATGGAAGCTGCGACCGACCTCCAACAAACCGTATATTCGCTCATCATCAATCCACGGGTGGATATTGTTGGAAAAATGGGCGGTCAGGGACCTGCAAACAGCATTTAATCCTCAACTTCTCTTTTTGTTCGATAAAGTGCATTTTTATTTGTTTAAAAGCGATGTCGTACCTGACCCCCTGAACCCTTCCCAAGCCGGATTGATCGAGGGGACGCGCACTCAGCCGAACGTGCTGCCTCTCCTGGGTTTGAAATTGGATGTAGCCAGGATGCGGACGCTTTCTTTGGTCGGGCTGGGTCTTTCTTTGGGCGGATTATTGATTCTCGGATTTTACATATCCCGCAAGGTGCGCAGTAGTCAGGAAGCGCTCGTCCAAATGAAATACTCTTCAATGTTGGTCGATGTCCAGGATAATTCCCTGGAATTGACTGAGCCGGCAATTGATGTGGTTACCATGGATGATCTGGCAAAGCTGGCTGAGCGGCAAAACACCTTGATTCTCCATGAAACCCGTGGTTTGACCCATCGATACCTTGTACAGGGCGATCGGATTACATACCGTTATATCGTGGATGAAAGTGGAAAAAGCCTTCCCGAGGTTCTATCAATCCAGGAACTTGAGGATAGTCTGAAAAGAGGCATCGATAAGGGAGAGTTTCAAGTTTTCTACCAACCAATTGTTTCACTATCGGATGGAAAAATTACCACCGTCGAGGCTCTTTTACGCTGGCAGCACCCAGAGCGCGGTCTGATTTCTGCTGCAGAATTCATTTCCATTGCTGAAAGGTCTGGGTTAATTGACAAGATTGGCGAATGGATGTTGCAGGTGGCGTGCACCCAATTCAAAAAATGGCAAAATGCCGGTATGCATATCGGGCTGGCAATTAATCTCTCTGAATATCAGCTTGAAAGGGATCCGGCTGAAATCATAACTGGGGTTCTCCAAAAAACCGGCGTGGATCCCAAAACTCTGCAAATTGAAATTTCTGAAGCAAATATTAACAAAAACCTGTCCCTGGTTCTTCCAGGTCTGAAGAAATTAACCGACCTGGGAATACAACTTTCTGTCGATAATGTTGGTGGTCAATCTTCTTTCTCCGCTTTTGAGCAATTTCCGATTAACAGCATGAAAATCGACCGGCTCGTTATTGAAAAAATTAGCAATCCGGAAGACGCCACGAATATCGGTGCAATGATTACAAAGGGAATAGGACTGGGTTTAAATGTGGTGGCGGAAGGCGTTGAAACACAGGAGCAGGTTGAATTCCTGCGTTCTCATATGTGCACTCTTGCCCAGGGATACCTGCTCGGTCGTCCTGCCTCGGCTGCTGAAGTGACTTTGCTTTTGGAGAAGAGCAGGATTAAGAGTCGCTCAAAACCCTCCAAAAAGCAGTCGCGGTCAAAGGAGGTGGCTAGATGAACGCAAGACTTTTATCTCGGCTCGCGATTTTTACGCTGATAATACTGGTGCTGGTCAGTATCCTCTCAGCCGCCGCAGCAGCTAACTTTGTTCCGGTCTCTCGCGCGGACGACCAAAGCTTTGCCGCACCTTCTGCCAACTCGCTTAAGCCGCCAGAGTGCATTATGAATTTAAGTAACATTGTGAATTGTTCAGCGTCTGGAACCTGTACTGGGTCGGGCGCAAACGATTTAATTCTGGATACTTCAGCAGGTCATACGATCAGGGGCGGCAATGGCGACGACTGTATCCTGGGAGGTGGTGGAAACGATACAATAAATGGGCAGGGCGGTGACGACGTTTTACTCGGCGGTGACGGAAACGATTCCCTCACGGGAGGCGCTGGGACGGATGTTTGTATCGGTGGCGCTGGGACAGATACTTTCAATAATAATTGCGAGACTCGCATTCAATAACCAAACAACTTGTTGCGTCTTTCCTATTGCGGAAACCCATTCCCCTGCCGGCCGGTAATCATGGCTGGTAATTTCTTATTAAAATCTCCTGGATAATTATTACCTTGGGAAAATTCTTTCTGGCAGAAAAACGTGGGGGAAATTATGCCAAATAGGTTCTGGAATCCTGCCCAACGGTCGCTAATTGTTGACATATTAGAACGTTTGTACTATTATTAAGATACGCGCATTATGTAATGTTGCTCTTTTCCAAAATTCGTCCCTCTTTGCACCATTAATAACCATGGTATTCGTTCCTCAATTATTGATAAATTTGTACATAAATTTGAACTTCCTCGTAGCGGCTGGGCATTTCGGTTCACTTAAGGAATATATTTTCCGCTACCAGAAATCCCGTTCGCCCCATTACGGTATAATCAACCCCATGCAACCTCTTATTGTTGGTATCCGTTTCACACAAATTGGCAAAGCTTACCATTTTGACGCCTCCGCCATTCCGGAAGTCAAAGTGGGCAACCATGTTATCGTCGATACCTCGCGCGGCAAGCAATTGGGCGAGGTCACCCAAATTGTTCAAAACCCATCCTCCCCTCCTGAAGGCACCTGGAAACCTGTTGAGCGCCTTGCCACCCCGCGTGATCTCCTGCTTCGAAGAATGTGGGCGCAAAAAGAGCTCGAAGCCATGATTTCCTGCCGGGAACGAAGTGCCCATTTGAAACTTTCCGAGATAAAAATTGTCGCTGCTGAGTTCTCATTTGATGGCGCTCGTCTTACCCTTATGTATAGTACCGAAAATGAAGATAAGGCGGATTTAAAATCCCTCCGCCACGATATGCAAAAGATTTATCATCAATCGCAAGTGGAAATGCGCCAGATTGGACCGCGCGACGTGGCAAAAATGTTGGGCGGGATGGGTGCCTGTGGTATGGAAACCCGTTGCTGTTCAAAGTTCCTTACCGAGTTCTCTCCCATCTCCATTAAAATGGCGAAAGAGCAAGGCATTTCACTGACCCCAACTGAAATTACCGGCATGTGCGGAAGGTTGCGTTGTTGTTTGGTGTATGAATATGAGCAGTACGCTGCTGCTCGTAAGGAATTGCCTAAAAGAAATAAACACGTTGTTACCCCATTGGGTGAAGGCAAAGTACTCGATGTAAACCCGTTGCAGTTAACCATCCGCGTGGACATTCCTGATGTGGGTTGGAGGGAATTCTCGCGTGAAGAAGTTGAACCATGGGACGAGTTGGAAGCGCTCCGCCGAAAATCCAAGGAACCCTGCGAAAATTGTCCCAATCCCGAAAAAGACATCCATGAGCGCAGATAGCGTGAACGCTCCCGATGCCTGGGAGACAAATCAAAAAATCCTGGTCATCCTGGCTCATCCGGATGACCCGGAATTTTTCTGTGGTGCCACACTCGCTCGCTGGGTAAAAGCCGGTCATGCCATCCATTATTACCTGCTGACCAACGGAAATAAAGGCGGTGGACCGGATGTAACCCCCGAGCAATTGGTTCCCTTGCGGCAAGCTGAACAACAAAAGGCTGCTGCAATCATCGGTGCACGATCCGTGGTATTCCTGGACAAGGAAGACGGTTATCTCGTTTCCACCCTGGAATTGCGCCGGGAAATGGTGCGCCTGATCCGGCGTGAAAAACCCGATATTCTCGTCACCTGCGATCCAACCTTGTTATATTCCTGGTTTGGAAGAGTCAACCATCCAGACCACCGCGCGGTCGGACAGGTCGTTCTGGATGCAGTCTTTCCAGCTGCGGGAAACAGCCACTTCTTTCCCGAGTTGCTGGACGAAGGTTTCCTCCCCCATACTCCTCGCGAAGTGTGGGTTTCATTGGCATCCACTCCTACAGTCACCCTGGATGTAACTGCTACGTGGGAAATTAAAATGAACGCCCTGCGGGAACACAAATCACAGATCGGTGACCCCCTTTTGTTTGAGCAGCGTATGCGCTCTCGTCGCACTATAGATAGCACGGATGACGCCCCGCGTTATGAGGAATATTTTCGGGTTCTAAAATTTGCTTAATGCGAATCCAGATCATTTTGACATGTGAGGTTTTCAATGCACGATTTTCTTGCAGAAGCTCAAGGATTGTTTGAATATACGCAATCCATGCGCCGTGATTTTCATGCGCATCCTGAACTTGGGTTTCAGGAAGTTCGTACCGCGGGAATTGTCGCAAGGGAACTAACTGCCCTTGGTCTTGAAGTGCATCCCGGGGTTGGCGGGACGGGCGTGGTGGCGCTTCTCGAAGGATCCAGACCCGGTCCTGTGGTGCTTGTCCGTGCCGATATGGACGCCCTCCCCATTCATGAGCAGACAGGTGCCCCCTACGCCTCCCAGAACCAGGGTGTAATGCATGCCTGCGGGCATGATGGCCATACTGCTGTTTTGTTGACCGTTGCCAAAATGCTCAATGCGCATCGTAATGATTTTGCAGGGACGGTTAAGTTCATGTTCCAACCTGCAGAAGAGGGAATGGGTGGCGCAGAAAAGATGCTCGCAAGCGGGATTCTTGAAAACCCCAAAGTGGATGTTGCATTGGCATTGCACGTCTGGAACGAAAAGCCCGTGGGGTGGATCGGAATTTCCAGTGGTCCAGCCATGGCAGGCGCAGAGATTTTCAAGATCAAGGTGGTCGGTAAAGGCGGTCATGGTGCTGTTCCGCATCTCGCTGTGGATCCGATCCTGGCTGCCGCACAGATTGTTTCAGCGTTGCAGGGGATCGTTTCCAGGAACATTGCCCCCCTGCAGACTGCTGTTGTAAGTGTTTGCACCATTCATGGTGGCGAAACATTTAATGTTATCCCACCTGCCGTGGAATTGACCGGCACAATCCGCACTTTTGAACAGGAGGTTAGGGCGCGTGTCCTTGAGCGGTTTAAACAAACAGTAAATTCGGTGGCTGACGGCATGGGTTGTCATGCAGAGATCGAAATGGAATTACTCACTCCTGCCACCATAAATCACCGTGAAACTGCCTTGCGTGTTCAGGGCGTTGCTCATCGCTTGCTCCCCACGGCAGATATTGATTCTTCAAACTACACGACGATGGGGTCCGAAGATTTTGCATATGTCCTTGAAAAAGTGCCGGGTTGTTTTTTCTTTATTGGGTCAGCCAACCATGAAAAGGGATTGGATGCCGGTCATCACCATCCCAAATTTGATATCGACGAGGCAGCTTTGCCGCGCGGTGCCGCCTTGATGGCAGCCGCTGTATCAGATTATTTGGTTCCGTAATGTTATAGCCTGGCGGAAATTCGCAGTCTTTGAGTAACCCTCTGCTTTCCAATTTTTAGTCTTGATCGTGGGGTTTATAAATGCGTTAAATGAGCCTCATCATTCACGCACTGCCTTGGTTTTCCTCGCCTTGGGTGGCAGATTTATTATAAATATATATATTTTCAGGTTTCCCCCCTTGACCCCCCCGTATGATTGATTTACTATCAAGTGGCCTCTTTTTATCTTATTTGTCATCGAAATAATCAGGAGTAATTATGTCTGGAAAAGTAATTAATGATTTTTCAATTACCATTGCCACTGTCAACGGGTCGGGTTCACAGACTGCAAATGTTACATTATTGCGGGCATTATTTAAAATGGGTATACCAGTCTCTGGAAAAAATCTATTTCCTTCCAATATCCAGG
Source organism: uncultured Chloroflexia bacterium (assembly GCA_963826215.1). Lineage (GTDB taxonomy): Bacteria > Chloroflexota > Anaerolineae > Anaerolineales > Villigracilaceae > UBA877. The sequence goes on along the minus strand of CAWGWL010000033.1, from coordinate 530,135 downwards.
GTTTGCCAACTTGGTACACGATTCGTCTAAGTAAAGATGGTTATATTGCCCGGCGTGATGAACAGGAGCTGGTGGTTACGCTGAACCCGGCTTCATTCGCCAAGGATTTGGCCGCTGTTCAGCCAGGAGGGGCTTTTTTCTACGCTGATGATATTAAACTGGCCATTAACCGCAGCGATATTTCCGTTTATCCAATGCCGGTAAAACAAATCGCGCGCTCCGCAAATGTGTCTCCTGCGTTGCGTGATTACATCGCCAACATGGTCTATGTTGGTGTCCTGGCTCAGATACTGGGTATCGAACTTGATACCATCAAGCAAGCCTTGAGTTTCCACTTCAAAGGTAAAGCTGAAGCAGTCGACTCAAATTTCAGCACGATCAAAACCGGCGCAGACTGGGCTGCTCAAAACTTAAAAAAGTCCGATCCATATTCGGTCGCCCGCATGGATTCCACCTCGGGATACGTCATGGCCGACGGAAATACCGCGGCTGCGTTGGGTGCCATCTATGGGGGTATCCAATTTGCTGCCTGGTATCCGATCACTCCCGCCTCATCCCTGGCTGAATCTCTAAACACATTCCTGCCTCAATTTCGTAAAACATCAGATGGCAAACAGACTTATGCTGTAATGCAGGCTGAAGATGAATTAGCTGCCATAGGTATGGCAATCGGAGCGGGTTGGGGTGGGCTGCGTTCAATGACATCCACCTCCGGTCCGGGGATTAGCCTGATGGCGGAATATGCTGGGTTGGCATATTTTGCTGAAGTTCCGGTGGTTGTCTGGGACGTTCAGCGCATAGGACCCAGTACCGGGCTGCCAACCCGTACCGCCCAGGGTGATTTAACCGAGGTATATTCCCTGGGTCACGGCGATAAACAAAATATTATCCTGTTGCCTGGCTCAGTACAGGAATGTTTTGAGTTTGGTTGGAAAGCCCTTGATTTAGCCCAGCATTTGCAGGCGCCTGTCTTCGTTTTGAGCGATCTTGACCTGGGTATGAACCAGTGGATGACAAAACCCTTCGAATATCCCGACAGCCCTCTCGAGCATGGCAAAGTCCTTTGGGAACCGGATCTTGAAAAACTAAACGGCATCTGGAGCCGCTACAAGGATTCAGACGGCGACGGGATCACATATCGCACTGTTCCAGGTAATAAACATCACGCAGCTGCCTGGTTTGGGCGTGGTACTGGTCACGATGAGGAAGCTCGCTATACAGAGGATGCTCTTTCATGGGAAACCAACATGGCCCGCCTTAAGAAGAAATATGATACAGCCCGAACAATGGTCCCAAAACCGATCATTAAGACAACCAAAGGCGCGACAACTGGCATTATCTCTTATGGGTCCACCCAACCGGCAGTGCAGGAAGCCCTGGCATTGCTGAAAGGCGACACAAATCTAAAAACAGCGTTCCTTCGGCTGCGTTCATTGCCGTGTACTCCGGAAGTAAATGAATTTTATAAACAAATATGATCGAATCTATATTATCGAAGCTAACCGCGATGGACAATTGCGCCAGATCTTTAGCGCGTTATTCCCCGACCAGGCTTCCAAGTTCCGTTCTGTTTGTCATAGTGATGGATTACCGTTGACCGCCAAATGGGTCAAGGATACCATTTTAGCCTTGGAGGCAAAATAATGACCACTCCCGCTCCTGCTCAGACCAATAAAGTCGGTCTTTCTAAAAATGATTATCGAGGCCTCCCCAGCACCTTGTGTCAGGGCTGTGGACATAATTCCATTGCCAATCAGATTATCACCGTCTGTTACGACCTGGATATTGTCCCCGAAGAAATATTAAAATTCAGCGGTATTGGTTGTTCTTCGAAAAGCCCGGCATATTTCTTGAATCGCTCATTCGGCTTCAATGGCTTGCATGGACGTATGTCCTCGTTTGCGACCGGGGCTTTATTTGCTGATTCATCCTTGCGTGCGATTGGGATTTCTGGCGACGGCGATACTGCCTCTATTGGAATGGGAGGATTCAAACACATGGTTCGCCGTAACGCACCAATTGTCTACATCGTCGAGAATAACGGTGTCTACGGATTGACAAAGGGTCAATTCTCGGCAACGGCTGAAGTTGGACTTAATTTGAAGCACCAGGGCATTAATCAATATATGCCCGTGGATATATGCTTGGAAGCATTGGCATCCAATGCCACATTTGTAGCTCGTTCATTCGCCGGTGACGCCAAGCAGGTTAAAGAATTGTTGAAAGCCGCCCTCAGCCATCACGGTGTGGCAGTCCTTGATATTATCAGCCCCTGTGTGACCTTCAACAACCAGGATAACGCCACACACTCCTATACTTGGGGGAAGGACCATGAAGCGCCACTGCATGATATTTCTTTCATCCCTGCCTTGGATGAAATTGAAATACCGGGTGATTTCCCTGAAGGGACTGTTCGTGAAGTCAGTATGCACGACGGTTCAACGATTATCCTGAAGAAAATAGAAAAAGATTACGATCCCACCAGTCGGGCAAATGCCTTCCAAATGTTGGAAAACGCCCAAATAAATAACTGGTTGGTGACCGGGTTGCTTTACATTGACGAATCCAAACCCACTTTGTTGGAAGCCTACAATCTAGTTGACACTCCCCTTAATCGACTTCCTGACTCGGATTTGCGCCCTGCTCACGGGACCATGGACAAGATCAACGCGATGATGTTTTAACTCCAGGCTCTTCCAGCTTTCAATAATCCTTCCAGCGACGGGAATCTTTCGGTCGCATATCGATCAATGAATCGGGGCATTTTGCCTCAGCTTAAAAGGGTCTCATGCTTCGGATCACCTCTTCCCTTTTTATCCCCCGTCGTGAATTGATCATCAATTTCGTTCGCGCTTCAGGTCCAGGCGGGCAAAACGTAAACAAGGTTGCCACTGCCGTTCAGTTGCGTTATAACGTGCGCACTTCTACCGCACTGGATGATGATATCAAAGGTCGGCTTTGTAAGTTGGCTGGTAGCAAAATGACTAAGGACGGAGAACTGGTTATCGAGGCAAAACGCCATCGAGCTCAGGAACTCAATCGTTCCGATGCAGAACAGCGGTTGGTTGCTCTAATTCGAAAGGCGCTTATCAAACCAAAAAGACGACGTCCCACCCATCCAACTTTAGCTTCGCAGTCAAAGCGTGTGGAGTCGAAAAAACTTAAGGGTATAACCAAATTATTACGAAAATCTATTGATGATTAGTTTGAGGGGAAATTTTTACGGGATATTCCATATTATCCCGGTGATTCTACTTTCCCAGAGTGTGCAACAAAGCCATATTGGGCAGCCTGATATCTCGCACCGGGAACCCCGTAACTACCACCACCTGGCCTCCTGGCTTGACAAGACCGCATTCACGCAGGGTGGTTTCGACGTGTGCGATCATCTCCTCCATTGTATCCGCCCAGGGTACGCAATAAGGTGTCACACCCCATGTCAGTGCCAACTGTTGGAAAGTTTCTTTAACCGGTGTGAATGCCAGGATTGGAACCTCAGGTCGGACTTTCGACATCAGGACCGCTGTGCGTCCTGTGCGGGTAAAAACAGCGATCGCCTCCACGTCACGGTCTTGAGCCAGTTCTCGTGCAGCTTTGGCAATTGCAGCCGCATCGTCATGTCCGTCGGATTCCAGGATCTGTCCGTGTCCCCATTTTGAATAATTATTCTCTGCTTGTTGAACAATTCGGTTCATTAAGGCAACACTTTCCACAGGGTAGTCACCCACGGCAGTTTCTTCAGAAAGCATGACTGCATCGGTTCCATCATAAATGGAATTGGCAACATCAGAAGCTTCTGCTCGGGTCGGGAGCATGTTGTGGATCATTGACTCAAGCATCTGGGTGGCAGTAATGACAATTTTTCCCTTTCGGTTGGCAGCTTGTATGATGCGTTTTTGAGCACCAGGTACGTCTTCTGGTGCCATCTCAACTCCCAGGTCGCCTCGCGCCACCATCACACCATCAACCCAGTCCAGGATTTCTTCTAGATTATCCAGCGCTTTTGGCCGCTCAAGTTTTGCGATCAATAACGGATTATTCCCTCCCCCTTTTTTAATAAGCTCTCTTACGGTTTTAACGTCATTGGCAGACTGTACAAAAGACATCGCCACAATGTCAACTCCCGCTGAGAGCCCAAACGCGAGGTCTTTGAGATCTTTCTCGGTGAAGGCGGGGATATTCAGGAAAACTCCTGGCAGGTTGATCCCTTTATGTGAAGCCAACACGCCTCCAGTGATTACTTCCGCTGACAATTGTGCCCTCTCCACCGAATTCACGATTAAGCTTAACCGGCCATCATCAAGCAGGATACGGTCCCCTGGTTTAACTGCGCTGAAGATTTGTTGAAAACCAACCGGGATGGAAATCCCTGGCGGCTCATCCATATTCTCTTGATACAGGTGAACAAGTTGGCCGGCTATAAGTGTCAGTGGCTCCACCAGCTCCCCTACACGGATTTTCGGTCCTTGCAAGTCTTGAAGAATCGCAAGAGGCTTTCCCAGGCGGGTTGAAACCGCTCGTATAGATTGGATTCTGGTTGAGTGCGATTCGCTCGTCCCATGCGAAAAATTTAATCTTGCCACATCCATCCCGGCAGCAACCAATTTTTCGAGGATGGTTTGACTCTCACTTGCTGGACCTATTGTTGCGACAATTTTTGCTTTTCTGTTCATCAGTCTATTATATGTCAAAGGACGGCCGCATGGCCGTCCTCAATGTTCTGGAAATTGGCAATTAATCTCTAATTATGTCCATTTTAATTGGCTGGCTTGTTTTTCCAAATCAGCCCGGAAATCTGGATGCGAGACGCCAATGAGTGCCTTCACTCGTTGGCGGATGGACTTCCCATATAAATCAGCAACTCCATATTCTGTGACCACGTAATGAACATGATTCCGACCGGTAACTACCCCTGCCCCCTGCTTAAGCATTGGCACGATCTTGCTCGCGGAGGTGCCGTCTTTAAACACATTGGTGCTGGGCATGGCGATGATCGGGACGCCTCCCTTTGATCTGGAAGCACCGTATATGAAATCGAGTTGCCCGCCAATCCCGCTGAAAAATTTCGGTCCGATGCTGTCAGCGCAAACTTGACCCGTCAGATCAATTTCGATGGCCGAGTTGATTGCTACCATTTTGTCATTCTGGGCAATGACAAAGGGATCATTTACATATTCCGTGCGGCGAAATTCGCATAAGGGGTTATCGTTCACCCAACTATACAGCCGCTTCGACCCAAGAACAAAACCGAGCACGATCTTCCCGGGGTGCAAAGATTTTCGGGCGCTCGTCAAAACGCCTGCTTCCACCAGGTCAATGACTCCATCCGAGATCAATTCGCTGTGAACCCCAAGATCCTTTTTATGGAAAAGAAATTTTAAAACGGCATCAGGGATTGCCCCAATACCCATCTGCATGGTGGCGCCATCCGGGATCAGGTCAGCCACGTAACCAGCCAGGCGTTCGGTGATTGGATCTGCTCCATCTGCAGCCATAGGCATTTCAGGGATGGGATAACTAACTGAAACAATATGGGTCAGGCGGCTTACGTGGATAAATGAGTCGCCAAGGGTGCGAGGCATCTGATCGTTTACTTCGGCAACTATGATTTTTGCAGATTCTGCAGGCGATTTTGTCAGGCCCACTTCCACTCCCAGCGAGCAGAATCCGTGCTCGTCCGGAGGAGACACGTGAACAAAGGCCACATCCACTGGCAACAGTCCACTTTTGAAGAGCAGCGGGAATTCAGAAAGCAGTACAGGCGTAAAGTCAGCGCGGCCATCCTGGACAGCCTTGCGAACATTGGCGCTGATAAACATCGCGTTGACTCTTAAATGGCCTTGCATTTCCGGGTTTACATAGTCAGCCGCGCCAACTGAAAGTGCTTGGCAAATTTCTACATCCCTCAAATTAGGCGCATAAGCCACCAGAGCAGCGAGAAGAGTTTGCGGTACTGAAACGTTGCCGGTCATAAAGATTCGGTCGCCCGATTTGACCGCTTGTACTGCCTTCTCCGCCGATGTTACTCGCGATTGATAAATGCTATTCCAATCCATGGTTACTCCTTATTCTCAAGGCGGGTAAGATGGCGTAACTCACCCTTATAAGTGTTCACGCCGGCCTCGATTGCAGGATTTTCGATGGCCTTTTCCACGCCTAAGTTGGCAATTTCCAGTATGTACCCAATGGCCGCATTGACGAAGCCATATGTAGCAGTCCTTGCCACTACGCTTGGCATATTGGGGACACAATAATGCACCACGTTTTCCTCAACATAAGAGGGGTGTTCCAGGGTTGTTGGACGGGAAGTTTCGCTGCATCCGCCTTGATCAATACTGATATCAATGAATACGGACCGCTGCTTCATTTTCTTAACCATCTCACGAGTGATAATGATCGGAGACCGCGCACCAGGTACTAAAACCGCTCCAACCAGCACATCTGCGTACTCACATACCCGGGTAAGGTTGCGGGGAGTAGCAAGCATGGTCACAAAATTTGCGTCGCATTGGCTGATTCTTTGAAGTGCACTAAGTGACTTGTCAAGGACTGTCACATGTGCGCCCAGCCCTTTAAAAGCACGTGCAGCATTGGTGCCGGTGATTCCGGCTCCAATAATGACTGCCTCTGCAGGTGGGATACCCGGAAGGCCGCCAAGCAGAATCCCCCGTCCCCCTTGATCACTTTGCATCAATCGCGACGCAACTTCCGCGGCCATTGCGCCTCCAATCTGGCTGAATGGACGCAGCACGGGCAATGAACCATCAGCTTCGGTGATCTGTTCATATGCGATGGCGGTGATTTTATCTTTCAGCAATGCATCGATCTTGTTTTGCCTGGCTGACGCTAAATGCAGAAGGCCTGCAATGGTCGTCCCTGGTTGCAGCATGTCTAGTTCATCATCGAGAGGACGGGCGATTTTAAGCAGAAGTTCAGCCCGACCGTAGATTTCATCCGTTGCATATGCGATCTTCGCCCCTACTTTTTCATATTCCCCATCCGGGAATCCCGCTCCGTGTCCTGCTTCGTGCTCAATAAAGACATTGTGTCCATTTTGAATGAGAGTTTCCACCCCCATGGGAGAAAGCCCCACACGGTATTCAAACGGCCGGCGTTCTTTTGGGATACAAATATTCATTTCTTTCCTCCAAAGCTAGTAGGATATTAAGAAGGTAACTTGCATACCTTTTTTTCTAGGCCAATCCCGATATTAATTAACCATCTTCCATGTACTTACTGGATACCTTTCCAGTTGGACAAGAAAAACTATTTCATGTTCAAAACTTCCCGAATGGATGGAAGTGCCCAATCGATGGTTTCTTTATCAATCACTAATGGCGGTGCAAACCGAATAACTCGCTCATGTGTTTCTTTGGCCAGGATCCCGTTATTCTGTAAAGCTTCACAGAAACGGCGGGCTCCACCTGCCCTTTCATTAACTTCAACTCCAATCAGCAAGCCTTTTCCACGCACTTCTTTTACATGCGGGCTGGGGATTTCGCTTAATTGTTCGAGGAAGTATTCCCCCAGGTCGGCCGCGCGCTGAATGAGGTTTTCCTCAACAATCACTTTCAAAGCCGCGCGGGCGATGGCTGCCGCCAGGGGGTTCCCGCCAAAGGTCGACCCGTGTTCACCTGGAACGAACAGCCCCAATACCTCCTTGTCCGATAATACTGCCGAGACTGGATAAAAACCTCCAGCCAGGGCTTTGCCGATAACGGTCACATCCGGTCTGACATCTTCATGTTGGGCGGCAAATAATTTTCCGGTTCGCCCCAGCCCGGTCTGAATTTCATCAGCAATGAACAAAACGTTATTTAGCTTGCATAATTTGGCAACATCTTTTAAATAGCCCTTCGGAGGGATTATTACCCCACCTTCACCCTGGATGGGTTCCAGGAAAACGGCAGCCGTATTTGCAGTAATTGCCTGCTTAATTGCCCCTGCATCGCCATAAGGGACTGTGACAAACCCGGGGGTAAATGGACCAAAATCATCGCGGTAAAGCGGTTCAGTGGAGAATGAAATCGTAGTGATCGTTCTTCCATGGAAGTTGCCTGTGCAGGTGATGATTTCCGCACGATGCCGCGGGACTTTTTTTATCTGGTAGGCCCATTTTCTGGCTATCTTTAGACGCAGTCTCTACAGCTTCAGCGCCCGAATTCATTGGCAGCGACATTTCGTAACCAGTGAGTTCAGAAAGCTCCTTATAAAAAAGGGGTAATTGATCGTTACGAAAGGCTCTTGAAGTTAATGTGATTTTTCCGGCTTGTTCCACCAGCGCGGCTAGTATTTTCGGGTGGACATGCCCTTGGTTTACTGCCGAGTAAGCCGAAAGGCAATCAAGATATTTCTTGCCATCTACGTCATAGACCCATACCCCTTCACCCCGCGCAATTACAACATCCAGGGGATGATAGTTATGGGCTCCGTACTTTTCCTCGAGAGTAATATATTCCTGGATTTCCATGCGTTTTCCTTATCGCTGTGCATGCTTTTACTAGGGACTGCTAAGCCACACCAAATAACCGTGCTAATATTGCTTTTTGTGCATGCAGTCGGTTATGAGCTTGCGGGAAAATTACCGAATGTGCGCCGTCGGCGATTTCATCGGTCAATTCCTGGTTTCGGTGTGCCGGGAGGCAATGCATAACGATGACATCCTTGTCTGCTTCGCTTACTAGTTTGGAATTTACCTGGTAAGGCGGGAATATTCCCTCACGCTTTGCAGTTTCTTCTTCTTGACCCATGCTGGTCCATGTATCAGTGTATATGACTTGTGCGTTTTTCACAGCCTGATGAGGATTTCGCAAGAATTGAAGCACCGACCCGGAATTTTTAGCCACGTTTTTAGCCTGGTCGACGCTGCTTGACGGCAGGTCATAACCTTCAGGATTGGCAATTGTAAAATTCCATCCCAATTTGGTCGAAATCTGCATGAGAGACACAGCCACATTATTCCCGTCTCCCACAAATGTTACATTCAGCCCTTTATTTTTACCGAATTTCTCTTGGATTGTTAATGCATCTGCCATTGCCTGGCAGGGATGGCTTAGGTCGCTTAAGCCATTAATGACGGGGACAGAAGACCACTTTGCCAGGTCCAGAATGTGCTGATGCTCAAAAACTCGTGCCATCACTGCCTGCACGTATCCCGAAAGGACTCTTGACACATCCGCAATGGACTCTCGCTTGCCGAGACCGATTTCGTTTGGAGATAGGTACAGCGCATCGCCGCCCATGTGTCGCATTGCCATATCAAATGAAACACGCGTTCTTAAGCTGGGTTTCTGGAAAATCATGCCTAGAACCTTACCCTTAAAAAGCGGTGGGTTACCTCCGGAAAAGTATTCTTTCTTTAAACGGATGGCTAGATCGATTAGATCCTGAAGTTCCTCTGGCGAATGATCGGAAATATCGAGAAAATGTTTCATTTTTTCTTCCAGTCCTCCATACAAGTATCAATCTAGTTGACAAGTACGTATAGTGCAATGTGGACGGTTATTTCGTGAAATTCATCACTAAATCGTCAAGTGTTCAAACCCCCAGTTTATGGGATGTTTTTGGATAATATGACCTGTGAAAATATGTCACTGGGAGAGTCAATTTAACGGACAAATCGTCACCGTATCCGATCGGACAAACTGGAATGTTTCGGGATACCAGGCTGGCAATGATTGGATCGCTTTCCCCCTCTCCCCCAAAGGTCTCGGCTTTGATTAAGACCACAACGGGGCGAAGTTTGCGGCGCAGTAAATCCTCTGCGGTGAGCAATATCTCCGGTCTCGCAGAAGGAGTGATCAGGATAACGCCTGTCCCAATTGGCAATAATTTTGCTCGCATGGTCACCAGCCCCAGCAAGGGCATTTTCCCATCTGCACGGAGGAACGCCAGCGTATCCATGATTTTGTTAACCTGACGTTCACCTCGTTCCGGAGGGACAATCGTGGTCATCCCCGCTGCACTCGCCAGTCCAACCGCAAGTCGCTCCAAAAGGAAATATCGTGCCAGGGATGCTGCTGTACTGATTACATATTCGAAGGTATCACATGGTAGTGCCACATTAGGTCGGCGAAGCCACCAACCGTCTTCTCTGAATGTCATGGGTTGTTCTGGTAGCAATGCCTGCACTTCCTTCTCAGCGTCCAAAAATAGCCAGGTATCTGCTTGTGGATCCTGTTCGAATTCCTTGACCATAAACCGGCCGCGATGTGCTGTGCTTGGCCAATGGATTCGTTTCATGGGATCACCGGGGAAATATTCCCGCACTCCCGCAGCATGCGGAGTCACGTCAGAAGTTCGTAATCTAATGGCTTTTCCTCCGGGCAGGAGACCTGGTGGAGGTGGAAATTCTTTGATCGGGAAGATCATCGGCATGACTAAAAGTGGTTCTTTCGCTTCTATTCTCTTGTGGATGGCAAATAAACCAAATGGATCCCCGGATGTAAGGCGGGTGGGACCCAGCAAGAAAGCCCCCCGACGGTAAAGTAATGTCCTGGCGGTATAAAACCGGCGTTGGTTTCGGCCTATCCCCGTTAACACCCGGGAACCACCCGCCATGGGTAAATTGGACTGGTTGAATATTTCCAACCACAGGCAGGGAAACCATGAAGAATTCCGGATTTCAAAGTGCTCTTCAAATACATCACCCACGCTGGCTCGCAGGATACGCGCCTGGCGGGTCATTTTAATGCCGTGCAAAGAATAATAAGTGAATATTCCTGCTCCAATGATCAGGATTATGGACAGGTAAGCCAGGCGGGCGTACATGAGAAAGCCGGAGATGAACCAACCAGCCAGGCTAAAAAAGAATAATCCAGCTAAAAACCAGCGAAAAGCAGGAAGGGGCTTCATTTCCGTTTAGACTTTTCGTAATCTCCACCAGGGGCAGGCGTATTATCGACAATTTCCTGTACGATTTGCTCTGCACTCAATTCCCTTAACCGGGCTGCTGGCCCCACGATAATTCTGTGCGCCAGCACTGGAACGGCCATTTGCTTAATGTCGTCTGGCAAAACATGGTCACGTCCATCAAGCGCCGCAGCCACTTGGCCGGTCCTGAAGAGGCCAAGGCTCCCGCGTGGGCTGGCGCCCAGGTATAAATCTTCATTTTGTCTTGTTCGGTTTGTTAATTCCACCGCGTATTTCTTAATCGCCTCGGAGACATAGACTTTTTTAATGTCTACCATTGCTTCTGTGAGTTCGTCCACTTTTATTACCGATTTAAGGTTCTCGATCGGGTGTCGCAGTTGTTGACGATTAAGAATCTCAATTTCATCCGATGGATTTGGATATCCCAACCGCACTCGCAGGAGGAACCTGTCGAGTTGTGCTTCTGGCAGAGGGAAAGTACCCTCATATTCTATTGGGTTCTGAGTTGCCATAACCATAAAAGGTTTTGGCAACAGGTGGGTTTTTCCATCCACTGTCACCTGTCGTTCTTCCATTGCTTCAAGGAGTGCTGCCTGGGTCTTGGGTGTTGCACGATTGATCTCATCAACTAGCACAATTTGAGCAAAGATTGGACCTGGTCGGAATTCAAACACCCGCTTTGACTGGTTGTAAATGGATACACCGGTAACATCGCTCGGTAGCATATCCGGTGTGAACTGCAACCGGTTGAATGAGCATCCGAGGCTTTTCGACAGGCTGCGCGCCAATACGGTCTTTCCTACACCCGGTACATCCTCGATGAGCACATGTCCCTGGCAAAGCAGCCCGACGACGATCAACTCAATGGGATGTCTTTTCCCCACGATCACTTTCTCTAGGTTTCCCATTAATTTGTTTCCAAAAGCTTGGATGTCTCCCATTTGACTTTTCCTTTGATCAATTTTTATCGTATTTATGACCCGAACCTGTCAGGATAACTACAACAGGGTCAGGTAAATTATTAATTGTTTGTGTTAATGCGGTCCAGACGATTGCTGAAGTCGGCTCCACATAAAAACCCAAACTTGCTAATTTCTTTCTGGATACTAAAATTTCAGTTTCTTCTGCCACACAAATTGACCCATTGCTGTCTAAGATCGCTTTTAGCACTGCTTTTTCACGTATTGGTGTGCTGACCCGAACCCCCTCCGCTATTGTAGACTTTTCCATAAATGTCCCAATCGCCACGTTATTGTTATAAAATCGTTCCCATAATGGTGCACAATCACGCGCTTGTACGGCGATAAGTAATGGCATATTGTGTTGAAGGTTATTAGCTATACGCAGCGTCTGGAATCCTCTCGCCACTCCGAGTAACAACCCGCCCTGACCTGCCGGCAGGATCACAGCCCCTGGCGTTTTGTTCCCCAGCTGCTCAAATAACTCATATGCAATTGTGGCATATCCGGGAAGGTTAAAAGGCAAATAAGCATGGCTTGCATAAGTACTGCCTCTTTCGGCTGCTGCCTTGACCGCTTCAGATGCCTTGCTTCTATCGCCTGGGACCTGCACTAGTTCGGCACCATAAGCCTCGATTTGTCTCAGTTTGGGTCCGGTCGTGGATTCGGGAACGTAAACCCTGGCTTTGATCCCCACCCGGGCAGCGTATGCAGCGATGGAAGCTCCTGCGTTCCCTGAAGAATCCTCCACCAGCTTCACGAATGCCCCGTAGTTGAAGCCACGTAGCCAGAACTGCAGAACCCCGATCTTTAAAAGATCCGCTTGGATTTTGATCTTCACACTTAAATGCAATTCTACGCCCGGAAATTTCTGCCCATATTAATGGGGTATTGCCCTCGCCTAGGGAAACAGGCTTGTAATCCTGGGTCCATCCCAAATGTGTCCGCGTATCGCCAGATGCCGGGTTGATGTTGGTCCACATGTGCGGGATTGAAAGAAAATGGATTGCGAAAATCATATAAACCTCCGCAATGTGGACAAAGATACGGCAGCCCTTCACTAGGGTAAACGCGATCGCACTTTATGCAGGAAATATCCATCATTCTCCAGGTTTCGGGTGATACTCGCCCTCAACCCAAATTTCACCTTTTGTGCCAATTTCTTTCTTCCAGATCGGGACGATCTCTTTTAACCGATCAATACCAAAACGTGCCGCATCAAATACCCCGGTATCGCGGTGGGCGGAGGTGCATCCCACCAGCGTCGATATCTCACCAGGAAATAATCGTCCGATCCGCTGCACAATGACGATGCCTTCAATGCTGGTCCATTTCCCGCGAATTTCATCCGCTATCTGCCTCATCTTGGTCTCCGCCATCGGCAGATAAGCTTCATAATCTAGGTAATTCGTTTCCAGGGCACCCCCACGGGTGGTTTTCCCGCGCACCACCCCTGTAAACATTGCTGCAGCCCCGGTGGTTGGGAGTGTGATTTGAGCCAGTAGACTGTTCAGGTCGAGGGCGGTATCGACGATGGATATAATGGTCGGGAAGGTCATGTATGCTTTAACCGCCTGAAACTGGTGGAAAGAAAGCGATTTCAGCTTCTAAAGGGATCACTTGCTCGTCAGCCGCATATTCCCGGTTGATTGCAGCCATCATTGATTCTTTGACTTTTTCCAGCCGTGGGTAGGTTTTTACCAGTATTTTCGTCAGCCCGCCAACAGTGAGACCGGTCGGGATTTCTAATTCCAACGATTTCGTTCCCACATAATCTCGTAAAGTGGCAAAGAACAATACTTTTACCTTTTGCATTTTTTCTCCACAATGGTTTGCGCTCGCTCATTGCTCCCTTGTTACTCGTTTACGATATCTCCTGACCTCCCACCGTGTTTCTCAACGAGCCTGATATTCTGTATCTTCATTGTCTTTTCGGCTGCTTTGGCCATATCATATACTGTTAGTGCTGCCACTGAGACTGCCGTCAGCGCTTCCATTTCCACCCCGGTTTTCCCGGTTGTTTTTACCGCAGCCTTGATCAACACACCTGGGAGTGTATCATCAAGTGAAAGCGACACATCAATGTGAGAAATTGGGATGGGATGGCATAATGGAATTAACTCTGAAGTCCGTTTGGCAGCGCTTATGCCGGCAATTTGAGCCACTGTTAGTACGTCGCCTTTCTTTATCAGTCCTTCCTTGATCAGTTTCAAGGTTTCATGTTTCATTAAAATTTCCCCGCTTGCCACAGCGCTGCGCTCGGTATCTGGTTTCTTCCCAATGTCAACCATTCGCGCCTGGCCTGCATCATCGATATGGGTTAATTTCTTTGCCATGGTCAGATTATACCGTAGGGAAAGCGGTGGGAAAACGGGTTTCTGGTTATAATGGCTGCATGGAGTTCTTCCTCAACGATGAAAGTGTGGATAAAAAGCCTCCTGCTGAGACCCGCTTCCTCGACATGCATGCTGAACCCTCTTCTGATGGGAAACGCCTGAAGGTCGTCCTGGATATAACCCCCTTCAAACAAAGACCCTATCTTGACCTGGCTTTAACCTGACTCAAAGGGAGTGTGTATTGTTTCCACCAGTATCGTCGAGCCCATCAACAGGTTACTTGAACTCAACCTTCATATCAAGAACCCTTTGGCAGACCCTGGGGATGAATATCACCTGACCGGCATAATTTCATACCCTGAAATTGGCGAAGTTGATCGCCGGGACATTGCAGTAAGATTTCTCTCCTCACCAATATAAAATGCCAAGAATTTCGCGCCTTAATCCCAATGTTTTGTTCGTCCTGGCAGTATCGATATCGCTCTTGGCGGCGTGTGGTCCTTCATCACCTTCTGCTCTGCCTGTTATTCCTTCTTCGACCAGTACCTCTCCCCAGGTTCAACCGACCATCGAATTACCCACCCAGACTCCCTATATCATTACTGCCTCACCACAGGAAATTGATGATCCTTTTGGGACGAAGGATTTATTCTTTTTTTCTTTTCAGGAAGGGGGGAATTTTCATCTGTTTGCGTTTTCACCCCAAACGCTTCCATTGACCCGCCTCACCGCTGATCCCTGGGACGACATTACCCCAGCCCTCAGCCCTGATGGGAAATCCCTGGCTTACTCTTCTCGCCGCAACGGCTATTGGGACTTATACCTGCTTAATTTATTTAGTGGAAGTGTTCTTCGGCTAACTGACACCCTCGATTATGACGCGGCTCCTTCTTGGTCTCCCGATGGGGCATGGATTGCATATGAAAGTTATACAAAAGGGTCTTTGGATATTTTTGTCCGCTCAGTTTCAGACCTGCAGCAAGCTCCCCTCCAACTGACTCAAAATTCCTCCTCCAACCAATCTCCTGCCTGGTCGCCGCTCGGGCGACAGATTGCATTCATCTCTAATCGCACCGGAACCCCGGATGTTTGGATTGCGGATCTTGACAATGCCGGTTCTTTCATTAATATCAGTAATAATCCTCAATCGGTCGAAAATCACCCTGCCTGGTCTCCTGATGGAACCAGGCTTGCTTGGGCATCAACGAACATCGATACTGGATTAACCGGTATTTATGTCTGGGATACCACTAGTCGTTTCTCCCCGGCGCGCTGGGTTGGTGCAGGTGACTGGCCTGTCTGGCAGGACAATACGAGTATCGCCAGCGGTTTATCCACCCCTAATCAAACCTACCTGACAGGTTTCTCCACATCCAATGTAATAAACATCCCACCAATGGCTCTTCCGGGGAAATTATTCGGATTAGCTTACGGTACTACCAGCGCATTATTGCCAGGTCCATTCCAGGTGGCTGCTCAAAAAACAGGAACTCCCTTTTTTGATTCTGGAACCGCATCGGATCCTGCCCTTCCACAAAGACGTCCTTCTTTAGTCACCATCTCTGGTACAACTGCAGCCTATCCAAAATTAAATGAACTCGCTGCTGGTTCCTATAACGATTTGCGTGACCGGATATCAGCTCAAATTGGATGGGACGCTCTTGGCAACTTGGAAAACGCCTATATCCCATTAACCTCGCCTCCCGACCCGGGATTGGGCGACGATTGGCTCTACACCGGCAGGGCGATCACTCTCAATCCTGCCCTGATCCAGGCTGAATGGATGGTGGTGATCCGCGAAGATTTTGGTCAGCAGGTTTATTGGCGTATATACTTAAAAACCACTGCCCAGGATGGATCCCAGGGGTTGCCTCTGACTCAAATTCCTTGGGATTTTTCCGCCCGCACCACGAGTTCGTTTGCATATGAGAATGGGGGTCAATTAATGGCTGCCATCCCCGCAGGGTATTGGTTCGATATAACTACCCAGGCGGCTCAATTTGGCTGGCAGCGCCTCCCCGCCCTTACAAATTGGCGGACATATTATGCAGGCGCCCGTTTAAATGAACTGGTTTTTCCGCAAGGTTTGGATTGGCGTTCAGCCATGCTTCAGTTGTATCCACCGGAGGTCCTTGTCACCCCCACCATCGTGATTCCTCCTACCCGCACCCCTACTCGCACTCCTTTTTGGTACACCACTCCCACTCCCACAAAAACACCCACGACCCGTCCAACCACCACGCCATAATCATGAAACTCTTTTCTGGTATTGTTTGCATATTAGTCATTTCCGTTCTTTCCGCTTGCACATCCACACCGGAAATCCTTGCCTCCCCGCCGGGAAACTTACCCCCCAAAATAATCAATACTCTTCCACCCACCCACCTTCCATCGACTGGTGAAACTCCGTTTCCCCAATTGACAACCCCCACCATCCCGCAAATTGCGAGCGAAACCTCTGATCCCTCTCCAACTTCTTCGCCTGATCCCCTGCAATTATTCTTTCCCACCGTGATTCCTGCTGTAGGAGCTGAATACCGCCCGCCTTTGTACCCCACACCTTGGGCGATTTCCCCATTCGACCATTTCTATTTCGCCGCTCCGATTGCTGCCACCTACCCAGGTGATCCGGTTTGGGACTACCGCTATGGTGGCATCTACTTTGGACCAGACGTAATTCACTCGGGTATCGATCTCCCTGCCCCGCGTGGAGCTGAGGTGCTTGCTGCTGGACCAGGAACGGTCGTTTGGGCGGGAATAGGACTCTATTCCGGCTCTAGTTACAATTTAAAAGATCCCTACGGTCTGGCTGTCGCTATCCGTCATGATTTTGGTTATAAGGACCAACCACTTTATACAGTCTATGCCCACATGGAAGATGTTGATGTAATTGTCGGTCAGTGGGTTAACACGGGTGATGTGGTCGGGAATGTTGGGGATACCGGCATGACAACTGGACCTCACCTCCATTTCGAGGTGCGCCTGGGGGAAAACGATTTTTGGATGACACGCAATCCTGAATTATGGGTGTCACCTCCCCAGGGATATGGCGTTCTGGTTGGTCGTGTAATGAGTACATACGGGACCTGGCTTGATTCCTATTTGGTGATATTAAAATCGATTGAGACTGAAAAGGAATATTCGGTTAATACCTATGGGCCGTTGACCGTCAACAGGGATGCCTATTACAATGAGAATGTAGTGTTGGGCAACTTGCCGGCTGGTGTGTACGAACTGAACATCCCGTATGGCGCATTGAACAGAAAGGTGAACATTCAAATACTTCCAGGACAGATCACCTTTTTTTCCTTCTACGGATACAGCGGTTACGACTTTACCCCGCCTCCCGCTCCGCTAGCCGCCGTGCCCTGAACTCTTGACTTATCGAACATCTGTGCTATACTCGATCCAATTCAAGGATAGAGAGGATAAATATGGCTCGCAAATCTGATACTTCTGTAAGCTCAACCATGGATGATGGTCGAAAAAGCATGCTTGATAAAGCCCTTGGAGATATTGTCAAGCGGTATGGTGACGGCTCCATTATGCGGCTGGGGGAAGCCCATAAAATGACTATTGATGCCATCCCCACTGGCTCTCTTTCTCTCGATTTGGCACTGGGAATCGGCGGGATCCCGCGTGGACGCATCACCGAAATTTATGGTCCTGAGTCGTCAGGAAAAACTACTCTTTGCCAGCACATTGTCGCCGAAGTCCAAAAAATGGGCGGGACGGCAGCTTATGTGGACATGGAACATGCCCTTGATCCCTCTTATGCCGCCAAATGTGGCGTGGATATTGATAACCTGCTCGTCTCCCAACCCGATACCGGCGAACAAGCCCTGGAAATTACCGAAACTCTTGTTCGCTCAGGTGCTGTGGACCTGGTGGTGATAGATTCGGTCGCTGCTTTGGTTCCCCGCTCTGAGATCGAGGGTGATATGGGCGACGCACAGATGGGCGCGATGGCTCGCTTAATGTCGCAGGCACTGCGCAAACTATCTGGAGCCATCAACCAGACCAAAACCTCGGTTATTTTTACGAACCAACTTCGCATGAAAATTGGTGTGATGTTCGGCAACCCGGAAACCACAACGGGTGGAAATGCCCTGAAGTTTTACGCCTCAGTTCGCTTGGATGTTCGCCGCATCCAGTCAATTAAAATTGGAGCAGAAATTGTCGGCAATCGTACCCGTGTCCGTGTGGTCAAGAATAAGGTCGCACCTCCGTTCCGTACCGCAGAGTTCGATATTATGTATAACGAAGGCATCTCAAAGGTCGGCGACCTGATCGACCTGGCAACGCAGCTTGAGATTATCGACAAACGCGGCGCGTTTTTCTCTTACGGAGATACCCGTCTCGGACAGGGGCGGGAAAATTCAAAAGAATTCCTTCGTCAGAATCCGGATCTTTCTGCCGAAATCGAACAAGTCATCCGCCAGCGAGCCAGTGGTGGAGAGGTGGCAATTCCGCTTGTTACCGGCGGTGGGGATGATTCCGGTGGTGAAGCTGCGGAAGAAGCCTGATATTTCGTAATTTCAAGGAGGAATAGGATGGACACAGAAAAGCATGGAAAGCTGATCTGTGCGTCCTTATTTGCGCGTGCTAAGGTTGTGGGGTGGTGGGTTTATTTGTGTATCCTTTTAGCTGCGTGTGGGGGTAAAAACACTCCACTCCCGCCAACCGTTTCCTCCACCGCTATATCCGTCGACACCATCTTTCCGACACCTGGTTTTACCCTGACAACCACCCCATCTATTGCTTTGACTTCCACCCCGGCTTGCGAAGACGGGTTGACTTTTATTGATGATGTCACCGTTCCCGATTTTTCCCTTATCGCGCCTGGAATATCCTTGGATAAACAATGGCTTGTTCAGAATTCCGGTTCCTGTAATTGGGATGATCGGTATCGCCTCCGCATGGTCGATGGAAATGCACTGGGGGCTCCCCTCGAACAATCTCTTTACCCGGCTCGCGCTGGGATGCAAGTCACCCTTCGGATTGTTTTTGTTGCTCCAAATGACCCGGGGGAATACTTTAGTGAATGGCAGGCTTTTAACTCCCTGGGGATCCCTTTTGGTCAGACATTCTTTATAAAGATCATTGTTCAATAATTTTTAAACTCACAAATGCGAGTCGTACCCAACCGGGATGATATTGCAGGTACCCGAATATTTTCTAGATTGATCGCCTGTGTCATCCCGTGGCAGCATGGCATAAATTCGATACTGGCAGTACAAATGTCTTTTTCTTTGAGCCAGTCCGACGATCATATTGGAGAATTAATGGATAATCCCACCCTTGACCTGATCCAGCGTCATACATCAGTTCGGAAATATAAAACTGATCCAATTCCCCAGCACTTGATCGAGACGATTATCTCTTCTGCACAATGTGCCTCCACCTCATCAAACCTTCAGGCGTATAGCGTTATCGCGGTCTCTGACGAGCTTAAGCGGGCACGATTATCCAGGCTCTGCGGAAACCAGTCCCATATTTGCGAAGCTCCGGTTTTCCTGGCATGGTGCGCAGATTTGGCTCGACTTGATCGTGCGTGTAAATTGCGGGGTTATACCCAAATAACCGAATATACCGAAAACTTCCTGGTTGCAGCAATCGATGCCTCCATTGCTGCGCAAAACGCCGCATTGGCTGCCAAATCTTTGGGGTTGGGTGTCTGTTACATCGGAAGTATTCGTAATAATCCTGGTGAAGTAATTGAGTTGCTGGGTCTGCCCAGGTTAACTTTTGCCGTCACCGGCATGACTCTTGGTTGGCCAGAAACCCTTGTTGAAAAAAAGCCCCGTTTGCCTCTTCGCTCGGTCCTGCACTTGGAATCGTACCATCAGGAGGACGAAGAGAAAAACCTGCATCTCTACGATACAACCATGGTCGCTTCTGGTATTTATAATGGTCGGCAGGTGCCGGTCCCAGGCAATCCGAATGAGATGGAGGACTATGGTTGGACTGAACATTCTGCCCGACGTGTTTCGCGTCCGGTGCGGGTGGAATTGCGCGCAGAATTGGAAAAACAAGGGTTCGATATGAAATAATTGTAGAGGGACGGGATTGGTTCCCAGCCTGGAGATCCTCGGGAACGATAATTTATTTGTTTCTAACTTTCTACAAGTAAAATCAATTATTGGAGAAATTTCATATGAATGGAAGCCGTCCCGTAAAAGAAATAATCGAACCTCAGTACGTTATGGAAGGTGCTGGGGTCCTCCTGCGTCGTTCTATTGCACCTCATGTTTCCAACCTGTTTGACCCCTTCCTGCTCTTCGATCATTTTGCTTTCAATGATCCTGCGGAAGGTCCGATTCGTGGGTTCCCCATGCATCCTCACCGCGGCATTGAGACGGTGACGTACATCCTTGATGGAACCGTCAACCATCGGGATAGCATGGGTAACGCTGGATTAATCGGTCCCGGAGATGTGCAATGGATGACTGCAGGAGGCGGCATATTGCATGAGGAAATGCCTCGCCGCGGCCCGCAAGGGATAATTTAACGGATTCCAATTATGGGTAAATTTACCCGCCATTCTCAAAATGTCCCCCCCGCGTTACCAGGAAGTCGTTGCTGCCACCATCCCGGATTTCGATGATAAAGGTTGCCGTGTTCGGGTAATTGCTGGAAAGGTGGGCAGTCTCGTGGGCCCGGTGACAAAGATCGCCGCTGACCCTGTTTATGTGGATGTGATGCTTGACGCCGGTGCCAGGTTTGAACTGAACATCCCCCGGCATCACACTTGTTTCGCTTACCTTTTCGCCGGGACCGGGGTCTTTGGGGGAACCGAAGTTTCAGCAGTGAATATGGTGGTTTTTGGGGAAGGTGACAATATCGAAATTCATTCGGAAAATGCACCCGTTCGTTTTGTGCTGGTGGCAGGCGCTCCAATCGGAGAACCAATCGTTCCATATGGACCGTTTGTGATGAATACACGCGAGGAGATCTTGCAAGCGTTGGATGATTTAAAGAAAGGAACCTTTGTCCAGGCATAGCTAGGGAGCAATTCATGTTCCTTTTTTGGATATTGGAATGATGACCAGGATTATTCTCGGAGATCGGATAAGTAAACAGGGGCAGCTTCGTTTTGGCTGTTCGGCAGTGCTTTTTGACGATACAGGTACGAAAGTCCTCCTGACTCGCCGGAAAGACAATGGGAGTTGGTGCCTCCCCGGTGGAATGATCGAACCAGGGGAAAGCGTCTCTGAGGGTTGTGTGCGCGAGGTTTGGGAAGAGACAGGGCTCCGAGTGCGTGTCCACCGTCTGACCGGTATTTATTCTGATCCGCACACTCTGGTTGAGTATCCTGATGGAAATCAGGCCTTCATCATTGTGGTTAATTTTGAAGTGAAGTTCATCGGGGGGAGCCTCGGGCTTAGCAGTGAAACCATTGATTTGGATTGGTTCTTAAATTCTGAAGCTGTAGAGATGGATCTTTTTCATGGGCATGCTCAACATCTTCTTGATGCATTGGCAAAAAAAGAGGCGGCATTTATCCGATGAACAATTCTGTCGTTCGTGGAAATTACGATCGCCTGAGTCGTCTGTATGATTGGTTCGCCGGTCCAGAAATTCATTTTATGAAGATCGGCATAAAAATGTTGAACATTCAGGCAGGCGCCAAGACCTTGGAAATCGGCTTTGGTACAGGTCATGCATTGATTGAAATGACCCATTCGTCGGGGCAGAATGGTAAAGCCTATGGGCTCGATCTATCAATGGGGATGACCCAGCGTGCACGCAGAAAAATTCTGCGGGCGGGATTGACAAACAGCGTCGCCTTGCAAATGGGAAACGCTGCTAATTTGCCTTATAAAAGTAATTTCTTTGACGCCATTTTCATGAGTTTTACTTTGGAAGTCTATAAGGTTTCCGAGATCTCCCCTGCACTTGAAGAAGTTAAAAGGGTGCTTACCCGTGGAGGGCAGCTTGGAGTGGTTGCCCTGGAAAAAAAGAATAGCCTTCCCGTAAATGTCTACGAATGGTTTCATGAGCACATGCCCGGCATTGTAGATTGTCGGCCGGTGAACCTCCTCGAAATACTCGTTGCATCCGGGTTCGTTCCTGTAGCTCGCGTGGAAAAATTGATGTGGGGATTACCCGTTTCTATGATCGTTGCGAGGAAAGATGAATGACTTCATAAGCAAGAATCTAAGTCCATCCGCAGTAAAAGTACAATCGATCCTCCAGGATTTGGGGTTTGACATGCACGTCATTGAATTTCAGGAAAGTACCCGGACTTCTGCTGAAGCAGCAGAACGCGTCGGCTGCCAGCTTGGGCAGATTGTTAAGTCTCTCATCTTTCGCGGTCAGTCTTCTGGAAAGCCCGTCCTTGTCCTGACTAGCGGTGCGAATCGCGTGGACGTAACCCTGATCGGTGGTTACGCAGGTGAAACCATCGGCCGCGCCGATGCCGAATTTGTCCGCACAGTTACGGGGTACGCTATCGGTGGGGTTCCTCCCGTCGGTTATCCTCAACCAATAGAGACTTATTTTGATGAAGACCTGCTGCACTATGAGAAAATTTGGGCGGCCGCGGGAAATCCCAATGCAGTGTTTGAATTGACTCCTGCTGCGCTTGAAAAGATGACGGGGGGCAGGGTGGTAAAGTTGAAAGCAGAGTCATAACAAGATTACTTAAAAAAAGTGGTGCAAGCAGGTCACTTGCGCCACTTTATTTTATTCTTCGAGAGCTTCCTTGGATTTCTTGTCCTGCTTTCCTCGTTCGTCTGTATTTAGAATTCGTTTACGGATGCGGTAGGACAGCGGGGTTACTTCCAGCAGTTCATCATCTGACAGGTATTCTATCGCTTCATCAATGCTCATCGATCGTGGGGTTGTCAATCGAATTTCCATATCGCCATGCGAAGAGCGCATGTTGGTCAAATGCTTCTTTCGACACACATTGATCGGGATATCCCCAGGACGGGCATTCTCACCAATTACCATCCCCTCATATACTGCCAAACCCGGACCATAAAATAACGTCCCCCGGTCTTCTGCGCTTTTTAGAGCGTAGGCAGTTGTCTCGCCCATTTCCCAGGCTACCAGGGAACCCGTGGAACGCTGGGCCATCGGTCCGGCCATCTCTTCGTAACCATGAAACAAGGTATTCATGACACCCATGCCGCGCGTCGCGGTTAGGAACTGGTATCGAAATCCGAGCAGGCCGCGGGTCGGGACGATGTACACCAGCCGGGTACTCCCTTGCCCGGTATCTTGCAGGTCCATCATTTTACCGCGCCGGCTCCCGAGCATTTCCACCACCACGCCAACCGTTTCAGGGCTGGTTTCTACATGGACTTCCTCAAATGGTTCGAGTTGTGTGCCATCTTCCGCTTTCCTGAAAATAACTTCCGGACGGGATACCTGGAATTCATACCCTTCCCTGCGCATGGTCTCGATAAGGATTGCCAGGTGTAATTCTCCTCGCCCGGAAACGAGAAACGTTTCAGCAGTCCCTGTCTCCTGGACACGCAGGGAAACGTTGGTGCGAAGTTCGTCGAAAAGTCTTTCCCGTAATTTGCGTGAAGTGCTCCAGCGTCCTTCCTTCCCAGAAAATGGGGATGTATTGACTCCAAATGTCATTCGAACAGTTGGTTCTTCGACCTTGATGGTGGGCAGAGCAACCGGATTCTCGATATCAGCCAGGGTTTCCCCTATTGCGATCCCCTCCAACCCGGCCAGAGCAATAATTTCTCCGGCTTCAGCTTGTTCCACTTCAACTTTATTTAACCCCTGGTGAACGTATAAATAACGGGCACGTTCTGGCGTGTTTGATCCGTCAATTCTCAGGCGGGCAAGAGCTTGTCCGACATTGATTTTCCCGGCATGAATGCGCCCTACAGCGGTTACGCCGCGATAATCGTCATACCCCAGTGTTGTAACGAGTAGCTGCAGCGGAGCTTCGGTGTCCACCATGGGAGCAGGGATGTGCCGCAGGATGGTCTGGAAAAGCGGCTGGAGGTCGGGACCGAGGTCCGGTGTGAAACCTGCCTGGGCGGTGGTTGCTTGAGCGTAAATGATTGGGAAGTCTGCCTGATCGTCGGTTGCTCCCAATTCGATGAAAAGATCAAACGTCTGGTTTACCACTCGCTCGGGCTCAGCATCCTTGCGGTCAACTTTATTGATGACCACCACGGCCTTGTGTCCCATTTCCAGGGCTTTTTTTAGCACGAAACGCGTCTGCGGCATCGGTCCTTCTGCAGCATCCACCAGCAGCAGGACCCCGTCCACCATATTCATCACGCGCTCAACTTCGCCCCCGAAATCTGCGTGTCCTGGGGTATCTACAATATTTATTTTTACGACTTTCCCGGTCACTGGGTCAGGAATGGTGATGGCCGTGTTTTTTGCCAGGATTGTGATGCCGCGTTCGCGTTCGAGATCGTTTGAATCCATCGACGCGTTCGGCTACCTGCTGGTTGTCACGGAAGGTATGCGATTGACGCAGGAGTCCATCCACCAATGTGGTTTTTCCATGGTCCACATGGGCAATAATTGCGATATTTCGAAGGTCTGGTCGTTCTTTCAACATAGAGGTTTTACCTTTGCAGGACTGTACTCTGTAAGCCGGTTGCTTGCAGCCTATGGCTCCTGCGGTATTCCATACAAAAACCCCGGAGTAGAGACCGGGGTCTGACATGACGAGATTAAATCCGGCGTGCGGAATGTATTTTATCAGATAGTATTGAATTTGGGCAGGGGAATGGAAGGGAGCTCAATCCCTAAATTTTACTTCAAATGGATTTATTCGAGTACCTATCTTTCCTTAAACTTGAATTGTAAGTAAAAGCATGATTGAAATAAAATGGGAAGTCGCACCCAATAGCACAAATAGATGCCACACTTCATGAAATCCAAATTTCTCCGGGACAAAATTGAACATCTTGGTGGCATAAATGATTGCCCCAAGGGTATAGATCACCCCCCCGATGATTAACCACACGATGATGCTTGCCTGCAGGTTTGATGCCATTTGCCCTGCGGCAGATACGCACAGCCAGCCCATGATCACATAAATCGTCGCATTTAACCAGCGTGGTGCCTTGATATAGAATATCTTGACAATTATCCCTCCCAGGGCTATTGCCCAGATGATTGCCAGCAAACCCCAGTGAAAAAACCCTGTGAACGCAATAACGCAAAAAGGAGTGTATGTACCTGCGATCAACAAAAAAATCGCGGAGTGGTCAAATTTCCGAAAGGTTTGGATGCGTGCTGAGCTTGCGTTTATCAAGTGATAGCAGGAACTGGCAGAGAACATGCACACCAGGCTGAGACCATAAACCAGAATAGATACGGTCTTTGCTGTCTCTGTCCCACTGATGATTAAAAGGATGATTGATCCCAGTAATGCTGCAATGGCACCGGCGAGATGGGTTATACCGTTTACGGGTTCGCGAAGTTTTGAAAGCATATCAATCCTTGTCTGAATATATTTTAATATACTCTTTATTAACGTCATAATGAGTGGGGGCATCCCTTGGTTCAACACGCAAACTGTCACTTGATTAATTCTACCCTTACGCATTGTTTCGAACATATCATTCACCTGAAAGGTTCCTATCAAATAAAAGGCCTCGCAGGTTGATCCCTGCGAGGCTTAAATTCATCAAATGCTTTCTAAACTTATGTTCCCTCTTGCCACGAATTAAGATATTTGACTTGCTCGGGGGTCAATTCGTCGATCCTTATTCCCATGGCAAATAGTTTGATCCGGGCGATCTCAGCGTCCACTTCCGGTGGAACTGAATAAACTCGCTTTTCCAGTGTTTTCGCATTCTTAACCATGAACTCAGCCGCCAGCGCCTGGTTTGCAAACGACATATCCATGACTGAAGCAGGATGCCCCTCCGCAGACGCCAGGTTTATGAGCCTGCCTTCGCCCAGGATATTGATCTTTCGTCCGTCTTTGGTTTCGTACTGTTCTACAAATGGGCGCACAAGTTTGGGGGCGCCGTTTGACATTCCCTGGAGACCGGGAATGTTGATTTCCACATTAAAATGACCGGAATTTGCTACGATGGCGCCTTCTTTCATCACCTCAAAATGCCGCGTGTCGATCACATTTATATCCCCGGTTACCGTGCAGAAAATATCGCCGATCTTTGCCGCAGCCATCATGGGCATCACCTGGAACCCATCCATGACTGCTTCGAGCGCTTTTAGTGGATCCACCTCGGTAACAATGACCAGTGCCCCCATCCCGCGTGCCCTTGAAGCAAGTCCTCGACCGCACCAGCCGTAACCTGCCACCACAAAATTTTTCCCCGCCAGGAGAACATTGGTAGCGCGAATGATGCCATCCAGGGTGGATTGTCCCGTGCCATATCGGTTATCAAAGAAATGTTTTGTCATGGCATCGTTGACTGCGATCACCGGGAATTGAAGCATCCCATCCGCAGCCATTGCGCGCAACCGGATGACTCCGGTAGTGGTTTCTTCAGTTCCGCCGATGATATCCGGAAGCAATTCGCGTCGATCTTTGTGAATGGTGGAGACTAGGTCGGCTCCATCGTCCATGGTCATATGTGGGTTATGGTCCAGGGCAGCTCCGATGTGCTTGTAATACGTGACGTTGTCCTCTCCCTTTATCGCAAAGGTGGGCACTTCGAATATATTTACCAGCGCAGCCGCCACATCATCCTGGGTCGAAAGTGGGTTGGAGGCGGTCAGCACCAGGTCCGCACCTCCTGCCACCAATGTGCGCGCCAGGCTGGCAGTTTCACTCGTGACGTGCAGGCATGCCGAGAGGCGAACACCCTTTAATGGCTTTTCTTTTACGAATCGCTCGCGAATTTGTCTTAGAACGGGCATTTCACGTTCTGCCCACTCTATTTTGCGTCGTCCGCCTTCCGCCAGGTTTATATCTTTAATATCAAAATTGCTCATATTTTCTCCTTTTGAGGAAGTAACTCATTTAATTTCCCGCTATCATCATCGAAATTTTCCCTGAAACGCTTAACAAACTCAGCCCGCGTGTAGGTATGATTTTGAGGACCTTTTTGCTCCAGGCAATAAACTGCAGCCAGCGAACCTATTTGCCCGCACAATTTCCAATCGAAGTTCCTTGCGTAACCAGCTATGAAACCACCTCTAAAGGCATCTCCAACCCCGGTTGGATCAACGATCTGCTCCTCCCGAACGGCAGGGATGACCTGCTCTGCATTGCTGGTATATACCGATGCACCATCCTTACCGCGTGTCACTACCACGACATTAACATGCTCGAAGGATCTTCGCTAGATCCCAGCCCGTCTTTTTAATGATTAACTCAAACTCGTAATCGTTGACAAATAGAAATTGCGCCCCATCCATGTCTCGAGACAATTCCGATCCTTCCAGTCGCAGGATTTGTTGAGATGGATCATACAGGTAACAAATATTTGCTTCCTGGCATTCTGCCGCGAACTTGGTCATCGCCTCCGGGGAATTTGGTGAAACGATCACCAGGTCGGGTCGCGTGGGTCCCTGAAGGATACTCTGTTTTGACGCCACCCTCATTGCCCCTGGGTAGAAGGATGCGATTTGGGCATTTGACTGGTCAGTTGTCGCAAAAAAGGATGCGGTAAATAATCCTGGAACTACCTGCATTAGGGTCGTATCGACGCCTGCACTCTTCAAGAAATTGCCGGTACTCCCCAAAATCCTCCCCAACAGTCGCCATTACACGTGGTCGTTACACCCAAAAGGGACATGGTATATGCAATATTGGGAGCCACACCGCCCCGTTGGCGGGACATGGAATCGACCAGGAACGATAGGCTTATCTTTTCCAGCCGTTCAGGTAGGAATTGCTCCTTGAATAATCCAGGGAATGTCATCAGGTAATCGTAAGCAACTGAACCGGTCAGCAATACATCCATTTCTTTATTCCTTATAGATCAACAATTTTGCTTCAAATTATTAATAAATGCTCACAAGTTAACTTTTGCTAAGTTCAAATTGAAAGGTGGGTAAACAATTCCATTCTCTGTGATTATCGCAGTGATCAATCGGTTGGGTGTCACATCAAAGCCGGGGTTGCGAGCTTTGGCTCCTTCGGGTGCGACGCGTTCACCGTGGAATTGTATCCCTAATACTTCATCCTGATCGCGCTCCTCGATGGGGATAAGGCTTCCATCTGCGATGGATAGATCAATTGAAGAGTATGGCGCTACCGAATAGACAGGCACATTGTTATCGTCTGCCGCCAGGGCAAGCATGTATGTTCCAATTTTGTTTGCTACATCGCCGTTTGCAGCAATTCTATCTGCACCAAAGAAGCACCTTTTGTACTTCGCCCGCTCTGAAGGAAAAACCCTGCCATATTATCAGTGATGATCTCGTATGGAATTCCATACTGCCCCAATTCCCAGGCTGTCAATCGGGACCCCTGCAGCCGGGGACGGGTTTCATCCACGAGTACTCGAAGCCTCTTGCCCTGCTCATGTGCAGTCCGGATGACCCCTAGCGCAGTGCCCCAATCTACCACCGCCAGCGCGCCGGTATTGCAGTGATGCAGGATGGTATCTCCATCGTTGATTAGTTCCGCGCCGTGTTCGCCCATGCGTTTATTGATGGCCACATCTTCGTCGGCAATTCTCTGTGCTTCAGCCAGGGCTGCCTGGCGTAAGTTGTCCGGGGCACTGCTGTTTTCATCCAACATCTTGTCGTTGAGTGCTTTGATCACCCTGTCGATTGCCCACCTCAAATTTACCGCCGTTGGGCGTGTTGCCTTTAACTTGACTGCTGCAGTTTCCATGTCTTCAACGAAAGCGGCATTTGAAGTTGCCTTGTGATTCAAAGGCTGCCAGCGCCAGTCCGAAGGCTGCTGCAGCACCGATTGCTGGAGCGCCTCGTACGGTCATGTTCCGGATTGCTTCAACCACTTCCTGGTGGGTATGCAGGGTGACAATTTCCAGCGCTGTAGGCAGCCGGCGCTGATCGATCATTCTTAGGGCATTGGATTCCCAATAAACGGTTCGCATGAACACACAGGAAAAGACGCCCGCATAGGGGCGCCATTGGTTTCCCGCTCAGTTTATCACGCTGCACCCATATTGACAAGCATTGACACGTCATCTTTTCTCAATTATAAGATTATCATGCTAATCAAACGTATTTTGCTGGGTTTTTGTCTGGTTGTCTTTGCGGTCGGTTGTACGCCGGGATCCATCCCTGCCTCGCCCGTCGCACCAACCCCCACGATGCCTCCGGTCATCACTCCCGCTGATACTTCCTTGCCAACTTTTACTCTATCTCCCACCCCAACTCCCGAAGTTCGCATCAATACGGGAGAAAAAGCGCTTTTTAATGGCGATTTGGATCAGGCTCTTTTTGAGTACCAGGCTGCTTTGGAGTCTTCCACTGAACCGGACGTTAGATCGGCTGCTTTGTGGGGGTTGGGACGTGTCGAATATGCCATAAAAAATAATGCTGCTGCCCTGGAAACGCTTTGGCAGTTGACCAGTCAATATCCTGCTTCCCCCAATGCAGTCCGCGCGTATATTCTGATTGGCGAAATATTCACCCTCTTGGGAAGAAATGCTGAAGCTGCTCAGGCGTATACCGTCTATTTGGCTCTTCGCCCGGGTGTGATTGATGGATACGTCCAGGAACTACGCGGTGACTCTTTTGTGGCGGCTGGAAATGATACTGATGCCATTTCCGCCTACCAGGCTTCAGTGGCTGCTCCCGGGCTTCAGGATAATACCTCCTTGCAAATTAAGATTGCACAGGCAAAAGTGCGTCTTGGGGATTTAACAACTGCCTTGGGGATGTTCGATTCAATTTTTTCGACAAGCTCCAACGATTATGTCAAAGCACAGATGGATTTGCTCTCCGGACAGATCTACCTCGCCCTTGGTCAACCGGACCAGGCATACCAGCGGTTTCTTCACGCGGTGGAAAATTATCCATTGGCATATGATTCCTATTCGGCTTTGGTGGCTTTGGTGAATGCTGGTATTCCTGTAGACGACATGAACCGCGGTCTTGTGGA
This sequence comes from uncultured Chloroflexia bacterium, assembly GCA_963826215.1. Classification (GTDB taxonomy): domain Bacteria; phylum Chloroflexota; class Anaerolineae; order Anaerolineales; family Villigracilaceae; genus UBA877. The sequence goes on along the minus strand of CAWGWL010000033.1, from coordinate 499,974 downwards.
TTATTTCGCTGGTCAATATGGATATGCCCACGATGCATTTCAGCGCTATATTGACGCTAATCCGCAAAATGATGGTACTGCAGAGTATTACATGGCTTTGACGTATTTTGACTTGGGACAATATGAACAAGCGGTTCAGGTCTGGAATGGTTTCATCCAGAATTACCCGGCTAATCCTCATTGGGCAGCCGCGTGGAATGGCAATGGTTCCCTTCCTGGGGTTGCCTATACGCAGTGGTATTATTTAGGTCAGTATGATGCCGCAGCCCAAACTCTTCTCGCCTTTGTACAGCAGGCACCCACGGATCCTAACTCTCCCATCTACCTTCTGGAAGCTGGTCGGATTCAGGAACGCATTGGGAAATTGGATGAGGCTGCTCTCACCTGGGATCGGGTCGCTGACGAATATCCTGCCAGTGACCTGGTTCCTCAGGCTCTCTTTTGGGCTGGGATTGTTCGGTATCGCCTCGGGAAATACAATGACGCGCTGATATCTTTCCAACGCGATTCCCTTCTTTCGACCACCCTCGAAGACCAGACTGCTTCGAACTTTTGGATCGGAAAAGCACAACAAGCCCTTGGCGACGTTTCTGCCGCTCAAACGGCTTGGCAGCACACTGCAGCCATTGATCCCACTGATTATTATAGTTTGCGCGCCCAGGACATGCTTCTTTCCCGCTCTTCTTTTTCAATTTTATCCGTTACGAATCCTGTAATTAATCTTGCCGCGGAAAGAACAGAAGCCGACGCTTGGATGCGCGTCACTTTCAACCTGGCACCAGGTACAGACCTTTCAACGCTGGGTGCCCTGTCTGCAGACCCGCGCCTTATTCGGGGTGCGGAATTCTTATCCCTTGGCTTGCATTCCCAGGCCCGCGTGGAATTTGACGCCTTGAGCACCGCTGTTGAGCAGAACCCCGCAGATTGTTATCGCCTGTCAAATTATCTTCTCGACCAGGGGTTGTACTATCCAGCCATATTTGCCTTTCGCCAGGTTCTTACCCTGGCCGGGATGAGTACTCAGTCCCAAACGCTGGCCGCGCCTGCCTACTTCAACCATGTTCGCTATGGGTTGTATTACCAGGACGTAATTCTTCCAGCTGCCCAAAGAACCGGGTTCGATCCATTTTTACTACTATCCCTCATGCGCCAGGAAAGCCTGTTCGATAAATTTGCCGATTCTGGTTATGCCCTTGGTCTGATGCAAATAACCCCCGGGACTGGGCAGTTCATTGTGGATAATCTGGGTTGGCCTCCGAATTATTCTACAGACGATCTGTATCGACCCTTTGTCAGTATTGGCCTGGGAGCCACTTATCTTATGGACCAGCGCCTCCGTTTCAATGGCGACCTTCCCACCGCTTTGGCCGCCTATAATGCTGGTCCCGACGCGGCTGCAATTTGGCGCGATCTATCAGGCACCGACACCGATCTTTTCGTGGAAGTGATCAGGTTTGAAGAAACTCGTAATTATATTCGCAGCATTTATGAAATACTTGCGATGTACCGATCTCTATACGCAACTGCACCGTAATATTATAAAATCCCCCGCAGAAATTCTGCGGGGGATTTTTTTATCCAATATGGTCTACGATCTTTTTATGGACCGAAACCGCATCCATGTCTATCACCGAAATCAACTTATCTCGTCCGTTGGCGCCAGCCACGATTTCCAATTGCTTGAGTGGCACACCAAGGATTTTTGCCAGGAACTTTAGAAGGGCTTCATTTGCTTTTCCTTCAATGGGTGGAGCTGTCAAATGCACCTTCACCGTTCCATCGCTCAGGATGTCAACGATCTCGTTCTTCCTTGCCCGCGGTGTTACCCTCACTGCGATTGCAGCACCTTTTTTCCCATCATGTAAATGAAAAGACCTTGGTTCCATTCGGCACCTCAAAGAGCGTAAAGGAAATTGATCAGGACATATTTGATGATTTCAACAAGAACAATAAGGATGAGCGGACTAAAATCAAACATCCCGACGAGTGGTACAACTCTGCGGATCGGGGACAATAATGGCTGAAGGACACGGTCAAGTGCGTTTCGGACCGGGTGGTATGGGCTTAGAAAAAACGATAATATCGAATCAACGATTACCAAAAGGACGAGTAGATTTGCCAATAAATTGATTATCGTCGCCAAAGCATTAATCATTGATAACCTTTACCGGTCTTGGTCCAACAATTGCCTGCCCCACTCTCACTATGGTTGACCCTTCCTCTATTGCTGTAAGAAAATCCACGCTGGTTCCCATGGATAGTTCCGCCAGGTCTGCCTGGGGAAGGCGCTCTTCCAAATATGATTTCAATCGCTTCAACTTCTTGAAGAACGGACGAGTTTGTTCTGGATCATCATAATAAGGCGGCATGCTCATTAGCCCACGCAGCTGCAAGCCCTGAAGTTCCATTATTTTTTCACATGCAGTCACTAGCTCAGACCAGCAATTCTCATCCCGGCCCGGAAAGCCATATTTGCTCTCCTCACCGCTGACATTTACTTCCAAAAGTACTGGGATTTTCCGATTCTTTTCCACGCAGTCTCTGCTTAATTTTTCTGCCAGTTTCAGGCTGTCGAGGCTGTGCAGCATGGAAAAATGTCCTGCCACCAGGTCTGACTTCCGGCTTTGCACATGGCCGATCATGTGCCATTCTACCCCAGTATCCTGGACCGCAGAGATTTTGGATACTGCCTCCTCTGCATAATTTTCACCCAGGATGCTTGCGCCAGCCGCGATCGCTGCCCTTACAACTTCCAACGGTTGGGACTTGGTAACCACTACAAGTCGCACAGTCCCTTCAGGGCGTCCGCTTCGAACTGTTGCTTCAACTACCTGGTTATGGACAAATTCGTACCGTTCACGAATTTTTAAGATCAGGGCTTCATCCATAACTTGATTATACCAATGCAATGATTGCGCCAAATCGTCCTGTCCGCCCATTTTCAGCCCTGTGGGAATACCAATCCCGGGGTGTGACAGGCGGTGCACAATCCGGAAACCTCTATGTGTTTTACCCCGGCTTTTTCAAGCAGCAGCGAATTGGCTTTCCAAAGATCGAATTTCATTTTCCCCTCGCTGCTTTCATTCAACACCTTCGATTCCTCATCAGGAAATGTCTCTCGCACCTGGTCGATGACCTCTGCTCCCACCTCGTAATGATCAGGTCCAATGGAGGGTCCAATACCGGCCAGTATATCTTCGCCTTTTGAGCCAAATCGTTGCTTCATGGCCTCTACTGCAAACTGGACGGTACCGCGCACGGTTCCCATCCATCCTGCATGGGCGATTCCTGCCACCTTGCGGACAGGATCGTGGAGCAGGATGGGAACACAATCCGCAAAGCGCATCATCAGGGTTATCCCTGGTTTATCGGTCAGAATGACATCTGCTTTCAAATGTGGGGTCTCGGGTTGACGCGGCGCATCGGCAACGACTACTTCCACCCCATGCACCTGCCAGACATCGTAAACAGATCCCGGGTCTCGCTCCAGGGCTGCAAGCGCTAGTCGCCGGTTTTCCATCACCCTCTCGAGCGAATCGCCCACAGTGCTCCCCAGGTTAAGTGCATCCCATGGTTCCGGGCTGACTCCTCCTCTGCGGGTAAAAATCGCCTGGCATAAGCCAGGTCCGAACTGCTCGAATTGATAGTACCGGATTTCGCCGTTCGATTTAAAGGGCATGGGATGATTATTTCTTGAGTATGGCAAATTTTTTGGCAAGCAATCGGCGTGTATCAGCCATACTCTCTTCGATCATCGGGAACATGAACCATGCGGTGGTTATTCCGAACAGGAACCCGGTAATGACCCGCAGGAGCGGGGTGCTCTCGCGGTATGGCAGGATGGACTGGATGAACGTGTTGGGGATCTGGCTGAACAATTGTGAGAAGCCGTCCAGGCCGATGGGTCCCATGCCCACCAGGATCCACAGGATCCAGTGCAGTTTGGGTAGCTTTCGTCGGAATATGGCGAATACCACGCCAAATAATGCCATCGCACCCCATATGGCTACATCCCGCTCGCAAAAAGCAACTTTATAACCGAGTTCCGGGTTGCCTTGGAACTGTCGCGCCTGGATCCGGCTGGGATCGGTCGTGTCGCTTATTCCGCTCACTTGTTCAAAAGAGAGCACTCCGGGCATGTTTGCTGCTGCGTGGGGGTAATATGCCTGCTCTCCAAACATGAAAAACGAGCGGAACGCCCACTGATGACACAAGGGGCTGTAGATTTTATATATTACCGCCGCCGGTCCGTTCAGACCGGCTTTTTTAAACACCGGTGCCAGGAATGGAATGCCAACGTACAGGATTAAGAATGCATTGAAAACCGCCAGGTAATGTTTGGATATCCAATAGGAAATTTTATCGGCTCTGCTGATGGTGTGCGTCCGTGAAGTATTCACCTGGAAAGTTTTATCGTTTATGTTTTCCAATTGCAGCCGTCGATCAGCCGCCGCCCCCAAAGTCATTTGCAGTTCCTTGCGGGAAAAAGGCGCTTTTAATCGGAATGGTCCTACTTCCACCACCGGGATGTCCAGGGCAAATGAGTCGCTCAAAGCGGGATCGGAGTCGATGTCGAGGATGGCTAGTTGATGTGGGATGACATCCTGGAGAGCTTTCAAATCTTCTTCGGCTTGTTTGCATAATTCGCAATCCGCTCGGGTGTACAAAGTGACAGTGATCATTTGTCTTTGCCCTTAATTGAAAGCAATGTTCTCTAGTCCCTTCCATACTTGAAGGGTTTTTGGGTTGCGCTGCAAGCTCTCTCAATGAAAATATGCAAGTATGACTGAAGCGAGACTGGCAGTTTTCATTCTATAAACCGAAGTTAATGAGAGGGAAGTAATTTGCTAAAATGTTAAACGAACCCAGGAAAAGCAGGATCCCAACCACGATCAGGAGTACTCCCATGACAACTTCAACTATACGCATAACTTTGTTGAATCGCCGGAGGATTGTGCTTACCCATCCGATCCCGAGTGCAGCCAGTAAAAATGGAATTGCCAATCCGGCAGAATAAGAGATACCCAGGGTTGTACCTTTAACGATCGATCCCCCGTTGATTGAAAAGGTCATGATCCAGCCTAATACTGGTCCAATGCACGGTGACCACCCTGCAGAAAAGAAAATACCCATTAACGCAGATGAAACGTATCCCCACCGCCTATCCACCTGCGAATGAACTCGCACATCGTATTCCAGGAACGGGATGCGGAATACGCCGATCATATGCAGGCCGAAAATAATGATCACGATCCCGCCGATTTTTGCCAGCCAGGTGCGCACATCATAAAGTAGGAGCCCAAGTGCCGAAGCCAGGATATTGAATAAAATGAACACCAGGCTGAATCCGAGCACGAACGCCAGGCCGTGGGAAAATGTCGTCCAGCGATTCTTACCTGAAGATTCCCCGCCCGCAGCCCTGCCGCCTAAATATCCGATATAAGCAGGTACGAGCGATAGCACGCACGGGGATAGAAACGAGGCTAAACCCGCCAGGAAAGCCAGGCCGATTGTTACATTGAAATTATTCATTGCACCTTGTCAACATTAAAATGTATTTTCAACGATCACGTGGGTACTGCCGGTCATGCCTTGATGGGTTATCTCCCCGGTTTCGAGCTGGACGGTTGGTTGTGACCAGCGGAATATCCATTTTGCATCTTCTGGCTTGCAGTTCACGCATCCATGCGATTGTACGGCGCCGAAATTGTTGTGCGAGGTCGCCCCATGAATGGCCACTCCATCGCCCACGAAAAGCGTCGTCCAGGAAATCCCCGGAAGGTCATAGCTTGAACCCAACGAATTTGCTGCCATGCGGACGGAGATCAACTTCCGCCATACCGGATGATCGCCAACCGGTGTTGAGCCTTCCTGGATTCCCGTGGAGACCCGGCAAAAATAGACTTCCCGGTCCCCTTCAAGGCATGTTAAAGTCTGGTAATTTACATTCACCACGATTTTTTTTGTGGCTGGGTCTATCTCTGCATGGATTGGTGAAATGTCCTCGCTGGTTAGTGGTCGGAAACCTGCCCCGTCTGCCCAAAAAAGGTCTCCCGGATTACCGTACAATTCATTTACGTGATATTGGATGTTTCCCGAATCGGTCTTGCGTATATTATCTATCCACATCACCTGCGAATAATAAAGGCGGGGTTGTATCCCATATTCAACGTGATCTTTCATCCATCCTGAAACAGGTGCGGGGTTATCCAGGATAAGATCCACGTATGGGACGGTTACTTCTCCCCAAAATCCCTTTTGTCCCTCCGGCATTGTCGACAGCGGGGAGTTGGGCAGGTTTCGGCAAGGCTGAAGTAAAAGTGAATGGATGTATCCCTCGGGGGTCTCCACCCAGCGCTGGTTGGGAAGATTAAAATCAATATGTTCGGCGCTGACTTCTTTTAACCATGGAAAAACTTCGTCATAGTGGGCGTCTCGCACCTTTGAACTGTTGACATCGGGACGGGCCATGATTCCAATTGTTCCACCCCATTGCAGGCTGGTATCGGTTGTGCAATTTCGCCCCAGCAAGTCTGCTTGGGGAAAATCAGGTAGAAGCATGCTGCGAATAAATGTGCTGGCACCCGGACGCGCTGATATGGGTCGCAAAGCTAATGCGCCCAATCCAAGCCCGGCCAGTTTCAGAAAATCACGCCTCGAAACAGGTCGTTTGGGGGAATTCATGTTGCCAAGGATACCCGCAAACAGAAAGATAGTCAACCGGCACCTTAAGAGCGCCTTAATTAGAGGGGGTATCTGATACAAAATGAGTAATGGCTTGCAAATCGCAGGGTTATTTACGAAATTACGACATGGTTTTCGGAAATCAGACAATAATAAAACCGCCGTCCAAATCAGGATGGCGGTTTTATTTGAACCCAATCTATTTACTTTATATCACCGATTACCACGGTCGAGGTGGTAAAGGCGGTTGCATCTGCTTTGGGGTCCAGGTAGACCACGACTGAATACGGGTTGGTTTCCCCTGCTACGATTGCTTCGGCAGTCGGAGAGATGGAAGTGTATTCCATTGTGACCAGGTTATTTTGAGCATCTTTGATCATGACAACGATGGTCGCGCCGCTCAAGCCTTTATCGCTTGAGTTGGTTACATTACCGGTGAAAGTCCATGTTGCTCCCTCTTTCTGGATGGTTTCCCCGCTGGTTGCCAGGTCGATAAATTCATTTGTTGGCGGATAGGTAAACCATGGATCGGCTTGCACCGTGGAGGTGCTTACCAGGGTCGCCTGGTTCGGGTTGTAGTTGAGGCTGCTGAACGACGAAATGCTGAACGCAACCTGCGCCCCTGGTTTCATTGGTAAGGGGATAAAGGAATAGCTCGAATCCAATACCGTTTTATCAGCGCCGTATACACCCGCAACAACCAGCGAATTGAGCGGCTTGTCAGAGTTGTTGGTCGCCCAACCTACGATGTGGAAGGAGCCGTATTGATCGAAATATTGGTTCGCGATCGTTACCCCCAGTGGATAATCAATTACGCTGGTACTCACATCCGCGTCCAAATAGACCTGCCACTTGGTCGCTCCGCCCGGGTTGGGAAAATTGATCTCAAATGGAGTCCGGTCGCGGCTCGTCGCATCCCCCGCAGGAGCGAGTTCGGTTGCGAAGGTTGCGGTCCAGTCTGCCGAGAGGAGATGACGGGAGTCGTCCAGGACTGCGCCAGCCATGCTGTTGATATGCGCCCATTGGCTGCCTGTGTTCACCAGGTCCCCGGTCAGGTAATACCATCCCGAACCATCGTCCACCAGTTGGACGTTTTCTGTTTTTAGGGTGGCTCGGTTGGCTGAGCCGGTTTGTTGACCAAGAAGTGCTACGTTGTAAGAAGCCGGTAAACCTTGAGAAGTCTCATAGGTATATTCGAAAGGTGAAGCCTCTCCGGGAGCAAGTGAGTAGAGCATCGGTGAGATTTTCGTGCTTGCTGTGATATTTCCGCTGTCATCTTTGATCAGGGAGGTGCCGGTCCCGTCCTTGATCTCGACGCTTAGCTCTATGGACGAAACGACCTCGTTGGTGTTATTGATTACCTCCCCCACCACGTGATATGTCCCATATGAGTCAACAAAGGCATTGGTGCTTGTAACGGAAACGGCATTTGGTTGAGTCGCTTGGGTGTCGGCAGCTGGCACCTGTGAATTTGAGTTTGAGGTTGAGGTAGCGGTGCCTGGATTTCCACAAGCTGTCAAAGAAAAGACGAGTAATCCGACCACTGCAGATAACACGATCTTTAGTTTCATCTTGTTCTCCTCTTTGGGTAATCGGCTTAACCTGATTATTGTAGCACAGGTAATGCCTTGAAGGATAATCTGTGGCTCCTGTTTATTTAAATATCGCATTCAATCCAGGAAAACAATCCGCGTTGACTTTGTGTCCCCCCTCGGTCTCGCAGTACTCAACCAGTGCCCCTGAATTTTTCAGCATTGCTACTGACTTGCGCGCAAGTCCCACAGGGACCATGTCATCCTGCCTCCCGTGCGAAACAAAGATCGGTTTTCCAGCCAGTGCGCCTCTGGCGAGCAGGTCTTCCGCGCCTTTTGGAACGAATCCGGAGAGCGCAGCCAGCGCCAGGATTCTCTCGGGGTGAAGTATCGCAAGGGTATAGGTAAGCGCTGAACCCTGGCTGAACCCGGTCACGTAAATTTGATTTGCGTTTATCCCCTCAGCGCTTGACCAGTCGTCCACAAATCCGAGCAGTGCTTCTGCAGAAGGGCGTAATTCCTCGAACACGGGTAGCCCTTTCATGTCCGGTCGCACCTTTCGCCACGTGTATCCTCCTTCGCGGGCATCATAAAGCCCCCGGGGAGCTAGCACGGCAATATTTTTTGACAGGTTGCGGGCGAAGACCCACATTGAATTTTCGTCCCCCGATAAGCCGTGGATCAAAACCATCAGCCGGGAAGGTTCCACATCGGCCGGACGATAGCGGAACCTCCAATCACGGAATTCACGCAGTTCGGCATTAATCTCGATTGACATGCTTGGTAATCCAATCCAATAATAGGATGATCAGGGTCACCAGCACCACTGGAACCAATCCTGCCAGCAGGCAAAGTAATCCTGTAATTGCTGCACTTCCGCCGTATATTAAATAGATCAGCCCGTCTCCCACCACAAAAAGCAAAATAAATGCCCCCACGACCAGGCGGAAATTGGTCTGGCGGACGTATTTACGTAGGTCACGCGTCATGAATTGATTTTACACCCACGCTGGAAAATACTTCTTCTTCAGGCGGGTTTGCCAGCCGGTGGCATGTTTAAGGTCCGGTAAGGCAGCTTCCATCGCTTCCTCACCTTTCTTCACAATTTTGTGCACATCCACCTTGTCGAGCAGGCCGATCCCTTCAACATCTGGCCTGACGATCACGTCTGGCGCATCCACCTTAAGTCGCAATTCTGTCAGCATTCTTGCTCCCGCATCGGTCGCCAGCAGGTAGATATTGAGTGCTTGTGCCAGCCGCGAACGGAAAAGCCGGTCCACGATGGGTGCAGGGATTCGCGTCGGAAATTGCAGTGATAATACCTTCCGGCCCTGTCCCACCAATGGAGTTAATACAACAGCAATGGTTGGCAAATTAGGCGCTAGGAATCGCACCACGGAAACGGGCACTGGGTCCAGGGCTGCGCCGTCCACCAGTTGATGATCGCCGATTCGCTGGGGTGGGAAGATCGCTGGGACTGCGCTGGAAGCCAGGATGGCATCTACCACGCAGCCTTCGCTTAATATGACTTCCTGTGCAGTCATAATATCAACCGCCACCACCGCACACGGTATCTTAAGCGATTCGAAGGTTCTGTCTCCCAGCATTTCCTCCAGCAGTTTGGTCGCCCCGCCAAACCCGAGGACTGACGGTCCCTCCCCGTCTGATCGGCCAAAAAGCTTGCTTTGGTCTATGTCTGCGAACCTGTGTTCCATTTCATCTGGTGTAAAACCTGCGGCATACAAGGTTGCAATAATTGCCCCTGCGCTGGTGCCCGCCACGGCTCGAATGCTGTATCCTTCCTGCTCAAGGCGTCGGATGACACCGATATGAGCATACCCGCGTGACCCGCCTCCCCCCAGAGCCAGTGCTATATCCATCATGTCCTCTCCTTTTTAGATTCCTGATGTAGAATGATTATACCCTTCCCAGGAGGTGAAGTGCTTGTTCATGTTGGGTGCGTCGCAGTTCTCACTCTTGCCTAAACAGGGTGCGAATGTTCTCACGTTGTAACACTTCTTCTGATTGGCAATATGAAGGGGAAAACAGAAAACAGCCCGGCTGATCAAGTTGGGCTGTTTTATTGCATCTTTTTATATTAATATCTTTATTGTAAAGATGAATTCACTGGATTGGTGTAATAATTGGATGGAAAAACTTGGTTCAGGGAGAGATTCGCATTGAAAATCTGCCCAAATTGCGCAGAAGAGAACGAGGACGAGGCTGTACTCTGCCATAATTGCTGGCATGAATTACCGCGATCGCTTAAACCCGCGCATTCTGGTACGACAACCCGGTCTGTCTGGGCTGCCGGCGCAATTTTGGCAGCCATTTTTACCGCCCTGGCGTTTATTGGAGCGGTAATTAGATACTTCTTTTCTCCTTATAATATATTAGCTGGTTTGGCAATTGGAATAATCCCGGGTTTTATTTTTGGGTGGCTCTTGGGCACACTTATTACCTGGCTTTGGAGAAAGGCGGGAAAAAGAAAAATAATCCAGGGTGTCATCGTATATTCCACTATTCTCCTTTGCGTAACGGTAAGCGCCGTGGCTGATTTCATATTGTATAAAGCGCAGCAGCTAAATTCGATCACGCAGGTAAACCCCACAGCAACACCAACAAGTCAGCCAACCCCCGTGCTCTTAAATAATTGTTTCGCCTGGGATGCGATTACTTTGTCGCAGGTGGGTCAAACTTTTTGTATATATGGTAGCGTGACCGAATTTGGGGGGACCGTGCTTTTGTTCAGCAAGAATCCTTCCCAGCTTCGGATCATTTACACACCGGTTGGGATATATCTTAGTTTTCGCCAGGGAGATTGTATCGTGGCGACAGGGCCGATAACAAGTGAGAATGGTATTTTAATGTTGACCACTGGTGAGATAAGCTACTGTCCCCCGGGCTTTATTCCATAAACTATTCCGCTAATATTAATATTATGTTTTATTCCAACTTCATAACACTGCACCCGGCGATTAGGCCGGGTTTTTTTTATTTCCTTGCCGCTGGAACTTGCGAATGGGAATTCTAAGTATATAATGGTTCACGTACAATTTATACTAAATATTATTATTATCTTATGTTGCATCAATTATTTCTTTAAATACGCTTGCAACGGCAGCTGATAGTTCTTTTTGCCCATCCTCTCCGCCTTTCCTGACAGCATTTGCGAGATGGGTTATTTTAACGATTTCCCATGCAATTGCCAGGGCTGCTACTTTTTCGTTTTCAGTGTTGGGGATGATCTCGGCCATTTAAAACCTCCTTTTTTGTTTGGTTGATTATCGCGCAAATCGCAAGGCCGAGTCAATCGACCTCGAACGAACAACGGACTTTTTTCTTCACTTGACTTTTTTAAAGACGGTATATACTTTGAAATTGGAAATGATTTCTTCCTTCCCAGGAGGTTCTATGATTGCTCTCGAATCGAACGAAAGTTCATCTCCCATTGTGACCCGCGCTGTTGCTGCAGGGTTGGTTGGTGAGTATTGTGATAATTACGAATTTCCTGGCTGGCAAAAGCTCCTATTGAACGGTTTGGGAATCCTGCCACAGGGAGTCGCCCGTTACACTATCAGCCGTTTTGAGTCCTTCTCAGGTTTGCCTCCTGAAGTGCTGGATCATTTTTCTATTGATGATTTGATTCGCCAGCGCCTGGGTGACTATGCGCAGTTACCCGGGAAATTTCCTGTGGTCGCTGTCGGGGCTGCCCTCGGGGGTGCCACCGCTTATTTGTCATTGGCATTGGGTGGCCCCTTCCTCCCGCAGGCATTTGTCACTACTCTTAAGCGCGGCTCCCGGTCCGGTGATGTGAACGAGTATCTGCATCGTTCACTGGATGTTGCTCTAAGGATTGCCGGTGAAAATCCGGGGCTGATGACCATCCAGCATTACGATCCAATCCACGATGGCTGGATGACCCGTTTCGTCAACCATTTGCGTTTTAAGTTGCTCGACCTGCCTCCTGCTTACGCTGAATTCATTAACACACGTCTTGAACCCGGCGGGGCTGTCGTCTTTCTCGAAGGCGGAGCCTCTTGGCTTCGCTACCGGGTTGGACCTCGCAGCGTTTTCCAGGTGGGCGGTTGGGGTGGTATTTCCGCAGAAGAATTTTTGGAAGGCAGCGCCCGAATTCGGGAATATGCGCCTCATGCCGGGTTAAGCATTACTGACTGGACGCTGAAGGGTTACCCGCTCGAGAGGGGTCCCGAATCTGAATGGGGTACTGAGCCTGGGCTGGCTGAAGCGCTGGCCTCTTTCTGTAAAAGCAGCGGCTATCGTTTCGTGCGCATCTCTCTCCCCCACCCCAACGATTTTTCCCGGCTGGCGTTTTCTGCAGCGTTAAGGCTCCTTGAAAAAGAAGGCCGCCCACCTGCCGGGGTTTTGGTGGAAATGTTCAGCCAGTTCGATGCGAATGCTGCCCGTCAGGCTGGATTGCTTCCTCTGTGGCTCATATTTAACACTCACGACAGTCTCGAATATCTAAAAGAAATGAAAACCAGATTCCCTGCCGGGAAACCGGTCTTTTTCTCCCCCCTGGCAACTTTCTCGGTCACACCTGACCTGGTGCCATGGCAGGATTGGGAATCCGCACTGGCAGGCACAACATGGACGAATATCGGTGCGCGCCCCAGTCATTATCCCTCTGATGCGCGCGCCCTTGTAAATTGGTTTCAGCCTCTTCGAAAATGGGTCGAAGAAAATCAACATCCTGTCAATGCTCGGTTGGAGGCAGAAGAATTGCTGGATATCCAAAGGAATTAAGCAATAAATATCAATGGATTAAAGCAAAATATCTTCATTGTAAATTTATTTCTACATTATTTCTTTATCCCTGAAAGTTCCTGCAGGGCTTTTACCAGCTTTTCAATATCCCGCCGGGTGTTATAACCCTGGACACTTAGTCGGGCTAATTTGTGACCATTCCACAAGATCAGTGGGATTTCGATTCGATACTCATCGTAAAGGCGCGTTTTCAACGTTGAAATATCCGTGCTTTCTGGCAGGGGGATGCTGCAAAACTGCATGAACCAGGAGTCGTCCGACAATGGGGATAAGCTGAATACATCTCGCATATTCGTTGTTGAGTTTCATGGGCGAGCTCATGACAGAGATGCCGGATGGTATCCCAGTCGTGTTCCCTCTGAAACTCGATGGCTGTCGGAACGGATAGGAAACTGGCGATATCGCGCGTGCCCGTCCATTCGAAATGGTCAACAAACCTTGAGGCGCTGGGGAATTCTGCCTCGTAACCCCACGAGACGATCAATGGTTTCAGAGGTGTCTTGTACTTCCGGTCGTGCGTACAGGAATCCCGCTCCTTTGGGAGCGCACAGCCATTTATGCAGGTTTCCACCGTAGAAATCCGCCCCGAGCGCGTCCAGGTTTAATGGTATTTGACCTGGGGCGTGTGCCCCATCCACGATGGTCATTATCCCCGCATGTCGCGCCTTCTTTACAACCTCCTCCACAGGAAAAATAAGCGCTGTCGGGCTGGTGATGTGGCTGAGAAAAATAACCCGCGTACTGGGCTGTCACCCCTCTCCATAATGACGAAATAAAGGATTCCCGCGTGGTCATTGGAACTGGGATCGGTTGATTGATGTAAACAAAACCTCGTTCTTTCGCCAGGAAGCGCCACGTCCGGTCTAAAGCACCATACTCATGGTCGGTGCTGAGTACTTCGTCCCCTGGACCAAGCATTAGCGAGCGTGCCACGATGTTCAGCGACTCGGTCACATTGGTCGTGTATACCAGGTTGTTGGCATCTGTCCCCACGTAGTTCGCCAGAGATTTGCGGCGCCTCCATCATCAGGTCTGTGAATCGGCGTCCGAGAAATTCAACCGGCTGGCGTTCAAGTTCTCTTTGCCATCGTTGATACTCGCGCAGCACAGGTCGCGGCGTCGCTCCAAAAGAACCATGGTTGAGGAAAGTGACTGAAGGGTCCAGCAGGAATTGACGGCGAAGTCCAAGCATGATTTACTCCACATTTCGATGCAGGCGGGAGTGAATATAATTGAGAGTGTTGATTATAATCAACCCCGTGCTATCCTTCCGGCAATTCTTCAATAACCCGGCTATACCAAAAGAATATCATCAAAATTTCATCCATCTATATTTCGATATTGCATGGTTTGGAATTTTGAGCGGGGAGCGCTATAAATTTCTTGAACGTATATGCAGCCCGTTTGGGTGCCAGTGGCATTCAGATTGGGCTTCTCGGGGCGATGCCGGCAGTGGTTAGTCTTTTCCTATCCATGCCGGCTGGGAATTGGTTGCAAACCCGACCGGTTGGGAAGGCGGTTTTCTGGACTGCTGTTCTTTCCCGGGTGGGATATTTTCTGTGGATTCCTCTTCCATGGCTTTTTGGCAACCAGGGGCAGATCTGGGCATTGACGGTTATCACACTGGTAATGGGCATTCCGATGTGCGGGTTGAGTGTCGGTTTCAATGCCTTGTTCGCCTCCGCTGTCCCTCCCGAATGGCGGGCTTCCGTGATGGGTGTTCGCAATGTCTTGCAGTCGCTCACTTTCATAATTTCATCTCTCGGAACTGGCTATCTTTTAAATCATCTGCCCTTTCCACTTGGCTATCAGATTGTCTTTGGCATTGGTTTTTTAAGTGCTGCCATGAGCACTTTTCATTTGTTTTTTGTTCGCCCGCAGGAAGAACCCGGGAGATCAGGGTGCCCCGCGTCTCAAAGCGCCGCCGGAGTATGAATGCTGCCGTGCGGCGTATTAATTTGCGCTCCACACTTCGCCTTGATATCTGGCGCACCCCCTTCCGAAAAATCCTTATGGTCTTTATGGGGTTCCACCTGGCACAGTATCTTGCCCTTCCCGTTTTTACGATCTTTACGGTTAATGTAATCCATTTAACGGATGCAAATATCGGCCTCGGCACGGCCTTCTTTTATGTGTCTGTCCTGCTCGGATCGACGCAGCTCGGTCGGTTGGAACGCCTCGTGGGTCATCACAAGTTGACTGGCTGGGGCGTGGTGGGGACGTGTATTTACCCCATTGCCATGGGTCTCTCGCATACACCCTTGCACTATTACCTCCTTTCGATCGTAGGTGGGTTTGCCTGGGCGCTGGTCGCCGGGGCTTATGCCAATTATTTGCTTGAACGCATCCCGGTCGATGACCGCCCCTCTCATCTGGCCTGGTATAACATCATCCTCAATGCCGCGGTCTTATTGGGCTCTCTTGCAGGACCCATTTTTGCAGGTTTCATCGGGGTGGGTGTGGCGTTGATTATTTTCGGCGCGTTGCGTTTTCTGGCTGGGATGGCCATCCTGAAATGGGGATGATCGGCTCGCATCCATAAAAACCCATGTTACAATCTTTTTCGAATTGCGGAATTGTCCGCCCGCCTGGATGTTGTATTTTCCTTGTATTTTGCAGGGCTTGATTTAGCTGCTGGAAGCAATTTGGTTGCATATGCCTGAACATGTGAAATCTGTCGCCACTAACCGCAAGGCTGGTTTTGAATATTTTCTGTTTGAACGCTTCGAGGCGGGACTGGCATTAAAAGGGAGCGAGATCAAATCCATTCGTGCTGGGCAGGTCAGCCTGGCGGAGGCATATGTTCGCGTTGACGACGTGCGTGGGGCATTCCTGATTGAGGCGCATATCGCGCCCTACGAACAGGCCAACCGCTTCAACCATGACCCAAAACGGACTCGTCGTCTTCTGCTCCATAAAAAAGAGATTCGCGAATTATGGGATGCCGTTCGACAAAAGGGTGTCACGATTGTTCCTCTTCGCATCTACCTGAAAGATGGTCGCGCCAAGCTCGAGATCGCCATAGCGAAGGGTAAGAAAATGCACGATAAACGCGAAGCCATTGCCAGGCGCGATGCCGAACGTGAATTGGATCGTGAAGCTGGTTCATCCCGGTAATCTTCCCCCATCAGTAAATTATCATCAATGATCTTTTCTTGCTTTCCCCGCTCCTGGTTTCCACCTTATTAGCTTTTGTACGCCCGGATAAAAACATCCACCATATCCGGGTCGAAATAAACTCCCCTGTTTTCACAGATCTCTTCGATTGCCTCATTCGCCATCATGCTGATATGATACGGGCGGTTGGTTGTCATGGCATCGAATGCGTCCACGATTGCCAGTAGTCGTCCTTCACGTGGAATATTCACACCCTTCAATCCCATCGGGTACCCGCTGCCGTTCCACCACTCGTGGTGATACAGAACATAAGGGATGGCAGCTTTCAAATGATCGACACCTTCCAGCATCTTGGCTCCCTCTTCCGGATGCTGTCGCATCAATTTCCATTCCTCTTCATTCAGGGGACCGGTCTTTTTCAGTACCCGGCTTGGAACGATGATCTTGCCAATATCATGTAAAATCGCCCCAAATTCCAGGAATACGATTTGTTCATTCTCCCAATCCAGTGCAAATGCCAGGTTGAGTGCCAGGCGGCGAACGCGTTCAAGGTGTCCGGCAGTATAGGGGTCGCGGGCTTCGATGACGTTTGCCAGCATGATGACCGTCTGCAGGTGCGCTGTACGGGTATCGAATAATTCCACCAGGCGTCGCCTGTCCAGCCGCGAACGCACTGCGTTTAATGAGTTCTGGTGCATCAAAAGGCTTAAATAGGTAATCATCCACCCCCAGCGATCTTGCCCGGCTTACGTCTGCCCGTTCTGTCCGGGCGCTTAGGAACAGGAATGGCACTGTTACCCCATTGGGCAGGTTGCGCACCGATTGCAGAAGTTCGAACCCGTCCATCTCGGGCATCATGATGTCCGAGATGATCAGGTCTGGCATGCTGTTTACAAATAGATCTAGGGCTTGCTTTCCGTTATTCGCCGGGTGGATTTCGAACCCCTCAGCTTCCAGGATGTTGCACATCACCTCTAGTAAGAGCGCATCGTCTTCCACCAGGAGAATTGTGTTCATTAAGTTCCCTCGTTTTGTCCCTGTTCAACCCTGTCGACTCTTTATTATACGCCACGCGTGAATAATTTAGTCCCCTCGTTTAATGGCTGTTTATCTTTGCAGCTCCCACCATGGCCTGTCCTAAGGATATGCCGCCGTCATTGGTCGGGACTTGGTGATGGATAAATACCTCGAATCCATCCGCCCTGAGACTTCGGATTGTTCGTTCCAGCAGGGCAATATTCTGCCAGACTCCCCCGCTTAACATGATTTCACTTAAACCGGTTTCCTGCCTTATCATGCTGCAGGCTTGCCGGACCATTTCCGCCGCGCCGTTGTGAAAACGTGCAGATAGGATGGGGATGGAGGTTCTGTTGCGGAGTGTCTGTTAGCAGCGATTCAATTGCCGGGCGGTAATCCACCACCCCGTCCTGGATTTCGAAATGATAAGAGTCCGTTTCGGTCTGATCAATGGCAGCCTCGAACTCGATCGCTGCCTGGGCTTCATAATTGACCCTTTGCCGTATCCCGCAAAGGGCTGCAGCAGCATCGAACAAGCGTCCCATGCTGGATGTTTTGGGAGTATTCAGCCCGCGTTCCAGTTGGATTCGCAGCGCCAGCCGGTCTTCAAAGCAGACATCCTGGTCGGGGGCGAGATCTTCGTCCCAGTCGATTCCCATCTCCCATAGGATTGCTAGCGCCGTGCGGGCAGGACGTTTGATCGCTGCATCCCCTCCGGGCAGGGGAAAATATTTTAAATGGAATTTTCGTTCGTACCCTTGGTAATCCGCAACGAGAAATTCCCCGCCCCAAATGGCTTCATCCTCCCCGTACCCCGTCCCATCAAATGCTGCCCCGATTACCTTGTGGCTGCCATCCATCCCGTTATCTGCCATGCAGGCTGCAATATGCGCATGGTGATGCTGGACTCCAATTGCAGGAAGGTTTTCCCTCTCTGCCCGTTCCAGGGCATAACGGGTGGACAGGTAATTGGGGTGCATATCGTACGCAATTGCCTGCGGTTTGATCCGGAACAGTCTCTCGAATTGGGTGATCCCCTCTTCGAAAGATTTCAACGTTTCATAATTTTCCATGTCGCCGATATGATGGCTTGGAAATGCGTATCGGTCGCGTGTCAGGCAAAAGGTATTTTTTAGTTCCGGGCCGGTCGCCAGGATGGATGGGATTTCAATTGGTAGGGATATGGAATCGGGTGCATAACCTCTCGAACGCCGCAGGGGATAAACTTTGCCATCAAAAATTCTCGCCACCGAATTGTCGCACCGTGTATGGATGTCCCGGTCGTGCATCAGGAAGGCATCCGCCAGGACGTTTAACCGTTGCCGGGCTTCTTCGTTTCCTGTGGCGATGGGTTCTTCAGAAAGGTTGCCGCTGGTCATAACCAGTGCAGTTATCGGTGGGGTGCTCCCATTGAATAATAGATAATGTAACGGCGTGTAAGGGAGCATCACTCCCAGGGTATCCTGTTTCGGTGCCACTGCTTCCGCAATAAGGGAGTCGGGGCGTTTCCTGAGCAGCACAATGGGGCGCTGACGGGATTCCAATAGCGCAGCCTCTTCGGGACTGAGGAAGCAATGTTTTCTCGACCGAAGCTGCGTCCGCCATCATGACTGCAAATGGTTTGTCCACCCGCAGCTTTCGTCTGCGCAGTTCCACTACGGCGGTTGTGTTGGTCGCGTCGCAGGCAAGATGGAACCCCCCCAGCCCTTTGATCGCCAGGATTTTCCCACTTGCCAGCAACCCCTGGGCTGTTTGAATTGTTGCTTCCCCTTCGGTCAATTGAGTCTCATTCTCTGACATGGTTTCCAGCCAGATCTTCGGCCCGCACACCGGGCAGGCAACCGGCTGGGCATGAAAACGTCTGTCAAGAGGATTTTGGTATTCCGCCGCGCAATCCGGGCACATCTCGAACGAAGACATGGTCGTATTGGGTCGGTCGTATGGAATATCGGTGATAATGGTAAAGCGCGGACCGCAGTTTGTGCAGTTGATGAACGGGTAAAGGTATCGCCTGTCGTTCGGATCGAATAGCTCGCGCAGGCAATCGTCGCAAATGCTCACGTCCGGGGAAATGGGCTGGAAAGCGCCCTCGACCGCTTTCGAACTCAATGATCTCGAACCGGGTGAATTGTGATGCCGCCCCAAACGAAACGTCCAGGCTGTCGATTCGCGCCAGGGTCGGGAGTTCTCTTTTCAGAGCTTGTACGAACTCATCCAATTTTTCAGGAGCACCGTCCACCTCGATGTCCACTCCGGCTGAAGTGTTGCGCACCCATCCGTTCAGACCGAATCGGACTGCCAGGCTGTAGACAAATGGCCTGAATCCAACACCTTGGACTATTCCTGTAATATGGAGCTTTGCGCCGCGCAGTTCTGACATGGCTTTGGGAGCGGATTTATTCCATCCCCAGGTTCTTCACCAGGAACGCATAGATATCAGCCAACTCCTCGATCAGGATCGTGGTCGGTTTCCCCGGTCCATGCCCGGCTTTTGTTTGGATTCGGATGAGCGTGGGAGCCTCACCTGTCTGGCACGCTTGCAATCGCGCTGCGAACTTGAAGGAATGTCCGGGAACCACCCGGTCATCGTGGTCTCCTGTCGTGATCAACGTCGGCGGATATTTTGTCCCGGGCTTGAGGTTATGGTATGGCGAATAGGCATACAGCGATTTGAATTCTTCCGGGTTATCCGAACAGCCGTAGTCGCTGACCCACGCCCACCCAATGGTGAATTTATGGAACCGCAGCATATCCATCACACCCACGATGGGCAGGCAGGCTCCATAAAGGGCTGGTCGCTGGGTCATGCATGCCCCAACCAGTAGCCCGCCGTTGGAGCGTCCCTCGATCGCCAGCTTTGGCGTGGAGGTGATTTTTTCAGCGATCAACCACTTGGCGCACGCTGCGAAATCGTCGAACACGTTTTGTTTGGCATGGATCATTCCACCTTTATGCCAGTTTTCTCCATATTCCCCACCCCCTCGCAAAATGGCTACCGCGTACACCCCGCCCAAATCCAGCCATGCCAGCCGGCTGACGGCAAAAACGGGTGTTTGCGAGATATTGAACCCGCCGTACCCGTACAACAGGGTGGGGTTTTGCGCGTTCGCTTTCATATCCGCGCGATGGACAAGGAACATCGGTATTTTTGTTCCGTCCTTGCTGGTGACGAAGACTTGGCGGGTAACATAGGGGCTGAAATCAAATTGGATGGCTGGTTTGAATACGGTTTCGCTTTTTCCGGTTTCGAAATCGTACCGGAAAACCGTGACCGGGTGGGCAAAGGAGTGGAACAGGTAGAACATTTCCTTGTCGCTGCGCCTTCCTGCCAGCGTGGATAGATATCCGTAAGTCACTGATCCGAGTGTCGGTAGTGGGATCTCTCCCAGGGTTTTCCCGTCCAGGCTAAACCGTTTGAGCAGCTCATGCGCATCGTGCAGGATGATCGCAATAAACTGGTCGTTGATGATCGTGACTGCTTCCAGCGTGTCGTCGCCTTCCGGGATGATGGTTTTCCAATGAGCGGGTTCGGGGCTGGTTGATGTCGATCGCGATCAGCCGGCCCTTTGGGGCTTCCCGGTCGGTCTGGAAATAAAACACGGGTCCGTCATTTCCAACAAAGGTATAAGTCGCTACCAGGTCCGGGATGAGCTCGATCACCTCTCCATTTTTCTGCAGGTCTTTGTAGAAAAATCGGTTGCGGGTATCCGTCCCTTGCGAAACCGCGATTGCCAGGTAATGCCCGTCGTTGCTCACTTCCGGACCGAAACCCCATTCGGGCTGGTCTGGTCTGGCATACACGAGCTTATCTTCGCTTTGCGCCGTGTTGAGCAGGTGGAAGTGGATGGTCTGGTTGTAATTTGTCTCCTGGTAAACTTCCCCCTCCGCGGGTGCCGCATACCTGCAGTAATAAAAACCGCTGCCGTCATGTGCCCAGGCTGCGCCGCTGAACTTGCTCCATTCCAGGGTCTCCGCCAGGTCTTCCCCGCTGATCACATTCCGCACCCGCCACTCCACCCAGTCCGAGCCGGAATGCGAGATGGCGTATGCCAGCCAGGTGCCGTCGTCGCTCACCGACCAGGTATTCAGCGCTGCTGTCCCATCTTCGCTTAAAGTATTTGGATCGAGCAGGACATGCCCGGTTTCAGCCGGGCTGTCCATCACGTACATCACGTCCTGGTTCTGCAATCCGCTGTTCCGAAATTGGAAATAATGGTTCCCGCGGTGATGGATCGTCATCGCCCGGCCAAAATCCCAAAGGCTGGTCAGGCGTTTCTGAAGTTTTTCCCGTGCTGGGATTTGTTTCAGGTACCCGAACGTGACTTCGTTCTGCGCCTTTACCCAGGCAAGCGTTTCCGGTGAGTTGACGTCTTCCAGCCAGCGGTATGGGTCGCTGACGGAGGTGCCGTGATAGTCGTCCACCTGGTCGCCGGTGGGAGTATGGGGGTATTTGATGTTGTTGTTAGTCATTGGGTTATTATACCTTTCCAAACGAGGTGTCCTTTGCTGCGCTCTTGCCCATTCCCTACCAGCGGGCATGGTGTTCTTCTGCAAATCCGATTAAGTCGTTGATTTGGAGCTTTATCCCATCCTCTCCCACCACATTTCCATTGTACCGCCCGAACATCTGGTGTACTTCGCTGAAGATGATTCCCAGGTTGGTTTTGGCGGTTCGATCCTTAAAGGGCGTAAAGGTCAGGTCCAGGCGCCCTTCGCTGTCGGTAAACTTCCAGGGTTTCATGTAATCCCCGGGGACATAATCGAACTTGACCATCTCCAGTTTGTGGATGCGGTTATCCAGGACCAGCGCATTCTCTCCGGCCTTCGATAGGTCTCCGAACCCGCATCCGAGGTTTATTCCCACTGACCTTCCATCGGGTAAAAACCCGGATGCGCTCGCCCAGTTCCACGACGACTTGTACTCCCAGGCGCCTCGCCCCCAATCCAGCGATCCGGAACAATTCTTGGGGTTCAATACTTCGGTATTCTCACCGTATTTGATCCATCCGCTTGCAGGCATGCAGTTGATCTTGCGGTTGTAATAGAACTTCTTTATCCCGATCGGGATGACGATATTCATCGACTCGTATTCGGCTGGGCAGCTTAGGGAAATTTCCGCCGTTATTCCGGCTCCTCCGTGAAAACCTGGCCACGATACGGATATATGCCGTTGGTTTTGTTGAAGGCTGAAGGTCAGGCTTGCTTTTTCGTTTACAAAATGGCTGTCGCCTTCCGTGCTGTTCCGCGGCAGGTCCACTCCTTTTCCAAATGGGATGACCAGCCCTTCTTCGTGGAGTTCCGCCGTATCGAAATCCATGGTATACACGAATATATTCGCGGCATACCCCAGGTCCGCGATGGTCGCGGAGAAAAAACGCTTTGGACTGAAGACCGCGTAATAGTCCCAGCGCTTGATCCGAAAACGCTGCAGGAACCGCACTGTCTGGAATCGGGCTTGTTCCAGGTTGCAATCCAGCAGTGGCTGGCGTGCCCAGCCCACCTGGGCAAGGCTTCCGTCGGGGTTTAGCAAATTGGTCGGTTGAGTCAATTCGGTCTGCATGTGTCCTCCATTACCCCTCCAGTTTATTGTGAAGTGCGAACGCTGTCAACGCTTCACGATATAATTTAGCTATGGCGTCTTTCCGCATCGGCATTGATATAGGTGGGACTTTTACCGATTTCGTCGTCTATGATCCCGATACCCAACAGATCGGGACTTTTAAACTTCTTTCCACCCCCGCTAACCCGGCTTTGGCTGTCCTGCAGGGGCTGGCGAAGATCTATTCTGAGAAGGGCACACAAAACGCCACCGTCATTCACGGCTCCACGGTGGCAACCAATGCCCTCCTTGAGCGTAAAGGTGCGCAGGTTGCGCTGATCACCACCCGCGGTTTTCGGGACGTCCTCCAGATCGGTCGCCAGTCCCGTCCTGCCCTCTACGATTTATTTGCCGATCCGCCTCCTCCCCTTGTCCCGTCCGGTCTTCGCTTTGAAGTGGATGAGCGGGTTGCCCACACCTCGGAAATATTGCGCCCTCTGGACCAGGATCAGGTAACGGCGTTGCTCCCGGTTTTAAAATCACAAAATATCTCGGCGGTTGCGGTCTGTCTGTTATTTTCATTTTTACGCCCGGAACACGAACAGGCAATTGCCTCGCTGCTGCGCTCGGCTGGGTTTCTGGTCTCCTTGTCTTCCGAAATTCTCCCCGAATATCGTGAGTACGAGCGCACCAGTACGACTGTCGTCAACGCCTACGTATCTCCCGTGTTGGATAAGTACCTGTCGCACCTCGAAAACGAACTCCCCTCGGAGACTCGCCTGCGGGTCATGCAGTCCAACGGTGGGAATATCAGTCCTTCTGAAGCCCGCAAATTTGGTGTGCGCTGTATTCTGTCCGGGCCGGCTGGAGGGGTCGTGGGCTGCCAATACGTTGGCGATCTCATCGATCCATCTGGCGCATCCCGCTTGATCGGCTTTGATATGGGTGGCACCTCCACGGATGTCTCCCTGCTGGACGGGAAACCGAAGATCATCACGGACTCGGTCGTCAGCGGCTGCCCCATTCACATTCCCATGCTTGACATTCATACCATCGGCGCTGGCGGCGGCTCCATCGCTCATGTGGACGCAGGCGGTGCCCTCCGTGTTGGTCCCGAGTTTGCCGGGGCGGACCCTGGTCCGGCATGTTACGGTCGCGGTGATTTGCCCACGGTCACCGATGCGAACCTTGTCCTCGGTCGCTTATCGCCCGCCCATTTTCTGGGCGGGCAGATGCCGCTCGATGGTGCCCGCGCCCAGGCTGTTCTTTCAAAACTTGGCGGTGAATTGAAATGTTCCCCGGTCCAGGCCGCCCTGGGAGTGATCGCGGTCTCCAATGCCCACATGGAACGCGCCTTGCGCCTCATCTCGGTCGAACGCGGTCACGACCCCCGTCGTTTCACGTTGCTCTCTTTCGGCGGCGCAGGCGGGTTGCACGCCGCTGACCTTGCCCGCGGGCTTGGCATCCCCAGGGTGCTCGTCCCTCCCCAGGCTTCCACCCTTTCGGCTTTCGGGATGTTGGCTGCCGATGTCATCAAGGACTACACCCTCACGGTCATGCTCCCCGGCACCACCTCAGCTTCAGACCTGGCAGCCCAGTTGGATGTGCTTGCGAAACGTGGTCGCACCGACATTCTGGCTGAAGGTGTCCCCTCGGACCGCATCCGCATCGAGCGCTTCCTCGACATGCGCTGTCGCGGCCAGTCCTACGAGCTGATTGTTCCCTTCTCCGATAATGTCATTGCCGATTTTCATGATTTGCACGAGCATGAATATGGGTACTCCAATCGCGACGCACCGGTCGAAGTGGTGAACCTGCGCGTGCGTGCCGTCGGTCGCGGCACTCCGCCTCCCATTTCTCCGCGTCCGGTTCAAGGTCCCGATCCATCCTCAGCCTGGCTCTGGACCCATCCCGTGGTCTTTCCCGCAGGAGCCCTCGAGACTCCCTTTTACCAGGCTGAAGCTCTCGAACCGGGAAATCAGATTCCAGGGTCCCGCGCTGGTCGTCCGCGCCGATACCACCATCCTGGTCGGCGTGACCGACCGGGTCCAGGTGGACCAGTACGCCAACCTGCTCATCGAGGTCGGACGATGAGTTACGATCCCATCCGCCTTGAGATTTTCAAATATCTGTTTGCCGCGGTCGCCGAGGAAATGGGCACCGTCCTTCGTAAAGCCAGCTACTCCCCAAATATCAAGGAGCGGCGGGATTATTCCTGTGCCATCTTCGATGCTCAGGCACGCATGATCGCCCAGGCGGCTCATATCCCGGTTCATCTGGGCTCGATGCCTTTGTCGGTGAAGGCGGCAGTGGAACATTTCGCCGCAGATCTGCACCCCGGAGATGTGGTTGTCTTGAACGATCCCTTCCGCGGCGGCACGCATCTCCCGGATATCACCATGGTTTCCCCGGTCTTCCTCCCCACTCCCGATAATGAAACTTCCGGGGTTGAGCTGGTCGGGTTTGTTGCCAGCCGCGCCCATCACGCCGATGTGGGCGGGATGACTCCCGGCTCCATGCCTGTCGGGCGTGAGATCTACCAGGAGGGCTTGATCATCCCGCCGGTGAAATTGGTCAGCGCGGGCAGGCTGGACCAGGGCATCCTCAATTTGATTTTGGCCAATGTCCGCACCCCGCAGGAACGCCAGGGGGACCTCTCTGCCCAGGTCGCTGCCAACCAGCGCGGCGCGGAGCGTTTGCTGGAATTGCTTTCCCGTTACGGTCGTGCTGAGCTGATCGCGGCGGAAGAACAGCTTCTCGCCTATACCGAGCGCATGACCCGCCGCTTGATCGAATCCCTGCCCGATGGGGTCTACCGCTTCACCGACCAGCTTGACGATGACGGTGTCTCTGATCATCCCGTAAAGATCACGGTCGCCGTGCACATCCACGGTGATTCGGCTATGGTCGATTTCACCGGTTCTGCTCCCCAGCAGGCTGGCAGCGTCAATGCCGTCTATGCGATTACCCTTTCAGCGGTTTACTACGTTTTCCGCTGCCTTCTCGGGCTTGACGTGCCCAATAACTCCGGCTGTCTCATTCCCATCGAAGTGATCGCCCCTCTCGGGACGGTGGTCAACGCTCTTTCGCCTGCCCCCGTTGCGGGAGGGAATGTGGAAACTTCCCAAAGGATTGTGGATGTATTGCTCGGTGCTCTCGCCCAGGCCTGTCCCGAAAAGGTCCCGGCTGCCAGCCAGGGGACGATGAATAACCTGACCATCGGGTCCCAGGGTCCTTCCCCGCATTCGGGGGACATCTCCTCTGGGCAGGGGCTTCCCTTTGCCTATTACGAAACCGTGGGCGGCGGGATGGGCGCGCGTCCCACCTCCGCAGGTCCGTCTGCCGTCCATTCCCACATGACCAATACCCTCAACACGCCAATCGAAGCGCTCGAATATGCCTATCCCCTTCGCGTTCTTCGCTATGAGATTCGCTCGGATTCGGGCGGTGATGGAAAGTTCCGCGGTGGTGACGGTATCATCCGCGAGCTCCAGGTGCTTTCTTCCTGTCAGCTCACCCTGCTCAGCGACCGCCGAAAGTTCCCGCCTTACGGGCTGGATGGCGGGCTGCCCGGCAAAACCGGCAAAAACCTGCTCATCCGTGGGGACGAGCAAATAAATCTCCCGGGCAAAGGCAGCGTTGACCTCCAGCCCGGTGACGTGGTCTCCATCCACACGCCGGGCGGTGGCGGGTATGGGGTAAAATCATCCTGATGGAACTGTTGAAGGATTTTGACCTCTCCTTAACTCCGGACGACGTTTTGCGCGGCCAGGGTGCGGACCCTGCCATTGTTCGGGATAGAAAACCGGCCCTGCTGAATGCCGCTTCCCTGGCGTTGGAGCAGGGATACGCGAAACTCCACCCGGCTGCCATGCTCCACCATGTAAAGGTGGTCGAGCACCGCCACGAACGGATTCTTTTGGAAGGTGGAAAAGAACTCGTCAGTCCGCTGGTCTCCCACCATCTGGCAGGCGCTGAACAGGTGGCGCTGGTCCTCACCACGGTCGGAACGGAACTGGAGGAATATGCCTCCGCCAGCATGTCTGGAAACCCGCTCCTTGGCTTGGCGCTCGACGGCCTCGGAAATGCCGCCGTGGAGGTCCTCGGTCAGCAGGTCTGCAGCCGCATCGCCGAACAGGCTGGGGTTGCCGGTCTTACCGCCTCCACCCCCCTCAGCCCCGGCGAACCGGATTGGCCCGTGGAAGTTGGTCAGCCGCAGATTTTCGCCCAGCTCGATCCCTCTCAAATTGGCATCCGCCTCACCTCCGGCGGGATGATGATCCCCAAAAAATCCATTTCCTTCGTGGTTGGCATCGGTCCCGAAATGGTCCAGACCGAATTATGTGACTTGTGCAGCCTTCGTGAAAGGTGCCGTTACCGGCATGACTGAGACCTGGCGCATCGACTTTGAACCGCTCGGTCGCCGCGGGGTGATCCTCCCCGGGCAGACTCTCCTCGACGCTGCCCAGGCTGCCGGGGTCGGTCTGGCTTCCGTTTGCGGCGGCATTGGCACCTGCGAGGAATGCCGTGTCCGCCTGGAATCCGGCAGGTTGACTCCCCTCACCCTCATCGAACAGTCTGTCTTGTCGAAGGCGGACCTGGCTGCCGGCATCCGTCTCGCCTGCCAGGCTGAACCTCTCAGCGATGTAAAGCTCGATATACCTCCCGAGTCCCTCACCAGCGCTCAGCGTCTGCAGGTGGAAGGCTTGGAGTCTCACGTCCCTCCCAACCCGGCGGTCCTCACCCCCGGCGCTTTTGGTCTTGCCGTGGATATTGGCACCACCAAGCTGGCTGCCTATTTGGTGCGCCTTAAGACCGGCGAGACCGTTGCCATGGCTGGGGCAATGAACCCGCAGATCGCCTACGGGGAAGATATCATCAGCCGCATCAGCTACACCATCCGCAAGCCGGACGGAGCCCGGGTTCTCCAGCAGGTTCTCGTCGAATCGTTGAACAAATTGCTCCTGGACCTGTGCACCCAGGCGCATGTCCTCCCTGCCATGGTCCTCGATTCTGTCCTGGTCGGCAACACCACCATGCACCACATTTTCGCCGGGCTGCCGGTGGAACAGCTTGGGCATACTCCCTTCACTCCCGCCACCACCCGGCCTCTCACTCTTCCCGCCGCGGACCTGGGATTGAACCTCGGTCCTGGTGCCAATGCCTACCTCCCTCCGGTCATCGCCGGCTACGTGGGCGCGGACCATGTCGCCATGCTGCTCGCCACCGAAGCCTGGAAATCGCCTCGCAATCTCATCGCCCTCGATATCGGCACGAACACCGAGATCAGCCTGGTCGCGCACGGACAGGTGACCTGCTGCTCGTGCGCCTCCGGTCCCGCCTTCGAGGGTGCCCACATCCGTGAAGGCATGCGCGCCGCTCCCGGTGCCATTGAGCGCGCCCGCTGGTCTGACGGGAAGATCCTCTGGCAGACCATCGGGAACCTGCCTCCCGTGGGCATCTGCGGTTCGGGGATTTTGGATGTGATCGCCGCGTTCCAGGATGGCAGGCTGCTCAAACCCTCCGGGGTCATGCTGTCCGGCTCCGGTCTTACCCTCGTGCCTGCCGCGCAGACCGGTGTGGATCGCGACCTGGTCGTCACCCGCAAGGATGTTAACGAGATTCAGTTGGCAAAGTCCGCCATCCGTGTCGGGGTTGAGATCCTCCTCCAAAACGCCGGGCTCACCTCCGCCGATTTGGACGAATTTATCGTTGCCGGGGCGTTCGGCACCTATCTGGATCTTCGCTCTGCCGTGCGCACCGGCATGTTCCCGCCCCTGCCTCTGGATCGCTTCCACCAGGTGGGCAACGCCGCCGGTGTGGGCGCTAAACAGATGCTGGTCTCTCTGGATAAGCGCCGGGAGGCCGAAGAGATCGCCGACCGGATCGGTTACGTGGAATTGACCAGCCAGTCCACTTTCACTCCTTTATTCGTTCACCATTTGGGCTTCGAGATCTGACATGGAAATCCATCAAAGACTCCTTTCCGCCTTCCGCCAGCGCTTCGGGGGTGACCCTGCATACATTGCCCGTGCCCCGGGGCGGGTTAACCTGCTCGGGGAACACGTGGATTACAACAACGGCTTCGTCCTGCCGGCTGCATTGGACCGCTATACCCAGGTTGCTTTCCGCAGGTCCGAGTCGACGCGCACGCACCTCTTACGCTCTCGATCTCGGCAAGGAGATCTCCTTTGATGTTCAATCCGTCAAAGGGAAAAAGGATTCGGACGGTCTCGCCCTCCCGGTCTGGGCTCGCTATCCAGCCGGGGTGATGTGGAGCCTCGACAGTCTCGGGCTGGCAACTCCCGCTCTCGATGCCGTTTATTCTTCCACCGTACCAAGCGGAGCCGGGCTGAGTTCCTCCGCCTCGGTCGAGTTGGCTTTTGCCGTGGCCTGGAAAAAGCTGGGTACCTGGCCCCTGCCTCCCATCCAGATGGCCCAGGCCGCTCTGAAAGCCGAGATCGAATACGTGGGTTTGAAGTGCGGCATCATGGACCAGTTCGCCTCCGCCTGTGGGGTCAAGGACCGCCTCCTGTTCCTCGATTGCCGCTCGCTCGAGTGGCGGACGCTGCGCCTGCCGGATAACACCGCCATTGTCATTGCCGACACCACCAAACGCCGCTTGCTGCCCGAAAGCGCATATAACGACCGCTATGACTCTTGCGTTGAGGCCGTGCGCTTATTGCAGGAATATTTACCGAAGATCACCTCGTTGCGTGATGTCCGCCCGGGACAGTTCCGGCGCTACTCCGGTCGCCTTCCCGCGCTGGTGGCGCAGCGCGCCCGCCATGTCATCGAGGAGATCGCCCGCACCGAACAGGCGGTTGAACTGCTCGAAACGAATGACGCTGTCCACTTTGGGGAGTTGATGAACCTCTGCCACGCCAGCCTTCGCGACCTGTACGAGGTCTCCAGTCCCGAACTGGACAAGATGGTTGCCTTCGCCCAGTCCCTGCCGGGCTGCTTCGGAGCCCGCCTCACTGGCGCTGGTTTTGGCGGCTGCACGGTCAACCTGGTGGCGGCGGATGCTGCTGAAACCTTTGCCCGCCAGTTGGCGGAAGGGTATTCACGTGCCACCGGGCTTCTTCCCGAAGTGTATATCTGCCATGCTGCCGATGGCGCCCGGGTGGAAACGCTCTAGCGAATCGGGTAAAATCGTCCAATGAACATCGCCAAAGAATTCATCCCAAAATGTGCCGTATCCATCCATGCCCACCCGGATGACCAGGAATTCACCGTTGCGGGGTTGCTCGCCTGCTGGGTCCAGGCCGGCTGTGAGGTGATCTCCGTCATCGTCACCGACGGGGCGGCTGGCTCTAACGATCCGACGAAGGACGATTCATATAAACCGGAAATGGCCCGCTTGCGTGAGCTGGAGCAGTCCGCCGCCAACGCCGTCATCGGCGTTCGCGAGACCGTCTTCCTGCGCTACCCCGACGGGGTCCTGGAACCCACCCTCGACCTCCGCCGCGACCTCACTCGCCTCATCCGCAGGTACAAGCCCGAGGTGGTGGTCACCGGCGACCCGCAGGGAGTCTTCTACGGCAATGGCTACATTAACCACCCCGACCACCGCGCTGCTGCCCAGTCTGCCCTCTATGCCGTCTTCCCCTCCTCGGAGACGCGCCTGATCTTTTCGGACCTCCTCAAGGAGGGCTTGGAGCCGCACAAGGTGAAACGGTTGTACGTGCACGGGTCGGAGCATTCGGATACCTGGGTCGACATCTCCACCACCATGGATATCAAGATTGCCGCCCTCAGGAAACACGCCAGCCAGTTGGGTGACTGGGACCCGGAAAAAATGGTTCGGGAATGGGCTGCCGAAGAAGCCAAGGACCATGGCATGCAATACGCCGAGGCCTATAAAGTGATGATCCTGTCGGAAGACGAGGATCGTGGATAATTAGGGGGATTTTTCTACCAGGTTCCATTGAAAATACTGGCTACACGCATAACACAATAATTCACCCTTTTAGGATTTTTCTTCGTGCCGCCTGCCCCCGTAGCCGTCCCCCGATTTATGGGGGTTGGGATTGGGGTTGTCTTCGTGGTAATGTTTCATGTAAACATGTATTAATATAAAACTTCGTTGCTGCATTCTTTGCCTTCGTGACTTGGGTGGTTTTCTTTATTATAGTTATTACTTCATCCTCATAGATACCGTCTAAAAAAGTCACTCACCCTCCTCCGGAATTCCTCCGGGTACACCTCGCTCGCCTTGGTATGGGCAACTCCCGGCAGCCTCCATGCCTCCTTGGGCTCTCCCGCCGCTGCGAACAGCTCATCGAAATCGGGACAGTAAATGTCCAGCTCCCCGTGGATGAACAGGATGGGACGCGGCGAAATTTTCCCCACCCACCGGATCGGTTCATAGCGGAACAGGTTTGCTCCCAGCCTCACGGACGTGATCGCGATCGCCAGCCACGCCACGGGCACCGCCAGCCAGCGCGGTGCGTGGTACACCTGCATGCGGGCAGCCAGCGCCACCCGCAGTCGCGTCGGTCCCCCGTCTGCCGCCACTGCCTTTACTTCCGGGCACATCGGCGCCGTCAGCATCGACGCGATCGCCCCGTACGAGAACCCCAGCAGGCCGATGCTGCGCATGCCCCGGGTCTTCAGGAACTCCACCGCTCCCTGCACGTCGTAACGTTCCAGGTAACCGAAGGTCGCCAGGCGTCCCGGGCTGCGTCCGTGGGCGCGGAAATCGAACAGGAAAACGTTGAATCCGGCTTCGTGCAGGAACGGAGCACGGTGCAGGTCCCAGTCCAGGCTGCCGCCGTGCCCGTGCATGATGATCACCGCCTTATCGGAACCCGCCGCGGGGATCCAGCACCCTTGCAGCAGCAGCCCGTCCGCCGCCTTGAACTTGAGCTCTTCGCCCTCCAGCCCGTACTCTGCTGCCGTGTGGAATGCGCTGCGCGGCCTCCGGCTGCTCACATAGAACGACCCCGCCACCCCCAATAGCAGCATCACCCCACCCGCCACCCCAAGGAAATAAATCAGCAGCCACCAAATCGTGTTCACTGAACCTCATTCAACCGTAGTAACGACTTTAGTCGTTTTTACCAACGATTACTATGTTCGTAGTAACGACTTTAGTCGTTCATGCCAACGCTTCTTTTTCTGTAGTAACGACTTTAGTCGTAATCTGCAAATGCTCCTAAGGTGTACGTAACCACTTTAGTATCGTTACTGACAACGATTTCTACGTTTGTAGGAATGATTGTCAAAAGTAATCAACTTACCGGGCACATTAATTTCCTTTGCGTTCTTGGAATCTTCGCGGTTAATCCAGGTTTTCCTTTTTCATTTGTGATCCGCTAGGGTTTATTTTCGCTTAATATTTGAATCCCTTTTTGCCTTCGTGCCCTTGTACGCCTGTCCCCCGTAGGGTTGTGTCTCTGGTTATTCGTTAATCATTCATTATTTTCCCTCGCGCATCCCCAGCAACGTCACCGCGCTCAAGGCAAAAAGCACCGCATAAGCCGCAAAGATCGCAAAATACCCCTGTCCATCCGAAAAATGGTTGATCGCATCCGCCACCAGCCCGCCGATACCCGCCCCCACGATTCCCGCCCCCGCTCCGGCCAGGTTCGAGACGCCTAAATACCGTCCCGCCTCGCCCGCCGGCACCAGGTCCGTGCCGAGCGCCCAGTTGGCCGTCATGAACAGCCCCGTTGCCAGCCCGATGATCGTTCCGGCAATGTAAACGATCGTCAGGTTGGGGATCCAGATGGTGACCAGCAGCAGCGCATTCCCCGCCGCCGCCAGGATCCCGCTCGCCAGCACCAGCGGCATGCGCCCCAGTCGGTCTGAAAGCCACCCGCTCGCCAGGGCGGAGAGCAAAATGAACACGCCGATCACCGACGTCAGCGTCCCGCTCAGGCTGGTGGCTTTCTCAACAGGCAGGTCGAAGGCGAACATCACGAAATACAGCAGCGACCCCTGCAGCGAAGTGGCTGCTGCCAGGAACATCAGCCGGTTGGTGATCCACCACACGAACGCGGTTTGCCTGCGTGCTTCCAGCCCCAGTGTGCCCAGGCAGCCTGCCTGCACGCCGACCACCACCGCCACGATCATCGCCACTCCCCCGCCCACGCCGATCGTGATCGCCGCAGGCAGGGTTGTCGGGTAAACCAGCGGTGGAAAAGCCGACAGGTCCCAGCCGATCGGGATGCCCGTAACAGCCCGTGTGACCAGTCCCGCCAGTCCCCCCGCCAGCGCGCCGCCCAGCAGTCCGGCAATGCCGCCCACCAGGATTCCCCCAGCATCCCCAGCACGCGCACCATCGGCGGCCAGAACGGCGTGCTGCGGTTTTTCGGCCAGCGGCGTCTCCTTGACGAACAGCACCGTGATCAGCGTGACGATCAGCAGGGAGATGCCGGTGACGAAGATCGCCGCGTCCAGTCCGGTCGGAAATGTAAGACGCAGGAAATTGATGCTCAGCGGGTTCGGGCTGATCAATTTGGCGATCGTCAGTCCCACCAGGACGATCGGCAGCAGTTCCATGATGGCTTTGAAGGCCGAGGCGCGCCCGCGCTGGTCGTCCGGCACCAGGTCGGGGATCAGCCCCTGCAGCGGTCCGTGTGAGATGTTGGACGAGAACTGGATCAGCAGCACCGAGATCAGCAGGGCTGCATAATTCCATGAAAGCGCGATCGCCAGCAGGAACAGGCAGTCGAACAGCGCCCCGATCAGGATGTAGGGTCTGCGCCGCCCAAACCGGGAGGTGGAGCGGTCGCTCAACAATCCCGCCGCCGGCTGGACCAGCATCGCGATCACCAGCCCGGCTGAGCGCATCGCCCCCAGGGCGGTGTTCTTGATTTCCGGCGCGAAGATGCTCACCATGTAGGGCATGAAGAACGAGCCCAGTGCGGTGTTGCGGATGTTCAATCCCAGCCAGAAAATATTGATCGTGATGTAATCGTACCAGCGCAGTCGTTTCATTAATATTCTCCTCTTGCATGCGAGCGAGCGCTCATTCATTACGGTTGCCATTCTATATCGACAATGTCACAGTGCTTTACCACTAAGCCACTAAGTCACCAAGTCACGAAGATTATCGTCATTATCTCATTAGTCTATCGTCTATTAGTCTATTGTCTATTGATCTATCGTCTATTGACTATCGTCTATTGTCTGTTTTTGTTATTCTCCAATAATCTTCACCAGCACCCGTTTCCTCCGGCGCCCGTCGAACTCCCCGTAAAAGATCTGCTCCCACGGACCGAAATCCAGGCGTCCCCCCGTCACCGCCACCACCACCTCCCGCCCCATCACCTGGCGTTTGAGGTGCGCGTCCGCATTATCCTCGCCGGTGCGGTTGTGCCAGTAGTTTCCCACCGGCTCGTGCGGAGCCAGGAATTCCAGCCACGGCTCGTAGTCGTGGTGCAGCCCCGACTCGTCGTCGTTGATGAACACCGACGCGGTGATGTGCATCGCATTCACCAGGCACAGCCCCTCCTGCACGCCGCTCTCCCGCACCGCCGCTTCCACCTCCGGGGTGATGTTGACGAACCCTCGCCGGGATGGGATGTTGAACACGAGTTCCTTCCGGAAAGATTTCATAGGAGCCTCTCAAGCTATTTTACACGTCTATTGAATTCCAGTCACCACCCGTAGGGGCGACCCGCTGGGTCGCCCTTCTTGATTGGCAGACGTCATTATTCTGGCGCAAAGTGTCCGCCTAATCCTATTTAAAACATCCGTCCCCTCGTTTCTTATTGCCCTCAAGGGGGGAAGCGCTGACTATCCATGTAAGGCACCCTCCCCAAATCTCAAGATTTGGGGATGGCGAAGCATCCCGTAGCGTAGCGTAGGAGGTTGGGGTGAGGCTGGGTTTGGGCTGTCTGTCCTCCCGTGTTTTTGTATTCCAAATTGAGTGAGGCAGGAGGAGGCTGATCTTGACGAACCCTCGCCGGGGTGGGATGTTGAACACGAGTTCCTTCCGGAAAGATTTCATTGGTCCCTCTTAAGCTATTTTACACGTCAATTTGAATTCCGGTCGCCACTTGTAGGGGCGACCCTTGTGGTCGCCCATCTTGATTGGCAAGCGCTTCTTCACCAGCCGGGTACTGTCCTCAAAAACGAAATCGCCCGGCTTTTGAAAGAACCGGGCGGGTTGAATGGCTGTGATCCTATTATTTGATGGCGTAGGTGACGCTAACCGACACGGAGATACTCCATCTGCCCGGGCTGGGTCTGACACCGCCTATTTCGCTCCGACAGGCGGTTAGATTTATGAAAGTACTTATGGCGTAGATAAAGAACGCTGAATGAAATAAAAATGCCCCGTCCGGAGTGAGGGGGTCACCCCAGGCGAGGGCAAAGAAATAATACCATAAACCTCCTGTAAGGGCGAATTCGCGCATCGCCTCCGTTCCTCCCCTTTTTCCTCTTTTCCCCTTGACAAACCAGAATATTTGTTCTATTATTAACCTGGCAGAATGTATTCTGGTTGTATTTTATGCCTTGCACCTTAACAACCTAGTCGGATACGACAATTTGCATCGTCTCCTCGGTATTCCGGTATCCAGACCTCCTGGTATGCCTCCGTCTCATCCTGCTTGGATTTGCCGTGAGGGAATCCTTGATCCTCAACGCTCATCCCTCCAAGGTGGTTGGCGCTCCCGCCAATCTCCTCCTTTCCGTTGACGAAGCCCAGTTGATCTCTCCCGCCAAGTTCGACAAGGACTTCGACCCCATGACCGCCTCCACCAACGCCACCCGTGTCTTCTGGGGTACCGCCTGGACTTCCGGCACCCTCCTCGAGCGCCAGCGCCGTTATGCCCTCCAGGCTCAGCAGCGCGACGGCATCCAGCGCCTGTTCTTCTTTACCGCCGAAGACGTCCGCAAAATGGTTCCCAGGTACGGTGACCATGTTGACCGGGTCATCTTCGAACGCGGCCGCAACCACCCCCTCGTCCGCACCCAGTACTTTTGTGAAACCATCGACGCCCAGTCCGGAATGTTCAACCCCACCCGAATTGCACTGATGTTCCCGAGTAGGGACGGCTAGTGGATCACGGCGCCGTCCCCGAAGGGACGGGGAAGCACCCCCTTTGGGGGGCCAGCCGTCCCTACTCGCTTTCGCGGCGTTGTCCCTCGCGCAGCACCCCCTTCGGGGGGCGAAGGGTACCGAGGGGAAGCACCCCTTTGGGGCTGGGCTCAAGGGAGCCCGCAGCTTCAACCACCCAGGCACCCTCCCCAAATCGTCCCATTGATTTGGGAGAGCACGGAACATGGCATGTTCGTGAACAAGTGACGAACTTTCCACCTGCGCCTCCCCGAAAAACACCTTCACCTCCGCTCGCTCAAAAGGAAAGTCTCCCTCTTCTTATACCTCTGTTGCCTTCCTCATCGACGTCGCCGGTATGGACGAATCCAGACCGGCCTCGCTGCCGCTCTCGACAGCGAAGGTCTCGGCAACCCTGGCCGCGACTCCACCACCCTCACCATAGTTGGCATTGATCTTTCCACCCTCCCAACCCAGAAACGCCCCACCTACCGCGTCCTCTCCCGTCACGCCTGGACCGGTCAAAACCACCTCACCGTCTTCGGTCAGTTGAAGAACTTCGCAGAAAATTGGTCCCCGCAATATTTCGTCGTCGATTCCACCGGGGTCGGCGAAGGCCTCTGGTCGCTTCTTGATGGTTCCTTTCCCACCCGCGTCATTCCTGTCAAATTCACCTCCCAGGAAAAATCCGCTATCGGCTGGCGCTTCCTCAACATCATTGAGACGGGTCGCTTCATTGACCCGTCCCCATCAGATGAGGTCCGTGTCCAATACAGCCAATGCATTAGCGAGATCCTCCCTGGTCCTGCCAGGAACATCCGTTGGGGTGTTCCCGACGGCTCGCGCGGTCCCGATGGCGAATTGATCCATGATGACTATATTATGGCTGATGCTCTCGTCGCCGTCCTCGACCGCATGGAATGGCAGTGTTCAGACAATGATGGTGTGCGTAGAATCACCTTACCGCTTTGATTGGGAAACTGACACTTCCGTAGAGGATGAGTTCTATACTCGTCGAAAATAATGTCCTCGCCAATCCTCAACTTCTGATCCAATCCGGAGTACCAATGGATCCCCGCAAACCTCCCTTCCCTTCCTGGATCTCACGATCCACTCCTCCCGACACCTTTCCGGACGGAGAACCTCCTCTTGCGCCTGACTCTACTAAACCTGCACAAACCGACGTCATCGTTCCAACTGAGGTGATTCATTACAAGGCCGGTGCCCCCCTCGGCAATACCAACGCGCGCAAGCATGGCTTTTACTCCCACACATTCACCCCTCGCGAGAATAAACGCCTGGAAGGTGACGTCCGCGGCGAGCTCAGGGATGAAGAGGAATTCCTGCGTATCCTCCTTGCCCGTACAGCAGAACATTTAAAGGGTCGCGAATTGGGCCCGGAAGAATATTGGGTCGCCTTCCGCGCCGTCGCTCTCGCCGTCGGTCGCGTCGAAAGCCTCCACCGTTCGCGCAAACAGATCTATGAAAACCAAACCTCCCTCGAAAAAGTCTGGGAGGAACTTAAAACATCCCCGTCGATGAAGACTAAGATATCCTCACGGGTCGGGCGCATTCGCGGCATCGCCCCCGATGTCTACTGGGGGATCCCCGCGGGATGTGTCGTCGAGGGATTGTTCCTCTCATTGTTCCTCAGGAACAATGCACATATATGGGTATTGTTTTTCTTTTACCCCCACCCGTGGGGTTCCCTAAAAACAGGAACAACAAATTTTCAGGTATAATGCCGTTTCTTAGTGACAGGAGGTACAAAACATGAATAAAACAAGCAAATTGACCATCCTCATCCTTCTCGCCAGCCTGGTGCTCACCGCCTGCGGCGCTGGCAAACCCGCTCCCACCCCCACCCTCGGCGTGGAAGCCATCCAGACCAACGCTGTCGGCACCTTCGCCCTCGGGCTCACCCAGACCGCCCTCGCCCTTCCCTCCCCAACCCCAACGGAGACTCCCACCTTTACCCCGTCCTCGACTGCGACCAGCAGCACACCCCTCGCCACCGCCAGGCCGCTCCCAACTGTCTCCTGCTACGGGCTGGTGCTCGTCACCGACGTGACCATCCCCGACAACACCCCCATGGTCCCCGGTCAGTCCTTTGTCAAGACCTGGCGTGTCAAGAATAACGGCACCTGCACCTGGGACGCGGGCTTCAAGTTCGCCTTCACTACCGGCAACGCCATGGGCGGTGCCACCCTGGTCCTGGGCAATCCCGTCCTTCCCGCTGCCGAAATGGACGTTTCCATCGCCATGACGGCTCCCGTTACCGCAGGCAAGGTCGCCGGACACTGGCGCATGTCCACCACCGCCGGGGTGTTCTTCGGTGACGACGTGTTCGTCGTCATCATCG
Organism: uncultured Chloroflexia bacterium; assembly: GCA_963826215.1. Lineage (GTDB taxonomy): Bacteria > Chloroflexota > Anaerolineae > Anaerolineales > Villigracilaceae > UBA877. The sequence goes on along the minus strand of CAWGWL010000033.1, from coordinate 461,920 downwards.
TGGGGAACGCCTCAGCCACCCCCACCAGCACCACCGGGAGCACCGCCACTCCCACCAATACCCCCACCTTCACCAATACACCGTGAAGCTGGGATACCTTTGGGCGGGTTAAAGGATACCCATTTGACAAGCCCTGTCTCTCGGTAATTACTTCGGAATTTCCCCACCCTCCCCGGATCCTGAAAAAGATTTGGGGAGGTTGCTAACCGGAACGGGCAACCTCTCCAGGTGTTTGACATTCGAACAAGCTGACATATAATGATGTGGACATGCTTGTATCCTGCTTTCCCCACACCCCACTTCCCCCGAGGTAAAACATGGATCAGAAACTGACGCTTGGCAGCAAATTCCGTTACGGCCTGGCTGACCTGGGCTTTGCCCTGATCACCTCCGCCATGCAGTTCTTCCTGCTCTTCTACTACACCGACGTGGCGGGCATCAACCCGGCCCTCGCCGGGGTTGCCCTCATGGTGGGCAAGCTCACCTGGGACGCCCTCAACGACCCGCTCTTCGGTTACTGGTCCGACCGCACCCGCTCCCGCTTCGGGCGCCGGCGCATTTACATGATCATCGGCGCCGTGCCGCTGGGCATCGCCGCCTGGATCATGTTCTCCCTTCCAAAAGGTCTTACCGGCGCGGCCGCCTTCTTCGCCGTCCTGCTCAGCTTCTGGCTGGTGGATACCTTCCACACCATGACCACCACCCCCTACTACGCCCTTACCCCCGAGCTGACTCGTGATTACAACGAGCGCGCCAGCCTCACCTCCATCCGCATGGTGTTCAGCGTCTTCGGCTACATCCTGGGCGCTGCCCTCACCACCATCCTGGCGGGGATCTTCCAGGGTACCGGCATGAACATGCAGCAGGCCTGGAGCACCACCGGCGCGGTCTTTGGCGTTGTTGCCATCATCACCACCCTGGTCACTACTCTCTCGATCCATGAACGACCCGAGCTGGCAGGCGCACCGTCCAAACTGCCGCCGTTCAAAGCCATCCTGATCCCCTTCAGGAACAAGCCCTTCGTCCAATTGATGATCGCCTTCATCCTGAGCAGTTTCAGCTTCACTGTGCTCACCGCCCTGGTGCCCTACTTTATTCAATACCAGTTGAATATGAAGGACAGCGTACCGATCGTGCTCCTGGTCATGCTGGTGATGATCGGGATCTTCCTCATCCCCGCCAAGCTGGTCTCGGATAGGATCAACAAGGGTCCGGCTTATGCCCTGGGATTGTTCATCGCCTCCCTGGCGGTCATGACCAGCTTCTTCTTTCCGCATGGGTCCACCCCCCTCATTTACGCGGTGGCTGCCGTGGCTGGCCTGGGCTTCTCAGCCCAGTGGGTCTTCCCCTGGAGCATGCTCCCCGACGTGGTGGAGTACGACGAAAAGATGACCGGCGAGCGGCGCGAGGGCATTTATTACGGTCTCTGGGCTTTCCTCAGTAAGTTCACCGGTGCGTTGGGTGTGGCTGTCAGTGGCTGGGCGCTGGGCCTGTTCGGATACGTGCCCAACGTGGAGCAGACCGTGCGCGCCTTGTTCGGTATCCGCCTTTTCTTTGCCATCGTACCCGCCGTCGTCATTTTGATTAGCCTGCCCTTCCTTATTTGGTACCCGATCACGCGCAAGTCCCACGCCGCGCTGGTGAAGGAACTGGCGGATAAGAAATCAGCCGCAGTCCAGGTGGGAGAAGCCGAGGCACCCGCATGAAGATTGCCATCATCGGCTCGGGGATGGCGGGGCTGACCGCCGGGGCGTACCTTGCCAGGGCCGGGCACACCGTCACCGTGTACGAGCAGTTTCCCACCCCTGGCGGAGTGACCGCCACCGTGAAGCAGGACGGTTTCGGCTGGGACATCGGTCCCCTGCTGGTCGAGGGCTTCGCCCCCGGCGACAAGGGCCGCGTGATCCTTGAGGAGCTTGGCGTCAGTGAACAGGTGCCTGCCGTGCACGAGGACCGCGGCTTGTCCATGCCCGAGTTCGCCCTCTGGAAACCGGCGGAATACGAAGGTCCCAATTGGCGGCGCGAACGCCTGAAGCAGATCTTCCCCGAAGAAGCCGAAGCCATCCACAGCTACTACCGCTTCTACGACCGGATGATCAACCTGATGTCGCTGGCGCGCCAGGCTGAAACCGCCCGCGGGTTGGGTGGCCTGCTGCTCAAGCTGCAAATGGCGCTCGCCTTCCAGGGCGTGAAAAAGTACGTAAACTGGAACGGCGGTCAGTTGATGGACCACTATTTCAAATCACCTGTCCTGAAGACCTTCTTCCTGGGGATCGTTGCTGATTTCGTCACCGCCCCCAGTGAGTTCCCCGCCCTGGGCGTGCCGTCCATCCACCTCGAGACTGCCTTCGACAAGCGCATCCCCACCTACCCGGGCACCCGCAGCGCTCAGACCGCCTACACTTACATCCTCGGCGGCTGCCAGTCGTTGGTGGATGCCGCGCTTGGGGTGATCACCTCCCGCGGTGGCAGGCTGCTGACCAATACTTCGGTCAAGCGCATCGTCATCTCGGACGGGCGTGCAACTGGTGTTGAACTGGTCGACGGTCGCATCGAACCCGCGGACCGGGTGCTGGCTTCGGGTGGGATGAAGGAGGCCTTCTTCGACCTGGTCGGGGAAAGCAACATTCCCCTCGAATTAAGCGACCAGATCCGGTCGAACCAGCTGATGGAATCGGTGCTGATGGTGCAGTTGGGCATCGATTTCGACCCCACCCCTTACCAGCCCGCCGCCCTGTGCTACTACTACAAGACCCAGGACCTGGAAGGTGCGGTGCAAAAATTACGCAGGGGGGATTACCACGAGGGTAAGGACGGCTTCCTCATTTACGTGCCCTCGCTGCATTCGCCATCCCTTGCCCCACCCGGAAAATACGCCGTGACCATTTACACGGTCGCGCCGGATTCCCTTTCCCAGGGCACCTGGCGCGAGCGCAGGGAGGAACTGGCCGACAAGTTGATCGCCGAGGCCGAGGCGCACATCCCCGGGCTGCGCCAGCACATGCTTACCAGCCTGATCCTGACCCCGGAGGACTTCCGCCTGCGCACCGCCCAAAAGCACCACTCGTTCGGCGGGGTGCCCCCGGTGATCGGCAACAAGGCGCCCGCCCATAAGACGCCGGTGGCGAACCTGTGGTTCATCGGCGCCCAAAGCGAGAGCGGCGGCGGGGTGCTGAATGTGATGACCGGCGCCCAAAAGGTGGCAAAGCGTATCCTCAACGGCGAGTGAGGGGAACAACAAAAACAAACCCGACCTGTCCTATCGACAGGTCGGGGCTTTTAGCAGGTTGCGTTTTATTAAGGTTGCTGTTTTTCCATTTCCCGGATGACCGCCTGCACTTCCTCATATCGCTTCTGGTTGAGCGGGTAGAACAGGAGGGCCAGGTTGCCGAGCAGGATCAGCAGCGCCGGCAGGGGTCCGATCAGCAGTCGGATGCCCAGGATGGAGTTCGCCGACTGGATGGCGTCTGGGACGTAACCGTACAGCCCGAGAGCCTGTCCCACCAGGAAGCCGGCGAATGCGCCTCCCAGGGCGATCATGAACGTCCAGGCGCTGTAATAAACGCCCTCCCGCCGCACCCCTGAACGGGCGTAGCCGAACTCGATGGTGTCGGGCGCCATCGACCACGGGAGCACGTAATGGGAGGAGAACCCGAACCCGGCCAGCACCATAAAGACGAGGGCAATGCCCTGCCCCAGCCGGTCGGCGGTGAAAGCGAACAGCACCACCGCCAGCAGCGTGATCGTCATCCCGATCGCGTAGGCGGCCTTCTTGCTGACCTTGCGTGCGAACCACACCCAGAACGGGATGGTGGCAATGGTGACCACCAGCAGCAGGATCATCGCCAGCGTGACCGCCCCCTCGTCCTGGAAGATGTACTTGTAGTAGTAGATGAGCATGGCTTCCATGATCGCCACCGCGGTGCTGTTGGTGAACCAGGCGGTCAGCAGGAGCACATAGGGCTTGTTGGTGAACACATCCTTCAGCGATTTCAGGATGCTTTCACCCTTGGGCTGCTCCACGGCTTTGGGTTCGCGCACGCTGATAAAGGTGACCAGGAGCGACAGGGCTGCCAGGAACCCGAAGATGGCCGACATGCCAATATAACCGGCGGTGCGCGAGGCGAAGAGCGCCATGATTGGCAGCGCTGCTCCCGCCCCCAGGATGGTACCGATCACCGCAAACGCCTGCTTGTACCCGGAGATATTGGTGCGCTCGTGGTAATCCTTGCTGATCTCGGGCAGGATGGAGTTGTAGGGAATATTGGTGAAGGAATATACGGTGCAGAAGAAGACGTACGTCAGCAGCGCCCACCAGAACTTGCCTGTCTGGGCTGCGATGTCGGGGTTGCGGAACATCAGCACGAAGGCGATCCCGAACGGGACGGCGAAGAACAGGATGTAAGGTCTGCGGCGGCCCCAGCGGGTGCGGGTGTGGTCAGAAATGTAGCCGATGAACGGGTCGATGACTGCATCCCAGATCTTGCCGACCAGCAGCGCTGTCCCGGCGAGGGCGGCACTCAAGCGCACCTCGTCGGTGAGGAAATTCATCAACCAGAACGAGGTGATGGTGAAGAAGATACTGCTGCTGAACTCTCCGGCGCCGAACCCGAGCTTGGTCTTGCGTGAAATCTTTTCGGTCATGTGGTCATCCTTTTAATGAAGTAGGAAAAATGAACAACTCAGGGCGATCAACAGCTGACCGCCTGCGTAGCAGATGGGACCAAAAAAGAACTTTAAAGGCTTCCGAAAGCGGTGCATCCCGTACTCGGCATCCCCGAGGAAGAGCATGATACTGCCAACGGTCACCAGTATCGCTGAGATTGTGGAAAACTGGTCGCCGAAAAGCGTGGAAATCGCGCGCGTCACCATGAACGGCATTACCAGCCCGTAGAGGAGGACGGGAACCTTGAAATTTCCCAGCCCTTTCCAGTACAAGCGCATCAGGAAGATGTAGATGAGGATAAAGACAGCACCGACAATAATATCCTGACCATGGAACCCGTTGAAGCGGGTGAAAGTGACTGCATATTCCAGGTAAGCGATCACGAACGCGCCGATGGCGGCGTACAGGATCTTGTCATTGGTCATGTCGATGTTGAAGATATCCGCCAGGAAACACATCCCCAGTCCCACCAGGATCCAGGCAGTATAAGCTTTGTCCGCGGCCGGGCTCAAAAACCCCAGCGCGCCGATGACGATGGCGAGCAAGGTGGTGGTGGGTTGAATGATGGACGTCTTCCTGAGATCGTTGCGGTTGCGGGCAACCATATACAGGACGATCAGGATGAGGTAGATGGGAACAGGAAGTAGCGAATAGAACATGGCAAACCCTTTATGGTGAGATGCAAATGGGTATATAGATTATATAGTCGGGATAAAAAGCGGGCAACCTGCCCGGGGAACTAAAAAGGAAAGACCCGCACTCCAGCGGGTCCTCAAACTCATTTTACGTCGTCGGGGCGAACCTCGCGCCCGGTGGCAGCCGACTCCAGGGCAGCGAGTGTGAACTGCAGCACAGCTTTCCCGGTCGGACCGTCCAGGCGGGGCTGACCGCCTGTCTTTAGCTTCTCGATAAAATCCTGCGTGGTGGCGATAAAACTGTCGTGCCATTCCACGCCTTCCACCGGGATGGGAGTGGTCTTCCCGTCTTTGAAGAGCACCAGTTCCGGCAGGTCAACCGTCCGGGCGGTGTATCGGTTGATGAACAGCATGCCCTTGTCGCCGATCACCTCGATGCGGTCATCGTCGGCGTAATAATCCGAGTAGATGCGCATGGCGGGAGTGTATTCGATGTCCAGCATTCCGTAGCGGTGACTTGCCTTGAACTGGAACATAATGGAAGCCGGGGCATCGATCTTGACGATTCCCCCCGCTTCCCGGACCGGGGTCTGGTCGATCCAGGCGAAGACCTTTTCCACCGGTCCGCCCAGGTAATATCCCAGTGAAAACAGGTGGTAGCCGTGATCGAAGACCAGCGGTCCGCCGCCGCATAGTTTTTCGTTAAAGCGCCATACCCATGAAGAGAGCGGCACAGCCCAGGAGGTGTCGCTGGTCCCGGTGCTGATGTGCATGCGAACGGCGCGCACATCCCCGATCTCCCCCGCATCGATCATTTGCCTGGCACGTACGGCGGGGGCGTAATAGACGAAGGTCTCGTAGACGCGCAGGGTCACCCCGGCTTTGTCTGCCGCTGCGATCATTGCATCTGCTTCCGCAGCGGAGAGCGCCATTGGCTTTTGTACCGAGACGTGTTTGCCAGCCTGGCAAGCCTGGACGGTCATTGGGCAGTGCAGGTGGTGAGGCGTGAGCAGTTCGACCACGTCCACTTCCTTGTCGCTGAGGACCTGGTCGAAGCTGGTGTAAACCTTTTCCACGCCCCACTCCTTCGCTTTCTTTTTGGCGTTCGATTTGTTGGTGTCACATACGGCAACGATACTGGCATCCTCGCGAGCCTTGGTACCCACGCTGGTGCAGACCGGAGATGCGGCCGCAGCCAACGATCGCAACACGGATCGGGTTCATCGCTTCACCTTGGAGAGTGTCTTGGATAAGGGTTCAATATGCATGATGTTCATCTCCTGTCATTACCATTGGGTGGGAAGGTTCAGGCTTTCAGGATCGCGCCTTTGTTTGCCTGCGTTACTGTTCGCCGGTACAACTCAAGGAAACCTCCCTCCAGCGCAGGAGTACGCGGCTTCCAATCAACCCTGCGGCGGGAGAGCTCTTTCGTCTGAGACCAGTAACTCGAGCCGCCTGCCAGGGATATCGATCTCAATCTGGTCGCCGTCCCTGACCAGCGCAATGACCCCGCCGACAAACGCCTCGGGTGAGATATGCCCGATACACGGGCCGCGTGTCGCACCCGAGAAGCGCCCGTCCGTGATCATTGCCACTGAATCATTCAACCCCATCCCGGTCAACATGGCGGCAGGGATGGAAAGCTCGCGCATGCCTGGCCCGCCGCGCGGTCCTTCATTTCGGATGACCAGTACGTCGCCTGGCTGGACCGGTTGCGATGCAAGGGAGTTTTCAAGATCCTCCTCGCATTCGAACACCCGCGCTGGCCCCGTATGCCGAAGCATACCGGCAACCACCCCGCTCTGCTTTACAACGGCGCCATCCGGTGCCAGGTTGCCGTGCAGGATGGCGAGCCCTCCCTCGGCGGAAAGAGGCGCATCTAATGGGTGGAGTACATCCGGACGCAGGTTTTCAGCGCTGCCAGCCCGGGTGCGCAAGGTCTCTCCGGTCACGGTTGGTTGGTCGAGATGTAGGAGTGGTGAAAGAATATTCAGGACAGCAGGAATGCCTCCTGCCATATCCAGGTCAACGACAGTAAAGGAGCTGCTGGGGCGAAATTTTCCAATAAGGGGAGTTTGGCGGCTGAGGTCGTCGAAAACTTCCAACCCCATATCAATTCCGGCCTCATGGGCGATTGCTGGGATATGCAGGGTGGCATTAGTGGATCCTCCCAGCGCCAGGACCACGCGGATGGCGTTCTCCAGGCTCTCACGGGAGAGCAACTGGCGGGCGGTCAGCTTCTGCCCCACGACACTTACAACCTGGCGACCGCTTTCCAGGCACAATTCCCGGCGGTCAGGATGGAGGGCTGGCAGAGTGGCGCAGCGAGGCAGGGTTAGGCCAAGTGTTTCGGTAACGCAATTCATGGTGCTGGCAGTCCCCATGAAATTGCAGGCACCCGGACCCGGACAGGCGTGGCTCTCAATCTCAAAGAATTCAGCAGGAGAAACCTCCTTTGCCGTGAGTTTCCCCATCCCTTCCTTGACGTCGCTGGTCATCACCTCGCGCTCCCCCACCTTGCCAGAGAGCATCGGGCCACCAGTAACGAACAGGGTGGGAAGGTCAATACGGGCAGCAGCCATTAACATTCCCGGCACAACCTTGTCGCAGTTGCACAACATCACGAGCCCATCAAAGCGGTTGGCACCCACCATCAATTCAATGGAGGCTGCGATCACATCCCGCATCGGAAGGATATAGTGCATACCTTTGCCCTGTGCAATCCCATCGCAGGGTGCAATAGTGTTGAACTCGGCGGGCATCCCGCCGGCTTCGCGAACTCCCTGCTTGACCCAATCGGCGAGTTGACGCAAATGAAAATGCCCGGGATTTACCTCATTCCAAGAATTGACGATTCCAATCAAGGGCTTTTTAAAATCAGCATCTTGAACTCCCATGGCACGATACAGAGCGCGCGGGTAAGCACCATGAAGCCCCTCGAAAAGTTTTTGTTCAACCATATTTACAACCCGATCTCATGCCGCAATGCTTGAACTTCATCGCTCCAGCTGCCCACGTTCCAGCGCCCGTAGACTCCCATCCCCCCTAGCGGATCGGTTCCGTAATACACTGGCACGTGGATCAGCGAAAGCCCTGCATAATTCCCCGCCTGATCCAAAGCCAACTGAAACGATTCCACCGTCCGACCACCGTCCAACGCCAAAATACCGGGAACGGCCCGAGCCCAGGCAAGGTAATCCACTTTCAATGTATTCCAGGTGGCAAAACCCTCCCCATACTGTTCCATCTGTAAACCGGTGATCGCTCCCATGCGGCCATTGTCAAGGAGGAGGATGCAACCATGTGCGCCATGCTGCGCACCATCGATCAGGATCTGGGGATTCATCGTAAAAGACCCATCGCCCGTTAGGGCTAATGCAAAAAACGGAGTCGTTGACACCCCCGTGGCAAGTAAAGCCGAAACAGCAAATCCCATATAACTGGCACCTGTTTCGGTGACAGTTTGGTAGGGAGTATCATCTTCGACAATCTGGAATCCATTCGCCTGGACATCACCAGCGTCAAAAAAGCAGACCACATTTCGAGCCTTGGCCCAATCTGTCGCAAGTTTGATGACCGCTGGCTGGGTCAATACTGGCTCGCCCCAATAATCATCAGACAAAACTGGTGACTGAAATCGCTGTTTCTTAAATTCCTGCCATTCCGTCTTTTTCCCGGCGCAAGCGATCAGCCAGTCAGAATTTCCTGGCTGCACCGAACCGAGAGACTGATCCAGTCTTTCCAAGGTTTGCTGAACATCTCCGAGAAGTATTAATGTGTGATTATAGTGGCTGGCATCGTCAAGGTCGGCGTTAATGTTGATAACTCGTTTAACATTAGGATAACCAGTGCGTGAGCAATCCGACTGACAGACTGCTCGCGTTCCCACCGCGATCAGCAGATCAGCGTGCTCCATGGCGTAATTTCCACATAGGGACCCCTTTGATCCGCCCACGCCAACATTTTGCGAATGCTGGTAGGGCACGCAACCGGAGGCAATCGGTGAATGGACTAGGACTCCTCCCGAACGAGCTAGTAGCGTAACCAATTCCGGACCTGCCAGGCGCCCACCCCCTCCCACTTTGATGACCACTTTCCGTGCAGCCTTGATCCATTCCACTGCTTGCGACATAATCCCCAAGCGCGGCGCCCAGGGAAACATGGGGGACTTCCGGCAATTCTTCCAGGTTGAAATTGGACAGCCAGGCAGTCTGGGTATTCATTGGCAGAAGCAGGAAGAACGGTCCAGGTCTATATGGATGATCCACGGTTGCTGCGCCGCGCTGCAAAGCTGTTGGTAGCGCCAAAGGTGTGTGGAGGGAATAGGCACGCCCCATTGCAGCAGCCATTTGAAGGAACTTTCCTTGCTCATGCCTGGGGATCTGCTGCATGTTGTAGCCCTCATCCTCGGTCGTTTCGTCACCAAGCAAATACCAAACACCGATCCCATCTGATGCAGGGACCAGAGAGGCGGACATGGCCTGAAGTGCGCCCGGGCCTATGGATGTAACTACACCAGCCTTCTCATTCGTTTTCCAACGCAGAGCAGCGGCTGCGTGCGAGGCTTCAATCTCGCTGTGCACCCCATACACCTTGACGAGGCCGGCTTGCTGGTAAATCCGAAGTACTTCACCCACTTCTGTTGAACCGTGTCCAAATACTGTGAAATATATTTTCACCCCCTGACGGAGCAAGCCAAGGACAAGCGCTTCTGATAAGGTTATTCCAACATTGCCGTGCGGGATTCCGGTACGCGCAAATGATGCAGCGCGTTCTTTCCTTTGACGGGTCAATTCATCCTGAAGCGGTTTGACAGGAGGATTCATGGCACCTCAAATACTTGCAGATTTTGAACAAACGTCGCATACAAATTTCGAAATAATAAAATTACGCGTCTTTTTCCACAACGATGGTGGCTTCCGATACCGAGAGCAGCAATGGCTCCCACCGCGGCCAGCGTAGGCGCCAGCACTAAACCCACAACCCCTAGAGTCATGGGGAACTCGATCAGCACCTTGCCGTCCTTGTCCTTGATGATGATCTTGCGGATGTTGCCTTCATGGACCAGTTTCTTGATCCTGGCGATCAACTCTTCGCCATTCACATGGAATTCTTCCGTTTTTGTTGGCATAATTTTCTCCTTGAAAATATTCTCGGATGACATCTCCCGGGGAGCGACGGTGTTATGGATAGAAAGCTCCGGAGTCGGGTCAATTATCGCACAATATCGCCAAATCCACATTGTTACCGGAAGTATAACCCTCCGGAAGGTTCGGAAATTCAAAAGGGGAAATTCCTATACCGGGAATATGAGAGATTAATAGCCATACCGAGCATTGTGTTATATACTTTATTAATATTTATTCGTACCCAAGGAGTGTTCATGCTTACCATTGAAAAAGTCGACACTGAAAACAAGTCCCAGGTCAAAAGGTTCGTGGAATTTTATTACGATCTTTACAAGGATTGCCCGCAATGGGTTCCGCCCCTTTTCATGGATGCATATTTACCGTTGAACCGTAAGAAACACCCCTTCTTTGAATTTAATGAAGCTGATTTCTTCATGGCAGTGTTTGATGGCAAGGTGGTAGGGCGTGTTTGCGCTGGGGTAAACAAGCTCTTTAACGATTATCACCACACGAAAAATGCGCAATTCTATTTCTTCGATTGCATAGACGACATTGATGTAGCTAGGGCATTGTTCGGGGCAGTTTACGATTGGGCGCGGGAGCGCGAACTCGATACGCTGATCGGACCCAAAGGGCTCTCCCCCTTCGACGGGTACGGGCTGTTGATCGAAGGTCACGACAAACGCCAGATGATGACAATGATGAACTATAACTTCTCATATTATCAAGAACTTATAGAGATGCAAGGATTCGAGAAGGAAGTGGATTTCGTATCGTGTTACCTGCCAGCAGAGGCTTTTAAAATCCCCGAACGGGTGGAGCGGATCGCACAGTGGACTATGAAGCGCGGCAATTTGTGGGTGAAGCACTTCAAAAGTAAAAAGGAATTAGTAGGCTGGGCGCAGCGCATTGGGAAAACGTACAATAAAACATTTATCAACAACTGGGAATATTACCCGTTTCACCCAGGGTGATGTGGATTATGCAGTACAAAACGTCTTCATGGTGGCTGACCACCGTCTGATCAAATTGATCATGCATGGAGAGGATATCGTCGGTTTCCTGTTTGCATTTCCCGACGTATCAGCAGCCATTCAACGAGCCAAAGGTCGCCTGTTCCCGTTTGGCATTCTGGATATCCTGTTGGAAATGAAACGCACCAAGACGGTGTCAGGCAACGGGATGGGGGTACTGCCTGATTTCCAGGGCACTGGCGGAAACGCCCTGCTGTACTACGAAATGGGGAAAACGATGCTGGACTTTAACCATTTCGAATTCGTGGAAATGACCCAGGTAGCCGAGACGACCAAGCAGATGCGCGCCGACCTGAAGAACCTGAACGGAGTAGAATACAAGAACCACAGGGTGTACCGCAAGGTCATTCCGTGAATCAACGCATCTCCCTAATCTACCATCGGAACGGAAAACTTGTCTTCCTGGGGCCGCTAGCCTTGACCTTGGTGCTGTTCGTTGTTTTCCAGATGCTCAATGTTCCCCTGATCACCACTGCTGCCCCGGCTGGCATCGTTTCTCACCAGTTTGCCTGGTCGGTGGAAAGGGCTCAAGCCATCCTGGCTTCGTGGGCGGGATCACCAAGTCTCTCCGGGGCGTTCAGCCTCGGCCTTGACTACCTGTTTATCCCCTCCTATGCACTGACGGTGGCATTGGGAGCTCTGCTCGCAGCCGGGCGGCATTCGTCCAGCCTGAGGCGGCTGGGTGCCTGGGCAGCCTACGCAGTTTTCGCGGCAGGAATCTTCGATGCGCTGGAAAACATTGGCCAGGCCCGGCAACTGTTGACGGGATCGTTGAGCGCTCCGGTGATTTTCCTTACGGGTATATGCGCCAGCTTCAAGTTTATCCTGCTGATTCTAGCGATCCTATACGTCGTGGTGTGCTGTCTTATTCCCAGGACCAGGTAATTTTTCAGCGGTATGCTCCTATTGCAAGGCATTTTCCAAATCCTTCCCCCAAATCGGGTATGATTAAGAGAACGTTCCTTTAGAGATTTGCTGGAGGAGTCCGGATGAAAGAAACCCATTTTTCGACGCCCGAAGGCGCTGGGTTTGAATTCCATGTATCCCGCAAGGCAAGGAAAAAATACCAATTCGACGAGGATTTGTTCTCGTTGAATGGCAACATGATCCTGGCAGATTTCTCTGCCGCGCGGCGATTTGCAGCAAGCATGACCAGGGTTAGGGGACAAACGGTTCCGGCGGGGGATATCAACGCAATGGGATTGATCGATGAGATCCTGCACATCTTGATCCGACAATACGAGAAGGTGAATCCAGGCGTGATGGAGCGCGCCCTCCAGGCAACTGGGGTGGATGCGGAGGCGACCCTGCTGAAATTTACCGAGAACTTTCCACCCATGGTTGTATATCGGGGGGAACTCAATGCGCGACAGTACCTTGACCTGGAATCAGGTAAAAAGAAGAACCGGTCCTTGGCATTGGAAGAAATAATCATCTTGCACATCACCAACCAGAACCCTGCCATTCAGGCATACAAAGAACTTTTCGACGAGGAACCGCTTAAAATCTCTAGCCCCTATGAACGTACGGTGAAAGTTTTAAAGGAATTCTTCAAAGCCCAGCCTGGTTTTAGTACCGGGGCGGCAAAGGCGGAGAACCGGGAGACACTGATCGATGTGCTGCTTGCGCCAGCACGTATCGCTCCTTATTCACTCTCAGCCCAGTTGGAATTCCTTCTGACCCGATGGGGTGACCTGCTGGGGGGGGGATTTGTCCTGAAGATCCTGCGCGGGCTGGACTACGTCAAAGAGGAACTCATGCGGGGTAAATTCTCAGGCGGGTTCGCCGGGACAGCTGAGGTGCCCACCTTCACGGGTCTGGACTATTCCGAGTATGAACGGTTCAGCCCGGATAAAGACTGGATGCCACGGCTGGTGCTGATCGCCAAGAATTCTTACGTGTGGCTGGATCAGCTCTCCAAGAAATACCAACGCGACATCCATACCCTGAACCAAATACCTGATGAAGAATTGGAACTGCTACGTCAGAGGGGGATCAGCGGTCTGTGGCTGATTGGGCTATGGGAGCGCAGCCGGGCTTCGCAGCGCATCAAGCAAATGTTGGGTCAGCCCGACGCCGTAGCATCGGCCTATTCATTAATGGATTACCAGATCGCTGGCGACCTGGGAGGCTGGGAGGCACTACAGGACCTGCGCTGGCGCGCCTGGCAGCATGGCATTCGGCTTTCTGCAGATATGGTGCCCAACCACATCGGAATCGATTCGCGCTGGGTGCTGGAACATCCCGATTGGTTCCTTAGCGTGCCTAATCCGCCATATCCAAATTACACCTTTAATGGACCGGACCTATCGAATGACAGCCGGGTGGGGATACAGATTGAGGATCACTATTACGATAAAACCGACGCGGCGGTAGTGTTCAAACGACTGGATCGCTGGACTGGGGACGCACGGTTTATATACCATGGCAATGACGGTACGTCCCTTCCATGGAACGATACCGCCCAACTGGATTTTTCCAAGTCAGAAGTGCGCGAAGCCATCATCCAGACCATCCTGCACGTGGCACGTAATTTTCCCATCATTCGTTTTGATGCTGCCATGACGCTGGCAAAGAAACACATCCAACGGCTTTGGTTCCCAGAGCCTGGCCAGGGTGGGGCGATCCCATCTCGTTCAGAGCATGGGATGACGCGTGCCCAATTCGAACAAGCCATCCCAAACGAATTCTGGCGCGAGGTGGTGGACAGGGTGGCGGTAGAAGTGCCAGATACGCTGCTACTTGCGGAAGCATTCTGGCTAATGGAAGGATATTTCGTACGCACCCTGGGAATGCACAGAGTTTATAACTCGGCTTTCATGCACATGCTGCGCGATGAGGATAATGCCAAGTACCGGCAGGTTATCAAGAACACACTCGAATTCGACCCGCAGGTGCTCAAGCGTTACGTCAATTTTATGAACAACCCCGACGAAAAAACCGCGTCCGAGCAGTTCGGCACAACTGATAAATATTTCGGTGTCTGTACCTTGATGGTGACCCTGCCGGGTTTACCCATGATCGGTCACGGGCAGATTGAAGGATACCGGGAGAAATATGGCATGGAATATCGGCATGCCAAATGGGATGAGTTGGAGGATGAAGGCTTGGTGCACGGGCACGAGTGGCGAATATTCCCTTTAACTCACCGGCGGGCTCTGTTTGCAGAGGTGGAGAATTTCTGGTTATATGACTTTTTCGACAGCGCACTCCCATGGCGGGGACGGAACCGTCAATGAGGACGTGTTCGCATTTTCCAACCTTATGGGGGATGAACGCGCCTTGGTGGTCTATCACAATAAATATACTGAGACACGCGGATGGATCAAAACGTCCGCGGCAGCAATGGACAAGAGCGCTGGGGAACTCGTTCAAAAAACGCTTGCTGAGGCAATATCTCTCCCGAATGAACAATATGCAATTTTTAAGGATTATGTCACCGGGATGGAATATATCCGTTCCTGTAGAGAGCTATCTGAAAAGGGATTGTACGTGGAACTGGGTGGATACCAGTGTCACGTGTTCCTCGACTGGCGGTTTGTGACCGGGCAACAGTGGGACACGGTAAAACGGGACTTGGCTGGGGCTGGCACAATTTCCATCCAGGATAAATTTGCTGAATTGTCTGCCCCCAAAGAGGGGGTCAAGTTGGAACAACTACACAGAAAACCAAGGGCTGCGAGGAGCGCGAAAGGCAGTGAAGCAAAAAAGGATGCAACGAAAAGACCAGCAAAAAGAAAAGCTGTCGGGAGCAGCAAGACTGGCAAGTCCAGGAAAAAGGATTAGTTATTCAAAAGGGTTGATATCAACCTTGATTGGTGGAGGTGAAGCATGGGTAAAATTTCAAGGCGGGATTTTCTTAAAGCAGCTGCAGCGAGCGCAGGTGCCATCACGCTCGGCGCTTTCCTGGATGCATGCGGGAAATCGTTAACCAACATCAGTATCCCCGACGACATCGCCAACCGATACCATGCAGCAGCCAACCCCCGAACCCACATCTCCGAGCGAGGCGTCAGCCACCAAGGGAAACCCTGCTGCCACAGATACAATCCCCGATCCAACTGAACCTCAAGTCCCAATTCCAGATGTGGTCATAACGCGCGGCAGCGAACCGGAAGTCCTCGTCAGGCAGGCGCTGGCAGCCCTGGGTGGGATCGAGAAATTCGTCCCAAGGGGTGCAAACGTGATAGTGAAACCCAACATTTGCGCGGCTTACCATACCTATGAATATGCCACCACAACCAATCCGTGGGTGGTGGGTACATTGGTAAAGATGTGCTTCGAAGCCGGAGCTGCCACCGTTAAAGGTAATGGATTCTCCTTTCGCCGGGACAAGATCGAGGGCATATGAAAATAGCGGGATCAGGGAACAGGTGGAAGCAGCCGGCGGGGAAATGGCCAACATGCTACCTTATAAATTCGTTACCACACAGATCCCATTGGCTGTAGCGTTGAAATCGACCGAAGTATACGAGGATATTCTGAATGCGGATGTCTTGATCAACGTGCCGATTGCCAAACAACACAGTGCTGCCGGGCTGACCCTTGGGATGAAGAATATGATGGGAGTAGTCCAAAACCGGGAGGCGATGCACATGAACCTGCATCAAAGCATCGCGGACCTGAACTCCTTGATCAAACCACATTTAACCGTGCTGGATGCCGTGACGGATCCTGACAGCCAATGGTCCAACTGGCGGCAAGCCTGGCGGACGTGCAAAAACGGGACACCGTTATCGCCAGCCAGGATGTAGTGGCGGTTGACAGCCTGGCAACCTCCCTTTTCGGGATGAAACCAGAAGACATTGGATATATCCGCTTTGGAACCAGCATGGGACTGGGGAGGAGCGACTTGCAGAACCTGAACATTCGGGTGATCGACTTCGCGGCATAAGACCAGCGGGATAATAAATGGATACCCAGGCAACCCTTCCCAAAAACGGAAGGCGAAAGATCGTCAAAGGACAGGTCACGGGATCCTGGATCGTATTCCGAAAGACCGTGCAGTACCTGGCCTTATTCCTTTTTATTGCCCTATTCGCCTGGTCACGGCAGGACGGCGGCCCGGCTGCCCTGGTCAACATCCCAATGCGGTTGGATCCCCTGCTAATCCTTGCACACTTGATCGCCAGCCGGACCATCCTTGCCGGGTCAGCCCTGGCGCTAATCGTAATCCTTCTAACAGTCATATTCGGGCGAGCGTGGTGCGGCTGGTTGTGCCCCTTGGGCACGATCCTCGATATTTTTCCGCTCAAGGGCTGGAGAAAAAAACGTCTCGCCCCCTCGGAAGGGTGGCGAAGAGTAAAATTCGACTTTGTCATCGTCATTTTGGTCGCGGCGCTGCTTGGGAACCTGACGCTACTATTCTTTGACCCGCTGACCCTGCTCCTGCGGACCTTAACCGTTAGCATCTGGCCGGCCCTTGACCGGTTAGTTACAGGTATTAGAATCAGGGCTTGTTCATGTAGCCGCACTGGAAAATCCCTTATCAGTCTTTGATAATTTGGTGCGACCCGCTGTGCTGCCTGTTCAATCCGGTCTTTTACCGGGATGGGCTTGTTATATGCAGGCATCTTCCTGGGCGTTATCCTGCTCGACCTGCTGGCAGCCCGTTTTTGGTGCCGGTACCTTTGCCCGCTGGGAGGGGCACTGGGCTGGTTGAGCAAGTTGGCCATCATCCGCCGCAAGGTGGGGATTGAGTGCAAGGGTTGCACAATTTGCACTGACATATGTCCCACCGGGACGATCAACGCAGCCAAAGAATATGCAAGCGATCCATCTGAATGCACCTTGTGCCTGGACTGCCTGGAAGCTTGTCCGCGCGGACAAACAACTTTCGTATCAGTATTTACACCAGAAAAATGGACAGTATACAATCCTGATGTAAAGGAAGGACTACTGGCCGTTGGCGCAACTGTTGCTGCCATTGCAATCTTGCAAAGCAACGGACCCGCCAAACGCCAGTCACCGTACCTGATCCGCCCTCCGGGAGTTCGGGAAACCAACCCGGACGTGGTGGCATTTACGAAATGCACCCGCTGCAATGAATGCATCCGGGTATGCCCCACCGGCGGGCTGCAGCCGTCTGTTTTCGAAGCGGGGGCGGCTGGGCTGGGCTCTCCCATCCTGGCACCCAGGCTGGGGTATTGCGATTATTCCTGCAATTCCTGCGGGCAGGTATGCCCTGTCCAGGCCATCCCTCCTCTTGACCTATCCAGGAAACGGGAACTGGTGATCGGCCTGGCATATATCGACGAGAATCTGCTGCATACCCTGGTCTGATCACCAAACATGCCTTGTGTGCGAAGAAATGTGTCCGCTCCCTGATAAGGCGATCCTATTGGAATCAGCCGAGGTTTGGGGATCTGATGGTCAAACAGTAAGTTTGAAATTGCCCCACGTCTTGAGGGAGAAATGCATTGGCTGTGGCATTTGTGAATACAAGTGCCCAGTCAGCGGCGAAGCAGCCATTCGGGTGTATATGCCGAAGGTCGAAGTTCCATTCTAGTCCTCAAAGAATGAAAATGAAGGCAAATTTCGGGAGTCCGAGGGAGCCAGGACTATCAAACACCTGCTCTCCACATACACGACATGAGCGATTTGTGAAGCTGGGTAGCGCCATCGCGATGGCTGTATTGATTGCGCCAATTGTTTTTCTCACTATTGTGACCAAATATCCTTCTCTTGGAGCCAGTGGGTCAGACCACCTTCGCAAGAGCTATCGGGGACAAACCCGTGGGGGAAATTGAGATGGTCGTCTTTCAAGCCCAGGACCATATTAATATGTTGAATATATCACCTGGGTATGGCAAACCCTTCAAGTGACTGGGCTTTCATACCCTCATCGACTGGAAGTTTATCCACAGTGTCAAAACCGCCACTCCCCGAACATGTGCTTCTGCCGAAACGCCTAACAGAACACGAAAATCCACTCCCACACCATCTGTCACAATTCATTGGCAGCCAGATCTCAATCTCCCCACCTGAGCAATGTAAATGGTGAAGGACTTCGGATCCCGTATATCCAAGATCTCCAGGGGTAAACTGTTACTACCAAAACTTTCGTCCAGCCTGAACCGGGCACGCCATATTCTTTGGTGAACATCGTGGCGATAGACCTTTTCAAACCAGGCTGCATTATGTGCTGGGAAAGGAGCACCCTACTCTGCCAAGTGCTCCCGAACACACTGGAACTTTGCCAGGAACCAATCTTGTTGACGAAACCCTTTTGCCAGAATTCAACGGAGAATTCCAGACAAGGCATGGTTAGTTTGGAGCCATGCCCGATGGCAACCAAGCGCTTCCATCGCGGTATGGGCTGGGGACATTGATAATCTATCAGAATGGGGATGTACGCCTCGGAGAATGGGGGGCTGATTTGAATATGAGGTCGAAACTTTCTCCCTTTCGACAAAACGGTCCCCTGGTGGTCTGGAATGGGATAATGAATCAACAGATCTACTATAATTCTCCGCAGAACTGGGGATATCCAGTGAGTGATGTTTCTCCGATGATTCGTTCTGGATCAGGATGAGCCGAGAAAATCAAACCTTGTACTATTCTTGAAGTCCCTGCCTGATAATGGAAACCCTGGCGAGGTCAATGCTAGCTGTAGAGCATATACTGCTATCCAATTGGACATTAACTATTATTGTATTATTTTTGAAAAATCCAAGCATCTGATTCTGGATTGATGGCAGAGCTCCAGCTGCCCGGCTTAATAATGGCAGATGTTGATCGGTATTTATCCGAATCTCCACGGGATTTTTTCTCCTTTACGAGTTTGAGTACCGAATAACCCGTCTGAACATCTACAAAAATCATCCTGGGATTTCAAAATGAAAACTGATTTTTCCATTGCTCATCGATCCAAGCTCAACCCTTCCCATTCTGCAAGCCAGGAATCCATTTCAGTCTGTAAAGCAGCGTACTGATTCCCCCATTTGCGAACAAGCGCAGTGTCCAAGGGTGGCTTTTCGAGTCTCCGTCCGAGATCGGCGATCTGGATTTCAAGCGCAGTAATTTTATTCTCCAATTCCTGCAGCCGGGCAACTCTTCGGCGTTCCTCCTTTGCTGCCGGATCTGCAGTACGGCGCACGGAGCGGGAACTGGAATTTTTAGTAGATTCGACGGTACGAAGGGAGGCAAGGCGTTCACGCTCCTCCCGCCGCTGGCTGTAGGTACCCACGAAAACGGAAAGTTGTGATTCGTCTGGCTCAATTTCCCAGATCTGCGTCCCCAGGGCATCAATCAGATAGCGATCGTGCGTGACAAGCAATATGGTTCCTTCATAATCTTCCATGACAGCTTCCAGCACTTCCTGGGATGGAATATCAAGGTGGTTGGTGGGTTCATCGAGTAAAAGAAGGTTGGTGTCCTGCAATGCAAGCTTCGCCAGAGCTAGTCTTCCCCGTTCCCCTCCACTTAGGACAGACACTTTCTTAAACGCCTCGTCTCCAGAAAACAAGTATTTCCCTAGATATTCTCGTATTTGTCCTGGGAGCCAATTCGGCATTATCGAATCTATTTCCTGGAAAAGAGTATTTTCAGATATTAATCCTTCATGCGCCTGGGCAAAGTATCCGATCTTCAGCGACGCTCCTAACTTTACTTCTCCTTCACGTGGTTCCAAATCTCCCAAAATAGTCTTGAGGAAAGTGGTTTTCCCGGCACCATTTGGACCGATGAGAGCTGCGCAATCTCCGCGACGCAAGACAATGTCTGGAGCAGAAAACAACACCCGGCCCGGGTAACCGATGCTAAGATTGGAGGTCCTCAGAACCAATTCACCTGAACGGTCTGCAGGGCGAAGATTTAAGTGTAGTCGAGGCAGTGTCCTAAGGGGAGCTCGCAAAGCACGAACACGTCGTTCCGCTTCTTCAGGCCCAAATGGCGAGGTAGCGATGGTCACACCTTCGGCAGTTTCGGCCCATTTCTTGTTAACCACTGCTTCCATGCCAACTTGTTCGATCGCCTGAACAATACGACTCAGGCGTCGCAGCTTCCCTTTTGCTTGACTTACGTTTTGACCAGAAATGTTTTTCTTAATATATTCGACGTCTTTAAGCAATTTTTCTTTTTCAGATTCAAAAGTTTCTCGGCGATACTCCCAGCGCAGTTCCCGAGTCTGAAGATAAGATGAATAATTTCCGGGGTAATGTTCGGTGGCACCGAAAGCCATTTCCAAGATGCCCTTTGCGATTTGGTCGAGGAAATATCGGTCGTGAGAAACAATAATCACAGCGCCACTCCACTGGCCAAGGTACCCTTCCAACCATTCCACAGCAGCTATATCCAAATGGTTGGTGGGTTCATCCAGCATCAATAAATCTGGTCCAGAAAGAAGAAGGCGGGCAAGGAAGGCACGTGTACGCTGACCCCCAGAAAGATGACCCAGAGGCATATGAAAATCACCTGTTGAAAACCCCAAGCCTGTAAGAACTTGCTTGATTTTTGTATGGAATGTGTACCCACCTCTGCGTTCGAACTCATGCTGGAGTGGACCATAGCGGGATAATGCCTGCTCGCGAGTTTCCGGAAAAGACATTTCCGATTCAAGTTTCTCCAATTCCTCCTGCTGGGATATGAGATCTGTAAAGACAGAAAAGCAGGCATCCCAAACGGTACCATCCATGGCAAATTCAGCTTCCTGAGGGAGGTATCCTATGCGAAGGGATTTGGCGCGTGAAATCTTTCCCCCGGAAGGTTCGTCTAAACCAGCTAAAATTCGCAGGAGAGTGGTCTTGCCACAACCGTTTGGACCTACCAAAGCAAGACGGGAACCCTTAGGAATGGCAAACGAGACCCCGGAAAACAGGTCTACCGGACCGAATGATTTTGAAATATTGTTAGCATTTATCAGAGACATGGAAATACCCAGAAATTAATAAAGAAAAGACATCGTAATTAATCCTGCTCGTTATTTTTCCAGACCGATAGAATTACCTGCGCACAGTCCATTTGGGAATTTCGTTTCATCGGGAAATTCCTCGATAATTTATATTCCTACTTCCCCCGGTCAAAATTTTACAAACATTTTTACAAAATGATTATTTCCCAGTGAACTGCTGCAATGCCAACCGCAAGCGCTGCTCAACATCATCGGGTGTTTCCGTCGGAATGGACTGAATGGCGGTTTGAGCTTCAACCACGGAGTAACCAAGGGCTGTCAGCGCCGCCAAAACTTCAGAATCAAAGTCCGACATTGATGAGATTTTTTCCAATCCACTCACTGGTTTCAATCGATCATGAAGATACAGCACCAATTTCTGTGCTGTCTTTTTACCAACTCCAGGAACGCGGCTCAACAAGTCAGGTTCATCATTAAAGACAGCCCGCCGGACGGTATCCAGATTAAGTGTCGAAAGGACTGACAAAGCTGTTCTCGGTCCCACCCCATCCACTCCAAGCAAAGTGGTGAATAACTCCCGATCCGACTGAGAATCAAAACCATAAACCTTCCAATCGTCTTCCCGAATGACCATGTGGGTAAAAAGGAATATCGCTTCCCCAGCCTTGGTCCGGTCGCGCAATGGTCTTGGGACAAAGACTCGCAACCCAACACCGCCAATCTCAATGATGAGTCCATTGTCTTCTAGTTGAGTTACTTCACCACGAATCGTCGCAATCATTATTCACCATATTTTTGTGTATTTAGGTGCGTAATCGCGATGGCAAGAGCATCTGCAGCATCATCAGGCTTCGGAATTTCCGATAACCCCAGGAGCACTTTTACCATTCCCTGAACCTGTTTCTTTCCCTGCGCTGCCATATCCCGCAACTGCCAGCTTAACCTCATTTGGGGTATATTCAGCCAGATCCAATCCTGCCTCACTGATCGCCAATAGTATAACGCCACGAGCCTGTCCTACTGAAATCGCAGTAGAAATATTTCGCTGGAAAAACAACTTCTCCACAGCGACCGAATCCGGGCGATGGAGAAGCAATATATCATTCAATTGGTGAAAAAGATCTGATAAACGTTTTTGAGCTTCACCACCCGGGGTAGTTCGAAAGGTGCCAAAAGCAACTGATTCCAAGGTGCCGTCCGCCCGGCTGCATACCAAGACCGTAACCGGTCGTCGCAGTCCCCGGGTCAATCCCCAGCACCAGCGTCATGTCTATTCAGCCTCAAGTGCTGCCAGTGCCTCGTCAGATATTTTCAGGTTATGGAATACATTGGCTACATCGTCCAATTCTTCCAATGATTCAATAACACGTAGAACCGAAAGAGTCTGGTCAACAGGAAGTTCTACATCCTGCTTGGCAATCATCCGTAACCCAGCATCGTCAGGGGTAACCCCTGCCCTAACCAGTGCATCACTGATCTTTTTAAAGGCTTCAACGGGGCCAATGATCTCGATGTTCTCGCCATCTTCTTGAACATCTTCGGCTCCTGCATCCACTGCCAATTCGAATGCCTTGTCATACACAAGTTGTGAGGCAGGGAAAGAAAAATATGAGTTGCGATTAAATTGCCACCCAACAGAACCAGCCTCAGCCATATTTCCTCCACCCCGGCTTAGCAGGTGACGTATCTCGGCAACAGCGCGGTTACGATTGTCCGTGACACATTCCAACATGAGGGCTACACCATGAGGGCCAAAGCCTTCGTAGGTAATCTCCTCAAAAATCGTGCCTTCCTTATCATCCCCTGTCCCCCGCTTGATGGCACGCTCGATATTTTCCTTGGGCATGTTACCCAGCGCGTGCCTTTTCGATCGCTAGTGCGAGCCTAAAATTGCTATCTGCATCGCCTCCGCCTTCACACGCTGCCATTACTATCTCACGTGCAAGACGGGTGAAAATTGCACCTTTCTTCGCGTCAGCTGCACCTTTCTTGCGCCGTATGGTTGCCCAGTGGCTGTGTCCAGACATATAAATGCTCTCCTATGACCACATTCGTGGGAATTTTCGCAATAGCCCGGAAATTATACCATAGCGGATTTAAGAGACAAAGAAGCCCACGGCTAATACTCCGGGACCGCCATGTACCACAATTGCAGGAGGCAATTCATAGACTGGGACAGAAGACAGTTTCATCCTGTTTTTAAAAACTTCTGCAAGATCGTTTCCTTCTTCCATTGCATCAGCTTGCATCACGCATAAATGAGCCGCAGGGCCTTTTGGGCATTGTTCTTCCACTATTTCCATAAGGCGAGCCAATGCTCGCTTCTTTGTCCGCAATTGTTCATAGGGTTCTACCTGTCCATCATTTACGCACAGGATAGGTTTCACTTGGAGCATAGTGCCAATCAAAGCCTTGGCTCCCCCGATGCGACCGCCTTTTTGTAAATATTCCAATGTATTTACAAGGAAATAAATCCGACCGCGAGCTATCCAATCATCCAGGCGTTTTTCAATCGCGTCAGCTTCCAATCCAGATTTAGCCCATTCATCTGCCAATAAAACCAGTGTCGCAAGGTTCCCAGCAACGGTAAGTGAATCAACTACACGGATATCCACATCAGGGAAATCCTGGGCTGCTACCATAGCTGCGCGGACTGTCCCGCTTACTTTTGCTGAGGGAGCAATGACAATCACACTTTCGTGATTCTGACTCGCTTTCTCGAATATTGTGTTATACCATGCCGGGGCAGGTGCAGCCGTTTTAGGGAGTTCCTTGGATGCCTTTAGCTTTAACAAAAATGTTGCTGTGTCAATTTCACTGTCGTCACGGAATGACTTGTCCCCAAAAATGACTACCTGGGGGATTACCGGAATATTTAGCGATTTGAACATTTCGAGGGGAATTCCCGATGTGGTATCTGCGACAATTTTTACCATACCCTTCTCCTTTTCCAATCATGTATACAGGCAACAATTCTTAAGTCAAATTCCTTTGGTATGTTCGGTGAGTTTTATAAAAATCCACTCCGAAATTCTCCATATCCCGCTGCATCTTATCATTTTCCAATCCAATCTGAACCACCTCAGCGTGACGATATCGGGGATTGTCAATCACGCTTTTCATCATCTCGCTATACAAAATGGCCGTACCGCCTAAGCCGCGGTACTCCTTAATCATCCCAGCTCCGTTGATATTAATCCATTTCGTAGTACGTAATTCATTCAGGACAGTCACCCAACCAAAGGGAAAAAGTCGTCCCTTTGTCTTCTGGAGAGCAGCAGAAATATCAGGATAAGCGAATAGAAATCCCACCGACACATCATCTTTCATTACTATCTTTATCAAATGTGGGTCAGCAAACCATATCATTTGATCAGCCAAAGCCTTTAATTCCTCATCAGTGATAGGTGTACCACCGGTTGTACCCTGCAATGCACTGTTATAAAGGTTTTTAAGATGACCCAGAGCTGCCCGTAACTCGTGCCGTGTGCGGAAGTGTGCGACGTGCATCCCACGACGCTCTTTCACCCGGGCAGCCAATTCATGGACCCGCTCAGGAAAATGAATATTCTCCCCCAAATATCCTGAGGCAATTTCGTCAGCTTTTATAAATCCCTGAGCCTCGATAAGTTCCGGATAATAAGGCGGATTGTACGGTAAACCCATGGCGGGGCGATATTCAAATCCTTTAACCAGTACCCCCAACCCATCGAGTGCAGTAAATCCCTTTGGACCCAGCATTTTTTTCATGCCCCGCGAACGTGCCCATTCAAAGCCTTTACTAAACAATGCTGTGGCTGCCGGAAGATCATTTTCGCATTCGAACAAGTAAAAAAAAGCCGTGTGCTCATTATTGTGCTCATTATAAAGAACAGGTTCGAGCACAGCCAAACGACCCACCGTGCCCGAATTATTTTGTGCGATGAAAAATGCAGCCCTGGAATGTTTGAAAAACGGATACTTTTTCGGATTCAACCTAAGGCGGTCATCCATCCTAATGGGCGGAACCCATTGGGGAAATTCGGCGTAGACGCGGTATGGGAGCGCGAGGAATTCCCGCACCTGAGACCGATCAACAAGATCGACCTGGATAATTTTCATAATGCCATGAAGGATTCACTCCGATACATGCATCGGGGTTAGGGACAGTTTATTGGCTTTATTCTGCGCAGCCCTTGCTGCCAACTGGGACCGAAGAGACTTGATGTCGCCATCAACAAAAAATAATGCGCCTAAGTACAAAAAGAAGCAGAGAACCCAGGCAGAAATACAGACCACCATGATGGCATATTGTTTGCTGTGAGCCGCAAGTGCGATCGCACCAGCGATAGTGGGTGCAAGTGCCGCACCACTATTCTCGACAAAATATTCAACAGCTTGGGCAGAACTTCGCACTTCCGGCAATGTGATGTCAAAGACCGTGGAAGTCACATTAGGTGAGGAAAAGGGCATAAATATTGCCGTCAGGCTCATCAAGATAAAAAAGGTTGTCTTATCAGCAACTGGGGTCCGGAGAGCGAAGAAAAGGAATATCGCGCCTAAAATGACGCCAACGCTGGAGATAAGGATCCGTCCCTTGAGGGTGCGTTTGAATAACCAGTCCCCCAATGCACCCCCCACAAAATACCCTGCAGCAAGGATAATTACGACAGGCCCCATGGTAAGGAGTACTGATGTGTTATCGTAGCCCCGTTCCAACATCAGATATCCGAAGAAGAAAAATGTGATCACATTCCATGGGAATACTCCAGCGAAACCCTGCAGAAAAATGAACCACATCGTCCGTTTTTGCAATGCATTCTTCAGCGCAGCCCAATTAAAACGTACCTGCCCGATATCTTCCACCCCCTCAAATTCCGGTTCTGACTGACCGCGTGGAATTTCCTTAATTCCAAAAAATATCACAACCGCCATCACGATCCCCAGCGAACCTGTTACCAGGAATATCGATCGCCATCCTTCCAAATGGAATAGTTTCCCGTCGAGTAGTGGGGCGACCATCAAGGCCAGGATCATGCCCACCAAATAACCAAGCGGTTGAGCAAGCTGCAGCAATCCATAAATCCTACCGCGGATTTTTGGGCCAAAATAATCAGCGATCAGACTGTACATACCGGGATAGGCAGAATCGTCAATGCCCGTAGAGGAACGTGTTACTAGGAATTGAGGATATGTGCGGACCAAAGAGCTCAACCATGTTGTTGCACCCCAAATGAATGAAGCCAAGGCAAGCAATTTAGAGCGCGCATATCGGTCGTAAAGGTACCCCCACAGTGGATAAAAAACAGTGCCAACAATCAACGCGCCTGTGTTGATTAGTCCCCATTGAAGATCATTTAGATTGAAAGTTTTACTGACGGGTATTTGGAGTGAGCCGATCAGCAATTTATCAGTCTGGTGCAGGAGCGTGAAGAAGAAAAAGACGATCACAACAAACACCGGGTAAGAATTGCGCTTGTTTCTCATGAATTTGTCCTCATTCCACAAGGATAATGTTATGAAAGTTTACAATAGAACACAGGGCGAGTCAATTGTCTTATGATACAAACCGGGTGTGACAATATTATTTATATTTTGGTTGTCGAAATTTTGTGAAATTGATGTTTAATTTCTTCCTTGAAACCCACAACAATATATTTATTCACGAGGTTTATGTTAGTGAGGATCCGAAGTGCTGTGAGATTATGTCATAGTAATATCGATAACCAGCCTTCGCAGGTTTTTTAAGATTCAAAACTGGAGTATGATTATCAACGATATGAAAACATGGATGTTAATCCAACAAAAACAAACCACCAAGGCGCAAACGCGCTTGAGACGTTTGCGTACCCTTCTCCCATAAAAGGGAGTAATTCGCATCGAGGTATCGATGAAACGGAAGAGTCATCAAGTTGTTATTCTTTTCAATGAAGACACTCAAATTTGCAGAGGCGATCCACAGGATTTACTAGCAGTCCAATTTACAGCAACTACTTCACAATGCTTGTTTGAAGCTCTGACCAGCTTGGGGTACTTGGTTACAAAACTGGCAGTCAAAGACAATCTCGAAGATCTCGAAGACATCCTTGCTTCTTTTCCCCCAAAAAATACATTCATCTTCAATAATTGCGATGGGTTTAACGGCAATAACTTGGGTGCTGTGAGTGTGATACGCTTAATCGAGCGGATGGGGTTTAAACATACTGGAGCTGAATGCTAACTCGATTGAATTATGCATTGACAAACCACGTTCCAAAGAACGTCTGATCCGATTTGGGGTACCCACGCCGCGTTTTCAGGTATTTGAACGTGCAAAAGGGGAATTCAATCTTGAATTTCCAGTAATCATCAAACCATCGGTCGAAGATGCGAGCATGGGGATTGACCTTGATTCTGTCGTAAGCAACCAGAAACGTCTGTTCCAAAAAATCGAATATATCGTTGAAAAGTATGAACAACCTGCGATTGTCGAGGAATTCATTTGTGGGCGGGAGATGGCGGTGGCAATGTGGGGAAATAACCCGGTTGAAGCCCTACCGATAGCGGAAGAAGATTTCTCTTGGGTCGCCAATCCGCTCGAGCAACTGCTCACTTATGAATCCAAATGGAAGACTGACTCCCCTTATTATAATAATATTCCCGCGCGCGTCCCGGCAGTCCTTAATCGAAAACAAACCCAAGATATTAGGAAGGCAGCAGAAGGTTCGTTCCATGCGCTGGGGTTGAGAGACCTGGGTCGGGTGGATATCCGTTTTAAAGATGGGATTCCATATGTAATCGACGTAAATGAGCTGCCCGACCTTTCTCCTGAAGCTGGTTTTTGGAATTCAGCGCGAGCGACCGGGATAACATACCCGCATATGGTTGAACAGGATACTTACTCTAGCTTTGAAACGGGAAGGATGGATATAATTGATATCGATCCCAGATAAAGATGATGGCCTACAAATCCATGCAATCAATGCAACCAACTCAGTATTCAGTCAAGAAGAAGTGGTATGTGTGGATGAATTATGGGAGGAATTTTTAAAACAAGGTCCTTTGGTTAGCGGTTATTATTTCCTGGTTGATAAAGAGGATGGACATGTGCATGGTTACTCCTGTTATGGCCCCCGCTCGCTCACATCGGGAACCTATGACCTTTACTGGATTGCAGTCGATCCCACCATTCATAGAGGCGGAGTGGGGCGAAAATTACTGACTGCCAGCGAAGAGGCTGTTCGGTGTTAGGTGGACGGTTACTCGTTCTTGAAACCTCCGGGTTACCTGCATACGAACCAACTCGCAAATTTTACCTTGCCACCGGTTATACACTTGAAGCAACACTGAAGGATTTCTACAAGGATGGGGACGATCTCGTAATTTTTACCAAACACCTATAAATGAATATCGATAAATATTCATGGAGCAGACTGAGTGCAGCGCGCTCCGATATTTCCTTGCGTGGTAGAATTGTTTTCGCGCCCACTCAACAGTGTCCCCCAAAATTAGTAACCAATGACCTCACCTTAATAATCCGGCAGAATTTACCCTTACCCGCCGTCACACACTTGACCGACGGACACCATTACGCTGGATACTATCGCACACCCAACGCTATTGGTGGCTGGTTGTAATCATGTTCATCGGGGCGATAGGCAATGCTGCGCTGGCTGCATACGTGCCGGTACTCACAGGGGACGCTTTCAATGCTATGCTTAAAGTTCCCCCAGAACTGAAAGTCTTACTCCCTCTGGCGTTGATCATGGGAGGATCACAGGTTCTTAGAGGGATTCTTCAATTGGGACGTAATTTTGGGGCAGAATTAATCGCACAACGTATCGAGCGAGATGTGCGTGATGAGTTATACGTGTCTTTGCTGGGAAAAAGCATGACATTCCATAACCTACAACCTGTTGGGGACACAATGGCACGTGCAACAAACGATGTGCGGGAAGTAAATTATATGTTTAGTCCCGGCATTAACCTGGTAGTCGGTTCATTAACATTCCTGGTCATGCCTTTTTTCTTCGCTCCCATCTATCATTGGTCTCTTCTACTTACGCCCATCCTTTTCACAATCGCCTATTTCTTTGCGTTGAGATGGTATTTACGCACCCTAAACCCAATTACGGAGGATGTAAGAGAATCCTTTGGAAAAATGAACACGCACTTATCTGAAGCCCTGGATGGAATTGAGATTATGAAGGGTGCTGCACAGGAAGAAGCTGAAATTAAACGATTCAATATCAATTCCAGGAAGTTGCGTGATAACAATATCCGGCAAGGAGACATTGAAGCGCGTTTTGTGCCGCTCCTTTTATATTATATTGCTCTCGCGGGAGGACTGTTGCACGCAATTGTCCTATATCGGTTGGGGAATCTGAATATCGGAGGAGTCGTAGCATATTTTGGAATCTTATTGATGCTCGAATTTCCAACCTGGACTTCCATTTGGGCTTATTCCCTTATATCATCGGGACTGGCAAGCGCTCAGCGGATACTCGAACTTATCAACCGGGAAACCAACCTTGATCAGAATGTTGCTGGTTACACCCAACCCATGAGAGGAGAGGTGGAATTTCGAGACTTAACCTTTACCTATCCAACGGGGGAGGCAGTTCTGCGTAATATTTCATTCACTGCTAAACCTGGACAAACCGTGGCCATCGTAGGGCAAACCGGGACCGGCAAGACTTCGCTAGTCAAACTTGTCAACCGAACCTATGATTCCACAAGCGGGCAAATCCTAGTGGATGGGGTAGACGTTAGAGAATGGAATCTGGCTTCCTTACGTTCACAGATCTCAATTATTGAGCAGGATGTATTCCTTTTCTCCCGCTCGGTTGCAGAAAATATTGCATTTGGAAACCCTTCGGCGACCAGGGAAGAAATAGAATCAGCTGCAAAATCTGCCCAGGCAGACGGGTTTATCAGAGAGTTCGAAAAAGAATACGAGACTGTCATTGGAGAACGTGGGGTGACCCTTTCTGGCGGACAACGCCAGCGCTTGGCAATTGCGCGAGCTTTCCTGACCGACCCTCACATCTTGATACTGGATGATTCCACAAGTGCGATCGACTCTGCCACGGAAGATTTGATCCAGCGTGCCATCTCGGCAGCAGCCAAAGGGCGGACAACCCTTATCATCACCCATCGCCTCTCTCAAATCCGCTGGGCTGACCTGATCATCGTCCTTCGTAAAGGTCGCATCGCTGCCATTGGGAATCATGAAGAGCTCATGGCTTCATCCGATAGCGTACGCACGCATATTTCGAGAATAGGAATCAGGTAACTGGGTGATCAGACTTCTTGGTACCTAATCCATTAATACCTGAGCCAATACGCAAATGGGTTTCTACGAAGGTCTTAACGAAGAAAAATACGACCGCCAGTATAAAGACCGCGACCTGGCGAAACGCATTTTCGGATATTTTACTGCCCAACGGAAACGGGTGAGTGTAATTGTAGCCGTCACCATCCTGCTTGCTATGGTCACAGCGGCACAGCCTGTCATCATCAGCCAGGGACTAAATACGTTAACAGCGATACCAAGCCTAGCTGCCAGCCTCCTAATCGGAGGGATTGTTTTTATGATTGGTGTTACAGATTGGGGGTTAAATTGGGTTCGCCGGAAGCTCACAGTCAGGACCGTAGGCGATGTAGTACTCAACCTAAGAGATCTGGCGTTCAGAGCTGCAGTTGAACACGACCTTTCCTTCTATGATCAATTCTCATCCGGACGTATCGTCTCACGTATTAACGCTGACACCAGCAGCTTGGGAGAATTGGTAACCATCATTACTGATGTCTCAGCCCAAATCCTGAACGCCATCCTACTCGGAGTCATCATTGTCCGCATAGAGTGGCGTTTATCGCTGGTGCTATTTTCCTTCCTGCCATTTATTTTCTTAATGGCACTTCTTTTTAGGCGCTTGGCTCGCAAGGTGACCAAGAGCGGTATGCAAGCCATGGCAGATGTCAACTCAGCGATCAAGGAGACTGTGAGTGGAATTGCTATCGCTAAAAACTTCCGCCAAGAATCCGGGATCTTCGAGACGTTCAACAATGCAAACACGACATCATACCGAGTCAACGTGTGGAGAGGTTTTATCCTTTCCCTGGTCTGGCCAGCGTTGAATGCTCTGGCAGGAATTGCCACAGCGACCCTTGTTTATGCCGGAGGGTTGAGCGCAGCCCAGGGAGCAGTGACCATTGGGGCATGGTATCTATTCATCATTTGCCTTGGGCGTTTTTTCGATCCAGTTATGAACCTCTCGGCTTTCTGGTCGAACATCCAATCCGGTCTGAGCGCGGCAGAGCGCATATTCGCATTAATGGATGCAGAACCCAATGTAATTCAGATAGAGAAACAAGATGTGAAGAAGCTAAAAGGGGAAATTCGATTTGAAAATGTATCTTTTCGATATGCGGAGACTGAGCCTGTGCTCAAAGAATTTAGCCTTACCATCCACTCCGGAGAAAACCTTGCGATAGTGGGACACACCGGTGCTGGTAAATCCTCGCTCGCGAAATTAATCGCACGATTTTACGAGTTCCAATCAGGACGTATATGGATCGATGGGGCAGACATTCGTAAATTAAACCTACAACAATATCGACAGCAGTTGGGAATTGTGTCGCAAATTCCATTCCTATTTTCGGGGACCGTCGCCGACAATATCCGTTACGCCTGCCCCAACCCAGAATGCGTGGCGAACGAAGAAATCCTTTCCATGGCACACAAAATTGGTGAAGGGGAATGGCTGGAAACTTTACCAAACGGTCTCGAGACAGTCGTAGGAGAACGTGGAACAATGCTCTCGATGGGGCAGCGCCAGTTGGTTGCATTGCTGCGGGTTTTAATGCAAAAACCGGCAATATTCGTTTTGGACGAGGCGACTGCCAGCATTGACCCATTCACCGAATGGCAAATACAACAAGCATTGAATTTGATATTGGCTGAATCCACAAGCATCTTGATCGCCCATCGATTATCTACAGTAAAAGCTGCTGACCGAATCATCGTTTTGGAAAAAGGGAGAATTATCGAGGAGGGCAGTCACAACAAACTCCTCCATCAGGGCGGCCATTATGCCACTTTATATAACACATACTTCAGGCATCAGAGTCTGGCATATGTGGAGCAGGCAAGAGTATTTGTAAAAGGGGAGTAATTATTGAAACGCATTCTTATCCTTCTCTGCATATTGGTAGGAACTTATAGGGTGCTTGCCAGCAATAAAGTGTGATCAAACTCATGCTATGGATCCATATACCCGTATTCTTTTTATGGGGAACAGCTATATATTCACAAACGACCTGCCACTTAATGTTTTCCCAATTAGCGATTTCAGGGAGACACGAAGTGGAGACTGGCATGTCAGCCCAAGGGGGTTGGACTTAACAAGATCATGCTAATTCACCAGGATCGCTCGATCTACTCACCTCATCCAAATGGGACTATGTGATTCTGCAAAAGCAAAGTGAAATTCCTGCAATCAGCGGAATCGCGGAATGTCAGTATGTACCCTGCAGTGCGAACGCTGGTTCGGCGAATAGAATCAGCAGGGGCAACCCCCATTTTCTTTTTAGCATGGGGTCACAGGGATGGCTCGCTGGTTTACGGCTTAAAAGATTACCAAACCATGCAATTTCAGATCGATATTGGGACATGGGAATTGCCAAGAAACTATCAGTCCCCCTTGCTCAGGTTGGTTATGCCTGGCTGCTGGCAAGAATCCAAAATTCCCTGCTCGATCTATCGCAGCAAGATGGTAGTCACCCTACCAGAAATTGGAACTTATTTTGTAGCTTGTGTATTCTATGCTGTCATTTTTCGTGAGACCCCCATAGGATTGTCCTACCAAGGTCACCTTGATAACGAGACTGCGCAATTATTGCAGCAAGTTGCTGACAGCACGGTGTTGGACGAAACAGCGCAGTGGAATTATGCAAAATCCATATCAATAATATTGATGACTGAATGAAACTCCGCACTCAACTGTATTGTAGGGCGGTGTTTTTATCTCTGATACAGCCAACAGAGTTCTCGGAGCTTACCTTGAACCTCAGCAGTTAATTGAGATTCCGTCACCCTCCACTCCCAATTGGCACCCAAACGGGAGGGATAATTGAAGCGGGCTTCAGTGTCAAGGGAAAGGGTGTCTTGCAATGGAGCGATAGCAAAAACTCCAGTTGATTTCCAAGCTGCGCGAATAAGATCCCACGCGAAATCGGAACCATCAACCCCAAGGTATCGACGGGCAAATTGCTTTTCATTTTCCGTGGCGGATTTATACCACCCGCAAGCGGTATCATTATCATGCGTGCCGGTATAAACTACACAATTCCGTGGGTAACAATGAGGGAGAAACGGATTGTCCGGGCCGGAAAAAGCAAACTGGAGAACCTTCATTCCTGGATAATTTAATTGTTCTCGCAGGGTGATCACGTCTGGTGTGATTAAACCTAGGTCCTCAGCAATGATGGGAAGCTCCGAGTCCCAAGGCAGATCTGATTGCACTGAATAAATCAATAGCCTGGTCCAGGAACCCAACGCCCAATTTCAGCGGTCAAGTTGCCTGCTGGAATTTCCCAGTATCCGGAAAATCCACGGAAATGATCAATACGGAGGAAGTCCACCTGCGATAACGCAGCGCGGAGGCGATCCAGCCACCATTGGTATTTGGTCGATTTATGAATGTCCCAACGATAAAGTGGATTGCCCCATAATTGCCCGGTTGGGGAAAAATAATCGGGTGGAACTCCTGCCACTAACGTGGGCTTCAACTTTGAATTAAGAAAGAATAACTCGGGATGGGACCATACATCCGCAGAGTCATATGACACAAAAATCGGTACGTCACCGATGATGCGCAATCCCTTTTTGTGGGCATAATTAATTAATGCCATCCATTGACGAAAAAATACAAACTGAAAAAAAGAAGAGCGTATAATCGATATAGCCAATGATTTGCGGGCATCGGTCATTGCATCCGGATCTCGTTTGCGAATTGATTCCGGCCAGTCGGCCCAAGAACCTCCACCCTGGGCTTCCTTAAGTGCTATAAACAAGGAAAAATCGTCAAGCCAGTAATCATTTTCTTTGCAGAAAGATAGAAATCCTGATTTGAGAGAAAACGATGAATTATCATGACCCGTTCCTGGATCCACTTTAATGGATTTTCCAGAACTATCCAAATTTGAATTAGCAAGTTCCAAGGAAAAACGGGAAAAGGCAAGCTCAAGCAGACCAATCTTCCAAGGGATGAGACTACCATAATCTACCCGATTAGAATCAAATTGTGGTTTATCCGCCAGATCATCCAGCTGCAATAATTCATCTTCCAATAAATATTCAAGGCTAATCAGTAATGGATTCCCTGCAAATGCAGAAAAGCACTGGTATGGTGAATCTCCGTACCCAGTGGGTCCTAGCGGCAACACCTGCCAGAGTTTACATCCAGCATCAGCCAACCAGTCAATCCAATGATAGGCCGAAGGACCAAGATCCCCGATACCGTAAGGACCTGGGAGGGAAGTGGGGTGAAGCAGAATCCCGGATGCCCGTTCAAATTTCATATGGCTGCCGTTTTGTCTCCAAAAATTCTCCTGACTTTACCAGGGGCAGGGAATAGTCAGATTCTGTAACATCGGTCCCGATGGCAGCTCCAGGTTCCACAATTACTCCTGGCGGGATAACACTGTTTTTTCCCACAACCGCGAGAAGGATGTCAGGATTTGCTATGCCGCCACCCACGTGGGCATTCTGTTCGATATGCACATGTTTGTCAAGAATAGCACGCTCGATCACCGCTCCACTTTCGATTATTGTGTCTGTTAGGATTATCGACTTACGGACTACCGCGCCCGGACGAACGATCACCCCCGGAGAGAGAACACTGCTTTCTATCCGGGCGTTTTCCTGGATAGTGCAGCCATCCGAAATCATACTAGCGAAAATCGCAGCATTTTGTGGAATACGAACTGGCGGGCGCTCTTCTGTTCGAGTGTGGATGACCCAACTGCGGTCATATAACTTCAGTGGCGGGTTCGGCGAAAGCATATCCATGTGAGCCTGCCAGTAAGACAGGATCGTACCAACATCCATCCAATAACCAGTGAAGGGGAATGCAATCACACGCATTTTGCTTTTAACCAAACCTGGCAGGATATCCTTTCCAAAATCGTGAGAGGAGTCTTTTCGTTGATGATCTTCCCAAAGGATCCGATCAAGCAATTCACGATTGAACAAGTAGACACCCATGTTAATCAGGTCTGATGGCGGATTACTGGGTTTCTCGATGAACGATTTTACCCGATACTTTTCATCAACAGTAAGCACGCCAAAGCGAGAAGCTTCTTGAAGGGGAACGCGGATCGAAGCAATCGTCAGGTCAGCCTGCTGATCCATATGGAAAGTGATCATCGTGTCGTAATCCATTGTGTAAATGTGATCACCAGAAAGAATGAGGATCAAGTCAGGAGAACCTCGTTTAACAAAAGAAAAGTTTTGTTGGACAGCATCGGCAGTTCCCTCAAACCAGTCAGACTCAAAACGTGCTTTATAAGGGGTCAAGACACGAACGCCCCCCGTAAAATCACGGTTTAAATCCCAGGGAGCGCCTGCACCGATGTGTTCTATTAGGGAATGCGGACGGTATTGCGCTAAAACCAT
The DNA here is from genome assembly GCA_963826215.1 of uncultured Chloroflexia bacterium. Classification (GTDB taxonomy): domain Bacteria; phylum Chloroflexota; class Anaerolineae; order Anaerolineales; family Villigracilaceae; genus UBA877. Next base: position 425,968 of record CAWGWL010000033.1, on the reverse strand, counting down.
TATGTCGAAAATATTCGAATTGACACAATTCGAAAGCGCAAAATCAATAATCCTATACTTGCCCGCAAAGGGAACAGCTGGTTTGGTACGCTTGGCAGTGAGTACACTTAAGCGTGCCCCCTCACCGCCTGCCATGATGATTGCTCGAGTCTTCATGGATCACCTCGTGGGATTAATATTACTAAGAATCGGACATTAAAGAGGAATATATCTGTGCATATTGATTTGCCGAGCGAGACCAGGAGAAATCTTCCTGCATACAATTTCTTTGAAGCTGCTTCCACTGCCCACAATCGGAATATACCGCCAATGCGAGTTCGAGCGCTGCCTGCAAGGATTCTGATTCCGCTTCCTGAAACAAGAAACCGGTCCGGCCCTGATGAACCGTGTCCATTAACCCCCCCGTTGCGCGAACAATCGGGATGCACCCGTAACGCATGGCAATCATTTGTGCGATACCGCAAGGTTCATATCGGGAGGGCATCAGGAACATATCTGCTCCCGCGTAAATCTGATGACTTAGAGGAGCATCGTAGCGAATAACTGCTCGAATCCGGTCTGGGAAATCAACCTGCAAGTTATTTGCCATGTTCTCAAGCGTTGGGTCACCGGAACCGAGAATTATAAACTGCCAATTTCTGACTGTCATTTGGCGTAACGCTTTAAAGGCAATATCCAAGCCTTTCTGCCAATCAATCCGGCCTATCATCGCCAGGATCGGTACATGCTCATCATCTGGTAGTCCAAGCGCTTTCTGTAATGCTTTTTTATTTGAATTTCGTGCGGATAAGCTTTCGATTGTATAACATGCTGTGAGCCTTTTATCCGTACTAGGATCCCAGCATTTTACGTCAAGGCCGTTCAAAATTCCCGTTAACCTGTCAGCATGAGATAATAGAAATGGGTCCAAGCCGCATCCGAAGTCAGGAGTGAGAATTTCGCGAGCATAGGTTGGTGAAACCGGAATTATTGCATCTGCAGACCATAATCCAAGTGGCAGGGGTTGGGTGTTAGCCCACTTTGGCATGGATTCGTCATGAAGAGGGGGAAGCCTATAAGAAGCTAATATTTCAGAGCTATCACCCCCCATATAAGGCAGGTTGTGAATGGTCAATACTGAGCGCATACGTTCATGCAAATTATCAGATTGGCGCAAATGCAAACCATAGAGTGTCAAGGCTGTATGCCAATCATTGGAATGTACGATATTTGGCAGCCAGCCAATGTGGAAAATTAATTCCAATACAGCAAGGGAGAAAAACGCATATTTTTCGCGGTCCTTTGCTGGATCTGGAGAATAAACTTCAGGGTTATTGCTGATGGGTTCACCATTAATCAAATAAACCGGCATATCATCCATGGATGTTTCAAACACTTGAGCGCGGATCCAGCCCCCATTCCTCTGAACAGGAAACTCTCCCAGGTCATGAAGGGTGGATGGGGCGACTTGTATAGATGAGTGAAATGGTAGAACCAACCGAACATCAAGAGGCTCGCCATGAGCAACCTGATCCGGAAGGTTACGCAGTGCCAAGGGGAGCGACCCTGCCACATCAGCCAAACCTCCGATCTTAACAAATGGTTCCGCCTCAGCAGCAAGGAAAAGGATATTTATTGGTGCAGACATTGGATATATTGTACAACGGAAAATGACTTACCAAAGGAATTTCAATCATAGACTCAGTAAATACCGGATTTGATTCCCTGATTCGATGGTACCAATTTATGTGAATTTCGAGGGAAAAATCAAGGATAACTCAGGATTAATAAAAAGATGTATACTTGTATCACCTTGGTAAAAATCAATGTTGCTATTTCTTCTTAATAAATCTAAGATTATTAACAGTATTTGTTCCATATGATTTTCTAGTCGTAGCTACACGATATACCAGAAAACTTAGGTCGGAATTCTCGCTTGGCTTAACACCGCCTAAATATTACACTGGGGAATGGGTAATAATTGACCAACTTGAGACCAATATTATTATCCCTATCTTCAGCATTATTCCAGATCGTCTTGACAATGGGAAACTTATCGACAAAAGTTGGGAATTTCGTTTGTGAAAGGAGAATTCATGTCAGAACGAAGGAAAATCACCCGACGGAGTATTTCATATTACATGAGAGTTGTTGACGCAACCGAGAATCAAATGATAGGACACCTTGCTGATATAACGCTTACTGGTTTAAGGATGGATAGTCAGAAACCAATAAAAGTCCCTGAAGAGTACCATCTTCGCATATATACCACACCGGATGTTGCCGATAAGGATTTTATTGAATTTGTTGCGTGGACAAGGTGGTGCCAGGTTGATCCGGTTGACCCAGGTGTGTATGATATTGGTTTTGAAATCATTAAAATTGCACCTCACGATGCGGAGATTGTAAAACACATAGTAGATAAATACAGCTCACGAGATAATTCTTTCATGTTCTAATCTCGTGAGTTGATCTCATTTCAAGTGAGCTGGTGAGATCATCGACTTGAAGCAATTGATTGGTATCGAAAATATTATTTTTTGACATAACGGAAGAATAGGATTGAATTACGAGTATGTGCATGTTGCTTGCGGGGGATTGATTCCCGGATAGCTTTATCATATAATTATTAGTGATTAGCGAAAGGGATTGGCCATGATCGGATCAAACCCGCAAGAACGACGAAAATATAAGAGACGGAATTTAATTTATTATATTCCGGTCATCGAGAGTGACACTCAACATCCTATTGGACGGATGGCAGATATCTCGTCCAAAGGATTCAAGCTTGATAGCGATTACCAAATCCCGATAGAGAAAGATTTTCAACTTGGACTTGAACACAACACCAGATATTGCTGATATCGCCTTCATTGGATTTGTAGCAAGAAGCAAATGGTGCAGGGCTGACACAATTGAACCATGTCAATATTATATTGGGTTTGATATTGTCGACATCGCTCCTCATGCGGCTGAGATCGTTCAGTGCATTGTGGACAAATATGGAGTGCGGGACATACCCGTCCACTGAACCTGGTCCAATTGCTCGACCCAACCTTCCCCATAATTGAGTTACATCGTCATCTGGATGGAAATATTCGCCTCCAGACCATAATCGAATTAGCCCGGCAACATCATATCCATCTTCCAACTTGGGATGTAAATAGGTTGCGTCCCTATGTTCAGGTAACGGACCCACAGCCAGGCGTGATGGCCTTCATCGCCAAATTCCATTGGCCGATGGCAGTTCTCATGGATTCGGAAGCCTGTCGTCGGGTTGCATATGAAAATGTAGATGATGCAAAACGTGATGGAGTGGATTACATTGAACTCCGCTTCAGTCCCTGGTTTATGGCCGAAACGAATTGTCTTGACCCATTCATGGTTGTAGAATCGGTAATAGATGGCATATCCGCAGGAGTCCGCGACTTCGGAATAAAGGTAAATTTAATCGGCATAATTAGCCGGACCTATGGTGCAGAAATCGCAACAAAGGAATTGGATGCCCTCCTAAGTCAGCGGATGCATATTACTGCGCTCGACCTTGCCGGAGATGAGGCTCATTTTCCACCCGAAATGTTTCGAAAGCATTTCGAGCGTGCTCGTGAAGCTGGATGGCATGTCACCGTGCATGCAGGGGAAATATGTGGCCCAGAGTCGATTTGGCACGCATTACTCGACCTTAAGGCAGAGCGCTTGGGACACGCACTCAGTGCTGTCAGGGATCAAAAGTTGATGTATTATCTGGCAGAAAATCGCATTGGTATTGAATCTTGCCTGACCAGCAATGTCCAAACAAGCTGTGTAGCGGATTACGCTTCCCACCCACTCAAGACTTTCCTCGAGCATGATATTTGTGTTTCGATAAGCACTGATGACCCGGGTATCAGCGGGATCGACCTGCCCCATGAATATTATGTAGCCGCCCCTCAAAACGGATTGACTGATGAGCAAATTTTCCAGGTCCAGGTCAATGCGTTGGATTTGGCTTTTTTGTCCAACGAGGAGAAACAACTTCTGCGAAATAAACAGAATTCTGTGAATGTGAAACCACCCAGCTGACAAGTTTTTTGTCACGTGAAGCGGCGTGGGTGGACGCTGGCACTTATGAGAATTATCTAATTTTAAACTTATCGTTTCGCTTGGTGATCGACCAGAAGCAAGAATAATGTGCATCAAAAAGCATTGCGCGGGGAATTTTGGAAAGTTATTATTAGCATAATCTGGAAGAGAATTAGAAAACAACTAATCGTCATTATCCACCCCCGCTCATTGCGGGAATATTTTCCACACCATCGATGAGTAAACCAATGTCGTTTAAATGAAATTTTCCGGTTTTAATTGAAACATAGCTGAGTGATAATTGGGTTGTTACCTTTATAAATCCTGGTTCAAGCTAGTTCATATGCGGGCCTTGACCTGCCGTATGTTGTGTGAGATAAAGCAGCCCAAATTCAATTCATTAGCCGGGTTGCGGCAAAGTAAAACCACTATGCCATTTCGCAGGAACGCGTCTAGGAAAATCATAGAGCTCCAGTATCAGAGAAATAAACTGAGCGATCATTTGGAGAAAATTTCGTGAATATATATGGACTAACAGTCGCCCCCATCTTAAAATTACTTGGTGTCCGTAAAATAAACAAAGATTTCAATTGGAAGAAATTGTCCCCTTGATCTTTGGAACTGCGTTCTTCCTGTTAACAAACCAGACTCCGGTCAAGATCATGATTCCGCCGAGTATAGTCGCCATATTAAGTTTTTCTCCCAATATGAGCGCTGCAACAACTACGGTAGATACTGGTTCGATATATAGAAAAGCTCCCGTTTGAGCCACCGGCAGCGCTTGGAGCGCGTCATACCAGAAAATATATGCAAGTCCGGAGCAAATAACTCCCAAAAAAGCGATTCCCACCCACCCGTCAAGAGGTATTTGACCAATTTGACTGAGTCCACCCTTGCTAAAAAACCAAATCGAAGAGAATAACCAGCCAAAGCTCATCACATAGAACATCATCAAGGTAGCCGGGTATTTCTGCAATCCCCGACGTGACAGGACAGAAAAGACTGCCCAGTTAGGGGCACTTATTAGTATCAAGAAATCCCCTAATGTCCCAAATTTTCCCAAATAAAGTTGAACCAAATTGCCATCAGTGATCACCAGCAAGACACCAAGAGCTGAAATAACTATTCCAATACCTTGTAGCCAAACAAGCCTCTCTTTCAGAGCAATCCAGCCCAGTATCGCCATAAAAACCGGTATGGTAGCAACGATCCAGGCAGAGGTTGTGGCTTGGGCAGTCACCAATCCGGTCGATTGAAGCCATTGGTGGAAAGTAATGCCCAAGAACCCCAACAAGGCAAAATATAACCAATCCTTTTTTTGGGGAAGGACAAACTTCCTTTTTGCCAACATTGCTACCCCAAGAATTGCGACACCCATTCCAAACCGCAGCCACACTACCACGTCGGGGCTGGTATATTGTAAAGCGACCTTTGTCGCCACAAATGAAGCTCCCCAGGCAACAACAGTAAACAGTGCTTCACCAATAGCGAGACGTTGGTTTACTCCCATGGCTGAAAAGTTTACCACACCACATGGCTCAATAAAACATTGTTTCTCCGCCTGACATTGAATAGGACGCCATAAATGTTGATTTATAATAGTTATCCAACTGAATTTTCTGATAAACCTCACATGACCAATTCTTCACCGGGTAATGATCTTCAAAAAAACCTGCCATAATATTAGTTTCACCCTAGTCTAGCTGAATATTTAGGGACGTTTAGTCCAATGGTTGTGATACATCCACATCTTGCTTAATGAAAAAGAATATATAGCCATCAAGTTGAAGATATTCCATGAGCCTGAATTCAGAAATTTTTGAACAGCCAGTACGCTTATCACATTTATTACTCAATGAACAAAAAAACGTGGAAAATATTGCGGCAGCAATCCGCAAGCGCAAGATCCGCTATGTGTTTCTAGCTGCCCGCGGCACATCGGATAATGCCGGCAGGTATGCCAACTATTTATGGGGTGCACAAAACAAATTACCTCTCGCTCTGGCGACACCATCACTATTTACATATTATAAACATCCTCCCAACCTTGAGAGCGCGTTGGTGGTTGGCATCTCCCAGTCGGGGCAAAGTCCCGATATCGTCAGCGTAATCGAAGAGGGACACCGCCAAGGATGCTTAACCCTATCAATTACAAATGAGCCAGTATCTCCATTGGCTAACGCTGCTGACCTGGTTTTGGACATCCAGGCTGGTGAAGAAAAAGCTATTGCTGCATCAAAAACCTATACGAATGAGCTCATGTCAATTGCCATGTTATCCGCCGCTCTGGCAGATGGCAAAAAACTCAAGAACGAACTGGAAAAAGTTTCCGGTTGGGCAGATATGGTTCTAAAGCAGGATGAATATATTTCTCATCTAGTTGAGGGTTATAGCACCATGCGCCAGTGTGTCGTCCTCGCACGCGGTTTTAATTATTGTACAGCTTTCGAATGGGCTTTAAAACTCAAGGAATTGACTTATACCGTGGCCGAACCCTATTCATCCGCTGACTTCCTCCACGGGCCAATTGCCTTGGTTGAAGGAGGGTTCCCGATCCTTTCGGTTGCACCGCGAGGAAAAGTATTAAGCACAATGCTGGATTTACTGGGTCGCTTGCGTTATGAACATAAGGCAGATCTTGTTATCATCTCAGACAACCAGCGTGCTTTATCGCTTGCACAATGTGCCATTGAATTGCCAAAGGGACTTCCTGAATGGCTGACTCCAATTATCAGCATCATCCCAGCTCAATTATTTGCCTACCACCTTACCATAACCAAAGGGCTTGACCCTGAAAGACCCCGTTCAATAGGAAAAGTAACTGAGACACATTAAGGTACCGCCCTAGATGGAATGACTGGGGTGGTGACACAGAAATAGACCTGAAGTATTCATTTATTCCAAAACTGTGGCAAATACTGTCGATTAAATCAAGCATATCGTCGAGCACTTCTGAGATTCTTATCATCTTTGGTCCAAGGGGATGAGCAAGCAATGCTTGGTAAGCAGCTTCCCGATTTCCATTAACAGCTCGTTAATTGTCAGGAACTCTAGAACAACTTAATTTAAGCATTAATCCGAAACAGACATTTGGCAATGGTTTTGCAGGAACCGGATCCACCCCCCTTCTGCTAATGATTGCCGGCATTTCCAGGACCCAATAGGCAGGCCACTCCTGGACAGCTCCGTTATTGCGGGTATTGACAACGTGGATTTCACCTAGGTTGTTGAAGTGTGAGTTCAACAACTGAGTGGCAACGGTCCAATAATATGCTCCGCCGTGAACATCAATCCAGCCGGAGGTCCATTAACTAAGGGTTAGCAGATCCCTTCAAAGGCTTCTAATCCCCTTAACTTCCTCTGCCCTTGAAGGAGGCCACTTTTCCGCGAGCCATAATTTCTCCTCAGTGGCATAATAATATTGTAAATAAGAATTAGGTATCATTCGAAGAACATCGATCATGTGGGGATCCCATTCTGGATCTTCCTCTTCCTTCAGTGCAGAAGTAAACATTTGATTCTACTTGTCCCACACATCTTCTCTCTCCAGGATGAACCCACGGTTCCACGCAAGCGATCCAGCCCCAAAAGTATCGAGTGTTGTATGGTTCGGATTGATTTTTATTCCGGTTGCGCGTTCAAGTTCATTAATTATCATCATTTTGGTGGTGATCGGTCCATTGCACACACCCACTGCAGAGATATCAGATGCAAAATCACTCAGAGCCTGCGTTACCAAACCGGAAGGATTAGTGAAATTCACCAATAGTGCTGAAGGAGCAAACTCACGCATGTCCTGGGCAATTTTCAGGATAACCGGGACAGTTCGTAAGGCTTTCGCCATTCCCCCAATCCCGGTTGTCTCCTGTCCGATCAAATGATGCCGTTTACCCAAATACTCATCGTTTCGGCGTGCTTCCATCTGACCAACTCGTAATTGCGTGGTTACATAAGCAGCATCTTTTATGGCAGCCTGTTGATCAGTTGTAAGTACAACTCTAAATGGCGCCCCCTTTGCGTCTACCATCCGACGGGCAAATCCTCCGACAATTCAAGCCGGGCGGAATCTATGTCCATCAAACAAAGTTCTTCAAGAGGAAAACTATCAATTCGGGATAAAAATCCCGATACAAGTTCTGGAGTGTAGGTAGAACCGCCGCCAATGACTGCAACTTTCATAAATTATTCCTATCTAATAGAAAAAACGATAAAAGAATAAATGTAAGCGCTTTCACACGATTTTAACACATTACGAGCGGACCGCGAAACTCACCGGATAAGGTCAAGAGTGCATTTTCCCTTGCCATGCCCTAAGTCAGCGTTTATACTCAGGATGGATAACTTATGAGCTTTTCATTGGACCGGAGATAAAATGGAAGATCTTTATCGTGAAATAATTATCGATCACTATAAAAACCCTCAATTCCGTGGACACCTGGACGCAAATAATATCCAGTTCGAAGATGATAATCCTCTTTGCGGAGATCACATTGAAATTACTCTGCGAATTGACAATTTTGGTAAAGTAAGCGACGGGAGGTTCGATGGCAAGGGCTGTGCAATTTCGCAGGCATCAGCAGATTTGCTAATCGAGTTTATCATCGGGAAAACAGTACGAAGAAGTGAAAAAGCTGTCTAAACAAAATATTCTGGATTTGCTTGGCATCGAACTTGGTCCAGTTCGACTGAAATGCGCACTATTATCTTTAAAAGTTCTGAAAGCAGGTGTCTACGGATTGGGTGAGGCTAGTGATGAATTAGTGGAATAGGCAAACCTGCAAAACAATGCCCCTTAAATCCAACCCTTATGTTGAACGATACCCTAGTTGACATCTCCAAGCTTGAATATTTTGACATTGCTCCCACAGACCAATTATCAAATGGGGAACGTCTATTTATAGAAATAAGTGGAAAATCCATCGTACTCTTAATCTGGCTGGAAAATTATTTGCAATCGGGGACGTATGTTCCCACGATAATGGCCCAGTTGGGGATGGAGAAATCGAGGACGGTGAAATTATTTGTCCGCGTCACGGGGCACGATTTGACTTAAGTACCGGCAAAGCTACATCCCTACCGGCATTAGTCGATATACCTGCATATCCCGTACGGATTGAGAATGGGATCATCCAAATTGGGATCCCGATTAACATCAACCAAATCGTGCTAGCCACCCGATCTTTGGAATATCAAGTTTTTTGGATTTCTCTTTCTATTATTTCCACTGCTATTGGCATTGCTGCATTTACTTCCTGGCTGAGCTGACGCCCATCGAACAGCCTCGCCAACTATTCAATCACGAGGGAATCTTGCACTTCCCGTAGTGATGGGTATAATGATTGTCCTAGTTGCAAGGTTTCAGCGATACCCCATCCATGGGAGGATCTTGATTTATCGAAAAGCCCGCCAATTCATCGAGAGCCAATGTGAATGATCGTGCCAGCAGCGGAGGACACCGGATATGGCATCCACCAGAATTGCAGCATCCATCCCTTCCAAAAAATCGAGCAGGCGTAAACCAGGGAGTTCAATTGTGTCAATCTTTACCCGCCCAGCGCTCTGTGGAAATTGAGCCTGCCACAATTTAACCGCCTCCAGCCCCGCGGCATCATCGCCGCGGAGGCAATTCCAAGTACGCATATATTCATGGATAAATTTTTACCGCCAAATTAGCGTCCTGGTGACAATTATATTGATATTTCCCGCTTATCACACATTGAAAATTGACCTATGTCGTCCACCTTCACCTTCAGGAAATGTGTCGCACACGATATACATGGGTCGTATGAACGCACCAGGTGTTCAGCGGAAAGGGTGGCTTTTTCATGGTCCATTTCCACGAGTTTGGGGGCAAGGATAAATAGATCAGCTTCGATACGCGGTAAATTTTGGGCAGTTGGTGGTACTATTTTCGCGAATTTGACTATACCCTGATCGTCGATCTTATACCGATGATAGAGCAAACCTCTGGGGGCTTCGCTCATACCGCAGCCTTCTCCTGAGCCAAGTATCAGTGGTTGATACGCTGGACCATCGGGATGATAAGCCTTGATCAGTCGTATAGCTTCTTCGAAGAAATGAACCATTTCAATAGCGCGAGCGATGAGAGATTTGTGGATTTTGAGAGGGAGATTTAGCCTGGTACCGTTCAAGGCTGATTGCGCTTCCGGGAGCAACTGATCGTGATTTAGGTTCAAGCGAGCCAAAGGCCCAACAATATAAGTCCCGCCCAAAGCGGTATGTCCGTGCAAGGCGTTGGAACGCTGAACATGTTCCTCGAAATATCGCATTTCATAATCCGCAGCTGAGGCTTTGTATCCTTTTGAAGATAACACATCCCCGCGGATAACTCCATATTCATCCTGATTATGGATGGCTACGAATTCGTAGTCTATCTCCAGGTCTGGGAATGGAAGCGTCATGGACCACCTAACAGTCTCTTTAGCTGCCTCAAGACCCCATTCCAATTCAGGTAATAACGCCGTGAGGGAGGCCTCGTCTGGCCAACGGTAAAATCCTCCCACACAAGCATTAACCGGATGAACGCTTCGTCCGCCAATTGCCTTCAACACTTCATTTCCTACTTTTTTCATCCGTAAGGCATTTTTGACCACCTCAGGGGCAATCGCCGCCAAGTCGAGAGCTGAAGGCTGTCCGAGAAGATCAGGGGCATGCAACAGGTAAATATGCAAAGCATGGCTTTCAATATACTCACCGCAGTACATTAATCGCCTGAGAGCATAAACCTGTGAACTGACTTCCAAATTCAAGGCTTTTTCCAGTGCAATTGCAGAACTCATCTGGTAGGCCACAGGGCAAATTCCACAAATACGCGCCGTAATATCAGGCACTTCCTGCAAGAAACGACCGACCAAAAATCCTTCAAAGAACCGAGGCGGCTCGTATATATCCAACCGAATTTCAACAATCTGATCATCTTTCACACCAATATATAATCCACCTTCCCCTTCCACACGCGCCAGAGCGGGTACTTCAATCGTTTTCATTTGATCTCCTTACTGGCACTTAATTTTCATGGCTGCATCTGCTGCTATGCGAAATGCAGGGGCATAACTGCTAAAACTTCGGAGCAAGTTTGCTGTCTCATTTGGATAACGATCGTGTAGGTACCATGGTGGCAACAAGGGAAGTAAAATTTCCAGCGCTGGACGGGCCAAAGCAGCCGTAACAGCCACGTCCATTGGCAGGACAAAGTGCACCGCAACCACCGTGGACCACGGGACCGAGGCAAGGGATACCCTGCGCCACAGCTACGCAAACTATGTTACGCCGCTTACATTCCAAACACACGGGGCTGGGAGGAAAATTGGGCTTGCGGTTTTGAAGAAGGGAAGCAAGCACTTCAACTACAGTATCTTTATTTACCGGGCAACCCCAAATTTCCAAATCTACTGGAACATTAGCTGAGATAGGGGTGGAAGTGTTCAAAGTCTGCAGGAACTCGGGGTGGGCATAAACTGCCCGGGCATATTCTTCGACCTGGGCAAAGTTACGCAGAGCTTGAATTCCCCCAGCTGTGGCACAGGTCCCAAGGGCTATAAGAAACTTGCATTCAGCGCGCACATCTTTTATCCGGTCTGCTTCGTGAGGAGTAGTAATTGAACCTTCGACAATCCCAACGTCATAAGGTCCCGGCTTCACAGAACGAGTAGCTTCGAGAAAATAGGCGATATCAACAGCGGAGGCCAGGTCTAGGAGTTCGTCCTCCAAATTCAAGATTGACAACTGACATCCATCACAGGAGGACAATTTGTAAACAGCCACTTTGGGCTTCAAGCTGGATTTAGGAGCAAGAGTCATTAATACTCCTCTACATTAAATATTTTTTCCAATACACTAAAAGGGAAAACCGGGCCATCTTTGCATATAAAATATGGCCCTTGCTGACAATGACCACATGCACCTTGCCCGCATTTCATATTGCGCTCTAATGACATATAAATATGTTCAGGGGGGATTTGCCGAGCCAGGGCTTCAAAAATGACAAATCGCATCATTATCTCTGGCCCGCATGTAAGAACGGCAGTCTTATGCGGATCGACCCTGAAATGATAAAACCACATTGGAACCACGCCTACTCTTCCAGTCCAATTCTCGTCACCACGATCCACGGTGACCTGCATGTCAATCCCAGCCTTTTGCCAGGCTTCATATTCAGTGGGGAACATTAGATCATTGGGTGTACGAGCACCGTAAAGCAACGTAATTTTCCCATATTTATTACGATCTCGGATAATTTTATAAATAGCACCCCTCAACGGCGGTAAACCAATTCCACCGCAGGCAATGACCACATCCATCCCTTCGATGGTTTCCATTGGCCAGGAAGTGCCAAATGGGCCGCGAATACCAACGACATCCCCCTTTTAAGGCGGCTTATCGCTTTTGTCACGTTCCCGATGTACCGGATGGTATGGACAAGTAGTCCATCCGCAGTTTCAAGGTCTGAGCTCATAGAGATAGCGGCTTCACCATATCCGGGTACATATAGCATGTTAAACTGACCGGGTTCGAAGCGATACCGATCCTGTACCATCGGATCAATAAATTTCAGGTGGAATGTGCCCACCCCTTCAGCTTCCGGGGTCATTTTCACAATTTCTGCCCAGTGAGGCGCGAGCAGTTTATCCATATACCCGGCACTGTGGCTGGAGGGGAAATTTGTGTGGTAGTCATGCTTCCACCTCGGCACGTATGGCTGCCACTTCTTCAGTTATATCAATTCCTGCCGGGCACCAGGTGATACATCGACCGCAGCCGACACAGCCCAAAACGTTAAATTGGCTTTTCCAAGCGCCCAATTTATGTGTTAGCCATTGGCGGTAACGGGATCTAATATTTGGGCGGGTGTTTCCTCCCACCACATAAGAGTAGGCTGGATTGAAGCACGAATCCCAAACCCGTTCCCGCCGCGTGGATTTACCAAGAATATCCACCTGATCAACAGCGTCCCAGCAGAAGCAGGTTGGACAAACCAATGTGCAATTCGTGCATGAGAGGCACCGTTTACTTACGTCGTTCCACCTATCAGCATCCAAATTATCCGTAAGCACTTCTGGTAAATCGCTTGTATCCATTGAGCGAACCATGGAAATGGCTGCGCGATCCATTGCCTGGCTGGCAATACTTTGTACGAATGCAGAAGGCAATTCGAACTTACGTTCGGCCAACAGGGCACGTCCCAATTCCGAACCAACCTCAACCAAAAAAACTTCGTCTAATTCTGTAATACATAAATCAAATCCAGCGATATGCCGTGGCCCGGTACCCATCGAGACACAAAAGCAGGTTGCATCAGGATCCAGGCAATTGACAGCGAGTATGAAAAGACTTTCCCGTCTTGAGCGGTAAATCGGATCATGAAAATCTTCGCGCAGAAATATTTTGTCCTGAATGTGTATCGCTGCCAATTCACAAGCACGAACCCCAATCAAAGCATAGTGAGGGGAAGGTTCAATATTATCTTTCAATTGCCACTTCTCATCGTTTACCGCGCTGAAATAGAGTGTGTCGGGGAGGAAAAAGGAACTGCTTCCAGGATTGACTTGCAGGAATAAAATCGAAATAACGATCCTTTCCAGTTTGAATCATCCTGTAAGAAGCTGGATTTTGCTCACTTAGTATCCCGCGGGAAGTCTTTCAAACTCTCAATATCAGTATATATGATTCCTTCATCCTTCAGACGCGGCCCCATAGTCTGGTAACCATTTTTCCGGAGGTCTGCCAATAATAGGTCTAATTCTGGTTTTGGAAAAGCGACAGTGCCTCCAATGCTCAATGTTTTATCAGTCATTTACTGTCTCCGTCGGACCGGCAAACATATCGATCAATTGTAAGCGGGTAACCATCAGGCGGCTAGCAACGACGTTCGCCAACCGACGCATTAAAAGGTAGCCAAAATCGTGATCGTTTTCAGCAAATAGGCGAAGTCTCTCAGCATCAATACATGCCACCGTACTGTCCAATACTGCCATAGCGCCCGCGGTTCGCTGGCGGACACCTGGTGTAACACTAGACCACCCAAAAACATCGTAAGGCTCTGCGGTGTAAAAACGAACCTTTCCATGATGAGGAACGAAAATATCCAATGACACACGCCCATCCAGCACGATATAAACAAAATCCTGCTTATCGCCTTCCCTGAAAAAAATCTCCCCCGCTTTGGCATTGCGCAAATGGGTAAGTTCAGCAGTCTTATTAAAATGTTCAAGCGTGAGACTATTGAACCAAGGGACTTTTTGGAGGGCAGCATGAATTTCTTCTGTGGGAAGCATACCTATGTCTCCTTCCAAATATGTAGCGCTACTATTGTGATTGTAATAAATTTCACAATAATCGCTAGTGCGTTCTTTCCTTACCTGACGGCAGATTGTCACCCGTTTTCCGCAAAGGAAATATGCTAAAATCCGAACACGTTTGGATAAGTTGTATCTAGTAATTTTTATGGGAGCAAGGTAATGAAGAATCCGATTCCGCCGGTAAAAGGCACTCGTGATTTTTATCCAGAGGAGATGGCAATGCGAACCTGGTTATATAACACTGTCCGGGGTGTTTCGGAGTGTTATGGTTACCAGGAATGGGACGCGCCATTTCTCGAGACGATTGACCTTTATGCGTCAAAATCGGGCGAAGAACTCGTAAGAAAGCAATCTTTTGTGTTTACCGACCGGGGAGGTGATGAAATTACCCTGCGCCCGGAATTGACTCCTTCCTTGGCTCGCATGGTCGCCGCACGTCAAAAAGAAATCATTACCCCAGCGCGTTGGTGGTCTTTTGGACCGTTTTGGCGTTATGAAAGACCCGGACGAGGTAGATCCCGGGAGTTTTTTCAATGGAATATTGATTTGTTGGGTGTAAACAGCCCAGAAGCCGATGCCGAAATGATTGCCATTGCTGCAGCATTTTTAAAGGCAGTTGGTTTAGCTCCTGAACAAGCCAATATTTGTGTTAATAATCGAAGGTTTATGGATGCGGAGTTCGACGCACTGGGAATTTCCCTCGACATGAAGCTAGATGTTTCGAATTTAGTGGACAGACGCGAGAAAATGGAACCGGAACCCTGGGAATTAAACGCTTTAGAAATCGGATTGTCCAAAAAACAACTCGATGGGTTGAAATCACTCCTTACAGATGCCGAGCGTTGGCGCAATTCAGTAGAATTGGTCAGACTATTTGGTACACTTGAATCTCTTGGGATTTCGGGAGTATGTTCGATTTGATCCCAATATCATGCGCGGACTCCTTTATTACACTGGGACGGTATTTGAAGCGTATGATATTACCGGAGGCGTCCGCCGGGCAATTTTAGGTGGAGGACGGTATGACAACCTTTTGCAGGATGTGGGAGGCGAAAAACTCCCTGCCGTGGGTTTTGCGATGGGTGATGTTGTTATTGGTCTGATATTAAAAGAACTTGGACTGCTTCCTTCGCTGCCTGTCTCGCCGGCAGATGTGCTTGTGACAGTATTTTCCCAAGATCTATTAATGGCGTCTTTCTCTCTTGCTGAGGGCTTGCGCAACAGTGGAATTTATGTCAACTGTTACCCTGAAGCAGCCAAACTCCCTAAGCAATTCAAGTTTGCCGACCGTATGGGGATGAAGGTCGCTTTGGTACTCGGACCGGAAGAGGTGGCCGCAGGAAAAGTAACCATAAAAAATCTTAGAAATGGAACTCAGGAAACAATCCCGAAAGGCAAGGTGATCGATTCGGTTAAGAAAATCCTTGAAAGCCAATAATGCAGGTGGTATAATCTCGCCCGCTCGTGGTGCCTGTAGCTCAATGGCAGAGTACCTGACTGTGGATCAGGCTGTTGTGGGTTCGACCCCCATCAGGCACCCCAAAAAAATGACTCCCTCAATGGGAGTCATTTTTTTGAATTCACAGGAATATATTTTGTGATTTTATATCCGGAATAGTTAGCTACACGAAATATCTCTGGTAAAGTATATCCTCCGATCAAAAAAAGCCGCGAGCTAGCTTGATGAAATGTCTTTAGTCTTTGTTGGTGTCATGCTTGAACAGCGTCAGATATTCACCATAACCTTCCAGTTCCAACTGATCAACCGGGATAAAGCGTAGAGCAGCGGAGTTCATACAATACCGCAAGCCAGTCGGCGCAGGACCATCGTTAAAAACATGCCCAAGGTGGGAACCTGCTACCTTCGAGCGTACTTCGATGCGGGGCATGAACAAATTATGATCTGTATGGGTGAGAACATTTCCTGGCTCAAGCGGACGGGTAAAACTCGGCCAACCGGTACCCGAATCATATTTATCCAGTGAACTGAATAATGGTTCGCCTGAAACCACGTCCACATAGAGTCCAGGGGTTTTGTTATCCCAAAATTCGTTGTTAAAGGCTGGTTCAGTGCCTTCACGCTGAGTAACTTCATATTGCAAGCGAGACAATTTTTTACGAAGTTCGGATTCTGATGGTTTGGAATATTCTGTCATCGTATCCTCCGATTTGTTGATCTTGTATGAAATAAACATCCAACCAATATTGTATTCCTGAAAGATTAGAAATTACTTATTTCGTGGATTTGATTAAATTATTTAGATTCGCATCGATCTGATGCCCTCCTTGACAGGGCATCATTTGATATACTGACATATACACGAATCAAACCTGAAACGAGAACTTTATGAATCATGCCCTTTCCAACACTTTTAGAGAACCGAAGAATCCACTTGCAGCAATCAGCTTTGAACAACTGCCCACTCAATTACGTGAAGCTGCTGCACGCGCTGGTTGGACATCGCTTGTGCCAGTCCAAGCGCGCACGCTGCCCTACCTGTTAGCTGGACGCAACATGATGCTTCAGGCCCATACGGGCAGCGGAAAAACAGGCGTATTCCTTTTACCCATGATGACCCGCCTTGACAAATCACGCCCAACCTGTCAGGCACTTATCCTGGTTCCGACCCGAGAACTGGCTCGTCAAGTGTGGCAGGAAGCCGAAAAAATATGTGGTAATACCGGTTTCAAGACCGTTGCTGTTTACGGGGGGGTAGGATACGGCTTGCAAACAACTGCCCTTAAAACTGGGACACATATTGTCATTGGGACGCCAGGACGAGTGCTTGATCATTTACTAAAGCGCACCTTTTCCCTCGATCAGTTAAAAACCGTGATCTATGATGAAGCCGACCGGATGCTTTCGATGGGTTTCTACCCCGACATGCGCGAAATCCAGCGTTATTTACCCAAGCGGTCTCTTCACACTTGCATGTTCTCTGCTACTTTCCCTGATTCGGTCCAGCGTACAGCACAAGAATTCATTCATGATGGGGAATTTCTTAGCTTGAGTGCTGACCACATCCATGTCACAGACACCTTGCACATTTTTTATAGGGTTGCAGGAATGGATAAAGACCGAAGTCTAGTTCGATTAATAGAAATCGAGAATCCAGCATCTGCAATTATTTTCTGCAATACCAAGGCACGGGTCCATTACGTATCGGTGGTCCTACAACGATTTGGATATGATGCGGACGAATTGAGCGCAGACCTTTCACAACTGGACCGTGAAAGAGTTCTCGATCGCGTACGCCGTGGGACCCTCCGTTTCCTGGTAGCGACTGACGTGGCTGCACGTGGGTTGGACATACCAGCGCTATCGCATGTCATACAATATGAGCCCCCCGACGAGCTTGAAGCTTATATTCACCGAGCAGGCCGGACGGGGCGCGCTGGAGCTACTGGCGTTGCTATTTCTCTGGTAAACCAATTGGAAAAATACACCCTCGATAAAATCGCCAAATTGTATAGTATCCAATTTGAAGAGCGCCCCATCCCGTCAGATGAGGACGTAGCTGCAGTAGTCGCGGAGCGAACAACTGTCCTGCTCGAAGCCCGCTTACGGGACCGCGATAAACTTCAATCTGAGAGAGCTCGCAGGTTTACCCCTCTCAGTCGTGAACTAGCAGACAGTGAAGAAGAACTTCCCATCATTGCCATGTTGTTGGATGATTATTACCAGCAGACTCTTCATGCACCAGTTATGATTCCCTCTGGGGAAAAGGTGCCTGCCGAAAAAACTAAAATTTCCGGAAAGAATCGAAATCGCAGAAGGTAACGGTTTAAAGGCTGATCCATGGACATACTAATCAAGGAAGTTCTTACTAAGAAAGAGTTAAAGGCGTTCATCCATTTTCCTTTCGAATTATATAAGGGCAACCCCAACTGGGTGCCAGGACTTTTTTTCGATGAATTCAACACTCTAAGGAGGGATAAGAATCCCGCCTTTGTGCACTGCGAGGCTCGATATTGGATTGCCTATCGGGAAAGGAAAATTGTCGGCCGGATTGCCGCCATTCTAAACCGTCGTCATATTGAAAAATGGGGACAACGTTTTGTACGATTTGGTTGGATCGATTTTATTGATGATCCGAATGTATCTGCCGCCTTGATCACATCAGTGGAAAACTGGGCAAAGGAAAAAGGTATGAGCGCAGTGCATGGTCCACTCGGATTCACGGATTTGGACCGTGAGGGAATGCTCGTAGATGGGTTCAATGAACTTTCAACTTTAGCGACAATTTATAATCACCCATATTACCCAAAGCATTTGGAGAATTTAGGATATGTCAAAGATACGGACTGGATGGAATACGAGTTTACGGTTCCGCCTGAACCGAATAAGACTATCGCCCGGATTGCAGATGCTGCCTTAAGGCGAAACAAGCTTCAGTTGCTCAAGTTGAAAAACAAGAAAGAATTGCTCCCTTATACCAAAGAACTTTTCAAGTTACTTGATGATGAGTATAAGCACTTATATGGAACCGTTTCTTTAACTGAGGAACAGGTCCAGTCTTATATAAATCAATACTTTGGGTTTGTTACCCCTGATTTTGTGCCCATCGTTGTAGACAAAAATGGTCGGATGATCGCTTTTGGGATAGTTATGCCTTCTTTATCGGTTGCCTTACAAAAATCGAAAGGCCAGCTTTTTCCATTCGGGTTTATTCATCTTCTTAGAGCTCTTAAAAAGAATGACCGGGCAGATTTGTACCTGGTCGCGGTTCGGTCTGAATATCAAGGCAAGGGCGTTAATGCCATTCTGATGAACAAAATGCATGAGGTATTCAACAAAATAGGTATTAAAAAGGTGGAATCCAATCCAGAACTCGAGACTAACCAGAATGTCCAGGGACAATGGAAATATTACGAAAAGAGACAGCACAAGCGAAGAAGAGTATATATCAAGCAAATCACCCAATAATTTAAGGAACGGATGATCTACGACGAATTTATGGGGAAATCCAAATTTGTTATAGCCCGGGGTGTTAAAATTTGAAAAGGTAATTCGTACAATTACCTGATGCTATTTATATGTGGGATAAATTTTTGAGATAAACAAATCACCATTCGCAGTCGGGTATAATCTTCCAGATGTTTGAATATAAAGTTGAAGCCACTCAAGGCCTGGCACACGCTGGAGTCTTCAAAACTCCCCACGGCAACCTTGAAACACCGATTTTTGCCCCAGTTGGAACACAAGCCACTGTAAAAACGCTCACTCCAGCTCAATTAGAAGAGTTAGGGGCAGCTCTTATCCTTTCAAATTCCTATCATCTTTATTTGCGTCCTGGGGAGAGGCTCGTCCGCGAAATGGGAGGCTTGCATCAATTCATGCACTGGCCAGGCCCCATACTCACCGACTCTGGTGGGTTCCAAGTATTTTCATTAGCCAAAACTCGCAAAATTAGTGATGTTGGTGTGACGTTTAAAAGTCATATTGATGGGTCAACGCACGAGTTCACCCCCGAAAAATCAATCCAAATCCAAGAGGATCTTGGAGCTGATATCATCATGACATTTGATGAGTGCTCAGACCCGAATGATAATGAATACAGTAAAATCGCCATGGAGCGGACCCACAAATGGGCAGAACGATGTCTCAGTGTCAAGAAACGGAAAGATCAAGCCCTATTTGGAATAGTACAAGGAGGGGTGGATCCAGACTTGAGGTCGAAATCAGCTCAATTCATCGCATCCCTACCTTTCCCAGGAATAGCCATTGGCGGGTTGTCAGTAGGGGAAAGCAAAACTGAGATGTATACAACAATTGACCTTATTCTCCAATCCTTGCCTCAATCAAAGCCACGATACCTGATGGGAGTGGGTACACCGGAAGACTTAATCAATGGGATCGCCCGTGGGATCGATATCTTCGATTGCGTTTTACCGACCCGGCTCGCGAGACACAATGCAGCATTTTCATCCGAAGGCCGGCTAAACCTGATGAATGCCATATTTATCAACGACCCGCGTCCGATTGATGACACTTGTAAGTGTTATACATGCAGAACTTTCACACGCGCTTATATGCATCATCTCATCGTTGCGAGAGAACTCCTGGCAGGAACACTCCTGTCCATCCATAATTTATATGCGCTAATTCACCTGGTTAGAAACATCCGCGGTTCGATTATGGATGGTACATTTATCCAAAGAGTCCCTGCATGGTTATCTCAATGGACGGGGAATGCAGAAAGAACAAACTTAATTGGTAACTAATCACATACTGTTCGTGGCACAAACTGATCTATAAGCCTACCATCTTGTCATTCTGTTGTCCTGAAGGAAAGCAAGGAGAATTTATGACGATTATCCAATCACTTATCCTTGGTGTAATTCAAGGGATCACAGAATTCATCCCTATCTCATCCACTGCACACCTGCTCATCGGACAACAATTACTGGGTATCCCGGCAAGCAACGCCATGTTTTCGTTCCTGGTGATCGTCCAGTTGGGTACCATTCTCTCACTCGTTGTGTATTTTTGGAAAGACCTGATTTCATTAGTAAGAGCATTTTTTACCAGGCCGTTTTCATCTCCGGAAAATAAACTCAGCTGGTTTATTATCTTCGCTACAATACCTGCATTAATTTTCGGTTATTTCCTTAAATCTACAGTTGAAGCATTGTTCAAAAACCCCCTGCTAGAAGCAGCCATCCGGCTTCTCATCACTTCAGTTGTGTTATTCTTGGCAGAATTGCTTGGTAGACCAAAACGCAGCTTAAATGATATGAATTGGGTGGATGCCTTTGTTGTTGGCCTTGCCCAGGTGATCGCGATTTTTCCTGGAGCATCACGTTCTGGGACGACCATAAGTGCTGGAATGTTGCGAGGATTGGATCGCTTTGCCTCCGCGCGCTTTGCTTTCTTAATGTCAATACCCGTAATGCTAGCAGCGGGAGGTTACCAGTTTCTTGATCTATTCAATATGTCGGGAATCGGATCGTTTATTCCTATGCTTGCAGTCGGATTCGTGGTAGCAAGCTTGATAGGTTGGCTGGCAATTAAATGGTTGTTAAAATACCTCACCAGCCATTCACTATATATTTTTGCAGCATATTGCGCAATTGTCGGATTCGCCTGTCTGGTTTTTCCTTATATCTAAAAGGATCATCAAATGTATGATTTTGACATCCAAATTTCCAAAATGATGGCTTTGCTGAAACGATTGGTCGAGATTGAATCTCCCTCAAAAGATAAGAATGCTGTAGACAGAGTCGGTGCTCTGGTTATTGATGAATGCCGCCGATTAGGTGCCCAAGTAAAAGTTCATGTTCAGACTGAAACCGGAAATCATGTCGAGGTGGTTTTTTTGCCATCACAAAAAAGTAAAAATTCTGGACACTATGTTGAACGCGTGGATGGCAAGGGTGGAAAAAAGATCCTCCTCCTTGCACACATGGACACTGTATTTCCAATCGGGACTCTGGAAAACATGCCTTTCCTTGAAAAAGATGGGAAGGTTTACGGACCAGGCGTGTCAGACATGAAGGGTGGCATTGTCGTTGCGTTGGAAGCTTTATCTGCCGCTATCGCCAATGGGAGTCTGTCACACCAAGTTACTTTATTATTTACATCTGATGAGGAAATTGGCAGCGATACGTCAAGGGCTTTAATCGAAAAACTGGCTAACCAAGCTGCATTGGTGTTGGTACTCGAACCAGGCATGGTGGATGGGTCAGTCAAGACTTGGCGGAAAGGGGTTGGAGAATACTCGTTGCGAGTGAGGGGCCGAGCCGCCCATGCCGGGGCTGACCATGAAAAAGGTCGCAACGCCATCGAAGAAATTGCACATCAGGTGCTAATCATACAAAAAATGACGGATTATGAAAAAGGTACAACTCTCAACGTGGGTGTAATTCGGGGAGGGATTGCCAGCAACGTTGTCCCTGATGAAGCAAGCGTTGAAATAGATTTGCGCGTTATGCAGCCGGGGGAGGCTGAGAGAATTGACTCTATGATGCGGTCATTAAAGCCGTTTTTAGCGGATACTTCTATTGAGATTATCGGGGGTCTAAATCGTCCACCCATGCCATTTAGCGATGGTATCAAATCCACCTTCGATAAGGCTAAAGCAATTGCAGCTTCAGAAAACATAGATCTGAAGGCCAGTGGAACCGGTGGCGCATCAGATGCAAACTTTATTGCCCCATTGGGAATTCCGGTTCTTGATGGTCTCGGACCAGCCGGTGGTGAGTATCATTCCAAACAAGAATTTATTTTTAGGGAAAGCCTGGTTGAGCGTGCTAAACTCTTAACTGCGATTCTTCGCGAATGGTAGGAAATGAAAAAATCCTTTTCCTTTTTGATACTGATCTGCACGATATTTGCAGCTTGTGAACATTCCGCGTTGTCCCCCACTCCAACTCCAATCACCGTTCAATATACCTCTGCGTCTGCACCATGGTTAGGACTCATTTTCAATTGCGCTGGTTTGAACGTGGTCCACGCTGAGCAGCGAGCGGCAGATTATCACGATCAGCAATCAATTGATATTGCTATCCGCATTGGACAGCCAGCTCAACTTTCTTTGCCAGCTTACCAAATCGGAATTGAAGACATTATTATCGTAACAAATCCTCAGAATCCTGTAAAGTCTTTGAGTGGATCGCAAGTGCGTGGACTATTTACCGGACAGATTATGACTTGGGATGTGGTGGGAGGATCAAAAGCTGAAGTGAATGTGTGGGTATATTCCCCGGATGAGGATATCCAACAAATCATGGATGAAAAAGCACTACAAGGGAACTTGGTAACATCAACAGCACGACTTGCTGGAGGCCCTGAAGAGATGGTTCAAGCCATTGCCAACGACGAGAATGCAGTGGGGATTCTCACTCGAAGAATAAAAGATAGTGATGTTTATAGTGTCAATAATGTCTTAACCGTCCCCGTATTGGCTATCTCGAAAGTTGGGGAAACGGGAGCGGTTCAGGATCTCCTAGCATGCCTGCAAAAGTGAAATATTGTGATTGAGGCGATCTTATTTTTGGCTGGCTCCACTTTAATCATCAGGATCTCGATTCCCAGCCTGCGTAATCCAGGATCACATGGTTATTACAGGTTCTTTGCGTGGGAATCCATCTGGGGTATGTTCCTAATAAATGTACGGAGCTGGTTTGTCCATTCCTTAGCATGGTATCAAATTATTTCGTGGTTACTCCTTGTTTTATCACTGATCCCCCTGATTACTGGAGTTTATTACCTCCGCAGCAGGGGAAAGCCTTCTGACGCACTCGAAGCCACAACAGTACTTGTGCAAACAGGAATTTACCAACTTATCCGCCACCCTTTATACGCATCACTTCTACTCCTAGCATGGGGGATCTTTTTTAAGTCACCGTCAATTATCGGTGGTTGTTTAGGGATTGTTACGACAGCTTTCACTTACGCCACTGCCCGCGCGGATGAGACAGAGTGCTTGAACAAGTTCGGACTGCAATATTCCAGCTATATGAAAAAGACGCGTATGTTCATTCCATTTATGTTTTAACGATTTCAGGGCGGCGTAAATGCCATTGAGTAGCTTGCTCAAAAGCCTGACCAGCCTGTAAAACCTTAGCTTCCCCCCAATGTTTTGAAATTAACTGCAAACCAAACGGCAGTCCATTTTTCGAAAAACCGCATGGAACAGAAAGTGCCGGAAGTCCTGTCAAATTGAAAGGCGATGTGAATCGGGTAAGTTGACGGGCAGCTTCTATTGCACCCGTCCCTTCGATCAATGGAGCAAAAATAGGTGTTGATGGCAATAGCAATAGATCATACTTTGTAAAAAACAATTCAAAACTACGCCGGCCTTCAGCCTGAACGTGTCTCGCCAGGACATAGTCAGTTGATGTCAATTCAGCACCTGTTTCCAATCGCTGGCGAATATCTGCGCCAAACCAATCAGGATGAGACACCAGGCGTTCACGATGATATGCAGCCGCATCCGACTGGGTCATGCGGGTATTTGCCTGGGCAAGATCTCCCATCCAAGACAAATCCACTTTCTCAACTAGGGCGCCTAAATTCCGAAATACCTGCCCCGCTATTTCCAGCGCAGATAGGACTTCGGGGTTTGAAGCGCTAATATACTCCCCCATTCCCAACGCAATTCGCCAGCTCCCAACACCACCGGCCAAATTAGCCAGATAATCGTCTATTGGCACATCCGCTGAGCCAGGATCGTGGGAGTCAAACCCAGCCAGGACTTGAAGTAACATCGCGGCATCTCGCACAGTGCGAGTAAGGATGCCAACGTGATCCAGGTTCCAGGATAGTGGAATTATTCCACGAATGCTTATCCTCCCAAAGGTGGGTTTCAACCCGACCACTCCGCATAAAGATGCTGGAATGCGAACGGAGCCGCCAGTGTCTGTACCTAAAGCTGCCAGGCACATTCCGGTGGAGACAGCTGCAGCGGATCCGCTGGATGAGCCGCCGGTTATTCGACTGAGATCCCAAGGATTTTTTACAGCTCCAAAATGGGGGTTAATACCTGTCACACCCAGGGCGAATTCGTGAGTGTTGGTTTTTCCAAGTAAGACGGCTGCCGCCAATTTCAGTTTCAGCACCACCTGGGCATCCTCTGTTGGGTTGACCTCTGAAATAAATCTTGAGCCAGCAGTCGTACGGACTCCTGCTGTTTCAATCAAGTCTTTTAGTGCTACTGGGATGCCCAGTAACAGAAGGTCATTTATATTTGGAGGATTGTGAGATATAAGTGAATCCACCTGGAGAGCTGCCTGAACAGCCATATCCGGAGTGGGGGTGATAAATGCATTTATCGCGGGATCAAGCTTTTCAATTTGACGCAGGCAAGCTTCGGTTAAGGCAAGTGCGGAATACTCCCCAGAGTGGAGCGATGCAATCGCAGACGAAATGGTCAGGGAAGATGGATCAATGTTCATTCAGAATCGATACCATGGACAATAATTAAGAGCAGCAACAATATTTTGAGGGGCATATGTTATTATGCCCCTCTTTTTTGCTATTAGAAAAGTCCGAGTACCTTACCGGTATCCAAGTCCAAATCCACATCATAGAAAACCGGGCGAGTGGGTAGACCAGGCATAGTGCTCATTTTGCCCAACAGTGGATAAAGGAAGCCTGCCCCAACTGAGGCTCGGATATCACGCACTGGTACGATGAAACCAGTAGGGGCACCCTTGATCGCTGCATCCGCAGTGAAGGATAGGTGCGTTTTCGCCATGCACAAGGGTAATTTGTCAAATCCAAGCTTTGTATAAAGTTCAATCTTTGCCTGAGCTTCTGGTAGGATCTCTATACCAGCTGCACCATAAATCTCTTTGCATATTAGCTCCAGTTTCTCCTTAATCGAAATTTCCAGGGGGTACAGGAACATAAATTGGTTCGGTTTGTCAGCTGCCTCGACTACTGCTTCAGCGAGTTTGACCGCTCCTGCTCCACCGTCCGCCCAATGGGTCGAGATGATCGCATCCATAGCGCCCGATTCGAGAGCTGCTTGGCGGACCAGCTCCACTTCAGCGGGAGTGTCAGTGGAAAATGAATTTACTGCCACAACTACGTTCACGCCATATTTTAGGGCATTTTTAATGTGGCGAGACATATTTGGAAGTCCTTTGCGCAACAATTCCAGGTTTTCATCGGTGTATTCGATAGCCAGGGGTTTGCCGGCTACCACTTTTGGTCCGCCCCCATGCATCTTGAGGGCTCGCACCGTAGCCACCAGCACTACTACCTGCGGAATCAATCCGGAGTAGCGACATTTGATATCGAAAAACTTCTCCATGCCGATATCCGCCCCGAATCCCGACTCTGTAATGACGAAGCCATCCGGGCCAACTAGTTTTAGGGCAATTCGATCGGCAATAATGGACGACTGCCCGTGGGCAATATTGGCAAATGGCCCGGCATGCACGAAAACAGGGGTTCCTTCCAGGGTCTGCATCAGATTAGGCTTGATGGCATCCTTCATCAATACAGTCAATGCACCGGCTACACCTAGGTCTTCGGCTGTCACAGCGCCTCCCTTGCGGTCCGTCCCAATCACCATTCTCCCCAGCCGTTCGCGCATGTCGCGCAAATCGGTGGTGA
The DNA here is from genome assembly GCA_963826215.1 of uncultured Chloroflexia bacterium. Lineage (GTDB taxonomy): Bacteria > Chloroflexota > Anaerolineae > Anaerolineales > Villigracilaceae > UBA877. The sequence continues at coordinate 399,541 of CAWGWL010000033.1, read as the reverse complement.
GTGCCAGGATGGCCATGATCTCGCTGGCTACTGTAATGTCGAACCCGGTCCGCCTGGTTTTGCCTTTCTCTTCGGGGCCAAGACCGACTTCGATTTCGCGTAAAAAGCGATCGTTGGTATCAATCGTCCTACGCCAGGTGATGGATGTCGGATCAATATCCAGTCGTGAGAAGCGGCTCCGCTCTTCAGGAGTGAGCTCATTTGGGTCTACCTTCTTAATTCCCAGTTTTTCCAATCGTCGCAGCATGGAAAGCGAGAACCTCCGCTGACCTTTCTTGTCAGCCGGGCAAAGGGCATTGAAAAGTTGCTCATCCTCCTGCTCGCTTTCATGAAACATGCGGGCTTCTATTGCCGCAGCGCATAAATTGTTGGCAGCCGTTATGGCGTGGATATCCCCGGTAAGATGCAGGTTGAAATCTTCCATTGGAATGACCTGCGAATAACCGCCTCCCGCAGCACCCCCTTTAATCCCAAAGGTCGGTCCCTGAGATGGCTGCCGGATGGCGGTAAAAACCTTCCTCCCCAAGTGGGCTCCAAGAGCTTGCGATAAGCCTACGGTCGTGGTGGTCTTGCCCTCACCCAATGGAGTGGGAGTGATGGCTGTAACATCCACATATTTTCCGTTCGGGATATCCTTCAAACGCTCAAGTATTTCCAGTTTTACCTTTGCTTTGTAAGGTCCGTAAAATTCTAATTCTTCTGGTAATATGCCAACTTCTTCAGCCACCTGCGCAATCGACTTAATATCTGAGGCTTGCGCAATATCGATATCAGTCGGGACAGGGCGAATTAACTTCAACTTGGTGGGGACGAACTTTTTTGACATAGGGTCTCCTTTATTTATTGGTTGTTACCATAGGAAATTATTCGTAATCCTGACAATCGAGATTTTCAAGTTATGATATCGAATTTGTTACAACTTGCACAATTGTCCATTAAATCGGTACTTCGCGCAAGAGGTGGAAATTCCATTTTAGAATTTTTTCATGAATTGAGACTATGGGTATGAGTTTATTAATTTTTTTGTCGGCGTTTTACTGCGAGCATCGTGATATCGTCAAGTTGATGTGCACCCACTGAGAAGATTTGTATCTGATCTTTTATTTGGGAAAGCACTGAGTGCAAAGACTGGTCCTTGCTAAATAATGGGACCAACCCCTTATAGTTGAATGTTTCCCCAGCTGAGTTTTCCGCATCCGACAATCCATCTGTATATGCAAAAAAAGTCTCCCCAGGTTCGATCGTCACTTCACGAATGGCAAAGTTTGCATCTGATTTTCCACCAATAGCCGGACCTGTCAGGGTAAGAACTTCCTTTATCCCGGTTGCATTTATCAGCATCGGTGGGAGGTGACCTCCATTGATATACGTCAAAATCCCTGAGTGGGAATCGAATATCCCGAAGAATATTGTGGCAAACATGCCCGTATCCCCATGAGTTTCTACAATATAATTATTAGTCAGAGAAATGGCAACTTTTATCCTATCCGCAGAAGAATTTCCATATCCAAAACCTGCGCGGGCATAAAAATCGATATTTGATACCCCTCGAATAAAACTACGAAACAGGGTCATAAACAAGGCAGCCCCCAAGCCCTTATCACAAACATCTGCAATGACCAGCCCAATATTTTCATCTGGCAATTCGAAGACGTCATAAAAATCTCCAGCAACCTCACGTGCAGGCTGAAGAGATGCCGCGATCTCCCATCCTATTGGTTGTGGAAGGACATTGGGCAAAAACCCTGCTTGAATTTCCCGTCCGATCTCAAACTCGTGTTCCAATCCCATGAGATATTTTTTTTCTTGCTCCCACAATCGGGCGGTTTCAAGAGCTACACTTGCTGCATTGGCGAGAGTTTCCAACAATCGCACATCAGACTTGTTGAAAGCTTGTTCATGATACATATCCACCAGGACGATTTCGCCTCTGATGGAAGTTCCCATGGTTAGTGGGATATAAATGGCGGATTTTGGAAGACCCGCACCAGTTATATCAAGACTTTGAAACCGGTCAACTAACTGGTCCATTTTCTCATTGATCACCAAAGTGTGAGGATTCTGAAGTAAATATCCAATAAATCCTTTTCCATCTACTTTGTATGGAGGACAAACTACACGATTCCCGTTTTCAACCAGGTAAGGTACAAATAATTTATCTGAAACTGGATCATAGATCCCTATAGCGAGATCTGATTGTTTGTAGATCTCCCGAATTTTATCGCCCACCAATTCGTATATTGAAGCGGTCTCTAGTTTTTGCGCCAATCCTTCCTGAACCGAGTTTATAATCTGCAATTCTGCGGCGCGGTGTTCGGTCTCACTTAGGAGGCGTTTGGTCTCATCGAAAAGACGAGCATTTTCAAGTGCCACACTCATGGATGCAGTCATCGTTTGCAGCAAACGAACATCTGATTCAGTGAACGCAAATTCCTGCTCCACATTCTGAAGGCTCAAAATGCCAGTTACCAGGTTACCCACTAACAAGGGTACGCCCAACCAGGTTTTTGGAGTAATCGTTCCAGGCAAAGTTGGCTGACCAAGACAAGCTGCTTGTTCAGCAACGTGAGAACTTACCAGAACAGGTTGGCGCGTTTGTACTATTTGGGTTCGAAAACCACGAACCGGGAAACTACCAGGTGCGTAAATGCGCTCACCGCGTTCAATTGCATAGCGATGTTCCATGGTGTCAGTTTGCGAATCATAAGTGGAGATCATTACAACCTGAGCATTAAAAATATCCCGGATTTTGTCGCCCACCAGGTCGTAAATTTCCTGAACCTCTAAACGTGAAGCGAGTCCCTGTTGCACGCTATTAATGATTGCCAATTCGGCATCGCGCTGAGAAATTACTTGTTCAAGGTCAGAACAATGGTCTTTGATTTTTTTTCCAAGCATAATGGACTGTGTACCGGGAACCAAACCAGATGAGTTGCTAATTTTGGAAAGTATAGCATTTTGCAGGAATTACAACAACGATTGGTGGGGAGAGACTTCAGGTTACCAAAAATTCATCAAGTCCGTGACTATTTCCGTTTTTAATATATTTGGGTATGATGAAATTTTTTAATTTTTCAATCATTCCGATCAAAATTAATAAATTACCAACCACCGGTTTTTAACCGGTTACGCAATTCGTCCTGAAGGGAAAGGATCATTTCTTTAAAAAACTCTGTATATGCCGGGTTTTCAACAGCCTTCGCTTCGAGTCGCTCCAGTAAATAAACCATCCAGGACTGCCAAGTACGAGGATTGGGGTACATTTGGGCGATTTCCTGGGCTGCATTATTTAATATATCTCGCAGATCATCTTCATTACTTTTGCTCATTTGCTATTCTCCTAAATGTCTAGAAATCGAATATTTCATGATCAGTTTTCCCTAATAGTATTGTAGCACCATCCCGCTCGTGAGATACCTAAATGCAAAATACCCGTCACCCAAGTTTAAAGATATCACATCCATAGTCGACAGGTTAGTTGGAGTGGGAAGCCCTGTTATGGGTATGTTACGGTTTTATCGACCTACGTCATTTTCAATAACGATAAACGGCGTAATTCAATCAATGTTTTGATATATTTTTGGCGTCAGGCCGAGAATTATTCAATAATTCGAATAATACATTGACAAATGAACCGACCTTTGCTAAACTCAAAGCCGTTAAGGAAATATTTAACAGCTATGCTGCCTATTCAACCTTTGCATAACTTTGAACAACTGAAACTCCTGGCTGACACCCGACGGCTGGCCATATTGCGGCAATTAATGGCTGGCCCAGCCTCGCTGACCATGCTGGGGAAGGCCCTTTGTGAGCACCCATCCTGGGTGCGTCATCACCTGAAAAAATTGGAAGCATCCGGGCTGGTAGAACTTGTTGAGACTAGAATTCAATCCGGAGTTGTGGAAAAATTCTACCAGGCACGGGCCAGCGGGTTCCTGGTACAGGAGCTCATCCTGCCTGAAAATCCTACCCGTCCGTCGATAGTCTTTTCGGGCAGTCATGACCTGGCTGTGGAATTGCTTGCCAATCAACTCTCAGGACATCTGGATGTTCACACCCTGCCGGTTGGCAGCCTTGATGGCCTGGTAGCTCTATGACAGAATCTTTGCCACTTGGCTGGCGCCCACCTGCTTGATCCAAATGGAGAATATAACCTTCCATTTATTCGCCATTTCTTCCCGGACCGGAAAATGCAAGTAATGACCTTATTCCACCGCGAACAAGGGTTGATGACTGCAGCCGGCGACCCAAACGGGATCCGATCATTGGCTGACCTGACCCGTGAAGATGTAACCTTCATCAATCGTAATCCCGGTTCAGGAACGCGACTTTGGTTCGATCGTCAACTAAATGCAGGGGGGATTTCTTTTGAGAATATACGTGGTTACACGAATATTGTAAGCACACATACAGATTGTGCGCGCCTGGTCCAATCTGGAAAAGTGGACGTGGCACTTGGCTTGCGGGCAGCGGCACACATACTGGGATTGGACTTCATCCCGCTGTTTCACGAAAGATATGACATCGTTTTTTCAGAGGAAAAGGGCAACATACTCTCTCCACTACTGGAAACAATCCAAACGCTTACTTTCCGCCGGGGCGTCGAAGCCCTGACCAGCTATGAAACCCAACATACCAGCGAACAAATCCCGATTTAAGGAGTACCGAACAATGAAACGTCACTCAATATCTAAATTCTTAATTATTTTCTTTTCAGCAATTTTGCTCTCTGCCTGCGCACCGGTAATTACCATACCACCTGCTACCCCCCCTACCAATCCGACCCTGATTCTGGCAACGACCACCAGCACTCAGGATTCAGGTCTGTTAGATGTGTTGATCCCCGACTTTGAAGCAAGGACCGGATTCAAGGTCCAAACAGTGGCAGTTGGCTCCGGCGCAGCGCTAAAATTAGGTGAGGATGGCAATGCCGACGTATTGTTGGTTCACTCTCCGGCAGCAGAAAAAACCTTTATGGATAACGGGTTTGGTTCCGATCGCCGATTGGTAATGCATAATGACTTTATCATTGTCGGTCCGGCGACTGACCCAGCCGGGATCAAGATATCAACCTCAGCAGTGGATGCACTCCAGACGATCGCGAATTCCAGTGCGCAATTTATTTCGCGCGGAGATGCGTCAGGAACGAACACAAAAGAATTAGCTTTATGGAAATCTGCAAACATTACTCCTGCAGGACAGACCTGGTACGTTGAATCTGGCCAGGGCATGGGTGCCACATTGACAATTGCATCAGAAAAGGGAGCGTATACATTAACTGACCGCGCTACCTTCCTGGCAAACCAATCCAACCTGCAATTGGTAATCTTGTATGAAGGTGATAACGCGCTCCTTAATATTTACCACGTCATCGTGGTAAACCATGACAAGTGGCCGTCCACAAACCTGGGTGGAGCAATCGCCTTCGCTAATTACACTACATCGCTCGAAGGACAAGACATCATCGGTAGTTATGGGGTGGAAAAGTACGGACAACAGTTGTTCATTCCCGATGCAGGCAAGACTGACGCCAGCCTGGGATTGCCATAAAGCCACTTTCTGCTAAAAACCTACCGCGCACTTTCGCGCGGTAGATAATTATTCTGATGCGAGGATAAATGCTTTTTAATAACCCGGATGTTTGGGAAGTAACGTTCCTATCGATAAAGGTCTCGGGCCTGGCCACACTTGTCAGTCTATTGATCGGATTACCATTTGGGACATTATTAGCATTGAGTAAGTTTCCAGGGCGTTCCGTACTTCTTACAATTGTCAATACTGGAATGGCTCTACCCCCTGTGGTGGTGGGCCTGGCTGTTGCAATGACCCTCTGGCGTTCCGGACCATTGGGAGAGCTCCACCTGATCTATACGCCCACTGCCATCATCATCGCACAGGTGATTATTTCAGCGCCAGTGGTGACCGGTTTAAGCTCAGCTGCTTTACAAGCCCTTGACCCACGCCTCCGCTTGCAATTGCTGGGGCTGGGTGCTTCCCGCCTACAAATGGTACTTAGCATCTGGCAGGAGGCGCGCCTGCCATTACTGGCAGCATTGATGGCCGGTTTCGGTGCGGTGATCTCCGAAGTGGGCGCCTCGATGATGGTGGGAGGTAATATCCGTCACCAAACACGGGTCCTGACAACCGCTATCGTGTTGGAAACCAATAAAGGTGAATTTGAAAGCGCTATTGCCCTGGGAATCCTACTTCTGCTAATTACTTTCCTGATTAACTTTGCACTGACCTGGATCCAACAACAGGGAGCCAAAAGATGAGCGCTCTTGTTGAAATGCAAGATCTCTTAGTTTACCGATCTGGCAGGGTGGTGCTCGATATCAAGAAGCTAAGCATTGAAAAAGGCGGGATACTGGCATTAGCGGGACCAAATGGGGCGGGAAAAACCACCCTCTTGTTGATTCTGGCGCGGCTACTGACTCCAAAACAGGGACAAATCTATTATGGCGGACATCTATTGGGGACAATTCCAGACTTAAAATATCGTCGCTTTATCGGATTGGTGATGCAGGACTCGCAACTTTTAAACCGAACAGTTTTCGACAATGTCGCCATCGGCTTGCGTTTCCGTCATTTGCCTAAAAGCGAAGTCGCTGACCGGACAGATTCGTGGCTAAAATGTCTTGGCATTTTCCATCTACGGCAAAGGTCCGCCACGCAACTCTCTGGTGGAGAAGCTCGACGGGTAGCACTGGCGCGGGCATTTTGCCTCCAGCCTGATCTACTTCTGCTTGACGAACCTTTCAGCGCTCTGGATAGAACTTCCCGACAAAAACTACAGGATGATCTGAAAAGCATTCTGATCGGGACAAAAACAACCACCATCTTCACCACACATAGCGAAACTGACGTACAAAAATTATCTGACCGGAAGATCGAGTTGGATGGGGGAAAACTGAAAGAAATGTCTTAAGTTAATGTAAATAAATTGCTCCTGGTGTATGATTAATTCATGCTATTAGTCCAGCTGTTGCTAAAGCCCCTTTATGCCCTGCTCTACCATCAATTTGCCTGGGTTTATGATTTCGTAGCAGCAGTTGTATCTCTTGGACATTGGCAGGAGTGGGTAAAGGTCGCACTCCCTCACTTGAAAGGAAGAGTGCTCGAAATAGGGTTCGGTCCTGGGCACTTACAGTTGGACCTGAACAACAGTCGGATTCCTTGTTTTGGATTGGATGAATCCCGCCAAATGGCACAACTGGCGTGCAGGCGCATTCGAAAGCATGGGGCAATTTGCCGTTTAATCCGCGGCTATGCGCAGAACCTGCCATTTGCCAACGAAACTTTCAATTCAGTGGCAGCAACTTTCCCGGCGGAATTCATTTTTGATTTTCAAACTTTGAAAGAAATCCAGCGTATCCTTACAAATTCAGGTAAATTAGTCATTTTGCCAATGGCCTGGATCACAGGAAAACGCTTTTTGGAAAGGGTGGCGGCATGGATTTTTTGGGTCAGCGGGGAGGCAACAGGAAAACCAAGACCGATTTCTCCCGCACTTTATGAACGGTTTGTACAAGCAGGTTTCGATGCCCGTTGTGAGATCCAAAAGATGGATGGATGTCAAGTACTGGTCATCCTAGCAGCAAAAAGATAGGAGGCAAGGTTGTACTCCTGCGTCAGCAGGGTAATTCGGAGTAAAATGGGGGCATGGAAATCCAGATTGCCGTGGCAAAAACAAACAAATATGCAGTCACCGAGAGCGGGGACACACTGGAAGTTGTGGAACGTCCCAATGGCGGGCTATCAGTGGTGTTAGCAGACGGACAAACATCGGGTCGGGGTGCTAAGGCAGTGTCTATGATGGTCGTCCGCAAAGTTATTAGCCTGCTAGCTGAGGGAGTGCGGGATGGAGCAGCAGCTCGTGCAGCGTCTGATTTGCTTTACACAGATAAAAAAGGCAAAGTCACCTCCACACTTAATATCCTCTCCGTGGATTTGCATACAGGGACTGTTGTAATTACCCGAAATAATCCAGCACCCTTTTTCATTGCCCGCGGTGAAGAGATTGACAGCATTGGTTCAGAATCCAATTCAATTGGTACCGCTCGCAGCACCAGACCTGTAATTAGCGAAATTCCCGTCGAACCCGGGATGGTGATCGTAATATACACAGATGGATTAATCCATGCTGGGGAACGAAATGGCCGTCCGATGGATGTTTGTACATCTTTAAAAGCCATGCTCGAAGAGCAGGAACCTTCACCACAAGCAATTGCCGATGCTCTCCTAGCTGAAGCAGTGAACCTCGATGAAGGCCGTCCGGGGGACGACATCAGCGTGGTAGTCCTTAAAGTATTGAAACGACGGGGGGACAATGTGCGCAGGATGACTGTGCGACTCCCGATCAGCCCGGGATAATAGTCAACTATTTGATTGCTTTTTTTCCCTTGTAGTGCAAAAGACCTCCCGGCGAAATTGATCTAACAAATCTGAAGATCAATGTGTTGAATGACAAATAATCCTTCCAGTGACAACCAACCTCAAAAGAATGTCAAGCCTTTAATCGGCATTGTTGGTCCTTGCGGATCAGGTAAAACGACATTAGCTGAAGGTTTAAAACGGAAAGGATACCGGGCGCGAGCAATCGTCCAGGAGCATTCTTACGTAAAAGATATGTGGGTGAGAATAACCAAGCCTGATTTTCTCGTTTTTTTGCAAGCATCCTGGAGGGTTGGTGGAAGACGACGAAAGTTGAATTGGAATGAATATGAATGGGAAGAGCAACAAAGAAGATTGATACATGCGTTTGAACATGCTGACTTATCATTAAATACCGATTTTCTTAGCAGTAATGATGTATTGGATTTAGTACTTGAATTTCTCAGAAAACGAATTCCCTGAAAAACAGGTTATTATCAAATCCCCTACCCATGCCATATCAATCGGAGTATAATCACCCCCGCCGCCAGCCAAAGGCTGGCATTTTTATGAATGGAGAAGCGTTTTATGAATCGTCGCCAATACAACTGGCTCTTTCTTATTATCCCATTGATTGCTCTCGCAATCTGGGTGGACGTGAGCAAGCAAATCACGATCCCCAATCCCTTTAATACCCAATCCAATTTAATAGACCGCAATGTTGATGTTCAACTTGGGCTTGATTTGCGAGGTGGCTTGCAGGTCCTCCTGGAGGCTGATGTACCCTCCAACGCCTCGGTTAGTTCAGATGACTTAAATATCACCCGGCAAATACTCGAAAGCCGCGCCAATGCTCTTGGAGTAAGCGAAGTAGTTATGCAGGTGGCTCCGCCACGTCGCCTTGTTGCTGAGTTTCCAGGCCTGCAAGACCCGGGACAAGTCATTGCTTCATTGCAGCAGACCGGCTTGCTCGAATTTGTAGACATGGGCACATCCTCGGTTGCTGCAGGGACAATCATACAAACTGATTTTGGCACATCCAGTTCTTCTCCAACAACGACGGTTGCCCCATCGAATACAACCAATCCCCCATCGGAAACACAATCCAGCACCACCGCTACATCGATTGGTACACCGGCAAATACCCCCACCATCAACCCAGCTGCAACTCCTGGAACAACTCCAACTCCACTAGCCTCGCCGATCATTTATCACACAGTAATGACTGGCGCAGCACTCAGTTCTGTCAATGTGCAAGCGGGACAGCTTAGCGGTTTCGTGATCGCCTTCACGTTGAAATCAGATTCGGCTACTATGTTCTCCGAATTTACAGGTAGTCACATCAATCAAACCCTTGCAATCGTTTTGGATAAGCGGGTAATATCCACACCGACCATTAGCAACCAGATCACAGGCGGGCAGGGGATCATCCAAGGAAGTTTCACACAGGACAGCGCCAATACGCTCGCAATACAATTGCGCTATGGTTCCTTGCCGGTACCAGTAACGGTAGTTGAAAGTCGTTCGGTTGGCCCCACATTAGGAGCAGAATCTGTGCGCCGAAGTATGATTGCCGGTATTATCGGGTTGATGGTGGTTGTCATTTTTATGGGACTCTATTACCGGTTACCCGGCCTTATTGCGGATGTGGCCCTGATAACATTTGCATTAATCTGCTTGATGCTCTATAAACTCATCCCGGTCGTGCTGACACTTTCAGGTATTGCGGGATTCATTTTGAGTATTGGTATGGCAGTGGATGCCAATATCCTCATTTTTGAAAGGTTGAAGGAAGAGTTACGTGCTGGTCGCACCTTAAGGCAAGCGATTGACCTGGGCTGGAAACGAGCTTGGCCATCCATTCGAGACTCGAATTCCTCCACACTAATCACCTGCATCATACTTTTCTGGTTTGGCAGCGCTTTCGGTGCCAGTGTGGTAAAAGGTTTTGCTCTTACTCTGGCATTAGGAGTGGGAATTAGCTTATTTACTGCCATCATCGTCACCCGCACTTTCCTTCACGTAGTGCTTGATACAGTCAAATCCACCGAACATCCCCGCTGGTTCGGGATTTAGGAGAACCTGCGATGAAAATTATCAAATACCGTTACATATACTTCGGCATTTCTTTGCTGGTGATTATTCCTGGGATAATCGCTTTAATCCTATGGGGCCTTCCACTTGGAATAGATTTCACCGGCGGTAGCTTATTGGAAGTCCAGTTTGTTTCGGGAAACCCCCCAGCGATAGGCGATGTTGGAAATTTATATAACCAAATGTCGACATCGCAATTAGATATTGCAAACCCCGTCGTCCAACCAGTGGGGACAGACAGCCTATCCATCCGTTCAAAAGAAATGAATGATGCCCTGAAAAGCCAGATCGTGACAGCGCTTAAAGACCAGTTCGGTGGAGGGCAGGATGTTGTCATTACCAATTTTACACAGGTAAGCGCTGTAATTGGGCAAGAAGTTGCTATTCGCGCTGCTGGTGCGGTGGCATTGGCTGCCCTCGCCATCCTGATCTATATAACGATCGCCTTCCGGGGCGTCCAGCATGCATTTCGCTATGGTACAGCAGCCATCATTGCCATGTTGCATGACGTTTTGGTAGTGGTTGGGATGGAAGCCATTATCGGTCACTTCCTAGGGTGGCAAGCAGATTCCCTTTTCCTGACAGCATTACTCACTGTCATCGGCTTCTCGGTCCACGACACCATTGTGGTTTTTGACCGGATTCGAGAAAATTCAAACCTATACCGGCGGGTGGATTACGAAACGGTTGTAAACCATTCAATCGTCCAAACTCTGGATCGCTCGATCAACACCCAATTGACAGTAATGATCACGCTATTAGCCCTTGCTCTTTTTGGCGGGGTAAGCATCCGACACTTCGTGGCAATCCTATTAATCGGGGTTTTTAGTGGAACATATTCTTCGATCTTTAATGCTTCCCAAATCCTGGTTGTATGGGAAAATAGAGAATGGCGATATTGGTTCCGACGTAAACCAGAGACTGAGACCATCTAGTAAAAAGCTTCCGAGGTTGAACCCTCGGAAGCTTTTTTGATTAATGTTATTTAAGGCGTTCTCCTTACTTGAAAAGGGTAAAAGACATGGGTAAATAAAAACGAAGTTCAAGCCCAGCCTTCTGCTACCAGCGCATCATGCAATTCATCTGGATGATGACGGCAATGGAATTCCAACCGGCTCGATTCATTATGTGCCTTACCATAAGGCAACCCACTTGACATGCGATTCCTTTCATGCAACTCGTGGAGCAGGACAAAACCCCTTTCCTTCTCCTCAATTGCATCGTCAATCCAAACTTCCCCATTTGGAACAAATTCGTAAACGTGGTCATGACCGCCAGCAGTGAAATCAACATCATATGCGCTCCGTACCAAGCGACCATTAACAATCCATACGCTTACCCCATTCTCCAATTTTTTCCATAAATACTCGTGCATCGTAATTGCATCTGGTAACCCTTGCCCCTGGTGCGTTACCTTACGAACATCGCCTGCCCGCCGCCGCTCTTTACGCTCCACCAGATCGGCTTTTGTTATAGCGTCTGCATAAGATGCGCCTTTTGCCATGAGACCGTATTCGATTAGGAGGTGGTCTATAAAGAAACCGCGTTCATCATGCTGAGCTTCCTGGTCAATCCAGAATTCATGGTCCGGGATAAAGGAATAGCGAAAGTGCTGGCCAAAATTGGTAAATTCTTCGTCAATGTGCCCCCTTATAAACGCACCATCGACTATCCAGACCTGAATGTCTCCCCGGGTTTCATCTTTTTTTAGATATGGCAATTTGATGGGTGTAGTCATTTGGTTCCTCCAAAATCAATGTGACCTAATGTGTGTCTTTGAAAGACAAAAGGCTGGAAGAATATTGAACAATTATCTGTACATGATATCCATGAAACAAGAATAAGAACAGTGCCTTGTTTACTGAAGTTCGAGCTCAATTGATTTGGGACCAAGGTCGACCGACAATCAGTGCTATTACCTTTCTATCTTTATAAAATTTGAGTATTTGACAGCGACTTGACAGCAACGCCAAATAGAACGCGTGTTCTTGTTATATTATTTTTTTTAACAAAAAACCCCCAAGTATGGGGGCTTCGAGGCGGTCTACCGCCATATGTGAGGCTGGGGGCAATGGATTCGAACCACTACTAACTGTTCCAGAGACAGTCGTCCTGCCATTAGACGAGCCCCCAATTCCAGCGGGCGGTATTCTACCATGCAGGCACCATTCCGTCTAGGGTGAGGTGTTATACATCGAAATTTGGGTAGCAGTAGAGATTAGGAAATCTTTTAATCCTGATTCGCCTGACCTAAACAGGTGGTTATTTCCAATTTCATGCAAGTGTTTGAGGAATATAAAGGTGCCTTCCAGCATAAGGATAGACATATCTCCTAGAACCAATTTCATAAGGATAGCCAAAGCACGCACCCAAATGGCTGGATAATCACTTTTGCACTAATTCGTCCAAAATCGGAATTGGATCGAGGTTTACAGGAAGACAAGTTATTTAGGCCGTGCGCATTTCCTTTTTCGAAAAAATCAATCGGATAGCAATGATCTCTTTAAAAGACTGAATACATGGGAAATCGTGTACCTCATTTCCAAATGAGTCTCCTGCAAATACCCTGAAGGGTTGAAGCAACTAATTGAATGCACCTTCTTCCTTGGGAAGTCCACTATACCTGTGCGAATAATTACCTCCCCTCACGCGCCTTCCCAATGGGAATTGTCGAGGCTTCCCCTTTCCAACAGGTATCCGTTAATAAACCGGTGCCGACAAGAGAATCTTCGATGACCGGCTCAGCACCATGGAGATTATAGAAACCACCAGCAGGTGCCTGGATAAGAACTTTTTAGCGTGGATCAGCTTCGAGATTCGAAGAATTGATCACCTCTTTTGTATCAGACCGGCAGGATAGAATTCACGCCTTTCGACGACTAGTCTTTGGGCTTGATATAAGATTCTCCCCCGCAAGGTTAATGATTGCATCAGCATGGATAGATGCCAACCTAACCATTTGTTGTTTTTCCATTCTCACATTTTCCCTTTGCGCCATGTGCGAGTATTATGGAATCCTGGCGACGAGTTAATATCTATACTTGTTGACCATCAGAACTCAGATATACCGATAATGCGGAACCCATAAGTTCAGTCCCGCCTATCATGATTATACGCATACCTGATTACTAATAAAATTCCTTTCAGGTGTGGAGTATAATACCGCAATTGTGGAGGCGCTATGATTGCGCCAGTTCTGGTTCTTAACGCGAATTTTGAGCCTATTAATGTCTGTAACACCCGCCGAGCTGTCGGCCTGATCCTCTTGGGGAAAGCTGATCTGGTTATGAATGGCCGCGGGTATATTCAAACTGTTAGGAAAACCATTCCAATACCTTCAGTCATTCGCCTGGAACAAATGATACATCGTCCTCGGATGCAAGTCAAATTGACCCGCCGGGAAGTATTTCGCCGGGACAGATACATGTGCCAGTATTGTGGGCGACGCTCAAATGACCTAACAGTAGACCATGTCTGGCCCAAGCACCTGGGAGGAGAGCATATTTGGACGAATGTGGTGGCGGCATGCCCGTCCTGCAATCACCGTAAGGGTGGAAGAAACCTCGAAGAGGTAAAAATGACACTGCTTCACACCCCTAAAGAACCTCCTGCCACTGCAAAATATATATTTGGGCGACACCTGGAAGAAAACGCAGAGTGGGAACAATTCATTCTTGGATGGTAAAGAAATCAGATACCCCATGAACAATATTCATGGGGTATCTGATTATTATCTATAGATGAGAGGAAATTTTTCTATTTTATTACTGCCTGCAGAAGTGCGGGGGTGACCCATGTTTCAATTATTGCAGCGGTTGTCAACAATGGCAATACAAGGCCTAGACCGATCCTGGCCCAATCGGCAATTGCTTCGATCAGAACTTCACCCAGTGTCCTTTGGGAACGCGGAGTCACGAGCATAACTCCAATATACAGAATTGCGGCACTGGCAAGTATCAATGCGGGAATCTCAAAGATACCATGGGGGAGGATTCCAACCGCTCCTATTTTAATGGGTGACTCCCCCATTGCTTGAATTAATGCAAGCACTCCTCCAATGATCCCCATATTTAGAAGATATACCATTGTTCCCAAAACGCCGAATGAGAAAAGACCCAATAAAAGGATTACTAGGACAGCTTGTAAATTATGCCCCCAGATCGAGGGGAATGAGATCCCAACACTTGCAACTGGCACTCCAGACCCGAAGGAAAATATTGTCGACAAGTCCCCTGGTTTGAATTGATCCAACAATTTGGGGGAATTTCTAACGACCCAGACATAGCCAGCTCCAATTGCAGCGATACCGATCCCTACCGTTAAAATTATGGATGATATTTGTTTATGCAGAGTTTTTCGCACCTCCACTCTAAACCAATCCCGAATGGATCTTGCATCCCCTCTGAAAGCGTGCCAAAAAGTTCGTGCTATCCAACGCAGGTTGAGAACATCGATTTCGCGTCCCAACAGCGCTTCTCGCTGGAAATGGGCAATTCCAACTCGTGCCAAGAGTACTGTCAGAATGGCTACCCCTACCACAGCCAACCAAAGTACCTGATCGTTGCCCCAGAACAACATGATACTCTCTCCCTGAATTAGTAGTGCCATGGGTATTACAATGAATGAAGCCATCAAATTTGCTGCCCGAACCGATGTCGCCTGAGTAGAAATTAATATTGCTCCGCTAACCATAAGGAGGGCTTGAAAAGTAGTCAATATCATTGTCTGCATCATACGATTAAAGTCGGGAAATGGGATACGCTGAAAATGGAGACCAATCATGTAAACTGTGATCCCCAGGTAAGAAGTGACCAATGGAGCGGCGGTCCCGGCGATCAGTTTTCCTGTAAATAACTGCCAGTCCTTGAGTGGACTAGCCAGGAGCGGTTCAATTGTCCCGCGTTCCTTCTCCCCTACAAAAGATTCGAGAGCGATAACCAGTGAAACTGTTATCGGAAAATAGCCCACCACCATAAGGAAAAATGGGACAAGTCTCTCTGCAATTAGCGGTGTTCCATACTTGACTGTAAAGTTAATGGCGGCTTGTGCACCTAAATCAGCGAGAAATGGAAGGACTAATGTCAACACTAACATTGGGAATATGATGCGCCAGTCCCGTAATTGGTCCCTCAGTTCACGCCAAGCCACCAACCACACCATGCGAAGATCTTCCCACTTGTTTTCAGGCATGATGTACCTGTGCCATTGCAGCAAGATAGACCTGTTCGAGAGTGCGAGGTAATTCCTGAAACCCCGCCACCTCAGCACCTCGTCTGATGAATTCATTTAGCAATATGGGATTCGAATTTTGTGGATCTTCCACTCTAAACCGAGGACCGGATTCACCGTCTGCAATTCTTGTGACCCCTAGAGGCAATTGCATCGATCCGGGTGGAAATTTTCCTTTTGTGCGAATTTCATATTCAGCTGGACCAAGCAGGTTCCGTTTCAATTCATCAATTGTCCCATTATTTAATATTCGACCTCGATAAATTATTGCGATCTTATTTGCCAGCATTTCTGCTTCGACAAGATTGTGAGTACAAATAATTATGGTTCTATGGTCGGTACGCAGACTCGAAATTGCGGTCCGAACCAGCTGTGCAGATTCTGGGTCCATCGCTGAGGTTGGTTCATCGAGTAAAAGCACTGGGGGTTCATGGATCAATACGCGTGCGAGTGCAAGTTTTTGGCGCATCCCCTTCGAATATTGGCCAATAATATTACCTGCGACTTCTGCCAGACCAAAATACTCCAACCATTCCTTGCTTCGCTTTTGACGTATCGATGGGTCAAGTCGATATACTTTCCCAAAAAAATCCAGGTATTCCAAACCTGTCATTCGCAAGTACAGACCGTGTTGCTCAGTTAGGACGCCAACTAAACTACGAACCTGATCAGGAGATTTAACAACATCGAAACCGGCAATGTAAGCGTGACCCCTGGTAGGTGAAAGTACTGAGGTCATCATGCGGATGGTAGTAGTCTTTCCTGCTCCATTTTGACCCAGGAGTGCCATCACCTGTCCCGGATTTACATCCAGGTTCACCCCATCTACCGCCCAATAATCTCCAAATCGCTTACTCAGGTCTTCTGTTTTGATCATTCGATGATTTATTACGCACGACGGAGACGGTGGTTCAAGAAAACTACAACTCCGGCAACTATGGCTATTATTATTACAAAGGTTTGATTAAAATTTATTCCACCCACTTGAGCTGCATCCAACCGCAGGAATTCTAGGCTGAAGCGACCGATTGAGTACAATATCATATATATAAAGAAGATATCGCCTGGTTTCAGCCATTTTGCATAATGACGAGCCATCCAGAGCAAAACCGTCATGTTGAACACATTCCATAGTGATTCATAGAAGAATAGCGGATGGAAATAATCATAATTTTGGTAACCATCCACACGATGAAGCGGGTCAATGTATATCTTCCAGGGGAGATTCGTAGGTAAACCATATAATTCCTGATTAAAGAAATTTCCCCAACGACCAATTGCTTGTGCAAGAGCCACACCAGGTACGACAGTATCAGCCCAGGTTAAGAAAGAGATTTTCTTTCTGCGGCAATAAAGCCATAAAGCGAGAGCACCACCAATTACTGCTCCCGGGATTCCCAGGCCTCCATTGCGAATGTTTATCATATCCAAGGGATGCATGATGTACCAAGCTGTGGTGATCCCCTGGGCAACCATGGATGGTGGAGGGGTTAATATATGCCAAATTCTTGCCCCAACTATTCCAGCAAGTACAACCCAAAATAGAGCGTCCCAAATAAATTCGGGATTCATACCACGACGCTTAGCTTCAGCCTGACCCAGGAATGCAGCTGCAACCACACCTAGGGTGATCAATATTCCATAATAGTAAATGTGAAAAGATTGATTTAGAAATGGGATAGGAATATTAAATCCATCTGGTAAAGTTGACATGGGTTACTCCTGGATTTGAGATAAGCGACGATGTGCGTCACGCCGCACGCGTAGAATACGTTGGAGCGCAGTGAAGTTTGCAAGGATAGCTATAATAATGAGTATGGGTAAAGGCAAATTAAATATCAGTCCGGGGATGAGAACAATATACCGCTCAACCCGGGTCAACAACCCAACATTAGCGTCCAATTTCGATGCGTCAGCCCGAGCTTTGACATACGAAACCAAGACCGATCCAGCCGCGGCTAAATACGCCAGCATTACCCCAGTGACATTTGCATTTAATAAATAATAAATAAGGAAACCCAAAAATAAGAATAATTCTGAATAGCGGTCAGTGACGGCATCTACAAACGCACCCCAATCACTGGCTTCGTGACGAAGACGCGCCAAAGCGCCATCCATAGCATCGACGGGACCCATTAGCAGGAGTACGATGCCAGCCCAAGTCATGTGACCAAAGGCAATAAGCACCGCACATCCAATTGTGCCTACTAGACCAAACAGGGTAACTGTATTGGGACGTATACCAAGCCGATTAAAAAAACCCGCAATCGGGTCCAAATACCAGCGAAACCAAACCCGCATTTTGTCGGCAAAAGTAATTTTCTTTTTTTCAGTTGGTTGATTCAATGATTTTCCTCAAGTTACTAATGTTAAAACCTGGCAATCATAACATACTAGGATTTATCATCCATTGGTAAATTCCCATTCTCTTCATCAGGTTCCAATAATACTTGGCGGTCGCGGCCGCCTCCCAAGGAGGGGCCAACCACTCCGGTCTCTTCAAGTTGATCAAGGAGACGGGCGGCACGCGGATATCCGATCCGCAACCGCCTTTGAAGCATGGATGCGCTGGCGCGCTGCTCCTTTTTAAGCACTGTAATCGCCTGTTCAATTAGCACATCATCGCTACCTTCGTCAGGAACTTCCTTAAGCATTGACTCCCAAGGTGGACGCACTTCCTTTTGTGGGACAGTTTTCTGCCAATGCGCAATGACGCGTTCGATTTCCTGGTCAGTTGTCAAAACTCCCTGTGCGCGTACTGGGCTTCCAGTTTCCGGGTTCAAGAACAGCATATCGCCACGCCCCAACAAGGATTCAGCACCAGGCAGGTCTAAAATAACACGAGAATCTACCCCCGAGGCTACGGAAAATGCCAAACGAGCAGGGAAATTGGCTTTAATTAGACCAGTCACTATGTCTGTGCTTGGACGTTGGGTGGCAACCACCAGATGAATCCCGGTTGCGCGCGCCATTTGAGCCAAGCGAACCAGATTATGTTCAGTTTGATCTGGAGCCGACATCATTAAGTCAGCCATCTCGTCGATCAACACAACAATTCGAGGAAGAGTCTGAACATCCTTCCGACGTTGGCGTTGACGGTTATACGCATCTATATCGCGAGCTTTTGCAGCTTCCAACAATTTATAACGATGCTCCATTTCCACCACTACCCAGCGCAATACACCGAGAATTCGCTTCACATCTGTCTCGACTTTACCAAATAAATGAGGCAGTCCATTGAACCGAATTAGCTCGACCATTTTGGAGTCGATCATAACCATGCGGAGGTCTTCAGGAGCATTATTCATGGCGAGGCAAACTGCCAATGCTGCAATACAAACTGACTTCCCTGATCCGGTAGTCCCGGCGATTAACAAGTGCGGCATGCGTGCAAGGTCAGCGACAACCGGATTGCCTGAGACATCCCTCCCCAATGCAATTGTTAACGGGGAACCCGCTTTAAAGAAAGCCTCTGTTTCCAAAAGGGGACGCAGACGAACCAGGGAAGAACGAGGGTTTGGAACTTCTATACCTACGAAACCGCGTCCTGGAACCGGAGCTTCAATACGAAGTCGCTCAGCTGAGAGAGATAAAGCCAGGTCTTTTTGAAGGCTCGCAATTTGGGCGACCCGGACTTTCATTTGTTGGGCATCCTCTTCCGTGCCTTTTTTGATGAATCCGGGCTGCACGGCAAATTGCGTTACTGTAGGTCCGATCCTGAAGCCTACTACCTTGGCAGGAATACCAAACTCTGATAGCGATTTTTCAATTTGCCCAGCAGTTTGATTGATCGTCCGCTCGTCTGGGCGAGCAGCTTGTTCGCCAAGCAATACATTTAAAGGGGGTAAACGTTCGCCTCGAGGTGGAAGAGAGGCGGTGTGATTGTCTTGTTTTTCTGGAATTTTGAATGATTTTCGAAATTCAGGAGGCAGTTTTTGCGCGGACTTCCGAGGATTGGCGCCGTTACCTGCGACGGGTTTATCCAGGGGAAGAGGTGAGACTACTGGAAATTCCGGAGAAGCAAAACTCGGATCACGGGGTGGCGTCTCGCCAGACTGATTAAAAAGCCATATTTCAACTGGGTGCCAAAAGCGGAATGCAGTCATCAATGCCAACCCCCAAACCACGAAAACCATCACCCCGCCCCAAATTGGACCAAAGAAACGGGTCATCAACATGGATAGACCCCAACCAATTTGCCCGCCCCACATATTCCCTTCCGTCAACCGGTTTCCATTAAGTACCGAAAGGATAGCAAGAGTCATAAAAATTGCCAATTCAGCACCAATGACCTGCCCCCAGTTGATTTTCATTGTGTGACGGCTGCGACGGATAGCCAACAGACCTGTTGTTCCAGCAGCGAGAATTAGCAATATGCTCCCCCATCCAAGCCAGTTCTCCAGAACAGAAACCCAAATTTCAAGCAGTGTTCCTTTTGATAAACCAAGAATTCCCAGCAGGGTCATGAGTGCAACTGTTAATAGTAGCACGCCAAGGATATCCCAAAGGAAACGTCCAAAATGCGTTTCAAGCCTGGTTAACCGATCCATCCAATCAATGGCACGGTTAGTACCAGGTTGCTCCTTCACAGGTTGGGGCTTGTTTTTTTGTGGCGCAGTAGGCATATCAGTTTATCTTCATGCTTAAACCTAAACGTTGGCGGGAAGACTCCACTTGAAGAACCCGCACCTGTACACACTGCCCAGGCAATAAAACATCCTTAATCGTTTTATGAGGAGGCAGCGGGATTTCTGAAGAGTGTATCAAACCTTCCAAACCTTCTTCCAACCGTGCAAACGCACCAAATGAAGCTAGTGCAGTAACAATTGCGGGAACAACTGTATTTATAGGGTAACGCTCTTGAGCAAACTCCCAAGGATTTGGGAGTAAGCGTTTTAAGCTAAGAGCTATCCGGCAGCGTTCTGGGGATACCTCCATGACCTGGACTTCGACACATTGTCCAACCTGGCATACTTGTCCTGGATTAGTGACACGTCCCCATGAAAGTTCTGAAATATGAATTAGACCCTCAACGCCACCAAGATCGACAAAGACCCCGAACTCGGTAATATTAGTTACCTCACCAGAAATATGCTGACCCGCCTGGATCGTGTTAAACAACGCTGGTCGTTTTCCAGCTTCAGCGCGAGCGGCACGTTCTGAAAAAACCATGCGAGCTTCTTCCTGCACGCACTCGATTACCTTTAGCCGCAATTTCCTACCAACATAGACAGAAAGGTAATCTTCGCGACGTTCTTCGTTGGTCTGAGTTGGCAAGTCCATCAGGTGAGAACAAGGAACAAAACCATTTAGTCCGTCACCTTCGACCAATATGCCCCCCCGGTTATATCCACTGACGTTTAATTCAATAATATCATCCTGGCGATAAAGAGACATCGCCCGCTCCCAATTTATTGCTGGTTTGGGGGATTCGTCAAGTTTAGAGGGCTTATCAGGCGCTTGGACTGTTTGGCTATCTTCCTCTGCAAGAACTGAGGCCCACCACCCTTCGTCATAAATCGGAATATCTTGATCAGAGAATTGATTATGAACCATTTACTTGTCCAACCTCCTTCCCATTCATCCTTACCTGGGATTGCCGTTCCATATCGAGTATTACCCGCGCAACTTCTTCTATAGCAACCCTTTGCTTTCGATACAAGTCGGCTTCGGACATTGCCAGGCGGGAGGCTACTTCACGCACCTTTCGACCTTCGACGAATTTCATTTCAAGGATATTATATAAGATCCATTCCCCTGTGAATCGCCTTTCCCCGTCTGGACGGAAATTGTCCATGGCTTGACGAAGGATAGAACGCAAGGCATTGGCAGAATTGTCATTGTGATCAACCAGCGCTTGTTGAACAATCTGCAGGTTAAGAAGAGGATTTTGTGTCAATTTCGGTCCTCCCCAATAATGAGTTAGTGCGTCTCTGACCCATTCCGCCATATCCGATTCAGGTGGCAAAGTTTCTTCGAGTAAATTTGTCTTGCTGTCATAGCGGCCAACTGCACGGAGGCGTTGGAACATATCAACTTGTGGACGAAGATCTTCCAAAGATCGAAAAACACTTTTTTGCAAACGGCGATCCTGTAAAGCCAATGATGCCCTTCGAATCAAAAGTTTAAGAGCTTGGCGTTGTTCGTCAAGAATATCCTGGTCTTGTCGGCGTACAGCTCCAAGTAAACCAAGTAGGGATGGCTCTCCTTCGGCGGAATCCGGTGGCTGGTGTAGAGGGAATAACCAATAATCCCCCCAAATATATTCTTCACCTTTTCCATCCTCATTATGCGTGACGACTTTTAGAGCTTCGGAGAGGTTGGATTCTTTAAGAAGAGGAGATTTCTAGTAGAAACAACCATAGAGAGTTGGTCGCCATCCAGCGCAGCGACAAATGCTGCGGGCGACTGTAAATGGTCGCGTAAAGCTGCGAGTACAGATTCCAAGAATTGACGCAAGTCATTTTGCGTAATTAGTCGTTCTTCAAAGTTTTGCAGGAGAACCATATCGGCACGATCGCGGCCATAAAAAATTAGTCTTTCCCACATGGGGGCGGCCAATGTTATGGTGTGTTCCATGAGTAAAACCGTCGTTACCATGGCAGTAGGAACAGCCCCGGAATAAACCGAGCCAAACAATTCACCCACGCGTCGGACAATAGTCATCACCCCTAAAGCTGCGGATGCAGTTACGGGTCCGCGCATGATCCATTTAAATAGCCGGCTCTTAACCACCCTGTCTGGCCAGGAAACACCGAAAAATGCCACTGCATAAGCCATTAGGATAATCAGTCCCCCGACAAATAAGTTACTCACCAATGCAATACCCCAAAATAGATAAGGGTGGTTTTCCGCTAATACGGAACCATAAAGAAGGTATGGAAAAGATCCAAGTGCGGGAGCGGTTGCTCCAGCTAAAAGATAAATCATGCGCCGGCGACCTGAGCGTGTCAAAGTACGGCGAAAGGCCCGGCTAAAATTTACCCAGGCTAGAATCATAATAGCCGCATAGTAACCTGTAAATAATTCAGTCCATATAGTTCGCTGAAGATGTGGAGCAGGCTGACCTGACATCTCGAGAGGACCTAATAAATAACCCAATACCAAAAGTAATAAAAATAGTGTCGAAACAAGATACATCGCCCTGACGGCAATTCGCCTACGACCACGAGACGGTCGACCTGTCGTGACAAGAATTGCATCAGACAGATGCAAATAAGCTGGAGGCAAAAAAACGACCCCCAACCATTCCAAGCGGAGAAATAAGACAATCATATCAGGAGATGTGGCGGAACTCTCCAAGGCTTCTGAAGTAAAAACCACCACTACACACAAAAGGATAATTGCGAACGATCGAGCAACGCGATCACGCAGGTTAAAGGATAGAGCATATAAAAATAGCGAAAAAGCCGTGATGGCGATCCCGGCTGTGAGAATATCATTGATCGTTCTTATCCCCACCAGAACATCCTGAAACCAACCGTTAAACATTCAAACCTTCCGTAAATCTACCGAATGTAACGACCAAAGAAGAGTGCTATATCCTGAGTGGCATAATACTGGTCATTATACCCGCAGAACTCAAATCCCAGTTTTTGTGCGAATTGAACAGCAGGGTTATTTTTTGAAGGCATTTCGAGTAAAGCTCGCTGATTTTTCCGGTCCACCCCCCAGGCTTGTGCAGCTATCACCAACGTGCTAGCAATCCCCTGCCGTCTGAAACGAGGGGACACAACGACGTCAAGCATCCAGGCAGTGCGCGGAAGGATGGCATCGGTTGTGCGAATATATCCCACAGGCTGCCTGTCAATGATAGCAACCAACACTCCCGCCCTTCGATTCCACGACTCTGATAATGCAGCTACTGGCCTAGGGTATGCGACAGAAACGGTTCGCGGTAAACGGATTTCCCTAAAAATAGCACCAATCTGACCTTCACCGTGTTGAATATCCATTTGCCAGACATAGTCGGTCTGGCTGGAATGGTCGATTGCCATTAGAGTAGATAAATCTGTAGCAACAGCGGTGCGGATTTGAACCTCAGTCATTCTTCACCTTATGGAGCTGCAATCCTCAAAGGAACAATACAAGGTGGCAGCTCATTGCCTTGATTGTCTGTGACCATAAGTCGAAGGTAGTAATCGCCGGGAGTGACCTCGCTAGTGTCCCAGCTTCCCAATTGCTCTTCCAGCTTAATCTTTCGATCCGCCTGGATAGTAGACCAAATATCAGTTCCAATGGGAGCAAACTCATATTTGTAAAACCCAAAGTTTGGGATATTAGCTGTCCCGGTTAGGATCACCTGGCCTTTCACAACACCCCCAGGCTTTGGAAAGGTAAGCATAATTTGACCAGGGATACACCCAGTGGATTGAGCTGTAGGGGACGACAAAGGGGTTGTAATCCCAATGGTTGCCAGCAATTCAGGTGATAAGGTGCTGGTCGAAGTGAGGAGAGGATTCATCGTTGGTGTGACAAGCCGTGAAAATGCCGGCAGTTTTGGCGCCAGAAACACAATCAAGATCAATTCAGCAAAGGCAAAGAAGATAACAAGAGAAATAGCTGTCAAAGCCTGACTCGTATGCTGATGGGCAGTCGCTTTTTCGAGCCCGTAAAGCGAACCTCCCATTTCGTGCCGTGCTCTTACAAGGCTCCTGGTTGCAAAAATAAGTCCAATTATCAGGAGCAAGTAAATTACTACAGCAAAATCAATAAAAAAATTTAGAATAAGAGCCATTCCACCCACTAAAGAGAACGCAATACACCGTGAATAAGAGTCTCAAGTTTTGGACCAATTAGATTACCAGCAGCAAGAACTTCTTCATGTGAGGTACCTGTATTTCCATCCAAATTTGCTTTATTGCTAATGCCAGAAAATCCGAGAACCCGAGTACCACCATGGCGTGCTACTATTACTTCTGGGACAGTGGACATTCCTACTGCGTCTGCTCCTGCAATACGCAAAAAGCGCAGGTCTGCAGGAGATTCAAATGACGGGCCACTTAGGCCGGCGTAAACACCCTCACGAAGGGAAATGTTGTTCTCTTGCGCAATCAGGCGGGATAAATCGCATAATTTCCGATCATATGATTGACTCATATCCGGGAAACGTGGCCCAAAGTCATCCAAGTTTGGCCCAATAAGAGGGTTTAATCCTGCCATCCCAGCCAAATTTAGATTATCCGTAATCAACATTAGGTCACCTGGAACATAATCCGGATGGATGGCGCCGGCAGCATTCGTAACAATAAGTATTTTAATTCCAAGGCGCTGCATTACTCGAACAGGTAAAGTAACTTGCTGCATGGTGTATCCCTCGTAATAATGCACTCTTCCTTGCATCACCAAAATTGGCTGATGCTCCAATTCACCATTTACCAGTTGCCCCGCATGACCCATGACCGTTGAGGTAGGCCAATCTGTTATCTCCTGATATGGGATAACCGTTGCATTTTGTACGGCATTTGCAACACTCCCCAAACCTGTGCCTAAAATCAGACCAATTTTCGGTTGGTTTTTGATTCTTTGGCGAATATTACGCGTTATACGGTCAATCATCTCCATGGTGTTCTGCATATCGTCTCTCCGAATTCTTATAAGCTCAAAGCCGAAAGAATTATATCTTAACTCCATTATTGAGAAGTCCCTTGAGATTCTGGCAGTGATTTGAAAAAAAATGAGATGCATATCTGGAATTGGACCCTTACCCCCAGCCTAATTCCCCGGAGTTGTGTAAATTACCTGACCTCTTTGCGCATTGAAGAATTTGGACCTAAATACTTTCTATCAATTCAAAACTCTACGGAATGCAGCAATAGTTTTTTCTACTCCAGGGTCATCTATCCAATAATGTAAAACAAGGCGAAAACTCCGAAGACCAGTATCGCCAGCTAATACCCCCAGTTCCATCAGTTTTCCGACAATTTCGCTTGCATCTGATTTTACTTGCGGAGAAAGGGATAAGAAGACCATATTTGTCGCCGGAATGTCATGATCAAGAATCAGGCCAGGTATCTGTTTCAGTCCTTTTGCTAAATTTCTAGCGCGAACATGATCTTCAATCAACCTCCCAGTCATAGTCTCCAAAGCAACTATTCCAGCTGCTGCGAGAATGCCAGCCTGTCGCATTCCGCCTCCAAGCATTTTCCGCGCCCGGATTGCTTTTTGGATAAAACCAGTCGAACCACATAATACAGAACCAACCGGAGCACACAGCCCTTTGCTTAGGCAAAAAGTGACTGTATCAACTGGATCTGCCAATTTCTTAGCGGAAATATTTTGGGCTGCCGCAGCGTTAAATATCCGAGCACCATCCAGATGGACCAATAAACCTCGTTTATGAGCAAAATCGCTTACGCGATTGACATAGTCCGGGGTCTGGTATGTGCCCCCACAGCGGTTGTGGGTATTTTCCAAACAGATTAGCCTGGTGATAGGGTCATGGGGGTCGTCAGGTCGGATGGCAGCTTCAATATCTTCCAACGCGAGGGAACCATCAAATTGATTTTGTAATTGGCATGAATGGACCCCACCTAGAGCAGAAATGCCGCCCGCTTCATATAAAAAAGTATGTGCTTTGTTGCCAACGATCACTTCATCACCGCGTTGACAATGGGTTAAAACTGCAGCCAAATTTCCCATCGTCCCTGATGCAATAAACAAGCCACGTTCCTTGCCCATCATCTCTGCAGACATTTCCTGCAAGTGGTTGATCGTGGGATCTTCACCATAAACATCGTCCCCAACTTCAGCCTTAGCCATAGCTTCGCGCATGGCTGGGGTGGGAAGGGTTACTGTGTCTGAACGCAGATCTACATATTCCATAACATTACTCCGGTTTTTGTTTTAAATAATCTAGTACGATCTGCAAATCCGGCGGAAGAGGAGCCACAAAATTTCTATGATCTTTTTCCCCGGGAATAATAATTTTCAATTTATGAGCATGGAGAAAATGCCTCTGAAGATCCAATGTGGGTTTTCGCTTTCCATAAACCAAATCCGCCACTACAGGGCAATTTAAAAATGCCAAGTGGACGCGGATCTGGTGAGTCCGTCCAGTTAAGGGGTGGACCTCAAGCAGGGTATGTGCGGGGAAATTTTCCAGAGTTCGATACTCGCTGATGGCATCGCGACCTTTTTCCAAAGGGACAACCGCCATGAGCTTTCGGTGCGTCGAATTACGTCCAATAGGAGCTTCAACCCGTCCAGTAGGGGTCGGTGGCCGGCCATCCACCAATGTCAGGTAGTATTTTTGGACTGTGCGAGATTTAAACTGATTTTGCAGCCACCGGTGTGCCCGTTCGTTTTTCGCAATCACTATAAGACCCGATGTATCTTTATCCAACCGATGGACTATCCCCGGGCGCTCCTCACCACCAATTCCTTCAAGCTGGGGGATATAGCCAAGAGCAGCATGTACCAATGTACCTTGATCATGTCCCGGGGATGGATGAACCACCATCCCGGCAGGTTTATTCACTACAACAAGATCCTCATTCTCAAAAATTATTTCCAGGGGAATATTTTCTGCAACCAGTCCACTTGGAATCGGCGGGGGAATGTGGATCTCAATTTTCTCTCCGCCTTCCAGGGTCGTGCCCGCCTTAATAACGATCTCAGCGTTCATTTTAACAAATCCATCCTTGATAAGACCCTGAATTCTTGAACGGGAAAATTCCGGAAGGCAGGACGTAAGAAAAATATCCAGCCTATCCTTTTCAGTTTTTGAGAATTGGAATATTTCTGTCCGATCAGCCACCCTTCGCCTCGTTTTCGCCCGATCGATGTATATCATCTTCATTCGAAAAAAGCTGTTCTTCCTTAGGTGGAGATGCAACCCCGGCTCGT
This sequence comes from uncultured Chloroflexia bacterium, assembly GCA_963826215.1. Lineage (GTDB taxonomy): Bacteria > Chloroflexota > Anaerolineae > Anaerolineales > Villigracilaceae > UBA877. Next base: position 371,998 of record CAWGWL010000033.1, on the reverse strand, counting down.
TTCTTTTCTTGCCGTTCTTTGAGCCAAACACCAACCAACAATACGGCGACTCCGGTCGAAATGCTTGCGTCTGCCAAATTGAAAATGGCAAAATTACCAACAGAGATAAAATCGGTGACATGAGCAAACCGCAACCTATCAACCAGATTGCCGGCTGCACCTGCAAATTGCATGGCCATGGCAATACGCAACCACCAATCATTTCGCTCTGTTCGGGGATAATAATAGAAAATTAGCAGGATAACGATTATCGCTAATATTGTAAAAATCAAGTTCCCATTCTGGAAGATTTCAAAAGCTGCGCCAGAGTTGTACCAATGTCGAATGCGTATGTAAGGCATCAACCAGGCCAATCCGGAGGGAAGCCAATCAGAACCCAAAGGAATATCGGTACGGACAAGGGCTTTCGTCCATTGGTCGAGCCCGATAAGGAGACCACCAATCGAAAATAGGAATAAATAATCAAAAAGATGACTTTTAACAAATTTGACTATATTGCCTGGGTGAAAACGATTCACCCGTGGCGTAACTTTCGGGGATTCCATTAAGTATTTTCCTCCATAACATAAATGCGGGGTACGCGAGTATTGATGTTTGTCAAGATCTCGTAAGGGATTGTACCAGCCGTATCAGCCAAATCCTGGACAGAAACCGCCTCGGTTCCGTTTTCGCCAATAATGATAACCTCATCCCCGTTAAAGGCTGAGTCTGATTCGATGTTAATCATCATTTGGTCCATGCAAATCCGTCCGACTTGAGGATATTTCTTTCCATGGATGATCACTTCAGATTTATTCGAGAGGCTGCGGAAATATCCATCTCCGTAACCGACAGGGAGTGTAACTATGCGAACCGGGTGGTCAGATTGCCAAGTAGAGCCATAGCTGACGGGATGCCCGGGGTTTACAACCTTAAAGTAAACCACGCGGGACTTCCAGGCGAGCGCCGGGCGTACCAAAACACTTCGCAACACTTCCGGAGAGGGATATACCCCATACAACATGATCCCTGGACGAACCATGTCAAAATAACTATCCGGAAGTTGCAGGATCGCAGGTGAGTTTGCTATGTGACGAATCGGCACAGGTAAACTGTGAAGGTCAAAGAATCGTAATACTTCATTAAACCGCTCCAGCTGGAGACGGGCATGTGCCAAATCCCGGGAATCTGCATTGGCAAAGTGCGAGAAAATCCCTTCCACCTCCACGTTTGAGCACCTAAGGGCACTTTCAAGAATAGTTTGGGAATTGTAATAATGAACACCAATTCGTTCCATCCCAGTGTCAATTTTAATATGTACTTTAGCTATTACTCCCATGTGCCTGGCTGCAGAGTTAATTTGCTCCAAACGCTCCACCGATGACGCCGTAAGAGTAAGTCCGTGCAGAATATAGAGAGGGATTTGATCGCCCCATATTCCGCCAAGTACCAAGATGGGTGCGGAAACGCCTAATTTGCGAAGTAAAATCCCTTCTTCCAAGACAGCCACCCCTATATAGTCCGATGAGGGAGATAGGTGCTTTGCCACCTCAGCTAATCCGTGCCCATATGCGTTGGCTTTAACGATAATCATTACCTTTGCCGGAGTCACATGGGCACGAATGGCGTCCAAATTCTGAGTCAGCCGAGATAAATTTACTTCGATCCAGGTTGCGCGAACTCCTCCATTGGTGGCAGCGACAGGTTGATGAATTTGCATGGGTGCGATTGTACTGCTTCTTTCAATAATGTGATAGTTGAGACAGGTTTCGTTAACTGAAAATATACCAAAATTAATGAATTTGCAGCAGTCAAATAGAGATAAATTCGAGAAAATGAAAGAAACTCATATCCTGTCTAATAGATTATCATTGATTTTGTCGATTACTATTTAGCCTCGTTTTTTCCTGGTCGATAACTCTACTTCACTTATGGTAAAAAGGGAGAAACAGAACCGCCTTTTCCATTGAAGAGGATTATAATTATCAAAATAGCGAAAGAGAGTCTAATTAATGAAAATAGTAACCGATTGCGCTGCAGATCTACCAAATGAAGAATTGAAATCGCTCGGAATCATTCAGGCACCCCTCTTTATCCAATTTCCAGAAGGGGAAGTAAATTCTGCGGATATTAGCGCAGATGAGTTCTATAACCGGTTGGAAGCCATGCGCCCGGCATTTCCATCCACGGCTCAACCTTCGAGCGGGATATTTAATGAAATTTATCAAAAAATTGCTGAGGTCAGTAAAAGTATTTTATCCATTCACGTCTCTTCGGGATTAAGTGGGACAATTAACTCAGCTAAAGTTGGTGCTGAACATATTAAAGACGCGGTAGTGAATGTATTCGATTCAATGACCCTCTCTGGGGGAGAACGGTTCCAAGTACTTGCAGCAGCTAAAGCTGCCAAAGCCGGATGGAGCTTAAAAGCCATCGTCGAACGGCTGGAAAAAATTCGCGAAAATACTGAAGTTATCTATACTCTCGAAACACTGGAGTACTTAGCGAGAGGGGGAAGAATTGGACGAGTTCAGGCATTAATGGGTTCTGTACTCAAAATCAAACCTATTATCCGGGTTGACCATAAGGACGGGAAATACACAACTGTGGGAAAGGGGCGCACCGTCTCACAAAACCTAGGTGTCATTGTTGACCATATAGCGGATATGTATGGAGCAATCCCGCTTTGGGCGACGGTCCTCCACGGGAGATTTGCCGAGAGTGCAGACGCCCTTGCAAAGTCGATGAGCGAAAAGCTAAATATCAAAAAGATGGAAATCCTGAGGATATCCCCAGTTCTGGGCGTCCATACAGGTCCTGGGATCGTCGGGACGGCGGTAATGCCGGCCGAATTGGTTCAAGATTTGGAATAAATTTTTTCTCCCGCAAGCTTGACCCTTGCGGGAGATTTTTTATTTATCGATAAAGTAACGCATAATCGGACGAGTTTCTGACCTACGACCAGCTTCAGTAAATCCAGCTTGTAAAAAAGCTGAAGCCAATCCTGTATATACGAATACTGGAGGCACCTTCCCTGACTGGCGCGGTTCCACCGGATAACCTTCCAGTACTTTGCCTCCGTTGTATCGCCACATAGTCTATTGCAGCCTTCAGCAAAGCTACCGATAATCCCTGATTTCGGTAGTTTTTTGCTACAAAGAAACAGGGAACTGACCAGACTTGCAATTCGTCCAAGGGTTTCAAGATACGGGAATTCGCAAGCACCGTGTAATTTTCCCTAGGTTCAACTGCAACCCATCCTGACGGGGAATTATCGCTGTAAGCGATCAACCCCGGGATATGCCCAGAAGAGATGATATTTTTCTGAGCATGGCGGTTCTGGTCCCCCTGCCCCAAAGTAAACAGTTTTCGAGGAAGTTTCCAATACATGCACCAGCAGCCTGCGCAAGCTCCACGGGGGCCAAAAAGCTTTTCGAAGTCGCCCCAACGGTCTGGCGTTACGGGATAAATTCGAATTGTCTTCATTGATTCATAAGCACCCGAATAATGGAATAAAGTGCCCCACCCAATCCACAAATTAAAAAGAGCAGACCAGGAATGCCGAGAATATATGTCCAGGTATGTGCAACTTTCGTCTGGGAGGAGATTTTGGCATCCAAGGTCTGCCCAAGCAAGGGGCTAATGACAAACGGCTGTCCTTGTACCTTCATGAGTTGTAACCCATTCTGTCCTTGTGCCAATAACCCAACGGTGCTAATTGAGTGACCAGAGCGAAACTCCCAAAGCCTAAACCTAAGCTGACCACGCAACATTCCCGGGGAGATTCCCAGCAAAATGCAGGCAGTTTGTACCTGGTCATCGGTTGGGATGATACCATCACCAAGCAACTGCTTATCCAGACCATCGGGGTTGATCCAGACCGCTCCAGAGCCATCATTCAACTGGAAGGGAATTCCGCGAGCCTTGTCAGTGAAACCCCTCCAAGCGGAGCTTTCTGAATCCCTTTCGTAGATTTCCACTTTCAAGCGGAGATATAACAGGGCATTATCAGGTGAACCATCCAACCCATTTTCAGCAGGGGAAATCGTTCCCTGAAGCCTAACCAGACCTGGTCCCGGAACAAGGGAAGCAACCGTGCCCTTTTTCGCAAATCCCACCGCATTTCCAACCCGACTACGTTTGCGGGCGGTGAAAAACAAGATTGCTGCAAAACCAAGGGGCAAGATACCACAGAAACAAGCTCCCCCCAGCCAAGCAAAGATCGAAATCACATTTTCAGTCACTGTCTCCTCCTCCTGGGTATAAGCGTTCTCCTGATTACTTTAGCATATTTCTCGGCAGTATTCAATCTGCGATGGATAATTCCTACAGATATGAAAGAATTGCTGAAATTTTGGTTCCAAATCGTTTTAAATTTGATGAATGTATTAAACACGAGAAATTTTTACGCTAAAACGATAACAAACGAATGACTGCTATTACGGTAGGAATTTATGAAACTAGAAAGCTTCTCGAATTAAAGTCACTTAATTATGAAATTGCGCGGAACGAATGGGTCACAATTTTCATAGGTGTGAATATAAATCCTTCAGCATTTTGACACCTGTGAGAACCATTTATGATTGCCAATTTTGTTACACCAAATTAACATTCGGTCAACATTCTATTATTCCAAGTCAGCTACAATAATAATAAAACATATGTTCTGTTTTGTCAAATTAATTGCAGTAATTGATATTGTGTCGCTAAATCAGAGAATGGTTCTTCAAGTTTTTTCTTTGAACCCCATATTTGTTCAAAAGCTATATTGGACAATCAGTCAATAAATACCAATATAAGAAAGATTAATCGATTTATTCAACAGAAGGTTTTTTACGCCAACGGATTATTATGCTTCTAATTGGATAGATTACTAATAATATTAACACAATCCAGAACGTCACACCGGAAATCCAATCAAGAACCTGCTGGTAGAAGGGGATCTTCCAAAGTGATTTTTGATGATTAAGGAAAAGCGTCAGGTTTTTTTCATCCCCAACCTTGACCCTTTCAAATGGACGAGTGCCATTAATTTCCGGAAAAACGTAACCACTGGGGTTGGTCATGTTGTAGTACCCGTCTGTGACAGCCCAAATAGGACCAGATACGATTTCCGGGTGAAAGGCTTCCAAGTTCATAGCCGAAGATCGGTATCATATAACTTCAAATTGCTCTCATGCAAAGTAAGGCTCTGAGTATTCTCCACAGTTGGACGCAATTCCAGTTATTTCCATGTTATTTCCAGTCCGAATGGATTTGTTGATAGAAAAATGATTCCGTGATATCGTACTCGCGACTCTGCAAATCCCTGTCTATCATAAAATAGGTTGCCAGTGGAAGTAATGTAAGGATCGTCATTCCTGCGAACAGCCATTTTACCGTCCCTCCGGATAATTTGGATATCAAACTGTTATATATTAATGCGGCAGAGAGAGCAAGTGGAAATATTAAGGAGGCAGTGAAGCGGGGATTTACGTGGATAGAACTCAGAATTGGGAGGTTTCGGATAAGAGGATAAATAAGTCCTTTTGCCAAAATGAATTCGACAATCACCCATAAAGAAATACAAAAAACTACCCAAGCCACCCATTTTTTTTCAGGGAATAAGTTTTTGAATAAATTCCCAGGTTTTCGAATAACGCTTAAGGCACCAAATATTAAAATACCGAAAACCATTGGCGAAAGTGCCATATCAAATTCCCAATACCCATAGTTTGCACCGGTGGCCTGAATCAAATATTCTCTAAGATCGCTGGGGTGCAGACCGACTATCTTGAGAAAAGGAGCCAGAACTCATTGTTCCCAATAATTGTTCGATAATTCCTTTAAGCCCTGACCCTGCGCTAACCGCATAATTATCTGCAATCTGGCGAGGGAAAAAGCGCATATAAGAAAAGACAGCTCCCAATTTTGAACCCGACATCAGAATAGTAACGACTCCACCAACGACCAGAGATAAGATTATGCGTTTGGATGACAACAACTTTGGTCGATAAATATAAATAATGGGGAAGATCAATAGAAATGAAAAACCAAAAATAATCAGGAGAGAATATCCTGAGGAATTTATCAAAAGGGTGACCAATGAGGCGGCAAGTAGACCAGCCAGCCATTTTGGCAATGATTTGTCAAAAAAAGTAATCAGGAAAATGGAAATCAGCGGGTAAGACTGGTAGCCAGTGTGTCCGACCGCAACCCGTTCCAAAAAAAAGCCTGTTGCAGTAAAAAAAATCGTTCCCAAAATACTTGAAGTCCAATGGAGGATCAAAACATTCTTAAAAAGTAATAACCGCATATTCCTCCCAAAAAAAGGTTGATCAATGTAGAAATAATCGCAGACTGCCATGGAGAAAAAAACAAGGTCAGCAAAGCTAAAATTGAGAAAGTGCCGTAATTTGGATCGGGGTATACTGGTATACCACCGCCAAAACTCGGGGTGTACCATTGGATACTTATGCCATTAATCCGATAATATAGTGAAATATCCAGCAAAGCCGGGGCGGCCCCTCGATAATCATGCCCCACCATTGGGTAGTCCAAATTCATAAATGAGACGACGATCCACCCTACTATTGTCAAACTCAAGATCAAGAACCAAAATATGCCATTTATTGTTCATTAAAATATTGGCTCTTAAACATCAACCTGTCCTACCCAATTTAAGGTGAGAATGTTCCATGTGATTGATCTGCCAAAGACCTATCAACCCTAATACGCTGATGATGATGTATCCTATCACCTGACTAATTAAAATATAAGCCAGTCCTTCGGATTTGGAAAAACCAAAGGGAATGAGTACGGTGACTGCAATAAATTGATAAATCCCCACATACCCGGGGGTCGAAGGGAGCGCACTTGATAACCCGAGGGCAGAAAGAAGGATTAGTGCTTGCCCAAGGTTTAGGTTTTGTGAAATAACCCGGACTCCAATTATTGTCCCTAAACCGTCAATCAACCAAATAACCACAGTTAATAGGAGAAAGCTCAGCAATCTGCGACCATTACGCAGAGAACGCATCCCGTTCAGGAAAAGTCCTATTTGTTTAGAAATTTTTTCAGCTATTCTTTGGGGCACAGGTATTCGGCTGAACAATTGCTGAGTCTTGCTTCTTGTCCAGGGGCGATTATCATCAAAGCCAAAACTAACACACCAGTAAATGCCAATATTAAGATTGCGTTGAGAAGCAAAGGTGATAAATTCCCCACCCAAATCAATGAAATTGAGCCGATCATGACCAGAGCGACGACATCCAGCGCTCGTTTTGCCAAAGCAGTGGCGAGAACAAAGCCAGCCCCCAACTCACTTTTTGTTCCAAGGATGGCAGAGCGTAATAACTCCCCCGCGTTGCAGGCAAAAAAGCATTTCCCATATATCCCACCATGTTGGACCAAAAAATCAGTAATAATGGAATCTTTTTCAAAACTTACAAAAATACGCCAACGGATTGACCGGATAAAATAGTTGACAGACGCAATCGGAATTGTAAAAAGGAGGATTTCATAACGTCCATCTTGCCAGTACTACCCAGAATGTCTTCCAATCGAGACCACGCAATGTAAAATAAAGAAGGACACCAGCAAGAAGAATGGAAATGAATAGAATCCATTTGGACCGAGAACTAGTTCCGGGTAATTTGCTTTCCGCTCCACCATTAGTATTTTTAGAAGTATTGGATTTTAAGACCATGGTTAAAAATTTATCCGCTCTTTTTCATACACTAATGGTCGTTGTAGCACTTGGATATAAATCATAGATATGTACTCCCCAATGATTCCCAGAAATATTAATTGAATCGATGCGAAAGAAAAACAGTCCAATCGCCAATGGAGCGACGCCAACTGAAAAACTATTCCAGAAAATCAACTTGTAAATCAAGTAAAACATACCGATTAAAAAGCTTATCACAGCAGCAATAAAACCAATAAAAGTGGATAATCGAAGGGGCAACTTACTATAGCTAGTAACCCCCAGCATTGCCATTTCATAAAGATTTAGAAAATTGCTTTTACTTTTGCCGTGCTTGCGTGATGCCTGTTTGAATTCAATGAGGGCGGGCTCAAATCCAATGTCGGATACTAATCCCCGGAAATAAGGGTAAGGATCTTTTAGATTTCGCATTATGTCAATTACCTTTTTATCATATAGGCCAAAACCGGTAAAATGTGGGATAAGCTTTACATTTGAAATTCTAGCCAAAATTCGATAATATAGTGAGCGAAGGATATACATGATTCGGGACTCTTCGCTGTGAGTTTTAATCGCCATGACTACTTTATATCCTTTTTCCCACTTCTCGATGAATTCCGTTATCAAGGAAGGGGGATCCTGCAAATCTGACGCCATTGGTACAACAGCATCTCCGAATGCCTGTAGAAATGCATTGTAGGCAGATCACTATTCGGACCAAAGTTTCGAGCGTTGAAGATTACTTTTCTTTCTTGTCTTTTGCGGCGATTTCCGCAATAATTGGGGGGTCGATCACTTGAATCATTATCTGCAATAATTATTTCAAAATCGTACCGTTTTGTTTTGCGGAGATATTACATTTAGAACTTGATTATAAAACTCTTGGAATGTTCTCTTCTTCATTGTAACAACTTGTAACAATGCTAATTTTTTTCATAGTTTTCTCTTTCCATTATGGGGAATGTTCTGGAGGCTTGTTTCCTCCTTTAATCCTGCTCTTTTCCCAAGCTGAAGGTGTCAGAAACATAGTCATGGTTTTTCGATTAATTCCGCTTTTTTGATATATGTCTGATTTAAGGGGATCCTCGATAAAACCCAATCGATAATATAGAGACCTGGCAGATATATTGTCAAAAAAAACACGAAGCCATAACTTTTGCAACCCCAATGTTTCAAATGAATAATCAATAATCAATGCACTAGCTTCCCTTGCCATACCTTTCCCGCGCCATTCCGGTTCTCCAAGCATTATCCCATATTCAGCTTCACCAATTTTTCGATCGATATCGTTGAGACCAATCGTGCCAATTGTGGAAATTTCCTTCGCGTGCCACAATAATCAATTCGATTCGGTCATCGCGATTCTTGGAGTTTCGAAAACCAAAGATCATGCTCGGAACACGTCGGTGGGCGCTCGCTGAATAACTGGTTTGCGACATCTGGTCTCGTCCTCCACCGCAAAATCAAATCTGTGTCGGTGGATAAAAGTAACCGTAAATATAGACGGTTTCCATCAATATTTATCAAATCCCAATTCCTTTAGTTCTGTTGGTTATGTACAAATTAGATCCCAGCTGATGGGTGTTCCACGTGAAATATCAAACGCTGCTTTTTTACCTAAAATAACAGATAAATACCGGGTGTGAAGACCACCTCCAGGACGGATGGAACGCAACATTTTTCGAGGTAAATAATTCCCCTTTTTTTACGTCTTCAACTACGAATAAAGAACGGCGAAAAAAACAGGTTTTTCTCTTCACCAGAAGATGGCGTATAAGTTATATGCCCCAAAGATTGTTCCGCCTGGCGAATGTCGCTTACCATTTGCGCAAACTCAAGCGGTTCCATCGAGAAGCTACTATCTGGCCCTCCTTTGGATCGATTTAATGTAAGGTGTTTTTCAATGAGACGGGCTCCCAAGGCCACTGCAACCACCGCAGCACTGCTTCCTAACGAATGATCAGATAAGCCGACAATCACATTGAATGCATCTGCAAGATGAGGGATTGTCCTTAAGTTCATTTCCATTGGTGGAGCTGGATAAGCACTGGTGCATTTTAGTAAAACCAGATCACCCGCACCGTTTGTACGTAATGTCCGGACAGCCTCATCGATCTCGGCCAAAGAAGCCATTCCTGTAGAAACTATCACAGGTTTGCCAGTTTGAGCAATTTTTTGAAGTAGAGGTAAATCTACCAACTCAAAGGATGCTACTTTATAAGCTGGAATGCCAAGCGTCTCCAGAAAATCTACGGCACTTGAATCAAATGGTGTAGAAAATAAAGTTAGCCCAATTTTTTTCGCGATGAATTGAAGTTTCGAATGCCAATCCCATGGAGTATAGGCTTCGCTGTAAAGTTGATAAAGGGTTTTCCCGGACCAAATGCTGTCACCAGGAATTGTAAAGCACATTTGATGACTATCAATGGTCATTGTATCTGGTGTGTATGTCTGTAATTTAACTGCGTTTGCTCCCGATCGTTTCGCCACTTGGATTATTTCTATTGCTTGGTCCAAGCTCTGATTATGATTAGCTGAAATTTCTGCAACAAAATACACAGGTTCTTCATTTCCAACCCAACTTTCACCAATTTGAAATCGATTCATTCAAGAACTCCTCAAAGTTCCATTATACTCTTCGCTACACGAATGGCTCCTTGACCATCTACCAATCGTTTCCCGTTATTGCCCATAATTTGCCGATGAGTGATGTCCCTAGCAAACTCAATTCCCCGACACACTTTTTTTTCCAAATTACTATCGGTTACATCTCCGACCCAAACGAGAACTTCGGCTGCTGCCAGACCCATCAGATTGGTTGTTTGATTATTTGCAACGCGTAAACCCAATGCAGGGGTACCCGTTGCAGCTAATTCATATGTGGTTTGACCTCCTCCGCAAATGGCCAAATCAGCAGACAGCATGATGGCATGAATATTTTCTGGGTTCTCATGGAGGATGGTCTGACCATCAAGGTTTCGAGCTTCGGCAGCGATTGCGTCAGTATTATTAAATAAGGGACCAATCAAAACATCCGTACGAATATCCCCTAATACCGAATTTACGCAACGCATTATTAACGGGGTTAGATTATATGGATCGCTGCCACCAACCGTAATCAATACAGTGCGGATATCGGTACTAAATCTCCGGTTTATAGCGAGAAGCAAATTCTGGCCGCAATAAAACATACTTGGTACCAAGAAGGTATATAGTCCCATCGAGGCCATGATAGTTCAAAACTTCAGCTCCAATAGATCCATTTACGACCATATTCGCCGGTAAATCCCTATCAGGCAAGTCATTAATCGCCACCAATTTTATCCCGCTTGCCAATAACCCATAAAAAAACTCTCGTGACAAGGTATATGAATCAATAACAATAGATGACGCCATCAACGATTTGGCATGATAAATAGTTTCGATCAACCCTTCTTCCCCCGGAGGAATAAAAATACACTGGAAACCAGCAGTCTGCACGATATGACCAATATATTTGTGTTCCTTGGAGAACAAACAGACTTTCAGTGCCCGCCCGGCGAAGAGGTTCTGCCAATGATAGGCAACGTCTATATGTCCAAATCCCAACTTCGCATCCCCTTCAGTCCGAAAAATGATAAATGGTCTTTTACCCATTATCGCTTAAAATAACCCAACACTTTCTTTACAGCTGTTATTACATCGTCCGCATCATGATTTGTCATGCCGGACCACATTGGCAAACTCAGCAAGCGCTCGTAGGCTGCTTCTGACACTGGCCATTGCCCCTTGGGATAACCCAATCTCTGGTAGTAAGGGTGCCAAGGTACAGGGATGTAATGGACATTTACTCCAATATTCTCGGCACGAAGAGCTTTAAAAATTTCCGTTCTCCCCACCCGTAAATGCTCAGTATTCAACCTAATTACATAAAGGTGCCAAGACGGAGAACGGTCGGCTAATATCAGTGGTATTTCCATTTCTGGCATAGATGAAAAAGCTTTTGTATATTTGTCAGCGATTTCCCGGCGGCGCATTATCCATCCGGATATTTTTTTTAATTGGGATAATCCAAGTGCACACTGAAAATCCGTTATGCGATAGTTATATCCCAAATCAACCATCTCATAAAACCATGAGCCCAATGCTTCCCGCTGGCGATGGTCTGAATTTATCCCATGACTACGAAATAAACGTAAACGAGTGGCCAGGGCAGCATCGTTTGTTGTGATCATCCCGCCTTCGCCGGAAGTAATTTGCTTAACTGGATGAAAGCTGAAAGTAGTTAAATCTGAAATTGAACCTACAGGCCGACCTTTGAAAGTGGCTCCCAGCGCATGAGCAGAGTCTTCAATTAATATCAAGTTGTAGTGTTTGGCCAGGTCGACAAGCAAGTCGAGATCGCACGGTTGACCAGTATAATCCACGGCAATTATTGCCCGTGTCTTCTGTGTGATTGCCTCTTCAACGAGCACAGGATCCAAATTGAGTGTATCCTGACGAACATCGACAAATTTGACGGTACCATTTTGGTATAGAACGCAATTGGCACTCGCGGCAAATGTCATTGTCGGAACAATAACTTCATCCCCTGCGCTAATCCCGGCTGCGAAAGAAGCTGCATGCAGAGCTGCCGTGCCGTTACAAACTGCCACTGCATATTTTGACCCCACATACCCGGCAAATGATTCTTCAAATTCATTCACTTTTGGTCCGGTGGTTAACCAATCTGATCGCAGAACCTCGATTACCGCGTTAATATCGTCATCGTCAATAGATTGATGACCATAAGGTAACAAATTTTTACGTACAGGCTTTCCACCTTCAATGGCTAATTCTTTCATAGACTATTGCCCATTTCTTTCACAGTATTCGGACCTTCAAGATTATTCCCGGTTGATCTAAAGAATGTTTTTCGTCCATTCCCCAATTAATTTCTTCAGTTCATTTGTGGTTAGCCAATTGTCATTATTATCACTGCGATATGTAAACCCTAATGGGAGTGTGGATAACTCTTTTAATGAACCGGTCTTTTTCATCTGAAATTCAAACTGGGGCAAAACAATGAAATGGTCGCCTTTATCGGATGTCTTACGCGCTTCGTCCTCACCAACCAGCGTTTCATGTAATTTTTCACCAGGTCTAATTCCGACAAATTTACATGTGCACGAACCAGGCATAGCTTTAACCAAATCAACAATTTTCATACTTGGAATCTTTGGGATAAACAATTCCCCTCCTTCTGATTCTACCAGAGCCTTTGCAACGAATTCCACACCTTCGTCTAGACGAATCCAGAATCTGGTCATCCTTTCATCTGTAACAGGTAATTCTGTTTCTCCTTTTTTGATTAATTCGCAAAAATAAGGTATTACACTCCCACGGCTACCAATTACATTACCATACCTTACTACACTAAAGCTAATGTCACGATAGCGAACATAAGAGTTGGCAGCAATGAATATTTTCTCCATTGCCAATTTGGTTGCGCCATACAAGTTTATTGGGCTAACAGCTTTATCTGTGGAAATTGCAATTACTTTCTTGACCGATCGTTCAAGAGCAGCTTCAACAATATTCTCAGCACCAAGTATGTTCGTTTTAATTGCCTCAAAAGGGTTGTATTCCAGTGCGGGTACTTGTTTTAAAGCTGCTGCATGAACAATGTAATCCACCCCAATAAATGCTCGCATAAGACGGTCTTTATCCCGAATATCACCCAAAAAATACCGTATAGGGTATTTTCCTGAAGGGAATATTTTTGCCATTTCAGATTGCTTGAACTCGTCCCGGCTGAATATAACCACTTCCCGAGGAGATGCCTTGGCAAACAAAAATTCGACAAATTTCTGGCCAAAGGAACCAGTTCCTCCCGTTATTAGAATTGATAAATTATTAAACATTGGTCATTCCCTTCGCTTTTTTTTGATATATATATGGGCTATGGTAGTTTTGTGATTGAAGATCTTTCCTTTCTTTGATTTATCGTCAAACAAGTGCATATTCTGCCATAATTCTTCTCGCGGTAGGAATGGATACATATCTTCCAAAGGACGTGACTCGAGTGTACCATCCTCTTTGCGATAAGATTGAGTCTTTGGACTTCGCCCCTGCTTTGGAGATACGTTTAGTTCGCACAGCGAAGGCCCATCCCAATCTAATAATTTCCTAACTTTCTCGCGTACCTGGTTGTTATTAAGAACATGTTCATACCTAAGACCATATGCTGCAGCAAGCAAAGCATAGTCAGGATTCCCGACTCCAGATGTTGAATCTGCACCTACAAAATGACCATTAAAATAATTGGTTTGCGTCGACCGAATAGAATCATATCCTTGATTATTCAAGACGAATATTTTTATATTCAGCTTATTAAACCCAATGGTTAATAATTCATGGATATTCACTTGAAGGCTTCCATCCCCTGTAACAAGTATTGTCCTACCATGACCACTCCCAATACATGCCCCAATCGCGCCTGGCAAATCCCATCCCATGGCACCGTAATTTATGTTCGTTATCACCCGTTGACCTTTTTTTACCCGGAAAGATTGATAAACAGAAGATATATCCAATGAATTCCCAGTAACAACAACATCTTTACACGTCAGCAAATCCGACAAAATGTCAATAAAAGCATAGGAATTAACAAAATCCGGATCGGAATAATATTCAGGAACACAAATCGGATAATTCTTTTTCCAATTTTGACAGGCTTCTTTCCAGTCTAACCGTTGTTTAATTTTTGTGCGCGATAATCGTCGATTTGCGATATTAAGAAAGTCTTTTGCATCACATTGAATGGCGATATCTGGAATAAAAGTTGGTTTCGATAGTTCTCCAGGATCAATATTTACCATTACTTTCACTGCTTTTGGAGCAAACCCGGTAATATTAAACCCAATAGAAGCGACAGACATACTTGCGCCGATGCTTAGCACCAGATCAGAATTTTGCAGAACAAAATTTGCTCTTCGTTGTCCAACTGGACCAAATCTCCCCAAATTTCCTTCAGCAATTTCATTCAGCAAATCCATACCACCAATGGTTAAGAGCACTGGAATTTTTATTCTCTGAATGAACTTTTCCAAAACACTTTCCGCCCCAGCCAAATGAATTCCATTCCCACAAATTAATACAGGACGTTTGGCTTCCTGAACCAATTTTAATACTTGATTTATAGACAAAGCAAGAGATGGTTTCTTACTCACATTCCCAACGACATACCCCGTGAGAAGACTTTCATCGACCATAGCTGCCTGGACGTCCAAGGGAATGTTTAACCAAACAGGCCCAGGCCTCCCCTCCATTGCTCGAGCATATGCATATTCCAACTCATAACGGATACGTTCAGGCTCCATCACAGTCACTGCATATTTGGTAATATTTTGAACCATTTCAATTATGTTAATTTCCTGAGGTCCTAATTGGCGGAATTTCTTGTAATCAGCAATTAAATCGCGCCGGACTTGTCCTGAAATGACAATCAGGGGGATCGAATTTACCCAGGCACCGACCACTCCTGAAAGGGCGTTCGTACTTCCGGGACCAGTTGTTACCAAGCAAGCGCCGACGTTTCCAGTTACACGTGCATATGCCTCCGCCGCGATGGCAACGGCTTGTTCATGATAATTACAGTAATAATTCAGCGATGGGTTTTTGCCAACGGAATCGACCAAATGCATAATCCCACCACCCGAAACCAAAAAAATATCCTTAATCTCCTTACTAACCAAATATTCAACGACATAGTCTGAAAGCTTAACCACGGATTCTCTCCAAATTCCATTTTACCATCCGCCTGACTCCTTCTTCCAACCCAATCCATTCCTGAAGAGCTAATTCCTGTCGCCGCTCGTTGGGTAGAAGGGACATATCGTTCGGGAAGTTGTCCGGGCATCGGTTTCCGGGCAATGGAAATTTCGCATTCGGTAGAAGCAATATTTCTGACCAATTGAGCTACTGCGGCGATATTTATTGCATTTTCCGAACCAACGTTATACACTCTTCCAGCTTCGCCACGAAAAAGCATGGTCCATAACCAGATAGCCAAATCAGCGGAATAGAGGTAAGACCGGTATGGAGTCCCGTCCCCTAGGATTTGAATCCTTGTATATATATTGCGTCACGGATAAAATTACCGATCGTGTAATTCTCATCCAGCGGAAGATACGGTCCCATAAATGCAAAGCAACGCGCAATTACCAAGGCTAGATTAAATTCCCGGGCAAAGGTTGAACAAATCGACTCTGAAATTTGTTTGCTTCGCCCATAAGCCTTTTTCGAGTCTGTGTGTTCCTGTGTACCGATATAATCTTCTTGTAAATGGGTGACCTGGCTTATTTGGTGACCATACACTGCCCCAGAACTGGTAAACAGGAGTTTTTTTACTCCGGATAAATTCGCAAATTCCAATACTCTGCGGGTCCCCAAAACATTAGGCTCATTAATTAATTCTGGATCATTAACTACCTGCGGTGAAATTGGTTGAGAGGCTGCATGGATAATATGGGAATAATTTCCCTTAGGAAACGAAAAGGACATCATATTCCCGTTTAATAACTCTATTGCTGGATCCTCTGCCAAGTGCGGCATCTTTTTTTTAAAGGATATTGGGTCACGTGTCAAGACCAATGATGTTGCATTCAGCCCCAAGCGGTCATTCGCCCAGGCAAAACTCTCCAGCAGCCAGCAACCAAAGAAGCCGGTCCCGCCAGTGATAAAGATGCGCTCGCCGCGCAGTTCGTCCCACAACTCACGGGTATGTTCTAAAACATGATCCAAATCAGAAGCAAGACGATTCTGGGGCATTTATATTCTCTAAGCGATATGGATTATTCTTCAAGAAGCTGGGCAAGGAAAAACCCAATAGCTAAAACTCGAAGACAAATCACACCTTCTCACTTCCATTTCGCAATAAGGCCGCGGCAGCACTGACAATCCCGAGGGATACCCAAAGGTAAGGCAGGGCAAAGGTATCGGTACTGAATCCTTCTGTCAGAAAAGCCACCAAAACAAATACTCCAAACCAACCGATAACTTTATAGGGAATTTGAATGTTTAATCTCATCGTCCAAGCAGATTTGAACATAACAATGCACCAAACGATAAAGGATGAGAAACCTACGATCCCGGTTTCCGCCAGCAAACGAACCCATATGCTCTTAATATTAGGAAGCGCTGCCTCCCGGAAATAAATCTGCACCACCTCCGGAAGAGTCCAACCGTATGCGGGTAACGCATGTTGAAAATAAAAGCCCGCATTCCCCAGACCAACACCAAGGATGGGATGAGTGTTAAAAATGTTCCAACCAGCAACCCAGTATACGTATCTTTCTGCGAATTGAAGGTAGTTAAACAACTGATATATATTACTTCCGATTGATCTTAAATGAGCCAACGAACCTATCTGGAAAAACGCGGCAAAGCGTGGATCCACATAGGAAAGAAGATAAACCAAAGCTAATGCACCAAGCCCATAAATTCCGAGGATGCCCAGGAAAATAAAAACAGGAAGCAGGGCGCGCACACTCTTTTGAAGGAAGGGAGAGAACCGGAACAAGCGCTCTTCGCACCAAACTCTTACACGCTTTGCCAGCAGAAAGCTAAAGTAAATAAGCAAAAATGCGATGACTAACAGAAGCGAAAGAGTTCCGACACGAGAAGAAAGAAATAATACAAGCACACCACATCCCAAAAGTATATTTTCCAGGCTGAACTTCCACAAGCGAAATCGAAATGCGGACCAGCGGTTTATGGTGGCTGCCAACCAAAATGGTAAAAACAGGAGATTGAGTTGATGTCCAAGCCAGGAAGGCTCAAATGCAAATCCAGTTATCCGAGTATAAAAAATGTTGCCAGAAGAAATTAGATGCTGGAAATCATCGATAAAATGAGGGAATTTGCCATGAAAAATGAAAATATACACGCCTTGAACCATGGCCCACATCAGTGAAATCAAACCACTAATATTGATCCATTTAAAAGTCGATTCCAATCGTGATCGAGACTGAGCAAGCCAACTGGATGTTACCAGCAAAAATGTCGTGCCAATTGACAGGGTTAATAAGGCACGGATTTCTTCATGAAAGATGGTGCCACCTTTGAATGGCGGCGTGTCCCTAAAAAACGCCAATGCGCTGGATACCAGTGCAATGGAAATAAAAAGTAAGAATGGGATGCTCTCTCGTGGAAACCTGCCTCGTTTGTAAAAATAAACAATCATCCAAAATATTACCAGCCACAAAAGGGGAATAAACGAGGCTGGAGCCACCATCGTATTCCCAGCCAAGCGAGACAGGAGGGGGAAACTGGTGATCGGTAATAAAAGGAGTACGGCCACCCAGGCGATATCGAGTGACCAACGCCAAACATTCTTAATTTTCTCGATCACGGCGAGCCTGATGAAGGAGACTGATGATCCAAAAAGAAACGATCAAACCAATAAATGCTCCTGCCAACACCAACCCAGCCTGACCGTAAATTGAAGGTGCAGCTGGAGCAGTAGCTGCTTCTGTCTGTCCAAACGTCATGATCGAAATTAATCCTAAACCAGATTTTTTCTCCAATAAAAGTGCAGTAGTTTTTTCCTGCAATCTGGCTTCAATCATATCCAGAGATAATCCTCTACAATCCATGGGAATCAATCCAGCGTGCTGGGTTACTCCTGCAAAGCAATTTTCCAAGCCGGTAATTTGAGCCTGGATTTGATCAGCCAACAAGGAATGCGTCAAAGCAGCATCCAAGGCATCCGTGGCAGCCCCGACCCAAATATTGGCGAGAGCAGCCGCGATGTTCGGGTCCCGGTCCCTGACACGTAGTTCCCAAACAGATTGCCGACCTTCCAAATAAAAATCCCTGTGAAATCGTGCCGGATCAATGGAATATCCATTACTTTGAGCATCAGCAATTACGATGTTCATCACGGAATTGGAAGCGATCACATCCCTTGCTGCACCAAAGGCGTAGTCCTGCTCGAATTGGGTAAGTTCACGTTTTTCAAAATCCATACTCACTGTGACGACCGCGCCGGCTTCAAAGACAGGGGGGAGAAATAAATGAATTACCCATCCACCCAGTCCTCCTACGACCATAAGGACAACCATCACCCACCAGTGTGCAAGGGCGCGTTCAGCAGAGTCAAGCGGAGAAAATTCCTGATTTTTCATATGATCAATAGAGTGGTCAGACCAGGTTATAGAAGGGACCAATTATTATAGAGTAAACGATTATAGGTATTGCCAAATCATCCGGGTTTACAAGATGTATAAACAGATAAAATTTGAGGAATGATCCGTGTTGCAGAGAATTGCTCAACAGCAATTTCCCGGGCGCGGGTCCCCATCGTGGTGCGAATATCAGGGTTTCTAATTAAGTATGAAAGTGCTTCAGACAATCCGGCGGCATTTTTTGGTTCCACCAGAAGGCCATTTTCCCCCGGTCGAACGACTTCGCGACAACCCGGTACATCAGTGGCGACGATTGGACGCCCACAGGATGCGGCTTCAATCAATGTTTTTGGCAGGCCTTCCCTATAAGACGGCAGACACACGATGGACGCCTGTGCATATACATCCGCCATGTTTTCCTTCATGCCCCACAATTCTATCACACCCTCTTTTTCCCATTCCTGAAGTTGAGCAGCCTGGACAGAGGCCGGATTTCCTGCATCAACATCACCCACTAGGGCAAAACGAGCCTGAATGCCAGCCTTTCGTAAAAGTCGCGCAGCCTCCACAAATTCGCCGACACCCTTTTCCCATAACAGGCGAGCTGGCAAAATCGTAAGCGGGATCTCCCCTGTTTCTGGCCGGGGGGAATATTTCAAAGTATCCACTCCCGACCCCTGGATCATCACGATCCGGTTTGGATCAACCAGGTGATTCATTAAAAAAAATTGACGGTCATCCGGATTCAGGACGATGACCCATGTGGGCCGAAGGACCATCCAATAGATGAATTTTACGAATCCTGGCAACCAACCCCGATTCTTTTCGGTCTGCGTAAAAACGTAGCCAAGACCTTCCACCGAGTTAATTACAGAATGAATACCGAGTAGAAAGCAAGCAACAGAGCCATATATTACGCATTTAACTGTAAATTGATGAACCAGGTCAGGCTTTTCATGGAAGTAAAGAGAAAGTATACGCATGATTGCAGAAAACTCAGTGAACGGATTCAACCCCCGCCGGGTCATCGGCAAGCAAACCCATCGAAAACCCAACTCCTGTAAACGGGTAGCGTATTCCCCGCCAGGTGAAACCAGCACCACTTCGTGTCCATTGGCGCGCAGCGTTTGGGCGAGTTCCAGACGAAAGTTATACAAGTACCAGTCTGTATTAGCAAATAGCAGGATCTTCACAAGGACTCACCATACCTCACGTGGTAAAGAAGTGGTAAATGGGAATATCTAAACCGTTATTGGAATTACCCGCACTCACAATCAGGCAATGAACGATCGCCTGAAGATGAAAAAATAGAAGTCAACACAGGTATGCTCCCAATTCTTAACGATCCTGCGGTTATTAATAATTTAATCTTACCACGAACCAGTTTTAACCATCTCAACACCCTTTTCCATATAAAAAATCCGGTTCGACAGATGAAAACCAATTCATCCAAACGATCCCATGTTTCGACAACCTTTATTCTTGATGGAATAATCGATCGGTAATTTTTGGAATAAAGATTTCATCATGGTAGAATTGCTTACAGATATCACCCTCATATTGGAGGAAATTGATGAGCAAGATTTGTGTCATTGGTACTGGTTACGTCGGGCTGGTCACTGGAACTTGTTTTGCCGATCTAGGTAACCAGGTAACGTGCCTGGACCTCGATGAAAAGAGAATTAATAATCTTAATATCGGACAGATGCCCATATATGAACCCGGACTGGAACAGTTGGTGAAGCAGAATGTGCAGGCTAAACGGCTTCAATTTACAGCTGACTATAAGCGGGCCCTTGAGGGAGCGGAATATGCATTCATTGCAGTAGGCACTCCCTCGGGCGTGGATGGAGAAGCAGACCTCCAATATGTTAAATCTGCTGCTGAATCCATCGCCGACCTGGTGGATTGGCCAATTATTGTGATCAACAAATCGACAGTGCCGGTAGGAACGGGCGACTGGGTAGCGGATGTGATCCGCAGACGCTGCGGGGACAAAACCCTGCAATTCAGCGTGGTATCGAACCCGGAATTCCTGAGGGAAGGATCCGCCATCAACGATTTCATGAACCCTGACCGGGTGGTGCTTGGGTTCAGAAGACCGCGATGGCTGCCAACCAGGTAGCCGAGATCTACCAACCTCTGCGAGCCACGATCATCATAACGGACGTGCGCACTGCCGAAATGATCAAATATGCCTCCAATGCATTTTTAGCGACCCGGATATCCTTCATCAATGAAATCGGTAACATCTGCGAAGAACTTGGCGCGGACGTGCGCGAGGTGGCGCGGGGGATGGGATATGACAAGCGCATCGGTCAAGCCTTTTTGGACGCCGGACTGGGCTGGGGCGGATCCTGCTTCCCAAAAGATGTAAAAGCTCTTGAGCACATGGCTGTTTTAAACGGGACCCAACCACAGTTATTGCAGGCAGTAATGGAAATCAACCGAAACCAGCGCCGCCGTGCAGTAATGAAACTGCGTAAAGCGCTCGGATCGCTCAACGAAAAGACGATCGGGGTACTCGGACTATCGTTCAAGCCCAACACAGACGACATCCGAGATGCAGCGGCACTTGAGATCATCTACCTGCTAAAAAACGAGGGCGCATACATTCGTGCCTACGACCCTCAAGCCATGGAAAATGCAGGGAAGGTACTGAAAAACGTTAAACTATGCGAAAACCCTTACCAGGTGGCTGAAGGGGCCGACGCCCTGCTGCTTGCCACGGAGTGGAACGAATTCAAACAAATCGATTTTGGAAGGGTCAAAAAACTGCTTCGGACGCCGATCATACTGGATGGGCGTAACCTTTGGGATTGTGAGCATCTACGAGCGCTCGGTTTTACATATATCGGAGTAGGCCGCGGAACGACGGGATAACTTTCGGATATCGGAATTGGCGCAGGTCAGAAACGATTGATCAATATCAGAAACCGCAATAACACATCATCCACCATTTTCTGACGCCAAATATCCCTTGAACCAGCCAAACGGAGCCGATGTCGAAATGATGACTTTGCCATTATGATCAAATCCAAGATCCCGCGAAGTTCTGCGGGAATTTTGTTTCCAAAACTTGTCGACAAATATCCGCGCCTGCTCTGAAAATCCGAAACACCCCATCCCCCAACCGAAAAAAGCGATAAACCCGGCGGCTGAATTTTTCAGCAATCGCGGCAGCGGCACCGACGGCATTACCAGCGATGCTGCCGGTATTTGATACCCGAATAATCGTCGAACAAGACTCGCCCAAGACCAGAAAACACCAGATAGAGCCACCAATCATGCATCTGGCAATTTTCCGGGAGATGGGAAAGGACCAATTCCCTCCCGGATCTGTCCAACATGATGGTGCAGCCTGGGAGCGATATTTTCCACCAGGGCATTGCCGAAACCGATTCGCCGAGGAACCGGGGACCAGTGGAGGTGACCCAGGTTTTCGTCAACAACCTCCAAGCGAGAACAGTACAAGGCAGGGATACTTTGCCGGGATCTGCTTGAGTTTATTCACCGCAGATGAAAGCTTGCCAGGCAGCCAAACATCATCCTGGTCACAAAAGGCGTAGAAATCAAAATCATCACCAGCCTCAGCCAGAAGTCGAAGAAAGCTTTTGGCTGCTCCAAGGTGCTCATCAGAAGGCAGTATCTGAAGGTCGTATTTCGCAGTGGTTTGATTTTCCTTCAATATTTGAAGAGTTTTATCTGAAGAGCCATCATCCCTAACCATTAACGTGAAAGCATCCAGGTCCTGTGCTGCGAGACTGGAGAGCAATTCACCCAAATATCTCTCGCCATTGTAGGTTGACAAAAGAACCACCAGCTTGTCATTTGTCATCGTGTTTTTTCCAGACAAGACCGTGGAGAAGGTTGATGAGCTTTTCGAGGAGAATGGGAAGCCAATGGCAGCCTTTCGACCGGAAACCGCCCAGTTGATGGAGGACCTCGCAGAGCGGCGGCAACAGGGGCGAAGCGCTTTAGGGAAACGGGACCCACCCCAAGGTCAGATGAAGAAGCGGGAGGCCTGCCGACCCCCTTCCACGTAAGAACCGGTCGAACCATTGGCAGGGGAGGAGGGAACGGGAAACTCACCGGCGCAGGCGGACGATAGTGAGCCGGACGCTGCGCAGTCCCGGACAGCCGGGGGGGAAGGCGCCAGTAACCGCCCCGATGGCGGCGAGCAACGGTGACCTGGCGAAGACTGGCTCTTTGGGCACGAAATCCCTGCTGAAGGAGAAAAAGAGCAGTTAATTTCTCCCAAGTGAGTTTTTCAGACGGGGAGAGGATTATGCGATCCCCCTTGATGGTAAAGCAACCCTGGTCCACGAGCGCTTCCAGGGTGGAAATCCCGTTGAGGTTGAGATCCCAGTGGAGCTGTTCGTTAATGGATTGGATGAAACCGCGGCGGTAGAGGGAGCGATAAAAATCCTGGCAGAGGCGCACGGGGTATCTGCCTTCCAGATCCTGCCAGCGGAGCCCGTAAGCCAATTTCACAAAAGATGCCCTCAAACAGGACACGGTCATTCGAAGCGGGTTTGCGGCGGTTATATTTGCGGGTGGCGTCGAGGAGGACATGGAGGGAGTCAAAGTTCTTTTGCAGGAGCAGCCACTGGTGAGAGGCCAGCCCTGGAAATTCCGTTTTCAAATTCGCGTGAATATTTCGTAATTTAAGAGGAACGAATACCTTCTGACAGGGAATGCCCTGCTCGACGAATTCCCAATTTAGAAGAGGGGGGAGGCAAAGGGCAAGACGGCGCAGGTTGCCCTGGATGTCGATTTTATCCAGGGTTTTGCGAACCAGGATATTCTGTCCAATAATCAATCCAACGGCGCGCAGCGGTTTAATCGCCTGGTCGAAAGGCAGGGTGTTGTTCCGATCGGCGAAAAACTTATCCAACTTGAGGCGGTTTTCAACCAAGGTGCGCTCGAGGGCGGCGATGGCCTCGATCCGCACGGATTCGAGCAGGGCTGAAGGATCCGTGGGAGAAGAAGGAGACGAGTGCGGGGTTCGGGTCAGAGCGGGGAACCCTAGACTATAGAGACCGTGGATATATGCGTTGGAGTTGCCGGGTTGAGCGCCGCGGCGACGCAGAGGCAGGGAGGAAGGCCTGGGATGGGAATGGAGGTTGAGGGAATGAGCGAGGAAATGTGGTGAGCATGGCAAACCGAGGATCAACCCGGAAGATAGGAAAACCGATTGAGATATTATAGAACATAATTTCTGATAATGGAAGGGGGTAGTTTTGTAGTGAGGGGTTAGAACAGCAGGGGAGTATTTACATAATGGGTTCAATTTTTTAGATATCCCATGATAAGTAACAACGTGCCTGCGCTCAAGAACAAGAAGACAAACCCAAGCCCGTCCCAGCGAGTGGTGAAAGAAACCACAGCCACAAGAACCGCAAGAAATATTAGTAAATATCCGATACGTCTTACTAAGAGTTGACAGCCTGCTGGCATTTTACATCTGTTACTTGGTTTCGAGACAAAACAATGATTTGTCCATTAATTATTCTTTTTTCGAGTTCTCGTCCTTGGGAGAACCCGCTGATGGACGGTTAATTGATGTCAATTTTATCCTCCCGTTACCGAAAAGAAGTTCTGAAAATATACCCAAACCGATCTCGGTAATAATCCAAATGATCCTTGCAACAACAGCATAAACCGCAGCTTCTTCAGAAGAAATAAATGTTGCCAACAACACAGTGAGCACCACCTCGCGGACACCCAGACCGCTTGGAGCAAAAACAGCTAGATACCCCACCACCCAACTAAGAGCAAATCCTCCCACCGAGACTCCAAGAAACTCCCAATTCCACCGAAAAGGCAAGATAACCCAAAAACCAAGACCCATGAACAACCAAGAGGAAGCCTGAACTGCGATGGTGCGAACAAAGGACCAGCCTATTGCCGTATGATTAAGTTTGAGATAACGCTGAATCAGGAACATCCCCAATAACCAAATCAAGATAAAAAACAAGAACGAGATTCCCCTAAAAATGAAAGTTGATGGAAAGTGCAACCAATTTTGCAAAACCTTACGTAGACCGAAAAAACCAACCAAGCTGCCGAAACAAAAAGCGGATAATACGAGCCAGAAGTTTTCCACCAACATGACCCGGCCGGATTGAGTTGTTGTCATACCTTTCGCCCTATAAAGGCCGAACCTACCGACAAAATGCCAAATCCCCCCAGGTAAATATTTTCCCAACTGTGTGACTGAATTTATTTTGAACATTTCTGAGAATGTGGGATGCCAATCCTGTCCTTCAATCGACCAGAGACTTAAGAACGTGAGAAGATATTTACCAACGACCAAAAAGGTAATTGAGAGAACCAGGGATAGAATCGAAAAGCTCCGAAGGTATCCGATTAAGGTAGAGTAATGCTTCGCAAAATAGTATGCCGCACCGCAAAAGACCAGCACCGTCCATACCCACTTAGCGACCTGCAGCAATCGATTTCGATTCACTTTATGATGCTCTCCAGGTAGATAAATTGCTGCGCTGAAGAAGTTTGGACGTCATGTAATGACTCAGCCATTTGCAGACGAATCGCATTTTCATTTTTTAGCAATTCCTGAGCAAGATCTACCAGGTTAACGCGACGATCTTCAAAATCTGCAGCAAAACGTTCCAGTTTAAAGTCTGCCAGGGTCTCAACGTATTTATGACTCCACCCGATGACCAGTGTTGGAATCCCCAGGGATAATCCTGAAACCATTGCGTGGAAACGGGAGGTGAGCAACAGGTCCGCCAAACTAATCAACCTCCTCAATGAGCGGGTATTTAAATCCCAAGCAACCCAGTGCGTTTTCGACCAGGTGGGTCCTGATAATTCAGATCGAGCCAGTTGATGTAAAAGATTTACTACAAAGATATCGTTATTTCGCGATTTTTCAATTCCCGCGCGAGTAGAATTCGGAAGGAATAAGAAATGAATATCCTCCTGGTCCAATTGCCTGACAAGATCTAGAATTTGCTTGAGATAACGTGATCCGGTTTTCTCATAAATCACTGAGCTGGGGGAAATAACGATCAAGCGCTTCTTTTCGTTTTTTAGTATTCCAAGTTTTTCTTCGAGGGCAACAACAAGGTTTTCATTTTCATCAGACAGGTTGAAGCCAGGTCTGTATAGAAAAGCCAGGTCTGAAACCCGAGTCAAATTTTGCAGTTTGAGATCCTGCAAATTTCCAAATGTAATTTCACCCCGAGCAAAGATATGTTTGCACCTGGGAAGGAATAATTTCGCTGCCAATCGATTAATTGGATTATGAAAGGGACCCAACGCTTGAGCCAACTTTACCACGGGGATTCCCAGCAGCATGGCAGGCCAAATTGTCAGGATGTTGAAGGGCAAATAAAGCTCGCGGCCATCGACAAAAGAAATACCTCCGATATCCAACAATATCCCGCAATTTCTCAATTCCCTGGCGGGGCGGGGGAGTAATTTATCCGGAATGCGAATTCCGACCTTTTTAAAAATCCAACATAAGGCAGCAAATGGGAAAATTCGAAAAACGAGCGAGGCTGGTTTACAGCTCAATATATCCAAATCTTCACGGTGAACCAACTGCCGATCCCTGGTGGGAGAATATGAATAAATTTTAAATGCTGCATCGGGATACAATTCATGCAGCCTGCCAACAGCAGTCACCAACATGGATTCAGCGCCGCGATTTCCCCACACTGTGCCGGCAACAATTCCAATGATATGCCGTGTGGATAAACCAGGAGAAGGCTTTGAAACAGTCTCGAATAATTTTATCAAATACGAATTGAGTTTTAATAAAGGGTGGGGCACTGCCAAGATGAATTTTCGTCCAATTTGAGTACGGCTAAATCTTTCGTTAAACATTATCATCCAGGCAATCAAAATATCCAACAGGTGGACTTTTTCCCCCACGGCATCCTTAATTTTTTCCCCAAACATGCTCCCGACTTTCGCACGAGCAGAGATATTGTAGTGAAATGGAAGGGTGCGCGCCTGACCTTCACAAACCTCATCAATAGATTCCACTTTGCCGGTCAATACTCGATTCTCCAGCGCTGCATTCACCACCTGGGTAGCAAAACCAGTTCTGGCGATCAGGGCAGTATGCTTGATCGGTTCGTCTTTCATCCGTAATGACCATATGTCCCCTGCGGAGAGGTCGGCATAATAGCCAGTGTGATCGAAACAATAGTGGCATTTTCTTTGACTGAAGAAGTAAAGATTCTGATAATCTGAAAAGTACGAGAATGGTTTCGTACGAATTTGTCCCTGACCGAATTCCGCTTGAAGATGACCACGCCAATGCCCAAGACGATAGGAAAAAGACACCAGGGGTAGATCACCAGGTCTCAGCTTGTCAATTATCCGGTCAGTAAGCACTGATTCTGTGTTATGACCACAAAAAAGGCCAATCGTAAGGACAATTTTTTGGGCAATTGCCGAATCAGTCATACGGGCGCGCTGGAGAATTGAAATGTCACACGGCAGTGCCACCACGGCTAATTTTCCTGAATGGGAATGAATCAGTGGGAACGCCTGAGATGCAAAATTGACAGCAATATATTTGCTGCCTTGAGCAGTAATTAATTCCTGCTCAGTTCGGGCAATAAAAAATTGTGGACGGAGCTTCCCTTCAGGAGTAACTATACTGCGACAGACCAACGCCCCACTAATTTGCCCACTAGAAAGCAAGTAGGATAATAACGCTGTAACGCTTCCGCCCGAGGCAGCTTTCTGGCGAAGAGCCAGGTCGGTCGCATATGTAAAAAAACACTCCTGAAAAGTTCCAACATATTTTTGGATAAGATCAGGAGGCCACTTTTTTCGAATAGCCCTCGCAACCAAACGATTAAGTCTTGTCTTCATCAAACCCATTATCTCTATGCAAGACCGGAGCTCCATTAATTTCTGTGGGAATCCCAGAATTAATCATTTCTTGATCTCTCATCCTAATCAGGACTTCTTCTGTAATAGCGCGATTTGCGCGGACTGCATCTCCCAACAATCCAAAAAAGATCAAAACCAGCCCAAACATTGCCAACGTTCCGCCGATCGAGACAGACTGAGCATACCGACCGACCCCAGTCTCACCAATAAAGTAATAGAATAAAAAGCGTCCGATCAAGATGGCTCCAAAAAGGAGGAATGGGATTCCGAGCCCTACAAATGTCTTCAACGGCTGGTATAGCGTGTAGGCGCGAATAATCGTGCCACTTTGATGAAAAATAAAACTAAGGATCCCTTTGTGCAACCTGGATGGCCGCAAACCCGGGTTCGTTTCAATAGGCAGGTGGGAAATGGCCATCTTCTCCCTCCCAACCTGAATGAGAGTTTCAAGCGTATAGGAATAGCTGTTATAGACCTGGATCCTAAGGGCAGCATAACGGGAATAAGCTCGAAATCCGCTAGGGGCATCTGGAGCATTTGTTTGGGAAAGCAAGCGGACCAACCAACTTCCCCATCTTTCAAGCAAGCGTTTAACAGGGGAAAAATGGACGTTCGTACCCGACTGGCGATCGCCGATAACAAGATCAGCTTTTCCTGAAAGGATGGGAGAAACCAAGTCGGGAATATATTTGCCAGGGTATTGATGGTCCGCATCTGTATTAATTATTACGTCAGCACCCAATGCGAGAGCGGCGTTAATACCGGTCATAAACGCCCGCCCCAGCCCCTGATTCTGACGGTGGCAAACGACAAAATCCGCACCGCTTTTCAATGCAACTTGAGAAGTATCATCGGTCGAGCCATCATCCACAACCAAAACAATAACTTTCCCAAACCCGGGAAGAGTTTTGGGGAGATCACTTATCGTTTCAGCCAGAGTCTGGCTTTCGTTATAACAAGGAATTTGGATGACGAGCGTTTTGGGCATTTTCCACCGAGATCCAAGATCGACGATTTTCCCTAAAGTAAACAATCGGATGGTCCATTGCCTCGCGAGAGTATATCATATCAGCTGAATTCATCAAACTAAACGGACACAGAGAGTTGTTGAATTTGTTTAAACAAGCCACACATCTATTTACAGTCGAGTGGAGGATTGTGGCGAGGCGTGATCACTTCGAAGAAATCCGATTTCGCAATATTCAAATCGGAAATGGTCTCCAATTTTAAACCTCCACCTTCAAACGATAACCCTGGACCGTCGCGGGAGTTGGCGGCCAGGTATATGAGTCCCACCGCATGCTAAATTCATTAAATATTACCACATCCACCAAACCCTGATTAAACAATTCACAAACATCCGTCGAAGTCAGGGATCCGTTATCAAAACTGGTCCTGGCGGCGATTATCGGTCCAGGTTGTAATGGGAAAATCCTGGTCACCTCTTTATCGAAAAAGACATTATAAGTGTCCCCCCCGGTAAAGGGAATTATCAATCCAAGCAGGTAGTCATTGGCTGCCGGGAGAAACAATACCCGATCATGGGCTTTAATATACGGAATAAGTTTTTCCACCACATTGGTCGTAAATAATTTCTCCTGGTTTACGGTTCGCTGCATACATGCTTTGACTGGTAAATGCAGTTGCCGGGAAAATTTCCACCAAAAAAAGAAGGAAAGCAAGACACCAAACAAAACGTTTTTCCGAAACAGGCGGGAAAGGAAGATAGCGATAAAAAAGACCATGGCAAAACGGGAAATCAACTGCCAGCGATAAACCGACCGCATGGTGCTAATGACCGGAAATTTATATAATATCGAAGTCGGCAAAGAAAAAGTCGCAGCGTCTGCAGGCATCAGGTAATCGGCATAAACCACCTTTGCCTGGTCTTTTTCGGGACGCACGTCATATACCTTGAGCGAAGGACCAATGGAAAAGATAAACCCCACCCCAAGAACAAGCAAGCCAATAATCCCAGCAGCCTCTTTTGGAAGCAGTTACGGAGAACGATAATGACGCCGATTATCGTGAACAAGAGCGCAAAAATGCCCAGGAAATTGTAATTGGCATTCGCATCCATCCCCATAGAATGCATATCCGTTCCAGACCGCGGGACCGATCCCCAACCAGTTTGATAATAAATAGCGCCGAGTAGGGATAAATAACGTGGCAACGTCGATCCCCTGCCCCCTCATAAAATCCAGCGATGAGGCAAACATGGAAGGTTCATTAAATATTAACAGCTTATACAGTACACCAGGAAGAACCAGCAGCCCCATCCAAATGAAGATCGAAATAAAATACGGTTTTAAGCGGGTACTGATTTTCAGCACGCGCGGCAAAGGCGATCAATATAATGGAAACAACAATCATCGCCATAACATAAGAATAGCCATCCAGCATAATGGCGATGCCCAACAAGAGAAATTGAACAAGCGCTGAAATAACAAGGATCGAAGGTTTTAAGGGATTTAAGTGATGTAAAAAATTAATTAAACAGATATACACTGACCCCAAAACAAATAATGGGAATAATAGAAAGCCCAAATATAAGGTAACAAAACCCTTCATTCCCAGCATAAACACTGAAATATAAAAGGCAAAAACCGCAACAGAAGACCCAGGAATACTGGATGTCTGATCCTTAAGAAATATATAAAAAGCTAAAAAACCCAGAACTATACACAGCGCATTAAGCAATTGGAAGCCATCGATGAGCGGAATCGAAAACAGCTTGTACGTAATCGCCATAAAAATGGTGGCAGGATAACCCATAATCAAGGGATCGTAACCCAGCGGGTATCCGATATGCTGACAAAGCGCCCACGGACGGGGATTATCAGCTAATACACTTCTAGCCTCTCCAACCAATATGCTTTGTACAGATAAATTTGGCGCGTTTATAACCGGCAAAGCGCCATGAATCGTCAGTAATATCCCGATCATCAGCACCAGCAGCGAGACTTCAAAAACCCTATGCAGAGGTTTTATTTTTTGTGGATTCGGAATTCCTCTCCAAAGAGAAACCTGATGCCATTAAATTCAACCTTCTACGCGGCATTTCCATGATCTTTTAATACACCCAGGGATCCAAGAACCTCGCCAAAGGCGAGTTTAACGCTTGCAAGCGAATATTTCTCACTGACAATATCCAACCCATTTCGAGATAATTTATACCATAGTCCCGGAGAGGTATAAGCCTTTATCACTGCATTGGCAAACTCCAGAGGAGTGTCAGCGAGGAGAATATCGCTGCCATGAACAAGCCCCATGCCTTCGTTAGCAATTCCGGTGGCGATACATGGAACCCCATAGCTTAAACTGGTGACCACCTTGCCTTTGACCCCAGCTCCAAAGCGCAAAGGAGCAACAGAAAGCCGGCAATGATCAAAGATCTCCCGCCAAGTCTCCAACGTGACCACGAACAACAATGTTTTTTCCGGAAAAGGAGAGGAAACTATCGGGCGCATCACCGCCAACAATAATAAATTTTACATCCGGAAGTGATTCCGAAACGATCGGCCAAATTTCAGAGGTAAAATATTCCACTGCATCGATATTGGGCGGATGCCTGAACCCACCAAGGAAAACGATATCGCTCCGATCCTTGAAGCCGTTTTTGCGCCCTGGAATTTCGCGGGGAATGGAAACCAGGGAAACCGGAATATCCGGATAAAGTTCCCGAAGCAATTCGCACTCAGCCTCGCTGACCACAAGCGTTCGATCCGCTTTACGCATCACTCCAACCTCAAGCTCTTCGGTTTTCCGAGCTGCATTTATCCCTTTGACCGACCCTTTTAATTCCGCCTCCCGCTTTTCGCGCAAGAAATGCAAATCCACGGTGCTAAAAATAATCTTTGCCTGCGGTGCAAATTTTCGGACGACGTCGATAAATTCTACGGCAACAGGCAACCTTGATAGTACGACAAGGTCGTATCGATAACCATGATTCTTTAAATAATCGCCCACCCCTTTGTTATAGGGGGAGTAAAGACATTCAACTCCAATTTCCTGTAACTCTTCGGTATATTTGCCAAAATATGCATTATTTGCGGGAATAAATGTGACCTCAAAATCCCAATTGCGAAGCATGCTCATGTAATTAAACGCATCCACAGAACCAGAATCCTGGTCGGGAGTTGGGGTCGAGGCATCCACATACAACACATGTCCGACCAGCATACTTATTATATAATCCAATTTTCTCCCAACAATTCTTTTTTTCCGTGGGATGCAAGAACTCCCTTCCAACGGTTATAAAATTTTTCCTTGATTTACCTGCTGATATTGTTTTATTCCCGAGCCAATATCCGTGCCAGAGCTCGTGCCTTCGAAATGAATCACCTGGGATTTGGGTTGATAGAAAACCTTGTATCCCGCGGAGCGGATACGAAACGCCAGGTCAGTATCCTCGTAGTAGGCGGGAGAATACAACTCATCAAAACCCCCAAGGGCATCCCATATCGATCTTGGGATCAAAATGCAGGCACCCGAGCAATAATCCACCTCGCGAAGATAATTATATACAGGGGAAGCAGGATCGCCATAACGACCCAAATTCGCTCCCGCGCCATCCTGCCAAACTGCGCCCCCGGCTTCCTGCAACCTGCCATCCGGATACAGCAATTTTGAACCCACCAAACCTGATCTAGGAAATTTTTTGAAAACATCCACCAAACTATCGAGCCAGCCCGGGAGGAGCACAGTGTCATTATTCAATAACAAGAGGAATTTTCCACGTGCAATTGAAGCAGCTTTGTTACAAGTCTTAAGGAAACCCAGATTTGTTTCATTACGAAGATAGCGTATGTTCCGTGCCTGCCCAATAATTTCGCCGATGTTCTCATCAGAGGCGTCATCCGCGACAATAATTTCATAGGGCGTTATATCGTTTGATTCTTTGATGGATATAAGACACCGAAGGGTTGAGTCAAGGTGGTTATGGACCGGGATAATAATGGAGACCACAGGGTTAGCAAGAGAGTGATCAGGAAAACTTAATCGGAAACGATCCTGCAATTGTTTTAAGTCAGAGTTAATAAGCTGCTGAATTGATTCCGAAAAATTCTTGTTCTCTTCCGATGTTATTGAATGAAAGTCGACCCACTCACGATAAGGGGGAGTATCCTTTAGAAAAACGCCCAGACGTGTAAATAAAAAATCCTTGAGTTTCGTTTTCCTGGAGAAGGAAATTGGAAGAGCATGATAAACATTGGCGGCGATGCGCCAAACATTTATTTTTGCCTGTTTCAAGGACGCCTTCTCCAAGATCTAACCAACCGCAATGGATGAGTTATTTTCCAAGATTTCGAAGAATGGATGTCAGCGATTATTTTTTCCTTCGCTGCCAACTGGGCTGAGAGCGACTGCGCGGACAGGTTCGACAACGCAACCTGCGAGGTGAGGGCTTGCAATTCAGTTTCTTTATTTTCGATTAGCGTTTGATAGAGATTTACGATAAACCATGAAATTTCATCTTTTGTTTGATAATTCGAATTTATTATTTCCGAAAGAAGTTTATAGTATTCTCCCCCAAAAGTCTTAACTGAAAATGATTTTTTTGCGAATTTATAAGCGTTTTGCGCAAGTTTTGATTGCAAGCCTGGATTATTTATAAGTTTTTCAATTTGATCAGCTAACTGAAGGTAATTTCCCGGGGTATAGAGCAAACCAGTCTCCCCATCTTTGATCAATTCGGGAGTTCCCCCGGTATCAGTGGCAATAACCGGTTTCTCCAACAGCATCGATTCAAGAACCACCCGACCAAACCCCTCCATTTGGGAACAACTAAGCACGATGTCTGCCCCATTGATAATTGGCAAGACATTATCTTGAAACGGGATAATATGTATGTATTCGACCATTTTTTCAGAATTGATGAGCTCAGATAAATAATCCACAAAATCGGGTTGAAAATACCCCACAATAACAAGTTCTACACAATAATGGCAATTCTTATTTAATTCCATAACTGCTCGAACAGCATCTTCCTGACCCTTTTGCCTTTGCGACAGTTCCGCAAAGTATCAGGCGACAGGCATTTGGAATTACATAATAGGTATCCTGGAATCCCCTAGTAAGGCTTTCCTTATCCGGGACATCAATATATGAATGAATGGTCTTTATATTCCTTTCACTCACCCGTGGAAACAGTCCGGTTTGAAGTGCCCTGGATCGAGTTACAATTTTGTCCGATGATTTTTCTATAAAATCCAGAATTTGGGAGAAAGGCATAATAAAAGCACCATTATGGATTTCCCCAAATTCATTAATCATCCACAAATGCGGCTTTTGCAGTAAACAGGCAGTAACCGCTCCCCATGGTATGACAATCGTGTTAGTGAGAATAATGTCCGGGTTAATTTCCCTGAACAATGGAAGGTTGTTAACAATCCAGGAAAATGATTGGTTATAGAGTTCAAGGAGATCATCGTTACCTGGTAATTTCGTGACCGAACACCACCAACTGTACGACCCGATTAATGTTGCTGCCCCGATTTGATGAAGTAAAATTTCCAATGGTCCATGTGACGGAATAATGACCGTACAAGTGACATCATAGTTTGAAGTTAATTCCTTGATTAATTCCAACAAGCTGCGTTCTGAACCTGCCAATTGAGCTGAATGTGAAAAGATTAGAATATTCACAAAAAACCTTGTCCTACTGAAAAATAAATTCCAATTTAATTATTTTCGACAATGTAATCTCGAATTTGGATATACATAAAAATCATTATCAATGAAAAAATAGTGGAAAAAGAACAATAATGCCCTTATTTCTGGTTGTATATTAACCAGACATCTCTTATAAGGATTGAAAGATTTTACCATTAAAGAAATCTGAAATCTTTTATCGTGATTTCACAAGGGGCTAACTTCATACACATCCCCATTAATAAATCAAATACCCCCGAATGAGGACATCGAGGGTATTCTGTGAATATTTTTAGGGGTTTTTGCTCGCTGGAAAGCTATGAGGGATGTCAGCAAGCCAGATCGTGATTTCAATAAAGAAGATGTAACTGAGGTAAAGCCAGGATCATGGGCTGACTGTGAAAGACGACCAACCGCTGGTAAGGCTGCCACCATCGGCGAAGGTGATCCCTGAGCTATTGCGGGCACGGACATGCCAGTAGTATTTGGCACCGGGGGTCAAACCGGTAAGCGAGGCGCTGGTGGTGACCGTGTTGCTCCAGACAGTACAACTGGTGGCAGAGGTATTGACGCAGTATTGGTAATATGAGACAGCGGCGCTGGGTCCCCAGGTAATGGTGGGGTTGGTCGGCTGACCCAAGGCTGCATTGGCAGGGAGAAGCTTATTGAAGGCACCAGGAATCGTGGGAACGGTGAATGACCACCAAGAGGCAGAACCTCCGTCGGCGTACCTGGTCCCTGCGGGATTGGTGGCGCGCACCTGCCAATAGCGCGTGGCGGGAGTCAGACCGCTGAGAGCCACGCTGGTAGCGGTGCCAGTTGAGATCCAGGAGGCGCTGCAGGAATCATCATCGATCAAATCGATACAGTAAGCGTAAGATGCGGCTCCAGGGCTGGCAGCCCAACTCAAGACCAGGCTGGCGGGACGATTAACCGCCCCATCAGCAGGTCCGGTCTTTGAAAAATCGGGAGGAAGCCCCAGGGTGGTAAATGACCATCCAGCGCCAGTATTGGCGTAGGTGATCCCCAAATCATTTACGGCACGCACCTGCCAATAGTACGTGGCACCGGGGGTGAGCCCAGTGAGGGCGACGCTGAGGCTGGTCCCAGTAGAAACCCAAGTGGAGGACCCGCTGCAACTGGCTGTTGCGTCGAGGCAGTACTCGTATGAAACCGCACGGCTGCTAGCGCCCCAGCTCAGGGTGAGATTGACAGGCTGGCTTGCGGCCGCATTGGCAGGGCTGGACTTATTGAACGCACCCGGGTATTGGATGGTCGTGAAGGAGAACCATCCGCTGGTGAGGCTGCCTCCATTGGAGTAAGTCATCCCTGCGGCAGTCCTGGCGCGCACCTGCCAGTAGTATTTGACTCCCGAGTTCAGACCAGAGAGATCCACACTGGTATCGACGGTGGTGCTCCAGACGGAACAACTGGTGGCAGACGTGTTTACGCAGAATTGATAATCGATGGCGCTACTGGCAGCACCCCAAGTGAGAGTGGGATTAGGCAGCAAATTTACCGCGCCATTGAGCGGGTCGAGCTTATTGAACGCGCCCGGTAAGGGAGGCACACTGAAGGAAGCCCAAGCGCTACTGCTCCCGTTGGCATAGATCGTCCCCGCAGCATTCGTGGCGCGCACCTGCCAGTAACGCGTTCCAGCGGTCAGACCAGTGAGGGCTTTACTTGCAACGGTACCGGTTGAGATCCAGGTGGCATTGCAGGCATCATCATCGATGGAATCGATGCAATATGAATAGGAGGCAGCTCCGGCGCTGGTTCCCCACGTTAAAGTCAGACTGGGAGGCTGGTTAAGGGCACCATCAATGGGGTTGATCTTTGAAAAACCAGCCGGAAGGGCAAGTGTGGAAAATGACCAGCCTGTTCCGGTATTGGCATATGTAATTCCCAGGTCATTTTGAGCGCGCACCTGCCAGTAGTATGTAGCTCCAGGAGTAAGACCAGAAAGAGCGACGCTGAGCCCGGTCCCCGTGGAAATCCATGTGGATGAATCACTGCAGGTGGCAAGCGTGTCGAGGCAGTACTCGTAGGAGACCGCGCGACTGCTGGCACCCCATTGCAAGGTAAGGCTGGCAGGTTGACCCACAGCCAGATTGGCGGGAGAAGATTTATTGAACGCACCCGGGTATTGGATGGTCGTGAAGGAGAACCAACCGGCGGTAAGGCTGCCAGCATTTGCATAGGTTATCCCGGCAGCATTCCTGGCGCGCACATGCCAGTAATATTTGACTCCCGGGTTGAGACCTGAGAGGCTGGCACTCGTGTTGTTCGTGTTGGTCCAGGTGGCACAGCTGGCGGCGGACGTGTTAACACAGTACTGGTAATAAGAAACGCTACTGCTGGCACCCCAGGTCAATGTGGGATTGGTGGGAAGATTTACGGCTGCATTGGCAGGGGTGAGCTTAGTAAATGATCCGGGTATTGCGGGGACATTGAATGACCACCAAGCAGCAGAACTCCCGTCAGCGTAGGTAATTCCAGCAGAGTTGGTTACACGCACCTGCCAATATCGCGTCCCGGCAGTCAGTCCGCTGAGGGCTTTGCTGGTTGCTGTGCCGGTTGAGATCCAGGAGGCATTACAGGCGTCGTCATCGACCGAGTCAATGCAGTACGCGTATGAAATAGCGCCGGTACTGGCTCCCCATCGCAAGTTAACACTGGACGGCTGATTAACAGCTGCATCAACCGGGCTGGTCTTGCTAAAATCGCCGAAGGAGGCCAGGGTGGTGAAATGACCACCAGGTGCTACTGCCGCCATTGGAATAGGTAGTACCGTTAGCATTTACAGCACGCACCTGCCAATAGTAAGTACTCCCCGCGGTCAGATTCGTAAGAGAAATGCTGGTGCTTGATCCGTTGGAAACCCAGGCAGCAGGGGCATTACAGTTTGCGGCCGTGTTAAGGCAAACCTGGTAGGACGAGGCATTGGTGCTGGAACTCCAAGTAAGGGAGGGGTTGTTGGGTTGACCCGGGGCACTGTTGGCAGGACTTGTCTTGTTGAACGCTCCCGGCAAGGGGAGGACCGTGAAGGAGAACCAACCGGTGGTGGGACTACCTCCATTTGCATAGGTGGTACCAATCGGATTTATGGCGCGCACCTGCCAATAGTAGGTGAGCCCAGGGGTCAATCCGCCGGGGGAAATACTGGTGCCTGACCCGGCAGAGAGCCAAGCAGC
The DNA here is from genome assembly GCA_963826215.1 of uncultured Chloroflexia bacterium. GTDB lineage: Bacteria > Chloroflexota > Anaerolineae > Anaerolineales > Villigracilaceae > UBA877. The sequence goes on along the minus strand of CAWGWL010000033.1, from coordinate 334,457 downwards.
GGGAGAATTACAATTGGCGGCTGTATTGAGACAATACTCGTATGAGCCTGCGTTACTACTTGCTCCCCAGACCAAGGCAAGCGACGTGATTTGACCTGTTGCACCATTTGCCGGGCTGGTCTTGTTGAAAGCGCCCGGGTTGGGGAGAACTGTAAAGGAGAACCAACCAGCGGTGAGGCTACCGCCATTGGCGTAGGTTATGCCCGTGTTATTCCTGGCACGCACCTGCCAGTAGTATTTCACTCCGGGAGTAAGACCGCTGAGATTGGCGTACGTGTTGACCGTGTTAGTCCAGGAAGTACAACTGGCAACAGCAGTATTTACACAATATTGATAATAGGAGACGTTACTGCTTGGTCCCCAACTTAAGGTAGGATTGGTCAAAAGACCGGTAGCTAAATTGGCCGGGTCGATCTTATTAAATGCACCAGGAATCGGAAGGACCGTGAAGGACCTCCAGGCGGTACTGCTCCCATCCGCATAGGTAGTCCCCGACCCATTCGCGGCACGTACCTGCCAGAAACGAGTGGCAGGGGTGAGACCGCTAAGCACCGCACCGGTATTGGTACCAGTTGAGATCCAAGAGGTATTGCAGACATCGTCATCGACCGTGTCCAGGCAATACGAATAGGAGGTAGCGTTGGCACTGGCTGCCCACCCCAGGGTTAAATTGGGAGACTGGTTTGTAGCGCCATCAACCGGACTGGACTTGCCAAAATCGCCCGGCGGGGCAACACGAACGGATAAAGATACCGGTCCGATGCTGTTATTATTCTCATTCTCTTCGGTATACTTCACAACCCATATCCACATAGGCAGCGACGGTATGCAGCCCCGCGGGAAACGATCCTGCAGGGATAGTAAACGACCATGAACCACTTGCATTCCCAGCAAGACCAGAAACACGTGCAAAGTATTCCCGCGGAGGAACACCCAAATACCAGCAGCCTTTCCAATAATCATCGACATAAAACTGGATGCGGAAAGTTGAAGCATCGACGGGGGAAAGGTTCGACACATCCACCGAAAGGAGAATATCGTCATTCACGGTCGGCGATGCGGGAGAAATCGTGAGATCAGTGATTGTCAAGTCTGTCAGTGTGAAGGCTGCGGAAACGGACATCGAAGATGTAACGGTGACCGTGCAATCTCCAGTACCCGAACAACCACTACCTGTCCAGCCCAGGAATGAAGAGCCTGCAGCCGCGTTTGCGGTCAGTGTGACGACGGCATTTAATGTATAAGGTTCATAACAATCGGTCCCGCAATTGATCCCTGCAGGGCTGCTGGTGACTGTACCGAACCAGCACCAGTCCTGTGACGGTCAATGAATATGGATCAATCGGTGCAAGATTGACAATACTAACCGCCACCATTTCCATACCAGCATAACTTCCACCCCATGTCATGGTGTGATTGGATGAGTCCCATGTATCGTGGATATAGATCGTGCTGGGATCCGCATAACCGACCCCCACAATGGTATGACCAGCAAGATTGATCATCACCGGTCTGACCGGCATCAATCTCGCCCTTGTATTGGGTGTAGGAAAACCCACCAGCATATTGATTGTCGGTATACTGATTGTAAGCAATCTGTAACCGAATAACCCTTGGACTCGTAAAACAATTTCCTACCCAAGCGTCCCATCGGGAGGGTATCCATAGTCAGATACATATGTCGCGATGGTGCTACATGAAAGCTTTGCTCCAGATGCGGGGTACACATCGTAGAACCTGGTAAATGCGTCACCCAACCCGTAATCAGGACTGCCGTTATACAGGTACTGGCTGGTCTGCATGTAATCACCGATCGCATCTCCCCAGGCATGGGGGGTCCAATTGCCAATGTACGGATCGGGGGCATCGCTGAAGTATTGAACCCAATAGTCATCAATTGAACCGCGGGTGGTCCTGCCATCCAAACCAAGCTTGGAAGCCACCAAGGGGTTGTTGTAGTAGGTGAAGGATCCTGGAAGGCGAAGGAGGCACGTCAACAAAGGTACCCCAGGAGCTTTTATCCACAAGGGGCATCACACCACCATCGGTGGGACCGGTGTACATATTTGGGTACCCATTGCGGTCATAAAATCCAGCGATCATGGCACCGGAAACAGCCGAACAACCATAGACCCATGGATAAGCGGGCACGGTTAATATATTTGTGCCAGCAGAACTTAAGATCTCCGGCAGGGGAACCGCCTGGAGCTGCATCTCATAGCCAGGCGGAGGGACCGGCGGTCCGTGGATGATCATCTGGTCGATAATCGTTCCATCTGGAATGGAAAGAGCGTTCAGCGAGTAATAGTCGCTGGATTCAGAGGTTGAAGTTGGTGCCGGAGCCTGGGTCGGAGAAGCTGAAGTCGGTTCAGCGGTTGAAGAACCTCCCGGCACGGGTGAAGGTGTCTCCAAGGGCAAGGTCAATTGTGCGGGTGTTTCCGTCCACGCCCCCTGGGCATGCGCGATGGGTGAGGCGCTCATCCCGAAACCGATGAGCAAGAACGTGCCCACCAAAACGAAGCCGCACAAATATTTGATCTTTTGGATAGAATAGTTAACCTTCATCGTTTCCACCTGCAAGAAAATAAGGTCTATTGGTCATAAAATATGATTTATTCTCCCCGCTTGATTATATGCTTCTTCGATTCTAATATTAATTACAAAATTGATAATATATTTTCCATGGGACTAATCCTACACTTTCGTCGATAAGCAAGATTCGACCAGTCCACGCATCATTTTCCCCCAAACAAGGACAGAAAAGCTGATTATTATTAATATCAGCCTTCCTGAACAATGAAAATTATGAAATTTAATTTGGAAATGAGTAACTAAACAGATAATATAGTAATTTTCCCACGCAGAAAATAGAAATCCTGCTGTGGTATTTTTCTTTATCCGTGCATTGCCAGCTCAAGCGAACGCTCCCACGAAGGCAATTGCAAGCCAAAGGTATTCTGGAATTTGGTGCAGTCCAAGGCAGAAAACAGCGGCCGCGTTGCGGGTGTGGGGAATTCTTCCGAAGAGACGGGAACCAGGTCGCGGGTAACCTGCTCGTGCGCAGACGGATCAAGCGATAATATCATTTTTGCCCATTCATAACGACTGGCATATCCTTCTCCAGCAACATGATATAAACCGGTCCGATCTTCCAAGGCAAAATGGATATCATCCCCGCCTCCAGACAATACCCGGGCGGAAATTTCAGCCAGCATGCGCGCCCAAGTGGGACTGCTAATTTGATCATTCACGACCCGCAACTGATTCATGATTACGCGCCCAACCCAACACCTTAGTAATAAAGCTATTGCTACGGAGACTGTAAACCCAAGCTGTGCGGAAAATCAAGTATTCGCCTCCCGCGGCGCAGACAGCCTCTTCTCCAGCCAGCTTTGTTTCGCCATAGACATTTAATGGGTTAGGAATGTCCGTCTCCGTATACGGTACCCCCTTCTTCCCATCAAAAACATAATCCGTGGAATAGTGTAGAAACACGGCTTTTAGTTTACGGGCTTCTTCTGCAAGAATCCCGGGTCCAATGCTGTTAATCGCCCGTGCGAGGTCGGGTTCGCTCTCGGCTTTATCCACATCCGTATAGGCGGTGGCATTAACGATCATATCCGGGCGGTGTGCCCTAACCATGCCGCGAATGCTGGCGGCGTTTGACATGTCAATATCAGGATAATCAAGCGCAATCAGCGAGCCAAGGGGCTGCAATGAGCGATGCAATTCCCAACCAAGCTGACCAAGGTTTCCCAAAAGCAGCAGTTTCATTTGGAATTACGAAATTTTTTCTTCAGAGAGCCGAAAAAGATAATCGCGATAGTTATTGTTTGCGTAAGTGCGAGCCAACTCAAGCAGCATTTCCCGGGAGATAAACCCATTCCGATATGCAATTTCTTCCGGACAGCAAATCATTATTCCCTGGCGCTCCTGCACGGTCTGGATAAAATTGGCTGCCTGAAGGAGAGATTCATGGGTGCCAGCGTCCAGCCAGGCAATCCCCCTGCCCAATTGTTGAACATAGAGCTGACCCATTTCCATATATGCCTTGTTTAGATCGGTAATTTCGATCTCCCCCCGGGATGAGGGTTTGAGATCCCTGGCAAAAGATGACACGCGCCGGTCATAAAAGTAGAGCCCGGGTACCGCAAAATTAGATCGCGGAGCAGCAGGTTTCTCTTCCAAGGTTTTCGCACACCCCTGTGCGTCGAATTCAACGACACCATAACGCTGCGGGTCGCGAACGGAGTAAGCAAAAATTTTGCCGCCTTCCTTAAGTTCTGAGGCTTGACGCACCTGAATATGCAATCCCTGGCCAAAAAATATATTATCTCCAAGGATCAAACAGACAGAATTATTCCCGATGAACTGCTCCCCGACAATAAATGCATCCGCAAGCCCGCGGGGCTCCGCCTGTTCAGCGTATTCGAATTTCAAGCCCCATTGTTGACCGCTGCCCAATAAACGTTTGAAAAGCGGAAGGTCCTCAGGGGTGCTAATGACTAAAATCTCCCGGATCCCAGCCAGCATCAGGATTGACAGCGGGTAATAGATCATTGGCTTGTCATATACCGGCAGCAACTGTTTGCTGACCGCCATGGTGATGGGGTGCAACCGGGTGCCCTTGCCTCCAGCCAGGATAATTCCTTTCATTTTTTACCCTCCATACGCCCGGCATAATTCTTATCGATCCATGACCGGTATTCTTCCCGCTCGCGGATGGCATGCACCCACTCTTTGTTTTCCATATACCAGCGAACCGTTTTTAACAGGCCTTCCTGCAAACCAAGGGTTGGGGTCCACCCCAATTCCCGCCCAATCTTCTCAATATTCATCGCGTAACGCCGGTCATGTCCCGGACGGTCGGTTACCGGTGTAATCAAATTTGCATGCGGACAGAATGGCGAGGACGGGAGCAGGTCATCCAAAATATCGCAAATTGATTTTACTATTTCAAGATTGGCAGGATTGTTGTTTCCCCCAATATTGTAACTTTCGCCGGTTCTCCCATGTTCCAAGACCTGCCAGATTGCCTGACAATGATCCTCGACATGCAACCAGTCACGGACCTGCATCCCATCGCCATAAATTGGCAATGGTTTCCCCTCCAACGCGTTTAAGATCATCAAAGGGACTAGTTTTTCAGGGAACTGATAGGGACCGTAATTATTCGAACTGTTCGTCAAAGTTACCGGCAAACCGTACGTGTGCAAGTAGGCGCGAACCAAATGGTCACTGCCAGCTTTAGAGGCTGCATAAGGAGAGTTTGGAGAATAAGTGGAAGTCTCTACAAATGGAGGGGCTCCTGGAGAAAGCGATCCAAATACTTCATCGGTGGAAATGTGATGGAAACGAACTTCGTTTTCCCCGGCCTTATTTTCCTCCAACCAAACCTTGCGGGCAGCTTCCAACAGGGAAAAAGTGCCGACGATATTGGTCTGCACAAACGCTTGCGGACCGAGTATTGACCGGTCGACATGAGACTCCGCGGCGAAATGTACCAAACAGGTAATATTGTTGCGTCTCAGAATCTCCTCGATCAATGTTTGATCGCAAATATCACCCTTGATAAATGCATATCTATCCAAGAAAGGTAAACCTTTAAGATTTTCAAGACTTCCGGAATAAGTTAACAAGTCCAGATTAATGATAAAAACATCTGGTTGGGTTCGCAAAACAAAACGGATAAAATTCGAGCCAATAAACCCTGCGCCGCCCGTAACAAGAATATTCTTCACTGCGAACCTCTTAATCAAACTTCTCCGCCTCAGAAAAAATACACCCATGAGTGTCTTTTTCGGAGAGGACTGGAGGTTTTCTTTCCAAAAGGGGCCATGGAATTGCAAGAAATGGATCACTCCAGAGAAGCGAGCGTTCCCAAACTGGAGCGTAATAATCTGTCGATTTGTAAACCACTTCCGCCCATTCACTCAAGACATAATATCCATGGGCAAACCCAGGCGGAATCCAAATATTTTTTTTGTTCTGAGAAGAAAGTACAGCAGAGATCCATTTACCAAATGTGGCTGAGGATTTTCGCAAGTCAACTGCCACATCAAAGATTTCCCCAGAAATGACCCGCAGAAGTTTCCCTTGAGACCGGCGAATCTGATAATGCAAGCCTCGCAAAATGCCTTGCTGGGAGCCTGAGTGATTATCCTGAACAAATGGCCCCTGGATGCCAAGCTTGAGAAATTCATCTTCACGGAAAGTCTCCATGAAAAACCCGCGATCATCTCCCTTAACTTTAGGTTGAATGAGAATTACCCCTGGAATCGCAGTGTGTTCATAATCCATAAGAATCATCGTTCCTTTTGGCGGTATGCGAGAATCACCGAGGCGGGATCGCCGATGATTTTCAAGACTCCATGATCCAGCCAAGCGGCGCGATGGCACATCTCCTCAACCATTGCCATAGAATGAGAAACAATTAATATCGTCGTACCGCGCCTGCAATAATCATTTATGCGCGCCTCACATTTTTTCCGGAAGGTTTCATCCCCCACACCCAAGACCTCATCGACGATCAAGATATCCGGTTCACTGGCAGTCGCCACGGCAAAGCCAAGGCGAGCGTACATACCCGTTGAATAGGTACGGATAGGGGCATTAATAAATTCGCCCAACTCAGAAAATTCCACAATTTGATCCAACTTTTCCTGCATTTCGCGGTTGCTGAAGCCAAGTAAAGCACCGTTGAGGAATATGTTCTCCTTGCCGGTTAATTCGAGATGAAACCCAGCCCCCAACTCCAACAGAGGCGCAACGTTTCCTCTTATGACGACCCGCCCGGTAGTTGGTCGTAAAACCCGAGCGATCACCTTGAGGAGAGTGCTTTTTCCAGCCCCATTGTCTCCGACAATGCCGAAAATTTCCCCCCGCTTGACTGTGATATTGATGCTTTTTAATGCCCAGAAGGTCTTCATCTGGACCTGGCGTTTCAAGCGGAGGATCATATATTCTTTAAATGTTCGAATGCGTTCGCTGGGTACACGATAGCGGACCGAGACGTCCTCCAGCTGCACGGAATGATCAGGCTGAGGAAATTGTGCTGCGAGGATTTTGGGTATCGAGCTAGATTCGGTATGCAAATTCATCAGATTTTGAAGTAAAGAAAAACCACCCCACCAAGAGCATCCCGATCGCGATGACAGCCGCGGGCCAAAACTCACCCCATACAGGCCAAAGCCCATCATACAAGGGCAAGCGCCAAATCTTAACCAGATAGTACATCGGGTTGAGATGCAGGACAAATAGATATTTCGCAGGAATAATCGTCTCCGGATAAATTATCGGTGTCGCATACATCCAGGCAAGCAAAATAATCTGGTACATTTCAGTCACATCGGGAAAATAAACTGCCAAAGTTGATATTGCCAGCCCCAAACCCAAGGTGAAACAAGCCAGCAGGAAAAGGGAAATGGGCATGTATAGTACTGTTATATGTATCGGCGCTCCTGTGACAAGCATGACAATCACAAGCGGGATAAAAGACAAAGCAACGTTGATTACACCAGTTCCGATTGCTGAAAGGCCAAAAGAAGCCCGAGGTACATAAATGCGCTGGAGCAGCCCTCCACCCCAGACCAAACTACTCATCGCACCGGTTGTGCATTGGGAGAAAAAATTCCAGGCGATCAAGCCGCAAAGTATAAAAGCCGGGTAGGATCCGCTTTGCCCAAAAACATGGGAAAAGACAAAGCTAAGGACAAGCATCATCCCCAAAGGACCGAGCATCGTCCAGGCAACACCAAGATAGGAGCGCTTATAGCGAGTTAGAATATCCCGCCGCACAAGCTGGTAAAGCAGGTGACGATAACGAATTGCTTCCTTCAATTCCTGAAGCGCATGGGGAATTAATTGGGCAGAATCGTAAATGGGTTTTTCCTGCATAGGGGCCTAAAAATGAGGATTAAGGACGAGAGGATTTTACCATGAAACAAATTCAAGACTTTCCGCCCCAACCCTGCCATCCTGAGGCTGGCTTCAAGAATCCTTGAGAATTGCTTGAAAATTTCATTCCCAGGCATCTGAAATCAGGAAGGAGGGTGAAACCCCTAGTTTCCCCAGCCCTGAGGTAAGGTCGTTGACCATATCGGGGGGACCAGCAAGGTAATAGGTGATCGAAAGCGGATGGGGAATTGATCGGAACACGGTCGCTGCATCCATGCGCCCCAAAATTAATTCATCTGACTCAACATCCTGTTCGGCAAGGTACCAAACATGCAGGCTGGGACACTGCAACCGTGAGGCTTCGACCAATGACCGATAAATCAACAAGCCCGGACAACGTGCTCCGTAGAATAAGTATATTTGGTGGTGTTGTTCCGCAGAAAGACCAGCCAGGAAGGCAGTAAAAGCAGTTACACCTGTACCACCGGCCAACAAACAGACGTCCACCCCAGGACCAACGATAAATTCACCATAAGGCAACTTCACCCATATTTCACGCCCCGGCTGCAACTCGGCTTCCATCCGACCGGTGAAATGCCCTTTTACGGCATAGGTGATGCGTAGCATTTGGCGGTCGGCTGGCGAACTGGCAATAGAAAAAGAGCGCGAGTCGGGCCAGAAATCACCTGGAGAGTATCCGTCCAACGCCAAATGGAGGAATTGACCCGGGTAAAAGCGGGGTACGAGATCATCTGGTTTTAAGAGTACGCTATAAACACGATCGCCATGATTGATGATTTCGGATACGCGGCAGCGAAGTTTTTGCGGCATCAAGAAACCCGTTCGCCGCGCATGAAGCGGGCAAAGGCGGAAATAATATACTCCAACCTGGGATCGTCAATGCCCGGGTAAACGCCGATGAAAAAAGTACCTTCCATTATCCTGTCGGTGTTAGCCAAGTCGCCAACCACGCGATGCTCGATATTCAAAAAAGCCGGCTGACGCAACAGGTTACCGCTAAATAAATTGCGGGTCTCGATACGATTGGCTTCCAAGAAACGGGTCAACTCATTGCGGGTAAACCCGGCGTCATCCCGTACTGTAATGACAAATCCAAACCAGGATGGATCTGAGAATTGAGTGGCATGGGGCAAGATCAATTTATCCTGATAAACCTCGAGGGAGGCGTACAATTTCTGGAAATTGGCTTTTCTGCGAGTAATGAAACCGTCCAATTTTGCCAGTTGAGCCAGGCCCACTGCCGCTTGCATATCCGTGACTTTCAAGTTGTAGCCAACATGGGTGTAAACATATTTATGGTCATACCCAAAAGGTAAATTTCCAAATTGCTGGCTGTACCTTTTTCCACAGGTATTATTTTCACCCCCTGCACAGTAACAATCACGACCCCAGTCTCGAAGAGAGCGCACAATCGATCCCAGGAGTTCATTGCGGGGGAGCACACACCCGCCCTCGCCCATGGTGATATGATGAGCCGGGTAAAATGAGACGGTAGCAATATCCCCAAATGTCCCTGTCAACTTCCCCTGATAGCGGGAACCGAGAGCGTCACAGTTATCTTCCACCACCCACAAGTTGTGCAATTTTGCCAAGCGCATTACCGTATCCAAGTCAAACGGCACGCCCATGGTATGAGCCATGGCTATCGCACGGGTTTTTGGTCCAATCGCTTCTTCAATCCGATCAGAAATCACCGTGTAATCGCCCAAGTTCACATCCAGAAAGACCGGTACGAGCTGGTTTTGTACTATAGGTGCCACCGTGGTTGGGAAACTTGCTGCCACAGTTATGACTTCATCCCCAGGCAGCAAGCGCCGATCCCCCAGCTTGGGGGAACAAAGAGCCGTCAGAGCAACCAGGTTGGCTGAAGAGCCAGAATTTACGAGAAACGCAGTGGGGAGATCAAAATAATCCGCAAATTCAGCCTCGAATTTATCTGAATAACGGCTGGCGGTAAGAAAGAAATCCAAACTTGAATCAACGAGATTCACCAATTCGGAGGAATTGAAAACCCGCCCAGCATAATGGACTGTATCCGACCCTGGATTAAAGGGGTGATCCTCGAATCGTTCCTGGACATACTCCTCCACCAATTTCAGGATCCTGGCACGAAGTTGTTCATCCTTTTTCATAATCTAACCAGACTCTGCCAAAAAAGACTTGTACCATGCAATCGTTTTATCCAAGCCGGCTTCCAAGGTGAAAAGGGGCGACCACCCCAAGAACTGACGCGCCTTATCAGCATCCAGGTATTGTTTGCGAATTTCATTGCTGGCTTCATTTCGTACGTCAGGCAGAAGCTCCGATCCCATGCGAGATAAAATCGATGAAGCCAGTTCCAAGACCGTTAACTGGTTACCGTACGAGAAATTGAATGCCTCCCCGCGCAATTCAGGGTTAACTGCAAGTTGTTCGGCGAGGAGCATATACGCGGCAGCGCCATCTTCCACATAAAAGTAGTCACGGACAAACGACCCGTCCGAACGAATGACGGGCCGCTGACCACGCAGCACCGACCGGATGGTACCCGGGACAATGCGGTTCCAATTCAAATCACCACCCCCGAAAAAATTACCACAGCGGGTAATTACAACGGGTAGATTGAAACTGGCAGCATATGTTTGGGCGATCATGTCAGCTGTTGATTTGCTAACATCGTATGGATGTCTTCCCTGCAAGGGAGTATTTTCATTATATGGAAGGATTTCCTGATCTCCGTATGCCTTGTCGGAGGAGGCGATGACCACCTGCCCGACCCGCGGACTCCGGCGGCAAGCCTCGAGTAAATTCCACGTTCCGGAGACGTTGGTCTCAAATGTTGAAATCGGATTGCGATTGGCAATGGTGACTATGGTCTGGGCTGCCAGATGAATGACGGTATCAATTTCATACTCGCCCAAAACCCTTTCCAACAAATCCCTATCACGGATATCGCCGCGCACCACCGACACCTGCTCGATCGCGCGGGATCGAACCAGTTCGCTCTGGGGCACCCAATCACGTACCAGGCAGACCACGTCCGCTCCAGCTTCCATGAGCCTGCGAACCAGCCAACTTCCCACGAGACCAGTCCCGCCCGTTACAAAAGTGGGACGATCCAACCAGAAGGAACTGTTTAACTCCAAATTTTCCATGGTGCTTTCCCTTCAGACCAGTGTTTTTCAAGCAAATTCACATCGCGGACCGTATCCATACACTGCCAGAAATTCTCATGCTGATATGCAGAGACCTGATTTTGGGAAGCCAAGGTTTCAAGTGAATCAAACTCCCATGATGTATGGTCCCCGGCAATATATTCAACTATGGCAGGCTGAAGGACAAAAAAACCTCCATTGATCCATCCCTCTCCAATCTGAGGCTTTTCCTGAAACTGAAGAACGCGCCCTTTTTCAATCACCATTTGTCCAAAACGAGCCGGAGGGCGCACTGCAGTAATCGTGACCAATCTTCCCTGGGCTTTGTGAAATTCCAGCAAGGCAGGAAGATCGATGTTTCCAACACCATCCCCATAGGTTAGCATAAACGGTTCATTTCCGATGAACTCAGCCACGCGCTTTACCCGACCACCCGTCTGCGTTTCCGACCCGGTATCCAGGAGATGAACGATCCAATCATCACTTTCACCATCATGGGTGGTTAATGCACCGTTGCCAAGGTCAACCGTGACATTGCGCGATCGATAGTGATAATTGAAAAAATAATCCTTGATCATCTCCCCCTTATAACCAAGGGCAATCACAAACTCCTTGTACCCAAATGAGGCGTAAATTTTCATGATGTGCCAAAGGATCGGTTTTCCCCCAATTTCAACCATCGGTTTGGGTTTCAATGTAGTTTCTTCGGATAAACGCGAACCCAACCCGCCTGCAAGGATGGCTACTTTCATACACTCTCCTTACCCAAATATTACATTTAACAAGATTATATTCGATAAATCATGGAAAATATCAAAGGCAACCAGCTTTTCCTGATTTCAGAAGGAAGGATATCGGAGAATGGGTGGGTGTTTTGACAAGGATCTCTTATTCCAAGTTTTGATATGCGATTTTAAAAAGAAAAGGTGCGGTGTAATTTGATTACAGCGCACCCAATTGCGTGAAACGACCTTTTAAGCTTTATTCAACCTAAGCGTCACTTTCTCTCCGTCAAACTCGTCCGTCATCGTTGACAAGGAGTCACCAGATTCTACAAAATCCAGTTCAACTGCCAACGTTTCGGCAACAATGTAATCCCGGTTGGCTTCAATGGCAGCCTTCAGCCGTGGAGTCGCGGTCACATGGACACGGATGCGGTCGGCAACATCCAATTCGGCAGTTTTCCGCAAATCCTGCACCCTGCGAACGAATTCACGCGCCATCCCTTCGCTGATCAAATCGGGAGTCAGCTCGGTGATCAGGGCAGCCAAATAAGCACCTTCGTTCGCGACTGCAAACCCTTCTTTTGCCTGAGCCCGAACCTCAACTTCCTCAGGCAGGATGGCATATTCCTGTCCGTCCAGGGTCACATTTACCGACTGTCCAGAAAGAAGAAGGGGCGCAGAAAGGGTCGCATCCAGAGCGGTTATCGCCTTTGCCAACCCAGGGAATTTATTCCCGTATTTCTGACCAAGCTGCCTGGAAAGAGGTTTTACCGTGAAGGAGACCGCCTCTCCGCTCGCATCCAACAAGCGGACTTTTTTAACGTTTAATTCATCGGTGATGAGGGCAGAATACGTCTCCACAGCATGACGCTCTTCAGGGCGCGCCAAGGCAAACGCAGCTTCAGACAGCGGCTGGCGAACTTTACGATTCGCTTTCTGACGAGCGTTGTGACCCAGAGATACCAACTTCATAACAAGAGCCATCTCCCGGTTGAGAGTTTCGTCAATCCTGGACTCATCTGCCTTAGGCCATTTCGCCAGGTGGACAGATTCAGGGGCTTTGGCGTCGATGGAACAGACCAAGTTTTGGTACATTTCGTCGGCCAGGAAAGGCATGGCGGGAGCGAGTAACTTTGCGAGGGTCACCAGGGCCAGATAAAGGGTGGAATACGCAGCTTGTTTATCTGAATCCGATTCAGACTTCCAAAACCGCCTGCGAGAACGACGGAGGTACCAGGTGGAAAGAGACTCAACGAAGGTTTCAATCGGCCTGGTCGCTCCAGGGACATCGTAGGACTCATATGCCTTCGTCACATCTCTAACCAGCGCATTCAAGGAAGATAGCAACCATTTATCAAGGTCATTTGTTGGCTTCACGATCCTGGATAAATCGGGTTTGTCCAGATTGGCATAGGTGACAAAGAACGAGTAAACGTTCCAGAGTGTCAAAGTAAAATTCTTGACCACATCCGTCACCATGCTGGGGGCGAAACGACGCTCTGCGTTGGGAGGAGCGGAGGTATAAAAATACCAGCGGAAAGCGTCTGCACCAGATTCGTCAAGCACTTCCCATGGTTCGATGAAATTGCCACGGCTCTTGGACATTTTCTGACCATTGGCATCAACCACAAGTCCAAGGCAAATGACATTCTTGAAACTGGGGGTATCGAAGAGAAGGGTACTGATGGCATGCAGGGTGTAGAACCAACCGCGTGTTTGATCCACCGCTTCGCAGATATAGTCAGCGGGGAATTGACTAGCGAACTTTTCCTTGTTCTCGAAGGGGTAGTGCCACTGAGCAACCGGCATCGAACCTGAGTTCGAACCAAACATCGATCAGGTCGGGAACGCGGGTCATTTTTCCACTACATTTGGGACATTGCCAGTTGATGTTATCCACGTGAGGGCGATGAAGGTCAAGGGTCGACAAATCGCGACCGGCTTTTTCGGATAGTTCCTTCACAGACCCGATGCATTCACGATGCTTACAATCGGGACATTCCCAGACAGGGAGCGGGGTTCCCCAGTATCGCTCACGGCTGAGAGCCCAGTCAATATTATTGCTAAGCCAATTTCCAAAGCGACCTTCTTTAATGTGTTCGGGAACCCAATTGATTTGTCGATTTAATTCAACCAGCCGGTCTTTGAATGCGCTCGTACGGATGTACCAGGAATCGCGGGCATAATATATCAGGGGGGTGTCACAACGCCAGCAAAAGGGGTAAGAGTGTGAATAGGACTCAGACCGGAATAGCAATCCGCGTTTGTCCAGGTCAGCGGTGATGGAGGGATCAGCATCCTTGACAAAAACACCACGCCAAGGCGTGATCTGAGTCAAGAAGCCCCCATCCGGACCAACGGTCATCAGAACGGGCAAATCATATTTTTTTGATACTTCCAAATCATCCGCCCCGAAAGCCGGAGCAATATGAACCAATCCTGTGCCATCTTCGGTGGTAACGAAATCACCCAGAACCACATAATGGGCGGGTTTCTCCAAAGGCATGAAAGTAAACAAAGGGTGATATTTCGTGCCTTTTAATTTTTTACCCTTGAACCGGTCTATCACCTTTACTTTTTCGTCACGGAAGACTTTCTCCAGCAGCGCTTCAGCCAAGATGAGACGTTCCGAACCACCCTCAGGAAGAGGACGTTCAACGGTCACATATCCGACATCAGGACCCGCAGCGACTGCGACGTTTGCCGGCAGCGTCCAAGGAGTGGTCGTCCAGACCAGCAGCGAAGTTCCAGGCTTGTCCACCAATGGGAGGCGGACAAATACGGAAGGGTCGGTGGTATCCGCGTAACCCTGAGCCACTTCGTGGTCGGAAAGGGGTGTGCCGCAGCGTGGACAGTAAGGGACGATCTTATAACCCTTAAAGAGCAAGTCGCGCTCCCAAAAAGTCTTTAAGATCCACCAGACCGATTCTATGTACTCATTAGTATAGGTGACATATGCTTCACCCAGGTCCACCCAAAAGGCGATTCGATCGGTCAGTCTTTCCCAATCCTGGATGTAGTCAAAGACGGACTTTTTGCATAGTTCATTGAATTTCTCAATCCCGAACTCTTCAATCTGCTGCTTGTTGTTGAATCCCAACTTCTTCTCGATGGCAATTTCCACGGGGAGACCATGCGTGTCCCAACCGCCGCGCCGTGAAACGTGGAAGCCATTCATAATCTTGTAGCGCGGAAATAAATCCTTGAAGGCGCGCGCCTCGACATGATGGACATAGGGTTTGCCATTTGCTGTGGGAGGTCCCTCATAAAACACATATTCCGGCGCGCCTTTGCGAAGCTCACCCGTCTTTTGGAAGATTTTTTGGGTCTTCCAGAATTTCAAGACGCCCTCTTCCATGCTGTTAACATCAAGTTTTGGGGAAACTGGTTTGAACATAACCACCTCAGGAATATTTCAAATTAAGTATAAGCAAAACTCCCGTCCCTTCCCAGAGACGAGAGACAATTGACTCGCGCGGTACCACTCTGCTTCCTGAAAACCAGGCACTCAAAGGTACGGCCACCCGGCGTATACCTTGCCAATATAACGGTCGGCACCCGGTTTTCTTACTCACCCAAAGTTTTCAGATCGCAGCTCCGGGAGGATTTTCAACCCTTTCCACTGACCCGGCTTACACTGTCTCCGGGATCGCTGTCAGAAGTGTGGGGTTTACTCGTTCCCTTCATCGCCAAAAGGATTTTATTGGGCTGAATTATAATAGCATGACTCTTCCAGCGCAAGGATACCCGGCATGAACCTTCAACTCAACGGAATCACTCTCCCTGTCAACACAGCAGACATTCGCAGCACGAAGGGCGGCGTGATTGCCACATCGTCTCAATTAAGCCTGAGCCTCCCATCTGCACCAAAACGCTTTTTATATTCCGGGTGGCAGTCCTGGTCGCTGACCGCGTGGGTGGCAACTGACCGTCCAATCCTTCCAATGCGCCCCGCCAGCATGCACCCATTGCAAACCGATCCCGTTTACGCACAAGAGAATCGTCCAAATGGATCCTGGTACGGCGCTGTCGACCTCGGGCAAGGAGCGGTTCTCTTTTTGGGGGCACTAAGCCTGGAAAGTCACGTGGTACTCGATGGACTTTCACTGACAGGTTCTTATGAAACCGGGAGCGGAGACTGGTTCATCGCCAATGGCGCTGAGGATGAGATCATGCTGCGATACGCAGAGCTGTTAAGCGAACGACTGGGTACGAGGCGAATGAATTCGAATGCACGAGTGTGGTGTTCGTGGTACAGCTTATATACAGAAATCCACGAACAGCAGCTCATGAAGGTGCTGGGAGACCTAGGGGGACGGGAAAATCCCCGGAGCATGCCCTTCGATGTTTTCCAGGTGGATGACGGATGGCAGGTCAGCATTGGCGACTGGGAAGCGAACAGCAAATTTCCATCCGGAATGAAGGCGCTTGCTACACGCATAACCGAGTCTGGTCGAAGGGCCGGGCTTTGGCTGGCTCCCCTGCTGGTCGTTCCGTCCTCAAAGACTTACCGGGAGCACAAAGATTGGCTCCTGCGAAATAAAGCGGGGAAACTCGTGAAGGCGGGGTTCAACTGGGGCGAGCAATTATATGCCTTGGATACCTCCCACCCCGAAGTTTTGGAGTGGTTAAGCGCCCTGATGAAAAAAATCCGAAGTTGGGGGTACGACTATATTAAACTAGACTTCCTTTATGCAGGGGCGCTGCCAGGAAAGCGCACGGTCGAAATGCCGCGTGAGACTGCTTACCGCAATGGGCTGAAAACCATCCGGGCTGCATTGGGCGATGCCTATTTGCTGACCTGCGGAGCGCCAATCCTCCCATCAATCGGGCTGTGCGACGGGATACGGGTGGGTCCGGATGTGGCGGGACACTTCAGGTCACACCGGGATGACGACCTGCTGATGAATTTCGCCATCCCGGGGGTACGAAACGCGCTGCGAACCACAATCAACCGGTTATGGCTTCGCCCTCTCGTTGATACAGATCCGGATGTGGTATTTTTCGGCAGCAGGGAAAACACATTAACTGTCGAGCAAAAATCCCTGCTGCAGGACCTGGCGCAAATCTGCGGTTTCAAAGCCAGCTCAGACATACCGGGCTGGTTAACGGAAGCGGAGCGAGCTGCCCTAATCAAATTTTTGGAGGAATCTCCCGAAATTCGGAAATTGGAGGAGGCGTTCTACCAGATCGGGGACCGTAAAGTAGATTTCGGTGCGAATATAGGATTACCAACCTTACCCGATAGTTTCTCCCAAATGCAGGGAGCTGTAGTCGGAGGCATCGCAGGAATTCCGATCCTGATGAAGGCATTCGATAAGCTGGGGAAAAAAAGATTGAAAAGAATGCTGAAACAAAATCCTGTCTAGACGGACACTCCCGCTTGTTGGCGGGAGTTTTTATTGGATATTGAGAGGTGGGTTACGCACGGAGGTTATCAATCGTTGCCCAAAATAATAATAAACTCCTCAAGACCAATGGATCAAGGTTTGGCAAAGACCATTACCCAATACTTTTGATATAGAGAGGAGCTCAAGTACACATAGCCAACACCAAAGGATGAGTAGTTCGTATTGAGGATATTTGCCCGGTGGGGAGCACTATTCATCCACCAATTGACCACCTGAGATGGGGTACTCATTTGCCCGCCATAGATATTTTCACCCCACCAAGTTGCATAATAACCCTGGCGGGCGATCCGGTCATGGGAAGTAGAACCATCACTTCCAATATGACTAAAAAAGCCATTACATGCCATGTCTGCGCCATGAGCGCGTGCGGCAGCAGTCAGGGCAGGCTGAACTACCAAGGCAGGAAGCCCGTTTGACGCCCGCTCCTGGTTTACAAGGGCGACCACCTGGTTTTCGAGACTGGAATCATAGCCGGGGGAGCAGCCTTGCACAGGAATAAATGTGGCCGTTGCAGCTAGAGTATTCGTTGGCATTGGGGTGAGCGTAAATGTTGGTGTCTGCGTTGGCGGCGAAACCTGGGTGTCAGTTGGCGGAAGATAATAATCCGAAGTGGCTGTTGGGGATGAAGTGGCAGTCGGGTAGTAATCAATCGTTGATGTCAGCGTGGGCGGATCGTAAAATGTTAACGTTGAAGTGGCGTAAGGGGGATACGGTGAGGGGGGAATCCAAATTCTTCTGGGGGTCGAGGTTCTCGTTGGGGTGTAAAACACAACTGTTTCAGTGGAGGTGGGTTCAGGAGTCTGCGTACTTGTAGGAGTTGAGGTTTCGGATGGAGTGGCAGAAGGAGTGAAAGTTGATGTATTGGCGACTGGCTGGAATGGTGTTTTAGTAAAGGTGCTGCCAGGACCATCAGGTTGGAAAGGTGTCTGAGTTGGCGGCGGGGGAATGGTTGGGTTGGCAAACGAAATTGAAACGGGAGCAGCCTGGGGAAATACTGCGAGAAGCGTCTCAATCCCAGGGGAAAGGGCACATCCAGCCAAGAGCAATCCGACAACCAGTGAGGTGAATAATAATTTTCCCATGAAAGAGCTAACCAAAATAATCATACCTGATTGTTTGCATGTAGTCCCTATACAAAATTGATAGGGAGTACCTGCCCTGTGGCAGAGAAACCAGACAACCCTGACGATGGAAAGATCCACGTGCAAAGCAAGGAGATTCCACCATGGAAGCAAGCGCTGGAGAGCTGATAATTCTTCAGAAAAACGGAGGAAAAAATGAACAGCCTGGAATGTATTTCCAGGCTGGCAGAGCTTTTTTTTCAGCTATTTTCGAGGTCAGCGATCCGGTTTGTTATTGCGCGGCAGAACCAAGTAATTTTGCGGTTTCCGGCGAGGGTAAATGAATGCGCAAAATTCGGCGTCCACGCGCGGCGAGGGCTTCATAATCCCCGAGCGCTTGTGCCCTCTCCAAGGTCGCAAAGGTCATTCCCTGACCCGGAATTTCCAAATCATTGACGGGATCAGCGGTGATCTGAAGGAACATGCCAATATCCGGTCCGCCCTTATGCATCTGACCGGTTGAGTGCAAAAAACGCGGTCCAAAGCCAATGGTGGTGGCACAACCGGTCTTTAAACGGATGGCAAGACGCAGGTCTTCCAAAGCGGAAGTCATTTCAGGATTTCGGGGGAGGTAGGCATTGATCGCAATGTAATTGCCCTTGCGGGAGGAGCTCATAAACGCCTGTAACAGCTTTTGGAGGCTGGAGCCGGTCAAACGCATGGTCGAAAATGCCTTTATTCCTTCCATTTCCCAAACGGGTTGTCCCTCATCTATTTGCTTTGATTGACTATACGCAGTAACTTTTGTTTTTGTACGATCCTTTGCATCCTGGACATCGGGCTGGTCAAATGCGTTTACCCCGAGCACGGCACAGGCAACAGCCGTGGCAACCTCCCAACGGTAGAACTCAGCACCCAAGTCATAGGCATCGGAGAGGGTAAACACAAGAACCGGCTGCCCAGAATCCTGAAGGAACTTTACAGATGCGTCCAGCTTTCCCTCCAAGCGGAGGTAAATGAAGAGGCGGTCGGAACCAAGACCTTCGAACCCCTGGGTGTTTTGAACCAGACCGGTTCCATTTTCGCCAACCACCGGAAGGATGCCCTTCCCTCCCTTTCCGCTAGATTCAGCGATCAATTGTTCCAGCCAGGAACCCAACGGAGCGATGGATTCATCGGCAAGGAAGGTGAGCTTGTTGCGACCATCGAGAGCAAACTGACCGAGGATGGCACCTAAAACCAGGCCCGGGTTGCGTGCCCCGGATATATCAGGTGCGCATTGATCCATCATCCATTGAGCGCGATCGAGCAGGCGCTCCAGGTCAATTCCAAGCAGCGCAGCCGGGACCAACCCAAAATGGGTCAACGCGGAATAGCGACCGCCCACAGAGGAATCAGAATGGAATATTTTTCGGAAACCGCGGGCATTGGCCAATGCTTCGAGGGACGTCCCGGGATCGGTAATCGCCACAAAATGAGACCCATCGTGCCCGGTGCGTTCCCAGAAGTAGTTAAATAATGCATTCACCTCGGCCGTGCCTCCTGATTTGGAGGAGACCAGATATAGAGTGTTTCCTGGTGGAAATGCACCATCCGCAGCAAGCACCTGAGCCGGATCGGTGGAATCGAGAATGGAAAAGGTAACTTCAGGATTAGTGGATGGAGGAAAGCAAAGTGAAAGGACTTCGGGCGCAAGAGAGGACCCGCCCATGCCAAGCAATAGAACATGGTCAAGCCCAGCGGAACGAACCTGGGAAACGAAATCACGTATCTCCGGCAGGGCAGGACGGGAGGTTTTCGGGAGTTCCAGCCAGCCCATTCGATTTCGAATTTCCTGCTCTCCAGCCACATCGGAAGTCCAAAGGGTGGGGTCATGGGACCAGAGGCGGGAGGGGACTCCAGCGGATATCAGCGCTGCAACGCGACGCTTGACTGCGTCAGCCTGAGATCCGAGTGAATGTACTGCAGCCAAGCGTCGTTCTTCTATCGTCTTGAGCATGGCTACGAAGGAGTCTGAGAAGGTCTGGACACCTTCATCTTCCAATTCATCAGTCACTTTTTCCATGGAAATGCCCAATGATTCAACATCCTCGAGGACCTTGCGAGCTTCATCCAGGCTTTCGGTGAGGGTAAGTTCCGCCTTACCGTGGTCGCGGAAAGCTTCCAGGGTTTGAGGTGGAACGGTATCGACCGTGTTTGGTCCGATAAGACCGTTCACATAAAGCGTATCGGGGTAGGCGGGGTTCTTGGTGCTGGTGGATGCCCATAGGGGGCGCTGGAGACGACAGCCGGAAGTATGAAGGCGTTCAAAGCGCGTCGCTGCCAAATACCTTGTTGAATTCCTGATATGCCATCTTGGTATAGGCAATGGCGGTCTTGCCGCGTAATGGAGACCCTTCAGGCAAGAGACCATCCACCTTGGTGTCCATGCGGGAGACGAAAAAGGATGCCACCGAGGCAATCTGGCTCACATTCAGACCGAGAGCGAGGCGCGCCTCAATACCTGTCAAGTAGGCTTCCATCACTTCGCGATAGCGCTCAATAGAAAAGATCAAGGTAATGTTGATGTTGATGCCAGCAGCGATGGCATCCCGGATGGCAGGCAAACCTTCGCGTGTTGCCGGTATCTTGACCATCAGATTTGGGCGTGACACCCGTTCCCAAAGCTGCTTTGCCAGCGCCAACGTCCCTTCGGTGTTGTGTGCCAGGGTAGGAGTCACCTCGAGAGATACGTAACCATCGGCACCTTCAGAGGCGCAGTAAAGGTCGGAAAACTGGTCACAGGCATCACGAATATCTTCGATAGCAAGCTGCCAGAAAATCTGATCTGCATCCCACCCGGACCAGGCGAGTGGGATTAATACCGGATCGTAATCATTCGACTTGGAGATGGCATTGTTAAAGATGGTAGGATTTGATGTAACCCCGCGGATATCTCCACGAGCGATCATGGATGCCAATTTGCTCCCGGTCCCGTCGGGCGAATTAACCAGCAGACGACGCTGGATATTGTCGTACCACATGGATTGACCGAGTTCGAGCAGTTTTTGAATGGAAGAAATCATAATGGACCTCATAAAATTGGAACTTACAATATCAAGACAACCCCCAATTATACGACTATTTTTATCGTAATATTTCTAATTTTCTGACCTTGGCGACCCGGCGGGCGTGGCGTTCCTGCCCGGAGTCATTGCCAACATAACGGGCACCGAGAAACGCGGCGATAATTTCAATGGAAAGCTCGGGGCCTATGACACGAGTGCCGATGCACAACACATTCATATCATCATGTTCGACTCCCTGATGAGCTGAATAGGTATCGTGGCACACACAGGCAAACACCCCCTGCATCTTGTTGGCAGCAATACAGGCTCCCACCCCGGAGCCGCAGAGTAAAATCCCGCGGTCTGCTTCGCCGGATTGGATGAGGCGAGCGAGTTTTTCAGCATAATCCGGGTAGTCGACCGGTTCAACCGAATCCGTCCCCAGGTCCAAAACATTATGTCCCAACGCACGCACCGTCTCCATGGTGGTCAGTTTTAAAGGAAAACCAGCATGATCACATGCGACTGCGATATTCATAATGACATCTCCGTTAAGATGGCTAAATTCCTCAGGAAATCGATTACCAATGGTGATCTCAGCATGATTTTACCATGCAGGTGGAATCGGATAGCCGGTTGTCTTTCCATGGTAAATGTGACATAATGCATAAATTCATAATCTAATAATCCATTCCAGGAGGAAACCATGGCAACCCCCAGCCCTGCACAACAAACTGCTGATGAGATCCGAAAAATACAATCCCAGGTAGGTGACCTGCAAGGAAAGGTTAGATTGACCAGCGCACGCGACGCGGTCGAGGATCTGGAAACCACCGTCAATGGATTACCCCAAAAGTTAGCCAACCTGCGAACAAGAGGGTACGTCTTTGAAAATGACCTCGAAAACCGGGCGCAAAATTTTTCCAAGTCCTGGATGGGACTGCACCCGAACCTGGAAGCCCAAATCAATGCCCAGGCAGCGGGATTGGAAAACTCCCTTCGACCGATAGAAATGCAAATGCCGCAATTGAATGCGATGGCAAGCAATCCCGCGGGAGCAAGAGGAGTGATCAATTCAATCCAGTCTGGCTTAAGTATGCTGGAAAGCAAGGTTTCTGCTGCCGAACGGACGCTTGAGGGGATGTACGACCAATTCAAGGGGGAAGTAACCCAATTTAGCAAGCATTTAACCGAAATCGAATTCATGATTACACAAATTGCCGAAGCGAGCTTCAAATTACTGCCCACGGAGGGAGGGGTAGCAGCGATCAAAGCAGTCTGGTGCAAGACCGGAAAAGAGCAAAAGGGTGACCCGGAAGGGGTGTTATACCTAACCGATCAGCGCATCCTGTTCGAGCAGAAAGAAGAGATCGTGACCAAGAAGGTGCTGTTCATCGCCACCGAAAAACAAAAAGTGCAGCAATTGCAGATGGAATGTCCGGTCACAATGGTAGACAAAATGGACCTAAGCAAGCAGGGATTACTCAAGAACGAAGACCATATTGAGATCAGGTTCGCGAGTGGCGCTCCAGTTGAAGTTGCCCACTTCCATATCTGGCAAGATAACGCAACCTGGCAGCAATTGATAAACCGTGCAAAAAGCAAGGATTTCGACAAAGGCCGCGCCGTGGCGATCGATCAGTCCGCGGTAGACAAGGTGAAGGCTGCGCCAAGTCAATGCCCGAGCTGCGGGGGAAACATCACCCAGGTAGTAATGCGGGGGATGGACAGCATCACCTGTGAATACTGCGGATATGTCATTCGGCTGTAAATGGATTAACGCACAAAAGAGCGGCAGTTTTTTGAACTGCCGCTCTTTTATTATTTTTTCCAGCTTCTACGAATAAGTCTCTTTTAACTGAGGAACCGGCAAGACAATCTGACCCTCCTGTTGGTTGCCAACCCGAATGACCTGCCCGGGATGATTTGCTGCCGTGTAGGCTGTAAATGCCGCTGCCAACGCATCCAGTTCTTCGGAAGTGTATACATATTCGGTAGGCAGGACACCCTTTAACAAACGATGCCGGGTTATTTCTTCAAAAAATTCCATTGGATCCCTGATCCCCATGTCCTGCTCATAGAGGACCAATTGGCGCTGCAATCGACCTTCAAGGGTTGGTTTTGGCAGGGGCAGTTTTCCCAGAAGAGCACAAAATGCTGCATGCGGATGCGTCTCAAGCCACTGGAGACTTGCATTTTCCGCAGGATGAAGTTTGAAACCCATCCCATCCAGCTTCGAATGAAAGTCAAAACCAGTCTGCATCCAGGCAGCACAGGATTCACTTCGTGAAGCCGTGGGAGAGACGGAAATACCACATTCACGCAATTCAAGCTCTGCCAAGCGCATATCAACTCCCCGCAAGTGACCGACAGTGAGACTCTGCAACTCCATTTTTTTGCGAACCAAACCCATATTTGGGCAATGGGGCGCATTTATCGCTGCAAACGTCGCCTCCTGGTTCCCAAGGAATGCGAGCGCATCTTCCAGTTCGCCAGCAGCCAGCACCACCAATTGGCAGTTTTCGTCGAGGACTGCATAGGTAAAAGGCTGGCGCCCACCGGAAAGGTCAATGCCTATGAAAGTTGTTTTTGAGTTGAGCATAGGTTACCGGCATCCTGATCCAGAGAGTATGATCATACATAGTTTAGAATATAAAAGGCTTTAATGCAACATGGATAAAGTACTTAATAAGGCTTTTCTACAGCAAGGTTCCGTTAGAAAAATGCCATGAAATTGCAAAGAGAAATCCGCGCCCGGTCAAAGCGGCGCGGATCTTTTTGGTATGCCATTCGAGGGCAAAGTCTAGATCTGGAGAGGGGAAGCACCCCTGCTGATATTTTCCAGGAACTCCTGGCGGGTAGCGAGGTTAGCCCGGAAAGCACCATGCATGGCAGAGGTGGTCAAACGGGCATTGTGTTTTTGCACACCGCGCATACTCATGCAGAGGTGCAACGCTTCCACCACAACAGCAACTCCCTGCGGGTGGAGGAGATCACGAATGAAATCGGCTATCTGGCGAGTCATCCGTTCCTGCACCTGAAATCGACGAGCGTAAAGGTCTACGATGCGCGGGATCTTTGACAAACCCAGGACTTTCCCATCCGGGATGTAAGCGACATGAACCCGCCCCAAGAACGGCAACAGGTGATGCTCACAGAGGCTATAAAATTCAATATCACGGACGATAACCATCTCGTCATATTTAACCTCAAACAGAGCATCATTCACCACCTTGACCGGATCCATCTGATAACCTGAAAGCAACTCAGCATACATGCGAGCAATCCGTTCGGGGGTGCGCTTGAGACCGTCCCGATCGGGATCTTCCCCGACTGCCTCCAATATTTTTTTCACAGCGGACTGAATTTCATTCATATCAATCCTGCTACTGGCAGATTGATCACTCGTGGTGTTATCGTCGAAATCAATATTTTCCATTTGCTCTCACAAGGAAGATGGTCCGGGGAATATCCCGAGCCAGAATATCGGGTGTGCGAAGACTAACCCACCTTAGGCTCAATCAGCCCATAAGTGCCATCGCGACGGTGGTAGAGAACGTTGATCGAATTCGTATCGATATTATAAAAGATGAAAAAATTATCGTGACCGAGCAACTTCATCTGCTCCAACGCCTCGGCTTCGTTCATCGGGATCAGGTCAAAGGTCTTGTGCCTCGCGATCACCTGAAGTTGATCTTCCGATGTAGTCTCAGGGGGCGCTTCAATCACCTCGGAGGCGGAGCGACCATCACCTCGACCGTGAAAATGCTTGCCCTTATAACGATCCAACTGGCGCTGCATCTTGTCTATTGCGGTATCGATCGCTGCAGTGATATCGTCATCACGTTCCTCAACGCGGAGTAAAGCCCGATGACCACGGACGGTAATCTGAGCAACATTGCGATCCTTGGCACTGCGTGCAGATTTGATAAAGGTTAGATCAACCCTGACATGCTCAATCTCACTCAGATAGCGATCCAGTTTGGAAGCTTTCTTAGTGACGTAGTCCTTCAAGTTTTCTCCAATTTCCATGTTCCTACCGTATAAATCAACATCAATTGTCATGGTTCCTCCTCTAAGATTTGGGGTGTGTTTCTCAAACAATCAATAATCCGTGCTGTGGAAGAGCACGAGCCAATGTAAGAGCATAAACAGAGCGAGCACCTGCATTCATCAAAGCTTCTGCGCACGCTGACAGTGTGGCACCAGTAGTGGCAACATCATCCATAAGCAAGACATTTGTGCCAGAAACAAGTCGTGTCATCTCCCAGGAATGCGCCTAAAACATTCTCCTTTCGCTGAGCAATGGTTAATCCAACCTGCGACCTGGTCTCGCGAGTGCGCACCAATGCCCGGGGGGAATAACTCCAATGATTGACAGCAGCCAGCGGCATCGCAACCAATCCAACCTGATTATAGCCGCGTTCTTTTTTGCGTCCCTTCCCCAAAGGAACTGGGACGACCACGTTCACAGGCCATCCCAGAGTGCCGACAAAACCGGCAAGATGTTTTGCCAAAGCTTCGCCAAGTGCCATGTTGCGGCGATATTTTAATGCATGCAATGCATTTCGGATTGGGCCTTCAAAGACCAACCAGGAACGCATCATTTGGTAAGGGGGGGATGATAATTTACAACCTGGACACTGACCTGGACGGGTTAGCGGTAGACCGCAATCCCGACAAACAGGTTCCGAAACTGTCAGAACCTGCTTCTGGCAATCCGGACACCATCTGAATCCCACCTGACCGCATCCACCACAAATTGGAGGATACAACCAGTCCAGACTACCCCAAATCCACTGGTATAGCCGATATGACAAAGTCACGCCAGTTCTACTGGGTTAAATAAAGTATTTTAATGAACCATAGAGCCGGAAACCGGCCGGAGTTAATAACACAATCATCAAGGCTGGGAAGATGAATAGACCCATCGGGAAGATCATTTTAATCGGCGCCTTATGTGCCTCTTCTTCAGCATGCTGACGACGTTTTACGCGCATCTGGTCAGATTGAATACGCAACACCTTGGCCATGCTAACACCCAACATTTCCGACTGGATGACTGCAGCCACGAAACTGGTCATTTCAGCGAGCCCCAACCTATCTGACATATCCCTTAACGCGTCTCGGCGAAGTTTACCCAACTGGATCTCACGGATAACGCGGCCGAACGCCAGGGACAATTCATTGTCCCACTTTTCGTTAACCTTTGACATGGCAGCGTCAAAACCCAAGCCGGCTTCCACACAAATCGTCAACAGATCAAGCGCATCCGGCATAGCCTTGCGGACTTGTTTCTGCCGGCTATTAATCTTGCTTCTCACCCACAAATCCGGGAAAAAGTAACCAATTATGATAAACGCCAATACCATAACCAGCTTGATGGGCAGGGTAAAAGTTGTTGAAAAAAGGGAGATCAAGAATACCAAGCCACCAAACAAGCCGGCGGAGACGAAATGTAAAACCATGAAGGTGGAGGCATCGATTCGACCGGGGTTACCAGCCAATTCCAACCGAATACGGGTTTGCTCCACGACATGCTGCGGAGTAAAGCGGGAGGACATCTCCCCCAACCGCCGCATGATCGGCATCACCACGCGTTCAGAAAATGGCTGAGAAAGTTCCAATTCTTCGAGGGAGACTGTCTCTCCACGCTGGCTATACTCTGCCAAACGTTCAGCCAGGGGATCTTCCTGCAATGACCTTGATTTTTTGACTCCAGCAATAACAAGGATGATGGCTCCGGTGATCACACCGATGATCACTGCGATAATAATAATTGTCGTCAACATGTTACACCTCTACGTTAGCAATACGGGTCATAACAAAGTATCCAATGACAATCAGGAAGCCTGCTGCACCCAGTGCAATTCCACCGCAAAGGAGATTGTCCTTGTTAAAGAATTCCATCACATAACTGCGATTCAAAAACCACAAAATGCACAAAAGACCAATAGGCATCAATGCCAACGCCCGACCTGAATACATAGCCTGGGAGGTAAGCGCACGAATATCACCTTTAATGCGAACACGCTCGCGGATGGTGTAGGAGATTACATCCATAATCTCTGCCAGGTTACCACCGACTTCGCGCTGTACGTTGATGGCAGTGACCAAGAAATCCAGGTCCTGAGAAGGGATTCGCCTGAGGAGGTTGGAGAGCGCTTTCTCCATAGTGATACCCAATTGCATTTCCTGGACAACCCGCCGAAACTCATCGCAAATAGGAGCCGGCAATTCCTTGCTAACCGCTTCCATTGCCTGCAAAGTTGAGAAACCTGCCCGGAGCCCATTGACCATCAGGTTAAGCATATCCGGTAACTGATCGTTGAAGCGAGTGAGCCGCTTAGATTGCTGGTTCTTAACGTACATTCGCGGCAGCAGTGCACCAATCCCTGCTCCAATAAAGGCTGACAAAACAAGCCTGCCGCCAAGCAAAAAGGCAATCAATGCACCCCCAATGACAGCGATCACATACAAAGCCATATACTCGCCCGGTTTGAATTTCAGGTCGGCACGGGCCAATTCGCGGGAAATCCTGTCCCCGAAAGATGATTTTTCAACACGCTTGTTGACCCAGTCGGTTAGGGCACCTTTAGAATCCTTGGCATCTTCTGGTTTCTCTTCTTCAAGATACTTGTTCAGGCGGTCATCCATGGAGGTTTTGTCGCCGGTCGCTGAAACGACAATACCAACAACCAACAGAACCAAAGCAAGAATACCGCCACCGATCAGTAAAGTGGGAGTCATTTAGCACCTGTCCAAAATCGGTTCAGCTCCAACCTAATACCTCTGCCTGCTGCCGACACCAAAGATCGAGGGCGGCAAATGAATGCCTGCTGCTTCGATCTTCTCCATAAATTTCGGCCGCAAGCCAGTGGGACGCATGTGGCCAAGAACCTTTCCATTCTCAAGCCCAGTCTGTTCGAAGATAAACAGGTCGGTGGTTGTAATTACATCCCCTTCCATGCCACTCACTTCGGTGACATATGTAACCTTGCGTGAGCCATCGCGCATGCGTTCCTGATGGACAATCAAGTCAATAGCCGAAGAGACCTGTTCACGGATGGCTCGAACCGGCAATTCCATTCCAGCCATCATAGTCATGGTTTCAAGACGAGCCAGAGTATCACGGGGGGAGTTAGAGTGCAAGGTGGTCATTGAACCGTCATGACCAGTGTTCATGGCCTGCAACATATCCAGTGCGGCGTCATCACGGATTTCTCCCACGATGATCCGGTCGGGGCGCATACGAAGGGCATTCACGACCAAGTTACGGATGGTAATCTCACCACGACCTTCAATGTTGGGTGGGCGAGACTCAAGGGTGACGACATGTTCCTGGCGAAGCTGCAGTTCTGCGGCATTTTCAATGGTGAGGATGCGTTCATCACTAGGAATAAAGCTAGAAAGGATGTTTAGAAGGGTGGTTTTGCCCGAGCCAGTACCTCCGGAGATAACAATATTCATCCTGGCTTCAACACAGGCTTTGAGGAATTGCAGAGATTCTGGGGTAATGGTTCCAAAAGTGACCAATTGCTCAAGGGTAATAGGTACTTTTGAAAATTTACGAATGGTCAGTGTTGGACCGATCAGGGAAATTGGGGGGATAACAGCATTCACACGGGAACCATCCGCAAGGCGGGCATCCACGTATGGACTGGATTCATCGATACGCCGTCCGAGAGGAGCTACAATGCGGTCGATAATGCGCATCACATGGTCATTACTTTCAAAGGTCACCGGAACCCGATGAATTTTCCCCTTACGCTCAATATAGATGTTCTTTGCACCGTTAACCATTACTTCTGTAATCGTCTCATCTTCCAGCAGGGTTTGAAGAGGCCCAAGTCCCAGGATCTCAGCAGTTATCTGCTCAAAAAGGCGAGCGCGCTCCGGCCGGGATAAGACAATATTTTCTTCACTCAAAATTTGCTCGAACAATCCCTGAATCGTCTTGCGAACATCGTCGGTTTTGGTAATGTCCATGGATGGATCGAGTTCGGCTAAAAGTCGATTCTGGACACGAGTCTTCAAGTCAAAATACGTTCCAGCCTGGGGAGTTGCACTTGGTGCGCTCACCCGGCGAGCCTGTAAAGTGGATAGCCGAGAGGGATCCCCTCCTGCAGGGGATTGGGGGGTGCCAGGGACTTGCTCGGTTGGTTTTCCCTGTCCTTGTTCAATCCGTTTGAGTAATGACATCATACCTCCAAATCATTCCTACCGCTTCGCCATTGCTTCTGACTCATCCATTTCCCGTTTTACCAGTTTCGCCCGTCAACGCCTCCACCAGAGTGTAAATGCCCTTAGAGGCCGGCTGGGTCTTGTTATCGAGCATAAACGGGACACCACGGTTTGCAGCCGGTATAACCGTGCGTTCATCCAGAGGGATGACAGCCAACACCTGCTGTTTTAAGATTCTCGCCGACCCTTTCGGCAGAAATGGCAATCCTTTTATCGAATTTATTCATGACGAAGGCAATCTTGTCAGCCGGGATATTCAGAGTAAGCAAGAGGTCAAGAAAGAGACGATCATTCTTTATTGAAGGGATATCCTGTGTGGCAATGAGCACGATGGAATCGGCAATATCCATTACGGACAAGGTCACGTCGGTAAGGTACGCGCTGCTATCCACAATAATGTATGCATAAAGTTGCCGTAAATAGCGGAGCAGTTTTGAAAATTGGTCTGCATTGATTTTTTCAGCATTTTCAGGGCGGGAAGGAGAAGCCAATACATGGACACCTGAGGCAGCGTTCTTAATCATGACGCTGTCAACAATGTCTGGATCCAATTCATCAACACGCGGCGCGAGATCCAAAATGGTATTTTTTCCCTGTTCGTTCAAAAAAATGGCAACATCACCAAACTGCAGGTTCGCATCCACGATCACCACGCGAGTTTCCTCGTTATGAAGAGCAACGGCAAGGTTCACCGCGATCGTCGTACAACCTGTACCACCCTTGGGGCTATAAACCAGAACAATTTTGCCCCGAGTCATCAAGCTGGTTGTGACTGCCCGGTTGGGGCTACCCTGAGCCTGAACATAGACCTGTGTGGATTTAGCGCGTTCTTCACGCGCCATTTTGCCGGCACGGCGGATGGCAGCTACAAGTTCATCCGGCATAGGAGGCTTGGTGAGGAAATCACGCGCACCGACAAGCATTGCCCGACGCATATAATTCTGATCGCCCTGGACCGAGAGGATCACCACCTGAACGGCAGGCATCTTCTGGCGGATGGCTTCGGTAGCCTGGATACCATCCATATCGGGCATGTTGATGTCCATCAGAACCACATCGGGGTTAGCCTCCTGGGATAGTTGGATAGCTTCCCGACCTGTCCGTGCAGCAGCCACCACTTCAATGTCTGATTCGAACTGTAAAAGTTTTCGAACGTTTTCGCGTGTCTCTGCAACGTCATCCACAATCAAGACGCGAAACTTTTCACCATCAACCATCGATAATCTCCATGCAAAGCGTTGGAGTACTCAAATTTGTGTCTATGGTACGGGCGTCACATCGCCAGGCAGTTTTGGATCAAGGAGACTATCTATGCGAGGCTGGAGCGAATAGGGCAACTTTGCCGGAACTGGAATATCATACTGGGTCAAAAGATATTCAAGCATGGCAGCATCCGTTTTGACAGCAGCCCCGGTGTTATTCGGATTGCGGAGAGTGAGGGTCATTTTCGCGCCGCTGTAAATCAGGAACACCAAGGTGTTCGCATCGTCCGGGGAAACCATCAAGGTAACAATATCCGGACGTACAATAGCGGGAGGAGGTTGAGACCCAGCTGCGGCAGGGGTTGCCGTTGCCACCGCTCCAGATGGAGACAAAGAGAATTGATCAGATACCGTCTCACCTGGAAGGGGGAATGAACCAACATGCAACACCTGGACATTTTGCATAATCATCTGAGTAACCAAGCGAGGACGCTGACCTTCAGATGGAACAATATACAAAGGCTGATTCAGGGTTTCATCCAAAATTGTTTCCCCAGCTCTAGATCCCTCCCCACCGGAGGTAATGACTGCTGTCAATGCGACACCGTCAGCAGTTGCCCCGGGGGACATCACATTTGCCGTGTAATTAGGAAGGATACTTTGATAGAGGGGATCTACATCCACAAGGAGCATGGAGACAATAATATTAACATAATCGCCATCGCGAATTCCATAAGCGACTGAAGAGAGCCGATTTATGGGAATGGATATTGCCGTCAACCCCTGGGGGATAAAGGGAGCCCAAGAAGAACCGGGAAGGCTAACATTACCCGGGGTGATGGAAACCATGGCATCAGTAATCGGAACACCCTGGGCGATCGCATATTTTGCATACATGTTGACCAGGTCTGCTTTATTCGTAAAAAGCCCCTGAACAAGTGCGGTGTCGGGAATCTGGATAGAACTTAACATTGCCTCGGTAATGGGTGATCCGGGACTAATATTTTGACCAGCAGTAACAATACCGACAAATTTTGTTTGCGGGGTGACCTGGGACGCTGGAGGCAGATTTGTTCCGGGAGTGCGGTGCATCCATAAATATGCTCCCCCGGCAGCCACAGCGATAATGATGATCAATGCCAAATATATAAATATTCGTCCACGCTTCATGGTGTCTCCTTCCAACCTTGGTTGATATCAGCATTATACAGTAAAAATCCGGCAATTAATATTGCCCCAACATTATTGTGAAGTGGCATGGTTTAGCGATGTTTTCCAAGGAGGTAAAGAACGGAAAATACCTGGGTACCCGGTTGGATTAAGCAGGATAATATTCGTAAATCACTGATCTCTTCCTCCGCCTGCAAACCACGCACAACATCATCCATTGTGCCCCCTTCCTTTCGCATTCCAGGCGCGGGTACGCCGCAATACGGGCAGATATTCCAAGGCAGTTCCATAAGGCGTCCGCAAGAATGGCAAGGTTTGCGCAATTTAGTCTGACAGGTTGGGCAAACCATCCAATCGTCCTTGATACGCCGCTCACACCCGGGACATACCGACTGATCTTCTATAGACTGTAACAGGGCTTCCTCCTCCAGGGTCTGCTGATATTCTTCCTCCAAAGTACGTGAAGGCCGCAGGACGAGGTAAACCAGGATTCCCGGGTAAATTTAAGTAGAGCCACCAGAGCTGCTGCCAGGAAATGTACCAATTTATCGCGATGGCGAGCACGGATATCCCGAAAGGTCCAGACCACCAAAGCAACCCAAAGGGCAACCAAAAACGCCCCAGTAAAACCAGTCAGGACAAGGGTGAAACCGCTGAGAAAGGTGGGATCAAATCTCATATGTACTCCATGTGAGAGGGACTCAGAATTAATTGTTTAAAAATCCAATGAACCACGTAAGTAAGCTTTTCAGACAAGACCACCCCTTGTTTCTTTAGAAATTCTTTATGCCAAGTTACGAACCAACTCTATCAACCCACGATTGGAGGAGTTTTTGAGCCACCAGATCAGGAACCAAACCAAATCTTCCGAAAACGAAGAGAGACAGCAAAACTCCCTTCAATAATAATTATACCCACAAATAATGCAGGTGACCTTTTTTAAACAACATAGTTCCATGGGAAATCAAGGTGGATAAATCACTACATTAATTCATACAAAGAAAGCGAAAAACCCGGTTCATTAATGAACCGGGTTTGATATTTAGTTAATCAGATTTAATATGCGGGGCACTAATTCCCGGGATCCTGATCTTTAGCTCCGTAACCAGGACCAGATTTGAAGAAATCGTAATTAGGTTGGATATCATCGCGCAGGTTCACGACTTCACCTGCATTCAACTGCTTAACCGTTTCCAGAACGATATGGTTACCATGGTGGTTAGTGCCTTCAAAATGACCGGCGAGCCCAACCTTGCTGATATATTCCCCACCCTTGGCAGTGTAGGCTGCAGGGACTTCATCCTCGGGGAAAATGGCAGCGAACGGGCATTCTGGAATGCATGCGCCGCAATCGATGCAAGTATCCGGGTCAATATACATCCAAGGATATTTCTCGACCGGTTCGCCTGGCACAATGCACTCCACCGGGCATACTTCAATACAGCCGCGATCGCGCAAACACAGGCTGGTAATAATATGCGTCATTTCATGCCTCCTCTAGCAAATTTTACGACAAGTTGAATATATTATATCTAAGCTGGCAGAAATGTGCAACATAAAGCCCGGAGTTTAAAGTCCGGGCAAGAACTAGATATCTTAAAATTTTCTACTTTACAGAATAGCGGCGAGCCACTTCAGTCCAATTGACCACGTTCCACCAATTACTGACATATTCAGCGCGACGGTTCTGATATTTCAAGTAATAAGCGTGTTCCCAGACATCCAAGCCCAGGAGAGGAACCATCCCATCAGAGATGGGAGCGTCCTGGTTGGCAGTTGAAACCACCGCCAACCCACTGCCCTTTTTAACCAACCATGCCCAGCCTGAACCAAACCTACCCATGGCTGATTTCTCAAACTCAGTTTTGAAATTGGCAAAGGATGTAAATGAGGATCCAATTGCCTTGGCCAGCGCACCCTGCGGTTCTCCACCTGACTTGGGAGCCATCACCTGCCAGAACAGATCATGGTTCCATGCTCCGCCTCCGTGGTTTCGGACAGCCATCCTAATATCTTCGGGGACAGCATTCAGATCCATGAGCAGTGCTTCAAGAGACTTTCCAGAAAGTTCAGGATGTTTCTCAAGAGCTGCATTCAGATTGGTGATATAGGCAGCGTGATGTTTATCGTGGTGTATTTGCATTGTCTGAGTATCAATATATGGCTCCAATGCATCGTAAGCGTATGGGAGTGGACTAAGTTGGAATGACATAATATTATCTCCTTACATCTTGTAATTTATTATGATAATTATTATCTGTATTGTACTTATTATTTTACCAAAGTCAAGCATTAAGCGACAGGATTCATACAAATTGCTAACGAATCCTGAGCAAGCGGTATACTTGAACGATCATGAGATCATCCCAAGCACCGCGAAGATCCACTTTGACCCTGGGCCTGCTGGCAGGTATTGCAGCAGCATCCACTGCGGCTATTTTCATTAGATTCGCTCAAGCAGATGGAGCCCCTTCCATCGTCATTGCCGCGGCACGGCTCACCATCGCAAGCATCATCCTGGCTCCCCTGGCGTTAACCCGGTACAGATCCGACCTTGCAGCGATTAAGCAGGCGGGAATGGATATTAGGTCTTCTTTCGGGGGTTTTCCTTGCCTTGCACTTTGCCTTGTGGATCAGCTCCCTGGAGTTCACCAGTGTGGCAAGTTCTGTGGTACTGGTATCTACGACCCCGTTATGGGTGGCAATCCTTGCTCCACTGGTGCTGCGCGAAAGGCTGGGAGTATCCGCCGGCATAGGATTGTGTCTTGCCATGGCGGGGGGAGTCATTGTGGGACTCGCGGATGTCTGTTCCTGGCAGTCTGGAACCCTGCTTTGTCCCTCAATCGTGTCTTTCTTCGCGGGAAAAGCCTTCCTGGGTGATTTCCTGGCGCTGGCGGGGGCTTGGATGGCGGCTGGATATATGCTAGTGGGACGTAAACTCCGGTCAAAATTGGAGTTGATCCCTTACATATTTGTTGTATATGGAATGGCAGCGGTGGTTCTCATTGCGATCATGCTGGGATTGCGAGAAAGCCTGAACGGACTTCCCCCACTCGCTTATTTATGGTTCGTGCTATTGGCTCTGGTACCGCAATTATTCGGACATTCGACATTCAACTGGGCGTTGAAGTACCTGCCCGCTTCATTTGTCTCGGTGACTTTGCTGGGTGAGCCGGTTGGTTCGACCGTCCTGGCGTATTTTATTTTTCAAGAACAGCCGGGTTGGATAAAAATCGGAGGCGCGGCCCTGATCCTGGCAGGGATATGGCTCGCTGCAAGGGCGGAAAAGAAGTAAGCGGGAAAAATAATTATTATTATATATAATGCCCAGAATTTCACCGGGCAATATTTGTTATAACCATTAATTCGAATATTCAATCCAGTTATATTTGCTCGCCTTTGAATTGACTCAAAAACAGGTGATGGTAGAACCCGTGCCGGGCGAGAAGCTGCTGATGGGTGCCTTTCTCGACGATCTCCCCATCCTTAATAACGAGCAACTGGCTGGCATCCCGGATCGTGCTCAAGCGATGTGCGATCACAAAACTGGTACGACCCTTCATCAATCGCAAGAGGGCATTCTGGATGCGAACTTCCGTACGAGTGTCCACACTGCTGGTAGCTTCATCTAATATTAGAATTGAGGGGTCTGCAAGAATGGCTCGCGCAATCGAAAGCATCTGCCGCTGACCCTGGCTCAGGTTGCCTGCCCTTTCGGAGAGCATCGTCTGGTAGCCATGAGGTAAATTACGAATAAATGGATCTGCGTCCGCCATTTTAGCAGCCTCGATGACCTGATCATCGGAAGCATCCAGACGCCCATAGCGGATGTTTTCCATCACCGAGTCAGAAAACAGGAAGGTATCCTGGAGAACCAACCCCAACTGATGTCGCAAGTCATCCTTTTTAATTTGGCGGATGTCCATGCCATCAATACAGATCTGTCCTTCGTCGATTTCATAAAAACGGGTAAGTAAATTAACAAGGGTGGTTTTCCCAGCCCCGGTTGGACCGACCAATGCGACGATCTCACCTGGTTTCGCTTCCAGAGTCATATCCTTGATGATGGGTTTTTCGGGGGTGTAAGCAAAACCGACGTTATTAAAGGTTACATGTCCCTGAACATCAGCCATAGTAGCGAACTCAGGAGCATCATCGATCTCCGGTGGGGTATCAATGACCTCAAAGACTCGTTCAGCTCCCGCCAATGCACCCTGGATGGCATTAAAGATATTCGATAATTGACGGAGGGGGTTCACGAAGGAACGCCCGTAACTGATAAATGCAGCTATGGTCCCTATGGTCACCAATCCCTTCAGCGCCAGCCAGCCTCCGAGACCGGCAATGGTAATAACGAACAAATTACCCAGCTGATTGGTTAGGGGCATCAGCAGAAGGGCATAAGAGTTAGCGTAGATTCCAGCCTTGTAAACTTCCTGATTGCTTTTTCGGAAGGCTTCAATAACCGATTCATTGCGCCGGAAGGCTTTAATCACACGCTGACCACTAATCGCTTCCTCGGTAACACTGTTCATTTCTCCCAAATGTTTCTGCAATTCGCGGAAACCTTTGCGGGTATACTTTGCGACGAAATTAGTGAACCAAAGCATCAAGGGAACCACTGCCAGAGCCGCCAAAGTCAACCAGACATTCATCAAGAACATGGCAAGCAGGATACCGACCATGGATAACACGCTGGCAACAAGTGAAACCACATTCTGGGAAACTGCCTGGTTTATGGCATCAATATCATTAGTCAACCGGCTCATCAACTCGCCAGCCGTGTTGGTATCGAAAAATTTCAACGAGAGGGTCTGCAGATGCCCGAAAAGATCACGACGGACACTCTTAAGCGCCTTCTGTGAGATGCTCGCCATCATCCAACCTGAGGCGGCGTCGCATATGTTGCCCAGAAGAAAGACAATCAGCATCCAAACGGCAATTGTTGCCAGCCCACTTATCCTTTTCACCGCGATGAACTTATCGATCGCCTGCCCCATCAGATAGGGACCGACCAACCCAAGTGCGGTGGAAGCAAGGATAAATGAAAACACAAATATAAGGGTAAAGGTGTAAGGCTTTAAATAGGGAATCAATCGAACCAAAGCACGACGGGGGTCACGCGCCTTCTCGATCTTGCCTGGTCGTCCGGGACCACCGCGCATCATCTGGGTGCGAATCTCACCCGCATTTGGTTTTAGGGTGGACTGGTTAGTCATTGTAAGGCCCCATTTATCCCGTTCCCCAACTGGGAAGCAAAGATTTCCTGATAAATTGGGCTGGACGTGAGCAGTTCGCGGTGAGTGCCCTCGGCCGCGATATGCCCTTTGTCAATTACCAGAATCTTGTCCGCTTTCAAGACAGTGCTGATGCGTTGCGCAACTACAATACTGGTGCGGCCTTTCATCAACTTGTCCAACGCAGATTGGATCTTCGTTTCGGTTTCCACATCCACCGAACTTGTGCTATCGTCGAGAATCAGGATTGAAGGATTAGTCAAGAGAGCACGCGCAATAGCTATGCGCTGTTTCTGTCCGCCAGAAAGGTTGGTACCCCGTTCTTCGACATGAGTATCATATCCATTCGGTAGATCCAGGATGAATTCATGCGCTTGAGCTGCCTTCGAGCCGGCAACCACTTCCTCGTCCGTGGCATCCGGACGGCCATAGCGGATATTATCCTTAACCGTCCCGGAGAAGAGGACCGTTTCCTGGGGCACGAAACCAATTTGAGCCAACAGCGAGTCCTGGCGAATATTCCGAATATCCAGTCCATCGATCAGGATACGACCTTCTGTTGCATCGTAAAAACGCGGAATCAGATTGACAAGAGTGGATTTTCCAGACCCAGTGGCTCCCAGGATGGCGATCATCTGCCCGGGTTCAATGTTAAGGGAGATATCCTGCAAGACGGACCCATCCGTGGTCCCATTGTAATGAAAGCCAACATTCTCGAAGGTAATTGTGGAACGGCTGGCAGGGGGTAAGGTAATCGCATCGACTGAATCCTGCACTTCGGGGTCAGCCTCCAATACTTCGTTGACTCGATCTGCCGAAGCAATGGCCGCTGCCCAAATATTGGCCAGGTTAACAAGGTTTAGCAAGGGGACAACGGTGGTTTGAAGGTAATTTACAAAAGCCACAATCTGACCAGTGGAAAGGTTGCCCAAGTGAATCGACTGCAACCCTCCGGACCAGACCACCATCACGACACCGATATTCAGGGCGAGATTCAAGATTGGGCTCAGGGTGGACATCAGCTGGGATACCCGGATATTGCGCTCGGTGAAATCCTCGTTGGCTCCTTCAAACCGGTCTGACTCGTGACGGGCGCGGACAAAAGCTTTCACAACGCGTGCTCCCGCAATATTTTCCTGAAGGACCGTATTCAACCGATCCAATTTCTGCTGCATTGTGAGGAATAGAGGTCCCATCTTCAAACTAAAAATCGCGATACCAATCGAAGTTATAACGAGGAGGGGAAGCATAACCAAGGCCAGGTGAGGGGCGGTATTAAACATCAGGATGATGCTACCAATCATCAACAGCGGGGCTCGGGTTCCTATACGCAATGTGATTTGAAACAGGCGCTGAACCACGCCAGAGTCGTTGGAGAGGCGGACCATCAACTGTCCGGTCTTCAGGCGGTCAAGATTGCCAAAGGAAAAGGACTGGACCTTCAAGAAGATGGCCTCTCTCATATCCCGCCCGACCCCCTCGCCCACCTGCACCGAGAAAATATTATTGCCAACGGCAAAGATCGTATCCAGGACAGAAATTCCCAGCATCAGGAAGAAGGTGTTCACAACCACCTGCATATTCTGATTGATAATGCCCTGGTCTATGACCTGCTGCACCAAGCGCGGTATTGCCAGGTCCATGACGACCACCGCAGTCAGCAAGGCGAGAGAGATTAGTGATTTTTTCCAATACGGTTTAACAAACCGGAAAAGTTTTGCTACCTGATTCATAGTTTTTCACATTAATGAAGAAATTTATTGCAGATTATGGAATTTATGCGGAGGCACCCGAGTAGCGACGGAGGCCCAGACGCCAAATTACGCGCGCAAGAATAAAAAGGAGGATGGCAAGCCCGACCGCTCCAAAAAGGGTAGTGCTGCCCAAGCGACCGGTAAGAGCCTCAGCGGGGATAGTGGTGGCAAATGCCACCGGAATAATGAACGTGAGGGCAAAACGCAGCCAGCCAGGATACAAGCTGACAGGCCAGCGCCCGGCCTGGTACATACTCTGGAATATTTCCAGCAAGTTTTCGACTCGCACCAGCCAAAAAGACAGACTGGCCAGGATCAACCAGAAACTGTAAACAATCACCGCCCCAGCCAGCAGCATGCCGATAAACTGGGAGGCCTCCCCCAACCCGACCGTTTTCCCCAGCCGAATGAGAGCCGTAATTAATACCCCCGCACCCATAAGCAAGTCAAGCAAACTCCAGATGGCTACGCGCTGGATGCTGACCAGCAACTGCGCATCTTCGGGCTTGGTCAAGGTGAAATCCAGTGTGCCGTCACGAACCGAGTCGATGAGTGCAGCCATCCCGGGCTGAATCACCAGGCTAATCACCCCACCGACCAGGAAATAAACTCCCACCAACGCCAACATTTCATTGGGCCGCCAGCCCCCAAGAGACTGAGTGTACGAGAATATGACTGCCAACCCCGCGAGGGCAGTCCCCAGCTCAAGCAGGGATTGGAATAATTGAACGAAAAAGTTGACGCGATAGGCAGTCTCGTTGAGTATACTTACCCGGAAAAAAACAAATAATAATCGTAAGGTATTCATGCGCCCACCGCTGAATACACCCGCAACCCAGCACGCCAAACCAAGCGGATCAATGCAAGACTGATGATTACCCAAACAGCCTGGGCAACCAGTCCCTCGACAGCCTGGATGGGCGATAAACGACCGAGAACAAGCTCCACGGGGAAACCAAGCATCCAGCGGAAGGGCAAAATGTCAGCCCCTACTTGGAGCCATTTGGGAAACAGACTGAGCGGGGCGATCTGACCCGCTAAAAACATCATTAAAATGAAATACACCTGGTTAATAGCATTTACCCGGGTGGTCCAAAATGCCGAAAGCGCAAGTGTCCATTCGACCAGGAAGCGCACCAAAAAGGCGAAGATCAGAGCGGGGATAAATGTCAATACAGACCACCAAGCCAATGCAGCAGTCGGGTGGAAGATCAGCGCCAGGCCTGCTGCGACAACCATCAGGATTGGCAACGTGATCAACTTGGAGGATAAATTGTCGGAAATATCCGAATGTATGGGATGAACCGGTTTGAGCAAAGCGACCGAAAGGAGACCTTGACGGACGCGGTACTCGTATTCCCACATGATCCAGGTATACGTGACCTGATTTACAAGCATCAAGGCAAGATAATAACCAGCAAACCCCTGCGGGGTATATCCCCCAACACTGCCTCCGCTATCCCTCGAGACCGTCGACCAGACTATCAAATAAACCAGCGGTTCAAGAACCTGGGATATCATCCAAATGAACAGGGAAGCCCGGTACTGGACCATGGTGGCAAACGTGGTTTTAAACTGCTGGGCATACAAGCGCAATAAGGCCTGGATTTCGCGCATGACGGTCATGCGGGTCCCTGTGTAAACACCCGGTCAATGACCTCCTCGATGGGCGGATCTTCCACCAGCAAGTCGATCACGGGCAGGTCAGCCAAAAGACGCTCAGTAACATGGGCGGTCCTGGGATTTGGGAACTTGCAACGTGAAGCGTCCGTCTTCACAATCGAGGACCTCTCCATAGGCCTTCAAATCAGCTTGACAATCCTCAAGCTGTACAACGATTGTCTTATGGGATGTGAACTTTTGAACGAGATCGGTAAGATCACCATCGAAGAGCAACCGTCCGTGATGGATAACGATGACGCGCTTGCAAAGGGCGGCAACGTCGGCCATATAATGGCTGGTGAGTAAGACAGTAGCGCCTGAGCGGTGATTGTACTCAGCTATGAACGCACGGATGCGGCGCTGCATGGTCACATCCAACCCAATAGTGGGTTCATCCAAGAAGACCACCTGCGGGCGGTGTAGCAAACCAGCAGCAATCTCGCATTTCATGCGTTCGCCCAGCGACAAATTCCGGACAGGCTTCTTTAAGCAATGGACCCAGGTCAAGGAGTTCCGTCAGCTCATTCAGTGTTCGGCGAAAATCATCAGCTGGAAGACGGTAAATGACCCGATTGAGTTCAAAGGAATCGGCAGCAGGAATATCCCACACCAATTGATTGCGCTGACCCATCACCAAGGTGATCTGGCGGAGAAATGCACGTTCACGTTTCCAGGGGATTGAACCAAGCACCAATCCTTCTCCGCCGG
The DNA here is from genome assembly GCA_963826215.1 of uncultured Chloroflexia bacterium. Lineage (GTDB taxonomy): Bacteria > Chloroflexota > Anaerolineae > Anaerolineales > Villigracilaceae > UBA877. The sequence goes on along the minus strand of CAWGWL010000033.1, from coordinate 293,185 downwards.
TGGGGTGCAGCAATCCGGAAAGCATTTTTAGTGTGGTCGTTTTGCCAGCACCATTGGGACCAAGGAAGCCAACGATTTCTCCCGGGTACAAATCAAAGGTCAAGCCATCCACCGCCTGAATTTCCTGCATGCGGCGGTGGAGCAGGGATTTGAGGGCAGCGCCCATCCCGGATTCCCGCTCGGGAACCCGATACGTTTTACAAAGTCCTTGCAGGTGAATGACAGGATCAGTCATGGTCTTGGAGGTATTTGGAATTTTATTTAATGAAAGATATTAGTTCATGATTTACAGCTGCGGCGGCATCGTGCTGGACCCAATGGGTGGCATCATCAAAAAACAGCAGCCGACCATTATCACACAATTGAATCGATTTCTCGGCCATATCACTGGTGAGGGCGACATCCTTTTTTCCCCACATCACGAGGGTTGGCACATGAACGCGGATATCCCCAGAGGTTGAGGGCGAGCGTTGCACGATCATCGCGCGGTACCAATTTATCATACCGGTAAACCCACCGGAATTCGTCCATGCGCAACGGTATTCATCCAACTCTTGTGGGGAAAAGGTGGAGGTTTTTCCGCTGGCGCGCAACATGTTAACGGCAGCAGAATAATTATTCAAGCCCATTAACCATTCCGGGAGGACAGGGATTTGGAAAAACAAGATGTACCAGGATTTTAACATCTGGCGGAGAGATTTGCGAAGGGTCTCCGCCATTACAAATGGATGAGGAACATTTAGTACCGCCAGGCGATCAATCCGCCCAGGGAAATTGAACGCGATCCACCACGCAACTCCCGCCCCCCAATCATGCCCGACCAGATTAATTTTTTCAATTCCCAACTGATCCATCAGCCCGAGAATATCCCTGCCAAGCACATCCAACCGATAATGACGGGTGCCAGTTGGGCGCTGGGACAGGTTATAGCCGCGTTGATCGGGGACGATCACTCGAAACCCGGCAGCTGCAAGGGCTGGTATCTGGTGCCGCCAGCCCATCCAAAATTCGGGAAAACCATGCAGAAGGAGAACCGGTTTCCCCGATGGAGCGCCAGCGAACACAACATGCAGTCGCACTCCGTTGGTATCTACCAGCATATGCTCGAGCTGATCGGGCATGTTTATCCAATCCTGACTGACCGCATGGAGACAGACCCACCCCAAACTTTTTCGGTGAAGAAATTGACCGGTTCCCCCGCTTCCAGGGCACCCAAAATATATAGCAATGGTTTGTAATGCTCCGCAGAATTGATGGAAAGAGCAGCCGCACGCCCTGCCTTGTTGTACTGGATGAGCGGTTCGTGGTGCTCATCAAGGATAGCCTGCCTGACCATGGCATCGAATTCCAATGCCCAGTCGAAAGCGATATCTTCAAAGACGACCATGCGCAGGTTGTGAACAATATTCCCACTGCCAACGATCAAAACACCTTCGTTCCGCAGGTCTCGAAGCTGCCGACCCAGGTCGTAATGTGCCTGAGCATTTTTATTCACATCCAGACTTAATTGCACAACCGGAATGTCAGCATTGGGGAACATGCGCGAAAGAACAGACCAGGTGCCATGGTCCAAGCCCCAAGTCAGGTCGGGAGCGATTTCATTCAACCCTACAAGGTTTCGAACACGCCCTGCGAAATCAGGCGACCCAGGAGCGGGGTACGTCTTTGCATAGAGTTCCGGAGGAAAGCCATAGAAGTCATAAATCGTGCGAGGTTTCTGCATGGCAGTAATTTGGGTTCCCCTGGACTCCCAATGAGCAGAAACGCAAAGGATGGCTTTGGGGATCGGCAATGCACTCCCGATATCGATCCAGGCGCGGCTGAATTCATTGTCTTCAATGGCATTCATCGGGCTGCCGTGCCCAACGAAAAGTAAGGGCATTCGTTCCATCAAAACCTCCTATTGTTCAACCATCAAGATAAATAGCGACTCTTGACTCCCAAAATTATTTAGGTACCCATTCTCAAAAATTCCAAAACCGAGGTTCGAGTGTATGGATCGAGCGGCAGTTCCAGAGCTTCACCTAGCGGGACCCATAAATAATCTTCAGCTTCGTCATTCAGAATCACCTCGTCAGATTCGGATTGGCAGGCGTAATCAAAAAAGAGGAAATGTCGTCGTTTCCAAAAGGAAGGATCATAGATGAATTCCTGCCAGCCAAGGAAGTGCAAGTCATGAACATCCAGCCCGGTCTCCTCCTTTGCTTCGCGGATCACCGTTTCTTCCATGCGTTTCACCCAATTCCACGTGTCCCCCAGGAACCACGTAACTGCCCGGCCATTTGTGCGATTTAATAAGCAAGAGTTCCCTTTTTGTGTTGAAAATCAAAATCCTGACAGTCGGTTCCGGAAAAGATTGTGCGCTCATGGTATCGAGAAAGATCAATATTGGCGGCTGAAAAAAGAGGATATTATGTCAGATATCTCCAGACCGGAATGGGCTGAGAGAATGCGGAAAAAATCATCCGGGGTAGCGCGTTTCTGAGACATTTGTGCAGCATAGTCCTTCAGGAATGCATAAAAAGCGTCATCCCCCATTCGTTCACGGATCGCCTGGAGGAACTGCGCCCCGCGAAGATAAACGGCATTGGCATACGTCCGAAAATTGACACCATGATAAATGTCCGTATCCACCCAGCCGGATGGGTTGAAAGCCTCCACCCGAAAGAGCCACCAGGTGGAAATTTTGGGAAAATTCTTCTCATAGAAAAGGTTTTCACTGTAGGTTGCCAACGCCTCATCCAGCCAAGGCGACAGTGCCTGGTCATTGCCGACGAGTCCGAACCACCACTGATGAGCGGTCTCGTGAACAGCAATATCGACCAGGTTATTGAGCATCGTCCCATCATAGGCGATGTAATAATCCCGGCTCAAGAAGAAGAGGCCGCTATATTCCATGCCATCGAAAAACGGGGACTCAACGATGCTCAAAGCGGGATGTGGATATGGTCCGAAGAGTTCCCCGAATGTTTTCAAAGCCTTGACCACTGCATCCAATGCCGCAGAAGCTGAGGTGTCATCAGGACCAAAATAATAGCTGGTGATGGTCACACCACCGGTAAGGACCGAGATGGTCTGGTATGCAGTGCTGGCAGAAAAAACAAAAGTGCGGGCGTTCTCCAGTCGATAATGAAAAGCTCCTGAAGACGTATCAACAGGAGCGCTGGCAGCCACGCTAACCGATTTGGTTTGGCCGGTTAGAAACAACGTCACATCAAAATCCGCCACGTCGTAGACGAGGTGTTCCCCCACCTTCGCTCGTGGATGGAGCAGCCACCCCCCCGAATAAGGCACGACAAATGGGTACCAATCCACCAAATTCACTTGAAGGGTGTTATAGCCAAAGACGTTGTAACTGTCTGCAGGGGGAAGATTCAAGTCAAAATGCAGAGAAACATTGAGTGTGCCACCGGGTGGAAGAGGTGAATCAAGCGGGATATCCAAGCGGTCACCGATGAGGGTTAATCCCTTCAACTCCTGGCCATTAATCGTCAAATAACCCAACACAAAACAGCCTGTCCAAATATTCGGTTCAACAGACATGACGAGAGATGAGAGAGCCACCCCCGCAGCATTCTGATAAAAGATCGATTCGTCCACTGAAACCGTATGGGCAGCATAATCCAAACTGGCGTTAAGGGTATAAAGAGGCGGTATAAATCCTGGAACGGATAGTAGTGTGGGTGTTGGTGCAGGTGTAAATGGAAGAGTGGCAATCCCACTGGGAGTATTTTCCCCGGGATTGAAAGGTGTGAGCGAGGGAAACACTTCCAGGCCGGGAGTAAGAGGTGGGGACTACTGCCGTAGGAAGTGGCAGACCCAGTGGTGTGCAGGCAGGCAGAATGATTAGAATAAAAACAAGCATAATGGGGGAACGGCCGAACATGCTTATCTTTTTTTCCATACCAACCCGCGGCGAGGCTGGAAGAGGAAAACAAGCAGGAAAATCATAGTGGCGGTCAGGACGATGGCGGAGCCGGAAACGATATTAAAATAGAAACTCAAATAGAGACCAACCACCGAAGAAAATGCCCCAATTGCTCCCGAGACGAGCATCCCCTGCCACAGGCGGCGGGTAAGCAGGGAGGCAGTAGCTGCAGGAGTAACCAGCATCGCCACCATAAGGGCAACTCCGACCGTCTGCATGGCTACTGAAACGGTCAGTGCCATCAGGATAAACAGGATGTTATTCAACAGACCGGAGGGAAGGCGGAGTGTGGCAGCCAACACCGGGTCAAACGATATTACAAGGAACTCTTTATAGAAAAGCAGTATCGTTAAAAGAATTATCCCGCCAAAAACAGAAGTCAGGACCAGGTCATGGACCGAAACCCCAAGAACATTCCCAAACAGGAAATGACTCAAATCCACGCTATAACTACGAACAGTGGAAATCAGGGCGATCCCAAGTGCGAACATGCTGGCAAAAAGAATGCCTATGGCGGTGTCCTCACGGATCTCGGCATGTTTCGAGATGCGTCCCACTGCGAGAGCCACCAGGACTGCCGCACCGAGGGCCCACCAGAAGAGAGTATCCCGGCTGCCACCCCCCAGCAGGTAACCAAGGGCTACTCCTGGCAGAACAGCATGTGCCAAGGCATCTCCGAAAAAAGCCATGCCCCGTAAAACCACGTACACCCCCACCACTGCGCAGACCACGCCGACAACGACCGAGGCAATCAAGCCACGCAGCATAAAATCATATGTGAACGGTTGGAGGAAGATATCGAACAAACTAGTCATGCTCTTCTTCCCCGTCACAACATGTATCGGCAAGAGCTGCGGTACCGTCGGTTCCCCGGATCAATTGAGCATGACCCCCGTAAGCGCGCAACAAGGTTTCCGGGGTCAATACATCCTGCGGCGACCCAAAGCGAATCATTTGATGGTTAAGCAGCATGACACGGTCAAAATGGCTGGCAGCCTGTCCCAAGTCGTGTGTAGCGACCATGACGGTTATTTTCTGTTGACGGAATTTTTCCAACAGAGATAGGATCGCTTCCTGGGAAGGGGTGTCCAAGCCATTCAGTGGTTCGTCCATCAGAACCAACTCAGCTTCCTGTGCCATGGCGCGAGCCAGAAAAGTGCGCTGCTGCTGTCCGCCAGAGAGCTCTCCGATCTGGCGATCAGCCATTGGCTCCATATCCACCGCTGCGAGGGAAGCGTGAACAATATCCCAGTCAGCACGGCGCGGCCAGCGGAATAGGCCAACCTGACCAATGCGACCCATCATCACGACGTCAGCCACACTGGCAGGAAAGCGCCAGTCGACCAGATTGCGCTGAGGGACATAGGCGATGCAAATATGACCGCGGGGGTTGTAACCTGAGATCTTCACCTCTCCCGAGGTAGGAGGCAGCACACCTGCCACAACCTTGAATAGCGTACTTTTCCCCGCTCCGTTAGGACCAACCACCGCGACGCGTTCACCTGCATGAAGGTGAAAAGTAATATTTTCCAGGGCAAAGTGACCATCGTAAGAGACATTTAGCCGCCGGACATCCAGAATGGGTTGGTCTGGTTGATGCTGAATATGAAGATACATTATTTTAAAGCTTCCACAATAGCGGTGACATTATATCGCATGAAATCCAGGTAGCTCGCGGCAGGACCACCAGGGGCAGTCAGAGAGGCGTGGTATATCCAAACCGCCTTTATGCCGGTATCTGCTGCCACCTGGTCTGCCAGGGACTGGTTTACAGCTTCGCTGACAAACACCGCCCGAACCGTCGACTTGCGAATATTATCTTCAAGGGCAGCCAACTCTCGAGCGGAAGGAGCTGCCTCTGAGCTGAAGGAACCGGTGATGGTGCCGACCTGGGTGAAACCATACCGCGCGGCAAAATAGCCCAAGACTGCGTGGTCAGAGATAAACAAGCGGTTTTGCTGGGGAATTGTAGACACTTCAGTACGGATCCAGGAATCCAAGGAGCGCAACGATGCCGAATAGGTTTCGGCATTTGCCTGAAAAACGGCAGCTTGCGCCGGGTCTGCTGAGGAAAGGGCGGTAGAGATATTTTGCACCCAAGTGATAACGTTGTTTGGATCCATCCAGGTATGGGGATCGCCAGACGCCTGAGTACCGCCAGGTAACTGCAGAATGGATATTCCCGTAGATACTTCGATGAGAGTCCCTTTTGCCCCGGTGCTATCCATAAGGGGCTGGAGATAGGTCTCCAACCCGACCCCGCTGGAAAAGATAATTTGGGCGGAGGCAATCGCAGCAGCATCCTGAGGGCGCGGCTGGTAGTCATGCGGATCGGTGCCAACCGGCATTAAAATCGTCAAGTCAACGACATCTCCTGCCACCTGTTTGACTACATCGCCCACAATGCTGGTGGTTGCCAAGACTTTAAGTTTTCCTCCAGTGGATGACTGAGTTCCGCCACCGCATGAGGAAATAGAAGTGACCAACAGAAGTAAAAGCAACAGAGCCGCTGTTCGAACCATGAAAGTTTTCATAAGCCTAAAATCGGAATCCGTGTTCATCAAATTGAATCAACAATCCACTGACTGGAAAAACATCGTTACTTTTTCTCAAGCTCCCCATTCGTCGGGAGCAAGTTCTTCGAGAAGAAACACGTATGCAATTCTTTCTCCAACCTGGAAGCGGGCATCCATATATTACTTGAAAGACTTCTCCTGCAACCTTTTTTTCCGATGTTCCAATTCTTCCATCCAGTGACGATATTCATAGCGGGGAATATCCAGCATACCAACCAGTTCCTCAGCACTTTGCGTCCATTTGAGAGCTTCAGGAAATCGCGACGGGAATGTTCGAAATATTTCGCCAATTCAACATGCGCATAAACGTGTCCCTGGGCAGCGGCTTTTTGCCATAAAGTTGCGGCAGCCTCGAGGTCACCCCGCCTGCGATGTAACGCTGACAACCTTTGAACTGCCGCGCCAAAGTCTGCTTCGCCGAGGCCGGCCTCCAAGCCACGCTCATACAGACGAGCTGCCTCCTCACGACGATCCAGATCTTCATACAGTTTCGCCAAGGAGACGAAATCCAGACCATGTTGAACCTGTCCGCCAAACGGGGCATCCAAAATCGACGCCATATGGTTCATTAAAGCGGCCAAAGCGACGATATCCATGGCATTATGGTAAAAGACTCCTTTTAAAGGACCAGCATCGCCAGTGCGCAAATAGTCGAAGTAGAGATATGGAATTTCGTAACCAGGGACTTCATCGATGGTACGCGGAGCACCAAGGATATTTTCCTCGAGGTATTTCAGGGCGCGGCTGGGGAGACGATCACGCCAGAGGCGCCTTGCCAGGGGTAGCAAATCGAGATGGGAAAAATCTTTAAACGGCACCGGGAGACTGTGCAAAAGGTAGCGGGTGACTAATAAAGGCGCGTCAAAGGCTTTGCCATTGAAAGTGACCAGACCTGCAGCTTGGAGCCAGGAAATCCATTATCCCTTCAAGCAGAGCGGGTTCTTCGGAAGGATCACGCATGAAGAATTGCGCCAGGTGGAAAGAATCTCCCTCAAATCTGCCAATACCCACCAGGAAGGCGTATGTACCTGTACCCCCTGCCAGGCCAGATGTCTCGATATCCAAATAGGCGAAAGACTCAAGGGGCATTTGCGACATGCGCGTGTCGCGAGCCCATTGTGAAATTGTCACTAGGGGAACTGATGTGCGCAGGGGAGTGAGCCCATGATGATAATCGGAAGGAAAGGACTGTTCAGATACAAACGTTTCACCCTGGCGGGTGGATATGAAGCGACCATCCACCACAGATCTGGATAGCTGCATCCTCTTTCCGAGAGAGAGCAGGTTTCAGCCCGGCAGCACCGATCTTTACTCCCATGGATTTTAATTTGCTGGAAATGGAGGGTTTGGATGATTCGGTCACGAATGGATTATATCCTTAACAATCCAGCCCGCTTCGAGGAAATCTGGTAAAAGTGGTGTTAACAATATGGCAACAAGTCTGCCAAGGAGCATCCATGAGTGAAACAACCAGCAGGGTCAAGAACAACGCACTTTCCTTTTGGGTGAAACTGGCATACGGCAGCGGGGATTGGAGCGAGGCCAGTTATGGAACCCTGCGCCAGATCTTCTACGCCATTTTCCTGACGGATGTGGTTGGGCTGGATGCACGGCTGGCAAGCTTCGCGGCACTGGTGGGAATCATTTGGGACGCGATCAACGACCCGCTGGTGGGAATTCTTACCGATCGAATGCGCAGCCGTTGGGGTCGCCGGCGACCTTTCCTGCTTATTTTTCGCCATCCCTTTCGGCGCAAGTTTCCTCCTGCTGTGGTGGGCACCTCCCTGGCACAGCCAAATCGCCCTGGCTGCGACCGTGACGCTGGCATTCATGATCAGCGATACATTCGAAACCCTATGCGGCGTCCCATTTTCCTCCCTGCTCCCCGAGTTGACTCCCGACTACGACGAACGGACCACCTTGACCAGCTTCCGAATCTTTTTCAACCTACTGGCATCCCTGGTGACTGCGGTGGCTGCCCCAGCGATTATTGATTCAGTCCTGGCTGCTGGTTTTACCCAACAGCAAGGATACCTAATCGTGGCGGGGATCTTCGGCGGGTTGGCGGTCGTCCCGTTCCTGCTGATCTTTGCCGTGATCCGTGAGCGCTACGGAGCAGCAGACCGACCGCAGGAAACAGTAAGCTTCAAGCAAACCCTGCGCACAGCGTGGGCAAATATTCCCTTCCGCTTCGCGACACTGATCTACATGCTGAATTGGATCACCTTCGACATGGTAGCGCTGCTCCTGCCTTTTTACCTTCTCTATTGGATCGCCCGGGGGAACATGCTGACCTCGGTGACATTCATGGGGGCATCCCTTCCATTAGAATCTGCAGTCTTTGCGCTGCTGCTGATCACTGCCACGCTTGCCCTGCCGTTCTGGTTGTGGCTGTCTCATCGCTTGGGAAAACACATCGCCTACATCATCGGGATGGTTTTCTGGGCCGGGGTACAGATTGGAATCTTCCTGGTCCACCCAGGGCAGATCTCCCTGGTGTTATGGATGGCCTTCCTGGCTGGTTTAAGCGTCTCAGCTGCGCACATTCTACCGGATGCCATGTTCCCTGACGTGATCGAATGGGATGAATTGCGGTACGGGGCGTCGCCAGGAGGGAATTTATTACGGCATAAAGAACTTTATCCGGAAATTGACAGGTGCACTGGCAATCTTCCTGGGACTGCAAGTACTGGGATGGTTTGGCTACACGACTCCCCCTGTCGGAGCAATTAGCTTCGAACAATCCTCCAGAACACTGGGTGCCATCCGTGTCCTGATCGGACCTCTGGGAGCTATCCTTCTATTCTCAGCCGTCATCACTGCCTGGTTCTATCCGCTGACCCGGGAACGGCATGGAAGAATCCGGAAATTGCTGGAAACCGTCAAGCAAAAGAAAAAGGGAAACAATAATTGAATGCGTTCCCTTGCAATAAATAATCCCCAACCTTAAATACTTCACGAACGAGTTGACTCCGGATAAAAAATTCGCTATACTATGTAAGCGCTTTCAGTAAACGCTCAACACTCGATTTCATCAACCGCATGCCTTCTTCCCGTCTCACAATTGCCGATGTTGCACAACGAGCTGGCGTATCCATCGCCACGGTCAGCCGCGTATTGAATGGGACTGCGCCTGTGGACAAGGAAACTGCAGCAGGGTCCGTTCGGCTATGGCAGCATTAAACTATGTTCCCCACGCCGCCGCCAGGACACTAGCGAGCCACCGGACGGATACGATTGGATTGCTTCTACCAGAAATCAGTGGGGCCTTTTTTCCAGCCCCTGCTGCGAGGGGTGGAAGCCGGGGTCAGTGAAGCAGGGTTTGACCTGTTGATCCATGCCACCCAGTCCCGCCCGGAAAACACTCCCCGCAGCCCACTGGGAGAGCATAACACAGACGGGCTGCTGGTTTTTACCGAAAGCCTGGATGCGAAAGAGCTTGACCCGACTCCATGGAATCAGATTTCCAGTGGTGCTTACTTCACCAGGCTCCCCCAAATTCCTTAAACTTCCCGATCGTTACCATCGAAAACCAATCTGGTGCACAAAAGATCGTCGAACACCTGATCAAAACACACCACTGCCGCAGGATCGTATTTTTGCAGGGTCCAGCAGGGCACGAGGATTCGACCTGGCGGGAAAAAGGCTATTGCATGGCGCTGGACGCTCATAGGATCCCTATCGATCCCGACCTGATCACGCGTGGCAATTTTGACAGAAACGATGCGCGTACATCGATGGAAATGTTATTGGCTAAGAGAGTTAAGTTCGATGCAGTATTCACCGGCGATGACAAATCGGCCATTGGTGTACTGGTTGCGCTGCGGCAGGCAGGTAAAAAAGTTCCGGAAGATATCGCGGTCGTTGGATTCGATGATTCCATATTCGCAAATACACTCATGCCGCCTCTGACCACGGTGAGTGCACCAACAGAAGAGGTTGGAAGCCAGGCAGTGCGGCAACTTGTGCGCATCATCCAAGGGGAGGAAGTTGAACCCCGCCTGGTCTTGTCCACTGAACTGAAGCTCCGCCAGTCCTGCGGATGTCCTTTTTGAACAAGGAGGTTACCGAGTAATCGAAAAAATCTGGAACCAATCATCCTAACCAACCAACTCGATCAATATGTGATAAGGAGGAGAAAATGCACGGAAAAAGGATATTACACGGTTTTTGCACTATTCATGGCGGGGTTGATGTTGTTCACTGCATGTGCACCCAAGGCGACTGTAACCGAACCGGTCAAGATAACGATCTTCGTCGGATTTGGAGCCGGTTCAGATCCTGATTCGATGGCTGCTTTGAACACCATTGCAGGGGAATATAATGCCAGTCACACCGATATCCAAATCGAGTTCATGTTTTCAACCTGGGAGGAGCATACTTCCAAATTCTCCACACTGCTGGCAGGTGACCTTGCTCCTGACCTGGCTTTCCCGATCGGCATTCAGGGAATCGCTGAATTCTATGACGAGTGGATCGATGTCAGCCCGTACGTTAAGAGCGACAACTACGATACCACCGATTTTTATGGGCCATCCCTGCAACTCCTGAATTTCAATGAGAAGACCATCGGCTTACCGCTTGGGGTCTATCCATCGGTCACCTTCATCAATGAAGATCTTTTCGATGCCGCCAACTTGCTTACCCACCACAGCAATATGGCGATCCCACCTGGACGCTTCAAAAAATGGTCGAGCTGGGGCAACAAATGACGCTGGATTCCAACAACAACAATGCGACATCAGCCAATTTTGACCCGACGACAGATCACACAGTGGGGCTGGGGCGGCTGGTGCGGTCCATTCCGCACCGTACCGGGTAAATTCGGGGGCAACCCGCTGGGCATGAGCGCTGACTACAAACATGCGGAGATGAATACAGGAGGCTACCTGGATGGAATGCAATTCCTGTATGATTCGATCTTTACCAACCATATCCGACCATCCAGCGTGGATGAAGGTTCGACCTTTACCGGCATGGACTTCACCTTCGAAAGTGGAAAGGTAGCCATGTTCGAGTGCTTCAGCTGGGCAAGCTACGCCTTCCCGAACTTTACCACCGCTGGTAACTGGAACGTGGCTGCTGTACCAGCCGGACCGCACGGCGATGTTGTTTCACCGGTGAATGCTGATACATTTGCCATCCCGGCCCACTCCAAGCACCCCGACCAGGCATGGGAAGTTGCCAAGTGGTTGATGGAACCCGCAATGCAAAGCCGACTATGCGGCATCTTTGGCTGCATCCCCTCACGGAAATCGCTGGCAACCAGTTGGATCGATAAGATGGGCGCTGAATACCCGAATGTGGACTTCCAGGTGTTCATCGACTCGATCGACTATATGGATGCATCGCCCAATAATGAATCGTGGGTACCCAACTATTCCAAGGTCTGGGATGCCACAGAAAATGCCATGAGCCGCATCCTGAGCGGGGACAGCAATGATGTCCAGCAGGTGATGGATGACCTGCAAGCGGAAGTGCAGGGTTACCTGGATGAGTACTGGGCGGCACATCCATAAGCCGGTGTAAATATAGAGTTGTTCCCTCTTCTTGCGAGAGAGGGAACAACATTCCAATATTTGCAGGAAACAACCCATGAAAATAGCTAATCCAAACCATGTCCCTGCGACAGGCGCGAGTCCTTCTGGGGATACCTTTTCATCAGCCCCTGGATCATTGGCTTCCTTTTGTTCACTGTTGGCCCGATGATCGCCTCGCTGGTTTTTTCATTTTCAGACTATAACATCATCAGCCCACCGACAAATTTTGGTTTTTCCAATTACATCAAACTATTTACCAATGACCCCGATTTCTGGCGTTCCCTGGGGATCACTGCCAAATATGCAATCATTGCAATCCCTCTAAACCTCGTATTTGGTTTCGCGCTCGCTTACCTGCTTAATCAGAAAGTCCCAGGGATGTCCTTTTGGCGGACGGTTTTTTACATTCCCTCCGTACTGGCAGGGGTGGCGGTAGCCATATTATGGGGATTGATATTTAATCCAAAGTTCGGGATTCTAAACTGGTTCCTGGGTCTTTTTGGCATTAATGGACCGGGCTGGCTATCCAGCCCGGATTGGGCAGTCCCAGCGCTGATTTTGATGAGCCTGTGGAGCGTAGGCGGCGGGATGATCATCTATTTGTCAGGGCTGCAAAGCATTCCCACCACGCTCTACGAGGCTGCCCAACTCGATGGTGCGAACGGATGGCAACAATTCTTCAAAATCACCGTGCCGCTGATGTCGCCGGTCATCTTTTATAACCTGATCGTTGGAATCATCGGGACTTTTCAATATTTTACCGAGGTGTACGTGCTTACAAGCGGACTTACAGGGGGAGTGGGAGGCCCGGCAAAATCAACCTTGTTCTATAACGTTTACCTGTACAGCAATGCATTCCGGTATATGAATATGGGTTATGCCTCTGCATTGGCATGGGTATTGTTTATGATCGTACTGGGGTTGACATTGCTGGTATTCCGCAGTTCTGCCACCTGGGTATATTATGAAGGCGAACTTCAAAATAAGTGAGGATGACCATGCGGCAAAGTAAAAAGGTAAACGAAACCGTCGTCAGAACCATTTCGACCATCCTCCTTTCAATCGGAATGCTTGTCGTGCTGACACCGCTGGCATGGATGCTGGTGTCAGCCCTGAAGCCGAAAGATGCTGTCAACACCTTCCCTCCGCAATGGATCCCGATGGACCAGGTGCAGGTAACGATCGAGGGCAAGGAATATTTCCTTTACGACATACCCGTAAATGGAGAAATTCGTCAATTAGCGCTGGTGGATAAACAAGGGAGCTATTGGGAAATTTGTCAATCCGCAGGATCCTGCACGAGAGTTATGACCTCCCGGTAGCTTCGGGGACACGGGTAACACAATTCAAACTCCACTGGGAAAATTTCCTTCTGGCGGTCACCAAAGTTCCCTTCGGACGCTACTTACTAAACACTCTGATCGTGGTGTTCTTTGGCACCATCGGGACAGTTGTTTCGTGCACTTTTGTTGCCTATGGTTTTGCCCGATTCCGCTCAAAAGCCATGCCAATCCTGTTCTTGTTATTGCTGTCGACCATCATGCTGCCACCGCAGGTCACTTTAATCCCGACCTTCATTGTCTTCAAGAGGATCGGCTGGTATGACACGCTCCTGCCATTAATTGTGCCGGCTTTCTTCGCGAATGCCTGGGATGTGTTCCTGCTGCGTCAGTTCTTCATGAGCCTGCCGACCGAATTGGATGATGCTGCCCGCATCGATGGCTGCGGACCCTTGGGAATCCTCTGGCACATCATCATCCCCCAATCCTACCCGGTACTCGCGACGGTAACCATATTCTCAGTGCTGTATGCCTGGAACGACTTTTATGCCCCATTGATCTACCTGCAAAGCCAGTCGCACTGGACACTGGCGCTCGGTCTGCAATCCTTTAATGCTGTCTATACCAACCAGGGAAACCTATTAATGGCTGCGTCAGCGTTAATGGTGATCCCACCCATATTAATGTTCTTCTTCGCCCAGAAACTCTTTATCCAAGGGGTAGTCATTTCAGGAATCAAGGGGTAGGATAAGGTACCATTTCGAATCAGGAGTAGCCCATCAACGTAAACTCTGAACGGCTCCTGGCACTACGCCACCGAGGATAACCCTCAATTTAGCGAACCAGGCCTTTGACGATTCTGCCTGGAAAACGATGACACATCCCGTGCAACTGGTTCCTGGGCGGGCTTGATCACCATGGCGTGGTCTGGTTTCGTCATGAATTCCATCATCGAAGGAACGGGGAATTTACCTGCCTTCATTTTGACGGTGTGGATTATTTCGCTGATGTGTACCTCAATGGAAAACTGCCTTGGGCACCATACCGGTTATTTTGAACCCTTTAAATTTGATGTAACGGAAACACTCAAAACGGGGAAAAATATTCTTGCTGTGCGGGTCGAAAGCCCATTTGAAACTCCAGGTCTCAATGGCTGGCATTTGCGCAAGCGCCTGATCAAAGGCGTTCTAAACCACCACGACTGCCGTCCGGGCGGTGGCTGGGATGTGACAGGACAATCCTATAACACCGGGGGAATTTGGAACCGGGTCTATCTGGAGAAGTACGGGGAAATCACCATTGACCAGTTGCTCCTGAACGCTGATATGGACACTCAACCCCCCACTCTTCATTTACAACTAAAGGTAACAAACCGATCCGGGAAACGGAGCGGGCAAGCGGTGGTCAGGTGCAAACCAGAGAATTTCAAAGGCGTTTCGGAAACCGCAACATTCCCGCTAGAGATCCCTGAAGGCACCAGCGTCCACCAAATAAAGATGGGTGTTGAGAACGTGAAACCCTGGAAGCCGTGGGACCGGGGATTTCCGCACCTGTACGAAGTCAAAGTTTCACTGGTTGATGGTAAAGAAACCTGCTCCAAATTCAGCCTGTTTGGATTTCGAACAGTCCGGGTGGAGTCTGGGTTCCGCTGGTTCATTAACGACCAACCATACTTTCCACGTGGATCGAATTACCTGCCTTCCCAATGGTTGGCTGAAACCATATTCCCTGCAGCGGCCACAGCACAAGAGCATCCATTTGGAGGCGGCGCGGGAGGTGACTTTTTCACCCGGGATGTCAGCCTGGCGAGAGCAAGCCAACCTGAACATCTTGCGCGTTCATGCGCATGTGCTGCCGTTTGAATTTCATGAAGCGTGCGACAGGGCCGGGATCCTTGTCTGGCAGGATTTCCCACTCCAATGGGGATATTCAGATGAACCGGAGCTTCCA
This sequence comes from uncultured Chloroflexia bacterium, assembly GCA_963826215.1. Classification (GTDB taxonomy): domain Bacteria; phylum Chloroflexota; class Anaerolineae; order Anaerolineales; family Villigracilaceae; genus UBA877. Next base: position 277,911 of record CAWGWL010000033.1, on the reverse strand, counting down.
TGAGGAAGCCGAGCGCCAGATGCGCGCCATGGTCACCGGGCTTTACAACCACCCATCCATCGTCGCCTGGTGCTGTCACAACGAAAGTCCCTGGGATGCACCCTGGATGGCAGGGCAGGCAGGCGGAAAATACGATCCAACTCATAATCGCGAGCTGGATGTCCACCTGGAAACAATTGCAGGAGAGCTTGACCAGACACGTTATATTCACCGCAACTCCGGAACCGGTGATGGACATGTTTATCCCGGTTGGTACGTAGGACACTGGCGTGATTTCGAGAATATTCCAGGAGCTCCTTTCGTCACCGAATATGGGGCTCAAGGACTGCCCATCAAGGAAAACCTAAAGCGCATGCTACCACAATTTGGAGAGGATGCTGGTTTTTCCGAGCTGGTCCGCTTCAAAAGCTGGCTCGATACTCAAAAAAAGGTAAGTGCAACCAAGAAAACACTCATTAAAATTGGCACATATGTTTGGAATTTCACCGAAAAGAACAAATGGAAATCCATCCAAGAATGGATGAAGGGCTGGGGGATAAAAATGGAACGCTCTGATTACAAAAATATTCCATCCATTGAAAAAACTCCGGTGGAATTACAGGGCTGCCCGGGAAGTTTGGGAAACCTGGCGATTTCACGATTTCCAACCAGCTGAGACTTTTGATAACGGAATTGCACTGGGGAACTCGCTGGAAGAATTTATCGCTAACAGCCAGGCATATCAAGCTTTGCTAATTCAGTATGGAACGGAGTATTACCGGAGAGCAAAATACACCAAAGTCACCGGGATCATCCAATTCGATTTCAGCGACCCGTGGCCTGCAGTGACCTGGTCGGTGGTGGATTATTGGAGAACTCCCAAACCCTCTTTTGATGCCATGAGACGGTCCATGCAACCGATACTTCCTTCCGTCCAGCTCCCTAAAGAAATCCTGGCTGGCAAGGCAATCGCGGCATCGTGCTGCATCGTAAACGACCTGGCGCAAGCATTCCCCGATGCCCGCTGCGAATGGCACTTAGAAGGGGTAATGGGAGATGTGGCCTCTGCGTCCTTCCAGGTAAATATCCCTGCAGATGGCATCTCGGCAAACACACATTTGACACTGCCCTCGCTAAGAAAAGGGAATTATAAGCTTACAGCAACCATTACATCAAATAGTAAAATTATCGGTGAAAACTGGTACGACATAATAATTAAATAACCGCATGCCTCGGAATGGATAATTTGGATGCGATGAACTCCAAGCATATTTGGATTTATTAAAGGTGGTGACTACCATGACTCTCCCAACCAAAATCGTCGTCATCGGGGCAGGCAGCGCTTCTTTTGGGGAAAATACTCTTTCTGCCCTAGTACGCAGTAAGAACTTGCGCGGCAGTACTTTGGCGCTTGTAGATCACAACCACGAGACACTGGATACTGTAAAACGCCTGGCAGAACGGCTAAACCGCGAGTGGGACTCTGGGATGATCATTACCGCCCATTCACACCACCAGGAAGCCCTCGACAGTGCAAGTTTTGTTGTGTCTGCCATCGAAGTGGGAGCACGCGAAGGGCTGTGGAGAAAAGACTTTGAAATCCCGCTCAAGTATGGTGTAAGACAACCATACGCAGAGAATGGAGGACCGGGTGGATTTGCCCATGCAGCCCGAAATATCGGACCGGTGATGGGCATCGCGCACGATATGGAACAGGCCTGCCCAGATGCCTGGTTCATCAATTTTACAAACCCGATGATCCGCATCTGCGATGCGATAAACCGTCACAGTAAAATTAAGGCTGTTGGTCTATGTCACCAGATTTACATAGGCTATACGATGGTGGGAATTGCCCTGGCAAAAGATCTGGGGATAACCATCCCGGAAGGCATAACCGGCATGCAAGCAGACCCCATGCAGGCTCCACTTCATAGCCAGGTAAAAACCCAGATCGTACCACGCGTGGATATCCGCGCAGCCGGGTTGAACCATTTCTCCTGGATCATTTCCATCCGCGACAGGCAAAGCGGTGAAGATCTTTATCCCCTATTCCGAAAGCGCTTCTTTGAATTGGACCCGGCATTTGAACCGTTGACGAGAAGGGTTTTCGATGCCTTTGGGATGTTCCCTGTTCCCGGAGACAGTCACCTATGCGAATACCTGCCTTGGGTCTCAGATCCGGCTACCCAGCAATGGGAAAAGTATCACCTCCCCCTGTATGACTGGGATATGAATGCCGCAGTGAGAGAGTTTGAACACGAGAGGCTTAAGAGCATGGCGGACGGGGAAGCCACCATAGACGGCCTTAAGGATACCGATTCAGAGGGAGCACTCGAGATGATCGAGAATGTCGCCGGAGCCAGTACGCATTACCACCTGGCTGCGAATTTATCCAATCAAGGCCAGATATCCAATCTACCCATGGATTGCACCGTCGAGACTCCGGTGGTGGTGGACGGAGACGGTATCCACCCGGTGCATGTGGGGGCATTCCCCAATCCGGTGGCAGAAATCCTGCGTCGTGAGGTGACCGTGGCCCAGCTAAGCGTGGACGCGGCCATCGAAGGATCTCGCGAGAAAGCCCTGCAGTGCCTGCTGCTAGACCCAGTGGTAAATGATTTTGAACTGGCAAAGCTCATCCTGGATGACTATTTGACCAGCTATCGGGAATATCTCCCGCAATTCTGGAAATAAGCACAATTTGAGATCTCTGAGGTTGAGGATAATATGAGGTATTTTCTCGGAGTGGATGCAGGCGGGACCAAAACGCATGCCATGATCGCAAATGAACACGGCGAGGCCGTCGGGTTTGGCCTGGGCGGGCCTGGAAACTGGGAATCGGTCGGCTACGAAGGACTGACCAATAACCTGCTCGAGATCACCAGCCAGGCACTGGAGATGGCGGAACTGACCATCTCACAAATCTCCGGAACCGGGATGGGTCTGGCTGGTTACGACTGGCCAAGCCAAAGAGAGGCGCACCTCGATGCGATCAAGCCTTAAAACTTACGTGTCCTCTTGAAATCGTCAATGACACCACGCTTGGGATCCTGGCAGGTGCGGAAGAAGGTTGGGGCATCTCGGTCGTTTCAGGAACCGGCTGCAATTGCCGGGGATGGAGCAAGGATCATAAACGAGAAGGACGAGTAGTGGGAGGCGCAAGTCACTGGTCCGGAGAAGCTGCCGGAGGATTCGACATCCTGTCAAGGGCAATGCGAGCTGTGGCATTTGAATGGGTAAAACGCGGGCCAGCGACAGCCCTTTCTCCCGCATTTTTACAGCGAACAGGTGCCAAAGATTTGGACGACTTAATTGAAGGTGCCTACCTGGGTCGATATGATTTCAACCCTGACATGATCCTGCTAGTGTTCGAAATCGCGCACCAGGGCGACCATGAAGCATTGGAAGTCATTCGCTGGGCCGGAAGCGAACTTGGGATGATGGCAGTGAGCGTCATCAACCAACTTGAGCTTCAAAAAGAAGATTTCGATGTCGTGCTGATCGGCAGCCTCTTCGACGGTCATCCATTAATGACCGAAAGTATGTGCACCACCATCCAGCAGGTTGCACCGGGAGCAAAGTTGAGGCGCCTAACCGCCCCTCCGGTGGTGGGAGGAGTTATTCTAGGAATGCATGAAGCCGGTCAGGATGTGCGCAGAGTACACTCGAACCTCATTGATTCCACAAAAAAATTGCTCAAGGAAATCCACGAGTAGGACTGCAAAATTTCTCAACGTCATTTCCCCAAAAAGGCGATCCTTTCAGTGACTGGATCGCCTTGCGCTATAATACCCTCGTGGACGACAGTCACCTGCAAATCGATCTGCTGCGTTTGTTGACTTCCCGCCTGGAACGCCTATCTGCGGATTCGCATTGGGCGAGGCGTGCCAGTGGGATGCGGGGTAATATTATTAAAATAATCGAGCAATCGGAGGCAGGAGAATCATTGGATACACAGCGGCTGAAATACCTGACAGATGCCGCATTCGAACTCTTGCGGAAGGCTGCTCAAGAACTCCCGGACGTGGAAAACTTAGCAAAGAAAAAGTAGAATAAAATCATGAAGAGGAACCTGGCCTTTTTCTTCGGACTAGTTCTTGCAGGTTGTACACCGTTGCAGGTGATAATTCCCCAGGCACAACCTGCGACTTCGGATCCGAATCAAGCGATTACTGCCCTTACCTCCTCAACTGCAGGACACGAATTCCCCACAACCGAGCCAAACATTAACCCAAACCTTTGCGTTCACGCCCTCCGACGCCGTCACTCCAAGCCCAACTGTAGTCCCAACCGAGACCCCCATTCCCTGGACTTATATTTTCCCCGTCCAGCCAGCGAGCGCGGCCGATTTCGCGGAAGGCACCCGCGGGCACGGGTACCCAGCCACGGATATCTTTGCCCCGGAAGGTACGAAGGTTGTGGCTGTCACAAACGGTGAGATAGACTTTGTTTCATACCAAGACCAGTGGAACCCAGAACAGGATGACCCGTCACTGCGCGGCGGGTTGAGCGTGGCCATGATCGGTGACGATGGAGTGCGCTATTACGGATCCCACCTTTCAGAAATTGAAAAGGGGATCAAGATCGGGGTCAGGGTATTCGCAGGACAAGTCCTCGGGTACGTAGGTCACAGCGGCGATGCACGAGCCACCACCTCCCACCTGCACTTTGGAATTTCCCATCCCACCATCTCCCGAAGACTGGCATACCCGCCGTGGTGAAGTGGACCCTTATCCATTCCTTGTTGCGTGGCTCGACGGTCACAATGTGACACCACCGTTACCCACTCCTTGAAAGGAGCAAACATGGAAACCATGCGTGCCATCGTGTTTGAATCACCCGGCACACCACTAAAATTGGTCGAAATCCCCATCCCAATTCCCGAACCAGGACAGGTATCTACTCAAGGTGCATGCCTGCGGAGTATGCCATACCGACCTGCATATTCTTGACGGCGAATTGAACGAGCCAAAATTACCGCTGATCCTTGGACATCAAATAGTGGGAACGGTTATCCAGGGAGGACCAGGGGCAAATCGATTTCACCTCGGGGAACGAGTTGGTGTACCCTGGCTGGGCGGCACGGATGGAACCTGCAGGTATTGCGAACGCGAACAGGAAAATTTATGCGACCATCCCACGTTTACCGGCTACAACATTAACGGCGGTTTTGCCGAATATACCACTGCAGACGAGCGATTCTGTTTCCAATTACCGACAGCTTTTTCCGATATTGAAGCAGCTCCCCTACTCTGCGCCGGGCTAATTGGGTACCGCACATACCGCTTAGCAGGCAAGAGTGTTGAGACTCTTGGGATATATGGTTTTGGAGCAGCCGCGCACATCATTGCGCAAGTGGCTAAATACGAAGGAAAAAAGGTATTTGCATTCACGCGCCCAGGCGATCAAGCCGCACAGGATTTTGCCATTCTTCAAGGAGCAGATTGGGCAGGAGATTCCACCCAATCTCCACCGGAAAAGCTGGACGCGGCGTTGATCTTTGCCCCGGTTGGAGCGCTGGTCGTCGAAGCATTGAAAGTTACACACAAGGGTGGAGTGGTCGTATGCGGGGGAATCCATATGAGCGATATCCCCGCTTTTCCCTACTCCATGCTCTGGGAAGAAAGAGTTATCCGATCTGTGGCCAATCTCACGCGCCGTGATGGAGAGGAATTCCTCGCCATGGCAGCGGAAATTCCAATTATTACGAGGACAACTCCTTTTCCTCTGGAACTTACTGAAGAAGCCCTGTCGCAACTACGAAATGGAGAACTTGTTGGAGCTGCTGTAATCACGACATCATCAAAATAGTATTAGCTTGCCCTACAAATATCTGTAAACATAGGAAGATTATTAGGGGAAATTTAGAGATTTTTCGTTTCCAGAAACGCAAATCATTACATTTTCGTCGTAACCTTCCGATACCTTTGTTGTTATATAGGTTGGAGCTCCATCCAATTCTTTCTTAACCCCCCAAAGGAGATTATCGAATGTTTAAAACTGTCGGAAAGTGGCTTTACCTGATCGGTTTGCTGGTGGCTGTAGTGGCTGGTATGTTCAGTTTTTCGGCGATGTGGCTGTCGGCGATCCTAATGATCGTAGGAATCCTCGCGGCAATCTTTTTCCTGGACTCAGACGACGTTGTCAACTTTGGAATCCGTTTCCTGCTGCTGGCTGCCGTTGCTGGTGCGTTGAATGAAGTTCCTGCCATCGGAACATACCTAACAGGCGCGTTCACCGGCGCGGTCGCATTCCTTGCACCGGTCGCACTGACGCTCCTTGTGGTCTATTTCGTCAAGAAGTACTTCTTCGCGAAGTAAATTTTCGTAGGAAAGAAGATATCTGAGAACCGCCGACCCTGGCGGTTCTCGATATTTAAATCGAAAATGGACGGGTGGAATACCATTCCGGGGTACCAGGTAGGTGTTTTTCTGTAAAGATTCAATTGTGATAAACTTTGATCATGAACCCATCCTCGGCAATGGCAAACCCAAACATCGCATTTATTAAATACTGGGGAAACAGGGACAACGTTCTGCGCCTACCTGAGAATGGATCGATTTCCATGAACCTGGAGGGGCTGGAAACTCGCTGCACAGTCCAATTTAGAGACCCCCTCCCTGCGGATGAATTAGTAGTAAACAATTCAGTCACCAAAGGCACCGAACTATCAAGAGTATGCAAGATGCTGAATGAAGTACGAAAAATGGCTGGGATGAGATCGTTCGCGAAGGTGGAAAGCGAAAATAATTTTCCCACGGGAGCCGGAATCGCTTCGTCGGCATCGGCATTTGCGGCGCTCGCCCTGGCTGCATCTGCAGCCGCCGGATTGAACCTCGATGATATGGCTCTTTCCCGACTGGCACGCCATAGTTCTGGTTCAGCATGCAGATCCATCCCGGGAGGATTCGTCGAGTGGGCAGTGGGGACAGGGGATGCAGATTCTTATGCCACGTCCATAGCTTCACCTGAACATTGGGAATTAACCGATTGCATCGCAGTCATCAGCACCAAACCAAAGGCAATTGGCTCGACCGAAGGCCATGCATTGGCAGGGACTTCACCGCTCCAATCCGCCAGGGTAAGCGATGCCCCCAGACGCCTTGACATTTGCCGGCAAGCCATCCTGAAGCGGGACTTCGGGGCACTCGCAGAAATCGTTGAAGCTGATTCTAACCTGATGCATTCCGTGATGATGACGTCAAATCCTCCTTTATTCTACTGGCAGCCTGTAACCCTGGCAGTCATGGAGGCGGTTAGGGTGGCACGGGGGAAAGGACTGGCAGCCTGCAGCACCATCGACGCCGGGCCAAACGTACACGTAATCTGTCTCAGAGCCGCAGGGAATGAGGTAACAAAAATGGTTGAGGATATTCCAGGGGTCCAGGAAGTGCGCAAGGCAAATGTGGGGGGACCTGCGAGGATCGTGAAAAATCCAGCAATTTACTCTAATGAGATTTAAATAATAGTATTTCAATTAAATAACCTGATAAAGTCCAAAACGGATATAATCAGCGTGACCGCCTCGCAGGAGGCGAAGTTTAATGTTTACGAGGTATCCATGAGTATTGGTCTACTTGGCGGGATTATTTTCGTGGCAGTATTTGCCGGGATCATATTGGTCCACGAATTAGGGCATTTTGTCATCGCCCGGCTTATGAAGATTGAGGTAGAAGAATTTGGCATAGGTTTTCCACCGCGCTTGGTGCGATTATGGCGCGGTAAAGGATCCCTTGTTATCGGGAAAGAGCGTGTGGTTATCCCGATCAATTTCAACCTGCCTTTCGACCCAAAAAAGTCTCTTCACCAGCAGGTAAATGCAACTGCCGAATCCAAGCGTAATAAGCTTGTGCTTCGTTCAATAACACTGCCGACACAAGAAAACGACCCAAATCACAACGATACAACGCACGAGGGTGAAAATTCTTCGATCCCAGCCATTGCGACACCTCCAAACGGTGGTATGAGACCAGAATCCATTGCGGATCAACCCGGGGAAATCCAATTGAATGGAATTCTCAATGAAATCAGACCCGGTACCGAGTTCACCATGAACTGGATCCCACTGGGCGGATTCAATAGAATCAAAGGTGAAGACGACCCGGAAACTCCCGGCGGTATGGCTGCTGCAAACCCCTTTAAACGAATCGCAGTACTGATCGCAGGGGCAAGCATGAACCTATTAACTGCATTTGTGGTATATACCTTTTTCTTTGCCCAGATCGGCATCCCTGACTCGCATACAGTCGTGATCGCAGCGGTCGACTCTCCGTCACCGGCATTAACAGCCGGATTAAAGGAAGGGGATGTAATCATGGCTGCAGCCGGACAACCGGTCAACAGTTACACACGCCTAACAGAAATCACCCATAACTACCTGGACAAACCGCTCCCACTGGTTATCCTGCGGGATGGGAAGACCCTCGACATCACGGTGACGCCTCGATCAGTTTATCCTGCGACGCAGGGGCCAATGGGGGTAGCCATTGGTCAACCGCTGCTTCCGACAAAATCATGGTTTGAAACCATCCCGGCTGCCTTTTCGTCCACCGTCCAAGATGTAAACAGCCTGCTAGCACTACCGGGCCGGCTGATCGCAGGAACGATTTCTCCGGCAGCTGCACAAATTGGTGGACCGCGCACCGTCTGGAACCTGGTCCTGCAAGCCGTATCGCGGGATGTAACCAGCCGACAGGAAGTTGCGACCGGGGCGACATCAGTCAAACCGACCAACTACACCTTGTTGATCATCATCTCGTTATCGGTCACCAATGCGGTGGTAAACCTCCTGCCCATCCCGGCGCTGGATGGGGGGCGTATTTTCCTGACGCTGCCTGAAATCATCTTCCGGCGGAAAATTCCAGCGAAATACCAGGCGATGATCAATGGGATCGGATTTATCATCCTGGTGTCTCTGCTTGGATTCTTTTATATCAAAGACATCATAAGCCCGGTGAACTTTACTTTACCGTGAACCAGAAAGACTAAATCGTATGCCTCAGAATGCACCATTTCTGACTGTAATTAATGCACTACTCGATGACAGCGTCCCCTTTCCGGCGCGTTATTTGCACCGTTTTTCGGACATGGAGCCTGATGATTTGAAAAAACTCACAAAAGCCTGGCCGGAAGTATCTCCGCGCCGCAAACACACCCTGCTCGAAGACCTGGAAGATCTGGCTGAAGCGGATACCCTGACCTCCTTTGACGATATGGCACGCAGCCTGCTAGAAGACCCCGACCCGGTCGTACGCGAACGTGCGATACGGCTATTGTGGGAATGCGAGGATGCTAAACTTGTCCCAGTATTTCTCGAAATGCTGAAAACTGACGAATCTATCAATGTAAGAGCAGCTGCTGCGAACGCTCTCAGTCAATTCGTATACCTGGGAGAATTGGAAAAGATCCCGGGAGAGCTCCACCATCAAATAGAAGATGAACTTTTAGCTGCCACCACAACATCAGAAGAAACGTTAATCCGCCGCCGGGCACTCGAGTCACTTGGATACTCGGGACGGGAAGAGGTAAATCCCTTGATCGCGGCAGCTTACCGGGAGAAGAACCCGGATTGGGTGGTGAGCGCTTTATTTGCGATGGGTCGTTCGTGCGACACACGCTGGAAAAAACAAGTGCTTTCACAACTGCACAGTCCCAACGAAGACGTTAGGGCGGAGGCCATTCATGCCGCAGGTGAACTGGAACTCGAATCATCCAGATCCATCCTGATTGACCTGCTGGCTGACGAAGAAGACACAGAGGTGCGCCGCGAGATCATTTGGGCACTTTCAAAGATAGGTGGAGAAGGAGTGCGCGCCAAACTGGATGAGCTTCTAGAGATCGAAGAAGATGACGAAGAAGCCGATTTCATAGAAGAAGCCATGGATACCCTATCCTTTACCGAGGATATGAGCAATTTTTCGCTAATTGACGTAGACGATGAAGTGGATTTCATCGAAGAGGAACCGGATGAGGATGAATAAATCCAGACTTCATAATATATACCGGATAAATTTCTTAAGCCACCAGCCTTTGTAGATCATATAACCATTTATGGCGTTGCTGAATGTCTTTGTCAACAACCTCCTGCCCATCCTGCTGCTCAGCGGGGCGGGTTTTGTGTTAGGCAGGACATTCAAACTTGACTCGCGCCCGCTGGGGCGGGTCATTTTTTACATCCTCAGCCCGGTGTTGATCTTCAACCTGCTGACCACCAGCAAGCTGGCTGTGGAAAGCATCCTGGTGATGATGGCTTATGCAGCATCTTCGATCCTGATCATTGGGGGAATCGCTTTCGTACTTGGCAAGATATTCAGACTGGAACGAAGTGTTTTATGCATAGTCGTCCTGACCAGTTTGTTTGCGAATAACGGCAACTACGGCTTACCGCTGATCGCCTTTGCGTTCGGACAGGAAGCACTTGCATACGCCAGTATTTACTTTGTGACGAACTCCCTTCTCCTATACACATTAGGAGTGGTAATTGCCAGCCTGGGGCACTTGCGGTTGAAGGAAGCGGTGGTGGGGCTTTTGAAAGTACCCGCGATCTATGCCATCCTACTTGCCGTGGTTTTCATACAAACGGGCTGGAATTTGCCCTCCCCCATCGAGAAGACGGTGGCGCTAACAGCCGGAGGGGCGGTACCCGCCATGATCATCCTGCTTGGGCTGGAATTGCAAAAAGCGGAATGGTCAAAAAACTTGCGGGCGATAAGCATCCCGGTAGTATGCCGATTATTAATCGGACCTGTGATCGGGATGGTAATGGCCAGTGTATTCGGATTAAACAGCGTCGCCACCAAGGATGGGATTACCGAGGCAGCCATGCCCAGCGCAGTAATGACAACCATAGTGGCGAACGAATATAATCTTGATACAGCGCTGGTTACAGCGATCGTATTCGTAAGTACCATTTTGAGCCCACTCACGCTAACCCCATTGCTTTATTTCCTTGGAAAGTAAAGGAAATACCTGCTGGGTGCAGGCAATGTTCAAGGGCAGGCCAAAGAGGAGTCATGTCTAACGCACACGGGAATGAATACCAGCGGATTCATATATGGGTAACGGGACGAGTGCAAGGAGTGGGATTCCGCGCATTTGTGCAGGACGCAGGAGTAAAGCTGGGACTTACCGGCTGGGTGCGGAATATAGGATATGACCAGGTGGAGACAGTTGCAGAAGGTCTATCTGAAAGGCTCAAAAAATTTGAAGAGATTGTGAGAACGGGGCCACGCGCCGGGAGAGTAGACCAGGCAAAGGTTGAATGGGAAACCGCCGAGGGGGAGTTCACCAATTTTCACGTCAAATACAGTTTATGATCGAGGAAATCATTTCAGGATCATTTTCCGGGTAAAGACCAAGAACGAAAAAACCAGATATTATCCAATTGGATCCCAAGAAATAAATATCTTCCAAAGGAATATTCTAATGAACAAATACTTCCTAAGACTCACCTTATCCATGGTTCTCGTGCTGCTGATCGGAACCCTGGTTGTGTCTTGCGGCACCAGCAACACCCCCGTCCCGCTGGATGGACAAACTCTCATGCAGGAGCGGTGCTCAGTGTGCCACTCCCTTGCCAGGGTAACATCGATGCACAAAACCGTCGACCAATGGACGGTCTCGGTGCAACGGATGGTGGCGCGGGGAGCGCAACTCAATGCCCAGGAGCAACAAACGCTGATCACATACCTGGCTGCCAATTACAAGTAAATACTAGAGAAAAAGAAAACTACAAAGGCCCAAAGACACAAAACCAATAAGATAATTAAGAATTGAGAATTAAGCGACACCCAATGTTCATTTGATAAAAGCACCAAATTATTAGTTAAACCCTGGAAGAAATTATCGCCAGCGGAGATATTTTGAGAATAGACCGTCACCACTTTGTGACGGTCTATCGATTTAACCAAAGCCGAGGCCGCGTTCTTTCATCGACACCCACCTATTGTGCCCGTGTCCAATGACCATGTGGTCGAGCACATCCACGTCGAGGAGCTTACCAGCCTGGACGATTGAACGGGTAACGGCAATATCGTCCGGACTGGGGGTAGGGTCACCGCTGGGATGGTTGTGGACAACTATCAGGGCGGCAGCATTGCGACGGATGGCAGGCTTGAACAGTTCACCCACGTGGACCTGGGAGGAATTGATCGAACCCTTATAGACCTCGACAATGTCAATGACCTGGTTACGAGTGTCGAGCAGGATGACGCTCAGGACCTCCTGTTCAAGGGCAGACATATCGAAAGCGACCAATGCGGCCGCGTCAGCAGGGCTATTAATTGTTGGACGCAACCGGGCTTTCTCAAGTGCCATACGGCTGCCAAGTTCAATGGCAGCCTTGAGCTGAGCAGCCTTGGCTTCACCAATGCCATGTTGATTGCACAGATCCTCGAATGGAGCAAGATGCAAATCCACCAGGTTATTATGATATTTGTTCAGGAGCCGCTGCCCCACCTGGACAGCACTCTCGCCGGGAACGCCGACTCGGAGCAGGATGCCCAATAATTCGGGGGTGGAAAGAGCCTGAGGCCCCAAGCGTGCCAGTCGTTCGCGCGGGCGTTCATCAGTTGGAAGATCTGTGATGCGATTTACGGGTTTGGATGGGTCATTCATGGGAATCCCTCTTGCGATTTTCTAAAACTATACAGTAACTGGCTCGATTCGACAAGCGACTTGACAGAGTATGGTGTTACCTATATAATCCCGCCTGCCTTCCTCGCTAGCTCAACGGCAGAGCGGGCGGCTGTTAACCGCTAGGTTCGAGGTTCAAATCCTCGGCGAGGAGCTTTTTAGCCCTTTGCGATGCGCTTTACTACAGTGCATCGCCTTTTTTATCCCTTTTTTTCCTCCTGTAGGATACGAACCTCGAACCTCTGGGTTAACAGCTGCCCGCTTTTTTAATAGCGGTGTTTTTTTCCAGGGTAATTTTGGTATACTTTATTTATATATCACTCAAAATTGTATGTTATCTGAATACTTTTATTGAATCATAGTTGGGCAGTCACCTGACACAAGGAACTTAAAAGGGATGTTGATTTATGCGCATTGCTATCATTGCACTTGGAAGCCGCGGAGATGTTCAACCGTATATTGCTTTGGGTAAGGGATTAGAAAAAACAGGTCACAATGTACGGCTGGTGACCCAGGAGAATTATGAAGCGCTGGTCGTTTCAAACAGTTTGGAATTCTGGTGCATGCGTGGCAATGTGCAGGAAGTACTCGAAGGCAGGGAAATGCGCGAGCTGTTGGAGAAAGGGAATCTCCTTGCGATTACGAAACTCATGGCGAAAGAAACTCGACGCGCAGCGGTTCAGTGGGCAGAGGATGGACTCATCGCTTGCCAGGAAATGGATTTACTAATCGCAAGTTTGGGTGGCATATTCATCGGTGTCGCGCTTGCAGAGAAGTTGGATATTCCGCTCCTTCAGACTCATCTGGTTCCATTCACACCCACAAAAACTTTTCCCAGCACGCTCCTCCCGCAGTCCCTGCCCAATTTGGGAGGCGCGTTCAATCTCATATCACATCAGATTACTCGACAGTTGACGTGGCAGGGGTTTCAACCATCGTACAGTCTCGCACGACGAAAAGTACTTGGCTTACCCTCCGCTTCATTCTCCCGTCCTTTTCATTCCGACCACTCAAAAGGTTTACCCACGCTTTATGGATTTAGCCCGTCAGTAATCCCCGCGCCCGCAGATTGGGGCAACGATACTCACGTCACTGGTTATTGGTTTTTAGATTTGGATGATAACTGGACTCCGCCTTCAGATTTGATGGATTTTTTAGAGGCTGGTTCTCCGCCTATTTACATTGGGTTTGGAAGCATGAGCAGTCGCAAGCCAGAAGAGACTGCGGAACTGGTCATCAATGCGCTGAGGAAAACGAATCAACGCGCGCTCTTGTTTTCCGGCTGGGGCGGATTACGTAGAGAAGATCTGCCCGACTCGATATTTATGATTGACTCGATTCCGCACTCGTGGCTTTTTCCGCGTGTCGCGGCGGTCGTGCATCACGGCGGCGCAGGGACAACTGCCGCTGGTCTCAGAGCAGGAGCGCCATCCATAGTGATTCCATTCTTTGGCGATCAGCCATTTTGGGGTCAACGCGTTTACGATCTTGGAGTTGGACCAGCACCGATTCCGCGTCGAAAACTAACTGTTGACCGACTCGCACAAGCCATTCAAGAAGCAGTTACGAATACAGCCATGCGTCTAAGGGCTGCTGAGTTAGGTTCGAAGATTCAAGCAGAAGACGGAATTGCAAACGCGGTGGAAGTCATTCAGCGAATTGAAGGAATTAAATCGTGAAGCAAGCAACCGCTGGTCAATGGCGCTGAGTTGCAGATAAAATATATCAAATTGGCAGTGGTTTCTTGTTTCAATCAGTGAGTTCTTGCATAACAAAACTGCCCAACAAAGCGTGCACTGGACGCTAGGGATTCTGCCGCATTTTCAAGCATTTCCTCGCTTCGAGTTTTTCCTGCTCCCAAGCAGAGTCAGCGATCCGCCCACCTGCCAGTAACGCACACCTTTGAGAACAAATATGCCTCGGCTAGGACATGAACCGCGAACCGCTAGGTTCGAGGTTCAAATCCTCGGCGAGGAGCTGTACGACGCCCATTCGGGCGTCTTTTGTTTCGCCTATTAGCGCCCAACGGCGCCAATACGGCTGATGCCGGCTTGAGGCCGGCTCAGCCAGTCGGCGAGGAGCTTGATATGTCTAGTCCGAGGCTCCCATTAGGGGGTAGGTATTCAAATCCTCCCGGTGACTCATGTCCCCGGGACTGCCGGTGGCGGCAAGGAGCCGCCCCGGCTGGTCGGCGAGGAGCTTGATATGTCTAGTCCGAAGCTCCCATTAGGGGTAGGTATTCAAATCCCCGGTGACTCATGTCCCCGGGACTGCCGGTGGCGGCAAGGAGCCGCCCCGGCTGGTCGGCGAGGAGCTTGCAAGACGCCTGTAAAGGCGTTTTTTGTTCTTAAGATCGAGCCCCCATGAGGAAGGGAAATACTGCGCCCCCTGGCGCAGATACTGCCAAAGGCGGCTTGATGCCGCCTTGGCTTGTCCTCGGCGAGGAGCTTTTTTCGCCCTTTGCGACGTATTCCTAGACAATACGTCGCATTTTATATCCCCATTTTTCCTCCTGCAGGATACGAACCTCGAACCCCTGGGTTAACAGGTCCCCGCTTATTGAAAATAGGCGTTGATTATCAGGGAATATTTGCTATACTGGATTCATACTTCATCCCAATTCGAAAATTAAGTAAATACTCTTTTGAATTATTTTAAGCCCATCAAAAACAACTAAGGCACAGAAGAAATCGCGACCTTGACGTTCGGTGACCGTAAAGCTTGAAAACGATATCAGACCAATTATTAGGAGCCCTTTCTCATGAAACCACAGCTAGTTTCAGAACAAGATATTCAACCGCATTCGATTTGGCAATCAATCATATTGCATTTTTTACCAGGCGCATTGCTCCTCGTTTTCTTTGTCCTGGCTGTACCTGTTGTTGAATCCTTGGGTCTTCCCCTCCGTTTTGCAGCCATACTGGGTGTACTCCTGGTTCTGATCCCGTTCGAACTGGGAGTCCTGTTCTATGAGGGAAAGAAACGAAATGGCAGATTCTCGCTAAGAGGGATCGTTGTTTATCGAGAAAGGATCCCCCTGTGGCAATACTTTCTCTGGGTTCCCCTGCTTGTCATTTGGTCCAGTATCGGGGCTTTACTCTTATCCCCATTTGGAGATTTCCTTGTAAAAACTGTGTTCTCCTGGCTACCCACATGGTTTATTTATTCGGATAACAGCGGAACATCAAAGATCATCCTGGTTGTAATGGTTACAGTATTTGGAATTGCGAATGTATCGGCTGCCATAGTAGAGGAACTCTATTTCCGTGGTTATCTAC
The DNA here is from genome assembly GCA_963826215.1 of uncultured Chloroflexia bacterium. Classification (GTDB taxonomy): domain Bacteria; phylum Chloroflexota; class Anaerolineae; order Anaerolineales; family Villigracilaceae; genus UBA877. The sequence continues at coordinate 262,021 of CAWGWL010000033.1, read as the reverse complement.
TGCCGAGACTCTCTCGCATAAAAGGTTGGGCACCGCTGGTCAATACTGTGCTTTTTGCGTTACAGCATTTCCTTACACCCTGGCAGCAGCCTTTCATAATCCTGGGAGTGCTTCCACAGGCATATCTCGTTTCCAAAAAGCGCAACATCTATCTGGGCATCCTGGCCCATAGCATTCTTAATCTGCTATCAACGATATTATTGATAATGTCGGTTTTTAGTTGATTGGAAATGGCCTATTACCGGCTCTATATAACCGCCATCGGTGTGGGTACGCAGCGGTATTTTGCATGAAATCGAGCTAAAAGGAGTTTGTTGCTCGGCAACAATCGGTGGCGGCGGGTGAGCCAAACCGTTAGATCAAATATACCTCGCCCAGAACTTGAACCGCGAACCGCTAGGTTCAAGGTTCAAATCCTCCGGCTGGTGAGCTCTGATATGTCTAGTCCGAGGCACTCCCGCGACTGGGGCGGCAGGTAAGCCGCCCCGGCTGGTCGGCGAGGAGCTAAACAAACCCCGAAAGGGGTATTTTTTTTGATTGTTCCATATTTATAAGGTGTGACCAAACGCAGTGCGGTGCAAGTGTGCGGTATTGGGCGGCTTGACGTGGACCTATCGAGTAATTCATCTCACCTTTGTCAGTGGACAACGTCTCGAACGACGGTTCTGCATCGACGACTCACCCAAGGGTCGGTGCTCCGTGATGCGTCGACACCTGCACCCCCGCAGAGCGGTGCAGTGTGCGCGATGCGGTCGATGGCGGTATTGGGCGGCTTCCCCTGCCCCCAAAGAACGGGGGGGTAACGGGGACAATGTGATGCCGCCTGAGGCATCGGGCTGCTCGTGAGCCCGACACCTGCACCCCCCGCAAACCCCGCCGGGGTAAGTATGCACAAAACGCAGTGCGGTGCAAGTGTGCGGTATTAGTCGGCTTGAATGGCAGGAAGCATCGGGCTCCAGATCTGCATGCATGCCACGATGCGGTGCATCGGGTCGGCTTGAGGCCGACTAATACCGTGAAACAAGGCGTTTTTTAGCATTCTGACGTGACAGAACGACTAGAAACGACTGAGAGGATTTAAGCACCATTTTTTCGATGATGACTGCGTGAAACATTATTTCGTGATTGATTGTGAAGGGTCACGGCGCTTCATGAGTCCCTGGTATTTGTATTGCACGCCGCGCGGGTAGAACGATGTATATGGAATTACTGCACTGGTGGTTGTCCCACGTGGGGAAGCATCGGACTGACCCAAGGGCCCCTCCGCAAGACAGCGGGACGATGTCGGATGATATGCTTCCCCTCGCTACCCTTCGGGGACAATGTCGCGAACGCACCCGCCGCGCACCACGCCCATACACCCGGTTTGATCACGGGTTTTCTCTCTGGCACTGTGGCTTGCCCCGGCATTCTTTGCCGGGGTACTCGCACAGAGTGAGGGAAATCGGATGAACTTTGGTGATCAAGGATTCCCCTCACCGGTAAATCCAACCAGGAGGAGACGGAAGAAGACCAGGAAGGCTCGCTACGGAATACGGTAGAGACGATGCAGGTTCAACAGCATCGACAATTCATATCGTCGACACCTGCACTGCACCAAACGCAGTGCGGTGCAAGTGTGTGGCGTGCGGGCACTTGAAGCGCCCGCCGCGCAGGCTGGGTTGTTAAGGTGCAAGCGGCAGGCAAATATTATCCATTCCAGGTTGCTGCCAAATTAATAATAGAACATATTTTCTATTAAGTCAAGGGGAAATAGAAGAAGAAATTAATGCATCCGATATTCCCAAATTAACGTAGCGTGCCAGGTGTACTATGGTTAGATTTGCGAGCCGTGGAGATATTCGAGAATTTATTACACCCTGAATTTGACAGCCTCCCCCTCCAAAATAAAAAATCCGGTGTACCTGATGGTAAACCGGATCATGGCCTGCTAATCTTTTTTTTCAGAACCCTTGTCGGGTGTCTTTTCGGGACTTTTCTCGATCTTTGCAATTGGTTCCTTTGATTCTTGACCTTTCGCCGCCGTCCCTGCCGTCTTTTGTATCTTTTTTCTCCTTGTCTTTGGTTTCCGCTTTTTCTGCTTTTTCATCGGCTTTCATAGAGGACATGCCGGAAGGAGAGTGATGGTCGGTGGCGTAAAAGCCGGAACCTTTGAAGACTATCCCCACGGGAAGGTATATCTTTTTTAACGCGCGCTTACCGCACTCAGGACAGCGAATCAGCGACTGGTCGGTAAACGATTGTTGTTTTTCGAACTGCACCCCGCAGTTCGTGCAATGGTAAGTGTAAACTGGCATTTCCAATTCCTACAATCTTTTCTTACTGGCGGGACATTATAGCGCACTCGGAAGACAGGAGCAAGAGGGGGGAAATGGAGTGCTACAAATTTCTAATATTCCAGCGAATGTCTTTCGGTTCCAGGGTAAAAGGGGAGGAGACCGGTTCGACCGGCAGCGAACTCAGGCTTCCCCGAAATGTCCGGGTATAAATGACAAAACGCGGCTCAGGCTAAAATCTGACGAGTAAGGTCAATATCAGCACGGATCTGGTCCAGGAGGGACTCCACCGTGGCAAATTTCTCTTCCGGGCGCAAATACTCGACGAATTCCAGGCGGACGTGCTGCCCGTAGATGTCACGGTTGAAATCAAGAAGGTGGGCTTCAATGGCGGGAGCGGGAAGATCAGGTGTGAAGGTAGGGCGAACACCAACGTTCGTCGCGGCAAGCACTTTATTCGCTTCCCAAGTCCCGCCCCTTTTATCTTCCAGCCAAGCCCAGCAGGCATAAATCCCGTTGGCAGGGATGATCTTTTCAGGCGAAACAGATATGTTGGCAGTGGGAACATTAATGCGGTGACCGCGACCATCGCCCCGAACGACAGGACCAGAGAGAGCGTAAAAACGCCCCAAATCCTGCGCAGCGGCGGAGACACTTCCGTGGGTAATTGCCCGGCGTATGCGGGTGGAGGAAATCACGCCCTGTTCATCTGAAAGAGGCGGGATCACCTGAACGGTATAGCCCAACTCCTGACCGAGCTCCGTGAGGCGAGCGGAATTGCCCTCACGACCGCGACCCAGGGCTGTATCGTAGCCAATGATGAGGGAGCGCAAGCCCAATGCCCGCACAACCCGGCTCATAAAATCCGCAGCGGTTTGGTTTGCGAACGCACGGCTAAAATCCTGGGTGACCACCACGTCAATACCCAGGGATTCCAGCAAGACCAGGCGTTCATCAGGAGTGGTCAGATATTTAAAATCTGTTTTCCCGCCCAGAACAACTGCAGGGTGAGGTAGAAAGGTGAGCACCACGGCTTTTTCGCCAGCAGCGTGAGCCCCGGTGACGAGCGAATTGATGATCTCCTGATGGCCGCGATGGACACCGTCAAAGATGCCAATGGTCAACCAGGTGTTTTTTAAGGAGAGTTCGTCGAGAGAGTGAGCTTGAATCACGAAATAAATACTTTCAACACAAAGGATACAAAAAGGCAAGATGGAAAATCAATAAAGTTGTAACCCTGGTATAGTAACGACTAAAGTCGTTACTGCGGTATAAACAACTAAAGTCGTTAATACGCTTTACCAACGACTGAAGAAATCATCCCCTCAGATTAAGAGAAGAAGACTTTCTTCGGCTGCCATTCGAGGGTGACTTCGTCCAGTTCCAGGATGGCGATGAGTTCACCAGCCATGCTGACGCCGCGGACCAGCCCAGGCTTGGTATCCGGGGCGGCTTTTACGCGATGACCATGCTTGACTTCTTCGACCTCATCAGGGGATGAGTTCTACACCGGGCCATTCGGCAAGGGCTTCTGCAGCAGGGATCAGGTATTGGTACCAGTTGCCAGCGGTGAATGCTTCCTCAAGTTTTCGCAGTGGAGTGGCATCCCGCAAACTGAAACGACCCGACTTGGTACGGCGCAGCCCCACAAGGTAGGCACCGCAGCCCAAAGCAACGCCGACATCATTGGCAAGGGAGCGGACATAAGTGCCCGAGGAGCAATGCACATCAATGACCACCTCAGGCGGAGCCCATTCCAGAATTTCCAAATGGTACACATTAATCTTGCGGGGGGCGAGTTCGACCTCTTCGCCCTGGCGAGCCATCTCGTAGGCTTTGCGACCGTGAACCTTCACCGCAGAAAAAGCCGGGGGAGTCTGTTCAATCTCACCGATGTAGCGCTGCAGGACCTCGTTGAACTGCTGCTCGGTCACATCCACCGGAGTGGCGGAGGGGAGGCGAGTAAAGTGTCCTTCGGCATCATAGGTGTCGGTGGCGTTACCCAAGCGAAGAATAGCCTGGTAGCGCTTATCGGAAGCAGATACAAACTCGCTCAAGCGGACAGCCGGACCTACGAGGACGACCAAAACCCCGGAGGCACGCGGATCAAGCGTGCCGGTATGCCCAGCGCGACGAATGCCAGTGCCACGGCGGATATGATCGACCACATCGTGCGAGGTAAGGCCGACGGGTTTATCCACGACGAGAATGCCGGAAATTGCGTTCTTTACATCCTGACTTTCCATTTTCATTCCTCCTCAGGCTATCCCACACGATCAATGGGATTGGTCAATTATTTTGCGCGTGGCTGCCAGGACACGCTCCTGTACTTCGGCGAGGCTGCCGGACAATTCCGCACCCGAGGCAGCCTTATGACCGCCGCCATCAAATTGAAGGGAAATCTGCGAAACGTCCATATCCGGTTTCAGCCCGCGCCAGGAGATCTTGGTTTTGTTTGGACTTTGCTCGACAAACATGATGGCGATATCAGCGTCATCAATAGATGAAACAATATTGATCAGATCGGCGTCATCCTTGCCAGAGTAACCAGATGATTTGCGGTCTGCCAGGGTAAGGGTAGCCCAGATCATGCGGTCAGAACGCTGAAGGCTGGAAAGACCCGCGCCCCAATATTTGGCTTCAACAAAGAGTCGCCGAACCAGGCTACGGTAGTAAAGAGAACTCAAATCCGCACCAATTTCCATCAGGTCAGCGACCTGACGAAGCGCCTCGGGAGAGGTGTTCGAGGTGCGGAACCCGAGCGTATCCGTGACCAGACCTGTGATCAAGTTGGCGGCAATAGGAGGAGTAATGACGAGCCCCCACTCCCCCATATGACGAGTGAGAACCGAGGCAGTGGCAACCGCATCCGGCTCGACCAACTTCAGGGTGCCGAATGTTCTCGGTGGTCACATGATGATCCATGACGATATCGGGGGCACGGTAACCGTCCAAGGCGTGACCCACCCGCTTCAGATCCGAGCATCGACGCTGACGATCAGGTCGAACTCCCCGTCAGCGTGGGTGACGAACCTTATCTGCACCGGGTAAATGCTTGAAAGCCCTCGGCGGAGACCATCGGAAAGCATCGTCTGCACCTGTTTCCCTGCGTCGAGCAAGGCAAGAGAAAGCGCCAGGCTTGACCCAATGGCATCGCCATCGGGACGGACGTGGGAGGTGACCAGAACGCGATGCGCCGCTTGAATGCGGCTTTTAATTTTATTCTGCAGGTCGTTCATTCTTTCGCAAATCTGCCAATAAACGTTCGATGTGGTCAGCATTTTCAGGGGTCGGATCCCAGTGGAAACGCGAGACGCGGGAAGGTGCGCAAATCGATGCGGGCAGAAAGTTCATGGCGCAGGAAACCGCTTGCATGTTCGAACCCCGAAAGTATTTCTGCGCTACGGGCTGATCCTTCGACTGCTGACACATAAATGTCGGCAAAAGCAAGTTCACGATCCACTTTTACATCCGTAATAAAAATCTGATGCAGGCGCGGGTCACTAATCTCGCGAATAAGCATTTCCGAGATTTCCTGGCTGATACGGTCCGCAATGCGTTGAAGCCGGACACCGGAGGGCATATTTAACCACTTCCTCTTAATCAGAAACTAGTCAGTCTCTGCCTTTTCCAGCAGATAACACTCAATGGTATCACCAACCTGGACATCGCTGAAATTCTTCAAGCCGATGCCACATTCAAAGCCAGTGCGCATCTCGCGCACATCTTCCTTCTCATGTTTCAGGGAGCTGATCTTCGCCCTCGAAGACGATATCCTTACCGCGGGTAACGCGGATCTTGCCATTGCGACGAATCTCGCCTTCAGTAACGCGGCAGCCCGCGATCTTGGTGCCCTTGGACAGAGCAAAAACCTGCAAAACAACCGCCTTGCCGAGGAATTTCTCAGTATATTCAGGAGCCAGCATACCCTTGAGGGCTTTTTCCACATCTTCGATGAGACGGTAAATAATGTCGTACAGGCGAATGGAGACACCTTCGGTATCTGCCAGACGCCGGGCAGCCACATCGGCCTGGACACTAAACCCGAAGATGATGGCCTGGGAAGAGGATGCCAAGAGCACATCGTTCTCGCTGATATTGCCAGTCTCGGCATATAAAATGTTTATGCGAATCTCGCCTTTTCCCAGGTCTTTAATCTCATTGATGATGGGCTCCAGCGAACCCTGCACATCGGCTTTCAGAATGAGGTTAAATTCCTGCGCTTCACCTGCTTTAATCTTCGAGAAGAGTTCCTCGAGGGTGATCTTTTTAGCAGCCGAGGCCTGCTTTGTGTTGGCCGATTGACGTTCGAGGATGACCTGGCGGGCTTCCTTCTCGTTGGCGACCACCTTGAATACATCCCCGGCAGAGGGCAATCACTCAGACCCATCACCGAGACCGGGATGGATGGACCGGCCTTCTGGACCTTGCGGCCGCGGAAGTCGAACAAGGCGCGCAGGCGGCCATAGGTATTCCCAGCCACCACAATATCGCCCGTGTTCAGAGTCCCATTCTGGACCAGGAGCGTGGCAACCGGTCCCTTGGATTTATCCAACTCTGCCTCGATGATCGTGCCGATGACCGCCCCCTTGGGGTTGGCGCGGATGTCGGTATTATCAGCCACCAGCAGGATGGCTTCAAGAAGGTCTTCGATGCCCTGTTTTTGTTTGGCTGAAACCGGGATAACCATGGTGTTACCACCCCAATCGTCCGGCATCAGGTCGTTCTCGCCGAGTTGTTTTTTAACACGATCGGGATTCGAATTGGCTTTGTCCACCTTGTTCAATGCGACAATAATGGGCACACGGGCTGCCTTGGCGTGGGCAATGGCTTCCTTTGTCTGGGGCATGACACCATCGTCGGCTGCAACCACCAGGATGACGATATCTGCACCCTGGGCACCGCGCGAACGCATGGCGGTAAAGGCTGCATGACCGGGGGTATCCAGGAAGGTAATCTGCCTGCCCTTTAACTCAACCTGGTAGGCACCGATATGCTGGGTGATACCGCCAGCTTCGCCAGCAGCGACATCCGTTTTTCGGATGGCATCCAGAAGGGAGGTCTTGCCATGGTCCACATGACCAAGGATGGTAACGACAGGAGGGCGAGGGGTCAAAGAAGATTCACTCTCACCGGCGATCGCCTGGCGCCATAAGGGCACATTGCCAGTCTCTTTTTCAACTGGCGCGACCTGATCTTCGAGGGAGACTTCAAAACCCATCTCATCAGCCAAGATTGCAGCGGTATCATAATCGATGGTCTGGTTGATGCTAGCCATGACCCCATTGGTCATTAGTTTTTTAATGATCTGGATCGGGCTGACTTCAATAATTTGAGCGAAATCGCGAATGGAAATATTCGCGGGAAGTTCAATTTTTTTACGTTCAGGATCGGTCATACGGCATCTCCTTAATCAATAGCACCAGTGCGGCAACATCCGTCTGCTGACCGGTTGGAACTGGACCCCTCAAGCCTGCCGTTGAACGTTCAGCGGTTAATCAGTCCATGTAGGCCTTAACCCTGTTCACCAGTAACCTCTTCATCCTCCGGCAGCGACAGCATAAACTGCTGGAGGCGCTGGGTATCAGCGGTGGTCAAGGTAGTCTTCAAGGCATGCGGCAGAGGACCTTTCAGGCCCTTTTCCCAGCAGGAACGGCGATTATGCAAATATGCGCCGCGCCCAGCTAATTTTCCGGTCGGGTCCACAAGCACACCCTCAGGTCGACGCACCAGACGGACCAGCGACCGTTTCGACAAGACGGTGCGACAGCCCACGCAGGTGCGCTGGGGGACGTGCTTGGGTGGTTTAACAATTTTGCCAGACACCTTCAATTCCAATAATTTATCAAAGTAAACGCTCTTCCAACGGAAGGGAAGAATACCGATCTTTTAATCCTCTTCCCAACCGACATCACCACGTTTATGCTTTTTCTTAGCAATGGCTTTATCGAGGTCCTCGTCATAAACGATCTCGACGACCTTCTTCTTCTTTTTCTTGCCCTTTTTCTTATCTGACTCGTCTTCGTCCTCGTCAGCAGCAACTGCGACAGGTTGAAGCATATCGGGCCTAAGCGAGAAGATTTCCTCGAGCGGTTTTTCAGCCACATTTTCTTCGGGGAGTCCAGCAACCTCCGGAACAGCTTCGCCCTGGGCCTCACCCAGTTCGGGAAGTCCTTCAGCAGGCACGATCCCGGGGACTGTCTCGACCGGCACTTCAACAGTGCCTTCGACCGGCAATGCGGCAAGCGGCTCAGCAACTGCTTCAACGACGGGCTCAACAACCGGCTCGGGCTCTGGGAAGGTGATATTCTCCAGGGCAGTCTTGATGGCTTCCATTGATTTTGGCCCAATCCCAGCCAGACCCAGAACGCTGTCGGGGTTGAGTTTCATCGCCATCATCAGGTCGCCAACGGTGCGGTGTTCAGCCTCGGTGAGGATGTTGAAGATATGATCAGGGAGACCCAATTCTTCGGCACTTGTCGTAAAGGCAGCGGCTGGAATATCAGCGCGAGCAGCAGTAACCCGTTCTTCCTCGACAGCGGCGGCAGCCTTCTTCTGTTCAACCGTGCGCCGTTCCACACGCTCGACAAACTGGATGAGGGTCATGAACTCTTCGGGAGTCACGGGTCGATTTTCAGATTTCTTGGCGAGGACTTCTTCAACAATCGGAATGTTCTTGTGTTCAATTTCGGCAATATTCGCCAGGGAGGGATCGGTTTGCAGCTTGACAATGGCATCACCAGCAGCTTCGATAAGCGATTTTATGTCAATCCGCCAGCCAGTGAGTTTGGCAGCCAAGCGGGCATTTTGTCCATCGCGCCCGATGGCGAGGCTCAACTGATCCTCCTGAACGACCACGGTGGCGGTTTTTTCTGCATCATTCAGATAAACACCAGAAACCTTGGCGGGACTGATTGCCTTGGAAATATACAAAACCGGGTCTGCATTCCATTCGATGATGTCAATCTTCTCGTCGTGAAGTTCCTTGACAATAGCCTGGATGCGAACACCCTTGATACCCACGCAGGCACCCACTGGATCAACATTGGGCTGGGTGGCTGAAACAGCAACCTTGGCACGCTGACCAGGTTCGCGCGAAATGGCGCGGATCTCGACAATGCCATGATAGATCTCGGGGACTTCATTCTCGAGCAAACGGCGCAAAAAATTCCGATGAGAGCGGGATAAAATGATCTGAGGACCACGCGGGCTATCCTTGACTTCCAGGACAATCGAGCGGACACGTTCGTGGACCTTGAATTTCTCGCCGGGGATCTTCTGATTGGGCGGCATGATCCCCTCGGCCTTCATATCAAGACCGATGGTCACGCCCTGAGTCATGCTGACAGCCTGGATAACCCCACTGATGATCTCGCCAACCTGCTTGTTAAAGAAATCAGCCTGCATCTGGCGCTCAGCTTCGCGAATGCGCTGCTGGATGACCTGGCGTGCGGTCTGCGCGGCTACACGCCCGAAATCACCGGGAGTAGTCTCGACCAGGACCATGTCATTTAGATTAGCATCAGGTTTCACCAGGCGCGCCACATCGAGCGTCACTTCGGTGCGCTGGTCCTGCACTTCTTCGACCACTTCTTTTTCGGCAAATATCGTAACCTTGCCGGATTCCGGGTCGATCTTAGCTACAACTTCCTGAGCGTTGGAGGCGTTGACTGCCCGTCGATAAGCGGAGACCATGGCTGACTCAATGGCAGCCATAATAATCTCCTTAGGCAATTGTTTTTCTTCCAAGACCTCATTGAAAGCCAATGCAAATTCATTTTTCATACTTAACCTGCTCCCCAGAACTTATTTTCCTGTTACATGCAGAAAAGTGGGGGTTGCCCACTTTTCGATGCGTGCGGTATTGGTTTATCAGAGTGAAGGAATTTTAACACAAAACCGATTGGGATGCAAGGCTGCAATCCCCATTTTCGCTTTCCCAGCTCAATCGTAAACCTATAATCGGACATTTTTCAGAAAAACCTTATAACCGGGGAATCAATCGTAAGGGCAATGCGAATAATGGAATTTGAAATGAATATGTACAGCAAGAATCTGATCAAATAACCCCAAACAATGACTACACGCAAACCTGGGAAATGTTTTAAAAATCCGGACTCTAAGGCAGTTTGCCAAAAACCCGGAAACCAGATCGATCCATACATGGGACCATATTCGGGGTTGACGATAATTCCTGATACCCTGAATGCGCCTCGAAGAAATCGTCCCAGGCAGTAGTAAACAGACGCTCTTCCACGAGAATAAAATCTGCATTGACAGCCCAAGAGTCTGCAAGCTGCTTGTTCCAAAGGCCAAATTTTAAAACCTTTTCAGATTCCGGGGAGGCACTGAAGCTCCAGCGACCAAAGATCTGACCCGGGAGGACCTGAATCCCTGGCAGGTATAAAAGGGGAAGAGCTCCATCATCACTCTGCCAATAGACTTTGCTGCCAGCCGGAATGAGACTGGCGAGGTACCTACCGGTTTGTTCATAGCCTTGAATGGAATTCACCTGGCAATCATAAACAGTGTACATTCCTCCCATTAATTGGGTGGGAGAAAGGATGACGGAGGCGACCAAGAGAGTTATGAGCGTCAGATACCCAAATCCAACGACACGATTGAGTCTCTTTTTAAAATAGCGCTGGACCAGCCACAGGATAAGCAGATAAAGCCCAGCAACCAATAAACCAGCAACTGCCGGAAGGATGCGGCGGTATGCCTCGATGTTCGTAAATTGATCAAACACTATCCCAAATTTATTCGCCAAAATTTCCTGAAGAGAGACCGAACCGGGTAAAAACCTAAAGGTATGAAAGAAATCCTGGGTGCGTGGAAGATGAACATTCAAGATATTAAAAAACGTATCTTTTAGACCAGCACCAAGTACCGGGAAAGCGGCAAAACCCAAACCAGGAATCAGTACCAGTATAAAAATCGCAGAAAGGATTCCCCGCACCAGCGAGGCAGCCTTTGACCAAACTTCGTGCATACTTAGCACCAGGAACAGGCCAATCTCGCAAAAAAAGGCAATATAAGGAGTAAAGTTGAAAACGCGGGCATTACTTGCCAGGGACGCCAACGCGTGAAAAGCCAGCAAGGTAGCAAATAAAACCATCAAAAATATGCTCGTGCGCCGGGAAGATCGATTTTTCCATTGATCGCGATTGGGCCACAAGATAATGGCAACCACAAACCCGATCATCACAAAACCGTTAAATGAAAAACCTTGAAAGAATACAAGGAGGCGAGAGTCCCAACCATAAGGACCCATTTGAAAAGTGCCATCCGGGGGCGGGCGAAAAGCAGCCAAAAAAGGAGCCAGGTTTTCAGGAATCCAAGGAGTCCACATTGCCAGTATGTTTGGCCAATAAATAATATGACCAATCAAGACAACCAACAAACCCAACGACAATGCCCACAAACCAACTTTTTTTCCATTCTGAAAGAAAATGTAGACCAGCAGGATGGGAAACAATGGTGCCAGGTTGTGTCGGGTCAATATCATCAAGCCCGCCAAGACCGAGCTTAACACAACCTGCCAGCGGGGACGATCATCTCCCAAGACGAAGACCATCACCCAAGTAAGCATGCAGGCAATGAGGACCTGTGAATTGGCCAAAATATAAATCTTTATCAAGGCAGGGTTCAGAGCAATAATCAACAGGGCTACAACAGCAGCCCATTTTCCTGCCAGCCGACGGGCGACCACCCAGACACCGATAATGGTCAGCAGCCCCAGGAAAAGGGAGAAAAAACGTCCGACCACCAGACCGGGACCAAACCAGGCTTGTATAACCCCAGGAATGATATATGAAAGAGGAGCATTGTATTGCCAAAGGCCATTACTCTGAAACGGTTGATACACGCCTTTAGCGAATAAAAGCCCCTGATAGAGGTAGCCCCCTTCATCCACCATAGAACGCTGCCCATAAAGGTAGATCAATGATCGAAAAAGGTATAGGCCTCCCGCAAGAAATGACAAGCCCCCAGCCAGGAATGGAAGTGACTTAATTCGCCTGATTGAGAGTTTTGGAAACAATTTCAACCCTCTCGATAATCAAATTGGCCAGGATAAACCATCCAATGGATGAACATACCATGCGCACTCCCCCAACTAAAATCTATGTTCACGATTCGTCTCCGCGAAAGTCATAGATCCCATCGATAAATTTCCAACCCCGCCCGCACGAGGAACATGACAAATTTTGGTCCTGTTTGATTAAAGGTGTGTGTCCGCATTCAGGACATTTGAAAAACAAAACCGGGTCAGATGGGAGCGGACCTGCCTGCCCCTCCTTTATCTTCGATTGGATAAATACGCTGGGGGTAAGCTGCCACAACGTCCCAGTCCATTGCAGGAGAGAATCCAGCCAAGCCAAAATTGCCGGGGGAATTGTGCGTTTCAGAAACCCTATACGAAAATGGGATACAGCCAGTATTTTTTGAACAAAGAAACCTTCCTGTTTAAGCCAGGCGGAAACCGCCCGCGGGTGGAAGTCAAAATTTAGCGGAGCAAACTCGATCGGGTCCAGCCCAAATGGGTTCCAAGACTGAACACGAAGCGCATAGCGCAGGATGGCTTTCAAATTCCGCTTATTGGCATATTCCAGGATGAAGAACGCTCCAGGCTGAAGCACACCCCGGACCTGGTGCAACGCGGCCGGTACATCAGCCATGTGGTGCAAAGTGCGGATCATCGTGGTTGCATCAAATAAGCCATTTACGAAAGGCAAACGATAGATATCTGCAGCAACGTATATATATTTGTCGGAACCACCAAGGCGTTCCTTAGCCAGTTTGAGTTGGGTGCGGGAATAGTCAAGCAGGACAACGCGCTCAAAACCCTGGTAGCGGGTCGTATTGCGACCAGCACCGGCACCCAACTCAAGCATCAGGGCGCCATGAGGGGGAAGTAAACGCTTCAGCGCGATGGCTTCACACCTGTCCTCATAATCACGACCACCCCTTTCCCAGAAGCGCGCCTGGTAGTCGGATCCTTCGTAATCACAAACGGGTGGACGTTTTTCTTCGAGCGAACCTGGTTCAGGCAAAATTACGCTCCAGACTTTTATCGACAATTTTTTTACTCAGAGGAAACGGAGAAACCGCGACCCTCAAGTCCATACACTATACCCAAATTGCCAACATTCGTCAAACAGAATTGAAGGAGGGTTGTGGTATAGTGACGCCATGCGTCTCCTATTTGTTGCCGACGGGCGCTCACCGACCGCGCTTTCCTGGATGCGAACCTGGATAGAAACAGGGCACGAAATCCACCTGGTGTCGACCTATTCATGCGATCGCCCACCAGGATTGGCGTCCTTTCACATTTTGCCGGCAGCGATGAGCAGGATGGCTGGAAGCAGCAGCGGAATTGGAATATCAAAACCTGCCGGAATTGCCAGACGCTTTCGAAATACCCTGCGACCGGTGCGGTATTATCTCGGTCCGATCAGCTTATCCCTCTACCAATCCCGCTTCCGAGCCATTGTGGAGGATATCCACCCCGACCTAATCCATGCGCTGCGCATTCCCTTCGAGGGAATGCTTGCTGCAATGACACCGCCGGGAATCCCTATGGTGGTTTCCATTTGGGGAAATGATCTAATCCTTCATGCAAAGGGTTCTTTCCTGATGGGGGATCACACCCGGCGCACCTTGAATCGAGCAGATGGACTGATCGCTGACACGGCCCGGGACATCCGCCTGGGTCACGAATGGGGCTTTGCAGCAGACAAGCCAACGCTGGTTGTGCCAGGGAGCGGAGGGGTGCGCCTGGATGAAATCAATAATTCCAAGCCTAGAGAACTGCCAGAGGAATTTGCAGATGCGACCATTGTCGTGAACCCACGAGGACAGCGCCCGGGAAGCCTGCGACAGGACGTTTTTTTTCGGAGTATCCCGCTGGTACTGGAAAAATCGCCCCAGACCTTGTTTATATGCCCCAACATGGCAGGAGACCCCGAGTCAGAAGGGATCGTTAAGTCACTGGGAATCCAATCAAACACAAAATTATGGCCGCGCCTGGACCAGGGGCAACTATGGACCCTGCTGAAAAAGGCCAAGGTATTTGTTTCGCCAAGCATTCACGACGGGACGCCCAACTCCCTGCTGGAAGCAATGGCATGCGGGGTTTTCCCGGTAGTTGGCAATATCGAGTCGATGCGGGAATGGGTAGAAACGGGAGACAACGGCATATTGGTAGATGCAAGGTCCCCAGATGCGGTTGCCAAAGGAATCCTTGACGCACTGAACAACCCCACTTTATGTGCGGAGGCAAAAATTAAAAACGCCCACATCATTGCCAAACGAGCTGGTTACGAGCAGTGCACAGCAATGGTGGAGGCGTTTTATGACAAAATCAAGATCGACGTACGCCAGGATGCACGTTGACCGAAATCATGGACGGGGGGCGCGCAAAGTTTCCAACCGCTCCTGTAATTCTATCCGTTTCGAACTGGCGGCATTACGGACATTGGCTGCCAAAGCATTAACACGGTCGTTGATCTGAAAGCGCAAATCCCTTCCTGCAAGCGGAGCAAAGAGTAATGCAGCGGCTGCACCCATAATCCCGCCAATCACCGTTCCAATCAAAAAACTAAAAGCGCGTCGCATAGTTGCCTCCTGTGATAGCTTATTTCCGAATAGTCCTATTATAGAGCAAAATGAAATCGGATGGAAGATTGCGCTAAGAAGCCATTTGTGGAATAATAGACTTGCGCGTATCTTTAGGAACGCGACTAAGTCTCAAAATTGAAACTTTATCGTTCTGATTAACCCGGCCCCTACCTGAAAGGAGGGTACCATGTCCACACTTCCCCCTGATCCAAAACCCCAAACTGCACGGAAAAAAATCACCACGCTGGCAATCCGCCAAAAGAAAGAACACGGCGAGCCAATCACCATGCTGACCGGGTACGACTACCCGATGGCACTGGCACTGGATCAAGCTGGAATCGATGCCATCCTGGTTGGCGATTCGCTCGGGATGGTGGTGCTTGGGTACGAAAACACCTTACCGGTAACCATGGAAGAAATGCTGCACCACTGCCGTGCCGTGGCGCGGGGAGCCAAAATTGCCCTGCTGATCGGGGACATGCCTTTCATGAGCTACCAGATCTCGACTGAAGAAGCTGTTCGAAACGCGGGCAGGTTCCTGCAGGAAGGCGGGATGGAGGCGGTCAAGCTGGAGGGAGGAGGCGAACGGGCGAATGTGGTACGCGCCATTGTTGGCGCGGGTATCCCCGTGATGGGACACCTGGGTCTGACCCCGCAATCCATCAACATGCTGGGAGGGTTCCGACCCCAGGGGCGAAGCGCGGAGTCCGCTGAAAAACTGCTCGAGGATGCCATCCTGCTGGAGGATGCGGGGTGTTTCAGCCTTGTGCTTGAATCCGTTCCCGGGAAGCTGGCTGAAATGGTATCAAAGCGGATTTCGATCCCCACGATCGGGATCGGAGCCGGGGTCGGTTGTGACGGCCAGGTATTGGTGACGCACGACCTGCTGGGTCTCTTCGACCGATTTACCCCCAAGTTCGTGCGAAAATATGCCAACCTGCACAATGAGATGGCAAATGCCTTTTCAGCTTTCATTGCCGACGTGCAGGCACACAATTTCCCAGCAAAAGAGCATACGGTGGAAATGCCGGATGCGGAATGGGAATCCCTGGTCCAGCATCTCAAGCATTAAGAGCATCCCCATCCGATGAAAAACGACTCAATTTTGATCGTGGGCACCGGCGCGCTTGCAACCCTTTTTGCAGCCCGCTTTGCAAGGGCAGGCATATCCGTCACGATGCTCGGCACCTGGCCGGAAGGTTTGGCAGAACTAAATAGTAAAGGGGTCCAAGTGGAGGGGGAAGAACGGGCATATCCAGTTCATGCAACAGATAACCCGGCGGATTGTAAGGGTTTGCGCCATGCTCTGGTACTGGTAAAAGCGTGGCAAACAGAACGTGCAGCAGAGCAACTTTCAGCGTGCCTTCCCGCAGACGGCATGGCACTAACCCTCCAAAATGGATTGGGAAACGATACGATATTAGCAGCAGCCCTGGGAAAAGAGCGAGTAGCGCTGGGTGTCACAACCATGGGGGCAACCCTGATAGCGCCCGGAGTAAGCTGCCTGGGCGGCGAGGGGCCGGTCTCTCTCGATCCCCAACCCCGCAACTCTCAAATCCAAAAGATGATCCGCCAAGCCGGGATAGATGTGAATGTGGTTGACAATTTATTATCGCTGATCTGGGGCAAACTGGTAGTCAGTTCAGCAATCAACCCGCTAACAGCATTGCTCAGGGTAAAAAATGGAGAACTCCTGGAACGATCCACCGCAAGGACACTCATGGGGACCCTGGCGCGAGAAACCAGCGGGGTGGCAAAAAGCATCGGGGTAGTACTGCCGTTTTTAGAGCCCGAGAGCGCTGCAGAGGAGGTGGCTCGACAGACCTCCGAGAACCTGTCTTCGATGCTGCAAGATATCCTGAGGGGTGCGCCGACTGAAATCGATGCGATCAACGGGGCGATCGTAAATTTGGCCGAACAGAATAACCTCCAAGTACCGGTGAACAGGACAGTCTGGGGCTTGATAAAAGCCAACCCTGTTCGTGGTAATATTATGTTGTAGACAATTTTTACTTTATTTGGAGGTGTTTGATGAGGAAGTGGGTTACTGTTTTGGCCATCCTGGCGGCAGTGTGTCTTTCGATCCCTGCCCGGGCTCAGAGCGGGGTGAGCCTGAGTTCTGTGAGCGTGGACATCTGGCCGGAATATGACCAGCCGGCTGTCCTGGTCATTTATCATCTTTCCATTTCCGCCAGCACAACACTTCCGATATCGCTTTCCCTGCACGTCCCTGCCCAAGCCGAAGTTTTTGCCGTGGCCAATTCCGACCCGACGAAAGGGCTGGTCAACGCTCCTTATGACCGTACGGTTGAGGGGTCGGAAGCAACATTAACACTCACTGCCAACTCGAAGGACGTACAAATTGAATATTACGACAAACTGGTAAAAAACGGGACGTCACGACACATCGTCTATGAATGGGCGGGAGATTATGCGGTTGATTCTTTCGCGGTGGCTTTACAGCAACCAGTAGGCGCTACAGACATGGTGACAAACCCCACCCTGCAGCAAAACGCGGTCGCCCAAGATGGTTTCGTTTATTTCCAATCGGGGTCGCAACCCCTGGCGGCAGGGCAGACATACAGCCTGACAGCCGATTACAATAAAGTGACCGATGCATTAAGCACCACTGGTCTCCCGGTACAACCAACGCAACCGCTCACCACAAATACGCCAGGCAGGGTAACGATGAGCGCAGTGCTGCCATGGGTATTGGCCGGTGTCGGCGGTGCGCTGATCATTTTTGGAATCGTAGGTGGAATTTATATGTGGAGAAACGGCACACGCCGTGCTTCCGCAGGACGCAAACGACATGCGCCAGCTCAACAGAGCGGTGATCACGAGGAGATCTACTGCCACCAATGCGGTAAACGCGCCCAGCCTGGCGACGTGTTCTGCCGAACGTGCGGCATGCGTTTACAGAAAGACGAGTAGAACGGGTTGCTTAAAGGCTCCCTGACGTGAATATATCCCCGATCATCCCGATCTATTTTTTCTATGGATTGGCTTTTTTCAGCATGGGCCTGCTGGTCATGGTGGAAGGCGGGCGGTCGACGGATGCCCGCCTTCGCCGCGCCTTAAGACCCCTGGCAGCGTTTGGGCTGGTGCACGCGGTAAATGAATGGCTGGAGATGTTCGATGCAATTGCCCTGCTGGGGGGTCATGTCACTCCTGACTGGCTTGCAGGAATCAGGCTCGTGACTTTAGCCTTTTCTTTCATCTCGCTGGCAGCATTTGGCAGTTACCTGCTGGTTGTATCGCGAACTGCATGGCGATTAATCCTGCTGGTTCCGCTGGGGCTGGAAGGGATTTGGGTTGCGGGCCTGATCATCCTTAAAGGATATTATTCCCTGCCCATCCTGTGGAACGTGGCAGATGTGTGGACACGCTATTCGCTAGCCATCCCAGCTGCCCTGCTGGCAGCGATCGGGCTTGGTAGTGCAGCAGCGTGTGTTTCGCAAGGCAGGTCTGATCTCATTTGGGAGAGATGCACTTTGGGCTGCAGTGGCTTTCAGCTGGTACGGCCTGGTGGGACAGTTCTTCGTGCAGTCTTCCCCGCTCCCTCCTTCAAACGTTATCAATGATGTCCTATTCAACAACCTGGCAGGGATCCCGGTACAATTATTCCGTGCCATCATGGCAGGCATAGCAGCCTTTTTTGTGATCCGTTTCCTGCGCGCATTCCAGGTTGAAAATGAAAGCCAAATAGCAAGTTTACAGGAGGCGCGGCTGAAGGAAGCGAAACAACGGGAATCCCTGCGGCGCGAATTATACAAGCGTGTAGTGGCTGCCCAGGAATCGGAACGCCAACGGATTGCCCGAGAGCTGCACGATGAAACAGGCCAGGCGCTGACCGCGATCGGGCTGGGGTTGCGCGGATTATCGGGCTCGTTGAACACCGTAAACATGGACCACACCAAAAAGAATCTGCACCAATTAGAGCTGCTAACCACGCATTCACTCGATGAACTGCAGCGCCTGATAGCAGATTTGCGTCCCTCCCACCTGGATGACCTGGGTCTCTCGTCTGCCATGCGCTGGTATGCCAATACCCTCCAGGAGCGAGTGAACCTGGTGGTGCACGTGGAGATCGTTGGAGAGGAAAGAACGGTAGTGTCGCCTGTCAAGATCGCTCTTTTCCGAATTGCGCAGGAAGCATTAACCAATGTTGTCAAACATGCACAAGCCAAGACCGCCCAGGTAACACTGACCTATGGTGATAAATCCGTCCAAGTGCGGGTGACGGATGACGGCAAGGGCTTTGACCTTGATGCGGCGGGGTCGGCTAAAAGAGTTTCGTGGGGGCTAAAAGGGATGGAAGAACGCACGTCGCTTTTGGGGGGCAGGTTCGGGGTCCAATCGCGGCAGGGACAGGGAACCACAGTCGAAGTATCGATCCCCTATATACAGGAGGAAGCAGATGACAATTCGCCTACTGCTGGTTGACGACCACCAGGTTGTGCGTTCGGGCCTGCGGATGCTATTGGCCAGCGAAAGTGATGTAGAGATCGTAGGGGAAGCAGGCACCGCCCGCGAAGCGCTCGAAGCCGTGCGACTATTAAAACCGACCGTGGTGCTGATGGATATCGGTCTACCGGACCTCTCCGGGATCGATGCAACGCGAGAAATAAAACGCACAAACCCAGAGGTGGCGGTGGTGGCATTGACCATCCACGAGGATGAAGAGTATTTTTTCAAAATGCTGGAAGTGGGAGCAGGAGGGTACGTTCCAAAACGAGCCGCACCGGAAGAATTATTAACAGCGATCCGTGCAGCAGCAGCCGGGGAGGTGTACCTTTACCCATCCATGGCAAAATTACTGGTCAAAGATTACCTGGCACAGGAACGAAGTACAGGCACGACTTCCACCCTGGATGGACTCACCGACCGTGAGCAGGAAGTGTTACGTTACCTAGCTGAGGGAGCGGATAATGAGGAAATCGCGACGGCGCTGGTGATCAGCGACAAAACAGTGGCAAGGCACCGTGAAAATATCATGCATAAACTTGGGCTGCACTCACGGGCTGAGTTGGTGCGATATGCCATACGCAAGGGTATCATAAAACCGTAACTAATTTCTTCTTTATTCATTTTGAAGCCTGCTGGATCCCCAGCAGGCTTTTTTTTGGGATGAATAACACAATACCAACCCAATGATTTATTTTTGAATGGGGTGCAACCAGTATTTCCCTGAGGGATAAGCCAGCTGCATGGGGTGCGTTTCCCATAAGAAAGATAGGATGCCAGCCGAATTGTATTCATCCATTCAAAGAGATAAACTGATAGTGAAAATAGGAACAATAGAAAAGGAGGCATCCCATGAAAAGCTTACTGGTCATTTCCCTACTCACGATCCTACGACTTGGAATCCCCACCACCATCCTGCTACTGCTAGGCGAGGCAGTAAAAAATCGGTATGAAAATATTCGCAACACATGAGGTTCTTAATGGATACTGCTTTGACGTTAGTTCTTGGCCTGCTCTTACGGATAGGAATCCCTTTGGCCGTTTCGATCCTGATCTTCTTCCTTTTACGGCGGCTCGATCAGCGCTGGCAAAAAGAAGCCCAGGCAATCCCGGTGATCACCTCCCAGCGGCCCTGCTGGGAAATCAAAGGGTGCAGCGAGCAGAAACGTAAAGACTGCCCAGCGACTTCACAAGCGAACATCCCATGCTGGCAAGTATTCCGTACAAAAAACGGCTTGTTACGCGAAGAATGCATGGGATGTGATGTTTTCCACCTGGCACCAGTCCCGGTTCAGGCGTAATCACCAATCTATCGAGGAGAATAAATAATGAAATTAATGAAGCGTTTTTCCATTGCGATCCTTTTCGCACTATTTATTACGGGGGCAACCTACATGATCGCCCAAGCCGGGTCAGAAACAACCCGACCAGCGCAGCAATCTGTTTCGTCCCCGATAACCCAGCCAATCGAGCAAGACAACCCCCAACAGGAAATTGCCTGCAGCACATGCCATTCCAAATTCACGGATGCTGTGGAAGGTGGTACGCATGGGCACGCAATCAGCGACCCCCTGTTTAATCAAATGTGGACGGACCAAGGGAAACCAGGAGCCTGCCTGGTGTGTCACGTAACCGGGTACGACCCAGCACAAGGAACCTGGAAAGAAGATGGTGTATCCTGCGAAGCGTGCCATGGACCGGTCCCAGCCACCCATTCATCCGACCCGGTCGCCAACCCGGTACCCGTGGACCGGACGAGCGACCTGTGCGGGAAGTGCCACAGCGGCGACCGTTTCAACGTGCAAGACTGGCAGTCCAGCACACATTTCCAGCGTGGGATGACCTGCACAGTGTGTCATGATCCGCACTCGGCAATCTTAAAGACAGTGCAAGGACAGGAAGATGTTGGACCATCAGCATTATGCATCAACTGTCACAGCGAAGTCTCCATGGCTTTTCCATATTCAAAGCACAACCAGGCTGGAGTAAGCTGCGTAGACTGCCACCTGCGCCATTTCGAAGTTGGCAGCAATGATATCCATGCAATACCAGATCACAGTTTTACTGCCAGTATATACACCTGCTCAGCCTGCCATGCCGACCAAATGCATGCACAACCAACTAATCCAACCGTCGGCCAAGGTGCTGCCATCATCCAGCCTGTAAGCACTTCGTCATCTGTCGAGGCCGAGAGCAAACCTTCACCGGTGAGCCCACTCGGTTTTGCCGGACTGGCTGGCTTGTTCGGCCTGGCTGGCGGAATGGTCCTGCAACCCTGGTTGGAAAAAGTTTACCGAAACCTGAACAAAAAGGGGAATAAAAAATGAGCGACATAAAAATCAACCGTCGAGACTTTATTAAAATAACCGTGGTTGGGGCAGCCGTCCTTGCCGGATCCCAGGTTTTCCGAAAAGTGGAAGCCCTGGAAACGAGTACGACCGGCGGGCGGCAATGGGCGATGGTGATCGATCAATCCAAATGCACTGGATGCGGTTACTGTACACTGGCATGCCGAGCGCATAATGATATCCCCCCTGAAATATCCTGGAACGTAGTCAGCAAGACTGGGACGGTGGGTGCACAGGATGTTTACATTGCCCGCCCTTGCATGCAATGTGCCCATGCACCCTGCGTGGACGTATGCCCGGTACGCGCCAGCACATACCGCCCGGATGGGATTGTGCAGATGGATTACGACCGCTGCATCGGATGCCGGTATTGCGAGATTGCGTGTCCGTACGGCGCCAGATCGTTCAACTGGAAACAATTCGATGGGGTAAACCCGTCTGTGCCAGAATGGGGGCAGCCGGAGATCGAACGGCGACCGCGCGGTGTTGTCGAGAAATGCTCGTTCTGCTACCAACGAATAGACCGGGGCCTGGCGCTAGGACTAACACCAGGAGTTGACGAAGATGCCACCCCGGCTTGCGCGGTTGTGTGCCCGGTGGGTGCCCGCCAGTTCGGTGACTTGAACGATCCCGAATCAAATGTCAGTAAATTACTGCACGGAAGGACTTCGTACCGCCTGCGAGAAGACCTGGGTACTTCGCCACGCGTGTATTACCTGCCCGCCATAGAGGAGCCGCAGTCATGAAAATCGCTTTCCCAAAATTAAGCCTTCGAAAATTCTCCCTACCCAGGTTCACACCCTGGATGGCCTGGATCCTCGTACTCATCATTAATCCTGGCAGGAGGTGCAACCGCTGGAATAATGGTCCTATGGAAGGGGCTTTCATTGACCAACCTTAGCGATAAAGTCCCCTGGGGCCTATGGATCACCATCGACCTTTCATCCATCGCGGTAAGCGCAGGTGCATTCAGCTTATGTGCAGTAGTCTACCTTTTGGGGCTCAAGCGCTACCAGGCGGTAGCCCGAACAGCAACATTCATTGGGTTGATCGGGTACACGATGGCCGTATTAACTCTCCTGCTTGATATCGGCCGCCCGGACCGCTTCTGGCATTCCATGATCTACTGGAACAAGCATTCCCTGCTGTGGGAAGTAACCATGTGCGTGACGTTATACCTGGCGGTACTTGCCCTGGAAGCGCTGCCCATTTTTGCCGGGTTCGGATGGCTAAAATCACACTTTCCAAAACTGGCCGCGAAAATGTCAAGCGTGCACCATTTCGCACCATACCTGGCAATTGCCGGGCTGGCACTATCCATGCTGCACCAAAGTTCGCTGGGAGCTCTATACGGAGTTTTGAAGGCGCGCCCGCTTTGGTACCGGCCGGATATTTCCGTACTATTCATTATTTCAGCAATTGCGGCAGGTATGGCGCTGACAGTGTTTGCTTCGATGATCTCTGCAAGATTGACCAACCATGCCAACGTGGATAACAACATCCTGGACAGGGTCTCCCATATCATCGGCTGGGTATTGGTAGTGTATCTATACTTCCGCTTTTGGGATGCCCTGTCAATGACCTACACATACGAACCCGGAAGGACAGAAGGACTGCAACTGCTTACCGGAGGAGCATTATCCTTCAACTTTTGGATAGGTGAGATACTCCTGGGGGCAGTCCTCCCGATCATCCTGCTGCTCAACAAGCGAACACGCGCCATGCCTCTTTGGCGGATGCTTGCCATGGCATTGGTGGTCGGCGGGGTGGTGGCTTATCGCTGGGATACCAACCTGTCGGGGCTGTTACTCTTCCTTTCCTACCTACCGGGTGAACCCACTGTGGCGTATGCAGCTTATCATCCATCCCTGATCGAATTCCTAGCCGGTGCCGGGATAATCAGTTACGGCCTTTTGGCTTTTTCCCTGGGGGTCAGATACCTGAAAGTAGTAGATCACAACGTGGCAAACATCCATGTTGTGGAACCGAAGATCGTGGAGGCAATCCCAGTGCCGGGTGATTAATAACCGGTTAAAATAAATCAAAAGGGTCATCATTGATGATGACCCTTTAATACAACCAATATCCAATAAAAGCATGACCTATCCGTATTCAAGAATAGGTCATGTTCGTGTGGTTAACTTTCTGTACAGCCATTAAGTGTCTCTACCATTAATCCCAGATGTGTCTCAAAAGGTCAGACACGGAACAATCCTTAATGCAATTTGGTTATAGACAAACCATATTAATCACGTAAAATTATTTATAAATAGACAAGTCAACAAAGGAGTGGAAAAATGGATGAGCAAGACATTCTTCACAAAATCAGTGTTGAGTCTAATATAAATATTGAATTATTAAAAGATCTATATCACAACGATAAGTTCATAACAATGATCAAGTCCAAAAAAACCATGGATGCGATATATCACATCCGTAAATTGCAGACCAGGGTAGACCTGTGGGAAGCTAAAAAAGCCGTGGAGCTATTTACAGAAGCACTAAAATAGCCAGCAACCTGTGCAACCCAATTCATTTGTTGCTTTTGGGATGGACTGCACTGGTCTATAACCTTAGTGACACAAAAAACCGGGTACTTTTCGATTCCCATTACGGTTGAGAATTGATAGGTTAAGAAAAATGAATAACCCGGGATTCCACGTGGAAATCATTTTCCATCATTTTCACCCAAAAGGGTGAGGTTTTTTTAGGGAAATTTTTCCGATCATCCCGCAACCATCCCAATAACAATGACCCATCCTTTCGAAAGGATGGGTCATTGTTATTATTACCAGATTTTAGTCGATCAGCAAATTACTTGGCGAAGACTGCCAGGGCAGCATCAGTCAAAGCTTCGGCATAGGGCATATTGTGAACGCCGTTACTCTTGTCCTCGACTACGATATATAAGTAATTCCAGAGGGCAATTGCCTGCGCTTCGGGATATTTTCCAGCAACGATGGCACCTTCACTATCAAGCAGACCAGCGGTGGTTAAATCTGCCTTAAGGGTCTCGAGCTTGGCATCAAGCTCGGTCTGAGCGCCGTTCATGTTGAAATCGGTGGCATCTGCATGACAGGCAACACAATTTGCAACTTGCGGCTGGAAGGTGTGGTTCCGAGTCTCGTCCATGTGGCAGGAGATACAAGTATCCTTGACCGTTGAATAGTGCGGGCTGGGAGCACCAGTAACAGCACCGGCACCACCGACGCCAAGGAGCATGTCGCTCTGCGGACCGTGATGCGGACCAAAGCGGGCAGTGACATCCACCAAGCCATCAGCAGCGGCGGGGATTACACGGCGGGCCTGGTGGCAGTTGGCGCACAGGTTGCCTTCACCACCATCGAAGGTAGTGGAAGTCGCGAACATTGCCACAGGTTTGACGGTCTCAAGAGCATAGTCAGCAGAGGTATAGGTGGTGTGGATCTGATGGCAAGCCCGGCAATCCTGTTTGGAAGGATGTGGATCGCCATCGGTAACCTTATCGGGCGTGAGACCCGCAGCAACCATTGCGCTGAAGCCACCACCAGAGTGACAACCGGCACAACTTTTGTTGTATCCTTCACCCTCGAAGGCTTCGCCAGTGCCATGCAACGACAGAGACCACTGATCGACCTTGCTGGGGATCAGATCGGTATCATTATGACATTGAGTGCAAGTCAGGTCAGCAGCGGCGGGGGCTGCCCCGGCAGGACCCTGTGGGCCAACAGGGCCAGCAGGACCAGCAGGACCAACGGAGCCGGCAGGTCCAGCGCAGGCTGCCAACACGAAGGCTGAAACAACCAGTAATGCAACAATTAACAATAGTTTTTTAATGGACATTTCTTCATTCTCCTGATAAAAGTATAGTGGTGTCTGGGTGAGGAAACCATAAGGGTAATTATGGGTATCGGCACCTCCTGCCATTGTGTTATTTGACACAATCAATATTAGATTAGTACCACATTAAAATTATATCATTGGGCTGAAAACCCCAAGACCCTCTTTTGTCACATTGATTCGTGATAAATGTCACTACCAGTGTGTGCAAAATATTACAGAAGACAAATCAGAT
This sequence comes from uncultured Chloroflexia bacterium, assembly GCA_963826215.1. Classification (GTDB taxonomy): domain Bacteria; phylum Chloroflexota; class Anaerolineae; order Anaerolineales; family Villigracilaceae; genus UBA877. Next base: position 236,255 of record CAWGWL010000033.1, on the reverse strand, counting down.
AAAAAAAGCCGCCTGCAGGCGGCTTTTTTATAAGCAGTTCACTCCTATTTTTCCAACGCTCCAGCGTTGATCCAGTCGATGATGACCTGTATCTCCGCATCTGATAATTTACCAGTAGGAGGCATAATTGAGCCAGTCTGCTGAGTTCCCAGTAGTTTTTGCACGAGCAGGCTGTTTGCCGCATCTCCGGAAATGACTGACCGGTGCATGTGTGCCAGTGGTCATGACGCTAGAATAACTGGAAGCTGTCCAGCCCCCCAGCGACCCATGGCAGGCGCTGCATTTTGCCTGGAAGATTGGTAACACAGCGGAATTAAAGGTTGGAATTCCACCTGCAGGCGTACCAATGGGAGTGGTAGACAACCCGCGAATATACTGAACCAGCTGGGTAATCTGATCTGAAGAGAGTAATTTACCCCATGCAATCATGGGAGAAAAACTCAAATCAAGGTTGCTAATGGCATCATAGATGTTCTGGTCAGTGCTGGATTGTTGAAAATCAGGGGAATTCAGCGCCGGTGCGGAACCACCTTCACCAGATGACCCATGACATTGAGCGCACAGGTTGGCATATATTTCCGCAGAAGAAAGACCCGAAGGAGCTGGAGTTGGGGTGGGTGCCGGGGTGGGTTCTATCACCAATGGATTCGCTTCCCAGGAACGAACAAAGGCGACAATGGCGTCAATTTCGTCATCGCTTAACAAACCACCAGATGCTGAACCGAAAGGAGGCATGCCGAGATCCGATTGCCCCTGCGCAATAATGGCACGAATAGTGGCGTCGTCACGAGTCTGCAGAAATGAGGCAGTGCTAATGGGTGGAATGGTCCCGCCAGCACCTGATGGGTTTGGACCGCCCTCGCCAAATTCACCATGGCAGGAGGCACAATTCTGGGCGAATAATCCCTGACCGACCTGGATGGGAGAACCCTGCGCTGCCTGGAAGGTGTACTGCACCAACGCATCCATCTGTTCCGAGGTCAGGACCTGTCCCCAAATGGGCATGGTTTGATGTGCGCCTCCCGCCGAAATAGCCTGGCGTGCCTGATCAACGCTTGTCTCAACAGGAATGCGACTCCCATGGCATGTGGTGCAATTTTGATCAAACAAGGTCCTTCGCAGATTGATTCCCTGCAGGGTCAATCACATATAAAGACAGGGCATCGATCTGACCGGAGGTCAACTTTTCTTTCCACGGCGGCATTTCAAGGTGAAGACCACCCTGGCTGATCAAGGTGCGCAGATCATCTTCGGAACCTGAAAAGGCAACCGACTCCCCATGGCATGGAGAACAATTGACTGCAAACAACCTGGCACCATCCGGCGCAACGAGGAAATTCAACAGGCGGGTGCGTTCCTGGGCAGTCATTACGGCAGCCCAGTCTGCCAAAGTCACATTGAGGTGAGGGGAATACGTCGCACCCTCGTCCAATGCCTTCCTGAGTTCCAGCGGGTTGATCGCAACCAAGTCCGTGGCAGCGTGGCAGGAACCGCAATTTTGAGTAAAGAGGGCACTTCCACCGGGAGACAGGATGAATCCCACCAAAGCATCGATTTGATCGGTCGACAGGTCAGAACCCCAAGCCGGCATGCCTTCATGTTTTCCCTGAGCGATCACGTCATGCAAGTTTGTTCCAGGGGGGACGACAATTGAATCGCCATGACAGGAAGCACAATTTGCGGCATATAAAGCTGCGGTCTGGTCGCCCAAGGTGAGTGCGACAGGTGGAGGCGCTTCGAGTGAAGCCTGAATGGTCAAGAAACTTACAGCTACAACTGCAAATAACGTCACCCCGGTTACCACAGGCCTATCGAGGAAATGGCGGCGGGTGCCGCGATCCAGGAAGGGCAACAAGAAAAGAACCAGGATCGCCAGGGTGGGTATGATGATCACACCGACCACTTCAAGTTTTCCCGGGAAATATTTCAATAACTGAAACAGGAAATAGGAAATACCATTCGGGGCGAGGAGTATAGGTTGTATCGGCTGGATTGGCACGCGCTTCCAAGGGAGCACCCAGGAAATATGCCAATGCAATCAGCAACAGAAAAACAACAAAGGATACGATCGCATCCGAGAATATGATATCCGGGAAGAAGGGGACCCCTTTTTTCTTTGCTTCCTGGTATTTTTCCAGGGTTTCTTTTTTCTCTCTTTCGTTCATTGTTTGCGGCCCTCCTTCCTGGGGATCTCGCTGATGCCATTCCGAATCACCAAAAAGAGGTGAGAGCCAACCAAGAGTAAAAGCGTGGCAGGCAGGACCCAAACATGCGCCCCAAAAAAGCGAGCCAATGTCACTGCGGAAAGGTCATCACCACCGCGCATAATGCGCAGAATCCAATTCCCTAAAAATGGGACAACGCCAGCAATGCGAGTACCCACCGTGGTAGCCCAATAGGATTTTTGATCCCAGGGCAAAAGGTAGCCGGTAAATCCAAATCCGATCACCACCAGGAGGAGAACAACACCCGTCATCCAGGTGACTTCACGCGGGAACTTATAGGCGCCATAAATGATCACGCGCAGCATGTGCAAAACCACCAGCACAACCATTACACTCGCCCCCCAATGGTGCAAGCCACGGATGAGCCATCCGCCAGCAACCTGGGTGGTTATATATTGCACACTATCATAGGCATGATCGGGGGTGGGGACATAGTAGATCGTCAGCAAAATGCCGGTGATCGCCTGATTGAGAGCGACAAACAACGTTGCGCTCCCCAGGGTGTAAAACCAGTTGACTTTCGGGATCTTCCGCAGGAAAATAGTTTCCCATACCGAGCGCCATCCGATGCGTTCATCCATCCAATTACCGAAGCGTGTAAGCATGGTCAGCCTCCCAGGATGAATAATTGATCGTTCTCAACCCTGGTTTGAAATCGATCCAAGGGTCGAGGCGGAGGGCCAGAAACAACATTCCCCTGCTTGTCATACACTCCATTGTGGCAGGGGCAAAAATATTGATCCTGTTCAGCTATCCAGCGGATACGACAGCCAAGATGGGTACATACATTGGACATCGTAACGAAATCACGCCCGTCTTCAGTGAGGACATATACCGAGAGTTCTTCCTGATTAACAATCCAACCGGTCTGACGGGAAATGTTGACTTTGAAAAGTGTGGGTTTTCCCAACTCGACCTTTGAAACTGCTCCGAGTTGGATCCATTGCTGGGCTTGACTCTTTGCGAGGGCAGGTGCCAGCACGTAAGCGATGGCTGGGATGCCATATCCCAGCCCAATCAAGCCACCGAGAGCCCCAATTGTAAGTTTCATAAAATCCCGGCGCGTTAATTTCTTCTTGTCTTCATGCTCCATTTTTCAGCTCCTTTGGCAAGGTAACCCGATCAATTATTTTTCTGGTGCGTTACCATCAATCCATTGTTTTACCAGGATCAACTCCTCAGTGCTAAGATTGGAAAAGTGCTGCCCACTTTGGACCTGAACCAATTTGCTCCCGACCGAATCACCAGGCACGATCACGAGACCATTCACACTGCCTTTCATCGTGCCAGCATAGGTAGAAAGATCAAGACCGGCAGTCGCCCCGGGTCCACTGTGACATACAATACAGTGCGCTGCAAAAATTGGTTCAATATTGGCGATAAATGTGGGAGTGCCATTCACAGGACCAAGGGGTGGCACCGGAGTGGAGACAGGTATTTGAGGTTGAAGTATCGCCCTCAACGCAGGCGCATCAAAACCAGCATATGTAAAGTGAGTACCATGACAGGCGCTGTTCGAGCAAAACGAAGTATTGGATGTGCCCCCCGGGTCTGAAGTGGTATGGCAATTAGCACAGGTAGCATCAACGGTACTATTGTGCAAGGTAATCCAATTGGGATTAAGGTGCGAATTGGGTTCCGGACCACGACTGATCTCAATCCGGGAGACAAAATCTTTGGATGTAGCTACAACCGGGATGGAATGACATAGGTTGCATTCCAACCGGATGGCTTGCTGCTGGGCATCCAAATGTTTACCATCATGGCAGCGGAAACACCCTGGAGAATTGATATGACCAAGGTTATTGGGATGGGTAGTCCAATCAACCTTCTGATCTACGAACACTGTCTGATTATAGATCGTTTGAAGTTCATTTATTGCAGAAGAAATTATCCCGGTATTTTTATTATAGAAGTCTGAATAATATTGAGTGTAATAATTTTTAAGACCAGCTATTCCAGACATTGCTTCGGCTTGCGAAGTGTATGTAACGCTAAGGACCTCCACGGCCTTTTTGCGGATCTCCGGGATGGTGGGCGAAATCTGACCAAGCCCCATGGCAGAGTCGACCGAATCAGCGGGGAGGCGAAAGTCGTGGGTTACACGGTTATGACAGGTGACACAATCCATGACCTTGAGATCACCCTCCTTGATCGTTGACGGGTCGAAATTAGCCGTGGCATCCACATATTCCGTTGTACTGCCATCATCGTTATTCACCCGGATGTAAGGGATATTCTGACTCAGTGAATCCGTGGAGTAATATTCCACCTTATTAACGATATGCCAATGAATGCCTTTTCCCAAGCCCTGCTCTTTGGCTCCCCCGCCTGTTTTCATCACAAGAAAAATGTTAAATTGGGTATTTTCCAGATCATCCTTGAAGTGGTTAATTTCCAGCAGGCTGTCCGCTGAAAATGCCTCAGGTTGATGACATTTCTCGCAGGTGTCGCGCGCCGGGCGCGACCGGCTGGCCATGATAGGAAATGTATATGTATGAAAGACGTACGAATAAACCTCGTACACATCCTCGGTCTTCCTGGTTAATTGGATCCCCAAAAAACTTCGACCGATGTGGCATTCACTGCAATAAACATTGGCATGAGGTGAGATAAGATAAGTGGCATTTTGAGGAGGCATGGTATGGCAAGCGGTGCCGCAGAAACCGGGTGAATTGGTGTAATCCCAACCGTATATACCCCCTACCAGCACGGTCAACGACAGAATCCCCAGAATGGCATAAGGAAGGATGCGTAATGAAAAAGGGGTACCGGCGGGTGGGAAAAAAAAGCGTTTCAGCCATTTGAAAATTTTCTTCATTCACTCCTCCAAATAAAACCATGGCCTGGGAAATAAAAGCATGCCAGACCATGATATTGTATTATTTATCTACTTATTTCTCAAGGGCTCCGGCGTCAATCCATTTTTTAACGACGGATAATTCATCTGGACTTAATTGCCCGGGGTGACCTCCGGCAGTTTGCAGCTGAACAAGGTTGCTATTGGCAGCATCCCCAGGAATAATCACAGGTCCATCAGAAGCACCCCGCAGCGCATCTGCAAACGAGGCGAGGGACAGTCCCTTGGTGGCGAGCGTAGCATTGTGGCATAAAGAACATTTAGCCTGGAATATTTCTGAGATGGATGCATCCCAGGTTAAATTACCGGAAGGTATTGGAGAGGCGACCATGGTTGGGACGGGAGTTGGAGTCTGTGGAACATAGACCGGAACAGGGTTTGAAATTGGGAGGACAGTTGTGATCGCCGTTTTTTCACCACCGATAAAACCGTAAATTCCAACCAGCATGGCAACCGCCAAAAAACCAGCGACCGGATAATAAATCGTTTTTCGCCTGCGAATGGTTTTTTGATCCACCGGGCGCGAGGCAATACCAGCTTTAATATCAGCCAATTCAAGAGGATGCTCATGAAGCATTTCTTCTTCAGTTTGTTTGCCGGTGAACATGGCTTTATTGAATCGCTTCAAGTGGACCCCGTACATGTGCCAGACAACAATCGCTAAAACTGCAAGAAGAGCCTCGCCTCCGTGAGCAGCCTTGGAAGCCGGAATAATTTCGCCGGGCAGCAACCTGGCAGTGGTTATGGGATTCCACATCATGAAGCCGGTAATCCCCATAATCACGGTTCCCCAAATCAAAGCCCAGTATTCCGCCTTCTCTTCGAAAGTATAACGTCCCATCTGAGGGCGTTTTTTGGTAATGCCCAAGTTGTAAGCGAAAGCCTGCACAGCATCCTTCACATCCTGGATACCCGGGAGCATGGTCAAACGCGTTCGGCGAACGAATATTTGATATCCCATGTCAAGGATGTGGTAGACCGCAATAAACATTAATACAATAGCGCAGACGTGGTGAATCAAACGTAAAGTATCAATACCTCCAAAGAGGCCAATCATGACCTGCGCCCAATTAGCGGTGGAAAACTTCTGAGGCAGCCCGGTTAATCCAAGCAGGGTAAAAGAAGTCAACAACAAGGCATGTTCAATACGCTGGGTCCAATGAAAACGCATATACATGCGAGGTATTCTTTTTTGGGAGCGGACCGATTCCCTAGCCATATTTTTCGCGCTCATGCGTGTTTTCCTCCTCGGAGGCGTTCAATCAACCGCCGAATAATGTCGCTAACGACAAAGATACCCATGGAACCGATCACTGCCGGGATAAAGAATTTATAGAATAGATTGACGTAATAAACGATTGGGTAATGACTTGGACTCGGGATGTAATGGCTCATCCAAGCGTCGGGAAAATTGGAATTGGCATCCGGATGGCAACGCTGGCAAGCCAGAAGGAGATTCTGCTTCATCTGGAGACCGTAAACAGGGTCATCGACACGCTTAATGTCATGGACACCGTGGCAGTCGAAGCAGACCGGCTTATTGGTGACCTGGTCAGGAGACAATTTCTCGAATAGAGTAACAGTCGTGCCGTGGAAATCAGCAACATATGTGTTAAGGACCTGGGTGGGAATGCCATACTTATCCATGATAGCCGGATCGGTATGACATTTAGCGCAAATTTGGGGCGACAGGAGCCGGAATGCCGTAGTAGTTGGATCTCCAATGTTATGCACACCATGGCAATCGATACAAGTTGGAACATCGGTATTGCCTTGTTGAGTCAAGGCAGAACCGTGAACGCTATTTTTATAAGTGTCGTAAATTGCACTGTGGCAGCGGGCACATAATTCTGGAATGCTCAAACGCGCTTCAGGGAGAAGAGCTCCGGTAGAATCCGTTATCACCGGCTGCGAATGGGGATTATGACAATCCGTACATATGGCTGCATTCGTATTCCCCGCTGCAACCGCCTTCATGTGAACCGAGTCAAGTGTTTTATTATATTGTTCCTGGTGGCATTTCTGGCAAATCGTGTACATTTGCAGGGAAAAGTCACGCAAAGATTGAACCTGGACGTCAGGATGTGGAAATGTATCGATGTTCGAATGGCATTCGCTGCAGGCAATTTCCTTGTGGGCGGATTCAGCGAAATGATCCGAGTCAATTGTCAGAGCAAGCGTTTCACCACTGGGTAAAGTACGAGACAAGCCCGGCTTGCTGTGGCAGAACAAGCAAGCAGTGTTATCTGGTAATTCACCTGCACCCATAACCAGATTGTGAATTGGGGCTGAGGATGAGTAGGCTTCAACGGGTTTGACCAATCCAACCAGGGCTGCGCCAGCCAGCGAAAATCCGATAACCAGGATCAAGAAATTCAGGCGGCGGTTAATTTTTATCCTACGCATGGCCTACTCCTGCAAAATAAATTCTGGATGATGACATATGATTTTTTACGACAAAAATCAGTGAAAAGATTACCCGTTCCAGCTGCCAAGCCTTAATGCCAGCAATGGAAGCATTAATTTAGATAAATTTGAAAATTCCAGCATTTTTTGAGAATTCAATTAGGAACGAATGGTGAAGATGTAAACAAATAAAGGAAATCATTGATGCTCCAACCGTATCTATACCCAATATTGATTGGGGTAAAAAATACAATAGTTGGGTTTATAACCCCAACAATGATTAAAATCAAGTGAAAGATGAGACAAACTATCGTGACAATCATCACTATCTATCCGTGATAATATGCACAATAGTATATTTAATATTGGTGTAAAATACCCAATGAGCCTGGAAATATGTCTAGTCAAACTTTCGACATGGTTTTACTGGTCGTCTATTTTGCCTATGGTCTGGCCTTTTTCGGCATGGGGCTCACACTGGCGCTGGAATCAGAGCGATCCCCTGCCCTTGCAGACGCGCGCCTGCTCCGACCTCTAGCTGCGTTTGGAATGATCCATGGGGTCCATGAATGGCTCGATTCATATTTGCTACAGCCAGTTGCAGGAGGAATTCAATTACCCGGCTGGGTTCTTTGGCTACGCCTTGGTCTGCTAGTTGCGTCTTTTAGTGCCCTATTTATCTACGGTGCCTTTACCCTGCGGGCGCAACCGCAAAAACCTGGAATATTTACTTATACTTTCCTGAGTTTGGTGACAATTTACGGGCTTGGAATCCTGGCAAGTGCTATTTTTACCTATCGCTCAGGCACAACCCTGCTAGTAAACCTTTACGATGTCCTATGCCGATACCTGCTGGCAGTTCCCTCGGCAGTACTGGCTGCCATGGCTCTCCGAGCTGAAGCAATCAGTGAAAAAAATGTAAACCGCAAGCGAGTGGTGAAATTCCTCACCTGGGCGGCAATCGGATTTGGTTTATACGGCCTGACCCAGTTATTCGTCCCAGCAATCGATATGTTCCCGGCGCGAGTCTTAAACTCGACAGTCTTTCGGGATTTTTCCGGATTCCCCATTCAAGTCATCAGGGCACTGCTAGCCGTGATCATCACACTCTGCCTTTTGCGCGCCACGCAATTAGTCGAAAAAGAAAGGCAGCAGCAACTATTTGCAGCACAACAGGAACGCCTGGAAGCACTGGAACGAATCCAGGAGGAACTGACCGCGCGTGAGGTGCTGAGACGCGAATTGCTCCGTCACACCGTACGGGCACAAGAGGACGAGCGGTCCAGAATCGCGCGCGAGCTCCATGACGAGACATCACAAGTCCTGACCGCTTTTTCACTCGACCTGGCTACTTTGCGGACTGTAATTTGCGATCGTGCGGAAGTTAACAACCTTGTCACCCGGCTGCAGGATCTGAGCAAACAGATGTCCCAAGGCCTTTACCGCCTGGTCCACGATCTGCGCCCTGCACAGCTCGACGACCTAGGGTTGATATCGGCATTGGAATACCTGAAGGATGACAGTGTATCAGCGGGATTGGATGTAGGAATAAAAATTCATGGAAAGTCACGGCGACTTGATTCTGTAATTGAAACTGTGCTTTTCAGAGTAGCCCAAGAAGCTTTACACAACATTATCCGCCACGCAAATGTGGGACAGGCACTGATTACCCTGGTATACCAATCACAGGAGATCACCCTTAAGGTTGAGGATTTTGGGACTGGTTTTAACCCCGTGCAGAGCTTCGCCCCACCGAGAGGCTGGGGCCTGGCCGGGATGCGAGAACGGATTGAATCAGTTGGAGGGCAGCTAACCATCGAATCAGAACCAGGTAAAGGCACCATTGTGGAAGTTGCAGTCCCTGTTTTTGACATCATCCCCTAATAACCGTCAATAAGGAAGAACGAAAATGAAAAAAATACGACTAATGCTTGTGGACGATCATGAGGTGGTTCGTGTAGGATTGAAGAACTTCCTGCAGACCCAAGAGGACTTCGAGGTAGTTGCCGAGGCAAGCAACGGCGAGGAGGCGGTAAACCGAGCTTTGTCAGCGCGTCCCGATATCATCCTGATGGACATTACCATGCCAGGAGTGGACGGGTTGGAAGCCACACGTCGATTGCGAGTATTATGTCCGCAATGCCTGATCCTTGCCTTGACCGTCCACGACGATAAGCAATATTTCATGCAAATGCTGGCAGCAGGTGCATCAGGGTATATCACCAAGCAAGCCGCGGGGGATGACCTTATTGCAGCCATCCATGCGATATCCGCAGGAAATGTGTTTCTCCAGCCCGCCCTGGCACGCTGGCTGCTGGAAGATTACCAGCGCCTGGCCCGTCAATCCTCCCAGACCCCGCCATTGGTGCAGACTGAAGTTGGGGAAATTAATGTTATCGGGTTGGATGTGCTGAGCCAGCGCGAGCGCCAGGTTCTTGAACTGGTGGCACATGGATCCAATAACCAGGAGATAGGACAGCAGCTCACTTTGAGTCCCAAGACAATAGCCCGACACCGTGAAAGAATAATGCATAAACTTAACATGCATTCCCGCACCGAATTGGTCAAATTCGCCATCCGGACAGGATTGGTCCAGTTGAACTAATGAATTTTGGCACTAATTCTCACCTATTGTTAATCTCGCCATGTACAATTAGACCAGACCAAGAGAAGAAAAAAACTTTGGAGGTATGTAATGGAGAATTCCATTAAAACAGGGTTACGAGGTCGTGGAAAATTCATAATTGGTGGTCTGCTCATCCTGGCAGCTATCATCTATCTTATCGTTTCAGCCACTAAGGCAAATGCAGAATATTTTATGACAGTTAATGAAGTGAAATCCAAAGGCAGCGCGATGGTCGGCCGAAGTTTGCGAATTTCCGGAGCAGTCATCGGCAGCACCATTCAATATGATGCGCAAACCATGAATCTGAGTTTTGACATTGCACACGTTCCGGGGGATAACGCAGCCATTGAGATGGGCGGCGGGTTGGCAGCCGTTTTACATACTGCAGTGACAGACCCGACACGGTCACGACTGACTGTCATCTATAACGGTCCGAAACCAGACCTGCTACGAGACGAAGCGCAGGCGATCATCACCGGTCATTTGAACGAGGACGGAACCTTCTTCGCTGATGAACTTTTACTAAAGTGCCCCACCAAATACCAGGAAGCCGTTCCAAGCCAGGCTGTCAGTGGAAATTAAGGTATTGGCAACATGGATTTAAAGATTCACAGACAAAAAATATTAATATTTTCCCCCTTATTGATACCCTCGATTCAAATCAAAGTATATAAAGCTTTCCATGCAGGATCGACAGCGGCCTGCTCAATAACCATGTTTTAGGAGCGTTCATGCTTGCACAATTCGGCTTAGGCGTTTTTGTGCTGACATTCCTGCTGGCAGTGTTCAGCGTGGGTGCAGCAGTTGCAGGATACTTTAGCAAGTCAGATCGCTGGGTGGAAACCGCCCGGCTTGCCATGCGGCTGACCTTCCCGCTCATCACCCTGGGAGTGTTAGCGCTTACGTACCTGCTGGTCACCGGCCATTATGAACTCCAATATGTTTACTCGGTAACCAGCAATAGCATGCCCTTTTATTTAAAGGTCACTGCGCTGTGGGGAGGACAAGCGGGGTCACTGGTCCTGTGGTCGTGGTTGATGTCTGCTTTCGCCTCAGCAGTCACACTGCGGAAATGGGAACGCGACCGCGACCTGCTTCCATGGGTCATTGTAGTCACTTCGATAACCCTGGCATTTTTCCTTTCCCTGTCCATCCTATACGAGAACCCATTTGCCCGCTGGTGGCAGACCAGCGGCGGGGAATTTGTAGCCGCGCATGTTTGCGCCAGCAGGTGCATTACCCATCTCTCCTGCAGACGGTCAAGGTTTGAATCCGCTGCTGCGCCATCCCGGCATGATCATTCACCCCCCGCTGTTATACCTGGGGTTCGTTGCCTTCGTAATCCCATTCGCATTTGCCATTGCAGCCCTGGTTACCGGCCGCTCTGATGACCGATGGATCCGGCTGACCCGCAGATGGACCCTGGTAGCGTGGGTATTCCTATCGCTTGGCCTGGTATTGGGGATGCGCTGGGCATACGATGTGCTTGGCTGGGGAGGGTACTGGGCGTGGGATCCTGTGGAAATTGCCGCGCTGAATGCCCTGGCTGACTGGTACGGCTTTCCTGCATTCTGTGATGATCCAGGAAAAGCGGGGAATGTTCAAACAATGGAACATGCTCCTGATCATCCTTACTTACAGCCTGGTCATCTTTGGAACTTTCCTTACCCGCTCGGGGGTGTTATCTTCTGTCCACGCGTTCTCTGAAAGCGCAATCGGACCCATGTTCTTTGGTTTTATTGGGATCACGTTTGTCATTTCGGTTGCCCTGCTGATCTACCGGTGGAAAGATCTGCGAGCAGAAGTTGAGATGCACTCCTTGTTTTCACGCGAGGCGCTATTCCTGCTCAATAACCTGCTATTCATGGGCGTCCTGATCGTTTGTTTTTGGGGAGTGATCTTCCCGCTTATATCGGAACTGGTGACCGGGCAGAAAGTAACAGTTGGACCCCCATTTTACCTGCGTGCAAATGGACCGCTTTTTGGCGCCCTGCTGGCGTTGATGGGAATTGCTCCCCTGTCTGCATGGGGCAGGTCTACATACAAGACATTGGGACGCGCTCTATGGAAACCATCCGTTCCCACAGCGTTAGTACCAGTGGTGTTGGCACTCGTGGGAGTGCGAAATTGGATCGCCCTGGTGGGGTTTACGCTTGTTGGTTTCGTGATTTTCGTGACGTTGTATGAGTTCTGGCGTGCCATAAGAAAATCCAGCATTCGTATATCGAGAGGTGTCCAAACAACCCTGCTCGTCATGGCGATTTTGTTTGCCATCGGCGATGCGGTGTTGATCTTCTCAAACCCTCGCAATTTTCTTACCCCTTTGGTTTTCTATTTCTTGTTAATCTTCATGGTCGCCATTTGGATCCTATCGCGGAGCAATCCACGCCGATATGGCGGCTATTTGATCCATCTCAGCATGGTGGTAATGGCCATCGGCATTTTAGGGATGGAGGTGTACCAAACAACCACACAAAAAACACTGGCGGTTGGTGAAAATATCCAGCTTGCCGGGTATACCCTGAGGTATGATAGCCTGGCACAGTTCCCCTACGCGGATGGTCGAACCGTGACCCGAGCGGTGATGAGCGTTTTCCGGGATGGGGCGTTCCTGGGTGAACTTTATCCACGTTACGATTTATACCCGGATGGACAGCCAATGACCATAGCAGGCGTGCGCTCCACCCTGACAGATGACCTTTACGTGGTGCTGGTCAATTGGGAAGATGTTTCAAATGCCCAGGCACCATTTAAGGTGTACCATAACCCGCTCGTAAACTGGTTGTGGATCGGAAGCCTTATGTTCATTTACGGTTTCCTGGTGGCAGCCTGGCCAGAGCGTAAAAAAGAAACTGGGAAGGGAAATTATGAAAAATAAATATCCAATCCTCATTGCGGTTTATTTCATGCTCCTTTCCACGATCCTCGTTCCCATCGTTACGGCATCGGCGCAACAGCCTACACCGTCAGATGACCAGGTGAATGCCATTGCTCGCCAGTTATACTGCCCAGTCTGCGAGAACACACCACTGGATGTCTGTCCGACCACAGCCTGCCACCAATGGCGCGAACTTATCCGGCAGATGCTCGGTGAAGGGAAAACCCCAGAAGAAATCAAGCAGTATTTTGTGGATTATTATGGGGCGCGCGTGCTCTCTGAACCACCGACCACAGGGATCAACTGGCTGGTATATGTCGTCCCGCCAATCGCATTCATTGCAGGAGCAACCCTGCTATTCCTGGCATTCCGGACCTGGAAAAAGATGCCAAAAGAAGCGAGCGCAGAGACAGACCACCCTTCACCACCAAAACCGGGGGCTGATCCTGTCAAGACACCCGGAGCAGCGGCAGATGATGATTACATGACGCGGATCGAAGAAGAACTTAAGAAAAGAAATTAGGAGACTGGCATTATGTCGGAAGAACAGAACAGCGCGGCTGCTCCAAAACGCGGAGTCCGCTTTGGGTGCAAATAGTTGTGTGGGTCGGGTTATTAGGTCTACTTGGCCTGCTGGCAGCCGGGCTGCTAAAAGCCAAAAATCCAATCCTGGCTGTCAGCTCCCCGGTGCCTGATTTCTCGCTGACCTTGTTCAGCGGTTATGAGTACAACAATAATCTCCAGGTAAAACTCTCCGAGCTCAAGGGAAAGGTAGTTGTGGTAAATTTCTGGGCTTCCTGGTGCCAGCCATGCAGAACAGAAGCCGCAGAATTGGAAACTGCCTGGCGCTCATACTCGGAGAAAGGACAGGTAGTCTTTCTAGGCGTGGATTACGTGGATACCGAGCCAGAAGCGCGGGCCTACATGTCCGAATTTAACTTAACCTACCCCAACGGTCCTGACCTGGGAACCCGCATTTCGCAAATTTTCAACCGCAACCTGGGTGTGCCTGAAACATACCTGATTGACCAGGAAGGCATCCTGCGTTTCATTCAGATCGGACCGTTCCAATCCGTAGAAGAAATACAATCCATTATCGATCCGTTATTGGTGGGGAGATAATAAAAATGGAACCTGCTGCAATTTTCCTTCTACTCATCCTTATGGCAATCATCGTAATTTTTGTTTCCCGGCCTTTTTTTAAACGACGACAGGTAAGAGCAGAAGATGAAAACAATGAACTCTCTTCCTTACTCGCCGAGCGCGAACGTTTGCTAAGCGCACTACAAGAACTGGATTTTGACCATACACTCGGGAAAATCCCTGCCGAAGATTACCCCACCCAGCGAGCCGCGTTACTCAAGAAAGGTGCGGATGTGCTGCGTCAATTGGATGCGATCACGCCGGTTGCAAGGAAGCGGAGGGATATTAACAGAAACGCGGACGAGGGCGAGATCAAACAAGCCCCCATGCTTACTGATGACGATCTGGAGGATTTACTTTCCAAACGCCGCAATATTAAGAAAGATAAGACTGCCGGGTTTTGTCCCACCTGTGGAAAGCCCGTATTAGAGTCAGACATTTTCTGCCCTTCCTGTGGCAGCACATTGAAAACAGCTTGAAATCTACAATTAATAGCATTACATTAACGAAGAGATATTATTGGACTGCCAATTCGTAAAACAAAGGACCATTCATGAAATTCCGCTTGACGAACCTCATCCTACTTCTTTCCATGTTCCTGGCAGCTTGTTCACTGGCAGAGGACATCACCCCACCACCCAATTTTTCAGCTCCAACCTCCCAGCCAACCACCAGCGCGGCCACCCAGACAAGGTTCCAGTTCCGACGATAACAACGGCACCACCCACCGTACCTGCAACCTCGACAACGGTCCCAACCACTGCTGGTGCAGGTTCTAATACTCCCAGCATCGAGGCCAATCCCAGCGCACAACCGAGTGTTGAAACTACGACCGCGTCAACAGGATCCGCCAGCACACCTGCTGCTGAGGGCACTGTCACCGTTCAATCCAGTACCGTGCTTGTTAGCGGTACAGTTAACGTGGCCTCGGGGACGAGCATACCTTCCGGTACGATCGCGACATTGTTGGTATATGACACAACTGCCGGTCAGGTGACCGAGACACTGACGACTCCCATCCTTGCAGATGGAAAGTATGAATTCTCGAACATTTCGGCCAACTCCACTACTGTCTTCCTGGTCACAGTGGAATACAGCGGGGTGACGTACGATTCAGTCCCGGCACATTTCGATGGTACCCAAACCACCTTTGACATGCCCATCACGGTCTACGAGACAACCGAAGATCTGAATTTTCTCACCATCACCCAAGCCCACGTGCAATTTGATTTTTCAACAGCGGCCCAGGTCCAGGTGACGGTGGTGTATATTATTACCAATCCCAGCGGGAATGCGGTCACTGTTCCCAGCGACGGGACCACGGTGCCATTTATCCAGATCCCCGAAGGCGCACAAAACGTAGGTTTCCAATTAGCCCAAAGCAGTTCGCCATTGATGAGCGCGACGAACGGCTTTGCGCTGTTACCAGGTGCCGATCTGCAATACGGGATTATTGCAAGCTTCAACCTTCCTTACACCAAGCGGTTGGTTTTTACCCAGCCATTCAATCTGCCAGTGTCATCTGCGACAATCATTGTACCGGAAGGGGTTAAAGTAATTAGCGACCAATTGACAGATGCCGGTACCCAGGGTACTACAGGCACAATTTATCATTTATATTCGGGCAGCAGCCTGGCATCCGGGAGCACCCTGACATTGACGATCTCAGGCATGCCAGGAGACAAGGCTGGTTTCGTTTTGGACCAGCGGACCTGGCTGGAGATCGGAGTAGGCGCGTTAGGGGTGGTGCTGATCGGACTTGGCATCTTTCTCTTCCTGCGGGACCGAAGACTTAAAAAGTTGGAAGAAGAGTTTGATTCTGCCGAAGACGAAGGGGAGGAGGATGCGCTCGGCGACGATCGTGAAAGTATTATGGATGCCATTATCGCGCTGGATGATCAGTATAAAGCCGGCGACATATCTCAAGAAGCCTACGAGAGCCGGCGGATCGAATTGAAAGAACGACTCAAGACTTTGGTTTAATCCTGCCCGTGGATTATCAGCGTCTCCAAAAGAAACCCGGAAGGCAGAGAGAATTAAGAAACATTCGTATGATATCCGTCAAAAAACTCGTTAAGCGCTTTGGATTAAAGACCATCCTGCGCGGGTTGGATTTTGAAGTACAGGAAGGTGAATTTGTAGCCTTGCTTGGTCCGAACGGTGCCGGCAAGACCACCTTCCTGCGCGTGCTTGCATCGCTCTCGCGCCCGACCATGGGTGATGTGAGGGTGGCGGGGTTACCGCCTGCCGATGCAGGCTGCAGCGGTCCGCCGCAGCCTGGGGGTGGTGTCCCACCTGCCACTCCTGTATGGAGACTTGACCGCGGTGGAGAACCTCCAGTTTTATGGGAGGATGTACGGAGTAATCGATCTGCACCAGCGAATTGAAGAGATACTTGAATTGGTTGGACTTACATCCCGCCAGAGGGATCTTGTGCGTACTTTTTCACGGGGCATGCAGCAGCGGCTTGCGATTGGGCGAGCCATCCTGCATGATCCGGAAGTACTTCTTTTCGATGAACCGCACACAGGGCTCGACCAGGACGCCTGCGACATGCTCGACGGTCTGCTTAGCAAGGTGGCAGGCCAGGGCAGGACCGTGGTAATGACTTCCCACGACCTGGCACGAGTGGAAGACCTGGCTTCGCGATTCGACGTTCTATCGCGCGGGGTCATTTCCGCATCCACGCGCCGGGCAGAAATGGGAAACAGCAACCTGCTGGATTTTTACAGACAGGCGCTTGCGGGGTAAGATGAACGAGATAAAAGTGATCAGCGGGCAAAAATCAAGTTCCAGGTTTTTTGGTGCCGTAAGCGCCATTGTATGGAAAGACCTTTCTGCCGAACTGCGTTCCCGTGAACTTCTTTCAGCCATGCTGGTTTTTGCATTGCTGGTGATCCTGATCTTCAATTTCGCCCTCGAACTGGACCCGGCGACACGCCGGGTGGCCACCCCAGGAATTTTATGGGCGACTTTCGCGTTCGCTGGAACCCTGGGGTTAAACCGCTCGATGGCAGTTGAAAAAGATCGGGGATGCCTGGATGGTTTGCTACTTGCCCCGGTGGATCGATCAGCCATTTATTTTGGCAAAGCCATCAGCAACCTCGCCTTTATGATGATCGTCGAGGCGATCGTCCTGCCTGTCTACAGTGTGCTGTATAACACCAACCTTTTTAACTCCGGATTAATCGTTGTGATCCTGCTTGGTTCGATCGGGTATTCTGCGGTTGGAACCTTACTATCCAGCATGGCAGTCCAAACCCGCACCAGGGATGTGCTTCTGCCGATCCTGCTGTTTCCGGTGGTAATCCCCATCCTGATCGCGGCAGTAAAAGCCAGCGGCGGTTTCCTGCAAGGGCTGGCATTGTCGGAAGTCATGCCGTACATCAACCTGCTGATAGTCTATGATGTGATCTTTACCGCTGTGGCATACATGGTTTTCGATTACGTGGTCGAAGAATAATTCATTTTCACCTGGTTCAAATCTAGTGGAGTCCGCATGAAACCTCAACCAATTACCCTAAAAATCCTTAACGTTGTTTCAGTATTGCTTTTCCTGGCTGCCCTTGGCATTGTATTCCTGTACGCGCCCCTGGAAGAGACAATGAATTACGTGCAGAAAATATTCTATTTCCACGTTGCCAATGCCTGGGTCGGAATGCTCGGCTTCCTGGCAGCGGCAGTATCAGGTGTCATTTACCTGGTCAAACATGACCAGAAATGGGACATCATCGAGTTGGCTGCGGTGGAAATAAGCCTGGTATTCTTTCTCACCGCCATTATTACCGGATCCATCTGGGCGCGTCCCGTATGGAACACCTGGTGGACCTGGGACACCCGATTAACTACAGCCGCAATCCTGGAGATGATCTACCTAGCCTACCTCCTTTTGCGGCAGGGAATTGACGATCCCGACCGACGTGCCCGCTTCGGGGCAGTTTATACACTGGTAGGTTCAGTGAGCGTCCCGATAACGTTTCTCTCCATCCGCATTGTCAGCCGGACAATCCATCCGGTGGTTATTGGAGCGACAAATGGGACAGCGACAGGCAGTTTCAACATGGCTCCGGCGATGTTATTTACCATGTTCTTTGCTTTGTTTACCTTCTCGGTAATATTTGTCGACCTGTTCTGGCACCGTATCCGACTGGGGCAACTTGCCCAACAGGTTGAACAAATGAAACTTGAAGAAATGCAATAGAGGAAAATGCCATGCTAAATGAAATCGTTTCCAAAAATTACATGATCGCTGGATATGCGGTGTTCATCACAATGCTAGTGGTATATCTCGTGAGTTTGTTGGTTCGATGGCGAAACCTGAAGCGAGATTTGAACACCCTCAAGGAGATTCAAAAGTAAACCACCCAGATATTTCCAGTGATGGGGCATGGATGATCCCTAGATCTGGGGATTCCAATTCACCAATAAAATAAGATGGCAATATACGAGAGAGTCCGCTATAATGATAATGGACTCTCTCGTTTGATATATGGAGATTCGCGCTCGAGCCGGGTTTACGGCCATCCCCCTCCTTTTCATTATTGCAGCAGTGTCCATTTTCAGGACGCGGCGAGTTTCTGCCGCGGGGGAACAACCTCCAGGTCCGGACCGGGTAGCAGTTGTCACACAAGATTACACCTCCCATGAATGGTGGCTGACCAGTTGGGAGGATAACAAGGTGGCATGTTCGATCGTGATCGACCATGAAGGGACACCGACCAATGGGGAAATATATGAGGTATGTGGTGCCACCCTTTATGAGAAGTGGGTCGCCACCAAACCATGCATTTCATCAGAAGACGAATCTGTCACCTGCAAAGGCTATTATTTAGTATCGGTGAAATCCGAACCTGCCCAGAGAGAAGTGGGCATGAGCCAACCCCCACCGGTAGTTTGGGTATCATTGGACGGATGCACCCCCTTCAATTCCACATTTCGATGTGACAAGTTACCAACCCTGGTCCTTACCGGTGAAGAACCGATTGATGGCGAGCACATTACAAGCCTGGCCGGTCGGGTAGACGGAAATCCCTTTACCTGCGATCCAATCTGCCAGGTGGACCTGGCACCCACCAAAGACTCGGGCATTAACCTGGAATTTTGGGCTTATTCCAGTTATGGAGATAGCAGCGAGCTTTTCACAGCCCGGGTGAGAGTGGCAAGGTCAAACGATCCAACAGACCATTCATGGTATGTGGATATTTTGAGCACACAATGGCGCGGGGAGCCGCTGGCAGGCTGCTCGCAGACCTGGGATGTTTTTCCTCCAATCGGAGGGGTACCGGCATGGCTTTCGACGCCACCAAACCCAGCAGATCTGGCAACCAAGATACCCTACGAATATTTGGCAGCCAATTTAATCAAGCATGGTCTGGCAGACGCAAATTCCTGCGAGGATGGCGGCCTGCTTGCGAATGGGCAGGCGAGCCAATGCGGGGTAGAAGCGACTCGAAGCGCAGTAAATGATTGGCAAAATCAATTTGACGGCGAAATCTTTAGTGCCTCTGAGGAAACAGGCATTCCAGCACAAGTTCTTAAAAGGATCTTTGGCCGGGAAAGCCAATTCTGGCCGGATGGAACAATCGGCCATCCCGGAAGCTGGATTGGGACAAATGACGGATGGGGGGGCAGATACCACCTTATTATGGAACAGACCATTTTTCGAACAATTTTGTGCTTCCCAGCTGGATGGCGCAATTTGCAGCAAAGGATATTCCCATCTTAGCGCCGCCCAACAGGAAACGCTTCGAACCACCCTGGTTGAGAGCGTGAAAGCATTTTGCCCGGATTGCGCCCTGGGAATTGACCTGGACCGCGCATATAACAGCGTCGGGATTTTTGCGGAGACAATCCTTGCCAATTGCAACCAGGCAGGGATGGTCGTAGATCTTAACAATACCAAGAACGTACCAGTCCTTTATGAAGACCTCTGGCGGTTCACGCTGGTAAATTACAACGCCGGACCTGGATGCCTAGGGCTAGCAGTAAATACCACCAGCGTCTTTGGAGAACCTTTGGACTGGAAAAATGTCTCCAGCCACCTGACCCCTGTTTGCCAGGGAGCATTAAATTACGTTACCGACATCAGCAACACCTCTCCTTAATCTGCCGGGTATGCCCGCGGAACCAAGTTCAGCATGCGACGTCCCGAAACAGATTATGGAATTTGAGGAGAGGAATTGATACGAAAAATCCTTATCCCAACTGTAATTGGATTCATATTCGTTATGGCAAGCGCATGCAGCCCAGCCAAACCTGTCGTCCTGGGAGCTGCTGATAATGGCAGCCAGGTAAATGTCAAGGTGGGCGAACCAATTGTCATCAGCCTGGAAAGCAACCCATCCACCGGGTACACCTGGGAAGCAAAGGATTTGGACACAACGATTTTCCGGCTTGCAGGTGACCCGACCTTTGTAAGCAGTGATCCCGGGGTGGTTGGTTCAGGTGGAGTGTTGACGCTGACCTTTATCGTGGTAAAGGAAGGAACAGCCAATCTGAAACTGGTCTACCAGCGACCCTGGGAAACGAATGTGGAACCCATCAACACTTTCGAAATCACGGTTTCTGCAAAGTAAGCAGGTGGGACTCGCTGGAAAATAAGCGGAGACAACTTGCCTCCGCTTTTGCTTAAGTTACCAAGTCGTCTTCCCAAACGTATAAAAAGCCTTATGGGTAGAGATCTCCAACTTAAAGGAAGGATCTTCTGCTTTTCCAACCTTTATTCCTATCCAGCAAAATCGGTATCCCCCTGCCAGGCCCCAATTATTAATGGAATATTTACACTTTCCGTATATAATCAGACTGATTTTGTCTGAGAAGGTCAGGTGTATGGCAAAAAGAAAAACTGAAGGAAATTTTCCCCTGCCCACAAACGAGATCCTCACCGACTATCGATTGGTTTACCGGTCGCGGCAAGCATCGATCGTTGGGCGGCGGGAAGTGTTGTCGGGGAAAGCCAAGTTTGGGATTTTTGGAGATGGGAAGGAATTACCTCAAATTGCCATGGCGCATGCGTTCCAAAAAGGTGATTGGCGTTCAGGGTACTACAGAGACCAGACCTGGGTACATGCGCTGGGTGTGCTACCCTTCCAAGAATTCTTTGCACAGCTATACGCTCACGCCGACCTGGAAGCCGATCCTGCAACAGCCGGGCGGTCCATGGTGGGCCATTTTGTCTCTCGATTCATCGAGCAGGATGGTACATGGAAAGACCAAACCCAAATGTACAATGTGGCAGCAGATGTCTCTCCCACCGGTGCACAGATGCCCCGTTTGGTGGGGCTGGCATATGCGTCAGTGCTTTACCGGAAACTTGAATCCCTAAAACAATTTAATCAATTCTCACATAATGGAAACGAGGTTGCCTGGGGATCGATCGGCAACGCCTCCACCGCAGAAGGGATGTTCTGGGAGGCAGTCAACGCCATCGGTGTTCTACATGCCCCGGCGATTATTTCCATTTACGATGATGGCTACGGCATTTCCGTCCCCAATCAGTTCCAAATGGTCAAGGAAAACATTGGGACGATACTAAAGGGATTTCAACGCGACCCCTGCCCGGCAGAAGATTGCGACCGAGGGTTCGATCTTTATACCGTCCCGGGATGGGATTATCCAAACCTCCTGGCAACATATAAAACAGCAGCAGATACTGCACGAACCCACCATATTCCCGCGCTGGTCCATGTAACTGAACTCACCCAGCCGCTAGGTCACTCCACCTCCGGTTCCCACGAACGCTATAAAACCCCAGAGCGCCTTGCCTGGGAAACCAAGTGGGATTGCATCCGCAAATTCAGGGAATGGATCCTTGAAAATGATATTGCTGTCGAAGCGGACATTGCACGCGCGGAAGAGGAGGAACACCTAGGTGTGGAGGAAGACCGAAAAAAAGCATGGGAAGCTTACCAAACTCCACTCCTGCGCGAACGGAGCGAGGCTGTGGACCTTCTGGCAGAGATATCCCAGGTCTCGCGGCATGCGGACGAATTGGGACAAATCCGGGACCGCCTAGGTGCCATTCCGGATCCACTCCGACGGAATATGGTCAGCGCAATTCACGAGGCAAAAGTGCTGACCAGGGATGAAGCTCCATCCGTTCACCAGAAATTAGTACAGTGGTCTCACGCACTTGAAGCGAAGCAGGAGGACCGTTATGCTGCTTTTCTCACTTCCCCTCTACCTGACTCAGTGTATGAACATTAATGAAGTTACGACCTGTTTATGGAACAAATCCAGCCCTGGTGATGGGGTTCGAGGTAGTAAACGCCGCTTTCGAAGCCGCCCTGGCACGTGAACCACGCCTTATCGCTTTTGGAGAGGATCTCGGAAAACTGGGTGATGTTAACCAAGGATTTCATGGATTGCAGGAGGAATTTGGCCCGCTTCGAGTAACAGACACCGGGATTCGCGAAGCTACGATCATTGGACAGGCGATCGGGATGGCAATGCGCGGTTTACGGCCGATTGCTGAGATTCAATACCTGGACTACCTCCTATATGCTTTGCAACTCATGTCGGATGACCTGGCATCGCTGCTTTGGCGGACCAAAGGCGGTCAAAAGGCTCCAGTTATCATTCGCACACGCGGTCACCGGTTGGAGGGGATCTGGCATTCCGGCTCACCCATGGCTGGTATCATCCACCTTGTGCGGGGCATGCACATGCTGGTGCCGCGTGATATGACCCGGGCAGCCGGATTCTATAACTCCCTGCTCAAAGCAGGAGAACCAGCGATAGTTGTGGAAGTTCTGAATGGATACCGGATCAAGGAACCGATGCCTCAGAATATCGGTGAGGTATGCCTGATCCCGGGAGTGCCTGAAGTAATGCGGGAAGGACGGGATGCAACCATTGTCACATATGGCGCTTGTGTCCGGATTGCTCTCGAGGCAGCAGAAAAACTGGCGGCGGTGGGAGTGGATGCTGAAGTGATGGACGTACAGTCGCTGCTCCCCTTCGATGTTCACGGGAAAATCGTGGAATCTTTGAAGAAAACCGGTAGAATCCTTTTTGTGGATGAAGATGTGCCGGGTGGGACAACAGCCTATATGATGCAAGAAGTGTTGGAGAAGCAGAGTGGATACAGTTGGCTGGATTCTGCTCCACGTACGGCATCAGGAACGATGCACCGCCCCGCTTATGGTTCCGATGGAGATTATTGGTCCAAGCCAAATGCAGAAGGGATCTTCGATGCCATTTATGGAATGATGCACGAAGCAAAACCATCAGCCTTTCCGGAGATCTTTTGACCCTTATTGAGGAACACTATATGAAGAACCCGGCGGGCATTCCAAGCTGCTACCGTTTATTGAAAGTGAGAAATCATGGCGACTAAGGTGCTAGTTCCCCGCCTGGGCGAAGGCGTAGATGAATTGACTGTCGTCAAATGGCTAAAAGAAGAGGGCAGCACAGTGAAGGAATTGGAGTCCTTGCTGGAGGTTGAAACCGACAAAGTAGTAACCGAGATCCCAAGCCCGGTAACGGGCGTTGTCCTGAAGATCGTGGTACCAGAAAATACCTCCGTGCAAGTGGGAGATGTAATGGCGTGGATCGGGCAGGAGGGAGAGGTTATTCCAAAGTCAATCCCCCAGGGAGGCGGAAATAGCACATCCCAGGAGGGCAACCTAAAACCATTTGATCAGCCAAAAGAATCCACATCACCAACCACGGTCGACCCAGGCATTGGATTTTTGTCCCCAGTGGTTCGGAAAATCGCAAAGGATAAGAACCTGGATTTATCCAGGATTCAAGGCAGCGGAATAAATGGACGGATCACCAAACAGGATGTGCTTGCATACCTCGAAAAACCCACAGAACCCCCTGAGAAAGAAAGGGCAACTCCCAAACCAACAACCGGTGTACTCTACCCAGTGACGACCATTCGACGGCAAATTGCCGAGCGGATGGTTCAATCCAGGGACGCCTCCCCACATGTGCTGACCGTGATGGAGGCAAACATAAGTCGTGTGGCGACCCACCGATCTGCCAACAAATCCGTTTTTGCAGCAGATGGTACCAAGTTAACATATACCGCATACTTTATCGCCGCAATCGCATCGGGTCTAAAAACATTCCCGTTAGTCAATTCTTCCTGGACACAGGAGGGCATCCTTGTCCACCCGGAAGTCAATATCGGTATGGCGACCTCTCTCGGCGAGGAGGGCCTCATCGTTCCTGTGCTGCGCAGGGCGGACGAACTATCCCTGCTCGGAATTGCCCGGGCAGTAAACGACTTGTCGGAAAGAGCGCGAACAAAAAAACTCCAACCCGAGGAGGTCAGGGGAGGCACATTCACCCTGACCAACCACGGGATCGGTGGGTCATTGTTCGCCATGCCAATCATCAATCAACCACAGGTCGGGATCCTGGGGGTAGGGGCAATCCAGAAACGCGCGGTCGTCGTCAGCGACTCAGCAGGTAGCGATGCCATTGCCATTCTCCCCATGGTATTCCTATCCTTCGTCTTCGACCACCGGGTTCTTGATGGAGCGAGCGCAGATGCATTCCTGGCCAAGGTCAAAGAAACGCTGGAGGGGTGGAAAGCTTAGGGAATGAAAATCAATAAAGGAAAACCTTTTGTAATTATTTTCGATTTATACAACCCAAGAAATATCAAATCAACTGGAGAAACTGGATGACAGAAACCTTTGATGTTATTGTAATTGGTGCCGGTCCAGCCGGTTACGTAGCTGCCATTCGCAGCACGCAGTTGGGACTAAAAACCGCTATCGTGGACAAACAATGGCTGGGTGGGGTATGTTTAAATATTGGCTGCATCCCTTCAAAAGCACTCCTGCGCAACGCAGAAATTGCCCATATCCTGCGTGAACGGGGAAAGGAATTTGGGTTTAGTTTTGAGAACTTGAAACTGGATTTTTCCGCGGCGGTTAAACGGTCACGGCAAGTATCTGACCGGCTGGTGAAGGGGGTGGGATTTTTAATGAGGAAGAACAATATTACAGTTTTCATGGGAACTGCCAACCTTGCCCGAAGTGAATCGAATGAGCTCAAGACCGTAACCGTTACAGATGCTGATAATAAATTGCTGGAGCTATCGACAAAAAACATTATCCTGGCAACCGGAGCCTCAGCTGCAGTACCCGGCACCTGGAAAATCGATGGAAAGAGAATTGTCACCTATTGGGAAGCGATCCTCCAGGAGAAGTTACCCGAGAGCGTGGTAATCATCGGAGCGGGAGCAGTGGGAATGGAATTTGCCACTGTCTGGAATTCTTATGGAGTTGATGTGACCATCGTGGAAATGCTCCCGCACATCCTTCCATTAGAAGACGAGGAAGCCGCAGCGGAGGTGGCCAAAGCGTACACCAAGCGCGGTGTAAAAATCCTGGCAGGGCATAAGGTGGAGTCGGTAGAGGAAACCAAGACGGGAGTCAAAATTACAGTGTCAGCGGAGGGGACAACCAAGGTGGTGGAAGCAGACCAAGCGCTGGTAGCAATCGGCTTCCGGCCAAATTCCAAAGGGTTGGGAATGGAAGAAGCTGGAGTAAAAATCAGTGAACGAGGATTTGTTGAAATCGACGATAAGATGGCAACGAACGTACCGGGCATCTGGGCCATTGGCGATGTGACCGGAAAATTAATGCTAGCTCACGTGGGTTCGGCAATGGGGATCGTGTGCGCAGAAAACATTGCACAACATGAAACAGTCAAGCTGGATTACGAAATGATGCCGCGAGCAACTTATTGCAGCCCCCAGGTGGCCTCCTTCGGATGGACCGAAACCCAGGCCAAGGAACGCGGGTATACGGTAAAGGTGAGTCGTTTCCCATTCATGGCCAACGGAAAAGCCCTAGGATTGGGAGATTACACAGGATGGGTGAAACTGGTCGTGGATGAGAAATTCGGGGAGATCCTTGGGGCTACCATGGTGGGACCGGACGTAACCGAGCTCCTTCCCGAACTGACGCTGGCGCATATGATGGAATTGACCCCTGCTGAAATTGGGCGAAACGTGCACGCCCACCCAACTCTTTCAGAAACGCTAATGGAAGCAGCACATGCTGCAGAAGGGAATCCAATTCACATATAGGTTTTTATGAGATGGAATTAGTTAATTCTAATTCCAAACATAATTAAATCATCAGCCCCGGCTAAGAAATATGCGGGGCTGATGGCATTCATGCCTGAAAGGACTGCGAGAGATCCTGCCTTATTTGGATGGTGCCTGATTTGCCAGAGCTTCGAGAGCCAAAAGATCAACCTGAGCCATGCGGACAGCCGAAGGCGTAACCATGCCCAGAAGCCAGGCAAAGTCATGGTCGATTGGACTGGTGTAATAAGAAATATAAGCGGTATCGCCAACGATGACCACACCCGTATAGGAGGTGTCGCCAGCGCTTGGCAAATCACCAAGGTAGGCCAACCCATCCGTGCGGACCTCGAACAGGGAGGTACGTTTGCGGGCGAGGACGCTACCCTGGGCTGTAAGTGGGCCGGAGCGACCCAAATCGGGCTGGTAACGCCCGACAGCATAGACCCGATCATGGTAGGTAAACAAATAAGGTCCATCCAGCCGGGTGAGGTGACTTTTAAGAAGTTCAGTCCATTTTGTATAAGGTGGTTTTGATAAGGCAATGAGGGTGGAACCCTGAGTATCTCCAAAAGCGCCATCGGCGAACCCGCCAAATTCCAACCGGGCGGTTGCTATCAAGTTTCCGTCCGGCAGAAACTGGATCTCCGTTTCATCATTCCGGTCACCCACATAAATGGGGGAGATGATCTCCCAATTAATGCCATCCGTGGATTTCAACAGGACGGATTTTCCATGTTCGAACCAATATGCCGCATTATAAAAGGTCACTCCATCCCGTGTCTTTGGGCGCCAGAACAACCAACCATCCAGCCCGGGAACAACATCAAATTTCGACCAATTCACCCCGTCCTCCGTGTAAGCATAAACCGTAATATACGGCTCAGCGACAAAGGAGGTGTTCTTCAAGGCATACAGGAACAAGCGA
This sequence comes from uncultured Chloroflexia bacterium, assembly GCA_963826215.1. Taxonomy (GTDB): domain Bacteria; phylum Chloroflexota; class Anaerolineae; order Anaerolineales; family Villigracilaceae; genus UBA877. The sequence continues at coordinate 209,137 of CAWGWL010000033.1, read as the reverse complement.
TTCCCGATGACGGCAAATTTAGGATCGCGGATGTCTTCTCCGAACGGATTGAAGGTATCCACTTCGAGCCAGGTGCGACCCTGGTCGGATGAAACCTTTACATGCAGCGTGGATTTCTCGCTCCCGAAGTGATAGGGGGAAGAAACAAAAGAAAGATAAAATTTATCCTGCCAAGCGATCATATCCGTGTTGGAATTATGCATCCCGTTCCTGGCAATATCCCAGGAATCAACAACGATAGCCGGGTTCACCTGGGCAAGGTTAGGACGCAGATACCAATAAGCAATCAGCGCGGACAAAAGCACAAGAACCGCCACCAAGATTCCAAGCAGCCATCCAATCGCTTTCAGGATCTTTTCCATTTTCATCTCCAACGTGAACGGATAGATTTTACCAGATAGAAATGCTACGAAAAATCAGACAGCGCGGCAAGATCCTGCAAGAAATTGACAGCCCGGTTGGATTAGAATGCAGGCTATGAACCGACAAAAATTCGCAGCAGGGACCATCCTGGGTTTATCCATCCTTTTCACCTTATTTTTTGAAATATGCAAACATGCCCCCAACCTTGGAGCCGCCAATCCATTTGGGGAAGATCCATTTGATGCTGTAGGATCGTTCAGCATATTTCTTGTTTTTATTGGCGCCCTGTTGATGGTGTTGCGAACTCTCCGCCCTTATTCTGAAAATGAGATCCCCACTGAGCAAAGGGAGCTTGCACTACGGGCAGGGGCAGTGGCGGTAATAAGCGTGGTTGTTACCCTGGCAGCGGATGCCATCGGGCTTGGGCGAGCGGTGATAACAAACGGTATTCATCCAGCGACAAACATCCTGGCGGCAATCATTGGGGGGATGTTGCTGATCACCCTGGCAACCGGCTGGACCTTAATGAGAGCTGCACAAAGTTTGGTGCAACAACGTATTCAGCGCCCCTGGTGGAGGGGAGGAGTCATTTGCGGATTGGCGATCCTGATCCTGGCGTTCTACCCCAACCAATGGCGAGAAGTCAGCGTGGGAGGCGCGGTAATCACCGCCCTGGTCGGAATGAGCATCATGTTTTTAACAACCTGGGGAATAACAACAAGTCATATTCCCAAACAGTGAGCCTGAATATGAAGATGTCTTCGATGACTTGTCGGCAATCATCAGCAGCCTGGCAACGCGAAACCGGGGAATTAAGCAGGGAATCACCTTAATAATCAAGGTTGCGGCTATACGTCCGGTGAAATGGCTGCTGGGGTGGATCAACCCGCGCAAGCACCAGTGGAACCTGGCGATCCTGGCGGCTGCAGTACTGGGACTCATGATCGTCTCGGTGGAAGCATTGAGCGAGGGAGTACCCACAACCCCGGGACGTTTGCTGCTCCTGGTGAGTGTATACGTTGGTATCGGGGGGGCAGGCGTGATGGTTGGGTACCTGCTGTTTGGGAAATTCCTGGGGATATTCCGAAAAGAATAATTTATTCGCTCACGCCTTGATCATTGTTAGCAGCATTTTAAATTTTGTGACTGCTGTCAAAGAGTGTGGATGGTTGGCAGGCATCAGGATGGCATCGCCCACCTTGAGGTGATAAGGCTTTCCCGAAATCTTTACCTCAACCTGCCCATCGAGCACATGGACAAGAGCATCGAATGGAGCGGTATGTTCACTCAATTCCTGTCCCTGGTCAAATGCAAAGAGGGTGACATTCCCCCCGTCAGCCTTGGTAATCTGGCGGGAAACGACGGAACCTGACTGATAATCGGCGAGACCAGACAAGTTCAAAACTTCGGAAGGGGGCATTGTGGACATGGGTCACTCCTGAATTGGGGGAAGGCGATTTATACAGCTGTCTATTATTATCGGACTTCAAACTGGTAGCCAGCCTGTTCGCGTGTAAAGCGGGTAGTGGCGGTGACAACCAAAACAACATCTCTAGCGCCATTGCTTCCGATATTCACTGGAATTTCAGCAGTCTGGTCCGCATTGATGGGAAGAATTTCCACACTTGTACCGCTGTTATTATGAGTGATGAGCGCCAGGCGAAAAATTTGGGGGAGGATGTTCTGAATGCGGACAAAACCAGCACCGACCCAGCCGCCATCGTCTGATTCAAATCCCTCGGTGTAATTTATGGCAGGAATTTCCAAATCATCGACCAGGAACCCATCGCCATTCACGGCGGCGTCGGTAATGTAATCAAAGCGGAGGGAAACCACCTGCCCGGCAAATTGGGACAGGTCAACAGTTTCCTGGATCCAGCCATTGGATTGACCGTTGTACCCCACACCATATGAATTGCCGGAAGGATTTGCACTGGTACCGGATGGAGTGGTCAGAATTTTCCAGGAGACACCATCAGTGGAAGCTTCCAGGTAAACATAATCATAATCAGTTTCGAGGTCGTACCAGGTCCAATAGGATAGGTCAACCGATGAAGATACACCGGTCAGATCAAACTGACGGGTGAGGGACATGTCGGATTCATCTCCCTTGTTGGACCAAAATGCATAGGTTCCTGAATGGGGATCTGCCGGCAGGAGACCGGTAAGGGTGGAACCCGTAAAGTTAATCGTGTAACTGCCCAAACAGGAAAAGCGGATATAGTCGACGCCATATTGATTGACGGTACGAGAGCTATTTCCCTGGGGACATGAACTGACCACCTCGGTGTCGCTTGCAGTGGGAGAGGAGGGGTAGTTCTTATAATCATAGCGCCCATCGGCAACACTCGGGTCGTGAATGTAGTTGGCGAGAGTCCAATCGAGGAAGAAATCGTCGGCTGTGACCGGCGCACTGGTGAGGGGGTCAGATATATTCAACTGGGTCAAAACATCATCCACGCTTGCAATGGCATTCTGCTGGTTGTGGACCAGCGCCTGGGTGGCAGTCTCGCCAAAACGGTTGAGGAAGTAGTTTACAAAGAGGAAATTAGCACCATAATGGGCGCTGTTATCTCCCGATCCTCCCAACCAATCGGTCAGATTCATATCAGGATTGGCAGTATAGAACCAGTCAAAGCCGCCCGTGTCGTAACCATTAAGGAAGGTAGCCAGTTCGGAGAAGCCTTCATTCAAGAAGGAACCCTCATTCCTGTCCTGGTACCAGTGGATCATGTGCTGGAATTCGTGGGCAAGCGTGCCAAAGGTGTAATTATCTGCCAGATTTTGGGATGCGTCGATATAGAACGATTCGTGAGCATTAGAATACTGGCTAATCTCGGGCGGGTACTCGTCTCCAGTGTTGTAGAAACCAGCTACATTGCCACCCAGATTACGCGCATAAATAATATAAAGATGCGGGTCATCATCGACGCCGGGAGTCCATTCGGAACCAAAGAACTCACGATCAGTGGGGTAGATCTTATTTTCAAAGGTGTCGATCAAATCCTTTGCGTCTGATTGAACGAAACTAACCCCATCTTCAACCCAAAAGTAGGCGTGGGGAGTAAGGTATTGAAGAGTGACATCAATGCGGGAAAACGTATTCGTATCGGTGCTTAACAACCAGAGTTGGGTTTGCGCGCCAACAAGCAGGGGCGAAGGAGGCGGAGGTTCCGTTGGCGGAATGTTACAAATATCCTTGAGGCTGCAGGCAAGCGCAGCCAGATCACGATCAGGGACGATCGCCTGCTCAAGCGTGTTGAGCGTGACGGAGTTGTTTTCATCCACCGGCTGACGAGTAATCTCGAAAGGGGTGGGGGTAACATCATTATTGGGGAAAATGGTGGTGTAGGCGGCGATGGTCGGTACTATTGTGCGAAACTGGTAAACACCCAGGACGCCAATGCCAACGATTAAGACCAAACAGCAACACAGGACGAGCACAACGCCTACTACGATAAGGATTATGGAAGAATTTTTCATGCCACCTCAATTTGCATCACGGGAATGCTGTATTCTACTATGAGATAACGGAAATTGGCGGAAGGTAAAGAAATGGTAGTAAAGGCGAAGGACGCTAAAGGATTACACCCTGCAAATTCAAATTTACGTTGTTTTTTCGCAATTTAAGAGGAACGAATAAATTCCTGGTGTTAAAGAAGCGGAGAGAGAGGCGGTATTGGTAGAAATAACGAAGCTGGGGCATGGGTAGGTCTTAATGACGGCAATTCAAATTTACGTCATTTTTTCACTATTTTCGAGGAACGAATAGTGACCATTTAGGAATTTAAGTCTCCAACAATACAGAAGAAACCCAACTAAGGGAATATGCCAGATTAATAATAGAACTATTGTTCTGTATTTGTCAAGCCAGGAAACCATTTAGATAAATTGTCCGGGAGGCTGATTGGGTATCTTTACGAAAATAAGAGGGCAACTCCCGCCATGGCAAGAAAAGTGCCGGCGACAGCCTGCCAGCCAAAACGTTCCTTGAAGATAAAGTAACTGATCGGCAGCATGAAAATCGGTGGAAGCGCCATAAGGGTACTGGCAACTCCGATCTCGGTATATTGAACGGCAAGCAGCGAGGATGAAACACCAATAACCGGACCGAAAAATGCGCCAAATGCAACCCAGCCAAGGGCGGCAGGCTGGCGGCTGATCAGATGTGACCGTGGAGACAGCCTGACGCTGGAAGGAAGCAACGATCCAAAGGGTTGCGACTGCGGCAAACATGCGGATCAGGGTGCCTGCAAAGGGAGAAAAGCCACCCGTCATTCCCTGCTGGGAAAGAACCAAGCCGGTAGCCTGTCCGAGCGCTGCCAATACCCCGAAAAGGACCCCGCGACCGCTCACCTTGTAGCCATTTTTGTCCCCCCCATTTGGCCGAACCATAATCACCCAGGAAATGCCTCCAAGCGTAATTACGATACCAATAATCTGAATCAATGTGAGAGTTCTGTCCAAAGAAGATCCAAGCAATGGTGGCACCGAAGACAGGTGCCAGGCTGAGCAAAAGAAGACCCAAGCGCGGACCAATCTCAACATAAGCCTGGAACAAAAAGGCATCTCCCAAAGAAAGACCGATGATGCCAGAAATGCCCAGCCATGCCCAACGTGAAGCACCAGCATGGAGCGGAATTGGCTGACCATACAAAATCGCGTTGATCAGAATCAAGACGACCATGGCAATAACCACCCGGACACGATTGGTAACCTGAGAACCAACCTTTTGGGTGGATTTGGAGAATCCCACTGCTGACAGTGCCCAGCAGAAGGAGGTGAACAGGGCGGCAATTTCACCGATGGGCATATTTCCTCTTAATAAAAAAGTCCGGGAGCAGAAGCTCCCACAGCCAAGTATATCAGAAGGCAAGTCAGATGATCTTACAGGCTTATAGTCTTATAGTCTGATAGTAAGATTTCCCAGATAAAGACCGTTGAGAAAGTCGCAGTGAAACAACCACCAGGTAATAAAAAAAAGGGGGGCGATCCTCCTGAGATGGAAAGTACCATCGCTCGAGGCGGAAGCCCGAAGACGCCAGCCTGGAATGAGACGGCATCAACAGGACCGGTCTGATTTTGCAGGATAGACAGGAGAATATATCGGATACACGAAACACGCGGATCCTATATGCAGAGTATTATGTCAGAGGATGGGGATGATCATCCTGTACAGCCGTACCTGCCTGCCAATGCCCCCTACCCCTTTTTCTGTCTTGTTTGCGCTTTGTCCAGATTTTCCTGAACCCTTATCTTCACGATCCTGCTTATCAAGTCGTAAGGGATCGGTCTATCCAGGGGAAATCTCAGGGAACCCTTTGGACCTTCGTAGCCAGCCAATTCATCCTTGAATTGTTCATTGGCAGCCGAGGGGGGATAAAACCCGATATGGTTTTTAAAGGCGGCGAAATAAACCAAATTGCCATTGAGGGTAAAAGTCGGCATTTGATATTTAATCGTTTCCTGAGCGTCCGGTGCAGCTTCCTTTACCGTTTTTCTTATCATTTCCAGAATCTCCTGAACATGGGGAGGGAAAGCTGCGATGTAATCATCGATATTTTTGGGGGATATTTGACGAGTTGTCATAGGTTCCTTCTTTAATTGCAAACACAATTTTAAAATGAAAGACGGGGCTCACCGATAAAAACCAGTGGAAGATTACGGACTCAAAGCGAGTTCGAATCAATTCAAAAAGATGTTAATCAAAATTCATATTCACGAATGAAAATCTATTTCAGCAGCTCAATAAAGCGGGGAACCAGAGTTGATCTGGAAGTTATCAAACCAGGTGGTGAAATGCCTGGGAAGCATTCACCGTCCCATTTCCAAAATATACGATCGCGGGTGTTGAAGGCACATCCACATTTCCAAGCTCTTCCCAACCCGCTCCAATCTCATATTGGAGGGACAGGGTTGACCCGCTTCTAACCAAGCGGTATTTTCCAGCCAGGGCATCTGTAGTCAATTCGCCACTGAGAGCCCCATTCGAGCTCCAAACAAAGAATGCATCCGCATTACTGCCGGCAGTCCTTCTCAGCCGGGTAATATGATAATTTTGCCCATCGATAATTACTCCAAAAAAGGCACCATCCAAGTGATCAGTCTCCGGAGGGTTCCAGGCTGGATCTATCTGAAAGTCAACCTGGATATCAAAATCACCCTGCAACTGCCACCTGGATTGTATCCTTGCATTTGAAGATGACCGGTCAGCGTTTGTGGTTAGAACCAACAACCCATCCTGCTCGACAACTCCCCCATCTCCAACCGATCTCCATTTGGTTTCATCCAAATTTGCGGCATCAAAAGTGTCATTCGGGATCAAAGCTGGTACCCGATCATAATTACACTTTTCAACCGGAGCGGGTGTGGGGGATAAGGGCGCGCTTAATGGGTTTGGGGAATCAAAAAGGGAGATGGTCGCGCCGACCGGTTTGTGGTCGGATATCCTGGTATCCAGCACGCAACCCGCCTGCGAAGCAGATGTCGAAAAACAAACCGGTGATGCGCTCCAAGACCCATTACTTTTAATATATATATTGTCGATGGTTTCACTCTGCACAAGCTCCCAGCCTCCAACAGTAAGGTATTTCGCATCTGCACAGTTGGAGCAGGTGTTAATATCACCCATCAAAATCGCGGGGATATCCTGGTAGGATTCCATGATACGGCGGAGTTTGTCAAATTCACATGAACGGAGGAGGCGATCCCTCGGATCCAAATGAACGACAACCACATTTAATTTTTGACCACCGGGAGTTTGAACCAAGGCGCGCAAGGCACCATTATTCCCGACATATTCAGACAGGTTTTCTGTTTCGAGGATCGGGTACTTCGTAAATATTGCCGGATTTATGCCCCGCCAGGTTGGAGCCATGTAGTAATTCATGTTCAACGCGGCGGCAAATTGCTCAATGGTGGTGGGATTTCCAGAAGTCCATTCAGTCACCTCCTCCAATCCCAAGATATCAGGATCCGCCTGCCTGACCAGGGTTATAAGGTCGGGCAGCCGATTCAAATTTTGCCCCCGCTCCGTGTGGGCGGGATTAACCCCTGCCCCAAACCAAATATTATATGACATGACCCTGAGCGTTAATATGAGGGGTGGGTGGTGTACTTGTAAGAGGAGCCTGGGTTGGGGACGGAGTGGTGAGACCAGGCAATTGAGCCAGACTGCATGAAAGCAGGAGGGACGCTAAAAGCCATATCACCAAGTATTTTCGCAGCATGGAGCGATTATACAGCAGAGTACCAGGGGAGAAATTGGGGAGGCGTGAGTGGGCAATTCACCCCTTCATAACAGGTGGCAAGCGAACGAAAAATGAGAGAAGTATTTTCTCCTGACTCACTTTTTTTACGCAAATGGTAATGAGGGAGGATGACTTTCCTTTCTTTTTCGTTGCACCTGTTGACGGGCGAGGTATTTTCGTCTATATTACGAAGGATGCCCAAACGACAGATATACCTGCTTTCGCCAAAAGAACTCAGCCCGGAAACCATTGCGGTGGCTTTCGCAAAGACTTCACGGTCGCCGGAATCTTTCCGTGAAATCGCAGCCGAGCTAAGCGATAAAAAAAGCGCACAATTCCACGAGAAATGGGTGGTGGGGTACGGGCACGCCTCGGTAGCGGAACACGCGGTGCTGCACATCGCAATCGAAAACGTGTCGCGACTGGCAGTGGAGTGCATCGAGTCAAACCGGCTGGCATCTTATACTGAGAAATCGACCCGCTATCAAAAATGGGGACCGAAGGACCTGTTTTTCCAACCACCATTGCCCGAGATAGGAGAATTCGAGTCAGAAAGATACCACTCGAAAGATGGACCCGAAGATTTTTTTGTCCCTGCAGAACTAGATGGGCATTCAGCCAGGAAAACAGCTTATTTACAGACCTGCCGACTGCTGTTTGACAGCTATGCGAAAAGCCTGGAACCATTGCGGGCATTCGTGAGGAAGATCCATCCTCCCGAGAGTGACGAGCATGAAGAGGCATACGACCGACGCATCCGCTCGAAATACGTCGATTCGTGCCGGTTCCTGCTCCCAGCAGCGAGCCTGGCAAACGTGGGAATGACCGCCAACGCACGGGTGCTGGAACATGCCATATCCAAAATGCTTTCCCACCCGCTGGTGGAGGTGAGAGAAATCGGCGAGGAGGTGAAGGATGCAGCACTGGCAGAAGTGCCAACCCTAGTAAAGTATGCGGAGGCCGCGCCTTACCTGATCGAAACAAGAGAAGGTTTCTCCCAAAGAGCACACGGGGGTCGAAAAGAAAAAGCACATGCGGGAAAACCGGATTGGTGTCAACTGATCGATTTCGATCCTGAAGGAGAGATAAAGGTGCTGGCCGCGGCACTTTACCGATTTGGAGAAAGTTCGTACCAGCACGCAATAGAAAAGGTGCGGGCTACACGCGAACCCGGACGGGTGAAAATGGCCGAGTCCCTGCTGGGCAGAATGGGGGAGCACGACTCTCCAACTCGTGAATTCGAACATACCAGTTACACCTTTGATCTCACTTTAGACCAGGGAGCGTACGTAGAGTTCAAGCGACACCGAATGATGACACAAACCCCCCAAGACCTTTCGACCAGGCTTGGATATGAGCTGCCACAAATGATCGCGGAAGCCGGCTTCGAAAAGCAGTACAAAGCAGCGATGGATGCCGCGGCGGATACTTACGAAAAATTGGCCGGGTGGAACCCGTCTGTAGCGAGTTACGTGGTGCCCAACGGATACAACCGGCGGATCCTGTTCACGATGAATTTGAGGGAGGCGTATGCCTTCTGCCAACTGCGTTCGGCAGTAAATGCCCATTTTTCGATGCGGAGAGTGGCGCAACGGGTGGCGGAAGAAATCAGACGGGTGCATCCGCTGCTGGCAAAATATATGCGCCTGCCCGATGAACCCTGGCAGGAAATCGAAACCAACCATCTATAGAAAAACCGCCCCGGCGAATGACCGGGGCGGAACTGTGTTATGAAACTAAGATGAGCAATTCCTTAAGGAGAGAATAGTAACGACTAAAGTCGTTCCTACATAGGATTTGTTTATTCGTGGAATTCTTCGACCTGATAGATCAGGACTTCGAGGTGCTGGCGACGCCATGTGTCGGGGGCAGCACCCATCTTATAGCAAAGGTGCTCAAGGAACTCTGCGGGGTCGGGGAGTTTTTCCCACACCTGGGGCAGGAAGGTGGCGCGATGGAATCCATCCCGTAATAGAACCCCGTCCACACCGGGACGGAGTTTGGAGAGCAAGTCCGCGGCATCAGAATAACCCAGCGGCACCGGCATGGTCAAGCGGGAGATTTCGATCTGAATCGAAGCCAGTTCATCGACCTGGACATTAGGGAACCGGTAGTCCTCCAATGCGGCTGCAACAGCGTGTTCGCGCACATCCTCAGCAAGAGGCTGGTAGGGTTCGAGGGCACCTATACAACCACGCAGGTCGCCATTCACAGTCAAAGTGACAAAGGAAGCACCATGTGTGCGCAGGGCTGGGGTGAGGGAGGCATCGTCGAGCGGTGGCAGGGAAGAGCGGCGCACGCCAGTCTCGAGGGCCTGCCGCGCCAATTTGAGCAAGGTTTGTTTTTCTTCGGGGGTCAACTGGTCACTCATGGTTTTATCATACAATTTGCGTCTGCACGGAGTCAAGCGGGTAATTATTTTACGTTTAGCCCCACCCCCCTACCCCCGCGGCACCCACTTCGACGCCTTATTGCGTCGAAACAACCGATGGCGGTTTGAGGCCGCTTCGGTTTGGGCGGGGGAAATATAAAAAAAAACAAGGTAATGCGAGTTGGGCTCGCAAAACCTTGTTATTTTAGATTCTTCCAACTATAGAGGTGGTTAAAACACCACTAATTTTATTCTTCTCCGTCTCCGCCTTCTTCGGCAGCTGAAGGCTGATCGAGACGGACAACCTCGCCGTGTACATTGATCACCACCTTAAAACCCGACATGCCCATGAAGGCGCGGCTTTCCTCGGGAATCCCCATTTGCAACAAGTGGTCGAACTGCTGCTCGATATTCTTCAATTGGTTTTCCAGCATGGCCTTCGAAAAGATATCATCCGTACCAAGCATCTTGGCAGCCTGCTCGCTGAGCAATCCTTCGTTTCCACTGATCTGCTCGCGCATCATCTCCAACACCTGGCGATCCACCTGTTCGGAGGGGATATGCCGTTTGAACCCGGCATCGTCCACCACATAACAGGGCTCATCGCCGACAAATGCTGTGCCAGCGGGACGATCTGCCTCATCGACGACGAGGCCGGCAAAAATCGGTTGACGTGGCATAATCAATTAATCTCCAAGGAACCTTCGAAATGGTTAACTTTGCGATATCAGGACGCGGGTCCCGACGCCGGGCTGGAGAACAAGGCGTTCCCCAGACGGGACAGCCGGCAAAGTCCAGCGATAAATCCATTTTGCATCCTGCGGAGTCATATTTATGCAACCGTGGCTGTGCGGATGTCCAAAATCATTATGCCAGTAAGTGCCATGAATGGCAACCCCTCCATCGGTAACGTAAGAATCCCATGGGACACCTGGCAAATCGAAAACCGAGAATTCGTCAGCGCCGCCGGTCATATGGTATGTGGGACGTTTGTGAAAAGTGTGGAACCACCCAGTGGGAGTTTCAAAATTCTTCTGCCCGGTAGCCACGCGCGCAGCATAGACAAGTACATCCCATTCAAATGCCAATAGAACCTGACGGTCCAAGACGATTTCGATATGTTTTTCAATCTCTGGAACCTGAGCTGAAAGGGGGGAAATCTCTGCAGGGGAAAAGATGTGAATTCCTTCAGGGCGGGTGAAATAATGAGAATTATAAAGATTATCGTACGCCTTGTACCAAAGACTGCCGTCACGCTGGTCCGTGACCAGCCCATCCACCCAATGGGTGGTGCCGTAATAAAGCCGGGGACCAGGAGAGGGGCTGCGATTAACCGCCCAGACAGAATCGGCGAAGGGGACTGTAATTTCACCAAGAACACCAGTGGATGGAATTTCCGGGACGACGGGATTCGTCAAGGTGGCAACCGGCTGGACACCACCAGAGTAAACATAGCGGTCATCCCCAAGATGGTACCAGCGGCGGTTGTAATCGCCATCCACCCCACCAAATTCCTGTCCAATGATTTCCAGGAGGCTGTCGCGCAAAACAGATCCGACCTGTTTTCCCTGAAAAGCCGGCGCGTTGCGGACGATCAGGCTGCGATAAACGACCCGTCCCTGCATGGGAAGCGGGGCAGCACGCGATCCAACAGGGCGGAGTTCAGAAAGAAAAAGACTGAGCAGCGCTGCACCGCTCAGTTTTAGAAAATCACGCCTGGAGAGGAACTCCCTTGTCATTGAAATGATTTTATCCGAGGATTGCGCCCAGCGAAAATTCCTTTCATTTTGCCAGCCCTAATAGTGGACATTCACCAGCGTACCCACCGATGCCCAATTAAACATCCATTCAGCGTCAGGGGTATACATATTTACACAGCCATGACTCATGGGGTGCCCAAAATTATTATGCCAATAGGTGCCATGGATGCCATAGCCTTTGTAAAAATACATGGTATAGGGAACGTTTGGCAGGTAATAACCATCGCCCGTCATCAAGGTCGATTCCAGTTTGATCCAAATGTAAAAGCGCCCGGTGACGGTTGGAAATGCGGGCACGCCCGTGGATACCAGGAAACTTGCCACCAGGTTATTCCCCTCATAGGCGTACAACATTTGCTGGGACAGGTTCACATCTATCCAGCGACCACTGAAATCAGCGACTTCAGGAGTGTTCGTGGGTCGCGGGCGGGGAGTATTGGTGGGAAGCGGAGTAAGGGTGGGGGTAAAAGTCTCGGTGGGAGTAAAGGTGGCAGTGGGAGTAGGTGTTAAAGTATAGGTGGAAGTGGGAGTATAATGTCTCGGTGGGAGTAAACGTTGATGTAAAAGTAGGCGTGTAAGTGGGTTTCTCAAAAATGACAGGCAGGCCAAAGCCCGGAGACAACGATTTTGGGACATGCAGGAAGGCAAGCACCGGGGAAGCATTGCCCGGCCAAAATACCCAGGCAGCAACCGCACAAACCGCGAGGATCACCAAAGCAAGGAAAGACAGGCGGGATCTTGAAAGGGATTTTGCCAGCGGCGGGGTGGGAGCCGGGGATTTGGCAGCGACGGTCGGAGAGAGCCTCTTCGTGACCATAGGCCGGGTATCGGCTTCGACGGCGGGAGGGATTTTTTTCCCAGCCATGGGGCGAGTGTCGGTTTTTCGGTCTGATTCCGAGCGAGAAGGTGCTCCACCAGAGGGTCTTTGAGGCCGAGAAGTGTTTTTCGAACCAGCGGTCTCCCTGCGCAGTCGATCCACAGCCCAGTGCATCCCCATGCGGGCACGTTCGCTGTCAGGGTTGATCTGGAGAGCGCGTTCGAGATAAGCGACGCTGGCATGCGGACTACCCACTGCAGCCAGAATCAGCCATGGTTCTTCAAGGTCGGGATAGAGGGCAGCCGCTATCTCTGCGCAACGGCGGGCAGCCTGACGGTCACCCTGTCGGACAGCCTGCTGGGCATTATAAAGGGCTTGCTGGGCGGACTCCAAATCTGTGTTCATGGGGTTGGAACTGGCTGGACGCTTTCACTCCTGACAAAACAGAGCACACCCGCCACCAATCCATCAGCGACAACATCCGGGTGATCCACCAGAAGAGTGCGGTCAAAACCAAGGAAACCAGTTTCTATGATCGCGGCCGGTGTGGACGGATTGATCGCCCTGAAGGCATGATAATCGGTCATATCAAGGGTGATATTGCCGGCTCGATAAGCCAACCCGGTCGTTCTCCCATAACGATCATAGAGACAGGCAGACAACCGGTCGGTGAGATTCTTATCCCGGCTATAAGAGGAAGCCGCCACTTTAAACCCAGTGGCAAGAGGATTAGAGACATCGCAAGTATCGCTATGGATCGAGAGCATGAGGGCTGCCTGATAACCTTCCAGGCGCGGGTCAAATTCCTGAAGCATGTCAATCATGTAACCACGGGCTTCGAGCTGCTGCCGAAGGATGGAGGCAATAGCCAGGTTGACATCCAATTCATTGGTACCATCCGAACACACCGCACCGGGATCATCACCGTTACCCCAGTGACCAGAAACAATACCTATGCGAATATTTTGCTGCGTTGTGGGGAGAGCTTCGCCACCCACAGGCTGTGGGGTTAGCATCCCGGATATCATTGCCCCAAGATTCCCTTCGAACATTTTTGGAGAAAAACCCGTAAAAAGCGTCGCCAATAAAAAGGCAACACTGAACGTTGTTTGCAAAATGCGACCGATACCAAGGCCACCTGTGGCGCGTGAAATTTTTAGAGATGGTTGAGTAGCCATAGTTAGTGCAATAGTACCTTAATTTGGTGCAATTAGGCAGGGTTTTTTTCAGGTGAATTGGAGTACATAAAATAGGGGTGAATGAATGAGCATGGCCGGATGAAAGCGAGAATAAACCAACCTTACATATGAAGAAATCCAAGAAATTGGTTCCGATGGACAGACATTGAGGCTATAATCGACCGTGCTGTGAAATAACCCTGCGTAAAGTTGCGATAATGAGCAACAGCAGCATGGAAAAATAAAAATGATCACCAGGATCGAAAAATGCCAGAATATCTTTACCTGATCCACCCTTTTCGGCACGGCTTCTTTGACTCCCCCACCCCGGATGAAAATGCAATCATGGAGGAGCATTATGAATATTTAAAAAAAGCCGCCGAAAGGGGGACAGTTGTGCTGGCAGGACCCTGTACGGATGAGACTTTTGGACTGGTGGTGCTGCGCGCCGAAACAGACCAAATTGCCAATGCGTTCATGTTTGCCGACCCGAGCGTGAAAAAGAACGTGATGGCGGCGGAACTGCACCCGATGAGAATTTCAATTCGAGGACAATGACAACCTACCCTGTCACAGCACTGCGCGCAGTTGCCCTCGCTGCACAAAACCTGCACCACTCCAACGAAAGCGAGCCGAAAGCGACCTTCGATTCCATTTACCAGGTTGTCGACCAAAGCGGGTGCGTGCAGATCGATACGCTCCACATGGTACGCCGCAGTCATTACCTTGTACCCTGGAGCAGGATGGGAACCTACAATCCGGATGATTTCGACGACCTGCTCTTTGGCGAGAATCGCCGCTTGTTCGAAGGATGGGAACATGCAGCATCCATCATCCCACTGAACGAATACCGTTACCAGATGCCACGCCAACGGAACATGCGCGAGGAACCCACCAGCGGGCATAACCGCTGGTTGAGCGAACTGGTGCAAAAGGACATCGTTCCACAGGTACTTGAACGAATTCGGAAAGAAGGAGCAATCAAGGTAAGCAATTTTGAGTCAGACGGGCACAAGGGTGGAACCTGGTGGAACTGGCGACCAGCCAAGGTGGCACTGGAATACCTGTATTCCCGTGGTGAATTGATGATCGCGGGGAGGGACAAATTCCAGCGCAAGTACGACCTTAGCGAACGTGTGCTGCCCAAATGGGTGGACACAAGCGAGCCAACCGCGGAGGAGTGCGACCAATTCTGGATAGAACGTGGTGCGAAAGCCCTAGGGATATGCACCGTCAGACAGGCAGGGGATTACACCTGGATGAAAGTAACCAAGGCTCGACCACCATTTGATAAACTTTTGAAAGAAGGCGTCCTGCTTCCGATCAAGGGAAGACTGGCAGACGGGCAAACAGCCGACCTGGTCATCCACCGAGACAACCTGCTGCTGCTTGAGAGAGCCGCAGACGGAGAGCTCAAGCCAGAGCGAACAACATTCCTCAGCCCATTCGACAACTTATTTTGGGCCTCCCAGCGTGACGAAATGCTGTGGGGATTCCATAAGTCTCTCGAGGCGTACCTTCCGGCTGCGAAACGAAAATACGGTTATTTTTGCCTGCCCATCCTGCACAAAGACCGGCTGGTGGGCCGCTTCGACCCAAAACTCGAACGAAAATCGGGTACCCTGATCCTGCGCTCAATATATCTTGAGCCCGGAGTAAAATTGGGGGGAAGACTCATACGGGACATAGCGAACTGCATGCGAGATTTCATGAAATTTCACGAAGCCAAAGACCTCGTCATTGAACGCAGCGAACCAGCCGGGTTGGGAACAAAACTTTTAGCAGCTGCTGCCACACAAGGAAGATGATGAAAAAGACGATCTTCTTTATCTTCGCCGGCGCTTTAGGCATCATATTCATCGGGCTGGTAGTGGCCTTTTTCTTATTAGGACCAATCCGCGGCGAAGAATATTCCGCCACAGTAGAATTGCCGCCTCCAGATGCGGGATTCGTGCTGATCAGTCCCGACTTCACGAACGGCGGTCCCATTCCGCAGCGTTTCACCTGCAAGGGGGACAATATCCCGCCAACCCTGGCATGGGGAGAACCGCCTGCAGGGACAAAATCGTA
This sequence comes from uncultured Chloroflexia bacterium, assembly GCA_963826215.1. Lineage (GTDB taxonomy): Bacteria > Chloroflexota > Anaerolineae > Anaerolineales > Villigracilaceae > UBA877. The sequence goes on along the minus strand of CAWGWL010000033.1, from coordinate 193,328 downwards.
TGTCTTAATCGTGGATGACCCCGACGCGCCGGGTGGACCCTGGACACACTGGATCGTGTATAACCTGCCAGGCGTGATACGGAGCATCGACGCCCAAACACGCCCGGGGATGAAGATCGACGATACTAAAGTCTTATTTGGAATAAATAGCTGGGGAGGACAGGGTTACCGCGGTCCATGCCCGCCCTCAGGAATGCACCATTATGTCTTTCGACTATCCGCGCTGGATATCATGCCTGAACCAGAAGGGAATGCTTCCAAAAGTGAGTTGGAGACATGGATGCATGGACACATCCTGGGGAGCGTAGAACTAACAGGAACATTCAGTAAATGAACGATAAAATCATAAACCTCAACAAGGCAGAATTGCTCGAACAGATCCGCATCGAACGCGGATACCTTGAAGAGACACTGGCGCGTTTAACCCATGCACAAATGCTGCTTCCAGGGGTGGATGGTGAATGGAGTGTAAAGGATGCGTTAGCCCATATATCCACCTGGGAACGATGGATGATCCGCTGGACCAACAGTTTGCTGCGAGGAGAAAAACCTGACACCCCCGACCCCTGGGATGTAGATCGAATGAATGCTGAAGCTTTTCAAAGAGTTAAAGGACTGGCACTGGCAGACGTGTTTGAGGAATCCCGACTATCGTATTGGGATTCCATTGCACTGGCGGAAAGTTTAAACGAAGAGCAATTGCAGACCAACCACCTCGAAACCTGGCCCATGGGCAAGCTCTGGACGGGTATCGCAGCCAACACCAACTGGCATTACAAACAACACCGGACCGATATCCAAAAGTGGCTACAAAAACAAAAGCAGCCCCAGGGACGATGATTTGCCCATTCCCCCCTTGCTCGCCAAAGTCCAATTAACAGGCAACCCCGTCATAGTGGGTGAAACCGCCACGTTCATCTGGCAGGGAAAATCCGCCCCCCATCTAATCGACGATGCTCATAACTGGGAAGAAAATCCCCAGCCCATGCAGCGGGTGGGTGCCGGATTATGGTGCCTGGCTATATCACTTGCTGAAGATGCATACCTTGAATATGGTTTCTTCAATCCCAAAACAGGAACCCGCGTCCCTGACCCGCTCAACAAGAAGCGCGTCTGGAACGGGATAAACTCCTTCAACCATTATTTCTACATGCCAAGCGGAGGACCAAGCCCGCTCGCCCAGCCAATTAAGGGCATATCGAGGGGGACGGTGAGGAGATTCGAGATCCCCACCAGGGAAACCATTTGGGGTAATAAACGGAGCGTGATCCTTTACCAGCCAGCAGTCACCGAACCTGTCCCATTGGTAGTGGTCTACGACGGACCCGATTATTTGAAACGTGCCCGACTTAATATAATTTTGGACAACCTGGTGGCTGCGAAACGGGTTCGCCCTTTTGCCATGGCGATGATCCAGAACGGCGGAAAGGCGCGCAGCCTGGAATACAACTGCTCCGAATCCACGCTGGGATTTATTCACGAATGTGTCATCCCGCTGGCTCAAGAGCAACTCAGGCTCACTCCTGCTGCAAGGGGAGACTGGGGAGTGGTGGGGGCGTCGATGGGAGGGTTGATGGCAGTATATACGGGGATGCGCTATCCGCACATATTCCGCAAGGTATTGAGCCAATCCGGCGCATTCAGTACGATGGAACACGAATCAATTCTTTCTGACCTGATCCGCTGCGCCGCGCGAGCGGAGATCGAAATATGGATGGATGCGGGACTTTACGAGGGGCTGCTGGAAAACAACCGGCAGATGAATGCCCTGCTGAGTGAAAATGATTTCCATGTGAAATATCACGAGTATCCTGGAGGGCACAACTACACCTCCTGGCGTGACGACATCTGGCGTGGATTGGAAGAACTTTTCAAATAGGCACAATTTGAACTGGAACGTATCTGCTAGAATTAGAAGAAGAAAAGGGAAAATTCAACCATGATCCTCGCCACGTTATGTTATATCCAACATGACGGATGCACGCTGATGCTCCAGCGCACCAAGCGGAAGGACGACATCCATGCAGGCAAATGGAATGGACTGGGTGGAAAATTCGAGGCGGGGGAATCCCCGGAGGAGTGCGTGGTGCGGGAAGTGAAAGAGGAGTCCGGGCTGGATATCATCAACCTACATTACCACGGGCTGATCGTTTTCTCCGGATTCAAGAGCAACGACTGGTATGTATTCACATTTACTGCGCAGGCGATAAACAAGGATTTGAAAGAAAACGAAGAAGGCTATTTACAATGGATCCCTGATGCAGAAGTGGAAAGCCTGCCGCTTTGGCCAAGCGATGTCATTTTCATTCCATGGCTGCGGGATAAAACGTTTTTTTCAGCAAAATTTATTTATGAGGGGGAGAAGTACGTGAATTACGAAGTCCATTTTTACACGTAGGAGAAGAAGGCTCCGCTGCACAAAAGCGTCATTTTCCCCCTGCATCAGCGGTTGGCATTATAATACCAAGGTATGTCCATCTTCACATCCAAACAGCTCATTCTCGGCGTTACGGGTTCCATCGCCGCCTACAAAAGCGCAGACCTGGCTTCAAAATTAACCCAGGCCGGAGCGCAGGTGGACGTAATCCTGACCCCCGCTGCAGAAAAATTCGTCACCCCGCTTACTTTTCAGTCTGTCACCGGGCGAAAAGCGTTCACCGATTCTGACCTGTGGGGAGGCGAGGCACACGTTCTGCACGTGGGGCTAGGGCAGAGGGCGGACCTGCTGGTAATTGCCCCCTGCACGGCGAACACGATCGCCAAGCTGGCTCACGGCCTGGCTGACAACCTGCTCACGATCACCGCCCTTGCGATGAGATCGTCCATCCTTATTGCGCCAGCGATGGATGCAGGAATGTTCGAGCATCCGGTTACGCAGGATAATATCAAGATCCTGTGCGAAAGAGGGATCCACTTTGCCGGACCAGACGAGGGACATATGGCCTCCGGACTGATCGGGCGAGGGCGGATGGTGGAACCTGCAGAAATCCTCGGGCACATCCGCCTAACCCTGGGGATGGGGGGGAAGCTGGCGGGAAAGAAGATCGTAGTCAGCGCAGGGGGGACACAAGAACCCCTGGACCCTGTGCGAATGCTGACAAATAAATCATCCGGAAAACAAGGTTATGCCATTGCGCAAGCCGCCCTGGACGCAGGCGGGAATGTGGTGCTAATCACTGCGCCAACAAGCCTGATCGCTCCAGTGGGTGCAAAAGTAATCCAAGTGCGGTCAGCCCAAGAAATGTCAGATAGCGTGCTGAGCGAATCAGCCGGGGCAGATGCGCTGATCATGGCGGCTGCGGTGGCAGATTTCCGCCCAAATGCACATGCGAAGGATAAACTCAAGAAACGGGATGGCATCCCACAAATCGAGCTGGAGGCGACAGCGGATATCTTATTGGCGGCCGCCACCCTTGGATCCAGAAAGCCACGTGTCATGATCGGGTTCGCGGCTGAAAGCAGGGACCTGCTCGAAAATGCTTCACGCAAGTTAAAATCAAAAAAGTTGGACATGCTGGTTGCCAACGACATTTCCGCTCCCGATGCAGGATTCAGCGTAGACACCAATCGAGTCACGCTCCTGTTCCCGAACGCAAAAGCAATAGCTCTGCCATTGATGAGCAAGACTGACGTGGCAGAGACCATCATTACACATTTAGGGGAACTCCTGGAGAATTGATGACTAAAGTTCTGGTGATCTCAGACGTCCATGCGAATGCCATCGCGCTGGAAGCCGTGCTGAAAGATGCCGGGCAAGTGGATGAAACCATTTGCCTGGGTGACATAGCCGGTTACGGCCCACAGCCCAACGAGTGCATCGATCGAATCAGCGCACAGCCCAAATTGACCTGCATCATGGGGAACCATGACTATGCTGCCATAGGCAACATGGCATTGGAGACCTTCAATACGGATGCGCGGAAAGCGCTGCTCTGGCAACGAAAGGTGTTCACGGAGAAAAGCAGGAGTTTCTTAACCTCCCTGCCGGATGAACTGGTGGTGCATGGGGAAGTTTCGCTGGCACACGGCAGCCCGCGTGACCCGATCTGGGAATACGTAATGAATACGCTGGTGGCGCGCATCAATTTAGGTTCCTTCGATACCCCATGGTGTTTCGTCGGGCACTCGCATTTCCAGGCAGTGTTCCAATACCACGCCAAGGCGGATGAGGTCTCCATCGTGGTGCCGCGTCCAAGCGAGGTGTATGAATTGAAGGAACGCGCAATCCTGAATCCCGGCTCGGTGGGGCAACCACGCGACCGGGACCCGCGGGCAGCATATGCGATCTTCAGCCCGGAAGAACACACCTGGGAGCCGCGGCGGGTGGAATATGATATTGCAGCGGTACAAAAGATGATCCTGGATGCGGGACTTCCTCCCCGACATGCCGAACGCCTGGCCGGGGGATGGTAATTAGAATTGGAAGGACACCAGTGGAAATCACCCCTGGTGTCTTTTTTATGTGTGGAACAATTTCTGCCAACCAGGCGTCTATGAGGCAAATAAACCGTCCAGCAACCCAAAAGAGGAGAACGCCATGAAAAAGAGAATCGTCATCATATTTGTTGCCCTGGCCCTGGTACTGGCTGCCTGCGGGACAAGAGCCCTCAGCACGCCATCAGCAGTAGCTCCCGGAGTTGGCGGGGGTCCGTCCGATAATTTTGCCCCGGCACCCACCATGGCTGCCGAGGGGTATTCGGATGCCGGTAAAGGGATAGGAAATTTGAACCCCAGCAGCGCTGCCTTGCAGAACCGGCTGGTGATCATGAATGCGGACCTGACGATCGTCATTGCAGACCCGCAAGCCAAAATGGATGCCATCAACCAGTTGGCGACATCCCTGGGCGGATTTGTGATCTCGATGAACATGTACCAGACCACCACTCAAAACGGGGAATCCGTTCCGGCGGGAAGCATCTCCATCCGGGTACCAGCGGACAAACTGGAAAATGCATTGACCCAGATAAAAGCCGATGCAGTGGAAGTGCGCAATGAAAACCGTTCCGGACAGGATGTAACCTCATCCTACGTGGACCTGCAAAGCCAGCTTACCAACCTGGAACTGGCGGAGGCTGACCTGCAGGCAATCATGGATGAAGCCAAGAATAACCCCAACAGCAGCACCACCTCCAAAACACAAGACGTGCTGGATGTGTACAACCAAATCATATCCGTGCGCGGGCAGATCGAGTCGATCAAGGGCCAGATGCAATACTACGAGCAGGCATCTTCCTACTCGCTGATCAATGTGTCCCTGATCGCAGAAGAAACCATCAAACCGCTTGAAATCGGCGGGTGGAAACCAGAGGGTGTGGCACGGGATGCCATTCAAACATTAATTAAATTCTGGCAGGGATTTGTAAACTTCCTGATCAACCTGTTCCTGCTGGTGCTGCCGATCCTGATCACCATCTTTGGACCCATCGCTCTAGTGGTCTGGGGCATCATCGCCCTGGTAAGGCGGCAGAAACGGAAAAAGTCCCAGGCTGCAAAACAATAAACAATCCTTAGACTCCACAATACCCCTCTCCAAATTGGAGAGGGGTATAATTTTACCCATGGAAAAACTCGTCCACGAGGCGCGCCAGTTGTTCGGAGTACACCTGAGCGGGCGACAGGTGGTTGCGCTGATAACCTTCGAACGCGAACTGCTGGCATGGAACGAGAAGATCAACCTGACCGCGATCCGGGATGTGGAGGGAATCCGCACCAAGCACTTCCTGGATTCATTTTCATGCGTGATGGCGTGGAAGGAAAACCCGCCCAGGCGGCTTATCGATATCGGCACCGGCGCAGGATTTCCGGGCATCCCACTCAAAATCCTGTACCCGTCCATGCGGCTGACCCTGGTTGAATCGGTGGGAAAGAAGGCAAATTTCTGTCAACATATGGTGGAGACCCTGGACCTGGAGGCGACGGAGGTGGTAAACACCCGGGCTGAAGATGTGGGACAAATGCCAGCGCACCGGGAAGTCTATGATTGGGCAGTGGCACGCTCGGTTGCGAACCTGCCGGTGCTGTCAGAATACCTGCTTCCCCTGGTGCACGTTGGGGGTGCCATGCTGGCGCAGAAAGGACAAAGCGCACCGGCTGAAACTCATAAGGCAGAATCGGCGCTCAAAATCCTGGGCGGGTGCACGCGTCAACTGCTGCAGGTGACCCTGCCGGGCGTGGCAGATGAACGATTCCTGGTAGTAGTGGACAAGGTGGCGGCAACCCCCCCGCAATACCCGCGCAAGCCCGGCATCCCGGCAAAGAAACCACTATAACCCCCAACCAAAATTCGATAAGCCGGTAACGAGCCATTCCGTGATCCTCAAACGGAATTTACTCTTAAAATTCCCTTTCCTCTTCCTCCCTGGCAACGTCCCCGCGCTCAATCTTTTTTCTTAAATCCTCAGGCCATTGGGTAATATCTTCCGACGGCAGGAACCGAGGCCCAGGACCTTTCCGGGTGAGAATATCATCTGACCGGCAATTTAGAACAGCCTTTGCCGCATCGATCCCGGAAGCAGTGACACCCGATACACCATGACTTAGCGTACTTGCCCCGCACAGGAACAGACCGTCGAACGCGGTGCGCGGCTGGAAGGCCCATGGTCCCACCTGGGCAGGGCTTTTCTCGATCCCATAAAGATTTCCACGGGTGGCATTGAGGTAATGCTCGTTCGTGAGCGGTGTACCGAGGCTTGAAAACACGATGTGTTTGCTCAACCCCGGGACATGCTTCTCCAACCCCCTCACCATACGCCAGGCAAGGTCTTCCTTCATCGCCAGATAGTCAGTGGGACGTGCGCCGTATTGGGTGTGCGCCCAATTCTCGAAAGCCTGGTAGCCCACGAAGGCAAACGCCTCGCAGGTATGATGTCCCGAATGGATCTTGGAGGGGTCCTTCAGAGTCGTTACAGTAAGGAACAATCCGGGTGGAGTTTCGTGCTGCAACATGGCATCGGTGAGACCATCCGAGTAGATCTTATCCACATCGGCGTGTTCGTAGAACCAGAAATTGCCCGAGTTGAGCCCCGCGGCGCGCAGGTCCATATCGGTGGCAAAGAACAGGCTGAGACAGGATGTGGAGTACTGGATAGAATCATATTTTTTCCTGAGGCGGGAAGGAAGGTTTTCCGGCCCAATTAATTTTCCAAAGGTCACCCCGGGGTCGGCATTCGAGATCACTACACCTGCGCGGATCTGCTCGCCGGTCTCCAATTCCACTCCCAATACTTTTTTTCGTTCAAGCAGGATGCGCTTCACCCGGCTGTTCAGCCTGATCTCACCCCCGGCACGATTCAGGGCTTTAACAAACGCGCGAGGAATGGAGAAAGACCCACCGAGCGGATAATAACCGCCATCAAGATAGTGATTGGTAATACCGGCGTGCATGAACGCCGAGACCCGGGAGGGCGGCAGTCCATGATCGCCAGACTGACCAGCCAGCACGCCCCTAAGAACGGGATCGGTGACGTGGGCGTTGATGAGGTCAGCGCCGGTAGCACGCATCCACTTGAGGATGGTCGGCGCGCTGGTTGCAGATTTTATCGGATGATTTAGATCGCCAATGCGCGACAGTGAATTCGATCATGTTCACCAGGTCAGAAAAATAGCCGTCAATCCCTTTCGATTCCTTTGGGAATTGACTTTTCAACCGGGCGATCAAATTCTCCCTGCCCTTGGGGAAATCAACCCGCCGATCACCAATAATGATATGGTCATAGCCATCCGGATTAAGCTCACAAAAAGTCAGGTCCTGGGATACCCCAAGACCATCGTAAATGTGACGCAGCCCACCACCCTCCTGCAGGTCACCAATATAATGGACGCCAGGGCTGAAACGATAGCCCTCCAACGTGAACGAATGAGTCCACCCGCCCGGCCGGTCGTGCTGCTCGAGGACCAATACCTTTTTGCCTGATTGCGCCAGAGCAAGCGCGGCGGTCAGCCCCCCTGCGCCAGAGCCAATTACGACGCAGTCGTAATCCAAGTTAACACTCCTCGGTGATGAGCTTGATCTCATCAGGTTTGTTTGGGATGACACACAGAAACTCGAAGTCCTCCTGACCCATGTCCTGGTACCAATGCGGAGCTCCTTCGGGGATAAATACCACGTCTCCTGCATGAACCTCAAAGGCTTCACCATCAATACCGATGTTGGCATGCCCCTTCAAAACAACCTGCTCGTGCTCGACGGTGTTGGTGTGTTCAGGGATGCTGCCACCAGGCTGCATGACAAAGCGACGCAACGCAAAATTCGGTCCTTCTGTAGAAGAAATCAATACCTGGATGGAGGTTTTATCTCCCGATTTGACCAGCCTGGGCTTCCACATCCTGCGCATGTTTGACTGTCAACTCATTCATCCTTTACGTCTTCACGAACCTTAACCGACCCGGAGGATACTTCCCATTTTTCAGCTTTTTCGACGAATTCGGGGGAGAAGAGTTTCAAATCCGTTGTGGTCAAAATGGCCTGCTCGATCTTATCCAGATAAGCAAGCAAATCGAGGCGACGCATTGTATCCAACTCGGCCAACACTTCATCCAATAAAAGGACCGGCCACTGCCCCGTGCGAGCTTTCATCCACTCGATCTCAGCCAGCTTGAGAGCCAGCAGCGTGGTGCGCACCTGACCACGCGAGCCAAAATCAGACAGGTCAACCCCGTTGGTGAGAAAGCGCAGCTCGTCCCGGTGCGGGCCAAGTACCGTGACACCACGGCGGATCTCCTCGGGGCGGTTATCTTTCAGCGCGGCGGAGAACCCAACCCGGATATCGTCTTCAGTAAAGCCATTACGATGCACGGTGGTCTTGAGCGGCATGGCCATCTGCCCGTCAGGAGCAGGCAGGGGGTCGTACGCGGGATGGTAATGGATGCGCAATACTTCGGCTCCATGCGTCAAGTCGTGATGAATACGGGAGGCTAATTTCTCGATCTCATGAACCGCTTCGATGCGCCGCAAAATGATAGTGGCACCGGTGCGGGTGAGGGTTTCATCCCAAAAATCCAATTGAGACTGGTCGCCTCCACGCTCTGCCAACAATTTTAGCAGGGCGTTGCGCTGTGTGAGCGCCTGCCCGTACTCGCTGAGGAGATGAGCATAGCCCGGGACGGTTTGTGCCAAGGCAAGGTTCAAGTAACGCCGGCGTTCTTCAGGGCCGCCTTCGAGGATCTGCACCATTTGAGGCACGAAAATGACAGCATTGAAATGGCCGATTACTTCGGAAAGAGGGCGCTTTACGCCGTCGAGGAGGATCTCCTTGCGCAGGCGCTGCCCGGTGGCTCCCACCCCTTCGAGAACAAGACGGACCTCCAGCCTGTGCTTCGCAATACCGCGAGTGTAGTCTGCAACCAGGCGACCCACAGCCAGGTCTTTTCTAGCTTCGAGGAAGTTCACCAACTGACGGTCAGCGTGGGTTTGGAAGGAGGTGAAGGCTGCAAGAAAATAGACAGCTTCGAGAACACTGGTTTTTCCCTGGGCGTTACTGCCGGTAAGCAAAACAACCCGCCGGGGAATGTCCATATCCAGGCGGGTGAAACTTCGGAAATTCGTCAGAGAGAGGTGAGTGAGATGCATTTGTTATCAGATCGAATGGCTGTCACCCGGGTAATAACGCAAGCTGGCATTTAAACATTATCCAGGACAGGTTCTTCAGGGGCGGGTCTCCAGACCTTGGTGGCGCGATCGGTGAAAACCACTCCGTTCACGTGGTCGATCTCATGCTGGAAGATGCGCGCCAACCAACCATTGGCTTTAATCTTAAACGGCTGACCGCGGCGGGTTTGACCCTTTACAGTAACCGACAAAGCCCGTTCCACTTCCCCGTGAAGGTTAGGGATGGAAAGGCAACCTTCGATGCCCAGTTCGGTCTCAGTAGAAATCTCTTTTATTTCAGGGTTGACGACAACATAGAGCTTTTTGGGGGCGTCTTCCTGCTCATCATCCTCAGGATACTCCACCACAATTAGACGGTCTGGAATGCCGACCTGCGGCGCAGCCAACCCAACGCCTGGTGCTGTGCGCATGGTTTCGATCATATCTTTTATCAAGGATTGCAATTCAGCGTCGAAGCGGGTAACCGTGAGCGCTTTACGGCGCAGGATTGGGTCGGGAAGAGTTACAATTTTTCGGAGCGGCATAGATCACCAATAAAATGAATGGGATGGACTGCCTATTTTACTTCATTCTTCGTCAGGCTGTCATCCGGTTTGGTCGCACCCGTTTCCCCCTGCTCCTGGCGAAGCTGCTGCTCATTCTGGTAATATGCTGCAAACCAATCAGCATTACGTGCGCGTTCTGCTTTTATGGATTCCTGCTCTTTTTTTGTGATCTTTTCCAACCGGCGACGTTCAATATCTTCCTGGACAGCAGAGGGGTTAAACACATTATCGAAGGTCATTTGCCTGCCACCACCGATAGTGATAAAGACCGAACCATAGTTGAAGAGCAATTCCAGGATGCCGACACGCTTATATTCGATCGACAGGATATTATCCAGGGAAGCCATGTCACTGGAAACCTGCCCAAGCGGGGTTTTATCAATATCCAGGATCTGATCGGGAGTGACCTGGAAAATGTCGTTGCTCCAGTCAATGTACTCATAGATCCCCCAGAGAATGCGAGGCAACAAACAGGAACGCCCAAAGCAGGGACAACAAGCCTCCATCTGCATTAAATAATTTTGGAAATGTGGCAGAGGGGCTGAATATTTCAAATCCCAGGATTCCCAAGAGGAAGAGCATGACCAAGCCAGGTTTCCAAGTCTGTTCAATTAAAACGAATACGTGCTTGCGATATGTGACCGTGGTCAAGTGTTCAAAACGCAAGCGGAAGAGGTTGATAATGCCGCGCTGGGCCTCATAGGGGTTAACTTTCTCAGAAGGTTGTACCACGACACCCTTGATCTCTGGCGGCTTTTGGTTGGACCCCAAGCAGGCGAGCCCGTAACGCATTTTGAATCTCCTCCTGTTCCATCCTGCGGGAGGATTCTTTGGAGCGTTTCCAATACTGGTCGATCAAGGCAGCAGCCTGATAGGGGTGATCAACATTCCTCAATTTCAGGGTACTTCCGACAATCGTTGAAATGATGAGATCCCCATAATCGAGCCAGCGCCCATAGAGGTCCGTCTCAACATTAACGCGCAAGACTGCTGAAAGCGGCGCTTCCTGGCGGGATTCGTAAATTCCCACCACCTTTTCCACCCAGACGATACGCCGGTCAGTAACAATATAGTAATCGTTACCCCAATCGATGCCATTCCAAACCCCCCAGCCGACCGCGCATACACCCAAAAGGAGGGCTGCGTACCAAAGAGCGCCCAACGCCGGGACCCAAAGGGAATAGTACCAGGTTGCGAACATCCCAATCAGCGCGGCAATTTCGAGCAGCAGCGGTCCGGACAAAGACTCAACCAGGAGAAAGGAATTTTTGCGTGCCAGGAAATATATACTCTCATTCTCCTGGAGCCACTTGAAATGGAGATGCCTTTGCAGGCGATGGGTATTATAAGATACGGCAAAATTCGGCTTAAGAATGGGAGCTGTTTTTTCAAGCTGTTGGAATTGTTGGCGAGTGAGCACCAGAAGAATCGTTTCCTCGGCAGCAATCACGGATGCCGACCAGACCTGGTGGCGAACGAGCATGAATTCTTCCCCAAAATGATCCCCTGCAACAAAAGTGGCCAAAGGCTGGGGTTTATCTGCCTGGGTAACAATCACCCGGCCCCTCCAAATCAAATACAGGTGATCGTCTTCCTTCCCCTGTGTGACGATCTCCTTTCCGACGGGGATAGTCTCCTCCGACATCAGCTCCGCCACCGCCTGAACCTGTAACTCGTCCAAGCCAGAAAAGAGATGCATTTGGGTTAGAAATTTGACCCGTTCGGAAATATCAACAAGCATTCGTTTCAATTCCTGAATTGTTTATCTGAAATTACCAAAGTCGAGTTGACCTAGATGACGGAAGTTTCCAGTTCTTTGGGGACAAATTATTTTGACACCCAAAAATCCAAAATTCCGGGGAAATTGGTTAAAAAATACCTTCCGCCACCGAATAATTCTAGCACGAAACAGTTAATAAGAAAGTCGAAGAAATACGGTGATTTTGCATAATCATTTGTCCACGCAACCTGGGGAAACAGGGGCGAAGATCAATTCAGCAGGCGCGTCTTTTCCCCCATGGTAAAATCATCCATATGAAAAAATGGCAGTTCTGGGTCGGGGTCTTAATCAGCGCGGTATTCCTGTATTTTGCATTGCGGGGACTCAAATTGGGAGAGTTCTGGAAAGCGCTCCAGAGCGCAAATTATTGGTGGATCCTGCCCGGGGTGGGAGTTTATTTTATCGGTTTGTGGGTACGAGCATGGCGGTGGCATTACCTGCTTGGCCCGATCAAGAAGATCCCGACCAGGAAGATATTCCCGGTAACCTGTATCGGGTACATGGGCAATAATATCTACCCAGCGCGGGCGGGGGAGGTGCTGCGTGCGGTCATCCTCAAAAGGAAAGAAGGTGTACCGATTTCCGCCTCCCTGGCAACCATCATCGTTGAGCGCATTTTCGACGGGGTGGTGATGCTGGCTTTTGTGTTCGTTAACCTACCCCAACTGGCAAAGCTGGCAACATCCCATTCCGGGTTTGTAGGTGACATCCAGACATTGTCCTTATGGGGGGTTGGAATTTTTGCAGCCGCCCTGGTTGTTTTCCTCCTGGCTGCGATGTTCCCGAAATTCACAGCGAAGGTCGGACAATGGTTCATCGAACGGGTCCTGCCAAAACGCATCCGAGAGCAAACATCGGGGATCATGGTCAAGTTCCTGGAGGGACTGGCCAGCCTGCGCTCTCCATTTCATGTCCTGATGATCTTCCTGACTTCGGTCCTGATCTGGCTTTTCGAGACAATAAAATACTGGTTTGTGATGCATGCGTTCGCGTTCAGCGTCAGTTTTTTTGTCCTGATGCTGATGAACGGCATTGTCAACCTGGCGACGACCATCCCCTCCGCTCCCGGTTATATTGGGACTTTTGATGCAACAGGAATTGCAGTATTGACAGCGAACGGGATCGAGCAATCCATCGCGACGGGATATACGCTGGTATTACACGTAGCGTTATGGCTGCCTGTCACCATTCTAGGTGCATATTACATGGCACGAGAAGGAATCAGGTGGAGTGACTCGTTAAGGGCAGAAACCAAAGCGACCGAAACGCCAAGCACGCAGGATTAACCCCAACTGACCGGGTGGCTTAACCGTCATCAAGTTAATATTTGCTGCAGGAGCAATTAATGAAGATCGCAATCATTGGGGCAGGGTTTGCCGGCATGGCAGCCGCATACGATCTGACCAAGGCCGGGCACAAAGTTACCATTTTCGAGGCGGCAGATTCGATCGGGGGACTGGCAGGCGGGTTTAAAGAACCTGGATGGGACTGGTGGGTGGAAAAATATTACCACCACTGGTTTGCAAGCGACAAGCACATGCTCGGGCTGATCAAAGAGTTGGGCTGGGAAGATAAGGTGGTGTTCCCGCGCCCGTTAACAGTCATGTACCATAAAGGGAAATTCTACCCGTTCGATTCCATTGTTAAAGCCCTGCTCTTCCCTGGGCTGGGTTATGGGATCAATAAAATCCGGTTTGGGTTGGTGGGGGTTTTCCTGCGACTTACAAACAACTGGAAAGCCCTGGAAAAGTATACCGTGGACGAGTGGCTGCGAAAGTGGGCGGGAGAGAAAGTTTACAAGATGATGTGGGAACCACTGGTGATCGGGAAATTTGGCGAGCGGTATTACAAGCAGGTTAACATGGCATGGATGTGGGCTCGACTCAAGGCACGCACAACCCGCCTGGGAACGTTCGAGGGAGGGTTCCAGAACTTTGCCGACCTGTTTGCAGACAAGTTACGGGAAATGGGAGTGGAGATCCGCCTGCAAACACCCATCCAGCAGATCGAAAAGCCAGCTGGATCAACAACGATTAACGTCCAAAGTGAAAAGGCTGAACCTTTCGACAAGGTGCTGGTAACACTTTCGCCGGAGGCGATGACCCGGCTGGTGCCATCATTGCCAGAAGCATATTTACAGGGGCTAAAAAGCATGAAATCCATGGGAGCGGTGGTGATGACCCTGGCGCTCAATCACCGGTTGTCGGAGGAAGGCTATTACTGGTACAACCTGCCAAAATCAGCAGGCTATCCGTTCCTGGCACTGGTGGAACACACCAATTTCGTGGGGAAAGAGCATTTTGGCGGCGACCACATCGTATACATGGGCGATTACCTGGAACCAGAGCACGAATACTTCCGCTTAAGCCAGGATGAATTGCTGGATAGATTCCTGCCCGCGCTAAAAATGTTCAACCCCAAATTTGAACGCGCGTGGGTGCGCAAGGCATGGCTGTACCGGACCGCCTATGCCCAGCCGGTTCCGCTGGTCAACCATTCAAAGAATATCCCATCCATAGAAACGCCGGTGGATGGAATATATTTCGCCTCGATGAGCCAGGTATATCCGTGGGACCGGGGGACTAATTTTGCCGTGGAGATCGGAAGAAAAGCCGCGAGACTTATGCAGGAAACGCCGAATAAACCAGCTTAAGTGCTCGAGGAAGGGGGAAGGTTTTTTCGACGCCGGTTGGCGATAATAATCAACCCGATGGCGACGAGATCCACCACGATACCGATATATGCGTACTTCATTTGATTCGCCATCATGCCCACAGCATAGAGCCCAGTTCCCTGTAAAATCCAAAGAGTGCCCATCAGAAACAGGAGCACGCCTAGAATATTGAGAACCCATTTCATGGTACACCTCCATGTTTTATATTTGGATAATTATTGTCTAGTATAGCGCATTTTAGAAGATGAAGCAAGCTTACCGGACAGGGATAATAATCTGATTTGCCCGCTAGAAATAAACATGTTTTCAACCGGTTCGGCTTCGATTACAATCGTACTATCCCTTACCAAAAGGATCCTTGCATGACAACCCTGCTCCTAATTCGCCACGGCGACAACGATTACCTGGCCAAGAACCGACTTCCCGGACACACTCCCGGAATCCATCTAAACAAGCACGGACGGGAACAGGCTGAAGAACTTTCCCGGTCTTTGAGCCACCTGCCCATAAAAGCCATTTATGCCAGCCCGCTGGAGCGGGCGATCGAGACGGCTGAACCACTGGCAAAATCCCTTGGGTTAAAAATTAAACTCCGACCCGGATTGATCGATGCCGATGTCGGTGAGTGGGAAGGGCGATTCTGGAAAGTACTTCGTCGTACCAGATTCTGGAAAGTGATCCAAGAAACCCCTTCACAATTTCAATTTCCAGGCGGAGAGAGCTTCGCACATGTACAGGAGCGAATCATTGCCAGCCTGGATGCCATCATAAAAGCTCAACCAGACGAATTGATCGCCGTGTTCTTTCATGCCGACCCAATAAAACTCGCAGTCGCCCATTATATCGGGCTGGCATTGGACAACTTCCAGCAATTGACATCCAGCACAGGATCAGTAACCATAATGAAAACGGACGGCAAGAACACAAAATTACTGGCGCTCAATCTCATTCCCCCAATTACCATTCCAAAAGCGTAGGGACGGACTTTCAGGTCCGTCCCAATAATTTTAATATTATTATCGACAAGCCAGCTTGATCCTAACCCTGGCATTGTTGCCGCAATGGCTATTTATTGTAATCCGGGTTCCTGCTGGTATAGAGGGCAATTTGATTCCCAGTGGGATCCTTAAAAACCCCCCACCAACCGATACCGGGAATCTCGCTTTTGTGACGAACGATTTTCCCACCGAGGGCAACCACATGTTCCAGATCAGCTTCGATATCTTCGCTATCCACGTGGATGAGAATCTCGCCGGGTTTAACCTGATCACCACCTTCCTGAGTCCCAAGCGGAGAAAATCCTCCGCCCGGTCCTTCAGAAGGTTCCCACAAGGTGTAATTCATTTTTTCGTCGCGGGTCGTCTTCCAGCCAAACAGGTCCTGATAAAACTTGGCCGATACAGCCTGGTCAGCTGTGGGAATTTCAATGTGTACGATATTGCGTTTTGACATATGATTCTCCTTTTTGGGATTGATTTCCTATAATTATAGAACATATTTTCTAGTTGTCAAGGGGCTTAGGGATTTAATAATCGTTCAGATTAGGCGGTTTATGCAAACAAGTCCTGGACCACTTTTTCCCCCTGAGCAAATGGAGGGGAGGCGCGCATAAAAAATTCCTTACCGCTAAACAGGCGCATCAGCAGGCTGACGACGCCGCCACCCATACGCCCTCCTCCCTGGCTGGCATGGCAAGCTCCAGCCTGTTCCTTTTTCCTCAGCACAGAGCCAATATCAATTCGGGCATGGGTGGGGAAATCCTCTTCAGCGATGGGGACCAAGTCGATATCACCATTGGAACCAAATTTGTGCGGGTCCCTGCCTACCAGAGGAAGCACCTTTACTGCGAATTTCAAGAGACCATTTGGCATTTTATGGAAGTACAACCGATCCGGCGTAAATACGGGGAGGGAACCGGGGGCAAAATCCGGATTTGCAGCCTGTTCAAAGGCGCGAACCGTTGCCCTGTGGATGGCAATGTGGTCGGGATGACGGTAGCCGCCAATGGGATCGAAAGTAAGGACGACCTGAGGCCTGAGGGTGCGGATATAGCAAACCACATTCGCAGCCACGTCGTCCAACGGTTGAGCTGCCAGCGCCAGAGGATGGGTGTTGTCCGGTGACCCGGGCATCCCCGAGTCCCGGTAATCCAGGAAGTGGACAGCGGAAAGCCCCAAGACCCCAGCAGCGCAGCGCAATTCGGATTCACGCAGTTTGGCGATGGACTCGAATCCCTTCAGCAAATCAGGTGAAACCTCCCCCACCTCGCCGCGGGTGGCGCAAACCAGATGAACTTCCACACCACGCGAAGCGTACAACGCCAATGTACCTCCCATGCCGAACGATTCATCGTCGGGGTGGGCTAAAACTGCCAGGATAGTTTTCTTTTCAGTCATGCAGACTCCAAATTCGGATTAGATTCGTGCATTATACATCCGTGATCCGGGCAAGCATTAGAGCCAGGAACAAGAATATACAAAAGTATTACTATTCACCAGGATGATGTCTATAAAAAAAATAAAAAGCTCCCTGCGTCGGGAGCTTGAAGGTGGTTGGTTGTAATATGCCCACAATTAAAAAGCGGGAATTCCATTTTCCGCCCACCTGCTCTAATAGATCGGCATACTCTCATCCACTACACTTGCCCAGGCATTAATGCCCCCTTCCAAATTCTTAATTCTTCGAAATCCGGCACTCATCAACAGTTCCAAGGCGCGAGCAGAGCGGGTCCCGGATTTGCAAAATAGAACGATCTCCTGAGAAGAATCAAGCTCCCCCAAATGTGCCGCCAATGACCCAAGGGGTAAGTTTTCAGCGCCTTCAATGTGTGATATGGCCAATTCGTGAGGTTCGCGGACATCCACCAAGCGGATCTTTTCGCCATGCTTGAGTTTTTCAGCCAATTCAAGTGGGGAAATCTCCCATTTTGTATCCAGCGGACCTTCGACATGATCGAGGCCGGGGACACCACAAAATTCGAAATAATCCACCAATCCGGTGATCTGAGGGTGGGACCCGCAAACCAGACAGTCAGGGTTCTTTTTCAATTTAACATAATCGAAAGACATGTCCAAGGCATTATAGAGAAGGAGTCGTCCGGAAAGCGAAGACCCGATCCCGAGCAACAGCTTGAGCGCTTCGGTTGCCTGGATCGTGCCGATGGTGCCCGGAAGAATGCCTAGTACGCCGGCATCTGCACAGGAGGGCACCAATCCGGGAGGAGGAGGTTCCGGAAAGAGGCAGCGATAACAAGGACCCTGCCTGGCGTCAAATACACTCGCCTGCCCTTCAAAACGATAAATCGCCCCGTACACATCCGGTTTCCCGGTAAGCACACATAAGTCGTTAATCAGGTAGCGGGTGGGAAAGTTATCTGTGCCATCAACGATCACACTATATGCTTCGGCTATCCGCATTGCATTGGCCGACGTAAACGGTTCGTTGAAAGCCTCGATTTCAATCGCCGGATTCAAGTCGATCAGGCGGGCGCGGGCAGATTCAACCTTGAGGCGTCCCACCATCCCCGTTCCGTGGAGGACCTGGCGCTGGAGATTGGATTCGTCCACCACATCGTAATCCACCAGACCAATATGACCCACTCCCGCGGCGGCAAGGTAAAGCGCCACAGGGGAACCAAGACCACCTGTCCCGACAACCAGGACCGAGGATGCTTTTAGTTTGCTCTGACCTTCCAGCCCCACCTCGGGAATGAGCAAATGTCGGGAATAGCGTAGAATCTCTTCACGGGAAAGTTCTGGAGCCATATTATCCACCTGCAATCGCCGGGACAAGGTTGAGGATATCTTCAGACGATATGGGTGTATCCAGCCCCTGCAAGTCTCGAATATTGGCCTTGCCCAGATACAAATTTACAAAGGGACGCAGAGATCCGTCTTTTTGGCAGAGATGGGAACGGAAAGAGGGAAATTGAGCGAGCATATCTTCCAACGCGAGGCGGGCGGTAGTGCCTTGAACAACCACTTCGGCCTGGCCGCTTACATAAGAGCGGAGAGGATGAGGTATTTTTATTGCCGGCATATCCGTATTGTAGCCCAACCAGGCATAAAAGTCTAACCAGGGAGGCGGGTGAACTGTACCGGGCTATATAGAAAAATCCTGCCCGTCCCAGGTATCCCCCACAGGGGCATGGATATGAGTCTTCTGATCATGCCCATCCAGGCGCGCCTCCAGGAAATCGACCCGTTCAAGCAACTGTTTCAAGGTCACACCGACAATATCGGGAAGGGTGGAGTGATTGAGATCGGGCGCATCCCCGACATGGTGCGGCAATGAGCGTTTTACAATCTGCCCGGGTACACCTACGACCACAGAATTGGGCGGCACAGAGCTGACCACTACTGCATTCGCGCCGATGCGGCTATCTTCGCCGATGGTGA
Organism: uncultured Chloroflexia bacterium; assembly: GCA_963826215.1. GTDB lineage: Bacteria > Chloroflexota > Anaerolineae > Anaerolineales > Villigracilaceae > UBA877. The sequence goes on along the minus strand of CAWGWL010000033.1, from coordinate 174,325 downwards.
TCGCACCCAGGACCTTTGCACCAGCACCAATCACCACCCGATCCCCGATGGTTGGGTGGCGCTTTCCTTTCTCCAGGCTGGTTCCCCCCAAAGTGACACCGTGGTACAAGGTGACATCCGCCCCGATCTCAGACGTCTCGCCGATAACCACACCCATGCCGTGATCAATGAAAAAGCCCGGGCCAATTATTGCGCCGGGGTGAATCTCGATACCGGTCCAGATGCGTGCAAGCTGGGACAGCCAGCGAGCAACAAAGCGGAGATTGTGGATCCACAGCCAATGGAATATCCGGTGCATCCAGATTGCGTGCAAGCCGGAATAAACAAGGAAAACTTCAAGAGGTGAACGTGCCGCCGGATCACGTTCGAGGACGGAGTTTATGTCGCGTTTTATCATGACGAAATAACCTCGCAACCCATGCAATGGTCGAGTGTCTGGGTAGGATCGAATTACTTCAGTTGCCATTAAAACTTCCTTTGTTGGGGTGACAGCAGTGGTCACCCCAACCACTTGGGAAAAATCAATCTGCCAGGCTGGCAAACAGCGGTGTGGACAGGTAGCGTTCACCGAAATCCGGGATGATGACCACGAGCAACTTCCCAGCGTTCTCCGAACGAGTTGCCACCTGAATGGCTGCCCAGATGGCAGCCCCGGATGAGATCCCAACCAAAAGACCTTCTTCTTTCGCCATACGTCTGGCGGTTTCCAGTGCATCATCATCCTTGACGCGGATAATCTCGTCGTAGATCTTCGTATTCAATACATCCGGGACGAACCCCGCGCCGATGCCTTGAATCTTATGGGGACCTTTTGCGCCACCCGAGAGGACCGGAGAAGCATCCGGCTCGACAGCCAGCACCTTAAAGGATGGTTTACGTTCCTTAATCACTTCGCCAACACCGGTAATGGTGCCTCCGGTCCCAACCCCAGCGATCAGGAAATCCACTTTTCCATCGGTATCGCGCCAGATCTCCTCAGCAGTGGTCGTGCGGTGGATTTCCGGGTTGGCCGGATTCGTAAACTGCTGGGGAACGAAATATTTCTTATCGGAGGCAGCCAATTCTTCGGCCTTCCTGATAGCCCCTCCCATCCCTTCGGGACCAGGCGTCAGGATCAATTCTGCACCGTATGCCCGCAGCAACATGCGACGCTCTTTACTCATTGTCTCGGGCATGGTCAGGACGCATTTATAGCCGCGAGCGGCGCAAACCATTGCAAGGGCAATCCCGGTATTCCCACTGGTAGGTTCCAGAATGACCGTATCGGCTTTAATCTTGCCATCTTTTTCGGCAGCATCAATCATGGCGGCACCGATACGATCCTTGACGCTGTGAGCCGGGTTATAGAACTCCAGCTTGGCGGCAATTTGAGCTTTTGCACCATTGGTGATATGGTTCAGTCGAACGAGGGGAGTGTTGCCGATCAACTCGGTGACATTATTTGCGATTTTCATTAATAACTCCATTAAGAAACAAACAGCCAACAAGCAAACAAAAAGACGGCGCTTTGCGCCTGCGAAAATACTATTTCGCGGGGGCTCGTTTGCCGTCCTTCGTTTGTCTGGCTGAATGGTTTTCTACGAAGAGGCGGTGCTTACGATCCCCGCCTCAGACAAATGCAAATTAACATGAAAATTCTCCGATGTTTTTATGACTATTATCATGAATATTATACGATAATATCAGCGCTTGTCAAGCGCATTTTTAAACATCAGGGGCGGAGTTGGCATCCGCCCCTGACTGTTTATTCGTCTGCCTTGCTTTCCAATTCCTTTTGATGCGCAGCGATGATCGCCTGCGCCAGGTGGTTCGGTATGATCTCATAGCGGTCAAATTCCATGGTAAAAACCCCGCGGCCACCCGTGATGGATCGCAATTGGGTTGTATAGCGGAGCATCTCAACCTGCGGAACCTGGGCGACGACCACCGTGCGACCGCGCTCGGATTCGGTGCCTTGAACGCGCCCACGGCGGCTGTTGAGGTCGCCCATTACATCTCCCATGTTGGCATCCGGGATGACTATACGAACATTCATGATGGGTTCGAACAATACCGGGCCAGCGTCACGGACGGCCAGCTTGAAGGCTTCGCGCCCGGCAATTTCGAAAGCCACCGGCTTGGAGTTGACCGGATGTTCCTTTCCGTCGTAGACGATCACGCGGACATTACTGAGCGGGAATCCAGCCATCACACCGGTCTGCAGGGTGGCGCTGATCCCCTTTTCAATGGCCGGCAAATATGACTTGGAGAGGTTCATGCCCACCAATTCGTCGGTAAAATCGAACTCTTTTTCAGGACAGGGTTCGATCCTCAGCCAAACTTCACCAAACTGACCTGAGCCACCGGATTGTTTCTTGTGGCGGTACATGGCGTCCGCTTTCTTTGTGATCCCTTCCCGGTACGGAACCTTGGGTTCAGCGGTCATCAATCCGACCTGGAGCTTGCCTTCAGCGCGACGGATGGCAACATCAATGTGCTGGTCACCCATGCCCTGCAGGATGGTCTGCCCGGTAGCATGCTCCTGGAACCAGGAAAGGGTCATGTCTTCTTCGCACAAACGGGTGAGAGTGGGGCTGATCTTGGCTGCGTCGGCCTGGGTCTTGGGTTTTATCGCGACACGATAAAGCGCATTCGGGTACTTAGGAACAGGCAAGGTCAACGGATGAGCCTTATCGCTCAAGGTGTCCCCGGTGGAGGTAGAACTCAACTTGGCCACAATGGCAATGTCGCCAGCATGAACCACTTTAACCGGCATGGTATCCTTACCGCGCATGAGAGATAAGCCTGCCATACGCTCGTCGTTGCCCTTGGCCTGGTTCCAGATACGGGCATCACCCTGAAGAGAACCGGAGTAGATGCGGAAATAAGTCAGACGTCCAACAAAGGGATCTGCAGTCGTTTTCCAGACATAAATGGCCAGCGGGCCGGAATCGGTTGCAGTAAGTTTTTCCTCCCCGTTCTTCCCCTGGGCGACCACTTCCTTTTCTTTCGGGGAGGGAATGAGCTTGATGGCAGCATCCAGCAGGGGCAAGACACCTTTCTCGTGCCCACCGGCAAGAACAAAAACCGGTATGTATGTTTCAGACCGGATGATCGCTTTCAGTCCCCGGAGAAGTTCGTCATCGGTCAATTGACCACTATCCAGATATTTTTCAAGCAGGGCGTCTTCGCCTTCAGCGGCAGCTTCGATCAGCTTGGTACGAGCTTCCTCAGCAGCAGCTTTAAGGTCAGCGGGAATCTCCTCGGCAGTTTTCCCCTCTGCTGCATACGCCTTCATCGACAACAGATCGATCACACCTTTAAAGCCAGCCCGTTCCCCCCACGGCAACTGAACGGGGATGAGACGGATGGGAGAAAATTCCTGCACCGAGGCAAGCGATTTTTTAAAATCGGCATTATCACGGTCCATTTTATTAATCACGAGGAAGCGTGGGAGTTTGAAAGTATCGCAGTATCCCCAGGCGATCTCAGTACCCACTTCGAGGCCAGAAACAGAATCGACCAGGATGAAAGCGCCATCGGCCACCCGCAAGGCTGAAATGACCTCCCCGACAAAATCGGTGTATCCCGGGGTATCCAGGACGTTTATCTTATGGTCCTTGTACTCGACGGGAATCACACTTGTTGAAAGGGAAAGCTTGCGGCGAATTTCTTCATCTTCGAAATCGGAGGTGGTGGAACCGTCATCGATCTTACCAAGGCGGGTAGTGGCTCCAGTAGCGTGTAAAAAAGCCTCAGCCAGCATGGTCTTCCCGCCAGAACCATGCGAAACCAAGGCAATATTGCGAATAAACTCGGTAGTATACTCTTTCATTGGAGGACCTCGCGTGAAGGATGGGCTGGGATGTCAGCCGCCTGATTATAAGGGAAGTTCTCACAACCGTCAAAGACTTCAATCAGCCTTTTGGAAACCCGGCTGGATAAAGGACTAAAAATGACGATCTTCAACCAATATTCCGCAGTTTGGATCGCGGCCTTCCTGGTGGTAATTGCCGGGATCTTGCTACTGCGCCGCAAGCCCAAATGGCCTCAAATCCTGGCGTTTAGTCTCCTGATACTTGGCCTATTGGGAGCATGGGTCATCTTACGTCCACGGCAAAGCGCACAAGCGCTGGATGCTGCCCAAGTACAAGCCAGCATCGGGCAGGGCACCCCTGCCCTGCTCGAATTCCAATCACCCTACTGAATTGCATGCACAGCAATGAAACCCATCGTGGATGGGATCGAACGACAATACAAAGACCGGCTGGTCGTCATCCGTGTTGATATCCAAAGCATAACCGGACGGACGCTGGCTCCACTCTACGGGTTCCAGTACACGCCCACCTTTATATTCTTCGATGCCCAGGGGAAGGAACTCTGGCGCAGCATTGGTCAATTGGATTCGGCAAAGTTAAGCGAAATCCTAAAGTGAATTTCTTCCTCAACATGCTGGAATAAATTTTTAACCTACGAAGCATTTGCCAGAATTATTACGTAGTACATTAACAGACTAAATCCCAGACTTGGCTGACTCACGTGCCCTAAACCTATCCAGCGAACAATATATGCGCCAGGATGTAGAAAAGAGGAATTTTTGTGACAGCGCGTTAGCATTCAAATACGACTCTCGATGTCATAGGTGGGCAATTATTGCCTGATTCGAAAAACCTGGTAATTATCCCCCGCAACGTATTAGTCCACGAAGCGCATAAAGACCTGGTTACCGAGCAGACGACCTCGTTTAGTGAGACGCAGCACCGGACCGGTCCATTCGAGCAACGACAGGTCGATAAGATCATCGATCTCGCTACCAAAAACATCAACCATTTGGACTCCAAACCTGTCCGCGAAACCGAGAGCCGAGACGCCCTCGCCAGTCAGACGCAAGCCGGTCAGCATTGTTTCCTGCATTTCGACCCGCCTGGTTATATGAGTTTGATTCACAGAAGCAGGTGACAGAGGAAAAGGGAAATTTGAAGACGACTGCCCAGACTGGAGACGATCAATATATGTTTTAATCCTCAATACATTGGATATGCGCAATCCAAGGGCGCTGCCGTGAGCCCCTGCCCCAAACCCGATATAAGGTTGGTTGCGCCAGTATTGAAGGTTATGCAAGCACTGACGACCCGATTTCGCCCAATTGGATATTTCGTATTGTTCAAAACCTGCTTCATCAAGAGCGTCTCCAGCCCATTCGTACATATCGGCAGCCACATCAGGATCGGGGACAGATAAAAGACCGTGCTGAGCCCAGCGACCGAAGGGGGTGCCATGTTCCACCGTCAGGGCATAAAGGGATAGATGCTCAGGCTGAAGACCCAGGATCAATTTAACTGTGGACTGCCAGCGAACCAGGGACTGTTCCGGCAAACCAAAGATCAAGTCGAGATTCAGGTTGTCGAAACCTGCCCTGCGTGCCCAGGCAACGGCGTCGATCACGTCAAAGTAATCGTGGATGCGTTCCAGTTGATGAAGTTCTTCCGGATGTACAGATTGAACTCCCAGGCTGATGCGGTTAAAACCGATGGAATGGAGGTCCCGTAACGATTCCTGTGTGACAGTGCCCGGATTAGCTTCCAGGGATATTTCAGCATCAGGGGTGAGATCAAAAGAAGCACGAACCATATCCAGGACTTTATTGAATTGCAGCGAGGAAAGAAGGGATGGGGTACCACCGCCAAAGAAAATTGTATGAGCTTTTAATCTCTGGGGAGCTGAGCGAGAAATAATGTCTATTTCGCGACACAAAGCATCCACATAAGCCGGAATCATGGACTCCTGCCCTGCGTAAGTGTTAAAGTCACAATACGCGCAGCGATGAGTACAAAATGGGATGTGGAAATATAAAGAGTATTCCAGTGACATGTGTTCCTGTGTCAAGTTTGATGTGCGAGGGGTGACAAAGGAGGCAAGCCAATAAGCAGGGCAATGGGACCAGCCAAAAGAAGCCACATTGCCGTTCCGAGACCAAAATGTTCGGCTGCCACACCAATGCCAAATGGGATGAATTTTCCAAATACGCCAACGATATTCCCGAGAGCCATCACCGTCCCACTTTTACCGGGCATGGAAGAATACAAGTTCCCCTGCAGGATGGCGTACCAGCCAGAATTGAACAAGCCGAGTAATCCCGCAACGACCAGTTTCGCCCAAGGGTTTGGAAAAAGGAGAAACGCCGGGAAAAGGATTAATTCAACGACCACACTGAAGCGCAAATAGTTCAAACCGCGGACCTTTTCGAGCAGCGGGATGAGCAGGAAATCGCCCAACAACCCAAACCCGGTCCAGACAGCCACTGCCAGTGCTGCCTTGGAAACCGTGAACCCGGCTACATCGACGAAATAAAGGGCAAGATAACCATACAAAACATCCAGCATTAAATCTGAGAATTCAAGCAAGATTAACCAGCGCAGCACCTCCCCGCGTTTAAGAGACCGGAACGCATTGCGCACTCCTTCAAATATGGTGGAAAGTTTTGGGATTGGGGGTTGGCTTGCGGGCGAGCGCGGTAGTTTTCGCCATACACCTGCCAGAACCATCACAGAAACCCCGGCAAGGACGAAGAAAACTCCCCGCCACCCAAACCCAATGAACGAAGCCCCACCAAGCAGGAGAGGGCCAAGGACCACCCCGACTGAGCCTGCGAAGGTCCAGCGAGCCATATTATGCTCGTGACGGGAGGGATCTGAATCCATGAGGGTGGCCTGCGACAGGCTGACAAATGCGCCTGAAGACGGATAAAAGATGATGAAAGATATCAACAGGAAAATAAAATTACGGCTAAGCGCTGTGAGGAGGCAGGCAATAACGAAGATAACCCCACCCCCCAGGATCAACACGCGGCGTTTCCAAACATCCCCCAGGATGCCGAGAAAAGGTTCGATCATGTTTGCAATAATTCCAGGCAGGCTGAGCGCAAGGCCAATCTGGATGTAGTTCAGATTGCAGGTCATTTCGGATGAGCGGCCAGGCTGCGTCGGTCACACCAAAGATGAGTTCATCGACGAACTCGATCAGGAGAAAGAAGATATTAACCACGGGTACCCGTACTCCATGGCTGCCAAATTACGGGAAGAGAGAGTTTAGGAGCGAATTCAATCACAACCCAGGGTGAACCAGAGACGGACCAGCAAGTCAATCAGGAAGGATAAATACCGGGCAATCTCATGCGAGCGACCAGGACCGGTGGTATTTCACTATAATTTCCACCCCAACTGAGAGGATTCTTTTGTGCAGCACCTGCCGGAAAGTTTCTCTCTTCAAAACCATCCATGACGAACCCATTGGTAAATCCAAGGTTTAAATAGTAGTGGAGCGGCCGTTCGAAATAGACCTGAGGTTTTGGCTGCCCGCGAATGGCAAGGCCATGTAATTGATGGGGAGTCATGTAGCGGGAAATTTTTACTGAATAAACCGTCCGGATGACCCCGTTATCATCTTCCTCTTCGGCAATATGGACACAGGAAGCATTGTTAAACGCCGGATGGGTGAGGGTGAAAACAAAAATGCCGCCAGGCTTAAGCAATTTTGGAAGCGCATGAAAGAGGGGCTGAATATCTGCGATATCAAAAAGACCCATGTTGCAAAGAGCAGAATCGAAGACATGCTCGCCCAAGGATAGCAATGCAGGCTCATCGGTGGCATCCAGGACGTGATAGGTAACTGGAGGTGAAGTGGGTGAATGAGCGCGTGCCAGTTTGATGAGTTCTGTGGAAAAGTCAATAGCGACGACGTTAGCTCCCAACGTTGCAGACCGACGGGCGGTGAGACCATTCCCAGTAGCGATATCCAGTATTTGCTGACCCGGTTGTGGGTTGAGCAGGCGCAGGATGGCTGGCCACTGGAGCAAGTTTACAAAGTCATTCCCTTCCCCCATTTTCTCATCCCAAAAGGCAGCATTTGCATCCCAGACACCCCGGGTCTCATTATTCAGTTGACGAATATCATCAGAAGAAGTCATCTTTTCACACCTTTTTTGGATCAAGTTGGTTAATCTAATCATATCAGATTTGATTCAAGGTTTTGGTAAAATTAGATATCCGGGTTTTGAGGTGACGCATGCTTAAACAAGCAATCCCCGATGAAAAACAACGCAGACGCCCGAGGGACGGAACGATATCCCTGGGCGGATAAGACCGAGGGGGAAGTGGTTGGAGAAATCCATTAACCCTGAAGGGGTGACCAATTGGTCACCCCTGCGTTTTTTCGAAGTATTCCGGGGGCATGTGGGCGGTAGTCATATTGATCTCAGGGTGGAGCATGCATGAACTGATGCAAGCGATCATTGTGGGGACCCAGGACCAACTTCACCAGCCAGGGCGGCGCAGAATTGTTGTAAACTGCGCCGGCATCGGCAGCATTAAAAAACCAACTCTCTTCCTTTTTTACCGCCACCCCGCAATGACCCCAAGTATGCCCAAATAGGGGAATCAGCCACATTTCCGGGTCGAACGGCAAGCGGATGGCATCAAAATCAAACCATTTTCCATCCAAGGTCTCATAGAGAACCCAATCAGGCTGATGAGCAATATGCCGGCGGACGTATGCCAAATCGGTCCAGCGGCGCATCCGGCCAGTGAAGGCTTCGAATTCACGGCGATGGACGTGAACCCTGGCATGGGGGAAATCGGGCAGCCCGCCGCAATGGTCAAAGTGCATATGGGTGAGGACAATATGGCGAACATCGTTTGGACTGAAGCCCAACTTTTTAACCTGGTGGGCAGCTGTTTCCTGCGGATCCATCTTCAACCTGGTTATCACCTGGAACAGGCGCAGCATGGCGTGAGGACGGGCATAATCTTCCACGCCAGGACCGGTATCGATCAACACAAGACCATGTTGTGTCTCGACCAGGGTACAAACCAGGCCGGTCTTCAGTTCGGCCGGCCAGCGGGCATTACACGTAAAACCATTGAAGATTTGAATTGGATTTTCCGCCATCAATCCCTTCCATCCAAGGTTATGCAAATCATCCTAAAAGTTATAACACCAACCTTAACGGCTCTTCAAGGAACACCGCCAGCGCCTGCATAAATTTCGCTGCCTCAACTCCATCACTGATGCGGTGGTCAACGGAAATGGTGGCTTTCATACGCCAGCCAGGTTTGATGACGCCCCCGTCCACGACCGGCTGCTGGCGCGCCGAGGCAACTGCCAGGATGGCTGCTTCGGGTGGATTGATGATGGCGACAAAATCCTCCACATCAACCATTCCGAGATTGGAAATCGAGAAAGTGGATCCTTCGATATCCCCGGGTTTGACTTTACCGACCCGCACCCGGGCTGCCATGGCCTTGATTTCGACACCAATCTCCCGGAGGGGTTTTCGGTCTGCATCACGGCAAACGATGGTGAGCAACCCGCCTTCCACGGAAACTGCCACTCCTACGTTTATCTGCCCATAATGTAGAACGTTGTCGTCTTTCAACGAAGCGTTCAAATTGGGGAATTGGAGCAAGGTCAGCGCGACGGCTTTGACAATGAAGTCATTAATGGAGAGTTTTTCATCCTCAGGAACGATGTTGTTGAACTGCGTCCGCAAGTCCATCAGGGCATCCATTTTGAATTCATGGGTGACATAGAAATGAGGGATGCTCGTCTTTGATGCTGCCATGCGGCGACCTATGGCAGCACGCAATTTGCTTAATGGCATGATCTGGTCAGAACGACTTACCGGCGAATTGGCGGGGGATTGCGAGAGAGAAGCCAATCGGCCCGATGCAGGAGGAAATTGGACCTGCCAACACAGTTTCGATATCCCGACGAACAACTCTTCCACCTGGTCCGGTCCCTTTTAATGTGGACAAATCCAAATGCTTCTCCAGCGCCATGCGGCGGGCAAGCGGGGAGACGGCATGAACCGACTCTGCGTGAGAATCAAAAGCCGGGTGCACAACTGAGACAATTGTGGGAACCGGAGCTACGGTTTCAGTTTTATGCGGAGAATCCTCCGGCATCCGGGTTTTCGATTCATCAATCTTTTCATCTGCTGTGCCAACCACAGCAATGGGAGTATTCACGGGTACAATCGCGCCTTCGTCCACCAGTAATTTACGGACAACTCCCGTGGCTGAAGATTCGACTTCCACCGTTGCCTTATCGGTCTCGATCTCTGCCAGGATTTCGCCCTTATTGACCGTCTCGCCCACCTTCTTCAACCAGCGGACAAGGGTACCCTCCGCCATATCGAAGCCAAGTTTAGGCATGTTTATCATCTCTGCCATCACAGCACCTCCCTGACGGCCGCTATCACATCGGCGGGTTGCGGTAGGGCAGACTGCTCGAGCGCCTGATTATAGGGCAGGGGGACTTCTTTTTGTGCGACGCGCAGCACGGGTGCGTCGACATAATCAAATGCCTGCTCATATATGCGGCTGGAGACTTCAGCTCCAACGCCGTAAGACCGCCATCCTTCCTCGACTATGACCGCCCGGTTGGTCTTTTTAAAGACTCGATCACCGGGTCCATATCGAGCGGACGCAGCGAGCGTAGATCCACGATCTCTGCTTCAATGCCTTCCTTTGCCAGATCTTCAGCCGCCTTCAATGAAATTTCCAACCCCTTGGAATAGGTGACAATGGTGACGTCCTTCCCAGTCCGCTGGATGGTGGATTTGCCTAACGGGACCACATAATCCCCCTCCGGGACCTCACCACGGACCTGGTAAAGGGTGGCGTTTTCGATAAACAATACCGGGTCATCTGAGCGTATGGCAGATTTCAACAAACCCTTGGCATCTGCCGGAGTCCCGGGGGAGACAACTTTAAGGCCAGGGAAATGGGCAAAAACTGCGTCAGGAGTTTGTGAATGGGTGGCACCCAACTGGCGTCCGCCTCCGCCCACTGCACGAATCACCAAGGGCAGGACAAATTGTCCACCAAACATATAATGAAATTTGGCCGCTTCGTTGACGATGTGTTCCATAGCTGAAAAGGCAAAGTTAATAGTCATTAATTCAGCAATCGGCCGCAGGCCGGTGAGAGCCGACCCAATGGCAGCGCCGATTATGGCAGCCTCAGATATGGGTGTATCCCGGACCCGATCCCCACCAAAGTGATCGTAAAATCCTTTGGTGACTGCATAAGAGCCCCCCCAAATGCCGACTTCCTCACCCAAAATAAAGATATTCGGATCCCTTTCCATTTCCTCCCACATGGCCTGGGAAATGGCTTCGCGCATCGTCAGCCGGGCCATGTTACACCGCCTCCACGTAGACATTATCGAAAAGGGTATCCATACCTGGTTCAGGGCTGGCTTCGGCAAACTCGACCGCTTTCTGAATTTCATCGAGGGCTCGCGCTTCAAGTGCTTGAAGCTCTTTTACCGACGCTTTTTTATTGGAGGTCAACCAGGTGTGGAAGACTCCAATCGGGTCGTGTTCTTCCCATTTTTTAACTTCCGCCTGCTTGCGGTAACGTTCCGGGTCGCCCATCGAATGACCACGGAAGCGGTATGTGAGAATTTCCAACATCCTGGGCCCGGTCCCGGCGCGGACCCTGGCGATGGCTTTTTTTGCTGCCTCATATACTGCCAGCACATCCATACCATCCACGCGTTCATGTTCCATGCCATAGCCTTCGGCTTTTTGCTGGATCTCTGAAACTGCCGAAGCGCGTTCAACTGCAGTACCCATCCCATAGACATTGTTTTCGCACACCCACAGCACCGGTAAATTCCAAACTTTGGCCAGGTTAAGAGCCTCATGGAAATAGCCAATATTTGTGGCTCCTTCACCAAACATGCAGATCGTCACGCCATCGCGGCCGGCATATTTATCACCCAACGCCAGCCCCGCCGCGACTGGAAGCTGAGCGCCCACTATGGCGTGCCCACCCCAAAAATTCCTGGTGACATCTGCCATGTGCATGGATCCGCCACGACCACTCGAAATCCCAGTCGCTTTACCCATCAATTCCGCCATCACCCGGGTGGGAGGGATTCCGCAACTTATCGCCACACCATGATCACGATAAGCAGTGATGACCCGATCCTGAGGCTGGCGTGCAGCGATCAAGCCAGTGCTGACAGCTTCCTGACCGATGTAAAGATGCATAAAACCACCAATTTTCCCAGCCTGGTAAAGTTCAGCTCCGCGTTCTTCGAGCTTGCGGATGAGTACCATCTGGTAATACAAATCAAGATATCCCTGCTTTTTCATTCAGACTTCCTTGTTTAAGCCATGAATAATAAAAATTACTCGTGTATTATATACAATTAATATCAAATTTATGTTGGAAATTCGGAGCACCTTGGTATGAAATGCTGTACTAATGGAAAATATGATCCTTCCGGCGGAGAGGGAGTATAAGAGCAAACCTGATAATTACACCCTGGAATATTGACCGATTAGCAGGCTACAACTCAATGCGACCAATCACCCTGGGGAGGTTATGGTATATTCCAAAGCATGCCGATTTCCACCCCCGCCACAAATGCCCTCGATGATCTTTCCATCCCGTACCGAATCTTTGAGCATAAGCACCAACCTGAGTCGTTGGAACAGGCAGCAAACGAACGAGGACAGACTTCAGTACAGATCATTCGCAGCATCCTGTTTCGAATAAAGAAGGATGATTTCTTCCTCACCCTGGCAGCCGGACCGGGACAGATCTCCTGGCGCAAGCTGCGGGCCTACCTGGGAAGTCTCGCGTATATCGATGGCCAGTGAAGATGAAGTACTTGAAGTAACAGGCTATGCAGTTGGGACAGTGACCCCACTGGGCCTTGCGCACCCACTAGAAATCCTGGCGGATCTCAGTATTTTCACACCCGAGGAGGTTTCGCTGGGCAGCGGAAAGCGAGGTGCGGCAATTATTATCAAATCAGCAGATTTGAAGCGGGCCCTGGGGAAAATCGAGGTCGGACAATTTTGTTAACCAGGCTGACTCCCCGTGAGCTTATAATTGGACGAGTCCAAACCATCATCCCACCAGGAGAATTCCATGAGCGTAGAAGAAAAGAAACCTGAAGAGAAAAAACCAGAAGAAAAGAAAACCGATCATAAAGATAATATCGTCGAGACAAAGCACAGCCTGGTGATAGGTGGTAAGGAAATCAAGTACACCGCAACAACCGGAACGATAGTGATGCGGGAAGAGACAGCAGATCGCGAAAAAGAGTCCGAAGGAGAGAAGCCCAAGGCTGCTTTCTTTTTCGTAGCTTACACCAAGGATGGTGTGTCAGATAAAACCAAACGCCCACTGACCTTTTCCTACAATGGCGGACCCGGTTCTTCATCGGTGTGGCTGCACCTTGGTCTACTCGGTCCCCGGCGGGTGAAGATGGGTGATGCAGGCAACCTCCTGCCACCGCCCTATGGAATAAGCGATAATGAGTTCTCCCTGCTCGACCAAACCGACCTGGTGTTCATCGACCCGGTCAGCACCGGGTATTCGCGACCGGTGGAAGGACAGAAGGCAAAAGAATTCCACGGGTTCAAGAAAGACATCGAAAGCGTGGGAGATTTCATCCGGTTGTATACCACCCGTTACGGACGGTGGTTCTCACCTAAATTCCTGGCGGGAGAAAGTTACGGCACCACGCGTTCCGCCGGGCTCTCGGGTTATCTCCAGGAACGCCACGGACTGTATCTGAACGGTATCATGCTCATCTCAGCGGTCCTGGATTTCAGTACACTGGAATTCGAGCCAGGCAATGATCTACCTTTCGTGCTGTTCCTACCCACCTACGCTGCAACTGCTTTCTATCACGGCAAGGTAAATACCCGCAGGCCGATCAGGAAATTCCTAGCAGAAGTCGAGAAATTTGCGGCAGGAGAATATGCGCAAGCCCTGGCAAAAGGGGCAACGCTAAGTAAACGCCAGCAAACCCTGGTGGCTGAGAAATTAGCGCATTACACGGGTCTTAGCCAGGAATATATTGAACAAACCAACCTGCGCCCGGTCATTTTCCGCTTCTGCAAACAACTCCTGAGGGATAAACGACGGACGGTGGGCCGGCTCGACAGCCGTTTCCTTGGCATGGACCGGGACGCGGCGGGAGAAGTCTGGGAATCTGATCCCAGTATGGACGCCATCCTGGGCCCTTACACAGCAGCCCTGTATGATTATGTGCGCAACGACCTGAAATTCGAATCGGACCTGCCTTATGAAATCCTGAACGGCAAGGTCTGGCCGTGGTCGTACGCTGACCACGAAAATCGCTTTGTCAACGTGGCCGAGACCCTGCGGCATGCCATGTGCGTCAACCCACATCTAAAAGTTCACGTGGCAAACGGGTTTTTCGACCTGGCAACACCTTATTTTGCCACCCAATACACCTTCAACCGGCTCGGCCTGGAGAAGGAGCTGCAGGACCATATCAGCATGAGCTACTACGAAGCCGGGCACATGATGTACGTGCACGCACCGTCGATCAAATTGCTTAAAGAGAACCTGGTGAATTTTATCCAGAGCGCGATCTCATAATACCGATAAAAGACCAAGCCCACCTTTAGGAGTAATGCCGTTCCAACAAGCATAATAACCATGCGAACAACTCACCATCTACAAGTAATCTGTCTCCTTATCATTACTGCCAGCATCATCCTGACCGGATGCGGTCCATCGGTCGAAGCCCAAGTCAGCATGACCTTCGCGGCTGAAACTGTCACCGCGGCTGCCTGGACACGTACTTTTACCCCAACATGGACGGATACACCCACGTCTACATTCACGCCCAGCTCGACCTATACTCCGACCTTTACATCCACGCCAAGTTCCACACCCACCGACACGCTCACGCCAACCATTACCTTTACCCCAACCTTTACTGAGACACCGACCTTCACACCCTCCCCCACATATGATTACCCCAAAGTGGTCGTGAATCAACCCCTGGCGGCTTGCATGTTTGGACCAGCGAAGTCTTACCTTTACGCGCGGGACCTGAAGCTAGGTGATACCGGAATCATCTGGGGACGTGCCCCGAATGGAGTCGACTGGTTCTATGTGCGGATGGACAGGTGGCCTCAAAATCCCTGCTGGGTATCACATTATGTGGTTGATGTTACAGGCGACCCCAACAAAATGATCGTAGAAACAGTGCGCCTGCCCATTACCGAATGCCCTCTATCGTTCTCCTGGGAAAATTCGGTTCGAGCGCGAAGATGACCAGGTGATCATCACCTGGGAAGAGATATGGATGACGGTGGACGACGACCGTGGGTATTTCCTCGACGTATGGGTATGCCAGAATGGAAATTACGTTTGGGTACCGACTGCGATGGAAAACCAATATGAGACCACGGTTTACAGTCACCGATCAGCCGGGCTGCGCGTGGCCGTCAGGTGGACAGATCTACACCGTGGAGAAGCACGGTTACACCAGCCCCAACCAGATCCCATGGCTTCCATAAATCGATCATCTGAAATCCGGGATAATATCGGCATGAAACACGCAAAGCCAAAAAGGTAAAACACCTTGTAGCGAAAATTTATTAAACATACACCAATAAAAAAATATGCCCGACATAAGTCGGGCATATTTTTATCATCCAACAATGTTACTTATCTTCGGCGATCTTCCTGCCGCTGTACTTCAGCGCTGAATGGGCAGCAGCCAAGCGGGCAATGGGGACACGGAAAGGTGAGCAGGACACATAGTTGTTGCCGATAATGTGGCACCACTCGATGGAAGAGGGGTCGCCGCCATGTTCACCGCAGATGCCCACCTCAAGATCCGGGCGGGTCTTACGGCCATCATTTATTGCCATCTGCATCAATTTACCCACCCCTTCACGGTCCAGGGTTTGGAAGGGGTTATTTGGCAAGATACCCGCGGCGACATAAGTCACCAGGAAATTGCGCTCAGCATCATCACGTGAATAGCCATAGGTCATCTGGGTCAGATCGTTGGTGCCAAACGAGAAGAATTCGGCCAAACTGGCAATCTCCGCGGCCGTCACCGCAGCGCGGGGAATCTCGATCATCGTCCCAAACTTATAATGGAAATCAACCTTCTTCTCTTCGGTGACAGTTTTAGCGATCCGGACCAAACGCGGCTGGATCCATTCAAGTTCCTTTACCGTGCCTGTCAGCGGAATCATCACTTCAGGCTTGACCACAATACCGCGCTTGGTGCAATCCGCAGCGGCTTCGAAGATGGCACGCACCTGCATCTCGACGATCTCTGGCATGGCAATGCTCAAACGGACACCACGCAGACCCATCATCGGATTGGATTCGTGCAGGTTTTTAATGGAGACCAACAGATCCTCTTTTTCCTTCAGACCCTTCGTCTCGCCCTTGACGCGCATGGTCACCACCTCTTCGAAGAGTTTCTCTTCGTCGGGCATGAACTCATGCAAAGGCGGGTCGATCAGACGGATGATGACCGGGTACCCATTCATTGCTTCGAACAAGCCGTCAAAGTCTTTACGCTGGGTGGGTAGAAGCTGGTTCAAGTAACTTGTTCGCTCTTCGCCAGTCTCTGCAAGGATCATCTTTTGCACGATGGGCAGACGTTCGGTTTCGAAGAACATGTGCTCGGTGCGGCACAAGCCGATACCTTTGGCACCGTATGAACGGGCACGCTGGGCATCCTTGGGGTAATCGGCATTAGCCCAAACCTGCAACCCAGGAGCTTTTCGACCATCAGGCAGGATGCGGATATCCTTGCGGGCAGCGAGTTCGTCCGCCCAGTTGAGAAGAGTTAAAAGATCGGTCTGTTCTTCCAAGGAGGGGGCACTGGTCGGGATCTTGCCGACATAAACCTGACCGGTGGTTCCATCCACAGAAATCCATTCACCTTCCTTCACAATTTTTCCATTCACATCCATGATGCGATTCTCAAGATCGATCTTGATCATCGAGGCGCCAACAACGCACGGGATGCCAAATTGACGAGCTACCACAGCGGCATGCGAGGTTGCGCCTCCTTCGCTGGTTAATACACCCTGCGAAGCGATCATGCCATGCACGTCATCCGGCTTGGTAAATGGGCGTACCATAATCGTAGCCTGTTTCATTTCCTTGGCCATTTTTTCTGCGGTGTCGGCATCAAAATAGGCCTGCCCCACAGCGGCACCAGGTGAGGCATTTACTCCCTTTTGCATATTCAACCGCTGTCTTTTTCGCCTTCTCATCAAACTGAGGATGGAGCAAAGCGTCCACCACATCGGGAGTAACACGCAGTACAGCTTCTTCTTTGGTGATCAGGGTTTCATTAGCCATATCCACAGCTATCTTGATGGTGGATTTGGCAGTCCGTTTCCCGTTGCGGGTCTGGAGCATCCACAATTTTCCGCGCTCAATTGTGAACTCCACATCCTGCATATCCTTGTAGTGTTTTTCCAGCTTACCAGTAATATCCATGAATTGTTTATAGACGGCTGGCATGGTTGAAACGAGATTCTCTATCTGGTCGGTATTGCGGATGCCAGCGACCACATCTTCACCCTGGGCATTTAGCAGGTACTCGCCCATCATTTTCTTGTCACCTGTTGAGGGATTGCGAGTAAATGCGACACCCGTCCCGGAGTCGTCCCCCATATTCCCAAATACCATGGTTACTATATTGACTGCCGTTCCAAGGTCATCAGAAATATTGGTTGCTTTGCGGTAATCTATCGCTCGCTTACCCATCCATGATTCGAAAACAGCCTTGGTTGCCAATTCCATTTGCTTGAAAACATCCTGAGGAAAATCAAATCCGGCCTGCTTTTTAAATGCTTCCTTAAAAGTGACGACCAGCGCTTTCCAATCATCGGCTTTCATTTCGGTGTCGAGTTTGTACCCTTTTTTGGATTTGTAATCAGCCAGGGGTTGTTCAAAAACTTCGTCATTGAAATTGAAGACCGTGGTGCCAAACATCTCGACCAGTCGGCGGTAAGAGTCATAGACAAAGCGGGGATTTCCAGTTAGCTTGATCAAGCCTTCAACGACTTCATCATTCAACCCGATGTTGAGGATGGTGTTCATCATGCCGGGCATGGAAAACTTGGCCCCGGAGCGGCAGGATACCAGCAAGGGATTTGCCGGGTCGCCGAATTTCTTCCCAGCTTCCTGCTCAACCACTTTGAGAGCGGCAAGCATCTGATCCCACAATCCGGCAGGGAATTGACCGGTTTTCCGGAATTCGTTGCATGCTTCCGTGGTGACTGTGAACCCGGGGGGAACCGGGACACCGGCACGGGTCATATCAGCCAGGCCGGACCCTTTACCACCAAGCAGACTGCGGACGCCATCCCATGATCCAGCATATTTTTCAACTTGAGCGACTTCTTGAAAAAGATAAACCCATTTCTTACTTTCAGCCATTTTGGCCTCCTGCAAATGAAATATGATGTCTACATTCGAAAAAACCATCGAAAGCAGCCAAATTCAATAAGGTTTTGTACAAATGCACAATCCGAAAGTTTACCACAAACTTGTCTTACAACCACTGACATTTTTTTCGTCGATTGGGGATGGTGCGAAAAAATGGCCGGTGATATTAAGCACCGGATTAACCAGAAAGCCATTTTGTAAAGCATCTGCAAAGCACAGACTGCCCTCAATGCGGGATAATACATTCAATACTGGTGGAGCGAAAATGAATCTAAAAGTACTCGCAATTGATGATGACCATGCCATGACTGAATTACTCACCCTGCTATTAAAAACGCACGGGTTTAATGTTATGACAGCCAATACCGGCGAAGATGGCGTTTCCATCGCCCTGAAGGAATCGCCCGATGTGATCATTCTCGATCTGATGATGCCCGGCATGGACGGCTGGCAGGTCTGCAACCAAATCCGCAAATTCAGCAGTGTGCCAATCCTGGTCTTTTCTGCGCTTGACAGTCCGGGAATGGTTGCCAGCGCCCTCGACGCGGGTGCTGACGATTACCTGGTGAAGCCCGTCCCAAGCGGGGTACTGATAGCACATTTGAATAAATTAACCCGCCGGACCGGGATGAACAACGGCGATAAATATAAACCTCAGACAGCTCCGATATCTATTTAAGTGGATGGATCCAATCCAAGCGCAGACCACGGTCTGCGCTTTTTATTTATGCTAAAATCAGAGGGTTTCCGATAAAGAAGCCCGCCCCCGGCACAACCATATTCTTGGAGTTTACTCATGCAAACTTGTTCCAAATGCAATGCTTCTTCCCCCGATCATGCCCTGGTCTGTATCAACTGCAATGCTGATTTATCCCAATACTCCACCACCACCATAGCGCTTAAGCGCATGCAAGACAATCCTCGGGTAAGGACGATCCGTGTCACAGTGGCGGATGATGCCTGCCCGCATTGTTATGAATTACTTAACACGTATCCAAAAAACAAGGTGCCGCACCTACCCCACGAAGGATGTTCGCACGAGAACGGCTGCCGGTGTTTTTATGAACCGGTGCTGGAAGATACTGCGATCGTCGGAAAAGTCGCAGAATAAGCTCTCCAAATCCTCCACCTTCCCGGGAAGGGGAGGATTTTTTTAATTCAATTTCTTTAGCGATTGCGCAGTAACCTGGGGGGCTTCCATCATCGGCATATGGCCAACATTGTCGATCTCAGTCAAGTGCCCTTTCTTTACAACCGCTTGAATCGCTCGAGCTCGTTCCAGAGGGATCAGTTTGTCTGCAGTGCCATGTACAAGCACAACCGGCAAATCTAATTCGGATAGAAGCTGCATTGAGTCCTGCCGCTCAGCCATGGCGCCCAACGCTCCAGCCAATGCCTGGGGATGCTGGCGGAGCATCAATTCCTTTAAAAGAACCTGTAAATCCGGGTTATCCGTAAGCTTGATCGACATCCCGGAAGCGACATCTCCAACTCCGTGCGCAAGTACATGTTCAGCTTCCTGGTAACGCCCAGCCTTCTTTTCCGGGGGATCAGCAAGAGCCTGTGAGGCAACCAGTCCCAACCCCAGCAAGCGATCAGGGAAGGCACGAGCAAATGCAAGCGACATGTATCCGCCCATGGAATGACCAACCATGGCGACCTTTTTGATTTTCAAATGATCCAACAAGCTTACGATGTCTTCAGCAATATCTGTAAGCTGGTAAGGGAGGGAAGGGATACCGGATTCACCAAAGCCTCGCAGATCGGGCAGGATCAGGTCAAATTCATTTTCAAGCAGTGGTACCACCGAATCCCAGATCGTGTGGTCAAGTGGATAGCCGTGAACCAGCACCAAGGTTTTTCCATGACCACGTCGTTCGTACGCTAGTGTAAAGCTTTCTAAAGTTATCTTTTCCATATTTCCTCTTGAAAGAATCATAACGATGTAGTTATTCAACAAATTCAGGCTTGCCTTTGATCCTCGCAAATCTTGTTATTGGACAAGAGATTGCTTCTCTCTTTGCGGCCGGTCATAACTCAAAATCTAGCATTTCCAATTCACCTTTACCTTTTGTTTGCTCCCAAGACGGGTGAAATATTGGACAAAACCATTCTCACAGCCAAAATCATATATCCGGCGAGTTACATCCACATCCACCTGGCAATATTCAGCCAGCAGATCCAACTTTCCAGCACGCCACCATTCCACCGCCTGGATACCGGAAGCGGATTTCGTTTCACCAAGGGTGGCCCTTGCCACCGCATCCAGGCTGACGCGGAAACTGAGCGTGTGGAATAGATCATCCATGATATCAAGAGTGGGTAAGAATTGAAGGCGTTCAGTGGGGGCATAGGGGCGCAGTACTTCGTAATCGAATCCTTTCAAGTTAAAATCCCACCACCCTTCCAGCTGATTTCAACTCATCAATCAATCCGGGGACATCTTTCTCCCAATAAACTTTGAAATCGTTCCGGATAGAGGACCAGGTGACCGCGCAGGAGACCTTAAGAGCGGCAATGTTGGGCCTGCCGCCTACATCTTCAAACAGGTTTTGAGTTTCAAGATCAAAAACAATGATGTGCACTTGATCCTCCGAAACATGGAGATTCAGGTTGGTATACCCTGAATGGGTTACATGATCGAATTGGAAACAGAAGTGGTCACAACCGGAATTAATCCAGTTTTTCCCGAGCGATCTGTATCGCTTGTGCGCGGGTACTGATCGTTCCCATGGCTTGAGCTTCGCGGATAGCTTCGAGCATTTCTCCAATCTTTTTCCCAGGTTGAAGATTAAGTTCACGCATCAAATCATCGCCATCGACAAGCAGACTGGGAGTGATGGACTCGGATGGTTTTTCAAACCAGTTTTCCAGCATAATGCGGACAACGTCCAGCGCTGCAGCCCAAGTCTCCTGTGGGAGAGTTTGCTCATAAGTAGCTCGTAAATCTGCAAGAGCCAACAGACAGACATCCACTCCCGCCGGACCGACATCACGAAAGAACCGGTAAACAGCCCGCCGTGAAGGCAGTTTACCTTCCTTGACAAACCTGTTGATATGGAAAAGAATCCGCATGTGATTGCGGATGACCAAGTCAAGGCGGGAGGTCTCATCATTGCTCATTACCAGGGCGCGGCTGCGGGCAGTGGAAATTTCTGCGCCAAGCTGGTCGTGGTCCCAGAACCTCAACTGATTATTTTCGTCAAAATTTTTGGTTTGGGGTTTTGCCACATCGTGGTAAAGAGCTGCCAGAAAAAGCAGGCTGCGCAGGGAGCGGTCGGCTGTGAGAGGAGTGGAAAAGATTTGGTCAATCTGCTGGCGATAACGCCCTATACGCAGGACCAGCAACCCGTTAATCAAATCGGAGGCTGTTTCAGACTGATAATCAGGTGAAAGCGCTGCAAGCAACCCTTCCAGGTGGCTTACCGTGGCAAGAGAATGCTCCCACACATCGTGGACATGAGGAGGAGGTTGTGCTACCCCTTTCAGCGAAGGAAGCTCCGGAAAAATCTTTACGAGGGCTCCAAGCAGGTCAAGAGCTCGCAGACAAACACCAGGCTGAGGTCCATCCAAGAGACGGAAAAGTTCATCACGCATCCGCTCCGGGGAAATATCGCCAACCAAACCCGCCGCTTCTTTCATGGCTTTGCGAGTTTCAGGCAGGATGTGGAAACCAAAATTTGCGGCCAACCGGATACCACGCAGGATGCGGACAGGATCATCGATAAAGGCAGAAGGAGAGCAGGCACGCAAGCGCTTCTCTCTTAAATCCAATGCCCCACCAAGAGGATCGTGAAACGAGTTGTCAGCGAGATTGAGAGCAATCGCATTGAGGGTGAAATCCCGGCCGATAATATCAGCCTCCAAATCCTGGCCGCGGTAGGCTGCAAAATCCATCAATAACCGGCTCTGATCCTGGTTGGTTAAAATGACGCGCCCGGTATCCCGTTCGGTGTCGAGCGGAAAGAAATCAGCATTCAGGGAATTCGCGACCCGCCTGGCGATTTTTATGGCATCCTTTTCCAGGACAAAATCCAGGTCATGGATTACCCGACCCAACAACATATCCCTTACTGCTCCCCCCACCAAATAAACGGTGACACCGTCCGGGATGGCTGCACGGACGGAGTCCAGGATGGGCGGAAAAGAAATCGGGAAATTGGGCGGCATAAAAATTATCTCAGGCGTTTCCTTATACCGTGTCAGGGCAGCACGGCGGGCAAGATCCGGTGTGCCTCCCTGAGCAATAATCCGGCCACGCAGTCGAGCCACCCATCGACCGGCATATGGATTTTCATCAGTTTCTCCCAAATGGCGCTCCTGCCTGGATCATGGCGTTTTCTTGTATTTCTTCATATCAGCCGAGGCAATGAAGCGCAGGTGCCGAAAACGTTCATCGATATCTATCCCGTATCCAAAAACATACTTGTCGGGAACATCGAAGCCGACATAGTCCACTTCCACTGGAACCTCACGGCGATATTTCTTATCCAGCAACACACAGACCTTGAGGCTCCTGGGTTCGCGGGTCTTCAACATTTGCAGAACGTGAGCCATGGTGCGACCACTGTCAACAATATCCTCAACAAGCAGAACGTTCAACCCTTCAATATTGGTCATCAAGTCAAGATTGACGCGAACATTGCCACTAGAGGCATAATGCCCAACCCCGTAAGAGGAGAGTGACATGCAATCCAGAGAATGTGGAATGGTGAGGTGACGAGTTAGATCGGCGGTGAAAGTCAACCCGCCACGCAACAAGCAAACGATTAAAAGTTCCTGACCAGCGTATGCCCGGCTGATCTCAGAACCAAGTTCTGCCACGCGCGAGGCGATGGCATTTTCGTCCACCAGAACTTCGTCAATAAACTCATGATAATCCTGCATGATTTCTCCATCATTCCGGGTTCTGGTACTTTTTCAAGTCGACGACGGCGATGAATGGTAAATTTCGATAATATTCATCAAGGTCGAGACCGTAGCCAAAGACAAACTTGTTGGGGATGCTAAAGCCTCGGTAGTGGACTGGAACGGCAGTCTCGCGGCGTTCTTCCTTATCCAGCAATGTGCAAACCTTGAGGCTGCGAGGCTGCCGCGTTTTAAGAATTCCAGTACATAGCCAATGGTGTTGCCACTATCCACTATATCCTCGACCAATAACACATCCTTCCTGCGAATATCTGTCTTCAAATCGAGGGAAAGTCGGACACTGCCCCCAGATTGGCGAACTCCCGCTCCGTAAGAAGTAACAGCCATGAAATCCAATTGAAGCGGGACGGTGATATGTCTCATCAAGTCGACTAGAAAAACAATCCCACCGCGCAGGATGCAAATGAGCAAAAGGTCTTTCCCTTTATAATCGTGGTTGATCTCCGCAGCCAATTCCTTGATCCGGTTTTGAAGGGTGTTCTCATCAATCAGAACTTCTGCGAGGAAATCGTGATAATCCTGCATGCAATCTCCTAGGTTAAGGTTACGCCCGATTAACGCGGGACTTCGTGGTGGGCGCGACAACGGGCTTCATACATTTCAGCAGCACCAACAATCACTACGGGGTCATCGAAGCGAGCCGGCGTCCCATTGACAAAACGCTGGGTACGGGAGGCAGGTTCACCGCAAACCATGCATATGGCCTGGATCTTATCCACACGCTCGGCGCGTGCCATCAGGACCGGCATGGGACCGAAAGGTTCCCCGCGAAAATCCGTATCAAGTCCTGCCACGATGACGCGCATATTTTTTGCTGCAAGTTCTTCGACGATAGGAATAATCTCTTCGTCAAAAAATTGGGCTTCATCAATGGCTACGACCGTTGTTTTTTCGTCAAGACGATGAAGGATATCCACCGCCCGTTCAACCGGAATTGCAGCATAATCTGTGCCGGCATGGGAGGTAACCTTCTCGACCGCGTAGCGAACATCAATGGCGGGTTTGAAAACCTGCACCTGCTGGCGAGCAATTGTCGCACGGCGCAAGCGACGGATCAGTTCATCTGTCTTGCCACTGAACATGGAGCCGCATATTACTTCGACCGAACCGTGAATATGGGGTGTCATACTCTCCTCAACCCTGTCAACAACCTTGCCCTTTGTGGTGAGCAAAGGGAAATCGGAAAATAAAATAATCAAACAGGCAGATGCGCTCTGCATCTGCCTGTTAAGTTTACCTGATAATCGTCTTTCTACAAGCCCTAGGGTGCGGGAGTTTCCACAGTTTCAGGAAGATCATATCCAAGAGCGCGCAATTTCTTTTTTATGTCAATCAAGGACTTACGACCAAAGCCTTCAATGGATAATACGCTATCTTCACCTTCACGGAGTTTCGCCAGGAATTGACCCACTTCGGTAATTCCAGCTTTTTCCAATGCGGCAACCGGACGAGCGGTTAATTCCAATTCAGCGATTGGACGCTTTGGAGATACCTTGGACTCTGCGCGTGATTTCTTCTCTTCAACATAAGTCTGGCGAACCTGAAGTTTTTTATAGAAGCGGTCAACCTGACCTTCAATGTCAATGATACGAGCCTGCTCACCGGAAAAGAAAGGATGACAATTCGAGCAGATTTCCACGCGAATTTCCTGCTTGGTCGAACCTGTGGTCCATGTGGTCCCGCAGGAGGCACATGTTACTTTCGCATCTGTGAAATAAGTGGGATGAATACCCTGTTTCATTTTTAAGTTCCTTTCGCCAGGGCCTTATCTTCGGCCGGCATCACATTGACGCGTTTGCGCCCTTTAACCACATCATAAACCACCAATCCTTCGATCGTGGCGAATATGGTGTCATCCTTACCAACATCTACATTTAAGCCTGGCTTGATGTGTGTGCCGCGCTGGCGTACGATAATATTACCAGAAAGCACATGCTCTCCGGCATATTTTTTCACGCCCAGTCGCTGGGCGTTAGAGTCTCTTCCATTGCGGACTGATCCGCCACCTTTTTTGTGTGCCATATAACCTCACTCCAACTATTTCGCGGCTGGTTTCTTGGGAGCTGCTTTCCCTTTCGGGGAAGATTTTGCCTTCGATGAAGCAGATCCCTTAACAGGTCGATTCACTTTGGGGGACGATTTTGTTGCTGTTTTTACAGCAGCGGTCTTCCGAGGTGTTGGTTTCGTCGCGGCTTTGGCAGGAGCCTTGGTGGTTGGTTTCTTCCCGCTGGTAACCGGAGCTTTCCTTGGGGATGGTTTCTTCGCTTTTGTATCAGTTTTCATCTTTTCGTCCTCTTTCTCAACCTTCACATTTTGAGTTATCTTTTCAGCCTTCACTTCCAAAGCTTTTTCAACCTTTACGGGTTCCTTTTTTATAAACTCAGACCCGCCAATCTGTTCCACGAATAATCGGGTATAGTTTTGACGATGACCGATCTTGACCCGGATGCGTTTCTTGGGGCTGTAATTAAAAATATTCACCTTTGGCCCTTTGAAATGCTCGACCACTGTCGTCCAGACTGGGAGATCCTTGATTAAAGGAGTGCCGACGGTAATCGTTTCCCCATCCGCCAGTAACAATACTTGTTCAAGCTTGACCCTGGCACCGGATTCGACCGGCAGGCGATCCACTTCGATGGTGCTGCCTTCGACGGCTCGGAATTGTTTGCCGCCGCTTTCCAAAATTACATACTTCATTTTTCTCTCCTGGTCTTCGCTTCACCACGATCCCTGCGGTACAGATTCAGAATGCGACCAAATATAGTCTTTTTCACGAATCCCTACGCCGGTAAGCGGGGAAGCCGGGATACAAACTGACGCCCCAGCAACCTGCCGGGGCAGAACAGGACGATATTATACATGCGAGGTGACGCAATGTCAACTGCTGGTCTGAGATTCAAGGGGATGTACCCCTTCCTCCCCGACAACCTTTCAAAATGCGAGAATCTTTGCAGGGTCCAAATCTGTTAAGATCTCGTCATTAGGTGGTTATCTGAAAGAAACAATTCTCATTCAACCGGTTTTGACGTGTTAGAACCCAAATAAAATGATCCCGCCCAAAAACCCCAGGACTGAAGCAATAGCAAAACTAACAAAATAAGAGGCAATATAAAGTACCCTGGAGGAGCTTTGATAAAAAAGATCTTTGTTTCGCCAGCGAGCGAGCGCGGTTATGGCGGTGATTACGAACAACGTGCCCGCCAGAACAATTTTTGCCACATGATTGGGAGCACCCCCAGCGTAAAAGACGATATTGTCACGTATGCCAAAAATCGCACAGACCAATATACTCAGCACTGCAAGCGACAGATCCGCAAATGCAACCTGTTCAAGAATTTTTCCACCTTTCCAGAGGGCAATAAGGATAAAAAACAGGGCTGCGCCTGTCAGCGCAATTGGAAAGTGAACGATCAGAGTGTGGGGGGGGTGTACCTGGGTGATAGCATGGAAAATTCGAAGGATCAAATCCATAAATTCCTCCTTAATAAACCGGCAATTCCATTGGTGATTTAAATTCTACCATGAATATTTTTTGATAATTATGTGTGGACATCCAAGTTGTCTGGTTGACAAATCACCCGCTTTCCGATAATCTTGACATGTGAAACTGGAACAAACTCAACTGACTGTCATTAACGCTCCGCGAGATTCTAAAACATTTCTTTCCGGTCCAGCGGGCTGTGGTAAAACGACTGCCGGTGTTGGCCGGTTACGCGCACTCCTGGAAGCAGGAGTGTCTGCAAGTTCAATCCTGATCCTTACTCCCCAGCGAACCCTGCAAGGTCCCTACGAGTCAGCATTATCAGCACCAGATATCAGCCCGGGCGGACAAGTGGCACTCGCTACCGTTGGCGGGTTAGCGCGAAGGATGGTTGACCTTTTCTGGCCATTGGTTGGAGAAATGGCCGGGTTCTCCCATCCCGACGAACCTCCAATATTCCTGACTTTGGAAACAGCCCAATACTATATGGCGCGTATTGTACGACCGTTACTCGACGAAGGTCTTTTTGCTTCGGTAACCATTGACCGCAACAGACTATACAGCCAGGTACTTGACAACCTAAATAAAGCTGCCACAGTGGGATTTTCCCATACTGAAATTGGAGAACGATTGTCAGCTGCGTGGCTGGGCGACCCTGGACAAAGGCGAGTCTACGAGGATGCACAGGCAAGCGCCAGCAGATTCCGCAAATATTGTCTCGAACACTCCCTGCTGGATTTCTCCCTGCAAATGGAAATTTTCTGGAACTTCCTGTGGCGGACACAGGAGTGTCATACATTTCTAACCCGCCAATACCATCACCTGATCTATGACAATATTGAAGAAGATACCCCGGTAGCCCACGACCTGGTCCTGGATTGGCTGCCGGATATTGACTCCGCTTTGATTATTTTTGATAGCGAGGGGGGCTATCGCCGGTTCCTGGGTGCAGATCCAGAGTCTGCCGAACGCCTTGCCGCTAAATGTTCTGAAAAAAATGAACTAAACCAGTCATTTGTTACTACCCAGGAAATCCAGGAACTAGAAGCTGCATTTACTTCTAAATTCCTTCCAGATCATTCGACGCAGTTGACCCGCAACAGTCTGAACTCACTCATCTTTCCACCTAAAGAAACACCCACCCGCTATTTCCCACAGATGCTGGAGTGGGTGGCAGTAGAAATCCAGCAACTGATCAATAAAGAAGGTCTATCCCCATCGGAAATCGTTGTCCTGGCGCCTTATCTACCCGATGCCCTGCGTTTCGCTCTCAGCAACCGGTTGGAAGAGCTTCAAATTCCCTGGCGGTCCCACAGGCCATCCCGATCGCTGCGCGATGAACCTGCCAGTGCCTGCCTATTAACCCTGGCAGAATTGGCTCATCCAGATTGGAATATCCATCCGACCAAATTCGACATGGCACACGCTTTTATGTTCGCATTCGAAGGAATGGACCTGGTGAGAGCTCAATTACTGGCCGAGATCGTCTACCGCACACGGGACATTTCGCTCTCAAGTTTCAGCGCCATCCAAACAGAAATGCAGGAGCGGATCACCTTTACCTTTGGCATGCAATATGAGAAATTACGGGAATGGATCAAGACATACGTGGAGCAACCGGATCCGGTTCCGCTAGACCATCTTCCTGCGCCGCCTATTCGGGGAAATCCTTTCACAGAAAGGATTCGGGTTTCACCGGAACAACGACGCGGCTCGAACCGCTGCCAGCCTGGTAGATTCGGTTCAGAAATTCCGCCAAGTGATGGAGCCTGCAAATTTCAATGATGGAGGTAGTGGGAACAGGAATCTTATGCAATAACCTGGAATTGGGCAAGGAATATATCGGGATGCTGCAAGATGGAGTCATTGCAGCCCAATATATCGAAGCATGGCAGGCAGGTAGATCTGAGGCTGTGCTGTTGGCTCCTGCGTATACTTTCTTGATGATGAACCAACCAGCAACCGTCCAGTTTTGGCTGGATGCAGGGTCAGGAGGCTGGTGGGAACGCGTGTTCCAGCCTCTCACCCAACCTTATGTACTCAGCAGATCCTGGGAACGAGAACGGATTTGGAGCGATGCCAATGACCTGGCTGCCAACCAACAGACCCTGGCAAATCTCGTAAGAGGTCTTTTACGGAGGTGCCGGAGCCGCGTCTATCTCGGGTTGAGCGACCTGGGCGAATCAGGGTTCGAGCAGCGCGGTCCGTTATTAAAAGCCATCTGGAAAATGCAGTTGGAGATTCGGATGTTGAATGAGAATTAATAAGTTCCTGGTGAGGATATTTTTCACCAGCTTATTGCTATCCGGCTGCAATTTTCCGCTTGCCATTCCTTCGACCACCCCAGAAATCCCAACTGGAAGCCCGACGCGGACCCCTTTCCTCCCAGTAATTAATACACCCATCTCTGAACCTGCCACCCTGACCCCGACCAACCCCCCCGCTAATACTGGCACTTCTACACCAACAAGTACAGCCACTCCCAGCATGAGGGTAAACCTGATGGCGGTGGGAGACATTATGCTGGCACGTACGGTTGGGACCCAGATACAGGAACGAGGTCCTGAAATCGTTTTTGCCGGCGTCCTCCCAGTGCTGGATTCTGCAGATATCCTGGTTGGCAACCTGGAATGTGCGTTGACAACCAGCACGGAACAGCAACCGAAAAGCTATACATTTGCTGCTTCGCCAGATGCTGCAAAAGCGTTGGCTTTGGGGGGATTCGATTTGCTTAGCCTGGCAAACAATCACGCCATGGATTATGGAGCCCAGGGTTTATTCGATACACGCAATGTCCTGGAGCAAAACGGAATCGGTGCTGTCGGCGCAGGGGCGAATAGTACAGAAGCACATACACCGGTCATCTTTGAGCGGAATGGCCTGCGATTGGCATTCCTCGCATACGTGGATGTGCCAGACGAAAATGCAGGGTTCGATACCCGGACGTGGATCGCAACTGCTTCCCAGCCTGGAATTGCATGGGCCGACCCAACCCAGATGAAGATAGATATCTCTGCCGCCAAGCTCCAAGCAGATGTTGTAGTGGTATTCCTACACTCCGGCCTGGAGAATAGCACCGTGATCACTTTAAACCAACGGGCAGAGGCGTATGCTGCCATCGATGCAGGCGCGGCACTGGTAATTGGGTCGCATTCGCACATCCTGCAAAGTATTGAGGAGTATCACGGAGGGCAGATCGCGTTCAGCCTGGGAAATTTCGTCTTCGACGACTACAAGGGAATTTCAAATGCCAGCATCATCCTGCAAGTGGTCCTTACCCAACAGGGCGTTCAAGGCATTAAATACGTGCCGGTACTAATAGAGAATGGACTCCCGACAATCACCAAGCTTGATAATGCACGCGGGATCGAAACGCTGGTGGCACCATGAACGCTCAGGATATCCGATGAAATCCAAATCCATTATCGGTATCATTGCCATATTGGCAATATTAATCGGAATTGCTATCATTTCCATTGAGAGCAAGAATGGAGGCAGGATTAAGCACTCCAACCACAAGTCCTACCATTTCACCCACCCAGACGAGTACACCCTCACATACACCAACCTTTACACCATCAGCTACAAATTCACCCACATACACCCTAACTGAAACACCTACTGCAACCCTAACGCCAACGTTAAGCCCTACCTTTACTCCAAGTGAATCTCCCACATCGACTCCAACCTTACCCTTTGTCCCGACGCAATGAATTGAATTTCGATGGCTGAATTCACCCCTCGCCCCGCACAATCCCAAATCCTCGCATACACCAGCGGGAAAATGGGCATTTCTGCTGTGCCCGGTTCGGGCAAGACCCATACCCTGAGCGCGCTGGCTGCAAAGCTGATCCGGTCAGGAGCGCTGGCGGATGAGCAGGAAGTGCTGATCGTTACCCTGGTCAACTCCGCAGTAGATAACTTTTCAAGCAGGATCAAGGAATTCCTCGACCTGCCGATGCCATTCGGATACCGGGTACGGACCCTACATGGGCTGGCGCACGACATCGTTCGTGAGAAACCTGCCGCAGTCGGATTAGAGGAGCGCTTTGCCATCCTCGATGAACGCGAAGCTGATTTTATCCGCAAGGAGGCAGCAGGAGCCTGGCTGCAAGCACATCCAGGAGAACTGGATGACTTTCTCCTGGCAGATATGGACGAAGGCAAGCGTGAATGGGTGCACCGCCAGCAGTTACCCGACCTGGTGACCGGCATTGCACTGGCTTTTATCCGGACCGCAAAGGATTACCGGTTAACACCGGAAAAACTTCGCAGCCTGGTGGAGGCTGCTCCTGGTTCGCTGCCGTTGGCTGAAATGGGAGCGGCAATCTATTCTGATTATCAAAGAGCTTTGACCTATCGTGGTGCAGTTGATTTCGATGACCTGATCCGCCTGGCGATCAACCTGCTTGAAAACGACAGCGAGTTCCTCGAGCGATTGCGTTATCGCTGGCCGTATATCCTGGAAGATGAAGCCCAGGATTCCAGCCAGCTACAGGAGCAAATCCTGCGTCTCCTGGTTGGAGAAGGGGGAAATTGGGTACGCGTTGGCGACCCCAACCAAGCCATCTTTGAGACCTTCACGACCGCTTCTCCCAAGCACTTGCTTGACTTCATCCAAAAGGAAGCCGACCAATATCGAGAATTGCCAGATTCGGGACGATGTCAACCCAGCATCATAGCACTGGCAAACCAATTGATCACCTGGGTGAATGGAGAACATCCTGAGCCGGTTGTGCGAGACGCATTGACCGTGCCCTTTATTCGCCCTACGTCTGAAAATGATCCGCAACCCAACCCCCCAGACAATCCCCAGGGTATCAAACTCATCGGAAAGAATTACACTCCCGATGAGGAGGTGGAGGCGGTGGTCAAATCAATCGACCGCTGGCTGCCGGAACACCCGGAAGCGACCGTGGCAGTACTAGTTCCCCGCAACCAGAGAGGTGTGGAAGTAATCACCGCATTAAAACACCGCAATATCGACTTTGTGGAATTGCTTGGCAGTACCTCCTCCACACGGGATAATGCCGAACGCCTTGGAGATGTGGTAGGGGCGATGGCAGACCCACAGTCTGCTGCACGACTTGCAAAAGCCTACCTGTCCTGGCAGCGCAACCAGGAGGAGGAATCAAACACTGATTTCCAACGTCAAATTGCCGAGTTGATCCGCAAATGCAGCCAGGTGGAATCCTTTGTCAGTCCAAGGGTAGAAAGGGATTGGCTCGCAGACTTGGAATCCGAAGGCATTCCCAATGAAGCACTCGTCGAGTTGGATGAGTTTCGAATGTACGTCCGCCGCTGGCAGGGAACAACCGTGCTCCCAATCGACCAGATGATCCTAGCACTATCACAGGATCTTTTCACCGCTCCAAATGACCTGGCGCTGGCGCATAAGCTGGCTCTGGTCCTCCGAAAGGCAAACGACGATCATCGCGATTGGCGCCTTCCGGAATTGACCGGGGAGCTGTCTCTCATCGCTCACAATGAACGAAGGTTCCTGGGCTTTAGCGAAGACGACTCGGGCTTTGACCCATCACACCATGCCGGGAAAGTTGTAGTGACTACCATGCATAAAGCCAAAGGCCTGGAGTGGGACCGGGTATATTTGATGTCGATCAATAACTACGATTTCCCGTCAGGGCAGCCAAATGACCGCTATATTCCAGAAAAGTGGTTCATCCGCTCAAACCTAAACCTGGAGGCGGAAACCCTGGCCCAACTCGAGAATGCGCAATCAACCAGTGAATTCGAGACTTACCAGGAGAGCAGGGCAAGCCATTCTGCCCGGTTGGATTATGTGCGCGAGCGCCTGCGGTTGCTGTATGTGGGAATTACGCGGGCAAAAAAAGAGCTAATACTGACCTGGAATACCGGGCGCCAGGGCGACCAAAAACCTGCACTTCCGTTCGTTTCCCTGCAAGGTTGGTTGGAGAATGGGATAAATTTTGAATAAATAAATTCCTAAAATTTGATCCAATCTATAGCGCCAGATAGGAAATTTTGTGCAAGGAAACCCAGGATTTTTGGTAAGCAAGATTTGTAACAGGGAGAGCCTGTAAGTAAACTGGCAATTTTATTTTATTTTTGTGAGTAGGTCGACCCAACAAGGGTGAGACGGAGGCGCAGATGGGAGAAGAGAATAAATCTACAGGGTTTCGAACAGCCATGATCGGATTGGTTGGCACGATCTTGACAGCGTGCGGAGGTATCACCGGTGCGCTCCTGACCAGTGCGGTGACAGTCTATCAAGTCCAAAGGCAAAACCAGCAAGTTTCCCTGCCTGCCTCCGAAGGTGGGGAAACGCTGAGTGTTGACACTGGAAGCATCTTTATTACCCGGCAGAAGGCTGCGGCACTGGATCCCTCGACTTACTATGGAAACCTGGAACAGGCATTCATACTGCACCGTCCACTGCCAGGATGGGACGACATGGAAGAAATGACCGTCCAGGAACAATTGTCCGAACAAAACGTCACCTGCGTGGCAGTTTGCGATCAACCTGTTTACCGCATCCGTTATGGAGAACCGATCGAGATCGAATCAGATCGAAACACGACGGTCAACGGCCATCTCATACCGGAGAATTTTCTAAATGCAATCGAAAAGCTCTACGGATCTCCACCCTGGAAATTACCATACTACAGTGAGATGATCTTAAATATTTTTGATAAGAGTGAGGTACAGAAATTGGGGATCCACACGCTGCCTGACATGATCCTTTTATCCACGCGTTATTCATCCGGACGAATCAACAAAGTGGTTGCGCGGGCTGACAGTCATTTTGCCATTGTCCAACTATCAAGTGCGTATGAAGGGATTCGAGTTCGACGGGAATCCAGCAAAAATGACTATTGATAACTGGTTCCTGCTTGCCGAGGCAGACAAAGAATATTATACGATCGAGATCAGGTACACTCCCCAAAGTGGACAACCGCTGCAGGTGTGGGACGATCTGCAATATTATATTGACCAATTCAGGGTCATCCAGTAAGAGGCTTGAGGAGAAGATAGATGGATAACCAAAAAAAACCGCAGACTTCCTCAAAGCGAGTGGCAATCATCGGGTTGATCGGCACAATTATGACGGTCTGTGGGGGTATTTCGGGAGCGCTAATTGGCGGCATTACCACGATTTATAAAATCGAGAGGGAAGCTCAGCAAATTGCCATTGTTGCTCCGTCAAGCGATCAATCCCTGGCAGTGGATACGAAAATTATTGCCATAGATTCATCCGAAGCCACAACTCTCGATCCAACAAAATATATCGTTTTCCAGGATGACGGATTTGTAATGGCACAACCGGGCTCAGGGTGGAAGGATGGCGGCCAAATGATGTACCAGGACCTTTTCCTGGAACAGGCGACCAACCTGTCGCCCCTGATCTTTTTTTCCACCTGGGTGGATAATGCATGGGATGATCAACCAGTGCGTCAGATTCGCTATACAAAACCGGTTATGGTCCAATTTATTTCGGGGTCCACGGAGAATGGTTTCCAAGTGGATCCCACCCAATTACATAACGATACGATCGCCTTCTACAGCCAAATTACCACCCTGGCAGTTTCCAAGGAGATCGCGGGAAAGGATTTCAGCCTCGATGGATTGGCACTTGCATGGGGAGGCCTTCACCAAGGGGGAGTAAACGAGTTGGTAGCCAACCCAGACAGTCAATATGTTTTTGAGCAAGTATCGTGGGGATTGAAGGGAGTGCGTGTGAATGGCGAGCAGACCGACTTAATCTTGCAGAGATGGGCTTTATTTGCAGAAAACTCTGATCGTTACTATGTAGTTGAACTGCAATATGTCCCGGACCCAGGACAGCCTACAAAAGTATGGGATGATTTGCAAAGATATATGGATTCCTTTAGGGTCATCCATAAATAAACCTCTTTTTGAATTCTCATCCTTTCGGCTATTTCCGACACCAGAAAATCAAATAGAATTCCATCAATTAATACCACTCAGGTGCCCGGGTGAAATAAGCGTACAAGGATCCAGGAAACTTGAAAACCCTGTATCCTGCATGAAGTAAAAATATGCTTTATATGTGTTGCAGATGCCCAAGTGCGATCAGAGCCCGGCAATTCCAATTGCGACCTCCCACAAAAGGTATGATCTCTGGGAAAGATAGCAACTTTCGGTTTGCTTGGATACATAAAAAGCACTAAAATCATGCAATTATTGAAAGGAAAGTTTTACAATGAAATTTCGCATTGCAGTGGCGATGATTGCCATATACCTGGTCTGGGGGTCCACCTACCTTGCGATCCGGTTCGCAGTGGAGACAATCCCGCCGTTCATCATGGCGGGAACACGCTACTTACTCCCTGGTGTGCTCTTACTCGTGTGGAGACGCCTGGCAGGGGACCCTGCACCAACAGGGAAACAATGGATCGCCGGTTCCATTGTCGGACTCTTCCTTCTTCTCGGCGGGAACGGACTACTCACCTGGGCTGAACAGCGTGTGGAATCGGGCGTGGCAGCCCTGATTATTGCCACTGCTCCAATCTGGATGGTGCTTTTCAATGCCTTCTTAATCCGCAAACGACCGCGCTGGCAGGTGATCGTAGGTCTGCTCACCGGGTTTGGGGGTATCCTTTTGCTGATCGGTCCTGACATCTTTACCGGCCGGGATCCGCTTTATGACATGCCTGGTATGGGAATCCTGCTGCTGGCAGCCCTTTTGTGGGCGATCGGTTCCATCTACAGCCGGGATGCAAACTTGCCCCGCTCTCCCTTAATGGGGACGGGGATCGAAAGTGTGGCGGGTAGCGCGGGGTTATTCCTTGCCAGCCTGGTCACTGGTGAATGGAAATCCTTCAACATTGCAGCTGTTTCACTGCAGTCGTTGTGGGGACTGCTGTATCTGATCATTTTTGGAACGCTAATTGGATTTGTAGCTTATACATGGCTTCTTCGCAATGCCCCCATTTCATTAGTTTCCACGTATGCTTATGTGAACCCACTGGTGGCCATCATGCTGGGCAGCTGGCTGGCAAAAGAATCTCTCAACTGGCAGGTTGTCCTATCTGCAACCATCATCATCGGTTCAGTCATCCTGATCAACTCCTTTAGATTTAAACCGTCAAGCGCTTCAACTGACTAAAGTTCATTTCAACCAAAACGCCAGCCCGGAACCCAACTCCGGGCAGTTCGTTATTTCTTCCTCATCACCTGATACAACGGCTGAAGTCGTTTATACATTTGCTTGTACACGCCATGATACAAATCATCGTAGCGTTCATGGACTTTGATATCCGGCTCAAAAGTATCACGTACTCGCGTCATCACCTGGATGGCAGTCTGAAAATCGGGGTGGATCCCAATCCCCACAGCCGCGTCCATGGCTGCTCCCAGTCCCGATGCTTCGTAAACATGTGGACGGGATGCCGGCAGACCGAAGATATCAGCGGTCAATTGCATGGCGGCCTCTGACTGACTGCCTCCTCCTGCCACACGCAATTCAGTCACAGGGATTCCGGATCGTTTGGTGGTCCTTTCTGCACCTTCGCGCAAGGCATAAGCCAACCCTTCGAGGATGGCGCGGTAGATGTGGGCCCGGGTGGTCACATCACTGAAGCCAATAATGGCTCCACGCGCTTCGGGACCTGGAAATACCAACCCAGGCGACCAATATGGTTGAAGTACCAGCCCATCAGACCCAGGTGGAATCGTGCGCACCAGGTCGTCGAACAGGGCTTCCGGCTCAACTCCCTGCTTTTCCGCAAGACCCAGTTCGCGCAAACCAAACTCCTGCTTGAACCAGGTCACCATCCAATAGCCGCGGTAGATCTGGATCTCAAAACTATATTGCCCGGGCACAGCCGCAGGGTATGGAGGAATGAGCGGGATAACTTCGATGTATTTTTTGTGGGTGGTATTAATGGTGGCTGTCGTCCCGTAACTGAGACAACCAATGTTCGGTTCGAGGCACCCTGCGCCCAGCACCTCAGTGGCTTTGTCGGCAGCAGACGCAATAAGGGGCAGCCCCGCCGGAAGCCCACTTTCAGCAGAAGCTTTGGATGTGATCTCTCCCAATTTGGAGGAGACCGGTACCAGATCTGGAAGCAGTGCTTTATCCACCGGTACTGCCTGCCATTTCCAGCCCCAGGATGCTTCCCAATCCTGCTTTTTATAATCGAACGGAATGTACCCCACCTGGCAGCCGACCGAATCCACGAACCTGCCGACCAGTTTAAAGGTGAGATAGCCGGAGAGGAACAGAAACTTATGAGTGGCATTCCAGATTTCGGGCTGGTGTTTCTGCAGCCAGTTGGCTTCAGCCTCCGCCTGAAGATAAGCAACCGTCTCTGAAGCGCCTGCGATTTTAAAGGCTGCTCCCCAAAATCCTCCCAAAGGTTTTACCCCCTCTGTGCGACGCTGGTCGAGCCATTGGATGGCCGGGCGCAAAGGGTTTCCTTCCTTGTCCACGTTAATGAGAGTACTGCGTTGGGTTGTCAGACTGACCGCTGCAATGCTGGACTTATCCACACCCTGTTCCCATAAATTTTGACAAGCTTGACAAACGGCTTTCCAGAAGACTTCGGGGTCCTGCTCTGCCAGACCCGGGGCGGTGGAGTAATATGGTTCAATTGGAACCCGTGATTTGAATAATATATTTCCATGTGGATCAAATACGATGGCGCGCACAGATTGCGTGCCATTGTCAATCGCGAGCAGGTTTTCTGGCATGGGAAACTCCTTATCATAAAGTTTTTAGATTAGAAAACCGGTAATTCCTATTTTTCCCTGGAATTGATTTATATTATAGGACGATAACCTCGATTCCAAATTTCGGAGTACGATTTTTCTTCCGCGAGCCAGCGATCATCATCCCAGCCAAGTTCCGGCTGCACTATGGAGCGGATGTGCACCATTTGATCGAGCCCACCATTCGGGACCAGCAGTCCGAGCCGCACGCGGCGAAGAAGCAAATCTGGCAGGTGAACAACCCCCTCTGACCGAGCCGCCTGTCGAAGTTCAGCCCAAACATAGATGGTTCCCTCAATGGGCTGGAGGTCAGCATTTGCTGCGGTAAATATCGCTGCTGACTCAGGTCCATAGCGTGCCAGCAAACGCAGGCATTGCATTGGGGAGAAATTCGAGGCTGCACAGGCTGCTACGGCTTCCGGCGAAATGGCATCCAACACTGGAATATCCTTGTCAATTGGAATGTGTCCCAGGTGCCTGCGGATGGCTTTAAGCGCATCACGCGCCATGATGCGGAAAGTTGTCAGTTTGCCGCCAGCTGACAGTCAATAACCCATTCTCGTCCCAGAGCACATGCTCACGTGATTCCCTGGACGGATTGGCTTTACCGGTGTTCACAACCGGGCGAATACCGGAGAAAGTGGCAGTCACATCCGATAATGAAAATGCCTGGGCAGGAAAAACTTTCTGCAAGCCATCCAGAAGGTACTCCACTTCAGCATCGCTAATGGACGGATCGGTCAGCATATTTTCCCCATGATCCACATCCGTGGTGCCAAATATTACCACTCCCTCCCACGGGATGGCAAAGACAGCGCGCCCATCCGTGGGGTGCAGAAATGTGATCGCACGGGTAAGTGGAAGTCGCTTGAATGGCAACACAAGGTGACTCCCCCGCAACGGACGCAACCTGGGATTTTTTCCCACCTGACTGCGAAGAATATCAGCCCAGGCACCGGTGGCATTGATCACCACC
This sequence comes from uncultured Chloroflexia bacterium, assembly GCA_963826215.1. Classification (GTDB taxonomy): domain Bacteria; phylum Chloroflexota; class Anaerolineae; order Anaerolineales; family Villigracilaceae; genus UBA877. The sequence goes on along the minus strand of CAWGWL010000033.1, from coordinate 135,975 downwards.
CGACCTTTTACTTCCACCTGCCGGTCGATAAGACCGGAAGTATCGCGGAGGACTACACCGGATACCTGTCCGGAATTTGTTTTAAGAAGCGAGTCGACACGCGCATAATTAAGCGCCAGTCCGCCGCCCGCTACCGCTTCTCGCACCAACCGCAGGACCAGCCGGGCGTCATCAGTCTGGGCATCAAAGAAACGGAATCCGCCGCGAACATCACCGGCAGTCAATGATGGGCAGAGTTCACGCAAATCATCAGCATCATAAGAACGGTGACTCCATTGGCGTGCCATCAGATCATAAACAACCAACCCTGTCCCGAAAACCCAGCCCGGCATTTGATCCCCAGGCAGGATTGGGTAGAGGAAACCGAGCCGGTTGATCAGCCCGCGACCTTGTTTCATCAAAACTTCACGCTCGGTGACAGATTCAAGGGTAACCCGAACCTGTGCATTCTTTAAATATCGCATGCCACCATGAACCAATTTTGAGGAACGTGAGGATGTGCCCGAGGCGAAATCGTCCGCTTCAACCAGCAACACTTTTAATCCTGAATGAACGCATTGGCGAAGAATCCCCGCGCCGGTAATACCCCCGCCAACGATGATCACATCCCAATCCTGGTCGAGTTCTGCCCAAGCCCTGTCACGCCAGCCTTTTGTCCAATCCATATAGCGCTCCTTCAGAAATCTGCAACAATGGTAATTTACTTCAACTTATGTCCAAAAACAATTTTCCAGGATTCATCATTCCATCCGGGTCGAACGACTGGCAACCGGCGCGAATTGCATCCATGCCGAGGGACCCTTTTTCGGCTGGCAGATATGAGGCATGATCCGTCCCAACTCCATGCTGGTGGGTGATCGTTCCTCCAAATTTCTGGATGGTCAGGCTGGCGGCCTTTTTCATTGCCTTCCAGCGAATTAAAAGTTCATCCGGATCAGCGGGACGGGGGAAAAGAAATGTGGTGTATATGCTGGCTCCATCACGGTAAACATGCGATAAATGTGCAAATGCCAGCACGTTTTGACCAGCATCTCCTGCGGACCTGATAATCGAAGCAGGAATGGCTGTAGAGGCCGCGACTACATTTACCCAAGGAATTGCCGTCTCAAGCGTGTCGATCGCCACCCCCAGGTCCCAGAGAGTATTGCGCAAGTAGGGAGAATAAAAACGGTTTTTCTCCCAGGTGTGACCGACAACTGTGCCTACAAAAAGACCACCATATTTGCGGCATACGGACGCGGCTTGCGCCCTGATCCTCCGAACATGGTTAATCGAACCTGTGACGCCAAAGACCAGCAGACAACGGTTCTCCTTGTAACCGACCAACCGCAAGCCTTTATCTGCCACACCGACCCATGATTTTCCTGAGAGAATTAATGTCAGTCTCAGTCTCTTGAGGGTTTGATAATCTCAACATCGAAACAGGGATTTCATCCTGGGCGATTTTACGAACAGCTTCGGTACCCTGCTCCCAAGAAGGGAAAAAAACTCCAAAAAATTCTTCTGCTTCTGGAACGTGTCGAATCTTGACTTTAGCTTGGGTAATTATCCCAATTCGTCCCTCAGATCCAAGGATAAGTTCCTTAATATCCGGTCCGGCAGCAGAGGCAGGAAAATGAGGGATATTGAGCGTTCCACGGGGAGTTTCCATACGTCCTCCGGCGAACATTTGCTCGATGCGTCCATATTTGTATGACTGCTGTCCGGAAGAACGGGTGGCGATCCATCCACCCAAAGTGGAATACTCATGCGATTGAGGATAATGTCCTAGAGTGTAGCCTTTTTCCTTCAAAGAGGCTTCAAGATCCGGTCCAATAACCCCCGCCTCAAATGTCGCGGTGAGACCGAATTCGTCCAGGTCAAGCAGGCGGGTCATCCTCTCCATAGAAAGAGTAAGCACTGGCCTGGATGATTTGAAAGGGTTAATGTGACCTACAACGCTTGTCCCACCGCCATAAGGAATGATTATTGCCCCGTTCTTTTGAGTGTAAGTCATCAAGCTGCGTACATCTTCTTCGGTTTTGGGAAAAGCCACCCCATCAGGAAAGACAGGGATCCGCCCAGAGCGCAATGCCACCCAATCAGGGGTGGATTGGCCGCGGGCATGGGACAGGCGCACCTGCGCAGTAGCATCCACCAAAGAGTGAACTGGAAGACGCGATTCGGGTACTGAGTTGAGGACCGTTTCGTACGCTGCATCCAGCGGCGGCTTCAATGGTCCAAATAAATTAGTAAGATAAGCCCGCGGCGGAAGCTGGAACCGGATAATTTGTGTTTATATTGCCCCATCCATTCCACCGCTTCATACCGCCTCCTTTTGCATTTTTTGCCACAACGCCAGACTCTCTTCCATGACCCGGCGGGTAAGCGTCTCGGCATCGAAAGCTGCTCCCGAACGGGAACAGTTAAGTAATTCGGCATAGAAACGACGGGAATGTTGACGACATTCCGGGAAGGAAAAATATTGTTCGCCGACCGGGATGGACAGTTTCTGGAACCCGTTGAAAAGGAACCGGTAAATTGGGTTGGGAGAATGTTGAGTCAGATGGATGTGTAATTCCCAATCTGCGCGGGCAAAGGTAGAGGGATCGTCCTCCAAGAGCGTAAAGGTTTCAAGCAGGGCTGTCACTTGGTTCGGCGCAGTTTCAATTGCCTGACGGGTATAGGCCGGAGCTACGAGAACGCGGAATTCAAGCAGGTGTGTCACAAAAACCGGGGCCTGTCCGGCAGGGGTTTGCGCAAGCACTGCCAGGACTGCCAGCCCCCCTTCCCGCCAGTAATCGCGAACCCTGGTAGGTTTTCCATGCTGGATTTCCAGCCATCCATCCCGTGCCAATCGCTGCAATGCTTCACGCAAGGTTGGGCGAGTCACGCCGATCTGGTCAGCGAGTTCGCGTTCTGCTGGAAGATTGCCGTTAGCAGGGAAATGCCCGGATAAAATGGCTTCAAGAAGGCGGTTTTCTGCCATTTCGGCAGGTTTTTGCAGCGGGTACCAATCCATGTAAGCTCCTAACTGGTAAGTGGTCTTACCAGTTAGTTTGTAACATTTTACTAATCAGAGAGTCTAGTGATGATTGTCACCAGTATCCGGCATCGGGGTGGACCTTACCATCCCCTCACGAAAATTTCCTCCAGTCACCTCAAAGCAACTTATATATTGTCTTTTTCGACGTGGGATAAACTGCCGAAGAATTGCCTAGCTGGATTTGGTGGGATCGGGACGTTGTATTTTCGACCAAAACATTTCAAGAACATGTAAAATAGAGGCATGGTCTCCCCTTCACTGCCTTCCAGTTTTTCTTTTTCCCAGTCGTCCCTGCAGGATTACAGCGACTGTCCGCGCCGCTTCCAACTGCGCTACATCGATAATTTGGAGTGGCCTGCTATTGAGACGGAACCGGTCCTTGAAAACGAACGCCGGCAAAAGGAAGGTCAACTTTTTCACCGAATGGTTCAACAGCACCTGATCGGCTTATCAACTGAAACCCTTTCAAAGACGGCAAAATCGCCCGATTTATCGCGTTGGTGGGAGAATTACCTGGGATACCCTTTTGATTTTTCCGACCTTACAAGATACACTGAACTCAGCCTGACTGTACCAGTCGGGATCTACAGGCTGGTGGCAAAATACGATTTGATCGCTGTTAAACCAGGGGAACAAACACTCATTTATGACTGGAAAACTTATCATAAACGTCCCCGCGATGAATGGATGGCTGCCAGAATGCAGACGCGCGTCTACCGGGCTGTAGCGGTCAAGGCAGGTTCTTTTTTGAACGCAGGGAATCCCATCTCTCCCGAACAAATTGAAATGGTGTATTGGTATGCAGATTATCCATCGGAACCTGCGCGCTTCCCTTACAATGCGATCCAATACGAACGCGATTGGGAGATCTTGACGGGTCTCATTAATGAAATTGGCAACCATCGTCATTTCCCTTTGACGGAAGATGAGAAGAAATGTGCATATTGTCCCTTCCGCTCATACTGTAACCGAGGCATAAAGGCAGGGACGATGGATGAAATGGCGGATTCTGAATTAGCAAGTGCGGAATTTAATTTCGAACAAATCGCAGAAATCGAGTATTAGAATACATGCGCTGGATGGAACCAGCTCCTCTCCGTTACCCAGACCTACTGCCAGATTTACATCCGTTGGTGGCGCAGACTCTCGTCCGCAGGGGTATGAACACACCGGAGGCAGCCCGTGCATTCCTTGACTCGAATGCATATTCCCCAGCCAAATCCACAGAACTTCCCGGTTTGATCGAAGCTGTAGACCGGGTGGAGCACGCCATAAAACAACACGACCCCATTTGCATATGGGGAGATTTTGACGTGGATGGACAAACATCCACAACCGTACTCTTCCAGACATTGCGGGTCCTGGATGCAGATATCACTTTCCACATTCCAGTGCGAGGTCTCGAAAGCCATGGCGTCAATATTCCATTCCTTAAGGAAATCATTGGAAGAGGCGCAAAGCTCGTCCTGACATGCGATACCGGTGTTACCGCCAATGAAGCGGTGGAATATGCCCGTACATGCGGGGTGGAAATGATCATTACAGATCACCACGATCTTCCCGAGATTCTCCCTCAAGCATTTTCTGTAATAGATCCAAAGATGCTGCAACCGGGACATCCGCTTTCTACATTGGCGGGTGTTGGAGTAGCTTATAAATTTGCGGAAGAACTTATCGCGCATTTCCCCACTGTCGATTTCCAGATTGATTCGTTGCTTGACTTGGTAGCGTTGGGTTTAGTCGCTGACCTGGCGATTTTGAAGGGAGATGCGCGTTACCTTGTTCAAAAAGGGTTGGTTGAGCTGCGTAATACCAAGCGCCTGGGCTTGCAGGTCATGATGGAAATGGCTGAACTCGTCCCGGTTAACCTGACTGAAGAACATATCGGGTTTGTGCTGGGACCGCGTCTGAACGCGCTGGGTCGTCTTGGTGATGCCAACCCAGCAGTGGAATTACTCACAACACGAGACCCAGGTCGAGCACGTATGTTGGCGACCCAACTGGAGAATTACAACGCCCAGCGTCAACTCCTATGCAACCAGGTGACCCAGGCAGCGGAAGCCCAATTACGAGCAGACCCCGGATTGCTGACAAGTCCCATTATCCTGCTCGGACACCCTTCCTGGCCTGGCGGGGTGGTAGGCATCGTTGCCAGCCGATTGGTCGATCGATATCGCAAACCAGCCATCCTATTCTCAACTCCTGAAAACGAACCAATTCGTGGATCCGCCCGCTCAGTGGAAGGTCTCAATATCACTTCAGCCATCGCGGCCCAGAAAGACCTGCTCCTCAATTTTGGCGGGCATCCAATGGCAGCAGGTCTCTCCATGCAAAAGGATAGATTACCCGAATTCAATCGAAGATTATCCAAAACTGTGGAAAATATGCTGGGAGCATCAATCCATGAAGAACCGGAACTCAGGATTGACGCCTGGCTTGATCTGTCGGAAATTACTCCCAACCTTGCTTCAGCGCTCGATAGTTTGGCTCCTTTTGGGCCAGGCAATGAAAAACTTACCCTTGCAACGCACAGTCTTATGATGCAGTCCTCCACGACGATTGGGCGAAATAAAGAACATCAAAAATTGTTGGTGACAGATGAAACAGGAATTCCACAAACAGTATTGTGGTGGGGCGGATCAGGAGAGACTCTTCCTAATGGGAAATTTGACCTGGCTTATACCGTGCGTGGATCGGATTGGCGCGGGAGCCCGCAGGTGCAGATGGAATTCGTGGATTTCAGGGTTATCGAAGAACCAATGGTTGTCCTTAAAAGTCAAAGACCGGAAATTATCGATCTCCGCGAGGTCAATGAACCAGCCAAACTTTTACCTGGGTTCTTTTCCAATCCATCAACACTAATCTGGGCGGAGTCAGACGCAAAAAAGGAAATTGGGGGAAAAGACCGCAACGAACTCAAACCTGCAAATAATCTTGTTGTGTGGACAATCCCACCGTCCCACAGTGAACTGGAAGATGCCCTTGAATTAGTCAAGCCAACCATCTTAACCCTGGTGTGCGCACATCCATTCCTGGAGATAACCGATGCCTTCATGGCGCGCCTGACCGGCCTATTAAAATTTGCGATTACACACCATGATGGAGAAGTAACCTATACCAAATTGGCAGCAGGGACTGCACAGCGCCTGATCACGGTAGAGATCGGATTAAACTGGCTGGTATCCGCAGGGAAAATCAGCCTGATCGGTCAGGATGGCGATCATCTCCGGATTGCTCCCGGGAAAACCATCAACGACCTGGGGGGAGCAGCCAGGCTTAGGATGGAAGTCCAAGCCCTGCTAGCTGAGACTGCTGCTTACCGGGCACATTTCAAACGCGCCAATAAAGACTCCCTCTTACCCTAAAGCGATTACAATTTAGGAATGCCATTTGAAGAAATTCCCCATAGTGCGGATTGGTGTTTGCGCGTTTGGGCAGAAGACCTGAACCAGTTGTTCATTGAGTCCGCCAAGGGTATGAATGACCTGGCTGGAATTAAGTTGAGCAAAAGGAAGAGTGTTCGTCGAAAAATATCAATCGCCAGTGCAGATGCAGAAAGCCTACTGGTGGCCTTTCTTTCTGACCTTGTCTTTTTGGGAGAACATAATCGTCTTGCATTCGATGGATATGAATTATTCATTAATCCGGACCTCAGTAACAAAATGCACCTGTCTGCCATTTTGACGGGCGGCCATATCGATTCCATGGAAAAAGCAATTAAAGCTGTAACGTACCATAATTTGCGAATCATTCAAACGGATCGAGGAGTTGAGGTGGAAATCATTTTTGATGTGTAATTCTTCACCTGAATCGGTAAATCTCGTTCTCCCTGGCGAAGAATAATTAATAATGGTCGGAACAGAAAAATGGTGAGACTTAAGGATTTAGTCAAAATCAGTGAATACGAGTGGGAAATTCCGCAAGCTTTCCGCGGAGACATGCGCGGTCCAGTGCGGATATTTTCAAGCAGCGAAATGCTCGAACAAATCATGGATGACAAATCGCTGGAACAAGCTGTAAATGCATCAACCTTGCCAGGATTAGTGGGGGCGGTGGTTGTGATGCCTGACATGCACCAAGGATACGGCTTCCCTATCGGTGGGGTAGCTGCAACCCGGTTTCCACAAGGCGTGATTTCTCCAGGCGCAATCGGTTACGATATCAACTGCGGTGTACGGCTGTTAGCCTCAAACATAGAACTCGATGCCGCCCGCCCGATGCTTTCGACGCTAGCCACCTTGCTAAATAAGTACTGTCCAAGTGGCGTAGGTGTGAAAGGCGTAGTGCGTGTCAACGTACCAGACCTTGACCGCCTGCTGCAGGCTGGTTCAGGATGGGCACTCAAGAATGGGTATGCCACTGAAAATGACATTGTTCGCACCGAAGAAAACGGTTGCCTGGATGGGGCTGACCCTGGCAAGGTCAGTACACGAGCAAAGACACGTGGATTGGAGCAAATCGGTTCGTTGGGGGCAGGAAACCATTTCATCGAAGTAGATCTGGTCGAATCCATCCTGGACCCAATGGCAGCCGCGACGTTTGGACTCAGGCAGGGATGCCTGTGCATCCAAATTCATTGCGGTTCACGCGGCCTAGGACACCAGGTTTGCACCGACTACGTGCAGGGTTTTCAATCTGCAGTGACCAAATATGACATTAGATTACCCGACCGGGAATTGGTGTGTGCACCAATGGACAGCCCGGAAGGGGAAGCCTATCTTGGTGCGATGCGTGCGGCCGCTAATTTTGCATTTGTAAACCGGCAATTATTGGCCCATTCCGCGCGACGTGCATTCGAAGAAACCTTTGCAGGAAAGCTGAAAAATTGGCAGTTGGTCCAGGTTTACGATATCTGCCATAATATTGGGAAAATCGAGACGCACGATGTGGAAGGTAAACCAATGAAAGTATGTGTACACCGAAAGGGGGCTACGCGCGCCTTTGGCCCGGGCTCCCCTGGTTTACCGTATGAATATCAGCAGACTGGTCAACCTGTCTTCGTACCTGGCTCGATGGGCACGGGCTCGTGGGTATTGGCCGGGACTGTATATTCCATGCTCCGCTCCTGGGGGTCCAGTTGTCATGGAGCTGGACGAACGATGAGTCGGGCCAAAGCCAAGCACGATGTGCGCGGTGACGCACTTCGCCAGGAATTGGAAGAGCGCGGTATTAAAATCCGTGCCGGGAGTATATCCGGTCTGGCTGAGGAAGCCCCGACTGCATACAAAGATGTGGATGCAGTCGTGAACACGGTAATCGCGGCTGGAATTGCATACAAAGTGGCGCGCCTGCGCCCATTGGTGGTAATCAAGGGTTAGCAGGGAACAAATTTTGTTCTTTAAACGTCTCCAATTCATACCAAACAATTCAGGTATGAAAAGGAGAATATTATGTCTACACCCGGTAAATTAATCATATTAATCCTGCTGGTGGCTGTCGTGACAGCAGCATGCACATCACAACCCTCTGCCTCCCTGGTCCCGGTCCCGGGAAAAGGTGACGATCCGTACACTCCGCAAGCCAGCGATGAGAGCATGATGCGCGGTGAGGTGGAAATCGTCTCTGCATCAATCTTGACGGCCGAATCGTTCCCGCCCGAAATCTCGGTCTCCCTTGCCTACCGTCTCCCCTCCCCATGTTACCAATTACGGGTGAGCCCCAGCCAACCGGATGGTCAGAATCGCATCCAAATGGAAATCTACGGGGTCGCACCCAGAGACAAGCCATGTACATTAATGGCATTATCAACTCCGCAAGAAGCAAGCATAAGCATGGGAAATTTTCCTGCAGGACATTACAGCGTGTGGATCAACGGAGTGCAAGTTGGTGAATTCACAACAAAATAAAATATTAAACGATCCAGCAATGAGACTGCAATAACAAAGAGCCGGAATATCTCCGGCTCTTTGTTATTTGGATTAATCTTGCAGTTTACTTTTCCAAGATCTGTGACAGAAACAACTTGGTTCGATCTTCTTTTGGGTCGGTAAAAATCTCCTTTGGAGTTCCGGTCTCCACGATCAAACCGTTATCGAAGAAGTACATCCGGTCCGCAACAGCTTTGGCAAAGCCCATTTCGTGGGTAACCACCAGCATGGTCATACCATCTTTTGCCAACCCAACCATAACATCGAGGACTTCCTTGATCATTTCCGGATCAAGTGCAGAAGTTGGCTCGTCGAAGAGCATGATCTTTGGTTCCATTGACAGGGCCCGAGCGATCGCCACCCGCTGCTGCTGCCCTCCTGAAAGTTGCCCGGGAAACTTCTCCACCTGCTCTGGAATGCCTACACGCTCAAGCAATTCCTTTGCCTTTTCTTCAGCTTTTTCTTTCGACCATTTACGGACCTGGATCGGTGCCAGTGTAATATTATTCAGTACATTCAAGTGCGGGAAGAGGTTGAATTGTTGAAAGACCATTCCCGTTTCCATGCGAATCTTTTCAATATTATGCATGTCTTTGGTCAATTCGATCCCATCAACAATGATCGTCCCTTTTTGGTGATCTTCAAGATGGTTTATACAACGAATAAAAGTGGATTTCCCCGAACCCGAAGGACCAAAAATGACAATAACCTCCCCTTTTTTTACTTCCATACTTACACCCCTTAAGGCTTGAAAATGGCCGTACCATTTTTGAACATCCCGCGCGATTATGATCGGATCGTTAGGTGCTACTTCACTCATCTTCTGCTCCCAATTAATAGTTTAATTAAAGGGATATCCCAAAACCCACTCCCTGTATATTATAGGTCAAAACTGCTAGACCGCAACCGAGAACCTCTAGGAAATCCCTTCGTTAGAACTACTAATGATGGCAAACCTGGCGTGGGTTAATTCTGCAAGAGATTCAACCGGTAACAGGATATTCAGTCCGCGTTGCCCGCCGCTCACATGGATCTGGGCCTGGCTGCGAGCCTCGGAAGCAATTACCACCTGAAAGCCTTTGTTCACCAACGCCAGCGGTGAGATCCCGCCTGCCTGTAACCCGGTCAATATTTCAGCCTCCCGCTCGCTCGGCAGGTTCACTTTTTTCTCACCAAGTGCCGCGGCAAGCATTTTCAAATCCACGCGATGAGGACCCGGGATTACTGCAAGGATCGGTTTTCCCTTCGGACGGGTAACAACGATGGTTTTATAGACAATTTCCGGATCCAAGCCGAGCAACCGGGCAGTCTCGTCAGCACCGAGTTTTTCTGGCGGGGTTTCAAATGCTTTGAAGGGGATTCTCCTGGATTCGAGCAAGCGGGTAACGTTGTTGACGATTGGCATGGGATTTTCCTATCAAGTCTGAACATGCTATACTTGCTTCAGATTTTACACGAAAATGAAAAGATCATCGACGACCCTGAAGGTTCTACGAATTTCCAGCCTGGTTGTTCTAATACTCCTGGGAGCAACCAGCCTGGGACGACTCGTTCAACAAACCTTTTCCGAAGCAGGGGGCAACGATCTATACACCTATTGGTATGCTGGACATTTCCTCAGGGAGGGGAAGGATTTTTACAAGGCATTTATCGATGATGAGGTACCAAGTGTCCCAGTGAAATACCTGGATCGGGAAGTTGACACTCTTGATGGAATCATTTTTCCCGGTCTTGTCCCGGCCCCTGCCAGCACCACCCCGGTCTTTTTTCTATTGGCGCCGCTTGCCTTTCTGTCTTGGCCCCTGGCGAAAGCTACCTGGCTCGTTCTCAATCTGTTTCTCCTCGGAGCCATCCCCTTTCTGATCGTCCGACTTTTTCCCAAGCATGATTGGCTCAAAGGTTGGGAATTCTTAGGATTCACACTTGCATTGGTGGGGTTGACTTCCACACGCTACGCGGCAGCGAGCGGGCAAATAACTTTTCTTATCCTGGATCTCCTATTGGCCACACTAATCCTGGCTGATCATAAACCCTGGATTGCCGGGATATTATTGGGGGTGGCACTTTCCAAATATTCTTTAGCACTGGGAATTTTGATCTTGTTCATTTTCTTTGAACCAAATGTTCGGCTGGTACTCGCAGCGGGGATTGTCCAAATTGCCGGGATGATAGGCCTGATGTTTATAAGCGGTTCTGGATTCATGGAAATCACGTCCGAATATATCCTGATGGCGTTATGGCACGCCGGGCGTGAAGGGATCCACCTGGCAGCAGCTTTTCAATCTGGACAAAGCCTGGGCATAATCGCCGTGGCGTTGACACTGGCAGTCGGAATCCCCCTGATAATCTGGAGGTGGAAGTTTGCCCGTCGCAAGTTCACCCAACCCCTCTCTCCCCTGACCCGATATCATTTGGCAGTTATCCTCATATTATGGGTTCTGCTGGTCGGTTATCATCGCGCCTACGATGCGATGGTAGTGATCACTTTCTTTGGGTTAATCGCCTACCTTGCCAAACAACCAACAGCCTGGCGGCTGAGTGATCTGTTTCGAACGGGGTTGATAATTTTCTCTATAATGGGACTTCTCATGCTTATGGTCCCCTCGGGAAGTGTTGTGCGGAGTCTGCTGCCCTCATCCCTTGGTGCATTTTGGGGGGAAGCTGCCAACCTGATCACCACCGCCTTGATTTCCATCTTCCTAATTGTTACGATCGTGTTGCTTTTTTATATCAAAGATGAAAAGCGAAATTCTGTCCAGACCTAAGCCATCCTCCATGGAATTTTATCAGTCAAATGATATCCCGCCCCTGCCTGGGGAAACCAACGCAGGCATGGTTCAGGTGGGTTGAAGTAAAATAGAGAACGAATGAAAATCTCTTCACCGCTAAGCCTGCAAGAACTTTTGGACCAACTCCCTGATTATTACACACTGGCTGACCGGGAGTTGATTCAACATGCATACCGCCTGGCTGATAAAGCCCACCAAGGTCAAAAACGAGCTTCGGGAGAGCCGTATGTTAACCACTGCCTGGCAGTTGCCGCCATCCTGGCGGAATATTCCATGCCTGCCGATATCATTGCGGCAGGTTTATTACATGATACGGTCGAAGATACATCCATTAAGTACGATGAATTGCTCAGAGATTTCGGAGAGGGTGTTGCCAACCTTGTCCAGGGTGTAACCAAATTAACCCAGCTACCGCGCGTCTCGCGCGGAGAACACCAGGAAGAGGCTTTGCGGAAATCAGACGAGGCCAGCTCCAAGATCGAAGCGGAAGCAGCCCGGCGTAACCGTAAACGTGACCTTGCGACCGAAACCTTGCGAAAAACCTTCCTGGCAATGGACAGCGATGTTCGCGTGGTCCTCATAAAACTTGCGGACCGGCTACATAACATGCGAACGCTGGGTGCATTTCCTGAAGCAAAACGCAAGAGGATCGCGCAGGAAACTCTCGATATCTTCGCGCCACTCGCCAACCGGCTTGGCATCTGGCAGATCAAATGGGAACTCGAGGACCTGAGTTTCAGGTATACCAACCCGGACAAATACAAAGAAATCGCAGAACAACTGGCTGAGCGACGTGAGGCGCGGGAAGCAGAGATCCAGGAGATATCCAAAGCCATTTCCAAATTGGTGGCAGCGTCGGGAATAAAGGTAGAGATATCCGGCAGATCGAAACATATTTATTCCATCTATCATAAGATGATCGAAAAAGGAAAATCTTTTGACCTGGTCCGAGATGTGCGAGGGATCAGGTTGATCGTTCCGGATGTGGCAGCCTGCTATACAGTACTTGGCCAAATCCACACCCACTGGCGGCCCATTCCAGGCGAATTCGATGATTACATTGCAGCCCCAAAAGATAATTTCTATCAATCGCTGCACACCGTGATCATTTATGACGATGGAAAACCAGTGGAGGTCCAGATCCGCACACGCGAGATGGATGAAAATGCCGAAATCGGTATTGCTGCACATTGGAGATATAAGGAAGGGGGGGAAAGGGGCAAGTACGACGAACGCATCAACTGGTTAAGACGGGTAATGGAGTGGAAGCAGGACGTGGACGATGCCCAGGAATTCGTGGACAGTATGAAGACGGATGTCTTTAAAGATAGAGTTTATGTCTTCACCCCCCACGGAGATATCATTGACCTGCCAGCCGGATCCACCCCGATCGATTTCGCCTACCACGTGCACACGACTGTTGGGGACCGATGCCGGGGAGCGAAAGTCAATAATAAACTGGTTCCGTTGGATTACACCCTAAAAACCGGCGAACAAGTGGAAATCCTGACAGCCAAACAGGGCGGCCCCAGCCGAGATTGGCTCAATCCTAACCTGGGATTGGTGCGGACCCAGCGCGCCCGATCAAAGATCAAAGCCTGGTTCAAGAAGCAGAACCGGGAGCAAAATGTCAGCCAGGGAAAAGAGATCCTGGAACACGAAATACAGCGACTTGGCCTGGCAGAATTGGATGAGAACGGGTTGAAAGCCCTTGCCCAAAATTACGGGAGGTCTCCCGAAGAACTCTACGATGCCATTGGGTGCGGTGACCTGACCATCGGTCGGGTGGTCAATAAACTTCTTGAAGCCAAAGAAAGCGATGACATCCTGGTCGTTGTACCTGCATCCAGCGAAGCAGTTCCGAGCGAGGCGGTAACCGTCCTTGGATTGAAAGGACTGCTGACTGCAATGGCGAGATGCTGCAACCCCACACCAGGCGATGAGATTATCGGTTACATCACCAGGGGACACGGAGCAACCATCCACCGGCAGGATTGTCCCAACATATTGCGAATAAAAGATCGCGAACGGTTGGTCAAAGTTTCCTGGGGTGAAAATGTTCGTACATACCCGGTGCCGATACGGATAAGAGCGTTCGACCGGCAGGGATTGATGGGCGATATTACCACCCTGCTTAACTCAGAAAGCGTAAACATCGTTGACGTGCAGGTGGGTGTGAGCAAAAACCTGGCCGACCTGCGGCTGGTCATCGAAGTACGGGACATCAGCCAACTAAGCCGCATGCTTGCCCGGATTGAAAATCTTCCCAATGTTTTGGAAGCCCAGCGGGTAAGGGCAGGATAATATGAGTATTCCGTTACAAATCACCCAGTTTGCGATTCCACCTGGTTTTATTGACCTGGGTCTTGGTGATCCACAATTTTCGCTGCTCCCTTTGGACCTCCTGCGCCGGGCAGCAGAAGAGCGATTCAGCCAAAATGACCCGGAATTCCTTCAATATGGTGCTGAACAGGGAGATGGCAAATTCCTCGTTTCGTTGTCAGAATTTCTCTCTGGAAAATATTTGTGTCAAGTAGAACCAAAAAGCCTGTTCATTACCAATGGTGCCTCGATGGGACTGCATCTCATCTGCACGCTTTTTACAAAACCAGGAGACATAGTTTTTGTCGAGGAGCCATCTTATTTCCTGGCACTTAGAATTTTTGCCGACCATGAATTGCGCCTGGTTCCCATCCGCACAGACGAAAATGGGCTGGTAATTGCTGACCTGGAAGAAAAGTTGAACGAATATAAACCAAAATTTCTTTACACCATACCCAACTTACCAAAACCCAACCGGCCGCTCCTTATCGCCGGATCGCAGGAAAGAGTTGCTAAACCTGAGTAGACGATATAAATTCCTTGTGGTGGCGGATGAGGTTTATCATTTCCTAAATTATGGGGGATTATCGCCAAGACCATTTGCAGCTGATACTTCTTCTGGGAATATTATCTCCCTTGGTTCCTTTTCAAAAATTCTGGCTCCCGGGCTCAGGCTGGGGTGGATCATAACCAATGAGGAGATCATACAGAAATTTGTAAACAGTGGTCTTCTCGACAGTGGAGGCGGGATGAACCCGTTCACGTCTGCCATCGTAAACAGGTTGCTGGAGAATGGCACCCTTGACCAGAATATCACCAAACTGAATGGAATCTATCGCACCCGGGTTGGGGTATTGGATGCCGCGCTGCGCAAATATTTACCCGAAGCGGAGTACATCCTGCCCCAGGGTGGATATTTTTTCTGGGTTCGACTTCCGAATGGAATTAACAGCACAGATCTCCAAACGCTGGCAAAAGATTTTAAAGTTGGATTCCGACCTGGAGCATTATTCTCCAGCCAGGGTGGGATGCAGGATTTCCTGCGTTTGAGTTATGTCTTTTACGAACCAGACGAATTGGAACAAGGCATAATCCGCATAAATCAAACCATCAAAAAAATGTTACATTAAAGGGGGATGTGTCTCAAAGTTGTTGGGTGGGTGCAAATGTTATAATCTTCGCATGCCATGGTATTTTCGTCTCCTGCGAGGGGTTGAAATCAGTCTTTACATTTTCTTTTTTTCCGGTCTCATGGGAGGCAGTTCCCTGTTGGTATCCACCAAGCCATCAGAAGCAGCTCGACGCTATACCAGGTCGGTCGAATTTGATTACGTTTCCTGGACTTTTGATGCGTTCGCTGTCAAGTTGGATCAAACTGTCCTGGGTACTCCATATTATTTTTCCGAACCAGACCGACACGAAATAGTTGTCAATTACCTGCACCTCATGGATAATATCCTTTCCATCGAGGATAAGATTGGCTTGTTATACACCGACCCTAAGGTTTCCAACCCCACGGAAGCCTCAATGGGACTCCGAGAGGAGCTAAATAGCCTTGATCATCAGCAGCGTTTGCTTGCACCACTTGCTGAAGCTGTCCTTCAAGAGCAGATTTCCGCCACCCTGGCAGACCTGGATTTAACAACCGGTGGGCAACCAATACCCCCGGTCCTGTTCCATATTTCCCCCTTACCTTATGATCTGATCATCTCACCCAGGGACAAAATCCAACAGGATGCCGCCATATCCCTTATCCCGGATTTGAGTGTGGACAAGCAGAGCAGCCTGGAAACAAACGTGGATTCGAACTTGAATGTATCTTCTCTTGTTGTACCGGTGGGAGGAATTGGTTCTTACCCTACCATGGTTATGCGCACAACTGCTCTTGATTGGCTGTCTGACACCATTGCCCATGAATGGACACACAACTGGCTTACCCTGCGTCCGCTTGGGTTGAATTACGAAACATCTCCTGAACTCCGGACGATGAATGAGACCACCGCCTCCATCTCCGGACACGAGATATCCGTGCTCGTGTTAATGCATTACTACCCGGAACTTGCAAGCGAGGATAACGTTCAACCAGTCAATCTGCCATTCAATCCTGCACCTGTCGATTTCAATTTTAACGGGAGATGCACATCACACGGGTTCACGTGGATGAGTTATTAGCCCAAGGCAAGGTAACCGAAGCTGAGGCGTACATGGAACAACGTCGTCTGTTCTTCTGGCAGAATGGCTACGCCATTCGTAAACTCAACCAGGCGTATTTTGCATTTTACGGAGCTTATGCAGACGTCCCGGGGGGAGCAGCGGGCGAAGACCCGGTTGGTCCGGCGGTGCGCGCGTTGAGGGCACAAAGTGCCTCATTAACCGCATTTTTAAAAACCATTTCCCAAATGGATTCTTTTAAACAACTTCAAGCTGCGGTATCGCCTTAAGCGGGGACTCTAATGAGAAAATTCTTCCTTTTATTTATGGTTTCCACTTTTATCATGGTCTCTTGTGGACCAGTACCCACTACCATTACACAGGTCTCGCAAGTTAATAGCACCACGCCAGCGGCGACCTCAATCCCTCCTGTCACCGCCTGCACACTTCTACATTTCCCGGTAACCCCCGAAGCCGCGCTGGGAGCAGAGTTCGAAGGTCGAGGTCATGTCAGCGGACCCACAGATGCACCAGTAACCATCATCGTGTTCAGCGATTATCAATGCCTGTCATGTGCATTCCTGGCGGCAAGCTTAAAACAAATCCGGCTGACCCATCCGAATGATGTACGCCTAATTTATTTGGATGCTCCAGTTACAGGAAATGATAAAGACAACCTAACCATCCAGGCAGTGGAGGCAGCCAGCTTGCAAGGGAAATTTTGGGAGATGCATGATCTGCTCTTCGAAAAACAAGGTGAATGGATCTCAATCGCACCTGCGGATTTCGAAAAATGGGCATCCGATCAGGCAGCCTTCCTCGGGATGGATCCGGACCAATTTCGCTCTGATTTCAGCAGCCAGGCGGTGGCAGACCGCCTCCGTCAGGCAGTTCAATCCTTTGAATTACAACCTTTCACGCCTCCCCTCTTATACATCAACAGCTCGACGCCTTACAATTCTCTTGCTGATTTTGCAAGTTTGGATACCGTTGTACGCATGGATGCACTTGTGGCGCGACAGTTCAGCGCCTGCCCCCCAGAGCGTATTGATCCCCTCAAACAATATATTGCCACCCTTCAAACCACCAAAGGCGATGTGGTACTCCAGCTTTTTCCAGACAAAGCTCCTTTGGCAGTGAACAACTTTGTATATTTGGCGCGCAACAAATGGTATGATGGGATCACCTTTTACGGGTGATCCCGGGTGACCGGGTGATGAGCGGTGACCCGAGCGGGACAGGGTTGGGGAACCCAGGATATCTTTTCGAAACCGAAATTGTCTCCGATCTGAACTTCAACCAACCAGGCATGCTGGCTCTTGATAATAACGGACCAGGCACAAATGGAAGCCGTTTCTTTATCACCCTTGACGCCAACTCAGAATTGACCGGGCAGTACACGATCATTGGAAAGGTATTAAGTGGGTTGGACATTTTAGCTGCCCTGACCCCTCGAAACCCTCAACCAGGAACGTATAGTCCTCCAGGGGATGAACTGGTTTATGTCAGTATCGAAGAAAAATAGGTTCATCATGCAACCAATTCCCAGTTTCAACCGACCCCGAGAAATAACGCTCCTAATATTTAGCAGTCTTGGTATCCTGGGATTGCTTGTGCGCGGAACATACCTGGTTGTTACTGCCATCCAAACCTTTGATCCTGCAGATGTCCCGACCCTGGCTTCCAGTTTTCTGGAAGGCCTCGCAATGGTCTTTTGTACGTGTTTACTCCTGCCGATGATGATCTACTCCATCCAGCGATTGAAGGGACAACAAATTCATCCAGCGCTCATTAACCCAATAAAATTCTGGCAGGGGTTGGTTTTAAGCGCTGGGTGGGTGATTGTTGTGCTCATCGGAGCGGTGCTTGCCACCTCTTTCTCATACGGCTGGGTTGTGGCTGCCCCTTTCTTTCTCCTGGGCATCAGCCTCCCCATATTAACTTTAACCTGGATCGCAATAGGTGGATTGCCTGCAGGTTCCCGCCGCCGATTGTGGTCGGTTTTCGGGTTTGGCATGGTTGGGAGCACTGTTACTGCTGTTATACTAGAATACCTTGTGGTTGGTGCAGCAATTGTCGTGGTTGGGTTGGCCACAGTGACCAACCCAGAATTGCGAACCGTGATCGATCAGATCAAGACGCAGGTGGCAAACGCCAAAGGCGGGGATATGCAAAGCCTACTGACCACCCTGGCTCCCTATATTACCAATCCAATTGTCATTCTTTCGATCCTGGGTTTTGCCTCAGTCCTTACTCCGTTGATAGAGGAAGCATTAAAACCAGCCATCATCTGGTTCCTGGGTAAACGACTGCGCTCTCCTGCAGAAGGATTTGTTTTGGGAGCACTGTGCGGAGCGGGGTTTGCCATGTTGGAGGGGCTACTGAGTGCCAGCAGCGCAACTCAAATGTGGGGTTTTGGGTTGGCTGGACGAGGTGCGGCATCCTTGATGCACATCACCGCCAGTGGGATATTAGGGTGGGGAATCGCTTCTGCCCGCCTGGAAAAACGATATGGAAGGCTGGCAATGTCATACCTTATCTCTGTGAGCATTCACGGGTTGTGGAATGGATCGGCCATCATCACGGTATATGGAGCCTTGAGGATGATGGTTCACGCCAACCTTCAGCTCGATATCCCAAGCATTTTATTCGTTACAGGCGGACTTGGGATGCTAGCCCTGGAATTGGTTTCCATGCTTGTTATCTTACCTTTATTCAACAATCGCCTGCGCCGGACATCAGTCATCGGTTCCTTAACGTCAGCACCATCTGATATAATCGCCCCGCCCAACTCTTCAAACCCGAGGGAAACCAATGGATTGGATTCTTAAAAGTAATAAATTTCATTCTGCATGTAGATACCTACCTAAACGACATCATTACCCGTTACGGTGCCTGGACCTACGGTTTACTCTTCTTTGTCATTTTTATGGAAACTGGGTTCGTAGTAACCCCCTTCCTGCCTGGTGATTCGCTTATTTTTGCCGCTGCGACATTTGCAGCCCGTGGAGCTCTCAACCCTTGGCTTATGTTCATACTCCTATCCATTGCCGCAATTGGGGGGGATACTGCAAATTACTGGATTGGACACTCCATAGGTGCCAAAGCCAACACCGGAGAAGTGAAATGGATCAAGAAGGAATATATGGACCGGACCCACGCCTTCTTCGAAAAGCATGGTGGTAAAACAATCTTCCTGGCTCGCTTCGTTCCCATCATCCGCACCTTTGCCCCATTTGTTGCCGGAGTGAGTAAAATGTCCTACAGGCATTTTATTACCTGGAATCTGGTTGGCGGAATAACCTGGGTGGCAACTTTCACCCTGCTAGGCTACTTTTTCGGGAATATCCCCTTCGTGCAGAAGAATTTCGAACTTGTAATCATAGCAATAGTAATCATCTCGTTCATTCCGGCAGTGGTGGAAGCGCTGAAAGCCCGAAAAGAGATGAAAGAGCAAAAAGTAAAAACTGAGATGCAATAGGCAGAATAAAAAAAGTCTCCTTTAACGGAGACTTTTTTAATAAGCTAAACAAGAGTTAAGGTGCCAGTCCCAAAAAGCGGGGATACCAATACCAAAGCACATCTGAGGCTGGTTTGCCGTGGATGGAAGCAGAAGCATCTTGTAACACAACCGGAGGGTAATACCCTCGACTGACAAAACCGCTAATCCAAGCACGGTCATTTACAGCTGTCAATAATGCCTGGTAAATATCTGCCTGCGCCTGCAAATTTACCGGTCCCTGCAAGCCACCAGGTTGGAACAATGCGTCAGGTGGAACCGACGCACTGGATGCATTGTCAGAGGAAGGATACGCAACAGCCAGAATAAGAGGTTTTTGAAGTGCAGCCTGGAGTGGTTGAATATCCACATCCAGCAATTGCCCGGCAGCTATTGTTATTTGATCGACACTGGAGCCCCCAATGGGAGCATACCAGAGCAGGTAAATGCCATCCAGGCTGTCTGCAAAATCGGGAACCAACTCCAACCCACCCGGGTATGACAATGCCCAGTACACTTTACCGGTGAAACGGCTGCGAACATCGGTAATGATCGCCTGCCAGCGCACCTGTGCATCACCCGGCACTCCCGAGCTACTCCCGTTTAGCAGTCCATTAGGCAAGGCCGGTGTTAACCCAGTCACCTCCGAGGATGAGGGCCTGTGCTCCGGATTTTGTAGCGAGGTCTGCGTGGTAATCCGCAAAAGCAGCATATCGATCAAACCAAGTGTTCCACCATCCCGCGTCCCGAAGAGCAGAATTCCACCAAGCAGACAAATCGGAAGGCATATTCACCGCAGGGAATAGGACAACATTTTCGTTCGCAGCGCGGGCACGGCTCACCGAATCGAGAGTATCAGCCCAAAGAGGATCCTTCCCTGGAACAGGAGAAAAAACGAATGGAGAATTCTCGCTAACAGTCCAGGATGGAGCAATAACCAGCCAATTTGCATACCGGCTTTGAACATCCTGGATAGCAAGCGGGATCCAGGCCTGCCAGGTTGGGTCATACCCTGACATGAACTCAATCCCAGCCATGAATTCCGGACGTGGCACTACTGTTACACCGATCAGGGATGAGGGAGCTTGAGCCTCAATCCAGTTCCAATTGGAAACCGTGTCCCGCAGGTCTTGTGGAACAAGAGTGCTGGAAACCGGGCGTCCCAATTGACCATTTGAAGTTTGGACATCATCAGCAATCCCACATTGGTCATTGCGGCAATACCGATAAGTAAAATCGCCAAGCATATCGAGCGGGCTATAAAGCTGGTAAACCCAGGTGTTATTGCTAGCTGGCCACATTGGTATGGGTTCCGTCCACCCATAGGGGTTAAACTGAATCGAGATAACGTCTGTGATCGGAGTCGCAGGTGGAACGGAGACTTCAAAAAGAATGGGGGATGAGGGTCCTGCCTGCCATGTAGACACAGAATCTTGAATCTGGACAGGCGATGATGAATTTGGAACTATTAACTGCCGAACGACAAAGGACCCGTCCGAGTTGTGTTCTGCATTCCAGAAACCATCCCCCAAAGTATATTTATAGCGGATATCAGCCCCAGCAGGAAGCATCAAAGAGATTGACAAGCTGCCATCTGCCTGGAGTGACAGGTAAGGCATCCGTGATGCGACCGTGCTTAATCCACCCCGCAAATCACCAAAGGTATTCCCCAACTGGATCAGGTTCCCAGCTAAGCGGATTGGGGCATTTGGAATTGTGTTAGTTGGCAGCGTTACCAAGAAAGTGACGCTGATCATTTGTGATGGAATCATAGAAACCATGACCGGAGTACGCTGCCCCGCTTCGATCCGAGCGCCTTGCTGAAAGGTCTGGTAGGTGCCGTCAATAGCATAAGCAACCAGATTGTGAGTTCCAACTGGAAGGTTTTCCAGAACGAACGAGCCTGTTGAGTCAGTTAAAGTCTGTTGCCCACCTGCTGCAATCAATAAATTGGGGATGGGTGCTTGGTTGGAAACATCCAGAGCTTGACCTGTAAGCCGACCAAATGGGCTGGAGAATCCTCCATCACTCCACGAAGCGACCACATCATCCACAGACCCAGGTCCGGAAACGGCGTACATGCGATAGCGGACCGGCTTATCGAATGAGTCATCTTCCATAAAGGGAATCGAACCCTGCCTAATGTAGCGGTATTTGATTATGCTATTAATTGGAAAGGGGATGGCAACGGTATAATGCAAGGCGTCCATTCCCTGCATAGCATAAGTCAATGCGTTCAGTCCCAGTCCTGTAATTTCGTCAACCACCGATAGGTAGAGTGTTTCTCCTGTCAACAGCGGGGCAGGGAGAGCAGCCTGGAAAGTTACCGCCGCAGAGGGGTGGGGAATTGCGGTTGGACCTGAATCCTGGGAGGGGGTATCAGTCGAGGAGTTAAGCCCTGGAATATCCGGCAACGCTAATGTGCATCCATTAAGCAACAGGACAAAAATTCCCAATAGAGGCACCACTTTTCGTGGTGATGGACGAAATGATCGAATGTGCATGCCCCTCCTTTTTGTTTTGAAAAATTAGAATAACAAAAGGCAATATACTTGTATTTTACAAGGGAAAAGGGGGAATTGATAGAGGCAGGAACTCTCCAACTTGTCACTGCCTGAGATTATTTTTTTTGCAGCGAAAATGAAGAACTTCCATAGGATTAAATATATATTGTTTATTATCGAATTGGAAAGTGATGAAATGGAAGTAAAACAGTTATAAATGTTTTAGGATGTGAATTTAATAATCCCTAATCGATTTTCCCTGCTTGTTTCTTTCTCTCCCGCTTACCGAATGCTGCCAGATAGCTTAACCCAATGCCAATAAAATAAAGCATGACCATGGGACCCATGACCAGCGCCATATTCACAGGGTCGGTTGTAGGTGTGATCGCTGCTGATAGTATGGCGATGATCAGAACAGCTATCCGCCAATGTTTTACCATGTTGTTCGGTTTAACCAGCCCCATTGCAGTCAAAACATAAGTGACCAGCGGAAATTCAAATGCTATTCCGATCCAGAAAAGTACCCCGGTCACGAAACTTATGTAAGATGATGGTCTCGGGACCACAATTACTCCCATAAAATTGATCAAAAATTTAAGAGCTGGAGGCAGCAATTCAACATAGGCAAAAATCATCCCTCCAGCAAAGAAAAGCAGTACAAGTGGAATGGAATACAATCCGATCACTTTTTCCCGCGGCCGAAGTGCCGGGGCAACAAAAAGCCATAATTCAAATGCGATATAGGGAATCGCCAGAGTAAACCCACACAATAAAGCTACACGCATAAATACGCCAATTGTTTCTGTCACCTCGATGGCTTGAAGTTTTTGTAATCCGCCAATTGGCCTGGCGAGGAATTCGATTATTTGCCGGGTGAAAATAAAACTCACCCCCACCGCAACTACCAATCCGAGAAAGGCACGGAGAATATGCTTCCGCAAGGCATCGATCGGCTCCAGTAAGGCCCTTGGTTCCGCGGCCACATCTGCAATAATATCGGTCAATGGCCGGTCCCCCGGATCAGCCATCAAAAAACCCCTCGCTTTTTGAATTTCTCTCATGGGCAAGGTTAAAACACGCCAAATTATCCGGAATGGGAATGTGATAATGGTCAAAAGCATTCGCAGGAAATTCCCCATTAATTACCCTGGTTTGTCTTTGTGATGGTCGGGGGAGCTATGGAATTTTCTTGTTCTGGTCTAAGATCTTCGGAATCTTGCGAAGCGGGGGGTTGGGGGTGCTCCACTAGTGTACTTTGCGAATTCGAGCCCCTGGTGGGACCGAGGCTGGCACGGAATTCGTCCAAACCGACTTTGCGGGCAATTTCCGTGGGCAGGTTCCCAATCCGGCGAAGATCACGGTAGGTATCCGACTTGAAAAATCTTGATAATCCACTCCCGATGGTCCTCGCCATTTTCTCGAGGTCTTTCGGGCCAAAAATAATCACCACCAACAATAAGATGAAAACTATTTCTGGCAGTCCAATGCCAAAAATATCCATTTATACTTCCTGTCTTTTGGGCAAAAGAAATTGCACAACCTCATTTTCGTGTTCAGCCAGGCTACCCAGTACACCATTCACAAAACGCGGAGCGCTGTCGGAACCAAAGGCTTTGGCCAGCTCAACGGCTTCATTAATCGCTACCTTGACCGGCGTATCGCGCTGGGCCGCAAACTCCCAGGTGGCAATGCGGAGGATATTCCTGTCAATAGCAGCTATTTGTTCCAGAGGCCATTCAGGTGCATACCTGGCAATCACCTGATCTAATTGTTCACGCAAGGGGATGACACCAAAAATAATCTGGCGGATAAACTCCGCCAGTTCGTCAGGAAATGGTTCCTCCTCCAGGCGGTCTTGCATAACCTGAACTGGAGGATGTCCAACCATATCGACTTCGTAAAGTGCTTGCAGAGCAGTGCCACGCGCTCTGGTACGAGCTTTCATAACAAGCTATGCCTCAGTCTGGTAATCAATATCCTCGATGTGTATGTTCACGTGGCCTACTTCCATCCCGGTCATCTCAGCGATGGCGCGTGCCACCGTTTGTTGTACTGTGCGGCTGACCTCGCGGATGTTGACGTCGCTCTCCAAAATCAAGTAAAGGTCCACAAAAGCGTTACTATCTTCTACCACTATGCGAATACCATCGTTGCCCCGCCTTAATAAGCTGTTCACACCACCTTTAACAGGTGCCATGCGCTTGACGCCTTTTACTTCCAAGGCTGCCATACGGGCGATGGTTAACAATACATCAGGGGTAAGAGTGGTTTTTCCTGCAGAACGGTAATCGGTCATCGTACCTCCTAACAGAGTGGCAATTATATCACCGGTAATTACTCTTTATTTTCGTTTCGATTGCAGCCCTAATCCGAGGGCTAACCCGCCAATTACGTCCAGTGTTCCGGCGAACAGGAAGGCATCCTGCCAAAATCTCATCGGAAATAGGCGAATCAGCGTATCGGAGAACAGAAATTGCCAGGAATCTCCAGTGAAAAACAGCTCATGGAAAACCGTGAAGAATTGCCAAAAACTAATCGCCGCGAATATTCCGATGACAGCCACCAGCACTGCCGTCAACCAGCCACCGCGCCTGATACTGGCAACATAAATTGCCCACCAGCCACCAAAACGCGCCCACAATCCAACTCCCAGAATATAAAACCATACTCCGTAACCGACCCACAGAACGGGTTGGACAACATTCTTGACATCGTGCATATGGCTCAATTCACGATTGCTAAAAAGTGGAGAGCCGTCCGGAAAGATGAGATCACCCAGAAAAGAAATATCGGAGCTATTCAACAAATAATCAATGGAAATTCTCGACCAATGCAGGCGGTCCTGAAGAGTAAAACCATACTCATCCGCAGGGAAACCTGGCAGACGATACTCAATTTCAGGGAAGACGTGAGAAAGTAAGAGGCGTAATCCCAGGAAAGTCATTGCCACCGGAAGCAGGATGGTGACAACCCAAGCAAGCGTTTTCTGCAAGATTTTCATTGCATGGTTCCCATTTCGCCTTCCAGGAGAAAATTCAGGATCATCGTATTTGTTATCCATTCGATCGGAGATCTGTCATCTGTGAAAACAACCGTGCTTTTTGGCGCAGGTTGAAGATTATTCAATGTCGAGGTCATGGAGTTGACCAATAATTCATTGATGTTCTTTCCCAGAGAAAGAGCGGAAAGATTCTGCTCCAAATTGACCGCTTCAGTCGGCTGGAGCGTGGCATATATCATCGAATTGAATGTGTTGGGAATATCCATAACGTATATTGAAGGAAAGATCGTCTCCAGCGTAGTCCCCAAACCATCGATCAAGCGCCGGTCACCAGGGGAGCGGCCTACATTGATAACCACCACTCCGTCAGGGTTGAGATGGTCGGCAGCGATTTGGAAGAATTCCTGTGTGGTCAGGTGAGGGGGGATGTAAGGTGGGCGATAAGCATCGATACAAATCAAATCGTATTTTTCCTGGCTGCTTGACAATCCCCAACGTCCATCCTGAATCATGACATTCAAGTTTGGTAAATTCATATCGAAATATTGTTTCCCCACATCCACGATCTTCGGATCAATCTCGATCCCATCAATCACCACGTTTGGAAAGACTGCCGCAGCCTGCCGGGCTGTTGTGCCAGCAGCCAATCCAACAATGGCAATCCGGCGCACATCTTCCGGTTGGCGGTTCGCGTAAAAGAACGGGCCTACCAGGAACTGCTGCCATGGTCCGCCGTATTCCATTGTCTGAGGATTGTACTCAGAGTGAATGCCCTGTCCCTCATTCAACCGCAAGTAGCGTGTACCATTTATTTCAAGAACCTGGATATAGTTGTAGGCGGATTCGGTCTCGAAAATCTGCCCGCTGGAGCGCTTAATGCCTCCCCTCCCACCAAATACTGCCAGTAATGCCAAAGCTATGACCATAAGAAAATAGGGTGCGACAGTTCGCCACCCAGCACTCAGCCCCAGGCCTGCCAACGCAACAAAAAGTAATGCAAGGCTGAAAACAAGGAATGTTCGGGTGGTGCCGATGGTTGGGATCAGCAGCAGGGTCGGTAGAAATGTACCAATAAACGAGCCGATCGTTGAAATTCCATATATTGTCCCAGAAACATTGCCAGCCTTACCAGAGTCAATTATTGAAAGACGGATCGCGAATGGTGAAATCATCCCGAACAGGGTCACAGGAACCGTAAACAAAACCAACACGCCAGCAAAAGCGCCAGCCAGGATACCGATCTGCAGGGTGTCAAAGGCGTTCGCAGCCAGGCGCAGAACCGGGCTGGCAATATATGGCACAATACCGAGCGTAAATGCCCCCCAAGCCAGAAGTACATACATGGTTTTTGAACGGGGCATGCGATCAGCAATGCGCCCGCCAATGAAATAGCCCGCGGTCAGGTAGACCAGAATCAGGCCGATAATCACAGCCCAAACCGGGTTACTGGTCCCGAATATATTTCCGAGCAGGCTAGATGCGCCAAATTCCGCTGCCATGCTAGTCATTCCAGAGGCGAAAACGGTAAAGTAGATATATTTGCGCATGGGTGAATTATAACCGTGATAAAGTCGGGCGTCTGCTTGTCAAATCAAGACAGGGCGTGTATAATTCCGCCCGCTTCCGGCACAGGCCGGTAAAAATCCAGCATAGCTGGAATAATTCATGTGAGAGCGAAGGTAATCCCTGATTTTGTAACGACTTCGGTAGTTTTTGATGGTGCTGGAGTCGTTGGCTCGAGCCAGGGGTGAGAGGCGCTCAAGGAAGGTTAAGATGGATAATGTAGTGTTAAAAGCAACCCCCCGCACCGCGACAGGGCGGCAAGTCCGTGCGTTGCGCCGCAGTGGGCTGCTGCCTGCTGTGATTTATGGTCACAACGTTGAACCTATCAGCATTTCACTTGAAGGTCGCGAAGCCGGGCGGGTGCTCGGACGTTTGTCATCTTCCAGCTTGATCACGATTGACCTGGATGGAAAAGAATATCCATCCCTTGTTCGAGAAAAACAACAAAATTATATAAAGCGAAACCTCATTCATGTTGACTTTATGGTCGTCTCATTGACTGAGAAGATCCACGCCAAGGTTGGGATTGTTTTGACCGGAAACTCTCCCGCGGTCAAGGATTTCAACTCCATGCTAATCAATGGCTTGAGTGAGCTCGAAGTAGAAGCATTTCCGCAGGATCTGCCGGAAAGCATCGTTGTCGATATTTCAACCCTGATCAAAATTGGCGATGGCATCCATGTGCGTGATATTGTCCTGTCAGACAAGGTGCAAGTGCTGGATACACCCGACGAGATGATTGTCCTGGCAACCGCTCCAGCCAAGGAAGAGGTCGAGGAAGTGGTTGTACCCGAGGCCGCCGTGGTTGAAGAAGGGGCTGAACCTGAAGTCATTGAGAAGGGCAAGAAGGAAGAAGGAGAAGGCGCAGAGGAAGAGAAGAAATAACCTTTGCACGGTCACAGTTAATTACAGGGACGCAATTTCTTGCGTCCCTGGTTTTTTTCCAAGCCTCCATCATTTATCGGTATTATAAGATGGTATACGTCAACTTCATCCAGATAGAAATCCCCTTGATTGCGAATATTTATTTATGGCTGGAAAAACCTTCAGATGCCATGGATTCTCATCCAGGGTAATGATATCAGCCTCCATTTGGGTAAGCCAGAATCCGCTTGACACTTCAGCAGCTGAAGGGTGTATCATATTGGGTGGAGGGCTACATGAAAAAACTTGACTTGAAAAAATCCTTGAAATATCTCTTCGAGCCGTCAGGCAAAGCTTTTTCAATTGTGGATGTTCCGTCTATGAAATTCATAATGATAGATGGAAAGGGGAATCCCAATACATCATTGGAATATGCGGAAGCGATGCAAGCCCTATATTCTGCAGCCTATACACTCAAATTCATGATTAAAAAGGAATTGGCAGTTGATTACCCGGTTATGGCCTCAGAGGGTTTATGGTGGATGGATGACATGCGCGAATTTAGCGCGGCTCGCAAGGATGATTGGAAATGGACGATGATGATCATGCAACCGGACATCATCACACCGGCATTATTCTCCCAGGGGATAGGAGAGGCTATGAAGAAAAAAGGAATTCCCGCCCTGTCTCGTTTGCGATTGGAGTCGTTCCACGAAGGCATGGCGGCTCAAATCATGTACATCGGCACTTATGCAGAGGAAGGTCCGACCATTTCCCGCCTGCACCAATTTATTGAAGAAAGCGGGAATGTTCGATTTGGCAAGCATCACGAGATATATTTAGGGGATCCCCGGCGAACAGCCCCGGAGAAACTCCGCACGGTCATTCGACAGCCAATGAGGAAGAAGTAATTCTGGAAAATCAATTTGCACGGACACTTACCAATATCATAAATCCAATACCGCTAGAAAATTCTGGGTCATCCGGGCACTAGCTCCCCACAGAACTTCTCCTTCGTATGGATGATAGGAAATTACCGGAAATGAGTGTGTTGTTCCGGCGGGTGTGACCCTTTGTTCGCTCCAATTTGCCGGGTCAGCAAGCCAAAGCAGAGGGATGGTAAAAATTCGTTCCACTTCAGCCGGTTCTGGATGAATATCGTACGGCCATGGCATGACCCCAACGACCGGGGTAACGCGGTAATGAGTAATTGTAAGCACTTCGTTCATCCGTCCTAAAATGCGAACATCCCCTGGCATCAATCCAATCTCCTCTTCTGCCCTCCCGCAAAGCTGTCTGCTCGGGAGAGGATTCGCCAATTTCACAACCGCCTCCGGGATAGGACACCTGACCCTTGTGATGTTCAACAACATCAGTTCGATGGGTAAAGACGAGGTGCCATTCGGATTTCCAGAATATCATGGGGATTAACACAGAAGCACATTTTAACTCCACGCCAGTAAACATGTCAGCGAAACCATCAGTGGAAGCGATGACGCCTGGCTGGTACGCAAGGCGCAGTCGTTCTGCTATGTTGAACTCAGTCAAATCGGGTGTCATGATCGCCAGGGTTTGATTTTCTTTAAGAAATTAACTTTCCCATATGCAAATATGCGTGGTACCACGATGTCCTGCGATTAATGGCAGTACCCAAGCATCCCTTAGAATTTGAATTATTCCGCTTGGTCCGCCACATCATTTTTTGTCATCTCCCCTACTTGTTCTTCAAGCAGATCCTTTGCCCGTTCATCCTCGCTGGGTTCGATGCGACGTCCAAAAGTCAGGAAGCCAGTGTGAGCAACCATCCGATCAGTGGGACGCAGGCGAGTTGGCTCAGGCTTGTAGTATCGCAGAAGAAGTTCGCATACTTCCACAAATGCAAAATGCTCCCGCCGCATCACATACAGAAGTCTCTCCACCTGGTTAAAGGTTGGCACCAGATTACAAAAAAAACCCCCTGGTTTTAAAGCAGCACGGACTTGCCTCACATAATCCCATGGGTTAGGAAGGTCCAGGAAGCAGGCATCCACATTCGTCACGTCAATCCCCTCGGCAATATCCCCCAATCGAAAATCCACGCGTAAATCCAATCCAAGTCGCTCAAGGTTCTTGCGCGCCAGGTTCTGGAATTCCGGACGTTTTTCATAAGTTACTACATGTCCTTGCGGACCGACTGCAAAAGCCAAGGCCACAGTCATGGATCCAGAACCGGTTCCTGTTTCAACCACGGTTTGCCCCGGTCCAATGGACATACTGGTGAGAATGAAACCAATATCCTTCGGATACATGATCTGAGTGGCACGTTTTAGGTCTACAAGAAGATCAGCCAGTGATGGCTGCAGCATGAAAAATGGGGAACCCTGGTGGCTGAATACCTGCGTGCCCCAGGGTTTGCCAATCAAATCATCGTGGTTCAAAATGCCGCGATGGGTATGGAATGTCCCGCCCAGGAGGAGGGGAAAAATGAAATGCTTATGGCGCAGCCCAACAAGCAGCGCAAGGTCACCAACAGCAGCGTGGGTGGTATTCAAATTCCAGGGCATGATATTTATAATGAGGATCAACTATCGGTCAGTGGGAGCACAATTCACCGATTACGTGGGTCCTGGTCTCCTTTATGTATTTAGGTGTTTTAAGAAGAAATCGGTGATGGCATTGTAGCAAGTCACTCGATTGGCATGTTTTAGAACGTCGTGACCTTCGTCTTCAAAAAGGAGGATTTCGATATCCTTGCCTTTCTTATTTAAGTCCGCTACCAGTTCCTCTGATTCTTTTGCCACTACGCGCGGGTCATTTCGTCCCTGGATAACCAGCATTGGACAGGATAAATTATCCAGGTAAGTTTTAGGGGACCGCTCTTTCATGAAAGAGCGCCCTTCTTTTGTCGCAGGATCGCCAAGAATCACTTTAAAGAAGGGCTTCCATGTTTCAGGGAGCCGCTCACAAAAAGTCATGAGATCATAGGGTCCGAACATGTCACACGCGGCAGACCAAAGTTCCGGGTGGCGACCAGCCAGAGTGAGGGTCATATATCCACCGTACGAGCGCCCCACTACTGCAGCATGCTTCACATCCAGTCGTTTGTCTTTTGGGAGAAATTTTGTCATTGCATGCACATGGTCGAGGCGATCCTGCCCGCCCCAATCACGGTCCACCTGCTTCATATAACTCAGCCCATAGCCGCTCGAGCCTCGTACGTTGGGCACAAAAACACCAAACCCGCGCATGGTCAAGAATTGGATCAGAGGCATAGAGAACCAGGCAAAATCGGGACGCTCCTGACTTTGTGGTCCGCCATGAATGTAATAAATGAGGGGACGCGGACCTTCATAACCAAGACCTTTTGCTGGCAGATAGAGGCGGGCTGAGACACGCGTGCCATCGTATGAAACAAAGGAGGCATCTTCTCCTCTCGATAATTGATCCTCTGGAATCCCCAAGATACGTTCCTCTGTATGCATGACGATGGTTTCACGATCTTTACCCTCTACCGTATAAATTTGGGTTGGACTAACTGCGGTAGAAAATGACAAGACAAAGCGATCACCTTTGTCGTCGTAGTAAATACCTTCCATTTTGCCATCTGACAAGTCGCCCTCCCCCACCAAGGTATACTTTAGCGACATTACCCGTTTTTCTTCGTTATAAATCCCTTCATACTCCCACGAACAGCCATCAATATTAAATCCTACAAGGTATTGGGTTCCTTTTAGATGTGAGAGTCCGGTCATCTCGCCCGTACCAGAGTGCTTGATCCCCTTCAATTTAACAGGCTTGATCTCACCTGGTTTGGATAGATCTATCACTCCCAGGCTGTATTTATCGTCAAATATGGCGCTCGTTACAAGGATTCCCGTCTCGGAGGGGGTCCAAACAGAAGGTCCCAATCCATTGAGCGTTACAAGTTCTCCATCCTTACGAAGCTCGATCGGCTTGCCAAATAATAGAGTCTTTTTCCCATTCTCTAGCATCCATAAGACTATGTCACCAGCCGAGTAACCATCCCCGATCATTATCCGGGTGTGGCTTTTATTTGGACTGGAAGGAAATGCACCCCACTCGGACTCATCCAATTTGAAAAGCGTGTTCGTCCGCAGGTCGCCGCGGAAGGCTTCCTGGATGCCCTTGTCCCGACGTTCAGCATTCAAGTAAACAATATTCTTTTTGATATCACAATCTGTTAAGTGAACACGGTAATTTTCAAGGGACCCTTCAAAAGCTGGTTCCGGGAATCCACCATTAATTGGGATAAGCATTGGCTGGTAGTTTTCATCCCCGTCGTGATCAAGCATAATTAGGATCTTGTCAAGTAGTGGAAATACGTTAAAAAGGAATCCACCCACCAGGTCCGGATTCTGCAAGGCAATGTGCGGAGGCAGGAGTGGTTCTGGGACAGAACCACCATAATACATCGCATATATACTTAGGTGTCCCGAAAGATTGCTGACGAAGAATATACGGTCCCCGGCAATTTGAGGAGAAAGATGCAATCGGGCTGATAAGAAAGATTTTATTCGCGCGGTCATGATATCGTCCTTTCGGTGATCATATTTAATATTATCACGAAAGTCTTGACGAATTTCAACCCGCCAGATAAAATGTACGATGTAGGTGGTAAGTGTTCGTGCTGGAATTGCAGGGAGCCGGCCCAAGAGCAATCCACAAGGGTCGGTGTTTTTTAAATAAACCATCGCCGCAGGACCTCGACCGCATTGAATACCGAACACCACGATCATATTCTTTTTTTATTCACGTAAGGAGAAGCAATAAAATGGCAGAGCGTGTGACCGGTACGGTCAAATGGTTCAATGCGTCGAAGGGCTACGGCTTCCTCGCACGCGAAGGCGGCCCGGATGTTTTCGTCCACTACAGCGCCATAGAGTCCGATGGGTTCCGCACCCTTCAGGAAGGCCAGGCGGTCGAGTTCGAAGTCGAACAGGGACCCAAGGGCCTGCAGGCTGCTCACGTCAAACCCATGTAATTTTACAATTGAACCAAAAAAATTCCTCCCCGGCGGTGGGGAGGAATTTTATATTTAAGGAAGGTCATCTATTTATTGGTCGTAATTTCGACACGACTCAACCACTCTCCCACAAACAGAAACACGGCACTTCCGAGAGTCGCCATCCCGGTATTTATTGGCCCAGCAGCCGCAAATGTCCATCCAATTAAACTACCAATCCCATGCCCGATCCAAAAACCAAGCCAGGAAAGGATGACGTAAAGGAAAAGTCGGCTTATACGACCGCCTTTCCAAAAGTGGAAGGCGGAGCCGTAAATAGTTGAAAGGATAATTCCAAATATGATGGCAGGAAAAGTCATAACACCCTCGAACCGGGATTATAACATAATCTGGCTATGCGCAGATTATGCAATCGTCCCCCCTCCAAGAACCACATCACCATCGTAGCAGACTGCCGCTTGTCCAGGAGTGATATCCCTTTGAGGCGATTCAAAATGGACCATGATGCTTCCGTACGGATTTGCAAGCGAATACCCTTCAAATGGGGTTATTTCTGCTGGTGCTTCCTGTGCTGTATAGCGCGTTTTAACTTTCCCTCGAAAAGAATCAATTGGGGTTTCCCCGGAAATCCAATTGACATCCCTGGCAAGCAGATCGCACGAACCCAACTCCTCTTTTCTTCCCACCAGGAGGGTGTTTTTCAGAATATCTTTTGCCAGGACATACAACGGAATGGGAGAGGCTACTCCCAAACCTTTCCGCTGGCCTATCGTGTAACAAGCTAATCCGCGGTGCTCGCCCAATATTTTCCCTTCGCTATTTACGATGTGACCTGGAACAATAGTCTCCGGGGCGTTGCGATGTAAAAATTCACGATAGTCCCCGCCCGCCAGAAAACACAAATCCTGGCTGTCAGACCGGGTTGCAGTAGGCAATCCGAAGGATTCGGCAAGTTTACGGATTTCTGGTTTTGGATACTCCCCGACCGGGAATAGTGCCTTCGAAAGTTTATCCTGGGTCAAAACGTGGAGTACATAGGATTGGTCCTTCGAATGATCGACCGCCCGTAAAAGCTGCCACTTTCCATCCCTCCGTTCCCGTTTCCTGGCATAATGTCCGGTTGCCAGGTAATCGGCTCCAAGGGCGATTGCATGTTTAAGAAGAAAGTCCCATTTAATTCTCTGATTGCAAGTTACGCACGGATTAGGTGTAATTCCACGGGAATATCCATCCAGGAAGGATTGCACCACGGTCGAACGGAAGAGCTCTTTTGCATCCACAACATAGAAAGGAATACCCAGTTTCGCAGCAACGCGACGCGCCAGAGCCAGCGAGTTGGGTGTGCAACAGCGATTGAATCCCTCCATGCCAGTTTCGCTCCACAGGCGCAGCATCACACCGATGACATCATAACCCTGCTGCTTGAGCAAGGCTGCGGCGACGGAGGAATCCACACCTCCTGACATGGCTACGACAACTTTATGCATTTAGGTTCCACCACCCGTTCATCATAATGATAAATTTCTCGCTTGCTGTACAATGCCAGGCAGCGCATTTAGAAATCCATCAACCTGGAATGGAGTAGTACCTGCACCAAGAGTGACCCTAAGTGAACCAAGCCCCCAATCAGGGGATAAACCGATGGCAGTCATCACTTCGCTCGGCTCTGGATTACCGGTTTTGCATGCAGACCCGGAGGAACAAGCAAAACCTGAAGTGTCGAGCAAAGTTAGAAGAAGATTCCCATCTACATTTTTGAATGCGAAAGAACAATGATTGGGCAAACGATTATCTGGGTGACCAGTAAGGCGGGAATCAGGGATCTCCTCAAGGATCGTCCCAATGATGCGATCTCTCAGGGGACGAACATGGGTGACCCGTTGTTCTCGTTCCAAAGCAGTCAACCGCAGCGCTTCCGCAAAGCCGACAATGTATGGCACATTTTGTGTTCCAGCTCGCAGCCCATGCTCCTGTCCGCCCCCGGTTTGCAGTGGGTAAATGGGTGTGCCTTTACGGATAAATAGTACACCGACACCTTTCGGTCCATAAAACTTGTGGGCACCGAGGGACATTAAATCCACATTCAAAGTCTGAACATCCAGAGGGAGATACGCTGCTGCCTGAACCGCGTCGGTGTGAAAAGGGATATTGTGCCGACGGCAAACTCCCGCGATATTTGAAATCGGGTTAACTGTGCCAATTTCGTTGTTTGCGTACATCACCGAGACAATAGCAGTATCCTTACAGACCGCGCGTTCGACCGATTCGGGTGATACTGTACCAAATTCGTCAGTCTCCAGCCACTCGAGCTGGAAGCCATAATGTGTCTGCAGTTGTTCCATTGACTTGCTGACCGCGTGATGCTCTGCCCGGCTGGTTAGTATCCAATTTGCACCGGTCTTTTCGCGCATTGCCCATGCTGTCCCGCGTATGGCGAGGTTGTCAGACTCAGAACCGCAGGAAGTGAAAACGATCTCTTCGGGAAGACAATTGAGTTCAGCCGCTACGGTTTCGCGTGCCGATTCGACGGCGGCTTCGGCCTGCTGCCCAAACTGGTGGATAGAGGAAGGATTCCCAAAGGTTTGATTGAAAAATGGCAGCATGACATCCAAAACGCGCGGATCAACTGGGGTGGTAGCGGCATAATCCAAATATGTGTGTTCAACCATAGGGAACGATTATACCTCTGCGTGCATTGATGCACTGTTACGCAAAATAATCACCCGATAATATTCAAAAATATCCCAATCACGCATCCTCGACCTGTCATGCAGGAAGATGCCATTCGAAATCCTGGATGTTATCCCCTCCAGAACAGGGATGTTATCCCCTCAAAACGGGGATGTTATCCCCTCAGATCGGGGATGTTATAATCCAAACCGTAATGGAACCTTCTTTGCAGGATGCACCCTTCCCCCACGATTCCGGTGGGTATTCTGTCACAATCCCCGTGTATGAAGGGCCGCTCGACTTATTGCTCCAACTCATCGAGCGCGCCGAATTGGACATCACGGTCGTTTCACTGGCGCAGGTTACAGACCAATATCTGACTTATATCCACCAAATGCAAGTCCCGGCAGATGATATATCTGCGTTCCTGGTGATAGCTGCCAAGTTGATCCAGATCAAGTCGGAAGCACTTCTCCCCAGGCCTCCAGTCCGGGAGGCGGGAGAGGAAAACCTCGGAGAAGCTCTCGCCAACCAACTAAGAGTATATAAACGTTACAAGGAATTATCCAATTGGTTGGATGATCGCGAAGCACGCCATCTGCGGACATTTTTACGGGTTGCTCCTCCACCGAAGGTTGATAGCCGGCTTGACCTTTCCAATATTTCCCTGGACGATTTGTTGGCTGCCGCCAAAGATATATTTTCCGATGAAGCAGAGAAACAAGCCCTCGGTACGATCATTACAGCCCCCCGGATCACGATCCGCGAGAAAATTGCGCTGATCGCTGAACGCCTGGGAAAGAAACATAAAGCCACTTTCAGCATCATGTTGGGGGAAAACCCGACCCGTCTGGAAGTAGTGGTTACCTTTTTGGCTCTCCTTGAACTGGTTAAACGCTACCGCGTGTCTGCACAGCAGGACAGGTTGTTCAGCGATATACAAATTGAGAAATTGGAAGACTGGGGGACGGATGAAGACCTGGAAATAGAATTCGAATAAAGGCTTAGTACAAAGAAATCTAAAAGAAAGCGCTATTTAGCGCATCCTTTTCCGCATGGAGGTAACCGCCAATAGCATCAGCGCTGCACCGCTGCCATCGATGACCAGGGCATCCACCCAACTCGGATGTCGACCTGGTACAAAGGATTGATGAAACTCGTCCGACAAAGCGTAGAGTACAGCGAGTAGCAACGCCCACCACCAGAGGTGTCTATCAAAACGAAAGGCGAACCAGAATGCCAGTGCCAACAGGCCATAGCCCAGCATGTGCGCACCCTTCTTAATGATCAAATCCCACAAGCCAAAACTGGGCATTTCCTGGGAAGGGACGGATGATAGGCCGAATATTACAACCATAATTACTATCGAAGGAAGCCAGCGGAGAAAACTTTTATTATATTTTCATCGTCTCAAGTATAATCAAGTTTCTCCAATCATATCTCTTTAGATCATGAAACTCAACCTCGCACTCGCTCAAATAAATACCAAACTAGGAAACATCCAGTCCAACCTGGAAAAGCACCTTAATCTGGCGAAAAAGGCATATCAGGATGGAATGGATTTATTGGTTTTTCCGGAACTTTCGCTAACCGGATATGTGCTTCAGGATATCGTCCCGACTGTTTCGTGTCGCCCGGAAATAAATGATCCGGTATTCCACCACCTGATCGATGCCAGCCGAAATATCGACATGCAGGTCGGTTTTGTGGACGAAGATAGCCGCCACAGGTTTTATATCGCTTCGGCATATCTCTCCCAAGGGAAAGTCATTCACGTACATCACAAGATATATTTACCGACCTATGGTTTGTTCGATGAGGGTCGCTATTTCGCACCGGGAAACTCGGTGAGAGCCTTCGATACCCGATTTGGTCGTTTTGGTATGCTTATCTGTGAGGATTTTTGGCATGTTTCCCCTCCCTACATCCTGTGGCAGGATGGAGTGGATGTACTTTTGCTTATGTCTGCAGCCCCAGGACGCGGGCTGACCACCGGACCGAAACTGGAGACTTCCACATGGGTGGAGCATATCAACCGGATGTACGCCAGCCTTTTCACCATCTTTGTCTCCCATACCAATCGTTCTGGTTTTGAAGATGGGTTAAATTTCTTTGGTGGTTCCACCATTTTCGACCCCGACGGAAATATGCTTGTCCAGGCGCCGTATTTCGAGGAAGCCTTGATAAAAACCGAACTCGACCTGAACCAGTTGCACCGAACGCGGACCCGCCTGCCGGTGTTAAGGGACGAACGCCCTGAATTGGTGCAACGTGAGTTGGAAAGGATCCTGCATGGAAATTAATCTTTCCATTGACCCTGAACTTGTACGAAAAATATTGACGGAATTCATTCGCTCGGAAATTACCCGGGCGGGATTTTCCCATGCGGTTATTAATTTATCGGGTGGGGTGGATTCGGCTGTCTCTTATGCCCTGTCTGTTGGAGCGCTGGGATCACAGAATGTGCTGGCGATCCGGCTGCCATACAAGACTTCTTCAACTGACTCCCTTGAGCATGCCCAAATGCTGATCGATCAATTTGCGAGTCCCTCCCTGACCATACCAATCACCGAAATGGCTGATGCGCATATCTCACGTGAGCCCGGGATGTCCGAGATACGCAAAGGAAATATCATGGCACGCGTCCGGATGATCATTGCCTACGACCAGTCGGAATCGTTCAAGGGGCTCGTCATGGGCACCGGCAATAAGACTGAAATCCTGCTCGGTTATACAACACTGTATGGTGATTCGGCTTGCGCCATCAACCCAATCGGCGATTTATATAAGACCCAGGTTCGGCAATTGGCTCACGCGCTGGGTATCCCGGAACCGATCATCGCAAAACCTCCGTCAGCAGACCTGTGGAGGGGACAAACCGACGAGGGTGAGCTTGGGTTCACCTACGCAGATGTGGACAGGCTGCTTTACCTGCTTGTTGACCAGCGCTACCGCCCAGAGGAATGTGTGGAAGCGGGTTTTGAAGAAAAATTCGTTCATCAGGTTTTTGAACGCGTCCGAAAGAACCAGTACAAGCGAGTAATGCCGCCAATTGCCAAGCTCAGCAGTCGTACGGTTGGATACGATTTTTTGTATCTTCGCGACTGGGGCACATGACATGGTATTCAACCCTTAAAAAAGGTTTGGGGCAGGAAGAAACCTCAAACCTTTTTCATTTAGAGGATTATCCTTGAAGTTTTCAATACCAGCGGCACTTCGCAACAAACGATATCTCTACCTTTGGCTTGGATTGCTTATTTCCATTGCCGGTTCACAAATGCAGATCTCGGCACTATTTTGGCATATCCGCATCCTGACCGGTGAACCAGAACCACTCGCACTGGGTGGAATCGGGCTGGCACGCATCCTGCCAATCATCATTTTTTCCTTCCTGGGAGGACCGGTTGCAGATACTCTCAACCGCCGCCGGATCCTGTTTGTCACACAGACTGCCATGGCACTCGTTGCATTGATCCTGGCGCTGCTGACATTCACAAACCATATAACGATCTGGTCCATCTATCTGTTAACAGCCATCCAG
This sequence comes from uncultured Chloroflexia bacterium, assembly GCA_963826215.1. GTDB lineage: Bacteria > Chloroflexota > Anaerolineae > Anaerolineales > Villigracilaceae > UBA877. The sequence goes on along the minus strand of CAWGWL010000033.1, from coordinate 97,216 downwards.
GCTACTGCAATCGCCTTCGACGGTCCAGCCCGCCAGGCGATGATCCCCAACATTGTCCCGCCGAAAGACTTGCCGAGTGCATTCAGTATGTCTTCGATTGCCCAAAATGCAGGTTCAATCATCGGGCCAGCATTGACAGGTATTGTTATTGTTGGACTTGGACAGGGGTATACGTATTTCTTCAATGCCGTGTCTTTTATGGCAGTGATTGTTGCGCTGATCTTGATCGGTCCAGTAATGCAAGATTCGAAGAAATCTGGCATCCATTTGAGCGCAGCAATGGATGGCATCCGGTTCATCATTTCAAAACCCATCATTCTTTCGACCATGCTGATGGATTTCGTTGCGACATTTTTTGCCTCAGCCAACACTATGATGCCCATAGTAGCCAAAGATATTCTTAAAGTTGGAGAGATCGGATATGGCTGGCTTTCATCTGCACAGGCGATTGGGTCGGTCGCAGCAGGTATAGTGGTTTCACAAATGCAAAAACTGCACAAACAAGGACAAATCTTCCTGGTTGCAGTGATCGCCTTCGGTGCAGCCACGGTCCTATTCGGCGCCACCAACGCATTTGCCATCGCCATGTTAGCCTTGATCCTGATGGGTGCTGCTGATGCGGTCAGCACCATCATCCGCAACACCATCCGACAATTAAACACTCCTGACCACATCCGCGGGAGAATGACCTCTGTCAACCAGATATTCTTCCAGGGCGGACCTCAGTTGGGAGAGGTGGAATCCGGGATCGTCGCCAGCCTTTTTGGGGTGCCGGCAGCCATTATCTCAGGTGGCATCGGCTGCATCGTTGGAACAGTACTCATTGTTATGAAATGGCCTCAGCTTCGAAAATATAATGGTGACGAACATCTGGGCACGCAGGCATATGCTGAGTGATTTGTACCCTACGCTTGCCAAACGATTACCATACAGTGTAGGATAAATAGCAGGCGTCAGTTGACTTTAAAAAGAATTCCGCACTATACTGGACATAGAGTACCTGCCTATGCGAGTGTTTCTTATAAATTTCCGGTTGTTTTCTTGAAAGGCACGCTGCCATTTTGCGTGCCTTTCACTATCTTCTAGACAAGGAGATTGAATATGGACTCTGGAATGATCGGCAAGATTGACAAAGCCAAACGATATGCGCAAGAGCCTCACAGGTTTCATTTTGAAGCCTTCACCGTGAAAATTGATGGCGAGAATAATTCACACGTAGTGAAATTTGCAGACAACAAATGGGATTGTGACTGCGACTATTTCCGGTCTCGCGGCATCTGTACACACACAATTTCGATAACCAATTACATCCTCAAAGACATGGTACCTGCACCAGCGGAAGCAGGTTAAAGAACCCAGGGCGAAAAAATCCCCTCCGGAGCTGGTTGGCTTCGGAGGTTTTTTTTCCCTGTTTTTCCAATTCGGATGATTTCGGGTACAATTCGCATCCATGAGACCGATTTCCAGACGTGATTTTCTCAAGCTGGGAGGCCTGGCGGTGGCAAGCCTGGCTTTCTCTCCATTCTTGCCGGAATTTACCGGGTTTGAAGATGTTGACCTGGTTCGCGTAGCATACCACTCGGTCAGCGTTTACCAGAAGCCGGATGACAAGAGTCAGATCGTCGGCACCTGGAACCGGGATGAACTGGTACATGTATATGAGACTGTGCAGGCTGCAACCCCTCGTTGGAATCCGATCTGGTACCGGGTATTCGGTGGGTACATGCACCGGGAGCGACTGCAAAAGGTTCGCATTCATTACAACCCCCCGTTAACCAACATCCCGGATACCAAGCTTCTTTCTGAACTCACTGTTCCCTTCGCCCAGATCTATCGTTACAACCAATGGGATGGGTGGTTCCTGGACTATCGCACATATTACAGCACGATCCACTGGATCACCGATATTGAGACTGGTCCGGATGGCAAAGCCTGGTACCGGCTACAGGATGAAGCGGATGAAAGTAGTTATTTCATCCCAACAGCCCAGTTGCGGCCGATTTCCTCCTGAAGAGATCACCCCCATTTCTCCGGATGTGCCGCCAGGAAAAAAACGGATCGATGTAAACCTGAAAACGCAAACACTGGTCTGTTACGAAAACGACCAGCCTGTTCTAACTGCGGATGTCTCAACTGGCTTGTTTAATGGCTTTGATACCCCACAGGGGCGATGGAATATCCTAGTCAAACTACCCTCTCGGCGGATGCATGGGAGTGAACGTTTTGCCAGCGAGGTAGAAAATGTGCTTGCGGGGGTCCCCTGGTGCAGCTTTTTTACTACCATTGGGCATGCCTTCCACGGTACCTATTGGCACGATAATTTTGGCCTCCCCATGAGCCATGGCTGCGTCAACATGCGAAATGAGGATGCCAAGTGGCTTTTTCGCTGGAGCAGGCCTCTTGCCGGATTCGACCAGATCAATAAGGAGACGCTGGACACCCGCGGCTTGGGTACTGTCGTGGATATTCACATGTAATATGCCCAATCTGACCTGGCCAACGAAAGCGCTGCCCGCCCTCGATCCAGCCGAGTTGATCCTCGACTCAGTCATCTATCCGCATGGGTCAGGGTATCCCGATATCAATCCAGAAAACTATCTGTACCTGGGGGATAATTTGCAGATCATGGCATCGTTGCTCCCTCAATATGAAAATAAAATCAATTTGATCTATACAGATCCTCCATTTTTCTCAAACAAACGTTATTCTGCGCGTATTGGGCGGGGAGAAGATTCACGACGTCCACAAGATTGGCTGATGGCAGAAGGGTATGGGGATCATTGGGAGACGTTGGACGCCTACCTGGACTTCTTATACCCGCGCCTGGCTTTAATGTACCGCCTGCTTGCGCCGGAAGGAACACTCTACCTGCACCTGGATTGGCACGCGGATGCATATGCCCGTCTTCTCCTGGATGAAATCTTTGGTAAGGAACGATTATTAAATGAAATTATTTGGGCTTATCATGGACCATCCCCCATCCGGAAGGCTTTTAACCGCAAGCACGACGCAATTCTAGTTTACACAAAAGGCGATGGTTACACATTCAATGCCGATGCCGTGCGCCAACCATATCATCCCAATACGGTGAAAACTTTTGCATCATCTTCCAAAGCAGGATTTGGCAAGGTCCCTGATCTGGGACGTGGAAAAGTGCCTGAAGATTGGTGGTATTTCCCAGTGGTGGCACGTTTGCATAACGAACGTACTGGTTACCCAACCCAAAAACCCGAAGCCTTGGTGGAGAGAATTCTCCTTGCTTCCTCAAATCCAGGCGACCTGGTCGCGGATTTCTTTTGCGGTTCAGGAACACTTGCCCTTGTGGCAGCCCGTTATGCCCGTCGTTTTCTGGTGGGGGATGTTTCATGGCGCGCGATACATACGACCCGCTCACGTCTTATTGAAACAATCCAAGTCCCATTTTCAATAAGCCGGGAAAAGAATTGTTCGATCCCAATGAATGAACAAAAATGCTCTTTCACCACTTCGAATTTGAAGATAACTTTGAATTCCCCCCCCAGCCTCGATTATTGGGAGATCGACCCTGCCTGGAATGGAAAACTTTTTCGTAGTGCGTTCCAGGTAAGGCGTACAAATCGCTCTCCTGAAATCCCCCAGGAAATAAAAATGCCCGCCGCGCCGACAAATGTCTGCGTGCGGGCTGTTACCGTGGACGGATCCGTTTCTCAATCAAACGTCCAGCCGGTACCCCACTCCCCTGATCGTCTTTAAAAGCTGCGGAGAATCCGGGTCAATCTCGATGGCCTGCCTCAACCAGGATACATGCACATCCAACGTGCGGGTGTCGTCCGTATAATTCGTTTCCCATACCTTGGAAAAAAGCGCTTTCCGCTCGACAACTTCGCCTCGATGATCAATTAATATTTTTAGTAAACCAACCAAACGCGGTGTTAAGCGAGCCTGCTTGCCCTGGCAGCGGACCATTCGCTTTCCGATATCAAGCCGTATCGGTCCGGCATGTACATTATCCTTTCCATCCCCAGGGAGGAGATGGCTGATCCGGTTTACCAATTTTTGGGCAGTAAAGGGAAGAGAAAGGATTACATCGGCATTAATTTTATCCACGCCCTGATCTTCGTCGAGGATGATCAGGATGGGAAGAGCTGCGGCTTTCTCACGCAACGACTGGCAAATCCGTTTTCCACTGCTGCGTAATGTGGCTGCATTTACAACAACCAGCTCCGGAATAAACCCATCAGAGAGGCGCGCCAACGCTTCACTGCCACTGGAGGCCAGTTCCACTACGAAACCTTTTTTCCGCAGGGCAGGAGTGAACGTGGGATGATCTGCGTGCTTGCCCTCTATGAGCAGAAGTGTGGCATCATTCATGATTTATGATTCAGATGGATTACCGGCGAATTTCAAACATTATACACCAATCTTAACAAACCGCATCAATCCCTGGTACCATCTTGCGATATTGAAAACCAGAGTCTAATGGTTTGCGGAGGTCGATTCCCACAAGAAGGAGCTAGGCCACCCAAAAGTGAGGGAACACAATCCGGATAATCACATCCAGGATCATGCCCAACATAAACCAGGTGCCGAAGGCACGGTTATTAATAAATGCCTGCGGGGCGAAATAAAGAGGCCAGCCGCCCTGTCCCTCAGGAAAGCCATCGGGACGGGTTTCAGGTTTGGGTTTCAGGAACTGAGGAACCATTTTTAGGAAGGTTGGGATTGCCACAATAACCAGCAGAACCACCGGGGTGAAATACCGACTAACGATCAACACCACCACCAGCAGATAAGGCAACGCCATCATTGCCACGACAGCGAAGCGGGCTGCCTTCTCTCCGATTAACACTGGCAAGGTGAATATTTTCTTGGCCTTGTCGATCAACAGTTTGTCAATGTGTTTTCCAAAAATAACCGTGGTCACTCCAAGGACATATGGTAAGCTGGCCCATATTACATTCCACGACCAGACTTGGGTCAACACATAGTACCCTCCCCCGACCATCAGCGGACCCCAAACGATCAGCACCGCCAATTCACCCATGGCTATGTATTTTAATGGCCAGGTATAAAAAAGTACAAAAAATGCACCAAGCGCGAGGAGCAACCAGGTCAGCCCACCACCGCTGATGACCACCAGGGATATACCAAATGCCAAAGCGAGGAAACCTGTTACGGCGAAATAGGTCAGGTGCTGGCGCTTGCTTACCAAGCCGTCAGCAACCGGCTGGGGACCATACATGGTGCGATAATAATTATCCTTATCCACCCCACGGGAGTAGTCGGTGTAATCATTGAAAATGTTATTGGCGGCATGCGCAAGTATCAATCCGAAAGTCAGGATTAACCAGGTTAGAATATTTATCTTGAAGCCATCATGCCAGGCAAACAATCCCGCCAGCACAGCTGATAAAAATGTCATTACAAGCACCGCAGCCCGGGTACTGATCAGCCATTTTGAGATGATATCCAGTTTGTCCCACTCTTCTTTGGAAACATTGGGGATTACCGTTAATGCTTTCTTCCACATTGCATAATTCATTCCATACTCTCCTTGTCAGAATTCGGGCAGATTATACTCGATGTTGGGTTTGTGAGTTTCGTCACACGAACGAATGACTTCCCCCACTGGTGATTTGCCTCTAAAGAAAACATACTAATGGGAGATTAATGCCATACTTGGTATTTTTTCCGCGGCATGATTCTAATAATGAAGCGGAGCGAGCCCATGATTTTAGCCGACCGCATTGCAGCTCTTCCCAGATTAGGAGAGAGGTGATCCATGACCGCTAATGGTACTGTTAAAAACTCAATTTATGATCAGATCCTCGAAGCTACGCCGGATGGTGAAAGGTTAAGACTCTGCTTGCAATGTGGCGATTGCAGTGGCATTTGCCCTTTTGGATACCTAATGATCCACCCACCAAGCAGAATGATCGCCCAGCTGCGCGCAGATCGATTTGATAAAGTATTGGACACTGATACCGTCTGGATGTGTGTTTCCTGTTACGCCTGCACCGCGGTCTGTCCAGCTCAAATACCTCTAACTCCAGGCCTGATGGCGCGTACAAAAGAAGAATTGATCCTGGCAGGCAATGTCCCTGCAGAACTTCAAAGCGCACTGGAAAATTCCCAACGATACGGAAATCCACTTGGAGAATCTCCACGCAAACGGGCTGACTGGGCTGCAGGTATCGTCCCAGAAGTCAACGTAATGGGGAAAGTCAGAAAAAAGGTGGACGTGCTATGGTTTGTGGGCGATTACCCATCCTACCACCCCCGAGTTCAATTAATCACTAAAGCGTTATCTAAAATCCTCAATGCCTTGGGAGTAGATTTTGGCATTCTCGGTCCGGAAGAATCAAGTGACGGCGACTCGCAGCGGTTGGCGGGAGAACGCGGACTATTTGAGATGCTTGCCGAGAAGAATGGGATGGCATTCAACAAATACGAATTTAACCAAATTATTACGACCGATCCGCACGCGTATAACGCCATAAAAAACGAATACCCAGGGCTGGATATCTCTTACCCGATCAGACACTATACCGAGTATTTGGCCGACCGCCTTGAGCAACTTAAACCCCTATTGAAGCACGAGATAAAAAATCGAGTGGCTTATCACGACCCTTGTTACCTGGGTCGAGCCAATGGGATCTACGACCAGCCACGGGCAATTTTGCAGGCCATCCCCGGGTTGGAACTGGTGGAAATGTCGCACAACCACAAGAACAGCCTGTGTTGCGGCGGAGGCGGAGGTGGGATGTGGCTTGATGGGTTCCAATGGGAAAAAGCGCATGTCCGCTTGTCTGAGTGGCGCGTAAGTGAAGCGCTGTCAGCTGGTGCTGAGATTCTGGCTGTTGCCTGTCCTTACGAATTGCCCCGTTTTGAAGACGCTGCCAAGACGGTGCAGGGTGCTGGACAACTCAAAGTGAGAGACATTGCCGAATTATTAGCTGAATCGATGGGCAATTAGTGAGGCAAAAATGAACATTGTGATCCTTGTGAAGCTCGTCCCCGATCTGGTTGAAGAATTAACAATTGATCCAAACGGCATAGCGCTGGATACAGCCTGGTTACGTCTCATTATTAATGAATTTGATGACCACGCCATTGAACAAGGCATCCTCCTAAAAGAACGAGGCGGAGGCAAGGTAACGGTGGTAGCCCCGGATATTGAGGGCGTGGATGATGTGCTTTTCACTGCTGCTGCCAAAGGTGCCGACCAGTTGATTAAAATCAAGGGAGAATTTGCAGGAGTTAACAACCATGCTCTTGCACGCGCTTTCTCAGGAGTGATCAAGGAACTTCAACCGGATCTGGTGCTGACCGGTGTTCAAGCCAATAACGACTTGGACGGATCACTAGGACCTCTTCTGGCTGGATGTCTCGAAATGCCTTACGTAGGTTATTTATCTGGAGTCACACTTTTAGATGGAAAATCCAAGGTTAGAAAAGAATATCCTGGTGGCTTGATTGCCGAGATGGAAGTAACTCTCCCCGCAGTACTGGGCATTCAAGCTGCAGAACAACCACCCCGTTATGTTGCGGTCAGCAAAGTACGCCAAATGATGAAGACTTCCACAATTGAAGAAAAAATGGCGGCAGGACTTGACATGGCTGGCGGGCCAACTGTAAGTCGCATGTTCCAAACAGAGGCCGGTCAACGAGCCACGATGATCACCGGCAGCCCTGACGAAGTTGCTTCCAAATTGGTGGGCATATTCAAAGAATTGGGCGTGCTCTAAAAGGAGATCCGACATGAATCAAGATATTTATGTGGTCATCGAACATCTTCGGGGTCAAGTGGCGGAAATTTCCTATGTGATGCTGGCAGGTGCACGCGAGCTGGCCAATGGATTTGGTGGAAATGTTGTTGGAGTATTGCTCGGTCACAATGCACAAGAATTAGCTGCAAACCCTTCTGCAGGATCAGGAAGGTATTTGGCTGCCGATAAAATTATATATATTGATCATTCTGCATTGGCAGATTTCACGTCAGATGCCTATCAAAAAGCCTTGGTCACCCTGATCACCAAGGATCAACCACGGGCAGTGTTATTCGGCAGCACCTCTATTGGTACAGACCTTGCAAGTACCCTCTCCATAAAATTAGGATTGCCAATCGTGAGTTCATGTCGCAGCTTTGGGGCGGATGGCAAATTTATCAGCCAAATATGCGGCGGGAAGATCATGGCTGAAGGCACATTGCCGGGTCCGACTGCATTGATAACCATGGTTCCAGGTGGATATAAGTCCGAATTGGGGCAGAATTCACAAGCGCCAGCCATCACCCAGGCGGAGTCTCCGACATTGGATTCTCTTAGGGTGACTCTCGCAAATTATATCGAACCAGAATCAGGCGATGTGGATATTGCCAGGGAAACTGTCCTGGTCTCAGTTGGTCGCGGCATCCAGAACCAGGATAACATCACATTGGCGGAAGATTTAGCAAAAGCGCTCGGCGGAACTGTTTCAGGTTCCCGTCCTGTCATAGACCAGGGCTGGCTTGCAACTTCCCGACTGGTGGGAAAATCAGGCAAGCATGTCAAACCCAAGATTTACCTGGCTTTAGGCATCAGCGGTGCACCCGAGCACGCCGAAGCAATTACTGATAGCAATACGATTATTGCCATCAATACCGACCCTGCTGCACCCATATTCAATATTGCTAAATACGGCGCAGAAATTGATCTCTTCGATCTGGTCGAAGTCCTGACCGCACAAGTCAAAGCAGTCAAAGGCGGAAAATAAATTCGTGGATAGGATGAGGAGCACATTACATGCCTGAGCGAATTGATTTTTGGGGCATCCCGACGACCTGGGGCTCTCCTGCCATCTATGTTTATTTTTTAATGGCATTAGGCAGCGTTATCCTCCTTGTCCGCTTCTTCCAGCGCGCCAGGCTATGGTGGCAGGTGGGAAGACCAGAGGTCCGCTGGGATCTACTCCATATCCGGTTATGGCGTTTGATCAAATACGCTATTGTTCAAGTAAAGGTGCTTCGGCAGAAATACCCCGGGATTATGCACATAGGGCTGGCATGGGGATTCTTTACTTTCTTTTTGGGAACAGCCCTCGCAACGATTGACTCTCATTTCCTGAAGATACTCCAGGGTAACGTTTACCTGATTTATAAGTTCGTTTTGGACACATTTACCCTTTTGTTTCTAATTGGTGCTGGGATGGCAGCTTACCGCCGCTTCATTCAACGCCCACGGCGGTTGACATTGGAACCAGGATTCACCTGGTCACTGGTATTGATTACGTTGATCGTCCTGGGTGGATGGTTCACCGAGTCCCTTCGCCTGGCGGTCGAAAAACCCGCCTGGGAATTGTGGTCGCCAATGGGCTGGTTATTAGCACAGCTTTGGGTTTTCACAGGCGCTTCGAGTGCGACCCTCTTGAATTGGCATCTGGGGATCTGGATCTTCCATTTGTTACTTGTGACAGTCACTCTTGCCACGTTGCCAGTCGGGACGCTGCTTCACATCCTAACTGGTCCGATGAATGTTTTTTTCTCGAAACTCGATCGGCCTTTGGGGAAACTTGCTCCTCTCCCGCAAACAGCGAAGGGCGAACCCATATTCGCGAGCACCCTGCAAGGTCTGACATGGAAACAGCTGCTGGATAGCGATGCTTGTACAGAATGCGGGCGCTGCCAGGACGTCTGTCCAGCCTTTGCAGCCGGGAAGCCGCTTTCCCCTAAAGAGGTTATCCTGGGTGTGCGTGCTGCCCTGCGAAAGGATGGACCGGGGCTTCTCAATAATGATATCAAAGCTCCGTTCCTCGTTGGCGAGAAAATATCCGACGAAATATTATGGTCATGTACAACATGCGGCGCATGCGTCTGCGAATGCCCAATATTAATTGAGCACGTGGATGTCATTGTTGATATGCGCCGTTACCTGGTCATTGAAGGGCGCATGGACACCGAACTACAAGGCGCGCTGGAAAACTTGGGCCGCTACGGTAATTCATTTGGCCAATCTGAACGAATGCGTGCCCGCTGGACTCAGCCGGTCCAACCTCCCATTAAAGATGCTCGTCGGGAACCCGTGGAGTACCTGTGGTTCGTCGGTGATTATGCCTCTTACAGCCCGACGTTAACAGATGTGACTGTCAAGACTTCAGAAGTTTTCCGTAAGGCTGGTTTGGATTTTGGCATGCTCTACGATGCCGAACGCAACGCCGGCAACGACGTGCGACGTGTAGGCGAAGAAGGCCTTTTCGAGATGCTCATGGAAAAAAACTCCTTGGCGTTGAGCAAGTGCATATACAAGGCAATCGTTACCACCGATCCACACACCTACAACACTCTGAAAAACGAATATACAAGCAATGGGTCTGGAGGTAAACCGGTATTTCATTATGCCGAATTACTCGATCAGTTGATCAGTTCCGGAAAATTAAAGTTCAGTAAGAAATTGGGTCACAAAGTCACTTATCATGACCCATGCTATCTGGGTCGATACAATGGTATTTACGATGCACCCCGCCGGGTCATCCAAGCAACCGGTTGTGAGTTGATCGAGATGCCACGTCATAATGATGGTTCATTCTGCTGTGGTGCCGGTGGGGGACGGATCTGGATGGCAGAAGGTGAAATGAAAGAAAGACCCAGTGAATCTCGGATTCGCGAAGCGGTAAAAATGGGTAAAGTGTCAGCTTTTATCGTCGCATGTCCCAAAGATGTAACCATGTTCAGAGATGCTGTTAAAACTACTGGTAATGAACAATTAATTGAGGTCAAAGACCTGATCGAACTGGTTTACGCAGCTTTATAAAGATAAATATTAACGAAGCGCTGCGGTTTTTTCAGGCATCCATACCTCCGGTTCGTCGGTCATAGAAATCAGATCATGATGAAACTTGGTAATAAATTCGAACGCACACGGTTCGAGAGGAGATGGTTCAGCCCGTACGGGAATTTTACGGATACCAATCGCAATCAGGCTCATCCTGAGTTTTCTGCTGATCATTGTTGTTACGAATCTGGTCTTTACGCTTGTGGGTGTCCAAATAATTAGTGACCGTATTGTGGCAGAAGCCCAGGAGAAGGTCGGCCGGGACCTGAACTCAGCAAGGGAAATATATTTGAGCAAGCTAAACCACATCAATGATGTAGTCCGCCTCACAGCCGATCGGTTTTATATAAAAGATGCTCTAATATCCGGTGATGCTGCTAGTTTCGCCGAAGAATTGGTAAGGGTAAAAGTAATCGAAAGTTTGGATATATTAACGATAACAGATCCACTGGGAAAGGTTCTCTTGCGAGCAAATAATACGAGTCTTTCCGGAGACAGCCAGTATCAAAACGAACTTGTCTCAGCAGTTATTGCCAGGAATGTTCCGGTTTCTAGCACAATGATTGTGCCAATAAATGATTTAATATTGGAATCGCAACCTCTGGTCGCTCAAGCGCATTTCACGTTTATTGACACTCCAATGGCAAGGGTAAGAACGGAGACAGAAGAGACCTCCGGCATGATGCTCGGTGCAGCTGCCCCGATATTTGACTATGAAAATAAATTAATTGGAATCTTATATGGCGGCATTTTACTGAACAGGAACTATGAAATTGTTGACGAGATTAAAAGAACCGTTTTTCAGGACCTGCAATACAAAAGTCAGGACATCGGTACTGCCACGATTTTCCAGGATGACTTGAGAATTTCAACGAATGTAAAGAATGGTGACGGCTCCCGGGCAATAGGAACACGCGTTTCTGAAGAGGTGTACAACCAAGTCGTAACAGATGGACAACCTTATATAGGGCGTGCCTACGTAGTAAATAATTGGTACATAACTGCCTATGAACCGATAAAAAGCATAAATCACCAAATCATCGGGATCCTATATGTTGGCATTCTCGAGCAAAAATATGTTGATATCAAACAGCAAACACTTTTTACATTTCTGGCAATCACGTTAGCAGGTGCGCTTGTTTCCATGGTTTTAGCTTATTTTATTTCGAAAAGTATCTCGAAACCAATTAATAAACTGGTATCAGCATCTGGAGAAGTAGCCCGGGGAAACCTTGAAACAAGTGTAGAAATCAATTCAAATGACGAGTTGGGAGAACTGGCAGACACTTTTAATACCATGGCCACCGCGTTAAAAGAGCGGGATGAAAAGTTGAAAGAGTTTACCAAAAAGAAAATCATGGAGTCAGAAAGACTGGCTCTTATCGGACAATTATCTGCCAATGTGGCACACGAATTAAATAATCCGCTCCAAGGAATAGTCACGTATTCCCACTTGCTTTTGGAAGATTTGCCACCCAATGACCCGGCAAAGGATTCTATTGAAAAAATAGTCATCCAGGCGAATCGGAGCAGGGATATCATCCGGGGTTTGTTGGATTTTTCAAGACAAAGGAAACCCGATAAAACATTATGTGATGTAAATAACGTTTTGAAAGAATGTGTTTCCCTCCTTGAAAAGCAGGCATTATTTCAAAATGTGTTGATCACTCAAAGTCTGGACGAAAAACTACCGATGACGATCATCGACCCGTCCCAAATTGAGCGCGTATTTATTAACATAATTGTCAATGCGGCAGATGCCATGGATGGCAAAGGAAAACTGAATTTAACGACCAGATTCAACCCGGCAGAACATTGCATTGAAGTGGAATTTAATGATACCGGGCACGGAATTGCAAAAGAGAATTTGGACAAAATTTTCGATCCATTTTTTACCACAAAGGATACCGGACATGGAGTTGGTCTAGGCCTGGCGATTAGTTTTGGGATAATCAAGGAACATAATGGCATCCTCTCGGTAGAGAGCGAAGTTGGCAAAGGTACGACATTTATTGTGAGATTACCTGTTACGACTGAAGAAGAAAGCAAGAAAGATGAAAACGCAGTCTAAAATTCTGATCATTGATGACGAAGAAGTAATTCTTGATTCTTGTATGCGCATACTTAAAAGGCGGCGCATACAAGGTCGCCACTGCTTCGAGTGGTCGCAGTGGCCTGGACCTGGTTCAGGAATTTCACCCTGATCTAGTTTATGTTGACCTCAAGATGCCCGGGATATCAGGAATTGAGGTAATTGAAAAGATCCGCGATACTGACCCGACGATTGTGGTTATTGTAATTACCGGGTTTGCTACAGTCAGCTCAGCAGTCGAAGCGATGAAAAATGGCGCGTATGACTTTCTGCCAAAGCCCTTCACCCCCGATGAATTTCGGTTGATCACACAAAGAGGCCTGGATAAAAGAGGGCTGATTCTGGAAACGATGCAACTCCGAAGAGAAAAGGAAATGCTACGGGAGCAATTTGCGGCTATCGTATCACATGAGCTCAAGGCTCCTCTAGGTGCAGTCCAACAAAACCTTTTTGTATTAATTAGCGAATTAACCAATCAACTAACCGAAGATCAAAAAGCTCGCTTTGAGCGAATGCAAACCAATATTAAGGATCTGATCAATCTTATCCTTACATGGTTGCGAGTTCTGTCGGTTGACGTGATGAAGATTCGAGAAAACTTCATACCAACATCAATTTCCCTTGTAATATCTAAGGCAGTAGAGAATGTGTTGCCGACCGCGACCCGGAAAGATATTGAAATATGCCCCTCTCTCAAAGAACCCATACCCTCCGTTAATGGCGACGAAGGGACACTAGTGGAAACAATAGTGAATATCCTGGGAAATGCCATTAAATATTCCCGATCAGGGAGCAAAATCACGGTGAAGGCCGAGGAAATCGAAAATGATGTCACGATTTCTGTAGCTGATACCGGTATTGGAATATCGACAGAGGACCTTCCGTACATTTTTAATGATTTCTATACTGGCAAGGATGGTCAGAAGATCGAAAAAAGCACCGGGTTGGGGCTGGCCATCACGCGGCGAATCGTTGAAGCCCATAATGGTTCTGTTTCCGTGGAAAGCGAATTCGGCAAAGGTTCCACATTTACAATTCGCCTTCCAGCGTTAAAGAACTCTGAATAAAATTTCACTATATATCATCTGGCAAATTCATTATCTAAGGAGATGTAAGATGGCAGAACAAAAAAAGCTAATTATTATTGATGATGATCCCGATTATGTCGCCGGGATTAAATCCGTCCTTGAGACAGGAAACTATAATGTGGACGTAGCATATAACCCCAAGGATGGATTCAAAGCCCTACAAACCAAGCGCTACGACCTTCTCCTGCTTGACATCATGATGGGACGAGGTGCAGAAGGAGTTGCATTGGCTAGAAAGATTCAGGAAGGATCCACAGTTAAGAGAACTGCCGGTTTTAATAATTACCGGGCTGAGAGAACAAATCGCTTTTCTCTTCCCTGGGCAGCCCGTTCATCCTCATTTTGTCGAGACTGACGAATTGCTTGAGAAACCAGTGGAACCCAAGCTGTTACTTGAAAAAGTGAGTTCGCTGCTGAAATTAGCAGAAGCTAAAAAGTCGTAAACTCAAGAAAATCAGGAGGTACTTGAATGGTAGATGCACTTTCATTCAGTTATGAAGTATCCAACCTCATGTATGCATCACATGGGGAACCAATTACCAACTGTCTGCAGTGCGGGACTTGTTCCGGAACCTGCCCGGCGGTTGAATTTATGGACCATACACCCCGCCAGATCATTGGAATGATCCGTGCTGACCTCAAGGAAGAGGTATTGGCCAGTAATACCTACTGGACTTGTGCGTCTTGTTATAACTGCACGGTCAGATGCCCTGCTGAAATTGATATCGCGGATATGATGTATGCATTGAAACGCTACTCAATGTGGAAAGGTCAATTCCAGGAAGGTTTGATCGGGCCAGATTTCTCTGAAGCCTTTGTAAAAATGATCGTTAATTCTGGAAGATCCTTTGAGCCCTTACTTGCAGCAACCTACCTCCCCAAGTTTAGCGCTCGAGATATTATCCAGGAAGGTCTGATGGCAACTGGATTGGTTCTCTCAGGAAAGATGCCACTGCTTCCCAAAAAGATCAAGGGGCTAAAAAAGTTCCAGCAGATGGTGCGCAGGATCATCCCGATAGGAGAGCCATCATGAAGCAATATGCGTATTACCCAGGCTGCTCTCTCGAAAGTCTAGGGAAAAGTTATCATGTCTCCGCAATGGAAGTTGCCCAAACTCTGGGAGTGGAGTTAAAGGAAATCGAAGACTGGAATTGCTGTGGTGCGACTGCCTATTTTCCCGTGGATGAATTGCTGGCTTACACCCTTACAGCCCGGAATCTGGCCAAGGCTGAAAAGACAGGGCTCGACTTTGTTGCCCCCTGCAGCGCATGCTATAAGAATGCATACTTTACCAATTCCTACCTTCAAAAAGATGCCGACCTGGCTGAACATATTAACTATGCCCTGGAGGCAGATAATTTGCATGTCTCTGGAACGTCCAAGGTGCGTCATCTGATTGAAGTTTTTATCAACGATGTGGGATTGGAGGAGATTAAAGGTAAAGTCTCGAATCCACTGACAGGGCTTCGCATTGCGCCATATTACGGGTGTCAAATCCTCCGACCCAGGAAAGATCACGAAGATGTCGAGAATCCTCAATATTTTGAGGGGTTGTTATCGACATTGGGGGCGGAACCGATAGATTTTTCGTCTAAAGCCCGCTGCTGTGGTGGTTCCCTGATTATTACAAATCGGAAGGCCGCATTGGACATGGTACGCATCCTCTTGCAAGATGCCGTTAACCATAGTGCTGACGTAATCGCAACCACCTGCCCGATGTGCAACGTCAATTTGGAAGTTTATCAGAATCAAGTCAACCGGGAATTTGGCACACAATACTCAATCCCAGTCATGTACTTTACTCAACTCATGGGATTGGCCTTTGGAGTCTTGCCCGGTCACTTGGGGATTGGGAAAGAGCAAATAACAGGTGCATCCTTGCTTACCGTTGCTCAGAATATTAAACAGGAGAAAACCCTATGAGCGAAAGAATTGGTGTTTACATATGTCATTGCGGGACTAACATTGCTGGTGTCGTGGATGTTGCTGACGTCAGCAAGTGGGCTGGAGAGAAACTTGCTGACAAAGGTGTTGTTGTCTCCCGCGACTACAAGTTCATGTGCTCAAGCCTGGGGCAGGAACTTATTCAGAAGGATATTAAAGAACAAAAATTAACCCGTGTCGTCGTGGCAGCCTGCTCTCCTCACTTGCACGAAAAGACTTTCCGCAATGCCTGCAAGGGTGCAGATCTAAATCCATATCTTTGCGAATTGGTTTCCATTCGTGAGCAGGACTCATGGGTGCACACCGATAAAGCTGCGGCAACTGCAAAAGCCAAAGCCATTGTCTCAGGTGGCGTATCACGCGTTGTGCATCACGAAGCACTCGAACCACTGCGTGTACCCATCCACCCCGACACGTTGGTCGTCGGTGGAGGCATTGCCGGTATCCAGGCTGCCCTAGAAATTGCTGATGCTGGATTTCGCGTTTATTTGGTTGAACGTGAACCCTCCATTGGCGGTCATATGGCTCAGTTCGATAAGACCTTTCCCACACTGGACTGCTCAGCCTGCATCCTTACTCCGAAAATGGTGGATGTCGGCAACCATCCTAATATCACTTTACTGACCTGGTCCGAGGTTCAAAAAGTGGATGGCTACGTCGGTAACTTCGCCGTGACAATCAAAAAGAAACCCCGCTATATCAAGACAGAAGACTGCACGGGCTGCGGTATTTGCTGGGAAAAATGTCCGAAGAAGGTAGTTGATACTGTTTTCGAAGCCGGCATGGGCAACCGAAAAGCCGTGTATGTGCCTTTCCCGCAAGCCGTGCCAAAGTATCCGGTCATTGACGACGTAAATTGCACGTACTACCTTAAGGGTACCTGCAAAGCCTGCGAAAAATTCTGCCCGACTAATGCGATTGATTTCAACCAGAAAGCTGAGGAGATCACTGTTCAAGTTGGCAATATTATCCTGGCCACTGGTTACGATCTGTTCGATGCCCGGCGCATACCTCAATATGGTTACGGAAAATTGGCAAATGTTTTTACCAACCTGGAGTTTGAGCGTATTTGCAACGCAGCTGGTCCGACAGGTGGCAACATTGTTTTGCGGGATGGCAAAACTGCTCCGAAAACAGTTGGGATAGTTCACTGCGTTGGTTCGCGTGATAAGAACTACAACGCTTATTGTTCAGCCATTTGCTGCATGCAAAGTCTGAAGTTTGCACATCTCGTCCGTGAACGCACCGGTGCAGAAGTTTACAACTTTTATATTGATATTCGTACGCCAAGCAAAGGATACGAGGAATTCTACCAGCGCCTGCTAGAGGAGGGAACCCGGTTTGTACGGGGTAAGGTAGCAGAAGTGACTAATGTAGCAAGAGTGCCCGAGGAAGAAGGCAAATTGATCATCCAGGTGGAGGATACGCTTATTGGCAAACAGCGGCGGATCCCCGTGGATATGGTCATCCTCTCTTCAGGGATGCAGTCACGTCATGACTCCAAGGAAGTCGCGAAATTGTTTGGCATCTCCTGCAGTGCCGACAACTGGTTCATTGAAAGACATCCAAAGCTGGACCCAGTCGCAACCATGACCGATGGTGTATACATCGCCGGCTGTGTCCAGGGCCCGAAAGATATCCCGGCCAGCGTAGTACAAGGCGCAGCTGCAGCAGCTCGCATCCTGGGCAAGATCCAACAAAAGGAAATTGCACTTGAACCAGTGAGGGCTACAATTAACGAGGAGCAGTGTTCCGGCTGCCGTATCTGCAACAATTTGTGCCCATTCAATGCCATTCTCTTTCATGAGGATAAAATGGTGTCTGAAGTCAACCCGGCGCTCTGCCAGGGTTGCGGAACCTGTGTGGCTGGTTGTCCGGCTGGCGCAATTAGCGGTACTGGCTTTAGTAATGAACAAATCCTATCGCAGATTGACGGATTGCTCCTGTTAAACATTACGAAAACAGCGGTACCCGTAGCTTAAAAGAGGAGAGTGAACTATGACCGAAGAAACGAAACCCTTCGAACCCGTCATTATCGGCTTCACCTGTAACTGGTGTTCATACCGGGCTGCCGATATGGCTGGAACCGCTCGCATGAAATATGCACCCAATGTGCGCCTGATCCGGCTGATGTGCTCGGGACGTCTTGATCCGACATTTGTCCACAAGGCATTTGCTGGTGGCGCAGACGCGGTGCTGATTTCCGGCTGTCATCCTGGCGACTGCCATTACGTGGAACAAAACTATAAGGCTATGCGGCGGTTCCATTTGATGAAGCGTGTGCTGGGCCAGTTGGGCATTGAATCCGGACGATTAAAATTGCTATGGGCCAGTGCGGCGGAAGGTGCCATTTTCGCTGCTGAGATCAACAAGTTTGTCGAGGAAGTCCGCGCACTTGGTCCACTTAACTGGGCACAACCCGGTGAACTGGTTAGTACACCCATCATGGAGGAGGTGGCAGCATGAGTAAACCAAAATTCGCCATGTACTGGGCCGCCTCGTGCGGCGGGTGCGAGATTGCCGTTCTTAACATCCATGAGAAAATTTTGGATGTAGATGCCAATTTTGACGTCGTATTTTGGCCCGTAGCCATGGATGCCAAGTATAAAGACGTTGAGGCAATGGAAGATGGCTCAATTTTGCTGACCCTGTGGAACGGCGGCATTCGCAATGATGAGAACGAACACATTGCCCACCTTTTGCGTAAGAAATCCAAGATCCTGGTGGCCTTCGGATCGTGTGCCTGTGAGGGATGCATTCCTGGACTGGCAAATTTCTCACCTATCAAGGAGGTCGTGGATACCGCCTTCACGACAATCACAACTGACAATCCTGATAACCTCCGTCCGCAGCCCAGCTACACCATGCCAGAGGGCGTCATTACAATCCCAACCTTATACCCGGTCTTGAAGACTCTCGACCAGGTGGTGGATGTGGATTATTACATGCCTGGCTGCCCGCCTGAATCGCATCAGATTGCAGCGGTCATTGACCTGGTGGTGCAGGTACTTCAAGGAAAAGCTGAACTTCCCCCCAAGGGAGCTACGATTGGCGCTGGGAATTCCACTGTTTGCGACGAATGTCCACGCAAGCGCAATGTTAAGACGATCAAAGAGTTCGGCCGCATTCAATTAATGCACGCTGATCCCGAACTATGTCTGCTCGAACAGGGTATCCCCTGCAATGGTCCCGCAACCCGCAGCGGGTGTACCGCCCGCTGTCCGTCAGTTGGGGCGCAATGCATTGGCTGCTACGGTCCAGCCGAAGGTGTCGTGGATTATGGCGCTCGCCTGACCTCCGCCTTCGCTTCGGTCATAGACAGCAATAAGCCGGATGAAATTGATAAAATTCTGGACGGCCTGGTGGACCCCGCCGGTCAGTTCTACCGGTTCAACCTGGCTGGTTCCCTGTTGCGCTCCAGCAAATCCGCGCAGAAAGGATAATTTAACATGCAAAGGATCACCATTGACCCCATTACCCGGCTGGAAGGCCACGGCAAGATCGAGATTTTCTTGAATGAACAAGGAAATGTCACCAATACCTACTTCCAGATCCCGGAGCTGCGCGGCTTCGAGCGATTCTGTGTTGGTCGCCCGGTTGAAGAAATGCCTTTGTTGACTAACCGCATCTGCGGTGTATGCCCAGAAGCACACCACATGGCTGCCGCCAAAGCCGCCGATGCAGTTTATCAAGTGGAAGTCCCACGCACTGGAAAGATGCTGCGCGAATTGCTTTACAGTGCTTTCTATTGCACCGACCACACTACACACTTTTATGCTCTCGGTGGTCCTGACTTTATCATGGGACCAGATGCTCCTGTTGCCGAACGTAATATTTTGGGCGTCATTCATAAGGTCGGTTTAGAGATCGGCGGTAAAGTCATCCAAATGCGCAAGTACGGCCACACCGTGGTCGAGATAATTGGCGGCCGCAAAGTTCATCCCTGCACGTCCATTCCCGGCGGTTTGACCAAGGGGATTAACGAAGAACAACGCAAGGAAATCGAAACCATGGGCCGCTGGGCAATCGAGTTTGCCCAGTTCACCTTGAAAGCTTTCAATGACATCGTTCTGAGCAACAAGACTTACCTGGACCTGATCGTCGGAGACATTTACACGCATAAGACCTATTACATGGGTATGGTAGATGAGAACAACAAGGTCAATTTCTACGACGGTAAAGTACGCGTGGTCGGACCGGATGGTAAGGAATACGTCAAATACGAGCCCAAGGATTATGCCGCGAATATTGCCGAGCATGTGGAACCGTGGACGTATTTGAAATTCCCCTACCTGAAGAACGTTGGTTGGAAAGGATTCGTGGATGGGTCTGATTCTGGAGTATATATGGCCACTCCACTCTCACGTCTCAACGCTGCTGATGGTATGGCAACTCCGCTCGCACAGGCTGAATATGAGAAGTTCTACAGCACCCTGGGGGGAAAACCTGTCCACCAGCGGCTGGCAATCCACTGGGCACGGCTGATTGAACTACTGTATGCAGCTGAACGCTGGGTGGAATTAGCGACTGATCCGGAAATTACTTCCCCTGATTTCCACGCCATTCCAACGGCCACCCCCACCGAAGGTGTGGGAATTGTTGAAGCCCCGCGAGGCACCCTAACCCATCACTATTGGACAGATGAGCGCGGTGTGGTTACCAAGGTCAACCTTGTTGTTGGCACAACCAACAATTATGCCCCCATCACGATGTCCATTAAAAAGGCAGCAGATAGTCTTATCAAGAATGGCAATGTTAATGAGGGCTTGCTTAACATGGTTGAAATGGCTTTCCGCGCGTACGATCCATGTTTCGGGTGTGCCACTCACTCCCTGCCTGGCCAGATGCCCCTTGAAATCACCATACATGATGCAGAAGGCAACCCGGTCAATACCCTGAAACAATATTGTAAATAATTTGCTTATTGGAAGGTTGAAAAACGCGAAATCTTCGACCTTCCAATTTTTTTAATTTTTACGGCATGAAAACTCTAGTAATCGGACTCGGTAATCCCATTTTAGGTGACGACGGCGTTGGCTGGCGCGTCGTGGAGGAAATTGCCCGGATCACATCCGACCGGCAAGATGTGGAGGTGGACACCGTCGCACTGGGTGGGTTGAGCTTGATGGAACGGCTTACAGGTTATCAGCGGGTCATCCTGGTGGATTCTTTTTTTACCGGGAAGAAACCAGTTGGTACAGTCAGCCAATTCCAATTAGCCGAAATGCCAGACCTGTCTTCAGGGCACACCACTGCTGTACACGACACCTCCCTCCGCAACGCTCTCAATGTCGGTCGCAGTATGCAGATTCCACTGCCACGCGACGAGGATGTTCATATCGTTGCTGTTGAAGCGGAGAATGTTTACGATTTCTCGGAAATATTATCGCCCCAGGTGAATGCAGCCGTGCCCTTAGCGGTGGACGCCGTGCTACAATTGATTCAATTAATATAAGGAGAGATTCATGATTTCAACTGAACTATTAAGGCGCTATCCTTTTTTTTCCATGCTTACAGACGACCAGCTCAAGGCGATAGCCATGATCGCAGAAGAAAAAAACTACACAAAGGATGCTCTCCTGCTCAAGGAAAACTGTCAAGCCACTAAACTTATCCTCCTGCTCGAAGGGGATGTGGACTTGATTTATAGTGGTGGCGGGGAGGGAGCAATATCCAATGCGCTAGTCGGATCGATCGCTCCCGGGGAAATGCTGGGGGTGTCATCGATCATTGAGCCCTATATATATATTTCCTCAGCCCGTGCAACAATGCCTGTCAAGGTCGTGGAAATTGACGGTGTCGGAGTCCGTGCATTGATGCAGGTGGATAAAATGCTCGGTTTTGCATTGATGAGCAATGTGGCAACCGCAGTGCTTGAACGACTGAAATATACACAGGTGGAATTAGCTGCTGCCAGAGCATAAAGTTTATACATAGTCTTGGCATTCTTTGAACAATAATTAACCGCGCCGCATGGCGCGGTTTTTCACGCCTCACAAAGACAATTCCTGAAATGTACATTCCAGGTTGGGAATATCATGGAAATGGTGAACTTATCCCCAACCCTTGTAAGGAGAACAACATGGAAGGAAACATTTATCCGACAGCTTATGAACGCCTGTCTAAAGATGCCACTATTGCCATTACTATTGTCATACTTTCACAAATTCATTTATTTGCAGCAGTATTGATCGTCCCCAGTAAACAGGTGTGCGATTGAGATAAACCAGAAAGCGCCTCAACGTCGAGGCGCTTTATAAATATTAGCGATTATTTACCCTTCGCTGGTCATGATAAACAGCGGTTTCATTTCGAAGTTTTCATACTTGGGGCGATAGCGTTCGGTGTCATAAAAATGACCCACATCGACCACTTTCTTTGTGCCAGTGACGACATCGAGGGGCATATTGTCATACCTGCCATTCTTGAGAACCACCAAACGACCATGAATGCCTTTAAGCAACAAGTCGAGCGCCAGGTTCCCGAACGCCATTGGGACTACAGAGTCAATGGCATCCGGATCTCCACCGCGTACCATGTAGCCCAACTTTTGATCTATTGTATTGATTGTCTTCCCGTTATTATGTTTTGCGGAAAGTTGTCTGATTCGGCTAGCAACCAAGTCCCCAATACCGCCCAATTTTGCGTGCCCGTAAGCGTCTGTTGAGCGGTCAGCAAAAACCATCTCACCACCTTCAAACATGGCGCCTTCCGAGACCAGCACAACTGAATAATGGCTTGGATTGTGACACCGGTCTAAAATCAACAATTCTGTCAGCTTATCTATGTCGAACTTGTATTCCGGTATAACACACCGGTGTGCCGCGCCTGCCATCGTTGGTAGCATGGCGGTAAATCCGGCATAGCGACCAAATACTTCCAGGACCAAAAAGCGTTCGTGCGATCCAGCTATGGTCCGCAAACTGTTTGTTAAGGATATCGTGCGGGTGACACAAGTGCTAAAGCCGATACAGTAATCGGTACCGGGTACATCGTTATCCATGGTTTTTGGAATGGCAATAACCTTTAAGCCTTGCTGGTAAAGGTGAACAGCATAGCTCAGCGTATCATCACCTCCAATTGGGATCAGGTAGTCAACACCCAGCCAATCCAGGTTTTTAATTACCTCGGGAGTCAGGTCGTTCTGGTCGGCATTGAATTTTTCCTTCAAGTGGACTGGTACATCGTCTCTTCCCATCTTGCTCGGTTTTGTACGCGAAGTGTGCAGGAAAGTGCCGCCAGTTCGCCCCGATTTATTGACAATTTCCTCGGTTAATAATTGATAGTTGTTACTGTTATCAGCATCTTTCTCCCGGATCAGTTCCGTCACCCCTGCCCAACCCCGCCTGAGGCCAACCACCTGGTACCCTTCTCGAATCGCCCGAATGGTTACCGCCCGGATGGCCGGGTTAAGGCCTGGCACATCGCCTCCTCCCGTGAGAATGCCAATGACTCCTGGTTTCTTTTTGCTCATCTTTGTCTCCTGGAAATATGATTGCAATTGGCGGCAATTATAATCCTTGCGAGTATAATTACCAAGAAAAGAGAAAACACGAGAACCTATGACTTTGGATAATTCCGGTCCGTTTCTTACCGATCCAAAACACCAGGAACACAGGCTGCCCCTGCATAATGCCACCATCGGTCGTTCTGTAGATTGCGATATCGTAATCGCCAGCAAAAGCATTTCACGCGAGAACACCCGCATCCGCCGGGAAGGCCGCCACTGGTATGTGGAAGATTTAGGTTCTACCAATGGGACTTACTTGAACGGGGAACGAATAATAACCCCAATGAAAGTCCGTGATGGTGACAGTATCAAGGTGGGTGATGTGGCGTTTATTTTCCACGACCCGGATACTACTACTCGTGAAAACCCCGTCCCTGACCTGGATTTGGATACCATTGCCGGAGTTGTAAGGGTCAACCGCAAACCGATCAGCCTATCACCCAAGGAATATCTTTTGCTGGCATATTTATATGAACGAAAATGCCAGGTTTGCTCAAAAGATGAAATTGGACCGCGCGGTTTGGCCGGAATACAAGGAAGGAGGAATTTTTGATTATCAAATCGAAAACCTTGTACGCCGCTTGAGAACCCGCATTGAATTTGATCCAGCAAATCCACAGCTTCTTTTCACTGTGCGAGGGTTGGGTTACAAACTCTTAAAAGCTTGAGGCTGTAAAGATCCTGCCCTGGTACTATTGGGTGGTGGACAACAATAATATACGGTTTTTTTAGAACAATTCCAGCAGAATTGATAATCTCCTTATCGCAGGTCAGTAGCCTGATATTAGCCAGTTGATAGGTTGAATTTGTAACCCTAAGGTATCATCCGCCTCGGATGAAACCTATGGCTGCACATTATGTGAAGAATAACGAAATGGCTCCAATTTTTCTTGAAGGGCAAAACCTCGGCAAATATCGCATTCTTGAGCCTTTGGGTCGGGGTGGGATGGCTCAGGTTTACAAAGCTTACCACCCACTGCTGGACCGGTACGTAGCCATCAAAGTCTTACGTTCTGATCTGGTTGAAGATGCGGAATTCCTGGTTCGCTTTCGCCGCGAAGCACGCGCAGTAGCCGCTCTACGACATCCCCATATTGTTCAAATTTTCGATTTCGACGCACAGGATGACCTCTATTATATGGTCATGGAATTACTGGAAGGCGACACTCTTAAAGCTCATTTGAGTGCCATGAGGGTACGCGGTGAACGCCTGGCTTGGGGGAAACCGTCCGCATCTTTATTGATGTTCTGGATGGATTGATTTATGCACATGGGAAAGGCATCATCCACCGTGACTTGAAACCAGCCAATATCATGCTCACCGGGCATGGTCAGGCTGTGCTAACTGATTTTGGCATCGCTCAGATCGTCGGAGGAACACAATATACGGTCGCTGGTGCATTGATGGGCACTTTGAGCTATATGGCACCAGAACAAGGGCTGGAAGGCCATTGCGATGCCCGCAGTGACATCTACTCCATGGGAATAGCCTTTTATGAGGCTTTGACCGGGAATGTGCCCTTTGATGCCGATACACCGCTTGCTATCTTAATGAAGCATGTTAACAATCCCCTCCCATTGCCTCGAAAATCTGACCCTAATATCCCAGAACCTTTTGAGCGTGTGGCGTTAAAAGCTCTAGCCAAAAACCCCGATGATCGCTTTCAATCCGCGCAATCCATGACGGAAGCTCTGTTGAGTGCGGCCCGGGAAGCAGGGACCCAGGTTCCGGAAACGATCATTCTCCCCGTGGCAGAGGATAAATCATTCGATCGGATCCTCGAATGTAGCTGTATTCTCCGGTGAAAGCACGCCTGCAAATCCCGGACGCTGGTTTTGCCTCTGGTGATACGGATGTAACAACTGGCAGGAATCCCACAAAACCCAGGGCCAGCGCGGGGGATCTTTTCAACAAAGCAAAAACCGTTTTCACTCCACCTGCGAATTTTCCTCAAGTGAAACGACAGAATGTGCAAAGCGCTGTGCTGTGGTCAGTGACGGGGATAGTAATTGCCAATATGCTGATGATCTGGTTGAGTGGGATCTTTGGGTGGAAGATCTTTGGGAAAATTTGGCCTCTGGAGCTGCTAGTGATTGGGTCTTTACTTGCGGCACTGATGAGTGCCCTCCCCAGTGAATGGTTATTCATACCAGGGGGGATTGTACTGGGGAACGGCTTCCTATTTTTGTATTATGCCTTTAGCGGAAAATGGCAAGATTGGACGTTTCTCTGGCCGCTGGAACCCATCCTCATTGCCGGATCTATCATCGCCCCTTTCCTCCTTAATCATCGCGGCCAGGTTGGACTCTGGTTGACACGTCGTATCAGCAACGTCCTGGTCATCCTCTCTTGGATCGTAATCATCTTTATGTTGGGTGTTGCAGTACTTTCCAAGTAATTATTAGTGGATCCGACAGGTTTCATTATTAATTCGCTGGAAGCGTAAGCCGCCAGGTTTATTAAACGCGGCACATTCATTAGTCGAACCTAAAGGAGGTTCATATGCAAAGAAAAACTTCTCTTCTTTTCGGGGTGACCCTGATCTTGCTGGGTGTCCTGGCACTTGCCGGAAATCTCCTGATCCGGGCGGTCGGTGAAGGAATCATGCTGGGTTTCCGCGCCTGGCCAATTTTCGTGGTTGGAGCTGGATTGCTATTCTGTCTGCCTCCCTTCATTTTCTCAAAGATTCGTGGCTTGAGCGGCTTGTTCATACCAGGCATCCCGACCCTGACGACCGGAGTTTTGCTTTTTCTCGCCACCATCACCGGTAATTGGGCTGTTTGGACCTATCTTTGGCCGCTGGAAGTTATCAGTGTGGGACTTGGTTTTGTTCTAATGGCGCTCTTCCTCAAAGTGCCCTGGCTCATGATACCAGCCTCAATCATCGGGCTAACTGGCGTGGTACTGCAGTTCTGCGCCGCCACAGGGTGGTGGAGTTCCTGGGCCGTACTATGGACGGTGGAGCCCTTCGCAGTTGGCCTTCCACTCCTGCTGATCGGCATGAATAAAAAGATCGAAGGTGTGAAAGTCGCTGGCATCGTCCTGTGCGGATTTGCCGGGCTGGCTTTCGCTGCCATGTCCTCTCTCCTGGTTACCTCCCTCTGGATCACGCGCCTTATCGGTCCGGGAATTGTGCTGGCGTTGGGGATTCTACTGGTCTTATCGGCTTTGGTAAAACGATCCGTAAATCCACCGGTGGAATAATCCGATTCCTTGTTCACAAACAAGACCGCGGAGGATATATTCGTCCGCGGTTTTTATTAGTCTGCGCTTGCCAAAGCCCTGGACCTGCGCTGCGCCCAAAAACCCTCCAAGCCAAAAAGTATCAAAGCCACCCATACAACGCTAAAACCAATCAACCGGCGATGGTCAAAAGGTTCTTTGAATATCACCACCCCTAAAAGGAATTGCATCGTCGGGTTAACGTATTGCAAAATACCGATCAAGGTTAAGGGTATACGCTGAACCGCTGAGGCAAACATTAGGAGAGGAACCACCGTGACCAGTCCGGCACCCACTAACATCACGTCAAACAGAAGCGAAGTATGCATGAATGCGCCGGTTCCGGAAATTTCAGAGTAAAGTAAAAATCCCAGTGCAGGCAGGAATAAAATGCCTGTTTCCAGAGTAAGGCCATGCAGTGCACCCAAAGGTGCGGTCTTTTTAACCAGGCCGTAAAAACCAAAGGAAATTGCCAGCGTAAGAGCCACCCAGGGGAGTGATCCATAGGCGAATGTCAGGTAGAGAACTCCCATAGCTGCCAACCCAATGGGGACCCATTGGAGAGGACGCAGCCGTTCGCGGAGGAACACAACTCCAAGTAGCACTGCCAGTAGGGGGTTGATAAAGTATCCCAAGCTGGTTTCCACGATGAAACCCGCGCCCACTGCCCAAACGTAAGTCAGCCAGTTAATGGCGATAAGCACGGCAGCTATCGAATAAATCAATACTACCCGCCAATTAATTGCCGCACGGAATATCTTCCCCTGCCGTGCCACTATAACAATTCCAAACAATAACAGAAATGACCAGAAAATGCGGTGCCCCAGAAGCTGCAAAGCTGGAATGCCACCTAAAAGTCTCCAGTAAATGGGGAATAACCCCCAGGTGACATACGCCCCAAGAGCGTACCAGATTCCTTTTGTCTGCATTGTCGTCTCCTATGCCGGGCGCAAGTATACACCCATTGTCAATGTTGTTATCGCCAAATAAAGAATCCCCCGCCATTTTATCCTGGTGGGGGAGAAGATGTGGTTTTCTATTCCAAGCGTTTACACTGGAGTAGCCAAGTAACCGCGTTTTTCCACGGCTGCAAGAATTTGCTCCTCACTCACTGCAACCTCATCGAATTCGACGATCATCTGCCCTTTTTGGTAACTTGCGCAAATTTGTCTGATGCCTGGCAGGTCATCCTCGATCCCTTCAATATTCATGGAACAATTTGAACAGTGCATCCCATCAACGTGATAGGTCTTTTTTACCATTCCATCCTCCACGAACAGATTTATTTGTCAAAAACGATCTCCCCTGTATACATACCCATTGAACATGAAAAACGCATAACCGTACCTGCGATCTGGGCTGGGATGGATATTCTCTCCGTTCCTGAAGATGGCAAGAGTTTTTCTATGCCCAGTGAAGGGATGACAAACGATCGCGAGCAGGAGTAAGTCTGATTTGTTACCAGGTTCAAGGTGATAGGATTTCCCGCCTGGGCGTGCACTACACGGGGAGAATAGCCGCTGTTCCCGGCACTCACATAAAGGTTAATACCATCTGATGGGGGAAGGGAAGGATTTACCGCAAGATCTGGCTGGGACGCTTTTGCGGCTTGGATGATATTGGTTATCGAAAGGGGAGAACCCATCAGCGTTAACCCTGAGTTGACCGAAACCAATCCCAACACCAGGAGTACCACAGCAACAAAACGCATGAACCATTTTTCCAGACGGGCGCCAAGTTTCATGGCAAGGTAAGCAACTGTAAAAAATACCGGGCTTGTCCCCAGAATGAAAGCGAACATTAGCACTGCACCCTGAAAGGCGTTGCCGGTACCAATTGCCACTGCCATCATTGCCTGGGTCACTCCGCATGGAATGAAAACCGTCAATGCACCGAGTAATAGAGGGGAGAAGAAACTCTCGCCTTTTTTAGCCTTCCGCCGGATATAACGGGTAATGAATTTGGGAGGTTCGATAGCAAATATGCGAAACATAGGATGGACATTGAACATCCGCAGCGCATTCCCTACCATGAAGACCCCTACAGCAATCAAAAGAATGGCTCGCGTTAATGCATTTAGCTGGAGTACTGACCCCAGGGCTCCCAGTAGAAATCCGAGGATGGTATATGCAACCAGTTTTGCTGCCAGGAACAACAATATGGGCACTGCCAGCTGAGGGTGGGCAATTATTTGGTTTCGCTTTTTTCCAAATCGACGAGCCCGTCGCGCTGCAATTTCCTGCTCGATTTGCAGGTCAAGTTGCTGTTCCAATTGATATTCAAGGGAACTTGCCAGCAGCCCGCCCTGTACAGCAAGGCAGGACAATCCACCCGTGGTCAAGCCGGTGATAAACGCAACGATAAGTTGATTCATGTCGTTATAGTCTCATTGTATTTTTTGTTTTTGTAACAGCAGGCCACTGAGGATATAAACACTCCATGGATATCGTAAGTAATAATTAATGGTTTGTTATTAACCGCCATCTTTTAACCACTTTTGTGTTAATTTATCCATGGTACCATCGGCTTTTATCTCAGTCAGGCTATTATTGATAGAGTCCAATAAATCTCTTGAATTTTTACAAATGGCGATCCCATAATTTACAGTTCCAAATTCTTCGCCAATAATCTTCAGTCTATTTGGTTTTGTTTCTACATAAATTTGCGCATGTGGTTTATCAGCGATCACTGCATCAATATAACCTGTGATTAAATCCTGAAAAGCCAAGTTAAATGACGGGTATGCTGCCAGTTGAAAAACTGTGGTCCCGGTTTCGATTATGCTTTGCGAACCTGTCAAAGTACCCACCAGCATGCCCGTCAATTTTTCGCGGCTTGTAATCGTGATATTCCCCTGCTTGACCACCAGGACATCACGTGTTGTGTAATAGGAGTCAGAAAAATTTAATTGTTGCTTCAGTTCGTTTGATATGGGGATTGAGGAAATTGCAGCATCAATCTGGCATTTGTTTATCATGGTGATCATTTGACTGTAGGCAGTATTAACAAATTCAATTTGAAATCCTGCCTTATCTGCAATTGCTTTAATTAAATCGATTTCAAATCCGGACAGTTCATTTTGAGTAGCATCCGTCAATGCGAAAGGAGGCAAATTTGCATCCACACCAATCCGAATTTTCGGTAATGAATTTGTTGTACCAGTACTTGATGCCTGGGTTGGTGAACCTCGAACGCCGCAGGCTGTTATTAACATGCTGAAAGACAAAAGAGCAGCAATCACCAATTGAGATTTTTTCACAGCTTTTCTCATTCTCTCCAAGTTATTTTTGGTCAATTATGGCCGCTTATTTTACATCAAGAACGTATGAGATTTGAAGCGGTTGGTTGTCATAAATAAAATCAAACCATGCTTTATATATCCCGGGCTTTGGAAAATAAACAGAAAATTGCAGGGACCGGCGATTGATAATATCCGGGTTTAAAAAGGTCGTCAATTTTCCATCAATTACGTACAGGTTGCATTGATATCCGGAAAACATCTCAATTTCTTCCGTGCGAATATTTCCTGCTGAATTGCTCGCAACAAAATTTATATAGTTATATTCACCAGCTTTTAACGCCCCATTGGAATTCAAAGTAACACTCAGGTCACCTACCTGTTGAGTGAGAGATGTATTTGGTGTGAGCGTAACTGTTTGAAAGTCTGCCGTCCCTACCTGGATTGGAACAGTGAGTGTAATTTGATCACCGCCTCGCGGCCAAAAATTCATGAAAGCAATGTATCGCCCCTCCTTGGGAAACACAACGTTTATATTGACCTTGTTGTCATCCTTTGGACTATTCAACTGGCTGGCACCTTGTGTCGCTACTGACCCGGAAGAGTCTGATCCCATCATTCCACCATTTGTGCTAACACCTTCCATTCCTGCTGCCATTCGATCATTGAGATTTAGAAGCAACGGATCTGCTTCCAGAAAATTCAAATCGCTGGATGCAACCGCAAGATATATTTGATACGTTAGCCGGCCAAAGTTGACAGTCTCAAAATCGGTAAATGGTTGACCATATTGGTCTGTGATCTGGATTTCAAGAGGAGTGGTAACTCCCGCAACAATGGGTGCCTGGGAGATAATGGATGCCCGATAGCTGGTAGGTTTTGGCTGTCTGCCAATCGAAATGACTACCAAAACGGTTAATGCTGCTCCTGCTGCTGCAAGGCGGGGAGCTAGTCCCAGCAGTTGGGAAAACAGGTTTTTT
The DNA here is from genome assembly GCA_963826215.1 of uncultured Chloroflexia bacterium. GTDB lineage: Bacteria > Chloroflexota > Anaerolineae > Anaerolineales > Villigracilaceae > UBA877. The sequence continues at coordinate 66,354 of CAWGWL010000033.1, read as the reverse complement.
TGTGTGGTCAGGGTTTCAACTTTATATCCTCGCAACCTCAAGCTGTTCGAAACGACAAATACGCTGCTGAAAGCCATTGCCCCGGCAGCCAGCATCGGATTCAGGTAACCAAGGGCTGCAGCGGGGATCAGCACTATGTTGTAAAAAAATGCCCAGAACAAATTTTGCTTGATCGTACCAAGAGTCTCCCGTGAAAGCGAAATTGCGCGCGCCACTCCGCGTAGATCACCACTGATCAGCGTCACCGGTGCGGCAGCCATCGCCACATCCGTACCGGTGCCAATAGCCAGGCCGACATCTGCCTGCGCCAGCGCAGGGGCGTCGTTAACCCCGTCACCAACCATTGCCACCACCCTGCCGGATTCCTGCAATTTCTTGATTTCAGTAGACTTACCGTCCGGGAGCACCTCTGCCAGCACTTTGTCGATCCCAACTTGCCTGGCAATCGCTTCTGCGGTTTTTTGATTATCGCCTGTGATCATTGCCACTTTTAGTCCCATGCGATGCAGGTCGTCAATCGCCTCTTTCGAGCCATCCTTGACAGTATCTGCCACTGCGATAATCCCACGAACCTGGCCATCCATAGCTACAAGCATGGCTGTTTTTGCTTCTGCTTGAAGCCGCTGAATATCTCTTTCGAATCCATTCAGGGGATATTTACGCGCTTCCATCATGCGAAGGTTTCCTATCGCTATGTTGTGGCCTTCCACAACCGCCTCGACGCCGTGCCCGGCCTCAGCCTTGAAACCACTCAATTCAGACAACCCAATGCCTCTTTTGGTGGCTTCTGCCCAGATCGCCTCTCCCAATGGGTGTTCGCTACCCTTCTCCACCGAGGCGGCCAATTTCAGCAGTTGTACTTCTGATATCTTCCTTGTCACAACATCTGTTACTGCGGGTTGGCCTTTCGTAACGGTCCCGGTTTTATCCAATACCACGATCGAGACCTTTCCAGCACGTTCTAGGGCTTCACTGGTACGAAACAAAATCCCAATTTCAGCACCCTTCCCGGTTCCGACCATAACTGCAGTGGGAGTCGCCAGTCCCATTGCGCAAGGACAGGCGATTACCAGTACCGCGACCATATCAATCAAGGCACGCGTAAATTGCGATACCACGGGGTTGACTGGAACTACAAAATACCATGCCAGGAATGTAAGCGCTGCGATGCCGATAACAATCGGGACAAAAATTGCTGAAACCTGGTCAACCAATTTTTGGATGGGAGCTTTGCTCCCCTGTGCATCTTCAACAAGTCGGATGATTTGTGCCAGCGCGGTTTCTTTCCCAACTTTGGTTGCTTCAAATTTGAGCAACCCCAGTTTATTCAAAGTCGCTCCGATAACCGGGTCACCAGGCCCTTTTTCAACCGGCAGGGATTCGCCGGTTAACATTGATTCATCCAGAGCAGAACGGCCCTCGACAATCACCCCATCCACCGGGATTTTTTCTCCGGGACGGACAAGGACAAGGTCCCCAACTCGAACTTCGTCCACCGGCACTTCCATTTCCGTACCTTCTCGCTCGATTCGGGCGGTCTTGGCGCGCAGACCCATTAATTTCTTGATCGCCTCGCTGGTATGTCCTTTGGCGCGTGCCTCCAGGAACTTCCCCAGGCGAATAAGGGTAATGATGACCGCCGCGGTCTCGAAATACACTTCTCCGCGCAGTAAACCAAAAGTGATTGGTAGTGAATAAATATAGGCGACCGATGAGCCCATGGCGATTAGGACATCCATATTGGCGGAACCATTTCGGAGTGATTTGTAAGCGCCCACATAGTATTGCCAACCGACATAAAATTGAACAGGGGTAGCCAATGCCAACATCACCCAATTAAACCAGGGTTGGGCCTGTCGCATCCCGGGAACCATTACTCCCATAATCGGGGCATAGACAAAGGAGGGTAACAAACCAAAATCCTTGCCCATCGAGAGGAGGAAGAGTGGAATAGTGAAAATTAATCCAAAAATCAGGAAGTGCCGTTGCCGGGAAATCTCATGTTCGCGGGCCTTGGCTTCAGCGTCTTCCGCCTCGCCTCCCATTTCCACTGCTTCAAAACCAGATTTGGTAACAGCCTGCCGGATCTCAGCCTGACTAACTATTGTGGGCACATATTTTACGCGTGCCCGTTCGGTCGTAATGCTGACTGAAACTTCAAGTACTCCTTCAATTTTTAAGAGTGCTTTTTCCAGTCGGCGGGCATCGTTATCGTCTGCTAAACGCTTTATAACAAGATCCGCTTCACCGGTCGCTACTCCGTACCCGGCACGCTGCCACTCTTGCCAGGAAGTCCGGCAAACCTGTAGTAGACGGATCAAATGTTACTGTTGCACGCTCGGAGGAAAGATTGACTACTGCCGCCTGGACGCCTTCCTGCTTCTTCAAGCCGCGTTCAACTGTAGCCACGCAATTGGCACAGGTCATACCGGTAATTGGGAGAGTCAATTGTTTCGTTTCAGTCATCATCCACCTTTAATTGATTGGGCACATTCATGAGTGCCCCCAAATATATGTATTAGCTATGCTGCAACCGGGTAATTGATCTCGGATAGCAGTGCCTTGATTTTTTCCTCTGATGCCGGTGCATCAAAGATGATTTCGACTTTCTTGGTAGCAGCATCTGCCTTGACAGACTTGACCCCTGCCAGGTCAGCTACCTCGGTTTGGATGGTGTGCACACAGTGCATGCAATTAATTGCGGGGATTTGATATGTAACAGTGTTCATGATTTTCTCCTTGTTTGGAAATATAGAGTAAAACGCTACACTTTCGTAGCGGTCTCAAACACATCTGTGATTTCTTTTAATACGCGCTCACGCTCAGCAGGATTCTCACCCCTGATGGCGGTGGTAACGCACGAGTTGAGATGATCTTCAAGGATGCCCGCGCTAATTTTATTCAACGCTGCCTGAACCGCCTGTATCTGGCGCATCACATCAATACAATACGTATCTTCTTCGATCATGCGGATCACACCGTGAAGGTGCCCTTCAACAATCTTCAGTCGCTTAATCGATTCTTCGTTCTTCATGTTATCTCCTATCCCCCCCAGGGGGGTGGGGTACATCATAATACTCCTGAACCACTCTGTTTTGTCAAGGTATTAGCTGCCTAGGGAATATGGAACTAATTACCGAAAAGAAGGCATACCGATAGCTGCCATAATCACTGCTGATCCAACATCACGGGATGTTCGGGAATGCCTTCTCATGGAAATATTGAGTGATGGGAGTAAGATTTCGAACCTTGGGACTGATAATAGTGTTAATTTGTTCAAACATGTATTGGAGGAAAAATGTCTCATATTGCCATTATTACAGATACCGACTCAAGCCTGCCTTTTGATTTGGCAAAGAAACATAACATTGTTCAAATTCCCATACTCATCCAGTTTGGTGATGAAAGTTTCCGAGATGCATATGATATTGACAATGACACCATTTTTACACGCATCGATCGGGATGGAAAACTTCCTTCCACCGCCGCTCCTGCGCCCGGGCAATTTGTCGAAGCCTTTCAACAGGCATTCGATTCCGGCGCTGATGAAGTGTTGTGCATGAATATCAGCAGCGAGATGAGTGCAACATATGCATCAGCCCGCCAGGCTGCAGGAATGCTCCCCGGCAGGCGCATAGAAGTTGTAGATACCCGCAGCCTTGCAATGGGACAGGGGTACATGGTTTTGGCAGCCGCAGAAGCAATCGCAAAGGGGGCCTCCATCGAGGAGGCGGTTGCAGCGGCTGAAGATGTGCGCAGCCGTACTTACCTTTTCGGTGCGCTCGCCACATTAAGGTATATCGCCATGAGCGGACGCGTCAGCCATATCGCCGCAGGTATGGCAGGTCTTTTGGACATCAAGCCCATCCTAACCATACAAAACGGGAAATTGGAACTTCTTGAAAAAGTCCGCACCCAGAAAAAAGCGTGGAACCGTGCGGTTGAGCTTTCGGTGGAAAAAACTGGCGGTCATAAAGTCGAGAAAATGACTGTTCTAAATGTCAAAGCTGCGGATGGTGCGCGAGCATTCCAAGCCCTTTTGCAAGCTCCCTACCTTGCCCGGATGAAATCACTTTTACAGATGTCACACCCGGGTTGTCTGTTCACACTGGCGCTGGGATGGTGGCGGTGGTATTTGTCATTGCGAAAATAGATTTTGTCTGGTTACAAAACACAGCCCGGAGTATCTGAACGTAGCCCGGGTTGTTTTATAATCGACCCATGGACAATTCACGCATCGTTTTCATACATGGTTCCGGGGGAGATAAAAGCCAAACATATAAAGCACGCCTTCTGCGCGATCTGTTTCCTGGCATTGTGACTCCCGATTTTGACGGGAATTTGAACGAGCGCATGACCCAACTCAGGGCCATCCTCGGAAAAGAAACCGATTGGACTCTGATCGGATCCAGTCTTGGAGGGTTGATGGCTGTTCTGTTTTGCATACAGCACCCCAAGCAAGTACGTAAACTGGTGCTCTACTCGCTCCGGCAGTGAGCTTCGTTCGAGTTTGCTAATAATTCCCCGGCTTCCATTGATGTTCCCACCATTATTATTCAGGGCACCTGGATGAACTCATCCAGTTGCCTGCAGCTCGAGATGCTGCTGAAAAAGTGTTCACCCGACCTGACCTATCTGGTGGTGGAGGATGACCACCGGCTTCATAAAACTGCAGAGACAATCGACTGGAAATCGATTCTGGAATGATCACGTTATGAGAACCCGGGTCTGCATTTGCAAACCTGGTTGTTATTTATACCTCCCGCCAGCTTCAGCCAGAAATCCGGTACCCAGAAGTTGCCCAGGTGGAAAGCATATAAAATCACAATGCCTCCTCCCAGCAAGATGATAGAAAAAACGATCAGTGCATAATCCTGCCAATGGAAGGTCAGTTTATTCAGCCAGGTGCGGGGACCGGTTCCAAAACAGCGTAGATCCATGGCGTTGGTCACGTCTTCCCCGGTCAGAATTGAGTTCATCGTCACCGGAACAATCAGCGGTGCAATGCGCACGATTTGTTTTACGATGCCCCCCTTTACTCGTTCAATCTCATAGCCTCGCGCCCGCTGTGCATCGAGTGTGGTCCCGAAGTCACGCGCCAGGGTTGGAACATAGCGAAAGGCGAGTTCCATCGAGTACGCGAACCGGTCTGGCAAACCCAGCCCACGGAAGGTGACTCCATAGACGCGTGGATCCATTGTATAAGGAATAATTAGGAAAATCGCAGATATCGCTCCGATCCTCAATAATTGACAAATCGCAAACCAGAGCCGCTCCCAGGTTAATCCAAAATGGAAATGCCATTCGAAAAATGGAATTGTTGCCCCCTGAGGCCAAACCTGATGGCCTCCGGGCGGGACAACTCCCCCTGCTCCGCCTCCCGTGATGATCGTGTTGATAACAATCATCATAAATAGGATAAATCCGATCAGGTACCAGCCTCGACGTGTTTCCTTCCACCTCGCCCGTGAAGAAAAATACCAGGCAAATGCAATGATAAAGAAAAACGCTCAAAAAGCGCGCATCCCAGAAAAGTGTGATGGCAAAGAGGAATGCCAGAGAGAAGACCCATCTGGCACGCGGATCGAATTTCTCCATCATGCCATTTCGGAGACGGTAACGCCAGGTGACTAACATATTGTTGAAAACTTAGGAACTGGAGGCAATCTCAATATTGCCTCCTGTTATTTGTCCGTTTGATTATCGACCTGAACGATTGACGATTGCAGCGTATGCCACCATCAGGATGGGTAAAAGGATCAGGCCATTGATCAAATCCGGGACGATGGCAGGGATATAGTTTGCATAAATGACTGTGCTGATATCCGCACCTGAAACCCACATCTCGGAGATTGAAGCAATTGCCATACCCACCAGCACACCAATGACCGAGAATACTTCGCCCCATACGATATCTTTCATGGCGCGATAACTTGTCATCCAGACTGCGATCAATCCGGGCACCAGTCCAATGATCCCGTTCCCCAGGTCCCACCAAAACCAAAAACCATAGCCAGCGATTAAATCGCTAATGATATTGCCCAGGAAGCCGGCAATGAAACCTACGATCGGGCCAAAGACGACTCCAAAGAACATGGGAATGACAATTGCTGGTCGAAACGATACATTTCCAGCCGAAGGCAATTGGATCCAATTGGTTGCCAGGCTTAGGACCGCGTACAGCGCTGCTCCGATGGCAGCATAGACTACCTCACGCGTCCCAAATTTCCATGATTTCTTTTGCATTTCTTCCTCCTGTTGAGAACTGAGAATGGGTTTACATATACATTAACTCTGAAGATGTGAGAGAGTTTCTGCCCGAAAGAACTTGCCAGTTTGCGGCAGGAATTCCATATTCAATTGTAGCAACGAAGTCGGCAAAACCCGGCAGGAACGAAGAAGATTTTCATCTTTCAGCACGTCCTGCGGTTTTCCATCAGCAACTATCTCCCCCTTGTAGACGAGTAAAATACGGTTTGCATAAATTACCGCAAGGTCCACATCGTGGGTGATGAAGATCACAGTGTCGAAACCCGGCATCTGTAATATCGCGTCCATGAAAGCCTGGTAGTTCCAGTAATCCTGGCCGGCAGTAGGTTCATCCATCATCAGTATGCGCGAGCGCATTGCCAGGATGGCAGCAATGCTGATTCGCTTTTGCTGGCCGAAAGAAAGAGCCAGCGGGGGCATTTCCATTTCACTTCTCAGGTTTACCGTCTCTATTGCCCAGTTCACATTTTGAGTAATTGTTTCTGCAGAAAATTCCAAATTCTTAGGGCCAAAAGCCAATTCCTCCCGCACGGTTGGGGCAAATAACATCTGTGACGGGCTTTGGAAAACATATCCGACTGTATGGGCTGCCTGGGCAACTGTCATTTTTCGGGTTTCCTGTCCTTCCAATAGGACGCGCCCCTTGGTAGGTTTCAGCAAGCCCAGGGCATGCTTAACCATGGTAGTTTTACCCGATCCGTTATGTCCCAGTACGGCAATAACATCACCGCTATAAATATTAAAGTTGAGGTTTTTTAAGACCTCGGGGCTGTCCTCACTATATCGAAAATGAACGTCCTCAAACTGTACCAGCGTTTCTTTTTGAATCTCACGCCTGGCAACTAGGTAAGAAAACCGGTGCTGGATCCCGGCGGGCTCGTTCGAGTACGACTCGGGCTGGTAGTTTGATGCGGCGATAATCCACCGCATCCATCAACCCATCAGTACCCCCTAAATAAGTCATTTTCCCCTCATCCAAATACATAAATATATCCGGGTGGATGGAAAGTACATCTTCGACACGATGTTCAACGATCATGACCGCGATACCTTCATCTGCGAGCTGGCGGAAAGCCTGTAATGCCTCCTGGGCCGAAACCGGGTCAAGGCTTGCCAGTGGTTCATCCAGCAGCAGAATCCTGGGTTCCATTGCCAAGACTCCTGCAAGTGCAATTTTCTGCTTCTCGCCGCCGGATGTGCCAAAGGTCTCCCGGTCCCGTAAATGCAAAATTCCAAGTCGCTCGAGTGCCTTTTCGACCCGCGGGGTGATTTGTTCACGGGGGATACCCAGACTTTCCAATCCGAAAGCAACTTCGTTCATCACGTAGCTTCCAAGGATTTGACGTTCAGGATCTTGTAATAGCGTGCCCACTGTTTGAGAAATATCGGCCAGTCCCATCCCGGTCACCGATTTTCCAAACAATCGGATCTCACCGCTCATAATCCCTTGATAGGTATGCGGGATGAGCCCATTTATGCACCGCATCAGGGTTGTCTTGCCACATCCGCTGGACCCAGCGATCAGCATTACCTGACCCGCTTGGAGGGAAAATCTTATCTTCTCCAGTGCAGGTTCAGTCCGGCGACGGTATTGAAAGGTTAAATCTTCAATTTCTAAAGGAAATTCAGACATTCGAGGACCGATGTAACGATTTATTTCTCGAAGTCAACCACCACCTCAACAATATCTCCGACCCTGGCGTTTAAAGTACTTTGGGCGCTGCCATTGACGATTGCGATCTCAATATAGTTCTTCGCTATCTACAAGTGCAACCAATGCACCGGGTTGAGCGTGTCCATATGATGCCAGTATTCCATCTAACTTCGGTCCCATGAATTTTGAAACGGACTTGTTCTGTGTCGGTCAATTTTGCTGATAGCAGATCTGTTGTCAGGTTCCCAAAAACATCTATGACCGTAATGTGTGCGCTCCAGCCTGTTTCTGTTTTTACCGGCGTTGGCATCTGCAGCCGGACCGGGTCGGTGATAAAAGGGCCAAGTTCAGCTAGCCCTACCCCGTTGGCAAGGTAAGCAGCAACAGGTGCAAATATATCCCTCCCGTGAAACGTCCGGCTGACGTCCGGGAGGAAATACTTTTGGTTCGTCAAGTGGACAAATTCTATTGGCTGATTCTTCTTTTCAGCGTCTTCAATTATTGGTGTGAACAAGCCATTATCAGGACCGATGAATGAATGCTTGCCGATGCGCGCGGCAAGCGCACGGCGATTCGTACCCACTCCCGGATCAATAACGGCGACATGCACTGTCTCAGGAGGAAAAAACGAATAGGCGCGCCAAAGAGCGAAAGCGCCCTCGAGTACATTCTGCGGACTGATCTCATGGCTGATATCAGCAATTCGCGCTGCAGGGCAGATTCCCCAGATGACGCCTTTCATAGTGCCGACAAAGCCATCTTTAGTGCCAAAATCTGTTGTGAGGGTTATTATGGGGTTAATTGCTTTCATCTGTGAATTATTGGTGGTTCATGAATAACCATCTCACCTATTTTAACCCAAGACAACCAGATATCCGCACCGCTTTGGCAGCAAATCCGCATTAATTTGGACAATGGGATTTCATTTAATATTTACATGAGACCATTTTGGTAGGGTTGAAAATTAATGGAGCAATCACCGATTATTTTTTATTATCAGAGAGCACCTAATTTCATCCAAACATTCTGCTTTCCAAGATTTCTAGACACTTGGTTGACTGACTTCTCTCTTGTGCCCCGCACTTGGAATTTAATAATGAACCACTCCAGCGATTGTGAAAAACGCTGGAGCTTCAATGTTTTGAAATGGTTATTTCCAATATCAAGAAATTGGTTTATATCGCGTAAGCTTTATTTGAAACTTCAGGTAATGCTTCAAATGCAGGGCGTGCAAAATAATACCCTTGGAATATTTTTACTCCCGCCTGGCTTAACCACCTGTATTCAGCAGCTTGTTCGACCCCTTCGGCTACTATTTCGATGGATAAACGATTGCAGATTTGCTGGATTCCCAGGAAAACACATTGCTTGATCATATCTTCCTGGATATCACCAATTAGATGGCGGTCAAGTTTAATATATGTCGGTTGGTATTTCACCAATAATTTCAATCCCGAATACCCTGCTCCAAAATCGTCGATGGATGTTTTAAAACCAAAATCATTGATGAGTTTTAAATATTGCAGCAGGGAATGTTGGTCAGTCAGATTGGCTGTCTCAAGGACTTCAAAAATGATATTTTCTGTGGGGATACCGCTCTCTTTGGAGGCGTGAAAAGTGGTTATGATGCTCGAATCAATTTCGTAAAGCCCCTGAGCAGAAAGATTCAGGCATAAATTGTTGGGAATGTTTAGCCTGCTCGCCAAATGGATTGCCTTCTGGCGGCAAACTTCATCAAATCTCCCAAAATCATGGTTATTGACTTGAGCAAACACAGAGTCTGATGGTTCTCCATGAGGACCCCGCACAAGAGCTTCGAATGAGATGATTTCCTGATTGCAGGCATTTACGATTGGTTGAAAGGCAAAACTGAATTGAAAACCAATATCCCCGTAAGAATTATATGGGAAGCTGTGAATATGAGGGCTATGTTGGATTCGCATTATTCCCTTTCCCGTTGCTGTGGCAGTGACAGCTTTCCGCTGGAATTTCATTGTGGATTTCTCAAATCAATTAATGGTGCACACTTACCATCATCCATATTATTCGTATCGCGACCTTTCCGTAACCTCATTTTGTGGGTTTTTGTTGTCATGTTTTTGACCAATCTACACCAAATAAATATCCCTTTCAGACTTGATTCAATCCCCATCTCAGGTATGAAATATTTACCTCGAAGGACATTTTTACTTCTTGTAATGCTGGCAACAAAACACCGAGCCTCACGACTCGGCCTTGTATATGCTCATCTCATTTACAATAATCTTCTGTTTAATGAATCAAGCTCAAGCCATAACAACGGTTTTCCACCGGATATCCAACCCGTTGAGCACAAAACCGATTACGGCGAAACTCTAACAGACGGAAACCCATTTTCACATATAAACGACAGGCAGCTTCATTCAGGCTGGTTGTGTCAAGGTAAACTCCAGGAATTCCCAATTCTTCTCAGTTGATCCAGATATGCTTCCATTAGTCGCTGGCCAAGCTTGTACCCCCGCCAGGCCGCTTCCACGTTGATATGCAGGTGGGCTGGAAATATGCTTCGGTCAACGAGTGTGAACTCTCCGCGTAAAAGCCCCGCCAACAATCCAGCGAAATATTTCCATGAACGCTTGCCAAAATGGTACTTGCCTTTGAGCAGATTGCCTGCCAGGCGCGGGATAATTACCTTTTGGATCTTGCTGGTTATGAAACCGTGTATCCACGCAACCTGTCAGGAAACCGACTACCCGTTTGTCAACAGTCGCCACCCATGTATGTTCCGGTTCAAGGTCGGTGTAATATGCATAAAAAGCGTACAGGAATGCGTTACGATCTTCCAAGTAAGCTTCGATGGGCACGCCAAAGAATGCAGTGTCCGCCCCTATCCTGAACACTTCCTGCCGGTCAATAGACTGGTAATGGACGAATATCAAGTTCGGGCATGTCTTAAGGCCTGTTGATGTAAACCATCTGCCACGCGGATTCGTCTTCCACCCGCCCACCACCCTCAGTGGTTGCACCTACGTAAACAGCCCATGGATTTCCAAGGTCCGCAAATGAGACGGTAAATACATGAATAGGGACCTGAGCGGTGGATTTGATACCACCCGGTTTTTGGAATCCCGGTCCGGGCTTGGTATGTCACGATGCCTCCATCGGTGAGTGCTCTTTATCCGCAGGAAATAAGCAATTTCAGGGATGGTATTTTCCCGAACCTGGGCGCAAACCAGAAGATTCCCTTGTAAATCGCGTCCCGCATAGACCGCGGTAAGATCCCCAGCAGGGAACAAAACTGCGTGTGGCATAATCACCTACCGGGTCTACTTGAATTGGCACGATTGATTGCCCGGAAGCATCCATCCAGGTTGAGGGATTGTCCGGGCTGCCTTGAACTACAGTTTCCATGGATGAATATTGAACAGGCGCAAATATCTCATTAGCCCGGATAAAGCTATCCATAAGATTTCTAAGCAGAGGGAGCTGGCTGCGATATGTCTGCACCGCCCGACCTTTAAGAGTTGGTATCGGCAGGAGTTAAATCCAGGCGGTACCATTCATGGGAGAGCGCATACAAAACATTTGGAGGAGTCAGGCTTGATAGCGGTTTCAAGCCCTTGGTTTCCGGAAAATCCGGTCTGTGAACTAGATAGGTTAGTTCGGTGGGATTGTAAGAGGAGTCCTTATGCTTTATGAATGTAAGAGCCAGGCGGGTGAAAACATTCAACCCCCAATGGTCAGGATGAACATCCTGAGGATTTGGATAAACAATGAGATCAGGACGGTACTCATTAAGAATGGAGGTCACGTCTGCTAAATAATCAACCCCCGAATAAACCGATTTTGGATCATAAGTTATTGGGTAAGGGCTTTTTATTGAGCCACTGTAGGGTGAACGATAAGGTTTATTCGCCGCCCAATAATCGTTCCACAAGGAAGGGGTGCCTCGGTCGGGGAAGCTCAAAAAAGTAACCTGGTCTGGATGAACTCCAAGGATGGCTAATGCGGCTAATGATTCCTGTTGGCGAATTTCCCCAAGGTGAATAAAATCAGCAGGCCTTGGATAAATTTTCTTAAAATCCTGCATGGTTGCGAAAAGATAACCGTCACCATTCGTAGCGATTACCACCCGCACCTGAATGCCCGCCCTCTTCGCAGAAAGGATCAAACCTGCGGAACTTAGTGTCTCATCATCACAATGCGGGGCAAGAATAAGCAACCGGTGGTAACCATTTGGGTCGAATTGCTTCAAGTCGGAAACTGCAACTGAGGCATCAGGGAGGGTTATCTGGAGGGTCAGAAGCAGTAACAATTGCCAGTAATAATAATATTAGGAGCACTCTCCCCCATTTCTCTGGGATTTTTTTTGAGGGTTGATCCATGATGATCCTCATTAAATCATAGGGTTATTACGATATTTTTTCGATCCAGAATATATGCCACCCATGAGATGCTGCCAATGAGGACGACAATTTCGACCATCACCAACCATATAGGCGCTGCCTGGTATATGTCCGGAAGACCTGGCATAAAAAAAATCCCGATAATGAGATAATGAAGAAAATATAAAACCAACGGATTCCTTCCCCATGCTGCCAGGAAATGTCCTTTCCATTTGAATCGTTGACTTAGCCAATCAAACAGGAAGAACAGGAGCGCGCTGGCACCCAGACTGATCAGAACGTAGGAGGATGAAACACGGTGTTTGCTTACTGGCAACAGGAAAGCCACCCCAATTCCCACTGCCAATAACACCCATGGAAACCCAAGGGAATGCCTTTTTCAGGATTGCGTTTCCGTGAAATAAATCAGCCAGCGCTGTGCCCAGGATAAGCATTGCCGCCCAATTTAGCGAGCCGAATAACCCTCCGTGCGGCGAACGGATGGTAAGGGAAAGTAAAAAATGATCCAGGATGATCTGATAGATAACCAGAATCCCCGCCCCGATAAGCCAACGATAAATAGTTGGTAACCGTATGACCAGGAGAGCAATTAATCCTGCCATGCCGATGGCTTGCAGCACACCCCAATCAATCCCGCTGGGGTTCTCACCAATGGCTGTCTCTCCTGCTGAAATGATCGCACCCAACCCAATAATAGCAAGGTAGCGAACCAAAAACTGGTTATATGTCTTGAATGCACCATCCCGTTCCAACCGGTGGCGGAATGACAAGCCATAAGTTAGGCTAATGGCAAATATGAAAAAAGGTGCGATCAGGTCAATGAACGTCAGCCCGACATCGGGGGCGTGCTTAAGCCAGGCGGGAATGATAACCACCCCACCCATGTAGTTCGCCAGTGCCATCGTCAGGATGGCAAAGCCGCGGAATTGGTCCAGTGAGGCGATGCGATCAACGTTCATCGCTGGGATTATACGTCACCCGGAACAGAATTGGCAGGCATAAAGCCCAGTGAGCATTTATCGTATTAACAATTCGTAATAATTATGACAATTAATATCTATTTTCATTGACATCAACCTTCCGCTGCACTATACTTTAAAGAAAATAGATAGCTGCTCCACAAGGAAATTCATGAATTTAGTAAGGAGACGAAAATATGGACTTCAAAATCACTTATGCCACCATCTACAATCCACCGGAGGAACTCCATACCAAGTATGACGCGGCGCTGAAGAAAGTTCAGTCGAGTCTTGGTAAAGAGTATGCAATGATTATTAATAACAAGGATGTGGTCACTTACTGAAAAGTTTACAGATATATCCCCAATCAATAGGGATTGGACTCTAGCTCAAATGCAAAAGGGAAATGAAAAGCAAGCACAGCAAGCGCTTGAAGCAGCCCGCAAAGCCTTCCCCGGTTGGAGTCACACCCCCTGGCAGGAAAGGGTTCGGCTGCTTGCGAAAAGTGGCAACCTTGATCGAAGAACGGTTCTTCGAGTTAAGTGCTGCATTATCACTTGAAGTTGGCAAGAACCGCATAGAATCATTTGGGGACGTTCAAGAATCTGCAGACCTCATCAGGTATGCTTGCGACCAGATGGAAACCAACCAAGGTTATACCGTTGAGATGGGAAAAGACCCTCTGATCGGATACGATGCGACCAATTATTCACTACTCAGACCATACGGGGTATGGCTTGTGATCAGCCCCTTCAACTTCCCCTCAGCCTTAACCGGGGGACCAACAGGGGCGGCTTTGGTTGCGGGCAATACAGTAGTAATCAAGCCAGCCACCGACACAGCCTGGTATGTGCGTCTCCTGGCTGAGTGCTTCCGGGATGCTGGTCTTCCCGATGGGGTCCTCAATTTCGTTACCGGACCGGGCAGCACGCTTGGTCAGGCGCTCGTAACCTGCGCTGTCGATGGGGCGACTTTTACCGGGTCGTTTGACGTCGGTGCAAAAATCTACCGTGATTTTTCTGACTGCAACTGGATGCGCCCTATAATTCTCGAAATGGGCGGGAAGAACGCAGCCATCGTATCCCGGCACGCCGACTTGGAACGTGCGACACTAGGAATTCTACGTTCAGCGTTTGGTCTGCAAGGTCAGAAATGTTCCGCCGCCTCTCGCGTGTTTGTGGAAGACGCGGTGTATGACGACTTTATTTCCAGTCTCAAATCCCAAACCGAGAAGTTGGTCATAGGCGACCCGACAGACCGTAGTGTCTACATTGGACCGGTCATCAACGAAGGATCCTATAAACAGTTTCAAGGCTATTGCAGAGAAATTACTGCCGGAGGAGGTCATTTCCTTACCGGTGGCAAGGTACGGACGGGCGGCAAGTACGACAAAGGCTGGTTCTGCGAACCAACCCTGGCAGTTGATCTTCCCCTCCAGCACCGCCTATGGAAATATGAGATGTTCGTACCAATTACCACCATCAGCAAGGTACATAACCTTGAAGAGGCAATGAAGCATGCAAACGAAGTGAATTATGGCTTGACTGCCGGCTTCTATGGCAGCGAAGAGGAATCCAATTGGTTTTTTGACAACATCGAGTCAGGCGTGGCATATGCCAACCGACCCCAGGGAGCAACCACCGGTGCCTGGCCAGGGTTCCAACCCTTTGGTGGGTGGAAAGCATCTGGCTCAAGTGGCAAGAATTCCGGCGGACGGTACTATTTGCCCTTATACATGCATGAACAGATCCGCACCACGATTCGATGAAAGTTTTGGTGGTATTCATTTCCTAAAGAATTTAATCACCAATCAGAAATTCCGCTCTGATTGGTGATTATTGTCCCTGTGGGATATGTTCCACAGATAAATAAAAATTGGGCGGCAGTGCATCTGCCGCCCAATTTTTATTATTTTTTTCATCCGCCGCCTATAACAGCGAGCACCCTAACGATATCCCCATCCTTTATCACATAATCCTTTGATCGTTGCTCTTCGTTAACCACTACGAGTGCAACCACTTCAGGCACTATGCCGAGAGCGACCAGCGTGTCGCGTACCGTCCTGCCGGCATCCACCTGGATTTCAGCATGCCCGCCAACTACATCACGCAGGGCTCCGCTTGGGCGGATAATAGCAGGCATTTCAGGCTGCCACGGCTTCCAGACCGAGTGATTCTATTGTGTCTTGTGTAGGCAGACCATCGGGTGACCAGCCGCGCTGCTCGTAATACATGTCCAGCAAGACGTTTACGTCTTCGAATTTGGTTATCTGACCCTTGGTGGCGCCACTTGTGGGAGCATCTTCGTAGAAGCGCGGGGCAGGCAAATCCCATGCACGGCCAAAGTCTTCGTTCTCACGTGCCCAGTAAAGGCGCGTAAGGTTCCAGATGCGGTCTCCCACTTTCTCCAGATCTTGCCAAGTTCGGTGGATGCCTGTGATGGCTTCTAATGCAGGCACATAAAGGTCGCGATCGATATTCAGCTCCACCCATTGCAGCCGGCAGCCACCCAGTACATCAAACATCGGGCGGAAGTTCTGCAGCCAGATGACGCGCGCAACTTTTTCAGGAGTAACCAGTTCACGGCCTACCTGCAAGTCATAGGTGATAGCCCATGAGCGGTTGTGGTGAGCGCCAACGTCGCAGGTCATATATGCAAGAAGCATTGCGGTGGCATTGTGTGTGGCATAAGCGGACTGCTCCATGCCTTTGACGTGGATGGCAAACTTTTCAGTGCCTTTCCCCACCTTCTTGGAAGCACGTTTAACACCTTCTGCCAATAATGCACCCAGACCCTGCCGATGGGCAATTTTATCAAGCATCGTGAACGTGGCTT
This sequence comes from uncultured Chloroflexia bacterium, assembly GCA_963826215.1. Lineage (GTDB taxonomy): Bacteria > Chloroflexota > Anaerolineae > Anaerolineales > Villigracilaceae > UBA877. The sequence goes on along the minus strand of CAWGWL010000033.1, from coordinate 50,251 downwards.
CCACGTTGCCAAATTTTAGATCCAGCCCATCGGTATCTTTCTTGGTGAAGATCCCTTTTTCATAACATTCCATTGCCCAGCCGATGGCATTTCCAGCGCTGATAGTATCTATACCAAGGTCGTCGCACAACAGGTTCGCCTGTGCTACCGCTTCAATATCGTCAATTCCCAGGTTGGAACCCAGCAGTCCGATCGTTTCATATTCAGGACCTTCAACGAAACTGTTATATTTTTTGTTGCGGCTGTACTTACCACACGGCGAAGGACAACCGAAGCAGCCCTTATCGGTGATGACGATCTTCTCCCTCATCACCTGACCGTATAGGTTCTTGCCGTCTTCAAAAGATCCCGCACTGAAATTTCGGGTTGGCAAGGCTCCCACCTCATCACACCAGGAAACCACAATGGTTGTTCCATATCGAGTCCAGTCCTTCAGGCCTTCGGCATCTTTGCATGCCTTATAAAGCGCCATGCCTGCCTTGCGGTAAGCATCCATGTCCGCCACCGGAACTGATTTCGTCCCGTGAAGGACGATCGCTTTAACCTTCTTGGAACCCATTACTGCTCCAACACCGCCGCGTCCAGCTTGACGGCCGTAATCATGGTTGATGCAGGCATATGGGACCATGTTCTCGCCGCCAACACCAATAACCGCCACCTGATACTCTTCACCTAATTTTTCCTTAAATTGCTTCTCTACTGCAAAGGTGGCTTTTCCCCAAATATCGGAAGCGTCACGTAGTTCTATCTTGTCATCATCTATGAAAAGGGTTACAGGTTTGGGGCTGATACCTTCCAAAATGATACTGTCCAGCCCGGCATATCGCATCTCCGCGGTGAAATGACCACCCATCGACGCGCTGGCGTATCCCCCGGTCAGAGGAGCTTTGGTGGTCCAATCGCATTTACCGCCACCGGGAATCAACATACCGGAAATCGGACCGCTTGAAATGATCAGTTTATTCTCAGGCCCCAGTGGATCAGCACCCTTGGGGACTTCTTTAAGCAGGAAATAGATACCGAAACCGCGCCCGCCAATAAAATCACGAGCCACTTCTGCAGGAGTTGTTTCTTTAGTAAACGTGCCGGTGGTCAGGTTAACACGCAAAATTTTTCCGCCATAGCCATTCATGTCTGCCTCCTTAAGCCGCTACTACTTCTGTTTCAGCGATCCACAACGCGCTGGTGCCGCACACTGCTACACAATCGCCGCACAGATCACATTTCCAGGCTGTATCGGCCAGTTTCGAGCGGACGAACATGACCTCTTCCGGGCACTCTGGTACGCAGGCTTCGCACAAGTTGCACTCTGCAAAATCCACATAGTAGGCCCCTTTATCGTCCTTTTTGATGGCCTCGGTTGGGCAGACTGCCGCGCAGTCACCGCATTGGGTACACACACTTACTTTATATGTGCCCGGTGCCGGGAATAGAGGTTCGATGACCAATGCCGACTTTTTTGGGTTGTTCTCGCCGAACAGGTTGAGCGAGCATGCCACCCGGCAGGCATTGCATCCAGAGCATTTGGAATTATCCACGTACAGGCGCATTATGGACTCCTTTCGAGATATTTGTTCCAACTATACAGTGTAATTACCGTTTCAACCAAAGAATAGAGACAATCTTCCTCATTTATCATGCAAGCCTTCCTATTCTTTACCATTTCAGGAGAAGAATCATCTATAATACGAGGGAATGAACAATTACCTGCTTCCCCGAATTGGGACCTTTTTTATTCTGATCGGATGCGGATTTCTGGTCATTTTTATCGGGTCATTATTTGCCGGGGAATTTGGTGTTCTTTATCTCTTATTTGGTGGCGTCTCCGTGTACATTGGGTATGTCTTGCACAGACTTGCTCCCCATCCGGAGCCTGCCCGCTTCTCTGGGATACGCAAGATTAACCAACGCTCCCGCCAACGTCGCGAAGAAAAACAAACTGAGAAAGATCAGGAAAAATGACCAAACTTATTCCGCTCTCCGAGGCCGTCTCAAAATACGTACAGGATGGAGATACCGTATATGCAGCAGGGTTCACCCACCTGATCCCATTTGCTGCCGGGCATGAAATTATCCGCCAGCAAAAAAAGGGACTTATCCTGGCACGCGCCACCCCCGATCTGATCTATGATCAGATGGTGGCTGCCGGATGCGCCCGAAAGGTCATTTTCTCTTATATGGGTAACCCGGGCGTCGGTTCGCTGCGCATCGTTCGGGCTGAAATCGAATCCGGTCGGTTGGAGTGGGAAGAATACTCCCATTTTGGAATGATCTCGCGTCTCCAGGCTGGTGCAGCCGGGCTTCCATTCATGCCCATGAACCAGACCGGAGCAGTGGATTTGGAAAGCGCCAACCCTTTGATCAGGCGGGTAATCGACCCCTATTCTGGCCGCGAATTGGTTGCCGTGCCTGCCCTGAACCCGGATGTTGCTATTGTCCACGTCCAACGGGCGGATAAGGATGGAAACGCCCATTTATGGGGTATTGTGGGTGAACAAAAGGAAGTTGCCTTTGCTTCCAAACGAGTCATTCTGACTGCTGAAGAAATCGTGGATGAATCTGTGATCCGCTCTGATCCAAACCGGACCCTCATTCCAGGCTTCATCGTCAGTGCAGTGTGCCACTCGCCTAATGCCGCCCACCCATCCTATGCACAGGGTTACTACGATAGAGATAATGATTTCTATTTAAAGTGGGACAAGATTAGTGAAAGCCCTGAAATGGTGAAATCTTACCTGGATGAATGGATTTATGGAGTGAAAGATAGAAACGAATTCTGGCAAAAACTTGGGGCTGCCACTCATGAGCGTTTGAAAGTAAGAGCGCACTTTAGTGAACAAGTAAATTATGGGAGTTATTAAGGATCGCGGTTAATGAGTATTCCTTATACTTCCTATGGTGAGGCTGGCTTACCACTTCATTTCCTACACGCTAATGGTTATCCACCGGATTGTTACCGACCCTTGATATCCAGGCTTTCCGATCATTACCACGTTTATGCAATGCGCCAGCGACCTCTTTGGCTGGATTCCAAACCGGAAGAAATCATTGATTGGCATCCGTTAACCGACGACTTCCTGCAATTTCTGGACGAGCATCCCAGTGAGTCTGTAATTGGAATTGGACATTCGGTCGGCGGGATTGTCGCCTTGCGAGCCGCACTTAGGTATCCAGAACGATTTCGGTCATTGATCTTGATAGACCCAGTACTCTTCCCGCCCTATATAATACGCCCCTGGCATGTTATCTGTTCCCTGGGATTGGGCTACCAAATGCATCCCCTTGTTCGGGCAGCAAGGACGCGTCGTCGACAATTTGATGATCTCGATCGGCTGTTCAAAGGATATCGGCGAAAACCGGTATTCAGGTATATGGATGACCAGGCGTTGCATGCCTACATTGAAGGGATTGCCTGCCCTGCAAAGCAAGGGTATCAGTTGTGTTACAGTGTCGATTGGGAAATGCGGATTTATGCCACGAGCGTTTGGCGGGATATGGATATCTGGAAAGGCCTGCCACATCTCAAAGTCCCAATCCTGATTATTCGAGGAGCGGAAACGGATACATTTTGGGCTTCTACAGCTCGCCGAGTACTGCGGATAATCCAACAAGCTCGGGTTATGACTGTACCCCTTTCCACCCACCTGGTACCACTCGAACGCCCGACTGAAGTATTCCAGGCGATTCAGGGATTTCTACAGGAGAATAAATGACTGACCTGACCTCTGCTGAACTCATGATCGTGAACGCTGCTCGTATGCTTAAGGACGGTGATGTGGTATTCGTGGGTGTAGGACAACCCAACCTTGCCTGCAACCTGGCAAAGCGCACGCACGCTCCAGGCCTGGTTATGATCTACGAAGCGGGAGTCATTGGCGCAGAACCGGCCCGGCTGCCACTTTCCATTGGGGATCCGACTTTGGTGAGCGGAGCATTGTCTGTTGTAAGCATGTACGATATTTTCACTAATTACCTGCAACGCGGGAATGTCGATGTAGGTTTCCTTGGAGGAGCACAGATCGATAAATTCGGGAACATTAATGCAACCATCATTGGGAGCGATTATGCCCGTCCTAAAGTAAGGTTACCTGGTTCAGGGGGGGCGCAGGAAATAGCAGCATGGGCCAACCGCTGCTACATTATGACACCACATCAGAAACGCCGATTTCCGGAAAAAGTGGACTTCATTACTTCAGCTGGATATCTCGATGGTAAAGGAGGGCGGAGTAAGGCTGGACTGCGCGGCAAAGGCCCCATTGGAGTAGTGACAGATATCGGTTTAATGGAGCCTGATGAGACGGGCGAACTTGTCCTGACGGCTCTTCATCCAGGCAAGACTGTTCAGGAGGCTATCAACAACACTGGCTGGTCGTTGAAAGTTGTTGATCAGCCTCGCATTACTGAAGTGGTCTCGGAGAACGAACTCAGGATTTTACGTCAGGAATTGGATCCCACCGGGATTTATTTGAAGGGGGGATAAAAAATATACTGAGGTGGAAGATGCTTCTTCAACTACTTGCAGAATAAATCGTTCATAATGAGTATTATCGAAATTCTTGGCTGCGAAACGTGACGAATAGTTTAAGCTTGCATCCTAAGAGTACAGCATATCTTAACTAAAATAATAATCATTCGTTGCAGACTATAATAATGCCGAAATGAACAAAATTAAAGTTGTTCTCCTCGACCTGGGTTCCACTCTTGTTTATTCCAAGGATCCCTGGTTGCCTATATATGAAAAAGCCGATCGCGCCCTGGCGGAATCTCTTTCCCACTCCGGGATAAAAATTGACTCGAGCGCGTTCCAGACGAGGGTCGGTGGTTTCCTTAGCTCGTATTATGAGAATTTCATCAAGGATAATATTGAAAAAACGTCCTTCAGTGTTCTTCGGGAGATATTGGTCAATAAGGGAATCAAGAACACCCCCGATGAGGTACTGCGTTCCGCGCTAAGAGCCATGTATGCCGTCACCCAGAAAAATTGGTTTCTCGAAGAGGATGCTTTATCGACCCTCGAAATCCTCAAGTCCCGGGGTTACCAGCTTGGCCTGATATCAAATACCTCCGATGATGGGAACGTGCAGGGAATCTTGGACCGCTGGGGCCTCCGGCCGTATTTTGGGTATGTCATCACATCAGCCGCGCTGGGTATTCGCAAACCAGACCCGCGCATTTTTCAGGTCACTCTGGAGCACTTCCAAATCCAGCCTCAAGCTGCAGCCATGGTTGGAGATATGCTCAATGCGGACGTATTGGGCGCCAACCAAATGGGTATATATAGTATCTGGATCACACGCCGCGTGCAACTCCCAGTCGAAGAAGTTCTTGCCATCCAACCGGAAGCTGTGGTGACCGCCCTGGATCAAATCCCTGAGTTGCTTTTAGAGGCGGAAAAAGATTTCTCCATATCGAAATAATCATTGCGAAGAGTCCAAATATTTATCAAGTAAGTGACCAACAATCTCTCACTAAAGGATACATCATGCCCAGCAATGTCTACTTCGGTGCTGCACGCCAATCCCGCCTGGAGGCGAAAGAAACCTTACCGGCAAAGCTTGATCTGATCCTTGGAAAACTACAAATCAGTGACCGGGTCAAAAACGAGATGGTAGTCATCAAAATGCATACCGGAAATAATATTGGCTATTCAACCATCCACCCGGTATTCGTACGCCGGGTTGTTCAGGCAATAAAGGAGGGCGGTGGCAAGCCCTTTATCGCGGATGTGAACTGGGATGTCGCAGGTGCTGAGACGCGCGGATATTCACAGGAGACCCTTGGCTGCCCGATCTACCCTGCCGCTGGACCGGATGAGAAATATTTTTACGAAGTTGAGAAACCTTTTAAAAATATCCGGAAATGGAAGTTGGCCGGGATGATCCATGACGCAACTTTTCTTATAAACTTCTCGCATGTCAAGGGACATCCGTCTTGTGGATTTGGTGCTGCTTTTAAAAACCTTGCATTGGGCTGCATGGCTGGAGAAACCCGGGGTGAAATGCACCACTCCATGCATTTCGATCAGTATTGGTTCCCCGAAAAATGTCCGGATGTCACGACCATTAATAAAATCGCCGCGTCCTGTCCATTTGAAGCCATTGTTGAAGATAAAAAGCATCCCGGTCAAATGCACCTGCACATGGAACAATGCAACCAATGTGGTCGTTGTCTCATGGAGGCTCCTGCGGGTAGCCTGAAAATTGATGCCATCAATTTCAGCGCTTTCCAGGAAGCATGCGCAATTTCAACAAGTATCACTCTTTCCACCTTTGATACAAAAAAGATCACCCACATATCCCTTGCCACCCAAATGACCCCCGTATGCGACTGTTTCGGGTTTACCTCCATGCCCATCCTTCCCGATGTAGGTATTTTTGGATCTGACGATATCATCGCAATAGAACGCGCAGTGTTGGATGCGACCGCAGGATTAAAGGTGATCGAGGAGAACTTACCCCTGGTTATGGAAATCCATTCTCGTTCTGGTCACCCATTCCAGCAAATCCATGGCCCGCTCAAAGACCCCTACCTGGTCACCGAATATGGAGAAAAACTCGGTCTTGGCAGCCGTGAATATGATTTGGTTGATGTCCTCCCACTTGAAAAGGTGGAACATTCTTCCCTTCCCTATATTCCTGCCTGACCACTTTATTCAATAAATTGAGGGCTTTGGGGATTATGGTCAAACGGCTATAATCACGGTATGACAGACCTGTTTGATCACGCCATGCAGCAACGACTGAACGATGAAGCTCCCCTGGCTGCCCGCTTGCGCCCACGCACGCTGGATGAGTACGTCGGTCAGGAACATATTGTCGGTCCGGGCAAACTTTTGCGGCGGGCGATTGAGGCTGACCGGTTATTTTCATCGATCATCCTGTGGGGTCCACCTGGCACTGGCAAGACCACGCTCGCACAGGTTATTTCAAACCGCACTCAATCCCACTTCGAAACGCTTTCTGCAGTGCTGGCAGGAAAGGCCGAACTCAAAGAAGTCATTGATGCTGCGCTGGAACGACGCCGCCTGAACCAGAAAAAGACCACACTGTTCGTGGATGAAGTTCATCGATGGAATAAAGCTCAACAGGACGCCCTGCTCCCACATGTGGAGAACGGCACAATCCTGCTCATAGGCGCAACCACTGAAAACCCCTATTTTGAAGTTATTGGAGCATTAGTCTCGCGAAGCAGGGTATTTCAATTACTCCCCTTATCCAACGAACAGATTGGAAAAATACTCGACCGGGCTCTTACTGACACAGAACGTGGGTATGGTACCCGCAACGTCGATTTGAATCCGGAAGCTCGCAATCACTTGATTGACATATCCAGCGGTGATGCACGAAATACGCTAAACGCTCTCGAACTAGCTGTCGAATCCACTCCTCAAGGTGATGACGGTATTATCCATATCAGCCTGGAAGTGGCGCAGGAATCCATTCAGCGCCGTGCTGTACTATATGACAAGGACGGTGATGCGCATTACGATACCATCTCTGCTTTTATAAAATCTGTTCGAGGATCAGACCCCGACGCGTCCCTTTATTGGCTGGCAAAAATGCTTTACGCTGGGGAAGACCCACGTTTCATTTTACGCCGTTTGATCATCCTCGCTGGAGAGGATATCGGGTTGGCTGACCCAATGGGATTGGTGATCGCTGCCGCTGCAATGCATGCTTTTACCTTTATCGGCCTGCCGGAAGGCGTTTACCCCATTGTCGAAGCAACCCTTTATCTGGCGACTGCGCCTAAGTCCAATACTGCCACCTCATATTTCAAAGCCTTCGAGCGCATTGAGCTGGAAGGGGTGGGTGAAGTACCAAATCACCTGAAAGATACCAGCAGGGATGCTGGCGCTCTCGGTCACGGTAAAGGGTATGTTTATCCACACATGTCAGAAGAACATTTCACTCCCCAGCAATATCTGCCGCAGGGTCTGCTCGGAACCTATTTCTACAAACCTTCCGGTGTGGGATATGAATTGGAAATATCAGACCGGTTGTCTCGTTGGCGTAATGCCCAGCGCAAAGCGCTAGGCATTACCCGGCTCGAGGAAATTCCCGATCTAACTCAGGAACAGATAGATGAGATGAAAAGGAAAATTAAATAAATTCGTGCGTTAATGGACGAATCACCAAAAAAATTTATTCCTAAGTAGGGCGCAAGTAATAATCCAAAATCCTGTAATGGTAGATAGAAATATCTGGGATGGGAAAACCGTTTTCCGATCGAAAACCAAAATTCCACTTTCAAAGTTATTTCATTTACAGGCAATATGAGAACCCTCTGACTGCTGGTGTATAATTCAAACGAATGGAACATCGGCTCAATACATCTTTCCAGCCTTACATAATCTCAACCATCATTCTCTTTATTATCGGGTGGGGAGGAGCGGCATTGGCTGTCTTAACTCTCACCCCAACAGTTTGGGCCCGTTGGCTGCTCTTCTTCGGCAGCACACTGGGACTCACAAGCCTGGCTCTTCCTGTCACCTGGTTCCTAAATCTCCGTTTTCAGTCAAAACCGCCGGCTGGCGGGACAGTCATTATGCGTCAGGCAATTTGGGTCGGTGTTTACGGAGCGCTTCTGATTTGGCTCCAACAGGAGCGCCTGGTTACCATTTGGACTGGAATTGGTTTGGCTGTTGGGCTGATTGCCATTGAATACTTCGTACGGATGCGGGAAAACGCTCGCTGGCAACCCCCCATTGGTGTGCCTTCACATAATAGTGGACAGACTCCAATGGACAGTGACCAAACCAAAGAATGAATCTGCGCGGACTCCCCTCAGTTGAACAACTTCTGCATACCCAATTAGCGGCAGACCTCATCGCGACTTTCGGCCGTCCATTAACATTAAATTCCATCCAAAACACGCTTGTAGAAATGCGGGCTCAAATAGTAGAGAATGGTGGGGTGTCACTTCCCAACCGGGAGGTCATCCTTACCCGGGCAGCTGAAAAAATGCAAGTATGGGTATCCCCCACTCTGGTTCCAGTGATTAATGCCAGTGGTGTGATTTTACACACAAACCTGGGACGTGCCCCCCTTTCAACCTCCGCCATCCACTCCATGCAGGGTATCTCGGAGGGTTATTCAAATCTCGAGTTCAACCTGGAAACAGGTAAACGAGGAAGCCGCTTGATCCATGCCGAGTCCCTCCTTCAAAAATTGACAGGCGCGGAAGCCGCACTGGTGGTTAATAACAATGCTGCAGCAATCCTGCTGGTGCTATCGGCATTAGCCAACAAAAAACGGGTGATAATATCCCGTTCGCAATTGATCGAAATTGGAGGCGGTTTCAGAATCCCCGATGTAATGAGACAATCCGGCGCAAAGTTGGTCGAAATTGGAACCACCAATCGAGTTCATCTTTCAGATTATGAAGAGGCACTTGGTATATCAAGTGCTCTGGTAATGCATGCCCACCATTCGAATTTTAAATTGGTGGGCTTTACCGAAGAGCCCAAACTTTCAGAGATTTCGGACCTTGCGCACAAACTTGGGGTTTTATTTGTAGATGACCTCGGATCTGGGACATTCCTAAACACAGATAGGTACGGGTTGGCACATGAACCGACTGTGCAGGAGTCTCTTAAGGCTGGCGCAGATATTGTATGTTTTTCAGGGGATAAGTTACTTGGAGGACCTCAATCAGGGATTGTAATTGGCAGGACAGACCTTATCGAAAAGATAAAAAAACACCCGTTGGCTCGGGCAGTGCGAGCCGATAAACTTTGTCTGGCTGCCCTCACTGCTACCCTGTTACATTATCTCAAGGATGAAGCTGAACGGGAGATACCCATCTGGCGTATGATTGCGGCACCTACAATCGAGTTGAAAGCGCGTGCGGAATTGTGGGCAGCCGAGCTTGGGCAGGGTGAAGTACTGATGAGTGAATCGACCGTTGGAGGAGGGAGTCTTCCTGGCGAGTGCATGCCAACCTGGGTGTTTGCATTGACAGTGGTTGGAATAGAATCTTTTATGAATAAATTACGCCAGGAAATTCCACCGGTAATCGCTCGCACAGAAAACGACCGTATCCTGCTTGATCCGCGCACCGTCCTCCCCGAACAGGATGAAGTGTTGCTCGCAAATTTGAAGAGAGTAATCCAAAGTCATAAATGAAATATATCTCCTAAATAATATATACTAATATTGGTGAGAGTACTATGACTTTACACGTCGACCTAATTCGCGTCCTGAAAGAAAACAGCCGGACCTTTTTTATTCCGATTGCGCGTTTGCCTGCCAGGTTGCAGGAGACAATCGCTGGAGCATACCTGTGCATGCGGGCGATAGATGAAATCGAAGATCACCCCAACCTGGATGCCACTAAAAAAGCGGCGTTATTGCATGGTTTGGGACCAATTTTACAGGCGCGTATTGGGATAGAGAGTGAAAAAGCCAGTATTGCTGAATTGGATTTTTATTTCTCCCCTTACCATTCAGTCTTGCCCGAGGTTACATTACGTATTGGTGATTGGCTTACAAGTGTACCCCATGAAATTGCGCCTCGCGTCTGGGATACAACCATCGCAATGGCAGAACGTATGGCATATTGGGTTGAAAACCACTGGCAGATCCAAACAGAATCCGACTTGGATGGTTACACCTTCAGCGTGGCTGGCGCGGTCGGGCTGCTGATATGCGATATTTGGGGATGGTTCGACGGAACAGCCATAGACCGGCTGAGCGCAATTCAATTCGGACGCGGCTTGCAGGCGGTCAATATATTGCGCAACCGGAAGGAAGACGGTGATCGTGGAGTGAATTTCTTTCCCATTGGGTGGACAGATAGTCACATGTTCGCTTATGCCAGGAAGAATCTTGACCTCGCCAGGGCAGGGCTTGCCGCCATGCCAAATAGTTCGTTTAAATATTTTGTTGAGATCCCTTTGCTCCTCGCGGAAGGTACTCTAAAAGCGATCGAAAACGGGGTGGGGAAACTTTCCCGTGAGCAGGTCATGCAAATTGTTGAACAGGCAAGTTAATCTAATATCGCTAATTCCAAGCCTGGTGCAGGTCACATTATTCCAATTTGTGCCTTTATACCAGGATTTGGCTTACCATCCTGGCAAGGCGTTTATCTAGGGGACACTACACCTTTAGGAGCAAATCAATATGAAATCCGACCTTGACTCGCTCATGCAAGCGAAAAAACTCGATGCAATTATCGTCATTGGCAATGCAACCCATAACCCGCCTATGTATTACCTAATCGGAGGCGGACATGTTTCAGGTGCTACTCTTCTAAAAAAACTTGGCAGTCAACCTGTGCTTTTTTGCAACGACATGGAGCGTGAAGAAGCTTCCAAATCTGGCTTTAAGGTGATTCCATACAGCACTTATAATTTTGGTTCAATATTAAAAGAAGCTCAGGGAGATTCAGCGCTTGCCTACGCGATCCGCTATAAGCGCATGATTACCGATCAGGGCGTGGGTGGCAGGGTCGGGATGTATGGGACGACAGACCTGGGATCAGCTTTCACGATATTCTCCCACCTGCAAATACTCATGCCAGAGCTCGAACTGGTTGGCGAAACGAGCGACAATTCCCTCTTCATGTATATCATGGAAACGAAGGACGAATCAGAGGTGGAGCGCATCCGGAAGATGGGAAACATTACCACTACTGTGGTCGGGCGTGTCGCTGATTATCTTACCAGTAGAGAAGTCAGAAAAGACGAAGTATTGTTAAAAGAAGATGGCTCCCCCTTGACCATTGCGGATATTAAATTGCTGATCAACTTGTGGTTGGCTGAATTGGGTGCTGAAAATCCTGAGGATACAATTTTTGCCATCGGACGCGATGCTGGTATCCCTCACTCGACCGGTAATCCCACAGATTTCGTTCGTTTGGGTGAGACAATCGTTTTTGACATCTTCCCTTGTGAGGCGGGTGGAGGCTATTTCTATGATTTCACTCGCACATGGAGCCTTGGATATGCTTCACCTGAAGCACAAAACCTGTATGACCAAGTAAAAATTGTTTTTGAAAAAGTTCTGGAGAATTTTGATCTGAATGCCACATTCAAAGGCTATAACCGCCTGGTTTGCGAGGAGTTCGAAAAAAATGGACACAAAAGCCCACTCAACACTCAGGCACCGGTGGAAGGTTATGTTCACACCCTCGGACATGGCGTTGGCTTGAATCTCCACGAACGGCCGTGGTCAGGCCTCACAGCATCAGATGATAATATCCTGAAGCCCGGCGTGGTTATTGCGAGTGAGCCTGGACTGTATTACCCGGATAAAGGGATGGGTGTTCGTATCGAGGATACGATATGGGTTAAACCGGATGGTACTATGGAAATTCTGGCCAATTACCCTTATGATTTTGTGCTGGAAATGAAAAATTGGAGTAAATGAGCAAATTATTCTTGCTAAACATGGACCGAAATTACCATTTTTTCTAATCCTTTACTCGATGTAAATTGGGGATGTTTGTAATCCTCAATATTTTGCAGTGAAAAACATAGGAACATTTTCCATCCAAGCGTTGACGTACTGGTGGATAACGCTATAATCATCCCGATGACTGATCTAAAACTCGCCCGCATCCTGGCAATCGAAACATCTTGCGATGAAACTGCCGCAGCTGTGATTGAAAAAGGACGTGTATTACTGGCTTCCACTGTGGCTTCCCAAATGGATATCCATGCCCGGTACGGTGGTGTTTACCCGGAAGTAGCCGCCCGCCAACATGTTCTGTCGATCCTTCCGGTAATCGAACAAACCCTGGCACAGGCTCACCTGGCCCTTTCAGATATCAATGCAGTCGCTGCCACCCGCGGCCCCGGTTTGGCAGGATCCCTTGTGGTCGGACTGAATGCTGCCAAGGGGTTGGCTCTTGGAGCAGGGTTACCGCTTGTGGGGGTGAACCATTTGGAAGGTCATATCTATTCTGCATGGGTCCATAATGTTGATGAAAAAGCCTCACCAAAACCTCATTTCCCCCTGATGGCTTTGCTTGTTTCTGGCGGGCACACTGAACTAAACCTCATGGATGCCCATTTATCATACTCTCGTCTGGGCGCAACTCTCGATGATGCTGCTGGCGAGGCATTTGATAAAGTTTCCCGGTTGTTGGGACTTCCTTATCCTGGCGGACCCTCTATCCAAATTGCTGCTGAGGCGGGTGATCCAACCGCATTTAAATTCCCGAGGGCTTGGCTTGAAGGTACCTGGAATTTTTCTTTTTCCGGCTTGAAGACTGCGGTTCTTAAAGAGACAAAAAGGTTGGAGGGCAGTCCATTGCCCGTTGCAGACCTGGCCGCAAGCTTTCAAGCAGCAGTCGTGGATGTGCTGTTCAACAAAACCATGGACGCTGCTCGCGAGTATAAAGTCAAGGAAATTATCGTCGGGGGTGGAGTGTCAGCAAATAGTGCTCTTCGTGACGCATTCCTGTCGCAAAAGGAATTCCTGGTCAACATCCCACCCCTTTCGCTCTGTACTGATAATGCTGCCATGATTGCAGCGGCAGGTTATTTTCGATATATCCTTGGGCCATACAGACGGATTGGATATCGATATTTTACCTACCTGGCCGTTATCCTAGTAACATTTTCCCACTCGATAATATTTGGAACATTTTTCCAAGTCCTAATTTTCTGTTCACAATTCACTCATCACCCCATTGATTTACTATATTTCATCCCGTTAAAACACAAACCCCTGGAAGGACTGGCCCTAGTCCCGACGGGGTTTGTTAAGGAGGAGAATAATTATTATTATATGCTTCGAGTTAAGAACGGGATGAATGATGGTTAAGTTCCAGATGAGAGAATTATTAAGCTGGAAATCGGGTACCAGAATGGATATTTGGATCAGTTGATATCTTCAACAACTGCAAATATTTCCCCATCGGAGATTGGACCAGTGCGTTTTATTTCCAGCTTTGTCCTTGAGCAATCCACAACTGTCGAGGGTAATCCACCAGGGGTTGTTCCTCCGTCGAGGATGAGTGAGATCCGCTGGTTTAGTTGGGCCAAAACTTCCTGTGCAGTCGATGGGCTTGGTTGACCGGAAAGGTTGGCTGAAGTGACCGCCATTGGTCCAGCTACACGCAATAAAGCCCGGGCGAAGATGTGATCCGGGATCCGTACTCCCACTGTAGAAGTTGCAGAGACTGCTTCGGGCAATCCCGGAAATTTTGGCACAACCAGCGTTAAAGGTCCAGGCCAAAACCGAGCAGCCAGTTTCATGGCGACCATCGGGATTGAAAAACTTACTTTCACAAGATCTTCTATATCCGCTATCAAAATTGGGATGGCCTTTTCATTGGGACGATCTTTTGCCAAATATATGCTTTCGACAGCTTTTCCGTCAAATGCCAGTCCTCCCACTCCGTAAACCGTATCAGTTGGAAACGCCACCAACCCTCCAGATTGAAGAACCTCGAGAGCTCGGATTAATGCAGAAGGGTCTTGCGCGTCAATGGTTTCCGTGATCATGTTTGTACTTCGAGTAGCCGGTCGTGACCGGCAAGGTCTTTGTGTAAATATATTTTTGCCAAAGGGAATGCTTTCTTAGCCAATGTTAGCACTGCCGGGCCTTCCGACACCTCGATTTCCATAAGCATTAAGCCGCCTGGAAGCAACCATTCGGGGGCATAATCCAGTATGCGGCGGATAATATCCAACCCATCCGACCCACCTTCCAGGGCGACGACAGGTTCGCTGTTTTTCATTTGAATTTTTGGCATTTTATTGGTAGGAACATATGGGGGGTTGGCGGCAATCAGGGAAAAGCGATCATGGTATGAACCATGGGGAAACAAGTTGCATTCATGAAAGGTTATGGAACTTAAGACATGCAACCTTTCAGCGTTTTTTTGTGCTACCTTCAGGGCAGCGGGGGAAATATCGGTGGCATGGATTAATATTCCTGGAACATTTTTTGCCAGGGTTATCGCTATGCAACCACACCCGGTTCCTACGTCAACAACTCTCAATTCACTGCTCTTGGTTTTCAGTTTTTTCAGCCAGTTAATTGCATGCTCAACAAGTAATTCGGTTTCCGGACGTGGGATGAGTACTTTGGGGGTTACAAAAAAATCCAAGGCATAGAATTCCCACGACCCGAGGACGTATGGGAACGGCTCCCCCCCCTCCAAACGCGAAATTTGCGCGTCCAAAGCAATTTCCTGTCTCCGACTAAGAGGCGCTTCCGGGTGAGCATAAATCCAGGAACGCGGTCTTTTCAATCAAGCGCGCTATGAGTACTTGCGCATCAAGTATTGGTGTATCACTGGTTTTCTCAATACGGGAAATGGATCCGGCGAGGACATCCCCAATCGTAGCCCCACCGGCCTTACTCGTTTGCATCCCCCACCCCGGTTGCAGAAAGGCGATCAGCCTCATCTCGGGAGGACAGTTCTTCTATGAATTGGTCAATGCCCCCTTCCATTACAGCGGGGAGGTTGAAAATCGAAACATTGATTCGATGGTCAGTAACGCGATTTTGCGGGTAATTATATGTGCGGATCTTTTCGGATCGTTCACCGGTTCCGACCTGTGAGCGCCGGTCAGCATCCTGTGTAGAACGTCGTTTTTCTTCCTCAATTTCATAAAGACGCGCCCGCAAGATGGACATGGCTCGTAATTTGTTTTGCAATTGGGAACGTTCATCCTGGACAGCGACGACCATGCCCGTCGGTATATGTGTAATGCGGATGGCAGTCGCATTTTTCTGGACGTTCTGACCACCTGCGCCGGAAGATCGGAAAACGTCAATTTTCATGTCAGACTCGGGGATTTCAACATCCACATCTTCCACCTCTGCCAGGACAGCGACGGTGGACGTGGATGTGTGAATTCGACCTGAAGATTCGGTGGCAGGGACGCGCTGTACCCGGTGCACTCCGGATTCGTATTTGAGTTTTGAGTAAGCGCCTTTCCCTTTCACCTGGAAAACCACTTCTTTGAACCCCCCAATTCCGATTGAATTGGAGTCCATCAATTCCACTTTCCATCCGTGGCGTTCAGCATAACGGTTGTACATCCTATAGAGGTCAGCAGCGAAGATCGCTGCTTCTTCCCCGCCGGTTCCTGCCCGGATCTCAACAAAAACATTTTTCTCGTCCCGCGGATCCTTTGGAACAAGCATTTGCTTGAGTTCTTTTTCGAGTGCTTGTGTGCGAGGCTCCAGATCAGCTATCTCCGATTCAGCTAGGACTCGCATTTCTGCGTCGTCTTCAGAATCGGCAATTTCATGCGCTTCTTTAAGCCGGGCTATATCCCGCCTATATTCTTTCGATTTTTCGACCATGGGTTCAAGATCGAGCCGTTCCTTATTCAGTTCAGCGGCGTGTTGATAATCACTCCCTATTTCCAATAAGAGTCGATGAAGTTCATCATAGCGTTTTTCTATCCCGGCGAGTTTGTCGAGCATAAACCACCTTATGATTTCTTTAGATTCTAATACCCATACAATTATTGCATGCAACAAGGGTCATTTTGAATCGGATGAAATTCCATTTGCAGGGATATCATCCATGTTTGTGGACGCCTTCTAATTTGGAAGGATCTTCGATACACGCAGATTTTCGATAAAGTCGAAAACTCTACTTTATTGTTACTGTCATCGACAGGATCATGGTCAGGAGAACAATAGCCGAGACGACAATAATGATAACTCGATAAGTACGCGTTTGTCGCTGCTCTCTGGTTGTTTTCTTTGAATTATTCCCTTTTGACATTTTTGTCCTCAAGATTGGAGACTTCCGTCCTTCTTTTGGACGGATGCTCAAATTTTCATTCGCAATTACTTGCCATGTGCCAGTAATGCCTTTTTTATGGCTGCTTCCAATTCTTCGAGCGCTACCGGCTTGGTTACGTATGCGTCCGCCCCCAGGTCCATGGCGTGATCCACCATCAAGTCTGCAGCTTCAGTTGACAACATCACGACTGGGATATTATCAAATTCTTTACGTCGGTGTAAAAATTCCAGAAAATCGATTCCACTCACTCCTGGCATATTTATATCAAGGACAAAGAGATCCGGGCACTCCCCGCTAAATAGTGCCTGGGCTGCCAGGCGCGCCGAGAAGAAATGCCTCACTTCGCAATCCAGCAGTTTAAGCATCAATCTCACTGCATAGATCATTTCCTCATCATCATCGACGATCCAAACGTTTTTCATTCCAATTGTGCCTTTATACTTTCAGCTAAATTCTTGTTAATTCCCGGCACGGCGCTCAATTCTACCACTGATGCTTCTCTAATCTTATCCACAGAACCGAAATGTTTCAAGAGGGCTTTCCTTTTTACGGGACCAATTCCGTGTAGAGAATCCAGGGCAGACGCCATTCCTTGTTTTGTTCGCCGGGCGCGGTGCGCAGTAATCGCGAATCGATGTGCTTCGTCGCGAATCCGTTGGATAAGGTATTGCCCTTGTGAATGGCGTGGCAATAACAATGAATCAGGCTTGTTGGGGAAAAATATCTCTTCCTTCTGCTTTGCCAGGCCGATCACAGGCACTTTTTCAAACAATTGGAATTTTTGCAGGACATCAATCGCACGGGATAGCTGCCCTTTACCGCCATCTACAATTAACAGGTCAGGGAGGAAGGCAAAGGACCCATCCAGTTTGGACCCGGGCGCAGCGGCCCCTGTAGTGGCGGGATCAGTATCCCGTGCTGCTTCCCAGCGTTTGAAACGTCGTGTCAGTACTTCTTCCATGCTCGCGAAATCATCCGGAGCACCAATGGACCCCTCAATATTAAATCGACGATACAGTTTTTTATCAGGAACACCCTGGGTGAATACAACCATGCTTCCAACTGTCGCCACTCCTTGGGTATGGGAAATATCGTAGCATTCAATTCGGTTGGGCGGGGTCGGCAATTGCATCGACGACTGCAATTCCGCCAGTGCTTGTTCCTGCTTATGTGTATCAGCCTGCCATTGAGTGCGTAATGCATGCAGGGTTTCCGATGCATTTTCTGCAGCCATCAAGACCAGGTCATGCGGTTGACCTCTTCGAGGCACCACCATTTCGGTCTTTTCACCACCGCGCCGCGTCCGAAGCCATTGACCAATGATCTGCGCTTCCTCGATCTCCTGGGGTAAAAGAACCTGTTGTGGTATTACCGCCGCCTCGGTATAGAACTGCTTGATGAACTCTGTAATGACCTCTTTGTCTGCGGCGTCTTCAGTCCCTTCCAGGACGAAATACTCTCGACCGATCAATTTGCCCCCCCGTATGAAAAATATTTGAACGCAAGCCTCATTGTCAGCCCGTGCCATGGCAATTACATCCGAATCCTTATAATCCGCGGCAAAAACTACCTTTTGTCGTTCTACGATGGATTGCATGGCTTTCAACTGGTCGCGCAGTGCAGCAGCTTTTTCGAAGCGCATGTCTTCAGCGGCTTTTTCCATTTCTGTCTGAACACGCTCCATGATGGGTTCAGAGTGACCGTTAAGGAACTCTTGCAAGTCAGAGATCATTTGACGGTATTGCTGCTGGTTAACTACTCCGATGCAAGGCGCAAGGCATAATTTGATATCGTAGTATAGGCAGGCGCGTTTATCCTGACCAGTGATTACACGGTCACAGGTAAGGTATGGGAACACTCGCCTCAGAACATCCAGCGTTTGGTAAACTGCCCAGGCGGAAGTATATGGCCCAAAGTAGCGTGCTCCGTCATCCAGCATCAGGCGTGTTACTGTAACTTTGGGGAATGGATCCTGCCAGTGGATTTTTATATATGGATATCGTTTATCGTCTTTCAACCGGATATTGTACTTGGGCCGGTTTTTTTTGATGAGGTTCATCTCGAGAATTAGCGCTTCGAGTTCCGACCCAACCAGTATCCATTCAATATGTGCGATCTCCCTTACCATGCGGCGTGTCTTTTGATCATAGCCCGTATCCGTGTGGAAATATGATCGGACCCGGTTCTTCAAGCTGATCGCTTTTCCAACGTATATAATCGTCCCCTCGGTATTTTTCATCAAGTAACAGCCGGGTTTGGACGGAAGAGTATCCAGGATACCCTTGATATGATCGGAAATGTCCATCGATGTTATTTTATCACTCTGCGCAGTCGCCTATGAAATTTCTCCCTCAACGGTACCTGGTTTTATGTTTAGTTACTCTACAACTCCGCCCGGTTTCCCGAAAGCAGACGTCCCTGGTTTTTGAGTTGGTTCTTATATATTTTTCTATCCTGCGACGGGATATGGAGTGTGTTCTAAATTTCACAGCAGTCGTGGTATAACTGCCCGCATGAGTATTCCGCTTGAACAGAAAATTGGCTCAATTCTGCGTTCTCAGGGACATAAACTCGCGATTGCCGAATCATGTACTGGGGGGCTGGTCGCTGATCGCATAACCGACGTTCCAGGATCATCCGATTATTTCCTGGGGGGGGTGGTGGCTTATTCTTATGAAGCTAAAGTTGCCCTCCTCCATGTATCCTGGAATACTCTGCAATTCTATGGGGCGGTCAGCAAGGAAACCGTGATTGAGATGGCGCGCGGGGTTCGCCAATTATTTACAGCAGAAATTGGCATTAGTGTTAGCGGAATAGCCGGACCGGGAGGAGGGTTGCCTGATAAACCTGTTGGGACTACATGGATCTGCCTTGCAGCACCAGATGGTGACTGGACCCGGAAATTCCTTTGGGATGGAGACCGGCGTTTCAATAAACAGTCATCTGCTGAGGCAGCTCTCCAATTGATCCTGGATTATCTAAACTCGACAATTGAACATGATTGACAACCAGACCATTGTGTTGATCTCAGCCAATTCGGAATGGCAGGCGGTCAAAGAGATCCTTTCCCCCTCCCGGGTCCAATCCACTCAGTTTGGGGAGATGTTTGACTTTCATGGTTTGTTGTTTTTTCAGGGAGGTTGGGGAAAGATTTCCGCTGCCGCTTCTACACAATATGTCATCGATCATTTCCATCCTCATTTGTTGATTAATTTGGGAACTTGTGGCGGTTTCAAAGGACGAATCGAGGCAGGGTCAATTATTCTGGTTACAAAAACGATCGTTTATGACATCCTTGAGCAAATGTCCGATCCCGAAGATGCAATTACTCACTATTCAACTGAAATCGATCTTTCATGGCTGCCCGCCTCTCCCCCTGGCTCATGTCAATTGGGGCTTCTAACATCTGCTGACCGGGATATCGTTCCCCATGAAATTCCGATTTTAATCCGTAAGTATGGGGCGGTTGCAGCCGACTGGGAATCAGGAGCAATTTCCTGGGTGGCAACCAATAATCATATCCGCTGCTTGATATTGCGAGGCGTAACAGACCTGGTTGACTCTGAGGGTGGCGAAGCATATGGAAACATAGACTTTTTTCACGAAAACACAAAATCTATCATGAAAACCTTGATCGACCTGTTGCCTAACTTCCTCGCAGGATCCGAATAAACGCATATTCCCAGATTAGATGAATTTTAGATTCAAATAATTATCCAGGCTCAAATACTAATCGGGTTTACAGCAACCTTCACTGAATAATCACTTAAGAGTTAATGAACTCGATTTCCCCCCAAGCTACTCCCGAAATTCAAAAGCACAACTTCCGAAATGTGCAGATCGATGCTATCGGCGTCAGCATCTCAAATGTGGCTGCACCATTCCTACCTGTATTTTTAACTCGCCTCGGCGCGAGTAATTTCGAGGTTGGACTGCTTTCAGCAATGCCAGGGATTACCGGTCTTGTTTTAGCCATTTTTGTTGGTCGATTCCTACAGACTCGCCGAAAGATTGTCCCCTGGTTCAGCCTGTCACGGTTGATGGTCATTTCTTGTTACGCACTTACTGGACTCCTGACCCTTTTTCTGCCTCGGAGCAGCATGGTAACCTCCACACTAGCCATCTGGGCATTCGCCACTTTGCCACAAACTTCTTTAGCGGTGGCTTTTTCAGTAGTTATGAACGCAATCGCCGGTCCTGAAGGGCGTTATACCCTCCTCAGCCGGCGCTGGGCCATTTTCGGCCTGACAACTGTCGTGGGTACCTTTGTGGTTACCCGGGTGATTGACCGGGTGGCTTTCCCGCTAAATTACGCCTTGATGTTCCTGGGGTTATCGCTCGGTGGGTTGATCAGTTATTATTTCTCCACCCGGATTACTTTGCCTGACCAGGTAACTCCCCCGCTTTCCACAGGTCAATCCCCGAGGAATACTGCCCGGAACTACATGGCTTTACTGCGAAGCAACCCAGGCTTTGTTTCATTTGCTTCCAAACGCTTTGTGTACTTTTCAGCCCTCGCGTTGAGTGCACCGATACTGCCCTTATTCCTTGTAAGGGAAGTAGGCGCATCGGACTCACAAATTGGAAGCGTTACCATGGTGTTCACCCTGGTCATGCTGGTTGGGTATTTTCTTTGGCCCTGGGTCTCAAAACGCCGTGGAGGCCGATTTGTGCTTTTAGCCACCACCCTTGGCATGGCATTTTACCCAGCATTAACTGCCACTACCCATCATGTTGAATCAATTATGGTTTTTGCCGGGATCGCTGGGTTATTCCAGGCAGGACTGGACCTTGTTTTTTTTGATGAATTGCTGAAAACCATCCCGGAAGGATATAGTGCTACATTTGTTTCCCTGGCGCAGTCCATGCAGTACTTATCCATTGTCATCGCTCCGATGATCGGCACTTTCCTGTCCGATTACATAGGTCTGGGCGGGGCGTTGTGGCTCAGCGCCGGTCTCCGGCTGTTGGGATTTTTATTGTTCCTGAGACAGGAAAAAACGATAACAATGAGTCCTTTGTAAAACAAAAGTCATGTTGGATTCAAATATTATCGCTGTCAGGTTTCCATCCGATTGCTATTTTCCAAGTCTGGCCCTTTCCTCTTCAATCACGCTTTCTTCCAATTTCTTGAACAACGGTAAAGGGGTGTTCAGTTTTGCTCCAGGTTTCAAGTCGCTCGGCTTCCATTGGTTTCCAGGAACAACATGATATTTCAACACAGTATGCTCCCCAAGTGAGTCCTTGACAAATTCAGTGTAGGATTCGCCAAACAGTGGACTCACATGCCCGAAGAAACCATTAAGTTTCTCGCAGGTAAAGGGCAGGAAGGGGGCAAACATCACTTTCAGTGAATCAATCGCTTTCAAGGATGTAAAAATGGTTAGAGCGGCTGAGTCCTTGTCCGTTTTAACTGCCTGCCAGGGTGCCATCTGGTCAAGGTACTGGTTTACAGTGCCTGCCAGTCGGAAAGCCTCCTGCAGGGCTGCACGCAGTTTCACTGCATCAAGAAATTCCCCCACCGATTGAAACCCGGTCTCAATGGAGGTCAA
This sequence comes from uncultured Chloroflexia bacterium, assembly GCA_963826215.1. Lineage (GTDB taxonomy): Bacteria > Chloroflexota > Anaerolineae > Anaerolineales > Villigracilaceae > UBA877. The sequence goes on along the minus strand of CAWGWL010000033.1, from coordinate 27,977 downwards.
CAGGCTCTTATCTCCAGGACGCAGCTTACCTGGGTCTATATTCGGTACATATCCTTCCCAGTGTTTGTAACAAAACGAGAGCACCCGGTTGGCAAGGTTTCCCCAGGTAGCCACCAATTCGCCGTTATTCTTGGCAACGAATTCTTTCCAGTCCCAGTCGGAATCGTGGTTCTCGGGCATGTTTACCGTCAGATAATATCGTAATGCGTCAGGATCGTAGCGGGTTAGAGCGTCCCTGCCCCACACCGCCCAATTGCGTGATCCGGAGATCTTCTGTCCTTCCAGGTTCATGAACTGGTTGGCAGGAACGTCGTATGGCAAACATAGATTGCCATTTTCCTCGGAAAAGATCTGCAGGAATTGCTCACCTGCCCCCATTAATTCTGCCGGCCAAAGTGCGGTGTGAAAAAAGATGTTGTCTTTACCGATAAAGTAAAATGCCCTGGCGGCTGGGTTCACCCACCAATTTTTCCATGCTTGGGGGTTACCATCGATATATGACCATTCAATCGCTGCCGATAGGTACCCAATAACTGCTTCGAACCAGACGTATAGCCTTTTATCGTCCCAACCTTCTACCGGAACCGGAATACCCCAATCAAGGTCGCGCGTGATGGGCCGCGGTTTGAGTCCCTCTGCTTCGATTTTCCCCAATGATTCTCCCAGCACGGTTTCGCGCATGTAGCCTGTTCTTTTGCGAAGGAAATCGACCACCTCTGGTTCAAGTTTGGAGAGTTCCAGGAAATAATGTTCGGTTTCCCGAAGTTCTGGAGTCGAACCATCCACTTTCGATTTCGGGATGAGCAGTTTTTCAGGTTCGAGCACGTTTCCACACCTGTCACACTGGTCAGAGCGCGCTCCCTGGAAGCCGCAAATATAGCATGTGCCTTCCACATATCGGTCAGGAAGAAATCTTTTTGCAGCTGGTGAATACCATTGCATGGATTTCTTGGTAAACAAGAAGCCATTTTTTTGCAAAGCCAGAAACATGGATTGCGCCACTTTGAAATGATTTTCTGTGTGGGTGCTCGTGAAAAGGTCGTATTGGATACCCAACTGGCGGAATAAATCAATAAAACCATTATGGTACTTCTTATATACTTCCTCAACCGGGACACCTTCTTTATCTGCAGCAATCGTTACCGGTGTGCCGTGGGAATCTGTACCGGAAACCATGAGTACGAGATCTCCTTTCAACCGGTGATAACGGGCTACAATATCGCCCGGCAAATGTGACCCGGTAATATTGCCCACATGGATCTCGGCGTTGGCATATGGCCAGGCAATGGCGATCAGGATATTTTCGGTCATGCATTTCTCCTAGAATGATTTCTCAAATAGATGCAATTAAATATTGTCAAATAAAAAAGCCGTCCGATTAGCGGACAGCCTTTGGGGATGCAGATCAATAATTACCCTCTCCAGGCGGCTGTTCGCGCTTGGCTTGGCATTGCCATTAGGACCTTCATGGAGGGGGATAATTTTATGCAGTGCATCAGGTCGAGTTTACTATGTCCTGCGCCAAGATGCAAGTGGAAACACATATTTACTTCTCTACAGCAAAGATACTTCTCAATTTGTCGCCATTATTGCTATAATACTCTCCAAGAACCATTTACGGTTGATTTATGGTTCTGGAGGAATAAAGATGAAGACCCGCAGCGATTTCCACCCGATCATCTTTCTATATATCCTGTTAGGGATTGGTTTTGGCTTGCTCTTCCCCATTATTGGGACATTCTTTCAAATCCTCCTGAGCGGATTGCCCTATAATCTCTCCTCGATTATCCACGCCCAACAGAGCCAACCACTTTTATGGATCATCGATTGCGCTCCACTGGTTCTTGGAGTGGTATTTATCCTGATTGGAGTGCGTCAGGATCGTTTGACGAGATTAAAGAATCAACTGGAAGACACAGTCGATCAACGTACTGCGGAACTTACTTTTGTAAATAAGCAGCTTAACCAGGAATTGGGACGGCTGCACCAGGTTGAAGAGGTAATAAGCCGCGGCAAAAAAGAATGGGAAAGCACGTTTGATACGGTTGCTGATCTAATCTTTATCGTTGACCCCGCTGGGAATATCGCCCGCTGCAATAAAGCAGTCATAAAAAAACTAAATTCGACATATAAAGAATTGATTGGCAAACCCCTATTAGAAGTATTGCTGGAAAATGAAAAATCAGCTCTACTGGAATTGCACCCTGGGGAATTAGAAATACCTAGATTGGGCGGCTTTTTTGAAGTCCTTATCGAGAACGTGGCATTCGAAATTCCGGTTCGTTCGATTTATGTTCTGCATGATATTTCAAAGCGGAAGCACATTGAAGACGACGTTGCCCGGCAAAAGAAATTCTTTGAATCACTGGTGATCAACAACCCAGCTGCCATCATCGTGCTGGATGAAAAAGAACGGATCGCCTCCTGCAATCCGGCTTTTGAAAAGCTATTTGGTTATACGCAAGATGAAATAGTCGAAGCCAACCTTGATAGCTTGATTACCACCGATGCCACTCTCCAGGAGGCTTCCCAATACACTCAACAAGCGTTGACTGGTGAAACCATCCATGGGATTGGGAAACGCCGGCGTAAGGATGGCAACCTGGTCGATGTGGAAATTTTGGCGGTTCCAGTCATGGTTGGTGAACATAAGGTAGGTGCGCTCGCGATATATCATGATATTACCGAACTATTCAATGCTCGCCAGGAGGCGGAGGATGCCAACCGCGCCAAGAGTGAATTCCTCGCCAATATGAGTCACGAGATCCGCACCCCAATGAACGGGGTCATCGGGATGCTAGAATTGGCGTTGGACACGAATCTTACCGATGAGCAGCGCGAATATTTAAATATCTCCCTCCAAAGCGCCGAAGCTCTTTTGGCATTAATTAACGATATTCTCGATTTCTCAAAAATCGAGGCTAAAAAAATGGAGCTGGAAATCATCAGCTTTAATTTGCGTACGACCGTCGAAGATGCGGCTGCCACTCTTGCTCAGCGTGCCCAGGATAAAGGTCTGGAACTTGCCTGCCTTATCCACCCTGACTTGGCTTCCGAATTGAGGGGCGATCCTGGGCGTATCCGCCAGATAATCATTAATCTTGTTGGAAATGCGATTAAATTTACCCACCAGGGAGAGGTGGTTATCCGCGCTGAACCGGTAAGCGAAACTGCAACACATGCCACGATTTATTTTTCAATCCAGGATACCGGGATTGGAATTCTTGCGGAGAGGCAGCAATCTGTCTTTGAACGCTTCACCCAGGCTGATGGTTCCACCACTCGCAAGTACGGCGGAAGTGGATTGGGATTGACGATTTGCAAACAACTCGTGGAGGCAATGGGTGGGGAGATTGGGGTTCAAAGCAGTCCTGGGATGGGGAGCACTTTCTGGTTTCAACTAACTTTCGAAAAACAACCCTTGGAAAAGCGGGGTACTGCCCCGCTTATACTCCAACCAGTCAACCTTGCCGGGATGCGCATCCTGGGAGTGGATGACAATGCCACCAACCGGACCATCCTCACCAAGACTGTAGAAGGGTTCGGATGCCGGGTTGACACTGTCGCGAGTGGCTCCAAATCCATTGAAATCTTGCGTAATGCCTTACGGAATGGTGATCCTTACCAGGTCGTTTTGCTTGATATGCAAATGCCCGGGATGGATGGCGAGCAAATCGTCCGAGCCATCAAGGGCGATCCTGGACTCAAGGATGTTCGCATAATTGTCATGACCTCCATCGGTCAGCGCGGTGATGCTTCCCACATGGAGGCATTGGGTTGTTCGGGTTACTTGCTCAAACCGGTCCGCCAGCAAATGCTTTACCAGGCATTGGAAGCCGTACTTGGAAGGGGCGAAGGGGAAGAACCAGCTATCGTCACTCGTCATATGCTTGCAGAGCAAAAGCAGCACACCAATCAACGCATTTTGGTTGCTGAAGATAATCCAATTAATCAAAAACTAGCCTCGATATTGCTAAACAAGGCCGGTTACTTTGTTGATTCTGTCGAAAATGGACGGCAGGTTATTGAAAAAGCCAAAGAAGGGAAATACAATGCCATTTTGATGGATGTGCAGATGCCGGAGATGGATGGCTTCGAGGCAACCCGCCGTATCCGGGAATGGGAGGCTGGGTCTCAACAGCGCATTCCCATTATTGCCATGACAGCTCATGCCATGAAAGGAGACCGGGGTCGCTGTCTTGCAGCAGGGATGGATGATTATGTTCCCAAACCGCTTGAAATCCGCATTTTGCTAAGTGTGCTCGATCGATGGTTGGAACCATCAGAAGTGGCAGATGTTTTGCCGGTTCGATCGGATGACCCTATCGCAGCATCATCTCCTTTCGTCACCCCTCCTATCGAACCTTCCTTGCCGCTGATCGATGAACTCCCAATGGACATCGAACGTGCCCTAGAACGTTTCGGTGATGACCGGCCTTTTCTTTACGAAATGAGTCGTGACTATGTTGCTGGCTTCCCGGATCGGATAAAAGATTTACGAACTGCCTTGGAAGCTCGGAATGCCAATGATTTTAGCCGGCACGCCCACAATTTGAAGGGTGTGTCTGCCAACTTCAGCGCTGCCCCGGTAACCAAAATATGTACAGAACTTGAGACCCTTGGCCGCGAGGATGATTTGACTTCTGCACCTGGACTGCTTGACCGTTTGGAATTTGAAACGAGGCGTTTGGTTAAGTTTCTTAACGAGGCTGGGATTACCTCCTAACTTAGAACTAGCAGGAATTCGCCGCAGAGTAGATCCAAATGGGACTGCCCCTGAATTAGGCAGTCCTTTTTATCTGCAATAGAATGATCACTAAATTGCGTGGCTGGTATACAATCTACCCCGAGGTCCACAATGAAACCCTTCCAACTTATTTTCAATTACGCTCGTAAATACACTTTATCACTTGTGGTAACTGCTGTTAGCATGTTGGTCCTGGTTGGAATCCAACTACTCATCCCTTGGATTGTTAAACTTCTGGTTGCTGAAGTTACTGCTCCTGTTTCTGTTTTGGTGGACATGAGCTACATAACAAAACTTACCATCATCGTTCTTATTGCATTTCTTGGACGGGCAGGCCTGCAATTTGTGCGATCTTATATCGCTCATGTGGCAGGTTGGGGCGTGGTGGCAGATGTCCGCAAATACATTTACGAACACATGCAGCGACTTTCGTTGCGTTTTTATGAAGATAAACAGGTTGGTCAGTTAATGTCCAATGTGGTCAACGACACCGACCTGTTCGAGCAACTGATCTCCCACGCCATCCCCGATGTGGTCGTTAACATAGTAACGCTGTTTGGAGTGACTGCGGTTCTACTAGGTTTGAACTGGAAGCTGACATTACTCAGCACCATTCCAATCCCCCTTGTTATCATTTCCCTGCAAATTTATGCCAGGCGTGTCCGCCCTGCATTCAGAAACCGCCAAAAGGAACTCGGTAACCTGAATGCCTTGCTAAATGATAACCTTTCAGGCATTCGTGAAATTAAGGCCTTCACACGGGAGGAAGACGAGGTGAAGCGTGTGACAACCGGAATAGATAACTACCGCAAGTCACTGCTTAACGCCCTAAAATTAATGGCCACCTTCCAGCCTTTTGTTGAATTCACTTCCTCTATAGGGACGCTTATCGTCATTTACTTTGGAGGTCGGCTGGCACTCCAGGGTGTATTACCGGTCGCTGACCTGGTGGCATTTTTCCTGTACCTGGAAAGCTTTTATTCACCGGTTCGTAACCTGAGTGGTGCCTGGGAGGCAGTCCAGGGATCATTGGCAGGAGCAGACCGCGTTGCCGGTCTTTTAGCAGAACCTCGCGAGCCTCAGACCATTCCTGGTTCAGCGCCAGTCAAGGAACGAGTGCGAGGAGATTTTGCATTTAAAAACGTCAGTTTCGAATACACGGAAGGCGTTCAGGTATTGGAAGATGTCTCACTTGAGATACCCGCCAAATCAGTCGTAGCTTTGGTTGGACCAACCGGGGTGGGGAAGACCACCCTGGTGAGCCTCATCCCTCGGTTTTATGATGTGACCAGCGGGGTGATCACGCTGGATGGGCGTGATTTATGCGATTACACACTGGATAGTCTGCGCCAGCAGATCAGCATCGTTTTGCAGGATGTGTTCCTGTTCTATGGCACAGTCAGGGAAAACCTGCTGTTTGGTCGCCCAAACGCCGACGAAGCCGAAATGATCTCTGCAGCAAAGGCTGCGAATGCCCACGATTTCATCGCTGAGCTCCCTGAGGGATACGATACATTGATCGGGGAACGCGGGGTAAAACTTTCCGGAGGGCAGAAGCAGCGCCTATCGATCGCGCGCGCCATCTTGAAAGATGCCCCAATATTGATTCTTGACGAAGCCACATCTTCCGTGGACACGGAGACCGAACAAATTATCCAGCAAGCGCTTGAGCGCTTGATGCAGGGACGAACCACCATTATTATTGCTCATCGATTGTCCACCATTCGGAACGCTGATAAGATCGTGGTTCTGGAAGATAAGTCCATCCGCGAAGTAGGGACGCACGAAGAGCTTATGCGTAAGAATGGGTTATATCGACGGTTATCTACAGTACAGGGAAATTTAAATCCCTAAAAAATGAGTCTCCCAGTTGGGAGACTCATTTTTTTCAATAAAGGAGTCATTTGTCTCATAAACTCGGTGACACTTAGAGGTACCCGGTTTCCGAGAAATAAATCAATATTTATAAATATTCCTTCAATTGCCTTGCACGTCTTGGGTGGCGTAACCGCCGTAAGGCTTTTCCCTCAATCTGCCGGATACGCTCACGCGTCAGACCAAACTTTTCCCCCACCTCTTCCAATGTATAAGGTGTTCCCGTGTCCAGCCCGAAACGCAGTCGCAATATGCGTGCTTCCCGCGGTGTTAATGTGCTGAGAACCTCGTCTATCTTATCCTTAAGCATGGATTGGTAAACACTCTGTATGGGGGTGGGGGTCAGCTCATCTTCGATGAACATTCCCAATTCGGAGTCCTCATCATCCCCCACGGGACTCTCAAGGGAAAGAGGCAGCCATGAGACCTGCAGGATCCATTGGACTTTCTGCAAGTCCAAGCCTAATTCAGCAGCCAGTTCTTCGGGGGTTGGTACACGTCCCAATCGTTGTTCCAGGTCATGGGTCGCCTTATAAGTCTGACGAATCCGGTCGCTCATGTGAACCGGCACGCGGATGGTGCGAGCCTGGTCAGCAATGGCACGCGTAATTGTCTGCCTTATCCACCAGGTGGCGTAGGTCGAAAAACGGAAACCTTTATGCGCATCATATTTCTCGACTGCTTTCATCAACCCCAGGTTTCCTTCCTGGATCAAGTCCAGGAATGGCACGCCTCGCCCCATGTACCGCTTGGCAATACTGACCACCAGGCGGGTATTGGCCTTGATGATATGCTCGCGGGCCATGATTCCATCTTGTACCAGGGCTTCCAAACGCTGCCTCTCCAAAGACCGCGTTCTGCCTTGGGTGCGCAGTAAATCACCTTTAGCTTTTCGACCATCCTCGATGCGAATCGCTATTTCAAACTCTTCTTCCGCTTTTAATAGCGGGACACGCGACATTTCCTTCAGATACATACCGACCGAATCATCACTTAAACTGTCGCTGATGACTGGTTCTGGCTCGATCAATGGTTCCAACCCAGGGAATGGAATTAGGTCAGGGGCAGGTGCATCTGCAATTTCAGCATCCAGTACATCCACCCCCCTGTGACGCAATGCCAGCATTATGACTGATAACCGTTCAGCATCCTCACCCACTTCAGGGGAGAATTCCAATAAGTCATCGGTGGTCAAATACCCCTGTATAGAGGCTTTTTCCAGCAGTTGGCTCAAAACTTCCCGATTGCGATGTCTTCTTTCAAGTGGCGCCATTCATCACCCTCCTCATCGAGCGCATCCTACTTTACCAAGTCCTTCAACACCGCAAATGGCGATTTGGACTCTGGGTGATGTCCGCAGTCAGTGATGTTCAGGTTCTCACCGCAGACCGGACACAGACCTTTACAGTCTGGTTTGCACACCGGGCTGATGGGAAATTCCAGCAATGCATATTCGCGGAGCAATGGTTCAAGGTCGATTTGTGCATTTTCCGGCACGAGCAGGCCTGAATCAGTGATATTCCTCTTATCGAAGGCATACATATCAGAAACCGACCACTTAAGCGGGTGGCAAAAGGTATCCAGGCAGCGCACGCACTCCAAGTCTGCAGCTGCTTCAAATTCGCCCTGGAGTAATAATCCTTGCTGGGTACGGTCAAAACAAGCATCCCCGGAAAAATTTGCCACGCTCAGGTCTTCCCCCAGGCGCATCTGTTCGTAGTCAAAGTTAAAATCACGACGGGTACCGATCGGCGATTTGATTAAAAATCCGACGTTGAGCCGCAGAGGACGACGAATATTGGTCACATGGATACTTCTATACGCAAGTTTGGGAACAAATACATTCTAGCACAGCGGGAACTCGAAGTCAAGAATTCCTGAAAGATTCCATTGTTATTAAGAATATAAATATCATAAAAGAAATACAAATCATTGACTTTTTGAAATAAAAATCCTATACTGTTTATAGAAATTCGCCGTTTCTAAAAAGAGGAGGAAGTAAAATGGAGGCTCGTCCCTGGTTAGCGCACTATGATGAAGGTGTTCCCCAAACCATTGATTATCCGTCAGTGCCCATTTTCCATTTCCTTGAGGAATCAGCACGGAAATACCCTGATAGGGCATGTACCATCTTCAAGGGAGCGGAAATTTCCTTCCGGGAAATGGATGCAATCACAGATAAATTGGCTGCAGCCCTGGCAGATCTGGGGATCAAAAAAGGCGATCGGGTCGGAATCTTCATCCCCAACACACCCCAGTTCGTAATGGTCTACTTTGGGATTCTTAAGGCTGGCGGAGTGGTTGTTGCCATCGACTCCCGTTACACAGCGCCTGAGATTGTGCATCAGGCGAATGATGCGGGGATCGAAACCATGTTTGTCATGAGCAATTTCTACCACACCATGAAAACCGCTCAACGCGATACCAAAATCAAGACCTTGATCGTCACGAACATCAAGGAAGCACTGCCGCCTGTACTAAAGGTCTTATTTACGTTGGCCAGGGAAAAGAAAGGCGGATTCCGGGTGGAATTGGAATCCGGTGATCTTTGGTTGAATGACTTGCTTGCAAGGTATAAACCTGAAGACCGCCCCAAATTGGAAATAGGTCCAGAAGACATAGCCTTATTCCAGTACAGCGGAGGCACTACCGGAGTATCCAAGGCAGCAGTGGCGTTGCACAGGAACCTGGTAGCCAACACTCTTCAGGTGGATAAGTGGATGCCTAACTTGTACGTTGGAAAAGAGACCGTTCTTATGGCTATCCCACTTTTCCATGTGTATGGAATGGTTGTTGGAATGCTCTTTGCGATCTCCATGGGAGCCAGTCTGGTGATGGTTCCTAACCCGCGTGATATGCCCGATCTGCTCGGGAACATCAAACGCTTCCATCCAACTGTCTTCCCAGGTATCCCCATGCTTTATAACGCTATCAACAACCGCCCGGAAGTTATTGCTGGAAAATATAACTTGAGTTCCATCAAGGCTTGCATATCCGGTTCCGCACCATCTATTGCGTGAAACAAAGGAACGATTCGAAGCGCTTAGCGGAGGAAAAGTTTTTGAGGGCTACGGACTTTCGGAGGCACCGACTGCCACCCACTGTAACCCGCAGCTGGGAATGAATAAAACCGGATCGATCGGCATGCCCTTCCCGGATGTGGATGCCAAGATCATCAGCCTGGAAGATGGAGAAACCGAGGTTAGGCTCGGGGAGATCGGCGAACTTGTCATCCACGGCCCGCAGGTGATGAAATCCTATCATAATATGCCCATCGAAACAGAAAACACACTGCGGAAATTGAAAGATGGCAAAGTTTGGCTGTTCACCGGCGATATAGCCCGTATGGACGAGGACGGATATTTCTATATTGTGGACCGCAAGAAGGAATTGATTAAGCCCGGTGGCGAGCAAGTATGGCCACGTGAAGTGGAGGAAGTGATCGCCGCCAACCCGAAGGTATTGGAAGTTGGCGTGGCAGGCATCCCCGATTCCCTGCGCGGAGAGGTGGTCAAGGCCTGGATAGTGACAAAGCCCGGTGAATGCCTCACCGAGGACGAGATCAAGGAATGGTCGAAAAAGAGCCTGGCAGTATATAAAGTCCCCCGACAGGTGGAGTTTCGCACAGAACTTCCCAAGACTACGGTAGGCAAGATCCTGCGCCGGGAATTGGTCAGGCAGCACAATGAGGAGCAAGCCAAGAATAAACCGAAGATAATGGAATTACCGGTGAGATCACTGTGATCAATGTCTTCCGCAGATTCTACAAACCTGTGGGAGACAATCTGACCCCATATCTCAAGAACCTATTTGCCGAAGTGATTTTTAAGAGAGTTGAACGAGCTTGGCTCGTTCAACTCTCTTTTGGTTCCAATCGCTGAATTCGTTCAATCCCTTATCGAATCTTGAACATGGTCATTAATTTCATGGCCAGGTTCAGATCGCCAGCAAGTTTCAGTTTGCCTCCCATGAATGCCTGCATACCGTCCAGTTCGCCGGTAAAGATCTTGACGTAATCAGATGAATCAGCTGATAACGTCATTTTTGGGGTGGGATGCGCCCCCTGCTCTACAGTGCATTTGTCATTCTTTATCGTGGCGAACCAGTCGCCTGCTTCCGTGCCGCTAAATTTGAATTGGATCACTGCATCCAGTCCCGGAGCTTTTTCCGGCAGGAAGGCTTTCGGCATTTTGGACATGAGTTCAACAACAGTTAGAGTCATGGTTTTCTCCTAAGGTTTTGGTTGATTACACGACGGTTAGGTTTATTCATCCTCGCCACCCGGCGCAAGCGTCCGGGGAGTTTGAGTTTATCGCTTAATTCTGCAAGTTCTCAAAAATGGCAGCCGCACCCATGCCTCCCCCAATGCACATGGATACCATCCCATATTTCGACTTGCGCCGCCCCATTTCATATATCAGTTGAGTGGTCAGTTTCGCCCCGGTGCAGCCCAATGGATGTCCGAGGGCAATTGCACCTCCGTTAAGATTGACCTTCTCCATATCCAGACCCAATTCCCGGGCCACTGCCACTGATTGGGCGGCAAATGCCTCATTTAGTTCGATCAGGTCGATGTCACTCAAAGACAGCCCGGCCATTTTAAGGGCTTTTGGGATGGCGACCACCGGCCCAATACCCATCAACTCAGGTGGGACACCACCAACCGCGAAGTCCACGAAACGCGCCAGTGGCTTAAGCCCCAGTGCCTGTGCTTTTTCAGCGGACATGATCACCACCCCCGCAGCACCATCGGATACCTGGGAGGAGTTGCCAGCAGTCACCGTACCGCCATCTTTGAAGGCCGGCTTGAGTTTGGCAAGGGCCTCAAGGCTGGTGTCTGCACGCGGTCCCTCATCCCGTTTCACCGTGAATTTTTTGATCGTGGGTTTGCCATCTGATCCCATTTCCTTGAGCTCCACGTCGATCGGGATCAATTCAGGGTCGAAACGGCCGGAATTGACTGCTACTGCAGCCCTTTGATGGGACCGCAAGGCAAAGGCATCCTGTTCCTCCCGGCTGACTTCGTACTTAATCGCCACATTCTCGGCAGTAAGACCCATATTGGTGTAGTAATGGGGCAACTCCGCTGCAAAGTATGGGTTGACGGAGAATTTATAACCCATCATTGGCACCATGCTCATCGATTCGACTCCGCCCGCAATGGCTACGTCCATCTGACCGGCAATGATGCCATAGGCTGCATGCGCGATACTCTGAACTCCGGACGAGCAATACCGGTTGATGGTTTCCCCCGGAACAGTATCCGGAAGCCCGGCGCGCAGGGCTACCATGCGAGCCATGTTCAAGCCTTGTTCGCCCTCCGGGAACGCACAGCCGAGAATGACGTCGTCGATCTCCTTTGGATTCAGACCCGGAGTGCGGGCAAGCAAAGCATTCACCACCGAGGTAGCCAATTCATCCGGGCGCACGGTGGCCAGCCCTCCGCGTTTCCCTTTACCAACTGGAGTTCGTACAGCAGAAACGATAACAGCTTCGCGTGTCATCTTTACCTCCTAATTCCGCAATGCTTTGCCGAACTGAAGCATATTGAACAGGCGTGCCTGGGTCTTTTCCTCGCCGCACAGGGAGAGAAATGCTTCGCACTCAAGGTCGAGGATATACTGCTCGCTTACCCAGGTTGGGCGGCTTAGATCGCCGCCAGCCATAACATTGGCAAGTTTACCTGCGATCACACCTTCATATTCGGTTATGTACTTGCCTTCTTTAAATGTCCAGGCACCCATCCGCAATGCTGCCAGGGACTCGCGCCCACCGGCATAAATCAGTTCCGGTGCGGGCGGATGGTAACCCGCGGCAGCCATGTGCATGACCTCGCGTTTGGCTTCCGTCAACAGGTGTTCGCGGTTGATCACGATCCTATCTGCAGGTCCCAGCATGCCCATCTGGCGGGCTTCTTCGGCGCTGGTTGCCACCTTGGCCTGCCCGATTTGTTCGAAGACACGCTGGAGCGAGGGGAAGACATCCACACCTGGCATGCGCATACTTGGATTAACAATGCGGCGCATCAATTCTTTCGTGCCGCCTCCCGCCGGGATGACACCCACGCCCAATTCAACCAACCCGATGTAGGTCTCTCCGGCAGCAACGACCCGGCTGCCGTGCATGGTCACTTCACAACCGCCGCCCAGCGCCATGCCAGCCGGAGCAATCACCACCGGCTTGGGGAAATAACGCATGCGCATGTTCAGGTTCTGAAACCTCTTCACCACCTGGGTCAGCATGTCCCACTGCTGGGATTTTGCGCCCATCAGGATCAGGCCGATGTTCGCGCCAACGCTGAAGTTTTCGCCCTCATTGCCGACCACCACTCCGTCGAATTCCTTTTCGGCACGATCCAGCGCTTCTTCGGCGATGGAGAAGATTTCATCGTCCAGGGCATTCATCTTGGTGTGGAACTCAACCAGTGCCACGCCATCCCCGATGTCATAAAGAGACGCACCCGGGTTTGAGCTGATTACCTTTTTGGCTTTCTTCAATTCACCAAGTACGATTAATCCAGGTGTCTTCGGTAAACTGACATATTTCTCCCTGGCTACATCATAGACACCCACCTTATTTGTGCCCTTGTACTTATAAAACGATTCGCACCCAGCCTTGAGCATTTTTGCCACCCAACTGGCGGGGGAGAATCCAGCAGCCTTCATTTGCTTTATCGTTTCCTTGACACCCAGCATATCCCAGATTTCGAACGGACCGGCCTCATGCATGAAACCCCAGCGGACGGCATCATCCACAGGTTTGGGAGTGTCTGCAACTTCCGGGATGATGACAGAAGCATATTGGAGACCCTGGAAGGTAAGGTCTTTGATCAATTTTGCAGCGCGGTCTGTCTCGCCCAGGATCACCTTCAAGCGTTCGCCCAGACCATCAATATCCTTCGCCTTCCCGACAGACTCGAAGCGCGGCTTTGACGGTGCGGCATGTTCCAGTGTTTTCAGGTTTAGGGACCAGAATTCCTTCTTGCCTTCATTGGTACGGACTTCCTTGTAGAACCCGACTTTTGTCTTGTTCCCAAGCCAACCACGTCCGATCAGGGTATGCACGAGTTTGGTCGGTTTTTCAGCAGTCAATGACGGCATGGCATATTTGTCGTAAGGGATAGCTTCTTTCAAGTTTGTCCCCACATGTTCCCAAACATCCACGCCAACCAGATCGATCAACCGGAAAGTTGCCGTTTTTGGATGGCCCATCAGCGGACCGGTGAGAGCATCCACCTCATCCACGGTATAGCCATTTTCGAGGATGTAATTCAAGGCGAATGCGCCCGTCCCAAAGGCAACCCGGTTGCCGATGAAGTTGGGTGTATCCTTGCACAGCACGATCCCTTTGCCCAGCCGGAACTCCCCGAACCAGGACATGAATTTTGTCACCGCCGGAAGGGTATCACCGGTTGGGATGATCTCCAGCAGCTTCAAATAACGCGGCGGGTTGAAAAAGTGAGTCCCCAGGAAATGCTTCTTGAAACCCTTCGAGCGTCCTTCGGCAATATCCTTGATCGGGATGCCAGAAGTGTTGGTGGTAATGATGCGCCTCCGGCTTGCGGACGGCATCGATGCGAGTCATCAGATCCTGCTTGATCTTCAGGTTCTCGACGATGGCTTCGACGATCCAATCAGCCTTGGCGATGGCGTCGAAATCATCTTCGAGGTTGCCCAGTTTGACGAGCGTCGCCAGGTCGGACGACATCAGGTTGGCGGGGCGGGCCTTGATGCAGCGGTCCCAGCCTTCGTTGACAATGCGGTTGCGAACCGCCTTGTCCTTCAAGGTCAGTTTCGCTGCTTCTTCTTCGGGTTTGAGTTTGTTCGGAACGATATCCAGCAGCGTAACCGGCACGCCGATGTTGGCCAACTGCGCGGCGAGCGCTGCCCCCATCGTCCCTGCACCCACAACCACAACGGAATGAATTTTGTAGGTCATGTTTCCTCCAAACTGCCGTCATCCTCGTCCCTCTCCAGCAACAGGAGAGGGACGACGGGGTGAAGGAAAATTTATCTCAACTCACTCGAGCGGTAGCCCAGGATCTGACGGGCAACAACCAGCCGGTTGATCTGACCGGTGCCCTCATAGATATCGCTGATCTTGGCATCCCGGAACCATTTCTCCAACAGGTATTCGCGGCTGTAACCAAGCGGTCCCATGATCTCCACGGCCTTCTGGGTGATCTTGTTGACCACATCCCCCGCGCGCACCTTGGACATGGAAGACTCCAGTGAGTTTGGTTTGCCATTGTCCATCATCCAGACCGCCTTGAGTACCAGCCACCAGGCAGAACGAAGCTGGATCTCCATCTCGATCACGTCCTTTTCAACCGAGGTCAATTTTTGGCGCGGCAATCCATAACGGATGATAACTCCCCGCTCGGCCAGCATCTCCTTGAGCATCTCCAGCGTGGCGCGTGCCAGGCCGATGGCCTGCGCAGCCACAATGGGCCGGGTGGCATCGAACGTTGCCATGGCTCCTTTAAAACCGGTGGTGGCTTTATCGGTGGTAACAACTTCCGGGCTGCCGAGGATATTATCGAACGGAACGCGGCAATCCTGCAGCACAATGGAAACCGTATCACTGGCGCGGATGCCCAGTTTATGTTCCATCTTCGTCACCTGGCAGCCGGCCGTTTTGGCTTCCACCACGAATGGGCGCATCCCGGCGCGTCCTGCAGATGAATCGATCGTTGCCCAGACGACGATAAAGCCTTCCGAGTCGAGCATGGCTTTATGCCCGGCGGTGACAAAGATCTTCTCGCCGTTCAACACCCACTCATTTTTCTCCTTGTCCAGCACTGCAGTGGTGCGGATGGCCGAGGTATCCGAGCCGCATTGCGGTTCGGTCATGCACATGGCATCGAAGACCGGTGTCTCTCCGCGGAAGCGCTTTAGAAAGCGTTCCTTCTGTTCGGGAGTACCGGTGGCCGAGACTGCTGCCGAGCCCAGCATCCCGCCAGGAGTATCCAGGTAAATTCCGGCATCGCCCCAGGAAAGCATTTCCACCATCACCGCCAAGCGTTGGAATCCAAAGCGGGGACCTTCCTTCTTGCCATCGCCCGGTGCCATCGATGTGCCTCCCATCGCCTTGGTGGCGGTGTGCATGAAATTGATGTAATCCCAGGGAATCTCGTGCTCGTGCTCGTCAAAATAGCGTGAGACTGGGCGCATCATGTTGACTGCCACGGTCTCGACGACCAGGCGGGTTCCAGCTATCTTTTCGGGAATTTCAAAGTCAATCATCGCAATCCTCCTTTGGCGCTATACCATTGCCAGACCGGTAAAGGTGGCGAAGCCGCGCCCATTGCGCATCCACAGTTCCACCGGGTGCTCGCGGATGTACCCATGACCGCCCAGGATCTGCACTGCGCGGTCGGTGACCATCATCGCCATATCGATCGCACCGGTCACAGCCAGGTAGGCCTTTTGGCTGACATCCTCTTTCTTTGTATCGATCGACCAGGCAGCTTCCCATACCAGCAGCCGGATGGCCTCGATCTCGGTGACCATCTCCGCCAGCATAAAGGCGATAGCCTGTTTCTGGGCCACTTTCACCCCAAATACATCGCGATCCTTGGCATAGTCACGCGAATATCCGAAGGCTGCTTTTGCCACCCCAACTGCCATGGCAGCAACAGCAACACGACTGGCATCCAGGACGGAGGTAAAACTCCCGGGAAGGAGGTTTGCCTGGGGCACCTTCACGCCTTCCAGCGTGACCTTGAATAACGGGATGGCATTCAACCCCATGAACTTCTCCCGCTCCTCGGCCACCTTCAATCCCGGTGCATTTTTAGGGACGATGAAAGCTTTTGTCTCCTTCTCCAACCGGGCGTAGACGATCATTGCCTCGGCCTTGTCGGCATATGGGACAAAAGTCTTCAGACCCGACAGGACATAATCGCTGCCTTCCACTTTTGCCGTTGTTTTCAAATCGTTGGGATCAAAGTCGAAGGTCGGCTCGATCAATGCGGCAGTGTAGGGTTTCCAGTCCGCTTCAATGACCGCGGGCAGGTATTGCTTTTTCTGCTCCTCGCTGCCAGCCAACAGGATGGGCAGGGCGAAAAGAGCCGGGTGTCCCCACCGCCAACGCACCTGCCAGGTCGCCGCAAGCCAGTTCCTCGGCTGCCAGCGCACCCGTCACAGCAGAACGTTCACCAAATCCGCCGTAGGCTTCTGGGATGGATGCCTGCAGGACACCCAGTTCCCAGCCTTTGCTGATCAGCTTGGGCGGGAGTTCTTTATTCTCCTCGGCATCGTGAGCCGCTTTCCGCAAGTCGCTGATGGCGTAGCGGCTGACAGCATCGATCAGCATTTTTTGTTCTTCTGTTGGTTCGAAAGAATACATGGCTCCTCCTTTTGGTTATAGGTTACATTCACGATTGAATCAGGTTGGTGACATTTCCTTGAATACGGTTCTTTCAAATCATCAGGTCAACACCGCCAGTATAAGTTTGGCGCTCCGGTACTGGCTGCAATTAAATGAATTTCAGTTTTAACGGTTCGTTTATTCGACGGTAGCGCGCTACCACCGGACCGTCATTGTTGTCGAACTCATCAACGTTTACAATGCGCAGACTGACCGCGCTGGTGAAGATACTCCACATGCGCTCCCGCTTCCTCGATCGCCAGAAGAACGTTGTAACCCTTCACATCGCCGAATAGTTCCTGGGATACTTCGGCAATGGTATGCGGCTCTTTGAGGAATTCCATGGTCCGTTCCAACCGATCGGCATGCCCCTGGCGGATCTCAGCCAGCCGAAATGGCAGGTTTGTGATCGGGTCGTCGTGTCCGGCGAGGGTCATGGATGGATTACCGGCCCATTTCTCAAGCAATACAAGTGAATCCAGATAATGCCCAAGCCCGGTGGAGTTTGTCAAGCGTTCGGGACTCTGGTGGGGAGTGATCCGTCCGAGAACATGGTCACCGCTGAAGAGGGTATCGTGCAGCCGGATGACGACATGGCCTGCGCAGTGACCCGGTACATGCAGCATTTCGAAAGGACCCAGACGCATCCCTTTGGCTTCATAGGTGAAATCCACACTCACCGAATGGAAGAGTATTTTATTTACACGATACATCTGCAGGACATCAGCCCGCTTATCCTGCGGGACGCCGGCCTCAACCAGGTATGACTTCAACCGGTTCTCGGCAATGGCAACACGTTCCTCATAATTGGTCAGGTTGCCCATGTCGAGTTCGTGTATGCCAACCAGGGCGTGCGTGCGGTCACGCAAGAAGACCAGCCCGCCGAAATGGTCAATGTGACCGTGGGTGATCAGGATATGGGTCAGGTCTGAGATGCGGATGGTCTTCCCGAGCGCCGCTCCGGCTTTTTCGAAACCTGCTTCCAGTTGGGCATTGGAATCTCCGAAACCGGACCCGGTGTCGATCAACACGACGAAGTCTTCCACCAGAACCAGGTAGGCATACGCCCACAGGTCCGGGAAGACCTTCAGGGGAATGCGGAAAACGCGGGCCCCGCCGGAGGTTTTGAAAGACTTGAATGTGGAAGCATGTTTGCCGGGTATGCTTTTCATATTCAACTACCTCGCAGCCCATCCAGGAAGAGGGCAGCAAATTGGTCGGAAATCTGCCTACTGGAATAGCGACCATCCGGCCGGTACCAGGTGATCGTCCAGTTCATCACACCCAGCAGAGCACGGGCAGTCATGGACGGATCTGCAGGGTGGAAGATGCCGCTATCCATGCCCTCCTGAATCAGCGCGCGCCACAACTGTTCAAAACGGTCGCGGCGCGGGATGTGGCGGTCATGGTATTCCGGGTTGAGCGAGCGGTGTTCGAGCAGCAGGACGGAAGCGAGGGCAGCGTGCTCATCCAGGCATCCCAGGTACTCACGCATCGCCTGGGACAACTTCTCGTCAGCGGGTAGATCCTGGGACACGACGGCAGAAACGCGCTCGATCAGCAGGTCCAGGGCCTGGTCGAGCAGGGCAAGCAGGATCTCCTGTTTGCTCGAAAAATGGTGGTAGAGGCTGGCTTTTTGCAGGTTGACTGCTTCAGCAATATCCTGCATCGAGGCCGCATGATAGCCTTTTTGTCGAATGATCCGAGCAGAGGCTTCCAGAATCTGGTTGCGATTCATTTGTCTACCGACCGGTCGGTATTATTAGAATACCAGAATTGGAATTCAGAGTCAATAGGCAGCGACGGATTTCGAAAAAATCCCCAAATTGGAGGTGCACAGAGCCCCTTTCCAGATTGGAAAGGGGCTCAGATGGAGGAAGCGAGAGAGTTATTTGCCCATTTTCTTTTTGAAGGCGGCCGTCAGGGCAGGGACGATCTGGAACAGGTCGCCGACCACGCCATAGCGGGCCAGCTTGAAGATGGGGGCTTCGGGGTCTTTATTGATGGCAACGATCACCTTGCTGGTGCGCATGCCGGCCAGGTGCTGGATGGCGCCGGAAATGCCCAGGGCGATATAAACATCCGGGGAGACAACCTTGCCGGTCTGCCCAACCTGGTGGGCGTAGGGGATGTAACCGCCGTCCACGGCAGCGCGCGAGGCGCCGACGGCAGCCCCCAGTGCGGCAGCCAGGTCGTTGACCAGGGCGAAGCCCTGCTGGGCGCGCCAGATCTCGGCTGCTTTCTCGTCCAGGCCAGCCGGAGGGGTGAGAGTGGGGTTGTTCGAGATGCCGCGTCCGCCGGAGACGATCACGTTCGCATCCGCCAGGCTGACGCCGCTTTCGCCGGTGGTGTACCCTTCCACTTTGGTGGGGAACTCGCCAGAAACAGCGGGAACCTTTGTCAGGGTGCCGGATTTCCCAGCCTGCTGGGGGGGTTTGGGGAATGCGCGCCCGCGCAGGGTGACGATCTGCGGCTTGGACGAGCAGGTTTCCTTTGTAAGCAGTTTCCCGGCGTAGATGGGGCGGGTGACCGTGATCTTATCCCCGGCAGCTTCGAGGGCGGTCACATCGACCATCACACCGGTCTTCAAGTCGATGGCGACCATGCCGGCCAGCTCACGGCCGCGGGTGGTGGTGGGGAGCAGGAGCAGGTCGGGGGTCCGTTCTGCGGCGAGCTTGCTCAACGTGGCAGCAAACGCCTCGGCGCGGTAATCCGCCAGGGCGGGATCATCCGCCAGGAGGACCTCATCAGCACCGAACTCGAAGGCAGTCTTTGCCAGCGCTTCGACACCGGAACCAAATACCAGGGCGGTGACATTGCCCAGCGTTTTGCCAACGCCGACAGCCTCCCAGGAAGCGGGGAGGGCATTGCCTTTGAAATGATCGATAAATACAAAGGTGTTCATAGGACTTTCTCCGCCAGGATCTTCGTGGCAAGCGTTTCAGCGATCTCTTCGGGACTGCCGCCGGTGATGAACTCGCAGACGACCTCGCGGACGGGCGGGGTGATGATCTCCGTCCAGGCGATGACAGAAGCCGGAAGGGGGATGCCCAGCGCAGCCAGATCCCAGGAGGGGATCTCGGCGCGGGCGGCCTTGCGGATGCCCATGAAGGAGGGGTAGCGCGGTTCCCCAAAATCCTTGGTGAGGCTGAAGACAGCCGGCAGTTTGGCGGTAACGATCTGGCGACCTTCCTCGATGCCGCGTTCGACACGGGCGCTGCCCGCCTCGACCTTGATGACCGAAGCGAGGGTGAGCGCAGGCCAGCCCAACAGGCGGGCGGTCTGAACGGGGACCAGCCCGGCGTCGGCGTCGATGGCCTGGCGGCCAAAGAAAGCCATGTCCACGGCGCCGACCTTTTTGACAGCCGCGGCCAGAACCTGGGCGGTGGCCTGGGTATCCAGGTAGCCCAGTGAAGGGTCGGAGACCAGGACGGCGTCATCGGCACCCATGGCAAGGGCGCGCTTGAGGGCTTCCTTGGTGCTCTCGTCACCGATGGAAATGGCCGTGACGGTGCCGCCGAGTGCTTCCTTTTGCTGGAGAGCAGCCTCAACGGCGTATTCGTCCCATGGGTTCATGATCAGGGGGGCGTCACCCCAGGATATTTTGCCTCCCTCCACGCTCATTTTGGCGGTGGAGTCGGGCACCTGCTTGATGCAGACAACAATTTTCATGCAACATCCTCCTGTGATGATAACTATTTCATTAAGATTGTGAAAATCCTAATAAGCGCAATTATACAACACTCGTCAATGCCCTCGACAGATCGCGCATGTGGAGCAGCTGGTGACCGTACATGGAGAGGAGCATGGTCTCGACACTCACCTGCCCCAGGGCAGGATGCTGCCCGACCTTATCCAGACGGTCCGGCGTCCAGGGTGCGCGCCCAGGCGATGGTCTCCTGACGCGCTCGTATCCAGCAACTCCATCAACTCAGCCACCGGCAAGCATTCCAGCCGGGTTTGTTCGGCGGCATTAAAGCGGTCGTAGTCAAAATCCAGCGGGGCACCCGGGCCGCCCCCGGCAACATCCCGAGCCAGGGCGAGAAGCTGAGCTTCGGCTGAAACAAAATGCGCAAGGAGGTGACGTACCGGCCAGGGGGGATCGGAATACAGCGGCTGCTGCCATTGTTCGGGGGTGAGGGCCGCGAATATTTCCAGAGTCTTCAAGCGACCTTTTTCCAGTCTTGCTGCCAGTGCATCTGCGCGGGTTTCTGTCATCGTTTGCCGACCAGGCGGATCTAATTCGAAAGGCAGGATAGTTCAGCGGTGCTTTTGCAAATAGCGCTTCAGGGCTACGGCATTGTTGAGCTTTAATTCTTTGGAACTGAAAAGCAGGGTGACATGATCCTTATTGGCTGCATCCAGGATCACACCCCAGATATCCGGGACGCCATCCAGTTCGGCAAAATACCTGCGGCAAAACTCATCCCACTTGGCAGGGTCGTGGGCGTACCAGTGGCGCAGGGTATCGCTTGGAGCGACTTCCTTCAACCAGGCATTCAGCTCTAATTTATCCTTCTTTATGCCGCGCGGCCACAGGCGATCCACCAGGAACCGGTGACCGTCTTCGGGTGAAATGGGGTCGTAGACTCGTTTGATGCGGATCATGTTGCCACCTGTTGAATAATATTGGTTCGATGTCATTATAGCGCATCCCGATAACCAGTCTCGACGCGCACGCGTGGAGGGTGGGGTGTTAAGCATCGAAGGCTCGTGCCTTCGATATGGCGTACGGGCGCGTGAAGCGCCCGTCGCGCAAGGAACAATAGTTTTCCGAAAAATAGCCATTTCGCAAGCTGAATGTCTTCATTATATAGTAGTCCGGCGTGGTTTTGAATTAATTGATATGTGGATTGATCCTGAGGAACAAATATTTTTGGTGGATCCAGGGGCGTTGACCACCAAGGCCCCAAGGCACGAAGAAAACCAAATAAAACCTTCCCGATGGGGGCGGGGAAAATGATCAGAGGTTGTTTGATTTCGGGAAAAAAGAGGAACAAACAACCGTCTCTGAAACCTGGTTTTAAGTACGAGCGCTCCTTCATTATAAAGATCAGCAATATGGGCAGTCTCATTTGGATAAGGTTGATTTTTACAAAACAAACAACCTGTCCAGGTTTTTCCTGGATCTGGCGGAAGGGAAGCAAGGACTGTGAATTAAAGTCACTTTTGTAAGTGATCGCGGAACAAATATTCTTCTTAGGCGAGATCTTACCGTAATAGTGAAGGTGTCCCCAATTTCGGGGGTGTTGTCAATCCCATGTATGGAAGAAGAACAGTACCACCAAGTCACTAAGACACCAAGGAAATACTAAGTGAAAGCGTGGGGGATTGCAAGATGGAGGACATCCCACAATCCCCCAGATACCGGGGGTATTTTCGAAACCATGTTTCGAGGAAGAGTGTTACGATGACCCCAACCCCCAAAATGCGGGGGACAATAGTTCTGGGGCAGACAGCGCGAAGACACCAAGAAAACCAAAAGGAAGAGTGTCGAGATAGACCCAGGGCGCCGATCAAACCCAAATTAACGCCAAGTACGTGATTTAGAATGACGACGAATGAACCAATTCAAGTGGAAAAAGGATCGGAGATTCATCCCACAACCTCGGGTAATTTGCCCAACCCATTCACCCGCACTCTCCATCAACCACCGCCCCAAACAGGTGACCTCTATGTAAAGAGACGGCCGTGATGAAATAACCACAGTTCTGAGAATAATCAAATCCCTTCAACCGGATAGATTTCCGGCGGTAAATATTCTGATCTGGATTCATGGTAAATTCCTAATTTCCTGCGGCACGAAATAAGGTATCTACTCACGGGTTTTGGGATAGGCCGGTATATATGGCTCAAATCAGCATAATTCGGGGTTCGCCGTCACATCTGGTTGCAGCACATCTTGAGAATTTCTGTGGATATGAGCCTATTTCACCATTTATTAGGGTGCGGCGTCAGCCCTGTGAGTAGATACGTAATAAGTGTAGCTCATACGTTCTAAAATGTCAACTCGCGCTGGAATGACGCCATTGGAATAGAATCGGGGGAGAACGAAAAAGTCCAGTCGAACAAAACCAAATTGCCTTAAAAAACGGTTGTTTTTAGAAGAAATCCGGGGTAATATTAAAAAACGCACGACATCCCGACCACCTGATCGAGGAGTTTCCATGACGCTTGATGAAGTGAAATTTTGCCCCGCCTGCAAGATGGGGAATGATTCCGAGGCCAAAGCCTGTGTTTACTGCGGGATCCCATTCGAAGTCTCGGCAGGAGGCACATCCACCAATACCTCCCAGATGCCCACCGTGTCCCCCCATTCCACCGCCGAAGAGGATGCCGCCGCCCAAAAGTATGTCAGGGAGATCCCCGAAATGGGGATGGCCATCTACCGCGCCAATTACATGACCCCCTTTGCGGTGCGCCTCGACAGCCACTTCATTATTGGCAGGAGAACGGATGGAGGGGCCGACGACCTGCTCGACCTGACCCCGCTCGACGGTTATATCATGGGTGTTTCCAAGCAGCACGTGAGGATCCAGTTGGTGGGCACCGGTTACCAGATCACCGACCTGGGCAGCACCAACGGCACCTGGGTAAACGACGTGCGCCTGGTCGCCAACCACCCTGCCATCCTCCCCAATGCCGCACGTGTGCGCCTGGGGCAGATGGACCTCTATTTTATCTACCGCCTCAAGGGGTCCTGAGCCAATTCTCCAGGATGATTCTTAATGGATGCCTCCGGAAATAGGGAATCAGATTCGCTTGCTGCAGCCTCCAGTGCGCTCAAGACCGGTGACCTGAAAGAGGCCCGCCGGATCCTGCGCCTGCTGGTTGTGAAGGATCCCCGCAACGTGGCGGTATGGGAGCTATTCTACCAGGCGTCCTATAATGACGTTGAGCGGATGAATTGCCTGCGGACGATCCTGAAGCTGGCGCCGGGTCACGAAATTGCGGCGAAAGCGCTGGCCGAGCTGGAGGTTGCCCGCCGCTCAGGCGGTGTTTTCAACCCTGAGGCTGAGCCCTCCCCCGAGGCCGGTTCAAAACCGAAGGGCGCAAAAAAGCGCCGGTCGTCCAAATTCATCCTGGCAAGCATCGTGGGGTTCGCCGTTTTTGTATGCGCCGCCTTGTGGCTGGCGGTGTTCTACCGCTGGGGGATGCTCCCCGTTTCCCCGTCAGCCGACCAGACCCGGGCGGTGGTGGCTGCCGGCCGCGCAGCCTGCCAGGCGCTGATCGACCGGGCTCTCTCCGCCTCCGGTGACCATTGCAACCGGGTGGGGTCAGACCAGGCTTGTTACGGCAATAATACCGTCAGCGCACACCTGGTGCCTGGAGCTGACCAGAAGTTCTCCGTTCCCGGTGATATCATCGGCGTCAACCAGATCGAAAGCATTTCCGCTTCGGTGCTTAATCCCGCCCTCAACGAATGGGGCATTGCCATCTTCAAGGTGATCAGCAACCTGCCGCGGTCCCTGCCCGGTGAGACTGTCACCCTGGTCGTGTTCGGGAATACCACGCTTGAGAACTCCGGGAGCCTCGAGACCTATTATTTTTACAGCGGTGTCGGGCAGATTGCCTGCGATCAGATCCCCTTCGACGGTCTGATGGTGACCATGCCCGAGGGCACCGGCATCCACTTTGTCGTCAACGGCGCGGAGCTCACCCTGATGGGAAATGCCAGCCTGAAGGCGGTCAAGAATGGCAGCATGGACGTGTCCCTTTACAGCGGTTCAGCTTCCATAGAATTGGATGGTCAGAAAGTGATATTCGGCGCCGGGGAAAGCGTATCCGTGCCGCTGGGTGGACCCAACGGGGTGGACCCCGTGGGACCTCCCTCAGTTCCGCAGCCCTTGTCGCCCGACGACCTGTCGGTGGCTTGCAGCATGACCCGCGCCTACTGTGACCCGGCTGACATCACCCCGGTACCCACGGACGTCGCCGCCCAGATGGTCCTTACTGCCGATGCCCGCACCGCCACCCTCACCCCCACTCTCAGCCTCACCCCCAGTTCCACTGCCACCACCACGCCCTCGCCCACGCTCACGCTGACCCCCTCTCCCTCATCAACTCTTACCTCCACGCTCACCCCCACCCGCACCTCCACGCGTACCCGCACTCCCACGCGCACCTCCTCCCAGCCCCCTCCGCCGCCCCCTGCAGCTACCAAAACACCCACCCTTACTCCGTCCCTCAGCCTGACCCCCTCGCTGACTTTCACCCCCTCCCTGACCCATACCCCCGTTACGGGGACGGTGGTTGTACCGATCGATGAATCCGGCCTCGGACGGCGCCATCATCAGTAATAACTCGGATACCACCTTCCAGGCCCAGGCGTGGGACACCGCCGTGGGCACGACCAACGGCGATGGGATCGACCACGTCAA
The DNA here is from genome assembly GCA_963826215.1 of uncultured Chloroflexia bacterium. Lineage (GTDB taxonomy): Bacteria > Chloroflexota > Anaerolineae > Anaerolineales > Villigracilaceae > UBA877. The sequence goes on along the minus strand of CAWGWL010000033.1, from coordinate 2,603 downwards.
TTTCTGGTTCACTTATGGCGGTGCGCCGGTTTCTCCTCTTCCCGATGCAGGCTCTCCCCAGGTCCAAAATGCGGTCGAATATTGTGCATTCACCGGGACAGGCACCTGCCAAACGCTGAACGGCTGGCTGGGTGGATCGCCATTCGACAGCCCTGGCAAGCGGCACCTATACCATGTACGTCCAGGCGTGGGGTGTGAGCGGCGTTTCGGATGTTATGACGAGGACCTTCGAAAAACCTTAAGCGCCTGCAGGCACTCTTCCCGCCTTGAAGGACAGGAAGGCTGCCCCCTGCCCCGGGATTAATTGGCTCGTACCAGTCCCGAAGTGCGCCTGCGGGGCAGGGAAACAATCCTCCGGGCCGGGTTTCATGCGCAGCCATTGCTCTGACATCCTCTGACGATCATTCCCCGAGCGGACCAATTCTCAATGCTTGAATCCATCTTTCCGAAACTGAAAGACCTTCGCCCAGGTATGCATTTCCTCCAATATGAATTATTGGAGCAGGTTGGCACCGGCGGCCAGGGGGTGGTTTGGTCGGCATTTGATAAGGAACATGGGCGCATCGTTGCCATTAAATTCATCGATACCTCCTCCAGCCAGGTGCAGGCGGTCTCGGACGATGTCTTCGATAAGCAGGGGCGGCTTTTCCTCCAGCTTAAGCATCCCAACGTCCTGCCCACGTATGATTTTGGCAGCATCGGGCCTCTCCGCTTCCTGGTTTCGCTCTATATCCCCGGGGGATCCATGCAGGACCAACTGGCAGGGGGACGCTTGCCGGTGGAGGCTGCCCTGGATATCGCCGCCCGCATTGCCTCCGCCCTCGATTACCTGCATGACCACGATATCATTCACCGCGACCTGAAGCCCGGCAACGTGCTGATGGACATTAATCGCAATATTTACGTTTTCGATTTTGGCCTGGCGCGCGTCCTCTCCGGCAGCACGGTTTCCATGCACACCGGTCACGGCACCCTCCCCTATTCGCCTCCCGAACAAAGCACCCATTCCGGGATCACCATCCAGTCGGACCTGTTCAGTTTCGGAGTGATGCTCTACCATTTCTTTACCGGGCACCTCCCGTGGGATGGGGAAATTGCGCTTGGAATCCAACAGTTGCATTCCAGCGAAGAGATCCCCGACCCGCGCCAATATAACGCCGAGCTGCCTGCCTCGCTGGTTAAGGTCCTGCGCATCATCACCGCTGCCGAGCCCCAATCGCGTCCTGCGTCAGCCTCCGAAGCGATGCGCATGCTCTATGAAGCGTTCAATGTTCCTCCGCTTCCGGTGGATGACGCCCAGGGGATGGACGGCAGCCCCCTCAGCCTGGGGGCAAACGAGATCCTCGGGAATGCCCTGGCTAAATGGGAGGGTTCTCCTGCCACCATTCCGCTGACCTTGACCCGGTTCGCCCTGGTGGAGGTGGGACAAAAAGCACCCCGCGGTTTAGAGCATCCCTGGGAACCCGGACTCTTTCATGCTCTACTGCTCCCTGGTTTACGGATACAACACTGATTTCTGGTGGAAAAGAGTGGAGCCCGCCTCCGAGCGGTTGCGCATCGCAACCTTGCTGATCCGCCGGGATAACCTGGTGCTGACCGCCCGCGTGCTCAGATTCCTGCTGGCCGACCAGGCGATCCTGGGTTCAAAAGCAGCCCTGCCGGCCGGTCTCACCGGGTCATTGCTGGATATAGCCGGAAGCAAAGCAAGCCCGGACCTGAAACAAAACACTTTCGATTTCCTGGAGAGGATGACCGTTCCCCCGCCCGGGTGGCAAGACTCGCTCCCAGGGCTCGAACAGGCTCGCACCCTGGCGCGCCTCGCCTGCGAGGATACCCCCCTCGGCGACCGCTCGTCCAGGCTGATCGGGCGCCTGCATTCCACACAGGCAGTGACTGCCCTGCTCGAGAGCGCGGATGATGACCGGCGTGACACGGCCCTGCTCCTGGTGCTCGAGGCTGCCGGGAGCCTGCCCTCCATCCTTCCCGGGCGGCAGCGCCTTTCGCTCTCCCTGGAAAGGTTCGCCCGCTGGCTGGTTTCCAATCTTGCCTCCCTTTTGGGCGTTTTCGGACTGGCAGCCCTGGGTGTGTTCCTGGGTTTTGGCGCACATGTTTATTTGACTTACCGCCTGCCCAATTTTATGGATCTGACCCGCATCAGCATTGCCGTCGAACGCGGGCTGTTTATGGGGTTCGTCTTTGGGTTTGGAATATTTCTCACGCGCCTGCTGGCTGAACAAATCCCATCATCAAAAGCACTGCTCCGCCGGGCGCTCGCCGCCTTGATCGGGGGAACCATTCTGACGATCGCCTTGTTGTTATACGATATCCTTTTCCTCAACACGCTTCCGGGCGGAGTGTTGTTCGTCCTCGGGTGTTTCCTCATTTCAGCAGGGTTTGCCCTAGCTCAGGGAGCGCGTTCCATGGCGGTAAAAATAATCCTCCCGGCTGCCGCCATTTTCCTTGCGCTGGTGGGCACGTGGTTTGGTCATGTTGCCCTGTCAGCTTCCCCCATCGGCATGGCGCCGGTTTTCTTCTACGATTATGCCTGGCCGGTCACACGGATATTGGCTGTCATGCTGGCTGCCAGCCTGCCAATGGCTGTT
>CAWGWL010000032.1:0-4628 GCA_963826215.1 uncultured Chloroflexia bacterium | reverse complement strand
TGAAGAGCGGTTCGAAGAGCCTGCGCAGGTTTTCCGGCGGGATGCCCACCCCGTTATCCTTCACGGCGATGGCTACCATCCCCTTTTGCTGGTGTGCGATGATGCTCAGCCTGCCTGCCCTGGCCTCACCCGGCTTGGCGTTCTGCACTTCCATCGCCTGGAAGGCATTCACCGTGATATTGCCCAACACCTGCTGCATCTGTTCGAGGTCGGCAATGACCGGGGGCAGGTCTTCCGGCAGCCGGATAGTGGACTTAACCCCTGCGGGGACCGGGAAGCGCAGCAAGGTAAGTTTCACCAGTTCACTTACGGATAGCGGTTTGCGCTCCATGGATTCGAGCCGAGCAAAATCCAGCAGGTCGGCGATGATCTTCTCTGAGTTGTGCACCTCCTGCTCGATCATGGCGTGGTATTTTCGTACTTTATCTTTCGCCTCGGGCTGGATGAGCTTAAGGTAGTAGATGGCGTTGGAGATGATCCCCAGCGGGTTGCGCAGTTCGTGTCCCACGCCACCTGCCAGCTGCCCCAGCAGCGCCAGTTTCTCCTGCCGCACGATCTTGTCCTGTGCCAGGCGTAATTCCTGGGTGCGTTCCTCGACGCGCTGTTCCAAGTCAGCGTTGAGCTGGTGGATCTTCTCCTCTGCCTGCTTGTTCTCGGTGATGTCGATGGTGTAACCCGCCAGCAGGGTTTTCCCTCCCTGGACGATCGGGAATTTAATGGTGGTATAGTTGCGCCCATTCAGATCCTCATCCAGCTTCAGTACTTCACCCCTGGTCACCACGGACCAGTCGTCGGCGGTGATCCTGGCCGCGAACTCGGCCGGGAACAACTCCGCCATGTTCTTCCCCACCATTTCCTCCCCGCGGATGCCGGTCATCAGATGATAATTATCGCTGGCCTGCAGCACACGGCTTTCCGCAGGCGTCACTTCTTTAATAAAGGCGTAAATTGGGCTGTTTTTAACGAACAAGGACAGTAATTCGTTGCTATCCCGCAGCGCTTCCACCGCCTGCCTGCGTTCCTCGTCAACACGCTCTTTTTCAAGCACGCTGCGGATGGTAACCGGCAGGTGCTGGATGTGTTTGGGAGACTTGAGCACGTAATCGGCAGCCCCGCGCTTGATAGCCTCCGCCGCCACCTCTTCAGACCCGGTGCCGGTCACGATGATCACCGGTATGTGCAGACCTGTTTTCTGGACGGTTTCGAGCACCTGCAACCCCTCGAATCCGAGGATATTAAAATCGCTCAGGACCAGGTCGAACCCGCCCTGGGCGAGCTTGGCTTCAAAGTCTGCCCGCGAGGCCGCCTCCACCAGCTTGAATCCGCCGTGCTCCCTCTCCAGGGAATCACGCACCAGCTCGCGGTCGAGCGGGTAATCGTCCACGTACAGGATGCGAATGGGCTGGTTCATGATTCATCCTCCGGGGGCGCAATATTGAGCGAAAGCCAGTAACCTTCTATCTCCTTCACGATGCCCAAAAAGCCATCGAAGGAGACCGGCTTGACCAGGTAGCTGTTGGCACCGTGGTCGTACGACAGGGCCCGGTCGCCTTCTTCCTTCGACGAGGTCAGGATGACCACCGGGCAGGCGTTTCAGGATAGGGGTGGATTTGATCTGCCGCAGCACCTCGAACCCATCGATGCCGGGCAGTTTCAAGTCCAGCAGCACCAGGTTGGGTTTTGGGTATGCCTTGCGGTCGGCGAACTTGCCGCGCCCAAACAGGTAGTCCAGCGCTTCCTGTCCATCGGAGGCAATGTGGATGGTGTTTAGTAGTTTGGCTTCGTGGAAGGCGTCGAGGGTCAACTCGATGTCCATGCGGTTGTCTTCCACGAGCAGGATGTGGGCAAGCTTATTCATTTAGTGGTGATCTCCTCTGGCAGGCGAATAAAGAACGAGCTGCCTTCCCCCACCTTCGATTCAAGCCGTACGCTGCCCCCCAGCAGTCCGACGGATTTTCTGACGGTAGCCAGGCCGATGCCGGTGCCCGGGTATTCCTCTTCTGAATGCAGGCGCTGGAACATGTTGAAGATCTTTTCCTGGTATTCCGCGGGAATCCCAATCCCATTGTCGCGGACTCTCACCACCACATACCCGTCATCACGCGAATAATCCAGGGAGACTTGCGGGGGCACGCCTGGTTTGTGGTATTTGATGGCGTTCTCCAGCAGGTTGGTGAACACCTGGCTCAATAAGGTCTGGTCGCCGCGGACGGTGGGCAGGTCAGCTGCCACATCCAGCGTGCCGTGGATCTCATCCAGGTGGTTTTGCATCTCCCTGCAGATCCCTTTCACGAGGCTGTCGAGGGCCACCGGCTCCCGCCGCACCCCCGTACGTCCGAGGCGGGCATACGTGAGCAGGTCGTCGATGAGATGTCCCATCCGTTCGCTCGCCTGGACGATGTTGTCGACATAATGCTGCCCTTCTTCATTCAGGCTGGCACGATGGCGGCGGGCGATGATCTCGGAAAACCCGCTGATGGCGCGCAGCGGGGCGCGCAGGTCGTGGGATACCGAATACGAAAAGCTTTCAAGCTCCTTGTTGGCGGACTCCAACTGGGCGGTGCGTTGTTCCACTCTCTTTTCCAATTCCGTGTTGAGCTTATGGATTTCCTCTTCCGCCTGCTTCCGGTCAGTGATGTCGTGCACCATCCCGATCAGGTGCGTGCAGCATACCCCTTCGGCATCGAAGATCGGGATGACGGAAACATCCCCCACTCTGGTCCGGCCGGGTAGACCGACACTTCCTCCCATCTGACCACTTTTTTTGCCTGGATGGCCTGCTTGTATCTCTCAAGGACGAGGGTAATGGCGGGCTCGGGGATCACCTCCTGCACCAGTTTGCCGACCACCTGGTCCGCTGCCAGACCGGTTATTTTCAGGAATGCCGAATTGACCGAAATAAAACGATAGCTATCCGGCGCTTCGACCGCCAGGTAAAACAGGACGTCTGCAACGTTCCCATAGATCACGGATAGCTGCTGTTCGCTGGATTGCAGCGCAACTTCCGCCTGCTTGCGTTCGGTGATGTCAGTCACCGTGCCGACGTACCCGATGACCTGATTCTCGGAATTCATTTCCGGGACCGCCTGACCCATCACCCATGCCAGGGTTCCATCCGGGCGCACAAAACGATAATCCGATAAAGATGCCTTGTGGGAGCGGGCCGATTCAAGCCACCCCTGGCTGAGTTTTTCCCTGTCGTCCGGGTGGACGGCTTTCAGCCAACCGTCCCCCATGGCCTGGTCGGCAGACAACCCCGAGATGGTACACCACTTGGGGTTAACATACGTGGTCGCACCATCAGGGTCGGTGCGGAAGATCCCCACCGGTGAGATCCTGGCAAGCGTTTGATAGCGTTCCTGGCTCACCTGCAGGTCGGCATTGGCTTCCTGCAGCTTGCGCGTGCGGATGCCCACCTGGCGGCGCAAGAGGACGATGATACCGGCGGCAGCCAGCAGAAGTCCCGCAATGCCGCCCCCCACCCATAATATGTAGCCCGGGAGCTGGTACGGCGCCCGGGTGGTCCAGCGACCCAGCGTGGTGTAATAGGGAGATTTGGCATCGGGAATCCACCTGCCCAGGTCGCGGTCTATGGCTGTGAGCAGGTCGGAATTTTGACCCTGTGCGGTGGCGTAGAACAGTTCGGCCGGATCAAAATCGATGCTGGTTTTGTTCAGCCCGTATTTTTGATAGAAATAGTCACCGAACAAATGGTTTGAAATGGCGGCATCGGCGGAACCATCCCGGGCCATGCCAAATGCCTGGTCGTAAGAGGCAGCCGGGACGAGGGTCACCTGGTACCCGAACCCGTCCATGAGCTGCTGGAAGACGGTTTGCTGGATGGACCCATTGAGCACGGCGATGCGCTTTCCGTTCAGGTCTGAGATCTTGTCGATCAGTGTGCCGGGGGAGGCGTATACCCTTGACCAGCTTTCGATGACCGGGATCTTGTGGAAATCAAAAATAAGGTCCCGTTCTTTCGAATAAGCCACATCCGGCATCAGGTCGATGCCTCCATCCTGGAGAGCCTGCAGGCAGGCTGTCCATTCGCAAGGCGTATAGACCAGGTTCCAACCCTCCTGTGCAGCGATCTTCCCGAGGAGTTCGATAAAGAAGCCGGAAGGGTGACCGTTCGCGTCTATGTAGATCTTGGGTTCGTTCTGGTATACCCCCACCCGCACCGTCCGGGTTTGCGCGGAACCGGCTCCGGGAGAAAATGCCAGCGTCAGGAACAGGAGGGCGCACAGGCAAACTGCCCATGCCCGAGGGAGTCGCTTGATAGCATCCCTTTGTTTATGCTTCATCCCATTTCCTCGCAGAGCGGTAGAACGATCGTAAAATTATTCCTGTCCCAGGCTCACATTCCAACTCAATGCGAACCGGGGGCTGACCAGTTACAGGAGGATCATCCCGCCCGAGCCTGCTGCTGTCGACCTTAATCCAGTACAGTTGCCTATACAACTAAATATACAGGGAATCCCGGTTGATGGCAAGACTGCACCAGTGTATTCAAGTTTCCATTCCTTCAACTTGTTCTCCCCTGAAAAATTATTTATGCCAACCCGTGCGGCGGGAGAATATGGCGGCGGGATTAAGGGTTAAGGTCTTTGTAAGCAGTAAACAGGGCA
>CAWGWL010000031.1:0-8100 GCA_963826215.1 uncultured Chloroflexia bacterium | reverse complement strand
TCCATTCCATTCCGGGGGGGGGGGGGGGGGGGGGGGGGGGGGGGGGGGCTGGGGGAGGCCGGGCTGAGGCCGAGGCCGAGGCCGAGGCCGAGGCCGAGGCCGAGGCAGGGTTTTTTTTTTTTTTTTTTTTTTTTTTTTTTGGTGGTGGTGGTGGTGGTGGTGGTGGTGGTGGTGGTGGCGGGTTTTTTTTTTTTTTTTTTTTTTTTTTTTTTTTTTTTTTTTTTTTTTTTTTTTTTTTTTTTTTTTTTTTTTTTTTTTTTTTTTTTTTTTTTTTTTTTTTTTGGGGGGGGGGGGGGGGGGGGGGGGGGGGGGGGGGGGGGGGGGGGGGGGGGGGGGGGGGGGGGGGGGGGGGGGGGGGGGGGGGGGGGGGGGGGGGGGGGGGGGGTTTTTCGTCAAACTTGAAGGAAGGAAACCTGCACCTACAACACGGCTAACACGGCTAATCGGCTAATCTGTACTCGATTCCGTTATTGCCTGGCCCAATCAATGAGGAAACACGAAAAACTTCACCGCAGAGGCGATGGAGCCGACGAATGCATTTACCACTGCACCTTCACCGCCGCCACTGAAGATAAGGTCCACGTCCCCTTCGAGTAAAAGAACGAGTTTATCGGCCGGGGAATTCTCTTTTTATCAGAATAGTATCTTTCGTATATGTTTTCTCTTTAGCGATCATTGCGATCGCCTTCAACTGATCATCTGTCAGTGACCCAAAGAATGGATAGCGGCGTAACAATTCAGGGGAAATCATGTATCTCACTCCTCACACTATTATTTTATCTTACCCATCTATCAGAACTCATAACCACTTTTATGCTTTCCGGTACAGCGGCAGCGATGGCAGGGGAAAGCTCCTGTGAGAAATCATACACGTTTTTCGTTTCAATGGCAACTATTATGACGTTATCATCTTCCGGTAGCGGGATGTTCATACTCCTACCAACATTCAGGGCGTTGTGAAGGGATGTGTCATGAGCCGAGGCAGAGTGACCGGCAGTCAGGTTTGGGAGATCTTGAAGGGTAAATTGCCTGACAGTTCCAATCGGCTCTTGACCGGTGAAAATGGCGTCGATCAATATCACGCGTACTCGACCCGGTCAGGCGTTCCATCAAGCTCAACCCGCCCAGTGCAACGGTATCCACCTCGATCTCGGGACGATCTTCTGTCAACCTGGCAATACCTTCTGCTACAACCCAGCCGACACCATCATCGCCGAGAATCGGATTTCCCAGACCAATCACAAGGGTATTCATGTTTTATTCTAATAAAAAACGGCAGACTGAATTTAATCGGTCCGCCGTTTTTGACAATCCTATTTATCCACAGAACTGTTTCAGCACCTGGATCGGTTCGCCGTCAATATCCCGCACGGTCACCTCCAAAGGCATCTGTCCGGGCAGGGAGTGGGTGGCACAACCGAAGCAAGGATCATAGGCCCGAAAGGCCATTTCAACCATATTCAAAAGACCTTCGTTGACATTGCCCTTTTTGATCAGGTTGTCGGCTGCTTTTTTGATGGACATGGTAATGGGAGCGTAATTGTTGGTTGTACCTACCACGAGGTTCACCTTGGTCACCACACCACGCTCGTCCGTCCAATAATGATGCGTAAGGGTGCCGCGCGGAGCCTCGACAATACCGACGCCCTCGGTAGGGGTTGCAGTTGGGATGGCTCGATAATCAGGGCTGGTGATTTCCGGGTCCGTGGCAAGTTCAACCCATCGTTCTGCGGCATATAAAAGCTCGATCAGACGAGCCCAATGGATCGCCAGACGCTGATGCACCGGTTTGCCTCCCAATGCTGCATAGAATTTCTCGTATTCAGCCTGGGCGAGAGGTGTTGCCATGCCGTCGGATGCATTGAGGCGGGAGAGGGGTGTAGCCATATAAATACCCGAATCCGGACCATCAACAAAGCCCTTCCAACCTATATTCTTGAGGTATGGGAATTTTAAGTAGGTCCAGGGTTCAACATGTTCCGCAATGTTGTTTACATAGTCTTTTGGTTCGTATTTGACATATTCCTTGCCATCCGGACCGACCACGCGCACCTTACCATCATAGAAATTAACCTTGTTGTTGGCGTCGACCAGACCCATGTAATAGGTCTTGTGGGTGTAGATGTCACCGACGATCAAATCCAAGTATTGCTTGTTTGCCAGGACGATATCATTAAAGGCTTTCAGCGAGAATTGTGCGAACTCGATCGCCCAACGACCCATCTTCTCGATCTCGACGCGCTGCTCTTCAGTAATACCCTTGGTAAGGCCACCGGGGATGGACGTGCAGGGATGGACCTTGCGCCCACCAATGATCTCGACCACGGTATGACCAAACTTTCGCATCTGGATGACTTTACCACCTATTTCCAGGCCGACCTTATGGATGACACCCAGGATATTCCGTTCGGCAACAGGAGCATCAGGACCCATAATGAAATCCGGTCCGCCGAGGGCATAAAAATGAGTTGTATGGTCGGTGGCATAGAAAGCAGAGTAAAGTAATTCGCGAAGTTTTTTACCTGTTGGAGGAACCTCGACGTGATAAACCGCGTCGACAGCCTTGGCAGCCGCCATATGATGTGCTTCGGGGCAAACGCCACAAATCCGGTTGGTCAGGAGGGGCATTTCCTCCACAGGGCGACCTACGCAAAAGCGTTCAAATCCACGCAGTTCCGGGATCTGGAAGTAAGTATTGGCAACATTTCCTTCTTCGTTAAAAAGATCTCAATTTTGCCATGACCTTCCAGCCGGGTGATGGGATCAATAGTAATCCGTTGCATTTTTTATCATCCTTTCTGCGCGGATTTGCTGGCTCGCAGAAGAGAACCAGCCAGGTTGAACCGGTAAAACTGCCCGGCGGGATCCACGAGACCATCAAGTATTTTATCGATTTCTTCAGGATTATCACTATCTATGACTGAAGCAAAGGAAGTGATCAGCCGGGCACCATAATCGATCACGCCTTCTGCAGGACCGTAGCAGCCGATGCATTGTGCGCCGGCAGTTGGGCAGCGGGCGTTGCACCCACTGCGGGTTGCCACGCCATTACAGGGGATACCTTGTTCCAGCAGACATAATTCCGGATCCATTATGGTGAGCTGGATGCGTTTGAATTCCTTGATCGTCTTGACATTGCGTTTACGAGGGCATTCATCACAGACAGTGGAATTGCCAGCGCCGATGGTGGCTCCCTTGGGAGGAAGTTCAGCTTTCCCGTTCAGAGCAGCGATAACCAAGTCCACTACTGCGGCAATCTGGTGGCTCTCAGGAGGGCAGCCTGGCATGTAATAATCGACATCCACAACCTGATCGAGGGTTTTCAACATTGGGTTTAAGGTTGGGATTGTAATGGTGCCCTCGGGCATGTCATAACTGCTTTGAGGTCGGATATTGGTGGGATTATCGGTGGTAATGGTCGTGAACGCAGTATCGACCATGTCCGTGACGGAGCTGAAGTTGGCAAGACCTGGGATGCATCCCTCGCAGGCACAGGAACCAAAGGAAACCATGATCTTGGACTTCCGGCGCAACAGTTTGGCAATGTGTTCGTTTTCGTCATTACGCATGCCACCGTTGAACAGGCAGAGAGTGATCTCGCCATCCTGCATGGCTTCCACATCCTTGTACTTGGCATCCATAGCAACCGGCCAAAAGACCACATCGAATGCGGCATCCACATCCAGGATCTTCTCATGGATGTTCAACACGGCGATCTCACAGCCGCCGCAGGAGGCGGCCCAGTACATGGCGAATTTTGGCTTACTCATGCTGCCACCTCTTCTTTAGCCAGATCCACTGGTATCACGATGCCGGAATTATTCCAGTTAAGTGGACCAAGCTGGCGGACTTCTTCGACAAATTTCGTGATTTCATTCGCGAAGATCTGTCCTTCCGCCGCGCTGGCCCAAAGGAGCTTGAGCCGGCCAGGTTCGACACCCATCTGTGTCAGCACACGTTTCATCAGGTGAAAGCGGCGCATAGCCTTATAGTTTTGGGTCGAATAGTGGCAGTCTCCTGGATGACATCCTGAGACGAGCACTGCATCAGCCCCGCCCGAAAAAGCCTTGAATACAAATGTTGGATCAAGACGACCTGAGCACATCAGGCGGATCAGGCGCACATTGGGGGCATACTTCATCCGGGATATACCAGCCATATCGGCAGCCCGGTAGGAACACCAGTTGCAGGTAAAGCCGATGATGACGGGTTCGAAGGGTTTGGTTTCTTCAGTCATGGTGTTTTCTCAGCAAGCTTAACGAATCTCGTTACGCTATCGCTGCCTCCTTCTTTTTATCCAGAGTCAATAGAAGCAAACCGTCTATCTGCGATAGGATCTGCGTGTTCGAGAAGCCTGTACCGCTGATGGCATCGGCAGGGCAGGCCGCGATGCACGTACCGCAGCCCTGGCAGAGCGCCGGGTTGACCTCCGATACCATCGTATCCTCATGGAAGCTGATGGCATTGAACGGACACATGGAGTTGCAGATCCGGCAGCCGGAACAGGTATCCGGGTCGACTGTGGCGCGGATGGGCTCCAGGGCAATTTCTTTTTGCTGGATCTTGCCGAGGATGCGGGCTGCAGCCGCAGCACCCTGCGCAACGCTGGCCGGAATATCCTTGGGACCCTGAACGCAGCCGGCGATATAAACGCCTTCGGTCATAGTCGCCACCGGGTCCAGCTTAGGATGGCGCTCAATGAACCAACCATCCGCCGAGCAGGAGATGCCAAAGGTCTTGGCAAGTGCCTTTGAGTCCGAGCGTGGTTCGAGCCCGGCGGAAAGGATGATCATGTCCACCGGGATGCGCCGCTGCTTGCCGACCAGGGTATCTTCTACCTGGACGATGAGTTTTCCTTCCTCGCCGGGATTGCGGGCGGCGTCAGTGACTTCTGCCACCTTGCCGCGCACGAAGAGAGTACCTTCCTCGAGAATGCGTTGGTAGAACTCGTCGTATCCTTTGGCCGGGGTGCGCATGTCGATGTAGAAGTCGTACACCGTCGCACCAGTCTTCTCATGACGAGGTGGGCGAACTTCAGGCTTTGCATGCAGCAGATGGCGGAGCAATAGTTGTTGTAGTTCTTGTCGCGTGACCGACGCAATGGACGATACCTACCGTCTTGGGTAGAGTCTTGCCATCCCGCAGAACAATGTTCCCGCCGGTCGGACCAGCCGCAGTTGCTCAGGCGCTCGAATTCCAGGTTGGTGTACACATTGGCCAGGCGGCCATAGCCGTAATTCGGTACACGGCGGGCATCGAACAGGTCCCAGCCGGTGGCGAGGATGATGTTGCCGACCTCGACCGTGATGATCTCATCTTCCTGGTTGAAATCGATGGCATTCGTCGGGCAGAACTTCTCGCAGGCCTTGCAGGTACCCTTCTGGAAGTAGGTGCAATTGATGTCGTCGATCACCGGGTATTTTGGCACGGCCTGCGGGAAAGGTGTGTAAACAGCTTTGCGATAGCCGAGACCGGCTTCAAACTTCGTCGATGACTTTCTTCGGGCATTTTTCCCAGCAGACACCGCAGCCGGTGCAATCCTCGGTCTTGATGTAGCGAGCGCGCTTTCTTGATGGTGACGGTGAAATTGCCGACGTAACCATCCACTTTTTCCACTTCGCTATAGGTCAGCAGGTGACATTGGGGTGGTTACCCACCAGCACCATCTTGGGGGTCAAGATGCAGGCGGAGCAGTCCAGGGTGGGGAAGGTCTTATCGAACTGGGCCATATGCCCGCCGATCGAGGGTTCTCGCTCGACCAGGTAGACCGGGAAACCGGCATCGGCAATTTCGAGCGTTGCCTGGATGCCTGCAATACCGCCGCCGACGACCAGGGTAGCCGGGTGAATGGGCACCTGCAGCGGCTCAAGCGGTTCGTGATGGATCACCCGCTCGACACCGCCGGCAGACGATCGCTTTGGCTTTTTCCGTCGCGGCGACTTTATCGGTATGGACCCAGGAGTCCTGTTCGCGAATGGAAACCAGTTCGCACAGGTACGGGTTCAAGTCCGCATGCTTGCAGGCGGTCCGGAAGGTCGTTTCGTGCAGGTGTGGAGAACAGGCAGCCACGACCACGCGGGTCAGTCCCATTTCTTTGATATCTTTCTGGATCAGCTCCTGCCCCAGGCTGGAGCACATGAACTTGTAATCACGGGAGACAACCACGCCTGGTCTGCCAGGTGCTCGCCGGCCCATTTGCTACATCGGCTACATCGACCATGCCAGCAATATTGCTGCCGCAGTGGCAAACGTATACACCGATGCGTTCCTTGGGTTTCTTTTCTTCGGTGGTCATGAGGTTGCCTCCTTGTCGCCCGGCATTTTCCCTTTCGGGGGCATGGGAAGACCGGCGGTTTCTTGCGTGCGGTGTGTTTGCCTTCTCGGGCAATGGGTCTTCCACCCCAATCCGCTCATTGCCTTGTGGCGTCGACTAATTCGGCGCCAAATCCCAGTTTCTTGGGATCCATGCCAAAAGCAACGCCCATCAATTGGGTGAAGAACAGGATGGGCATATGGTAGTTGGTGTGGAAATAGTGGTTCGTCTCACCCTGGAAAGCATCCAGGTTCATCTGGCACATCGGGCAGACCGTGACCATTACATCCGCTTTGTATTGATCGGCAGAGGAAACCAGTCGGCGGATCAGCTCAAAGGCAGTTTACGGGCTGATCTGGGTCATGTGACCGCCGCAGCAGTGCGTATTGAGCGGGAAATCGATCACTTCGGCACCCAGCGCCTTGAGCAGCTCGTCCAGCTCGGTTGGGTACTCGTGGTCCGACCTATGGTGGTTATAGTCCGGTCTGGCTAACATACAGCCGAAGTATGGAGCAACACGCAAGCCAGTCAAAGGTTTGACCACCTTTTCCTTGTACTTCTTCAAACCGACATCGTTGATGATGACATCCAGCAGATGGCGAACTCGAGCGAACCAGGCTTGTAGTTCAGGCCGCCGGCAGCTAGTGCTTCATTGACTTTCTTGCCCAGCTCCGGTCCTCGACCATATAGTGGTTGGCTTTGGAGAGGTTCAGGAAACAAGCACTGCAGGATGCCACAACGGTGTGGGTGCCATTCGCCTGTTTTCAGCCAGAGCCAGGTTGCGGGCTATTAACGAATAGGCGGGGAGCAGATCGAGCGACAGGTATTCAGTCGCACCACAGCAGTTCCAATCCTTGATCTCCTTCAGGCTCGAAGCCCAGCTTTTTGTAGACGGCTTCCAGCGATTCGTCATAAGCCTGGGCGCTGGATTCCATGGAACAGCCTGGGTAAAAGAGATACTCGTTCATTCCACCTCCAGTTCTTTTGCACGGTCCAGGATTGCTTTGAGTTGCTCCATGCCCTTGATGCGTTTGGGTGGGGTGATCCCATCCCTTTCTTGCTAAGCATACCCATCCCATGGGCGCCATATTCGGCAGGCGCAGGGGGAAATGTTTGATGTTATGACCGGCCAGACCGAATTCGAAACTCCGACCGTAATTCTCGACCATTCCGATGAAGGTCTGGGAGAAATCCGGTGCGGTTGAATTGCTGAACGTTTCTCTTTCATCGACATGCCCTTTAACGCGTACATCACATCGGTGATAAGGACTTCTTGAGGGCAGCGAGCCGTGCAATAATAGCAGGATACACACATCCAGGGTGTATTGCTGGTCAGGACTTCATCGCGCATCCCGGCGCGCAGCATGGCAAAAATGGCGCGCGGAGTATGGTCCATGGCACTGGCAGATGGGCAGGAACCTCCACAGGTTCCACATTGGATGCACATCTCGACGCGCGTAATTCTCCTGGCGTGCGTAGGGCCACTTCGTGCAGCAGCGCGAGGTCTTCGTGTTTTACGGGACCCGCGGAGGGCCGATCGTTCACTAGTACAGGTTCACTCATAGCATCGCTCCACCTCGTGAAATAGTTACCCGGCCGCGGAAAAACTTCCCGAGCCTTGGTTGAATTCTTTATTTAGTATGTTTTCTTCGGCGGTTTGTGCACAGTGGGGGAAGTCATCCATTTTTGTGACAAAACTCACAACCAAAATCCGAAATGAATATTTCAGGTAATCGGGTATAATCGTCCGGTTGCAATGAAGAAGTCCCTCATATGAATTTTACGAT
>CAWGWL010000030.1:0-11455 GCA_963826215.1 uncultured Chloroflexia bacterium | reverse complement strand
ATAATCTTCCCTGCATCAATGAGAATCATTTCACCACTTGTGTTTAGGGGGTCCAAAATTTTCAACAATGCCTTTATATATTTCCTGCCCGGGATGTGCAATGCTGACGATCTGAAAGCCCAGGATATATTCGTAGGGTTCGATGGGGTCGGGCTGGCTCCACCTGGCACGGGCGATCAAGACAATATACCGCATGTCTTTTTCCTCAACGGCATATTCCAGGCGCAGAGTGTAATCTTTTTCGACCGTCAGGTTCTTTGGACTCTCAAGTCTAAAGCCTCCCAGGCTGATTTCGGTGAGGTACCCCAGAATCTCTTCCGTGTCATTATCCATAACACGCATGTAATCCCCCCCTTTATGTCGCTCATCTTTTCTTCTCTCAGTTAACATACTCCCTCACTTTCAGCCAGAGTATAGGGGATTGAGAAGGTTATGGATTTATGCCCAATTAATCACATGATGTTTTCCAAATTTATCTTATCTCTTCAGCAAAGAATATCAATGGTTAATTTTACCTACTTTTACCTATGGAACGATCGCCCCGGCGCCCGGGCCCGTTCGGCGTTTTAGCAGCGAGCCCAGGCGTGACGGGAATGGTAAATCCAATTATTTACTAGTGGCAATAATCCGGTCCACCGGTCACAGGTCTCGTCCACGTGCAGCCGGGCTGCGTTATGCAAGCTTTCTCATCGGTGAACGCGGCGCAACTGAGCACAAGCGTGGGGGTGGGTGTCGGCACGTCGGCAAGAATCGCAGCCCGGAGGTATCTCCGGAAGGCGTCCCCGCTCCAACCGGCACCCAGCAGCCCCGAAATTCCGTCATCATGATCCTATACCATGTATGAGACAGGTTTTGTCCATCCAGCAGGTAAGGATGGCCCGACATGGCAATATCCAGAGATGGAAAGACCTCGTTAGGGCCGAAGCGGCAGTAGGCATTGATGTTGGGGGTGAAGGTGAGCGGTCCCACCGGGGTGGGCGTGAGCGTAGGTCCAACCGTGGTGGGGGTGAAGGTGGTGACTCCCGGAACGAGAGTGGGACCAACCGTGGTGGGGGTGAAGGTGGCGACCCCCGGAACAAGAGTGGGACCAACCGGGGTGGGTCCAACGGGAGTGGGGGTGGGGCAGGTGCCGTGGACATCGGTGGTGAACCAGAACATCCCGGAGGCCGGGCCGAGGGTGATGTCATTGATGGGAGCCACCTTCCAGAAGTAAACAGTGCAATCATCAAGCGGTTGCCCCGGTCCCCAGCGGGTGGACGGGTTGCCGGTGCCACCCGCCAGGCTAGTGTCGGCAAAGGTGGCATCCACCGACAGGTCGATGCGGTAGCCCTGCGGAAGGCAAGGCTGCGGGTACTGCCAGATTAGGGTTGGGTTAAGATCGGTGATCACCGCGCCGGCGGCCGGCTCAAGCAAGGTAGGCGCCTGCAGGTCGGCGGTGGCGCACATGGGCCCGGTAAAAAAGTAATCGTTGCCGGCGATGGGTCCCATGGTGGTGCCGTTGATGGCGCGCACCGTCCAGGCGTATTCCTTGCCGGGGGCGAGCGGGCTGCCCGGACCCCACGAGGTGGAGGGGTTACCGGTCCCGCCGCCCAGGCTGTCGATGAAGAACGGCCCGGTGCGGAGGCCGATGGCATAACCCTGCGGATTGCAAGTGAGGTCGGGGTAGGTCCAGCTCAGAGTGGGCGACAGCGAACTGACGACCTCCCACATGGCGGGTCCGGTCTGGACCGGTGCCAGCAGGGCGCTGGTAGCGCAGGTGGGCACCCCTGCGGGTCCGCACCCGACCAGCAGCAGCGGAAATATAATGGCTACGACAAGAACGAACCTCGATTTTGACGTGGTATTCGAATTCATGCGTCTCCTCCAAATCCAATTTAATCTTAAAATAGTATAGCATTTCACGAATGAAGAAGCAACGACCACCCCTGCATGACGACCTTGTCTCAGTCTGAAAATAAACGATCTTAACCGCGAAGAAAAGAAGAACGCGAAGGATATGAATTATTTCGATTGCAAGGTATCATTTTTAATAACCGTCAGCACCCCAGCGATTTTTGCAGGTTGATATAATTGCAGGAAGATCAGCGTGCGGGCGAGGACACGGTTAATTGGTAAAGATGAGGAATAGCCCGGGAGGCACCTGTCAATGAAGGTTACAGAAAAAGAACTTGAAGCCCTGCTGCTGCAGGCGGGACCACCAGCCCTGGAGGGTCTCAACCTGAGCGGGGTGAACCTGGAAAAGCGGGACCTGAAGGGAGCCAATTTGAACGGGACCGACCTGGTGGGGGCGAACCTGAGAGGCGCACTGCTGAACGGGGCTGACCTGGGAGGCGCCTTCCTGAGCGGGGCGGACCTGAGCAAGGCCGTGCTGGTGGTTTCCACCCTCCGGGAGGCCGATCTGAACGGGGCAAATCTAACGGGAGCCGACCTGTCCGGAGCGGACTTGAGAGGAGCTTTCCTGACAGGGGCGATCATGGAAGGTGCGAACTTGAGCGGAGCCATGCTGGACCGGGCGGACCTGAGTTTTGCGATCCTGAAGGGGGCAAACCTGTACCAGGCTACGCTGGTGGAGGCGAACCTGCACAAGACCATCCTGAGCGAGGCGAACCTGCAGGGGGCCAGGCTGGAGCGGGCCAAATACTATAAATACACAAAATGGCCCGAGGGGTTCGACCCTGAGGCGGCGGGGGCAATCAAAGTGTAGCGAACTCAAATAATCGGCGGGATGAGCCTGTTAAACCGTGCCACCCTTTTCATACCTGCCCAGTTATCCCGGCCGATAATTCTGATATATAATAATCAAACACATTTAACATTTGCCCCACCGGCAGGGAGCTGTGTAATCGTGAGTTCTAATTCTGACATGGGAGATTAGAACATGAGCGAACAAGCCTCACAACGCAGCGTGGAATTGTTCAAATCAGGCTATTTCTGTGCAGAGAGCGTGCTTTCAGCGATAGCCGAAAACCAGGGGATCCAATCAGAACTCATTCCCAAAATTGCGACCGGGTTCTGCAGCGGCATTGCGCGTACAGGCGGAATGTGCGGGGCTGTCAGCGGGGCGCTCATGGGGATCAACCTGGCAGCCGGCAGAAGCAGCCCCTCCGAATCAATTGAACCAAGTTACACCCTTACCCAAAAATTGATCAGCCAATTTGAAAGGCAATTCGGTTCTGTCAATTGCCGCGAATTAATCGGTTGCGACCTGGCTACCGAGGAAGGTCAGCGCACCTTCATGGAAAATAACCTCATGGAACGTTGTCACCAATATGCCGGAGAGGCAACACGGATGGCGATCTCCCTGATTGCTGAATAGTATAGTTCAAGAGACATTAAACAAGGAGAACAAGTGTCAAGGGCTGGTTCACAAGTGAATGCAGGGGAAATTGAAAATGATCCAGTGTCTCCAGAGCAGAGCAAGCAACTGCTAAAGACAAAGTTTTACGTCCCTCCCATCCGCTCCAACCAGATAGCCCGCCCCCGACTGATTAACCTGATCAATGGCGGTTTGGAGCGAGCGCTCATCCTCGTTTCCGCCCCGGCCGGTTATGGAAAAACCACGCTGGTCAGCAGCTGGCTTAGGGAAACAAAGATACCCTCGGCCTGGCTATCCCTTGACAGCAGCGATAACGATCCGAACCGTTTCCTGCAATACCTGCTTGCCGCCCTCCTGCCCATCGCTCCAGGCATTGGGAACGACCTTCCTGGCATGCTCCAGGGAATCCAGCCAACTCAATTTGAAAACGTAATCAACCAACTCGCCAATGAACTGACCTCAGTTTCCAATCCCTTCGTCCTCGTTTTGGACGATTTTCACGTCATTCAATCTGAGGCGGTACTCAAAATACTCTCCACCCTCCTGGATCATTTACCAAACCAGATGCACCTGGCGATCCTTACCCGGACCGATCCCCCACTCCCACTTTCCCGCCTGCGGGTGCGCGGCCAGCTGCTGGATATCCGGGCCGACCAGTTACGTTTTGCACAGGCCGAGATCGCCACATTTCTGAACGAAGCAACAGGATTGACCCTATCTACCAACGATCTTTCTGCCATGGAGAGGCGAACGGAAGGATGGATCGCCAGCTTACAACTGGCAGCCCTGTCGATGCAAGACTGCAAAGACATTCATGGTTTCGTTTCAGCATTCACCGGCAGTCATCACTATGTGATGGACTACCTGGCTGAAGAAGTGTTAACACATCAGCCGAAGAAGGTGAGCACCTTCCTCCTGCAAACCTCGATCCTGGATCGATTGAGCGGACCGCTATGCGAGGCCGTCGTCGAAGTGGATGCACCTGAACCTGTGGACGGGCAAGGCATGCTGGAAGCACTGGAAGAGATGAACCTCTTCACCATCCCGCTGGACGATGAGCGGCATTGGTACCGCTATCACCATCTCTTCGCGGACGTACTCAGGAAGCGCCTTGAACACCAGTTTCCCCATTTGCTTCCCGAACTGCACCGACGCGCTTCCCAATGGTATGAGCAAAAAGGGTTTATTGCTGAATCCATCCAGCACGCCATCACGGCGGGCGACCAGGATCGGGCAGCGCAGCTGATCGAGGAAAATGGCTGTATTTTACTGATGAGCGGCGAGGTGTCGACCCTGCTGAATTGGGCTGACTCGATCGAGTTTCAATCGGAGACCCGTCCCTGGCTGGCCATTCAAAAAGCCTGGGCACTCGCCCTCAATGGGGAAATGGACCGGATCGAACCAATGCTGCAAGTTCCTGAAAAGCTGCTCTCCCCACTCGAACACACCGACGAGGTCAAGGCGATGCTGGGGACTATTGCCGCGGCCCGGGCGCATTGCGCAAACTCGCGAGGGGACACGCGTTCGGCGGCGAAACATGCTCAAGAAGCGCTGCAACTACTGCCAGATTGCAGTTCCATCTCTCAAAGTATACGCAGTGTGGCCACCTCCCTGCTCGGTGACACGAGCTGGATCAACGGTAACCTAGAGGAAGCCAAGCGAGCCTACTATGAAGCCATCCGCATCGGCCGGGAGGCCGGGAACAATCACGCGGTGATCATCTCCAACTTAAATATTGCTGATATTTTGATCGAACAGGGACAGCTTCAGCGGGCAAGGGACACCTATGAGCAATCTTTACAAATGGCAGTCCGCCCGGATGGGCAAAGATCACCCCTGGCCGGGAAACTATACGCGGGCCTGGGCAAGCTGGCATATGAACGCAACCAATTGAACGATGCAGAACAGTACATTCGCCAGTGCATCGGTATTTCCCAGCAGTGGGGGGACGGCGACCTTGAAGCCATTGCCTTTGCCATGCTGGCGCGGCTGGAGCAAGCCCGGGGTAATCCAGAGGATGCTCATGAAGCCATGCGGCAGGCGGAGCGACTGGCCAGCGAGCATCCCCTTTCTCCCGGGCGGAACACCCAGTTGATGGGCGAGCTGGGGCGCTATTGGCTGGCTCAAGGGAACCTGGAGAAACCATCCCAACTCATTCAGAAAGGTGCTTTGTCGATCAAAGATGAAATCACCACCCAGCGGGAGCCCGAATATTTGCTCCTGCTGCGAACGCTCCTGGCCAAAAAAGATCACGAGGCAGCCCTGGCGTTATCTAAAAGCCTGCTGAAACAAACAGAACCAGCCGGCCGGCTGGGAGCGGTCATTGAGACCCTGGTCCTGCGGGCGCTCGCATTCCAGGGTAGGAAAGATCCCGGGCAAGCCCTGAATGCCCTGGAAAGAGCCCTTGCGCTTGCTCAACCGGAGGGGTACGTGCGTGTCTTCCTGGATGAAGGGGAAGCAATGACAAGATTGCTTTGCCAGGTCCAGTCACGCCAGCCCGGGAGCGGTTATGCAGCCACCCTGCTATCCATAATCGGGAAAACCTCCGCCATGACACAACCTTCCATGCAGCTCTTGAGCGAGCCACTGACCGCGCGTGAGGTGGAGGTGCTGAAGCTCATCGAAGCGGGCTGTTCCAACCAGGATATTGCCGAGCAATTTGTCATTTCAATTCCCACAGTGAAGCGTCACATCAGTAATATTTATGCCAAGCTTGGGGTAAAAAGCAGGACACAGGCTGTGGCAATCGGGAAAGAACTAAAAATATTCGAGTAAGCGCCATTCTATTTTATTTTCAAAAGACCGGCAGGAAAAAGAATTTCCTGCCGGTCTTTTCGTTTACCGAGTTTGAGAAAAACCTGGGGGAGCCTGCTCTCTTTTCCGCAGGAATAAATACAACCCCAGATACAACCTTCAGACGATGAACCCAAACGGCGAAGAGGGTAAATTAGGAGCAGAGGAAATATGACGAACATGAATGATGATAACAACAATCAATATCAAGACATCCTTTCCACCGGCTCTCAAGAAGGAACATTCGAGATCCATGTGAGGGGGCAACTCGATGAAAGCTGGTCGGACTGGCTGGAAGGATTGGAGGTGAAGTTATTGGATAACGGAGAAATGATCCTTTCTGGGCACATTGGAGACCAGGCCGCCCTGATGGGCATCCTGAATAAATTGTACCGGCTGAACCTGACCCTGCTCTCGGTGAGCAAAGCCAGTCAAAAGAAATGATATCCAGATCAAAACGAAAAGGAGATTAGAAATGGAAAACACAATAAAGTTCAACCCCGAATTAGGAAACATTGCATGGAGCGCATTCCTGATCGAGAAAGTCCACCGGTGCGCAGATTGTCCTATCCGGCAATTGGCGATCAAACAACCGAAGTCGATATTCGCCCGACTCCACCTGTGGCACAAGACCTGGTGGCCGGGCTGGAAAGCCCATCAAGCGAGGACCTGCTCTTTCGCCGCCAGGGCAGGTGCTCACGCCTAATCAAACCGGACCAATATGTACCAGTGATCCGGATTCAATCACAACAATCAAGGAGAAAATGAAATGGAAAACACACGCAAGTCCAATATCGATCTTGAAACCATCGCCTGGGGCACGCTCTTTATCCTGTGGGGGATCACAGAGATGTTCAAATTCCTGCCTGATGGCACGGGTGCAATCGGCATCGGCCTGATCCTGATCGGCCTGAATGTCGCACGGTCATTGACAGGGCATCCCACAAGCAGCTTTACGATCACCTTCGGCATCCTCGCCCTCCTTTTGGGCGGGCTGGAACTGGTGCGCCCATATCTGCACCTTTCCTTCGAACTGCCAATCTTTGCCATCCTGCTGCTCGCGCTGGGCGTGATGGTGCTGGTGCGCCAACTGAAGAAGTAAGAATCGACAAGCACAACCAGGGATGGTTTTCCCACAGGATCATGGTCGAAAACCATCCCTTCCCCTACTGCAACCAGAGGCATGAACCCAAACCATCCCTGTTTCATTACCGAACAGAATTGGGTCGAATGAAGGAGACACAGAAATGGAAAGAATGGTTCAAGGAAATGGACAGATGACCGACGGTATCACTCCCATCCGCTTTTCAAGGGGATTGGGATGGGGATTGATCGGGAGGTTTGGCCGGTACGCTGGTCATGGACCTGGTTCTCATGGGAGCATTATCTATATTGGGGTCGCCGGTCCTGACATGTTTCTCAATCGTTGGAAATACCGTGGCACGTTTCTTTTCGATACAAAGCATAGAGATGGGACGCGCCATTCAAATGGGTGTCGCAACGCACTATCTTGTCGGTCCCCTGGTGGGAGCAATCTTTGGGACGGTCGTTGCACGGGTCGAAGCCCTGCGGGTGAATACCTTGAAAAAGAGCATCCTCCTGGCGATTCTTTACGTTGAGATCCTGAGTCAGCCGCTCCTGGCAATGACCCCCATGCTTCTGAAAATGACGATCCCAGCGACGCTGCAGTGGTACTGTGGGTCGTTCGTGATGCATTTGTTATTGGCGGTCGTCCTGGGTGCAATTGTGGGATACGGTCTGCGGCAGGAACCCGCATCCCGATCAAAACCAATTTTCATTCATCATGTTGAAAGGAATTGAATCATGGCAATCGCGATAGAATCCAAAATACAGAAAGGCATGCTGGCTTTCGGAGTCGTCTGGTTCGGGCAGGTAATCTCTTTCATCGGCTCCGGCATGAGCAGTTTCGCGCTGGGCGTGTGGATCTTCCAAAAGACAGGTTCCATCACGCAATTCGCACTTACTTCCCTGTTCATCGTGCTGCCCAGAGTGGTGTTAGGCCCGCTGGCCGGCGCGCTGGTGGACCGGTGGGACCGACGGAAAGTGATGATCATCAGTGACGCCGGTGGCGGACTCAGTGTGCTTGCCATCGGATTGCTGAGCCTGGCTGGCCATTTGGAGATCTGGCACATCTACCTGGCCATCTTCGCGGGTGGAATCTTTGATACTTTACGCTGGCCAGCCATGACAGCGGCAACAACGCAACTGGTTCCCAAAGAGCACATCGGCCGTGCCAGCGGGATGCTGCAAATCGTGTCGGCCGGCACAGTCCTTATCTCCCCCCTCGTCGCGGGCGGACTGATGGGCATGCTCGGGCTGCACGGTGTGCTGCTGGCGGACTTCGTAACCTTTCTCTTCTCCATTCTCAGTCTCGTGCTCATCCGCATTCCAAGGCCCGAGACGACCGCCGAGGGACGGGCGGGTCGAGGCTCGCTGCTGCACGAGGCGGTGTATGGCTGGAAGTACATTACAGCGCGTTCCGGATTACTGTCGCTGCTGATCTTCCTTGCCCTGGCAAATTTCCTGATGGAAATGAGCGTAGTGCTCTTCACGCCCATGATCCTGTCTTTCGCATCGACCGCCGCGCTCGGCCGGGCCATGTCACTGGGAGGTATCGGGTACCTGGTTGGCAGTGTCCTCATGAGCATCTGGGGCTGCCCCAGACGCCGTATCCATACCGTTATGGTTTCCATGCTGTTGATGGGCGCATTCATGACCCTGATCGGGATGCGTGCCTCCCTCACCCTCGTCATGGTCAGCATCCCCTTGTGCATGTTTTTCCTTCCCATCACGCTGAGCGCCAACCAGGCGATCTGGCAGAACAGGGTTGCCCCGGATGTGCAGGGCCGGGTTTTTGCGATCCGGCAGGCCATCATCCTGACAACACCGCTGCTGGCTTATATCGTGACCGGACCCCTGGCAGATAAAGTTTTCGAACCTTTGCTAAAAGTCGGTGGTCCGCTGGCCGGGAGCGTTGGTCAGATCATCGGCGTGGGAGCGGGGCGAGGGACAGGCTTGTTGTTTATCAGCGCGGGTCTGTTTCTAGTACTCGCATCGACGATCGGATACATGTTCCCGCGCCTGCGGCGGGTGGAGGAAGAACTGCCGGCTATAAAGCCCGAGGTCGTCGCAGAAGTGAAATCTCGAGATTTGGTTATCGCCAGCCAGGATACCATTGCCTGCTCAATGGAGTGTGCCGGGTGAGGATCACTCTCCCTTCAGCGAGCAACCCAATTTTGAAAAACAATTTCCCAATGAATAGTTGAAAGGAGAATCACATGCAGTACAACTTGAGCACGAAAATGCAATCAACCTATCGAGCCCGCAGCCTGGACAACCTTCTGCGCATGGGCCATTGCGCTCCGGCCGTGATGAAGACAATACTCGATATCAACAACAGCGAGCAGGAAGGGCTGGTTACGTTGATGGCCGGCATGCCCGGAGGCATTGGCAATACCGGATTTGAATGCGGGGGGATCACATCTCCATTGGTCATTTTGGGCTTACGTCACGGCCTGAGGGAGATGCACAATGGGCTACCGGTGATCTTCGATCAAGGCCATGCATATTTCCAGCATTTTTCCAACGAAAACGCCGCCCCGTTCTGCAAGGCTATTCAAAACCCTCGCTTCCCGGTGCGGTGCATCCATGCCGTCCGCCATTCACCGGAAATCCTTGCCGATACTCTCGAAACCGACAACCGCTCAGCCATTCCTGCTGAACAAAGGGAGGCTTATTCCCATTTATATGCTCACCTGGAGCAGAATAAATTTCATTGTGCTCATGAGGTTTTTCATCACCTGGGGGAGTTTGTTCCGGTCAACCAGGAACTGCTCGATGCCTCTTCAGCCTTCATGGGCGGAACATTATTCAAGGGACTGACCTGCAGCGCGTTCACAGCCGGCGTGATGGCAATAGGAATGAAAATTGGCGAAATCGAAAACAGTTACCTGCGGGTGACGCGCATGCTGGCGCTCATGGTCAGCGGTGGAAATTCTTTTTCGGACGGGGTGAACAAATTCAACCCGGCGCTCAATACCGGGCATCACCTCTCAAAATGGTTCCGCACTGAATTTGGCAGTACCCAATGTCAGGCCATCACCCAATGTGATTTCTCCTGCAAAGCCGGTGTTGGGAAATACATCGCGGAGGATGGCGTTACCAGGTGCCGTGGGATTGCCAAAAGGGTGGCAGACCAGGTGCAAAATATCCTCAAAAAATCGGAATAAACCCTGTGGCAATTCGGGAAAACTTAGGACGACTTGTTGAGGTTGAGCAAATGAAGTGAATTTACGAGATTTTTATGCGCGCGCCGGTATTCTGGTGGCACTATAATTAAGGCGCAAGACGTTCCCGCCCAACACAGCGCGAATCCCGCCAAAAGGAAATCGAGCCGCTCATGGAGGACCTGATGAAAAAAGAAAAATATCCAATCTTGGAATTTGATGAATCGCAATTGGCAAAAATTGAGCCGTCCTTTTCCCATAAAAAAACGGAAGGCTTTGAATATTGTGTGATCACCTTTTTTCGCGAAGTCCTTGAGAACATGGAAAAGAAGGGATTGATAAAGGTGGTCAAATTATTGAATTGTGAGACACTGGATGTTCCAATCTATGAAATGGAGTACATGGGGAAAAAGGTTCATTTATCCCTGGGCTATGTAGGTGCGGCCGGATCTGCTGCATTCCTTGAAGAGTTAATCGCCTATGGATTCAATAAATTTATCGTCTGCGGTGGAGCAGGTGTTTTGAGAAAGGATATCGCCGTTGGGCATTTGATCATTCCAATTTCAGCAATACGAGATGAAGGTGTTTCTTATCATTATCTTGCCCCAGCCAGGGAAATTGAATGCAACCCTGAAGTGGTTGAAAAGATCGAAAAAGAATTCAAGAAAGATAACATCGACTATATTAAAGCAAAAACCTGGACTACGGATGGGGTGTATAGAGAGACAGAGAAAAAAATAGAACTGAGAAAATCGGAGGGCTGCGTCACTGTGGAGATGGAGGCAGCAGCTTTTTTTGCCGTGGCTCAGTTTAGAAATGTAAAATTAGGCCAGATATTATATGGCGGGGATGATCTGAGTTCTGTGGCGTGGGATAGTAGAAAGTGGCATGATCGATCTGAAATTCGGGAAAATCTTGTGGATATTTCTATCAGGACTTGTATTTCGCTGTGATGAGACATGATCTAATTATTATGAGTAATGAAGATAATAATCGCTTCAACAAAGGACCGGATGGGTTCGACCATTATGCAGCCGGGGCGATCAAAGTATTGCAAGGGTAAAGCTACTGAGGGGGGAATTGAAATAGAATTTGTAGC
>CAWGWL010000029.1:0-17458 GCA_963826215.1 uncultured Chloroflexia bacterium | reverse complement strand
TGAATTGTCAAGGGGGTTGGGAAAATTCAATTCTTTACCCCACTTGTGAAACCAGCGACCTTCACGTTATTTGTAATGTGTACTTTTCTTGGATATTTAATAAATATCCGCCATTTCAGGCGGATATCTTGGATTTAGGTGGCGGAGGAGTGGGCAAAGTCCCGCTTGAGAGGATTCGAATCACTACCTATTACGGGGACTTGTGACTTCCGGGTTACGCTAGCGCCCTGTGGTGTGTGAGTTCCGATCGTAAACCAACGCTGAACCTTAAGACAATTAAATTTATTTGGTTGAATCCTTCTAATTCCAACGTTTTCCGTTTTATTTTGTGTCAAGTCACTGCAATTACTCGTTTAAGATTAAATGTCAGCGGTAATGTTCTTTCATTTCAGTAAATTCCGGCAGGTTTAGGATCGCATCCAATAGTTGGCGTGCTTGTTTTTCGCTTTTGGTCCAGGGATCCATCAAAATCATGTCAAGTAGTAATGTATAACTTCCTGTGTCATACGCTTCAAGTTCCACATTCACCGAGGCAACCCTGTCGTGCAGGATATGGGCAATGACAGGTCTGGGAAGGGGTATGCAGTGAAGGGCTTGAACACCGGCAGCACTTACCAAAGCCGGTAATTCAACTGAAAAGTCCTTGGGAACACCAGCTACATACTCCGCATCATTTTGAATATTGACAATTAAAACCCTTGGAATATCAAAGGCGATCGATTCAATGACTTGTACCATCGGCTCATTCGTGAGGGCAGCCTGGATGGGAGGATAATGCTCTGTCACCCTGGTCGACAGATCGTATGCGATACGTTCCATCTCTTCCATCCGTTCACGGTTATCAGAAAAATAAGCCTCCTTAAACCACTGTTCAGGAAAATCCCGCCATAATTGATCGGTCTCCTCATCACTGTGGTACCAATATCCCCATGCGCCGCCACCTGGATGACCGGTATCCCCGATCGGAAAAACGCCGAACCGGCGGTAAAGATCCACTTGTTTGGGCCCGGTCAGATGTTTTACCCTGCATTTATTCTCAAACTCGTCCGGCTTATTTTCAATAAACTCATCCAAAACAGGCAGCATGTTCTTCCCATCGTAAGAAAAATGCGTAAGCCAGATCAGGTGGTTGACGCCGGAGACCTCGTAGCGGACACGATCAAAATCCAGTCCCAATATATCCGCAATTGCATAGACGCCTCGATACCCGTGGCAAAGCCCAATAATCCTGGAATCGGGGTATTTCCTTTTCATCCTGGTAATGCTCGCCAGGACCGGGTTGGCTACCAGCAAATACCAGGCATTGGGGCAGACCTTTAGCATATCGAGATAAATGGATTCGATCAAACCGAACTGGTAGTAATTGATCCAAAAAGCTTCGTCGTGCATGATATGCAAGCTTCCCCCATATCGGTAGCCCAGGCGTTCTGCAATTTGCCAGCCTTCCACCCACATTTTGTAATTGACATGCAGCGCAGTATTAATGACAAAATCGGCACCAGTCAACGAAGCGATACGATCCGTCGTTTTTTCAATTTTGATATCTCTCCCAAGCTCTTTTGCATAACGAGTGCATAATTGATAAACAGCATCCAACCGCTTTTCGTTAATATCCATGAAGGAAACCGTGCAACCAGAAAAATGGTCATTATTGCACAAATCTCGTACCAGATCGAGTGAAAACACGGCGCTGCCCGCGCCGATTACACTGATTTTTACACCCATTTAATTTTCCTCCATTATTCGTCGATTTGCTTCAATAGTCCCTGCATTGCTGTTGATAGGGTTTTTGCTCAGGCTGTTATTATTCCCGGGAATGATGGTCCTCCATTTTTTAAAATGAACTATTTGTTATTAAATTCCATGCTCCTAATTTGGATGAAATTAATACCTGGATATTAGCATCATAAAAATTAAATGTCAACGAAAATGCTGGCAAACTTATTTCGACCAGGAATTTCGGTCATTACGCCATTGCCAAATCAATGAAACCATTATATAGTGAAATCTCGTGCAAACAGCATTGTGACTGCGGGAGGAAAGTATCTTAATCGGTGCACATTTTCCAACAGGTATGGAATAGATCTTGATATTTAACCAAGAGCCACTGGTTCCGAACTGTGAGGAGCAGCTTTATGACAGCAAATCTTAAAACCACAAATGCAAAGCGCCCCATTCCCTGGCGGGCAGCCTTTACCATGATGATAAATCCCAACGCCGCTTTAAAAAAGGCGGTCGCCGGAATTCCATGGCCTTTTTCCCTGGCAATATCTGCGCTGGCATTCATGCTGTTCTTCATGCAGACCGGCCTTGACCTGATGCGGAATGGCCTGAAAGGCATCGGGTTCGTTGTGCTGCTTTCGGTGGAGGGCTTCCTGTTTGGCTCACTGGGTATAGCGCTCCTCGCCGTAATCGCATGGGGCATTACGAGAGTATTCAAGGGTAACAAGCCGCTGGGATGGGCAATCTCAGCTTTTGGATTGGGATACTGCTCCACGTTGATCTTTACAGTCCTGGGAATGTTTTTTTCCCTGGTCCTGAATTGGAATACATCTGTGGCATTTGGCGTTTCCGGTGTGCTGTGGGCTACCGGGCCGATGATCGCATCGATCAAGGAAATGAGCCGGGACAACACTGCACTGAGCGTCATCGTAGCTACGATCTGCAGCAGCCTGCTGCTGCTGGGTTGGGCGCTGCTCGGCAACGCCTGACCCCCTGTCCACATGTGAAAGGACTATTGACTGATGAACGAAAACAAAAAAAGCCACAGCGGTTTTAAAAGATTCATTGGCATTGTGTGTTTTGCCCTCTTTGGGCATGGTCGGGTCCCTCCAGCAGGGGCAGGAATTCAATGTGCTGAATTTGCTCTTTGGAATGCTGGTTGGTCTCGTGTTTGGTTGGGTCAGCATGCTGGTCCTGACCATTTTTCTCAGGTGGATCAACCCCGGTTTGAAAAAGACGCAAAAGAAAGGCTTCGCGCGCAGAGCGGTATCCTCGGGCATGGTGTTCATGGTGCCCTTTGCGCTGATGGCTTTCATGGCTGCGTACTTCCTGCACTGGAAGTCTGCAGGGTCTGTTCGTTTCAGCAGCCATCTCCACGGTTGCCGTAGCCACGGGTGCAGAGATCTCCAAGCTGTATGAAAAACCCAGGCTGTGGAACAACATCGTGCCTTCGGTGATCGCCACGGCCTGCTCGATGGTCTGGCTGTTCGCTGATCGTACAAATACAGTCCATACCTGCCACGCATCATCAGTCTCTACAGCCTGGTGACCACGTTTATGAATCTGGGTCAGTGATTCGAGCATCGCTTGCATGAGAAAGGAACGGTACCCTGTGAATAAATTCGCCCTCATTCCCCGCAGCACCAACGCAGTCCGGTTCCGCTTTGTGAGGATGGTCGTTTTTTTCCTTCTGGCTTCACTGCTCATTCAAGGAGCGGCTTTTGCACCGGGTAGTGGCGCTCCAACTCCGCTTACGCCGCCTTCGGAAAAGCTTTTGGCACAATATGGACAGTGGGAGACCGAATATTGGGACGACAGCGGCAAATTGGGTTTCAGATATGTTGGAGATCCTAATCCCACGGCTCAGCCACAGGGCGGGAGTAGTACCCGGCCCGATTTCGTAATCAGCTCGCCCACCCTGCTCACTGCGATTATCGATGTGCATGTTAATCCAAACACAGACGCCACCCATGTAGAAGATGCCGGCTCGCCCGGCAGCCTTGCCCTGGTGGACGAGGTGGGCAACACTTATGGCCCATTTGCCGCCGACCGAGGCGGGGTGGCTGTCAATAATGGCAAGGCCGAACGCCACAATTTTATGGGTGGTGTTGGTTGACAATGTTGAGCTGCCTGCGGGGCACTACTGGGTGCATGACTCCGACCCTTCCAGCCTTCTTAGCAACGGACAAACCTACAACGTGGGCGCCACCCTGGTAAAAGGTGTGGATGCGGAAGCCTATGCAAAATACATGGATGGGCTGGTTGCGGCGAATGAACCAGAACCAGCCGGACAGCCTGGCTCCACGCCACCGCCCGGTAATTTCGGTAGTCAACCTGAAAAGGTCACCTACAGCAACCCCCAGTCGGTGGTCAACAACCCGCCCGACCCCGCCCTGACGACTTATCCACCCAATAATCCTGCCTTGTATTGTGAGTTTGTCACCGATAAGCCGATGATGGTGACGAAAATAATGGATTACCATATCAACGATGGCAAGGGCGCTGCCCCCGGGCGGATCGGATTGCAGGAACACGGCGGGACAATGTATGGCTCGTGGCCAGCCTACGGGAAGGCCTATGACGGCATCCCCAACGCCATCTGGGTGGTAACCCCGAATTTCGAGATCCCGGCCGGATCCTACAAGGTCATGGACAACCAATTCAGCACCCTCAGCGAGGATGCCAATAACCGGGCGATGTGCGAGGTGAAAGTATCACCGGTGGTAACCAGCCCGATCGACAATGTCACTGGCAAATACTTCATTGGCTTCAGTGGAGATGATGGAGAGACCATTGATTACACCCTGGTATTGGCCGTCATAGACCATAAGAACACCCTGGAAATTGGCATGATCGTTGAAGGTCAACCCTTCAAATTTAATGCGACGGTCACCGACCGCAACAAGGGCGTGGTTACAGCCAGGTACAGCCAGGGTTTTTCTGACTTCAGTCTTGTCGTACGGCTGACCTTTAAGAAAACGGCAGACAAATACGTGCTGACGGGCAGAGTTATCGGCCAGGGCACTGAAAGCGCTGGGGTAAACTTTTCGGGTTCGCGCACCAGTACAGACTTGCCTGGTTTTATTCCACAGCCGCATGCCGGCATCGGCAAGGTAGGTAGCATCCCCGGCCCGGCAAGTGAGGCGCAGGCGGTGGCTGGGATTGCCTTTCCCACGCTCGCAACGCTTATGGCTGCCGGGGCATTCAGCGGCGGTAGCCGTGGAGGTGGCAGTTCTAGCGGCTCTGGACAGGGTACGTACGGCGGTGAGGATGGGGAGGGAGGCAGCAGCGAGGCTGGCGAGGGGGGTGGCGCTGAGGCTGGCGAGGGAAGTGGCAATGAGGCTGGCGAGGGAGTTGGTGGTGAGACCGGCGAGGGGGGTGGCGGTGAGGCTGGTGTTGACACCAGCGCTCCTGACACGGGTAGCCCAGATACCGGTAGCCCTGACATTGGCAGCCCGGTGCAGAGTCAGGCGGCAGCAACAACTCCGCCTCCACCGCAGAATAGCCCCCAGGATGGGCAGACCATGACCGTGCATGATTCCGGCGACGGCCTGGACAAGACCTATGTTTATAACGGGAACACTGGAGAGTGGATAAATCCCCTTACGGGCGGGATGTATATAGCCGCCAATTATGCAGCCTCCGCCCAGGCACAGGCTGAAACCGATGCCGAGATCAAAAAGAGAGCCGAAGCTGATGCCAACGCCCTGGCGGATGGACCTACCAAGTGGATTCCGGGTTCCGCTGATGCGACGATCGTCAGCCCCCGGTCCTCTGCCGCAGCAACGGTGATTCCCGCGGCTGCCGGTGCAGTTTCCGCGGGTTCCACAACCGCAGCGCCCCCGGCTGCCTCCGGTACGACCGCGGTCCCCGCAGGTCCTGAAGCGGCATCTGCAAGCGCGACGATCCCCTCCATTCCAAAAACACCTCACGCAGGTAAAGCTGGTTCGACTCCTGCTCCACAGCAAGGACCTAACCCAATGGTCCGCCAGGGAATAATAAACATGAAAGAGGACTTCGAGGTTATCAATAAACGCCTGGCAGATGAAAATATATATGTATTAAATAAATTTCAGCGCACCTATCTCGTTGTAGATGGAGTAACCAAGATCGGTAACTTGGCATGGGATTACACTGCTGGCTGGGTTACGGGCTCCACCGG
This sequence comes from uncultured Chloroflexia bacterium, assembly GCA_963826215.1. Lineage (GTDB taxonomy): Bacteria > Chloroflexota > Anaerolineae > Anaerolineales > Villigracilaceae > UBA877. Next base: position 11,574 of record CAWGWL010000029.1, on the reverse strand, counting down.
GCTTACCTGTAAGGGATATTATGATAAAACCAATACTGGCATCACAGAAGCCGTGCATAAACAATTCCCGGATGCAAAAGTGGAACAGGCGATTTTCCAGGAAAACTCAAGTTACTCGCCTCAGGGTATCCTTGATCATATCGATTCAATAAATCCAGATAATCATACTTTTACCAAGGTGACGCTGCCCGATGGGTCTGTGTGGGCGGTTGATTTCCACGGGCACAATGCTTCCAATTTGCCAACCAATCCACCCATTATGCGGCCTTATGATGAGGTCAGGCAAGAGTGGAAGACATATTTTGGAGATGAGTTCCATGAGTCCTGAATAGAACCGGGAGCGCAACCATGATGTCTGGATCACAAGCAGAACTGGAATCTCAATACCTTCAGCGCACAGCCGAGGTGCAGGGTGGCACTCTCAGTCCTCAGCAAGCATTTGGAAATATGGAGGATTGGGTCATTCAACTGGGTCAGCGCAAGGCCTTGCTCCATCCCGGGCTCAAGCAGTGGATGTGGTATGGCAAGCTTCACGATGAATGGGCTACTGCAGGTTGTGGGATCAGTGAAGCGATCCTGCTGTCGATCGGGAATGTGGGAGGATTAAAAAGCTACCTCAGCCGGGTGATGTGACCGGGTGGTGTGTGTATCGGCAGGGGCAGGAATTATTTGGCCCCATGCGCATCGGGGAATTGCTCAGCAAGCTAAAGTCCCAGCCGGAACTGAAAGACATCCTCGTCTGGAGCACGCAGGCAACAACCTGGTTGTCGGTAGCTCATGGAACGGAAGGAGCAATTTCCTTTATCGACGAAGCCGGGGACCTGGTTGCGATCACGGAAAATGGCGGGACAGCGTCCACCTCCGTCCAGCCCGCCTCGCCTCCGCTCGGTGCGCCCGCGCAGAATTCAGCGCCTCCCGCGCCCGTTGGCAGGAAGCCCAGCCGCAATCTCATTATAGCCATCGTGGTCATCCTGGTCCTGCTATGTTGCTGCCTCCCGACGTTGTTAGGCATAGTCTATTTTGTGGCAAAGGATGCAGGGATTCTGCCGGCCTGGTTGGGCGGCACCACCTGGCTGCCGCTGATCCTGCTGCAGATCTAAGTTACCGATAAAGGTCCTCCCGGTCGGAGGACCTTTTTTTATAAATTTTACCCAATAATTAAATCCAGAAAAACATATTCTCCTGTGAAATTCCAGGATATGTTTCATCTCAAAACGCGGGAAAACCGTTTTACCGATAACCAGAATTGAAGCTGAATATTTGATCCTTCCGGTAATAAAAACCATTAACTGAATATGCGTAGAATTTCCATAGTTTACATTTATTGAATTATCCAATATTGTCAAAAAAATGGCTAATACAATCAACATAATGGTTGACAAATTTATAATAATAGATTTAATAGATTTATTCGTTGACGACAGATCGCTCATAAAATAATAGTGGTCTTAAAAGTAACCGGCTTTTTCAGCCCCATACCACACGATCCGGCTTGCTTGCGAGGCGGGTCTCGCTGCAATGGTTTATGAATAATCTATCGTGACATCACAAAATACAAATAAGAAAAGAAAAAAACCAACATCAAACCATAATTGATTTTCTTAAACCCAATAAAGGAGAGATATCTGATGAATGAAAAGATTCCGGCGAGAGAGAATATCTTCTATACCATAGGACTGACCGGTCAGAACATTATTTGGGGCTTTATGGGCTTATACATTATGTTCTTCTTTACGGATTTGCTCAATATCCCCACAGCCACGGCAACCGCCATATTGGTGGCAGCAAGTCTTTGGGATGCCCTCAACGACTTATTTATGGGCATGCTGATTGATCGGACAAGAAGCAAATGGGGAAAATTCAGGCCTTATCTTCTCTTTGCGCCGCTGCCCGTTGCTGTAATAACAATTCTTTGCTTTACCAACTTCAACATGACCCCTGCCTCTGAAGCTGTTATTGCTGGTATCTTCTACATTATATGGGGAACCATATTTGACTTTGTCGATATTCCACTGTGGGCTTTATCTTCGGTCATATCCAAAAATGACGGTCAAAGGACCTCTTTCGTGACTCTGGGGAAAATCGGCAGCATTATCGGGACAGCCCTGGTTACCGTTTTCAGCATCCAGGTCATCATCGCTTTCGGTGGTGAGCGCCTTGCAAGTGCGTACTTATACGCCACCATTATCTTTGCTCTCCTGGGTGGACTCACCATCGTTCTAACCGGAATTTTTTCCAAGGAACGTGTTGTTGAAGTCAAGGAGAAGGTTCCTTTTCGTCAAAACGCTAAATCGATCTATAAGAATAAACCTCTTTTGCTGCTGCTGCTCACACTATTGATTTTCGGAATGGTAGCCCATCTCCGCCAGAATGTGGAAATGTATTACGTCGTCTATGTTCTTGGGAATGCAGATTATATGACCCCCATCGGAGCGACCTTGATCGTGGGTATGGTCATTGGCATGTCGATCACACCGAAACTCGTCCGTGTCTTTGAAAAGAAAAAAGTCTTTTTCATAACGTGCATATTTGGCTCCATTTTCACTGCATTGCCCTTTTTTATTGGCGGCGGCAGCGTGACCCTTACCTTGATCATGTTTGGCATTAGTTTCATTTTTAGCGGTATAGGGATGGTAACCACTACTTCCCTGCTTATGGACGGCATTGACTATTCCGAATGGAAACTGGGGTTCCGCGGAGAAGGCGTCATTTTTGCTGCCCAAACGTTTTTGGGAAAACTTAGTTCCACGATTGCCAAACTCCTTATTGGCCTGGGTTTGGTTCTTGTGAATTATATCGAGAATGCGGAGCCCACCCCGCAATTGCAGACCGGTTTAAATGGGCTGATGTTCCTCCTGCCGGCAGGCTTCTTTATCCTATCCATCATTCCGATGCTCTTCTATAACGTATCTGCCAAAAAGCAAAAAGAAATTCGAGATGAGCTCGACCAAAGGCAATCCCTCATTCTTAATTCAGGAAACGCAACCGATATTTAGAACGATTATTAGTGTAATAAATCTGACGATCTTGCGACTCCGTAATAGTGGGTGAGCTTTCCCCGCGGATAGGAATCGCAAGATCGTCAGCTACCTCATAGAATTGTCAATTTCACCGTTTTGATATGGGGGAAACCAACGCCTTGAATCAAAAGACGCCCTCATGGCTATGGGGCGTCTTTTCTTAGTTGCGGGGGCTGGACTCGCAGAGTCCCCCTTGGGGGAAACCAGCGACCTCCAGGTTATGAGCAACAACACTGATTTCGCATCACCCGCCCTCAGTCTCACTTATTTTGACCGGTTTTTGGACCTGCGGGGTAACCGAACCTGAAGATCTGTGATTGGATTACAGGAAACCTCTTTTGGGCCAGAAGAACAGACGTTAAGACTATAACATTAAACCAACATCGCTTTACATTCAGCTAATGAGACACTTCGCCGGGCTAGCCTACGTTCAATGGTCCGGCGGCTGTACTGGGCACCTCCTGATGTGCGACATCACGAAGGGTTTGGATAAACAGCCTCAACAATTGGGAAATCAGTTCGTCCAGCCCTTGATCGGCGAAATGGATCTTCTGCTCGATGCCCGCGGCCCAATTGACCGAAAAACAGACAGCTGCGAAACACAAATCTCTTTCTTTGGACAATACCACCTCGGGAACCGCCGTCATACCAACGACATCCCCTCCCAGTTTTTCATACATCCTGATTTCAGCCGGGCTTTCCAATCGCGGTCCATTCGTACAAACATATGTGCCAGAAGGCTTTATGTCAAGCCCGAGCTGGGTTGCTTTATCCAATAACGCTGCCCGCAAAAACGGGCAGAAAGGCTCACTCATTTCTACATGCCTCACTTTATTTACCCCGTCGTCAAAAAAAGTCGCATCGCGGCCTGAGGTAAAATCAATAAAGTCGTTGATCGCTACCAGTTCCAGTGGATGGATCTGCCGGTTGATCGAACCGACCGCGTATGCGGCTAAAACGTACTTGACGCCCAAGTCAGCCAGAGCTTGAACATTAGCCCTGTAATTGACCTTGTGGGGCGGTATAGTATGTTGGAGACCGTGCCGAGGTAGAAAAACCAAGTCCTTATTTTCACCCTTTCCAAGCCAAACCGACGCCGTCCCATAGGCTGTCTGAATGGTTTTTTCTTCCATCTCGATCTCGGGTATATTGTAGATGGCAGTCCCAGCGATGATGGCGACCGGCATAATTCGTTCCTCCTCGTAGACCCCTGCTAGTGGCCTGGACTCATATCTGATTAGAGAGCCAGCCTGCAGGTCAGTCGATCATTCGGTGTACCCATTTCTTGAAGCCACTGTGCATATTCCTTGTGCATCGCTTTGACAATGCCTTGGTTTTCTTCAGCCAAGTTCGCCGTATGCCCCGGATCTGTCTTCGCATTGTATAGCTCAACCGGTTCGCCTGTGACCGAATAGAGCATATCCCATTCCCCATTCGTAATCGTGCTTGGGGAAAGTTCCAACACTTTTCTTGGCTGGTCATCCACGATTTTTTGGATTACCCCAACTGTTTCAAGTGACCCGGAAGTAACCACGAAATCGTGTATCTTGCCCCCATTTTTATTCACTAACGGGAGCAATGATTTTGATCGGACTGCATCTGGAATTGGGGCTCCTGCAAGTTCGAGGATCGTTGGAGTAATATCCGGGACGCTTGCCAGTTCATTTATCCGCTTGTGACCCTCTCCCGGAATGTGGATGATCAGTGGAATATGGCTCAATTCCCTGTGGAGCGGGGAGCGATAGGAAAATTGATCTCCCATTTTATACCCCTTGATAAATCCATCTTCAAAGCGTACATTTCCGGGCCATCGAAACCTGGTTTTACCAAACATGTCAAATTCGCCAAAATAAAATCCGTGATCAGTTGTAAATATAACCACGGTGTTTTCTGACAACCCAAGAGTTTTCAGCCGCTCCATGAATAGGCCCATCCAGCGGTCCACCATGGTAATCTCGCCGTAATAGCAAGCGCGCGCAATTGCCAAATCTTTTTCGGTATAACCGTCTTCCTTCCAATTCCAATAATTCGGATCAACGATTTCTCCGGCATAGTCCGGATAATATGGTTTTACATAATGCTCAGGTGGGTCCCACGGTTCATGCGGGTCCCAGGTATCGATGTACAGGAAGAATGGTTCCCCGTGATGACGTTCCAGCCAATCGATGGCAGTTTTAAAAGTGCGCGGCGCAAAGTAATCCTCTTCTTTTTTCCTCAGCCTGACCACATCATCGTGTTCAGGACCAGAGCGTTGGCCTCGGATCCAAATAAAATCATTAAACCCGCGATCGTAACCATACCCATTCCTGACCAGGAATGGGGTATCTGCAATCCCCGTTGTGAGCATGCCGGCTTCACTCAGCTGCCCGGCAAGCGTTATCTCGTTTTGGGGGAGCGGACCCCAGCCCATGTATGTAAATGTGTATTTCCCGGTCATGATATCTGCGCGGGCCGGGACTGTCGGAAAAGAACCCGCATAAAAGTTGTCGAAGATCAACGATCTCTCAGCAAATGCAGATAAATTAGGAGCAATGATGTTTTTGTTTCCAAAACAAGGCAGGGAATCCCTACGCAGGGTATCAGAGATGATGAGAACGATGTTAAGTTTCTTCATGATTCCATCTCCTCAATTTATCGTTTTATTGATCCGTTCAGCACATTGCAGGCCCGAGGCAAGGGCTGAACCTGCACTTCCCATAATCAGGTAGTCACCACAAAAATGGACCGGGGTTTCCTGTGAAGCTTCTTTGAAAGTCTTGAGTGCATTCAAATATCCGGGGCGAAAAGTTGGCACCTTGCGTGGCCAGCGGAATACCAGGGTATCTTTTACATGGCCTTCAAATGCGGGCTCAAGCCGGATCGCTTCCTTAATAACCATGCCGGTAAATTCTTCATTTGACATTTCGGGCTGGTAAATCCCAGCTTTTAGCGCCCCCATAGCCCTGATGCGGCCATCGGGTTGGCGTTCCCACCCGATCACGGAGGTCTTCCAGGGCTCTTTGCCTGGGAAAAAACAGCCTCCCCGATCGAGCGCAGGATCGCCCCCTTCCAGGAACATAAATAACTTGGCTGAATTTGAATAGTGAACATTCTGGAAAAATGATCTCCAGGCTGGCTGGGGATCTTCAAACAGGTCCAGCACAGAGTCCCCGGGAACGGAGACGACAACCAGGTCAGCATCAAGTCTGCTTGTTTCGCCATGCAAACGGTAATTTACGGTCGCCCCTCTTTCTCCTGGATGATATTCAATCCGTGTAACAGGTGCATCATATTCGACACTGAGAGAATCTGCCAATAATTGTGGGAGAAAACCGATCCCTGTCTTGAAAGAATAAGTTTTGGTCGACAGGTAACTCACATATGACAGGAGCAACATTTTTCCGGAATAGTCACTGGGAAGATATGAACACATCACATCCCAAGTTGGTTGAGCCCAATAATCGAACATTTCCTGGTTTATCTTTTTGTCAAAAAACTCTTCCATGGTTTCAGTATCCTCACCCGGGGCAAGTTCCGGATGGTAAGGATCTGAATTGCGATATTTCCAAAAATGGGGCAGCAATTTGACCATCGACAATCTCGCCTTCAGCGAAACCCCGGACCATCGAAGGTAGGAGAGCAGGGACATAAAATTGACATTATGCTGCCGGTCTTTGCGCATGATATTCACACGAAAGCCAACATTTTCTTGTCGGAAGGGGGTTAATTGATCGCGAACGCCCAACTCATCCACCAAGTCGAACAGGAATTTATCCCGGCTCGTCAGGAAGGAAGCGCCCGGGTCGATCTGGAAACCCTGCCAGTTGATGGTGATCATGCGCCCCCCCGCTGTTTTGCCTGCCTCCAGTACCTTTACCCTGTGTCCGGCTTGCTTCAAGTAGTAGGCTGCAGTTAGACCAGAGATCCCTGCCCCAACGACAACAATATCGCAACTCCTCATAAAACCGCCTCCTTTGATGAGAAAAGTGATTTAACATTATAACATACGTATGTTATAATGTTTGTATATACATTTTCAAGTTTCCTTATCCCGGTCACTGAAATTGGAGGCATAACCATGGCAGAAAAAGTGCTTGGATCGAATCAATCTGCACCCAAAGTGAAAGGTCGCTGGCGCACCGTATTTGCTCTTTCAACCGGGTTCTTTGTGGATAATTTGGAAAATTACACCCTGGAAACTCTGTGGCCTTACATGTATGCAGCCATGGGTTGGACAATTGGTCAGCTTGGTCCAATCACAGGTATTGTCCGCGCCGAAAGGGTCCTTACGACCCCTATCTGGGGGTTCCTTGCTGACAGGTATCCACGCAAAATCCTGCTGGTGCTGATGACGGGCATTTGGGGATTATGGACGGCGACCATAGGATTGGTGACTTCATTTTCCCAGCTGTTATGGATCCGCATTATATCCTCCATCGGCCTGACTGCCTTTTGGCCGATCGCCTTCTCGCTTCTTGGTGATCTTTTCCCTAGCAGGGAACGCGGGCGGGCATCCAGCGTGATGTCGGTGATTGGATTTACCGGGAACTTGATCTCGTTTATCATCTTGCCGGTCCTTGCTGGTACGGGAGGGGAAGGCTGGAGAATTGGTTTCATTGTCATGGGGGTGGCAAGCGCGGTCAGTGGATTGATCATGTTATTCGTGGTGGATCCCCCGCGCGGTTCTGCAGAAGTTGAATTGTCCGATCTTGTCGCCTCGAAAGGTGGCGACACGTTGAAATTCAAATGGTCCCTGCTACCGCAACTGATCAAGATCAGGTCCTGGCTCATGCTCCTGTTCCATTACCTCTCCTTCGCGATCGGTGGCTCAATCCTTTTCGCGTTCCTGTTCACCTGGCTGAACACGCTTTCTTATTCCCAGGCGGTTATCCTGGGGGTGACGCCGTTGTTGTTTCTCGGATCCCTGGTCGCCTATGCGGCCTCAGGGTTCATCTCGGATAAATGTGAGGATAAATGGCCCAACTCCGGGCGATACTACCTTGGATTGATCTCCCTGTTTATGATCATTATCGGACAGATTGGGTTCATCCTGCTGGGGGGGGCGTCGATCGCCGCCCTGTATTTCTTTGGTTTCCTCACCGGGATCGGTATCGGCAGCATTGAAACCGGCGTCAGGGTTCCTCTTTCCCAGAACGTTCTGCCTCCGGAATTACGCGCCACCGGTCGCGGGTTGCTGGATATGGTGGTGGCCGGCTCCGGAGCCCTGGCACTGATCATTTTTGGCGTGCTGCTGGACAACTCCGGGCTGACATTCACCATGCTTCTGTTGGTCATACCGGTGGCAGTTTTTATTAGCACTCTGTTTTGGCTGCCGATATTAAAGTCATACCCCAGGGATCGCGATTCCTTGCATGACAGGTTGGCCGGACAAAGAGAGGAAATATTAAAAACCAGATAAACTGGTAGGTGGATGAGCAGGCAGGTCGAATTTCGCCCTTCCGTCGATCCTGCCGCTGATCTCCTCAAAGATATGGAAATATGGAAGACACACAAATAAACTCCGACTCTTTCACTCCTTTATATGAGCAGGTCCGCTTGAAGTTAATGGAGCAGATAACCAGTGGATTATGGGACGATGGCAGCCCGCTTCCAACTGAATTGAAACTTGCTGAAAATTTTGGGGTCAGCCGCATGACCATTCGCCAGGCGGTTTCCGAGATCGTCAGAAGCGGTTATCTATATCGGAAGCAGGGGAAAGGCACCTTTATCCGGAATAGGGATGTTCATTACCTGCTGGGCGGGGCGCATAATTTTCAAAAGAACGCCTTGGCGATGGGAAAAGTAGCCAGGACCGAGATCATTGTCAATGAATGGCACGTTGCAGATGAGATAGTCGCCGGATATTTAAACCTCACGACCGGGGAACGCTATCTATTCATCAAGTTATTAAGATACTTGGATGATGAGGTTGTCGGCTGGCAAACGATCCACGTAGCCCCAGAAATTGGAAACCTGGTTGATCTGGGCGCGCTCGCTGAAAAGCATGCTCTTAATCCTCTTTTGCGGGTTATGGGGAGAGGCGTGGCAGAATCCCATGTTGTTCAGGGTGCACGCCTGGCAGAGGCAGTCGATATTGAATTATTGAAATGCGCGCCCAATTCCCCGATCCTTTACTCGAATTACACTGAATATGGAGCTGAGGGAAAGACCTACTCTTATTCTGAAGTGGCGTTTCGGGCAGACAGATTTAGATGGGTCTTTAAAGTAGTTGGTTCTTAGAAAGACATATTTCTTGGGAGAGTAAATTGGAGAAATTTTTAATTTCCCACGGAACGATCCTGACCGTCGATGAGAACGATACGATCCTTGAAGATGGGGCGATCGCAGTTGATCAAGGGCGCATCATGGCAACCGGTGCTGCGAAAGAACTGGTCCAGCGCTACCCAGACTTTCCACAAATGGACGCCGCTGGCATGGTGGTAATGCCAGGGCTGGTGAACGCCCACACGCACCTGGGTGCGACCATCCTGAGGGGAATATCGGACGATGTGGATGGGATGGAGTGGATGCCGTTGAACTGGTCTGTAACTAAACATGTCAGCAAAGACGATTTGTACCTGTCAGCCATGCTTGGGATCTCAGAGATGATTGCCAGCGGCACAACCTGTTTTAACGATAGCTACCAGGACATCGAACAAACCGCCCGCGCTGTGGAGGAAACCGGCATCCGGGCCGATCTTGCGGCTGGTTTAACCGAGAGAAACGGAAAGAAAGATGCCCAACGCCTGCTGGATGCGGCTCGATCCTTTGCCTCTGCCTGGCACGGAAAGGCCAATGGACGCATTCGGGCACGCTTGGGTCCGCATGCCCTCTATACCTGTTCCACGGACTATATTTTGCGTGCCCGCCAGGTGGCAGATGACCTGAAGGTGGGTATGCACATGCACCTGGCAGAATCCCCACTTGAAATGAAAATGGTCAAGAATAAGGCCGGTGAAACTTCCGTGCAGCATCTCCACGCATTGGGTGTGCTCAAGCCGGATTTTCTCATTGCCCATGCTCTTACCATCAACCAGGCTGACATTAATATCATCTCGAAGGTGGGTTCTGGAATAGCCCATTGCCCGCAATCTCTCGGAAAACTGGGGGCATACCCGTTTCCCTCTGTGGATACCTGGATCCAGGCAGGTATCAACGTTGGGATTGGAACGGATGGTGTAGCCAGTAACAATAACCTGGACCTGTTCGAGGAATTGCGCTTCGCCGCCCTGACGCGTAAACTCTTCGCACACGATGGCAGGGTGCTGCCTGCCAGACAGGTCATTCGCATGGCTACCATCATGGGGGCAAAAGCGTTGGGGTTGGGGGATAAGATCGGTTCCCTGGAAGTGGGGAAAAAGGCGGATATTATTCTGATAGATGCTCAAAAACCGCATCTATCGCCCTTTCATAACATTCCGGGGCTGTTGGCATATAGACGCACTCGGCCAGGATGTGGATACCGTGATAGTAGACGGCCAGGTGTTGATGCAGGATAGGCAATTCACCACGCTGGATGTTGCAGATATTATCAAGCGCATTCAATTCGCATTCAAAGGGTTACTAAAGAGAGCCGGGTGGAAATTCAGTCTTTCCGAGCCTGAACAAAGCATGGCTACCGCATTGAAACTCAAGGCAACCCAGCGATCTTTACAGATCTTTCAATCCCTTATCGAGAAAGAAGAAAAAAAATAGCTGTTGAACCGGGAACAACGGTGATCTGTTCCGGATGTTCATATAACGGTCACCCCAGAGCAACAGCGAGGCATTCAATTGGATGGATAGTGCTGTCAAGCCTGAAGTGTTTGGCGGTATCTCATTGGACAAGTACTGTCGAGGAATAAAATATGACTGGCCTGTTATCGATTGTCACCCTCATGGTGATCGGCATGATCAGCGGTGTTTTATCCGGTTTTTTCGGAATTGGAGGCGGGGTGATCCTTGTACCAGCCTTGATAATCCTCATGGGCTTCTCCCAACAAAAAGCGGCGGGTACCAGCCTGGCGGTATTAATCCTCCCCCTTGGTTTGGCTGCCGTGCTGGAGTACTTTCAGTATAATTTTGTGGATCTCCGTTCAGCATTGATCATTGCTCCGCTGTTCATACTGGGGGCATGGGTGGGAGCAAAATTCGCGACTAAACTCCCCGGCTCGGTCCTGCAATTGGCATTTGGAATCTTTGTTTTAATCCTTGGTTCCTACCTGATTATTGGAGCAGTAAAGAAACTGGGTTGGATGTAAGACAACAATCAATTCACTTTTATCGGCCTTCCCACAATCTTTAGTGCCTCACTACAAAGGTTGGTGTGCCTCAGCGCCATGCTGCAATTATGGCTCACACAAGTCAATTCTGGGATGCCAATTGACTTTTAACACTTGATCATTCCACCAAATACGAGCGGTCCCGACAATTATTCCATCGGGAGTATCCGCCGGCACAGGATTGGGGGGAAACCAGCGCCTTGAATCAAAAGACACCCTCATGGCTATGGGGCGTCTTTTCTTAGTTGCGGGGGCTGGACTCGCAGAGTCCCCCTGGGGGAAACCAGCGCCTTGAATTAAAAGACGCCTTTCCG
>CAWGWL010000028.1:0-5371 GCA_963826215.1 uncultured Chloroflexia bacterium | reverse complement strand
CTCCAGCAGGGACAGGTCATGCAAAATGCGCTGAGCCTGGATCTTTCCATAGGCGGGCATGGTCAAAGTAATTTGACGACCATAAAACAGCAGTCCCACCCGATTGCCGGCATTTAGAAAAGTGTCCGCCAGGGCAGCTCACTGCCAGTACTGAATGCTCGAAGAGGGAACGAAGCTCAAAATCATTGGTGCGGCGACGACCATCGCGGACGAGACCGACATCAGCGGCGCGCTCCTGTTCAAACTGGTTCGAGAAAACCTCCTGCGGGTGGCGGGCAGTGGCGCGCCAGTTAATCCAGCGGGGGAAATCACCAGCCTGGTACTGGCGAACATCGAAGAATTCAACCCCAGAACCTCCCTGGCGAGCGGGGATAGTGCCCGAGAAAATGCGCGTACGGCGCGGCTGAATGGCTACACGCCGAAGGCGTAAAACCGGCGGCTGGATAAACAATTGACCATCGGTGACAAGGTCGTGGGAAAAGGTAACAAGCCCAAGCGTTTCGTTTAGCGTCGCGCGGACTTTTTAACCCGTAGTACCCGCGCTTGCCATGCACAGTATATGTCCACTCGACAGAATCCCCTGCCGGTAAGGACAGCAAGCGATTGGCAGAACCTGAGACCAGATTAAGCCCGGGGGGACCTGGTCCTGCAAAAGGAGCTCTTCAACCGAGGAACCAAAATTAGTTATTTTGAGGGTGATCGAGACCTCATCACCAGTCTTCACCCGCTCAGCACTGAGAGAACGCTCGGCTTTTAATCCCACCTTATCCGGAAGGTGCCACAACCCGATAAGCATATAGATCAGGAGCGGCAGGACGAGCGCCACAATCGAAGGGCGCAGGGATGCCCACCCAATAAAGAGGAGTAGAAAGATCATTACGGAGAGGGTAAAGGTTCGGGTCATGAGATGTGGATCAGCAGATCAGTCGATGGACGGCGGCGAGGGTGCCGCCTTGAGCTTTTATAGGAGCAATTTTGTCCGATAACTCAAGCGTCCTGCAAAACAGGCACGGGTACCCTGGCAAATATGTCGGCGATAACCCGGTCAGCCACCTGGCGGGTCAACCAATATTCCGGTTGGAGAATCAGGCGGTGGCTTAAGACCGGTACAGCAAAGCGCTTAATATCATCGGGCAAGATGTAGTCACGACCCTCGAGGGCGGCGTGAGCGCGTGCCATCTTGAGGAAGGCAAGGGAACCACGCGGGCTCGACCCAACTGCGACGTGCCGGTCATGACGAGTCTCCTGGATGAGGGAGGCAATATAGGATTCCAAATCTTCCTCGACGTGGACAGTCTCGATCACCTTGCGCATTTCGAGGATCTTTTTTGCATTAGTGACCTTAACAAGCTTTACCTCCTCGTGCCGGCGGGTATGACGGCGGTTCAGAATCTCGGTCTCTTCGGCAAGGTCCGGGTATCCGACCGTCAGCTTGAGCATGAAACGGTCCAATTGAGCTTCAGGGAGAGGGAAAGTGCCTTCGTATTCAATCGGGTTTTGAGTTGCCAGGACGATGAAGGGGTCCGGGAGCGGTAAGGTTTCACCTTCAAGTGTCACCTGTCCTTCCTGCATGGCCTCCAACAAGGCGGACTGGGTCTTCGGCGAAGCGCGGTTGATCTCATCTGCCAGGATAATGTTGGCAAAGATGGGACCCTGGCGGAGGTCAAAGCGATTCTCAGCCCGGTTGTAAACGTACCCCCCCGTAATGTCCCCGGGAAGCAGGTCGGGGGTAAATTGGAGGCGCTTAAAATCGAGGCCAAGGACAGCTGCAAAAGACTTAGCGATGAGGGTCTTGCCCAAACCAGGATAATCTTCCAACAAGACATGCCCCCCAGCCAGGACGGAGGCCATGATAATTTCAAGGACCGTACGCTTCCCGACAATGGCTTTTTCCACTTCAGCAATCACTGCCTGGCACATTTTGGAAGTTTCAGGAATTGTTATCATTTTCATTCTCCAAGAGGGACTCAAGATATTCCACAACAGGATCCAGATCCTGATCGAAGGGCGTGGGGGGGACCTGACGATAGCGGGTGGACCTGGGATAATCGGTGTAATTGGTGGAGAGAGCGGCATCCAGATATTTTTTTACTCCAGGTGGTGGGGACCAAGCGGGGTCATCCAAAAGACCAGAATCTTTCTGACGGGTGCGGCGTCGGTCAAGGATATCGAGCGCAAGTTCAGCGAGAAGATGAGCGAGGTGCCATTTAGGGAAAATGCCTTCTTTGCTGCGCTGGATCCAGAAAGACATCTCACGGACCGAGCCCGGCGAAGGCTTCAAGTGCCCCGGTTGATGCGGGCGCTCCCAAGCAGGAAGACGCAGCCCGAGCAGAACCAGAACGGCGGCGACAATCAAGGCGACACCCCAGTAAGCTGCCTGGGGGAAAGCTCCGTAATATCCCTTAATCAACCAGAATAGTCTCGCCAGCGGAATAACGACCCAATCCTGGACGATCCCGCGAAGGAAGAACGCGAGGAGCGCAACCGCAATTAAACCAAGGAGGACGAATAAATAAATCCTCGACCTCATTTTACCCACCGGCAATAATCCAAAATATCTGTAAGACAATCCACCGCCACCTGGATGTCGTTGGAGGTGGAGCGTTTATCTCCATAGCGCACCCGCTCGAACAGCGCCGTCAGGCGAACCACGGCGTTTTCAGGCAAGTGGGTGGAAACCAACTCGCGGGCGAACTCGGCAGGAGTCATACTTGCCGTGCGGTGAATACCACGCCAGTCAGCAACAGCTTCGTTCATTCGATAATATGAATTAAGGATGGCATCACCCCAATCCCTGCCTTCGCCAATGTCAGCGAGTGCATACCTGGCAATTTCCGCAAGAGCTTTATATGGTGCGCCTTTCCTATTCCTGCGCCAAAGTAGCCAGCTCCAAATACCAGCGATTATCAAGAAAATGGTCAATGCCACAAGATAAGAAGTCCAGGGGGAGACACGAGGAGGAACAAACACCGAGGGAGTAACAGGTATCGCCGGGGTAAAAGTGGAGCCGGGAACCAGGGTGATGACCTCTTCATTAGGAAATCTTTGAGGGGGCTGGAATGGTCTGCGTAGATCCAAGCGGGAGAGAACCAGGTAGATTACACACCCAGCCAGGACGAGCCACGCCAAGGTCAGAAGGAATTTTTTTCGCTGATCCGGAGGGAGGAGGATGAACAAAACGACAATTAAAACGAATAACAGGATGACTATCAGCGCAAGACCATTCCAGGACTGCGGAGATGCCGGGAATTGAGGCGTAGTCTCCTGAATATAGGCAAATGGTTTGGCTGGTTTTAGTTGAAGGCTGCCCAAACTGGCAACCATATATAAGATCACCAAAACACACAATCCCCCCAAAATTAGAATGGCAGGTTTCCTTCCCAATAATTTCTTCATCCCGATTCCCAGACTGGTATTTTACTATACAAGGAAGGAACGCTATTTACAAGAGGAATTGGAATACTCTGATCAATAAGCCAACCTGAGATAATTCTCCTGGAATAATCCAGCTGGAACAAATGGCTATTTCAGCATGTTATACTCTGCATGGGTAAAGATATGAAGGAGAGGCATGGCTGAAAAAATGCTTTTCGAAAACAAGATCGTCCTTGTGAGCGGGTCAGGGCGCGGAATCGGGCGGGCAATAGCCGTCCATTTTGCCCGGCATGGGGCGAATGTGGTGATCAATTTTTTCCGCAACCGGGCACCTGCGGAAGCCACCGCCCGGGAAATCGAGGAACTTGGGAGGCGAGCGCTGGTGGTGAAGGCGGACGTTGGAGATTTGGACGACCTGAATCGTCTTTTCGACGAAACGGAACAAGCCTTTGGTGGACTGGATATATACATCCATAATGCAGCTTCCGGATATAACCGCGGGGTGATGGACCAAAAGCCAAAAGGATGGGATTGGACGATGAATATCAACGCCCGGTCGCTATTATTTGCAGCACAGCGGGCGGTGCCATTAATGGAAAAAGGCGGAGGAGGGAAAATCGTAAGCATTTCCAGTCAGGGATCCAGCCGGGTGATGAGCGATTACGCGGTGGTGGGCGCCAGCAAAGCCGCTATAGAAAGCCTGACCCGGTATTTAGCTGTTGAACTAGCAAAGAAAAATATCATCGTCAACGCGGTATCGCCCGGACTTGTTGAAACAGAAGCTCTCAAGCACTTCAAGAAAATGGGTGACGGAAGCGTCCTGAAAAAAGCCCATGACGCAACCCCCGCCGGAAGGCTGGTGACCCCGGAAGATGTTGCTGAAGTGGTGGCATTCCTGTGCAGCCCCGCGGCGAGCATGATACGAGGCCAGGTCATCGTTGTGGATGGGGGCTACTCTCTCCGTGTCGATTAATGACTAGATGGAGTCCATCTCCATTAATTATCCAACCAAGAGTATAAATAAATATACACCAAACAGTTCTTCACCCTGATAATCACTGCGACAGCATGTGAACCGGAAAATAATGCCAGGGGAGATGCTTTTGTGTTAGAATGAGGGCACTTGCAGTAGGATTTGCGTGTGGATTGCCGCCATACCTGTACAAGGCTGGCGGCTTTTTCATAGCCTGCCGCCCAATTCAGAAGGAGACGAGATAAGGATGGAAACGAAAATCTATGTTGGCAACCTGTCCTATGAAACAAAGGAAGAGGACCTGAAAGAGCTTTTTGCCCAGGCCGGGACGGTTGCATCGGTGGCTCTAATCAAAGACCGCGACACAGGCCAATCCAAGGGCTTCGCGTTCATTGAGATGAGCAATCAGAGTGAGGCTGAAAAGGCCATCCAAATGTTCAACAGCTATACCCTGGGAAACCGCCCCCTGAAAGTAAACCTGGCTCGTCCAAAGGAAGAGCGCGGGTTCGGCGGCGGCGGCGGTTACGGGGATAAACGCGGCGGTCCAGGCGGCGGTTATGGCGTCGGCGGACCCGGAGGTGGCGGCAAGGCGCCACGGAGCCCAGGCAACGCTGGCGGACAACGCAGATATTCAAACAAACGTGCTCCCGCGGAACCCTCAATTAAATCAGGATGGCCCGAGCTGGAGCTCCGTCAGAACCCACCAGTTTGAGAGGCAGGCAATACAACGAATAAATCCCGGGGGAAACCGCACTCAAATTCAACCCCTAGAGGACGACAACACCCGGCCCGAGCAGAGCACGGTGGGTGGGAATGCTCTGTTTATAGGGTGCGATGGAAAGGTAGTCAATGCCGACCACTCATCCCGCTTTGGACGAGCCATTCCGCTCCGTCCTCGGAGACACCGACAAAACCGGGGGAGAACTCTTAACATCCTGCTCCAAAAGGAGGGAATTACGGGTTTTTAGAAGAAGCCGAAAGATACCGGAAGAAGATCAACCTTTTCAGACTGCTGCGGTAATT
>CAWGWL010000027.1:0-15593 GCA_963826215.1 uncultured Chloroflexia bacterium | reverse complement strand
GTCCTCTTTGGATGCGGTTTTTCCGTCTGCAGTGAGCGCACCTATAAAATCCGAGGGACATTGTCCCGAGCGTAGCTGAGGGACACGTCCCGAAGGCTGGGGCAGGGCTGGGGTTACTGGTCAGGAACAATATTCCTCATTTCAACGTCCTGTATTATGATTAAACGATGTCCTATTCGAAAAGAGGCAAACAAATGATTTTAAAAATTCCACTTTCTCAGCCCAGATCCTGGGTAAAGATCGTCTCCCTCAGTATTTCCATTTTCATGTTGGCGGGTTGCACCCTGCCGTTATCCACTCCCCCCGCATCCACATCCATTCCTCCGAGCCAAACACCCGCTTCCATTCTTCCCAGCCCAACGCCCGCTGTTATTCTTCCCAGCCCCACTCCCGAGGTTTCGCTCGCCTCTCCAACACCCGTTCCTCCCACACTGACCCCTCTCCCGACCGCTTCTCCAACGCCTTTGCCCGGGACTATTGTCTTCACCCCCGGCACCACCGCCGGCGTGGTGACGGGTACCGTCCAGCCTGGGCAGGTGATTGAGTATAAGTTGTCAGCCAGCCAGTCCCAGCCCATGATCCTGATCCTGGAATCCCCGCATGCCGATGTCACCCTCGGCGTAATTGAGCCAAACGGCACTAAGCTGTTGGATCCAGCCAACAAATGGACCCGCTGGCAGTGGCTCCTTCCGAAAACCGAGGTTTACACCATCCAGGTCATTGGAGGCCCGACTGCCGAGAATTACACCCTCACCGCCAAGGTTGCACAGCTGGTGAATTTTGCCTCGGGTGCTACATCCATTACCTTGAATGGCTCGACCATAAATGGATACGTCGTTTCCTATGGGTTTGGCTGCAAGGCTGGTCAGACCATGACCGTGTCTCTCAACGTACCCTCCACCACCGCCTACCTCGACGTCTTCGGCATTGCCACCGGTCCCCTCCTGAGTCCCCTGTCAAAAGCTAACTCCTGGACCGGGGTGCTGCCCCAGACCCAGATGTACGTCATTGAGGTCATCCCGAACAACGGTCAGGTCGTTAATTATTCCCTGACTGTCACCGTTCATTGACGTTTTTTATCTTATTAGAATAAGCAAACATGACTCATCCCGAATTTAAGGATGGGACATGTGTTTTGTAAAGGTGACTATCTCTTGACGTCATGTAACTGATCTGTTAAATGACGTCAAGGGATAGTCACCAAGATATGCCATCAGTCGGTTGGCATATCGAATGGGTTTATCTAGTGATTTTAATGTTATTCTCCTGTAATAGTTATTTCAATGAATTATTCTGCGTTATTATAAGCTTTTTCAAGCTCGCTTATATTCAGTTTACCCATACTAAGCATAGCAGCGCTAACCCGATCAGCTTTAGCAGTGTCTGGATCACGCATCATGATGTCTAGGCTTTCCGGGACAATCTGCCACGTTAAGCCATATTTATCTTTAAGCCATCCGCAAGAAACTTTTTCGCCGCCTTCGGATAGCGCTTCCCATAACTTGTCAATTTCTTCTTGGGTCTTGCAATACACCAAAATAGAAATAGCCTCACTAAAAGTAAACATCGGACCACCATTTAGCGCAGTAAAGTTTTGGCCATTCAGTTCAAAGTCTATTGTTGATAAATCTCCGGGTTTCTTTCCGGCTGCTTTTGCCACTGACTCTGTCAAATACGATGTGTTTATTATTTTTGCATTTTCAAACAGTGATACATACAAATCTACCGCTTCTTTTGCCTGGTCGTTAAACCAAAGAAAAGTTACTATTTTTTGCATTCGAACCTCCTTAGTTAGATTGATTACTACGATAATGATAGTAACGAATTCAGTTTATCATAGTCCTTCGTGGCGGTCAAATTAGATAAAGTACACCCTTTAGCTACAGTATTGATCAATTTAGCTTTTGTATTATGACTTCCATGACGTCAGGGGATACTCGCCTTTATAAATAGAGACCTCCTGATGTATTCTTTAGGTGTCGAAGCCAAAGATACAGAGGAGGTCTACATGAATAAGGATAACGAAGAATATGTACAAGTGCAACAGTCTAATTCCGCCCAGTTGGAAAGGAAGTGGTCCGAATATTTATTTGGGCTACTGGGGGCGCTAGACAGCTGCCTGGACCGTCGGCTGGTAGAGACCTTTCTGGCCTTGGGGCTGGTGGTGATCATGCACCGACATCGCAACCAGGGGCTGTTATTGAGTGAATTGGGGGGCTATTTGAAGAGGGCAGATCAGGCCCCGGCGGGGACGAAACGGATCAGCCCCTTGTTGCATTCGCCGAAGTGGGGAGCGGAGATGATCGAGACGTACCTATGAACGCAGGCAGATGTACGCGAAGAAAGCCTGGAAGCAGCGGGCAAACAAGTCCTGGTGGTGTGGGACGAGAGCGTGATCGAGAAACCGGAAAGCCTGCATCTGGAGGGGTTGTGTTCCGTGCGTTCGAGTAAAGCCAAACGTTTAAAGCGCATCAAACCGGGTCATTTCAATCCACCCGGTGGACGGCCGATCTGTGTGCCCGGGTATCACTGGCTGCAGGTTCTGGTGATGGGCATGTAAGGTCCGCTGAACGTGGCGAACATGCGTTGGTGGTATACAAGGGGGGACCAGGTCACCGAAAAACGGGCCGTGGAACGGGAAATCCTGGCTGAAGTTGCTCGCCGCTGTGGATCTCAGCCCTTGCACATCTGGGATCGCGGCTTTGCGGACAATTCCCTGGCTCAATATGGCCTATGTTTATGCTGTTTCTTTCGTCATGCGCTGGCCCAAGCACTACCGCCTGGTAGACTCTGAAGGCCAAGAACGCAAAGCCTGGGAATTGACGCGTGGCAAACGTACTTGGGAACATCGCTTGATCTGGGATGCCCGCCGACGATGCCAACGCAAGGTCGGCATTATTGCCGTACCGGTCACCGATCGGGAGCATGGCCAGCCCTTGTGGCTGGTGGTCGCTCGCCCCGGTGCAGGTCGGGAACCCTGGTATCTGCTCACCAATGTGCCCGTGTATACTCCTCAGGATGCCTGGCGTATCGTTTTTGCTTATGCCCGCCGCTGGAATATCGAAATGTCTCTACGCTTTGACAAATGCGAGCTCACCTTCGAAAGCCCGCGCTTACAAAAATGGGAAACCCAAATGCGCTTGTTGTTGATTGCCACTCTCGCCCATGCTTTCCTGCTCTCCCTGTTGGTTTGGGATGATTTGATCTCCTCATTACTCCATCACTGGTGCCACCGAACAGGAAAGTGGAGCCTCAATATCAAGGCTCCACTTTATCGCTTGCGTTCTGTTCTCAGCTGTCTTTGGCTGGCTTATTCTCCCCCTTTGCTTCGGAGATTAAGTTCAGGGTGAGTCATGTTTGCTTTTATGGCTGCCATTCATGGTCCCGCCCTTGCTGCGTACCTGAAAACCGTCCCGCCAGGGTCCCACCTTTTGGATTGGGGTGAACCGATCAGATCAGAAAACCGAGCATGAGCAGGATGGTGATGACTGTAAATGCTGTCCCAAGTCGTAACGTCATGCGCGTTTCCTGCTTCATGTTCTGGCTGGGGTGAAGCTCACTCTTTTTTAGCAGATGACCGTTTGCCAGCTTTTGGGATATCTCGCTCTGATGTTGTTGCGCAAGTTTCGAATAATAAAAGTTCCTGTCCATGGTTTTCTCCTATCAACTCATACCATTATTTAATAATGTACTTCAAACTTGAGCAACTATATGACCGTTTCGGTTGGATGTCGTCAGGGAAAACTCTACACTACCCCCCCTGCAATTTCTGGTCGAAAATAGCCGCCTCCATTAAATTGCGGCTATTAAATGGGAAAAGGTTCCTCCGTTATGTTAAGAAATTGTACTATTTATTTAATCTTTTCCATGCCCGGTAATTGTTCTTTAATTGCTTAATGTGGTCGCGCACGTGCTGTGTATAAATATTAAGCCATTTATCGAGAGTATAAGCCTCGCCGTATTCAGGATAAATCCTTTCAGGATGCACCACTGTATTCATGAAGGTCAGGTCGGGCAGGGTCTTGAGCAGGCGGTAGGTGGTTTGTCGGGTCAGTTTAAAGATTTGTAATGCCTCATCCACATTTTGATTTGGATAGTCGAGCATGTCAGCCCAGCGGGCTTCATCATATGCCATCAGGGTGCTGCCTGGCTCGACGATCAGTTTGCGGGCGCGCACGGCCCCCATGGATTCAGCGTCTGCCAGGTGGATGATGACTTCGTGGACACTCCACTCGCGGGGCGCGGGCTTGAACTCCCACACCGTACGTGGTATTTCCTCAAGTGCGGCTGTAAACAGATCAAAACCTCCTCCGTACTCTTCGATCTTATTGTTTCGTTCTTCCTTGTTCATTGCGACTCCTTTTCAGCGAGCCCCTCTTTGATGATCCAGGTGGCCACTTGCACTCGCGAATCGAATCCGAGCTTGTCGAGCATGCGTGTGATATAAGTCTCGATTGTTTTCGCACTGACCGTCATTTCAATCGCGATTTCGCGGTTGGATTTCCCTTGCGAGATCAACTTTGCTACTTCACGTTCTCGCACTGTTAACCCGCGGAATTTTTCCTTTACCGGCATTTCCATTCCAGCTTGCTCGGGTTTCGTCAGGGCGTAATCGATTGCCTGATCAAGTGACATGGCTTGTCCTTCGTTCCACGCTGCCGTGAACGCTTCCCTTCCGAGTCCAGTTCGAACCTTGGAAATAATGCGCTCGTATTCTGGCCGGTCAGCAGTATCCATAACAGATCCCACGGAAGCGCGCAAGGCGGATGCGGTTCCGAAAATAATTACTGCCTCGTGGAAATGAGATTGCTCGATATTTGCTTCTGCAAGTTTTTCCAGGCACCATGCGATGCCGCCTCTATCGCCTGTTTCCATGCGCAAATCCAGGCTTTCTCCGATCAATTTCCTCATTTCCAGGTATTCATGCTTACGAAATGCAACCCATCCCAATGATCCAAACGCAATCGCAATTCCCCACTTATCCCCTGAATGTTGGCTAATGTTGAGACTCTCCCTTAGCAAGTCAGTGGCGCGTTCATATTGACCTCGACGCACAGCCAATTCTCCTAACCCGGCCAGGGAGGAGCATATTTGGCGCAAATCCCCCGACTGGCGGCAAACGATCAGGCCTTCATTCAACAAGGACTCTGCATGCTCATAATCGCCAATGCGCATGGCTCCCCAGCCCAGCATCTTTAGCGTATCACCTATACCAACCAAATCCCCTGCCTCTCTATATAGGGATAGAGCTTGCTCATACAAGCTGGGAGCCGCGGAATAATCACCGGTTTCAGTTGCCGTTTCTGCCAGTATTTCAAGCGCATCTGCAACTCCCAACCGCCCGGCAGAACCTTGCTCTTTAAAGATCACCAGGCATTCCTCTGCCAGGGCACGCACTGCAGGATAATCACTCTGAAAGAACGCAAGAATGGAGGCATTTAAGAGAGCTTGTGCGCGCCTGGGTGTTGGTCGCTGTGCAGACCCTTGCGCAAGAGCAGCCGCAAGTCGTGCCCTTCCTTCGCTGTGATAACCGTGATTTTTCCAGAAAATGGCTGTGCTGGTTGCCAACCTAAGTCCTGGTTCGGCCCTGTCCGCAGCCGTTAGGCACCAATCTAAAGCCGCCCGCAGGTTGTCATGCTCGCTCTCATATTGCTTCAACCAGCTGCACTTGTTCGCTACCGTTCAGGTAATGTTCTGTTTTCTCGGCCCATTGGACGAAATAATCCAAATGACGATTTTTTGCCGCATCTGCTTCATCCGACTCCTCCAGCTTTTCACGGGCATATTGCCGGATCGTTTCGAGCAGGATATAACGCGTCTCACGACCCTCGGGCTTGCTGACCGTTACGAGACTTTTATTTACCAGGTGGGATAATATGTCCAGCATCTCGGCTGGTTCGATCCCTCTTCCAGAGCATACCGCTTCTGCCGCTTGCAGCGAAGCTCCGCTCGCAAATACTGAAAGCCTTTGCAGGACCCTTTTATCCTTCTCTGAAAGCAGGCTGTAACTCCAGTCCAATGTGGCGGCTAACGTTTGTTGCCGGGGCGGACCGGTACGGTGGCCTGCCGTCAGCAGATGAAAGCGGTCATCGAGTCTCTCTGCAATCTGCTCGACCGATAAGCTCCTTACTCGTGCCGCAGCCAGCTCAATAGCCAGCGGCACGCCGTCCAGGTGTCGGCAGATTTCCGCTATCCACCTCCCGTTTTCAATGGTCATCGTGAACTCAGGGTTGTGTGAAGTCGCACGAGCCACAAACAGGCAGACTGCCTCCGATTGCTGGTTGGCTTGGAGCGCCTCCTGTGCCCTGGTTGGGTTTTTCCAAAGTTGGAGATCGGGGGTCGATAACGGGGGTATGGTCCATACAATTTCACCAGGAAGGCCTAGCAATTCACGGCTGGTGGCGAGTACTTTAAGCTTGGGACACGCCTGCAGAAGTTCCTCCAGGATGACCGCACATGCGCCGATCAAATGTTCGCAATTATCAACCAGGAGTAGGGTTTGTCTGGGCTGGAGGTGCTCAACCAGCATGCGGTCCAGGGTCCGCCCTGGTTTTTCATGGATATCGAATATCTCGGCTATGCTCTGGGGCACCAGCGCTGGGTCAGCCAGCGCTGCCAGTTTCACGATCCAGGCGCCACAATCAAACTCCCCTGCCATTTCATCAGCGACTTTGTAAGCCAGCCGGGTTTTACCGCAGCCCCCTGTGCCCGTCAAAGTCACCAGCCGGTTGGTTGATATCAAGGCTTTCACTTCATCGATCTCCCTCGCTCGACCGATAAAGCTGCTCAACAGGGCTGGCAAATTGCCGTCAGGTCTGGGTTTCGTGGAAGGCATGTTGGATCAACCCATAATAATTGGACGTGAGTATAGCACCGGGTCGCCAGAATATCAACTGGATATATTAGATAATTTTGGTGTTTTTTAATCTGACCTGTACTGGACGCCGCTTCGATTCTTCTCATTTCTTCCGGGGACCTGGGCCAAATCCATCCGGTGCGGGATATTTCTCGCACCAAAATATATCCTCTTGACAATGCAGAATATTTGTTCTATTATTAACTTGGCAGATTACATTCGCTGCCTTGAACCTTAACAACCCAGCCTGCGAGACGAGGCGGCCTTCGCGACGTTGTCCCCGAATGGTACCGAGGGGAAGCATCCCTTTGGGACAAGCCGCCATCGTCCGCTTCGGACTTACTGAGTCCGAAGATACCTTCTACCATCTCTCTTCGGTATTCCGCAGCGAGCCCTCATGGTGTGTCTCCGTCTCCTCCTGATTGGATTTGCCGGTGAGGGAGTTGTCTGGTCATCAAAGATCATCCAATTTCCCCCACCCCTGCATGCCACAGTGCCAGCGAGAAAACCCGTGACCAAACCGGGTGTATTGGAGATGGTTTGCGCTGGCAGGCGTACTTCCACCTGCGCCGTGCGTGCAATACAAATACCAGGGACTCATGAAGCGACATGACCCTTCACAATCAATCACGAAAATAATGTTTCACGCAGTCATCATCGAAAATAATGACGCTTAAATCCTCTCAGTCGTTTCTAGTCGTTCTGTCACGTCAGAATGCTAAAAACCGCCTTGTTTCACGGCCTAGGCAGCTTCCAGCTGCCGTAGGCCGCATCGGGCTCATGAGAGCCCGATGCCTCAGGTGGCTTCGAGCCGACGCTGACCGCACACTTGCACCGCACTGCGTTTGGTGCACACCTGCCCCGGCGGGTTATGCCGGGGGTGCAGGCGCTGGCACTATGAGGCTTCGATGGGTATTGGTTTTGGCGCACCATATTTCTCACATTGCATCGTTTTATAGCCTTAAGTTGAAATTACACCACCACAACCATCCATCCGAGGCACCCTCCCCAAATGAAATGATTTTGGGAGGGATGGGGTAGGGCAACCGCAGATTTATCTCAAAATCATTTCGCTCAAAATTATTCTTACATGCACTATCTAAAAACCAGACCCCCAAAAACAGTCATTCGTTTCTAATCGTTTTCGCGTTCAAATTTGCTCAGAACGATATGCCCTGGAAACCCCATTGAGTCCTTTGTGCCCATCGTGTTTATATTTTCTTCCACTCCATCTTCACCGCCCCCACAGCCATAACCCTTGGCCTCCGCATCGCGATCATCCCCCAATGTTTTTCATCTTCACGCCATTCACCCGACCACCATCTTTCCTCACTCCTGGGTTTTCCTGGGTAGTAATCAATTACTAAGCCTATTCAGCCCCCGTAAAACCAGAACGGATGACATACTTTTCTTAATACATTCTTCTATATACATTTGAGTAACAAATCGGATACAATTTGGCTACATTACCGGGTGCTGCGTATCTCATTGATCCTGGATGCCGCTATTACAGGTATCATTAATAATAAAAATTGACGATTACGGAAAACGCATGGTACCCAATCCCCAGGTAAAAAAGGTGATTCATGACTGAAGGAATTGCTGTTTCAGGCCAGCCGCAGAAAGTTGCCCTGCCTGCCAAAAAAGGTCCCCGCGCTGAGGTGTTCATCTATGCCACCTGGTGCAAAGGCTGCCGCATTTGTGTCGAGTTCTGTCCTCCCAGGGTCCTCGCCATGGATGCGGATGAAGACCATCCCCGTATCGTGGCTCCCGAGAAATGCACGGCTTGCCATTTTTGCGATACCCACTGCCCGGACCTGGCGATCGTCGTCCGGAAACTCGACTAAACGCGTAGTAACGACTTAAGTCGTTACTATTACTTGGAGGTTGCTTTGTCTGTAAAACTAATGCAAGGGAACGACGCGATCGGTTGGGGTGCTATTGCTGCCGGATGTCGTTTTTATGCGGGCTACCCCATCACCCCCTCCACCGAGGTGGCTGAGATTTTGTCCCGCGAACTCCCCAAGGTAGGCGGTAAATTCATCCAGATGGAAGATGAGATCGCCAGTATGGCTGCCATCATCGGCGCACGCATTGGCGGGCTCAAGTCCATGACCGCCACCAGCGGTCCCGGTTTTTCCCTCATGCAGGAGAACATTGGCTACGCAGCCATGACTGAGATCCCCTGTGTGGTTGTGGATGTCCAGCGTCTGGGTCCCTCCACCGGTCAGCCAACCGCGGCCTCCCAGGGTGATGTAATGGCTGCCCGCTGGGGCACCCATGGCGACCATCCCATCATTGCCCTCGCCCCCACTTCCGTCCGCCAGGCTTTTGACCTCACCATCAAGGCCTTTGACTTCTCCGAAAGATATCGGACCCCGGTCATTATTCTCGCTGACGAGATCGTCGGGCACATGCGTGAGCCGGTCGACCTTCCCGATTTCAAGACCATCCATATTTTTGAGCACAAGGTTACCGAATCTCCCGAGACATACAAAGCTTACCGCAACACCCCCGACGGCGTCCCGCCTCTGGCTCCTTTTGGCACCGGCTACCGCTACCACATTACCGCCCTGTTCCATGATGAGGTGGGATTCCCAACTCAGCGCCTGGACGAAGTCGACCCCTGGGTGGAGCGGGTCAACTCCAAGCTGGAAAAACACCTGGACGATATTTCGCTTGTCGAAAAAGATTATCAGGATGGCGCAACCGTTGCTCTCCTGTCTTACGGCGCCTCTGCCCGCACGGCGCGCCATGCTCTCAAGCTTGCCCGTGCCCAGGGTAAAAAGGTGGATATGCTCACCTTGCTGACCATCTGGCCTTTCCCCGAAAAGCAGGTGGAAGAACTTGGCGACCGGGTTGACCGGGTCATTGTCCCGGAAATGAACCTGGGCCAGTTGGCATACGAAGTTGAGCGCATGGTGGGCCGCAAAAAGGTGAAACGGGTAGTGCGTGCCAACGGTGAGATGGTCACCCCTCATATGGTCCTGGATGCGATGGAGGCTTGAGCCATGGATGACATTATTTTGGAAGCCCACTCCCTCGTAGCTGGTGAAGGACTTATGCCGCAGACAAACTGGTTCGATGGCAGCGAAACCCTTCAGAAACTTCGCAAGAATAAGAAATTCCCAACCATTTGGTGCTCCGGCTGCGGTATCGGGGTTGTCATGGGAGCGCTCATTCGCGCCATTGACCACCTCGGCCTGGATAATGACAACGTGGCGCTGGTGGCTGGCATAGGCTGTACTGCCCGCATGCCGGTCTATATGGATTTCAACACCCTGCACACCACTCACGGCCGCGCCCTGGCTTTTGCCACCGGTCTGAAGCTTGCCCGCCCTGATATGAAAGTGATTGCCATTATGGGCGATGGGGACGCCCTTGCAATCGGTGGCAACCACTTCATTCATGCCGCTCGGCGCAACCTGGGCATCACCGCATTGATAGTTAATAACAACATCTATGGCATGACTGGCGGTCAATACAGTCCCACCACTCCCATCGGTGGGCGCGCTCACAACCGCCCCATACGGCAACATTGAGCCGCCCTTCCCCATCTGCGACCTGGCGGTTGCTGCCGGTGCTTCCTACGTCGCCCGTTCAACAGTCTATCACGCCCTCGAGTTGGATAAGTATCTGTCTGAGGCCATATCCCGTGATGGATTCAGTGTGGTTGAAGCGGTTTCATACTGCCACACCACCTATGGTCGTCTCAATAAACTCGGTACCGCTGCAGACATGATGCACGCTCTGAAAGATAACAGCATCCCCCAGACCGCTCTCGACCGCCTCACCCCTGAAGAAAAAGCTGCCAATACCAAAATAGTGCGCGGCAAATTTGTCGATGTCCAGCGCCCGCAGTACACCCATGTTTACGACAATCTGATTACCCGTGTCCAGGGAGGTGAGCTGTGACCACCAGTATGACAGGTGCCCAACCCCCCTTCGGCATCTCCGACCGGACCGAGGTTCGCCTTGCAGGAGAAGGGGGCCAGGGAATGATCCTGGCCGGTATCATCCTGGCCGAAGCTGCCACCATTTACGGAGGCCAGAACGCCGTCCAGTCCCAGAGCTACGGACCCGAAGCGCGCGGCGGTGCCAGCAAATCCGAGGTAGTCATCTCATCAGGTGAGATTGACCACCCCGAGGTCCTCGAACCAGACGTGGTGGTGGCATTAAGTCAGGAAGCCTTCCGCAAGTTTGCCCCTACAGTAAAGCTTGGCGGTCTGCTGATCGTCGACGCTGACAAGGTGGATTCCACCTCCGCTCCGCAGGCTATCCGGTTGCCCATCACGAAAATGGCTTTTGATACCACTGGCAAGATCATCACCGCCAATACGGTTGCCCTGGGTGTTCTGGTCGGGCTGACCGGGGTGGTCTCCCGTCAGGCTCTCGAAAAAGCCATCATCGCCCGCGCCCCGTGCGGCACCGAGGAGATGAATCACAAGGCACTTGAAGCTGGTTTCACTGCTGCTGAAAAAGTTAAAAAGAATTAATCTGGTTCGTTCTCTCAGGAACCGTAAAAAAAGCCGGATAAATCATCCGGCTTATTTTTAATATTGAAACAAATATTTCTTTTAGGAATGATCAGGTTTACTTCTGGCAAATATCAATCATCCTCATCTTGATGCTTGTTCCCCAGCACCTCATCAATTCGAGCCATCACTTCGGGCGTGAGTTTTTCCACTACTGCCAATGCACCCAGGTTCTCCCGCAGTTGTTCTACCCGGCTAGCCCCTGTGATGACGGTGCTTACGTTGGGATTCTTAAGGCACCACGCCAGCGCCATTTGCGTCATGCTGATCCCCAGTTCTGCGGCAATGGGTGCTACCTTCTTAACCTTGCTGATTTTTTCCGGATCGGTCAACGAAGTTTTGAGCCATTCATAATCTTTTAGGTTGGCGCGGCTGCCTGCAGGAAGTCCATCATTGTATTTGCCGGTAAGCATCCCCGAAGCAAGCGGACTCCATGTGGTCGTTCCCAGGCCAATATCTTTGTACAGGCGGGCAAATTCATTTTCGACCTTCTCGCGGTTGAACATGTTGTACTGGGGTTGCTCCATTACTGGTTTTCGCAGGTGATGTTTGTCCGCAATATGCCAGGCTTCCATGATTTCTGCAGCGCTCCACTCGGAGGTGCCCCAGTACAAAGCTTTGCCTCGCCCAATCATATCGTGAAAAGCCCACACCGTCTCCTCAATGGGCGTGTTCGGATCCGGGCGGTGGCAAAAAACAAGGTCCACGTAGTCGAGCTGCAGCCGGGTGAGCGAACCATCGATCGCATCCAAAAGCCGTTTACGGTTAAGCGTATTCTTCTCGTTGGGTCCATCGTGCAGTCCCCAGAAGAATTTCGTAGAAACAAGATAACTCCCCCGCCTCCAGGCTAGTTTCTTGAGCACTTTCCCCATGACAACCTCGGACTGTCCGTGAGCATAACTTTCAGCATTGTCAAAATAGTTGACACCCGCTTCATACGCAGCAGACATGCACTTGCTTGCCAGGGTTTCGCCCAATTGGTTGCCAAAGGTAACCCACGACCCAAAGGATAAGGCGCTGACTTTCAATCCTGACCGCCCCAAATATCGATATTCCATATGACCTCCGCCTGAAATGAGAGTAGCGACTATTCAGAAAATCGCTACTCTCTCGTGTCACCAGTTGTTGCCACTAATTACTTCTTGTTCTCCTCATCCTCACCTGGTCCGATTCCCAGCGGTTTCCACTTGGCTTCATCTTTGAGCCTGTGTTGGATGCCGTGTCGGTCGTGGACTTCGTCGAAACCTTCCGACTTGATGAACATTTTGTCTCCATCCAACAAGGCAGTGAGTCCTTCCTGGCCGGGTTCGGGGCGTTTAATGCCTTTATACCTCGCCTCCATGGCAGGGGTGTAATCGGTGGGCTCTTCGTAAGTAGTAATATATCCTTCAAAGTTGCGCAAAATGATCTTATGATCTGACATCGAGAGCAGGTAGTTGGGCATGACCGGGATTTTGCCTCCGCCTCCAGGGGCATCCACGATATATTGCGGGACTGCATACCCAGACGTATGTCCACGCAGGCCTTCCATTATTTCAATACCCTTTGCCACCGCAGTCCGGAAGTGACCGGCACCGTGAACCAGGTCGCACTGGTATAGATAATAAGGTCGTACGCGGATTCGCACCAAATCCTGGTCCAGTTTCCGCTGAATGTGAACGTTATCGTTAACACCCGCTAAGAGGACAGTTTGGTTTCCGAGCGGGATTCCAGCCCTGGTAAGTTTGTCGCACGCTTCAGCCAGTTCTTTGGTGATTTCGTTCGAATGGTTGACATGGATATTCAACCAGAGCGGGTGAAATTTCTGAAGCATATCGCACAAGTCGTCTGTGATCCGCTGAGGCATAAAGACCGGGACCCGCGAGCCGATGCGGACGATTTCTATGTGGGGAATTTCTCGCAGGCGTGTGAGGATCTCCTCCAGGATCTTGGGTGCTAGTACGAGTGGGTCACCTCCCGATAGCAGAACGTCCCGCACTTGAGGAGTATTTTTTAAGTATTCGATTTGCATGTCGAATTCATGGCGTGAAAATTGTGCTGTCGGATCTCCAACGATGCGGGCGCGCGTGCAATAGCGACAGTAGGAAGCGCATTGAGTGGTTACCAGCATTAGCACCCGGTCAGGGTATCTATGGACAAGGCCCGGGACCGGAGAATGTTTATCCTCAGCCAGTGAATCTTCCATTTCCGCTGTGAAAGTCACCATTTCCCGATCGGTAGGAATGACTTGTTTACGCACAGGGTCATCAGGATCATTAGGATCGATCAGGGATATGAAATATGGGGTGATATCCACTCGGAATAGATGCGGCGCGCGAAGTGCTTTACGTTCAGAGTCGGTCAGGTGAATTATCTTCTCAATTTCCTCAGCCGAATTAAGTCGGTGGCTTAATCGCCAGCGCCAATCGTTCCACTTGTCATCCGGGACATCAGCAAAGATTGGTGCACGTTTGGACGGGAAAGGGTTGATTGTCATTTTTCCTCCGGTAAATTGTGGGAGAAACGGATAAGAGGTTGAAACTCGTCAAAAAAACCGCGGCAGGTTTGCCATTCATACACCTGCACACGGCGGGTCATGGTCAGGACGAAAAAATCCAGCAACACTCTGGCTGACATATCCCACAGCGGTATTGTAAGAGGAAACATGAGGAGGTCAATATAAAAATTCATGAGTCAATGATGAGAAATTGGAGTTTTAAGATAAAATGAATAGCATAAAGGTAATATTAATCAGGAGAACATAACATGGAAATCGCGATTATTGGTTTGGGAAAAATGGGGGGGAATATGGCTCAACGACTGCTTATGGGTGGTCATCGTGTGGTTGGAGTCAACCGCTCCCCTGAAGTGACTCGTCAACTTGCTGCAGACCACGGCCTTGTCCCGGCTTATTCAAATCAGGAAGCTGTTCTGGCCCTGTCTGCACCTCGTAACATTTGGGTGATGGTCCCATCTGGGCATGCGACTGAAGAAGTAATATCTGAATTTGAAACGCTGCTTGAGCCCGGAGACACCATCATAGACGGAGGTAATACATATTATAAAGATGATATTCGCCGGGCCTCGAACCTCGAAAAAAAAGGAATAAACTATCTTGATGCCGGTACCAGCGGCGGAATTTGGGGTTTGGCAGAAGGTTACAGCCTGATGATCGGCGGTAATGAAGATGTGGTCGAACAGCTTCGAACAATTTTTGAAACACTGGCGCCAGCTGCTGACAGGGGTTGGGGACGCGTAGGACCGGTGGGAGCCGGACATTTCGTCAAAATGATTCATAACGGCATTGAGTATGGTCTGATGCAGTCCTACGCCGAGGGATTTGAGATCATGCACGCCAAACAGGGTTTTGGTTTGGACCTGGAACAAATCTCACAAATATGGCGCTATGGCAGTGTGGTACGGTCCTGGTTACTGGATTTAACAGCGAATGCCCTTGCCAAAGACCAGGATCTTGCCCATATAAAAGGTTGGGTGGCTGATAGTGGCGAGGGGCGCTGGACGGTAGCTGAGGCCATAGACCTGGATGTTCCCGCTCCGGTCATTACTTTGGCACTCCAGCAGCGCTTTATTAGTCGCCAGGACGAGAGTTACGCTGCTAAGTTATTGGCTGCAATGCGAAATGAATTTGGCGGACATGCCATCAAACCTGAGTAGCATAACCATTTATCTTCGAAGATAAGTTGCGGTAGGTAACCATTTACTCCAGTAAGGACAACCTGCATTAGGAAGGGTTTATGGATAACAAATTAACAACCATTGTGATTTTCGGTGCTTCCGGAGACCTTACTGCACGAAAATTGATCCCTGCTCTGTATAATAATTTCAAGAAATGGAGGCTGCCCGAACGCATAAACGTGGTCGGGTTTGCGCGCCGACCCTACAACGATGAGACTTTTCGAGCAATTCTAAGGGATGGGGTGGTTAAATTCAGTTCGGAGAGTTTCGATGCTACAGTCTGGGCGAAATTCGCCGAGAAACTGCATTATGTCCAGGGCGATCTGGATGTTTCAGCGGATTTCCCAAAACTGGAATCATCTTTACAAGCTTTGGAAGGAGGTCCCTCCAACCGCTTCTATTACCTCGCTACTGCTCCGGAGCATTATGCTATTGTCACCAGCGAATTGGGTGCTGCTGGCATGGCGAAGCAGGGGTCGGATCCCGACGTTTGGCGCAGGATGATAGTTGAGAAACCCTTTGGGCGT
>CAWGWL010000026.1:0-5692 GCA_963826215.1 uncultured Chloroflexia bacterium | reverse complement strand
CCCTGGCTGAATTTTGGTTTCGGAGCCGCTCCAGGAAGCATGATGCTCCCGGGATCTCGCAAAAATTTTCTGGAGATTCCCGAAACATTTTTTCAAAGTATCGGAGCACACTGTCTTTCACTTCCTCGATCTCCTTTGTCTCTGCAATCTTTCCAGTAATACGTTCGATCGCCTCCACTGTTACGCCAAGTGACGTTTTGTCAACATATCCATTCAAATCTGCATAACTGGTGGACTTCCGAGTACTTCAGCGATGGCAACACCAAAAATTGCCCGATCATAATCGTAAGATTGGGTCAGCGTCCCATCAATATCCAACATAACTAAATTCATGATGATTTTCCTCTGGATGGAGTTCAGGCAACACCAATAATACTACATTCACCATTTTGAACACCAAATGTCTATTCGGGTGACCTGGGGGTGGTTAATGCCTCTCCCGCCAGGAAGACTGGTAGAAACATTATTTCAGCGAAGCGAATAGGATTTATTGTTATTAATATCGGAAGCAAGGTCTTTCGTTTGGGCCCCCAACTTGTCGTCTTGGGTAAAAATATCTGATTCCCCAACAATGAATATCCTATCCCCATATAGATTATTTTTGCAATGGTCCCCAGGGTACAGCCTGGGCGGGCAGGCTGTACCCTGAAATTTCTTAATTAGCGCGGGTCTCTCTTCTTGGGCGTAGCCCTAAATAGATCAGGGCAACCCCAGCGACTATCAGAGCAGCCACGAGGCCAAATTCGGTCAGCGAACCAACTGCCAATAAGACGAAAGCGACAATACTTGCGATCATGGCTGGGACACGCGCCGAAGCGGTTGGGTATTTCTCCCGTTGCCGCCAAAGCCACCCGAATGTGGCAGCCCAACCCAGGAACAGGACCGCACCAGGGAAAGAACTCTGGGCGAATTTTCCAAGGACCGGGAGGGTTAGAGAGCATTGATCCCTATTGAACACAAGATGCCAGCGGGAAGCAACGCCCACCAATATTGAGGTTGTTTGAAATAAACGTAGAAGAAGGCTGCTGAGATTCGCGAGGGTAACGAAAGCCCCTGCCCAAAGACCCGTAAACATGCTTAGGAGAACCATGGATCCAAAGACGGTCATAGTGAAAGCCGGGATTAGGGCCCACCAATTCTTTCGGTCCATAAGATAAACGACAGCAAAGGGGATGGCGATCGCGAACATGAACAAAGAGCCGACCACTTCACCTCGCACCTTATCCCCGAAAACGATCACCAAGCAAAGGATTGCCAGGACTAAGGAGGGGATGAGAGCCCACCAATTCTTGCGAAAATCCACTACAAAAGCTACGAAGAATGGGATCACCATAGCTGCAAAGAGGGGGTGACTGCCCAAGCTCGCGAAATCCAGAATTAGCCAACCAGGTTATGCCTGCCAGCGCAGTGAAGATACAAGCCGGGAAAAGCCAGCCCCAGAATCGCACACCGGCGACCAGATAGCGGATCATGAAAATCAAACCAACCCCACCAAAGGCGATCATCCAGAACAGTGGTGTAAAAGTTTTCATCAACCCCTGTTGCTGAGCCAGTGTCAAGCCGGCCGCCAGGATAAGCAGGAAGCCCCAGAAGATATTATCGTATCGGTTTTTCATCGTCCACTCCTTCAGTAATTTGGGATATCAACATTTCGAATTATAAAAATCCGATCGGATAATCAACCCTACCGCTAGAGGGGTTTTTACCTGTCCGATTGGATAGGTGCGGGATACGCAGAACATTACCCCAACCCCATTGCCAACATCAGGTTATAGACATAACCAAAACCAATTGCGCCTATCCACAGCACTCCAACCACCACTGCGATCACGCGCCAGCGGGCAATGGCAAGAGCCCCAGCAATTGCGCCAATAGATGTGCCAGAACCGGAGATCAGGAAGGCCATGGCTGCACCCTGACTCATGCCGGCATCCAGAAGTGCCCGGATCAGCGGCAAGGAAGCTTCGGTGCTGATATAGAATGGGAGACCAAGAGTGGCTGCTAGGGGCACACTGTAGTTATTGCCAATTCCGAAAGCAGCAGCAACCCAATCAGAGGGAATAAGTCCATTCAAGAAGTACCCAATGAAGGCAAAACCAATGAACATGACGAGTAATTGTTTCCCGCTCATCGCGACGGCTTTGATATAGTCCTTGATATGTAATCGTGATTTTTTTGCTTCAGGCTGGCCGCATCCGCAAGCACCAAGTTGGATCACCGGAATGGTGACACAAGCAGAGCAAGGAACGACCATGCGGGCTTGGTTCTTCAGCCAGCCGCGACCATCCATGAAAGCGCTAACAGCTCCACCTGCCAGGCCTAGTACGATCGAGGCTCCAAAAAAAGTCAGGGAGAAGGGCCAGCCGAAAAGCCCAGCGCTGTAGAAAAGTTCTTCAGGAGAAGTAAGCGGTGAGGCGACCATGAAGGCGATGATAGGCGCCCAGGGCATCAAACCCGCCATCATGCCCAAGACCACTGCGGTTGTCCCACATGAGCATAGGGGAGTGGCTACTGCTGCCGTTGTGGCAGCCAGGACGCCAGCACTCCGGTATCGCTTGAGAAAGGTGGAGACATGCTCGGCATTCAGAAATAACTTGAGAGCAGATGCAACAAAAATGCTCACCAGGAGAAAAGGCCAGTTGTGCCAGAGGGAGAGCAGAACCTGCTCGACAGATTGAAGAATGAGTTTCAGGATGAAGTCCATTTTTTTCTCCTTTATGATAGGCTTTCATCCTGATAGACGAGGTGAGTTGTAAAAAGACGCAGGTTTGGATTAAGGATCCCGGATTACAACAACAGCAGCGGTCGTAATAATCGATTACCTTGCCGCGCAGATCCAATTCAACGTGACAGCAAGCCAGGATCATGACACGCAGCTTGTCACGGGCACGCTGGACCCGCGACTTGGCAGCCGAAACAGAAAGGCCAATTCTATCAGCCAGTTCCACCTGACTTAGCCCCTGGTACTCGGTCAACTCGATTGCCTCCCGGTATACCCCGGGAAGTTCCTTTACCATATCACGTAGTGACAAGGACAATTGAGTGGATTGGTCTTCTTCATCAAATCCTCCTTCGGCTGAAAGATCAGCCGGTAATTCTACGGTAGCATGCAGCTTGCGGTAGTGGTCGATGACAAGGTTTCGGGCGATCTGGTAGATCCAGCCATCCAGCTTTTCAGCCTGCGGGAGGCAGCATAGGTTGTGATGGACGCGAATAAATACTTCCTGAAGGAGGTCTTCTGCTTCGGCATCATCTGATACTCGGCTGCGCAGAAATCCAAGCAGCCGGCAGCAATATGCATTCCACAAAGTTTCAAGATTTACAGAATTCCACGGAATTCTCTGGTGTAATGGAAGGAAAATAAGTTGATTTCTATTCGGTAATATTGTTGCACGGGAGGGGAGAACACGAGAAGCAATATGGCAATTCCTATGAAGGCGGTGACGAACTGCATCGGTGCAGAAAACCCGATCAACAAGCCCTGTAGAATCAACCAGATCGCCAAGCCAATGCCAAGAAACAATGTTCCCGCCCATGACCAGTGCCTGCCACTCCAACGGACAAATGGTTTCGTCCAAGTCCAACGTGGACGGGCTATCAAACCGTATCGAAGAATTAATGGGGCAATACCCATCACCGTTAGCAGGATGACCCCGGCGGGGTGTAATCCAGGACAGGGAGTGCGCGAAATTCAGGTGGGAGAGTCACATCGAAAGTCCCGGAAGGATCCTTCAAGAATATAATCCCTCCATAGATGCCACCAAATGCAAGCAGCAGTAGAAAAAACATCAACAAACAAAGAGTAAAGGGTAGATGGGGTTTCAAGTTTTTCTCCTTACATCTAGTGTGCCACGCTGAGAAACATCGTAGCAAAGGACATATTCATCAAAACGTGGACGATGGCTAAATATGGCAGCATGCGCGGACGCCAGTGAATAATCAATCCTATTAGGAAAGCGAACGGTAAATACATCAATCCACGCCAAAGAATAAAACGAATGTCGAAAAGAAGCGGCATAGTAATATGCTGAAAACCAAGCATGAGTGCTGGTAAAGAAATAGCCAGCCATGGGCGAACCCGATTTGTTTTTAGCTGAGGCATGATGTAACCAAAGTAAGTGGCAAGCTCAGCCAACCCTTGAGTTATGGGGAACAGAAAGATACCAATATATACCGCCCAAAAAGGCAAGGAACGAACAAACATGTCCAATGTCGCATTCGAATCCCCGAATAGCCACCCGCCTAACAAGATATTTTGGGAGAACAGATACAGGAGCAAATATTATGGTAATTCCTAACAGTGCCAGGAGATCGCCTTTGACTTTGTGACGATCAAACCGGTAAATATCCAAGTATCGTTTTCCTTCGTTGCGGAAGGCACGGACCAGGATTACGACAGTAAC
The DNA here is from genome assembly GCA_963826215.1 of uncultured Chloroflexia bacterium. Lineage (GTDB taxonomy): Bacteria > Chloroflexota > Anaerolineae > Anaerolineales > Villigracilaceae > UBA877. Next base: position 1,289 of record CAWGWL010000026.1, on the reverse strand, counting down.
CAGATTTGCGATTGCTACAATGATCGGCCACCAATTGGCGGAAGTTTCCCATGCATTTTTAGAGCCAACGAGATAAAAACCAAGGGCAAATATTGCTTGAACGCAGGCGAACAAAATCAAACGTGAGAAGAGCATGAGCCAGAGGGTAGAAGGTTTTGTTTGCATGTTGATCTCCTATTCATTGATGATCAAATTTTAGTGGTTTCAATAAAAAAACTTCCCTGCCGGAGGAGAGTCTTTTACTGTCCAAATGGATAGGTTTGTCACGCTTTGATATTTTCTCAATATTCTGGCTTTTTGATTATTAAATGCCTTATTATGGCACCTGGGTGGAAACTTATTCCCGTCGCGCTTGCACACCCTACGGATCACATCCCGGGAGGAACCTGCAGAAGGGAAGATACCTCTTCCGGGGTACAGCCACATGCCCACCTGGTAACAGCCATCCAAGCCAGGTATCTTGGGAGAAGCCATTGGCAGCCGTTCATCTGTGAATAGCATCCAGCAGCCAGCCCGGAGATACCACCGCCGACGATTAGGATGGGTTTTTGAGTCGTGGTTTGCTCCTGCAGTTCTTTCTGGTGGGTAGATGATGACACCTTATACGCTTGCCTTCAGATTCTGCCTGGCCTTGTCTGCCATCATGGACATCATTTTTCCCATCCGGACACGCAGGTGATAGCTCATCCAAAGTTGGATACTGTTGACCACGCCTGAAACAATCACGGGGGTTTTTTTACCAACCAATTTTGCCAGCCCGCTGCCAACAATTTCGGGGTCAGCCATCATTTCAGGTGGGGACTCCAAACCCTGCGGCGGATTGTGTTCGCGTTAGAGGTGGATGCATCACATTAAATGTAATGCCACGAGGCGCAAATTCAAATGCCAGTGTGCGAGTGACTGACTACAATCGCCCCTTTGCTTGAGGTATATCCGCTCATACCGGGCATGCCCGTATAGGCAACACCCGAACTGAGGTTGTGGACTACTCCATATCCCTGCTTTTGCATAATTGGGAGAACAGCGTGTATCATGTTGAGATACCCGAAATAGTCAACCTCCATCTCCCATCGAATATCATCCATTGTGCGTTCATTAAATCGTTTGAACAAGGCAAGGCAAGCATTGTTTATCAGGACATCCACACTCCCCCACTGATGAACTATTTCATCCACGACCGATTGTACATGCCCGGGATCTGTGACATCACACACGAATGAATGGAGATACGTGATTCGTTGAAATCGAGGTTTCTAATGGAAAGGTCGAGTGCAGCGACGCGGTCTCCT
>CAWGWL010000025.1:0-10537 GCA_963826215.1 uncultured Chloroflexia bacterium | reverse complement strand
CCTGCCAGGAGGCTATTCGTTATAGCCAATCCAATTCCGTTGTTGGCACCAGTAATAATAATTATTCGAGTCATATCACATCCCCTATCCAACCTGGTACAAAAATAAAACATTGGAAAAATCCATCAGCCAATGCGCGACGATGAGCGGCGGCAGACGGCGGATGCGCAGATAAACAAACAGCATGGCGACGGACAGCGGGAGGAAGGCGAGGAACATATAAACCCGAACTGGAAACCGGCCAGCATCAGGAAACTGTGCTGGATCGCGAAGAAGAAGGAGACAACCGCCACCGATAACCAGCGGGATTTGTCATGGCGATCAGCCGCGGCAGGGCATAGCCGTTATAGGTCATTTCCTCGGTGGCAGACCAGATGGGCCACCAGAGCATACGGGCGTACAGCAGCGCCAGCAATGGTAAGATGCGCATGAACGTGTAATCAGGAAATTCCGGATTGAGTGTGCCGTAGGCGATCAACTTGGCCAGCATCCCGCCGCCAAAGATGGTCATGGGAGCAATGAGGAGAAACAATCCCAGCCCAAGCGGGATCTCGGTTTTGAGTTTGCTTTTCACGAGACCGACCAGATCGGACAGGCGAATCCCTTCGCGTCTGGTCAGCCATATTAAAAGCCCAAGACAGCCAAAGTCTACCAGGGTGCCGTACACCGGCCACCAGTTGCGGATGACAACAGAAACATTTTGGACGTTGAGAAATCGGAAAATTAGAAACATGATTCCTTGAGCGATTAGAATAAAAGCCGAGCGGGCAATCAACATCAGCATGGGGCCGAAGCGCGGAATGCGACCTTCGGCAAAGCGGGATTGAACCGCTTGTTGCGAATTAATTGAAGGATTAGTCAGCATGGTGATCTCCTTTCATCCAAGAATAGCACTCCAGTAAAAAAACTCCCCCTGCCAGAGGGGGAGTTTTACACTAGTCAGGTGGATAGGTGACGTTTAAAGAAGATAATCAACAGGATGCATAAAAAGATAAATCCCGGACCCCAGGCTATGGCACCCACATATGTCAGCCAGGAGATGCCCATAGGCAAAGCCAGGACAGAGACGAGACACAGTATTCCGTTTACAAACAAGGTCACTGAAAGTAACCGTTCTAGCCTTCCGCCTATAAATACCGGGGAGAGGAAAACAAAAGCCAGGCCTAAGAAAAAGCCCCAGGCGAGATTCCATTCCAGTCATGATGGAATATGCTCCATATGGAGTAAACCATTCGATTCCACCAGTTGTACCAAGATACACCCCCGGACGTACTATAGCCAGGTGAGTGAAACGATTAATGCTTGTCAGCCCGGCAAACAAGATGGCAAAGGCGAATCCAATTAAACTTAGAAGTTTACGGTTTTCGGGAGCACATGCGTGGAGTACTGCAAAGAGTGTTAATATCACAATTCCCGAAAATAGGCTGATGATGCTAATGAACATCCCGTAAGGCTCAACAGGAGGAAAACCATACGAAGAAACAGCAGTTGCCATCATTGCAGCCAGGTATGCCAAAGCCAAAAGGATGCCGGTGAAGGTAATCCAAATACCAAAGCGAAGGTTGAATTTGGTTTCGTTCAAAGGGTACTCCTTTCTTCAGGATAATGTCTTACCCAGTTGTTCCACTTCGTCTTTCCATGCATATACATGACGCAAGTTTTCCTCCAATTTGGAGGATCTTTTTCATATCCTTTAGCCAGCTCTGCCAGGTGACCATAATAACCGGCAAGCTGTTCCAATGGCGGTTGTGCAATCGGACCGCTTCCCTGTAAATCCCTTTCCAAATGAGCGAGCGCTTCCAGCCACCCTTCCACCGGCATGCCAGCAGTTTTTTTGAAATCACGGATAACCCACTGCCGTTCAAATATGGAACGATGCTTCCAATCATCTGATTGCTCTTTTAAGGTGAGAAGCACTCGTTCACACTTCTCCCGAGCTTGTGCCCGTTGCTCTGCGCTTAGTATGATAGATATCCCTGCCGATTCCGATGCCCCAAATTGGATATCTGCTGCTTTGAGAGCCTGGGTGGAGGAGATCTCCTGCCCACGGAATTTGCCAGCAAAAACGACCGATGCGGCAAATCCCACGCCTGCCTCCTCGATCGACAACATTGCATTCTTGTTTAGTTTGTAGAACTCATCCAGGCTCATCCCCATGAGGGGCGCCAGATGGGAGACAGCATTCGAGGCAGTTTCGGTCGGTACCAGACCTGGTCCAATGGTAAATGCATTCACTTCAGTGCCTTCCAATTCTGCGTCAATTGTATTGGCAAGGTGTACCTGGGCCGCTTTAAAGGTTTCATACCCTCCCAAGAAAGCAGCGCCTGTTGAAGAAACACAAATGAATGCACCGTGGTTGCGTTTTATCATGCCTGGCAGAAATGCCCGGGCCATTAAAACGGACCGCGCAGGTTTACACGATAACTCGCATCCCATTTTTCGATTGGTAAATCCTTAACTGCACCTAATACTGCGATGGTGGCATTGTTGAGTACCACATCCACTTTGCCAAAGCGACGCAACGATTCAACGTACAAGTTTTGCACACTAACCTCATCCCCCACATCAGTATGAACAAATAAAACTCGTTCCCTGCCAAATTCATTACCCAGAAGGTTGGCAGCATTTTCACCGTTTTTCTGGTTGATCTCGGCAATGATCACGTTGGCACCCAACCAAAGCAACGCTCGAACAGTCTCATACCCAATCCCTCCTCCCGCTCCAGTTACCAACACCGTTTCTCCACACAATCTGTCGACCTCTAGACCTACTTTGGATATGACCATCATATTGTTTTGCATTACTTTGTCTCCAATTATTCCGATTTGATAAATGCGCCCAGGATTAAACAGGATAACCACTAGATTCATTGCAGCATGCAACAATATCGATGGATAAACACTCTCAGTCTTAGAGCGAGCATACCCATATACGACTCCCCAAATGGTCGCATTGAGAACCTGGATTGCAACAAAATTTAATTGGGACGCCTGCTGCCAGGTTATTGGCATGCAAAAGGCCAAATGTAATTCCACCTAACCAGGCTGCCAATTGATTGCTGGTATTTTCAGAGTAAAGAGCACGAAAAGCCCAGAGAAGCGCACTGAAAACCAGGCCGCGCCAGAATATCTCTTCAACAAGGGGAACTGTGATCACTTCGGTCACCAGCCATTGGTTGCCACTATAGGGTGTCGTACTTCCGGTTAACCACAAGTACGCTGCAATGACACCGCAGTTGGCAATCAGCATGATCAGCAGCATGAGCCAATGCTCACGGAACTTTCCGACCTTGAAACCAAGTTGCCAGCGGCCGCCAAAGAATTAACGGAATTATGAGGATTATCAGGTGTAGAGCGAAACTACTCCCCACAAGTTGGCCAGCCAGGAAGATGTTCCCACATTAGGGAAGTGCCCATCGGCGACCTTGAAGTACGCAGTATCAACGTCCAGGAAGGCGATGGTGAAGGCTGCAATTGCTAGAAGAATTAATACCGTAAATATGAGTTTTCTCGATCCAGGCATTTGATTGTTTGGTGTTGTAGTATTGTTCATTAATAATCCTTTCGGGTGAAATACTTAATGGCTGCTTTGTTTCTGAGGGGAAGGATTTGCATTTCTCGCTTCCTGGAAATTCTTAATCCTTTACAATCAAAATAAGGACGCTGATTACATCAAGCGCCAGGAGAACTACAAACATCCCCACCATCGGAAACTGACCAAGTTGGGTAAAGTATCCGGGGCTGACGATAGTGGTATATGCTAACAACCCGCCAGCAAAGACTGCCAGGTACTTTGCCCAACTTGCACCACGCAGCAAGGCAATCCCACCACCAAGAAGACAAATCGCAGTAACATATTCTGCAGTCAGGTGAAACGCTAGAGCAATTGGCTCTGACTGCACCTCTGGCACCGCTCCCGCTGCAAGGAAAAAACCCCACTGTCCGAACATGATGACGCCGACGAGTATGAAATACCAGGCTGAAAATTTCATGATATTTAGTCCTTTACTTTGATCACCAACCATTTACCATAAATCTTTAGTTTGGCGGATAAAAGAAATTATATCCCTGCAAGAAATTCACAAATTTTAAACATGGATCTTCCTTTAGAAATCTAATTGAAATAGTTGCTTTGATAAGATGGATACAGGAGCGAACTATTTCATCCCGGATCCATGTAACCACTAAGATATAGTTATTAAGTCTGGGGATTCGACAGGACCAGTCTTATCATGAATGGGTAATTCAGCAACTGCCATCCTCGACAAATGTTTACCACCGAAATTGAGGACTACACCAATCGTGACCAGGAACAACATTGATCCTGCTGCAACGTAAAGGATCATGGGAGGCAGAAGACCAAGTGTGCCTGCGATAAAACCACCACTCATGTTGAACGAAAGATGTAGCCAGGACGGTGATTATCAAGCTGCCTTTTGTATTGTTATACAACCAGTGAAATAGACTCCAAGTGTCACCACCAGCATGAGATAGATCGGGAAAGGGATGCTTTGTTGTGAAGATCCCGGTAAAAAAAAAGAGCGGGATATGCCAGCAACACCAGATCACTCCCAGGACCAGGCTGGAGATCAGTGCATTGTATTTCCTCTGCAAGCGAGGCAGGGCAAATCCCCTCCATCCTGCCCTCTTCTGCAAGTGGTCCTGAAAATAGTGTAAACAGGAGCTGCCCCAGAATGATGCGGGCTGTTGTTCCGGCTTTTAACCCGGAGGGTTGGTTCCCGAGCAAGATAACAACCAGGGAAAACGCAAGCGGACCTAAAAAGAGGAAAGCTGCAGAAAAATACCATCTCAAGCCAACTTTCCAGCGGGTAAACCCTAAAAGCAGGTGCTTGACTTCATCCTTTCCACCAATGATCCAGGAGATAATCAATGCACTATATGTGGGGCTGAAGGCGTAAAAAAACCATGAGATTGACCATGGATGGTCAGGTTGTCCAGGTCGAAGAATGATGGAGGTAAGAACCGTCCCGGTCATGATGAAATAGGATAATATGAAAAAGGAGATTAATTGGTGGTTGCGAATCCAAGTCTTCATAGCATTATTCCTCATTTTGATAAAAATGTATGGGATTGATGTTATTGCATTGCTTGATCATGATTTATCGACCTTCCAACAACTGAGTTTTGAAAAATATTTCGGATAATAATTAACCATCAGCCAGCGGTTGAATTCCATAATGAACGAGGACGAACTTTTCCGAAGGTGCATCTTCTTGCTGGATTTATCTTATTCCATGATAATCAAAACTCCCCCTGCCAATGGGGGAGTTTTGATACTGTGGTCAACTGGATAGGATTAAAAATCGACTACTTAGATCCCAGAGCCTTGTAAGTTCCTAAACCGGTGGTGCTGGTGCTGGTCTGAGGGTTGCCATAATAAGCAATATTGCCACCCCCGCTGATGCTGCCAGTCAAATGATCCGTGACCCACACTGTGGCATTACCCAGACCGGGGATGGTGATGTTGGCTGTTTTTATCTTCAGGTCGGGAGCATCAACGTTGCCTGCCCCGGAGATGGTTATCGTTGCCTGCGATACTTCACCGGCTAGTTCGACGTTCCCCAACCCGCTAACGTTGATATCGGTAGTATCGGCAGCAAGCTGATCCACCTTTACCTGTCCGGCGCCACTCATGGTGATTGCCAGGGTAGATGTGGAGAGAAGACCCATCCCGGACCTCACTCAGCCCACTAACCGTCAGGGAGGTCAGATCCTTGACCGTAATCGTGAATGTCAACACGTTTTCCTTATTCAGAGTAGTAATGTTGATATTCTCTTTCAATTCAAGGGTCAGAATCCCATTTTGAACAGTGGAAGTAACGAGTGGCACTACATTATCGCTGCCCTGGATTGCCAGCGACTCGCTTGAACCCTGGCTTAATATCACCTTGCCGAACGTACGCATATCAATTCCCGAGAAATTGGTGACGGAACGGGTCTCGCTGATAATGACATTCGACGGGGTAATGGTCTTGCCCTTTCCGTTGATTTCGAAAATTCCACTGCAACTGGTCAATAATAGGGCTGCAACCAAAACCGTGAGAATAATTGAAGTAGTTTTCATTTGATCTCCTTGTTGAATATTGGTAGATTAACTTGGGAGCAGCACATTGACGATCAAGCCAATGCCTGCCAGGACAAGAAGGATGGGGCCGAGGATGGTCCAACTCAGTCCAAGCATGAATATGGCGGTCACAAGGACCAGCAGCAGCCCAACAATGAGTGCGCTACGGGCGCGCCCATTATACCTGTCCGCCTTCTGCCTGGGAGACCCGCCAGGCGGTCGCGAATGATCCCAGTGCCGGGATCAGGAAGAAAAGAGCCCACCAATTGTTGAGCGTATAGATCTTGAGGTTTTGCAGAAGAATGATTCCCGCCACCAGGATGAGAATGATCCCCCACATCCACTCACCACGTCCGCGGAAAGCAAGCCGTTCCATGCGACGTTCCAGCCTTTCTTCACGGCGATCCACGAAGTTGGTTTGTGTCGAATTTTCTGTCATTTTTATTTTCCTTTCTGGTACGAAATTTGGTATGACACTTGATATACGTCGATTTCATCCACTTGTTTTATATATTCCAGAAAAAAAGGGAACATTACCTTGCCGACAGATGACATCCTTATCCTGGTTGACCTTTCTGCGTCTCCCAATGCTGAAATATCAGAAATGTTTCGACCCAATCAGGTGAACAAGCTTAGTATAGCCAATCAGCGTAAAATTTCCCCCTGCCAGAAGGCAAGTATTTCCCTATCCGGGTGGATAGTTGCCGAAAAGTCCCTGAATATGGAGCCAACTTTGGTCAAGGGGAAGCTTTTACCTGGTTTTTGGGTTATTAATGCTGGATAATTGGGTGATCTACCAGAGAATATGTTTAAAGAAACAGGGTAAAATCCATGATTGCACCCAGGTGACATAAATGCCCAGAATAAAAACCACCACCAAATCCCCGGCCCAAACCATTGAAGAACTCAAACGCTCGGAAGCCACCTTCCGAGCCATGTTTGAAACCTCTGCAGTTGGCATCGGAATTCTCGGTCTAGATCGCAAGATCATGGATGCCAACCCGGCTATTTGCCGAATGTTCGGACGGACGCGTAGAGCAGTTCATCGGTCAAGAACCAGCAGTTGCGACCCTTCCCGAGGACTACCCAAAATCAACGGAAGAATTCCAGGAACTACTGGATGGCAAACGGGATTATTACTGGGATGAGCGCAGATACGTGCGTACGAACGGCGAGATCTTTTGGGCTCATGTGACCATGAGCGTCGTAAGGGATGAGTACCGGTACACCGTTGTACATGGTCGGGATGGTCATCGACATAGATGAGCAGAAACGGGTCCTGGCAGACTTACAAACCACCGAAGCCCGATTTCCGAGCCATGTTCGAGAATGCGGGGGTCGGGATCGCGTTGGTTGGTGTGGATCGCAGACCGCTGGCAGTAAACGATGGCATGGTTCGTATTTCAGGTCGTACCCGCGATGAGTTGCTTGGGACCACGGGAGCCATCATCAGCCATCCGGATGACATTGACATAGGCAAAATTGAATTAGAGAAATTACTGACTGGTCAATTGGAATTCGTTCCAAGTGGAACGGCGCTATCTTCGCAAAGACAACCTTCCTTATTGGGTCAGGCAGACGATTTCAGCCGTACGCAATCAATATGGTCTATTGATGTACATGATCGTGCTGGTGGAAGATATTGACCAGCAGAAAAAAGACCAGGAAAGCCTGTTGGAGTCGAAGCGCGTTTCAGAGCAATGTTCGAGAGTTCGGCGATGGGAGTTTTTATCCTGGATGTCAACACCCTAACCTTGCGCTCCAATGACGCTGCCAAAGCCATCGTTGAAGATCCTTACCAGGATCGAAAGCTCGAGAATGTATATGAATTCCTCCATCCTTCGCTACCGGGAAGCAGAGCAGCGAGCTGTACGACCAATTGCTGAGAGGGGACCGGGATACCTACGTAGTAGAGCGATGTTATTTTCAACACCCGGGAAAAGGGGAGAAATGGGCTAAAGTAACCTTTTCCACCATCCGGGGAAAAGATAGGAAACTGAATTACGTGGTAGCGATGCTTGATGAGATCACCGAGCAGAAAAAAGCCCAGGACAACCTGCGTGAAACGGAGGCACGGTTCCGTGCCATGTTTGATAATGTGTCTGTCGGTATGTCATTGATGGGCCTGGACCGGCGAGCAATGGCAGTAAACCAGGCGACCGAGCGGATAATCGGGTACACGGCGGAAGAAATCCCCAACGTTGACATCTCCCGATTAACATTCCCGGATGATCGAGAGATCGGGATGGCAGGATACCAGGAATTGGTTGCCGGTAAACGGGACAATCTCCAGATGGAAAAGCGCTATATTCGCAAGAATGGTGATGTTTTCTGGGCGCGTGTGACCTATTCCCTGGTCCGCAACGCTGAGGAACAGCCTCAATACCTTGTCGGATCAATAGAAGATATAAACGACGTAGAAACTGGCTGCCGAAAAACTGGCTGCCCAGGAGGCTGAGTACCTGCGCACTCTCGAACAGCGCGTGGAGGAGCGTACCCACGAATTGAGCGAAACAAACCTTGCGCCTGGTGAACGAGATCGAACAACGCCAGAAAGCGGAGGAAGCTCTGGCAGCCAAGGCTGTCGAGGAAGCCATAACCGCCGAGCGTACCCGCCTGGCGCGCGACCTGCACGATGCAGTCACCCAAACCCTCTTCTCCGCCAGCCTGATCGCCGAAGTCCTGCCCGAAATATGGGATATGGACGAGAACGAAGCGCGGAAGTCCACCGAAGAACTGCGCCAGCTCACCCGCGGCGCTCTGGCCGAAATGCGCACGTTGCTGCTCGAACTCCGTCCGGCTGCCCTTACCCAGGCCCGTTTCCCGACCTGCTCAAACAGCTAAGCGAAGCCGTGATTGGGCACGCCCGCCTGCCTATTCGATCTGGATGTGGATCCGGCGATTACGAAATGCCGCCCGAAGTCAAAGTGGCTTTCTACCGGATCGCCCAGGAGAGCCTGAATAACATTGTAAAATATGCACGTGCCACCCAGGTCGAGATACAGCTTCGATTGCATTGTTGCAACGTTCATCTTGAAGTCAAAGACAATGGTGTCGGCTTCGATACTTCGGCGATCAAACCCACCAGCCTGGGTATGCGCATCATGCGCGAACGCGCCGATGCCATCCACGCTCATTTGAACGTTTAAAGCACTCCCGGGTCAGGGAACGTTAGTCAGCCTGGATTGGAACGAAGACGAGTTAATCCCGATCTCCAAAATCCTTACGAGAGGTGAAGCATGACAACCATACGAATACTCCTGGTGGATGACCACGCCGTCGTTCGCAGCGGATTGAGTAAGTTCCTGATGGTCAACAAAGACCTTGAATTGGTCGCCGAGGCATCAGATGGCGCCGAAGCGATCCAGATGGCCGGCCTGCATAAGCCGGATGTCATCCTGATGGATTTGATGATGCCCGGGATGGATGGCATTACAGCCACCCGTGAGATCCATAAAAAATACCCATTGGATAAGATCATTGCCCTGACAAGTTTCTCCGAGCAAAACATGGTCCAGGGCGCCCTGCAGGCTGGAGCGATCGGGTTACCTGCAGAAAAATGTCACTGCCGTGGAACTGGGAATGCCATCCGTTCTGCCCATGCCGGTCGAATGACCCTTTCCCCTGAGGCGGCGCAAGCTCTTGGCACAGACAGTGACCCAGTCACACTTGCCGGGTAACGGATTGACCGATCGTGAGCGCGATGTGCTGCGCTGCATGGTGGAGGGGTTGAACAATAACGAAATTGCCGGGAAATTGGTCATCAGCCTGGGAACCGTAAAGTTTCACATTTCGAATATCTTCCAGAAACTTGGCGTCGACAGCAGGGTCGAAGCAGTCAAGATGGGCATCGAACAAAAAATAATCTAACCTCCCATTGTTTAAGTTTAGCTGCGGCTGGAGTTGCCGATATTTTTACCTATCCATTCGGCTAGGTATATACCTCGACTTATGGCAGGCGCTTTTTCCTCTCGTAAAGCGTACACTTCAGGCGAGGTAAAAATGAAACGCATCTTAATCGCCGATCCAGATCCGGCTTTCAGAAAGGCCCTGGCCCTGCTGATCACCCGGAGACTGGAAATTCAGCACATAGAGGAAGCTGCTGATACAGGTACCCTGATCCAAAAATTATCAGACACCTGCCCACACTTGTTACTGCTTAACTGGTCCATTCATGGTGTGCCGGGACCGGAAACCTGCGTGCTCCTAAGGAATACTTATCCGGACCTGAAGATCATCCTGCTCAGCCTGAACCCGGAGGATGCCACTGCCGCCCACGCGGCTGGGGCCGGGTTCATTTGCAAGAGTGCCTCTCCTGAAGATACACTAGTGGTCCTGAAGTCATTCCTGTCTTTATGAGGAGGAACCTTGAATATGAGACCTGTTAAACTGATATTACTATTTTGCCTTGGGTTATCCTCCTGTAACTTAATCGCAACCGAGCAACCCGGGA
>CAWGWL010000024.1:0-5601 GCA_963826215.1 uncultured Chloroflexia bacterium | reverse complement strand
ACGGATCCCAGGCTCTGGATATACAAACTGTACCCACGCTGGATATCTTCGGTTGGGAACCCATCGCTAAGGAACTCCCCTCCCTTGCTCCTTCCAATGGTAAGTCCCCGGGTGAGCACTTTGTGGAACCGGACCGAGTCCTGGGCCAGGTTGGGAAGGTTACTGTCATTCGGGGTCATGCGTTTTCTCCAAGTATCGAGTAATTTTATCAAGGATTGCCATTTTTCGGAACCGCGCTGACTATGCTGGGTGGTTTCCTGGAAGGAACTATTGTTTCGCATTTCCTCTTCGTAAAAAAAAGATGTTTGAATTGGCTTTCATGGACCGGGTCTGCCTGGATGGATTGGGATGTCGTTGGTCGGGGAAGCAAAGATCACCAGGATGGGGACTAAGAACCCAAGCAAAGCGGCTATGAAAAGCGGGACGAGATAGATCATCCTGATATCAATGGATAAAACGCGATCAGGATGCCGGGAACGAATAAAATAATTGAGAGCACCCCGCCTGCAACCAGCCCGATCAACTGTGGCCAATTCAATTGAACCCCTGTTCCCTTCCTGGTCGGGAACCAAAATATCGCTGCAATCGACCCGGCCAGGAGCGGCCACACAAATAGATAACTGAGTTCCGGAAACGCAATAGACGACCCGCATGCAGCGGCATAAAGGACTAGGTACGCCCCCAGGGTAAGATCAACCATCCCTGTTTTATTATTTCTCAAGATAAATGAATACCAAAGAATAAAAGCTCCCAGGGTTAAGATCGCCGAACCCCAGCGTATACCATTTGAAAGAAGGGAGTCTCCAGTAAGTGCAGAAGCTACCTGGTCAGTAGGCGGCTTCTGGAAAAGCACCAGCTGGATCGCGCCGAGAACCAGGGGGATGGTAAGCAGGCTCAAAAGAAACAACAGCGCCCCCCAGCCTATTCCTCGTAGAGTCAGGAGCTTTCGCCGGAAACCAGTATAAATTAGGGCAGCGAAAAAACACGTCACCAAAAGGAAAATATTAATTGCCCATGAGGTCGGGTAATGAACCATGGTTAAGGCAGAATATCGAAATAAATTGGTCTCGGTGAGACAGGAAATTCCAGGGATTGGTTCCCAAATTGACGGACCACGGCCAGCATGTGTTCCCCCTGGTGTTGCAGGCTGGCAGGATTCAGGTTGTCCACATTATCGAGTGGAGTATGGATCCGTTTATTCCAGGAAAGATTGAAGTCAAACCCAACCCAGCCAGTCTTTCTAAAATAGTGTGTGTAGTCGGTTGCGGGGCTTCCCAGGGCTTCGATGGCTGAACTGCCGATCGGGTCTGGGAGTACGCTCGCGATTTGATCGATCAGCCAGCCGGCATATGGACTGGTGGCAGCCAGGATGGAGGGTCCGTTCAGGCCGCCCGCATCCAAATTGACCACCAGGGCGACATTTTTTGACCAGGGGTGCTCCTCCACAAAAGCTCTGGCTCCATAACAGCAGTTCTCCTCCGGACCGGTGAACAGAACGAGCAGGGTATTGCGCAGGGGGGCTCCTGTTTTCAGCGCCCGGATTGTTTCTATGATCGCCGCCACTCCGCTGCCATCGTCTGAGGCGCCAGGAGAATTGGATTCGCTGTCCAGGTGCGCAGAGAGCAGGATGGCATCCAGCGATCCGTGCCTTCAAGTCGGCCGAGGACATTTTCCACGCGCTCCCCATCCACGCTCGTGCGCTGGAAATCCGTCTCCAGCCCCAGGGTTGCCAATTGAGAAATAAGGTATTCTGCAGCATTCTCGTACTCCGGGGAGCCTACCAGCCGGGGTGCAGTTGCTATTGCCTTGACCGTTACAATGGCACGCTCAGCAGAGAATTCATCAGCTGGTGCGTTGTCAGGTAATGCGCATGGAGGTAGTGTCCGCAAAACTGCCAGGAACACCGCTGCGAAAAGGACCATTCCACTAAGGATTTTTTTTGATTTATTATTCATGCTGGACTAGCGCCTTGGTTCCGGTTGGGATCGTCTGCAGACATCAACAAATGTGGAAGATTGCCCGGCAGATGGTCATTCCCCACTCCAAATTGGGAGTACCCGGATGCAACTAAACTGTGTTCCATAAGCGTTCAGGGAGTAGCAGCACCCGCCTGGATGGGGATGTCGCTGGTCAACGGGATATCGCCGCGCAGCATTTGCGTGGCAGCGCCTGCCAGGCGCAGGTACCAGTCGTTCGGCAGGCTTAGCCCGTCGGCATCCATTGAGACCAGGTCAACTCCCGCCGGCTGATTGTTTACGGTTGCTGCGATCTTGTACATGGCAGTCGCTTCATCCACCTCGTCGAACATGGCGTTGTAGATCATGGGCACATTGATCGAAACCGCGTTGTAGACCTGCCGCCAGTAAAACTCCCCGCCCTGCCGGGGAATGGCATTGATGCGGGACCCGCTCGAATTATGGAAGGAAAATCCCGGGAAGACGACCGGCATATACTCCGCCTCACAAAGGGTGGCAGCCTCCATATCCGCAGTCATCTTGAATTTGTACTGGTCCGCTCCAGCATCATTTTTAAAACGGGTCACGGTCCAGGGGCTGATGATGTTGACGGGCACAGTAATACCCCGCCCAGGCTGGATCGGTCAGCGAATCTTTTTGCAGGGTGCGCCAGTCAGTGGGTACCCCGCCCATTAAAGTTACCCGGTATTTCGGGTCAGGGTTGTTCTTAAAAAATCGACCAGTTCCAGCGCTTGTTGAGGTGTCCCGGGACGATTGTAGAATCCCAGCCCCCAAAGTGCCAGCACCGGGTTGCCCTTGTGATGCAGGTAGGAAGCACTTTCCGTCACCTTTAATACGTTCACCATGTATTTCCAGTCGGCTTCAAGTTCACCAACGAAAGTACCGTCATCCATTCCGCTCACATCATACATGATGGCAAACACGCGCCCGGTGGCTTCTGCCCCGGCGATGACATTTTTCGTCACCACGTTGCGTTCATCAAAATATACAGGGTCAGCCAGTTCGCTGCCAAAGCGCTGTAAAAAGATCCCGTCCACACCATATTGGCTCATCCACTCGAAATGGCGCAGCACGGTTGTTGGGTTATAGGCAGAATACAAATATGCAGGTTGCCCGTCCGGATATTTCATATTCGTTGGACAGCGTTCCCCGGGGGTAAGTTCACTGGTGTCCGGCCACATATCCACCCGAAAATTGGCTGCATCCGGGGTTTCTGTCTTGAACCAGTGAAAGTACCCGTTGACCCGCGACCCATCCCCGGACAGGAGAACCACCCCTGGTAGCCCATCAGCAGCTTACGCTCCATGGTCGAGGCATCCACTGTCGAATGCGGGAAGGTGGTTTCGGTTGGAACGCCAGTAGGGAGGCCTCTGGAGATGGCGCGTTGGGTGACGGCACGCCCTGCGTCGGGATGGATGAGTTCGTGGGAACCTGTGTCGCAGGGATAGGGCTTGTCGTGCACCCTGCAAGAATTAATCCAGCCAGGAAGAGTCTAAATTGCTGAAGGAGGAGATTGCTTTTCATATGCCTGGCCATGAGTGCCATCCTTCAGGGTTGGGTTGATCCACCTGTTTTTCCCTGAGGATATTGGTTTTATCACAAGATGCTCAGGAGGGCAAACAAACCAAACCCAATGATGATCGCGCCCGAGATCCGGTTCACCCAAATTAATAATCTGGGGCTGAACCTGGCCCGCAACAGGCCCACGCCACCGCTCAGCAGTAACCACCACGAAGCGGACCCGGCGAAAACACCCAGGACCAGTACTCCTGCCGACCCGTAATTCCCGCGGACTGCCGCCAGGCCCAGGCCGGCAAAGATCGCCGCGAAGGAAATGATCGTCATCGGATTGGTAAGCGTCAGAAAAAATGTCGAGGCATATGCTGCCAGGAGACCGGTACCCTTGCCCGCTGCGGCTTGTTCTGCGGGTTTTACCAGCAGGGTTTTGACGCCTAAAAAGCAAAGGAAGATTCCCCCTACCAGGCGCAGCCATATCTGCTGGCTGACCAGGAAATTGGAAATGAATGCCAGCCCGAACCCGGCGATGCTGCCGTAGATTGCGTCCGCGCTTGCTGCTCCCAGCCCCGAAATGAGACCGGACGCCCAGCCATCCGCCAGGGTGCGGCGGATGCACAACACCCCGATCGGTCCGACCGGCGCGGCGATCGAAAACCCGATGATAAGCCCCCGCAGCAAAAACGACATGTCCATTAATTCTCCGGGTTCGAGTTCATAGGCGGATGGCGGGTTGAGCCGAATTAACCGGCGAAGGTTCTTCCTGTATTTGAGACGCCATGCTGTCAATATCCGTTACCCAGGCAAATCCAAATGCCAGGTTAATGAGACTGGCCATATGCATCTCTTCGGTGATGCTGCCCGATCCATCCGCGGGGAAAACACCCGGTAATCCCGAAAATAAGCATCCCTGGCTGTAGACTTACAGCACATATTGGTCATGATGCCGGTCACGACCATCTCTTCCACCTTCTGACAACGCAATATCGTTTCCAGGTCGGTATTATAAAAAGCCGAGTAGCGGTGTTTGAATATCACCTTCTCGCTGGGTTTGGGATATATATCCGGATGGATTTCACTTTCCGGACTCCCCTCGAGACACATGCCCTCCCACCACCAGCCCATGATCCCCGCGTCCAGTTGGTCGGGGTGGTGCACGTGTCTGGTGAAAATTACGGGACGCTTTGCCTGCCTGAAGGCATTAATGATCTTCACCAGGTTTGGTAGGATTGCCAGTCCGCCGCAGGTAAAGGACGGGGAAGCAGGATCCAGGAAAAAGACCTGCATATCGACCACCAGCAGCGCGGCCTTATCGCGGTGGAGGGGCATGACGTGTGTATTAAAAGGCGCAATGTGTTCCAACCAATTTTCTTTTTTTTCAAAAATCGTTTCCGGTGTGACATATGCTTCCATTGGAATTCCTTAACTTCAAAGGTTGTGAATTTTATTAAACCCCATTCTATTCTTTCCTGTTCGCTTTGGATGCAGCTTTTGTAAGGTTTTCAGCGACCCGGTATTTAACGATTTTGCTGACCAGTTTCAAGGGCAGGGGTTTTTCCAGCGGGAATTGTACTGATCCTTTAGCCCCTTCGTAAATGGATAGCTCTTTCTTAAAGGCTTCGATCCCGCTTGGCGTTGGATAAAACCCGATGTGATTGGTGTGGGCGGCAAAATGGACCAGGTTGCCATTCAGAAAAAATGTGGGCATTTGATAACTTATTTTTTCTTCCGCTTCGGGAGCTGCGGCTTTTATGGTCGCTCGCATTTCTTCCAGCTTTTTTTGGATGTCTTTTGGGAAAGTGGCAATGTACTCATCGATGGACGTGAAACCAGCTTTATTACTTTCCATGGGAACTCCTTGGTCAATATTTCTATTAATTTCGAATTGCCATATGCGTTGTTCACAACAATATTATTTGGAAACAGCCCACCTTCCGCGTGGACTTAAAACCTCGGGCAACCCAAGTATAGAGAATATGCCGGGTTCTAGTCAAGGTGCAGTTGGATACAACCCGAAATGGTTCAGGGTACAATAATGCTGAAAACAGGTCAGCATGACCATTGATCCTCCCTCAACCATCCACCTCGCCCTCGGTTCCAACATCGGGGA
>CAWGWL010000023.1:0-9516 GCA_963826215.1 uncultured Chloroflexia bacterium | reverse complement strand
GCATACTGCATACTGCTGGAATCCCAACTCAGCCCCTGGAAATGTCGTTGATCGAAAACCTGCTGCAACTGCTGGTGGACCCGAATTTTGTTTTCATTTTACTCAGCATCGGTGTACAGGCCATCCTGATCGAGCTCTCCAGCCCGGGAGGCTGGGTGGCTGGTTTCTTTGGCGTCGTGTGCCTGGCGCTGGCAGCTTACGGGCTGGGAGTCCTGCCGGTCAACTGGTTTGGGCTGGCATTCCTGATCATTGCATTTGTATTATTCATTGTGGACATTAAAGCTGCCACCCACGGCGGGTTAACTGCTGCGGGAATCGGGTCGTTCATCGTTGGAGCGCTGGTTTTATTCAACAGCCCGGGAACGCCCCAGTTCCAGAAGGTTTCTCCCACGCTGGTGGTTATGGTTGCAATCGTCATCGGGATCAGTTTCGCCATTATCGTCGGCTTCGCGCTTCGGGCGCAGAAGAGACCGGTGATCACCGGACAGGAAGGTATGCGCGGCCAGACCGGCATCGCTCGAACCAATATCGACCCGACCGGGCAAGTCCAATCGGGAGCCGAGTTATGGACGGCTGAACTGGCAGAGGGTCAGGGCAGGATCCTGCAGGGCGAAAAAGTGGAAGTGGTCAAGGTGGAGGGATTGAAGGTGATAGTTAGAAAAATGTAAATCCTGCCTGGGCAGATCAACTCCCCGTATTCATATGTGATAAAATTTATATGATTTATTGGTTAATATTAGTGGTTCAAAGAGGTCCTGATGCCTGTCATCCCCACCCGTGATCGAATTAAACCCGCATCGACAGAAAATGTCCCGCTCCGCCGACCGGAGTGGATCAAGGTACGCGCCCCATCCGGGGAGACCTATGAGCATTTGCAAACCCTGATGCGCTCAAAGTCGTTGCATACGGTTTGCGAAGAAGCCATGTGTCCAAACATGGGAGAATGCTGGGGCACGGGGACGGCTACCTTCCTGATGTTAGGCGACGTGTGCACGCGCACCTGCGGCTTCTGCGATATCAAACACGGCCGCCCCGAAGCCATCGACTGGATGGAACCGGAACGCGTGGCACAGGCAGTCAAGTCCATGAACCTGAAGCATGCGGTCATCACCTCCGTAAACCGCGACGAGCGCAAGGACGGTGGTGCGCCCATTTTTGCCATGGTCATCCGCCGCATCCGCGAGTTGCTGCCTGGATGCTCGGTGGAAGTGCTCATCCCGGATTTCAAAGGATCGCTCGAAGCCTTGAAAATCGTACTGGATGCCCGCCCGGAAATCCTTAATCACAACGTCGAAACTGTACCGCGGTTGTTCAAACAGGTCCAGCCGCAGGATCATTACGAGTGGAGTGCGGCAATCCTTGCAGGTGCCAAACAATTAGATCCCGAAGTTCTGACCAAATCGGGGATCATGGTTGGGCTGGGCGAGGAACTTGAGGAAGTGAAGGCAGTGATGCGCGACCAGCGCAGTTGGGGGGTGGACATCCTGACCATCGGTCAATACCTTCAGCCGTCCAAGAAACACCTGCCGATCGCACGCTATTACACGCTGGAGGAATTCAAGGAACTGCGTGATTACGGCCGGGAAATCGGATTCAAATGGGTGGAGTCAGCACCGCTGGTCAGGTCTTCGTACCATGCCGCCGAGCAAGTGCGGGCATTGAGCACCGTGCATCGGAAGTTATACGGGGAACCTGTAAAAATAATTTTGGGGTAACGGCAGGTCGCGTCCCATTCAATTCATGAAGGAGTAATATGAAACTTGTGACCGTTACTCAAACCTGTGGGCGAGTGCCCGTGACAGTTTTCCAGCTTGGAGACCGGATCAATATGGGAAACTCAGAGGAATTTGAACAGGCTGCCAAAGGGGCTAACGCTGCCGGTGGGCGTAACATGATCCTGGACCTTTCGAAGGTGCCTTCGCTTACCAGCGCCGGGATCCGGACGATCCTGGGCATTCACAAAATGCTTGCGGAAGCCAAAGATTCTATGGAGCACCTAAAGCTTGTTAACCCAATGCCAGCGGTGCGCGAAGTGCTCGATATCGCCGGTCTTCTGAAGTACATAGGGATCTACGGCAGCGTGGAAGAGGCTGTGGCATCCTTTTAATTATTTGTTATCAATAATCAATCGAGATGGTAAAGTTCGAGACCGGTCGAAAGACCGGATTTTTTTATGGCCCGGTCAGCTGATATGAATCCTTTAAGTCACCTGCCCGGTTGTAAAACTGGAATAACAGCCCAGTCTCGCTGGCGGTGACCAGCATGGCACCGTAATTGGCGTTATAGCGGAACTGGGATTCGGGAAGAGGCGTCCGGAAATTCGTAGAGGCCTCCGCCGCCCGAACCATTCGTAAAGTAGGGGATGCCGTCCACCAGCAGACGCTCGTAGAGATGGTCGTGACCTGCCAGTAGGGCGTCTGCTCCCCAGGAGGCAAACGGCCACTGCATCCAGTCGGTGGAGCCGTGCATCCCGGAAGAGAACGGCGGGTAATGGGTGTAGACGATATTCCATTTTGAAGTGGAGGCAGCCAATCCTTGCTTTAACCAATCTGCCTGCAGCGAGCCTGCATTAATACCATCCGGTTCGTGCTCGTCACTGTCGAGGGCGAAGAAGTGGAACGGACCCCAGGTAAAATCGTAATAGCGTTCGTTGCCAGGCAGGGAGAAATAATCCAGGTATGGTTGTGCGTTCGTGGTGTACCAGTCGTGGTTGCCCAACGTTGGAAAAAAGGCGTTCACATCCGCAGCGGAGCCAAAAGACCCAACATAAGGATATATGAAGGTGTGGAAGTACTTCCCAATATTGGCATCAATCGTACTTGCGGCTCCATCAGGATAATTGTTATCGCCGGTAGTAATGATGAAATCGGGCTTCCAACTTAACATGAGGGCAGCCACATCCGCTTCAGCAGAATTGTCCATACCAAAATCGCCGATGACAGCAAATTTCACCGATTGCGGCTGCGGGGTAAGACTAGGCACCTGCGTTGCGGTTGGCAGGGGCGTGCCGGTGGGCACAGCGGGTTGGGAGGGCTGTGCAGTAGAGGTGGGGGAAATTGCCGTCGCGGGGACCGGCTGGAGCGTTGGAGTGAGAGACGGAGAACCACAAGCTGCCAGGATTAAGGCAAGTCCAACCAGAAAATAAACAGTGCGCTTCATAGCGAGCTCCTTTAGAGGCCGGTCTCTTCAAACTCCGGGATGTATTTTACATGCCCGTGAACACCCGCCAGCGCTGCGGGGAGGAGTTCCAACGCCTGGAAAGCATCGCCGTCGCCGTAATCGCTGGAAAGACCGAGCAGGCGTCCGGGCTTGAACCCGAAGCGGGAATAATAGGCGGGGTCTCCAAGCAGGACGACGAAATCGTAGCCGAGACGGTAAACATGATCCAGCCCGGCGCGCATCAGGCGGGACCCGATGCCCGAATGCTGGAATTTGGGCAGGACAGCAATCGGCCCGATCCCAAGCCCGCGCAAGGTTGAAAGAGGGGGGTCAAAGGTAACGGGTGTAAACATCACGTGACCGAGCAATGCTCCATCCTGGTCGGCAACCATGGAAAGAGTGGATTTACCACGGGAACGGGCCAGGTCCACCAGCAATGCTTCAGCGGGGCGGGCAAAGGCAGACTGTTCCACTTCAAAAATCGAAGGGAGATCATAAAGGGATTCCTGGCGGAGAACGAGGGTATCGCCAAAGTGAGCCAGCACAGACGGCAAGGGCAGGTCTGCAAGCGAGGCAAGTACAAGGTCTGCAGGCAGCGTGCCGAGGCGGGATGTTATTGAGTTCGGCACGCCCACCACGCGCAGCCCGGCTGCCCTGGCAGCATTGACGCCGTTGGGGGAATCTTCAAAAGCGAGCGCCTGGTGCGGGAGGAGGTGAAGCGCAGCCAGGGCGGCAACGAACAGGTCCGGAGCCGGCTTCAGACGGGGGGCGTCTTCGCGGCAAATCACAGCATCGAAAAGAGGCCAAAAACCAAGTCGTTTCAGATAGGAGTCCACCCAGGCGTGAGGGGAACTGGAAGCCACTGCGAGACGCAACCCCAGGCGGCGGGCTGCAACCAGGTAGCCTGCCACACCGGGCATAGGCGGCAGGACTGACCGCCATTCGAGGCGGGAGCCGTCGGCCTGGGCGCGCAGGGCGGGGCGGTCGAGGGGCAAGCCCAATCGTTTTTCGAGCTCAGCCACCGGGTCGAAATTGGCAACGGTGGAACCCACCACGATGCGCACCCATTCATCGAGCGGAAATTCCTGCCCGTAGCGGGAGTACAGGTCCTGCCAGATTTGAACTTCGGGTGTTTCGGTATCAACTATAAGACCGTCGAAATCAAAGACGAGGGCTTGAAGCATGAGTCTCCTGAAACCATGGGGTAGCGAACTGACCCATTATACTTCCCGGAATTAGATTACCAGACCGACGGATTACCCAATGGGGAAAAATTTTGGGAATCTCCCTTTCTGACCGCCGGCTTTTTAGAATCCCACCAGAATGATCCATTTGTTGTATACTGGCAACCATGGAAATTACCAAAACCACAACCGCTGCGGACCGGGATGAATGGCGAAGCTGGCTCGAAGATCATCATGCAACCGAGAAGGAAGTGTGGCTGATCTACTACAAGAAAGCCAGCGGCAAACCGTGTGCGACCTATGAGGAATCACTCGAAGAGGCGTTATGTTTTGGGTGGATCGACAGCATCATCCAGAAGATCGATGAGGAGCGGTACGCCCGTAAATTCAATCCACGGCGCGCCG
Source organism: uncultured Chloroflexia bacterium (assembly GCA_963826215.1). GTDB lineage: Bacteria > Chloroflexota > Anaerolineae > Anaerolineales > Villigracilaceae > UBA877. Next base: position 4,768 of record CAWGWL010000023.1, on the reverse strand, counting down.
GAAGCAAATGGTCTGACCTGAACAAGCACCTGGTGGCGAAACTGGTCAATGAGGGGCGCATGACCGAAGCCGGACTAGCCAAGGTGGATTTCAGCCTGCCAGCAGCCGCGGGAGAGCGCCCAAAACGTGCACCCCTGCCCTTGCCAGAATGGCTGAAAACGGGACTGATGACCAGCCCCAAAGCGTGGGAAAACTTCAACAAGCTGCCTGCCAGCCACAGGAGAAATTACATTGGCTGGATCTCGGATGCAAAGAGGGAAGAGACCCGCCAGCGGCGCATCCGGGAGGCGATCCGGATGCTGGAGAAGAACCAGAGATTGGGAATATAAAAGCTGTCATGACCGACTCCGAAAATTTTGGCGAATACGCGACCATTGCAGAACTGTACGATTACGTGGTGCCCTACCAGAACCGGGCAGACGTAAGCTTTTTCGTCGAGGCTGCCACACTAGCCGGCGGACCGGTGCTGGAAGTGGGCTGCGGCACCGGGCGCGTCCTGATCCCAACGGCGAGAGCCGGGGTGGAGATCACCGGGCTGGACCTGTCGCCGCACATGCTGGCAGTGTGCCGGAAACACATCAAGGCAGAACCCAAACCCGTGCGCTCCAGGGTGAGGCTGGTGGAAGGGGATATGCGCCATTTCGAACTCAGCCAAACCTTCAACCTGGTAACCCTGCCCTTCCGCCCCTTTCAGCATCTCACGACCGTCGAAGACCAACTCGCCTGCCTGACTTGCATTCTTGCCCACCTCAAGGCGGGAGGAAAGCTACTCCTCGATCTATTCAACCCGTCGCTGGAAGCTCTGACCGGGCAGAATATCGGGGAGGAGATGGCAGAAGAACCCGAGTTCAGCATGCCGGACGGACGGCGCGTAATCCGCCGCCATAAGGTGGCTGCCAGAGACCTGTACAACCAGATCATCCACACGGAGTTGATCTATTACGTAACCCATCCGGATGGGCACAAGGAGCGGCTGGTACAGGCCTTCCCGATGAGATACCTGTTCAAGTTCGAAGCCGAGCATTTGCTGGCTCGCAGCGGGTTCGAGGTGGAGACGCTTTACGCCGATTACGACAAGAACCCGTACGGGTCGAAATACCCAGGCGAACTCATCTTTGTTGCGAGGAAACCCTAACCCATGTCCAACATCACAGCCAATACAATCCCATCTCACGCGCGGATACACGATCGCATTGATCAGCGCGGGGTTCCTATCCACCACAGCCATCTTCATCCGCTTCCTCACCCAGACGTACCAGATGCCCGCCCTGATCCTGGCCTGCTGGCGGGACTTGTTCGTCTTCCTGACCCTGCTGCCCATCCTGGTGCTGGGCCGCAGGACTTCACTAAAAGTTAGCCGGCCGCACCTGGGTTACCTGGTGTTGTTCGGCCTGGTGCTGGCCATTTTCAATTCCCTGTGGACCCTTTCGGTGTCGCTCAACGGGGCGGCGGTTTCCACCGTGCTGGCTTACTGTTCGGCCGGGTTCACCGCCCTGCTGGGGTGGTGGTTCCTCAAGGAACGCCTGGACTGGGGCAAGTGGCTGGCGGTGGCTCTCAGCCTGGCAGGCTGCGTCCTGGTTTCGGGGGCGCTGGACCCGGAGGCCTGGCGACTCAACCTGCTGGGGATCATCACCGGGGTGCTCTCGGGGCTGTGGTACGCGATCTACACCCTGATGGGACGTTCCGCTTCGAAGCGGGGGCTCAACCCATGGACCGCCCTGGTCTATACTTTCGGGATCGCAGCGGTCTTCCTGCTGGCCTTCAACCTGCTTTCGGGAGGGCACATCCCGGGGGCAGCCACCCGTCCGGCCGATTTCTTCTGGCTGGGGAAAGCCTGGCTGGGCTGGGGAATGTTGTTCCTGCTGGCAGCGGGACCCACCCTGGCAGGGTACGGGTTGTACAACGTCAGCCTGACATACCTGCCCTCGAGCGTGGCAAACCTGGTGGTCACACTGGAACCGGCTTTCACTGCCTTGATCGCCTACCTGCTGCTGGGGGAACGTTTTAGCTTTGTCCAAATTGCAGGCAGCCTGCTGATCCTGTGCGGGGTGGTGTTCCTGCGGGTCTACGAGGGCTGGATCGCAAACGGGGCAAAACCTGTAGTGGAACCGCCCGTGCAGGCATAGGAATGTAAAGTCTATTTAAAGCTACCACCAAGTCACAAAGGCACGAAGATAATTATTATTATATAACAAAATCATCCATTCGTTGAGCAAGCCAAGAGAAAAAAGTTCTCATGGATCACCCAATTATCCAACTGCTCGAAAAAGCCATATCAGCCAGGGAAGCGTTCTTAGACGAGAGGCACAGGGGCGCCTGGCGGTTGTTCAACGGCTTTGCGGAGGGCTGCCCTGACCTGGTGGTGGACCTGTACGGGACGACTGCCGTCCTGTACAACTACGCCGAGAAACCGGAAAAAGGGATGGAGCTGGTGCGGGCAGCGGAGGCTTTCCTGCGGGAGCGAACCCCCTGGCTGAGGGCCGGGATCGTCAAGACCCGCAACAGCGCGTCAGCGGAGGAGAAACGGGGGAAGCTCCTGTTCGGCGAGGCACCTGACCGCAAAGTGGAAGAAAATGGAACCTGGTACGCCATCGACCTGCGCATGAACCAGGACGCCAGCCTGTACCTGGATACACGGAACCTGCGCAGTTGGCTGCGCGAGCACCTGGGCGGCAAGAGCGTGCTGAATACCTTTGCCTACACGGGCAGCCTGGGGGTTGCGGCCTGCGCCGGGGGAGCCACCCGGGTGGTGCACCTGGACCTGAGCCGGCAATTCCTCAACCTGGCGAAAACTTCGTACACGCTGAACGGGTTCCCGATCCACAAGGCGGACTTTATTGTGGGGGATTTCTGGGCGGAGGTGAACCATTTCAAACGGAAGGGGGAACGCTTCGACTGCGTGCTGGTGGACCCCCCTTATTATGCAGAGACAGGCAAGGGAACACTGGACCTGAACAAGGACAGCGCCCGGCTGATCAACAAGGTGCGCCCGCTGGTCAACGACGGCGGCTGGCTGGTCTCGGTGAACAATGCGCTGTACGTGAGCGGGGAGGAATACCTGGGGGAGCTGGAGGCGCTGTGCGCAGATGGGTACCTGAAAATCGCGGAGCTGATCCCGGTGCCGGAGGATCTTATCGGGTATGGGGAGGGCGGAGGCGGCATCACGGACCCGAGACCTTTCAACCATTCGACGAAGATCGCGGTGCTGGAGGTGAGGAGGAAAGTTTAAGAAAGACTCACCACGAAGGACACGAAGGAAGGGATTAAGAAGTGATATAAACTTGCAGATGCAAATCCCATCTATTCATTTTAGCGTGCCAAAACGATTAACATCGACGACTACCCTGGCCCCAATCCCCCTAATCCCCCCAAGAACGGGGATATAAGACCGGGGGCTTACGGGTACGATGTCATGTCCCTTCGGGATCCCCTCGGAATTCCTCGGGGACGATGTCCCCTAAGAACGGGGATGATATGCTGCGCAATCGTCGACACCTGCACCCCCGGCATAACCCGCCGGGGCAGGTGCCCTAGCCAAGCCCGCCAGGGTAGGTTGCACCAAACGCAGTGCGGTGCAAGTGTGCGGTGAACGGCGGTTTCCCCTTAGGGACGGCTTGAGGTTAGCAGGAAGCATCGGGCTCGAAATCGCTCTGCATCGACGACTCAGTGCTCGATCGTGCGGTATTGGGCGGCTTGATGCCGCCAATACCGTGAAACAATGGGTTTTTTCGCAGTCTGACGCGCCAGAACGACTAGAAACGACTGAGAGGATTAAGCATCTTTTTTTCGATGATGACTGCGTGAAACATGTTTTCGTGATCGATTGTGAAGGGTCATGTCGCTTCATGAGTTCCTGGTATTTGAATTGCACGCCGCGCGGGAAAGCATCGACGACTACCCTGGCCCCCAATCCCCCTAAGAACGGGGGACAGGCGTACGGGGGATATAAGTACGGGGGCTGATGGGTACACGTCATGTCCCTGAGGGATCCCCTCAGGAACCCTTCGGGGATGGTATCCCCACTCCCCAAGACCGGGGATGTTATGGCACCCCCACCGGTGGCAGGAAAAAAACGGTGGAATGCCTATTCGTTTGTTTTGCCTTAAAAAGAGGAACAATCGAATACTTCATGAAACGTTTTTCAACAAGGAGGGGTTCTTCATTGTTAAGTTATATGGAAAGGGCAGGAATTTCCCAGCCATTGGATTTTTGCCATTCAATCGAATCATTGCCAGAAAACCCAAAGATTCTGGTGATGATTCCCATCCCCCAAATATGGGGGGAGAATAGATTAGAGACGGAACCGGGCGCATCCACCAGATGTGGGGGTGTGGAGATTGGGAAGGCCAGGGATGTGAGAGGAACGACTAGAGGAACAATTATTCCCCTTTGCACCCCAGTGGGCAGACAAGCATCACCTGAATATACCAATTAAGCATAAGATCCTAAATCGGTTTCGATTGTTAACGTCCAGAATGAATAGCAGCAGGGAAAGTGATCGACCGTCCCGTGCCGCATCATGATTATAGTACATATGTTCTGGTTTGTCAACCAAGGGAACTCTCCTGCCAGCGATGGGATCGATTGGCATGATAATTCGCCGCCGCACCCCTAAGGGTGTCCCCAATATGCGGGGATGATATCCCCATAGAGCGGGGACAACGTTCCTTCGCGAAGGACGGCGGCGAGGAAGAGAGCCATAATTTGCGCGTGAGTGACCTGCGGTCGGCGGTGAGAGCAAGATAGCCGTGTACCAGCAATTGGTGGC
>CAWGWL010000022.1:0-7339 GCA_963826215.1 uncultured Chloroflexia bacterium | reverse complement strand
GCGGACAATCATCAGGCTGTGGATGGGGATATTCTTTTGCTGGATGTTCTGCATGCCAACTGCCAGCTGTTCCGAATCCAGCCCCTGCTGTTCGGGGGTACTGGTCTGCCAGTCCTCTGTGGGCCAGTAATCCGGGGAGGAACATGCACTTGAGCTTGAGAGGTGAAATGTAGGTAAACAGCTGCCATAGCCAGAAGAAAGACTAGTCCAGCTACAGAACCCAGGATCAATTTCTTTGCCTTGTTCATGTTGGTCAATCCTCTCAAAACAGGTAAATCTGTTATATAGCCTTGTGGGGGGAGCGGAAGATGGCTCTACCCAATAAGCCTCCGATGACGCCCCAAACGACGTAGGTGAAAAAACCTAATATGTTATATCGCGCCAATGCAAAGCCTGAAGCGGAGAGCATATTCAGGGTGGGCCCGGCAGACAGCAACTGCCTGAGCGTATGGAAAAAGCCGTGCGCGTGTGCTAGTCCAAGCAAGCTTAGCTGAAAACCGATGAGGGCCGCGAATGCCCCAGCCAAGGCACCCACGGTAATTCCACTGCCGATGGTCAGTGAACCTGTCAGATGCCCGTAAATCCAGGCAGCCAGGAGAGCACCGCCCCAGAAACCAAGGTACAGCAGGCAGTTCACCAGGTTCAGGAGCGGGGTGTTAGCCAGGGCTGCAATAACAACTGCGCCTATAAGACTGGAAAGAAGAAGATTTTTGACATCCATGAAAACATTCCTTTCTATCGAATTAGGTTGTCGCCCTTGAGTTTGGGGCGAGAATAGCGTTCATCAAAGTTTCAACGCTTGCACCTTTTTGAATATATTCATCTGCACCAGATTGCCGGGCGCATCGGGTGCTTTCATCGCTGGCATGGATTGTCAGGATGATGACCTTTTCAGCAAGGTGACGTTCCTTGATTATGCGGGTAGCTTCATAGCCATCCATAATGGGCATCTCCAGGTCCATAAGAACCACATCCGGGCGAAGGATTTCTGCCTTTTGGATTGCTTCGAGGCCATTGGCTGCTTCTCCGACTACTTCCAATTCTCCGGTCACCTGCAAAAACAAGCCCAATTCCTGCCGCACTTGGGCCATATCGTCCACGATAAGGACCCGTCGAAAGGGGGGACTGAATATGGGGTCTGGCTGAGAGCATGAAACGCTCCTGGTAAAGTTTATGTCCCCATGATGCCATGCCAGGCGCGAAAACACATCGGGCGGAGAGGGGATATCCCCGGCTCTGAAGTTGTATCTTAATTCCTACATCCGGAGTATGACAGGCTTACAACTTAGGTCCTAGGACAAATCGATTTCCCCGCATGTAATAACTCCAAACATCCTATTCCCTGTTTGGGTCAACTGGCCGTAACTGGTTGATCAGGCTGCGCATTTCATTCAAGGCATCCAATGTCTGGGTTTGAAGATGTTCAAGCTGAAGCCTAAGCTTGGAAGGGTTCATGTTGAGCATGATCTGGGCTGAACGTATATTGAGGAGGATGCTGCACATTGTTTGGGAGACCGAATCATGCAACTCACGGGCAAGGCGGTTGCGTTCTTCCATGGCCGTCAGCTCTTCCACCTGACCGGCATACTCCTGCAATTGCTGCTGCTTGTCCTGTAATTCCCTGAGCAATGTTTGACTTTCTTTTCGGGCGAATTCAATTGCCTGGCTGGCAATGGGAAAGGCGGAAAATATTAGACAACCAGCCATTGGGGTCATGGCAAGGGAGAGAGCCTTTAGCGGAGCTTTATAAATCATCAGCGAGCTGAATGTGAGAATGATAAAAATACTAATCCAGACCCAACGACCTCGCCTCTTGAACGCCAGGGCCACCTGGTAACACAACAAGGCAAATAGAATGGTCAGGAAATCCAAGTGAGAATAGATCGAGAGTAATCCAAAAATAATGGCTGCCTGAACACCGAAATAAAGGTGCAGCCATTTGGGGTGAATGGGCGGCCACCACAGGGTAATAGTGAACAAAATGAGAAAAGCAAATTCGAGAACCATATACCAGGGCAGCAACCGGCTGATATCCGTTTCTGACCACGAGAGGGTGCGGGCGGCAACGGCCGCGAAAAAAACATAAACGGCAATTGCGCCAATCCAGCCCGGTCGATCGGGACGGGCAGCTGGGTCGATATTTTTTGGTAGGGTATTCCTTGGTTCAATCATGTCAGTATTCACGACACGGTGAGCCCATTTTTAATGGCATAAATAGCCAGCTGAGTGCGACCTTCAACGTTAAGCTTGCCCATAATATTACTGACATGGGTTTTGACCGTCTTCCCGCTGATAACGAGCTTCTGGGCTATTTCCTGGTTGCTGCATCCCTGCGCCACCAACCGGACGATTTCCAGTTCCCGGTCCGTAAGCAGCTCCGCGCGGACCTCGCGGCGGGTGGCAACGTTGCGGGCAACCTGATCCATCAACATGCGGGTGATATCAGGATGCAAACGAGCTTCCCCTTTATAGACCGCCCGAATGGCATCAATCAGTTCGTCAGGAGAGACGTCTTTAAGAAGGTAGCTGGACGCGCCCGCCTCGATAGCCGGGAAGACTTTGTCGTCTTCGGTGAAACTGGTGAATGCGATCACTTTGGTGCCCAGGTCCAGGGCTTTAATCCGGCGGGTCGCTTCAATCCCATCCAGGTGAGGCATCACCAAATCCATCAGGACTATATCCGGGACGAATTGTTTAACCATTTCCACGGCAGAAATTCCATCGCCCGTCTCGCCGACCAAATCGATATCATCCAGGAGTTCAAAAAAGGTGCGCAACCCCTGACGGACGACCTGGTGGTCGTCGACGATCAGTAGTTTGATTTTTCCCGCTGCAGTCATCCTGCCCGCCTTTCCAATGAGGGATGCAATTCTACCCGGATGCGTGTTCCTGCTCCAACTTCCGTGAATACTTGAAGAGTCCAGCCGATCTCAACTGCACGCTCTTCCATGCTGGCAAGCCCAACCCGCCCCGGGAGGTGCGCGTTCTGTATATCAAAGCCCTGCCCGTTGTCTTCAATCTCTATCCAGAAAGGTTCATCCAGATGTAAATGCACAGCGGCAACAGAAGCCCCGGAATGTTTATCGATATTATTGAGCGCTTCCTGCACAATTCGAAACAGGTTTCTTTCCTCCCGGTAGGAGAGTGCATGGCTGCCCGCCTCCGTCAGATCGACAGCAAGGCCCTCAGGCAGGTGACGTTCAGCCAGGTGGGTGCGAATGGCGGCTGCCAACCCACCAGGAACAGCCTGGGTGGGGCGCAATTCAGTGATCAGGGTTTGCATTTCAGAGGTGGCTTGATGTGCGAGCTGGTTTAAACGGTCTAGTTGTTTCCCAACCAGATCCGGATTACGGTCCATCAGGAGGACGGTCGATTTGGTGGTAAGGGTCATGCTGAAGATTATTTGGGTGACCGAATCATGCAATTCGCGCGCCAAGTGGTGCCGTTCTCGCGTTACTGTCATCTGTTCCAGACGATTGGAATACTTTTGAAGATCCTGATTGGCTAAGGCGATCTCCTGGGCAAGTTTCAGATTTTGGAGACTGGCTTCCTGGGCGTGCCGGCTGGTAAGTGCATAAAACGCGGCAAAAAGACTGGCAGCTGAGTAGATCCCAGCCAGGGCGACCGCTTGTGATAGACCGTAAGTTTTTTGGAGAATAAAACCCGTAACCAGGGCAAACAATACGATGAAGATGGCTCCCAGGCTGACAGGCAGGCGCTGAAATATTTGCATGGCAAGAACGGCAAACAGAACCGCGAAGTAATCCGAAGGATAGGGCATGCGCAGCAGCATGATGATCAATACTATTTGGATGAGGAGGGTGATCGGGAAATACCAAGATGCTTTACGGGCAGACAGTTCTCCAATGGCATAAAGCGTCAGAAAAACGAGCAGGAGCAAAATCCCCATCATAAAAACCGGCTGCCCGCGATAAGCAATTAACGACCGCAACAGCGCTGACCCCCAGAAAAGACCCGACATTGTGTAAAAAATCCACTGGTATGACCACTCAGAAAAGCGGTGCATGAGTTTTCCCGGAGAGTTGGCGGCTGGTCTTTTATTGGATTAATGATAGCACAATTGATGTGGTTCCATGGGATGCAATTTCTGGTGGCTGAATTTTAATAAGATGATGTGTCAGGAAAATTCACAGGAAAAGCAGAATTCAATTCACTTCCCGCTCCAGGTGGCGTTCACGGCGGCGGAACAAGCGACGGAGGGAAACGGGAATGCCATGATGTTGTATATGCCCGATTTGCTAAGCGAATCGGGGTGGTGTGTGGCAGCGTGAACGAAGCCGGAAAGCGTTTATTCTTTATTGCTCCGGTGAAGTGGAAGCACACATGATCCGCTGGCGTTCTTAGAAATCCATTAAAATTGGGAAAATGGGCTGCAGTGGATTGAAGCCCTGGCAGGCTCCAATCCACGCTTTTGCTGCGCTGTTGAAATACGAATGTAAGCGAGGCGTTTGTGCTGCTGACAATCTTTGGGGGTAAGGGAAATACAAAATTGCTGTATTTCATAACAATCATTACAATATTTTTTGCTGGTAAGCATAATTAATGATGTAAATGCCACCAAGAGCAAGTAAGCAACCGAGTATTTGAATAAAATTCGGAATCTCATTGAGAAGGGGTATGGCCAGAATAATCGTTATCACCGGTTGTAAATTCAATGTTGGTGACACGACGGATGCTGGTAAATGACCCAGCGCATACGAAATAGCCATGTATCCAGTGATCTGGGTAATAATCGCAGCAACTACAAATACGATCCAAGTCTGCTGAGGAAAACCAGCCAGAGGGGCGTTAAAGATTTTAATGATAAAGAACGAAAAGATACAGGCACTTGCTCCGTTCATCCAGGTATATGACAATAAATCAAGGTTCTTTCGCCCCCATTGTGTGATGAGAATGTAAGCTGCAGAGAAAATTGATGCGCTGGTTGCCAAAATATCACCAAAACCCAAATGGGGATGTGTAAAAAAATCTCCCCCCATGATCAAAATGATCCCCAGGAGAATGGTTAGAAGTCCCATCCAGAATTGCTTCTTGAGGTGCTCTCGAAACAACAATATTGCTCCGATTGATACCCAAAGCGGAGAAATATTTCCCAGCATGGCTGCATTGGCAACATTAGTATAAAAAAGCGATGTATTCCATAAGGCGAAATTTATCGCCATGCATACTCCACCCAAAATGGGAGGGATAATATCCGACCAATGGATCTGGTGCCGGGTTAAATTGCGCTTTAGAAAGAAAGGCAATAGAAATATTGTTGAAAATAACAAACGGTAAAATCCTGTCACGATCCCGGGTGCATGCGCCCACCGGATGAACATGGCAGCAAAGCTGAGTGATAACGTTCCAAGTCCGAGAGCAAAGTATGAATTCAGATTTTTATACGAGCTTTTGGACCGAGTAACCATTTTCAATCCCAAATGAATTTTATTTTATAATTGCATTCAAAAATTATCTCTTGGGTCCATATTTATTTGCAGGAAGGGATGTGGCTTGATTAAAATTATCAATCCAATTATAATCTGATTTTGAGACAGTGTCTCTTACAATAGGACATAAAAATATGGCTGAACCTGTAAAGGAAACACAAAGTATTTCTCGTGCAATTGCAATTCTGGATTGCTTTCGAGACATTCAACCTGAGTTGGGTGTGCGTGAGATCGCCCGGCAGGTGGAACTCCATCCAAGCACGGTAGGTCGCTTGTTGGTAACACTGACCTCTTTAGGGATCCTGAATCAGGACAAGGATACTCAAAAATATCGAATGGGATCCAAAGTTCTCAGGTGGGGTGCAGTGTACACGAGCAACATGGATCTGCGGCTCGAAGCTCGCCCTTACATGGAAGAACTCCACAAACAGACAAAAGAGACCATCCACCTGGATATTCCAGATGGTACTACACGTATTTGCATCGAGCGTGTTGAAAGCTCGCAAAGTCTGCGTTGGGTGGCGCGGATAGGGGAAAGAAAGCCTTATTATGCCAGTGCGGGTGGAAAGGTTATGCTGGCTTATTTTTCACCAACACTTCAGAGTGAAATTCTGAAAAAACGAGCCAATAGAACAGTTGACAGCTAAAACGACCACAAATCCTAAGCTTTTAAAACAGGAATTTGATTTGATCAAGGGACCGTGGGTATTCAATTAGTGAGGGGGAGCGCGTTGAAGGAGTCTCCTGCGTTGCTGCGCCTATATTTGATGCGTCAAATAAAATAATTGGCGCAATTACAATTTCTGGGCCTACCACGCGCTTTTCTGCGAAAAAGATACAGGAATATGGTCAACTGCTTATTCAGGCAACTGGTAAGATTTCACAAGCAATGGGGTATATTTCGGAAGAAGCTGAGTAGGCTATTCCTGATCCAAACCAAACATTTCGCAAACAACAAGATTGCTAATGGCTGACAACCACTGGACCATCCAACCTCTCCTCTACAAGCGAAAACGGAATCATCATTCGTGGATATGACCTTATTCAACTCATCGGGACCGTACCTTTTCCATCTGTTTTATACCTGTTATTCACTGGCGAACTTCCTGCACCTAAAATTGCCAAACTAATTGATGCGCTGATGGTCGCCAGTATCGACCATGGCGCGGGCGCCCCTTCAGTTCTTGCCGCACGCACGGCAGCCTCGGGAGGTGCGCCTTTAGGCGCAGCTGCAGCTGCTGGTTTGCTTACCTTGAATAAATACCACGGAGCAGCTGTGGAAGATTCCATGCAAACCATCCAAAAAGTATTTGACTTATCTGATGGGCGGATGGATGGTCTGGATCATGCAGCTGATATTCTGGTCACAGAATTGCGCCAGGCTGGTCGCCGGATTGCTGGTTTTGGGCATAGACAACACAAAACCCTTGAACCTCGCCTGGAACGACTTTTCTCTTTAGCAAAAGAGGCGGAAGATATCTGGCATTTATCTCGAAGCTGCACAGGCCATAGTGCGAGCTTTGAAGCGAAGCACAGGTAAGGATTTGCCAATTAATATTGATGGGGCAACGGCAGCCATCCTTTGCGAGATCGGATTTCCTCCTACTCTTTCTAATGCATTATTTATGGTCGCTCGCCTGACTGGAATTTTGGCTCATGCAAATGAGGAAATCACACGTATGCCGCCCATGCGTCGTATTGATCCCGTGGATAATGCTTATGACGGACCGCCTGAAAGAAAATTGACTGAAATAAATTGATACCAAATGCCCTGATTGTGATTGGAGATTTAAATGGCAGGACCTATTACTCCCGAAGAAAAAGCTTATGCTGCTGATTTATTAGCCAGAGCACGCATTGCACAAAAACAAGTTGAAAACTATGACCAG
>CAWGWL010000021.1:0-16110 GCA_963826215.1 uncultured Chloroflexia bacterium | reverse complement strand
ACAGCACATCGTCCCCGTTCTATGGGGATGTCTCGCCCCTTTCATTTTCTTTTACCTCTTGACATACTAGAAAATATGTTCTATTATAGACTCATGCACCCGCTCTGCATTGGTCTCCGCTTGTCGCGCTTTCCAGGGATCCCATTCTGATTCTGGTCAAATGGATGTTCGTGTGTTATTTCAAAATATCGGATCGATGATCACGAAACGAGGAAGTCAATGTCTGCAAAACGGAAACTTAATATAACCGCCTCCGGTTATAAATCCTCTTTTACAAAAGAAGAAATAAAGCTCCTCAAAGAACATGATACCGAAAGTCTCATTGATGAAATTTGGATAAACCGCGTTTTGCTCCTTCGTATGGTTAATAAAATGAATGAAATGAATGAACAGCTTTCTTTTCGTGATCATATGGATGCCTTGCGGGTGGTTTCCTACGCCACCGGGCGTATCGCTGGTCTGCTCCAGGTTCGCGAACAGTTATCTAAACCTTATCTGCAAGTGGAGAAAAAATATTTGGAATATTTTAAGGAGGTGAAAGGCTATGTGGATAAGATCGGTCTGATGTTCTTCGGGGAGGAGAAATGGGGTGAAATGCAGTTGGAAGCATTCAGCCAGAGAGTGGATTCTTCTGCCTGAAGTAAGACACTTTTCTATCGATGTTATTGGGAGAATTTACATTGTCTCGAAAACGTGGTGCTCAATCCGGTAATCGAAACGCCTTCAAGCATGGCCGTTACTCTGATCAGTTCAAACTTGCTGAAAGAATGAGTCTCAGCCAGGCTGAAAAGACAGATCTGACCGCTGAGATCGAGCTTTTTCGTGTTGAGCTTCGTCGTTACTTCGCTGCAGAATCCGCTGCACTCGGTAGTATCGATTACGAATCCCGCCTCCAGGCATTGCATGCATTCAGCCTTGCCATCGAATGCTTTAACCGCTTGGTTCGCACGCATGTCATCCTTGAATTCCAGGCCGCTCGAGTCCACCAATAACTCTGAAGGGACTCCCAAATTGGAGGATCATGGAATTTGAACCCTGCGTAATAAATCCTATTCCAAATGGTTTCGTTCCTCTTCGTTCCTCAGGAACAAACATTGATCCACCACCCCCCGTCCCTCATCCCCTCCCGATCCTGCCTACATCACCACCCGCCCTTGTCGAACTCCCGCACGGATCGCCTCCGTCCGGCTGGTCACTCCCAGTTTGGCATACAGGGAAGATAGATGAAATTTTACAGTGTGTTCGCTGATGTTGAGCGCTAGTGCGATCTGTTTGTTGGCCAACCCTTCCGCTGCCAGCTGCAGCACTTCCACCTCGCGCCCTGTGAGGGTATCGTTGACCGGTTCACCCGCTTCGAATGTTCGGGCAGGGGGGTGTACCATTAATCGTCCTGCCAATGCAGGTGACCCCACCCACAGTCCTTCACCCAGCGCGTGCAGCGCAGCCGAAAGCTCTTCCCGGCTGGCATCCAGGGGAAGTACTCCCCAAACGGGGTATTCTGTCAATCGCGTTGCTTCATCCTGCGAATTGGTCAGTAGCAGCACTGGACGGATTTCTCCTTCAAAGGAGTTCAGGTCATCCGCCGAGGTCACCACCACCACGTCTATGCCTGCCAGTTCCGCTGGGAGCATGCTATCCGCGTTGACCTCCATATCGGGCAGGCTTCCGATCAATTCGCGCAGCCCCAGTCGCAGCGCCACGGATTGCGCCACAATTGCCACACGCATTAGATCACGTCCTCCGTTGTCGTCGGGTGCGGGACCGTCTTGTGTGCCTCCGCCAGGAACTTCAGCAGCACGCTGGCGGGAATTGCCACGCTTTGGTCACCGCCAAAGATCATGGTATTCAAACCCAGCACTTCCCCGGCCGCGTTCAAGAGAGGTCCTCCCGAATTTCCGGGTGCCAGTTGCACATCGCTTCGTAAAATGGGGTTCTCCCCGCTGCGGGTGCGGGCTGTACTCACTGCTGAGAGAACACCCCCGGTCAGCACATTGCGTTGACCCCACGGGTGTCCAAAGGCAAACACCATCTCCCCGATTCTCGGTTCCTTGTTTGAAATGGTTGCCAGGGGGTGGCCCTTTACAGGAATTTCCAGGAGAGCCAGGTCTTCGTCGGGGTCGCGCTTCACCACCCGCGCTGGTTGGAAGCTGCCGCCCTCCATCGAGATCTGCAGGGAACGTCCATTTCCAGCCACGTGGTTGTTGGTCAATACCAGACCATCCCCGGCAAGGATGCCCGCACCCACACCCCGCTTTCTATCCTGGACTACCACCAGCACCCCCCGGATGCGCTCCATCAAGTCATTTAGCGCGTTTTCGAACAAGCCTGTCAGCATCATGGCCGCGCTCCCACCTTCAACTTGAGGGTTTCGGGCTTTCCGCCCCTCAGGATTTCCACCTGGATGGTTTTGCCAACTTTCTCGCCGGAAAGATGTGCGAAGAGTTCGTCATGGTCCCCAACAGGTTTATTTTCGATGCCCACCAGGATATCGCCGACCATCATTCCACCCGCCTCGGCCGGGCTTCCATTTTCCACCCCCACGATTACCAGGCCTTCAGCCTGCGCTCTTTTCAGTGCTTTTTCCGCGGCATCGGAGATTTCCACCGGTTGGCTGCGGATACCCAGGTAACCGTGCTGCACCGTCCCATGCTCGGCGAGTTGCTCTGCCACCTTCCACGCCATGCTTGCCGGGATGGTGAGCGCGGCACCGTATCCAAAGCCGGATGTATTCAGCCCGGCAATCCTGCCTTCGGCGTCCACCAGGGGGCCTCCCGAGAATCCGGGGTATGGTGTGGTGTCTGTTCGGATGTACCGTTCAAGCATTCCGCGCGGCGTCCGGACTGGTCCGCCAAATGCGCTGACCACCCCAAGGCTGGCCTCGATCCCGTCCGTTGAGGGGCGTCCCAGTGCCAGCACAAGCTGCCCGATCTTTACTTCTGGGGAAACCTCGGCAGGTTTGACGGCTGGGCGCTCCAGGCGCAGGAGGGCCAGGTCGGAACCAGGATCACGCCCCGCAACCTTGGCTCCCAGGACGCTCCCGTCCGGCAGTGTTACGGTCAACCCTTCTTCTTGTTCGATCACGTGGTCTGCCGTGAGGATCAGGTCGGCAGCGAAGGCGCACCCGCTGGCAGGCATCCGCCTCCGGCCATTGACGAGTACGGTCGATGCCCCGGCTTTCTCTGTCGCGGCAACCATTGCGTTCGAAAACTCTACCAATACGTTTGACATTTTCTTGCTCCTTGTTGATTTTACATCAGTATATCTTCCAGTTTGACCGTCCGCATCGCCGAAACGACCAGTTTGCACCTGGAAGATCGACTAGGGTCTCGGTTCAGTATCTCTTTTTTCTCGCCTGCGGTAAAATGAATTATCTTAATAATCCCTCTTTGTCTGTTTCTTCTCCACCAAACTAAAAAGGGTTCCCTATGGCAAAAAGGAAGAAAAGCGATAAAAAGAAAAGACCCATCGCCGTCAGTATCATTGCGCTGGCGATCGTGGTGCTTTTCTTGATCCGCCTTTACCAGGTTTATGAGCCTTTGATCCGCAACAATGTATTCAGGAATGGGATCTCTGGTCCCTTGTTCATTGGCTGGAAATTGACATCTTTGGGCAGCGCCATCGTTTCCAGCGCCTCCTACTTGGTTTTATCCCTGGCTGGCATCCTTGTCCTGATCGGTTTTCTGCGCCTCCACCGCTGGAGTTGGGTGCTCCTGATGGCTTGGACGGGTGTGTCACTCATCATTTCCCTTGTTGATTATTTCTACTCCAACCCCAATTATGCCGTGATGGCTTCGAATGTCATTATAGCTTTCGCCCTGAATATTAATGATGTCCAGCGTATTTTTGGAATTAGGAGGGACGATGGTTCAATCTTCTGATCGTCCAACCGCTCCGCTTACCGCTTCCAACCTGGAATTGCTCCGCCAATTCGAACCGGTGGTCTGCTACACCAAGGGCGAACAGTTCTTCCCCACAGACGTTGACCACTACTTTCGGGAATGTAGTCTCTGGGAACATCACCCAGATGGTCGCGATGAACTCCTTGTCAGGCAGGGAGCTCTCACCCTTGCAAAGTTGATCGAACCCCGTCTGGCTGAGTTTGGCTCGGTTCGCTATCTCCGCTTTGTCGAGCCTCTCAGCCTTACGGAGGCAGCCAGGGTATTGGCTGATCAGGTCTGCCTTGCGCAAGGATCTTGGTCAATATTTTCACCCTGGGATTGGTCGACTGGCACGCGGCGGTATCCTCCCCCGTTTGTTGGACGGCCTTTTTTCCCTGTCATTCTTTCTGCGTGGAAAGGTATCTGCTGCCACCGCCGCTGCAGCAGAATTGGACTATAACGCGATTTTCTCTGAAGACGAAAAGTATACATATTATGGTCGTGTTACTCGTCAGAATGGCTGGGTAATTCTCCAGTATTGGTTTTTCTTTTGCTTCAACAGTTGGCGCTCCGGTTTTCATGGTGTGAACGACCACGAATCAGACTGGGAAATGGTAACCATATATTTGTATGAACAGGAAGGGCAGCTTGTCCCTGAATGGGTCGCTTACGCTTCCCACGATTTCAAAGGGGATGACTTGCGTCGTCGCTGGGACGATGACGAAGAACTCCTAAAGACCGCGGCCTCCCATCCGGTGGTTTTTTCCGGGGCAGGGTCGCATGCTTCATATTTCCGCCGCGGGGAATACCAGGCAGAGATCAACCCTGCATTGCCTGGCTGGTTTTCGGGTGTGATCCAGGGGGTGAATAAATTGTGGACTGGACCACTCGGGCAGCCGGCAATAAACCCATTTCATATACCGTTTGTGGATTTTGCCCGAGGTGATGGTCTTCGCATCGGTCCCGGCGAATATCAATCCTGGACTCCTGTATTGATCGACGAGTCCACCCCCTGGGTCAGTCAATATCGAGGGCTGTGGGGGCTTTTCGCACGCGACCCCATTTCCGGGGAAAATGCACCTGCAGGTCCCATGTACAACCGCGATGGATCTCCGCGTGGTTCTTGGTATGACCCACTCGGCTTCGCCGGTCTCGACAAAGTTCCTCCCCCTCCGCAAATGCAGCCAATGCTTGCAGATAATTGTGTCAAAGTCTCGCAGCGCCAGGAGGAATTGGAAAAACTGGTTCCTGGAAAAGTTGCCGAATTGCTGGCAAGGGGTGCCAGGTTGAAAGGGATGGAAGGCAATCCCCACCTGGCAAAGCAATATGCTGCACTGGAAAGGGAAATAAATACACTGTCGGCAGAAGTGCGCAGCCTGCGTCGCGAGTACATGGAAAATACCTTTCTTCTTCAAGGTCTTATGTGGCGGCTGGAAACTTTGAAATTGGGAGGTCAGGATAACCCCCGCTCCCACATCCGCAATTTGGCGGTTCCCGACGACCCAACCTTGACCCTGCGCTTTGACCGCGCCGCTGAAACCTGGGCAGCGGTCAGTTTGAGCCTGTTGCTCTTTGCTGTTGCAGCTCTCATTTTCTTCGCCCCCAAATATATTTGGGCGAGTTTGGCGATCATCCTGATCCTGTTCGTCGTCGCTGAATCATTTCTACGCGGCGCC
Source organism: uncultured Chloroflexia bacterium (assembly GCA_963826215.1). GTDB lineage: Bacteria > Chloroflexota > Anaerolineae > Anaerolineales > Villigracilaceae > UBA877. The sequence goes on along the minus strand of CAWGWL010000021.1, from coordinate 10,556 downwards.
TTTACCCGCACGGTCAGCCGGATTACCCTGGTACTGGCGATCATTGCTGCATTTGTCCTTTTCTTCCATTTCTGGAAATGGATCATCCTGGGCACCTTGCTGATAATGGGTGTCTCTTTGATGTATAACCGGTTGAGGGAACTTACCGGCTCATAAATTCATTTGAAGCTGTCTTAAAAAACTTCCGGAGATTGCCTTCGGAAGTTTAGCTTAACCTCCACCCTAAATCATTATTTTGATTAATTCTTGATGTTAATTCATCCATTCTTGCAACATATTTGATATTCATGTTGTTATATTCACACATGCGGTTTTTTCTATTGGAGTCAATTTATGATTACTATCTCTTGCGTTTTAATTGGGAATGCATCTTTATTTGTGGAGGCATCTAAATGTCCGATATCCTCTTTATCGGGTTGACCATCGCGTTTTTTCTACTGAGTTGGGGCTTTATTATTTTTTGTGATCGCCTGATGGAGAATAAAAAATGAACGCGATCTATTTCATCACGGGTTTGATCACGATCGCCCTGTTCATTTATCTCGTGATTGCATTGATAAAACCAGAGTGGTTTGAATGAACACTTTCAGTTGGCTTCAACTAATCGTTTATATGGTCGTTTTAATCGCCCTGGCAAAACCTCTCGGGTCCTACATGGCTCGGGTTTACCATGGCGAACGTACCTTCCTCGCCCCGGTCTTTCGACCGGTGGAAAAATTAATCTATCGCTTGAGTGGCGTAGACCCTGATCAGGAAATGAATTGGAAGGTTTACGCTTTTGCAATGCTGTTCTTTAATTGCTTGGGTCTTTTGACCGTATATGCCCTCCAGCGGCTGCAGGGATTCCTTCCGCTAAACCCACAGAACTTCAGCGCGGTATCCCCTGATTCTTCGTGGAACACAGCCGTCAGCTTTGCCACCAACACAAACTGGCAGGGGTATGGCGGGGAAACCACCATGAGCTACCTCACCCAGATGTTAGCCATGACCGTTCAGAATTTTGTCTCTGCTGCCACCGGCATGGCCATCGTAATTGCCATGATTCGTGGATTGGTTCGTCATTCAGCAAAAACCATTGGTAACTTCTGGGTGGATCTCACTCGTTCAGTTATTTACATTCTCGTTCCTCTTTCATTAGTTTTTGCAATTGTGCTCGTCTCTCAGGGCGTAGTGCAGACATACAGCCAGTACAAATCCGTCGCCCTCCTGCAACCAATTAAAGATTTCAAACGGGAACACCGTAACGCAGCAAATCCTGGCAGTTGGCCCAGCTGCCTCTCAGATTGCTATAAAGCAACTCGGGACAAACGGGGGCGGGTTTTTTAACGCTAACTCTGCCCACCCCTTTGAGAATCCCACACCACTGTCTAATTTTCTCGAAACGTTGGCTATCCTGCTCATACCGGCGGCTTTATGCTACACATTCGGGAAGATGGTTGGAGATACGCGTCAGGGCTGGGCTATCCTGGCTGTTATGACCATTATCTTTGTGGCATTACTTTCTGTCACGGTTTGGGCGGAACAAACTGGAAACCCCGTAATTGCCTCGCTCGGGGTAGATGTCAAGCAATCCAATATCAACCCGGGCGGGAACATGGAAGGTAAAGAGGTCCGGTTTGGGATCGCCAACTCAGCCCTTTGGGCAACTGCCACCACTGCCGCCTCAAACGGTTCGGTCAACTCGATGCACGACTCGAACATGCCCTCTGGGAGGCATGATCCCATTGTGGCTCATTCACCTGGGAGAGGTCATTTATGGCGGGGTGGGTTCCGGTCTTTATGGCATGCTGGCATTCGTAATCGTAGCAGTCTTCGTGGCTGGATTAATGGTGGGCCGCACACCCGAATACCTTGGCAAGAAGATCGAGGCCTATGAAATGAAAATGGCGTCTTTGATTCTTTTAATCCCTGTGTTCACTGCTTTGATCGGAACTGCCATCGGCGTTATGACCGCTGCAGGAAAAGCGGAAGTCCTCAACCCCGGTCCGCATGGCTTCAGCGAGATACTGTATGCCTTTTCATCAGCCACAGGCAATAATGGGAGCGCCTTTGCAGGGCTCACTGTGAACACCCCGTTTTATAATACTGCCTTGGGGATTATCATGTTTATTGCCCGCTACTGGTTGGCGATCCCTGCCCTGGCTATTGGAGGCTCATTAGCCCTCAAAAAGAAGGTCCCATCCGGTGCAGGGACTCTGGCGACTCATACCCCTTTATTCGTCCTTTGGACAATTGCGGTTGTCATCATTGTTGGAGCATTAGGTTTCCTCCCTGCCCTGGCGCTGGGACCGATCATCGAACATTTAATTATTTTCCACTAGGATGACATACGCTATGACCACTCAAATTAAAAAACGATCCACCGTCCGAATACAGCTTTATCAACGTGCTGTTCTGGATTCATTTATCAAACTCAACCCGCGTTGGATGGCGCGTAACCCGGTTATGTTTATTGTTGAAGTGGGCAGCCTTATGACCACCGCGTTATGGATCCAGGCGTTGTTCGGCAAGGGAGAAGCCCCGGCTGGCTTTATTGGCGCGGTGGCTCTGTGGCTGTGGTTCACTGTCCTTTTCGCCAACTTTTCCGAAGCTCTGGCCGAGGGGCGCGGTAAGGCCCAGGCTGAAGCCCTGCGTAAGACCCGCCAGACCACCCAGGCAAAGAAATTGCCTGCTCCTGATCGCGAGGTTAAATACAATCTGGTCGCATCCACCACTTTACGAAAAAATGACATGTTCCTCGTGGAGACCGGCGATATTCTACCCGTGGATGGGGAGATCATCGAAGGCATTGCCTCTGTGGACGAGAGCGCAGTCACTGGAGAAAGTGCACCGGTAATTCGTGAATCAGGGGGCGACCGAAGCGCTGTCACTGGCGGGACGCGCCTGCTCTCCGACTGGTTGGTGGTGCGCGTTACTGCAGATCCAGGTGAAGGCTTCTTGGACCGGATGATTGGTCTGGTGGAAGGTGCCAAACGTCAAAAGACCCCCAATGAGATTGCTTTGGACATTCTTCTGGCCGGATTTACAATAATTTTTCTTATCGTCTGTGCCACACTTCTCCCTTACTCCCTTTATAGTGTAGGGACAGCTGGTAAGGGAACGCCCATTACTATCACCGTTCTGGTTGCTTTGCTTGTTTGTTTGATCCCCACCACCATCGGCGGATTGCTCTCGGCAATTGGCATTGCTGGAATGGACCGAATGATCCAACGCAATGTTATCGCCATGTCCGGTCGGGCTGTTGAAGCCGCCGGAGACGTGGATGTGCTCCTCTTGGATAAAACCGGCACTATCACTTTGGGTAATCGCCATGCTACGGAGCTGATCCCTGTAAGCGGGGTAACCTCTCAGGAACTGGCAGAGGCCGCTCAACTTTCTTCTCTGGCCGATGAGACTCCTGAAGGTCGCAGTATTGTGATATTGGCCAAGGAAAAATATGGCCTGCGTGGTCAAACCATGGGTCCCAGCGAAGCTGCCCCCCAGGGCATGCACTTTGTTCCATTTTCCGCCCTGACCCGCATGTCAGGCGTGGATTTCGATGGGATCTCAATCCGCAAGGGTGCTCCCGACACCATAATGTCGCTGGTTCGGTCGAGTGGCCATTCCGTTCCTCCCGACCTGCAAGCCAGTGTGGATACCATCGCCCGGTCTGGTGGAACACCGCTTGTTGTTTCCAGGAATGGCAAGGCTATGGGTGTGATACAACTTAAAGATATCGTTAAAGGAGGCATAAAGGAACGCTTTGCCCAGTTACGCAAGATGGGCATTAAAACGGTGATGATCACTGGGGACAATCCATTAACCGCCGCTTCCATCGCCGCTGAGGCTGGCGTGGACGACTTTCTCGCCCAGGCCACACCTGAGGCCAAGCTCAAATTGATCCGCGATTCTCAGGCAGGCGGGCGGCTGGTGGCTATGACTGGAGATGGCACCAACGACGCTCCAGCTTTAGCCCAGGCTGATGTAGCCGTGGCTATGAATACTGGTACCCAGCCGGCGCGCGAGGCCGCCAACATGGTTGACCTGGATAGCAACCCCACCAAGCTGATTGAGATTGTGGAGATCGGCAAGCAACTATTGATGACCCGCGGCGCCTTGACCACATTCAGTATCGCTAACGACGTATCGAAGTACTTTGCTATCATCCCGGCTGCCTTCGCTTCAACTTACCCATCTTTGGGAGTGTTGAACATTATGCGTCTGGCTACCCCGCAGAGTGCGATACTTTCGGCGGTGATTTTTAATGCCTTGATCATTATCGCTCTTATCCCATTGGCTCTAAAGGGTGTTCCTTACCGGGCGGTTGGTGCAGCAAAACTCTTGCGCGATAACCTGCTCATCTATGGAGTCGGTGGTTTGGTTGCCCCATTTATCGGCATAAAGCTGATTGACTTGCTCCTGGTGGCATTACATATGGTCTAGTTATATAAGAGGCAAATACATGAAAAGAAACCGTTTATCTTTTACTCCAAAATTATTTTCCAATAACCTGATGGCAGTCTTGTTGGTAACAGCTTCGACCATTCTAATGATGTTATTTGGACGGAATATGCTTGGCGAAGCTGTGATTGCCATGCTTTATCTGCTTTCAGTAGCGTGGAGTGCAAATAGGTGGGGACAGTTGCCGGGTATCAGCGCTGCCATTGCAGCAGCCCTTGCATTTGATTTTTTATTCATCCCACCTTTTTATACCTTCGCGGTTGCTAGATTGGAAGGCTGGTTGGTCCTGGCAATTTTCCTGGCAGTTGCTATCCTGGTGGTGGGACGGATCCAGGATAGTCTGACAAGGGCTCGCGAAGCTGTATTTATGTACGAACTAAGCTCAGCGCTTACCGGGTTGCGTACACAGGAAGCGGTGGCACATACGGTTGCTCGGTTTCTCCGGCAGCTATTCCAGGCGTCCTTGGTAAATGTGATTTTCTACCCCGAAAACCGATCTTTAAGCATTGTAACAAGTGAGCCGACGGATGGAATGGGAAATAATCGACCAGATCGTGTACTCCCGCTCCTAAATTCATGGGGTTTGGTTGGTGAGATCCAGATCTGGCGCGGTTCGAATATGGATCTACCCTCCGAAGAGGGCCGTCTGCTGCAAAATTTCGCCTCCCAAACCGCCAGAGCTCTCGAGCGTACCCAGCAAAATGAAACTGAAAAGCATCTGCAAGATCTTACAAGTAACGCGACCACTAAATAAGGAAATCATATGCGCGCACAATTTCGACCAGCCATAATTGCCCTCCTGATTTTTATTCTGATAACCGGAGTTATTTATCCCCTGGTGGTTACCGGCATATCCCAGCTTGTTTTTACATACCAAGCCAGTGGTAGTTTGATCGTTAGCAATGGGAAGACGGTCGGCTCGACATTAATCGGACAGCAATTTGACGACCCAAAATACTTCTGGGGGCGTCCATCAGCCACTGGCTCCTTCCCGTATAATGCTGCGGCTTCGTCCGGGTCCAATCTTGGACCTACCAACCCGGTATTGCTGGATTCAGTCCATGCCCGTATCGCTGCTTTGCAAGCGGCTGACCCTGGGAACACACAGGAGATTCCTGTGGATTTGGTCACTTCATCTGGGAGCGGATTGGACCCCAATATCAGTGTAGCAGCAGCGCTTTATCAGATCCCGCGCGTGGCTCGTGAACGCGGAATGAGTGAAGCAGCTTTGATGACCCTGGTGAAACAATATACTGAAGGGCGACAGCTGGGTTTCCTGGGAGAACCGAGGGTCAATGTCCTCCAACTTAATCTAGCATTGGATGGAATTAAAATAGTATAGTAAAGCCATGTCCGTTGAACCTTCCCGTCCAGATCCTGACGAACTGTTGGCTCAAGTTCAATCTGAAGAACATCAGGATAAACGCGGTCGCCTTAAAGTATTTTTAGGCTATGCAGCGGGGGTTGGAAAAACGTATGCCATGTTGGAAGCTGCCCACCAACGGGAAGCGGAGAATGTCGATGTAGTTGTAGGCTATGTTGAAACTCATGGCAGGGCGGAAACGGAAAATCAATTATCAGGTCTGGAAATTATCCCGGCTTTGAAAATCGATTACCACGGTGTCCAGCTCCCTGAGATGGACATTGATTCCGTGTTGTTGCGCAGCCCGCACCTTGTGCTGGTGGATGAATTGGCCCACACCAACGCCCCCGGTTCGCGTCACGCCAAGCGTTATCAGGATGTCGAGGAGCTGCTGGATCACGGTATCAATGTTTATTCCACCCTGAATATCCAGCATATTGAGAGTCTGAATGATGTGGTCGCGCAGATCACGGGGACAAAAGTGCGCGAGACCATTCCAGATAATGTGATTGATGCAGTCACCGATATTGAGCTGGTTGATCTGCCTCCTGATGAGTTGATTAACCGCTTGCAGGAAGGTAAAGTTTACATTCCTGAACAAGCTCAACGCGCCATCCAAAAATTTTTCAGAAAAGGTAATCTTACAGCTCTGCGTGAATTAACCATGCGCCGGGCTGCAGAGCGGGTGGATGACCAGATGCGGGCTTACATGCGTACACGCGCCATTCCCGGCCCGTGGCCCGCCAGTGAACGGTTGCTGGTATGTATTAGTCCGGGGGCGCTTGGCGAGCGCTTAATACGCACTGCCCGCCGACTTGCTGATGAGCTAAGTGCTGAGTGGTTTGCGATTTATGTGGAAACTCCTGATCAAGCCAGGATTTCGCAGGAACAGCGCGATCAGGTTGCAGGTTCTTTGCGTCTGGCAGAAGAACTGGGGGCAAAAACCACAAGTGTCCCAGGTCAGTTTGTCGCCGAAACCGTGATGGAATATGCCCATCGACATAATGTAACCAAGGTGATTGCAGGGAAACCTATCCATTCACGCTGGATCGAATTCTTTCGCGGTTCAGTGGTGGACCATTTGATACGACTGAGTGGCTCAATTGATGTGTATGTTATCAGCAGTGAAGTGGAACCTTCAACAATAAAAGTGTTGGAAGGTTGGAGGCCTCATCGCCCTTTATCCAGGTATTTCTGGGGTCTGATGCTTGTTGCAGCCACAACAGGTCTCAGCGCTTTAATATCACCATTTATATCCCCCACTAACCTGATTGTTCTCTATTTGCTCGCTGTTGTCCTCGCGGCAGTATATCTTGGACGTGGACCAGCCATTTTAACCTCAGTATTGGGTGTGGCAGCTTTTGATTACTTTTTTATCCCGCCTTTCTTAACTTTGGCTGTTTCAGACACTGAGTATTTACTGACCTTCCTGGGCCTTCTGGCGGTTGGGCTGGTGATCAGCCAATTAACTTCCCTTGTCCGGGATCAAGCGGAAGCCGCTAAACAGCGCGAAGTGCAGACAGTCGCTTTATACGAATTAGGTCGTGACCTGACAGAGACTTCAGGGCTTGAAGCCGTGACTCAAACAGCAATTGCTCATGTCGGACAATCATTTAGTAGGGAGGTTGTCATATTTCTTCCGGTTGGTAATTTATTGAAGGTCTATACCAAAAGCACAGATTTAGCGGTTTCCAATGACGATTTGGCGGTGGCTTCCTGGACTTTTGAACATGGACATCCTGCTGGGCGCGGCACTGACACTCTACCGGAAGCCTCCATGCGTTATCAACCATTAAAAACCATGCGTGGAGGGGTTGGTGTGCTTGGGGTGAAACCAATGACACCAGACCGTTTCTTAACTCGTGACCAAATCCGCACACTGGATGCTTTCTCAAATCAGATCGCCCTGGCTATAGAACGTGCCCGCTTGGCTGAGCAGACTCGTCAAACAGAAATGCTGGAAATAACCGACAAACTCCAAAATGCGTTGCTTAATTCGATTTCGCATGATCTGCGTACCCCACTCGTCTCAATTACCGGGGCTTTGAGCAGCTTGACCAATGACCAGGTTATCTTGGATGAAACTTCCCGGCGCAACCTGATCGAGACTGCCAGCGAAGAAGCTGCGCGACTAAACCGACTGGTGGGCAACCTTCTTGATATGACCCGTTTGGAATCCGGCGCCATGCACGTCAAGCGCGATGCCTGTGACCTTCAAGACTTGGTTGGTTCTTCTTTGGAAGAAGTTGGTCTCCGCCTGGGAGGTCGTTCGGTTATCGTGGACGTGCCGGATACTCTGCCATTAGTATCTATGGATTTCGTTTTAATTCAGCGTGTGCTTGTAAATGTGATTGATAATGGTCTCAAGTATTCCCCAGGGGAATCTCCAATTGAAATTCGGGCTCAAATGGCAGGTGCCTTCGTGGAAATCACGGTTTCTGACCGGGGGGTGGGAATTCCATCAGAAGATTTATCCCGCATATTTGATAAGTTCTACCGGGTACAACGACCCGATAATGTAAATGGAACTGGCCTTGGCCTTGCCATTGGTAAAGGAATTGTGGATGCACATGGAGGGTTTATTTCTGCTGAGAATCGCCCAGGCGGCGGCACGATTATTACTATCGCACTTCCCGTGGAGGCGCAGGAATGAGCGGACAGGATATACGCGTCTGGTCGTGGATGATGAACGATCGATCCGTCGCTTCCTAAAGACATCTTTGGGGAGCCAGTTTACTGTTTTCGAGGCAACCAATGGCGAAGAAGCGTTGACCGCTGTCGCATCTGATCGCCCGGATGTCATTATCCTGGATCTTGGTCTTCCCGATATGGACGGAGTTGAGGTCACGCGCAGGCTCCGGGAATGGAACTCAAATACCAATCATTGTTGTTTCAGTTCGCGAGCAGGAGCAGGATAAAATCGCAGCATTGGATGCCGGAGCTGATGATTACCTGACCAAACCTTTTGGAGTGGGAGAATTGATCGCTCGCTTGCGCTCGGCTTTGCGACGTTCTGCGCAGGCAGAAACTGATCCAGTCTTTACATCTGGAAAGCTGGAAGTCAACTTGAACCTGCGTGAAGTGACGATGAACGGACAACCGGTGTCATTAACACCCACTGAATATGATTTACTCCGGGAATTCGTCAAACACGCTGGAAAGGTGTTGACCCACGATCAGTTGCTGCGTGCAGTTTGGGGAACGGCGTATGAAAGTGAAACTCATATGCTTCAGGTTAATATTAGTAATTTAAGAAGGAAAATCGAGCCTGACCCGGTTCGACCAAGCTACCTAATCACCGAACCTGGAGTTGGTTATAGGTTAAAGATTATTTGAGGAATATCTCTGGGGCAGGTATTGATTAATTCTACTGATTATGTACCAGTCAAATGGGGATATCGAACCAACAATATTCCGTCGCTACATTGTGATCTGCCAATTTTCCCGAATTTCCTGAAATTCCCAATTTAATAACGTCTTGACATGACTTTGATGTATATCAGGTGTTTTTTGTCATCCTATTGACGCATCGATCTGTAAAATCCTATCTATATCGAAAAGGCCTTCAAGATATGACTGGACACTCTCAAGTGAAGAAAAAGGATTTCCAAGGTGTGCAAATTGGTCATCCAAGGCCTGCCTCTTGCAGGGGTGGTTGCCACCACTTTCGTGAGGTTGCCACGGTTTGGGCAACAATTCAGCGTTTTGATTGTGCTGATTTGGTTGCAGGTGTTTTTTATCATCGAAATTTTTCTTGCGGGAAGATGAATGGATTCGGATGGACGAAAAAACGTTGCTAGTTTCCTGGTGGCGGATGACGAGCGACCCATCAGGCGGTTTTTAAACGCTTCTCTCAGCGGACAGTACACAGTTTTGGAGGCGGCCACGGGTGAAGAAACCCTGGCCGTCACTGTGTCTGGACGCCCGGATATCATCGTCCTCGACCTAGGTTTGCCGGATATGGACGGAGTAGAAGTCACCCCGCCCCAGTTGCACCAGTGGACGCAAATTCCCATTATCGTCGTCTCGGTAAGAGACCGGGAAGAAGAGCAAGATCGCCGCCCTGGATGCGGGAGCCGATGACTATTTGACCAAGCCCTTCAGCGCAGGGGAGTTGATGGCTCGACTAAGAGTGGCCTTGCGGCATACGGCCCTCCCGGAAAGCGAACCAGTCTATCGAGCAGGTGGTCTTATGGTAGACCTGGCACGCCGGGATGTAAATGTTGGCGGCAAACCAGTAACGCTGACACCCACGGAATATGACATCCTGCGCATATTAATTCACCATGCTGGCAAGGTACTTACTCACCAGCAGCTTGTCAAAGCCGTGTGGGGCACCAGTTATGAAGCTGATGCGCACCTTTTGCGTGTGAACATCAGCGACTCGCGTCGCAAAATTGAGGCCGCATCCAACCCGCCCGCAATCCATTGTTACAGAACCCGGTGTTGGGTACAGGCTCAAAGCTAACTGACACCCAACCGAAAAATAAACCCCCAGACAATTAAATTGGGAACATAATTAACAGGTAAAGTATGATTTTTTCTATTGCATTGCTCATCGTGATTGTTTTTCTTGCTTTCAAGGCTGCCCCCGTAGAGAAGAAAGAACATGCTGCAATTCATGGTGCGGGGCAGATCGGGCTGTTGGCTGCGCTTCCCCTTTTTGGAGTGGATTATTTTACATCATACTTTTATGCCACCGGGGAAATGATGAGTGCACTCCATCCTTATAATTTGCAGAAGTACGCATTCA
>CAWGWL010000020.1:0-17217 GCA_963826215.1 uncultured Chloroflexia bacterium | reverse complement strand
GCCACACCACCTATGGTCGTCTCAATAAACTCGGTACCGCTGCAGACATGATGCGCGCTCTGAAAGATAACAGTATCCCCCAAACCGCTCTCGACCGTCTCACTCCTGAAGAAAAGGCTGCCAATACCAAGATAGTCCGCGGCAAATTTGTCGATGTCCAGCGCCCGCAGTACACCCATGTTTACGACAACCTGATTACCCGCGTCCAGGGAGGTGGGCTGTGATCACTAAAATGACCGGCGCTCAACCCCCCTTCGGTATCTCCGACCGCACCGAGGTCCGCCTTGCTGGAGAAGGCGGGCAGGGAATGATCCTGGCCGGTATCATCCTCGCCGAGGCTGCCACCATTTACGGAGGCCAGAACGCCGTCCAGTCCCAAAGCTATGGCCCCGAAGCGCGCGGCGGTGCTAGCAAATCCGAGGTCGTCATCTCATCCGGTGAGATTGACCACCACCCCAATTCCCCCTTCGAACCAGACGTGGTGGTGGCATTAAGTCAGGAAGCCTTCCGCAAGTTTGCCCCACCGTTAAGCTGGGCGGTCTGCTGATCGTCGACGCTGACAAGGTGGATTCCACTTCCGCTCCGCACGCCATCCGGTTGCCCATCACGAAAATGTGCTTTGATACCACTGGCAAGATCATCACGGCTAATACGGTTGCCCTGGGTGTCCTGGTCGGGCTGACCGGGGTGGTCTCCCGTCAGGCTCTCGAAAAAGCCATCATCGCTCGCGCCCGCGCGGCACTGAGGAGATAAATCACAAAGCCCTCGAAGCTGGTTTCACTGCAGCTGAAAAAGTTAAAAAGAACTAATCTGGATTGTTCTTGCAGGAGCCGCAAAAAAAGCCGGACAGTTCGTCCGGCTTCCATTTATTTTAGAAACAAATATTTCTTTTAGGAATGATCAGGTTTACTTCTGGCAAATATCAATCATCCTCATCTTGATGCTTGTTCCCCAGCACCTCATCAATTCGAGCCATCACCTCGGGCGTGAGTTTTTCCACTACTGCCAATGCACCCAGGTTCTCCCGCAGTTGTTCCACCCGGCTGGCCCCTGTGATGACGGTGCTTACGTTGGGATTCTTAAGGCACCACGCCAGCGCCATTTGCGCCATGCTGATCCCCAGTTCTGCGGCAATGGGTGCTACCTTCTTAACCTTGCTGATTTTTTCCGGATCGGTCAACGAAGTTTTGAGCCATTCATAATCTTTGAGGTTGGCGCGACTGCCCGCAGGAAGTCCATCATTGTATTTACCGGTTAGCATCCCCGAAGCAAGCGGACTCCACGTGGTCGTTCCCAGGCCAATATCTTTGTACAACCGGGCGAATTCATTTTCGACCTTCTCGCGGTTGAACATGTTGTACTGCGGTTGCTCCATTACTGGTTTACGTAGGTGATGTTTGTCCGCAATATGCCAGGCTTCCATGATTTCCGCAGCGCTCCATTCGGAGGTGCCCCAGTACAAAGCTTTTCCTCGCCCAATGATATCGTGAAAAGCCCACACCGTCTCCTCAATGGGCGTGTTTGGATCCGGGCGGTGGCAAAAAACAAGGTCCACGTAGTCGAGCTGCAGCCGGGTGAGCGAGCCATCGATCGCATCCAAAAGCCGTTTGCGGTTAAGTGTATTCTTCTCGTTGGGTCCATCGTGCAGTCCCCAGAAGAATTTCGTGGAAACAAGATAACTCCCCCGCCTCCAGCCTAGTTTCTTTAGCACTTTCCCCATGACAATCTCGGACTGTCCGTGAGCATAACTTTCAGCATTGTCAAAATAGTTGACACCCGCTTCATACGCAGCAGACATGCACTTGCTTGCCAGGGTCTCGCCCAATTGGTTGCCAAAGGTAACCCACGACCCAAAGGATAAGGCGCTGACTTTCAACCCTGACCGCCCCAAATATCGATATTCCATATGACCTCCGCCTGAAATGAGAGTAGCGACTAATCAAAAAATCGCTACTCTCTCGTGTCACCAGTTGTTGCCACTAATTACTTCTTGTTCTCCTCATCCTCACCTGGTCCGATTCCCAGCGGTTTCCACTTGGCTTCATCTTTGAGCCTGTGTTGGATGCCGTGTCGGTCGTGGACTTCATCAAAGCCCTCTGACTTGATGAACATTTTGTCGCCATCCAGCAAGGCAGTGAGTCCTTCCTGGCCGGGTTCGGGGCGCTTGATGCCTTTATACCTCGCCTCCATGGCAGGGGTGTAATCGGTGGGTTCTTCGTAAGTGGTAATGTATCCTTCAAAGTTGCGCAAAATGATCTTATGATCTGACATCGAGAGCAGGTAGTTGGGCATGACCGGGATTTTTCCTCCGCCTCCAGGGGCATCCACGATATATTGCGGGACTGCATACCCAGACGTATGTCCACGCAGGCCTTCCATTATTTCAATACCCTTTGCCACCGCAGTCCGGAAGTGACCGGCACCGTGAACCAGGTCGCACTGGTATAGATAATAAGGTCGTACGCCGGATGCGCACCAAATCCTGGTCCAGTTTCCGCTGAATGTGGACGTTATCGTTAACACCCGCTAAGAGGACAGTTTGGTTTCCGAGCGGGATTCCAGCCCGGGTAAGTTTGTCGCACGCTTCAGCCAGTTCTTTGGTGATTTCGTTCGAATGGTTGACATGGATATTCAACCAGAGCGGGTGAAATTTCTGAAGCATATCGCACAAGTCGTCTGTGATCCGCTGAGGCATAAAGACCGGGACCCGCGAGCCGATGCGGACGATTTCTATGTGGGGAATTTCTCGCAGGCGTGTGAGGATCTCCTCCAGGATCTTGGGTGCTAGTACGAGTGGGTCACCTCCCGATAGCAGAACGTCCCGCACTTGAGGAGTATTTTTTAAGTATTCGATTTGCATGTCGAATTCATGGCGTGAAAATTGTGCTGTCGGATCTCCAACGATGCGGGCGCGCGTGCAATAGCGACAGTAGGAAGCGCATTGAGTGGTTACCAGCATTAGCACCCGGTCAGGGTATCTATGGACAAGGCCCGGGACAGGAGAATGTTTATCCTCAGCCAGTGAATCTTCCATTTCCGCTGTGAAAGTCACCATTTCCCGATCGGTAGGAATGACTTGTTTACGCACAGGGTCATCAGGATCATTGGGATCGATCAGGGATATGAAATATGGGGTGATATCCACTCGGAATAGATGCGGCGCGCTGAGCGCTTTCCGTTCAGAGTCGGTCAGGTGAATTATCTTCTCAATTTCCTCAGCCGAATTAAGTCGGTGGCTTAATTGCCAGCGCCAATCGTTCCACTTGTCATCCGGGACATCAGCAAAGATTGGTGCACGTTTGGACGGGAAAGGGTTGATTGTCATTTTTCCTCCGGTAAATTGTGGGAGAAACGGATAAGAGGTTGAAACGTCGTCAAATAAAAACCGCGGCAGGTTTGCCATTCATACACCTGCACACGGCGGGTCATGGTCAGGACGAAAAAATCCAGCAACACTCTGGCTGACATATCCCACAGCGGTATTGTAAGAGGAAACATGAGGGAGGTCAATATAAAAATTCATGAGTCAATGATGAGAAATTGGAGTTTTAAGATAAAATGAATAGCATAAAGGTAATATTAATCAGGAGAACATAACATGGAAATCGCGATTATTGGTTTGGGAAAAATGGGGGGGAATATGGCTCAACGACTGCTTATGGGTGGTCATCGCGTGGTTGGAGTCAACCGCTCCCCTGAAGTAACTCGTCAACTTGCTGCAGACCACGGCCTTGTCCCGGCTTATTCAAATCAGGAAGCTGTTCTGGCCCTGTCTGCACCTCGTAACATTTGGGTGATGGTCCCATCTGGGCATGCGACTGAAGAAGTAATATCTGAATTAGAAACGCTGCTTGAGCCCGGAGACACCATCATAGACGGAGGTAATACATATTATAAAGATGATATTCGCCGGGCCTCGAACCTCGAAAAAAAAGGAATCAACTATCTTGATGCCGGTACCAGCGGCGGAATCTGGGGTTTGGCAGAAGGTTACAGCCTGATGATCGGCGGTAATGAAGATGTGGTCGAACAGCTTCGAACAATTTTTGAAACACTGGCGCCAGCTGCTGACAGGGGTTGGGGACGCGTAGGACCGGTGGGAGCCGGACATTTCGTCAAAATGATTCATAACGGCATTGAGTACGGTCTGATGCAGTCCTACGCCGAGGGATTTGAGATCATGCACGCCAAACAGGGTTTTGGTTTGGACCTGGAACAAATCTCACAAATATGGCGCTATGGCAGTGTGGTGCGGTCCTGGTTACTGGATTTAACAGCGAATGCCCTTGCCAAAGACCAGGATCTTGCCCATATAAAAGGTTGGGTGGCTGATAGTGGCGAGGGGCGCTGGACGGTGGCTGAGGCCATAGACCTGGATGTTCCCGCTCCGGTCATAACTTTGGCACTCCAGCAGCGCTTTATTAGTCGCCAGGACGAGAGTTACGCTGCTAAGTTATTGGCTGCAATGCGAAATGAATTTGGCGGACATGCCATCAAACCTGAGTAGCATAACCATTTATCTTCGAAGATAAGTTGCGGTAGGTAACCATTTACTCCAGTAAGGACAACCTGCATTAGGAAGGGTTTATGGATAACAAATTAACAACCATTGTGATTTTCGGTGCTTCCGGAGACCTTACTGCACGAAAATTGATCCCTGCTCTGTATAATAATTTCAAGAAATGGAGGCTGCCCGAACGCATAAACGTGGTCGGGTTTGCACGCCGACCCTACAACGATGAGACTTTTCGAGCAATTCTAAGGGATGGGGTGGTTAAATTCAGTTCGGAGAGTTTCGATGCTACAGTCTGGGCGAAATTCGCCGAGAAACTGCATTATGTCCAGGGCGATCTGGATGTTTCAGCAGATTTCCCAAAACTGGAATCATCTTTACAAGCTTTGGAAGGAGGTCCCTCCAACCGCTTGTATTACCTCGCTACTGCTCCGGAGCATTATGCTATTGTCACCAGCGAATTGGGTGCTGCTGGCATGGCGAAGCAGGGGTCGGATCCCGACGTTTGGCGCAGGATCATAGTTGAGAAACCCTTTGGGCGTGACTTGGCTTCTGCCCAGGAACTCAATCGCGCAGTTCATGCAGTTTTCGATGAAAGTCAGGTCTATAGAATTGACCATTATCTCGGTAAAGAGACTGCACAGAATATCTTGTTTTTCCGCTTTGCCAACACAATTTTCGAACCGGTCTGGAATCGCCGCTATGTCAATAATGTCCAGGTAACTGTCTCAGAGACCGTAGACGTGGCTCATCGTGCAGGATATTACGATACTGCAGGGGTGATGCGGGATATGTTCCAAAACCACCTTTTACAATTGCTGGCTTTGGTGGCAATGGAAGCGCCAAGCTCTTTCAATGCGGATGCTGTCCGGAACGAGAAGGCAAAGGTGTTCGAGAGCATCCGCACGGTTGCTCTGTCCGATACAGTCCGCGGCCAATACGTTGGTTACAGGGAAACCGAATGCGTAGCTCCCGGTTCGCAAACGCCCACCTTTGCGGCCATCAAATTGAACATTGATAACTGGCGCTGGCAGGGGGTACCATTCTATCTTCGCTCCGGGAAAGCACTGGCACGTAAAACATCCGAGATTATTATCGAGTTCGAGCGCCCTCCCCATTTGATGTTTCACCTTCCGGAAGGCAGTGATTTCTCACCCAATATATTATCGCTGTGCATCCAACCTGATGAGGGAATTCACCTTCGGTTCGAAGCCAAGCTCCCCGAATTCGACTCAGGAGATGCGCTCAGTGGATATGGATTTCCACTATGGCTCCTCTTTCAGTGGGTCCCTTCCGGAGGCTTACGAACGTCTATTACTGGAAGCGTTGGATGGGGACGCTTCACTCTTTACCCGCAGCGACGGGATTGAGGCTTCCTGGAAAATGGTTGACCCGATCATAAATGGCTGGGAAGAGCAGAACAATCCGCCATTGAACACTTACCCGATTGGAAGTTGGGGATCCCAAGAAGCTGACCAATTGCTAACGCGTGATGGTCGTCGTTGGAGGTTGGGCTGCACAGACGAGAAAGTTGTCACAACTTCCGATAATTGAGCTAGATATTTTATTTCCCTGCCAATTTAATCGTCATTTCCTTCCTTATCGACGGGGGAAGTTTGCTTTGGAGAGCCACCCAGTTTTGGTTGATGAGGTTTAGCTTCCAGATATTGCTGTAGGAGTGACGGTGCTCCGGGGTGGTCCACATGCAGGGCGTGATCATAATCACCGGCAGAAATTGGTGTGGGAGAACCCACCGGGCGATGAATTCCAAAGAGTTCGAAGAATTTGCTAATGGTAACCAGCAAGGTGAAGCGATATTCCTGCATCTTCAGAGACTGCCATTCTACGATGGATGCCATCGAGCCCTGAACGCGTGCTTTTTCCCGTACGATCCGATGAATAGTCTTCGCATCACGTTGACCAATTGGAGATAGCAGGAGGGCATTTGCTAAAAGAACCAGCAGGCTGAAGGTAATCAGCACCACCCATCCTCCCTCGGTCCATTTTCCAACGATTTGCCCGACAAAAACCAATGCTGCAAGGATGCCAACTCCACCAGCCGCGCGCGCCCCCCATATGCGTTTCTGCCCTGTTGAGGTTTTCTGGATATGTTTTCGAATCGCAAAGCCCATCACCATGATTGGCATGAACACACCAACTCCATAAAATGGTACAGCAACGGTTGTATGTCCCTTTACCAGCAGCATCAAGCCTACAGCAATAATAAATCCTGCGGTAACCGACCGGGTAAACGTCCCTTGCGGGTTTCGATAAACGACAATCTCGGGGATCTCTCCGATGGCAACATCACGCCAGGCTGTCGCTTGTAGATCTTGGAGGGCAGTCATGGAGGCTGCTGCTAGCAATAAGACGGCTAGCACCTGGTATACCCAGAATAAGATAATCCCACCAGGAATCTGTTGAAAGCCAATATAAGCCAGGTTTCCAACCAGGGTCCTCCCAAAAGTACCATCATAAACATTGAAGCGGATTGCAAATGCTGTGAGCATAAATGTTGTCAACCCGCCGTAGAATAAAAAGGAAGTTTGGACAAAGCGCCCAAT
Organism: uncultured Chloroflexia bacterium; assembly: GCA_963826215.1. Taxonomy (GTDB): domain Bacteria; phylum Chloroflexota; class Anaerolineae; order Anaerolineales; family Villigracilaceae; genus UBA877. The sequence continues at coordinate 10,140 of CAWGWL010000020.1, read as the reverse complement.
GCCGGATTTTCCACTGTAGAAATCCCACAAATTTTTCAAGTCGTGGTAGATGTTTCTTCCCCCATTTTACGATTCCAGCGTCATCATGAATGACAAACTGAATACCATTTGACATTGCTTCAAGGCCACTAAGGGCAACCATCCCTTTCATAGACGCAGTTAGTAAATGGTAGAGAGCCTTCCAAATGCTTGTGGTCTGGATAATGGGAACTGCTGCCGCTGACGCTGGGATGTCCTTGAAGTGAGCAATCAGGAGTCCAATAAATAATGTGATGGTAAGAAACAGGAAGATTCCCAACCCCATGAAGACAATCCGTGCCGACTCGCCGCGTCCGCGGATAGTCAACCAGTAGGTAATACCCGCCAGGGTGGCCCCTATTAGAAAATGTAGCCACCAGTATTTCCCGTATAAATTTAATATTGATAGCAACTGGTCTCCACCGGAAAGGGCCGAGACCACGATGGTCAGAATGTAATCCTGAATGAGGACGACAGCCACCACCAAGCTAAGACCTGGTTTCAAGTATCGCATTGATGCGGTATATGCACCACCGCCCTCGTTAAAGGTTCCAAGGGAGTAAATATAAAGCATACCGAAGGAAATGTTTGCAACCGCGATTATCGCAGCAGCAATGTATCCCCAATGTTCCAACCCATAAGGGTGCAAGGCGTTCAACATTTCTCCCGTAGCATAAAAATACGAGGTGAAATAATCCACTCCAAAAAGGGCAAGCGCAGCCAACAGCCCGATCTGCCCCGCTCCATGGATATGGGCATGTTCTTGTTTCTCAACGGGCGAGAGACGAAATGCAATAACGACGATCACGATGAGCAATGCAATGGAAAAAATCATTCTCTACCTATTCAGATAATTCTGGGCAATCATATAGATTCTTGATTGACAACAGGGTTACTATTTACCCTGAACCTGTACCCAACACCGGGTTCTGTAACAATGGATTGCGGGCGGGTTGGATCAGCCTCAATTTTGCGACGCAAGTTGCTGATGTTCACACGCAAAAGGTGCGCATCAGCTTCATAACTGGTGCCCCACACGGCTTTGACAAGCTGCTGGTGAGTAAGTACCTTGCCAGCATGGTGAATTAATATGCGCAGGATGTCATATTCCGTGGGTGTCAGCGTTACTGGTTTGCCACCAACATTTACATCCCGGCGTGCCAGGTCTACCATAAGACCACCTGCTCGATAGACTGGTTCGCTTTCCGGGAGGGCTGTATGCCGCAAGGCCACTCTTAGTCGAGCCATCAACTCCCCTGCGCTGAAGGGCTTGGTCAAATAGTCATCGGCTCCCGCATCCAGGGCGGCGATCTTGTCTTCTTCCCGGTCTCTTACCGAGACGACGATAATGGGAATTTGCGTCCACTCGCGCAACCGGCGGGTGACTTCTACTCCGTCCATATCCGGCAAACCTAGGTCGAGGATGATGATGTCCGGGCGTCCAGACACAGTGACGGCCAGGGTTTCTTCACCCGTGGCCGCCTCCAAAACCGTGTACTGTCCGCTGAGAGAAGCGTTTAAAAACCGCCTGATGGGTCGCTCGTCATCCGCCACCAGGACTCGCAACGTTTTTTCGTCCATCCGAATCCATTCATCTTCCCGCAAGAAAAATTTCGATGATAAAAAACACCTGCAACCAAATCAGCACAATCAAAACGCTGAATTGTTGCCCAAACCGTGGCAACCTCACAAAAGTGGTGGCAACCACCCCTGCAAGAGGCAGGCCTTGGATGACCAATTTCACGCTTTTTGGAATATTTCTGCTTTTCATCAAATTGAACAGAACAGACGATAATTGATCACAATAGACTTTATTTATTAACAAGATATAACTACTTATCAAGAGGGTGGCAATAAAATGATGAAAAGTGTCAAGAATATGTCAAGCCAACGAGTTTGATTTTATGCATTGTTGTGTCAAGTAATTGACAAGATAGCGACGTAATATGTCAAGAAATAGTCAAGAAAATGGCGATATTCCGCGTTCAAAACCTGACGTTTTGGGATTCTGCTGTAGAGACTTTAAGCTGTTAAGGCACCCTATTCAAAATACAAACGAATTACTCAGCTTGAGTAATTCGTTCGATTTTGAACTAATTCGAAAGAAAATGACGGAACCTAATATCCACTCACTATTGCAATTAATCGCAACTATTTATAATAACCCCCCCTTACTAATCAGGCTCCTTTGTCTTCTTCATCCCCGGGGGAGGTTTGCTTTGGAGCACCTCCTAATTTTGGCTCTCTCGGGTTACCATCCAAATATTGTTGGAGTAGTGACGGTGCTTCGGGGTGGTCCACATGCAAGGCGTGATCGTAGTCACCCGCGGGCGCAGGCGGTTCATACCGCATCGGACGTCTGACTCCAAGTAACTCGAAGAAACGGGCAATCCAGACGATCACGTTGTAGCGGTATTCCTGCATTTTTAATGATTGCCATTCTACTATGGAAGCCATGGCGCCCTGTACCCGTGCCTTCTCACGCACAATCCGATATATTTGTTTTGGCTCTCGGAATCCGATTGGAGAAATAAGGAGCAAATTGGCTGCCACCACGAGAACGCTAAAGGAAATTAGAACCACCCACCCTCCTTCGGTCCATTTGCCGGCAATTTGCCCAATGAAGACAATCCCAGAAAGTACAGCAGCGAAGGTTGCTCCGATAACGCCCCAAGAACGTGTGGCGCCTTTTGGAAAAGTCTTAAGAATATGACGTCGGATTGCGAATCCCATCATCATAATCGGCATAAACACTCCAATCCCATAATAAGGTACCCCCAATGCAGTTTTCCCCCTGATAAGGAAAATGATGATGGCAACTAAGACAAAAGCGATGGTAACCGAACGGGTAAATGTACCTTTCTTGTCGCGATATACAATGATCTCTGGGATTTCGCCAATTGCCACATCACGCCATTCGGTTGCTTGGAGGTCCTGAAAAGCCGTCATCGAAGCCGCTGCTAGCAAGCCGACAGCAAGGATTTGATATGCCCAATAAAGTATTGTCCCCCCAGGAATTTGGGTAAATCCGATATACGAGAGATTTGCGACCAGGGAACGTCCGGCTACGCCATCAAACGCATTAAAATGGATCGCAAAGTATGTCAGGAAAGCTGTGGTGATACCTCCATAGAACAGGAAAGATGTCTGAACCAAGCGTCCAATACCTGATTTTCCGCTATAAAATTTCCAAAGACCAAGTAAGCGCGGCATATGTTTCTTCCCCCACTTCACTAGCCGGAAGTCTTCGTTAATAACAAATTGGATGCCATTTGACATGGCTTCAAGGCCGCTTAGTGCCACCAATCCCTTCATGGAAGCAGTCAGCATGTGATATATAGCCTTCCAGATGGATGGAATTACTGTCGGAGGTGTGTAAGGGAGGATAGCAGAATCTTTACCTTTTGCGACAAATAGACCAATTGCCATTGTTACAGTCAGCATCACGAATATGCCCAGCATGGTGAAGACCACACGTGATGATTCACCCCTGCCACGAATGGTCAAATACCATGTAATCGCTGCTATCCCTATTCCTAGGCCAACATGAACGAGCCATGTAATATTATACGAATTGGTGATCGACAGTATTTGGTCAACTCCAGAAAGACTAGAGACAACAATGGTAAAAATGTAATCCTGGAGCAAGACGACTGCCACAATCAAACTCAAACCAGGCGCGAGATACCGCATTGACGCTGTGTAAGAACCTCCTCCTTCGTTAAAAACTGCCCAAAGAATACATATATAACGCACCAAACACAAAGTTGGCAAAGGCAATCACACTCACTGCGATGAATGCGTACTTCTGCAAATTATAAGGATGGAGTGCACTCATCATCTCCCCGGTGGCATAAAAGTATGAAGTAAAATAATCAACTCCAAAAAGTGCTAATCGCAGCCAACAACCCGATCTGCCCCGCACCATGAATTGCAGCATGTTCTTTCTTCTCTACGGGGGCAGCCTTGAAAGCAAGAAAAACAATCACGATGAGCAATGCAATAGAAAAAATCATACTTTACCTGTTAATTATGTTCCCAATTTAATTGTCTGGGGGTTTATTTTTCGGTTGGGTGTCAGTTAGCTTTGAGCCTGTACCCAACACCGGGTTCTGTAACAATGGATTGCGGGCGGGTTGGATCAGCCTCAATTTTGCGACGCAAGTTGCTGATGTTCACACGCAAAAGGTGCGCATCAGCTTCATAACTGGTGCCCCACACGGCTTTGACAAGCTGCTGGTGAGTAAGTACCTTGCCAGCATGGTGAATTAATATGCGCAGGATGTCATATTCCGTGGGTGTCAGCGTTACTGGTTTGCCACCAACATTTACATCCCGGCGTGCCAGGTCTACCATAAGACCACCTGCTCGATAGACTGGTTCGCTTTCCGGGAGGGCTGTATGCCGCAAGGCCACTCTTAGTCGAGCCATCAACTCCCCTGCGCTGAAGGGCTTGGTCAAATAGTCATCGGCTCCCGCATCCAGGGCGGCGATCTTGTCTTCTTCCCGGTCTCTTACCGAGACGACGATAATGGGAATTTGCGTCCACTCGCGCAACCGGCGGGTGACTTCTACTCCGTCCATATCCGGCAAACCTAGGTCGAGGATGATGATGTCCGGGCGTCCAGACACAGTGACGGCCAGGGTTTCTTCACCCGTGGCCGCCTCCAAAACTGTGTACTGTCCGCTGAGAGAAGCGTTTAAAAACCGCCTGATGGGTCGCTCGTCATCCGCCACCAGGACTCGCAACGTTTTTTCGTCCATCCGAATCCATTCATCTTCCCGCAAGAAAAATTTCGATGATAAAAAACACCTGCAACCAAATCAGCACAATCAAAACGCTGAATTGTTGCCCAAACCGTGGCAACCTCACAAAAGTGGTGGCAACCACCCCTGCAAGAGGCAGGCCTTGGATGACCAATTTCCACACCTTGGAAATCCTTTTTTTCTTCACTTGAGAGTGTCCAGTCATATCTTGAAGGCCTTTTCGATATAGATAGGATTTTACAGATAGACGCGTCAATAGGATGACAAAAAACACCTGATATACATCAAAGTCATGTCAAGACGTTATTAAATTGGGAATTTCAGGAAATTCGGGAAAATTGGCAGATCACAATGTAGCGACGGAATATTGTTGGTTCGATATCCCCATTTGACTGGTACATAATCAGTAGAATTAATCAATACCTGCCCCAGAGATATTTCTCAAATAATCTTTAACCTATAACCAACTCCAGGTTCGGTGATTAGGTAGCTTGGTCGAACCGGGTCAGGCTCGATTTTCCTTCTTAAATTACTAATATTAACCTGAAGCATATGAGTCTCACTTTCATACGCCGTTCCCCAAACTGCACGCAGCAACTGATCGTGGGTCAACACCTTTCCAGCGTGTTTGACGAATTCCCGGAGTAAATCATATTCAGTGGGTGTTAATGACACCGGTTGTCCGTTCATCGTCACTTCACGCAGGTTCAAGTTGACTTCCAGCTTTCCAGATGTAAAGACTGGATCAGTTTCTGCCTGCGCAGAACGTCGCAAAGCCGAGCGCAAGCGAGCGATCAATTCTCCCACTCCAAAAGGTTTGGTCAGGTAATCATCAGCTCCGGCATCCAATGCTGCGATTTTATCCTGCTCCTGCTCGCGAACTGAAACAACAATGATTGGTATTTGAGTCCATTCCCGGAGCCTGCGCGTGACCTCAACTCCGTCCATATCGGGAAGACCAAGATCCAGGATAATGACATCCGGGCGATCAGATGCGACAGCGGTCAACGCTTCTTCGCCATTGGTTGCCTCGAAAACAGTAAACTGGCTCCCCAAAGATGTCTTTAGGAAGCGACGGATCGATCGTTCATCATCCACGACCAAGACGCGTATATCCTGTCCGCTCATTCCTGCGCCTCCACGGGAAGTGCGATAGTAATAATCGTGCCGCCGCCTGGGCGATTCTCAGCAGAAATAAACCCTCCATGTGCATCCACAATTCCTTTACCAATGGCAAGGCCAAGGCCAGTTCCATTTACATTATCGGGTCGTTGTACCCGGTAGAACTTATCAAATATGCGGGATAAATCTTCTGATGGAATTCCCACCCCCCGGTCAGAAACCGTGATTTCCACGAAGGCACCTGCCATTTGAGCCCGAATTTCAATTGGAGATTCCCCTGGGGAATACTTGAGACCATTATCAATCACATTTACAAGCACACGCTGAATTAAAACGAAATCCATAGATACTAATGGCAGAGTATCCGGCACGTCCACGATAACCGAACGACCTCCCAGGCGGAGACCAACTTCTTCCAAAGAAGAACCAACCAAGTCTTGAAGGTCACAGGCATCGCGCTTGACGTGCATGGCGCCGGATTCCAAACGGGTCATATCAAGAAGGTTGCCCACCAGTCGGTTTAGTCGCGCAGCTTCTTCGCTGGCAGTCTCGATCAGGTTGCGCCGGGAAGTTTCATCCAAGATAACCTGGTCATTGGTCAAGCTGCTCAAAGCCCCGGTAATTGAGACGAGTGGGGTACGCAGATCATGCGAAATCGAATTAAGCAACGCATTTTGGAGTTTGTCGGTTATTTCCAGCATTTCTGTTTGACGAGTCTGCTCAGCCAAGCGGGCACGTTCTATAGCCAGGGCGATCTGATTTGAGAAAGCATCCAGTGTGCGGATTTGGTCACGAGTTAAGAAACGGTCTGGTGTCATTGGTTTCACCCCAAGCACACCAACCCCTCCACGCATGGTTTTTAATGGTTGATAACGCATGGAGGCTTCCGGTAGAGTGTCAGTGCCGCGCCCAGCAGGATGTCCATGTTCAAAAGTCCAGGAAGCCACCGCCAAATCGTCATTGGAAACCGCTAAATCTGTGCTTTTGGTATAGACCTTCAATAAATTACCAACCGGAAGAAATATGACAACCTCCCTACTAAATGATTGTCCGACATGAGCAATTGCTGTTTGAGTCACGGCTTCAAGCCCTGAAGTCTCTGTCAGGTCACGACCTAATTCGTATAAAGCGACTGTCTGCACTTCGCGCTGTTTAGCGGCTTCCGCTTGATCCCGGACAAGGGAAGTTAATTGGCTGATCACCAGCCCAACCGCCAGAAGGCCCAGGAAGGTCAGTAAATACTCAGTGTCTGAAACAGCCAAAGTTAAGAAAGGCGGGATAAAAAAGTAATCAAAAGCTGCCACACCCAATACTGAGGTTAAAATGGCTGGTCCGCGTCCAAGATATACTGCCGCGAGGACAACAGCGAGCAAATAGAGAACAATCAGGTTAGTGGGGGATATAAATGGTGATATTAAAGCGCTGAGACCTGTTGTGGCTGCAACAAGCATCAGACCCCAGAAATACCTGGATAAAGGGCGATGAGGCCTCCAACCTTCCAACACTTTTATTGTTGAAGGTTCCACTTCACTGCTGATAACATACACATCAATTGAGCCACTCAGTCGTATCAAATGGTCCACCACTGAACCGCGAAAGAATTCGATCCAGCGTGAATGGATAGGTTTCCCTGCAATCACCTTGGTTACATTATGTCGATGGGCATATTCCATCACGGTTTCGGCGACAAACTGACCTGGGACACTTGTGGTTTTTGCCCCCAGTTCTTCTGCCAGACGCAAAGAACCTGCAACCTGATCGCGCTGTTCCTGCGAAATCCTGGCTTGATCAGGAGTTTCCACATAAATCGCAAACCACTCAGCACTTAGCTCATCAGCAAGTCGGCGGGCAGTGCGTATTAAGCGCTCGCCAAGCGCCCCCGGACTAATACATACCAGCAACCGTTCACTGGCGGGCCACGGGCCGGGAATGGCGCGTGTACGCATGTAAGCCCGCATCTGGTCATCCACCCGCTCTGCAGCCCGGCGCATGGTTAATTCACGCAGAGCTGTAAGATTACCTTTTCTGAAAAATTTTTGGATGGCGCGTTGAGCTTGTTCAGGAATGTAAACTTTACCTTCCTGCAAGCGGTTAATCAACTCATCAGGAGGCAGATCAACCAGCTCAATATCGGTGACTGCATCAATCACATTATCTGGAATGGTCTCGCGCACTTTTGTCCCCGTGATCTCCGCGACCACATCATTCAGACTCTCAATATGCTGGATATTCAGGGTGGAATAAACATTGATACCGTGATCCAGCAGCTCCTCGACATCCTGATAACGCTTGGCGTGACGCGAACCGGGGGCGTTGGTGTGGGCCAATTCATCCACCAGCACAAGGTGCGGGCTGCGCAACAACACGGAATCAATGTCCATCTCAGGGAGCTGGACACCGCGGTAATCGATTTTCAAAGCCGGGATAATTTCCAGACCTGATAATTGATTTTCCGTTTCCGCCCTGCCATGAGTTTCAACATAGCCTACAACTACATCGACATTCTCCGCTTCCCGTTGGTGGGCAGCTTCCAACATGGCATACGTTTTTCCAACCCCCGCTGCATAGCCTAAAAATACTTTAAGGCGGCCGCGTTTATCCTGATGTTCTTCAGATTGAACTTGAGCCAACAGTTCGTCAGGATCTGGACGGGAAGGTTCAACGGACATGGCTTTACTATACTATTTAATTCCATCCAATGCTAGATTAAGTTGGAGGACATTGACCCTCGGTTCTCCCAGGAAACCCAGCTGTCGCCCTTCAGTATATTGTTTCACCAGGGTCATCAAAGCTGCTTCACTCATTCCGCGTTCACGAGCCACGCGCGGGATCTGATAAAGCGCTGCTGCTACACTGATATTGGGGTCCAATCCGCTCCCAGATGAAGTGACCAAATCCACAGGAATCTCCTGTGTGTTCCCAGGGTCAGCCGCTTGCAAAGCAGCGATACGGGCATGGACTGAATCCAGCAATACCGGGTTGGTAGGTCCAAGATTGGACCCGGACGAAGCCGCAGCATTATACGGGAAGGAGCCAGTGGCTGATGGACGCCCCCAGAAGTATTTTGGGTCGTCAAATTGCTGTCCGATTAATGTCGAGCCGACCGTCTTCCCATTACTAACGATCAAACTACCACTGGCTTGGTATGTAAAAACAAGCTGGGATATGCCGGTTACCACCAGGGGATAAATAACTCCGGTTATCAGAATAAAAATCAGGAGGGCAATTATGGCTGGTCGAAATTGTGCGCGCATATGATTTCCTTATTTAGTGGTCGCGTTACTTGTAAGATCTTGCAGATGCTTTTCAGTTTCATTTTGCTGGGTACGCTCGAGAGCTCTGGCGGTTTGGGAGGCGAAATTTTGCAGCAGACGGCCCTCTTCGGAGGGTAGATCCATATTCGAACCACGCCAGATCTGGATCTCACCAACCAAACCCCATGAATTTAGGAGCGGGAGTACACGATCTGGTCGATTATTTCCCATTCCATCCGTCGGCTCACTTGTTACAATGCTTAAGACCGGTTTTCGGGGTAGAAAATCACATTTACCAAGGACGCCTGGAATAGCTGCCGGAGAAACCGAGCAACCGTATGTGCCACCGCTTCCTGTGTACGCAACCCGGTAAGCGCTGAGCTTAGTTCGTACATAAATACAGCTTCGCGAGCCCTTGTCAGACTATCCTGGATCCGTCCCACCACCAGGATAGCAACTGCCAGGAAAATTGCCAGGACCAACCAGCCTTCCAATCTAGCAACCGCGAAGGTATAAAAAGGTGGATGAATAAAAAATCAAATGCAAGGGCTGCTGCAATGGCAGCGCTGATACCCGGCAACTGTCCCCACCTATTTGCACTCCACGCTACTGAAAGCAAATAAAGCATGGCAATCACAGCTTCGCCAAGCATATTCCGTCCAAATAACATCATTAGAATGGTCGAAGCTGTTACCAACAAGACTGCCATCAGGTTATTGGAAAATAATTTTGGAGTAAAAGATAAACGGTTTCTTTTCATGTATATGCCTCTTATATAACTAGACCATATGTAATGCCACCAGGAGCAAGTCAATCAGCTTTATGCCGATAAATGGGGCAACCAAACCACCGACTCCATAGATGAGCAGGTTATCGCGGTAAGAGTTTTGCTGCACCAACCGCCCGGTAAGGAACACCCTTTAGAGCCAATGGGATAAGAGCGATAATGATCAAGGCATTAAAAATCACCGCCGAAAGT
>CAWGWL010000019.1:0-9116 GCA_963826215.1 uncultured Chloroflexia bacterium | reverse complement strand
GATCGCCCTGATTTCGCTCACGCCCGCCCTGGGCGGTTGCGCCCCGGTCGATACAGCTGACACTTCAGCTACTCCCATTCCATCCTGCGGGAACGGTTTTTGTGATAACGGCGAGTCTCCAAAACCTGCCCGAGCGATTGCCCGGTGGAAGGGTTTAGCGGGAAAATCCAGACCACCTGAGTTAATACTCCCGGAGTGGGGAATATTGCTGTAATGGTTGCCAGCCCTGGGGCAGCCCGGTTTCCAGAGGGAGCCGGGGTGGTCGTGGTCGTCCCGCCGATATTCAGCACAACCGCCAGTTTCATGACGGACCCGGACCTGCCTTCGTTGGGCCTCATCCAGGTCAGCTTTATGTGGCCCGGGCAGACCGACTCGATCACGGGCAGCAAAAGCAGCGGAACATTTGACTCTGGCGGCGAGCAGTCCATCCAGGTACTGAGGGATGTGATCCGGTTCGCCTCCGGGCTCATCCCGGATAATAACAACCGCACCCTTTCGACCTTTACTCATGTGACCCCATTGAGCGGAGAAGTGGGCCTGTATGCCTTCGGGGATGCTGGCATTGCAGTGGTCAATGCGATCAAATTATATGGAGACCTGCTGCCAGCGGTGCAGTATTTTATCGGGCGGGAAAACCCCACCGTGGATACTCTTTCGTGCCTGGAGGCCGGTTACGTGGACGACAACGGTCAACCTGTTTCCAACCCATTTTATAACTACCCTGCCAGTTACAGGTCGTCAGCCATCAGCCTGACCTATACCAACGTGCGCTGGGATGCGGCGTACACGGACCCCCACACCGGTTCGGTGGGTCGGGCATACCTCGACCTGGACACCAGCGATACGGTCAGCGCAAATGACTTCCTCATGAGCTGGAGAATCCCGGTCATATTTGGGAAACGCAGCTACTCGGTCGCGCTTACGCAGGCGCTCCTGGATACGGGAGCGCTCACCGCCTCTACCTGGCCGGCCGACCTTGCCACCCCGGAGGAGGCAGCTCGTGACTGGCCGTTCCGCCAAAGCCCGGGCCGCTATATTGACCTGCGTACCATGATGCCCGGCCTGAAGGTGATGCTGGTTTTCGCACAGACGGATCATGCGCAAGCGCTCCCGGATAAACCTCACATTCACCAGGCTTACCAGGGTTTCCGGTTCGAAGCGGGTTTGTGGGTACGGCTGAACCCCGACCGGGCATATGTTCAGGCGTTATTGCCTGCTGCCAGGAATGATTTCCCAGATAATCCGGCTGATACCCAGCCAAGCGACTGGACGCAGATCGGGAATTACGCATACCCCGGCGAAGTACCTGAAGCGCAACGGGTTCCCCTGGCGGCTGCGGCTGAAATGGCTGACCGCACCCATTTTGGCCGCTGGGATGAAAACCTGGGCCAGGTGCTTTACATTTATTTCCCGCCCACCCCCGAACCGTAAGTCGTTTTCTACCGGGGGATCACCAGTATTGGTTAATGGACCTGGTGGAAATTTCCTTGATCGCGGATTGCGGGCAGTCTTAATCCAAATTCCAGCCAAATTCTTCGAAGGGGACCCCGGCTCGAAAATTCTGAATAGCCTGACGAACGTAGGGGATGATGTTCTCCGGTAGATTGTCCAGGTCTGTCCAGCGCAGGTCGTCGCATTTCCCCGGTTCAGCGTTGAAGGGTTCCCCACCCCATTTCAGTACTTTGAAGAAGAAGTCGATGCGCTCATCGTCCGAGCGGCGGTGAAACACCCCGGCGAAGAGCAACTCCCCAGGGTCAACCTGGACCCCGATCTCCTCTTGTGCCTCCCGGACGCCCGCCATACGGACGGTTTCGTCCCCGTCCAGGTGACCGGCGGGGACGCTGTAATGTCCATCCATATAGCCGGTCTGAAAGCGACGGAGAAGCAGGATCTGGTCGCCGCGAATAAAGAAGAGATGGATGGTGACGGGGAATTTTACGTGCACGGAAACCCTTCCGGTACCGGTTATTCAGTTGGCAGCTGGATGATCGCTTCCAGCCAGCCGCGTTTTACCGACATCTCATTTTATCACCCAGGAAAACCCAACTTTCTTTCCCTGGATGACATGCTTATGTTGATAACGAAACGGCGCAGCGAGTTCCTGATCGGACCTGGTGCGCCGCTGATTTCATGCGGGAATTACCTGGCTTGCTTCCGCCGCAAATTTCTGCCGCAGGCTGCGGTTGGGAGTGGAACGAGGAGCCTGGCGACTGGCAGGTTTTCCCTTCTGAAACGAGGGAGCCGGAGCGCGGCGCGGGGAGCGGGGGTCATAAGCGGGACGGTCCGGGGCGGGGGCGGTGTAGTTGAATCCCTCCAGGGTCTGGTGCAGCAGGGGCTTGTCCATGATCTTTTCCAGGGAGCGGACCATGTCCTTATCGTCGGGGGTGACCAGGGTGAAGGCGTCGCCGGTGTGTTCGGCGCGGCCGGTGCGCCCGATGCGGTGGATGTAATCGTCGGCGGTGGCGGGCATGTCGTAGTTGATGACGTGCGAGATGCCTTCCACGTCCAGGCCGCGGGCGGCGATGTCGGTGGCAACCATCACCTGGTAATGACCGCTCTTGAAGCCAGCCAACGCCGACTGGCGCTGACCCTGCGAACGGTCGCTGTGCAGGCTGGTGGCGCGGAACCCGGCCAGCCCGATCTGGCGGGACAATTTCTCGGCGCGGTGCTTGGTGCGGGTGAAGACCAGCACCGAATCGGTATCGGTCTGCTTGAGCAGCGCCAGCAGCAGGGAGGTCTTCAGGTGCTGGGGTACGGGATAGAGAGCGTGCGCCACGGTGTGCGCCGGGCGGCTGAGACCGACGGCGATCCGCTGCGGGTTAGTCAGAGTTTGGGCGGCCAGCGCTTCGATCTCCGTCGGGAAGGTGGCCGAGAAGAGCATGGTCTGGCGTTTGGCAGGGACGTGTTTGAGGATGCGTTTCACATCGGGCAGGAAGCCCATATCGAGCATGCGGTCGGCTTCATCGAGCACCAGGATCTCGACACCCTGGAGCCTGGCATTGCCCTGGTTGAGATGGTCGAGCAGGCGACCGGGGCAGGCGACCAGGATCTCGACGCCGTCGCGCAGGGCGCGCACCTGGGGCGCGGGACCCACGCCGCCGTAGATGGTGGCGCTGCGGATCTTCGTCCCGGTGCCGAGGTCGCGGATGGAATCGTTGATCTGTTCGGCAAGTTCACGGGTGGGGGTGACGATCAGGGCACGGGTGCGGTTGCGCGGTCCGGTCAATAGTTTCTGCAAAATGGGCAGGACGAACACCGCCGTCTTACCGGTGCCGGTCTGGGCGGTGGCGATCAGGTCTTTGCCAGCCAGGGCAGCGGGCAGGGCGGCAGTTTGGATGGGGGTGGCTTCGGTATAGCCGAGACGGTCGATCCCCGCCTGCAGGCGCGGATCAAGGTTGAAATGATTAAAGCTCACGATATTCCTTTTCTTCAGAAGTCCGGGGGTGTTGGGGAGGTCGAGCGATGCTCAAACAAACAACAGCAGAGACTGCTGAAATAATGCGATTATGTAGGGAACAGGGTAATCGAGTATGGCGGGACTGTCAAGGTGGTGACTCTTTTTGTAAAGAGATGATTATGGGGGAAAAGATATAATAATTAACCACAAAGTCACGAGGGCACGAAGGTTCACGAAGAAAAGAATAAGAAGGGAAAGATTTGAGAATCTCAATATGGGAGGAAAAGGTGGGAAGGGGGGACCTGGGGGAAGAGAATGAATTTAACACGACGGACACAACCCCCCATCCCCCGATCCCCCGAAGAGCGGGGGACAAGAGAGCGGGGGACAAGAGTACGGGGGCACGAGTTCACTATGGAAAAGAGGGGACACGAAGGAAAGAAAAAGAGGAAGGGCCATTGAAGTGCGAAGGCCGCAAACGCCATTCGATTGATTTGCGTAAAAAAGAGGAACAATCGAATACCGATGTGGGAGTGAAAATATAATGGTGGCTTCTTCATTGTTAACCTATGATCCACGGGAAAAAATTACGGGCGAAACGACGTTTTAATCGTTCAATCGAATACCCAGGATATTGACGAGGATTTGAACGGGCGAGACGAGTCTTCTCTTCCTGCAGTCCACCCACCCCCTCAAACCGGGGGCTGGCGCTCCCCAATAGAATCCCCTCGGAACCTTCGGGGATGATATGCTTCGCGAGGGACAACGTCTACGCACTGCCGCTGACTCATGTCAGCAGCATGGCGTACGGGCGGTTGATCCGCCTCCCCTTGCCCCTTAAGACCAGTGGCTGGCGGGGACTTCGTTGCGCATCGTTCCTGAGGAACAAAGAGGAACAAATCCTTTCACATACCTCTCTTACTTAAGTACCTTGCTGGCGGAATTGTTCCTTGAAACAACCCCAAAACGAATATTGCATACCAGGCTTCGATCAGGCACATTCAAATTCGCGTGAACATTTCCTAATTTTTGAGGAACGAATACCCATTATGCGGTTTTTAAGGTGCAATAGATACCTCTACAAGGGAAGACGAAGATGCAGCTCCCTGCATCATGATTATAGAACATATATTCTAGTTTGTCAACAAGGGGGTTGATATGTAATCTTTGCCCAGACCTTCGATACGGTGAACCACCTGAAATCAGTGATCTTGTCGTCGTCCAGACTGGGGCGGGGAGAGTAAAAAAAGGGTTTGCGAGCGAAGCTCGCAAATCCTTTTTTGTAAATCTTATAAAAATTTATGGAGGGGATGACTAAAAATCAAGACGGGTTGGCAGGGGGAGTGGGTTCGTTTGGCTTTTTAGGCAGCAGGCTGGTGACGATCATGAAGACTCCCACCACCAGCAGGATGACCGCCCAATAATCCTGGAAGTTGCTCCCCAGGGCAAAAGCCAGGATGGAACCAACCAGAAGACCGACGGCGGGATACTTTGCCCAATCGGTGGGAAGGGAGGCCCGGCGCAGCCAGAGCAGCCCGAATGGAACTCCCATGCCAAGCAGGGTGATGCCGGTCAGGATCCCGTTCCAGAGGGGGGCGTTCCGGGGAACGAACATGGAAATGACCACCACGATCCCGATGGAAGTGAAGATGCCGGCCGGGATAAGCGCCCACCAGCCTTCCTTCCAGCGGAAATACACGACGTAGAAGGGCAGTGCGAACAGGAACATCCCAACCGCCCCGGCAACGTCCCCGCTGATGAGCAGGGAGAGCAGGGGAAAGGTGCCGATGATGGCAATGACGGCAGCGGGGATGAGCGCCCAGCGACGGGTGCGGTCAAGCAGGTAAACGACCAGGAACGGCAGCGCCACGGCATACATGAACAGGGAACCGATCAGGTTGCCGCTGACATGCTCCGCGAGCAGGGTGACCAGACCGAGGATCATAAGCACCCAGGCGGGGATGAGCGCCCAGCGGCGGGAACGGTCAGCGAGGAACGCCACCAGGAAGGGCAGCCCGACGGAGAAGAGAAATAACCCGCCGATCAGTGTCCCGACGTCCTGGTCCGCAAGCAGGGTGATGACGGTGAGCATGGTCAGCACCCAGGCGGGGATGAGCAGCCCCCAGTTGCGGCGGTTCATGGCAAAGCCGACATAGAAGGGCAGGGCAACGGCAGCCAGGATGGGGGAGCCCAGGAACGACCCGGTGAGGTCCCGGTTCGCCATCCAGATGGTGAGGGACAGGGCAGCAAAGACAAAAGTGGGGAAGAGCCAGCCCCACTGCTTCAACCCGTTCAGGATGTAACTTAACAGGAACAGGATGGCGGCGCCGCCAAAAATAAACACCCAGTAGTTGTTTGAAATGCTGGAAAAATCAATGTAGCCGAGGCGGTCGGCAAGCAGGGCCGCGCTTAACAGGATGAGGGCGATGCCCCAAAAAAGACTTGCGGTTTTTTTCATGATCTCCTCCTAATAAAAAATGGTTCTTGTCACTTCCTCTACGCAGTTGCGAATGAATTGTTGCTGCGAATGTGAGCAATTTATTTTCCTTGAATCAGGTCCAGGGGAGCCTGCCTTATCTCTGCATCATTAAACCCTGACCTATTCCGGAAGGATGCGGTAAAACAACTCGGGAGACTTGCGGTCAACCACGCGCTCGGCAGCCAGCGCCATGCGCAGGAGGGTGGGCTCCTGCCAGGGGCGGCCAATGGCTTGCATGCCCAGGGGCAGATTATCTTCGGTGTAGCCCACCGGGAAGGATATGGCAGGCAGCCCGGTCATGTTAGCCGGCGTGGCGAAGCGAATGATCTCCATCAGGGTCGAGAGGTCCGAGTCCCCATCCGGGAGGGCGGCCTGGGGGATGAGCGGCGCGGGCAGGGCCGTGGAAGGGGTCATGATCATATCCACCCCTGCGAGAGCGCGCGCGCAAAGTTGGCGATCATGCGGGTGCGCACCTGCTGCGACTGGACGAAGTCCATGGTGGTGAAGCTGCGGGCGAGCGCCAGGTTGATGCGCACGTCCGCGCCGTACTCGCGGTGGTGCTCCGCATAATAGCGTTCCAGAGAGGTGGACATTTCCCCGGCGATGGTGATGGTATGGGCGATGCGCCCGGCTTCGAGATCGGGGAGGACGACCTCGCGCAGTTCAGCGCCCATGCTCTCGAACTTATGCAGCATGGCTTCGCAGGCGGCGACCATGTCGGGGGTGGCGTGGCGGAACCAGGGCCAGTAAACTCCCATCTTCAGACCGCCCAGGTCCAGCCTGTCCCAGCCTGCCATGGTGGGCATGGGCTGGCGCAGGGAATTGGGATCACGCGGGTCGGGCCCGGCCATAACGGAATAGGCGAGGGCCGCGTCGGTGGCGGTGGCAGCCAGGGGTCCGAGGTGGGCGACGCTCCAGCATAACGGCGCAGCGCCGAATTCACTGACCCGCCCGAAGGTGGGCTTGATGCCGACCACCCCGCAAAAGGAGGAGGGGATGCGGATCGAGCCGCCGCCGTCCGCGCCGATGGCAGCCGGGCAAAGACCGGAGGCAACTGCCGCCCCGGGTCCGCTCGAACTCCCGCCCGTATAGTGGTCGAGGTTGTAGGGGTTGCGGGTTGTGCCCAGGTTGGGGTTCAGCCCGGTCACGCCGATGCCGATCTCGTGCATATTGGCCTTGCCGATCAGCAGTGCACCGGCGGAGCGCATGCGGGCGACGACGGTGGAAATCTTCCTTGCACGGGGAGGTTCCCATAAAGGCGGTACCCACGGTGGTGGGATACGGGAGCATATCCACCTCGTCCTTGACCGCCACCGGAACGCCGTCGAAAACACTGAGAGGGCGTCCTCCCGGATTCGCTGGGTGGATTCACGAGCCTGCCGCAGCACGTCCTCGCGGTCCATGGCGATGACCGCCCGCAAGGGAGGTTCGGCCGCATTGCTGGTGACAACCGCTTCGAGAATCCGGTGAGCAACGTCCTCGGGAGTGATCTTCCCGTCCCGGTATGCCCTGGCATAATCTTGAACGGTGCTGTAGCGGAAACCGAGCCCGGGCAGGGCAGGGGCAGCAGGCCACTCTGCCTGGGGAACGGCGGCGGCTGCGACGGCAGGGACTCCTGAATAGTTGACTGGCTGCAGGGTGGGCGGCTCGTCGGAAGCGCTGCTGCCTCAGCCAGGTGAGACCGGCGCTCTTGAACAGGCTGGGGATGAGCAGGCTCTCACAATGGACCTTCCACCAGGCTGACGAACAGGCGCAGCATCCCACCAGACAGGTAGGGTAATTTCACCGACTTGAGGTCGTATTCCGGATTTTGGACAACCTGATTTTTTGCCATTATTTCTCCTTTGGGGGCAATGAGGCGGCAAAGGACAGCCCCTGATCCACCCAGTTTTTAAGTTGAGCTTCGGAACGAATGCCTTCCGGCGACCATCACCCAGCCAGCCATGGGATGCCCGGTCATATCGAAAATGCGGGTGTGAGGGCGCGAAAGCGCCTGGGCAGATGCCTGCTGACCGACCCGGACGATCATGTGGTCCTTGTGAACCCCGCAGGCCATGTTGCCGTTGACGAGGAAGCCGACCCCGCCGAACATCTTCTTTTCCACCAGGTTGGGCAGTGGGCCGATGGCATCCCGGATCCGCGTAGCCAATAACGTGTCGTAGGGCATGGACTTTCCTTAAGACTTTGGTAGAAAAATTCTCAACTCATTTTACGCACGAATTGGAGTCTAAAGGCAAGCATAAAAATTGAGCAGGGGAGAAATCGATATTGGTTTCACTGTCAATGGGCAAAATGGACATTTCCCTTTGTATCCCCGGGCTTATCCCCCAAAAGGACTATGCCACATTACAAATTTGTGATGGTTGTATGACAGAAATCACCATACAATGGGTTTATACTGTTGCCTTCCCAATGAATTCCATAATCATATTATTTTAGAAAGATGCATACCAGTTAAACCGGGGATGTTGTCTTGCTGTTCGGCGCCCGGACGCTTGCGACTGTGATCGACAGCCTGCACGGGAAGATCACCCATTATTTGTTGAAGCATAAAAAATCCTGGTTACGATGAAGCTTAAGGTAGAAAGGAAAACCAATTGTACAAAAATACATATTACCGGTTGATCAATTTAGCGGTTGTCCTGGCGATGGCATTTGTTTCTGTCACGCGGTCGGCGCGGCTTCGCTGCCAGCCATCCCACAAGCCACCACTATTACCTTCAAGCCGACCGCGGACGGCTATGTGATCCAATCGTCTGCGGGCAGCAACTACGGCAGCGCGGTGAACCTGCGGGTGGATAACTCCCCGGTGACGCGCAGTTACCTGCGCTTCGTGGTAAGTGGATTCGAGCGGGGCCTCGTTCAATCCGCCGTGCTCGAAACTTCTACGCCAACAGTTCAGACAGCACCGGCTTGGCGGTACGATCCGTGACGAATAACACCTGGAGCGAGAGCGGCATAACTTACAGCAATTCGCCGGCAACAGGGAATGTCATTGCCAGCTCGAAACAGCTCAGCGCCGGAACCTGGGTGGAAGTGAATGTCACCAGTTATATCAAAGCAAACGGTCACCTTCAACCTGGCTTTAACAACCACGAGCACCACCAATACCAGCCTGGGTTCACGGAGAGCGGCAGCAAGGCACCGCAACTGGTGGTCACCACGGTCAGCCAGGCAACTGCGACAGCGACCAAGGCGCCCACGAAGACCAGCGTGCCTGCAACACCCACGAAGACCAGC
>CAWGWL010000018.1:0-6074 GCA_963826215.1 uncultured Chloroflexia bacterium | reverse complement strand
CTGGACGATTACAGCGGTTATACCTGGGTCGGGCTGGTGGGGATGGAAGACCCCGTACGCGTGGGGGTGGTCGAGTCTGTAAGGGTGGCACAGAAAGCAGGCATCAAGGTCAAGATGATCACCGGAGACTATTTAAAAACCGCCGAACATATCGCCCGCAGCATTGGGATCATGAAAGAAGGCGAGCAAAGCATGGAAGGTCCTGCGGTGGCTGCCTTGAGCGATAAGGAATTACAAGAGCGGGTCGGTAACACTTCCGTTTTTGCCCGCATCCGACCGCAGGATAAACTTCGGATCATCAAGGCATTGCAGGAAAATGGTGAAATTACATCCATGATCGGCGATGGAGTCAACGACGCTCCCGCGCTGCAACGTTCCAACATCGGCGTTGTAGTAGGGTCAGCCACTGATGTAGCGAAAGAGACCGCGGACGTGATCCTGCTCGACAGCAATTTCAGCACCATCGTGGCAGCCATCGAAGAGGGGCAAATCATTTTCCAAAACATCCGCAAAGTGGTGGCCTATACGCTGTCCAACTCATTTGCCGAGGTACTGACCATCTTTATCGCGATGATCCTGGGCTGGCCGGCGCCGCTGATCGTTGCGCAAATCCTATGGATCCACCTGATCTGTGACGGCCCGTCAGATATCGTGCTCGGGTTCGAACCGAAAGAACCTGGAATCATGGATGAGAAACCAAAGTCACTCAATGAACCGATCTTAAGTCACCTGGGGCTGTCGTTAATCGGCGTCATCAGCGTATCGAGCGCCACAGCCGTCTTGTTCCTGTTCCATCATCTCTACGCTGCCCACGGAAACGCTGCGGAAGGTCGGAGCATTGTGTTTGCATCCTTCGCGGTCAACTCGATGGTCTATATTTTTGCATATCGAAGCATGCGGCAATCCATCTTCCGGATGAACAAACTAAGTGCGAATATGCCCCTTGTTTGGGCAGTGTTGTCGGGGCTAGTTTTGGCGGTGGTGCCATTCCTGATCCCAGGACTGCGCAGCTTGCTGGGCCTCGTGCCTTTAACCTTTGCTGAATGGATGGAAGTGGGCGGAATCGCCCTGGGTCTGCTGGCAGTGGTAGAGGTTGGAAAGTGGATCAGCAACAAGATCCATGCGAACGATTAATAACCCAATAAAAATCGATTTAGAGGATAAACATCAATGCGAAACAAACTATTCGAACGCACCCTGGAACAACGCCGCAAAGACGAGATCAAGTACCACCTATACCACGACCCACACAGCAAAGCCTCCGCGCTTATCGGACATTATCCTGGGAGGCCAGGATGGGCTGGTCAACGTTTTAGGTGTAATCCTGGGTGTGGCGGCTGCCACCAGCGACCCGCGCATCGTGATGGTTGCCGGGCTGGCGGCCACTTTTGCCGAGTCGGTCTCGATGGGGGCTGTAGCCTATACTTCCACACTGGCGGATGCCGATTTTTACAGAGTTCGAGCGGGCCCGCGAGTTCCGTCACATTGCGGAGGTACCCCACCTGGAAAAAGACGAGGTGCGTGAGATCTATTCAAAGAAAGGATTCGAGGGGGAGCTCCTGGAACACATCGTTGAGACCATTACCGCAAACGAAGATGTCTGGGTAGCGGTGATGATGAGCGAGGAGCACCAACTCAGCCCGACCGACCGGCGCAAGGCGATCAAATCTGCACTAGTGGTGGGCCTTTCAGCCATCATCGGTTCATTGATCCCGCTGGCGCCATTTGCCATCCTTCCGGTGGCGCACAGTATGTGGGTAGCGGTAGTCATTACCGCCATGGTCCTGTTCAGCGTGGGGGCGTATAAAGCCCGCATGATGGTTGGGCATCCCGGCAAGAGCGGTCTCGAAATGGCCGTCATTGGGACGGTAAGCGCACTGGCAGGATATGCGGTAGGAGCGATTTTCAAAATCCCTCCAGCAGCATAAGGCACCCTTCCAGAAGAAAAAGGAGTCAGGAATGAATCGACTGGTTGTCGTTTTCCTGATAGTGGTGGCACCCGCCCTTTCCATCTGCCTGGCATACCTAGGGCTGGAAACGCTGCGGGGCAACATCATGGGCTGGTTCCTGCTCATTCTGGGAATTGCTTACCCGGCCGGGGGAGCGGTTTACTATTTCATATACCACAAGCCATTCTGGCAATCTTCGCGAACCGGGGATGCCATTCGGGAGGAATCCGGCGACCGATCGTTCTGGCTCATCCTGCCAGGCTTTTTGGTGAACTTTTTTGCTGCGCCTCTCGAGTGGATGACTATCCCGGGGTGGATCCCACGCCTACCCTGGATGCAGGGAGCTGGAATCGGATTGATCATCCTTGCCATGGTAATACGGGTTTGGGCGCGGGCTCAACTGCGCGGTCAATACTCGGGTCACGTGGAGGTAATGGCAGGACACCGCCTGGTGAAAAGCGGACCCTATCGGTTCGTCCGGCACCCTGGTTATACCGGCTTCTTGTTAATGACATTGGGGGTGGCAATCAGTTACTCCAGCCTGATCGGGTTGATCGCCATCCCGGTAATCCTGGCTCCGGGATTAGCCTACCGGATGAAAGTGGAAGAACGCCTGCTGACCGATCAATTTGGAGATGATTACCGGGAGTATGCAGGCAGGTCGAAAAAAATCATCCCAGGGGTCTGGTGAAAGGGAGAAATTCGCGGTCACAGTAATGGAGGATCAAAATGCGCAAAAATCAATCGAGCCTGACTGCAGCAGGAATTGCGATCGCGCGCGGGGTGGAAAGCGAAAGAGCAGAGGGGAAGCGCATCTGTTACGACCCATACGCCCGCAAGTTCGTGCCCGGGTGGTTATATACCACGCTGGCGTTTTTCATCCGGAGCGGTTATGCGGGGAGGCGGGGACCAGGAGTAGGAGAATTCCTGGCTGCCCGTGAGCATTACATCGATGACATCTTGAAGGTGTACATTAATCAAGGTTTGTTGCAACTAGTCATCCTGGGGGCGGGATTCGATTCAAGGGCTTTTCAATTCGAAGAATTGAAGGTACAGGCCAAAGTCTTCGAGGTTGACCATCCCGCGACCCAAAAAGACAAGCTTGCCAGGGTGGTGAAGATCTTCGGGGAAGTCCCAAAGCATATCACTTTCGTCCCTGTCGATTTCAACGTTGATACCCTGGAAAAGCGCCTCTTTGATTCCGGGTATGATGCAAGATTGAAAACACTGTTCATATGGCAGGGGGTCAGCATGTACCTATCCAGTGATGCCGTAGACGACACACTGAAGTTTGTGACCCAGCACTCGGGACCAGGCAGCGCAATCGTCTTTGATTATATTTATCGCGAGGCATTGGACGGGGTTCAAAAGCACGGGGAGATCAGCAATATGCGCCGTTACCGGTTCATGACCGGGGAGGGACTGACCTTTGGAATAGAAGAAGGTCGAATCGAGCCATTTCTAAATGAAAGAGGCTTTCGTAAAGCAAGTGACATGGGTGCTGAAGGGCTAAAACAAGCTTACTTTACCGGTGAGAATGCCGGTAGGAAAATAGCGTCGTGGTATGGGATCGTGGTGGCTGAGGTCTGAATAACCAATATTTCGATCTGGATGAGCGGGAGGAGATAATGAGAGCTGAACCCTTCAGAGACCAAGTTGCCATCATCACGGGAGCATCGGCGGGGATCGGTAAATCGCTTGCGCTTCAATTAGCCGGGCAAGGAGCTAAGGTGGTGATTGCAGCCAGGCGAATTGACCGATTGGAAAAGGTGGCAGAGGAATGCCTGGCACGAGGGGGGAGACACTGGTGGTCCCAACAGATGTCAGTGACGAAGGTCAATGCAAGGCAATGGTGGAAAAGAGCATCGAGAAATTTGGCCAACTCGACATGCTAATCAACAACGCGGGGCTGGCTGTGAGCGCTTTCTTCGACGAGTTCCCCGATCTACATCTTTTCAAGCACACGATGGGGGTAAATTTCTTTGGCGCCGTTCACTGCACCTATTATGCCCTGCCTTACTTGAAACAGAACAAGGGACGTATCGTGGCAGTTTCCAGCGTGGGGGGCAAATCAGCGTTACCCTACAATACTCCTTACATTTCCAGCAAATACGCCCTGCAGGGATTTTTTGACGCACTACGCATGGAAGTATCCCGATATGGAGTGAGCGTCAGTGTTATTTGCCCTTACTGGGTGGTAACAGAATTCCACGAAGCACAAATGAACAAGAATGGCGTTCCACGGGGAAAGAGGGGGCGAGCTTTTTATACAAATAAAATGATGACTGCAGAGCGCTGCGCAGAGCTCATCCTCCTGGCAGCAAATAAACGGCGACGCGAAGTTTTGATGGGTCCCGGGGCGCTAACAGCCTGGCTCAAGTTGCTTGCTCCAGGTTTCCTGGATTGGTTATCCGTAAAAATGGTGCTTGACCCCATCATCCGACGAGCCAAGAAAGGGAACAATTCGGAGACCTGATCCATGAATTGAAGATCCAAAGATTCTCTTTGACCTGCCTCAGAGCCCCTCCTCTGACCTCGGAAATTTGGAGGAAAAGTGAATGATGACTAATATAAACTTAAAAGGAATCGCAAGCACACTGCTCGTCCCGCTGGCTTGCCGAGCCATCAAATCAGCCAGACCGGATGCCATCCTCCACGACCCACGGGCCGAACAAGTGTACCTATCCCTGGGTGGGTCTAGAGACTTCCTGATGGGAATGAGCGGTACAGATATTTTCGTTGCTACCATGAGGGCTAGACAATTCGACGCCTTCGCAACTGATTTTCTATCAAGAAACCCCGGTGGATTGGTGGTGGACATCGGCTGTGGACTGGACACCCGGTTTTATCGTATCGACGATGGACAAATGAACTGGATAGGGGTGGACTTGCCAGAAGTCGTAGAGCTGCGCAGGAAGGTTTTGCCAGACGGGCCGCGCTGTAAAACCCTCGCTCGATCCATGCTGGAGGTTTCCTGGCTGGATGAAGTAGAGGTCCTCAAAAAACCGGTCATTTTCCTAGCGGAAGGCGTATTCCCATATTTCAGCACCGGCGATGTCAGACCGCTTGTGATGGAAATGGGAAAACGATTCCCCAGAGGGGAACTGGTTTACGATGCTGCCAGCCCGTTCGTTTCACGACACCATAATCGCACGAGCAGCGTTCTGAAGCGCTCAGGCACGCGAATCCTATGGGACGCCAAAAGCCCCCTGGAGTTGGAAAGGTGGGGGCTGCACCTACTGGAGAACTGGTATTACTTCGATAAACCCGAAACCCGTCTGCGTGCTTTCCGCTGGATGCGTTTCATCCCCGGCATGGCAAAAGCCACCGGAATTTTCCGATACAGGCTGGGATAACAAGCATGAAGATGACCAACCGGAGGAACAGGTTCATCTACCAGTTGTGGGCGCCAGTATATGATGGAACCGTCAACATCCTGTTTATGCGGGGACGCAGGCGGGCGATGAACCTGGTGGACCTGCAGCCAGGGGAATCCGTCCTACTGGTTGGGGTTGGAACGGGGGCGGATCTGCCACTGCTTCCGCCCGGGTTCGCGCTGTAGGGGTAGACCTGAGCGCCAAGATGCTTTCAAGGGCTCGTTCCAAGCTGCCAATCCCCCATTGCGAAATCCTTTTAGTCCAAGGGGATGGACAAATGCCGGTTGCCGCAGAAGGTAAATTCGATGCTGTCATTCTTACGACCTGATCCTGAGTGTCGTCCCAGACGCCAAGGGCCTGCTTGCACGCAGCATTGAAAGTTCTAAAACCAGCAGGCCGGGTTGTCAGTCTTCGACAAATTCATTCCAGACAATCGAAATCCTTCCGCAATACGCCAGTTGTTAAATTTATTCAGCACCCTTTTCGGGACCGATATCAATCGCCGATTGGGAGAAATACTATCTGGAAGTGGATTGAAAATCGCCAGGGATGAAGACAACCTGTTCGGAGGCACCTACCGGGTGATTTTTTGAAACGGGAAGTATAATGCGGGGGTAATCGTCACACTGGAGGAAACCATGAGCAAACGAAAAATCAGGGTGCTGGTAGCCAAGCCGGGCCTGGACGGTCACGACCGAGGCGCCAAAGTGGTTGCGCGCCCTGCGGGATGCAGGCATGGAGGTGATCT
>CAWGWL010000017.1:0-203243 GCA_963826215.1 uncultured Chloroflexia bacterium | reverse complement strand
TCCTCGAATGGCATACCAAGATACTGTTTGAGTTCGATGTACGTCTTGATGATCGAACTGACTATCGTCGCGCCCATTTTAATCGGGGACGCGATCGGGTTCTTGATGATTGGCTACTTAATAACCCTTTCACGGGACTTCATCTCGACCTCATCCACCTAGTTACTAGATCTTTGCATGGCTGGCGGCAAAGCAACAGATTCGAAGAAAATGGGTAACAAACAAGGCGAGTCCAGAAAGTCATCATCAAAGTAGCCAGCATTTTCCTGGCTGTTCAAAGTGACACTGAAATGTTTTTTAAATATCACTCATTTTTTTGCTTTATTAGGGATTAAGCTATACAATTGGGTCGAATAGAGGGCAGTATAATAAGCTTTACCAGAAGATTTTTTTGCTTCATCTTGTTGATCTCGTTGCTGGGATGTCAGCCACGAGCGGATTTAATAATCCCTACAAGGACAACCTCCGACCCTCCTGTGACTATCCTGGATCAACGTGAATATGATGTGCACCAGCAATTAGCGCTCGTCAACTGAGGGGCCGGGTCAGCCAGAGAAGCAAAATATTTGGGTGGCATTGATCCAAGACTTTTCTCCATATCAGGTGGTGCAGTCAATGGAGATTTTTCCCAAAGATTATAAGTTGGTGGTTGACTATATGGTAATCATTATGCTGAATTTGATTTTTCCAGACAGCCCGCTGGCACAACCCAAACGATAAAGATTGAATATAGGGTAGCTGTCAACGAATTGACATACGATCTGTCAGTATGCTACGGGGAACTTCCATATGATTTCATCAAGCCCGAACTGCATATCGAGTCCGCCAATCCTCAAATTATAGCCCTGGTGATGGAACTATCGCGAGGCAAAGGTACTGTTTGCCAGCAGGTGCGAGCGTTTTATGACTTCATCGGCAATGAGTTGGGCTGATACCTTTAATGGATCTAATTGGGGGGCGCAAGCAGCCCTGGGGTCCATGGGAGCTGACTGCACCGAAGACTCTTTCTTCGCTGATAGCGCTTAGCCGAGCGCAAAGCATTCCAGCGCGGTGCCATTTGAAGGGTTGCTGTATCTGGATAACGAAACGAATGCTCTGGCAAAAATTGAGCACGCATGGCCGGACGTGTACATGCCCGACATAGGCTGGGTCGCAACTGATCCTACCCTGGGACGTCCACAAAGTCAACCGCGGCACTCATTTTGCTCACTATACGCCAGATCATATTATTGTCACAACGGGAGCGAACCCCTCTGTGTTGCGGGGCGGTAGCTACTGGACGCATCTCTATTGGCCGGGGAACATTACCATGATACGGGTGCAAGGGGAGTGGAATATCAACCTAGTCGACATAGAGGGGCATTAGGCATAATTTTGGGGAAAGATTACTCCCCACGTTTGCGGAGATAAGATGATAATCACCGATAGCACGATGATAAAACCATATATTAACTGTGTCCACAATCTGTCAATCCGATGGCCACTGTCGCAGCTTCGATTGCACCGATGATAAAAACGCCCAGGAACGTTCCCAGAATTGTACCTGTCCCACCGAAGACGGATGTGCCACCCAAAGCAGCCAGGGTGTTCAGTAAATAACCATCACCCAAGCTTGGCCAAAAATAGGCAACGTAAAAACTCGCGATAACACCGGCAAACGCCGAGATCAGGCCTATCAACATAAAGGCCTGGATGCGGGTACGCCCTGTATTGACACCCATTAGCTCGGCGCTATTGATGTTATCTCCAACCAGGTAGACGTGCGCGCCAAATCGATGGCGGTTGAGCATCACCCAACCAATAATCGTGATCAAGATCAACCAAACCATCTGCATGGGGAAATATCCGCCGATCTTACCGACCAGCAGCGGGTAAAAGATGGTGCTTCTAATGTATGACAAGTAAAATTGCCCCCTGCGTGAGCACCAGCACGGCTCCCCGCCAAAAAAATTGCGTACCGATAGTGACGACCAACGAAGGAATGCCAAACTTCACAATGATAATTCCGTTGATCCAACCAATAATGGACCCGGCAACCAGGTAGCGATAATAGCCAGACCTACTTGTATGGTCGGATTGCCAATAGAAGCAGCTTGTCCAATTGTAAGTGAAAGAAAATGCCACCATGCCCATGGCCATGATGGATGGAAACGAGAGATCTATTTCCTTGGCAATCACCACGATGGTCAAGGGAATTGCCATAATGGCAAAGAAGGGAATGGACGACATGAAGGCAGAATAAATTTGTGGCGATAAAAAGGTGTTGGGGGCTGAAACAATAAAAATAATCCACAAGGTCAGAAAGACAGCCCAGAATTCCGAGTTGGGCGCTGTTCGTGCGGGCGAATTTTCGAAGGGTGAAGGGCACTTTATAGTGCTGGCTGACTTCAGGGCGTGGGTTCTTTGGTTTGAGAATTCATTGCATCCATCCATGTTCATTCATTAATCAAATTTGCCGGTTTCTGCAACACGGACCATCTTATCCATTAACCCGTTACGCTAATGGATTTTGTAAAAATTTCACCGGCCACTCTACCACGGTCGATCACCACGACCCGGTCGGCGACATTGTATACATGAAAGATATTGTGGTCGATAAAAATGGCCGATTTCCCTGCTTGCTTGATTTCAGTCACGAAGTTGACCAGCTTAGCTTGACT
This sequence comes from uncultured Chloroflexia bacterium, assembly GCA_963826215.1. GTDB lineage: Bacteria > Chloroflexota > Anaerolineae > Anaerolineales > Villigracilaceae > UBA877. The sequence goes on along the minus strand of CAWGWL010000017.1, from coordinate 200,583 downwards.
CTTTGAGTGAAAGTCCCATGGTAGGTTCGTCGAGAACGATTATTTCAGCGTCGAAGAATCAGGCCCGGTACAATTGCAACGCCCTGCTTCTCGCCTCCGGAATACTTGCCTACCCGGGAATCCGGGCCGACCGCATGGGAGGTGAAAATTCCATGGATTGGGTCATCAGTCGGTTGGTTTCATCTCTCATCCGCTGAATATCAAGAAAACCCATGGAGTTACAGATTTCGCGTCCCAGAAGAAAATATTGCGCCATAGGGTTTGCAATTCAGCCAGTGCGCGTTCTTGATAGACGGTTTCCACACCTAAATCTCTGGCTTTGGGAACCGTGAGGTGATCCACTTTCCGGCCATTGAAATAAATCTCTCCGCTGGTGGGCTGATAATATCCAGTGATAATCTTGATCAATGTTGATTTTCCAGCGCCGTTATCACCCAGCAGGCCCACAATTTCATTCTGGCCCAACTGAAAGTCGATATTCTCTAGTGCCTGGACTTCTCCGAAGGATTTGGAAACGTTCCTTAGCTCGAGACGATATTCCATACGATTATCTCCGTTCCGGTATTGGAGAACCTGTCTGCTCCGAAGTCACGTTATTCTTTGAGATTGGCAAGGGCTAAATAGCTGGGAATTTACCTGGAGCTACTTAGCCCTTGCATGTTTCCCTGTTGCTGATTTATCTGTTAAAGAAAAGCATCAGCAAGGGGAGATAGAGTTCTGCCTTAGCGAATCCCCTTCGCTACCAACGCGACCAGTGCATCGACGTTGCCTTTGTTGACAAATCCTGCCCCGGTGTCCATCTGAAGACCGGCAAAACCGTAATTGTGCGTGAGGCAAATCTGCAGAACGCCGAAGTAGCCTTGCAGATACTGCTGCTGGTCGATCACCAGCTGTAACCAGCCTGCCTGGATGGCTTCTACTGCGTTACCGGAGGCATCGAAACCGGCAGCAAAGACATCGCCCGGTTTCTTGCCGGCAGCTTCCAGAAAGGTCTGCATGGTGCCCGTCAGGTTGCCGTGATCGGTGATGACCAACTTAATATCTGGGTTGGCGGACATGATGCCCGTAAAGACCGGCACGCCAGCGGCAGCACTTGCGTTGGTTGCATCGTCGATTTCCTGGTAGATCACTGTCAATCCACCTGCTTCAAGAGCATCCTTTACGCCCTTAGTGCGCTCACCACGGCCTGCTTGCGATAACAATCCCCACAGGAAGGCCTTATCACCCGCCTTCAAGCCAGATTCTTTAAGGGCTTCCTGACCCAGGGAGAAGCCGGCTGAGTAGAGAATTGCTCCGGCGTAGCCGAAACCATTGGCGCTGTATTTGGCTTGCGCGAGCGGCAATTGCGTATTCATGCTGGTTACGATTATGCCCGCTGCCTCAGCTTCATCAATCAGGGGATCAAAAGCTGTATCGCCGGGATGGCCCATGATGGCAATGCCGTCGGGCTTGGTGGCTTCGGCTTGGGTGAATTGGGTGATCATCTTCGCCGGATCCCAATCGGACCACACGTATTGCACATCCGCGCCCGTATCTGCGGCTGCAGCGAGGGCTCCGTTATAGACTACTTGCTCAAAGCCGCCACCAGGTGTTCCGCCCGGGAAGAAAACTATTTTGGTACCGGAGCACCACTTGGTTTCAGCAGCAGGAGCACCGCCTTGTGTCGCGGCTGGGTTACTCGGAACCAGGGTTGCAGGGCTTCCTGGAGCCTGGGTCGCCGGGACAACCGGTGCCTGGGTCGCTGTTGCAGGTGCCCCACAGGCAGCCAAAACGATGGTTAATAGGGCGATCACGGATACGATCCGTGAAATATTCTTTGACATCTAAGCCTCCTTATATCTTCCTGAAAAGTTTACGGAATTCTCGAATCAGCTTTGCGTTTATTCATAAACTAACGGAAGTCATTTTCTCTTTTTTGGTTCACCTCCTTTAATTCCTAATCGAGATCAGTAAAGTCCGAAAAAGACACCAAGAAATAATCTCGCCATCTCATATCGAAGAACTGGCTCGGATGACCAGCTCCGGCTTCAGTATTGTGGATAATGGCTGAAGTGGCTCCCTTTCCGATCGGCGTGCCACTATCATTTCGTTCAAGGTTTTTACCGCAATGCGACCTACATTAAGCAATTGCTGATAGATGGTTGTCAATGGGGGCCAAAAGAAGGCTGACTCTGGGATGTTATCAAAGCCCACAATGGCTAGCTCCTGTGGAACACGGCGGCTCATTTGATGAGCGATCCCCAATGCGCCTAAGGCAATCTGATCGTTGCCCGCAAAAACAGCGTCTAAGTCCGGCACCTGTGTCAAGAGAGTACGCATCCCTTGCTCCCCGTTCACTGCCGACCAGTCGTCACTTTTTATCACCAGGGAAGGAGAAGCTTCCAAGACCCGCCTCTCCCAATGCTTCCTGCCAGCCTCTATATCGTTCGCGTGCCTCCCACCAGGTCATTGGGCCGGTGATAATCCCAATCTTTCGCCTTCCCAGCTGCACCAAATGTTGTACAACCTGTTTGGCACCATTAAAATTATCGACCGAGACTACGGAAATTCCCGGGCGCGGTTCCATACTTAGGAAAACGATAGGGGGAAGTTGATCGAAACGTCTGGCACAGATCCATCTTCGGTTTTCCCCGACTTCGGGTACCGCCCAGATGATGCCATCGACACGACGAGCAATCAAATTATCCAAAATCGGCTCGTAATCACCATCTGGATAACTACATCAAGTTTAGAAACAGGGAATAACCTAATTCATTCGCCTCTTGCTCAATCCCCAATACGGTGCGTGAAGGTCCAAAATAATCAATTCCCCAGGCGATCACTGCCAGAGTATTGGAATGCTGGCGGATTAAACTTCGAGCCAGAACGTTCGGCCGGTACTCAAGCTGGTCGATGGCAGCCTGGACACGTTGTCGCGTAGCTTGGCTGACTTCACCCTGTTGATTTACAACACGTGATACAGTTTTGGTCGATACGCCTGCAAAATTGGCCACATCCCGCAGGGTGGCATGCAGGTGATTATTTGACTTTTGAACGAATTGTCTCTTAGGTAGATCGCTGTTCATTGGAGAGCGTTGGTTTTACAACCTGGGAAAATATAATAATTATTTCATCCTACTGACATCGTTGTCGACAACGATGTCAGTAGTATATTACAACATTTTCATCCCCTTTGTCAACAAGCAATTTCTGTTGTGTCCGTAAAATGTTGGTTACATGATATGAGATTACTTGCAAAAATAATAAATTGTCTTGAATGAAAGTACATTTATACCCTTGTGCCCCATCAATTTCGCGAAAGTACATTATCCAAAGTAGTTGTTTGCCTGCGTCTCATCTCCCTAAATCGGTCTTTTCCTGGCGGCTCACCAGCCGACAGGCGGGTGGATAGACTATAAATTGGGTGAACGCCGCCTGGAGCGGAATTAGGGGGGACGCCAATGAGGCCTTCCAACAAAAAAGGCTCTTCGGGAACTCCCGAAGAGCCTTTTTGATTTTACTGACCTCCTAATCTTCCCCGCCAGGAGACAGGGTCTCGCCTGCGTTCCTGGCGCTTTCGGTAAGGAACATTTTGGGTTCCCGCAGGAGAGCGCCCAGGACGATGCTGACCGCAAGCAGGACGATGATCACGACCAGCGATGTGGTCATCGAACCGGTCTGCGGGGATTTAAAAGCGTCCATGGCAAAGATGAAGAGGATCCCCGAGATTTGCCCCATGAGGATGAGCAGCCCGTTGGAGGTGCCCTCCGGTGTGGGGTGGGTAATCTCGGCTCCATACTGGAACCCGATCGGACCCGAGCTGAGCAGGAAGAAGCCCAGCGTGACGGAGGCTGTGATCAGGAGCCAGTAGGATGTGGCATAGGCGATGCCGATCAATCCCAGCGTGGCACCGCACAGCGCCAGGATGATGAACGGAACCCGCCGGCGGTAGCGGTCCGAGAGGGCGGGGACGACCAGGGCGCCGACGATACCCCCAACGATCATCAGCCCGCCAACGGTGCCGGCCTGGGTGCTGGTAAAACCGCGCGGGGCGATGATATTCTCGATCCAGGTGGTGACGGCATTGAAGGCACCCAGCCCGACAAAGAAGATGATCAGGAGCAGGATGAAGTTGCGCTGCCGGAACATCTGTTTGAAGCCGTCAAATACAAGCGAGCGCACTTCCATCCCCGGAGGGCAGGGAGGAGTGGCGGGCCGTTCACGGGCAAAGGCGAAAAAGACCAGCGCAGCGACCACGGAGGCGATCCCATAGGCGACCAACATGCCGCCGATCTGGTAATGAATGGTCAGGATGGGGGTCAAGGACAAACCCAGGAATATGCCGAGGTACATCGCCAGCGACCCAAGCCCGGAGGCGGTGGCGCGTTCGCGGATCGGGAACCACCGGGCAGCCACCGTGGTGACCGCATTCAGGATGAACGGCTGTCCGACGGCGATGCCGATCTGGGCAACCATCACCAGGGTATAGCTGGAGGCCGTGAGACCGCGCATCAGCCCGAAGATGCCAGTAAGAGCCGCACCGATCCCCACCGCCACCCGCAGGCCGTACGTGTCGATCACCCATGAGGCAGGAATCGAAACGATGATGTAGACGATCATAAAGATCATCGACAAAAGCCCGATGCTGAGGTCTGAAACGCCGTAGAACTTGACGGCGTCGGTGGTGATGGAAGCAAAAGTGATCCAAAGCAGCTGGTTGATCGCCACGATGAACATGAATACGACCAGCATGACCCAGCGGTACCCGTAGACTTTAAAGTTGTCTGTTTTCATGAGGGATTAACTCCTGCCAGAATGAGATAAGGTTGCATATAGGACAAACCCCCTCTCGAACAGGGAGTTGCTTCGGGTGCCTGCCACAACAAAGGACCTCGGCAAGTGCCGAAGAGATAAATTGACAATACAACTCGAGCAATGCCGCCCCGGTGAAGCGGGGATCTGCTTTTTTACGCCAGGTCAGGAATTCGACGGGTCAGTTCCGCCCAGTCTTTTCCCAGGGCTTTTTGGATCAGCTGTTTGACCCCAGCGAACACTGGAGGGGGCAGCACCATTTGCCAGATACGGGTCATGTTCTCGCGGTCGTCATCGCCAATTAAAGGGAAGAGCCAAGCGATCACATCCGGGAAGCGGTCCTGCGGGACGGTGCTGGACATGAGACCGAGAGCCTTAACCAGGTCGGGCATGGGCACACGCTCGCGGATGAGGCGGTACAAGTGCGCATCTTCTTTTCCAAGGTGAATATCGAGGTGGAACTTGAATGCCGCGCTGGCGCGGGCGATGTCCAGGGCGTCATGTGAAGTGGAGGCGGCATTCAAGGCATCGAAGGCTGCATCCAGGCCGCGGTGATCCAGCTCGTACGCCTCGGCGACCGAAGGTGCCACCGCTTCAAGCGCGGGAAAGATAGCCAACTCCTCTCCATGGGCGTGCCACACCAGCACTTCATTGAAGAACCTGAAGCGCTCGATGGTAGGCCCGAGCCCGGGTTTGCCGCGCGCAGAGTCGAGGGCGGCAGAGTCGATCATGCTCATGTCGCGGCGGAAACCATTGTGGAATGCCATTATTGCATCAAGCGGTTGAGCCATCTTTATTCCTCCTGATAAATTGTTCCAAGATATATCCGGGTTTCAATGAATAAATATTACTACAAATATTATCCACCTGGATATCTTTCCTGGATCTTATTTCGATTTGCAGATTAGGGAAAGCGGGTGGAGAAACCCATGGAACCAGTCGATTCCATTCGGGCAAGCGCATCCTTTTTAATGCCGGACTTCAATTCGCGGACTTGTGCTCCTTGAAAGCAGTATCAGCGCAAAAAACGGCAAGGGACCATATAGTCAGCCCTTGCCGTAAATTTATATTGCACCAATGTTTAAAGCGTCAAAGAAAAACCCGCCTCAAGCGCGACCCACCCGATCGCCGGTGTCAGGTTTGTCCTTTATCTTATGATCGAACGCCCGCTGGATCAGCTCGCGCAGGGAAGGAAGATCGATGTCATCCAGGCGTTTGATATACAGGCATCCTTTCCCCGCTTTATATTTCCCGAGCTTCTCCAGAACCTGTTCAGGTGGGTCCGCTCCCAATAAACCATACAGGGTCAGGTCCTGCTTGCGCGGGGAGAATCCGATGACAAACGTGTCTCCTTCGCGACCGCTCGCATACTTGTAATGATGATCTCCGAATCCCACCATGCTGCTCGCCCATAGTTTTGGTTCGAACCTGGTAACCTGCTTCATCAGGTCCAACAGGGTGAAGCAATCCTGGCGCCTTTTCGCGTCGCTGATCCCATTTAAAAACTGCCCGACATCCTCACCCGTCGGTTTGGTCTTCATTTCCGCCATTTTCAGGTCCTTCCCAACACAGGCTCAATCATCCCTGCGCGTAAGCCAGCTCCAAATCTTTGATAATGATTTTATCCATTTTAAGCATTGCCTGCATTACGTTTTGCGATTTTTTGGCATCCTTGTCATTCAAAAGCCTGCTCAATGCAGTGGGAATAACCTGCCAGGAGAGACCAAATTTATCCACCAACCAGCCACACCTATCTTTTTTTCCTCCTGCGGAGAGCTTCTCCCAATACTCATCCACTTCAGCCTGCGTCTCGCAGGTAATAAAAAACGAAACAGCCGGGGTGAAAGTGAATTCCGGACCGCCGTTCAATGCCATGAATTCCTGACCGGCGAGTTCAAATGTGGCTGACATCACCTTTCCGGGCTGTCCAGGACTGCCCTCACCATAACGGGAAATGCTTCCCATTTTGGAATTTTTAAATATGGAGGTATAAAATTTTGCCGCCTGTTCGGCCTGGTCGTTGAACCACAGGAACGGGGTAATTTTTTGCATTTGTTTTCACTCCTTGATAATTTTTAAAGTTGCACTCAAGCCTTCTCATACGCCTGGCGCAGCCAGGAAAATATGTCTGCATCGATCTGCGCAGGATCTTCGATCCGAACGCGGTGGGTTACCATGGCGTTCCATGAACCGGCTGCTTCGAACCGGGGAATTGATTTTTATGCCCTTAAGCTTGATACCGATATCCAGACGGTCGGAAGTGGCTTGCAGAATGGCAAACTTTTTATTTTTTCGCAGCAAGCTGATATATGAATTGGTGGGCGCTATTGAAACATCCGCCCCGAATTTATTAACGCGTGACAACAACTCGTCATACGACTTGCGCCACCTGGCTTTGTTACCACTAAATAGTGCGTCCACCTGCTCCTCCAGTGTTTTCCTGGGATGACTTGCAGATTGCAGAGTAAGGACAACCGCCATGGCGTGACCACGACCCAGACCGAAATCTTCCTTCAGCCAGGAGACGATCTGCCCGGTCTTGACACCCTCCTTGAGCAGGCCCTTTTTTTCTGCCAGGATGCGAAAATCCTGGGGCGTTTTCCCGGTCTGGGTTTGAATGTTATCAAGATAAGCTTTCAGAGTCATTGATACACACAACCTTTAATTGGAAAGGAATTCCTCCAGGACCGGAGCGAGGACCTCCAGTTTGACATCGTGAGTCTGACCATCCAACGTGCGCTGCTGGGCATGGGGGATGGCTTTCGCCAACCTGGCTGCCGTATCGTGCATGAACGGCATAACCGCAAGGTTAGCGCCTCCGTCCATGACGAGAGCGGGCACAGACAGCCTGGCTGCCCGATCAACAGGAGCTTTACGGTCACTGCCCATGACAGCAGCATCGTATGCGAGGGTGGGCGCCACCGCTTCGAACATCGGCCACACGGGGGAGATACGCATCCCGTTCACCTGGTCGGCGGGAGTGCCGACGAACTGCATAAACAAGGCGACCGCATCCCCACGGCGACCCGCCACCAGGAGGTCGGCAAGCTGCTTCCGATATTCTTCCCAAGGCTTGGCAGCACCCTGCATGGTGTTGTAGGGCGGCTCGTACATGGCCAGCTTTACGGTCTTCTTCCCAAGCTGGAGGGCAGCTTCGAGGGCAAGACAAGCACCAGACGAGATGCCAAAAATGAAGGCAGAGCCACCTGCTTCGTCGATCAGGGCGTTAATATCCTCCACTTCACGATCGACCGAGTAAGGTTTGGAATTACTGCTTTCGCCTCTGCCGCGGCGGTCAAAGGTGTAAACCGTGTAATGCGGTGCGAGGAGTTCGGCCAGGTGCTGCATGGGTCCGAAGGAACGATAGGTGAGGGCACCATCCACAAGTATCAAAGCGGGACCTGTGCCTCTTTTATCGTAAGCAATGGTGGTGCCGTCTTTTGAAGTTACCTTATTCATGACAAAAACCTCCTTCTTGATGAAATAACGTAATCCAAAAGCTATTACGCTAATATTTATCAAATATATCGTAATTATTATACAATAATCCATCCAAAAATCAAGGATTAATTGAATCCATGTGAGCGGATCCAGTTATGTATGAGAGTATCAACCAACAAAGACCCGATGGGGATAAAAGCTGCATCCCCCTCTTACAGGCGCAGAGCAGCAGCAACGAAATCCGCAGAGGGCGGATGTACCACCTGTTTAAATGGGGGGAATGGGGGATGACCGGCGGTTTAATCCGTATATAAAATGAAATACGGGGCGGGCGATGAACTATGGAATGTGGTGTTGGTCTTTGGTGGGGAAATTCAGTAACTCAGGATGTATTTTGGAGTTCAATTTACCCGTAATCGCAGGTTTCAGGCTGACGGAGTCCTGGTTCGTCCCCAAATTTTTTCGATCGCCAGGAGCAGCATCCCCATGGAGGCGACCGCTGCACCCGGAAAGTACAACCCGCCAATGCTGAACCCTGTAATAAAAGCGGCTGCAAGTGAGAGAAAACAGAGGGGAATTGCCAAACCCAGCAACCCGCGCCAATCCGCGAATGCGGCTGCAATGAGGAGCAAAGAGAAGGCAAGCATCACCGCAATCGATACTGGCTGCACCTGCGAGATCCATGGTAACTGCCCGGTGGTGGTTGTAGTAACGGGCGGTTGATTCGGTAAACCCGTGGCAGTGACTGATTCAAATGAGTATTTTGCGAAGAAAATGAAATATACAGCCACCCCCACCGCCCAAATTGCTACCGCCACAGCCAAAATCCTGCGAATTGTGCGCAGCGTATTCATAATACTCCTCGGGCCTGGTTAGAGGCTCACCACCGAATATGGAATTGGAAATGCCAGGAAATAGTATAAACCCAAATACAAAGGGCGACCTTAATGTTCCAAATACTTCTTGAGAGCCGCCAGCATGATGACCCAGTTCTGCTGGGAATGGACACGGTCTTCTTCGGTGAGGTTATTATCCTGGGTCAGCGACACGGTAGTCTGATTATCACCGGCTGACAACTCGAATGTGACCGTGTGATAATATTCCGGCTTATCGGGCAGTCCGGCAAGCGGACTGAAATGGCTGTACTGGATGGTTTTTCCCGGTTCGTTTTTAAGAATAACCCCTTTGTCTTCGTACGATTTTCCCTGCCATTCCCCCTTCCAAACGATCGGGGATCCAACACGCCAGTCAGAAATTACAGTTGTACCGAAATAGTATTGCTTAATGGCTGCAGGATTCACCAGGGCATCCCAAACCCTTTCCCTGGATGCATTGATCTTTATGGATGCACTGGCGTTCAATTTTGTATCCATTCCTGACTCCTTTCAATCCACCGGTAAACAATGATCCCCGGACAAGGGAGTGATCTCCGAAAACCACAGCGCATTATTAGTGCAGCAGAACCGTACCCAATTTATGGCGATCAATTGACTTTTAGGATGAGCTCATATTTTTTTCGATACTTTTCCTCTTTCTCCAACAATACCAAATCCTTTGCCTTTACCAATAATCCATCATCCCCTGTCTGATCATAAAGAATCCGAATTGATTGGATGATATCCTGGCGGATCAAATTATAATGTTTTTCCTGCGCACACCCTTCGAATCGTGTTTCCAGGTGAGCAACCACTTTTTCCCTCACCAGGCTATCTAGTAGAGCAACCTTCCAAATGTTTTGAATGCACTGTCTCGAAGTGATGAACTTTTCGTCCCTGGTGTGAGCCAATATTCCATCCAGGGAACCCGCCAAACGACCCTGCAAATCACTTTTGGCAAGATTGCACAATACCATGATGGCGATCGATCTTTGATAGGAATTCTCGTCGTCCAGCCTTCGAACGAGGTCATCCCAAACTTCATACACCCAATCGACTTTCCCTTCGGTCATTTCCAATACGTGCCGGAGCGCTGCGAGGCGGACCTTGTCGTCTGTTGATTTCAGGTTGTTGATATATTCCTTGACATTTGATTCCATGACCCTCTCCCACTGAGATTAATCTGATCGCACAATATTAAAAAAATTCGCCTGATGGCTGGAATACCCCGCCCTAGCGATCGATAAACAATCCCCTATTTAATTTTTAGAGAATTCCGAAAAAATCATTTTCTCTCAACCTCCACCCACAACCCCACCCCATCGGTGGAAAGCGTGATCCAGCCATCCCGGTCGGTGCGCAGGAGGGTGATGCCTGCCAGGCTGTCGAGCACGGATTGATCGGGCAATCCATTGGGGTCACCGGCAGCCACGCTCAGGACAGCCACCTGGGGGTGCAGTGCGCTGATCCACCCGGGTGGATTGGATGGGGCATAACCCGAATCGGCAAGCAGGAGAGCCGTAACCTGCCCGATGACCTTGCTGGTTTCCAAGTCGTTAAGGGTTGCAATATTAATGCCGAGAGGCAGCAGGGCTCTGAAGCCCTGCCACTCAACCAGCAGGATCGCGCCGCGCGGCGTGACACTCTGCACTTTAAGACGGGCGCCTTCCCCCAGGTCCAGCTGCGCGCCAGGATAGGCGGAGGTAACCGGGGTTTGACTGGCAGCGAATGAGCGATCCAGTTCTCCCGCAGACCAGGAAGCGTCCAGGTTCCCAGACCATAAGACGTTGCCCACAGAAAAACGATCGAGGATGCGAGGCAGGGCAGCCACCTGCTGCTCCTGGGTGGAGGCGATGACAAGCCAATCCAGGCTGCGGTCAAAGGCGGAGAGACGGACGCCGAGATCTCCGGCAAGCCTGGATGGGCTGGGTCCGCCATCCACGAGGATGGACCGCCCGCTGGGGGTCTGGATCAGAATGGCGTCGGCGGAACCGACATCCAGAAACGTCAGACTCAGGCGCCCATCAGGAGCCTGGAAGACAGCAGACCAAACCAGGAAGACAATTATGCCCAGCGCAGTAATGATCACGGAGGGAGCCAGGAGAGGGCGCAACGCTTGTTTAACACGCACGCCGCCAAAGGTGAGGACAGCCAATATCCCAAAAAACAAGATAACGAAGAGGGGAGAAAAATCTCCGAGGACGATCACACCGTGAGGAAGGCGGTTAAAAAATTCCACTGCCCTGTCCGTATAGGCCGCGAACGGCCATGCGACCCAGGCAGCCAGCGTACCTAGCGGCAGGTAGATGAAACTAAGGATGACTGCCAACCCCGAGAGGGTCATCAGGGCGGGTTGGACCGGCAGGATGAAAGGATTGGCGATCAACGATACCAGCGAGAACCGCCCGAACTGGTAAGCCATGATGGGCAGGGTGGTCAACTGGGCAGCCAGGGTGAAGAATAAAATCGTACTCATCACCGCGGAAATCTTCAGGGCTGTATCGTTCGGGAGGCGGCGAGCAAGCAGGCGGGTGAACCAGTCCTGGAGCGGCTGGGCATAGAGAACCAGACCCAGGGTGGCAGCAAATGAGAGTTGGAAACCGATATCCCAAAGGGCATTTGGATCGAATTGCCACCATAACCCCGGCGGTTGCCGCACAGGGAATTAAGTCCGTTCTGGCGGCGCCCCAATTGACGGGCAAGAAGGCCCAGCCCTCCCATAATGGCGGCACGCACGACCGAGGCAGTGGCTCCCACCAGAATTGTGTAAATAATAATTCCAATAACGGCAGCGATCGACCCGCGATTGCGTCCGAGCAGGCGGCTGAAGAGGCTTACAAATAAGCCGGCAATGATGGCAATATTGAAGCCTGAAATGGCAATGATATGGGACGTGCCCGTGTTTTTATATGCCTGCTGAAGAGGAGCAGACAGCCCGTTATCATTTCCGAGCAGGATGCCTGCCAGGAGCGAAGCCTCGGGGTCCGGGAAGATGCGGTAAATATGGTCGAGGGCACGTTCTTTGAGGGAGTAAACCAAGCGCAGGAACGAATTACCGCCAATGGTGGGAAGGAGCGTGGCAGCAGCATCCGGCATGTAAGACAGGATACCCTGATGGGCGAGGTAGTCCTGGTAAGAAAAGTCCTCGTTTTCCGGGGGTGTTTGTAAATGACCTCGCAGGCGAACGACATCACCGTAGTGCCAATCTGCGCCTGGGAGGACGCGAGCCAGGATCAGACCGTGGACCGGCAAGGTTATATCGCCGGCAGCCAGGCTGCTCACATCAACGCGTAAATTTGTGTAAGCATCGCGTTCATCGGGCGGCTCGGTGAGCGTGCCCGTAACGAGGATTTCATATTCCCGGTCGTTGTACCAGGCGATGTAATGAGCATCCACCCGAGGAACCGTGGATTGGTAGCGGGCCGCCCCCATGAAAAAGAAACTCAACAGAACAGGTGAAAAAAGAAGAAGGGGGTGAAACGAGATGTGGAAGCGCTTATGAAGGATGCGAAGCAGGATGAAAACGATCAGACCGATCCCTGCCAAAATCAGCCAGACAAGGACTGACAGCGATAAGCGACCTGCAAACAGGATACCGGCAATAAAAGCCAGCGAGAGCCATAACAACGGCATCCATCCAGTGAGCCTGGTAAATCTGCCAGGGGTTTGCGTGTTGATCGTCTCCATAGGGGGCCCCCCAGACCTTATTGTACAGGTTGTGCAAGAACCAGACAAGGCTTCTTATTGACGAAATTCCAATGCGGGCATACAATCAGCGTAATTGAATATTGGTCAGGGTGCCTGAAAGGCACAATGGCGAAGCCGGTGAAAGTCCGGCACTGTCCCGCAACTGTGAGTTGGCAGGAATGTCAACAAGTCAGGCCGCCCGCCCTGTCCGGTTCTACACTCTCTCGTGGAAAGGAGGTGGGAACGGCGCAACGGATTGCCACTCCCCCCTCCCCTGTCTTGCACAGGGGATTTTGTTTTGGAAAATTGGTGAAGTTGTCTGTAAGCATCGGAGATCTCTTGTAACCAATTCCAAAACAAGTATTCGAGTGTGATGTACAAAACCTTTGATTATTCGCTTTAAACGTGATTTCAGGAGAATGAAATGTTCCGCAAATTGCTCATTGCACTCATGATCGTACCCCTACTGACTGGATGCGGTGCAGCGCAAAGCGTGACCCCGACAGCCGCTGCAATCCTGCCGCCCGCCACAACCGTCCCCACTTCAACTGCGATCACCCTGACCGACGGCTTGAACCGGACCGTGACACTCTCCGGCCCAGCCCAGCGAGTGGTCTCGCTGGCTCCAGCCAACACCGAAATCCTGTTCGCGATCGGCGCGGGGGGGCAGGTGGTGGGTCGTGATGAAACCTCGGATTACCCGGCTGAGGCGCAGGCCCTGCCAACCATCGGCGGTTACAACGGATTTAACCTGGAGGCCATCGTTGCCCTGCATCCAGACCTGGTTCTGGCTGGCGGCATCAATACACCCGAACTGGTAGCCAGCCTGGAGCAATTAGGTCTGACGGTTTACTTCCTCCCCAACCCTGCAACGCTGGAAGAAATGTTCACCAACCTTGCAACAGTTGGCAGGCTGACCGGGCGTGAAACTGAAACCACAGCGTTGACAGACTCTCTTAGGGGACGGGTTGCCGTGGTGGACGAGAAAATCAAACCAATTTCGTACGGACCAACTGTTTATTATGAACTGGACGCAAATACTGCCAACCCGTCGAGTCCGTATACTGCCGGTCCTGGTACCTTCGTTGACTTGCTGATCACCCGAGCGGGCGGCATTAATATCGGAGCCAAATTGACAGGTCAATGGACAACGATCAGTCTGGAGGTACTGCTGGTTGACAATCCCAATATCATCATCCTGGGAGATGCGGCTTACGGGGAGACGCCAGCCAAGGTATCTGCACGGTCCGGCTGGGCACCATTGATTGCTATCCAGACCGGGCAGATTTTTGGCTTCGACGACAACCTGGTCAGCCGTCCCGGCCCGCGACTGGTGGACGGGCTTGAAGCCTTGGCAAAACTGCTCCATCCGGACCTGTTCAAATAATAAAAAGCAAGGGCGCGAAATCCCCCGAAGAGATCGAACAGCGTGCCCTCCCCAACATGAAAATCCGCCCCTATTTATTTACCCTGCTTTTCCTGATTTTGGCGGTGGGACTATCCATTGCCATCGGCTCGGTATTCATCCCGCCGGCCGACCTGGGTCGAATCCTGATCGGTTGGCTGAAGGGGTCAGCGTTCTCCGAGCCATTAAAAACATTTGCATTCATCATGACAGACATCCGCCTGCCGCGCACGGCACTGGTGCTTCTGACCGGTGCCGCGCTCGGCGGGTCCGGAGCAGCGTACCAGGGGCTTTTTCGCAACCCATTAGCTGACCCCTACTTGATCGGGGTTGCCTCCGGGGCGGGTCTCGGGGCAGTGCTGGCGATGAGCATCAAATGGCCGTATTCCTTCTGGGGCCTGATGGCTGTACCAGCGGCGGCATTCCTGGGAGCGCTGCTCACCGTTTTCCTGGTCTATTCCCTGGCGCGCGTGGGCAAAACCATCCCCACAACGAACCTGATCCTGGCGGGGGTGGCATTCGGTTCTTTCGCAACAGCCGTGACCACCTACTTAATGCTGCGCTCGACGGGCGAACTGCACCGAGCGATCGCCTGGTTAAATGGCGGCTCATCCCAGGCAGGCTGGGAACCTGTGCTGGCAATACTGCCCTTCCTGGGCGTCGGGTTGGGTGTCCTGGTGCTGAGCGGGCATGCCCTGAACCTGCTGCAATTTGGTGATGACCAGGCTCAACAAATGGGCCTGCCCGTCACCCAGGCGAGGACATTGATCCTGCTGGCGGCTTCACTGGCGACGGCAGCAGCCGTGTCTTTTTCGGGAATTATCGGCTTCATTGGACTGATCGTCCCGCACATCATACGCCTGTGGTTCGGTGCGGACTACCGGCGCCTGCTCCCGCTCTCGCTGATCGGGGGAGCTGGCGCGCTGCTGCTGGCAGACGTAATTGCCCGCTCGATATTGTCGCCGCAGGAATTACCGGTGGGAATCGTGACCGCGCTGGTAGGCGCTCCATTCTTCCTTTGGGTACTGCGCCGGGCGAAGAACCAGGGATACTGGTGATTTCATATTCTCGTTTGGAAATATTGCCATGCTGAAAATTGAAGGATTAACAGTTTCGTACGGTGCCAGGCGCGTGCTGAATAATATTTCGCTGGAAATCGAATCCGGTGAGGTCATGGCGCTCATCGGTCCCAACGGCGCAGGAAAGTCCACCCTGGTAAGGGCTGCCAGCGGAGTAATTCCGATAGAGAGGGGAATGCTGCAATGGAACGAATTAAATGCTCCTTCAAGAAAATTATTATCGCTGTCGCCGATGGAGCGTGCCCGGACTCTTGCTGTTGTACCCCAGGCAGTTTCCATGCCGCCGGCCTTCACAGTTTGGGAGACCGTGTTAATGGGACGGACGCCGCACTTAAACTTCCTGGGGCAGATCTCAAAAAAAGATGAAGCGATCGCCCGGCTGGCCCTGCAAAAAGTGGACGCCCTGGATCTGAGCGAGCGGCGCGTGGGCGAACTCTCCGGCGGCGAGCAGCAGCGAGTTTTGCTGGCGCGGGCGTTAACCCAGTCCACTCCGATCCTGCTGCTGGATGAGCCGACCTCCAACCTGGATTTGCATTACCAGGTCAATTTTATGGAAACCGTGAGAACCCTTGCGCACCAGGATAAATTAGCAGTGCTGGTTGCCATGCATGATCTAAATCTTGCCGCGCGTTACGCTGACCGGGTTGCCCTGCTGGTGGAGGGGGAAATCATCGCGGCAGGGACTCCGCAGGTGGTGCTGACCCCCGAGTTGATCTCTGCAGCGTATCACCTGCCCGTGCAAGTGATCCCCCATCCATTTGCAGATGTCCCACTGGTGCTGCCAGGAATTAATTAATCAATATTCAGAACGCCGGATCTTAACCCCCGTGCAAGGATGAAGCCAGGTCTATTCCCTATTTAAGCTGGTTGGGATCCGATATATACTGCCACCAATTATTTGCCACCCCGTCCTTC
This sequence comes from uncultured Chloroflexia bacterium, assembly GCA_963826215.1. GTDB lineage: Bacteria > Chloroflexota > Anaerolineae > Anaerolineales > Villigracilaceae > UBA877. The sequence continues at coordinate 184,390 of CAWGWL010000017.1, read as the reverse complement.
CGCCCGGTGGTCCGAGGCAGGTGCTTTAGCCACCACTTGTGGTGAGCGCGGATGTCGCCATTGCCCCATTCTTCAGCGTTGAGCTGGCGGACATCATTCTGAAAGTTCGGGAAGTTATACCAGTCATAGCAATTGGTTGGGACAAGCAGGGGGTTATTCCAATCGTAATCCCGGACGCTGTTGGGAGCATAATGGATGGTCCCAATTCCAGCCTGACCGGGAGCGATCTGGTCAAAACTGACAAAGCGCTGGAAAAGGTTGAGGCCGGATCCAACGATGGGCGGAACACGACCTTTCTTATACGTCCAAGCCACAAATTCCTGGCACTCGAAAATCCTTGAGATTAGAGCTTCAGCGCGATGCCCGAACGATTCCAACATTTCTCCGACGCCGCGTTCATAAGAGAAACCCATCACTATAAACCGGCGCGAGCAACTGGAAGACCAGGTCATTGGCGGGGAATTGCACCAGTATGCACCTGCCCCGCCCATGCTTGATTCGAAGAACCCCGCGTGGGGGAACCCAAACAGCCACACTTCATCGATATCCCGCATGCTAATGCGCGGCAAGACATTCAGTTTGGTCAATATCGCCTGGTAGTCTGCACCTTCAGGCATATGCGGAGGCTTGACGCCTTTCAAAACATCCAGATATGTTTGAGGAACATAGGAGAACCCATCCGTCTTGGCCGGGAACTCGTTGAGTTCCACGCGCCGGGCGATCTGATAGCGCACCATCCCAGCGCTGGTCTCCAGGATATCCTGGATGAAATCATTCGCCAGGGTATCGGGAGATTGCCATTTCATCAGCTGGGATAGTTTTACCCCGGATAGCGGGGTCCATGACCGGGTCGATGATGACCAACAGGACGCGAGTGGTCACCATCCGGACCGGTTCGATGGTGTTATCAGGTGGAACTACGTGAACGGGGGTGCGGGGCTTTTGCAAGCCAAACAATCTGAGCAGCCAACCCAGCAGAGTCGGTTTGGGGTTGTCAGATGGATTTTTCATTTCTCAGGGTACATTGGAGGCGAAGTATACCTGGGCACCTATGCTGATGATAATGTTCCGGTTCGGGCTGATCGTCATGGCAGTGGCAGAGCCGGTGAAAAGCGTATTACTTTGCTGCCACACCAGCCCGGAACTGACCGCGCAATTCCACCGTATTCGAACGCGGGCTGAAGTAGTAAATTGCCCGGGTTAGAGGTTCAAGAAGATAAAGCATTGGGTCGGGTGCGGCTGCGAAGGAGATTTGACTGAAGATGGCATCGGTGATCCTGGGACCCGGCTGCCGCTCGGGGCGGTTATCAACAAAGGTAAGCGGGTCGGCACAGCGCAAAGGGACCCCTTCGAAATGACTCGCCGGGCAGGAAGTGACATGTCCATCTTCAAAAAGCAAATACAGGTCAGAATTATTGGCAGCCAGGTCGACGGAGGTGCTCATACTCTGAGGGACCTGCTGTCCGAAGAATATGGTGGGGGAATCAGTGAATTTTCCGGAAGACCCCGAATATGACCACACATTGTTCCCGGGTGGATCAAGAACGTAAAGATAGCGACCATCCGTATCCAGAGTAAAGGCGGAAATTCCCTGCCACCCAAGGGGTGGAGGGCTGAGAGGGACCGCCTCCGGATCCATATTAAAACCGCAGTAGAGTAAAACTCCATTTGAATCAATTCCCATGACCCGGGCATTGTAATCATTGCTCATTTGCAGGGCTTCAATATCGAGCAATTTGCCAACATTGATCGTTCCGTACTGCCCCGGACCACAGACAAAATTGGTGTCAATCTCATATCCCTGGCTTCCCAAGGATGCGCGGATCACATTCCCGCGAACGGCGTCCAAAAGGTACAGGTCGGTGTTGGTGGCAGCCATGCGATCGATTTGCAGGGTGCGGTCCAACCCTCCCACGATGGCAGGGCTGAAATTCACCCGGACGATACTGTCCAGGTTATCGAGCGCAGTCTGCGCCTGCTGACGCAGGTCCAGTGAGTCCTGGGTCACCTGGTAGTTATCAGCCATATCCAGATAATACAGGGCGCTGTCCCAGGCATGACGAACATCGGTCGGGTCAGTCTGCCCGTGAGCCTGGGCAGCCTGGCTTAAAGCCAAATTGAAGTAATCCTGGTATTGGGAAACACGCCCGTAACGGGCATAAACCAACCCAGCGATCGTCACGATGATTACAGGAATGGCGATAGCAACAAATGCCAGGCTTGAACCGCCACTTTCCGAATCCCCTTCATTCGCATTTGGCAAAAGGTTGGGCAGGAATTTCCTTATCCCCGCAGAAATCTTCTGAGTGCCATTTCTGATCCCCACGATGAGTAAAGCCAACCAGCGGAAGATGCCCTTTCGGTGAGCGAGGGGACGCTTGATCTCGGGCAGCTCGGCAGACGTGCGGGAGGCCACAAATCGACCGGTCTGCGCGGCGGATTGCGCGGTGGCGGATTTGGAAGCGGTGGCGGGAGGAGGAGCCGGCCGGGCTGAATCAATTTTACCCGCCGGTCTCTGGACATTGACAGATGTCCCGGTAGTCCTGGGAGCGTCTTCGGGTAAAGGTGATTCCGGGGCAGCTTCATTTTCCGACCCAGCCAGGAGGGTGGCGAACCGGCTGGCAGGTTGTCCACTATCCACCTGAGAGGTGGGGATGGCAGGAGGAACGACGGAAGCCATGGATTCGGGAGGGGGGATGGAAGCTGGTTCGGTTGATAGTTCACGGGGAGTGAGTGAACTGCCTGGCGCAGCGGCGACGGGCGCTGGTTTCACAAAAGCCGGTGAGCGTTTCGGAAGCGCTGCATTGGTAGATGGAGCAGGCATCGCTTTGACGATGTTCAGACTTCCCTTACCGGGCTGCACAAGGACCTGGACGGCGTTCAAGTCTTCAGTTGTAACCGTCACCAATTCGCGGCGCAGGGTATCCAGCGGAACCTGACCCTTGCCCAGCAAAGCCGCCTCCCAGCCGGAGGGCAGGTCGGCACACAGCACCAACTGGTCGCCGGGATTCAAGTCGAGTTGAGTGAAATAGAGCGGGGTGGCCTGGCCGATTCCCAACCCACGCCCGGATAATTGAGGGTCGTGGACATGGTTGGTATCCTTGCCAGTCAGGTGGAAAATATGCGTTGGACCGCACTGGGCAAACACCATTTGCGGACCGCGCAGCACGCCCAAAATCATGCGACCGATAATATATTGACCTTTGCCTGTGGTGCGCAGATTCCGGTCCACCAACAACTGGTTGATGCCTTCGGCGACGCTCCGGACGGCGGAAGTCACTGATCCGGCAGTCTGGTAAAACTGCTTTGCCATTTGAGCGGCGGTCTGGTTGTACTCACTGGAAGAAAATGGGTCGTTACCAGAAAAGGTCAGGTAGATAACCAGGCGGTCATTCTCGCGGCCGCGGGCTGTGCGGCGGGGAGGTTCCATTGCCTGCAAACCTGGAAGCGTCGGCCATTCCTGACCTTTGATCCGGTAAAACGGAAACATGTTCAAATCGAAAGCTACAGTCACACCCACATTATACTGGTAAAATCTCGGTATGGAATTTACCCTACATCGAAGCTTTACAGAGCTCGAGCCCCTGGCGGGGGAATGGAACGGACTTCTAACTGAAAGCTCCACCCACGTACCTTTCCTGCGTTACGAATACCTGCAATCCTGGTGGGAGACACGCGGCGGGGGGGAGTGGCCTGATTCCCATTTGGCAGTCGTCGTTGCGCGGGAGGATGGGAAGCTGGCCGGTGTTGCCCCGCTTTTTTCTGCCAAAAATCGGGAGGGCGAACCGGCGCTCCTGCTGCTGGGCAGCATCGAAATTTCGGATTACCTGGATGTGATCGTCAGCCCCCATGACCTGCCGGTATTCATTCCAGGACTGCTGGATTTCCTGGACCACTCCGGACCGGCAGGTCTTAGCGTCGCTGCCCCCGAGGCGGAGTCGAAACCCTGGCAAACCCTGGACTGGCATAATCTTCCCGATGCATCGCCAACCCTCCCGGTTTTAAAAACCGAAACCGAAAAACGCGGCTGGAATTTCAGCGTTAACCAGACCTACCATGCACCGTCGATCCCTCTAGCGGGCGACTATGAGACCTACCTGTGTGGAATTGATAAAAAACAGCGCCACGAGATCCGGCGGAAAATGCGCCGGATCGGAGACAGCGGCAGCGATGTGCGCTGGTACATTGTTACTGACGGCGATACATTGGATGCCGAAGTGGATGCCTTTATGGTCATGATGACCGAGGAACCGGATAAGGCAAAATTCCTGACCGAGGAAATGCGCAGGCAAATGCATCTTTCCAGCCGGGCTGCGTTCGAAAACGGCTGGCTGCAATTAACCTTCCTGGAAGTGGATGGACAAAAGGCGGCAGGGTATCTGAATTTCGATTATCAAAATCGAATCTGGGTCTATAACTCCGGAATAGAACGGCGTTTCCTGGAGTTATCACCCGGCTGGGTGCTGCTGGGGCATCTCCTGCAGTGGGCAAACGAGAACAAGCGCTCTGAGTTTGATTTTATGCGCGGGAACGAAGATTACAAATATCGCTTCGGGGGAGTGGATCATTTTTTGGTGCGGGCAAAAGTAACCCGTAAATAGCATGAACCCTGAACTGCTCCTGGATGCGCACGCCGACCTGGGTGAAGGTGCCGCGTGGGACCAGACCGCGAACCGACTCTACTGGGTGGATATCCACGCCGGGAACCTGCATATCTTCGATCCGCAGAACAAGACTGATGAGTGCATCAACCTGGGCGAAAAGCTGGGGAGTGTTTCGCCATGTAAAAATGGGGACCTGGTCATGGCGTTACAAAGCGGCATTGTCACATACAACATGCCCACAAAAAAAACCACCCACCTCGGTAATCCGGAGGAGCATATTCCCGGGAACCGGTTCAATGACGGCAAATGTGATCCGACCGGCCGCTTCCTGGCCGGGACGATGGACGATGCGGAAAAAGCAGCCAGTGGCTCGCTATATTCGTTTTCTCCTGATGGCTCGCTGAAAACGCTGCTGACGGGAACCCGCATTTCCAATGGGCTGACGTGGAGCCCGGACTACAAGACCTTTTACCATATCGACACGCCCTCGCGCCAGGTAACCGCGTACGACTATCACCTGGAAACCGGTGACATCTCAAATCCTCGCGCTGCCGCGACCATACCAGGCGAGTTGGGCTGGCCGGATGGAATGACATCCGATCAGGACGGGATGTTATGGGTGGCGATGTGGGGCGGTGCCAAAATCACCAGGTGGAATCCGGTCACCGGCAACCTATTGGAATCGATCCCCTTCCCGGCGTATAAATATTACTTCCTGTGTCTTCGGGGGACCATCCCATACTGATCTCTATGTCACCTCTGCCCGTAAAGGGATGAGCGCGGAACAGCTGGCAAAATATCCCCTTTCAGGCGGGCTGTTCAGGGTAAAAACTGGAATTAAGGGAATGCCGACCTTCGCGTTCGGTTAATAAAGATCCCCCAACTATAAATTATTCAATCGCCGGGCAGGGGTTGAGCAGATGTTTCCCTGCTGCGATGGACAAGATATATCCCGGCAAGAACCACCAGACCTCCGATCCACTGGACGGGCTGAAGGGTTTCACCCAGGAGCGGGATTGCCAGCAGGGCGGTGAGGACCGGTTGCCCCAGCATGGTGGGTGAGACAACCGACGCCGGGAGATGCCCGAGTGCATAACCCAGGGCGAGATAACCGGTCAATTGGGGCAGGAGAGCCGCGGCCAGGAAAACCAGGTACGTGCGCGGGGAATAGCCGTTAAGCGCCGATCCGGTCACCAGGCTGAGGGCGAGTAAAACAACGGTGCTGGTCAGGCTGCATACCCAGACATGAGTGAGCGTATCGAAATGCTGCCGGCTGCGCTGGGAAAAAAGGAAAAATACGGCGTAAAACAATCCCTGTCGCCAGGGCCAGCAGGTCTCCCCAGCCGATCAGGGGATGCCGGAGGAAATCGCTGCTCAGCACAGCTATCGCGCCGCCCATGGTAAGAGCAAGCCCGATCCAAAAAAGTCCCTTCGTACGTTCCTTGAAGATCAGCCAGGCAGCCAGCGCCACCCACAAAGGAGAAGTATTTCCCAGCAAGGTCGCATTGGCAGCTGATGTATATTTCAATGACGTGTTCCAGGCAAAATGATCGAGGGCAGAAGCAAGACCCGCCAGGGCTGGCAGGAGCAGGATCCACCCGAAGAGACGGGGGTTTTGAGAGGTACGCTGCTTCCGGATGGTGTGGCGCACGAAAAACGGAGTCAGGATCAGGGTGGCGATGCCAAGGCGGTAGAATCCAAAAACCGGTGCAGGAGCGTTCGCCCAGCGCACGAAGAAGGCGGCGAAGCCAAGGCTTAGGATGGTGACCCCCAGAGCAAGATAGGGCAGGATCTTTCGGGTGGCAGGCATCGAGCGACATTGTATCATGCCGACGCCCGGAATATTTTTCGCCATGATTATCGTGAAAAGAGGCAGGCGATTTGGGTCCTGGGTGGTTTGCCCTCCGGTTTTTTATCAGAACCAGCCAGCCCTGTCCTTTCCCGTTGCAACCGCATACCGCCCGTGTTAGAATAACGCTACCTTTGCCTGATTGGTAATGGAGTAAGAGATATGTCTGAGATGGTAGAAGTAGTGATCGACAGTGTACGCGTGAGCCTGATGTCCCCCCAGAGAGTGGTCGTTTTGCGCCAAACCGACGTGGAACGTTACCTCCCGGTGTGGGTTGGACCGTTCGAGGCCGAGTCCATAACGGTGGCGCTTCAGGAAGTTGAAATCAGCCGACCGATGACGCACGATCTGCTTAAAAACGTCTTTGCGTTATATAACTCCAAGATTTTGCGGGTCGAGATCGTCGACTTGAAAGAAGATGTCTATTTTGGCAATATCGTCGCTGAAACAGATGGAAAGATCGTTAATATCGATTCCCGCCCGTCGGATGCAATTGCCCTGGCACTGCGCGCTCACGCTCCCATGCTGGTGAGCCAGGCTGTAATGGACGAAGCAGGAATAGTCCCCGAAAGAAATATTCAAGAAGAGACTCCTTCGGAACCGGCTGAGAAACCAGCACCGGGTGCTGAAGCCGGACCAGAGGACGAAAAACGCCTGGATGTATTCGAAGACTTCCTGAAGAAACTTGGTCCCGATAAGGGCGACGAAGAAAAACCCAAATCCTAGGGCGGACACCTCCTTGCGGGGGGTTCTCTGCTCCACTCCTACTGGAATAACCCATGGCCGATCTGCCTGTTCCCGAAGAGCCTGCTCTGAGTCCCGCGGAAGAGCGCCGACCAGGACAAGCCGAGGGGTCTTCCCTCCAGCCCGCTTCAATCACCCCCCACAATCGCGAAGCCGAAGAGGCCGTTGTGGGGGCAGTGCTCATTAATCCCGAAGCCTATTATGACCTGGCACAGTTCCTGCAGGCGGATGATTTTTATATTGTCAAGCACCGCTGGATCTGGGAAGCCTTCACCCGCCTGCACGAAAAACGCATCCCCCTGGATTTTCTGACCGTCACAGAAGAACTGGAGAGCGCCGGTCAGCTGGCTGAGATCGGCGGACCGGCATACCTGACCGCGCTGCTGAACCAGGTCCCGACATCCCTGCACGCCGAGGCATACGGACGGATGGTCGAGGCGGACGCCATCCGCAGGCGCATGTTGACCGCTGCCAACCAGATTGCCACGCTGGCTTACAATGAACGCGAGTCGGTCGAGAACATTATCGAGGAGTCAGAAAAGGCAATCTTCAACGTCAGCGAGCGGAGGCTGCGCCATGATGTGCAGCCCATCCGGCAGGTGATGAGCGAAGTCTATGACCGGATAGACGAGCTGGCGAAACGCCCCCAGGATATTTTTGGAGTCCCGACCGGATTTATCGATCTCGACCGCAAGCTGATGGGTTTGCAGCCATCCGATCTGCTGGTCATTGCCGGCCGCCCAGGACAGGGTAAATCCGGGTTCCTGCTTTCAGTGGCAAAGAACGCGGCGCTCTTACACAAGAAACATGTGGCCGTGTTCTCACTTGAAATGTCGAATGAACAAGTGGCCCAGCGCCTGATCACCCAAATGACTGAAATTGATTCCCAGCGTTTGCGCACGGGAAAATTGGAAGAAGATGAGTGGCCGAAATTCACCCACGCCATCGAGGTGCTGTCAGACACGCATATCTACCTGGACGACACTCCAGCCATCACGCCGCTGGCGCTGCGCACCAAATGCCGCCGTCTCCACATGGAATACGGGCTCGACCTGATCATCCTCGACTACATCCAGTTAATGAGCGGTGACACACGCACCGAGAACCGGGTCCAGGAAGTCTCGTATATTTCCCGCAACCTCAAGGTGTTGGCAAGGGAGCTGAACGTACCGGTACTGGCGGCCGCGCAGTTGAGCCGCGCCGTTGAGCAGCGAACGGATAAAAAACCCGTTCTGTCCGATCTAAGGGAATCAGGGTCCATCGAGCAGGACGCGGATATCGTCATGTTCATTTACCGGCCCGACCAGTACGAAAAGGACACGGTCAGGCAGAACGTAGCGGAGATCATCGTTTCCAAGCACCGCAACGGACCCACCGGCAGCGTGGAACTGGTCTTCCTGAGCCACCTGGCCAAGTTTGTCGACGCGGAGAAGAGAAGCTTGGACCTTTCCAAAATCTAAGCCCAGGCTCAGAGCGGAGGGTGTCCACAAATTCGAGCAATATGAAGAAATTTAACGGGTTTACAGAAAAAGAAACCTTCACCAAAATCCCCGATTCATTCTTCAGGCAGTTGCTGAGGGAGATTGCCGATGAGGATGAATTGAAGGTAACCCTCTATGCCCTATGGCGGTTCGAACACATGGAAGGGCGGGTCCGATTTTTAAGAATGGATGATTTTGCCGGGCTCATTTCGGACCCGGTCCTGGCGCTTGAAAAAGCTGTGGAACGCGGCAGCCTGCTGAAGGTGGAGAAGAAATCGAACGCGTTCTATTTCTTGAATTCCCCGCTGGGACGCAAGGCAGCGGAAGCCTTTTACAAAAGCCAGAAGGACGTTCCCAAAGGAGTCGGAGCCTCTTACCCACCTCCCGAACGCCCGAACATATTCAAACTTTACGAAGAAAATATTGGCCCGCTTACGCCCCTTATTGCAGACGCACTGAAAGACGCAGAAGAGAGCTACCCGCCGGAATGGGTGGTGGAGGCGCTGGGGATCGCGGTGAAAAGCAACAAGCGCAACTGGAAATATATAGAAGCGATTTTACGCCGCTGGAAGGAAGAAGGACATGCCAAAGAGCAAGGTGGACGCGACGCTAAAAAACCTCGCGGGCGAGACGTTGCGCGCAAAGTCGAAGACTTCCTCAAACGATAAAGCCCCGGCTCCCACGCTGGGCGACCCCAACTGCCCCCACTGTCATGGATTGGGATACCTGCGCCGCGATGCCGACCCGGGGTCACCCGACTTCGGCAAACTGGATGTCTGCGTTTGCCGCAACGCGCAGGTGGCACAGACAGTGCGGGAGCGCTTGTTTTCGCTCAGCCACCTGGACGAACTCCAGGGCCTGACCTTTGACAGCTTTAAAACCCGCGGGCGCAAAGGGGTGGGAGCCATGCAGGCGGACAGCCTCGAATGGGCTTTCAACCGTGCCAGGCAGTACGCTAGGTCACTGAACGGCTGGCTGCTTTTGCAGGGAGGATTCGGCTGCGGCAAGACACACCTGGCAGCAGCCATTGCCAACTTCGTGGTCGGTATGGGCGTGCCAACTCTCTTTTTGACCGTGCCCGACCTGCTGGACACCCTGCGTTTTTCCTATGACAGCGAAGATACCACCTTCGAACAACGGTTCGATGAGATCCGCAATGCCCCGCTGCTGGTCCTGGACGACTTTGGCACACAAAACGCCACCGCCTGGGCGCAGGAAAAACTATTCCAGATCGTGAACTACCGCTACATAAACAAACTGCCACTGGTGGTGACAACAAACCTGCCCCTGGGCGAGATCGAGGAGCGCATCCGATCCCGCCTGGCGGACCCGGAACTGGTCAGCGCTGTATATATCAAGGCTCCGGATTACCGGCGTCCCACCGATGATAAAGGACACCCCGAACTCTCCTCCCTCGACCTGCATGCCAGGAGAACTTTCGCCAGTTTCGACGACCGGCGCGATGAAGGACTTTCGCAAGACGAAGTGCGCTCGCTGGAAAAGGCTGTCAAGGCTGCCACCACGTTTGCCGCAAAGCCGCGCGGGTGGCTGGTAATAACAGGCCCATATGGAAGCGGAAAGACCCACCTGGCTGCCGCCATCGCCAATTCCCTTGCAGATAAGGGCACCCCGCCGTTGTTCATCATGGTGCCCGACCTGCTGGATCATCTGCGGGCCACGTTCAGCCCATCGAGCAACGTGTCTTATGACCACCGCTTTGACGAAATCCGCACTGCCCCGCTGTTGATCCTGGATGACCTGGGTGCGCAGTCCACCTCGCCCTGGGCGAAAGAAAAATTGCACCAGCTTTTCAATTACCGCTACAACGCCGAATTGCCCACCGTAATCACCGTGGCAGTGGATATGCTCGAATCGATCGACGAACGCCTGCGGGTTAGATTACTTGACGACCGCATTTGCACGATCTGTGCGATCACCGCACCGGCATTTCACGGGGGAAAACCAAGGAAGACAAAACGTTAACCTTGCGGGGAGCGGACTCTATTGCGGGGAAAGTATCTCATCTGATTTGAAAGGTCGACGCAGACGATCCATGTGTTTCAAATCTTAGAATCCTAAAGTATTAATGAGATGGGGGTATAATTAGATAAACAATATCCTAATTACAAACAATAAAGGTTATTCATGCTTCCATCTTATATCCTTTCCCTCCGTGAGGGACTAGAAGCCGCGCTGATCATCGGCATTGTCCTGGCTTCAATCCGCCAGATGCGCCGGCGGGACCTGGCTTCAGCCATTTGGGCAGGAACCGGCAGCGCAACCCTTTTAAGTCTGCTCACTGCCATATTACTCACACGCCTCGGGCTTGAATTAAAGGACCCGGGGGAAGCCATCTTCGAAGGCATTACCATGCTGCTGGCAGCCGGTATCCTTACCTGGATGATCTTCTGGATGAGCCAGCGCTCGCGGACCATGAAGGCAGAACTCGAATCCAGCGTCCTGCAAGCTTCCCAGGCTGGGAAATGGTCGATGTTCGGGCTGGCATTCATTGCCGTCCTGCGCGAGGGAGTGGAACTGGCATTATTCCTGACCGCGGCAACATTTTCCTCGAGCACGCCTCAGACGATCCTGGGAGGGCTGCTAGGACTCGGGACCGCGATCCTGCTGGGATGGTCGTTTTTTGCGACCACGGTCCGGCTCGACCTGCGGCGTTTTTTCCAGGTGACGGGTTTCCTGCTGCTCCTGTTCGCCGCCGGGCTGGTGGGACGAAGCGTGGAGGAACTGGTGCTGGTAGGCTGGGTCCCGGCCCTCATCGAGCATGTCTGGGACCTGGGAGGCATCCTGAGTGGTGAGTCCGTGCTCGGGCAGACGCTGGGGGCGTTGTTCGGGTACAGCGCTAGTCCATCGCTGATGCAGGTGCTGGTCTACGCCACCTACTTTGGGTCGGTGCTGGTTGGATTATTGACGATCGGCCGCAGGCGACGGGCGAATTCCATAGCTCCCACCCCCATGGGAGGAAAACCCGCGTAAGCAGCGAGTCAGCTCATCCATTAAAACGGACTGGTTTCCTGGGAAACCAGTCCGTTTATTTTCCTTGTTGCCGACAAAAGTAATCCCCCCTATAATTAATATCATCACCACGTCAGGAGAGATTATTGTGACAATGATCCCCAATCCCGCACTAAAAAAACTTGGACTGGCAGACAACGACCGGGTGGCCATCATCCATACGGATGACATCGGCATGTGCCAGGCCAGCGTGGAAGCATTTTCTGATCTGAACGAAGCCGGAATCATATCGTCCGGCGCGGTCATGGTCCCCTGTCCCTGGTTCCTGCATGCCGCCGATTATGCCCGCGAGCATGCCCGGGCCGACCTTGGAGTCCACCTGACCCTGACCAGTGAATGGAAGACCTACCGCTGGGGACCTGTCTCCACGCGTGACCCCGCCTCGGGGTTGGTGGACGAGCAGGGTTTTTTTTACCATCTATCCGCCACCGCCCAGGAACACGGCGATCCGGCAGCCGTGGAACTGGAACTTTCTACACAAGTTGAGCAGGCGCTCAAAGCCGGGATCGTTCCCACCCACGTTGACACGCACATGGGTTCCGTGGCGCACCCCAAATTCATGGGAATTTATATCCAGCTGGCGATGAAATATCATTTGCCCCCGATGATCTTCCGCCTGGATGAAGCCGGTTGGCGTGCTGCCGGACTGGAGCCGGAATTTGCGACCATGGCTGCAGGCTTGATCCAACAGCTCGAGGGTTCGGGTTTGCCCCTGCTCGACACACTCGGCGGGATGCACCTGGATACCGACAAGGACCGCCTGGAAAGGACCATGCAGGCTTTCACCGACCTCCAGCCGGGTATCACCCATTTCATTATCCACCCAAGTAAAGATACGCCTGAGCTGCGAGCCATCACTCCCGACTGGCGCTGCCGGGTTGCAGACTACCAGAATTTCATGAACGAAGAACTCGGCCAGCACATCAAAAAAACGGGGGTGCATGTGATCGGGTACCGAACCTTAAAGGAACTCATGACCGTTTCATAACCTGATAGCCAGGAACAAGGAGGAGCCATGTCTGAATTCACCCCGCGTGCGATCAAGCTTTCACTGGGATACAAAACGATCTGGGGAATCGCAGCCCTGGGAACCAGTCTCATCTCAGGGGTATTTGGCGCCCTGCTGCCCATTTTTTACCAGGATTACCTGGGACTCAGCGCGCGCTGGATTGCCATCGCGTCTGCCATCTATGCCATCTGGAATGCCTTGAACGACCCGATTTTTGGGTACGTCTCGGACAGCACCCGTTCAAAACACGGCCGCCGCATTCCTTACATGAGGTATACCGCTCCGTTCCTGGCAGCCACCTTTATCCTGGTGTGGCTGGCGCCACAGCATGCCGGTGATTTCACATTATTCATGTGGATGCTGGTGAGCATGGTGCTATACGACGGCTGTTACACCATGATCGGACTGGTTTACTCTGCCCTGCTGCCGGAGGTGACCGAATCGGACACCCAAAGAAACCACCTGCAAATATCCTCCTCGCTGTTTGGATTGCTGGGTACGCTGCTGGGTTTCATCATCCCGGACCTTTTCCGCCCAAAGGCTGGCGCAGTGCCATCGTTCTTCCCGCTGCAGATCGCCATGGTGGTGGTGGGGGTTACCGGGATGGTCTTGATCATCATCACCACCTTCAAGGTCAAGGAACGACTGGAGTTCACCCAACTGGATAAGCCTCTCAAGCTCAAGGACCAGATCAAATTCACCTTCACCAGCAAAAGCTTCCTCATCCTGGTATCGCAGAATTTCATGTCGATCCTGGTTTCATCGCTGGTGACCGGGTCGGTATTCTACCTGGCCGATTACGTGCTCAAAATGAACACGATCGTTCTGCTTGCGTTCATTTTCATCCCACTGATCGGCGGTGTGCCAATCACGAATATCATCCGCAAAAAAATGGGACTGGTGCAGGCACAGCAACTGCTGCTGGTGATCGCGGGGGTGGGCCTGATCGCGATCGTCATCGTCCCCACCGCGCTGATCCCGTACTGCCTGCTGCTGGTGGGGTTCGGGCTTTCCGGTCCGCAGACGCTGACCAACATCCTGTTCGCGGAAGTGGCGGATGAAGATGAACTGCGCTCGGGTGTGCGCCGGGAGGGGGCTTTCTTCGGCATCAACGCGCTGATCACCAAACCTGCCCAGTCGCTGGCAATTGCAATCCCTCCCTTCATCCTGGAAGCGGCTCACTTCGTCACCCGGGAAGCCAACAACAACCTGGCGTTCCTGGACCAGCCTGCCAGCGCCATCTTCGGCATCAAGGTTTTCATCGGCCTGATCCCCGGGATCGCCATGCTGCTCGGCGCGCTGATCCTGTTCTGGTTCCCGCTGCGCGGCGCCCGCCTGGAAAAGATGCAAAAGGATGTGCTCGAACTGCATGCCACCAAAAAAATCGAATACGATAAACAGAAGAAATAACCAACGAGCATGGATACAAAAAGGCACATCCATTGGGATGTGCCTTTTGTTTTGGAATTTATCAAGTAATTAGTTAAATGGCTTTTGCCCGTTTGTTCGGCAGGGGGATGATCACCAGGGCGCTCGCCAGGAAACAAAGCGTTGCCAGGATAAACAGTGAGAGATAGCCCAGGCTGCTGGATCCGAGTAACTTGTTGATCGGGTCGATCAGCACGCCACCCAGCAAGCGCGCCACACCCGACCCGATGCAGGTGGCAATGTTGGCGATACCCAGGTAGCGGGCTTCTTCCCCGCGCGGAACGATGTCGGTGGCCAATGCCCAGTTTGCCGAAAGGAAAGAGCCGATCCCCATGCCAATAATTCCCCCCGCAACGGTGATCAAGGTCTTGTCACGCACGAGAAGCAGGAGCACTGCTCCGGCAAAGGCTACCAGTCCGGCGGCAAGCATGACCGGTTTGCGTCCAAATTTATCCGAGAGCCAGCCGGATACCAGCGCCATGACGATCAACGCCCACGCCCAGGATGACCTTGAGCGTACCGTAAAAACTTTGTGCGTCTGCCTGGGTCATGTGGATGACGTCCACCAGGTAATTGATCAGGAAGGCGTTGATGGCAATGAACGCGCCCCAGAACAGGATGCGGTTGGCGAACCACCAGCCGAAGATGGGGTTCTCACGGAAATTGACATAGAATGCATTCTTAAGCGCCTCGCCCATTGAACGCGAGGCGATCGCCTCGCTGGTGGCTCCCGGCTGTTCGCGTGCCCAGATCGCGGTGATCGTGACGAATAAGATGAACACAATCACCGGTGCAGCCGCGGTGGCATAGATGGCGGAATTCCCCGAATAGTTTCTGCCCGGTCGTCCCAAGCAGGATGCCGGCAACCGCTCCAGCCACGACCGTGGCGATGATATCCATCACCGCCTTCAAACTGGAAGCCGTGCCGCGCTGCCCCTCAGGGACCAGGTCCGGGATGAGCGCCTGCCAGGGTCCCTGCAGGATGTTCGAGGAAAATTGGATAAAAATCACACCCAGCAGGAGCACCCACAAAGTGGGAGCCAACGCCAGCAGGAACAGGGAGGCGGCGATCAGCACTGCGCCGCCCACGATGAACGGCAAGCGGCGTCCCAGTTTTGTCTTTGCCCGGTCGGAGAAGACACCGACGATGGGCTGGACGGCCATTGCCACCAACAAGCCGATGAAACCCAAAATGCCCAGTGTGGTGTTTGGCAGGTCGGGAGCAAGCTGGCGCACCTTAAAGGTCATCAGCGGCGGGTCCTGGATATTGGATGAGAAGGTCAGCGCCAAACCCAAGCAGGCTGATCACGAACATCCGCAGGAAAGATATTTTTTTCATCCCTTCTCCTTTACGTAATCGGGTCGGATGGATTTAACCACATCCAGCGATTCCAATGCTTCATCCACGTTTAATTCAAACACCAGGGGACCGGTAAAGTTTGCCGACGCCAAACGGTCGAGGAAGCGACCCAGGTCGAGATCACCAGCGCCAAGCGGTTTGTGATCCTCACCGTAACCACGCACACCCTGGGGCATTTTTTTGCAATCATGCAAATGGACCTCCGCGAGGCGCGGCAGGAGTTTTTCCACCACTTCGAAGAAATCAAACCAGCCGGGGAAGCCTGCCAGCACATGCCCCGTGTCAAGGCAGATGGACAGGTCGAACTCCTCCGCCATTTCCAGGGTCAGGTCGAGGGGAAACTCAATGGTCTCAATGGCAAGCCGGCGGCTGGGGATGCCGGTCTCGGAGAGGATGGCGCGGATGCTTTCGCGTGCCCCGGTTTGGAACTGTTTCAGGATCAAGGTCCGGGCAAGTTCCGAGATCTTCATGTTATAGAACTCCGCCGCCAGCGCGCCGGTGGCATGCAGAACGTAAACTTCCGGGGCAAGTGGAGTGGTCGCCTTGATCGTTTGCACCACAGCCTCCACCGAGCCTTTGCGGACCGGCGCCAGGGGTGTGGAAGGTTCCACCGACCACAATGGCAGGTGGAGGGTATAGGAAAGGTCTGCCGATCTTTGGGCAGCCAGTTTCTGGACCGATTCGGAGCTGTAGACATTTGGCAGGAACATCCCCAGGTCACCGCCCAGCTCAATGGGGTTGAAACCTTTGTCTGCCAGCCCTTTTGCCAGCCCGGCGTGGTCGAAATTCATGATGCTTGCCATGATCTGCTCGACAGGCAAGCCGGAGGGGACAAGGGCTTCCAATTGCATCGCCATGATTCCAAAACGCATGGGATTCTCCTTTTTCCATATCATTGTACAGAAGGTGATGAATTCCAGCAACAGGGAAAAAACAACCCCCTCCCCGATGGTTGGGGAGGGGGTTGAGTAAGGCAGGAGAAATCAGGCGTCCAGGTGATAGGTATGATAAGGGTTCTCGCAGGGGTTGCCCCAGGCGATGTGCATTTCGCGGGCAGTCAGGTCGATCACCATGGCATTGACCGTCTTCTCGCGGTCCAGCGGGTTGCTGGCATCAATCGAGTGGTTGCAGATGGAGTTCGAGAAATTGACGTGGTCGCGTTGGATGGTCTGTAATGTCTTGATCGTGTGCGATCCTCGCGCTTGATCAGCCGCAGTGCCCGGGAGTATCGGATGCGCGAGGCAACCAGGTCCTCCGGTTCTCGTTCCACCTGCTGCATATTCTCCGAAAGATAATGGTTGGTGTGCACGATATAACCATCATCGCCGTAAAGTATGCCGAAGCGCCGGGCGGAGACCTCCACTGAATAGAATTCGCCGCTTTCATGAACCAAAAGGTGGTTGTACCCGGCGGCGCGCTGCGCTGAGAGCATATGGCGGATGGCCTCATCCGGTGTTTTCGAAGCCAGTACGGCGCGTGAGACCACCGTGCGCGGCGTGCCGATGCGTGAATCGTTCGGATAAACAGAATCGCATAATTGCGCTATGCCGTAGGCATTGAAACCAATATTCGGCAGCAAGCCACCGTAGGTCATCGCCAGGAACGGCGGACCATTCTTGGGTTTGGCGAGGACGATAAATACATCATCTTCGTCCTCCGGAACCCAGTCCTCGTTGTGCGCCAGCAGCACGTGACCGTCGGCAGTCCGCTCATCATTGACGGCCATACTGGTGCAGCGGGTAAGGTGCAGGGCATCCATCGTCACTGCTTCCATGGCATTGATGACCACCAGGTCTTCAAAACCAACATCTGCACCTTCGGCGATTCCCATCAACTCGTCCACGTACTGCGGATAGCGCTCCTGGGCGAACGGCAAGTACTTGCGAGCCTGGATCTGCGCGCCTGCCCAGGTCAACTCCAACTGCTGGTAGGCATCCGCCACCAGGTTGCGACCGTTTTCGACGCCGTGCTGGACCTGTTTTTTGCAGGCTTCACCGATTTGACGGCCCATTTCCCGGTGGGATCCGGAAACACTTACCAGGGGCGGGGGATTCGGGTGTAATGGGGGCTTGATTTCAGGGGCCATAATCTGCTCTCTTTCTGCCAAATTGGGTGGGCAACAAGAATTATATCATTGCACCCTGGAAACCCGAAAAAAGGGACGATGGATAACCCTTCCAGCGCAGGCATAAAAACGAGGTATTAAACCGTGCATTTCCTGTTAGTGCGCTTAAAAAGACATGGATATTGACCTATTTGGGTTCCTGACAGCAAAACAGAGATAAAAAACCGCCCCGGAAACCCAGGGCGGTGATATTTATTCCTAGTGTCGCAGCGCGTCTACTCCTTTTTCGCGCGCGGCTTGCGCTGCGGGGCAGCCGTTTCCTCAGCAGGGGATGCAGGCTGGGGCGCGACCACGGGGGAAGGTGTGGCAGGAACGACCGGAGCGAGAGCTGAAGGTGTCCCTGCTGCGGGTGCGAGCACTACTTGCGTCCCGAAGCGGGAAATGATGACCGCGCCCAGGCCCGCGATACCAAGCAGGAACGGGACCAGCCAACCGACGCAATTAAGCACCGGGATGCCGGTCAAGAGCGTTCGCCACCAGTGTCAGGGCAAATACTCCCAGACCAGCGGAGAAGGCCGGATGCCAGGTTTGATGAATGGCCGTGGTAAAACGCTGACCGATTTCATAGCCGATGGCAATCCAACCGAACACACCCGCCACGATCAAGGCAACCACTGCGATGGCCACCACCGGAATAAGGATGATCGTGATCGTCAAAAGGACAAAGGCGATCGGAGCCACGATGATCGTCAGCAGCCCGAGGCCGCCTGAAGTGAGCGGCTGTGCCATAACGGCATGCGCCACACGGTCTGCATGGGGAGCCAGGAAGAGCATCACCAACATTGCCAGTACTGCCAGCCCAAGCGCCTGACCAAAGGCATTGAACAACGGGCCAAGGGGATCAAAATTCGAAAGGAAACGCTGGAGGATACGTGTTGGTGGAACACCAGGGATAATGGGATTGGTGCCATTATTGCCATTTCCAACCCATGAGGAGGCGGTGTTGGTGATTTGCCCGTCTATCTGTGCGCTTTGAGCACGCTCAAGAGTGGCGCCTACGGTGGTAAGGTTGCCATGGATGTGGGCGGAAGCCCCCAGGGTTGCCGAACCTCCCGTGACAGCCACATCGCCGCTCACTTCGCCATTCACCACCAACGTGCTGCCGAACAGGACGATATTGCCGTTCACAGTGGCGCCTTCATCAATGGTGGCTGTTCCACCAAATACGAGCAGATCGCCAGACAAGGTCTCGCCGGTCTTCAGGGTGTAGGACTGGCCAAAAATCACCTGACCATCAAAAGAAGTACCCTTGGCCGCGGCAGATTGCAACGGCACAAAGACCAGCATTACCAACAATACGAGCGAAACAAATTTTGTTTTCATGATTAAACTCCTTGCGGATATTTTGTGAATTTGATCAACGAGGCGACCCATACCAGACTCCAGGCGCCAGCGGCGAACAGGATCACCGCCCAGATATATGCAGGGACGAACCCTGGAACAACTTTGAATAAAACCATCCCCGCCCGGACGACTGCCTGGAAGGAGGCCCAAAACGAGACCAGGGAGGAAATCCAGGATGCCAGTAAATTAACTGGAGATTGGACCAACTCTCTGAGCACCGGCCAGGAAATCCATGCGAACACGCCCACCACGCTCAGGGAAAGGATGGAAAAGCCCCAGAAATTTCTACGCCGCTGCGACATTTTCCTGGCTGCCAGTCTTGCCTGGAATCGATCGGTAAACCCAGCCGTTGGTTCGGCCAGCCTGACCGACTTCAACGCCAGGTTCACTTCTGCCAGGGCTGTGCAGGAGGAGCACGTCTGCAGGTGGGTATTCAACTGACGTTTTTGATCAATGGTCAGATTCTGGTTATCCAGAAGCCAATCTTCAAAAGGCTGGTGATCCATAAGCCTTCCTTTCAGTGCGCACATGCGCCGGTTTTTCTTCCCACAGGTCTGCCAGTGCCCGGCGAGCACGGTGTAAACGACTCTTTACTGCCGGGACGGTCAGGTTGAGTGCCTGGGCGATCTCCACTTCCGAGGAGTTCCTGCCAGTAGCGCATCACAACCGCGGCGCGGTCGGTGGGGTCAAGGGATTGCAGGCACTTTTGCATTTGTTCGCGTTCCTGTCGTTTGGCAGTCTCTGACTCCGGGTCTGGAGCAGAGCGGTCGGGGAGGTCGGTCTGACCTTCTTCATTCTCGTCGATCGAGACCGAGGAAAACCGTCTCCGGCGCAACCTGTCAATGCAGTGGTGGGCGGCGATGGAAAGAAGCCAGGTGGCAAAGGAACGGTCGCTGTCATAGCGGGCCAGGTTCTGGTAAACCTTGAGGAAGGTCTCCTGGGCCGCGTCTTCAGCAGCCTCCGACTCACCGAGCATCCGGTAGCATAGGTTATAGACCGGTTTCTGGTAAGTTTCGACCAAATTCGTAAAAGCTTCGTCATCGCCCTGCCGGGCCTGGTTGATCCAGGTCGATTCGTCAGTCACTGTAGGTCCTCGTTGATCGTTCTGAAAAGATATACGCAGGTCTCCGCAAGGAGTTGCTTACAAATATTGACTGGTGCAGCGATTCATGCTCTTGAATAGGATTTGCGGATCACCTTTAACCACAAAGTCACCAGTCACGAAAACAATATTATGGAGGATAGCCTTTAGAGAAAGTCACTTTACGGGGTTTGAAACAACCTGTTTTACCCAAACTCCCCGCGCAGGTGCGGAGGAAGTTGGAGCGCAATCGCAGACATGACCGCCCGTGCGGCAGCCTTGTCCTTCTCATCGGGGCTAAGGCCTGCCGGGACCTGAAGAGGGTACGCCGACCCGAACCGCAGGCAGAATTCCCCGTTTTCTTCGAATGTACCCACCGGCAGGATCGGGAAGCCCTGCAATGCCAGCAGCAGAATAAACCTGCCTGCTCCGCCCGATGGCCAATTGAGCACCCCCCCGGGCTGGTCGCCGCCTTCCGGAGCCAGGCCGAGTACGGTTTGCGGGTGTTCCCTGGCGTAGGCGAGCATTTCCCGCACCGAGCGGGCGCGGGCAGCCACATCTATGGCGCGAGGCGGCATAGGCGGCATGGAAGTGAAACCATAGATTTTCGAAAACCGTCGGAGCAGCCAGCGCGATCCGGCCTGACCCAGTGGGGCATACCACTTACCCGGGTAGGTCAACTCACTGGTCATGACAAAATGAATATCCACCGGGAGGGTCGCTGCCAGGGCGAGCGCCATCCACCAGGCATTGAAACCGGGGCGGTAATAGTGGTTGAAAGTGAGCAGACAGGGTCCGTTTTGGGGGACATTTTCCATGCCGAAAACGTGCAAGGGTGGTGCCAACTGGTCGATGCACAACTGACCATCGCGGCGAAATGAACGCTGACCGCCGAAGAAGACATTGGGAGCCAGGCGGAGAAAGCCAAAGGGAGGGTAGGTATAACGCGGAACCATTTCAAAATATTGGGACGGCAAGTGAATTGCCGTCCCAATCTACTCCAATTCCAAAGAATTACCAGGCATATGCTTCGGGTGCTTCACCGCCGGGACCGGGCCAGATCTCGTCGAGTTTTTTCAGGGCTGCTTCATCCAGTTTGATCTCCAACGCCCGCAGGGAACCGGTTAACTGCTCCATGGTGCGAGGCCCGATGATCGGTGCAGTGACGACCGGGTTGTGCAGCAGCCAGGCCAGGGCAACATCCGCGGGTTTCTCGCCCAGTTCCTTGCAGAATGCTTCCCAGGCTTCCAATTTCGGGCGAAGCGAATCGATCTCTTTTTGAGCATCCTCCCGGGCGCGACGTCCCTCCTTGATTTTTTCGAGCGCACCTCCCAGAATCCCTGCCCCCAGCGGACTCCACGGGATGACGCCAATCCCGTAGGACTGACAAGCCGGGAGCACTTCCAGCTCGACCATGCGGTCTTTCAGATTGTAAAGGCTTTGCTCGCTGACCAGTCCCATGAAGCGGCGGGATTTGGCAGACTCCTGGGCGCGGGCGATGTGCCACCCGGCAAAGTTGGAAGAACCAGCATAGATCACTTTGCCCTGCTGGACGAGAACTTCCATCGCCTGCCAGATCTCCTCCCAGGGGGTGTCTCGATCCACGTGATGCATCTGGTACAGGTCAATGTGATCGGTCTGCAGCCGCTGAAGGGACTGCTCACATGCCTGGCGAATATGCAGCGCTGATAGACGGGATGTATTCGGCCAATCCCCCATGCGCCCATAGACCTTGGTGGCAAGCACCACCTTTTCGCGCCGTCCTCCGCCCTGGGCGAACCAGCGCCCAAGTATATTCTCGGTCACACCCTCGCCGGTCTTCCAGCCGTATACATTGGCAGTGTCGAAAAAATTGAACCCCAATTCCAGAGCTTTATCCATGATGGCGAACGAATCCTTCTCGTCCGTCTGGGGGCCGAAGTTCATCGTACCGAGGCATAACCGGGAGACTTTTAGCCCGGTCCGGCCCAATTGAGTGTATTCCATGTTCATCTCCTAAAGGATAACTGCGAAGTTTATTTATGCCGCGGAGGAATATTTAACTCCATTAAGGAATGTTCGCCCGCCAGGTCCCTCACCGGTGTGAAAATTAATGTCCGCAGTGAGAACAATTTCCCCCACCACATGAATCGCAAGACGGTTCCGACATCCCGGAAACGGCTTTACCGCCGCTTTCAGCAAAGAAAACCGATATTTTCCGGCGGGTATGCTTCCCGCCGCATACTGCGCACGGGATGGGCGTGTCGGCCTGGCTCATCGGGCGGAGGGTTTCAAATACTTTGTCACAATCCTTGCAAACATACTCATAAATGGGCATTCTTACCTACCTTGGGTTGGAAAAACGAATAACGGTCGATACGCTATTTTATCCTCTTTTACTTCCGGTTGTAATCAGCGGGGATTTCTCCCCAGGCTCTGGTATCCCACTTTAAAACCGGGTTGGATATTTTATGTTCATGCAGCCATTCTTCCGCGTGGTCAATGAGGTCGAACAAGTGCGCATTTGTACGGTTGGCAACGAGCTTGGTGTTGCAGTGCTTCCTTTTCACCCAGCCAATGGCGGTATCCGAATCTGAATAGATCGGTAAATCGTTTTTTGTTTTCTCAAGCAGCATCATGGCATGTACGATGGCTAAAAATTCACCAACGTTGTTGGTGCCGTTGGCGAACGGTCCCTCCCGGAAGATCACCTTACCGGAACGAAGTTCCACGCCGCGGAATTCCAACCGTCCGGGGCTGCCGGAGCAGGCAGCGTCAACCGCGATACTGTCGGCGATGGGGGGTCTGGGGGCAAACAACCAATCCCCTCCGGAAGCGGGCTTGCCTGCCTGGGAAGAATATTTTCCCCGGAAAGCCTGTTCTGCGGCGCGACGGCTGGTGAAGGATTTGTATTGCGCTCCGGTGAATCCCTGTACCTGAGCCGCGCATACGTCCCAACTGGAGAAAATCCCGGTCTTGCGCCCTTTCCAGACCACGTAAAATTTCGGTCTTTCAGTCATCTTTTTCTACTGGCCGCCAATTTCTTTAGCCGTGGTATCCATCTCTGTCAGGATGGATGGGATTAGATCCAGCGAAAGGTTTGTTTGAAAAATCACCTTAACCCCGTCCTCCAGCAGATAGCGGACCTTTCGCCAAGAAGCCAGCTGCGGCACTCCTTGCGCCAGGGAAAGATCTGCCACGGCTGCGTCCCACTGCGGGGAGGAGGCGCGATAAGGGCCAACCTGGTCCAGTACCGAGTGGAACAGCGGGAAGAGACCGGTCGCTTCCACCCACCTGGCCTGGTTTTCAGGAGTAAGCAGCCAGCGGATAAACAACCAGGCAGCCAGCTGCTTTTCCGGCGTGGATTTCAGCAGGCTGAATGAAGGACCGTGGGTCACCACCACGCTCCCGCCGGGACCGGGAAACGGCAGGACCGTCCACTCGTCCGGGTTTTTAAAGCGGGACATGGATTCAATCGCCAACGGCACACCAGCCAGGTCGCCACTGACGAACAGGGCTGAACGTTCGGCGAACTGATCGAAATAAGGTCCGCTGCTAACAACATCGGGATTGTTGGGGTCGGTGGCGAGCCATGCACAGTTGTCATCGTACAGGCCCTTCAGGTACTGCAAGGCTGCCAGGTTCGGGTCAGTTCGAAAGCCATAGGCATTCCCATCCACCACGCCTCCACCGAAGGCAAGCAGCCAGGAGTAAGATGGTTTGCCAGTCGGTGTCTACGATCCACCCTCCATAGCCATCATTCTGGGTGTTGGAATCGACGCGGAAAGAAGCGTTTGCCGCGCAGGCTTGCTGGCGAAACTCATCTGCTGACACGGGCGGGTTTTCGAAACCCAACTCATGTGCCCAGGTCTTGTTATAGAAAATGAAGCGGGCCGAACGCTGCGCCGGAATGCCCAACTGTTTCCCTGCCAGGGTATCCTGGGCCCAGAAGACCGCAGGAAAATCGGCAACAACATCACTTCCAATGCCCCAATTGGGGTCGCTGATATAAGGAGAAAGGTTCACGATTGAAGCAGAAGCCTCCCACGCCAGCGTCTGTTCCGGCAGAGCAGCAACCAAGTCAGGGGTCCCGCCAGATTCGATGGCTGAGTTGACCGCATCGAACAAGGTCGGGTAGTCTCCATAACCGGCTTGGGTCACCTGGATGCCCCATTCGTTTTCAGAATTGAACCGTTCCACCTGGCTGGTAAACACCGCTTCAGCTCCCCCGGCAAAGGCATGCCAGACCTGGAGGCTGAGCCCGCGTAAAGCCGTCAGGTCCACGGCGAGGGTCGGAATAAGTGTGGGGGGTTGGGTGGGAGCCGGGCCGGTGGTTGAGGTGGCGGCAGACAGGCCCGGGGTTGGTGTGGGTAAAGTTGAACCAGGGCTGCATGCCGAGAGCAGCAGCAGGGCAACCGCGGAAACACTTAATATTCGCTGCGCCTGGATATGCATCTAGAAGGATACCAGGGGGACAGGCATGAGCACCAGTAGGAATATTACCAGCATCATGAACGCCAATGCTTTCCGGGAGGGGTCAAGCTGGGTGATCTGGTCGAGAGGTTCCGCATGGGAACGACCCAGCAGGAAGATCAGGAATGCCCACAACCACCACCCATTCCAGAAAAAACCAAGCAAGACAGTGGCAGCCAGGATGACTGGCAGGATTACGTTGACGCGCTTTCCGAACACCGTAAATATCACGTGTCCCCCGTCCAGCTGACCGGCGGGAATCAGGTTCAGGAAGGTGACCAGCAGCCCCGCCCAGGCGGCCCAGGCAACCTGGTTGATCATGACATCCAGGCTGCCGACCGGCGACGGCTGACCGGTAAAGAAGTAAACGATCCAATGGGAAAGCAAAGGCAGACCGGAAAGGTTGGGGACAGCCGGCAGGAGCTTGCCAAAGACGACGAATTTTGCCGCCAGGTAGAGCAGGGAATTCCCTTCAGAGACATAGCCTGGAACCGCCGTTACCGTGGAGAGCGTGGATTGAGACAACCCGTACAGCAATACCGGGATGGCTACCACCAGCCCCGCCAGGGGACCGGCGATGGCCAGGTCGAAAAGGGCGCGCTTGTTTTTGGGAAGCTGCTTCATTTGAATGAAAGCGCCCATCGTCCCCAGGGGACTCAACGGGAGAGGAATGAAATAGGGCAGCGAGACTGCGGCGCCGCGCGCCCGGCCCACGAAGTAATGCCCGAATTCATGCGCCAGCAGGATGGCAAGCAGACTGACCGCGAAAGGCCACCCAATTCCCAGGTGGGTAAGCAGCGTCCAAATTTGACCGAGGATATCTTTGGGAAAAGGCCCTGAATAACCGTAAATGGCGCCGGCTAATAACACGCTCAATACGGTCAGGGCGAAGAGCAGCACGTTCACCCAGGTCCGTCCGGGCTTGGGGTGGATGGTGCCCTGGACCAGGAGGACGGTCTGGCGCTTGTCTTCGATGCGAAAGAGCGGGGTGATATCGTATGGGAGCAGGGCGGCAGCCAGCGTGTCGTAGGCTTCGACCGAGTTGAGGATCAATTCACCCCGATAGCGCAGGAAAAAGCCTTTCTTTGGGTCGCCAAGAGTGACTTCGTCGACGCGGAAGACACGCGCGACGACAGATGTCAGGATATCAGTTGTGGGGAGAGTCATATTTTCACCTGTAAGATTGGCAAAGAAAACCAGCTAACCAGCCATGGACCGCGGTGCATCAGTACATAAATAGGCGGGAGTGGATGGGTGTCGAACCCACCGCGGCCCGCAACGCGACCCGCCACCGGTGTTGAAGACCGGGAGGCCCTCCGGGACCTAACCACTCCCGGCAATAAGGATAACCGAATGGAGAATGTTTTGCAAGGATAAAACAATCAGGATGGATGGCAGCCATCCTCCCTGACCCGGCCTGGCTTTCAGGCGATCATTGCCCCTTCCAATTTGAGCAACCAGGCTTTTGTTTTAATACCCTCCACCATGCCGTAGCCGTGCAACTTTCCATCCATTCCGATGACCCGGTGACATGGGATGACCAGGGGAACCGGGTTGGTGGCTTCGGCCCGCCCCACCGCGCGGGATGCGCGCGGCCTGCCCACCTGCCCGGCAATTTCTTTATACGTGCGGGTTTCCCCGTAAGGGATTTCGCAGGTGGCATGCAACACGGACTGCTGGAATTGCCGCATCTTTGTCCAATCGATGACCAGGGTGAAAACCTGCCTTTGACCGGACAGATATTCTTTCAACTGGGTCGCGGCCTCGCGGATATGCTCCGGAGCGAAATCGACCGCCCGTTTGAAATGTCTTGAAAGATAATCTTCAAATTCGGCCTGGGTCTGACCCCATTCGACAGCCACCAGCCCGAGGTCTGAGGCGGCGAGCCAAAACTTCCCCAGCGAGGTCTTATCGGTCTGACCGATGTAGAGTTTATCCATCGCTCCACCTCTCTCTTACAAAGTTCCCCGGCGGTCCCAACCTCCGGTTAATTAGACATTATACAAGGAGAATGGGGCATGGGAAGCGCTTAATAATTCGTGGTGCGGTCGATCAAGCCGCGTTCGCGTGCCCGGCGGTCGCAGGCGCGGAATACAAAAACCGATATCGTTCCGAACAATGCCGAAAGCGCGACCAGGATGGCAAGCAATTCCATGTTGCTGAAGCGGGCCAGGGTTGGGAAAGCCTGGGCCACGCTCCCGATAAGCGACCGACGCATCAATTCGAGCCAGTACGTAATGGGGATGGCAAACCCCACCGGCTGCAGCCATTTAGGCAGCACCTCCAGAGGGTAGATCGCCCCGCTGAAAAGGAACAACACGGCACTGACACCTTCAGCCAGGAATCCGGAGTGACGCACCACCAGCAAACTTACTGCTGCCAGGACCAGTCCCATCATGGCCAGCATGATCACTCCGATGAGCAAGGACACGAAAAACAGGAGCCAGTCCGCTTGCAGCGGATCGAAGGTTACATGCAGGAACAACACCCCTGCCAGGATGGTGATGAACACGGAAAGCGAGGCAGTGAGAAAGCCAGCCACCCCGCGGCCCAGCAGGTAAATCGGGATGCGAATGGGGGCAACATACATGTACTTGAGCGTTTTATAGTGCTCGCGGTCATCGATCACAGCCCACGAAACCCCGTTCATCACCGTAAAAACGAAGGTATAAAAGGCATTCCCCAGGTAAATGTAAGGGAAAAGCGGGTTGGTGAAATTGCCCTGGGTGATCACGCCGTACATCACCACCAGGATGGCTGCACGCGAGATGGGCCGGATGATCGAGTAAACCGCAAACAGGAACGGGTCGGTCCAGTTCGATGTAATTTGCCAGCCCAACCAGGCTGCGATCTTGAAGGAACGCCATGCTTCTGAACGGGCGGTATTGGATGAGAAAATTTCCATATCTACCTGCGTGCCTCCGTCACCCGCCCCTCGCGGATGGCAAGTTTCTCCGTGTAATCCAACAGGAGCTTGGCTCCCACCAGGAAGACCACGCTCAGTACAGCCAGGGCAATAATTTCCAGCCTGGTCGATAAGAACCCAAATTGAACCCCGGTGGGGAAGGCTAATTGGCGCATGGCGTCCATGCCGAGGGTGAGCGGGATGACCGAAGCCGCGGCCGCCACCCAGAACGGGAGCGATTTGATCGGGAAGTAAAACCCGGAAACCAGGTTAACCGGTTCCTGGATCATATCCGAGACTGCCCAGGCCTCACGCCCGAAGAGCAGGAAAGCCGAGGCAAACATCATTCCCATTCCGTACAGGGCTACCATCGAGAGTGAAAATACGGCAAACAACTCGAATGGGCTGACCACGACGTATTGGACGCCAAACATCAGCGAGCCGATCAGGATGATCACCAGGGCGCGCAGGATGGTGGCAACCATTCCGCCCAACGCCATGCCCAGCAGGATGGACATCATCGAATTAGGCGCCATGATGTAAAGGGCAAGGTTGCCTTGCTCCTTTTCCCAGTACAACTGGCTCGACATGCTCCAGAGCACGTTCATCCAGAATGCGGTCATGGCTCCGCCGATGACAACAAAGCCCACGTATTCTTCCGGAGCGTTGAGGGCGCGGTAGACCAGTACATACGCGATCACCGACCCAAGCGGCATGATCACGTCGAAGAACATCCAGGACTTCTCCCGCTGCTGACCGATAATGCGCGGATAGGAGCGTGCGATCACCGACTGCCAGAACAACCGCCAGCCGCTGTTCCTTCTCCTGTGCCCCAAATCGGCACTATTCACCTTCTCCTCCCTGTTCCATGTCAGCCATGGATTTTCCCACCAGGGTCACGAACACATCTTCCAGGGTAGGCTCATGCTTGGACAACTTCATGATTTTGACGTTGGCGGCGGTTAGTGTGTTAATGACGACTGCCAAAACCGCCTCTTCCTTTAAAATGAAGTTCAACGTGGCGCTCCCATCCGCTTCCTGGCAGGTCACTTTTTGGATTCCCGGCAAGATTTCCAGTTTTGATACCGAAAGTCCGTTTAGCGGGCTGGTTTCGATCTCAAAAATGGCATCCTTCTGCAAGCTTTGTTTTAGGACCGCAGGGGTGTCACACGCCAGTACCCGGCCCTGGTTAATGATGGCAACCCGGTCACACAGCTCGTCTGCTTCGACCATGTAGTGCGTGGTCAGCAGCAGTGTGCGGGATTTATCCTCGTTAAGCCATTCGCGGATCAGGCCGCGGACTTCGCGCGAGGCTCCCACGTCCAACCCGAGGGTCGGTTCGTCCAGGAATAAAACTTCCGGGTCGGTCATGAAGCCGCGCACGATGTTCATTTTCTGGCGCAGACCGGTGGAAAGGTCCGAAGACTTGGTGTGCCGGCGGTCGAAAATACCGACGCGCTTCAGCAGCCCGTCAATGCGCTGGTAGGCTTCCTTCGACGGGACTCCGTAAAACTGTGAGAACATCCACAGGTTCTCGCGCACCGTCAAAAGTCCATAGCCTGACGACTCTCCGCCGGAAACCATGTTGATGCACGGGCGGACGAGGTGTGGGGCTGCGATCACGTCATGACCGGACACACACGCCCTCCCTGTAGTTGGGGCGAGCAGGGTGGTGAGAATCTTGATCAAGGTTGTTTTACCCGCCCCGTTCGGTCCGAGCAGACCAAATAGTTCACCTTGTTGGATTTTTAAATTTACATCCGCCAACGCAACCAGCTCTTTGCGGATGGCTTTTTCTTTTTTGTGCCGCGAATCTTGTAGATCCGCCCTAAATCTTCGGTCTCAATGGCATAGGGTGGCATGAAATCTCCAAAAAGATGGAAAAACGATTACAAAATTGTCAAATTGGCGTAGGGGAAGCGTAGGGTAAGCGTCAAGTATATTTCAGAACCAGATGATAAGATAATGTCGTAAGGCGATTTCTCTTCTCCTCCTTTCAAGAGAGCCGGGGTCGGCGTCCCCGGCTCTCACGATTCTATCACAATGTTATAATCCCCTTCGCCGGCCGAATCCCGCCGGGGATTCCATCGATGTCCTCCCGTCTCATATATCGCACCCGCCAGTTCTGGAATGCCCTTCCCGGTCACCGTAAGCAGGTTGACACCGAGGCGCTTCTTCCCCATCTCTCCCCTTCCCAAATCGTTCTCTTTCGCCGGATGGACGCTTCCGAACAGGCTCATGCCTTTCAGGTCTTCGAGCGGTTGAAGGCAACCGGGCAGACCGATGCGGACTTATTGGCAGCAGCCCTCCTGCACGATGTCGGCAAGGTACTATTTCCCCTCTCAATACTCGACCGCGTGGTGATCGTGCTCGGAAAACGCCTGTTCCGGCGTAGGTCCGTGCATTGGAGCGAGGGAACTCCAAAAAGCTTTCGCCGTCCATTTGTTGTAGCCGCCCATCATCCCCAATGGGGTGCAGACCTGGCAGAGAAGGCGGGCGCTTCCCGCCGGACGGTGGACCTGATCCGCTTCCATCAGGAGACTTCTACAAATGAAGATCCACTGCTCCTGGCGCTCCAATCAGCGGACGACGAAAATTAAATTACCCAAATTTGCCAGAGTATGCTCGTGGTGAAGACGCCAGGTCCAACTATTTTCCATCCTGAAACATCCTGACAATAACTGAGTGAGGACCCGATGACCGTAAAAATTACCATCATTGGACTGGGCCAGATCGGAGCTTCGATGGGGCTGGCGCTGGCAGACCACAAGGACCAGGTCACCACGCTCGGGCACGACAAATCGCCGGATGCAGCCCGCAAGGCTCAAAAACAAGGGGCAGTGGAGAGCATATCCTATAACCTGCCTGCCTCCGTCGAAGCCGCAGATATCATTGTCCTGGCGATCCCTTTCGACGGGATCCGCGATACCCTGAAGTTCATATCCCTGGATATCCGCGAAGATGCCGTCGTGATGGACACCGGGCCTGTTAAATCGACGGTTGCGGCCTGGGCAAAGGAACTCCTGCCACCCAAACGCCATTACATCGGCCTGACCCCGGCGTTAAACCCGTCCAGCCTGGAAGATTCAGCGATGGGACTCAACGCTGCACGTGCAGACCTGTTTCAAAGAGGAGTGATCGCGGTCACTGCTCCGCAAGGCACGGCTGAAGGAGCGCTCAAATTGGCGGCTGATTTTGTCGCCCTCCTCGGAGCGCAGCCATTTTTTGCGGACCTGGCTGAAGTGGACGGGGTGATGGCCTCGGCCCACCTCCTGCCAGGGCTGACTGCGGCTGCGCTGGCCGAAACCGTCACCAGCCAACCAGGCTGGTCCGACATCCGTAAAATGGCCGGAAAACCTTTTTCAACCGCAACCCAGCCGCTGGAAGGGGAAGAATCGACAGCCCTGGCCGAGGCGATCATGCACAACCGCACCAATACGATCCGTGTCCTGGACGATTTCATGGCCACCCTGGCCTCTCTGAGGAAGGATATCGCCGAGGAAAATAAAAAGAATTTGCAAGCCCGCCTGGACGATACCCGCCGGAGGCGCTCCCAGTGGCTGTTGGAACGCTCCAAGGGAGACTGGTTGTCGGTTGAATCCAACCGGCCGGAAATGCCAAAGGTGGGGGATATGCTGAAGCAGCAGATCGGCGGCCTGGATAAATTGTTCGGACGCCGCAACAGGAAGAAACCTGGGGATGAATAATCACTGACCATGCCCTGCTATTGTTATATCCTCACTTGTTCTGATGGCAGCTATTACACCGGCTGGACGACCGACCCGGAGCGGCGCCTCCGCCAGCATAATCACGGCATCGGCTCCCGCTACACGCGCAGCCGGCGCCCGGTCCGGCTGGCATACGTGGAAGAACAGCCAGACCGGAGCAGCGCCATGCGCCGCGAGGTTCGGATCAAACACCTTGGTCGGAAAGGGAAGGAAAAGCTGATTAAGTCACGATAAGGCAAACTCTTCCATCCGGTCTTAATTTATTTCCCCTTAATATGCTCTGTTATGTCGGGGTCAGGAGACCCTCGCCCAGCAAGTTATCGATTCTATTGGCGTTTTTTGCTTTGGATCAGCATCTCAATGGATTTCGCGATCCGGCTGCGGCGCGTTTCCTCCCGCTTCGCCTCAAGGATGGCACGCACGTATTCCCGCTGATGTGTGTATGACATTTTCTCGAAAGCCGCTTTCGCGATCGGGGACTTATCCAGTGCTTTCCTGAAATCTTCAGGGACTTCAACCACACGGATCTGGGTGTCTTCTTCCAGCACAACCTCAACCTCGTCTCCGAAATCTTTGCCGATCTTTTGGCGGATCTCCTTGAGCACGACCAACAAGTGATCAGGTTCACCCATCCGCACCAGGGTGCCGCGGTAGGATTCGCCGTTGATCGACGCCAGGACCGGGACGCGCTTTTTCCCAAAGGCTTTCTCGACGTCGAAAGGCACACGTACAAATGCTCCCCCGCCCCCGGCGTTTTCGATGGTCGCAACAAAAGAGTATTTTTGACTCATTTGCTTTTCTCCAAAAACCGGCGCGTTTCCATGATCTTTCCCTTTCTTACACTCCCGGTCTTTTCCCAATGATCCAACAACTCCGAGATCGTCAGCGCGGCATGGAGTTGATACCCTGCCAATTCCAATGCCTCCCTGGCTCCAGACTGGCGGTCGATCAGCACCACCACATCTTTTACTTTCAATCCCGCACCGGCCAGTTTTTCTATGGCTTCGAACTTGCTCCCACCGGTGGTGGCAAGGTCGTCGATCACCACAACTGTTTCCCCCTTGTGGTATTCGCCTTCGATCTCGGCCCTGGTTCCGTATTCCTTGACCTCCTTGCGCGGGTAGATCATCGGGTATCCGCCCTGGATCGAAATGGTCGTCGCGATCGGGATGGCAGCGTAGGGCAGGCCGGCGATACGCTTGAATTCCAAATATTTTCAATATCGGTAAATAGGCCGCACCGACTTGTTTCAATATCCTGGGAAAGGAAATGATCTGGCGCAGGTCAATATAGATGGGGGATTTCAGCCCGGATTTCAGCGTGAACTCCCCAAATTTGACACAACCAGCTTTAAGCAGGTTGTCTGCGAGCGAAGATTTGGTTTTGTTCATAGGCCTCTTTCCCGAACCTGGGAATCAATATCCCTTTTCAAAATCGACAACATGCAGCGGGGTCTCGCCCTGCGCATACCGGCGGTAATTGCTGATAAATAATTGGGCCAGGTCGGCTGGAAAACTGTACGCCGAGGTGTGGAAGGTCATTAACAAATTGGGTGTGTGCCAGAAGGGATGCCCTGAAGGGAGCGGCTCCTGTTCAAAAACGTCCAGCACGGCCGCAGCCAGTTTACCGGAACGCAGTGCGGCGACCAGGTCAGCCTCATCCACCACCGAGCCGCGCCCCACGTTGACATAGACGGCGTGAGGCGGCAGTCGCTCCAGCAGGGAGGCATCCACGATGCGGGCAGTCTCCCTGGTGTTGGGCACGACTGTAACAAGGTAATCCAGCCCCTCGGCGAAATCCAATAATTGTGAGCCGTGGTAGAAAGCCCCCACGTCCGGGCAGGCTTCGCTCTCCCGGGTGTAGCCGCGCACGTTCATGCCGAAGTGCCTGGCAGTGGCAGCCAGGGCAGCCCCTATCGAGCCAACTCCCAGCAGGCCGAGCGTCTTGCCGCGCAGGGTGCCCGAGACGGTGGCATCCCAGCGCTCTTCCTGCTGCGCCCGGAAGCGTTCAAACATGCGGCGTTCGTGGAGCAGCAGGTACCCGAAAACATACTCAGACATCAACCTGCCAAAGACCCCGCGGGCATTGGTCAGGAGGTAGTCCCGGCGCAGGGTCGGATCGAGCAGCGGCTCAACCCCGGCGTAAGTGGCCTGCACCCAGCGCAATTTTCCAAGGCGTGCGATCACTTCCCGAATCAGCACAGGCTCTCCAAATACAACCTCGAAATCATCCCCGAGCGCCAGTGCTTCGGAGGGGCTGGCTGCTGCCGCCAGTCTCTCCAACTCCGGCAGGCTCGCCGACTGGATAATCTCATGGTACGCATTCGCATTTTTTGACAGGATCAGGACACACGACATAGGCTTTGACAGGCTCAGTGCTTCATGGAATATTGAATGTTAATAATATCATCTCGCAGGTCAGCAGCCGCCCTGGCGGGATTTTTCGCACGCGAGATACCTCGTGAAATATTGATCAGCATGCCCTTTCCATCTGTCCTCAAACCGGACTGGAGCGCTTTCTCCAGGTCCCCACCCTGCACTCCCACGCCGGGCACGAGAAACCACAGGTCGGGCGCTGCAGATCGAACCCGTCTCAACGCCTCGGGCTGGGTGGCGCCAACCACCAGGCCGATATTATTTCCCGTATTCCATTGTTGGGAAAGAGTTGCAACCCGTTCGTACAATGGCACTACGATGATCTGCGAATTATGTTCTATCGTCACATTAAGATCCTGCAAATCGCTTGCCCCCGGGTTTGACGTCTTGCATAAAAGGAAAACGCCCTTTTCTTTGTAAGCCAGGAACGGGTCAATCAAGTCTTTGCCAAGAAATGGGGAGAGGGTGATGGCATGCACCCCGAGATTCTCGAACGCTGATTTGGCATAAGATTCAGCGCTCGAGGCGATATCCCCGCGCTTGGCATCCAGGATGACTGGGATCATCGAACCCAGCCGGTCGGATTCCTCATGCACGGCGGCGATGACGTCCTTTAGGACCGTCCAGCCTTCGGATCCGTATATTTCAAAGAAAGCCGCGTTAGGTTTAAAAGCGGCAGCGAAAGGCGCGGTCGCTTTCACAATGCGAAGACAAAAGGCTCGGGCTGCTTCTGCAGTTGGGGCAGGCAGGTCTGAAGGGTGCGGGTCAAGTCCCACGCACAGTAAAGATGAGCAATCGTCAACGCGTTTGGCTAGAAAAGAAAAGAAGGTTTCCATTGTAGGTCACTGCCTCAATTGTTTTCAGAGCGATCGAGTTGGTCCTTCAACCTGGACAGCGCTTCGCTGACCGGTTCGCGGGATGTACCTGCTGAGGCAAGAGCCTGGTCGTCCTTTTCCAGCAGGCGCTGGTAATAATCGGAAAGTGCCAGCCGCGTCTCCACAGGAAGGGGGCTTCCTTCCAACCGTTGAACCAATCCAAGGATTTTTTCAATATTTTCGGAAGTCAGGTCGGCGTCCTCAGCCAGGACCACTTCCAGCAAAAATCTCAAAGCGCGGGCGAAAGCAACGCAACCCTCCACCGGCTTATCCAGCTTAATCAGGACTTCTCCCTGCTCCTGGTATAGGTCCGCCAGGATCGCCACCCTGCCAATGTCCAATTGCCCCGGTGCTGCCAGCATGTTCAACAGGCTGGTGTCATCCATCTGATCGACGAGATTTGCAGGAAGGGTGGTTACCTGCCCGACTGCCTGTTGGATTGCCTGCAGGGCTTCAGAGTATTTGCCGGCCTTCCTTAAACCAATTGCGATCATCAGGGTCGCGATGGCCTGGTTGATGATGCGCATGAGATAATCTTCAGTGAACATTGGCAGAAGTCCCAAACAAAATTGCGGAAAATCCCGGTTTATGCCTTTCCAAGCACCATGGCAAGCAGGGCCATTCTAATATATAACCCATATTCCATCTGGCGGAAATAGGCTGCACGCGGGTCGTCGTCGAAATCGACAGAAATCTCCCCAACGCGCGGCAGTGGGTGCATCACGATCATCCGTTCCTTGGCGGCTTTCATCACCTTTGGGTCGATCACGTACGCGCCTTTGACCAACTCGTAGACAGCCTCGTCGGTGAAACGTTCTTTCTGGACACGCGTTACATACAGCACGTCTGTCACGGGCAGAGGCTGGTCGAGCGCTGTGAATTCCGCCTGCTCGACACCTTTGGCTTTGAGTTCATCGATCAATTCGGGGGGCATGCGCAGGATATCGGGCGCGACATAGTTCAGTTTGACCTTGTAAAGGGACAGCAGCCTCGCCAATGAGTGAACGGTGCGCCCGTGCTTCAGGTCCCCCAGCAGGGTCACGGTGAGACCGTCGAGGTGACCGAGTTCCTCCTTAATGGTGAAGGCGTCCAGCAGTGCCTGGGTGGGGTGTTCTCCAATGCCGTCACCCGCGTTGATGACGGGTTTGCGGGCTGCTTTGGCTGCAGCCGCCGCAGAACCGACTTCGGGATGGCGGATGACGATCACATCCGCATAGCATTCGAGAGTGCGGACAGTATCTGGCAGGGATTCGCCCTTGGCGACCGAGGAGTACTTTACCTCGTTGATCGGGATGACCGAGCCGCCCAGCCGTTCCATGGAGGCGGTAAATGACGATGAGGTGCGGGTGGACGGTTCGTAGAACAGGTTGGCAAGGATCTTGCCTTTGAGCAGGTCGAAGGTACCGACGTGGTCAACCATATTGTGCATTTCGTGCGCCACGGCAAAGACATACTCCAGGTCCTCGCGGCTGAACTGCTTGACCGAAATGATGTCCTTTCCGTACCAGGGAGCCGTGCGCTGGTCGCCGAAGGGCAGGTGGGAATTATTGGGTTGGGTGGGCATGTGTAGTCTCCTTTTGATTATTAAGATAACAAGCGAATATTATGACCGGAACCGGGTTGAGCAAGGATCCTGCCTTCCCGGAATACATCCTGCCCGCGCAGCACAACCCGCTTCACCCGGCCTCGCACCTTCCAGCCCTCGAACGGGGTCCAGCCGCAGCGGGAGTGCATATCTGCGGCGCGAAGTTCATAGTCAGCATCCTCGTCCACTTCGACCCAGGTCTCGGGCTGTTCGGGCAGGGAGAAAATTTTGCGAGGATTACTTACAGACTTCTGAATAATATCGTCCATGGTCAACCGTCCATCGTCCACTGCCGTGAGCAACAGCGGCAGGAGCGTTTCCAGGCCAGGAAAACCGGGCGGAGGGTTCTCCCCATCCTTCTCAGCCAGGGTGTGAGGGGCGTGGTCAGTGGCGAAACAATCGATAATATCCAGGTTCTGCCAGAGCGCATCGACATCCTCCCTGCTTGCCAACGCTGGTCGGACTTCACCCCTGCCGGGATGTCCGCGGGATATTGCGGGGATATCTTCACTGGTGAGAAACAAGTGATGTGGACATACCTCGCACGTCACCTTGAACCCGCTTTCTTTTGCAGCTTTAATGAGCAGGATTTCTTCTTTCAGCGAGACATGGGCAATGTGGACAGCCCGGTTGTAGATGGCCGCCACCAGGATGACAGCCGCCATGCTGCGCCTTTCGGAATGGGCAACAATGGGCAGATGTTTTGGCCACTGCTTAAAGTGCTGCTGCCAGAGGGACATATCATCCAAACGCAGTTGGCCGAAGGTGCTGTCGAGGTACATTTTTAAACCGGCAGAACGCCCGGCTTGGGAGGCAGCACTGCTGGCATTATCCGGTCCGGCTCCGAGGAACTGGGCGAAATCACAGCGCGCTTTGTTTTGTGCAGCTTCAAGCACCAGGTCAAGGGTGGAGGCATCGAAGATGGGCGGTTTGGTATTGGGCATGGCGAGCACCATCGTCACCCCGCCCGCCAACGCCGCGCAAGTGCCTGAATCCCAATCCTCCTTATGGGTGGCGCCGGGTTCGCGCATGTGGACGTGAGGGTCAATCAATCCGGGAAGTTTAATCATTTGCAGCCAGGGTTTGGGGGTAAAACATTTGGAACATTATAGCCCGTTCAGGGAAGGAAAGGGACCAGGAGATGAGCATCTCCCAGTCCCCGTTTTCCAAAAGTTGGGAATATGCTCTATTCGTTGCTCACTTCGGGTGTTTTGAAAATAAGGAAAATCAAATTGACCAATATCCCAAGAATAGCCGCGAAGACGATGGCTGGAATACCGCTTGGGAACAGGTATGGGATTTTGAAAGGAAACAGTCCATTGGTCAGCACCAGGTTGCCGCCGATGCCGCAGATCAGGATGACAGCTCCGATCGCCAGTTGCTTCGGGTCGAACAAATCCACCTTCTCTGATTGGATAAGGGCCAGGCCCTGCATCCCGATCACGCCGAACAGGTAGATGCTCAACCCGCCAACAACGGCCGTGGGCATGGTGTTGATGATTGCCACCAGTTTGCCAAAGAAGCCGATCACGATCGCCATGGAACCCGCGGTCAGTAGCACAGCGGTGGAGTAGTTGCGAGTAATGGCCATCAGGCTGTTGTTCTCACCATAGTTCGTCCCGGCGCAGCCGCCCAGCATACCGACCACCAGGTCATCTGTGCCGTCCGCGACCAAATTCAAGCCGATCAATTTCTTGATTTCGAATGGTTTGCGACCCATTTGGGCGGCCAGTGTATCGATATACAGGCTCATCTGATACAGGTGGGCAGTGCTCTCCGGTACGGTGGCGATGAAGATCAGGGCTATGCTCAAAGCCATGCCCCATGCTTCCGGATTGTTAAAGGCCGGAATAGTAAATTTCGGAACGGCGAACCAGGGGGCAGCTACAACATTTGCGAAACTAACCAGTCCGAAGGGAATGGAGACCAGGTAGCCAAAGACTGCACCGAACAAGATCGGCAGCATGCCGAACAAACCCTTGCCTCGCAAATACACTGAAAACAAGATGGTTGCAACCAGGGTGATGAAGGCCACCAGCCAGCTCTTCAGGGCCAACTCCGGTGCAGCCCAATTCCCGGCATTGCCCAGGGCTGAATTTGCCAGCGCAATACCGATGACCATCGCCATCGAACCGGTCACGATGGGAGGCAGAACCTTGTCCAGCGCGGCTTTACCGATCCGCATGATCAGGAGACCGATCAGGATTTCGAACACTGCAGTCAGAAGGATTCCCACTTGCACCACCCGTACGCCGTCGGGGCAATAAGGCGATAGCGCATATGGGGCTTGAAAACAATCTCTTGCGTAGAGAACCATGCCTGTCTGTATGACAGCAATATAAGAAAACGAAGAACCATAATACATCGGGATCTTGCGCTTGGATACCAGCAGGGCAATGATGGTTCCCAGGCCGGAAGCCAGCAGGGTCACGCCGATATCGAACCTGGTCAGGATGGCGACCAGGACGGTCGCGGGGAACATGGTCAGGAATTGCTGGAAGCCGAGGCTGAGCATGGCTCCCACCGGTGGGCGGTCATCAGGCAGATATCCGAGGACCTTCCCCTGCGGGGATGATGAGGGTTGGGATTGAGTTGCTGCAGACATTCTATCCTCCTTTGGGAATTGGGTTTATTTTTTTATGTCTATTCCGTCGGCAGACAAAAAAAAAGAGAGCCGTAGAAACGGCTCTCCTAAAAAACAAATTCGCTGGGCTTGTAAACCCGCAAACAGTCGATGGTCTCGGAAGAAATGTTCTTCTGACATTGGACGCAATTCTATTCCAGATGGAGATTTTGTCAAGGGTTTGATTAGAAAGATCTTGATATTGTCCTGCTCATCAGCCAGCGCAATTTGATATAATCCGCGATATATCCAAAGGAGAGCAAAAATGGCATACCACAGTTCAAAGTCCCCGCAGGCGGGGAGAAAATCACCATCAAGGACGGCAAGCTACAGGTACCGGACAAGCCGATCATCCCGTTTGTCGAGGGAGACGGGACCGGGCGCGACATCTGGCGCGCCTCCGTGCGCGTGTTCGACGCGGCTGTCCAGAAGGCCTACGGCGGCAAGCGCAAAGTCCACTGGATGGAAGTCTTTGCAGGCGAGAAGGCTTTCCGGCAGTTCAAGACCTGGCTGCCGGATGAAACCGTGGAAGCCTTCAAAGAGTTCCTGGTGGGCATCAAAGGTCCGCTGACCACCCCGATCGGCGGCGGCATCCGTTCGCTGAACGTGGCCCTGCGTAAACTGCTCGACCTGTACGTCTGCCAGCGCCCGGTGCGTTACTACAACGGCGTGCCTTCCCCGGTGAAGCATCCCGAATACGTGGACATGGTCATCTTCCGCGAGAACACCGAAGATATTTACACCGGCATCGAATTCCAATACGGCACTGAGGATAATAAAAAATTCATGAAATTATTCAAGGAAGCCTTCCCGAAGGAATATGCCAAGATGCGCTTCCCGGATACGGCAGCCATCGGCATCAAACCGGTTTCCGTGGAAGGCACCGAACGCCTGGTTCGCGCCGCGATCAAATGGTCGCTGGAAAACAAACGCAAGAGCGTGAACTTCGTCCACAAGGGCAATATCATGAAGTTCACCGAAGGCGCTTTCAAGGACTGGGGCTATGCCCTTGCCAAGCGCGAGTTCCGCAACGAAATCGTCACCGAGCGGGAATCATGGATCCTGGGCAACAAGGAGAAGACACCCGCGTTGAGCGTGGAAGAGAATGCCACGCTGATCGATCCCGGCTTCGAAATGATGTCACCCGACCAGCAGAATGACATCAAGCGGGAGGTGGAAACTGCCCTCAAGCTGTGGGACCACCCACGGCGACGGCAAGTGGAAGTCGAAACTGTATGATCAAAGACTCGATCGCAGATGTCAGCCTGCAATTTACCATCATCCGCCCGCGCGACTACGATGTGATCGCCACCTTGAACCTGAACGGCGACTACCTGTCGGATGCCCTGGCTGCCCAGGTGGGCGGGATCGGTATTGCCCCGGGAGCGAACATCAACTACGTGACCGGTCACGCCATCTTTGAAGCCACCCACGGCACCGCGCCGAAATATGCCGACCTGGACAAGGTCAACCCCGGCTCGGTCATTCTCTCGGGCGAGATGATGTTCCGCTACCTGGGCTGGACGGAAGTGGCCGACCTGATCGTCAAGGGCATGGAAGGCGCTGTGGCAGCCAAAACTGTCACCTACGACTTTGCCCGCCTGATGGACGGCGCAACGGAGATCAAGTGCTCGGAATTCGGCGACGCGATCATCAAGCACATGGTTTGATTATTGACAGGTTATCAATGCTGTGAATATTTAAGCAAGCAGCCCGACCAATTTTGGCGGGCTGCTTTTCTTTTGGTGTTTGTTTACCTTGGCGTCGGGGTCGGAGTTGAAATCCCCGGCACCGGTCCGCCGGGAGTGGCGGTCGGAGATAGAGCAGCGGCCTGCTCGGCTGTCTGAGGCATTCCAGCCATCACCCAGCGGGTCAGCATATCCACATACTTCGCATCGAGCAGTTTTGTGGGCGGCATCTGGCGAATGACGTTACCTGTGACCGGATCCTTGCCTTCCTGCCCATTGATAAGTTTCAACAACAGGCTTTCAGGATCACCGGCAGTAATCAGCGGGGCATTGTCTCCGGTGGTCAACATTTCCTCGTAGGTCGTCATCAGGTAGTTGTTGTTCTGTTTACCGGCGCGATGGCATGAAATGCAGTAACGCTTAACCAGCGGCAGAATGTGGACATCCCAGGAGGGTACCTCACCAGCGATCAATTCCGGGATGGTGCTGATCGCTCCGGGTGGTATCACCGAGCGGTCGTCCCAGGTGTAGCGCAGGTAAGTCACGATGTAATCCGTTTCGGAGGGGGAGAGCACACCACCATAAGCGCGGCCAAAAGGCGGCATGGCCGGGTCTTTTTCCTGCTGTCCGTAGGCGATGATGTTGGCGAGGGTCTCATCGGTAAAGGTGTACATGATGTCTTTGGTATTTATCGGGAGAAGGACAACGCCCTCGAACCCCTCCACGCCAACCACCTCTCCGCCTGCTCCATCCGGTCCATGGCATTCAACGCAATTGACCGAATACAGGTCCTGTCCGAGCAGGATCTGGTCGGTTAGCGTATTTGCCACTTGAGCCTCGGTGCCTGGTACGACAGGTGGAGCGATGGCGAGCACCCCGCCTGCCACCACAACCATCGACAGGGACGCTCCGACCGCGGTCCATTTCTGCAGACGGCTGGTCAGCCGTTCCAATTTTTTCGCCAGGAAAGAGGATCCAATGATCAGGATGTAAGCCAGTGTCGGTATGACCAGGCCCGTCAGGAACTGCAGGAAGGTCATCGTCGACATTCCGCCGTTTCCGGAAATTGCGGGAACGCCGGAAATGGCCGTCAAGACAACCATGCTGACGACAAACACTCCCATGATGCTCAGCCCCATGGTGCGCCGGGAATAGTGCCTGTAGGGGTTCCTATCCATAAAAGGCAGGACGACCAGGAGCAGGATGACCAGGCCCGGGATGACTGCCGTGGCGATCCATTCAATTTTCCCAAGCAGGGGAATTTGTCCGTATACAGCAAGGAACTTGAACAGGAACAGGAAATACCATTCCGGTTTGGGGACAAAAGCCGTATCGCTCGGGTCCGCTTTCGGTTCGCCTGGCACGCCAATGAAAGTGGCAAGCATGATCAGGACGACAAAAATCGCCAATGAAACCAGCAGATCCTTAAAAATGCTATCCGGCCAGAAGCGCTCGCCTTTTTGCAGGGCGATCTTGTATTTTTCCAAAACGTTCTTCTTCTGTTCTTCTTTCATGTCCGCGCTCCTTTAGTCGTCCTTGCCCGGGAATTCTGATTCACCGTGCTTGATGATGAGGAAC
The DNA here is from genome assembly GCA_963826215.1 of uncultured Chloroflexia bacterium. Lineage (GTDB taxonomy): Bacteria > Chloroflexota > Anaerolineae > Anaerolineales > Villigracilaceae > UBA877. Next base: position 142,526 of record CAWGWL010000017.1, on the reverse strand, counting down.
AGGTGGACACCGATCAACCCGGCCAATACTGCAGGGAGCATCCAGATGTGAGCCGCGAAGAAGCGGCTTAAGGTAAGCGCGCTCAAATCTGTTCCACCGCGTAAGGCCTTCATAATGAAGGTTCCAATGAATGGCACGCTGCCGGCAATGGACGTCGCCACCGTGGTGGCCCAATAAGCTTTCTGGTCCCAGGGCAATAGATACCCGGTGAACCCCATCCCCAGCGTGCACAACAGCAAGCCTACGCCGATCAACCAGGTCAACTCGCGCGGGTATTTATATGAAGCGGTGATAAAGACACGCAGCATGTGGATGAAGACGACCAGCACCATTACCGTCGCACCCCAGTGATGGATGCCCCGGATAAGCCAGCCAAAGGCGACTCCGTTCATGATGTATTGGATGCTGTCGTATGCGTGGTCCGGAGAAGCAGTGTAGTATACGCTCAGGAAAATGCCGGTGGCACCCTGGAGCAGGAACAGGAATAAACTGGCTGAGCCAAGCGTATTCCACCAGTTCCCTTTTGGCTCGGGGCGGTCGAGGGTGGCTTTATACAGATCATTCAGGGAGAGTCGTTCATCCAGCCAGGCGAAAAGCTTCTTCCACATTGTGATTACCCTCCCAGGAAATGCATGAACAGCGTGCCGTCTTCGACCTTGATCTGGTCACCGCTATAGCGATCGAGCGGCCGTGGCGGCGGACCGCCCAAAACTTCGCCGTTTATCCCGAACTGCGCGTCGTGGCACGGGCAGATATATTCCTTCTTATCACCATTCCAGTTGACATGGCAGCCCAGGTGGGTGCATTTGTTCGACAATACGAGGGCGTCCGTTTCAGAACTTGCGCAACACAAATACCCCGTAACTATTAACAGTTTTTTCCCAGCCGTTGGCCGTGCTGCGCGTAAATGTAGCCAGGGTTGGTTTCCCGATCTCAAAAGCGTCCATTTTGCCCAGGGGAATCCAGGCATCAGTACTGGCTGACTTAAGCGCCGGATCGATCAGGTAGTCGATGACCGGAAGGCCAATTGCCGCCCCAATAATCGTACCCACCGCCGCCGTTGTGAGTTTAACAAAATCCCGACGGCTGATGTGATGAGAACCCGCCATTCGAACCTCCTGGTCTGGTATGGATTGTACAAAAATAAAGCTACAAATCCGCGTGATATGATTATAAAGATGATTCGTCCATCCCCAAGAGGATGTCTGGAACGATTAAACCATGAGTATTGTCACTTTTAACTAAGGAAACGAGGATGGGATAATATACCATGTTAAAATTCCACGCCGCCGCGCAGGCGCGTTGCGGTGGTGGTGGCGTACCTGAAAGGCAGGTGGTCTCCTGCCTTGGAGGGGGCATCCAGCTGGTCGTGGACCTTAATGAAGCGTTGGCTTAAGGAGGAGTAGATGGGTCTTAAAAGAGATGTTGGCCTGATGGAAGCCCTGAGGTACCAGGGAAAAGGCCCGATGTTGACCTATATCCTGCATAGGATTGGAGGGCTGGGTATCGTACTCTTCGTTGGGTTGCACATCCTTGCCGGCTATTTTGCCAACCATGCCTGGGGGACCACTGCCGGAATTTTCATTAACTCCATTTATGAGCACTGGCTCTTCCAGATATTCATATTCTTCTGTGCGCTGTTCCATGCCATCAACGGCCTGCGCATCGTTATCCTGGATCTCTGGCCAAATTTAATTGAATACCAGCGCGAGGCCATCTGGATTGAATGGTTTGTTTTCCTGCCCATTTACGGTGTCGCCCTTCTTGTCATTATCCGCAGTGGATTGGGAGGTTAGCTAATGAACATGAAACCAAGAACTGCTCCCCTGGGCGGGTTCCATTTTGATTATGTGATGTGGCTCTTCACCCGCCTATCGGCCCTGGCGATGTACCTGATAGCCATCGTGGGGATCATTGCCGCTTTGCTGATGAGCGCCCGCCAAAATATGAACGTGGCTGACCTGATGCGCTGGGCATTCATGCCCAACCCGAACCACGTTATCAATACCAATATCCCGGATATCGAGGCCTGGAAAGGCATTTTCTGGAATGTGATGGCCATCTTGATGCTCTTTTTTGCCGGGGCACATGGATTGCACGGCCTGCTCAATGTGCTGGAAGATTACATCTCCAGCAGCGGGCTTCGCAAAACACTGCGTGTCCTGGTTTTCCTCATCTGGTTATCCATGAGCGCTGATCGGCATCGCCGTGATCTGTGACTTCCTAGGAGCAGCAGCATGAAAACCCATCAATTTGAAGTGATCGTGATTGGCGCAGGCGGAGCGGGGCTGATGGCCGGTCTGTATGCTTCCAGGTCAGCCAAGACTGCAATCATAACAAAACTTTATCCCACCCGGTCACACACAGGCACGGCCCAGGGCGGTATCGGGGCAGCCCTCGGCAGTGAAGAAGAAGACCATCCTGAATGGCACACCTACGATACGGTGAAAGGGTCTGATTACCTTGGCGACCAGGATGCCATCGAATTCATGTGCGAAGAGGCCGTCCAGGCTGTTTACGAACTGGAGCACATGGGTCTGCCCTTTGACCGCACACCCGAAGGCAAGATTTCCCAGCGACCGTTTGGCGGGCACACCAATAACGTGACCGGTAAACCGGTCAAGCGTGCCTGCCATGCCGCAGACCGCACCGGTCACATGATTTTGCAGACCCTGTACCAGCAGTGCATGAAGAACAATGTGAACTTCTTCGATGAGTTCCAGGTGGTTGACCTGCTGATGGTTAATGGAGCTGCTGCGGGCGTGGTTGCCATTGAACTTGCCACCGGCGAGCTGCATGTTTTCCACGCCAAGGCGGTCATTTTTGCAACTGGCGGGCACGGGCGCATTTGGGAGATCACCTCCAACGCGTATGCCTTCACTGGCGATGGTCCGGCAGTCATCATGCGGCGCGGTTTACCGCTCGAAGACCTTGAATTCTTCCAGTTCCATCCCACCGGCATTTACAAGCTTGGGATCCTTATCACTGAAGGCGTGCGCGGCGAGGGGGGCGTCCTGATCAACGGCAAGGGCGAACGCTTCATGGAAAAATACGCCCCCAGGGTCAAAGACCTGGCTTCGCGTGACGTGGTCAGTCGCGCCATCTACATGGAAATCCGCGACGGTAACGGTGCCAACGGTCAGAACTATGTTTACCTGGACATGCGGCCGGAAAGCGTCAACAAATATGCTGCGCTGGACGGACGCAAGAACAAGGACGGTTCACCTGTCGCGGTTACCGGTGAGGAACTCCTGGCGAAATTACCCGATATCGTGGATTTCTGCCGTGTCTACCTTGGCGTGGACCCGATCACCCAGTTGATGCCCATCCAGCCCACCGCACACTATGCCATGGGCGGCATCCCCACGAATAAATACGGCGAAACCATATTGAACGAGAGTAACGCGACCGTCCCGGGCTTGTATGCCGCAGGGGAGTGTGCGTGTGTCTCGGTTCACGGGGCCAACCGGCTCGGCACAAATTCCCTGCTTGACCTGGTGGTCTTTGGAAAGCATGCCGGCCTGCGTGCGGCTGAGTTCGCCAAAAGCGCTGCTTATCAAGCCCTGCCTGCAGATCCGACGGAATTCGCCAGTTCACAGTTCGAAAGGATCCGCAAAGCAGATGGAAAGGATAACGCCTTCGATATCGCCACCACGATGAAGAAAGTGATGTTCGATAAGATGGGCATATTCCGTTCAGGCGCCGGCATGGAAGAAGCTCTCAAGGCGGTACGCGAGCTCAAAGAGCGCTACAAGCACGTCACCGTGACGGATACCGGAAAGATCTTCAACATGGAATTGATCAATGTCTGGGAGTTGGGCAACCTGCTCGACCTGGCTGAAATGACCACCATATCTGCCATTGCACGCACCGAGAGCCGCGGCGGTCATTCGCGCGAGGACTATCCCGACCGTGACGACAAGAACTGGCTCAAGCACAGCCTGGCCTGGGTACGCCCAGACGGCGCGATCGACCTGAAATACAAACCGGTCGTAATCACCAAGTACGAGCCAAAAGTGCGGACTTACTAGGAGGCTGACATGGAAGTAACCATCAAACTCTTCCGCTACAATCCGGAAAAGGATAAAAAACCCTCCTACAAGACCTACAAACTGGAGGCGATAGAAACCGATCGGGTGCTGGACCTGCTCGAAAAGATAAAAGGGTACCAGGACGGGACATTGTCCTTTAGGCGTTCCTGTGCGCATGGGATCTGCGGTTCGGATGCAATGCGCATCAATGGGTTCAACCGCCTGGCGTGCAAGACTCTCGTTCGCGACACGGGGGCGAAGATCACCGTCCAGCCACTGCTCGGCCTGCGGGTGATCAAGGACCTGATCGTGGACATGGAACCGTTCTTTGAGCATTATCGTTCCGTTAAGCCGTGGCTGATTAACGACGATGCAGTTCCTGAAAAGGAACGCTATCAGAGTGCTGAACAGCGCGCCATTTTCGACGACACCACCAAGTGCATCCTGTGCGCCTGCTGCACCACCGGCTGCCCGTCCTTCTGGGCGAATGAGAAATACGTCGGACCGGCTGCGATCGTGGCTGCTCATCGTTTCATATTTGACAGTCGGGACAAGGCAGCTGCCGAGCGGTTGAACATCCTGAACGAAGTGTGGGGAGTCTACCGGTGCCACACCATCTTCAACTGCACGCTCGCATGCCCGCGCGAGATCCAGATCACCAAGGCGATCGGTGAAGTCAAAATGGCCTTGACGACTGGAAAACTGGAGTAAATGAGGTCGCCAGCCCCGGTTTCACAAAGAAGCCGGGGCTGTCCTTCTGTGCGTACACCCCCCCTTACATTCAATGGAATGGAAAAACCGGGTAGGCGGCAGGGAAACCCTGCCTCCCTGCTCCTGTAAATTAATCGAACCCATGCGATCGTCGCGGCTTGATTTGTGCAGAAAGCACAATTTGCGGGTATAAATATTGGTACAAAGGAAGCTCACATGAAAATTAAAAACATTATCCGGCACTGGCTGCCGCTCGCAGTCGTGATCACTTTGCTTTGCGGATTGACCTATTTGGTTGTTCAACAATCTTTGCGCTGGGGTGCCAATGATCCACAGATCCAGATGGCCCAGGACGCAGCCGCGGCCCTGGCCGCGGGAGGGACACCCGAATCTGTATTGCCTGCCGCCCAGGTGGAAATTTCCGGCAGCCTCGCGCCGTTCATGGTCGTATACAGCGATGCGGGTGAAGCGCTGGCTTCCTCCGCCCGCCTTCACGGAGAGGTTCCCGCCCTGCCCCCGGGTATCTTTGACTATACCCGTCAACATGGTGAAGACCGCGTATCCTGGCAGCCCGAACCTGGGGTCCGGATCGCAGCCGTGGTGGTTGCATATGGCGGAGCGCAGCCAGGTTTCGTCCTGGCAGGTCGTTCGCTGCTTGAGGTGGAGAAGCGCGAGAGCCAGGTGGGACAGCTCACCGGGATCGCATGGCTGGTTTCGCTGATCGGCACCTTGATCGTCGTCGCAGCCAGCGAATTGATATTTACCGATGGGAAACGCACACCGTGATCGCATGCGTAAAGGTAGCCGATCTAAAATCCCTCTAACCATACCCGGCGCTGAACCGGCCCTCCTGCCGGGCGGACCGACCGCCTGCCTCCTGCTGCACGGATTCTCAGCCAGCCCGGATGAAATGCACTTCCTCGCTGAGGACCTGCACCAGCGCGGCTTTACCGTATTGAATGTCCGGCTTGCCGGTCACGGGAGCGACCCGCGCCACCTGGCGCGGACGCACTGGACCGATTCTTAAACGCTGCCGGGCTTCGGAAACATGCGGGAGTGACCGGGCGCGCGAACGTGCCCGGCTGGGCACGTTCAGATTGGGGTGAATTTGAAAACAGGCTGCCGTAACGCTTAAGCGCAACGGTGCCAGGCTTGACCGGTTGGCTAGAACAATCCCCGCACCATCAGCAGTAAACCGAAGATGATGAACGGTACGCCGACGATCGCGCCGATGACGGTGATGGTGAGTACGATGCCGACGATCAGGAATACCAGGCCAAGGATGACGGCAACCAGCCGCCCGGTGCCGGCGACTATCCCGACGACCAGTTTCCAGATGGCCCAGAACGGCCAGAGGATCCAGGGTACTTTATGGTTGTGCTTATGTTCTTGAGTCATTGCAGCCTCCGATATAAACATACGCTTGCTTGCATAAAAAGTTGTAATGTGTGAAGCGCGGCTAATGCATGCGCTGTGTGATATAGCTGGTTGAGCGCTTTCACGAAGGTCTCCACCATCCGCTCCAGGTTGATCTCTTCTGACACGATGCGGTAGGATTCCGCCCCCATCGACCTTAGTCGTGTGACGTCCGACAGCGCCTCCCGCAGGACGTCAGCAAGATTCTCTGTGCCCGCCAACTGCCAGCCGTTCGCCGGGCGGACAAGGTCGTCATTCGTCCCGTCCCCCTGGCCCATGATGACCGGCAGCCCGTAGGACATGGCTTCCTGGACAGCCAGCCCCCCGGTTCCCGGCAGTACGAACAGGTCTGCAGCGGAAAAATAGGGTGCCAGTTCGGCTCCGTGCCTGGCGCCGGGGAATTCCGCTGACGGGTAAATTGTTTTTGCCAGGCTTTCCAGGGAGACTCTTTCGGGGCCGTCGCCCACGATGACCAGGCGCGGCTGGATGTCCTTGTTCAGGGCAGCGCAGGCATTCAGGAGCGTGTCGATCCGCTTGCGCGCCTGCAGCCGCCCAACGAACAGGACGGATGGCTTCCCATGAAATTTGGGCGCGCGCCTGGGCAGCGGCGAGCTGGGACGCGGCGCGGCTGCATTGGGGGCCGTGAATATTTTATCGGGTGGAAAACCGAGGGCGGCGTACTCGTCCGCGCCGCGCCGGCTGTAGGTGATCAGCGCGTTGAATTGCTTCAGGAAGGAAACCCTGCGGGCTTTTCGCAGCCCGGACAAGGGTCCCGTGAGCGGTGGGGCTCCCAGTCCCCAGCCGAGCACCGGGCGGCCGCGCTGCTTCATCCAGCGCACCGCAGCGGAGGTGGAAAGGTACCGCGGGTTGGCTTCCACGATCAGCGCATCCGGGTTGCATCCGGTCAGCCAGGGGAGCAGGCCGTGTTGAACACACAGGTAATATGCGCCATTAAATAGATGGAGGTTGTGCGCTTGCGTTAACCGGGCTGCGTTCAGACCCTCGGCAGTGGCGATCGATTCCGAAGGGCGCGGCAGGCCGGCAATGATGCTCAACCCGCCGTTACAGGCGGCTGCCAGGGCATCGAAAAATGCGGCGCGGTAGGGTGTGAGCACGCGCTGCTGCAGGGCCAGTTTCCCGGGATAGCGGATCATGTCACCCGACCTCCTGGCGCTGAATTCGGTTTCGCCACGATATATGCCTTCCAGCCCAGCGCCTCCAGCGAGGGGACCGGCGGGGTGCCGGGGCGCATCCAGCAAATTTGGTAACCGGCTGCGGTGAGCGTCTCCCAGGCCGCGTGGCAGGATTCAGGTCCGTGCAGTTCCATCAGCAGGAGCGGGCGCGCCTCGCCCAGCACCCGCCGCATCCCGGGCAGCGCCAGCACCTCGCCGCCTTCTATGTCCATTTTGACCGCACCGGGTGGGGGGTTCCCCTGCCGGTAAACAAATTCATCCAGGGATATCCCGGGGACCGTCAGCTCTGAATTCGTAGTTGTCCGGTCGCCCTGCGGACCCGGCAACCTTGCCCATCCCGCCGGAAGCATGCACCATGAAGCGCACCGGACCGGGTGCCTGGGTGACCGCTCGATCGATCACCGTCACCCGCGACTCCATCCGGTTGAGCGCCACGTTGCGGCGCAGTTGTTCCACGTTGGAGGGCAGCGCTTCGAAGGCGAAAACCTTCCCCGTCTCCCCGGCGGCTTTTGCCAGCAGGAGCGAGACGTAGCCGATGTTCGCGCCCACGTCATAGATGGTTGCTCCCTGGGGAATGAGCTCGCGCAGGGCAGACTGGAGTTCGGGCTCATAGGTTCCCAGCCAGTAATCCTTGTCAACCTGCATATCGAGCAGGATGGTGAACCCGGCCAGGTCCCCGCCGGCAACCTTCACCTCCACCAGCCCGCTGGGGGCGGCGCGGTTCAACCCGCCGCGGATCAGGCGCGCCAGCGGCCTCACCTTGTAGATGGCTTGCTTGACGGAGGTCGGCAGGATCCTGGCGGCGAAGGCTGCGATGGAGAGCAAGGCGGTTTTCATTTTTTATCCCATCAGAACTTCCAGGTAGCGGTCCACCATGGCATCCAGGCTGAAGGCTTCCTCGGCGCGCTTGCGGGCGGCCTTGCGGAAGCGCTCGTTATCCTGCAGCACCTCCGCCGCGGCGGCTGCCAGGGCGGGCAGGTCGGGCTTTTCCAGTTTCCAGGGATCGCCTCCGTATGGGACCAGCCGCCCGGCATCGCCCGTCACCAGTTCGGGCAGCGCCCCGGTGGAAAATCCCGCCGAAGGCAGACCGCACGCCATGGCTTCGATGACCGAATTCGGGCAGGCCGCGTTGAGGTCTGCCGGGTAGAGCAGGTGCGCCGAGCGGTCCAGGGCGGGGATCTGCTCGGCGGGCACCAGCCCGGCCCAGCGGATGGGCACCCGGCTCTTCTTTTGCGACTCGCTCTGCAGGCGCGGGGAGGCGCTTCCAACCACCATCAGCTCGGTGGGAGTTTTATCGGACAGCAGCCCGGCCAGCCCAATGGCGGTGGCGAGCCCGCTTTCGTACCCGCCCTGCAGGCTGCCCTCCACCACCAGCAGCCGCGAGATGTCAGCCGGGCGCTCGTGGGGACCGTCGGGGGAATAGGCCGAGAGGTCCACGCCGTTGTGAATGACAACCGAGGGGACTTGCTCGGGGCCGTATTGGCCCGACCACCAGCCGCGCACGAACTCGGACTGGTAAACCAGGTGCGTGGCTGCCCGCGAGCGGAGCAGGGCCAGCAGGGTGTTGCCGTACTCGGCCCTTAGGAAGTGCCGCGCGCCGGTGGGCAGGCGCCGGTGCATCCAGTTGATCCCGTCCAGGCGCTGCACGATGCGCACGCCCTGGCGCTTCAGGTGCAGCAGGCTCGGCAGGTGGCGGGTGGTGCTGGTGAGCAGCACCGCCTCGTAGGGGATCTCGCCCAGGTCGTAGCAGGTCTCTATTCCGCGCCGCTTAAGCCCTGCAGCCATTTTGGCCTGGAAGGTGGTCACGCCGCCGGTATTAGCCGCCCTCGGGATGATGCAAATTCGGGACACGAGCGGATTATACCGTACCGTGCAGTGTTATAATTCGGACAGGAGTTGTCGCATATGTTCAACAATAAAGGTCCCGATCGGCGCAAGGAGGAAGAGCGTATCCGCCGCGAAATGCGCCTGCCGCCCGGGCAGTCCCTCACGCTGAAGTTCCCCGTGCTGCACTACGGACCGGTGCCGCCCTTCAACCCCGCCACCTGGGATTTCAGGGTGTGGGGCGAAGTGGAGCAGGACCGGGTCTGGAATTGGGACGAGTTCAACAAGCTGCCGCGCGGCCGGGTGTTGATGGACATCCACTGCGTGACAAAGTGGAGCAAGGTGGACACCCTGTGGGAGGGCGTGTCGGTGCGGACGCTGGTGGAGCAGGGCTTCATCAAGCCCAAACGCACGGCGCAGCACGTGATGCAGCACGCCGAGTACGGCTTCACGGTCAACCTGCCGCTGTCGGTGGTGCTGCAGGAGAACTTCCTGCTGGCCACCCACTTTAACGGCGAGCCGCTGACCCCCGAGCACGGCGCTCCCCTGCGCGGCGTGGTGGGAGCCATCCCGAAGCGCAGCGAGCTGGCGAGCCCCTATTTATGGAAGGGAGCCAAGTGGCTGCGCGGGCTCGAGTTCATGCCGCGTGACCGGCTGGGCTTTTGGGAAAAGGCCGGCTACAGCAACAGCGCGGACGTCTGGAAGGAAGAGCGGTTCGCTTAATAAATAATGGGGCGGGTCACAGACCCGCCCCATTTGATTCTTATTTGGGTCGTGTGCCCAGCACCACCGGGATGTCCATTTTCTGGGTGCCGCGCATCACGGTCAGCGTCACGGTATCCCCGGGGGATTTGTTGAGGATCAGGTAGCGGATCATGTCGGAGAAGGTCACCACCGTCTGACCGTCGATGGCGATGATCAGGTCGCCGCCGCTGTTGAGCCCGGTGCCGGTGCCCGGAAACGGACAGGGGCGTGCTGCCCGCAACGATGCCGGCGGTTTCAGCAGGTCCGCCAGCCGTCACGTTGGTCACGTATGCGCCGGAGGTGGTGGCAAGGTGCAGCGCCTGGATCTCGCCCAGGGTGAGCGTATCGATGGTGGAAACGCCCAGGTAGGGATAGGCGTAGTTTCCGCCCGCCACCAGGCTGGGGATGACGCGCTTGACCAGGTTGATCGAGATGGCGAAGCCGATCCCCGAATTGACCGGCTGTCCGCCGGTGCCGGTGGAGGTGGACTCGATCGAGCTGTTGATGCCGACCACTTCCCCGTTCAGGTTCAGCAGCGGGCCGCCCGAGTTGCCGGGGTTGATGGCCGTGTCGGTCTGGATGATGTCGACGCTGGTGTAGGCGCCGCCGGTGGTAGCCTGGATATTACCCGGCAGGGCGCGCCCGAGGGCCGAGACGATGCCGGTGGTCATGGTGCCCGCCAGGCCGAAGGGGTTGCCGATGGCGATCACGGTCTGCCCCACCTGCAGGGCGCTGGAATCACCCATGGGCAGCACATGCAGCTCGGAGGCGGGTACGTTCACCTTGATGGCGGCCAGGTCCGAATAGGTATCCGTCCCCAGCACGGTGCCGAAGGTCTTCAGGCCGGAGGCGAAATCCACCTCCACCTGGGTCTCGGTGCCCACCACGTGGTCGTTGGTGACGATGACGCCGTCACCGTTGTAGACCCAGCCTGAACCCAGACCGGAGGCGGTCTGCACGGTGACCACGCCGGGGCTGAACTGCTGGTAGATGCTGGTGAGCTGGCCCTGGGAGGAAGCGAGGTCCGGGGCGCCGGAGACGGACAGGGTGGGGACCGCCGAGATGGGGGCGGGGCTGGGAGGGGAGGAGATGGGGAAGACGCTGGTAAGCTGGCAGCCCATCATTGCCAGGAGAAGGATAACGACCGGGAACGCTAATTTCTTGTTCATGTGAAGCTCCATTTGAAAATCCCTAGATCAGGATGAATAGGGCTTCATTCTAAAGAGTGAAGATTAACAATGAATGAAAGGTAATAATAGAAATGTATTAATATTTCCGTTCGATTTATCCCGGCGAAAAATGCGTGGGGCGGACCCTCGTGGTCGCCCCTACCCGCCATTATTTTAATTTCGCCGCCTCCGCCAAAAAATTAATTATCCATAGTAACGACGTTAGTCGTTACTATAAAAAATTATTTTAGTTTCGCCGCCTCCGCCAGCAGGCTCTTCTGCTTCGCGGTCAGGGTGCGCGGCACCTGCACCTTGAGGTGCACGTACAGGTCGCCGGCCGACTTGGGATTCTTCAACATGGGCAGGCCGCGCCCCGCCACCCGGAATATCTGCTCGGGCTGGGTGCCGGCCGGGATGGTCAGCACCACCTTGCCGGAGCAGGTCTTCACCTCCACCTCGCCGCCCAGGATGGCCTTGAACACGTCGATGGTCACGTGGGTGTGCAGGTCGTCGCCGTCGGGCTCGAAGAGCGGGTCCTCGGCCACGTCCATCACCAGGTACAGGTCGGAGGCGGAACCGTCGGAGCGGGCGGGACCCGCGCCCGGGACGCGCACGCGTGTGCCCGAGCGCACGCCGGGCGGGATGTTCACATCCACACGGCGGTGACCCGGTCTGCAGGGTGCGGGTGGTGCCGGAGCAGGCTTCCTGCAGGGAGATGGTCACCTCCTGCTGGAGAGCGGGAGCAGACCGCGAGCTTCGGCCCCGCAGGGTTTGTCCCACGTTTCCCCCGCCGAAGATGGAGCGGAAGAAGTCCGAGAAGGTGCCGTCGCCGAACAGGTCATCCAGGTTCACCTCCTGGACGTTGCCCCCGCCCTGGCTGGCGGCCCACTGGCCCCAGTCGAAGTTGCCGGGTGCGCCGCCCTGCTGCCACTGGCTGTAGGACTCGCCCAACTGGTCGTAGCGGGCGCGCTTGGTGGGGTCGCTCAGCACCTGGTAGGCTTCGTTGATCTCTTTAAAGTGGTCCTCGGCCTGCTTGTCACCCGGGTTGCGGTCGGGGTGATATTTCATGGCCAGCTTGCGGTACACCTTTTTGATCTCGTCCGCAGGGGCGCCGCGCGGGACGCCGAGGATCTTATAGTAGTCGCGATATTCCATAAGTCACTCTTTTGACATGACCTTTATGAAAAACAGTTGATGCTTTGTCGAGACGTGGTATTAAATTAATGACTGGATTCTAACCACGAAGTCTCAAAGGCACAAAGTAATTTTATTAAAACGCATTTATTTTTTTCTTAGTGTCTTCGTGACCTGGTGGTAATGATTTTGTTACCACAACCTGACAACCTCATTATATTCCAGAGGGGGGCGCCGACGGGGTGGGGGGGAGGTTAATGCAACTCTTATGCGCAGGGTGGATAGGGATATACTAAGCGGATGTTAAGAAAAAACATTAAACACAAAGTACACAAAGTGCTCAACGTATAAAATAAGATTTAATAAATATTTCTTGGTTTCCTTTGTCTACTTTGTGTCCGTCGTGTTAAAAGTTTAAATTATTAATTCCAGATCAGGTGCTTATGAAATCGATATGCGTGTACTGCGGGTCGGCAAAGCTGGCCTCGGAGGAGTTCTACCGGGCAGCCCGGGGCATGGGAGCCACGCTTGCCCGAGGCGGGCTGGTGCTGGTGTACGGCGGGGGCCGGACCGGGCTGATGGGTGCGCTCGCCGACGCCGCCCTGGAGGGGGGCGGGCAGGTGATCGGGGTGATCACCGAGGGCATGAACACCCCCGAACTGGCGCACACCCGCCTCACCCGCCTGGAAGTGACCGCCACCATCCACCAGCGCAAGGCGCGCATGTACGAGCTGGCGGATGGCTACATCGCCCTGCCCGGCGGGTACGGCACGCTCGACGAGCTGTTCGAGACGCTCACCTGGGCGCAGATCGGGGAACACGCCAAGCCGGTGGGGCTGCTCAACGTGGACGGCTATTACGATGACCTGCTCAGGATGCTGGACCGGGCGGTGAGCGAGAAGCTGCTCTTCCCCGAGCACCGCCGGGCGCTGCTGGTGGATTCGGACCCGCAGGGGCTGCTGGAGGCGATGGAGGGCTACCGGGCGCCCATCGAGGCGGTGAAGCGCTGGATGAGGCAGGAATAGCACCGACAACTCACCGCGAATTTGTTACTCACTTAAGTTATAATGTGACAAACAAAACGCGTAGTCTGTCATAAGTGAGAAACAAATCAATTGATCGGATAACCGGACGGAAAATAAAATGACCCGTATATTCCCGAAAAGCTGCCCCTCAATTTATCCAGACTTAATTGGGAAGAAGTCACTACCAGGGTCAGCGAGGCGAGTGCAGCCCTGGCCTATTACAACGGCATTTTAAAATCGATCATTAACCCGGGAATATTTTTATCTCCTCTTGAAACGAAAGAAGCGGTACTTTCTTCCCGTATCGAAGGGACGATCACCACGGTTGACGAAGTTCTGAAATATGAAGTCGACCTGAAGCCGGAAAGCATCCATAAACAGGATGATATTATTGAAGTGCTCAATTATCGGAAGGCAACCCGCTCTGCCAAGGAATGGCTGAAGCGCGAATTACCTTTTAACCTCACGATGATCTGTGCCATTCAAAATGAATTAATTCAAGGAACACGCGGGAAGGATAAACACCCCGGGGAAATCCGGAAAGAACAAGTCTGGATCGGTGCGCGGAATCGCCCGATCGAAGAGGCATCTTATGTTCCCCCGGAACCTTTGGGGTTAAAAGCGCACCTCGACAAACTGATCGATTATATGAACCGGGTGGATCAGGAGGTATTGATCCAGACGGCCATCATGCACGCTCAATTCGAGATCATCCACCCGTTTTTGGACGGTAATGGACGCACCGGCCGCATTCTCATTCCGCTGTTTTTGTGGTGCAAAGATCGGATTAATTCTCCCATGTTTTACATCAGCGAGTACTTTGATGATAACCGGGACCAATATGTGGAGAATTCTACGGAGAATATCCGCGGCAAAAGATTGGGAGCACTGGATATTATTTTTCCTGAACGCTGTCACTGTCCAGGCGAAGAGAAATTCTGAAAAAGCGGGCCAGGTTGTGGATTTATACAATGAAATGCGTTCCATGATGGGTGAAATAACCAGATCTCCTCATGCCATGAACGTATTGGATGCCCTCTTCATTGCCCCCATCCTGAGACCTTCCACTTTCATGAAAGCTTCCGGTCTGGAACAGAGGGCGCGTACCTTATCATCGAAAAGTTAAAAAGATCAAGGGTGCTCAAGACACTCCAAAAACATTCAGGCAGATCCCCTGAAGTGCTGGTTTTTGATAAATTATTCAAGATCATACGATAACAGGAAGCGTTAGTGTATCGCATTTAAGGATATGTGATACAAAAACCGGTTTGAATCTCACCCGTGATACACAACGATGGGCATTTGTGCTGCAACGTGTTGCGCCAATGCCATTTTGCCATTTTTCAGCGTGAAATCGAACCAAAAAGAAAGTAGTATATCAGTATTAAAGTAGTACAATAACCTATTTGACTTACATTACCATTAATGGTAATATATTGATATTGAAAGGAGATTAATGATATGGATACACACACGACGGTAAAAGGTCAAATTGTCATTCCTGCCTCGCTGCGGCGGAAATACGGAATAAAAAACGGCACAAAGATCATCGTGACAGATATTGGCGATTCAATTACTTTGAAACCGGTCACCGAACAATATTTTATGAACCTGCAGGGATCTTTGAAAGGAAAAGGCGCCCTGAAAGTGCTGGTTGATGAACGCAGGAAAGATAAGGAAAGGGAGTAAAAATGGCGGCAAAGGTCCTTGACTCGTATGCGCTGATGGCCTTTTTCGAGGATGAACCGGGCGCCGACCTTGTTCGAAGTCTGCTGCTCAAAGCGGAAGAGAGCGATCTAAAATTGTTAATGAGTGTCGTAAACCTGGGAGAGGTATGGTATTCGATCGCCCGCGCCACCTCACCCAAAATGGCAGACCAGTATATTAGTGAAATCCACGGAATGGCCATCGAGATTGTGGATGCAGATTGGGTATTAACCCACCAGGCCGCAGTATACAAAGCAAATGGGAATATTGCATTTGGTGATTGTTTTGCGGCTGCGCTCGCAAAAAATCGAAAAGCGGAACTGATTACCGGCGATAAGGAATTCAAAGCGTTGGAAGGTGAAATAAAAATATCGTGGCTTTAGAGGATGGAGGGAAATAGGTCGAAGCACCGCCGCGCGCTGCTGGGGGCGATGGAGGGCTACCGGACGCCGACCGAGGCGGTGAAGAGGTGGATGAGGCAGGAGTGAAATTGTAAGGGCACGATATTTCGTGCCCTGAAGATATAAAATGCCCTTGGCGAATGTGCGAAGGGGAATAGGTCGATGCACTTCTCTCTTAAATGTTATACAATATAGTTATTCCTGTCTTAATGGGGCGCCAACTGGAATAAGAGCGCAATTTAGAAAGTGTATTTGGGCATTGTAAATACCAGGGAGAAATTAAAATGCTCGCACAATTATTCGACTTACTATTCCCTTTATTTGATCTATTATTCGATTTCTGGCCAATTTTGATTCTCGCCCCTCTTCAAAATCGAAAGAGTGGATTAAGAAATTTTGTCTTTGTTTGGGGAGTTTGGGCAATCATTCGAGTATTTCTTATATTTAACCCCAATCCAAGTTCTAAATCTTTATTGATCCAAGAGCCGTTAAGCACAATTTTGTTTTTCACGGTTGGGTTTATCCTCGTTTCAATTTGGCTTTCCAAATCTTATTTGGGGCGCATTCATTTACGAACTAAATTGTTTGGGTTATCCACCGAGGACCTTATTGAGTTATCCCCTGGCGAATTCGAAGAAATGGTGGCCGAGCTGTATCGTTCCATGGGCCACAAAGCCAGGCGAACTGGCTCGATAGGCGATCATGGTGTTGACGTGGTGGTGAATGCAAAGAATGGTGAAAAGTGGGTAGTTCAATGCAAACGTTGGCGCACCCCCGCCGGAGAATCGATCGTTCGGGATTTTTATGGAATGATGCAGCATGAAAAAGCGGCTCAAGGCGCTATCATTGCCACCACTGGGTTTTCCCAAGCGGCGGCTGAATGGGCAAAAGGGAAACCACTATATTTATATAATGGGAATGATTTTCTGAGATTAATGAAAAAAGCAAAAAACAGCAGGACAATCAACACTGAGGATTAATATCGAATAGTCTCGTACTCTGACAGTCTAAAACAGTATGTCACAAGAAAAGCATTTAGAAGTTTTGGCAACACTAGCTGCTTATACTGGGCAGGTTGTATCCTGGCGCTTCCTCAGTCACACCAAGGAATTCATTCCTGCGATTGAGCGCTTTCATCATCTCATTTCGGGAATATATAAACCTGCTTGGTCTGAATATGCATTGTCAATCGTGATGAAGCGCGGTAGCCCATACGAGCAGAAGGATGATGTGGTCTTTCTTGAAGATGGGCGTTGGTTGATGACTTATTCTCCCAGGTCAGGGGGCTTAGATATTTCAGATAATCGTGCATTAGTTAAATGCATGGACACAAGAGTACCCATTAGCCGTTTTCAAGCAAGTATCAGATAAAGCAAGTTCACAAGGCTCAAAATATCTTGTTTTAGGGTTAGGTTTAATTACGAATTTTGATGTGCACTCTGGCGTATTTATTATCGAAAGTGCAGATTGGCCAACATTGGAAAGAACGACAAGCGTTATACCTGATGAAGAGGTCAGGTATGAGGTTCAACTTTACGCACAACTAACAAACGAATTTCGCCCATTTGTTCATGATGAAACAGTAACTTATAGCGTAAGTGCGCCAAAAAGGGATTTGGCATTTCGTAAAGTAGTGGTGGCAAATTACGAGCATCATTGTTCCCTATGCGGCTTGAAATTCCATTTGGGGGAATTAATCGAAGCCCAAGCAGCTCATATTATTCCAAAAAACCAAAGCGGTACTGACGATCCTCGTAATGGATTGTCGTTTTGTAGAACCCACCATTGGGCATTCGACAACGGTTTATTTTCAATTTCTGATAACTATAATGTTACTGTAAGCCCCATTGTCTCTAAAGCCGATACGAATAATTTCAGATTTGATTGAATTCTCCAATTCGCAGATTTCTTTACCAAAAAACGAAATACTATATCCCCATCCATCCGCCCTAGATTGGCATCGCAAAAATATATATCAATCGTAATTTCCAACCTTTTTGTATTATTGAGTAAGTGATTGCGATAATTGTCCGATGATCGTTTCCACTTTACAATTTCTTTTCCGAATTAAAATCTCACAAATTTTTCCCAATCGATAATTCCATCTGTGCAAAACTCTCGATAGAATTCATTCGTGAATAAATTCAATATACGGCCATATTCAATGGCAAACTCATCATTCCTTTGCTTGGCGCGAAATCCCAATGGTTCAACAATATCAACGAATAACCGATTATCTCCAGAAATGAATTCCCAAAATTCCTGCCCGCACAATTTGCGATAATCACCTTTATCCGGTTGATTTTCTCGTCCATAACAACAACCATTAACAGCTTGAATATTGGCCGTTTGATTACTGGTATGTAAGAATCCTTTTTGCTTTTTTGAAACTATCTTGCATTCGTTTGATCTGGCTGCTATTGCCCCAATTTGGTCCAGATTTTATTGTCACTATATATGTAACCCCATCTCTCTCAAATTCCAAATCAATACCTTCGGCGCTTGATTTCTTGCCTCCAAAAACCTTTCCACAAACAAATATTGCCAACTTTTCAAGAAATTCTCCAAAGATCGCTTCCTCTTGGGAGGATAAGTGTGCTTCGAGTAATAACCTGACTAAATCCTGCGCAGTCGTAATGTTCTTTGCTTTAAAGAGATATGGATTTTTTCGTTGCAGAACCTGAGTCAATTTCAAATTGCGTAAACTATCTGCGCGTCGTTCATGAAATTCGCCGATATTTTCTTCAACAAATGTAACTACATCATTTAGGTTTAGTGGGTTCATAGTCTCCCTTTTTTTCAAGCAATGCCAATTGGACTGAATTAAATTCGATTGTAGGCATAATATCCGCTCTTGCCAATTGAAAATATTCTGGCAATATTTCAATACCTATCGCTATTACGATTTATACGCTGTGCTACTCGGCAAGTTGTTCCTGATCCCATGAATGGATCAAGAACCCAATCGCCTTCTTTCGTAAAGAGTTTGATAAACCATTCTGGTAAGTCTTCTGGAAAAACAGCACTGTGATTTCTATTCTTTGTCTCTGTAGCCATATGTAAAACATTGTTAGGATAGGCTTTTTCACGCCCAATCCAATTGGCAATACGTTTTCCAAAACCGCTGCCGACCTTTGAAGGATCTCTCACTTTGTCAGTTTCACTCAGATTTTTTAAACGCCTATCTGCCCAATCTCCCATTGGAACCATAACTTCTTCTTGATACATATTAAATTTGCGGGTTTTATTAAACTGCAATAATCGTTCCCATGAATCCCGGAACCGGTTAGGCCATTTACCAGGATAAGAATTTTTCTTGTGCCAAATAAATTCTTCTGTCCAAAGCCAACCCTGTCGGCGCATTTCCAAGATAAATTCAATGACATATGTATGACGTTCACCATTTACGACTTTCTCTTTAATATTTAGAACAAATGTGCCATCAGGTTTTAAAACACGAAAAAGTTCTTTGGTAATGGGTAAGAACCATTCCACATATTTATCAGGTCCAATCCCACCATAAGTATCATCGACTATCTGCGTAGGGTGGTGACGTAATAATTAAATCAATTGAATTGTCCGCAAGTTCTTTTAGTTTCTCACGGCAATCGCCTAATATTAAATTCGCTTTTATCTTTTCCATATTCCAGAATTATACTCTGGTAACATAAATAGTTTACTTTAGTATGTTTTCGTTTGAGCCCTACCAATAATCATTTGTTGTTTATTGAGTTGGTAAACCCCTTAAAAAATATATTGCTGTTTTCTGGAGATAATGAAAAGTGAGGGGCAATTTATTTTCCCACTTGACAAACTAGAAAATATGTTCTAAAATAGAACTAGGCAAGGGACGGCCGCAAATGCATGTCCCTTGCTTTTTTGTTTGCGCGCCGTCTCATTGCGCTAACTTCGGCCTTGCGAAGCCCCCCTTTTGAGCAAGTCGCATTACACCACATCGACGACATGAAATTCCCGCCGAGGCCCCCGCAGGGGTCAGGGTAGCGTCAGAACCACCATCAGCATAAATAATGTTGTTACCGTCCATAGTGCCATTCGCAATGCCCTCCCTCACCTCCCTCCTCTCCCTCCGTGTCCGCCAGACCATCCGCCGCGACCCCATCGGTTGGGCTTCCACCTGCGGGATCAACCTGCGCTCCTACCAGCGCGGCATCGCCCTTGCCATCAAGGAATCCGTCCTTCACGAGTTGGGACTCACCTTTGTCGTCATCTTCCCCCGCCAGTCCGGCAAGAACGAGCTCCAGGCCCATATCTTCTCCTGGCTCCTTTACCGCTTCTCCCAAATCGGAGGTCGCATCGTCTCTCTGTTTCCCCCACCTTTAAGCCTCAGACCCTCGATAACATGGAGCGCGTCCGGCGCTTCCCTCGATGCCTGTGTCGGCTCCCGTCACTCTGGAGATCTTCAAAAGGCTATAAATACAGGCTTGGCAAAGCCGTCCTGCAGTTCTTCTCCGGCGACAAGCGCGCCAGGGTCGTGGGTGCCACCGCCAACCTGCTGCTCTCCATCGATGAAGCCCAGTTGATCGCCCCCGCCAAGTTCGACAAGGACTTCGACCCCATGTCCGCCTCCGTCAATGCCACCCGCGTCTTCTGGGGCACCGCCTGGGTTTCCGGCACCCTCCTCGAGCGCCAGCGTCGTTACGCCCTCCGCCTCCAGGAAGCCGACGGTATCCAGCGCGTCTTCTTCTACACCGCCGAAGACGTCCGTCGTGTATCCCCCAAATACGGTCAGCATGTTGACCGGGTCATATCCGAACTCGGTCGCAACCATCCCCTCGTCCGCACCCAGTACTTCTGCGAAACCATGGACGCCCAGTCCGGCATGTTCACCCCCGCCCGGAATCTTCTATTGATATTCCCGAGCCAATGCGGGCGGCCGCCCGCGACGGGAAGCGGGCGGCCCGAAGGCGTATGGGCCGGCGGAGCCTCTAGGCCGTGCCCAGCCTCCCAACCCACCTCATCACCCGGAGAATTCAATGAAACCGTCTTATTGATCTAGGAGAACACGGCACATGGCAGGTTCGTGAAAGGGACATTGTCCCCTCCCCAATCGGAGTACATCGTCCCCGAAGTCTACCGAGGGGATCCCCGAGGGACGAGTTGTCGAAGGGGGTCCATCACCCGTTTCATTCTTAATCGACGTCGCCGGCATGGACGAATCGAAAACCTCCCTCGCCTCCTCCCTCCAGGACGAGGGCCTCGGCAACCCCGGTCGTGACTCCACCACCCTCACCATCGTCGCCATCGACCTCTCCACCCTCCCAACCCTCAATCACCCCACCTATCGCGTCCTCGCCCGTCACGCCTGGACCGGTCAGAACCACCTCACCGTCTTTGGTCAGATAAAAAACCTTGCCGAAAAATACTCCCCCCAGCACATCGTCATCGATGCCACCGGGGTCGGCGAAGGTCTATGGGCGTTGCTCGATGGTGCTTTTCCCACCCGCGTCATCCCCGTAAAATTTACCTCCCAGGAAAAATCCGAGATCGGCTGGAAGTTCCTCTCCATTATCGAAACCGGTCGGTTCATTGACCCCGATCCTTCCGATGAAGTCCGCCTCCAATACAGTTATTGTATTAGCGAGGTGCTTCCCGGCCCCACGAAAACCCTCCGCTGGGGTGTCCCCGATGGCACCCGTGGTCCCGATGGGCAGCTGATCCACGATGACTACGTCCTGGCTGATTCACTCATCGCCGTTCTCGATCGCCGTAAATGGTATGCACAAACAGAAATCTTCATCTCCGAAGGATATGACCCCTTGGAGGAAATGCTGGGTGACTCCTCCTCGAATCAATTCTATATCAACCGGTTGTAGGGGCGACTCTTGTGGTCGCCCGTACCCCTGTCATGGTGTCGTTGCGTCATCGTCCATCGTCTAATGTCTATCGTCTAGCGTCTTGTTTTCTCCTAAGGAGTTCCCAATGTCATCCACCCTCCCCCCCGTCATCTTGGGCACAGAAATCGTTCCCCTCGAAAAACGTCCCCGCAAGCGTGGTGCCCCTCGCGGCAACAGGAACGCTCTCAAACACGGCATCTATTCTCATACCTTCTCCCGCAAAGAGATTCAACGACTCGATAAAAACGTTGAAGGTGAATTCCACGATGAAGAAGAATACCTCCGCATCCTGATCGCTCGTGTCGCCGAGTTCAGCAAAAAGCAATCTCATTAACCCATGTTGAATTCTTGGCCACCTTGCGGGCGGTCTCCCTTGCCTCCATGTGCATTGTGAGCATTCACCGCTCCCGCAAAGCCATTTACGATAAAAACAGCACCATCGATAAGATCTGGGAAGAACTAAAATACCTTCCTGTAGAGGAAGACTAATTATGGCAGAATATGGTTTTGTAGGGGCGCATATCATCCCCGAAGGGGACATTGTCCCCCTAGGGGAATACATCGTCCCGTCAAGGGATATTGCGCCCATGTTCCACAAGAGGCGTCAACCCTTCTTGTGTAAATTAATTCCTCCCAAAATGGCGGGGATTAGCTCCCCGCCATGCAATTCTTCCTCCCTACCTAAAAGGGCGAGATAACTCTCGCCCTTTTTAGTCCCAAAACATTGTTCCTCAGGATCAATGGTCATTTCAATTCATTTCGCCGATTTTTGGAGCCCTTTTAATGACAAATCCTCTCGGTGAGAATCACCCTTCCGAGGGAAAAGAATTGTTCCTCTTTCGCGTATACCTCGACGTGTGTGTGCTCGACTATCCCGTCGAATCCTGCCATTCAGCCGCACCCGGCAGCCTTCTCACTTCCCCAAACAGCAGCAGGCTGAAGACGATCTCGAACAGGATCATGCTCCCCGCAACGACGTACGCCGGGAAGGTCACGCCCAGGACCAGGGCCGCGATCGGGATGATGACCGACAGCACGAAATAGGCGCGGGACTTGTAGAGCCAGCCGTAGGGCAGCAGGTGCGCGCCGAAGATCATCGCCAGCACCATCACCATTTTCTCCGGGACGGTGGGGTAGACCCACATGGCGATCAGCAGGTACAGCACCTGGTTGAGCGAGAATATCACCCCCAGGCTGGTGAGCGGGTTTTCCTTGTTGGTGAAATCCACCTTGATGACCTTCGAGAGCATGTACGCCAGGGGCAGCAGCGGGGCGGTGAAGCAAAAGGTGAGGAAATTTTTGGTGAGGATCGGCAGGGCGGTGAGATGGACCAGCAGCACCGCAGTCCAGATGAGGATGGAGGCCAGGATGAAGTGCAGCCCTTTCTTCTGTTTGGCAGCACAATTCGACAGCATTTGGTCCAATGTCATTGCGGATCTCCTATTGTTTGGTTGGATGAGCGAGTGGAAAAACGCCTCCCCGCCGGGTGGATAAATTATACATCCGACCTGGGGGTGGGGTTGCCTCCTGGGGGTTCACCCCCAGCCGCGCTGCTTCCCCCCAATGTCTTTCGGGTGGAAATAGCGAGGGAGAGTCTGACCCCTTTAGAGGTTGGCAAGCGGCAGGGTCACCACGCCTTTGCCAAGCGGGAGGGTCATTTGGCCGGGATGAACAATATACCCCTGTCCCGCCTTCCCTTCAAAATCTTTTTGGAAGGAGGCGATGTCCTTTGCCATCCCGGGCTGCGGCGTTTCGGACTTCTTGATCTCGAGGGGGATCAGCCGGTCCTGGGTTTCAATCACCACGTCCACTTCGGACCCGTGGGCTGTCCGCCAGAAGTAGAGGGCCGGTTCCTCGCCGCGATGGGTAAAGATCTTGAACAACTCTGCGACGACGAAGTTCTCAAAAATGGCTCCGCCCATTGGACCGGAAGCGGCATGTTCGACATCCCGCAGCCCAACCAGGTAGCAGAGCAGCCCGGTGTCGGTAAAGTACACCTTTGGGGATTTCACCAGGCGTTTACCAATGTTGGCGAAGTACGGCCGCAGGATGAACACCTGGAAACTGGCCTCCAGGATCGAGATCCAATCCCTGGCCGTATTGACCGATACTCCCACGTCCCTGGCCAGGTCGCTCAGGTTGAGGACCTGTGCGGCGCGGGCAGCCAGGGCGCGCAGGAAAGTCTGGAACAGGGTCAGGTCGCCGATGCTGCGCAGGTTGCGGACATCGCGTTCAAGGTAGGTTTGGACATAGCCTGCCTGCCACAATCGGGCATCACGGCGGGGGCTGCTGACGATCTCCGGATAGGAGCCACGCAAAATGTGTTCCCACAATCCCTGAACGGGCTGTCCTGGCAGATTGATCCCTTTTGTTTTTTCCCAGGGCAGCTTTCTTTGCGGCTGGAGGTCAACCTCCCAGCGCGACAAGGGGAGCAACTTAAGCACAGCCGCACGTCCCGCAAGGCTTTCGGTCACTTGCTGCATCAAGAGCAGGTTCTGGGAACCGGTCAGGATGAACTGCCCGGGACGGTCCCGATAAGCGTCCACTTGTTCCTTGATGTAGGGAAGGAGATTGGGAGCAACCTGGATCTCATCAAAAACCACCGGGGGGGGATGCAGGTTGAGGAAACCGCGTGGGTCGGTCACTGCTGCAATGCGTACATCCGGTGGTTCCAGGGATACCACGGGTATCCGTGTTCCAAAGAGATGTTTCAAAAGGGTGGTCTTGCCCGACTGGCGCGGGCCGACCAGCACAACTGCCGGGAATTGTTTGACTGCCTTCTTCAGAACGGGTTCGAGGCTGCGGGGAATATAGGCCGGGCTCATGTGCTCTCCATGTGCATATTTGCAATTGTACTGCAAATATGCACAATTCTCAAGGCCGTCAATATGAACCGTTGCAATGGGTGCACGCCGTTCCCATAATACCGGGGGGCAGGGAAGGGATTGCCTCCTGGAAGCAACCGGGATGAAGACGCCGCCGGGCTCGCGGCAGGAGCAGAGGGGTGGCTATGGCGGAACATCTTCAGCCCTACCCCGGCCCTACAATGCCCCAACCTGAAATGAGCAATGACACAGGATGGAATATTATAGACAAATGTGATATAAATAGGAGATAATACAAACGAGCTTTATGCCATGAGTTCGCGCACACGAGCAGCCTTCCGTCCCAGGAAAAAAGGTTTACAAGAGATGGCGGGGAACGTCGAGATAGAGCAAGCGGATGAAGTATTTGGCGGGTAAAGCACTTAACCATTCATAAAGGATAAAGGAAAAAATGACCAAGACCGGACTTTTTACTTTTGCGTTAATCCTGATCGGCGCGAGCCTGCTGGCGGCATGCGGGGCAACCCCCGTTTCGAACACAGTCCCAAGCGGACCGGCGCTCGCGCCGCTCGCGGGAGTGGCAACCGAAATCTCACAATCGGCCACTGCGAATGCCAACCCCGCAAGCGCACCCAACTGCTCGCTGCTTTCCAAGGACCAGGTGGGCACAGCCCTGGGGGAACCGGTCCTGGAGCTGCGAGATCCCGTTAAAGACGGGTCCCTGTGCGTGTACCAGACCCAGACCATGATCCTCGAGCTGTCCACCCTGCATAAGTTTGGCGGTTTCGGTGACAGCGTCAAGTACATGGCAGGGACCAAGACGAACGGCATTGGGGATGCCCCCGTGGATGTCCCCGGGCTGGGTGATGAGGCGTTCTACCACGGCGGCGCGGCGTATCGGTTACTCCTGGTCCGCAAGGGCGATACCGTGTATTCGTTCGGGGTGAGGAACGTGACCGCGGACCAATCGCTGGCGTCCCCGGCGAATGCGCAGGAATTGGAAAAGGCGGTCGCGGACCTGTTCTTCAACGGCGTGCAGTAAGAGAATAAGCGAGGCATAGCAATAATATTCACCGCCGACGGAACGCGGATGACGGGTTTGGAGGGAGGGTGAGGGCCATATATGCGCCCCACACAACCGCCCTACGGTGCCACGACGCTGACGATTAAAAAATGGGCGACGCCGGGTGCCCCTACATTAAACCTGGAAGGAGAGGGTTTCTCAGAAGGTTCGTGCTATACTTTTATTGATGAGCACCCGGTTTTCAGAACCTCACTCCAGAATGGAAGATCTGCAGATCCAATTGCTGCGGTCGGCTTCTCCAGTGCGCAAGATGGAGATGCTGGCAGAGTTGAACGCTTCGGCGCGGGTGCTGGCAATGAGCGGTTTACGCTCGCGATATCCAGACGCAAAAGAAACCGAACTGCGCCGCAGGCTGGCAGGGATCCTGCTGGGTGAGGAGCTGGCACGCAAGGTGTACGGGGAGATCAGCGATGCTGCCTGAACCGATGGCGGTCACGATCAAGGTGACCAGGGCCCTCGAGAAGTCTCGGCATCCCGTATTTTATCAGCGGCAGTCTCGCCAGCACGCTTTATGGCATGGTACGCACGACACAGGATGCGGACATCGTGGCCGACATGCGCGCCGAACATATCGACCCTTTTATTTCAGCCCTGCAAAACGAATTTTTCATCGACGAGAAAATGATCGCCGAGTCCATCCAGTCCAATTCGAGTTTCAACATCATCCACCGTGAAAGCATGTTCAAGGTGGATGTTTTCATTCCCCGCCCGCGTCCTTTTCATCAGAGTCAACTGGCGCGCGCCCAAAGTCAAACTTTCCCATCAGACCCGGAAGTGAACGCCCGGTTCGCCAGCGCGGAGGACACCATCCTTGCCAAGCTGGAGTGGTACCGGCTGGGCGGGGAGGTCTCGGAAAGGCAGTGGCGGGATGTGCTCGGCATTATGAGGACAAGGGCCGGCGCGCTCGACCTGGATTATTTACGCAAGTGGGGGAAAGAGCTTAAGGTCGACGACCTGCTGGAGCAATTGCTGGAGGAATCAAAGAGTTAATCTGTCCGGGGGGACATGCAGCGGCATGGATCGAGCTGCAGACGAGAGTGAGCCCACCACATGCCCAACCCAGCGCTACCCCATAAGTGATTCGGGACTTCGCCGGCCCTATCAGCGCTAAACTTGTAGGTACGAATCCGTAGTTTCATCAAGCATCGACAACTCATGTCGTCGACACCTGCACTGCACCAAACGCAGTGCGGTGCAAGTGTGTGGCGTGCGGGCGCTGGATCGCGCCCCAAGAGGGTGCTCCCGCAATATCGCCCTGCACGCAGGGGAGGGTGTGCCTTACGGTGTCACGACGCTGACGATTAAAAAATGGGCGACCCGCCGGGTCGCCCCTACACCAAGCCCTACCCGGCCCTCCCCAAATCTGTTGGATTTGGGGAGGGAGTCCAATTGGCATGGGTAGTGGGGAAATTTTTTCTCCAAACAATGCCAACTGGCGGATGCCTTCGCCGGCGAGGGCGGGCATGTCGGACTCGCGGATGCCGAGGGGGTGGAGCAGCTGGTACACGGCGCGCATGAGCAGCTCACAGTAATGCTGCTTGTCGATGCGGCGGTCCTCGGGCCAGTGGACGTAGTCCACGGCCTGGACGCCGGACGGCGTGCCGAGGATGCGGATGTACTCGAGCTTCTGCCCGGCCTGCACGGGGCGCTGGTCGTCTTCCATTTGTTTGCCGGCGCTGGCGGCGTCGGAGATGCCCTTGAACTGGTCCAGGTCGCGCGAGAGGCGGCGGGTGATGATCAGGTCGGAGGCGGGCACCCGACCCTGGAGCAGGTCGTCGATCCTGCGGCGCATCAGGTCCACGGCGGCGGGGAGCAGGGCGGCGAGCTTGTTCCCATCGGGCTCGGAGAGGAAGAGGGCGATGATCTCCTTTTCACCCTGGACCACCCAGGCGGGCGTGTCCATGCGGCGCTGGGCGAGACCTCTCACCTTGGGCTTGCCGTTGTCCATGCGGCCGAAGTAGCGGTTGACGGCGCCGATGCGCGGGTTGCCCTTGGAGGGCAGGAAAACGATCCAGTCGAAGACGGCCTCGGGCATGATGACCAGCCCGGTGCGGCGGTTGATCTCGTCGACCAGGGGCTGGAAGTGGGCCGGGCGGGTGGTGCCGGGGCGCTTGACGAAGACGCTGTCGGTGTTGGCAGACAGGACGGAGTAGCCCTGCTCCTGGGCGGATTCGATGGCGCGGACGAGCATCTCGCGCCCGAAGGCGGTGATGGCTTCGTGGGCCTGGATGTTGCCGTACAGGTTGTGCTTGAAGCCCTGGTAACCGAAGGAGACGTAGCCCAGCCATTTGAGGGCGTCGGCGATGGCGTGCAGCTCGGCATGGCGGGGGTCGGTCTCGCTCAACTGCGCCATGCGGCGCTTGACCGCCAGCCTCTTCTCGAGCAGGGGTTTCAAGACGGAGGGGACCAGGCCGGGCACGTCCTGGGTGATGGGCACATGGGTCTCGGGGACGTAGAGGGTCTGCTGCCCGCTCACGCCCACGGTCTCGCCGCTGATGTTCATCTTCACCATCAGGCTGGGGTACATGGAAAAGTAGTCCAGGGCGGCGACGTGGTTGTGCAGACCGACGACGGGGCGGTAGTTCAGCCCGCCGTTATCGGCCAGGTTGAACTCGGCGGCGGATTTGAAGCGCTCGGTCTGGACCTTGTGCTCGGGGATGAGCACGCCGCGGCGCAGGGCTTCGGCCATCTGCATGGCGGTGAAGCCGGCCCCGGGGCTGTTGCGGGCGGATACTTCGAGCGGCAGGGCGGTGACGCGCGCCAGCTCAACGGTGGAGTGCATGCTGAAGCCGCCGACGGTGCCGTTGGCGGGGTCGATGTGGGCGCGCCCGAACAGGAAGGTCTGCCCGGCGCGGTAGTGGACCACGCCGTAACTCTGGAAGGTGACCTCGTCGCGGGAGAGGTATTTACGGCGCAGGTCGCGGCTGGGGTTGAAATCGAACTTGTATTCGCGGGCCCAGCCCAGCAGTGCCGGGAAGAGCCAGCCGTCACCCCAGTGCGCCATGAGGATATCGGGGTCGAAGGACTCCAGCAGCGCGGAGAAATCCTTGAGCGCCTGCAGGGGCTGGTCGAGGCGCAGGGTGCGTTCCTGGTCTCCACAGGTGAGGAGCAGGCTGAGGGGGCGGGAGAACTGCGGGTTGGAATCGGGCAGGACGGTCATGGTGCGCAGGCCGGGGACGGAATAGTCGATCTCCCAGGGGCTGTCCTGCGGGTAGATGTTGAGCAGGTTGTTATTTTCATCGTGGGAGAAGAAGCAGCGGGCGGTGGGGAAGGCGCCCGTGGCGGCGGCGTAGCGCACCGAGAGGGGGATGTTGATGTCGAAGTAGCGCAGTTTTGCCGCGCCGAAGCGCCTTTTCAGGTCGCTGGTGAGGCGCTGCTGGAGGACCGGGTTGGCGGTCTGGACGGCCAGCACCTGCTGGGGACCGTCGTACAGGTCGAGCCGCTCGGTGAGGAAGGAGCGCACCCTGAAGATGTCCTGCTCCAGGAAGAGGGCGACCTTTTTGAGGGCCTCGGGCGTCGCCGGCGATATAGAAAGTGGAGAGGAAGGAGGCCGTGAGCCGGCGGCGGAGGCCGTCCTCGCCCAGGACCCAGAGCACGACCCCGTCCTGTTCGTCGGGGTAGATGAAGAGCAGCCAGCCGGAAAGACTAGAGAGCACCATCGGAGGGGTAGAGGATCTCGGATAGTTCGGCGCGCATGAGGCGCAGCCTGGAATCGACGTCCTCGTCCAGGTGCTGGATGTCTTCCCTGAGGCGGGATATTTCGGCGGCCTGGCGCGCGCTGATCGGCCTGGGCTTCGTGCTGCAGCTTTTCCATCTGGACCTGCAGGGCGGCGATGAGCTTCCTCTGTTCGAGGACCATCGACATGAGCAGGGTGGCGATGAGCAGCGGATGGTTGCTTTTTTCGACCGAGGGGACGTAAGCCTCGATCACATCCCACAGCTCGTCGAAGAGCAGCTGGTCGCTTTTCAGGAGGAGGGCGCGGCGGTAGCCGTCGAAGAAGGCGCGCTCGGACCTGAAGCGCATGGTCATGGAAGCGGTGTTATGACCCATGGTCGTACTCTCCTGTCAGACGGGTGACCCGCCTGTCAGACGGTAACCCGCCTGTTAGACGGGTAACCCGGTCGGCGCTGCGGGACAAGGCGGCATAGAGCTGGGTGCGTTCGGTGCCGGGGGAGGCGCTGACGATGACCGGGCCGGCCTGGCTCAGCTCCCGGAGGGCGAGGATGCCCTGGAGGAAGAGTTCGGAGGCCTCGTCATCGCGGACCTTGTCGTCGTAGAAATGGAGCAGCAGGTCGGTGACAAAGGTGGGGGCGCCGGCGGCCTGGGTCTTGCGCAGCAAGGCGACCACCTGGTAGCAGGTCTCGGCGCGGGAGATGGCGATGTTGTGCTGGAGGACGTGGTAATAATCCCCGCCGGCCTGGCGGGCCACGTCGTAGATGAGGAGCTGGAGGTCGAGGTAGTTGCCGCAGATGAGCCAGCGGATGGGGGCACGGACCGCCAGCCGGACGAGGCAGCGGCGCATGTAGGAGGTGGTGAGGGCAGGCGAACCGGTAATGAGGCGGAGTTTGCTTGACATGGGTGAACCCTGCGTACATTATAATAGAACATGCGTTCTAGTGTCAAGGAGGCGGGGCTTCGGCGTTGCGCAACGCCGAAAAAGGTGTTCCCTGGGAAGTCGGCGGGGAGGCCGCCTAAAGCGTTATATAGGAAAGGGGATTGCCCCACCCCCGGCCCCTCCCCAAAATCGGGGAGGGGAGAATTGTTCAAAAAAAGGAGTGTGAAGGCGCTACGCGCCTTCACACTCCTTTTTTTGATTCATTATGTGGTTTGAGAAAAACCCGGCACCGGGAGCGAAATAAAGAAGGGGTTTAAACCCTACCCCCGGCCCCTCCCCCAATTTTGTAGCTTCGGCGCCTACGTAGCGCCGAAGCAGCCGCCCCCAGGGGGTGCTTCGCAAATGGCGGCTTGCCCCACGGGGTGCTTCCCCTCCGTGCCGTTCGGAGATGATGTCCCCAATCCCCCCTAGAGCGGGGGACGGGCGAACGGGGATGATATCGCGAAGGCCGCCTCGGCCAGGGAGGGGAGAAAGATACACAAAAAGGGTGCGAGAAAAACCCGGCGGCGAGGACGCCGCCTGGAGCGTCATTATAGCCCCCACCCCCGCCTGGAGCATTATTTGGGAAAATGGGGATATACTGCATGAAATCCATGCAAAGAACTTAATGAATCATAGTTGGGCGGGTTCCCTTTGGCAAAACGGAGGTCAGTTGGAATGAAGACCTACCATAATGAAGAACTTGGTTTTGCGATCGATATACCAGACCAATGGCCGCGCCCGAGAGGGTTGAACCTGATATCTTGAGATTCGAACACACCCCCGATGAAGCATTCAACCTTACCGCCAGGCCTCTTCTTCCAGAGCGGCTCCTGGAATACACGGAATTCGAGTTTAGACAATATACCCAGCATCAGGGGTATACCGATCTGGAGTTTGGCCGGATCCTGGTGGGAGGAAGGTATCACGTCTTAGCGCGATATAACATGGGAAAAGGTGCGTGGTCTAAAAAATATATGATCGTGTTTGCCGGAATCGAGTATGCGATCACCGCAACCTGCTTCGATCAACTGAAGCTTGCCGAAAAGGAAAGTAACTGGGACGCGATCGTGAAATCGTTTCGCCTAAGAAAATGGAGTGAACGGAATGATGCTGAGATTAAAGCCAGGAGGAGCGAGGTGGCTGGTGAGCTGTTTGCGAGGGCATATGAAGCATCTTCAAATGGACGTTATCCAGAAGCTTGTACGCTTCTGGAACAGTGTCTCACCGATAACCCAAATCACATCCTGGCACATAAGGAATTAGCCTTTGTACTTAAGATAACGGGGGATGCGAAAGGTGCTCTTCCCCATCGACGAGAAGTAAAACGCCTTGATCCATCAGATTCGGTTAACCGATTCAATCTTGCAGGCATCCTTTATATTCTTGACGATCGAGACGAAGCTTTACGAGAGGTGGAAGAACTTATAATGATGGATCCCAGTAACCCGAGGTTTCTGGAGCTAAGAAAAGTAATCAAAGGTGGTTCACTGACCTATTCACAACATTATGATGAAGAATTTCAGCAGCATCCGGGGAAATTGCACCCCATGAAATTGATAGGTTCAATCATCCCGGATTTTAAAGAAATCACTTTTCTAATATTACGTTATCAGTGGGAGGAAAACCTGTCAGAAGAAGAGACGAGTAACGTCACGCTGCGCGCCATCGCCTACATCTGTTGTGCGATATATGATGTTGCGGTCAGTGCGGGGGTTTCCTGCCTGCCTTCCCCCCTCCCGAATGGCCGCAGGCCTGCGTGGATCCTTGAAGGGGAGAAGTCACCGGTTTCCCTTACCCTTTCGGATATCGATACAACAGAAAGAACATGCCAGATGACAATTGGTGCAGTGTTAATGGCTGTGGGAGAACCACAAGGTAACCGAACTCTATGGGAAAAGATCCATACAGGATTCAAGACTAAATTTAGTAATATCACAATATAAAAGCCATCCAGCGGGAGGGCAAGGGTGGATTGAGAAAAAGGAATTGTTGTCCCTGGGGGAAATGGGGATATACTGCATGAATCCCAGGCAAAGCAGTTGTATTCGAAAAGAGAAAAATGGAAAAATCAACCCCCAGTATCTTCAACGATGTGATCGGCCCGGTGATGCGCGGGCCTTCAAGCTCCCATTGCGCGGCGGCAGTGCGGATCGGCAGGATGGTGCGGGACCTGATGGATGGGGAGATCAAAGAGGTGGTGATCGAGTTCGATCCGGACGGCTCGCTGGCAACCACCCACGAGAGCCAGGGTTCGGATATGGGGATGTACGCCGGGTTCCTGGGATGGGAGGCGACCGACGCCAGACTGCCGGGCTCCCCACAGGCGCTCAGGGAGGCGGGGATCAAGGTCGAGATCAAGATCAACCCCATCCAGGCGGAGCACCCCAACACCTATAAGATGAGGATCACCAATTCAAAGGAGAGCCACAGCCTGCGCGCCATCTCGACCGGCGGGGGGATCATCGAGGTCATCGAGATCGACGGGGTTAAGGTATCCCTGGCGGGCGATTATTTCGAAACCCTGATCTTTACCGGTGCAGACGGAACAAGGGTACTGGCGTGGTTGAAAGAGAAAATCCAGGCGGATGATATCCAGCTATTGGGAAGCGGGGAAGCGCGGTTCGTTGAGATCAAAGCACAGGAATTTTTGACCCAGGAAATCCTCAGCGAAATGCAGTCCCAATTCGACATCCGCTTCATTAAACAAATCGCGCCGGTACTCCCGATCCTGTCGCACCGGGAGAACAAAGTCCCGTTCATCACCTGTGCCGAAATGATGGAATACAACCGGGACAAAAACCTGGACCTGTGGGAACTGGCTGTCCATTACGAGGCTGCCAGGGGCGCGATCAGCGCTGAGCAGGTGAGGGAAAAGATGGCGGACATCATCGACATCATGCAGAACGCCATCCAGGAGGGGCTGGCCGGGACGGAATACGCCGACCGGATCCTGGGATATCAATCGGGGAATTTCAAAGCCGGGATGGAAAACCGCCGCCTGATCGACGGCGGAGTGCTGAACCAGATCATCATGGACACCACGGCATTAATGGAATCAAAAAGCGCCATGGGCCTGATCGTGGCTGCCCCGACGGCGGGGTCGTGCGGCGGGCTGCCGGGCGCCTGCATCGGTGCGGCCGAAGCGATGGGCCTTTCAAAACTGGAGATGACGCGTGCCATGCTGGCGGGAGGGCTGATCGGTGTTTTTATTGCAGCCCATGCGACCTTTGCGGCGGAGGTGGGCGGTTGCCAGGCCGAATGCGGCGCCGGGTCGGGGATGGCCGCGGCCGCCCTGGTCACGCTGGCAGGCGGGAGCACCCGGCAGGGGGTCAATGCGGCCTCCATGGCGCTGCAGAACATCCTGGGCATGGTCTGCGACCCGGTAGCCAACCGGGTGGAGGTGCCCTGCCTGGGGAAAAACGTGATGGCTGCCAGCAACGCGCTGGCGTGCGCCAACATGGCCCTGGCCGATTACGACCCGGTCATCCCGCTGGACGAGGTCATTGAAGCGATGGATGCGGTGGGGAAGATGATCCCCGCGGCACTGCGCTGCACGGCGTATGGGGGGCTATCGATCACCAGGACCGCGAAAGAGATCGAGAAGAGATTGGCTCTAAAGGGGGCGTAGCAAAGAAAGTTCTCGAAGACTCCCCCATACGGTGACTCTGCTCCCGTCCGCTTAACGCGAAAGACCCCCCTGACGACTGTTCACGGGAATGCGAGATCTAGTGAACATCAGCAGGGGAGTCTTTTATTATATTTGGCGCAGGGATACCCGCGCGGGACCTAGCTGCCTCCCGCTAGTTCCACCCTTTCCTTCATCAACTTGCGCAGGGCGAGGACTTCCTTCGGCAGGTAGTAAAGCACCACACCGAGCAGGAGGATGCCTGCCAACCAGCCAATGGTGGTGATGGTCAGGAGGGCTTTCTGAAGGGTGGCACCCACGGCGATCAAGCCTGCGACCAATGGAGCCAGGGCTGAGCCAAGGGTTTCAGCCACCCCGATCACGCCGTGGGCAGTGCTGCGGATCTCGGGCTCGACGATATCCTGGATGGTGGAAACGGAATTGGGCCACTCGAAAGACCAGAAAAAGGCGCCGATAGCCTGCAAGGCGAAGAAGAGGCCAAAATTGGAGGCCGGGTTGACCCGCAGGGCGCTGGTAAAGAAAATGGTCAACATGACCATGCCGCCAATCGCCACCCAAAGGCGACCGCGGGGGGTCTTTTTGAAAGCCCAGTCACCCAGGGCGCCTGCCACGAACGTGCCGGCAGCAACCACGACTGCAAATACACCCATCACCATGGTGGTCTGCGTGGTGGTGAGCCCGCCCTCGGTCTCGAGGTAGTGGAAGTACCAGGCAGTGACGGCATTAAAGGGGAAAACATAAATGAACTGCTGGACGAAGAGGGTCACCACGGCCGGACGCCGCAGAAGACTTTTACCGCCGCCCAGGAGAATTTGGCAGTGACGACCTGGGCATGTCCTTCCTGCTCGGGTTCAGCCTGGCCGCGCGGCATGTCGCGCACGGTCAGGAGCATAACCAGCGCCCAGACCAGTCCAAGACCGCCGGTGACATAGAAAACTCCCCTCCAACCGATCGTATCGCGGAAGGCGGTCGCCAGGACCATCCCAACGATCCCACCCAGTACGGCAGTCAACTGCAAGACGCTGATGATCTTGCCGCGGCGGGTGGGGCTGAAGTAATCAGAGACCAGGCTGTAGACGCCCGGGTAGGAGGCATCATCGACCCCCGTGGAGGCGCGGGTGGCAACGAAGAGACCGAAGGTGGGGGCGATGGCGCTCAACCAGGTGGTGGCACCCCAGATCAGGGCCGCCAGCGCAAGGATCTTCGGACGTGCAAAGCGGTCGTACAAGTAACCCCAGATGGGGAAGAATAGACCTCCCACCAGCAGTGCGCCGGTGAAGACCAGACCCATTTGGGCCTCGTCGATATGGAAAGTGTCCATGATCGGCGTGGTCAGAGGACCGATCAGCAGCTTATCGGTCTGGTGCAGCAGCATGAATATGAATAATGACATTACCAGCCAGGTGCGCCGACCGGCGCTGATCTTAACCTGCTGCAGGACAGCAGCCGTCCTGACGACGGGTTTGTTGCTAAGGATGGTGTGCTCATAGGGGGGTTCCTCTCAGGAATGGGATGGAGTGCGTTTGCCGCGGACCTGGTCTTCGAGCCAGGCCAGCCAGTCTTTGAGTGTTTCGGGCGAGTAGGCAGAGGTTTGCAAAATGGGGGCAGTCGGGTTTACCTGGCGGATATTGCGCAGGCAGGCTTCCAGGTCGAAGCGCAGGGAAGGGAGCAGGTCGACCTTGGTCAGCACGACGGCCGAAGCCAGGTGAAAGATGAGTGGATATTTGACGGGCTTCTCTTCCCCTCGGTGACACTCATTAACACCACCTTGACGTCCTCTCCAAGGTCGTATTCGGCAGGGCAGATCAGGTTGCCGACATTTTCGATCACCAGCAGGTCCACCCCGCCGAGGTCCAGGCGGGCGGCTGCACCAGCGACCAGTCCAGCGTCCAGGTGACAGGCCTGACCGGTGTTGATCTGCACCACCGGCGCCCCGGTCTCGGCGATACGGCGGGCATCGTAATCGGTCTGCTGGTCGCCTTCGATGACCGCACAACGCAGGCGACCCTGCAGGGCGAGGATGGTTTCCACCAGGAGGGTGGTCTTCCCCGAACCGGGTGAACTGACCAGGTTGAGCGTGAACAACTTTTGGAGGGTGAAGGATTCGCGATTACGGGCAGCCAGCTGGTCATTGGCACCCAGCAGGCGGGCTTCGACGGTGATCGTAACGGGGGCTTTATGCTGCGGGGTTTCCGTGTTCATCTCCGGTCTCTCCGATCACAGATTGCAGGTCCAACTCGCGGCCGCTGAGCAGCTCAACCTCCTGACCCTGGCAGAGCGGACAAGACAGGTCGTCAGGGTCAGCGGCGAATTCACTTTCGCAGAGCCGGCAGCGCACCCGGATGGGTACTTCCTCGATCTCCAGAACGGCCGACCCGGAGATCGTCCCCGCCCGGAGCACATCCCAGGCGAAACGTAGGGCTTCAGGCTGGACGCCCGAGAAGCGTCCAATGCGGACACGCACACCAGTGACCCGGACCAGGTTGTTCTGGCAAGCGACCTCGCCGGTCATCTCGAGCAGGTTGGCAGCGATCCCAGATTTCGTGAATGGCTAATTCGGCTTTCTGCCGGTGAGAGTATTTATGGCGAGCCCGACGACAGCTTCCCGAAGCAGGCGATTATTTAATTGTTTGGAGGTCCTGGGGACAGCGGGCGTTTTGGGGCGTACGGTCATTGAGAGCGCTCCACTTGGACAGACCGAGACGCACTGCCCGCAACCGAAGCAGATCTCCAGATCAACGTGAGGGTCGCCGCCAGACTGGGTAATGGCATCGATCGGGCAGGCATCCACACATGCGTAATCCTGCTCGCATTTGTTTTCATCGAAGAACACCACATAGCGCGAGACTGCCTGGACATTCTTCTGACCAGCGCGCCGCCGCCTGCAAGCCAGGGCAGCAGCAAGAACAGCAATTGCAGATGGAACGGATCTGACCCTGGAAGTTGTCGGCGTTGTGCACCAAGCCAGCCTTCTCCGCCTGGACCATGATGGTCAACGCCTCGTCCAGATCCAGGCGGCGGGCGATACCCTGGTCGATCAGGCTTTCAGCGAACTCGTTGAATACGAAGCAGGTCTCGCGCGGCTTTTCACAGTGCTGACCCTGGAAATCCTTCATTGCCCGGCAGTAGCATTCCGCCACACCCACCACGCGCTGGTTCCGGACCAACTCGGAAGCCACGTCCAGGGGCATCACCTGGCGAGGGTCGGGCAGCGCGGCCTCGACCGGGATCTCGACCGCGTTGGCTCCCACACCAATGGAGGCTTCCACCGGCAGGATGCGCAGGTAGGGTGTGTGGGTGGGCAGCACCTTAACGGTGTCGACGGTCAGCTTGATCCAGTAGTCCGAGTAAAGTTTACCGAGGGCGGTGCCCTTCCTGGCGCGCACCTGCTGCTCAGCGGTCATGGTCAGCGGGCAGCGCTCGTAGCGCAAGCCATCCGGCTTGTGGTAGCGCAGGACGAAGAACTCCTTGTAAAGGCGTGCAAGGGCTTCGTCCACCTCGGCGTAAGTCATCTTCAGCCGGGCTGCCTTGGCGTAGAGTTTTTCCAGCGGCAGCGATTCACCAAACGACAGCAGAAAATAAACCCGCAAGTCTGCCTCGGGGATCGTCTGGTGCAGCGCCTGAAGGATGATCGAACGGTCCTGCTTTGGGAGCAGCAGTTCGGAGGACTTGCACAATTCAACGTACAGGTCTTTCTTAGCCATGGGATCCTCGATGGGAGTAATGTGGTTAGTAACACAATATAAATTCCCCCTCAAGATAGCAAGTGCATTATGTCATGTTAATTATCAGGAAACGGGATGGGAAGCAATTCCTGCAATAAAATGGAAGAGCTGCCCTAAATCTTCCAGGACAGCTCCGTTTTTCCCTACGTTCAATTTGTTCAGAACCCCAGGATTTCATTGACCAGCAGGAGATTGATACTGCGGTGCAGGTAAGGCGCTTCGTTTTCAAAGACCAGGATCTTCCCGATAAAACTGCGCGCCTGGTCGCCATACAGCTGCTTCATATGTTTATCTTCCAGGGGGAGGACGTACTCGCGCAAACGCTGGAAAGCGGTTTCGAGGGAGGGTGTGATCTTCTGAGCGCCCGCCACCCATACAATATTGGTGCTCAAATAAGCATAGGCCGGCAACTGGCTGCCGGTGGCGCTGGCGATGAGGAAGCTCTCCGGTTTCAGAGATCGCATGCACACTTCCCAGGAAATAGTCAGCCAGGGCAGCCTGCTTGCGGAGAGCCAACTGCCGGACGGGATCTTTTTCCGCAAGTATCCCGGCCTTGAGATACTGCCAGGGATGGTTCCCGCCCAGGAGCTGGGATTCAAACCCGATCTGCTGCAAGGTGATGGAGGCACCGGTCATCACCGAGGCACCTGCGGGGATAAGGGTTTGCAAATGGGCGAGGGCAGCTTCCTTCGTCCCGACCAGAGTGACGGTCACCCCCCGCAGGCGGACGGAGGCGATGGTTTTCTGAACGCGGTCGGGGGTGGGGAGCAGGTTGAATTCCATGGAAAACTTCCTTTCAATAATTCAAGAACGGACAAACTCATTGTACATTAAAAGGCGGGCGAGCCTCCACCGAAATCCATAGTGCCCGATGGCGGATCAGCCCCAAACCATATAAGGCGTGAGCATCATCGTTCAAGTCCTGGATGCAGGACAGCGAAGAAAACACGCCCCACCCAACCCTGGGCAGGCACCTATTTTGGCCCGACCTCTAACTGTTTCAAAGTGGAGTATACTGATTAGAGTTGGTCAAACAGATACCGGTTGGAAGATTCATTTCTGCCGCGTGCGTTTCTCTACGACACCATAGAATTCGTACCACGACACAGCAAATATTTACTCGCATCCGCGAGATGACTCCCACCCAGTTGCATCATTAATGCAAGCCACGATTCGGTCGATAAGGGATCCCACACCTTAATCCGGCTGAAAATGGCACCATTAACGGAAAGAAAGGGTGAAGCATGTTCAATCCCATTCTCGTCCCATTGGACGGATCTCAACTGGCAGAGTGCGTAATTCCACACGTAATTGCCATGGCGAGAAGTTTTAATGCAGAGGTCACCCTGCTGCGCATGCTGGAAAAAAACCAGGCTGGCACCCCGGCGCAATTATTTGATCTGCTTAACTGGCAAATAAATAAAACCAAGGCAGCGCTCTACCTGGAAAAGAACAAGCTGCGAATGCAAGAGTTCGGGCTGCAGGCGCGCACGGTGGTACTGGATGGATTGGTGGCGGCAGGGATCACGGAATATGCCCAACAACATGGAATGAAATTAATCATTTTAAGCAGCCATGGGAACAGCGGATTATCCCAATGGGGGATCAGCAGCATTGCACAAAAAATCATCCTGAGCGCGCCCACTTCCCTGCTCATCGTCCGGGCGCATCCATATGGGGATCGTCCTGGAGGATTAATTGAAAGCCCGGTTTACCAGCACATCCTGGTACCGCTGGACGGGTCCCAGAGGGCGGAAAACGTTTTACCAATCATCACACAACTGGCACATTTTCATAAGCCCCAGGTTCATCTCGTGCAAGTGGTCCAAACCCCGGAAATGGTGCGCCAAATGCCGCCGTCACGGGAGGATGTTGATTTGGCGAAGCAGGTTGTTGCCCGCAACCTTGAAGAGGCCGGGCATTACCTGGAACAAGTCAAGTCGCGTTCCTACCTGGAAGGCGTTGCTGTTCAAACTCACCTTGTCACCGGTGACAATGCCGCCGCCGCGTTACATCAATTGGGGGAGCAGGAAAACATTGACCTGGTAACGCTGAGTGCGCATGGGTATTCGGGGAACCATCAATGGCCCTATGGCAGCATGGTCAATAATTTCATCCTGTACGGCACGGCACCCCTTTTG
Organism: uncultured Chloroflexia bacterium; assembly: GCA_963826215.1. Taxonomy (GTDB): domain Bacteria; phylum Chloroflexota; class Anaerolineae; order Anaerolineales; family Villigracilaceae; genus UBA877. The sequence goes on along the minus strand of CAWGWL010000017.1, from coordinate 103,297 downwards.
ATCGTGCAGGACCAGCCTGCCAGGCTAGGAGCAGAAGCCGGTTGAGCTGCACACGAAAGAGCGCGTAGAGCGTTAACCCATGCAAATTGAGTCACAGGTCAATCTCTCCGCATCCGCCACTCCGGACGCAGATAGTCGTTTGAGTGAATTCGCGCACAGGCTGGCGAAAACACACACGCTGGAAGAACCCCCTTTTAATAAATCTTCCCTGGTGGAAGCCCTGAAAAGCTGGGAACAGGCGCTGCGCAATGCGAACGCCATCTTCAAGGCTGTGACCTCCACTGACCTACCGGTGTCACGCGCCAGCGAATGGATGCAGGATAATTTCTACGTCATCTCCCAGACCTTTCACCAGATAGAAGAGGACCTGCCCACCAGCTATCTAAACCAACTCCCAAGATTGGACGGTACAGCGCTCAAGGGACTCCCGCGAGTATTTGGTTTGGCGTGGGAGTTGATCGGGTTCAGCCAGAGCCAGGTTGACCTGAACCAGGCGGCCGCGTTCGTGCAAGCCTACCAGCAGGTGACGCCGCTGAGGATCGGGGAGCTTTGGGCAATCCCGATCATGCTGCGAATCGGGATCCTGGAGAGGCTGGTATATGCAACTTCCGAACTGACCGGGATGGAGGCTCCGGAAACCCTGAGCCCATTGAACGACCTGGAATTGGTGCGAGAATCTCCGGACCTGTTTGCCTCCCCAAGGCTGTCAAACGATTCCATTGTCAGCAACTGTTTTCTCAGCCTGCGCCTTCTGTCTGCCACCGATTGGAAAAATTTCTTTGAGCAGACCAGCAGGGTTGAAGGGATCTTACGCGAAGACCCGGCCGGGATCTATGCAGGCATGGATTTCGACACGCGCAACAGTTATCGCAGTGTCATAGAGGACCTGGCACGCCACTCGCCCTGCAGCGAAGAGGAGGCCGCGCTTGGGGCAATCGAATTTGCCCGACGCGAATGGCTGCCCGTTGCGGGTGCAGGAGTGCCGGTACCCGAGCAAGGCGAGACAGTCCCGGTTCCAGCACGGGACTCCCAGCCAGGTCCAATCCGCCGTACCCCAGATCGGAAGGCTCACGTAGGCTACTACCTGGTGGACGCAGGGCGGGCGCTGCTTGAGAAAAGACTGCGCTACCGGGCGGAATTCAAGGTACGCATCCAGCGTACCCTGCTCGCGACCCCCACTGCCACCTATCTTGGGCAGCATTGGCATGATCGCCAGGGTGTTTATTCTGGGGCTGCTGATCTATATGCAAAGGTTGCGGGCGGCACCCTTGCACAACTGCTCATCACCGGCGTGCTGGGATTCGGACTGGCTTTGGAAAGCGCCATCACGCTGGTGCACTGGATCGTGACCCACCGTGTCACACCCAGGAGCCTGCCGCGCATGGATTTTTCGGAGGGTATTCCGCCAGGCAACCGCACCATGGTGGTTGTACCGACTTTGCTGGAAAGTTCCAAGGAACTGAACCATCTCCTGCAAGAGTTGGAACTCTATCATCTCTCCAACCCCGATCCGCAACTAACCTTTGCCCTGCTCACCGATTTCGGAGATGCTCCTGCACAGCACATGGCGGAAGATGAACCCTTGCTGGCATTGGCAAGGGCCGGGATCGAAAATCTCAACAACAAGTACGGACAAACATGCCCATTTTATTTATTCCACCGGACGCGCGAATGGAACCCCTCGGAAGGGGTCTGGATGGGGTGGGAGCGCAAGCGCGGAAAGCTGGCGGAGTTTAATCGCCTGCTGCTCAACCAGGGTCCAACCTCCTACACGACCCAGGTGGGGGACGCGAGCATTTTTCGAGGCAGCCCCGGCACCGTCACGGGACAGGACAGTCCCGGCACCAGCGAGGGGGCATCCGTTCCAGCCAACAGCAGTGCACCAGTCATCAAATATGTCATCACGCTGGATGCGGATACATCCCTGCCGCAGGGAAGCGCCAACCGGCTGGTTGCCACCCTGGCGCATCCGCTAAACCATGCTGAATTTTCCCCCGACGGGCGTTCGGTGGTGGCAGGATACACCGTTCTACAGCCGCGCGTTTCGATCAAGCCCACCAGCGCAAACCGATCGCTTTTTTCGCAAATCTATGCCGGGAACGCCGGGTTTGACCTGTATTCCTTTGCCGTGTCGGATGTGTACCAGGACCTGTTTGGCGAGGGCAGTTACGTGGGCAAGGGAATCTACGATGTAGCGGCATTCGAGCGCAGCCTGGAAGGCCAGGTCCGTGAGAACACCCTGCTCAGCCACGACCTGTTCGAAGGGATTTATGGACGGGCGGCGCTGGTGACAGACATCGTCCTGTACGAGGATTATCCCTCCCGCTACCTGGCGTATGCCCACCGTCTGCGCCGCTGGATCCGCGGGGATTGGCAATTGCTGCCGTGGCTGTTCCCCATCGTTCATACAGAAAATGGAATGGCAAGGAACAGGTTGTCCACCATCAACCTTTGGAAAATTTTCGATAACCTGCGACGCAGCCTGCTTCCCCCGACCCTGCTGGTGCTGCTCGCGGCGGGATGGATCTTCCTGCCCGGGTCGCCCCTGGTCTGGACCCTCTTAGTACTGCTCCCATCGGCATTGCCAGTCGTGGTGCAAAGCGTGCAGCACAGCCGGCACAAACCCGGGCGAATGAAAATAAAAGAGATCCTCGAACCAGCCCGGTCTCCATTTATCCGGTGGGCGTTGTCGGTTCTTTTTATGCCGTTCGAAGCACTGCTTATGCTGGGGGCAATCAGTACAACCCTGATCCGCCTGTTGATCGAGCGCAGAAACCTGCTGCAATGGACGACTGCAGCAAACACGGCGCGCGCCCTGAGAATGAACACGCGGTTCGAAATATGGGGGGAGATGCTGGGGTCGTTAATTTTGAGCATTATCCTGGGGATAACCACCGCCATCTTCCACCCGGTCTCATTATGGGTGGCACTGCCCCTGCTGGCAGCCTGGATGATCGCTCCTCGAATCGCCAGCGTGATCAGCCAGGCGATAACTCACCATGCCCCCCCGCTCCCGGAGGAGCAGCGCAGACAAGTACTGCGGCTGGCACGGCGCACCTGGGCGTTTTTTGAACGGTTTGCAGGTCCCGATGACCACTGGCTGCCCCCCGACCATTTTCAGGAGTCGCCACGCGTCAATGTAGCCCACTACACCACGCCCACCAATATCGGCCTGTTCCTGGTGTCCACGCTATCAGCATACGACCTGGGATACCTGGGTTTGTCGGAGCTGGCAGTCCGGTTACGGGTAACGTTTGAGAGCATGGAAAAGCTCGAACATTACCGGGGTCACCTGCTGAACTGGTACGACTCCCAGTCGCTGGCGGCGCTCCCGCCGCGCTACATCTCCACGGTGGACAGCGGCAACCTGGCAGCCTCGCTGATCACGCTTAGACAGGGATGCCTGGGGTTGGTGGATGCGCCGCTGCTAAGCAACAAGGAGTGGCAGGGTCTGCTCGCCATCCTGGATATCCTGGCGGAAGCTCTGCAAGCGTTGGAAAAAAACAACCCGGATGCCTCCATTAAGTCGTTCGAGGTCGAGTTAAGTGCAATCTACGAACGACTGAGCGCAATCCAGAACAAGCCGGAAGAGTGGACGAAGACTCTCGCCTGGCTCTCCAGCGAGGGGTGGGAAAGAGTAAGCCACCGCCTGCTGGAACTGCTCGAAGGCCATCCCAACCTGCAACCTGAATCCCTGTCCGAACTGCAACTCTATCTCAATTTAATGCAGCACCAACTGCAAGACATGCAGCGCAGCCTGGAGCTATTCGCGCCCTGGCTAAGCCGACTGGATGCAGAATCCCTGCCGTTCATGCAATCTCCTGAGTGGCAGGAGTTTAGAGACAGCCTGCCGGTTAACCCGCCCACGCTGGGACGGGCAGCCGAGGTTTATGAAAATATCACAGCAGAATTGAAACGATATCAAACAAAGATGAATGCCGTGGAAATCCCAGGTCCTGCCCGGGACGAGACAGCCCCGGCACCAGCACGGGACGAGACAGCCCCGGCACCTGCACGGGACCCAGCCGCGTTGGCGTGGTGTCGAAAACTTGAACTGGATCTATTGTCAGCACGTACGACGGTCACGCCCCTGTTGACCAGTTTTCAGGAAATTGCAGGGAAGGCGAGATGCTGCGTTGACCAGCATGGATTTCCGCTTTTTATTCGATGAGCGCCGCCAGGTGTTTCACATCGGCTACAACGCCAGCACCGAACAGCTTGACACAAGTTATTATGACCTGCTGGCTTCTGAAGCCAGGATTGCCAGCCTGGTGGCAATCGCAAAGGGGGATGTGCCGCAGAGCCACTGGCAGCACCTGGGGCGACCAGTGACGATCGTGAACGGTAAACAGGTCCTGCTCTCGTGGAGCGGGACGACATTCGAATACCTCATGCCGACCCTGTTCACCAAAAATTACGCAGATACGTTCCTGTCTGATAGTTGTTACGCGGCACTAGAGGCGCAAGTGTGTTACGGGCAGGAGAAGAAAGTTCCCTGGGGCATCTCGGAATCAGGCTACTATGCCTTCGACGTCAATCTGAACTACCAGTACCGGGCTTTTGGTGTTCCCGAACTCGGTTATAAACACGATCTTCCCGGAGAACTGGTCATCGCCCCGTATGCCTCGCTGCTGGGGTTATCGCTGCAACCCCGGGAAGTGCTGGAAAACATGTCGCTCCTGGAGCGATTGAACATGCTGGGGCGATACGGATATTATGAAGCGCTCGATTTCTCCAAAACGCGTCTACCAGCCGGCGAGGAACATGCGGTGGTGAAATCCTTCATGGCACACCACCAGGGGATGATCCTGCTTTCAGCGTGCAATACCCTGTCAGAGGATGTGATGGTGAAGCGTTTCCACAGTGATGAGCGCATCCAGAGCGTGGAACTCCTGCTCCAGGAAAAAATCCCGCAAAACCCACCCATAGAATACCCCCATCTTGATGAACCGGTGGAACTCCCCGAACTGGTGCATTCGGTGGACAGCGCGCCATGGCGTGTGCCCGTCAACAGCCTCATCCCGCAAGTACACGTCCTCTCCCAGGGCGATACAAGCGTATTGATCACCAATGCCGGCGGCGGGTACAGCCAGTGGCGGGACCTTGCGCTCACACGCTGGCATGCAGACACCACTCTCAACTCGTGGGGCACATGGATCTATGTGCAGGACCTGGAGAATGGAGCCCTCTGGTCGGCAACCTGCCAGCCGATGGGGTGGACACCGGAATTCGCGCGGGAACAGGAAAACTTGTATTATCCATACAAGGTGGAGTTCCCGCGAGCGGATCACGGAATTTCCATGCGCACAGGAGTGACCGTAAGCCCGGAGGGTGTCGAAATCCGAAGGGTGAACATCCTGAATGACAGCGACCATCCCCGGCGTTTAAAACTGACCAGCTACGGCGAAGTAGTGCTGGCGGAGCAAGCCACCGACCGGCGGCACCCGGCGTTCAATAAACTTTTTATCGAGAGTGAATATCTCCCGCATGAGAACGCACTCCTGTTCCACCGGCGGCCGCGCTCAGATGACGAGAAACCGGTGGTACTGGTGCATGCGCTGGTGATAGAAGCCGGGCGCAAGCCGACAGGCGACCACGAGAGCGACCGGGCGCGCTTTCTTGGGAGGGGGCGGACAGCGCGCAACCCGCTGGTCCCAAACAGTGCGGGCACGGTACCCTCCGGTTTGCTGCCTGAACTCCCCGGAGGGACGCTGGACCCCATTTTTTCGCTGGGACAGGAAATTGACCTGAAGCCGCATGCGAAAACAAGGGTCAGCTTCGTTACCCTGGCAGCAAACTCCCGCGAAGAGGCACTGGAAAAGTTATCCCACTACCGGACCGGGCAGGACATCTACCGGGCATTTGATGGGGCACGTGCCCGCAGCGAAAGCGAACTGCTCGACCAGGGGTTGAACGCCATCGCAGTGGAAAATATCCAAAGGATATTATCGGCCCTGTTGTACCCCACCGGAACCCTGCGCCCGGCGCCGCACCTCCTGGCGCAAAACGAGAAGGGACAGCCCGGGTTGTGGGCGTTCGGAATCTCCGGTGATTACCCCATCCTGCTGGTTCACATCCGGGATGGCGAATCACCCCTGCTGCCAGAAGCCCTGCAGGCTTTTAATTATTGGCACAGCCATCATGTGATCGTTAACCTGGTCATCCTGAACGACCAGGATACGGGCTATGCCCTGGACCTGCACAATGCCATCCAGCGCCAGATCCGGCGCATGGGCGCGGAAGGTTTATTAAACCAGCGCGACGGTATTTTCGTGCTGCGCGCAGACCAGCTTCAAGCTGCCGAAAAGATCCTGCTTCAAACGGTGGCGGGAGTTGTCCTGGATGAAAAGGGGGGCAGGCTGGCCGAACACGCAAGTCGATTAACCGGAATGCCCACCTGGCTGCCAGATTTCACTCCCACATTCTCCCCCTTTCAGGACCCTGAACCGACAGCGCCTCTTCAGGTGCCGGGCGATAACCTCATGGACAACGGTCAAGGAGGATTCAGCCGGGATGGAAAGGAATACGTCATCCACCTGAAGCCGGGGGACCACACCCCCCACCCGTGGGTAAACGTCATAGCCAACAGCCAGTTTGGTTTCCTGGTTTCAGAGGCCGGTTCGGGCTGCACCTGGGCGGTGAACAGCGGCGAGAACCGTTTGACCCCCTGGCGCAATGACCCGGTGACCGACCTGCCGGGGGAGGCACTCTACCTGCGGGACGAGGAAACCGGGCTGGTGTGGAGCCCCACGCCCATGCCTGCCGGGGCAGACACAGTGCATGTGATCCATCACGGTGCGGGCTATTCCCGGTTCGAAAGCCAAAGTCACGGACTGAACCAGGACCTGCGCCTGTTCGCGGCGCCCGAGGCGACGGTCAAGATTGCAGCCCTGCGCCTGAAAAACCTTTGGGAACGACCGCGCCGCATCACGGTGACCTATTATGCCGAATGGGTACTCGGCACGACGCGGGATACCCAGCAGGCTCACATCCTGCCGGAGTTCGACCCGGAAAGAAACGCCCTGCTCGCCAGCAACCATTTCAACATTGATTTCGGCGAGCGGGTGGCGTTCCTGGCAGCCAATAAAAAACCGCATGGAGTGACCACCGACCGGACCGAGTTTTTGGGACGCCTGGGCAGCCTGCGCAACCCGGCAGCGCTCGGGCGGATCGGCCTGGGGAGCGCAGTCAATGCCGGGCTGGACCCGTCCGCGGCGATGCAACTGCATGTTGACCTGGCGCCTAGGTGCAGCGGAGGAAATCTATTTTCCTGATCGGCGAAGGTGCGAACCGGGCAGAAAGCCTGGCACTGATCGAAAAGGTACAGAAGGCGGGTGAGGTTGATTCCATTTGGGAGACCCTCGGGCAACAGTGGGACAACATCCTGAACGCGATCACGGTGGAAACACCCGACCCAGCCATGAACCTGATGCTCAACCGCTGGTTGTTATACCAGACGATCTCCTGCCGCTTGTGGGGGCGGACCGCGTTATACCAGTCCAGCGGGGCGTTTGGATTCCGCGACCAGCTCCAGGATGTGCTTGCAGTCCTGCTATCACGTCCGGACCTGGCGCGCGCCCATCTATTGGAGACTGCGCGGCACCAGTTCGAGGCGGGGGATGTGCTGCACTGGTGGAACCCGCCGGCGGACCGCGGGGTGCGCACCCGTTTTTCAGACGACCTGCTGTGGCTGCCGTACGTCACCGCGGAGTACGTCAGCGTTAGCGGAGATACATCCATCTTAAACGAGCGAATCCCGTTCCTGGCGGGGGACCCACTCAAGCCCGCTGAATTGGAGCGCTACGCCCAATTTATGCCGACGGAAAATGCATTCTCATTGTATGAACACTGCCGCCGGTCCATCGAAAAGGGCACAACCGCAGGCGTTCACGGCCTGCCGTTGATGGGCTCGGGTGACTGGAACGATGGGATGAACCGGGTGGGCGCGGGAGGAAGCGGCGAGAGCATCTGGCTGGGCTGGTTCTTATGTGCGACACTCAAAAGATTCGCCGGATTAGCCGGGCTAATGAAAGATGACCCTGCCCCTTATCTTCAAAAAGTGGAGAAAATATCCCAGGCGCTCGAAGCGAATGCCTGGGATGGAGACTGGTACCTGCGGGCATTCTTCGATGATGGAACGCCGCTGGGCTCGCATGAAAATGAGGAGTGCAGGATCAATTCGATCGCCCAATCGTGGGCGGTCTTATCGGAGGCGGCAGACCCGAAGAGGGCAGCGGCGGCAATGGAATCGGTCGACAGGCTGCTGGTGAAACAAGCCGAGCAATTGGTTTTGTTGTTTACCCCGCCCTTTGACAAGACCGAGAGCAACCCGGGGTACATCAAGGGCTACCTGCCGGGTGTACGCGAAAATGGCGGTCAGTACACCCATGCCGCCGTGTGGAGCGCCTGGGCATTTGCAGCACTTGGGCAGGGAGACCGGGCCTGGGAGTTATTCCAGCTGCTGAACCCCGCCAGCCATGCCGACACGCCCGGGAAGGCAAGGCGCTACAAAGTGGAGCCATATGTCATTGCCGCCGATGTATACAGCCAAACCCCGAACACCGGGATGGGCGGCTGGACATGGTATACCGGCTCGGCCGGGTGGATGTACCGCCTGGGCATTGAAGCCATCCTGGGCATCACCAGGGCGGGGGCATTGCTCAACATCAACCCCTGCATCCCAGGCGTTTGGCCAGGATTTAAAGTGGAGTACCGGATGGGAAGCACCCATTACCGGATCAGCGTGGAGAACCCGAATAAAATAAACCGCGGAGTCCGGCAAATCATGCTGGATGGAAACCTGCTGCCTGGGAGCCAGGTCCCGCTGGTGGAAGATGGGAAGACGCACGAGGTGCGAGTGGTAATGGGGTGATGATGGGGGAAGGGGAAAACTCTTCTGCCAATTCGTAAAATCCCACCCTGACATACGCCCCCGGGAGGTTAACCCGGGCACCCGGATCGAAAATCAATTCGAGGAATCATTGATCCCAGAGGGCGGCAAGCTGCTGCAGCTCAGGCTCAACCTTTGCAGCCAACTCCCGAACATCCCCTGATTCACGAAGTAACCCGGCAATGACACAAACGAGGGCGCGCAGGAGTTCAGCCCAGGCGGCTTGTTGGCACCACTCCCAAAGATTGCAGGATAACCGTAATGATCAGGGACAGCAGCACGAAAACCACAACGATGATAAACAACCGGCGCAAACGCACCCCAGCCAGCCCACTCCCGATGACCGCGCCGGCGAGTGTCAATTCGAGAGTCTGTCCGATGAACCAACCCAAAAGTAATGGAAGACCGGCAGTAGAGATGGAGATCAAACCCAATATGAGGGCACCCCATGCAAGGCCGCCCAATTCGAGCCCAAAAAGGGCACCCTGGCGCCATCCTGAAAGTTTAAGGCGCATCATCAACCAGGTTAAAAGAATGGACAAGAGGAGAAAAGCCAGGTAACCGACCGGTATCAGTTGCAAAGCTGTCAATGGAGGCAGGAGGAACGGGCTCGGTTGAAGGTAAAGGCCGGCGAGGAGACCTGCATGCAGGAAGAAATCAAACCCAAGCATGGACAGCCAGGCGATGAAGACCAGGAAGATGATTTGTTTTTTTGAGGGGGACATGGATTCTGATCCCAGTGCAACGACAAATTTCATTGATTGGAAACGGCTTAAATATTATTCAATACAAATATTGAATGAATATACAACCTGGCAGAATTCATAAACCAGTTATACCCTCTTTCCCCCAAAAGACAATAACCCTCATTTATCCCTTATCAGGGAAAAGGGTAAACGAAAAAATGGTTTCCAAGGTTGTCGACCCCGGATGGCCTGGGATTTGTTTTGCAGATAACCAAATGCCTGCCGGAAAATCAAGGCATCTGCATCAACGCAATCACATTTTTGTCGGGATCCATAACGGATGCGATCAGCTTGCCGCCACCGACATCCCTGACCGCCTGCTGCACCTGCGCGCCCGCGTCAACGAGTTCTTTCAGACTCTTCCTGATGTCGACAACCTGCCAGTATCCCACGGGGCCTGTCATGCCCTGCTTGTGGCCGTTGGGATCCAGACCGATCTCCTGGTCTCCAACCTTATAGCCGACATAGTAGGGCGCATCCGAGTAGGGCTCCACACCGGTAAGTTTCCGAAATAATATTTTCGCTTTCGCCAGGTCCCTGACCGGGTAGATTATCAGACTGACACCTTTATTCATGGACAACTCCTATCTTAATTGAATAAATTTTATACCATATCCAAGTCCCATGTAAAGGGGATTGTCGAAAACGACTTGCAATGGGGACAACGTAAAATGGGATTGACCGTACCGAATTCACCGCTTTTAAAAATCCAGTATCGGATTCACTGGATACAAGGTGGTTTTATTTCACCGTGAACGCCAGGCTGGATTCGGCGGTATTCCCAGCCAGGTCGGTATGCCACCACACGCAGGGTGTGACTGCCGGTTTTGGCACGCCAAAACACACCGTAAGGCGCCAGGTCGGATTCCCCCACCAGGACACCATCCACATAAAATTCCACTTTTGCCAGGAACGAATCGTTCGCCTGGGCCAACAGCGCCACATTGATCCCCGGGGTAGTTCTGAGTTCCGTCCCGGCCTGCGGGTAGGAAATTGCAACCTGGGGCGGCGTATTATCCAGCGTGACCTGCACCACGGCCTGGTCCACGCGCAGGTCTGAGCGCACCACCATCAGGCGCAGGGCGTACAAACCATCCAGTCCGGACGTATCCCATTTGCCGAGCACCCCATCCGACACCGGCCTGCTGCTGTCGGTGCCGACCTGCACCCAGTTTTGCGGGTAAAGACCCTGGCCATATTCAAGACGGTACGAGACAAAGTCGGCCCCGGCCGCGCTGCCCAAAATGTCGATCAGGGCGCGCCCTGCGGAGAACATTCCAGGAGAGGTGATGTGCGCGTCCGGCAGAAGTGGCGGAGTGCGGAGAGTGTCATATGCTGTGGGAGGAGTGTTGATACCGGCGCTTTCTGCCCAGAGGAGCGCCTGCTGCGGCACAACCATGTAAACGCGTTTCTCAACCAACTCGGGCGGAGTAAAGACGGTTGCCAGCAACCCGGTCTCGATATTGATCTGGAAGGTCTGGTAGAGGGTATCCGCCTGCACCGGCTGGCGCCCGTCCAGGAACACCTCGCTGACCACGTTCGGACAGGCGGTGGTGGGCAGCATGCCGGATGGGTCGCAGACGCTCACCGTGACGATGCCGGAGGGCGCTTCCCAACTGGCCGCGGGCAGGTCGCGCACTGCGTATTGCATCAGGGCGTGCCACAAGTCCGCGGATAGAAGCGATGGTTCAGGCGCCGTTCCTGTTCCTGACAAATGGACGACGGTCACGCGCTGGGGGGTATAGCCCACCGTCCAGGCAGCGGATGAGTCCAGGGACCGGCCCAGTTTTGCCCCGGCCGGGCGGCCGATCTCGAGCGGGTTGGGATGTCCCAGCGAAGGCCAGCGGGCGCTCTCGTCGCTAAGGACATGATTCATGAGATAAGCCAACTGCGGGCTGAGCAGGGATTGGGTCTGCGGAGTTGTCCAATCGACCCAGGTGGAGTGGTCCACGCTGCTGACCTGCAGCACGGCGGAAGGCTGGAGCGCAGTGCCTGCCAGGCTTTGCCCGGACTGGGTGCCGTTGTTGGCAAAGACGGCATATGCACCCGCCAGCGCGGCAGGGGAGAGGTCGAAATCATGCGTGAGCAGCCCGGAAGGGAACTCCAGTCCGAACGAGGCGGCAATGTTCTGAACACTCTCAGTGCCCATCTGCGACAGGACACTTTGAGCGGGCGGGAGATAATCGTTGTCGAGGGCTGTGCGCAGGCGGACGGGACCGTGATACACCTGCCCGGGGACCGATTCTGAACCGGGGACGTCCCACGCCAGGGAAGCCGGGTTGAGGCCGCGTGAGAAGCCGGTAAGATAGATGAATGGGGTAATGGTCGTCCCGGCAGGCCGGGCAGCCAGGGTGGAGCCCTGACCTGCAGCGGTCATATCGCCAACCGCTGCCAGGATCTGACCGGTCTGCGGGTCGAGGATCACCACGCTGGCGGAGGCTCCCGGAAGCGAGTCTCCTGAGCGGAGGGCCGGGAGCAGAAGGGCGGCCGCACAAGCGGAACCATCAGCAGCGTGGATCTCCGAGAGGTCGCCCGCCAGGCGCGCCAGGTGGGTCTGCACAGTGCAAACAGCCTGTAATTGCAGGTCGTAATCGAGACTGGTGAGGATGTCGAGCCCGCCGCGTTCAACCCGTCCCGTTCCAAAGCGGGAGTCGAGCTGCGAAATGGCGAGTCTAATGAAAGCCGGAGCGATGCCTGCGCTTTCCGAATGAGACTGGGCAAGAACGGGGGGAGCAGCGACGGCCTGGGAAGCCTGGTCTTCGGTGATCAGCCCCAAGCGCTGCATCACCATGACAGTTTGCTCGCCGCGCTGGCCGGCAGCCGAGGGGGTATCAACAGGGTTAAGCGCCGGAGCCTGACCCACTGCTGCCAGCATGGCCGATTCGCCAAGGCTGAGCCGGGTGACCGATTTGCCAAAATACAATTGCGCAGCAGCTTCGGCCCCGTAAGCATAGTGACCATAATCTGCGCTGTTCAAATACCATTCGAGCACCTGCTGACCGCCAAACCGGGCAGTGAGCTGACCAGCCAGGATGCGCTCATGGACGCTGCGCAAGGTGGAGGCCGGCTGATCCCACAGCACCAGGTCGTAAACCAGGCGCTGGGCAAGGGTGGGATGCGACAACGGGTCCTGCCAGCGCTGGAGGGTATAACCGGGAGAGCTCCAGAAATCCGGCTGGATAACTGCGAGGGTGGCATCGACCAGGCTTTGAGGAAATTGGGCGTATGGGATGTAAATGCGGTTGGAATCGGTGGGGGAGAGCGTATCGATCAGGTGCTGACCGGTGCGGTCATAGAAACGGGTGGGCTGGAGCAGTTGACCGTTTTGCGGGTCCAGGAGCACGCCGATCTGCCCGAGCGGAGGCAGCCCGCGCGTCAAGGTGGCGTACGTCAGTGTGGCGGTCAACACAAGCGCCACCACCACCGCGCTGGCCACGAAGCCCAGCCCAAGCACCGCCCTTTGGGAACGCTGTTGGGCGCTGCTGAGGACAAGGTGGCGGCGCTGGCGCCGCTGGCGGATGATGGTGAGAATGGATGACATGCTATTTACGGCGGACGATCGCATCCGTCATGCGGACCACCCGCACCATCGCTTCCACGTCGTGGACGCGCACGATGTCTGCACCGCGGGCGATGCCCACGGCAACCGCGGCGGCCGTCCCTTCCAGGCGCTGGTCGGGAGGCAGGTTGAGGGTGTAGCCGATGAAGGATTTGCGGGAGGCCCCCAGCAGGACGGGGAATCCCAGGCGGCGGATCTCGTCGAGGCGGTCGATCAACTCCAGGTTTTGCTCGATCGTTTTGCCGAAGCCGATCCCGGGGTCCAGGAGGATGTGTTCATCAGGGATGCCAGCGGAACGGGCGATGCGGACGGAATCCATCAGTTCTCGTTTGACGTCTTCCAGCAAGTTTTCGTATTCGGCGCCGGCATAGGCTTTACCCAGTCGCTCCCTGACCTCAATGTTGGCGGGCCTGGAACGATTGTGCATCAGGATCACCGGGGCGTTGAGGCGGGCAGCCACTGCGGCAAGGTGCGGGTCGGCCCGCAGCCCCCAGACATCGTTGAGGATGAGGGCACCCGCTTCAAAGGCTGCCTGTGCCACTTCAGACTTGCAGGTGTCGATGGAGATCAAGGCAGCGGGGAACCCTGCCGCGATCGCCCGGATGACCGGGAGCACCCGCTGCATTTCCTCCCCGGCCTCCACCGGCTGGGAACCCGGGCGGGTGGACTCACCGCCGATGTCGAGGATATCCGCCCCGGCGTCGAGGAACCGGCGGGCTGTATCCAGGATATTCCCGATCCCCCCATCAGTTCCTGAGGAAGGGGAGGCGGCGGGCAGGGGCAGGAGCCCATCCCCGGAAAAACTATCGGGGGTGATGTTTAATATTCCCATCACGTAGGTGCGTTCCCCCCATGCCAGGGTATGGCTGCCAACGGTTAGAAAAGACATGTTGATCTTCGCAACGACCTAATGGAACCTTACACTATTTGATCCAATGAACGGCTCAGCCAGGCTTCGGCCGCTTCGATGTCGGTAAAGATCTTGATGGCTGCCGAAGTCTCGGGCACCACGGCGTAGTAAACCTCGCGCACGGCGCTGGCAATTTTGTCATTGTTGACCACCACCGCCAGGCGGATATTGCGCGCGCCCGGGTCACTGTCCACTTCGATGGCAATATGGACAGCTTTTTCGGGGATCTCCTTGATCTGGCGCAGGTCATACAGGTTGCGGGTGAGACGGTCGGAGGAGAGCAAGTGCTCCAGGGCGAATTCGCGCCAGTGTTGGAGGGTGGCATCCGACAGGTCGGTAAAGGTAAGGGTCATGCCTCCGTCTGGGCGGCGGGCAACACTGTAGCCAATGCCGGGGGCGGGTTTCCAGTAAAGGGGCTTAATTTCGGTCATCGGGAGTCTCCTGTAAGGGCGAACTTGAATATCATCATTATAACGAATAAGAGACCTGTTGTTGGTAAGAATACCGGATGTCTATCATATGGACGACTGGGGTATCAGGCAGCGTTTTCGACCCGGTACCTGCTTTGAACGTAGCCACCTGGATATGACTTTGTTTCAATATGCTGTAACTTGATCTCCCGGTCGAGGCTCGCAAACAAGGGAATACCGGCACCGAGCAAAATTGGGATGCGGGTGATGGTCATTTCATTTATCAAGCCGGCGTTCAAAAAACAGCCGGATCGTTATGCCCCCATCGACGTAACACATGGCGCAAGCCAGCGGCTGCCAACCGTCGAAGCAGGTCTGCCGGTGGGCTGGAAACGACCTCCACGGCTTCGGCAAGGTGGGGAGAAACGGGTGGAGAGGTGCGGCTGAGCACGAGCACCCGTTTCCCAGCATAAGGCCATTCGCTGAATGTTAATACCCGTTCGTAGGTTTTTCGGCCGATCACCAGGGAATCCACCCCTTCAAAAAACGCCTTGTAGCCATAATCTTCATCTTTATTTGCAGCAGCGGGGTTAGTGAGCCAATCGAGGTCACCATTCAGCCTGGCAATAAACCCGTCCAGGGAGGCCGCAATAAACACGGAGCATTTGATGTTCATATTTAATGCCTTTTAATCCCGAAACATCCCCGGGCTTTTAACAGCAAACTCCAAATGAACAAACGGGGTGTACGAGTTTTGGACCCTGGACTTGCATTTAAAAATGATCGTTCATGCTGTCGGGGGAGAAGTTCAATCCCATCTGCCTGCCATGCGCAGCACGTATAACGCGTCGGCGGTCACGAAAGGATTCATTTTCTTCGTGCTCTTCCCACCCCAGCGGACCGGGGTGTAACCGCTCAGGGACGGGTTGGTAGGGCGGGAGTAGGACTCGTCGGCGGGGAAGCCGCCATCCGGCAGGCGTTTTGATTCGAGCAGGTCGAGTGCCTCAATACATCTTGGATCGGATATGAACCCGGCTTCTGCCATGACCTTCAAGCCAAACAGGATGTTGTAATGCCAATAGGGTGGGTAGCAGAGCAGGACAAAATGCCTGTCCATCACGGCCCCGTCCTGAATCCGTTTGAACAGACGGCGGCTGAGGAAAACATCGGCGGCACGTTCAGCAGCCTGGCTTACCTTTGCATCCCCCGAGCGCCTGGCATATAAAGCCAGCGCCCGCAGTGGAATGAGCGATTCCATGAAGGAAGAACTATCCGCTTCAGGACGCTTGTCGCAGTTCCAGCCACCGTCAGGCCACTGCCATTTCAGCAGGCGGAAGACCAACTCATCGGTGCGCCCATCTGCCAGGCCCAGGCGCAGGGACGACCAGATGGCATTGCCTTCCTGGGAAGCGCAGCGGCGTGTCCGACCGGCGATCAGACGGATATAAATTTCGTGCTGCGGTCCAAGCCAGGCCAGGTAAGTCTTTTCCATCAACTGGTGCAGGGATTCGTCACCGGGAGGGTAGCCCAAATCAGCCAGCAGGGAAAGGGTCCAGTGGGCACCGATCCACTTCCGGTAGGCATGACCAGTGCGGTCACATGCGGCAAGCAACTGGGTGACAAGCGGCGAGCTGCGGACGGTCTCGGCGGCTTTTAAGGCTGCAGCGGAATCAGGCGCAACCCCATGCACATTGACTGCGACCTTCCAGGCCAGGGAGGGTTCGGTCTCCAATCCATCAGGCAACAGGCTCATAGCGTTTCACTCCAGTGGCATCCACCAGTCCCAGCAGTTCGCGAATGGATTTGCACAAGACCGGATGGACGAAGTCGGGGTCCAGATCTGCCAGGGGAACAAGCACGAAGGCACGCTCCTGCAGGCGGGGGTGAGGGATGACCAGTCCCTGGATGTCGAGCACCAGGTCGGCGTAGAAAAGGATATCGATATCGATCAGGCGCGGGCCCCAACGGACCGCGGGGAGGCGACCAAGCCTGGTTTCCAGGATCTTGAGCTGTTTTAAAAGTTCCAGGGGGCCCAGGGTTGTCTCCCCCTTGAGCGCCATGTTTAAAAAGGGTGGCTGGTCGGTGAAGCCCCAGGGCGGTGTCTCGTAGACCGGCGACTGCGCCAGGACTGTGACGGAACGCGGCAGAGCGGCGATTGCCGCCTGAAAATTGGCAGCCCGGTCACCGATGTTGGAACCGAGAGCGAGATGGATGGTGGCAGGAAGATTAGTGGTCATGTCTGCCTGGATTCAGTGCAATTGTACCCTGAACCATTTCGGGTTGTATCCAACTGCACCTTGACTAGAACCCGGCATACTCTCTATACTTGGATTGATCGAGTTTAAAGTTCGCAGCGAATGTAAGATAATTCCCACATAAAGTAATTTGTATGAGATTGTATCTTTCGTCATTTCGTCTAGGTAATGCCCCTCAGAGGCTTGTTGACCTGGTCAAAGGCAATATGCGTGCTGTCGTTGTTATCAACGCATGTGACCATCTAGACGAAGAGGAACGATCGATTCGCGTGCAACAAGAATTAGCAGCATTACAAAGCCTGAACTTTCACCCATCTGAACTAGATTTACGGGATTATTTCAATAATCAACAAAAACAAGGAGAACTCCCTGAACTATTGGCCACCTGCGGCTTGATCTGGGTAAGGGGAGGGAACTCCTTTGTGCTTCGTCGTGCTTTGAAATTGAGCAACTTTGACACAATGATTTTAGATTATTTAGAGCGTGATGCGATCGCATACGGCGGATTTAGTGCTGGAATGGTTATGCTTACCCCAACCCTTTACGGCGTGAATCTCGTGGATGATCCGGACGTCATACCAACCGGTTATGATCCAGCCATCATTTGGGAGTGTTTGGGGGTTATCCCGTATGCCATTGCCCCTCATTACAAATCAGATCACCCAGAGTCAGCTGCCACTGATGATTTGATTCAATATTATATTGAAAACCACATGCCGTTTAAAACATTGCACGATGGAGAAGTAATTGTGATAGATGGGAAGCGAGAAGAGATCGGTAAATGAACAACCAATTCGAAAGTTCTTAAAATATTTGATATCCGCAATAGGTGCACTCATGGAAAAGAATAAGATTGGTTTCACGTCCATCGATGAGTACATAGCCACTTTCCCAAAAGACATCCAAAAAAAGCTGGAAGAAATGCGGGCGACCATAAAAGCCGCAGCTCCCGAAGCGGAAGAAAAAATAAGTTATCAAATGCCCACATTTTTTCTGAAAGGCAACCTGGTCCATTTTGCCGCCCACACCAATCACATCGGTTTTTATCCAACGCCAAGCGGGATCGAAGCCTTTAAGAAAGAGCTATCCATTTACGAAGGGGCGAAAGGATCAGTACAATTCCCGCTGGAAAAACCCCTGCCCTTGAAACTGGTCAGCAAAATCGTTAAATACCGGGTCGCGGAAAACCTTACAAAAGCTGCATCCAAATCGAACAGGAAAAAATAGAATAGGGTTTTAATAAAATTCACAACCTTTGAAGTTAAGGAATTCCAATGGAAGCATATGTCACTTCGGAAACGATTTTTGAAAAAAAAGAAAATTGGCTGGAACACATAGCGCCCTTTAATACACACGTCATGCCCCTCCACCGCGATAAGGCCGCGCTGCTGGTGGTCGATATGCAGGTTTTTTTCCTGGATCCTGCTTCCCCCTCCTTTACCTGCGGCGGACTGGCAATCCTTCCAAACCTGGTTAAGATCATTAATGCCTTCAGGCAGGCAAAGCGTCCCGTAATTTTCACCAGACACGTGCACCATCCCGACCAACTGGATGCGGGGATCATGGGCTGGTGGTGGGAGGGCATGTGTCTCGAGGGGAGCCCGGAAAGTGAAATCCATCCGGATATCTATCCAAAACCAAGCGAGAAGGTGATATTCAAACACCGCTACTCGGCTTTTTACAATACCGACCTGGAAACGATATTGCGTTGTCAGAAGGTGGAAGAGATGGTCGTGACAGGCATCATGACCAATATGTGCTGTGAGTCTACAGCCAGGGATGCTTATTTTCGGGATTACCGGGTGTTTTTCCCCGCGGATGGATCGGGCAGCATCACCGAAGAGATGCATATGGCCAGTCTCATTAACCTGGCATTTGGATTTGCCTGGGTAACGGATATTGACAGCATGGTGGCTCAAATACAGGAAGAACCTTCGCCGGTTAATTCAGCTCAACCCGCCCTCCGTCCATGAACTCGAACCCGGAGAATTAATGGACATAGTCGTTTTTGCTGCGGGGGCTTATCATCGGGTTTTCGATCGCCGCGCCGGTCGGACCGATCGGGGTGTTGTGCATCCGCCGCACCCTTGCAGACGGCTGGGCGTCCGGCCTCATTTCGGGGCTGGGAGCAGCCAGCGCGGACGCGATCTACGGCAGCATTGCCGGGTTCGGGCTGGCGTTCATTTCCAATTTCCTGGTCAGCCAGCAGATATGGCTGCGCCTGGTAGGGGGAATCTTCCTTTGCTTTTTAGGCGTCAAAACCCTGCTGGCAAAACCCGCAGAACAAGCCGCGGCGGGCAAGGGTACCGGTCTCCTGGCAGCATATGCCTCGACATTTTTTCTAACGCTCACCAATCCGATGACGATCATTTCCTTCGCGGCGATCTTTGCCGGCCTGGGCCTGGCGGCAGTCCGCGGGAATTACGGGTCGGCAGGAGTACTGGTCCTGGGTGTATTCACCGGGTCCGCTTCGTGGTGGTTACTGCTGAGCGGTGGCGTGGGCCTGTTCCGGGCCAGGTTCAGCCCCAGGTTATTAATTTGGGTCAACCGGATCTCGGGCGCGATCATCATTGGGTTTGGTTTGTTTGCCCTCCTGAGCATCTTGTGATAAAAACAATATCCTCAGGGAAAAACAGGTGGATCAACCCAACCCTGAAGGACGGCACTCATGGCCAGGCATATAAAAAGCAATCTCCTCCTTCACCAATTTAGACTCTTCCTGGCTGGATTGATTCTCTCGGGGTGCACGACAAGTCCAATCCCTGCGACACAGGTTCCCACAAACTCATCCATCCCGACGCAGGGCGTGCCGTCACCCAGCGTGCCATCTCCAGAGGCCACCCCTACTGGCGTTCCAACCGAAACCACCTTCCCGCATTCGACAGTGGATGCCTCGACCATGGAGCATAAACTGCTGATGGGCTACCAGGGCTGGTTCTCCTGTCCCGGGGATGGGTCGCGGGTCAACGGGTATTTTCACTGGTTCAAGACAGAAACCCCGGATGCAGCCAATTTCCGGGTGGATATGTGGCCGGACACCAGCGAGCTGACCCCCGGATGAACGCTGTCCAACGAACATGAAATATCCGGACGGACAACCGGCATATTTATATTCTGCCTACAACCCAACAACCGTGATGCGCCATTTCGAGTGGATGAGCCAATATGGTGTGGACGGGATCTTTTTACAGCGCTTTGGCAGCGAACTGGCTGACCCGGTATATTTTGATGAACGCAACGTGGTGACGAAAAATGTCATCGCCGGGGCAGAAGCCACCGGGCGCGTGTTTGCCATCATGTATGATGTGAGCGGAATGGATGACGGTACTTTCGTTGGCGAACTTGAAGCCGACTGGAAATACATGGTGAACGTATTAAAAGTGACGGAAAGTGCTTCCTACCTGCATCATGCAGGGAAACCGGTGCTGGCTCTCTGGGGATTGGGATTCAAAGATCGTCCCGGGACTCCCCAACAGGCATTGCAACTGGTTGATTTCTTTGAGAATAACCCGGACCCGAAATACCAGGTCACGCTAATGGGCGGAGTGCCCACCTGGTGGCGAATACCTAAAAAGAGATTCGCTTTCCGACCCTGGGTGGGCGGGTTATTACTGTGCCTTGAACATCATCAGCCCCTGGACCGTGGGTCGTTACAAAACCGATGCGGAAGTGGACCAATACAAATCCACCATGATCGAAGATATGGCTGCAGCCGCCCAATGCAATGCGGAATACATGCCAGTTGTTTTTCCGGGCACCTCCTTCCATAACGACAGCGGTTCCCCTTTAATGCCTTTCCCCGCCGAGGCGGGAATTTATATTGGCGGCAGATCTTCAACGCGGTTTCGATCAATGTGCCCATGATCTACAATGCCATGTTCGACGAGGTGGATGAAGCGACTGCCATGTACAAGATCGCAGCAACCGTAAACGATCAGCCGGCGGGAGTTGACCTGGTCTCAATGGATGCCGACGGGCTTAACCTGCCGAACGACTGGTACCTGCGCCTGGCAGGCGCTGCCACGCAAATGCTGCGCGGCGATATCCCACTGACCAGCGACATCCCCATCCAGGCGGGTGCTGCTACTCCCTGAACGCTTATGGAACACAGTTTAGTTGCATCCGGGTACTCCCAATTTGGAGTGGGGAATGACCATCTGCCGGGCAATCTTCCACATTTGTTGATGTCTGCAGACGATCCCAACCGGAACCAAAGAGCCAGTCCAGCATGAATAATAAATCTAAAAAAATCCTTAGTGGAATGGTCCTTTTTGCAGCGTTGCTCCTCGCGGTTTTGCGGACACTACCTCCACGCGCATTACCTGACAACGCACCAGCTGATGAATTCTCTGCTGAGCGTGCCATTGTAACGGTCAAGGCAATAGCAAATGCACCCCGGCTGGTAGGCTCCCCGGAGTACGAGAATGCTGCAGAATACCTTATTTCTCAATTGGCAACCCTGGGGCTGGAGACGGATATCCAGCGCACGAGCGTGGATGGGGAGCGCGTGGAAAATGTCCTCGGCCGACTTGAAGGCACGGGATCGCTGGATGCCATCCTGCTCTCTGCGCACCTGGACAGCGAATCCAATTCTCCTGGCGCCTCGGACGACGGCAGCGGAGTGGCGGCGATCGTAGAAACAATCCGGGCGCTGAAAACAGGAGCCCCCCTGCGCAATACCCTGGTCGTTCTATTCACCGGTCCGGAGGAGAACTGCTGTTATGGAGCCAGAGCTTTTGTGGAGGAGCATCCCTGGTCAAAAAATGTAGCCCTGGTGGTCAATTTGGATGCGGGCGGCCTGAACGGACCCTCCATCCTGGCTGCCACCAGTCCATATGCCGGCTGGCTGATCGATCAAATCGCGAGCGTACTCCCAGACCCGATCGGCAGTTCAGCCATCGAAGCCCTGGGAAGCCCCGCAACCGACTACACACTCTATTTTAGAAAGACCGGCTGGGTTGGGTTTGACTTCAATCTTTCCTGGAGTAAACGGATCCATACTCCGCTCGATAATGTGGACAACCTGAATCCCGCCAGCCTGCAACACCAGGGGGAACACATGCTGGCCGTGGTCCGTCAATTTGGGGATCAATCCCTGGAATTTCCTGTCACTCCGAGACCAATTTATTTCGATATTCTGTCCTTAACCATGGTTCATTACCCGACCTCATGGGCAATTAATATTTTCCTGTTGGTGACGTGTGTTTTCGCAGCCCTAATTTATACTGGTTTCCGGCGAAAACTCCTGACTCTGCGAGGAATAGGCTGGGGGACACTGGTTTTTCTTTTGAGCCTGCTTCACCATCCCCCTGGTTCTCGGCGCGATCCAGCTTTTGCTTTTCCGACAGCCGCCGACTGACCAGGTAGCCTCTGTGCTAACAGGCGACTCCCTTCTATCAAACGGAATACGCTGGGGTTCGGCGATCTTAACCCTGGGAGCATTTATCCTTTGGTATTCATATTTCCTGAGAAATAAAAAACAGGCATGGTTGATCTTACCCTGGGGGCGTTCCTAGTCCTTTATGCCGCTGCCTGCGGCTCCTCCATAGCGTTTCCGGAACTCAGTTATCTATTTGTTTGGCCGCTCCTGGCCGGGTCGATAGCAGCGATATATTGGTTCCCAACCAGGAAGGGAATAGGAGTTCACATGAATTGGCCTCAGTTGATCGGGCTGCTTGCAGGCGGGGCAGCCTCAATTATTTTATTCGTTCCCGGCATCCTGATCGCGCTCTTAGCCATTGATATCAGGATGATCTATCTCGTCCCGCTTTTCATAGCCGCTTTGCTTGGGTTCTTAGTCCCCATCCTGGTGACCTTTGCTTCCCCGACCAACGACATCCCAATACATCCAGGCAGACCCGGTCCCTGAAAGCCAATTCAAACATCTCTTTCATTACGAAGAGGAAATGCGAAACAATAGTTCCTTCCAGGAAACCACCCAGCATAGTCAGCTCGCTTCCGAAAAATGGCAATCCTCGATAAAATTACCCGATAAGTGGAGAAAACGCATGACCCCGAATGACAGTAACCTTCCCAACCTGGCCCAGGACCTCGTCCGGATCCACAAAGTACTCACCCGGGGACTTACCATTGGAAGGAGCAAGGGAGGGGAGTTCCTTAGCGATGGGTTCCCAACCGAAGACATCCAGCGCGGGTACAGTTTGTATATCCAGAGCCTGGGATCCGTTCTGGCGGCTCATCACCTGGGAGAAGACGAGGTTGCATTCCCTGCGCTGAAAGAAAGACTCCCCCGGGCGCCCTATGTGCGATTGACGACCGACCATAAAAAGATCGAGACCGCATTGAAAAAGATTATGGAATCCATTTCTGATCTTTCAGGGGCAAACCCGGCTGCCGGGCTGGGCGTGGTTGTTGATGGCCTCAGGAAAATACTGGCGATCTGGCCCTCACACACCGGAGTGGAGGAAAGTTCCTTTGGTCCCGGTGTCATTGCAGGGGTGATGACTCCGGAGGAGCAAGCCAACGTGAGCATCACGATGGCAAAACATTCACAAGAACACGCCACTCCCCCTTTCCTGGCGCTTCCATTCGTGCTGTATAACCTTTCCGGTGCTGACAGGGAAGCGATGCTGGCGACACTCCCGGCACCTGTCAGGGAGCTCGTCGGGAGGGAATGGAAAGAACAATGGAGCCCGATGAGACCTTTCCTCCTGGACCAGGACACGGCTGACATTTAACTTAATCCCCCTCGTTTTCGATCCACCAATTTATCAGGAAGACATTTCAACCAGTCGGATTAATTCCCCACAGAGCTATCCGACCATTGAACTGCGGCACTTTGTACCTTCGATTTCCTGTACTTTGTACCTGAGTAAAAGGTCACTTATCCATTACCGCATTAATGAAATCAGCCAGCAGACCGTAGGCGGTGGTTTCCGGACCAGGATTGCCTTCCACGATGCTGAGGCTCGATAACGTATCGGTATGGAATTCAATGATGGAGGAGGAACCCTCCACACTGTAGAGAGGGGACTCAGGAGAGACCAGTTCCGGAGCCACGCGTCCTTTTACGACATCCCCATCCCGTTCAGCCGAGCAGACCAGCTTCCAGCGTTTTCCCTGCGCACCGGCTTCCGCCACCATTTCCGCGCTAATGCCGCGGATGCCGGTGCGGTCCACCTGCTGGGGTTTGAAGTCCACACCCATCAGCACGGTGACCAGCGCAGCCACCTTGATGGAGGCGTCCCAGCCATCCACGTCGCCGGAGGGGTCGGTCTCTGCCAGGCCGATCTGCTGGCAATATCGAACGGCGTCCTCGAAAGTTCCCCCGGCTTCCATGCGCCCCAGGATGAGGTTGGTGGTCGAATTCAGGATGCCCCGGAATGAATTGAGCTGCGCTCCCGGAAGTGCGGAGCGGAAAAGCGAGAAGATGGGTGCCCCGTCCATCACGGTGGATTCGAAATAGAACTTGCGGCTTTTCGCCTGGGCAAGGTTAGTCAGTTCCCGATAGGCATGGACTACCGGGCCCTTGTTGGCGGTGATGGCGTGCATGCCGCACTCCAGGGCTGCGCGCAAATGGTCGATGGCGGGCTGACCGGTGGCAACGTTGACAGGGCTGTTTTCGAAAAGCACATCGGCGGGGACGGCACGGACGAAATCCAGTGGATCGGCAATCGGAATTTTGGTCAGTGAGGATAGTGGCTGTCCCTCATCAACCTGCGCCAGGGCGCGTCGGAGATCAAGGCCGTCCGGGTCGATGGCAGATCCGTGCCGCCCGGTGGCGATGCCGGTCACGCTGAAGGTTAGACCATTGTTCTCCTGGAGTTCAGTCTCCTTGCGCAGGAGCAGGCGCGCCAGGGCACGTCCGACGTTACCGAATCCAAGCAGGGCGAGACGATAATGATGCACAGAGTTCTCCTGATAATAATAGTGGAAGAGACCGGTTATAAGGGCGGATAGGGAAATGAGCGCCGGTCATCCGGCGGTTGCGGGAAAACCGGGTTTGTCAAAAGCGCATCCGCGCGGGCATCCAGTGCGGCGAGTTCTTCAGGGGTCAGATACGGCTGGAGGTCTGCAGACAGATCCTGGTGCAGCTTGCTTTTGAATATTTTCAGCGCGGAAATCAGGGCAGGCTGGTATCTGCTCCCCGGCGAAGTCCCAGATCACCGTACGAAGTTTATCCTCGGCATGGAAGCACAGGCCGTGGTCGATCAGGAAGAGCTTGCGGGTGCGTTTTTGGATCAGGATGTGCCCCCCCTTGCGGTCGGCATTATTGATCAGCAGGTCGAACAGGGCAACCGGTCGCAGGCGCGGCCGGTCGGCGGGCTTGAGGTTGAAGTAATGCAGGTTGGGATTGTGATCGATGTACTGCTGGAGTGAGCCGTGACCGAACGGTCCATCACGCAGGATGGTAAGCGGCACGAAGCCGAAACCGAGCGCCTCGCTGACCAGGTAGGCTGCCACCTCGCGCCCCGCCAGGGAAGCTTCGGGGAAGTCCCACAGCAACTGCTCGCCGCGCATGGGTTTGTAAACCGCCTGGATCTCCTGCCCCGGGCATATGACGTTGACGAGGAAGGTGTAATTCGAGCCGAGCATAAACTGCCCTTTGAGCTCGATCTCACCCTGCTCGAGGGCGGGGCGAAGAATTTTCAGGGAGTCGGTCATGGATGGAGAAACCACAGGTAAGCAGGAAACCACTCAGGGGCACACAATACGAACCATATGTGATCGGGTTCGGGGTTAATGCTTGTGCCCATTCTTCTTGGGACAGAAATGACCTTCGGGATCCATCGGCTGCCCGCACTGCGGGCAAAGCGGTCTCCCGCGGCTGATCACTTCCTGGCTCCAGTCCGCCAACTGGCGGATCTGCATGCGCGTGCACCAGAAACGCACCTCGGAAGCCTGCTCCGGGTCACCGCCCTCCATCACCACCTCGCGGACCATGATGACGAGCATGTCGTGGTCGGCGTCGTACCCCAGACCCATCTCACCGGCGCGGAAGAGCGGATCCACGGGAGGACTGATGCGCATCTTGTCCGGATCGATTTCCGCAACCACCACATTCAACTCGGGTTTTTGCTTGCCGAGTTCGGTCAGCATTTGGTCCACGCCCAGGGCAAGGGATTGAAGCTGGACTTTTTCAATAATGATCGTCACCGGCTGGGGGTCTGTACTGCGCCAGCCCTGGATGTAAAACACGCGCGTACCCGGCTTGCCAATCGCATCCACGGTAATATGGTCAAGCGGGTTGAGGTCCAGATCGATACGGGGCATGCTTAGCCTTCCTGTTTGAAAGAATATACGTCAAAATCACGCGCCACCTGGGCGTTTGGGAACACGGACTGGGCTTCGGTGAGCACATCCTTTTCGCGGTAGCGGCGTGACAAATGGGTCAACACCAATTTGCGGACGTTCGTCCGGCAGGCCAGTTCGGCGGCCATTTTGGCGGTTAAATGCGAGAATTGTTTGGCCAGTTCGGCTTCTTCTTCGAGGTATGTGGACTCAATGATCAGCGCATCGGCGTCCTGGCAAACGCCATCCAGGTCGTCAGTCCGGCCTGCATCCCCAACATAAACCATGCGGACACCGGGCTTGAGCGGTCCCAGCACCTCGTCCGGTCCCACTTTGCGTCCGTCCTCCAGTGTGATGGTTTTCCCATCCACCAGGTCGCGGCGGATCGGTCCGAAGGGGACGCCCAACGCCTCCGCCTTTTCAGGCAGGAACGGGCGGTGGGGACGCTCCTCGAATTTGAATCCCAGCGAGTCTGAGCCGCGGTGGAAGACCGGGAAAGCAGTCACGGTGAAATCGCCGGCTTCGAAGAAGACACCCGGCTTAATCTCATGCAGGTTGAGGACCATGGGTGCCTGCCCGCCGCGCAGAACCACGCCGTAAAGCAGGTCATGAATGCGGTCAAGCGCCCATTTGCCGCTGTAAATGTTCATTTCCTCGATGGTTTCCCAGCGCATAAAGGTGGAGAGCAGCCCGGCAAGGCCGAGGATATGGTCCAGGTGACCGTGCGTAACGAAAATATTGCTCAGGTTCCTGAAGCCGATGCCGGATTGCAGGATCTGGCGCTGGGTGCCCTCGCCGCAGTCGATGAGGAAACGGAATTCATCGTGCTTGACAATTTGGGCTGAAAGCCCGCGTTTGGCGGAGGGGGCGGAGGCGGACGTGCCGAGAAAAACGATTTCGAACATTGCGGCAATTATACCCTGCCCCCGGCTGAGAGCCTTACGGTGCCGTTTGCTTGAAGCACTTCCTGGCAGATGGATGATTTGGAACAACAAAATGGCTGCCTGGGCAGGCGCGGGACCCTGCATCTCATTTGTTGGAAGGGAGTTTGAATTTTTGATTATTCCGCCGGGTCCAAACCAATCCCGGTAGGGTCAGATTGCCAGTACGTTTCGCAGGATGACCGAAGAATCCTGATCAATCGATTTACAACCGTAGTACAATCAAACTCAACGCATTTGACATAGGAATTCTCATGACCGGTTCGCTCGACGCTAATTTCCATCCCGGGAAATTGCCCGCCAGCCTCACGCCCTTCATTGGGCGGCAAGCTGACCTTGATTCGGTGCTTGCCCAATTCCAGGACCCGTCCGTCCGGCTTGTCACCATCCTGGGGACCGGAGGCGTTGGAAAAACACGTTTCGCACTTGAAATAGCGGGGATTTTACAAGACCAATTCCAACACGGCGCAATTTTTGTCCCTTTGGCTCAATTGAACTCGGTCGAGGAAATCCTGCCAGCATTGGCAGGACCACTCGGAGTACATTTGCCACCCGGCGGTGACCTGCAACAGGCGGTTTTGGATCACCTCGGTTCCGAGCAGATGCTTGCTGGTGCTGGACAACTTCGAACACCTGCTGGATGAAGCCACCCTTGTCCGCGATATCCTTATTTCCTGCCCGCAAGTGAAGGTGATCGTGACGTCGCGGGAAAAGCTCAACCTGGATGCCGAAACTTTATTTCCCCTGCGTGGATTGGAAACCCCTCCACCCGACTGTAACCAGAAAGTGGAGGAATTTGACGCAGTACGCCTTTTCCTGCAAAAAGCCAGGCAGGTCCGTCCCGGTTTTTCCTTGAGCGACGAGAAAAAACCTGCAGTGATCCGTATCTGCCGCCTGGTGGATGGCATACCCCTCGGGAATCCTCCTGGCAGCCGCCTGGGTGGAGCACTTCTCTCCCGCCGAGATCGCAGCCCAAATCAGCACCAACCTCGACTTCCTGGCAGGCAGCCTTAGGGAGGCTCCCCGCCATTGCTGCATGCGGGCGGTGTTTGATTCTTCCTTTAACAGAGTGGATGACAAGCAGAAGGATGTATTCCGGAAATTGTCCGTTTTCCGGGGTGGATTCAACCTGGCCGCGGCCGAAGCGCTGGCTGGCGCAGACCAGAGACTCTGATCTCCCTGGCGGATAAATCCCTGCTCTGGCGGGATCCCGACTCAGGCCGCTACGACCTGCACGAGCTGCTGCGCCAATACGCCTGCGAAGAATTGGCAACTGCAGGTGAACTCGCGAACACCCTGGCAGCCCATGCTGATTATTTCACCAATTACGTTCGCCAGCGAGAGACCTTGTTGATCAGCCCTTCGCAAACAATAGCGCTGGATGACATACAGGCAGAGTTCGAAAATATCCGTCAAGCCTGGGATTGGTTGATCGAGAAGCGTGACTTCCCCGCCATCTGGAACATCCTCCCCAGTATGTACGCCTTCTGCGATATGCGCAGCCGGTTTTACGAGGGGGAAGCCATATTCCGACAGGGAAGCGAGGGATTGTCTCCCAAAGGCGGGGAGACCCCTCAGCCAGCCTGGGCGCTGGCGCTGCTTTCCTGGTTCGACATGCGGAACTATATCGAGCGGTTTGAATCTGTATGAAAATGATCACATCACAGGCGAAACGCTGCCTGGATCAGGCGATAGCAGTGCACGATTCCGAATGGACAGCGGCAAGCCTGGTCCTGCTGGGGACCATTGCCGAGCACCAGGGCAATTATGCTACCGCCATCCAGAAATACACGGAGGGGATGCGGTCATCCCCATTACTTGACGATTTCTACTGGGTAAATATGCGGATCGGCCTGTGCCATATGGACGCCGGAGAATACCCCCAGGCGATCCAGGCTTTTCAACTCGGCGTGCAGCGCGGGAATATTACCGGCGAGCGGGTGAAAATGGGCTGGTCCCTGCAAAACATTGGGGATACCCTGCTGCGGCAGGGCAATGCGCAGGAAGCGAAGGAATACCTTGAGCAGGCACGTGCCCTCTTCCAGGAAGTTGGCACCACAGTGGGAATCATCTGGTCAAACCACAGCTTGAGCAGGGCAGCCCTCCAGCAAGGTGATCGCGCGCGCTCCCGGGAATTGGCTGAAGCTGCCAGACAGATGGCGCAACAGATCCACTCCAACAACTGGATCAGAAAAGCAGAAGAACTGCTCGGGCAGATCGATCCCCAACCAAAACAAGCATTCATCAGGTCCGGGGACCTGGAAATCGAACCTTTCAGCACGCGGGAGATGGAGGTCCTGCAGCTGCTGAAAACCGACTTAAGTGGGCCGGAAATCGCCAGCAGGTTGATCGTTTCATTAAACACGGTCCGTTTTCATACCAAGAACATCTACCAAAAACTCCAGGTGAACAATCGCCTGGAGGCAATTCGCCGGGCGACCCAACTCGGGCTGTGACCGGTCAGTCCAGATTATCAACATGGTATTTTTGCATAACCAGGCAAAACTACCATGTTTTTTGTTGAATAACTACCACTTCATGTGGGGACAACCTACACGCTGACAGCGTATGCTTGGGGTAATAAAAAATAGATGATGGATGATTATGAACACACAACTTGCCCACGCTGAATCCAAACCGCAATCCCAACACCCAAAAAGGCTGTTCCCACCCAGGCTGCACCCATCGGGCTCCCGCAAGGTGATGATCGTGCTGGCTGTTTGCATGGGGCTGCAGATGACCAGCTTCGTAATGATCCTGCCCCTATTTGCCCGCCGGTTCAGCGATTTTGGCGCGGGGGTGGAGGCACTGGGAGCGAGCGTGATGGCCTATGCCATCACCGGCACCCTGGCAGCCCCCTTCATGGGTGCATTGGCCGACCGGCTTGGAAGGCGGCCCCTGATACTGGGCTCGCTGGCGGCCTACGTCCTGGCTTTTTCCGGATACCTATTCGCTGCCTCGGCGCCGATTTTCATCCTGCTGCGCGGGCTGGCAGGAGCCTTCACCGCCGGCCTTTTCCCGGCTGTTACCGGCAGCGTGGCAGACCTGGCACCTACAGACCGGCGGGCGCAGTGGATCGGCATCGTGAACGGCGGCGCTTCGGTTGGCTGGATCGTCGGACCCCTGCTGGGCGGGGTGCTTTACGACCGCTGGGGCTACGGGGTAGCCTGCGCAGCCTCGATCATCATGGCCGCGGTGACATTTCTGGCAGTGTTCCTGACAGTTCCGGAAACCCTTACCACGCCTGGGCATCAAGCTGCAAAAATCGCGCGGAATGAAAGCCATTTTCGGATGGGCAACTTGAAGACCTCCCTGCGCACTTTCCGGGAATCCCTTCCCTCAGGCTGCCTGTATTTATCGTTCTATTAAGCATCTTTTTCACGGTCATGTTCGCCTGGGCGTTCATCGAACCCAGGTTCATGTTCTACGCATACGACGACCTGGGCTGGTCCTCGTCCATGCTCGGTATGGTAATGAGCACATATGGGATCTCCATGACCCTGGGGGAATTCGGCCTCAGCCGTTTGAGCGACCGCCTCGGGCGAAAACCAGTGGTCATCCTTGGGCTGGCACTCTTCGCAGCCCAGTTCATCGGCCTCGCTTTTTCCCGGGATTATATTTTGATCGCACTTGCTTTTGTAATTGCCGGCCTGGGAAATGCCCTGTACGACCCGGCTTTGAGCGCCTGGATCCTGGATATTGCCCCAGCCAACCACCAGGGGAGGATCCTGGGCATCAAGAGTACCGCCGGTTCGCTGGGTAACATCCTTGGGCCGGCACTGGTCGTTCTATTCACCCCAATCATGCAAGCCAGGGCCATCTTCCTGGCTGCAATGGGCAGCGTAATCCTGGTCATGCTGGTCAGCCTGGTTGTAAAAATGCGGCAGAATCCATCCGGGCTGCGTTTGAGTTCACAAAGCACTGATAGACAAGCCAACTAAATTTAGAAACGAAAGGAAAACAACCATGAACCAAATTTTGATCGCTTTATCCACCTGGCTTCACGCCCTCGCAACGGTCGTCCTGATCGGGCATTACCTTTTGCTCGCCCTGGTTTACCTTCCCGTGTTCGCAAATAACCAGGCAGACGCTGTCAGCAAAAAGATCCTGAGCGAGATCTCCAAACACAGCCGGAACTGGTTGTACGCTTCCCTGGGCATCTTTTTCATCACCGGAATTTACCTAATGCTCGCAAACTCCAATTACCTGGGGATCGGAAATTTTCGCAACTCCTGGAGCGTATTGATGCTGGTCAAACACATCCTGATCGTGGGGATGCTCGGTGTGGGTCTCTGGAATAACGCCATCCTGCGTGTAGGACCACAACTAATTTCAAACACCGGGTCAGCCCAGGCGTTCGTACGTTTTCGGCAATATTCAATTCAGATGGCAATTTTAGGTGTATTGGTCCTGTTGTTGACAGCCATCTCCCAGGTACCATAGTGAACTCGATACTACAGCAACAGAGTGGGTACGTGCATCACCTTGAACCTTCCTCTTCGATATTTTGGACATCCAATCTAATCAGGAACGACACGATTGGCAGGTCACCCGGTCCCCGGCTGGAAGCCAACCCAAAGAGTTCCAGGGACTAGCAGAACGGAGAAGAAATATGGCAACAACTGACACTTCAACAAGTTCGAAATCAGAAACAGGGCAGGGTATTTTCCGCTGGGCAGTGCAAATGATCACCGGACTGATCGTTTTTGGAACAATCATGTTCCTGACTGCCGGAAGGATGAACTGGATTTCAGGGCTGGGTCTATCTGGGGATGAATGCCCTGACCCAGGCACTGAGCGCGGTTGTGTTGATCCCCCGCCGACCGGACATGCTGGCAGAGCGGTCGCGGGTGCGCGCCGGTACCAAAAGCTGGGACAAGTTCTTCGCACCAGCCATCGTTATCGTTGGTACGCTGGCGGTCCTGATTACGGCCGGTCTGGACATCCGTTTCGGATGGAGCGGATCGCTGACGAAGGGACTTTGGTGGTCTGGGCTGGTATTGGCGTTTGCCAGTCAAATGTTCGTCATATGGGCGATGGCCAGCAATCCGTTTTTCGCGACCACAGTGCGAATCCAGGAAGACCGAGGTCACACTGTTACCACCCATGGACCGTATCGACTTATCCGTCACCCAGGCTATGCCGGCTCGCTGATCTACAACCTTGCCGCTCCGCTGGTACTTGGTTCGTGGTGGACATTTATCCCGGCTGTGGTCACCATCGCACTCATTACCATTCGGACCAAGTTGGAAGATCAAACACTTCAGAACGAGCTGCCTGGTTATATAGAATATGCAGGCAGAGTACGGTACCGGCTGATACCTGGGGTATGGTAGTTAGGAGTGTAATTGAAGAAAATTCGGTTATTCCCTAAAAGTACTGCCAGCTTTTGATGATTGATGCTTACGCTTGCTTCCAATTTTGTAATGTGTGCAGCGACATAGGAATAAGTTTCTAATAATATTTCAAACCGACAGTTGCCCGCGAAGGAGAAAAAAATGAAAATTCTAATTGCTGGTTCGAATGGGATGGTCGGCTCAGCCGTGACCCGGCACTTGATCGAATGGGGTCACGAAGTCATCCGCCTGGTCAGGCACACCCCCGGCCCTGGCGAAACCTGGTGGAACCCTGACGCCGGTGAAATTGACCCTGCCGGCCTGGAAGGCTTCGATGGCGTTGTCAACCTTGCCAGCATGCCCTGGCCGATGCGCTGGACGGGCAAAGCCAAACAAAGGATGCACGCCAACCGCCTGGCGACCAACCGCCTGCTGGCCGAGTCGCTGGCTAAATGCGAGCACAAACCCAGGGTACTTATCTGTGCGTCAGGCATGGGGTACTACCCTTCATCAGGTGATGAGGTGCTCACGGAAAATTGTCCCGCCGGAACGGGTTTTCTCGCCAGCCTTCAGCAGGATGGCGAGGCAGCCACCGCCCGGGCAAGCGACGCCGGGATCCGGGTGGTGCACCTGCGTATCCCGCCAGTCCTGGGCGGTCGCGCCTTGAAGCAAGTGGGGTTTCAGGCTGGAGATGGACAGCAGTGGTCGAGTTGGGTCGGTCGGGACGAACTGGCTTCCATTATTGAGTTTGCCCTAAAAACTGAAGCCCTAACCGGACCGG
This sequence comes from uncultured Chloroflexia bacterium, assembly GCA_963826215.1. Classification (GTDB taxonomy): domain Bacteria; phylum Chloroflexota; class Anaerolineae; order Anaerolineales; family Villigracilaceae; genus UBA877. The sequence continues at coordinate 70,217 of CAWGWL010000017.1, read as the reverse complement.
TCAACGCGGTCAGCCCCAACCCGCTGCGCAATGCCGAGTTTGCCACAGCCTCGACCCAGGCTTTGGGGCAAAAACCGGGCGGTGTCATGCCCACATTTATTGTGCGCCTGGTAATGGGTGAAATGGGGGAGGAGTTGATCCTGGCAAGCCGGCGCATGGAACCCTCCAAACTGGTTGCCGCTGGATATCAGTTCCGATTCCCGGAACTTGAACAGGCAGTGCGTCATGAGATGGAAAGCATTAAGGAATGAAAACCTTGAATAAGAAAAAACTTCTTATTTTCCGGCATTGATTCGAACAACAGATACCATTTGATCGAAAGGACGTCAGGGTGAAAAAATGAACCCCAATCCCGCTTCATCAATCACAAGAGCTGCCAGCAAACAGACCTATTACACCATCCGATTCCTGGTGGACCGCGAACGCGTCGAAGATGCTTACCGGGCATATGGATATTTCCGCTGGGTGGACGATATCCTGGACGCCGAGTCAAGTTCCTTCCAGGACCGGATGGCTTTTCTCGAGCGGCAGAAGTCACTGCTCGATAGTTGTTACCGGGGCGAACCGCCGCGTGACGTGGATATCGAGGAAAACATGCTGGTCGAGCTGGTCAACCACGACCAGGAAAAGAACAGCGGACTGCAATCCTATCTGCGCAACATGATGCTGGTGATGGACTTCGACGCCCGGCGCCGAGGCAGGGTGATCTCGCAAGTCGAGCTGGACGAGTACACGCGCTGGCTGGCGATTGCGGTGACCGACGCCATGCGTTATTTCATCGGGAATGGTGCTTTCGCGCCCCGTGATGAAACGCGTTATCTGGCAGTTTCTGCAGCGCACATCACCCATATGCTGCGGGATACGTACGACGATGTGCAGTCCGGGTACTTCAATATCCCGCGTGAAGTGCTCGACGCCAACATCATTGGACCACAGGATATTGACAGCGAGGGGTATCGCGACTGGGTGAGGAGCCGGGTAGAACTGGCGCGAGAGTATTTCGAGGCGGGCAGGGATTATTTTAGGAAAGTCCAGAACTCCCGCCATCGCCTGGCAGGCTTTGCATATATGGCGCGCTTCCAGTGGCTGCTGGAGACGTTCGAAAGGGAAGGTTATTACACTACGGCCTCAATATATGGAGAGGAAAAGTATTGGAACTGGATTGAGAATGAGCTGGCTAACACTTGCCCTCCATGATCGTTTTGCCAGGAGTGGGAGCTTTTTCTCCGGGTCAATCGCTTCGCAACGACAGGGTAAAGCATGAAACCGAAATCCGTGATCATCATCGGCGCTGGCGTGGGGGGGATCACTGCCGCAATCCACCTTGCCAAACACGGGCTGCATGTGACGGTGGTGGAAAAGAACCTGCACCCCGGAGGTCGCTGTGACCGCTTGAGCCGTGTGGGACATCACTTTGACACCGGACCCACTCTTTTTGTAATGCCCCTGTTGTACGAAGCCGAATTTCGAGCCCTGGGGTCTTCAACGCACGAAGGGCTCGACCTGCAACGCGTCGACCCAACCTACCACCTGGTCTTCGATGACGGCAGCCAGCTTGCGCTCACTTCCGACATGAAACTTTTACAGGAGCAATTGGAATCGATCCAGCCGGGAAGTTTTTCAGGGTCTTCTGCGGTACCTGCAGGAAGGCGACCGGCATTACCAAGTCACCCTGGAAAAACTGGTCAACCGCGATTTCCGCAAGGCATCCGACTTATTCGGTTTCCAGAATCTGGCATTGATCTTTCGCCTAAAACCGCTCATCAACCACTATCGCAACATGTCGGCGTATTTTGATCATCCGCGCTTGAAAAGCGCCTTTACTTTTCAGGATATTTACACGGGGTTGAGCCCATTTGAAGCCCCTGCCACTTTTTCGATGATGCCCTACACGGAACTGGCGCATGGCGTCTGGTATCCCAAAGGCGGCATGTATCGCGTGGTTGAGACCCTCACAGATCTTGCCCGCCAGGCTGGAGTGGAATTCATCTTTAACTCGGCCGTTGAACGGATTGATATAAATGCGAACGCACGCTCGAGGCGTTCTGTTTACCGATGGATCGCGCCTCAATGCTGATGTGGTGCTGGCTAATGCAGATCTACCCTATGTTTATCAGCATCTGCTCCCGGAAGACGGGATGGTCAAGGCGCTCCTGCGCAAGCGCTATTCCTGTTCTGCGATCAGTTTTTTCTGGGGAGTCGATAAGAAATATGAAACCCTGGGCCCCCATACGCTTTTCCTGGCAGATGATTACCGCGAGAACTTCCAGAGCATCGATCGGAACCTGGACCTGCCTGCCAACCCAAGCCTTTATGTCCACGCCCCGGCGCGGCTCGACGCCTCCATGGCCCCGCCAGGGCAGGATACCCTGACTGCGATCGTCCCCGTCGGGCACCTCAGCGATAATGGACGACCAGGATTGGAACGAACTTCGGGACGACGCACGTGCGCATGTATTCCGCCGGCTCCGAACCCTGGGCATTACCGACCTGGAAACGCACATCAAGTTCGAAGAGACATATACTCCGCTGGGGTGGCGAAAACGATATAACCTGGTAAAAGGGTCAACACACGGGCTGTCCCATCGCCTGACTCAAATGGCGTACTTGAGACCGTCAAACCGGCATCCGCGCTACCGGAATTTGTATTTCGTTGGAGCCAGCACCCATCCCGGCACGGGAATGCCCACTGCCATGGTCTCCGGGCGGCTGGTAACCGAGCGAATTCTAGAAGAACATCATTATTAGGATTGATTATCTCAACTAAAACCCAGCCGGCATCTTCATTAGAACCTGTCGACGCAGGGGTGGCAGTCCGTGCCCAGGAAGACGATTTAGGACTTTGCTTTAAGTTTTACCAGCCCGCTTGCCTTTGAAATGCTATACTTCGATTGAAATCTAAAGGTCGCTAAACCGTCAAATGATTTGGGAGGTTTTTGTGATCCATACTTCACGCCTTTTAATCCGCCAATTCAAAGAGCAGGATTATCAACAAATATTCGACACACTGTCAAACCCGCTTATCTATCGATTTGAACCTGGCGAGCCAATTACCCTGGAGGAAGCCAAAGAAGTGGCGATTAAAAGATCTCAAAATAATATTTTTTGGGCAGTCCTTCTTAAAAGCACGGATGAATTGATTGGACAATTGTATTTTCCACAAATAGAACCCAATGAGTTTATGACCTGGGAGTTGGGTTTTATTTTTAATCCGGCTTTCCAAAACAAGGGCTATGCAACAGAATCTTCTGCTGAACTAATCCGGTATGGATTTGAGCATTGGGGGATTCACAGGGTAATGGCGAACTGTAATCCCGAAAATATTGCTTCGTGGAGGGTACTGGAAAAGATCGGGATGAGGCGCGAAGGAACTCTCAGGAAGAATATCTTTTTCAGGACGGACGTTAAAGGCAACCCCTTGTGGACAGACACATTCACTTATGCAATTTTGAAAGAAGAGGTTGAGGTTTGATCAGGAAGACCATCAACGACGTTTGAACAATCCTTTAATGCTGGAGACCTATAAATGTCCAACGAATCATCATTCGCAAACACAGTAATCCTGCTCACCAGGGAAGGCATGGGATCGGCCGACCCGGCACTGCAGCATAAGCTGCTGGACACATATTTAAGTCTGCTGCTTAAGAATAAAACGCTTCCGAATTCTATTTGTTTCTATACAGAGGCCGTCAAGCTGGTAGTGGAGGGATCACCCCATCTGGAGCAATTATCTCAACTGGAGCAAAAAGGCGTCCGCTTGATCATTTGCTCGACCTGCCTAAATTATTTTGGACTTGCTGAAAAAGTGAAAGTGGGGATTGTGGGCGGGATGGCGGATATTCTTGAAGCCCAACTCAGAGCAGGCAAGGTGATCAGCCTCTAATCGGGAAGACCTGGATCCACAAAGTTTTTGCTGCCAGCCCGGTTGACCGGACTGGCAGCAGTTTAATTAATGGCAACTTCGCTGAATCAGGAAAAAAACAGGCTGGCGCGATAGACGCGCACCCATGCCCTGTCATTCAAGGTGCAAGGTTGGGCGAGATTTGTCCCTTGGAACTGTCGAAGGTAAATGTGGAAGTTTCCGGCGCTGAGGACAACAGGTCTCCGCCGCCGTCCATCTTTTGACCGGTCAACGTATATACCCCTCCCGTGGGATTATTCCCAACCACGGTATAGAGCACTCTCCCTCCTCCGGGGCAATCATGGAATTTGACCGTCCCCTTAAGTTGCCCGGTCTGCGGGTTCTTCATCAAGTCCACTGACCAGCGGAAATTATAGGTCCCCTCGGCTTCGTCGCATGCGGGTCCATACCATCCGCCCACCACTTCGCCTGCGACGACTTCATTTTGTTCGGCAGGCTGGACGGGCGGTTGTACTACTGGGGGCGGATCATCCGGTACCACATCAGCGGGTGTTGTATAACATGCAAGAGTGGCAACCAGCAAGCTTAAAATCACCGCCCCAAACTTCACTATCTTTACGAAACGATTAGATCGATAAAGGTTGATACTCATCAACCACTCCTTCCTGACAACTATCAGGTCATAAAGGGAAACCCCATCCATTTGCAACTATAGTATGCAGCAAAAATCGGGAAATGTCTACTCATTATATTTACCCCATTGAATGTCAACCGTTGATTCACTATAATCAATACGAGGAACATTTCCAGTAAATAAATTTCACCAGGAGTTGATTATGGATCATCGGCGAAAACCTCGTCTCCCGTTATTCCTTTTGGTGGCATTCATATTCCTGATCCCACTCGCCTGTACATTAAACACATCCATACCGTCAGCGGATGGTGGCTCCAATACAGGTGGCGGAGGGACGGGAACCACCCGCAAGAATCCAATGCCTTTGGGCAAGCTTGTCTCCATTCCGGGATGGGACGTCAAAGTGCTTGAATTCGTGCGGGGAGAGGCCGCGCTGGCAATCATCAATACGACTGATTGGCAGGCTGACCCGCTCCCGCAAGGACAGGAATATGCCCTGGCAAAAATATTCCTGCGCTGCACCTCCATGGATGACAGCACCCATTCCCTTGGGCTTTCGGAAATGTTCATCACCGGTAGCCATAACCAGGCATATGGCGACAGCATGGATAGCTGGCCTCAGCCCGAATTTCTTTATGAAGATATGTATACCGCCGAAGCCGTGGAAGGGTGGATCGATGCCGTCATCCCGACGGATGAGCAGGAATTAATGGTTGTACTGGATGTTTATGAAGACAGCATCCGTGACACTCGTTTCCTTGCCCTGGAGGCTGGAGCTTCCATTTCCCTCCCCGCACAGCTTGCCAACCTCCAGTCTAATGATTTAGGCGTGAGCATTGAAAACCCCGCGACTGTTGGTCAAAAGGTGGTTTCCCCAGCCTGGGAAATCACCCTGCTGGATTCCATCCGGGGTCAGGAGGCTGAGACGATCCTGGGAACGGACAATGATTATTACGAGCCACCTGCCGCGGGATATGAATACCTGCTATTGCAGGTGAAGCTGCGCTATGCGGACCCGAACGACTTGCCAGTGTGGGTCGGTCCGGACACATTCTCAACTTTGGATGAATCGGGGTACACGGTAAATGGAGACTGGATCTATATTCCCAGACAATCCGACCGGGTCTGGCTTTCCAGCAGGATACTGCCTGGAGCTGAGCTGGAGGGCTGGGTACCTGTAACGATTATTGCCGGCACCGCCCGGCCGATCGTCGCGTTTGAGCCGGATTCCTATTCCTCGGGGAGCGCCGAAGAGAACCTGCGCTACCTGGCTGTCAAGTAGAGAGCCGCGCAGAGAAAGCCCCCGGCATCCTACAGACCCAAGCTTTCCTCAACCAATCTTTCCCACTTATAAAACCGTGATGGATCCAGAACTCATCATGGTTTTATTATAATTAGAATTTCCTCCCGCCCCTGCGATTTGAGGGATCAGCCCCCCTTAATTTTTCCTAAAACTTTATTTATCCCATCTTCCCTGTCAGGTATGCCTCGGTTAAATCCTTCTCGGGGCGGGTAAAAACCTTCTCGGTCGGGCCAAATTCCACCAGTTCGCCCAGCCAGAAGAGACCGGTGTAGTCCGAAACCCGCCCGGCCTGCTGCATGTTGTGGGTCACAATCACGATGGTGTACTGCTTCTTGAGTTCGGCGATCAGGTCCTCGATGTGACCCGTGGCGATGGGATCGAGGGCGGAGGTGGATTCGTCGAAGAGGATCACATCCGGCTTGACCGCCAGCACGCGCGCGATGCAGATGCGCTGCTGCTGTCCGAGCGAGAATCCCAGGGCATTGGCCTTGAGGTCGTCCCTGACTTCGTCCCATAATACTGCATCCCGCAGGCTCTGCTCGACCAGGTCATCCAAGCTGCCTTGTCCTGGACCATGCCCAGCACCCGCGGGCCAAAGGCCACGTTATCGTATACCGACTGCGGGAAACGGGTTTGGCTTCTGGAATACCATCCCCACCCGCTGGCGAAGCTCGGCCACGTTGTACTCGAGGGCAGTAGATGTTCATGCCATCCAGCAGGATCTGCCCATCGAGGCGTGTCCCGGGTATGGTATCGTTCATCCGGTTCAGGCAGCGCAGGAAGGTGGATTTACCGCAGCCCGAAGGACCGATCAGCGCAGTGACCTTGCGCGGCAGGATTTCCATGTTGATCTTGGACAGGGCCAATTTATCCCCATAATAGAAATCCAGGTTGGAGATGGCAAAAACCGGAGATTGGGTCACGGGTCAATTTTACACGATTCCGACCGCATGAGCATCTCGTTATAATTTATAATCTGGACGATGAAGCCTGCAAGAATCATCCTGGTTGGTTTGCTCTTATTCCTGACCGCATGCCGAGGGAACTCAACTCAGCCGGTCTCTCCAACCAGGGTTTCCGCCTACATCCAGAATAAAGGCTCCGACACGATCGTCAACCTGGCCCTGGCCTGGGCGGAACGTTACCAGGCCGAGCATCCTGACATCAGCATTTCGGTCACCGGCGGCGGGTCCGGAACCGGGATCGCCGCCCTGATCAACGGGACGGTGGACATCGCCAATGCCTCGCGTGCCATGACGGCCGATGAAATGAAGCAGGCCGAAGCAAACGGGATCACCCCGGTCGAGTTTGTGGTCTCCCGGGATGCCATCGCCGTCGATCGTCAACCCGGAGAACCCGGTCCGACAGCTGACCCTCCAGCAGATCTCCGACATCTACAGCGGCAAGATCACCAACTGGACCGAAGTCGGCGGCGATAACCGCCCCATCGTGCGACTTTCGCGCGAGACCAACTCCGGGACCCACGTCTACTTCCTGCAAACGGTCATCCGCCTGGGCGACTCGAAGAACACGACCCTGTTTTCCACCGACACCCTGCTGCTGCCTTCCTCGGAAGGCATCATCAACGAGGTGCGCCAGAACCCCAACGCCATCGGCTATGACGGTCTCGGCTACATCCCGCCTGACCTGGTGAACAGCGTGATCGCCGTGGCACGCGACGCCAGCGGACCGTACGTCATCCCGTCCATTGCGACAGTCAACGACAACTCCTACCCGGTGGCACGTGACCTGTACATGTACACTGCCGGGGAACCTGCCGGTGCCATCAAGGATTACCTCAATTGGATCCTGTCCCCCGAAGCCCAGACGATCGTGGCAGACCTGGGCTTTGTGCCGATTAAATAACCACAACAGGGATTTGACACTGGAGCTTAATGGATAAATCTCTCAACTGGCGTGAAACCATCATCACTGCGATTGTGAAAACCTGCGGCTATTCGGCTGTTGTTTTTGTCCTGCTCATCTTCTTTTTCCTCTTGCGCGAAGGCCTTCCGGCCCTGGTCGAAGTCAAACTTGGCGACCTGCTCACCACGCGCTGGTACCCCATCGAAAACCATTTTGGCATCCTGCCGCTGCTCACCGGTTCGCTGATTGTGACGGTGGGCGCCATGCTGATCGCCATCCCGTTCGGGATCGGAACGGCAGTCTTCCTCTCCGAGATCGCCCCGCGCTGGATGCGTGAGATCCTCAAGCCGCTGGTGGAACTGCTGGGCGGGCTGCCCTCGGTGGTGCTTGGCTTTCTGGGAATCCTGGTGCTGTCGCCGTTCCTGCGGGTCTTCCTGAACCTGCCCACCGGTCTGACCGCCCTGGCCGGGGCGCTGCTCCTGGGCGGGATCGCCATCCCGACCACCGTCTCGATCGCCGAGGATGCCCTGGATGCCGTCCCGCAGAGTTACCGGGAGGGCGCGCTGGCCCTGGGTGCCACCAGGTGGCAGACCATCTGGCGGGTGACCCTTCCAGCAGCCCGTTCCGGCGTCCTGACCGCGCTCATGCTCGGCATCGGGCGCACCATCGGCGAGACGATGGCGGTGATGATGGTCACCGGCAACGCGCCGGTGTTGGCGATCAAACTGACCTCCATATTTTCCCCGGTGCGCACCATGACGGCCACCATCGCCGCCGAAATGGGCGAGGTCGCCAATGGCAGCACCCATTATCACGTGCTGTTCTTCATCGGCCTGGTGCTGTTCCTGATCTCCCTGGTGGTGAATATCGCTGCCTCCTCGGTGGTCTTCAAATCGCAGAAAGCGTGCCGAAAGGGTGCTGTCGTGAAACGCCGCTTCAAGGTCGACCGTTTCCTTGTCCAGCGCCTGGGGGTCGCGCTTGTCACGCTGGCAGCGGTTCTGACCGTGGTCCCGATCATCGGCGTGTTCGGTTATATCATCGCCAAAGGCGCCCCCGCCATCTCGTGGGAGTTCCTGACCGCCATGCCGAGCGATGGGATGCGCGCCGGGGGCATCCTGCCAGCCATCGTCGGGACGTTTTATCTTACCCTGGGGACGGCGGTCTTTTCAGTCCCGCTCGGCATCGCGGCTGCAATTTATCTTGCCGAATACGCAAAAGAGAACTGGGTGACGCGCCTCATCCGCATTGCCATCATCAACCTGGCCGGCATCCCCTCGGTGGTCTATGGGTTGTTCGGCCTCGGACTGTTCGTGCTCTTCCTGAAATTTGGCACCAGCATCCTGGCAGCTTCGCTGACGCTATCGATCATGACCCTGCCGGTCATCATCAGCGCGGCAGAGGAAGCGCTGCGGGCTGTGCCGCAATCATTCCGGACGGTGAGCATTTCGCTGGGCGGCACACGCTGGCAGACCATCCGCAAGATCGTGCTGCCGCAGGCGCTGCCCGGAATCATCACCGGGGTCATCCTGGGCCTGGAGCGCGCCGCCGGGGAGACTGCGCCGATCCTTTTCACCGGTGCCGCCTTCTTCCTGCCGCGCCTGCCAGGTTCGCCGCTCGATGCCACCATGGCCCTGCCCTATCACTTGTTCGTCATTTCCACGCAGGTACCTGAAATGCCCATCCAGATCCAGTACGGCACGGCACTGGTGTTGATCGTTTTCGTGCTGGGTATGAACCTGATCGCAACCTTCATCCGCTCGCGGGCGAGGGCGAAAAGACAATGGTAGACAAAATCATCATTCAGAATTTATCTTTACAATACTCCGATGGGACAGAATCCCTGCGCGATATTTCAGCTTGAATATTCCGGGCAACGCCATTACTGTCCTATTCGGACCGGCAGGCGGAGGGAAATCATCCCTGCTGCGCTGCCTGAACCGATTGAATGATCTGACCGAGGTCCAAACCGTGTCAGGCAGGATCCTCCTGGACGGAGAAAATATCCTCGATCCAAAAACGGACGTGATTGCACTTCGCCGCAGGGTCGGGATGGTCTTTGCACGCCCGGTTGTCCTGCCGATGTCCATTCGGCAGAATCTAACCTACGGGTTGGAACTGGCGGGCGAGAAACGCAAGTCCCGCCTGGACGAGGCACATGGAACGCAGCTTGAAACTGGCCGCGCTGTGGGATGAGGTCAAGGACCGGCTGGATGACCCCGCCATTGCTCTCTCAGGCGGGCAGCAGCAGCGCCTTTGCCTGGCGCGCGTCCTTGCCAACCAGCCCGAAGTCATCCTGCTCGATGAACCCACTTCCGGTCTCGATCCGATTTCCACGGGCAAAGTCGAAACAGCCCTGCAGGAACTCAAAAAACACTACACCATTATCCTGGTTCCACACTCCGTTCAGCAAGCTGCCCGGACGGCTGATTATGCCGCCTTTTTCCTGCAAGGCGAACTGGTCGAATGGGCCCAGGGCAAGGAAATATTCACCCACCCCCAGCAGAAACGAACCGAAGATTACGTCGAAGGCAGGTTTGGGTAAAGGCAAACAGTTTCCACGCTGACACATAACCATGGCAGAAACAATCCTTGTTGTCGAAGATGAACGCTCTTTACAGGAAACCCTGGTGTATAACCTCGAAAAACAAGGTTTTACTGTAGAGGTGGCCGGAGACGGACGGACCGCTGTTGAGGCTGCCCGCCGGTTAAAGCCGGACCTTATCATTCTCGATATCATGCTCCCTGAATTGGACGGATTCGAGGTCACCAAAATCCTGCGCCGCGATATGTCCGTCCCGATCCTGATGCTAACCGCCCGCGATGACGAGATTGATCGGGTCGTCGGGCTGGAAGTAGGCGCTGACGATTACCTGGCAAAACCCTTCTCGATGCGGGAACTTCTGGCAAGAGTCAAGGCTCAGCTGCGACGTGCCCAACTCGTACGAGATGAATTGACAAAAGCAACGAACGGCGAGACTCAGTCATCCCTGGAAACGTTGGCATCCGGCAATTTGATCATTAACCAGACCCGCCGGGAGGTCTTGCTGGACGGGCAGGTCCTGGCGCTCAAACCAAAGGAGTACGATTTATTGCTTTTCTTTGCGATGCACAAACGCCAGATGCTCTCGCGCGAATTCCTCATGGAGCGCGTCTGGGGCTGGGATTTCACCGGCGACAGCCGCACGGTGGACGTGCACGTGCGCTGGTTGCGGCAAAAGATCGAAGCGGACCCGGCAGCACCAAACCGGATCGTTACAGTGCGCGGCGGAGGCTACCGGTTCGAAGGATAGTGAAAGGTGACGACCTGGGCTCTCACCTGCATCCAGAAAATTGATAGAGAGCGAAAGCACCTGATAGCGCAACAGGGGTAGGATAATTCGTATGAAATCGAAAATCGAACGATTCGCTTTTGGTCTCATCCTCGCTCCCCTGGCTCCACTTTGCGGGCTGCTTGGATCCTGGTGGGTTTCCTTCGCACTTTTACCGGAAAGATGGATTCCCATTTGTTCCATCAGCGGGTTCGCGCTTGGCATCCTGGCGGACATTTTCCTCCTGAAAAACCTGGTCTCCCGCGCCCATCAAAATGGGATGATCTTCTGGACAGCCATTTTCCTCTTTTATTCCGTCGGGATGTTCGGTCTTTTTATGGGAATGCCGGTCTTTAATGCCGCCCTGGCAATCCTGGCTGGATTTATCGTGGGAGGAAAACTGGCACGGAAAAAGGCGGACCGTTCCCGGATGCGGACGGCTACCCGGCGGACGTGTATCTTCACCACCTCCATCCTGGCCTGCATTTGCATTGCCACTGCCTTCCTCGCACTGAACGAAGCCAGCATGCCTGCAGAATTGGAAGGCATGCTGGCTCTGCCGTTTACGGTCACCTGGGGAATGATCTGGGGATTGATCCTGGTTGGCGGGGCGGGATTGTTGGTCTTCAACTGGCTGCTTACCTATCTGGCTGTCCGGGCAACGCATCGTTATTTGAGCACCCCATGAAATGAACTGGATCCTCGGCTTCCTGGTTTTCTTTTTCCTCGCAACCTCTGTGGCTTTGGGCTGGCGATATTTCAGCCTGCGCCGCAGATTGGTTTCATACACCCGCGCCATTCGCCATGCCGCTGATGATGGATTGGCAATGACCGACCTGCCGGAAGACGAAAAAGGGCTGGAGACCCTCTCGAACGCTGTCAAATACCTGGCACTGTCAGAGCAGGAACGGACCTCAAGCCTGGATTCTGAACGAGCCAGGCTGGCTGCCGTCCTGGAACAAATGACGGACGGCGTGCTCATCGCAGATGCGTTGGGGCGGATCCAGTTTGCAAACCCCGCCGCTGAAAAACTATTCGAGACTCCCTCTGCCGTGGGACATACCGTAGTTGAAGTCCTCCGCCAGCATCAATTGGTTCAAGCGTGGCAGCGCGGCCGGGAGACGGGTGCAGCGCAGGAGGAATCGGTTGAAATGTTCAACCGCCGCCAGTTCCTGCAACTGGTGGTTTTACCAGATAAAAGCACCGGGGGCAGCCTCCTGCTGGTGCAAAACCTGACCCGGGTCCGGCACCTGGAGACAGTCCGGCGTGACTTCATATCGAACGTATCCCACGAACTCCGCACTCCGCTGGCTTCGCTAAAAGCCCTGACAGAAACCCTGCGTGACGGTGCCCTCGAGGATCCGAAGGCCGCCCATCGTTTCCTGAACCGCATTGAAACCGAGGTGGACGCCCTGACCCAGATGTCTTCCGAACTATTGGAGCTGACGCGGATTGAATCGGGCCAGGTGCCCCTGGAACTGAAAGATGTCTCGCCAAATAAATTGCTGGATTCGGCTGCCGACCGGATGCGGGCGCAGATTGAACGCGCAGGGCTGAAGCTCAAGGTAGAGGTTCCAACAGACCTGACCGGGATCCGCGCCGACGTGCCGCGGTTGGAACAGGTGCTGGTCAACCTGATCCATAATGCGGTTAAGTTCACACCGCCGGGTGGTGGGGTGGTATTGTCGGCAGCGGCAGATGGTAATTTTGTCCGTTTCCTGGTCAGGGATACAGGGTCGGGCATTCCCGCGGATGATCTGGAACGAATCTTCGAGCGCTTCTACAAGGCGGACCACGCCCGTGCAAGCGGGGGGACCGGGCTTGGACTTTCTATCGCCCGTCATATCGTGGAGGCGCATGGGGGCAAAATATGGGCTGAAAGTGTGGAGGGCAGGGGAAGTAACTTTTATTTCACCATCCCGATTGCCAGCTGAAACCCCAGGTCTTCCAGCCCTGTCAATAAGATTGACAGGGCTTTTTTTATTTTTATGCCTTAACCAAACGTTAACCGGTCGTTTGAGAGACCTTAAACATCCTTTGCTAAAATTTTGATATGAAAACAAAGGAGAATCTAATGTCCAAGTCTCGATTAATTATTCCATCCGTCATTCTAGCGTTGAGTTTTGTTCTCAGCGCTTGCGGACCATCTGCGACTGCGACCGCCTCGCCCGTGTCGGCTGAGCCGCAGCAAATCGGCGCCAGCATCCCCACATCACTCCCGGCTGGCTCTGTCCAGATCACCGGTGCAGGGGCCACCTTCCCATACCCACTTTACAGCAAGTGGTTCTATGATTATGCCTTCGTCGATACCTCGGTAAAATTCAATTACCAGTCCATCGGCTCGGGTGGCGGGATCAAGCAAATTACCGATAAGACGGTGGATTTTGGCGCCTCGGATGCCATCCTAAATGCAGACCAGTTCACGGCTGCTCCTGGTATCCAGATGTTCCCCACCGTAGCCGGGGCGGAGGCGATCGTTGTCAACTTGAAAGATGTCGACGGCAGCGCCATTACATCCCCGCTCAAGTTCCCATTCACAGCCGTAGCCGACATCTACCTGGGGAAGATCGCCAGGTGGAATGACCCGGTGTTGACTGCTGCCAACCCCGACATCAAACTGCCGGACCAGGACATCATCGTCGTCCACCGCTCGGACGGTTCCGGCACCACCTATATCTTCACTGATTACCTTTCAAAGGTAAGTGCAGATTGGAAAAGCCAGGTTGGAAACGCCACGTCGGTACAGTGGCCGGTAGGCCTGGGTGGCAAGGGCAACGAAGGTGTTTACGGCACGGTTTCGCAGAATCCGGGTTCCATCGGATATGTTGAACTGGCTTACGCCATTCAGAACAAGGCCGTCATCAACCTGCTGCAAAACGCTGCCGGAGAATACGTGGCTCCTTCCGCTGAATCGACCCAATCGGCAATCAATGACTTTGGCACCCAGCTGGGCGATAAACTGGCCCTCTCCATCGTAAACGGTCCGAGTGCTGGAAGTTATCCAATCGCTGGTTATACCTACTTGTTGCTCTACATGGATCAACAGGACTGCGTCAAGGCACAGAAGCTTATCCAGTTCATCCATTGGGCGTATGGGCCAGATGGCACCAAGGATGCCACAGATTTGTCCTACGTTCCTTTGCCAGATGAGGTCAACCAACAGGTGCTTGCCAAACTGGGCCAGATCACCTGCAATGGCCTGCCCTTGAAATGAATTTCACCTGCGCAACACAAATGGAGAGCCCCCATAAGGGGACTCTCCGAATGGAAGCAAACCGGGGAACCGGTCTGTCTTTTTCCGTTTGATCGGTCAAGGGCATTGAATGATCAAATTTGCCGAAAGATCTCATGATTAAAGTCAGAACTTTACCCACTGGCCGCCCTTTGAGCCGTATACGGCAATTCATTCAGCATGGCGATCGCTTCTACCGGATCCTGTTGGTCATGGCTACGCTTTTAGTGGTTGCGCTGGTGCTCAGTATCGGCTATGAACTCTGGCAAAATTCCACCTTGTCACGCCATGCTTTTGGCTGGAACTTCCTGATCACCTCCACCTGGGACCCTGCTTTAACGGACACTTTTGGTGCCCTTCCGTTCATCCTGGGGACTCTCATCACCTCAGCTATCGCCCTTCTGGTGGCGATTCCGCTTGGATTGGGGACAGCCATTTTCCTTGCGGAATTGGCCCCCGACTGGCTGCGCGGCCCACTCGGTTTTCTGGCAGAATTACTGGCTGCCGTTCCCAGCGTGGTTTACGGAATATGGGGGTTATTTGTTTTCATCCCCGCCTTCGTCCAACCTTCTGCCAAACTCCTAAATAATACTTTGGGCTTTTTGCCACTATTCCAGGGGCCTGTGTTCGGGCCCAGCCGCCTGGCAGCTGGATTGCTCCTGGCAATCATGGTATTTCCGACGATCACTGCCGTCAGCCGTGATGTTTTACGTGCCATCCCCAATAACCAGCGGGAGGCAGCCATGGCGATGGGTTCAACCCGTTGGGAAATGATCTACCAGGTTCTTCTGCCTTATGGTATTTCGGGATTGTTGGGAGCCATCATTCTGGGTTTGGGCCGCGCCCTCGGAGAGACGATCGCGGTCACGATGGTTATCGGTAATAATCTTGACCTGAGCGCATCCATCCTTCACCCCGGCTACACCATGGCCTCTGTGATCGCAAACGAATTTACCGAAGCCACCTTCGACCTTTATTTACATGCCCTGATCGAGATCGGCCTGGTCCTGTTTGTCATCACCCTGCTGATCAACCTTCTGGCCCGGTTGTTGATCTGGCGGGTTGCTTGGCGTGCAAAAGGGGAGATACGCTAATGACCCAATATACATGGCGCACGCGTGCCCGGCGTAAGGCGATTAATGTTCTCATGTTAAGCCTGACAGGCCTAGCCACACTCCTTGTCGTTGCACCGCTGGTCTGGATACTCGCCTACGTTCTCCGTGAGGGAGCGCCAGCAATCAATTTAAAATTCTTCACTCAACTTCCCACACCAGTCGGAGTGCCGGGAGGAGGCATTGTGAATGCCCTGGTTGGTTCATTGATGACTGTGGGGCTTGGCTTGTTAATCGCCGCACCTGTCGGGCTGCTGGCAGGGTTCTACGCTGCCACACATCCAAACTCACCATTGGGTTTACTGGTACGTTTTGGGGCTGATGTCGTTGCTGGTGTGCCCTCGATCGTAATGGGGATCTTTGCCTATACCCTGATAGTCCAGCCCCAGCATCATTTTTCAGCATTTGCCGGCGGGGCTGTGCTTTCGTTTATCATGCTGCCAATCCTTATCCGCACAACCGAGGAGATGGTGCGCCTGGTACCGGCCTCCCTGCGGGAAGGATCCCTGGCGCTTGGGGCGGCAGAATGGAAAACATCCATTTCGGTTATTTTGCCCGCTGCACTTAACGGGCTGGTAACCGGCGCGATGCTGGCAATCGCTCGTGCTGCAGGGGAAGCTGCACCGCTGTTATTCACTGCCTTTGGGAATCCATTCATGAACACCAATTTCAGTCAACCCGTGGCGACCTTGCCGCACATGATTTTTGTCTATGCCATTTCCCCCTATAACGACTGGCATTCCAAAGCCTGGGCAACTGCGCTCGTCCTGATCACCCTAATCCTCCTGCTTAATATCCTGGCCCGGCTGATTGTATGGTGGCGGTCCCGAGTTCTCGGCGGCGTCAGACAATAAGGAAGAATAATATGTCAACACAAATCGGGATTGTCGATACAAATGGAAAGGCAAGCTCAAGTTTGTCCATGCAAGTATTGCCTCCAAATAAAAGCGAAACGAGCGGCAATGCGCCGGTCAAGATAGAAGTAACGGACCTGCAGGTGTATTACAGCACATTCCAGGCCCTGAAAGAGATTAACCTGGATATACGTGAGAAACAGATTACCGCCATAATCGGACCTTCTGGTTGCGGAAAATCCACACTGCTGCGTTCCTTTAACCGGATGAATGACCTGACCCCAAATTGCCGCGTGCGGGGCAAGATCAACCTGGACGGGGAGAACATCTCTGCCCCCGGCATGGACGTGGTTGATATCCGCCGCCGGGTGGGGATGGTTTTCCAGCGCCCGAATCCATTCCCAAAATCCATTTACGATAACATCGCCTACGGGCCGCGCCTTTATGGCATTCGCCGCCGCTCTGACCTGGACGGGATTGTCGAGCATAGTCTGAAATCTGCCGCCCTGTGGGATGAGGTCAAGGATAAGCTCAACCAGTCAGGTCTATCCATCTCCGGTGGGCAGCAGCAGCGCTTGTGCATCGCTCGCGCCCTGGCGGTGGAGCCGGAGGTTATCCTGATGGACGAACCCGCCTCGCCCTCGACCCGATCTCCACCCTTAAAATCGAGGAGCTGATGCAGGAACTGAAAAAGACTTACACCATTGTCATCGTCACCCACAACATGCAGCAGGCGGCGCGCGTCTCGGATTACACCGCCATGATGATGATCGACGAAGCACGTGCCGGGCGTCTCATCGAATTTGACGCCACCAACACGATCTTCACCCGACCCAAAGACAAGCGCACTGAAGATTATGTCACCGGACGATTTGGATAACCTGTCCATAAGAAATAAATTGCAGGGGAAACGATGATTCATGGGAACTGAAAATGGTTATAATTGGCAAACAGCGCCAGGGAATGAGGCTTAGATGCGAAAAACATTCGAAACCGAAATTCAACAGTTGAAGGATGAAATGCTCCTGCTGGGAAGCATGGTGGAACAGCAGATCCTGGGCTCTGTGGAGGCGCTCAAAAAGCGCGACATGGAGGCCTCCCGCCTCATAAAGGAGACCGACCTGCAGGTCAATGCCAGGCGTTATGCCATAGAAGAACAGGTGATGATCGTCATCGCCACCCAGCAGCCCATGGCGCATGACCTGCGCCTGCTGGCCTCCATCCTGGAAGTCAGCGGCGAATTGGAACGCATGGGTGACTATGCCAAGGGCATCGCCACCGTCAGCATCCGCATGGCAGACCAGCCGCTGCTCAAACCATTGATCGACATCCCGCGCATGGCGCAAAAAGGGGTAAACATGCTGCACCGCGCCCTGACCGCGTTCATCCACGAAGACGTGGAAGCCTCACGCGCCATCCCCGCCGAAGACGATGAAGTGGACGAACTCTACCTGCAGATCTACCACGAGTTGATGATGTTCGTCATCCAGGACCCGAAGACCATCGAACGCGCCAACATGCTTTTGTGGGTGGCGCACAACCTGGAACGCCTCGCCGACCGGGTTTCCAATATCTGCGAGCGGACGGTCTTTACCGCCACTGGTGAGATGAAAGAATTGGAACAAACCAAAATTCAGAGGTAGATTCTGGAGCTAATAAAAAAACCGGGACGGAGAAAATCCGTCCCGGTTTTTTTTGCGCGGGTATCTTAACTGCAACCCCTCAGGAATTGCCACAATTTAATGTGGTCCCATTGCTCATGCGTTAGAGTTGCTCCGCAAAAATAAAGCGAGCTGCCGGGAAACCAAGCGTGACTTGTTTTTTTTCCACGGCTACTGTGAGAGTCTGGTTAAAGGGCAAAATTTCAATTACCTTCGCTTTTGCACCTGGCAGGATATTGTTAGCGATCAGGAATTCAAGCAGTTCCGAGTTCTCTTCGGCGAATTCATGGATTCGGCGGATAATGACCATATCACCGGCCTGGATTTCGATGAGTGGAACCCATGCGCTCACTTCCTGTTCGCGGCCTGGGAACGGGTTCCCGTGTGGGCAGGTGTGGGGATCATTGAGGATGTCGCGCAAGCGTTCCTCCAACTTTGGTGAAATTGCATGCTCAATGCCATGGGCCTCATAGTGAACCTGGGAAAGCGGCACCTTCAAGATGCTCAAAAGCAGCCATTCAGTGAGCATGTGCCGACGGACGATCGAATAGGCAGCGTTTAGACCGACTTCGGTCAGGTGGACGGCTTTGCGCCCGGTCCCGGTGATCCAATTATCCCGTTCCATCCGCTTGAGAGTCGTTGCCACCGTCGCGGGGGCAACCGCGAGCATTTCTGCCAGGCGGGCAGCCACAATCTCCCCGTAATCACGTTCCATGACCTGCATCGTCATCAGGTAATTCTCCACCGTGTGAGTGGGGCGGGATTGAGGGATTAATTTGTCATCTTGTGACATATATCACCTGGGGCGAGTACTATTAGTATCATAGACTAATATAACAAGTTAGTATATACTAACACAGTAATTCAGCACTACTTGCTTATTTTATCATGCGATTGGTTCTGTCAAGTCGTTAAATTAAAATATCGTCTCTTAGGAATAATTGCCATGTCATTCAAAACCCTGCTGCACTCTCCTGATGGATCAGACTTAAAAATTACCGGTATAGACGGCGGAAGTAATTTAAATGATAAATTGCGCCAGTATGGCCTGTTCGTTGGCGACCAGGTTCGGGTGCTGCGGCTGGCGCCGCTTGGCGGCCCGGTGCTGATCGAGGTCAACGGCAGGGAAATTGCCCTGGGACGCGGGATCGCCGCCAGGATCACGGTGGAGACGATCTGATGCGCTTTGCACTGGTAGGTCAGCCCAATTGCGGGAAAAGTACGCTCTTCAACCAGGTGGCCGGATACAAGGCTGAGACCGGCAATTTCCACGGGACGACGGTTGCATTCACCGACAGCAGGGTACGCGTGGCCGGGGAAGTCATCCAACTGGTGGACTTGCCTGGAACCTATACCCTGGCTGGGACCAATCCCGCCGAGATGGAAGCGCAGCGCTACCTGGCCTCTGAACATGTGGACGTAATCATCAATGTCTCGGACGCCTCCCACCTGGCCCAGGGCCTGGACCTGACCCTCGAGTTGATGTCCCTGGGGCGCCCAATGATCCTGGCGTTGAATATGATGGATGAGGCCAAAAGGATCGGACTGCATATGAATGGGCCGGGGCTGGCGCAGGAACTCGGAGTCCCGGTTCTGCCCCTGATCGCCAGCAAAGGACAAGGCGTTCTGTCTCTTTTCAAGGCAGCGCTTTCCCTGTCCCGCCAAACCAGTGCCTTCACCGGGCGGTTACAGATTCCCGGGGAGGATGTCATTCGCCACCAGTTGGCCGGAGAGTTGGCTGATAAATATGTCTCCCAGGGAGAACGACGCCTGACCTGGCGCGACCGCCTGGATGATCTGCTGCTCCATCCATTCTGGGGCTATGTTTGCATGGCTGTCATCCTGTTCGTCTTCTTCCAGGTTGTCTTCGGGATCGGCAGTTCCATTGAGCGCCCGGTCCTGGCAGCGTTCAACAGCTGGACGAACCAGTTGCTCCAAAAGGTGGGGGGACAAACGCTGGGGGGGAGCTTCTCTTTGGCTTATTGCAGGGCATTTCCGGAGGGCTGGCGATTGCCCTGCCTTATCTGGTACCTTTCCTCTTCGGCCTGGGATTGCTCGAAGATATCGGTTATCTGCCGCGCATCGCTTTCCTGATGGATGGACTAATGCACCGCCTTGGTCTGCACGGAAAAGCCATCGTCCCATTCATCCTTGGTTATGGATGCAATATACCGGCAGTGATGTCCACCCGCATCCTGGAAGAACGCCAGGACCGCTTCCTGGCTGCTGCCCTGGCAGTCCTGGTGCCCTGCTCGGCCCGGCTGGCGGTAGTGTTCGGACTGGTGGCCTTTTACCTGGGACCCCTATGGGCGCTTGCGATCTACCTATTCAATATCCTGGTCATCGCCTTGATGGGGAAACTCCTGACCAGCCTGCTGCCGGAAGAGACCCCCGGCCTGATCCTGGAGATGCCGGTCTACCGTATCCCAACCGTGAGAACGGTTTTCGCGAAAGCCTGGTTTCGCGTGCGCGAGTTCCTGACGGAGGCGTGGCCGCTCCTGATCGCGGGGTCTCTCGTACTGGCGCTGCTCACCTACTTTAACATCAGCCCGGCGTTAAATTGGACACTGCGCCCGGTCACCTGGGTGCTCGGTCTGCCCGCCGGGACGGGCGTCCCACTTATCTTCGGTGTTTTACGCAAGGAACTCTCGCTCATCATGCTCCGCCAGGCGCTGGGCGGCGCTGACTTTTCCATTGTGTTGTCCCCGCTGCAAATGCTCACCTTTACCGTCTTTGTTGTTTTCTACATCCCCTGCCTGCCCACACTGGCCGCGTTGCGCCGCGAGTTGGGAACCCGCCCGATGTTCATCATTGCCGGCATCACGCTGGTAGTTGCCCTGACAGCCGCGCTTTTAACGCGCGGGCTGGGCAGTCTTTTTCTTTAATTATACAAGTCCAGGTTCCAGGATGGGTCAGTACTACAACAACCTGTCCCCCCCGTCCACCGAATCGGAGCGGAAGTGGCAGCCTCGGCTCTGGCGGTTGTGGCGGGCAGCCTGTCCCACCACCAGCCCCACCTCCACGGCGTTGCGCAAGCCGATCAGCCCGTCGCTCAGCTTGGTCTTGCGGTAGAAGGTCTCGATCTCGTTCTGCAGGTGGCGCAGCTCGCGGATGGCGCGTGACAGCCTGTCGCCGGAACGGACCAGCCCCACGTAATGCCACATGATATTCTGGATGGTCTGCATGTCCCCCTGGATGAGGGCCGGGTCGGAATCCTGTGTCAGGTTGGACTCGTCCCAGGCAGGGACGTCGTCGCGTGTGGGAATAACAGGCTGGGGGTTTGCAGTAAAGCGATCTTCGATATCGCGTGCAGAGCGTGTCCCCCACACCAGACCTTCCAATAAAGAGGTCGATGCCAGCCGGTTGGCTCCATGCAGACCGGTGCAGGATACTTCACCCACCGCGTACAGGTTGGCAATGCTGGAGCGGCCCCACTTGTCGACGGAAACGCCACCGCAGAAGTAGTGCGCGGCCGGGACGACCGGGATGGACTCGCGCGAGATGTCGATGCCCACGCGTTTGCATTCGGAATAGATGTTGGGGAAGCGGGTCTTGATCTTCGCGGCCGGCATGTGTGAGGCGATGTCTAGCAGGACATAAGAGAAGTCGTGCGCTTCCATCTCGGTGTGGATGGCGCGCGCCACCACATCGCGGGGCGCCAGGTCCTTCCATTCGGGGGAATAGTTCTCCATGAAAGACCTGCCATCGGGGGTGAGCAGAACCCCGCCTTCCCCGCGCACGGCCTCGCTGATCAGGAATCCCTCCGCTCCCGGCACCGAGAGCGCAGTGGGATGGAACTGGACGTATTCGGCGTTCAGGATGCGCGCTCCGGCGCGTGAAGCCATGGCCAGCCCGTCGCCGCGCGCACCCGGCGGGTTGGTGGTATTGCGGTATATGCGCCCGATCCCGCCGGTGGCAAGGATGGTCACTGCTGCCAGGGTGCGGTGGATGGATTTCCCCTTGCGGTCAAAAACATACGCGCCGTGGCAGGCCACCGGTTGATAGGCTGCCAGCGGGTCGCGCGAGTGGTGAGGGTAGGTGATCAGGTCCACAGCGGTGGCCTCGGTCAGCATTTCCACGTTGGGACATTTCTTCAAAGCTGCCACCAACCCATCCATGATGGCCCTGCCGGTCCCGTCGCCCACATGCAGGATGCGCCGGCGGGAATGCGCACCTTCCTGTCCAAACTCGAGATCCCCGTCCTTTGCCCGGTCGAAAGCAATGCCGGCAGTCCCTACCAGGACTTCCTGCAGCAAGCCAGGTCCTTCTTCTGCCAGAATGCGCGCCGCTTCCGGCAGGGAGGCACCCGCGCCTGCAGCCAGGATATCTGCCACCAGCAGGTCAGCGCTGTCATCCTGTCCCCGGCTGATGATCCCGCCCTGGGCATAGCGCGTGTTGGACTCGTGCGGGTCGGGGTCACGCGTGATGAGGATAATGCGCCTCTGCGGTGCCTGGGCCAGTTTCAGGGCAGCGGTGGCTCCCGCAATCCCGGAGCCGATGATGAGCACGTCAGTCGTTTTCATAGTGTATTGAGTAGTTACGTTTTAAATCGTTGTTAGTGCTATCCGATCTTTATCATCCGGTCAACAGCCCGGAACGCCTTCACCCGGATATCTTCGGGCACGTCGATGACATAGCGGTTGAACTTGAGCGCGTCGCGCGTATCTTCCATGGTGATCATGTTCATGTGCGGGCAGCGCACCATGCACAGGCGCAGCATGTCCTTTTCTGGATTCGCGGCGGCCACGTTGTCACCCATGGCGCACTCGGTCAGCAGGAGATAGTGGGGAGCTTTCTGATTGCTGGACATAGCGGATCATGGCATTGGTCGACCCGGAGAAGTCTGCCGCGGCGGTCACTTCCGGGCTGCATTCCGGGTGTGCCAGGATAAGTACGTCCGGGAACTGCGCCCGCACGGTCTCGATATCCTTGAGGGTAAATTTCTCATGCACCTCGCAGCGCCCGCGCCAGCCGATCAACTGGTAATCCAGCTCACCATTTGCAGCGCCACCCGCAGCATCTCCCACCAGCGGACCTGAAGAAGGGAAGATGATGTGCTTCCCGCTCTCGCGTGCCACGTTCTTGGCCAGGTACTCGTCTGGCAGGAAGATGACCGTGTCGGCGTGCAGCGAATCGACCACTGCCACCGCATTACTGGAGGTGCAGCAAATGTCGGACTCGGCTTTAACGTCCGCATAGGTGTTCACATAGGTTACCACCGGCACGCCCGGGAATTTTGCCTTTAATTCACGCACATCCGCGGCCGTGATGGATTCTGCCAGGGAGCACCCGGCCCTGGCGGCTGGCAGGAGCACGGTCTTTCCCGGGCTCAAGATCTTGGCTGTCTCCGCCATGAACCTGACTCCGCAAAAGACGATGACGTCCTTGTCTGTCTGGGCAGCCTTGCGGCTGAGGTCGAGCGAATCCCCGGTGAAATCCGGGATGGAATGAAACAGCGCCGGCTCCATGTAATTGTGACCAAGGATGACTGCGTTGCGCTGGATCTTGAGTTCATTGATCTCAACTGCGATCTCGGCCTTGTAGCGCAATTCCACATCGGGGACGATGCGGTTAAGTTTGGCCTTCATTTTTTCGTACATTTCGTTAACTTCCGGGGTCATGGTACTCCTAACGATAATATGCGCACCGCTGGGTGCGTACGGTTATTTGTCAAGGTAGTCAAACGATACGTCGAACACCTTTGCCGAATGAGTCAGCGCGCCTGACGAAATGTAATCCACGCCTGTCTCTGCAATTTTGCGGACGGTCTCCAGGGTCACGTTCCCGCTGGCTTCCAATTTGGCACGGCCTGCGGTCAAACGCACCGCCTCAGCCATGCTTTCAAGGGTCATGTTATCGAGCAAAATGCGTTCCACCTTGCAGTCCAGGGCTTCGCGCACGTCCTCGAGGCTGCGGGCTTCCACCTCGATCATCAGCCCTGCTGCATTGTGGCGGGCGCGGTCCACTGCAATGGTGATCGACCCGGCGAAATCGATATGGTTATCCTTGATCAGCACCATATCGTACAGCCCGATGCGGTGGTTATCGCCGCCGCCGCGTTTCACGGCCAGTTTATCCACCAGCCGCAGCCCGGGGGCTGTCTTGCGGGTGTCCAGGATGACCGCTTTTGTCCCGGCGACGGCATCCACGAAGGAGCGCGTCAGGGTGGCAATCCCGGACATTCGCCCCAGGAAGTTGAGCGCGGTCCGTTCGGCAGTCAGCAGGCTGCGGGCCTGCCCGGCAACCAGCGCCAGTACCTGGCGGTTTGTAACCCTGCGTGCCCTCGGGCGCCTGGGGTCTGAAGTCCACCTGCGCGTCCACCATCCGGTAAACAGCCTGAGCCACGTCCAGCCCGGCGATGACGCCTTCCTGCTTGGCGATGATCTGCCCGCGCATGAGCGGCCTCGGCAGGCACAATGCTGTTCGTGGTCGCATCGCCTGTGCCGATGTCTTCTGCCAGCGCGCTGCGAACAGTTGCCAGGATTTCCCGGGGGAGGTCGGTTTCGTTCGGCATTGGATGTACTCTATCGCCTTTTGAGTGCTTTTGTCAAGGAGAAGACGGAAGTTCAAATAAGAATCATACTTCAGAAAAGACCGCTTGCAAATGTTCTAATTTCGGTTATACTCTTGGAAATAATCGTATTTTTATATTATAAGGAGTAATTATGAACAGAAAAGTCTATTTTGCTCTGGCTGCCCTGGTACTGGCTGCACTGGCATGCGGCGTCAACACCAATCAGAAAGCGCTCTTCCAGGATGATTTCTCCAGTGTCAACAGCGGTTGGGACCGGGCTACCAATGAATATGGGACCACCGACTACGCGGACGGCGGTTACCGCATCAACATCATCCAGACCGACTCTTTTTTCTTCGCAAATCCTTATAAAACATTCCAAAACGATGTCCGCATCGAAGTGGATGCCACCAAAACTGGCGGCCCGGATGACAATGCTTTTGGGATACAGTGCCGCTACCAGGACGTGGATAATTATTATTATTTCTATATCAGCAGTGACGGTTACACCGGGATCGGGATCGATAAGGCAGGGACGAAGACCATCATTTCTGCTTCGGATGGGAACCTGGTCAGCGACTCGAACATCAATCAAGGCGCCGCAATGAATCACCTGCGCGCCGATTGTGTAGGCAGCGACCTTACATTGTATGTTAACGGCACCCAGGTGGCCTCAGCGACCGACAGCTCCTTTACCAAGGGCGACGTCGGACTGATCGCCAAGACCTTCTCTGTTGCCGGCACCGACATCCTGTTCGATAATTTCTTCGTGTACAAACCGTAATCGCTTTGTTAATAATTGCTCCCGCAGGGAAAACCTGCGGGAGTTTTTTATTCCAGGGGGCTTGGAATTTCAGGATGTTCCGCCTGTCAATTGTGCGAGCTTTATCACTCAAATAATGTCCCTTTCGGGGTATCATATATTTACCAGATCATGCCAGATATGGAGGAACCCATGCGCGACCTGACAAATGAAATCCTCGAACTGATCCGCCGCACATCCACGGATCTGCCCGCGGATGTTGAAAAAAGATTGCATGCCGCCCTCGAAAAGGAGACCCCCGGTTCGGCGGCGCGCGGCGCGTTCGAGACCATCCTCAAGAATGTGGAACTCTCCCGGAAAAACTCCACCCCTGTCTGCCAGGATACCGGCACGCCCATCTTTTATGTCAAGTACCCTGCCGGCTGGAGCACGCTGAACCTGACGAAGCACATCCGCTCAGCCCTGGCTGAAGCCACCCGCAAATCATATATGCGCCCGAACGCTGTGGACGCGGTGACCGACAAGAACAGCGGGAACAACCTCGGCGGCGATGATTTCCCAACCATCCATTTTGAAGAGGTCGAGGGTGACGAATTAACCATCGAGTTGATGCTCAAAGGCGGCGGTTCCGAGAACTGCGGCGCGCAATATTCGATCCCCTATACCGGGAAGGTGGGTGATACATCCTTCCAGGCGGGTCGGGACCTGGCGGGAGTGCGCAAAGTTGTCCTGGATGCCGTTCAAAAGGTGCAGGGTCAGGGCTGCGCCCCGGGTATCCTGGGAGTCTCCATTGGCGGCGACCGGGGCACCGGTTATGTCAAGTCAAAGGAAGTGCTGTTGACACCGATCGGCACCCGTAACGCGGATGTGAAGCTGGCCGAACTGGAAGAACGCCTGACGGACGAAGCCAACCAGTTGGGGATCGGGCCGATGGGCTTTGGGGGAAACACCACCGTGCTTGACACCAAAATTACCGGGTTGTCCCGCCTGCCGGCTTCATATTTCGTTACCATCTCGTACATGTGCTGGGCCTACCGCAGGCACAAGCTTACCGTCCGGGGCGAAACGGTAACTTACGATTAATATTCAAAAACATGGATTGCACTGAGAAGCACAGGGAAATTCCATCCTCCCTGCCCCTCAGTGGTGATGACCAGGAGAGCAGCATGCGCACAATCAGTATCCCAATCAATGATGAGACCATCCGCAGCCTGGAAGTGGGCGAACCGGTGGCATTAACCGGGGTCATGATCACCGGTCGTGACGTGGTCCACAAATGGCTGAACGAGACTTTCATTAAAAAAACACGCCCACCCCAGGGCGAAGACCTGCAGGTCTATGAAGCGCTCAAGCAAATCCTGGCTGGGGGTGTCATCTATCACTGCGGTCCGGTGGTCTCCGGGCTGGATACCAAACAGTATAAATTTGTAGCTGCCGGTCCCACCACCTCCATCCGCGAGGAACCCTACCAGGCGGATGTGATGAAGCATTTCAACCTCAAGGGTGTGATCGGCAAGGGCGGTATGGGAGCCAAAACTCTCAAGGGCTGCCAGGAAGTGCCCGGCGTTTACTTCCATGCCATCGGCGGGGCGGCCACCCTGATCGCCCAATCCGTGTCGGAGGTGCTGGGCGTTTACAAACTGGAATTTGGGGTGCCGGAAGCCATCTGGGTGATATCGGTCAAGGAATTCCCCGTGGTGGTGACCATGGACGCCCACGGCCGCAGCCTGCATGAGAAAGTGGAGAAAGACTCGGCCAGGGTGCTGGCAGATTTACTGGCGAAATAATGAAACCAGGAACCCGTTTTCGTTGCGAAAACGGGTTCCTTGATTTAATGAGCTGGAGACCCGGTCATGGCTCCCAGGCGAAATGGATCAGTGCAAAGAGGGTTGGCTGTCCCTGGACGTACTCCACCCCCACCAGCCAGTAGCGGAAATCCAGGTCAATCCCAGGCGTGCCGGTTTTGAAGACGGTGTAGAAATTGACGTTCGCAAATTCCCGGGGCCAGGGATCGTTTCCAAATTGGGCTGCTGTTCCGAGCGAATTGCAGGTCAGGGTATAGGTGGAATTGAAGACTTCCTGCAGCCAGGGCAGTACCTTGTCGTGGAAGGAACCGATGGTGTCCAATCCCATTGCCGGAGCCGAGCCCCAGTTATGCTGGTAGGTGCTTTCGAATACCCAGCGCGCATCGGCCTGTTTAAAGATGTGCGGGATACCCTGCCTCCACAGGTAGACGGTCATGCCATGCGCCGGGCTGACCTGGGCTGACAGTGCCGCCCCGTCCGTGGTGTTGAAAACATTGCCGAGGCTGATGAGCAGGGCACTGATCCGGCTGTCGGTGCAGAAAGCGGCTGAAGGTACGTACTCCGTTAGAAAATTGGAGTTGACCCAGCCGGTCCCGCCGCCCGGATTTAGCACCTCCACCCACAGGTCGCCTCCCGACATTGAAGATGGTCCGGTGCGCATGATGTTATTCGCAGTGGGAATGAAGGACCCGGAAACCGGGTAACCCGCTCCGGCTCCGGTGCGGATGTTCAGCACGTCTCCGGGGGTAACCAGGATGACCGCGTACGGCCCGGAGGCTGCGCCGGGGACGACACCGGTGGTGGGTGTGGGCACACTGGTACTGGTGGGGAGCTGGACAATGGTGGTTGGGGAGGCGCCGGATGTGACGGTCGGCAGGTTCAGGGGCAGGGTGGGCACGCTGGAGGTGGCAGCAGCCATGGTGGGCGTGGATAGCAGTGGGGTGGTCGAAGGGATCGAGATCGAGGTTGGCAGCGGAGCCTGAATGCCGCGCGGGAGGTTGCAGCCGGCAATACTTGCCAGCATGACCAGGGCGGACATGGAAGAAAAAATCTTTTTCATAAGCTCCTTTCGAACGATTAAATTGTATCACCGGCATTTCCCGCGGGCATGGCGGGCAGGTGACATCTTCGAAACACCCGGTGACCGATCCGTGACCGCAGCGCTATTCGCCGGGGAAACCCCTCCAGAAGGCTAGTCTTCCAAGCTGCGGATATGCAGGGATTGGGAGGGTGCAGGTTTTGTTATGCCCCTATCTCGCGGTAAAGGTACCAGTGCCCGAGACGGTCATCGACATCCTTGATAGCCCGGTCATAATACAAATCAAAGACCTGGTCTGTATCGGTACGCACCCTGAAGTAGAAACGACCCACGCCCAGGGAACCGCGCTCGGCGGCAATAGCGGCATGCGCCGGGCGCATGTTGCGTGCCATCCGCCCCCGGCGGGTAAAATCGTGCCACTCGGATATTTTTCCCACCACCCGGTACCTGCGCTCCTGCCAGGTGAAGCCGTCCGGGCAGGGCGGGGTTTTCTGGCGGACGGGAGGCTGATCGAAGTGGGTTTCGATCTCTTCACCGATGAAATGCAGAGGCAAATCTTTCATTTCTTGCGGCATCGATTGATATCCGTGCCGGGATTATTTTCCCGCTCCCCTGGTCTTTTTGTCGATAAAAACCTTGGGAGTACCATGTTTCCCCGGAAAGCACAAAAATTCCCCCGCTGGTGCAGGGGAATTTATCTTAGAGTTCCGATTTGATTTTTACAAGCAATGTCTGGTAATCCGGACCGTTGGGCGGATTTAGCGAAATGATCGTTTCCAGCGCCTGGATGGCACCCTCCCGGTTACCGGCAGTAAGGAGCAGGTTCCCCAGGGCGTCCAGTTGGGTAACTGCTGCCGGGATGCGATCCGCCAGGCGGTACTGTTCCGCCAGCGCGCTGCGCAGGATGGCCTGCTTGGGATTCTCCTTGACCAGTTCTTCCAGGAAGGGGATGACCTCCCCGCTTCGCCCGGAGCTTTGCAAGTGGGTCAGGTATCCATCCAATTCGGCCGCGGCCTGTGGGAGCTGGTTTAGGTGAATGTTAAGTTCGATCAGGCTTTTTCGGACCGACGCATCGTCCGGTTCAAGTGTACGCAGTTGCTCAAAGATGCGCAGGGCCTGGCGCCAGTCCAGGCGCTGCATGTCAATATCCACCATGCGGCGCATGAGTTTGACGCTCCAGGCCGGGTTGGCGCCGTCCTGCTGTGCCACGTGCAGGGCGGTGGTGTACGTCTTGCGCGCCGTATCCAGTTCGGCCAGGCGGTAGTAAATATTGGCAAGTTCAATGTACTCTGCCACGGCCTCATTCACCTTCCCGCTTCCTGATAACTGGTCGATAAGCCGGGTGCGTACAGCCATGTCCATGGGCGACACCTGCACGATGCGCCGCAGGATATTGACCGACTGGGCGGGTTCACCGCGCACACTGTAAGCGTCGGCCACCACAGAATATTTGGTTACCGCATCCTGCGTGCGTCCCTCCTGCAGCAGCAGGTCACCCACCAGGGAATGAAGCGGGAGAAAGGTGGGGGCATACTTGAACGATTCAAAGGCTTCGTCCATGGCCGTGCGCAGGTGACCGGCGCGCGCCAGTAAGCGGACTCTCCCAATGGTTTCGATGACCCTTCCGCTCTGGGCCTGGGCCAGGATCTCTGCCAGGGGCATGGGCGGCATCCCTTCCCCTGTCTTGGGGAGCTGGGCGCGGGCCATAAGCATTTCTGTACGCCAGTTCGGGCGCAGTAGTAATTGGGTTACATTTTCGCAAATTTGATCCATGACCGCCGTGTCGGTCTGGTGGGCCTGATCCTCGATCAGAGGTTCGTACAATTGGCGAATCTCATCCGCCTGGTCGGGTGCCACGACCAGCGAATCTGCCAATTTCAGCGCCTCCAGGGTCTCTTTCAACGCTTCAGGCAGGCGTCCCAGCTGGCGCAAGGCCTGTGCCAGCAGCAGTCGTGCCCCCAAGGCATAATTGGGATCTTTCACCGCCCCCTGCAGGTGACCTATCGCACTTTCCATCTGCTCGCTTTTCGCCTGCAGCAGCCCAAGATTGAAGATCAGCGCAGGGTCTGCCAGGCCGGCAGCCAATGCCTTTTCGAGTTCAGAGGCAGCCTGCGCATCCTGTCCATTCGTCTGGGCGTCGATCGCCTGGCCAATATAAAGCATGATATTAGCACGCTCGCCGGCCATCGGGTCCAGCTCTCCCGTGCCGCGTGCAATCGCTTGCATTCCCAGTTTATGGGCCTGAAGGTTGCCGGCTGCGTCCGTATAGTCGAATAAGATCTCAGCCAGGCGGGTGAGGGCGTGTTTGCGCGCCTCTTCCACCGGGTCGAGACCGGTATCGGCAATTTTTGGGGGCTCTTTCTTCTTCTCCTGCTTTAGTTGCAGCTTGTCCGTGATGCCCTGGGGATGAAGCGGCTTGGGAAGCAGCTGCCCTCTCAGGAGCAGGGTCTGTGCCTGGTGGGCGTCAGCGCTGTGCGGATCAAGCTGGATCGCGCGCGCAACAAATTCAATCGCTTTCTCCGCGCCCCCCGTGCGCTGGACCAGGCTCGCCATCACCAGGTATTCTGCTGACGCCTGCTGGGCGTGACCCAGTTTTTCGTGAACCATCGCCAGGTAGGAATGGGCGGCGAAATGCCCCGGTTCCAGCTGGGTCACCCGCGCCCAGTTTGTCAGCGCCTTGTCTGCATCCTGGGACCGGATGTACAACTCAGCAGCTTTCAAATAGGATTGGACAGCTTCCAGGTTGTTCCCCAGCCGTTCCGAAAGCTGCCCCACATTCTCCAATGGGACCGGATCGGTGGGGCCCGCCAGGACGGCTTTTTGATACACCTGGAGTGACTCGTCGTACTTCTGCAGCTCAAACAATGCCAGGCCCAGGCTGGAGAGTGCCTTTGGATTATCGGGGGATTCATCGAGAGCCTTCTGGTAGGCCGCGGCAGCCTTGTCCCACTGCTGATCCCAGGCCAAAGAATGGCCCGTGTTCATTGCTTTCTGGAATTGATCTTCGCGTCCTGCCATAATTTTCCCTTGCTGAAGCAGTTATGCCAGCGGCTTTAATTCATCCCAGTTCAGTCCCCAGCGCGCTTCGGTGGAAAGCGGGATGTCCAGTTTGAAGGCATTCTCCATGACGTCCCGCACCACCCCGACCACTTCCTTCAACTCAGCGCGCGGGCATTCGACCACCAGTTCGTCATGCACTTGCAGGAGCATTTTGCCACGCAACCCGGCCTGCGCCAGCGCAGGCGGGATCTTGATCATGGCTATTTTCATTATATCAGCAGCGGTTCCCTGGATGGGGGCATTGATGGCTTCCCGTTCCTCGCGGTTCCTCAACACCTGGTTCAAACTGCTCTTCAGGTTGGGGAAGTACCGCCGGCGGCCCAGCATCGTTTCAACGTAACCTTCCTGTGTGGCTTCCTTGCGGATGCCATCCAGGTATTTTTTAACTCCGGGGAACTGCTTGAAATACGCCTCTACAAAATCCTGTGATTCCGACAGGGTCAGTTCCGTGGTGCGGGTGAGACCAAACGCGGACATGCCGTAGATCAGCCCGAAGTTGATCGCCTTGGAATGCCGGCGCATTTCCTTGGTTACCTTGTCAAGCGGCACCCCGTAAATGGCTGCCGCGGTGGTGGCATGGATATCCTGCCCGGCCCGAAATGCGTTCAACATGGCCTTGTCACCGGCCATGTGCGCCACGATGCGCAGCTCGATCTGCGAGTAATCCAGCGAGACAAGCACGTTGCCGGGGTCAGCCACAAAACCCCGCCTTACCCGCCGGCCCAGGTCGGTGCGGGTTGGGATGTTCTGCAGGTTCGGGTCTGACGAGGAGAGCCGCCCGGTCACCGCCGTGGTCTGGCTGAAGGAGGTGTGCACACGCCCGTCTTCGGGGTGGATTTGCAGGGGCAGCGCATCCACATAGGTCGATTTGAGCTTGGAGAGTTCCCGGTATTCCAGGATCATATCCACCACCGGGTGCTGCCCGCTCAGTTCATCCAGCACGCCTGCGGCGGTGGAGTAGTGCCCTGAGGATGTCTTCTTTCCTTTATTGGGCGGGGCTAGTTTCAGGACCCCGAACAACACTTCCGAAAGCTGCTGGGTCGAGTTGAGGTTGAACGCCTTCCCGACCCCGGCATAGACCTGTTTTTCGATTTGTTCGATCCGTTCGTTCAATTCCACGGCGAATTTGGCAAAGAAATCCTTGTCGAGGGCGATCCCCGCCATCTCCATGTCGGCCAGCACCGGGATGAGCGGTACTTCCAAATTGACGAAAATGTCCCACAATTTTGGGACGCGCTTGAGTTCGGTTTCCAACAGCGGCATCAGGCGCAGGGTGGTCTCGGCATCTGCCGCGGCGTAGGGCGCCGCCTCGGCAATTGCCACCTCTGCCATTGAGCGCTGGTTCTTCCCGGTGCCGATCAATTCCTCGATGTGGGTCATGCTCTCGCCCAGCCGCACGTCTGACATGCTCTTCAGCCCCAGGTTGCGCGAAGAAGGGTCGACCACCCATCCGGCCACCATCGTATCGAAGCCCAGGGGGGCTGTGCGCAGATCCGCAGCGTGCCAGCATGATAAAGTCATATTTCAGGTGATGCCCGATCTTCGGGATGCGCGCATCCGTCATCGGGCCGCGTAATGCGGACAGCACCTGTTCGAGCGGGAGCTGGGTCCCGGCATTGTGTCCCACCGGGATGTAATAGCCTTCCCCTTCTTTCACTGCCAGCGAAATGCCCACCAGGCTGGCGGTCATCTCGTCGGTGGAAGTGGTTTCCGTGTCGAAAGAAATGATGGAAGCATGCGCCAGCGCTTTTGCCAGTGCCGCCAGGCTTGCCGCTGAATCCACCACATGGACTTTAATTTTCTTCGA
This sequence comes from uncultured Chloroflexia bacterium, assembly GCA_963826215.1. Taxonomy (GTDB): domain Bacteria; phylum Chloroflexota; class Anaerolineae; order Anaerolineales; family Villigracilaceae; genus UBA877. Next base: position 37,397 of record CAWGWL010000017.1, on the reverse strand, counting down.
TTGCGCTTGTGGATCTCTTGCTGGTTTTGATGCCGGGGCGGCAGCTTCACTGAAAAGGCTCATCTGCCTGGATGAGGCGGGTGAGTCGGAAGCAGCGCCGGTTATTTTCCTGAGTTTTTCGATCAGCGTCCTGAATTCCAGTTCGCGGAACAGGGCTTCCACTTTTGCCGGTTCGAAAACGTCGGGGCGCGCCTGCTCCAGGTCGATCGTCACCGGCAGGTCGGTGCGGATGGCAGCCAGCTTGTAGCTCATATAGGCCGATTCTTTTCCGGCTTCCAGTTTATTCCGCCAGCGCGGCTCGATCTCTTCCAGGTGGGCGTAGATATTGTCCAGCGTGCCGTATTTCGCAAGCAGGTTCTCGGTGGTCTTTTCGCCAACGCCGGCGACCCCGGGGATGTTATCTGACTTGTCGCCAACCAGGGCTTTGTAGTCCACCACCTGCTCGGGCAAAACATGAAGTTTGCCCATCACGTCTTCGGGAGTGATGAAGTTCTGGTCATCGCCAGCCAGGTAAACGACGGTGCGCGCGTTGACCAGTTGCAGCAGGTCGCGGTCTCCGGTGATGATCTTGACGCCCAGTCCCTGTTTGGCTGCCCATCCCGCCGCGGACCCAAGCACATCGTCCGCTTCGAAGCCTTCCATCTCCAGGCGCGGGATGTTGAATGTATCCACCATCAGGCGGATGCGCTCGATCTGGGGGCGCAGGTCTTCGGGCATCTTGGCACGCGTGGCTTTGTATTCGGGAAAGATCTTGTCGCGGAAGGTCTTGCCGGTGTCAAATGCCACTGCCAGGTAATCCGGCTTTTCCACCTCCAGGATGCGCAGCAGTTCGCGCGCAAAACCGTAAATTCCCGCCGTCGGTTCGCCGGTGGAGGTCTGCCAACGCTGGCTGGACCCGCCAGCCGTGAGGGCAAAATACATGCGGTAGGCCAGTGCATGGCCATCAATTAGGTATAAGGTTGGGGGCACGTTTTTCCGAGGGATGCGGACGGTTCAGACCGTCCGGTACTGTATATGAGGGGTGGCTAACGGTTCTGCGGAAGTATCCCCTGCCGCTGGCGCGTCTGGGTGATGAAGTCTTTGATCAACTGGGCCGGCGGCGGCTGGGAGCCTCCCATGATGAGATAACCCGGCGCCCAGAAATCGCCGGAAGGGTTCTCTTTTTTATAGCGGGGGAACTCGGCGAAAAGTCTCTCCGAGGTATGCTGGCGTAAAATGCGCATCAGGTAGGCGGGGGAGGTGGCCGGCGGCACGTTGACGATCCACTGCAAATATTCCGGTCTGACCGAGATATATTCGAGCCGCCAGGCAAAAGCGATGCAAATGTTGGGCACCCATTCCCCCAGGTGCTCCAACAGGTTACCGGTCATATGATGCTGCGGGAAACGCGGCAGCAGCAGGCAGGCGTAATCCAGGTTGTAAACTGCAGGCGTGACCGGTTCCAGTACGATCTTGCGGGCAATTTCAGGGACCGCAATGGAAGGGGCTTCCTCGATGGTTTCCGGGGCTGGATCAGGTTTGCGGATCCTGATCCTGCGAGTGACCTCCTGGGATTGGAGCAGCTCCTCTTCGGCATCGGTAAGCTCACTCTGGGCGGTGTCGACCAGCAGCCTGAAGCGTGCCGCTGGCGAAGGCTGGCGGCTCACCTGTGGAGCCCCGGCTGGCTGCAGCGGCGGATCCGGATCATAATTTTTCCTGGGCGTCTGTTCGGATTGCCCAAAGTCGTATCCGGTGCCCACCGGAAGGTCCAGCGGGTTCCGGGCTGGGACGTTCACACGGTTATCCGGACCCGGGTTGGGGTCCTCCATGCTTCCCATATCGTCCTCATCCTGTGAATCGTCTGATGGAGAGGTCGAAAGCGAATGCACCAGTTGGGAAGCCTGGGTTCGGATGGTGCTGAAGGGTGTCTCTGCATCGAATACCAGCGCCAGCACCATGCCTTCAGCCAGGCGTGTGGCGTATAACATGTGTTCGGCGTCGGTGGAGGCCAGGCGCACAAACCTCACCAGGTCGTTCTCTTCCTCGTGGTCCCAGTAGCGCGAGAGCGTATCGGCCAGTTCGCGGGCTGCCTCCTGGGGGAGCTGACCGGCATACGCCCATAACTGGTCGGTGCGGGTGATAAGCGCCGCCTGCGCCGAGGATTCGAGCGTCAGCCGCGTGAGATGCTGGGCAGCCCGGTTTACATCCGAGAGCCAGGGGAGATCGCCGGCAGGGTCGACATTATTTGTGAGGGAAGCTTTATCCTGGACGGCGGAAGGAGGGAAGAAATTCTCCATCATCTCCAGCAGGTCGGGCGCGTAGAACGGTTTGGAAAGGTAATCCTTGGGGAAAAGCTCTTCAAGTGCCGAGTGCCAGCCCGCTTCTGAAATAACCACAAAAACGATATCCGGGTTGGACTGCCGCAACTGGGATCCAATTTTTAGTAAAATGGTTTCCGGCATGGAGGTGTCGAGGAAAGCCAGCGCAGGCTTGAATTCCCTTCCATAAACTGCGGCTGCGCCCTGTTCCCCGGTCACGCGGACAACAAACCGCCGCTTTTCCTCCAGATTCTGGCGGATATGTTCCCCAAATGGGATGTCTGACGTGATGATCAGCACGGGTGTTGACATCTGTGGTAAGTTTATCACGAGCCTGTAAGGCGGGCAACCCTATTAAATGGGCAAAGCGGTGCTAAAATACCATGGACCGCGAAAACGGGCTGTGATTATTCCAGGCAAGTTCAAGGACGACGAACTCGGTAAAATTACCGGTTGAAAAAACATTGCAGAGAGAAAAAATAACAATAATGGTAAAAAATATCCTCCCCCCAAGACTACAAAAATTGGTTGCTGTTACCGTGCTGGTCATCGTGGCTGGTGTTTCCTGCCAGCCGGCGGCAGCTTTACCCACTCCCACCCCTGTGCTGCAAACGGTGGAAGTGACCCGCCAGGTAACCCGGGAAGTGACCCGCCAGGTGAGCCAGCAGGTCACCCAAATTGTCGAAGTGGCTGTCCCTGTCACCGTCACCCCCACCCTGACGCCCGACATCTCGGTCACTCCCTCTCTTACCAGCACCATCACCCGCACGCCCACCATCACCTCCACACCCGACCCTCCGGTCGTCACCATCCTGAGACACGCTGCCTGCTGGTATGGTCCAGGGGACTCCTACTTGCAAAAATATGGACTGAATGAGACCAGTTGGATGGAAGTCATCGGGCGTAACCTGGATGGGACCTACCTGTTCATCCAGGGAGTGCATGGCTGGAACCCTTGCTGGGTGAAAACCGAATATGTACGCTTCAATGATGGCGGTGATGTCACCACGCACGATATCCGCATAGTGTCCTCTTATGCAGCATTTCCGTTTTCGATGGCTCTTTATAAGCCGCCCACCGGGGTCCAGGCCATTCGCGATGGGAGCAAGGTCACGATTTACTGGGCAGCGGTGTGGATGACCGAAGATGATTACGAGGGCTACCTGATCGAGGCTTACCTCTGCCATGCCGGTCAGCAGGTCTTTATCCCATACAAATGGAAGCCTCCACTTAGCGAAAACGTCGGGCTGATGGGGTTTTATGTTACCGACGAGCCTGGCTGTCTGATGCCCTCCAGCGCCCGCATCTATACCGCCGAAAAGCACGGTTACACCGGATATGTCACGATCCCCTGGCCTCCCTTTGAAACCACGGGTGAACCCTCGCCCACTCCCACCCCCTGATTCCCCTCCTGGAGCCGCCATGCCAGATTACGCTGAATTTGTTCAAAAATACCCTGCCTACGACAAGACCCACGACCTGGACGAATTGCGCGAACGGGACTACTCCCGCCTCGACCGTTCTGGCCAGGTTTATCTCGATTACACCGGCGGCGGAATGTATGCCGACTCTCAAATGCGCCTGCACCAGCAGGTGCTGGCAGAGCATGTCTTCGGCAACCCGCACTCTACCAACCCATCCTCGCTGGCAGCCACCCAGCTTGTCGAAAGCACCCGCAGCACCATCCTGCAATTCTTCAACGCCGACCCGGCTGAATATACGGTGATCTTCACCCAGAACGCCAGCGGAGCGCTCAAACTGGTCGGCGAGTCTTATCCTTTCGAACCAGGCAGCCGCTACCTCCTGACCTTTGACAACCATAACTCGGTCAACGGCATCCGGGAATTTGCCCACGCCAAAGGAGCCGAGGTCACCTACATCCCGGTCGGACTTCCGGATATGCGCGTTGAAACCTCGACGCTGGATGAATCCCTGGACCTGGCCCCTGCGCATAAGAACAACCTGTTCGCCTACCCCGCCCAATCCAACTTCTCGGGTGTCCAGCACCCGCTCGAATGGATCGAGCGTGCCCATGCCAAAGGCTGGGATGTCCTGCTCGACGCGGCGGCTTTCGCACCAAGCAACCCGCTCGACCTGGGAAAATTCAAGGCGGATTTTGTTCCCCTTTCCTTCTACAAGATCTTCGGGTATCCCACCGGGATTGGGGCACTTGTAGCCCGCCGCGAGGCGCTGAAGAAATTATGCCGTCCCTGGTTCGCCGGCGGGACGATCACCGTCGCCTCCGTCCAGGGCGACAAGTACTACCTGGCCGAAGCCCCCGCTGCCTTCGAGGATGGGACGCTCGATTATCTCAACATTCCGGCCGTTGAAATTGGGCTGAAGCACATCCAGTCCATCGGCTACGAGACCATCCATGAGCGCGTGCGCACCCTCACAGGCTGGCTGCTCGATAACCTGTCCGCAATGAAACACAGCAGCGGGGTGCCGCTGGTGCGCATCTATGGCCCGCTGAACACAGTCAGGCGCGGCGGGGCGGTGACCGCCAATTTTTATAACCAGGACGGCCTGCCGGTTGACCACCGTTCCATCGAGGTGGAAGCAGGCGGGCATAATATTTCCTTGCGCACCGGTTGTTTCTGCAACCCGGGCGCGGGCGAGATCGCCCTGGGAATTTCCAAGCCCGAACTGGCTGCCTGTTTCACCCAGCCGGGTCACGACCAGCGCCTTAGCCTGGATGACTTCCGCCTGTGCATTGACGGCAAATCCTCCGGCGCGGTGCGCGTCTCGGTGGGCCTGGTGAGCAACTTCGAGGATGTCCAGGTCTTCCTGAACTTCGCCAGGAGCCTTTTAAAATAAACATGACCATCCCCACCCGCTCCCAGATCCATCCCGGCTCGCGGGTCTTCATCATCCTGAAACAGGACCAGTCCACCGGAAAAAGGACCGAGGGTATTGTCAAGGATATCCTCACCAGCTCACCTGTTCACCCGCACGGGATCAAGGTCCGCCTTATGGATGGGCAAGTGGGCAGGGTGCAGGAAATTGCAGGATAAATGACTGTCAATTGTGTGAAACATTTCCCCGCAAATATTGTACAATACGTTTACGCCCTTAAATTATTTTTCTGAAGGAGAATATCGTGAGCCCCAACAAGAAAGTGTTTCTTACCGTTTTAATTTTTGTCCTCGCAATGGCGGTCATCGCCTGCTCGTGCAGTTCACTCATCCCTACCATCACCAACCAGCTCCAGAGTATCACACCTCCATCCAACGTGCTGCCGTCCAACCAGCTTCCCAACAACCAGGAGACCATGCCCGGCCTTGCTGGAACGTGGCACGACCCGGAAACGAATGACGTGTTCGTGATCGCCTGGCAGAATAACCAGTACGTGGTGACTTCGGTTTCCTGGCAAGGGACCGACTATTCGATCACCACCCAGTCCTGGTCGGGTAATGTCCTGTCATGGTCGTATCTCGATACGACCCTCAACCTTACCGTCACCCACACCACCACCTCCCTGAGTGGCGACAGCCTGAATGCCAACTGGTCGTACAGCGACGGATCCTCCGGAACCGAGACACTGGCACGCGGCGGGGCTTCGGCAATCCAGCCTACGACACAAGCGGGCGGACAGGAAGCGATGCCCGGACTGGCCGGCACCTGGCAGGACCCGCAGACCATGGATACCTTTGTCATTGCCTGGGTGAACAGTGAGTACGTGGTGCAGTCGGTGGTCTGGGAGACAACGACTTATAACATCACCTCCCAATCCTGGTCAGGGAGTTCCCTCACCTGGTCCTATTACATCCCCGAAACCAAGGTTACGCTCACATACGATACCACTTCGATCAGCGGCGACAGCCTGTACACCAACTGGTGGAACGACCAGAATAACTCCGGCACCGAAACTCTGGGCCGGCTGCCCTAACCCATGGATACAAATTTTGCCCTGAGGAGAACTATCCTCAGGGCAAAGTCTTGATTGCCCATTTCGATCATCCCGGACACAATGGGTGGACTGACAAGCCTTCGTCCCAGGGAAAATCGTTTTCTGCAGACAGCCGGGAACTTTAGAGTTCCGGTTTCAGGTAACCAGCGGAACAGGGTATCCTTTTTCCCCCTGGATTAAAATGAATTGGGAAGTATTCCTGGAATCCGTGAGTTACGATTATAAGAAAGAAGAAGTACGAGGTACGACATTTCACCTGAATAAAAATGAATTGTGAAGTATTTCGAGAATCCGTGAGTTACGATTATCAGAAAGAGGAAGTATAATCGCCGCCATGCAAATTCCCACCCCGCGCAAAAAAATCAAGCCCCTATCCCCATACCTGCACCTTTTCCTCCCCGTGGCGTTCGTCCTCGGGCTCGGGTCAGGGTTTTTGCTTTGGGGTCCCAAGGTGGCCCCGGTGGCAGCAGACACACCCGGCACCCAGCGCGTGACGGTTTCAACCGAGGGCGACCCGTCCATTGGCCCTGCGGATGCGCCCGTCACCATCGTAGAATTCAGTGATTACCAGTGTCCGTATTGCACAGCCTTTTATCAACAGACCTATGACCAGTTGATGGCCAATTACCCCGGGAAGATCCGCTTCGTCTACCGCGATCTTCCGCTGCCCGGGCATCCCGAATCCCTTCCGGCAGCCGAAGCTGCCAATTGCGCCGGGGAACAGGCTGATTACTGGAGTTACCACAACGCCCTTTTCAGCGACAAGTACCCACTGGGTCGCGCCACTTATGAGCAGTACGCCTCTGATCTTGGATTGGATCCGGTCGCCTTCGCTGCCTGCCTGGACGACCACCACACCCGGGCTGAAGCCCAGGAAGATGCTGCGGACGCTGCCCGTTTGGGGTTGAACGGCACCCCAAGTTTTGTGATCAACGGCCGGATCTTTATCGGGGCACACCCATTTGCAGATTTCAAAGCAATCATTGACGAGGAATTGGCTGCCAGGCCGTAATTATTTTTATTTGCATGCAGGTGTTTATAAGAGGGTCAGATGAAAAAATTTGTCACGGTCGCAGGCAATATCGGAGTGGGGAAATCCACCCTGGTGGAAATGATCTGTAAAAAATTGAGTTGGACGCCTTTCTTCGAACCGGTGGCTGAGAACCCTTACCTGGCTGATTTTTACAAGGACATGCAGGCCTGGGCTTTTCATTCGCAGATCTTTTTCCTTACCCACCGCCTGCGCGCCCACCAGCAACTGGCACTTTATCCTTCGTCGGCCGTCCAGGACCGTTCGGTCTACGAGGATGCGGAAATCTTTGCCCACAACCTTTTCCTGCAGGGACACATCCGCCCCCGCGATTACCAGACCTATCGCGAGCTCTACCAGACCCTGGTCGAATTCCTGCCGCCACCCGACCTGGTCATTTACCTGCGCGCCTCCGTCCCCACCCTTGTCCGGCGTATCGAGCGCCGCGGGCGGGATTACGAGCGCACCATCCCCGCCGATTACCTGACCAGCCTGAACAACCTGTACGAGACCTGGATCGCGGATTTCACGCTCTGCCCGGTGCTAACCGTGCCTGCAGACGACGTTGATTATGTGGCACACAATGGTCACCTCGAACTGATTGCCCGCAAGGTGGAAGAGCGCCTCACCGGCAAGGAGGAGGTCATCTTCGACCCCGACGAAGTGGCGCGCGCAGCCAGTGATTAAAAATAAAAATCCCCGGAATTCCGGGGATTTGTTTTATTCCACGAAGCTGTCCCACTTCAAGCGGCTCTTGAGCCAGATCTCAATATTCCCCGCCTGCCAAAGCATGTTCCCGCCCGGGCTGTCACATTCCGCGGTAAGCACCGTCTGCGGAGCCAGGTTCTTCACGCAGATCGAATTGGCAGCCTCCCCCGACCCTGCTCCGGGCGTACCCGATTTGATCGCTTCGTTCGGTCTCCCCGGCGAGGGACGGCAGGCAAAAACCCATGCCCCATTCCCGTCCGGCAGGCGGCACCACGTCCGGTCCCCGGCGTTCACCAGGGGATAGTTGAAGATATCCGCTGTCCGTCCGTCTGGTTTGACCAGGCGCACGCTGCCCCCCAGGTCGTTTAAGCCAATGCCTGTGCCGGCATGGTAGAACACCGTGATCTGGCGCGGCAGAAGGGTCAGGGTGGTTAATATATAGCTGGTGGTTCCGGCACCGTTGTCCAGTTTCCAGTTGGCAATGTTGATCGGAGCCGTGCCCATGTTGATGAGTTCGATATACTCGTCGCCATTATCCACCGTCCCGTCCTCGTTCCAATCGCTGCGCGGGTGCGGCAGGAACTCGTTGATCACTACGTTACCGGGGACGGTGGTCGGGGCACACGTGGGAGTCCGGGTGGGTGTGCGCGTGGGCGTGAAGGTGGGGGTGAAGGCCACCACCCCTGTGCACATCACGATCGGGCTATCGCTGTTTTGCGGGTCCACAGGGTGGATCAACGCAAAGTCTGGTTGGTTGTCGTTGGTATCATAGCAGCTGGTGGCGCCCACCGGCTTGCGCTCGTAACCCTGGTTTAGATCCTCGTTGGCTGCCAACAGGGGCTGCAGGAAATGACCTTCGCGGTAGGTTGTGGTCGCGCACATCCCGGCCATGTCCTGCACCGTGCCGGAAAAGTTGAACAAGCCCACCCCGCCGTCATCCTCGATCCCGGCGGTGAACGTCCGGTCCACGTCGGTGACGCTTCCTCCCGCTGACCCGACCAGGTAATGCTGCCCGGGCTTGAGCAGGGTATTGGCAGGCATGGTTGCCAGGATGGTGATGTCTGTCCCGCAGCTGCTGGATGCCCGGATCGTCCAGGAGCTGATATTGACCGTAGCCCTGCCAGGATTGTAGATTTCGACGAATTCATCGTCCGCTCCCAGCGGGCCGCGCGAACGGAACTCGCTGATCACCGGATGGGACGGCGCGGTCGGGGTGGCAGTGGCGGCCGCTGACACCGAAAAGGTCTGCTGCACCTGCCCAGCCGGGTTGTACGCGGCATTCCCGCCCTGGTTGGCGTCGATCACACACGTGCCCGCCCCGCTGAACGAGACCTGTCCTGAACTGATCGAACAGACCGCAGAAGCTGCCGGGTCGATGGTGATGCTTACCACCAGGCCCGACGTGGCTGAGGCAATGGGGGTATAGCTTGACCCGCCCACCACTGCGCTCGTCGGAGGCGTGGAACTGTAACTGATGCTTTGATTGGTCCTGATCGGGATGGATTGCTGGACCTGGGGAGCCGCGTACCAGTTTGCGTCGCCGGCCTGGTTGGCATCGATCACGCACGTGCCGATGTCATTAAAGGTGACCACCCCGCTCGGAAATCGAACAGAATCCAGCTGCGACCGGATCGATCGTGATGATCACGGGGTTGCTGGAACCTCCGCCTGTGACCGTTGGGCTATAGGTGTCACCCACCCCCGCATTGACCGGGGCGGTGGAAGTGAAGGTGATCGTCTGACCCTGTTTGACGGCAAAGGACTGCTGCACCTGCGGAGCTGGTTGATAATAAAAATTGGGGTCGCCAGGATCGTCACCGGGCTGGTTGGCGTCGACCACGCAGGTGCCCCCTGCAATAAACGAGACAGTGCCCGCGCTGATCGTACACACCGCACTGGCGCTTGCATCGACGGTAAAAGTCACCGGCAAACCCGACGTAGCCACTGCCGTGGGGGTATATCCCGCGCCGCCCACAGTTGCATCGGCAGGTGGCGCAGAGGTGAAAGTGATCGTCTGGTTGGGGTTGATGCAGGCGGTCGTCGGGTCGCTGGAGAAATTTTGCGGGTCTGGGGAGGTGTCGGGCGGGGCGAGCAGGCTAAAATCGGTGGCATTATTGTCCAGGTCGGTGCAGCTTCCCAGGCTGCCGCCCGGTTTACGCTCGTAACTCTGGTCTTCGATCCCCAAGAGCGGAGTCAGCGCGGCGCCTTCCAGGTAGAGAGTCGTGGCGCTCATCCCAACCCTGTCCACCAGCACCGTATCATCCGCGGTTGTCAACAGGATCCCCCCATTGTCGGGGATCGTATTGCTATTATATGTACCGTCTGCAGCCACCCCCCCGCTGTAACCAGCCCCCGTCGTATTATTGGCGACCAGGTAATGTCGTCCACTTGCCAGCGTAACCCCATCCGGGATGATGAAGAGCGGGATGGTGCTGGTCGAACTGCTCGTTGCAGCCCAGATCTGCCAGCCGCCAATGGGGATGGGTGCGCTGGTGGGGTTGAACAGTTCTATGAACTCATCGGTTGCCCCCAACGGCCCCCTGGTGCGGAACTCACTGATGACCACATTATCATGTTGAGGAGTATTCACCGGCGCGGCCTGCACTGCCCCGCTTCCCTGCGCGCCAATTACCATTCCAAATAAGAGCAAAGTGCCAATACTCTTCAGCAATAATTCTCTTCCGCGCGGCATGGTTCCAGGAACTCCCTCCACTCAATTATAACAAACCCCCCGCCGTTCAACCTGGCGCGCGGTTGGTATATTTGGTCTTGGGAACAGGGGGTAAACTTTAGCGGGGTTCCACGACGATCTTGATCGCCGTACGAATTTTGTCCTCTATCTCCACGTCCACGAATTCGGGCACTGCCACCACGCAGATGCCGTCATTCTTGAGATAGCCGGTCGCCAGCACCAGCGCCTTCACAGCCTGGTTCACGGCTCCCGCTCCAATTGCCTGCACTTCCGCCCGTTTGTGTTCGCGGACTACACCCGCAATCGCCCCAGCCACAGCGGAGGTGCGGGAGGTTGCGGATACCTTGATTATGTCCATGTTCCTCTCCCTTGCGCGAACGATCGGTAATGGGGGGCACTACCTACCTAAATTGTACAGTATTTCAGGCTTTGATTCAATATGGCAGATGTACTAATCCCACTAACCTTATCTGAATTATCCCGCTGCTTGGCGTTCCTCTGGCCATACTCCCGCCACCGTCCCGCCGCACTGCGGGCATTTTCCCCCCGCCTCAATCCGCATCGACCGCACCCGGAAACCATTCCGCTCCACCAGCGCGGTATTGCAGTGCGGGCAAAAAGTGGTTTCATATTCGTCCACCCTGCCTGGCAGGTTTCCTGCGTACACATAGTGCAGTCCCGCCTCACGCCCGATCTCCGCAGCCCTCAGCAGCGTGTTCACCGGGGTGTTGGGGGTATCTTCCATCTTGTAATCTGAATGGAAAGCCGTCACATGCCATGGGATGTCTGCCGAGACGGACGAGAGGAAGCGTGCCGCCTCCCATAGTTCTTCGCTGCTGTCGTTGAACCCTGGCACCACCAGCGTCACCACCTCCAGCCACAGCCCCATTTCCTTCACCCGCTTGATCGTTTCCAGTGTGTTTTTTAGTACGCCCCCCAACTGCCGGTAATTCTTGTCCTGCATCGATTTCAGGTCGATCTTCATTCCGCTTAAATAGGGGCGCAGGTATTCCAGCACCTCCGGTGTGGCGTTCCCGTTCGAGACGTACACGCATTTCATGCCTGCCGCCAGCGCCTGCTTGAACACTGCCGCCGCCCACTCGCTGGTGATCAGCGGCTCGTTGTATGACGAGGCGATCACCTCCGCCCCCGCGTTTTTAGCCGCCTCCACGATCTGTTCGGGCGATACCCGCTTTACAAAATACGCCCCCTCCGCCGCGGCCGGGTCGCGCAGTGTCTGCGAGGTCAGCCAGTTCTGGCAGTACCCGCAGTGGAAGTCGCAGCCCAGCATCCCGAAGGTCAGCGCGATGGCGCCTGGCAGCAGGTGATAGAACGGTTTTTTCTCCACCGGGTCGGCAGCCAGCGCCGCCACGTAACCCCAGGGCACGCGCAGTTCCTTCCCGTCGTTAAAGCGCACCTGGCAGATGCCGCGTTTTCCCGGTCTCACCAGGCAGCGGTGCCCGCAGGCCGTGCAGCGCAGCGCACCCTCTGCCTCCGCGACGACCAGGTCGGCGGGAGCAGTTAACTTGTCCAATGCACTCTCTAGCGTGGACATGGCGATAATCATACACCCAATTGAGTCCTGTCATTGTGACACCATCCCCAAATTGGCTTTCCCCTCCATCTTTTGGGAAATGGGGAGAGCAGGGCGTTCTGTGCCCGACGGAGCAATTTCCAGCCAAACCAGATTGGCTCTAATCTGCTGCTGAAATCCACCATAACCCAGGAGCGGATAGGGTAAAATACGATTTGACTTAATTGTGCGAAAAACCACACATCACCTTGCCCGAATTCGCCTGACAACTCATGACTTCCACCTCTCTTTTCATCTTTTACATCGCTGACCAGGAGCGCAGCACCCGCTTCTACTCGCAGGTGCTTGGCATCGAACCGCGCCTGCATGTCCCCGGCATGACGGAGTTCGACCTGCCGGGCGGTGGCGCATTGGGCCTCATGCCGGAGCAGGGGGTTCGCAGACTGCTAGGAGAAGCCTTGCCCGATCCCGGCGAGACCCGGGGGATTCCGCTCGCCGAACTTTATCTCCTTATGGACGATCCCAGCCTCTTCCACGCCCGCGCTCTTGCTGCCGGCGCGACGGAGCTGAGTCCGCTCCTGCCGCGGGACTGGGGACACCTGGCCGCCTACTCGCTTGATCCCGATGGTTACGTACTGGCGTTTGCATCCAGAGGGGCACAACCGTAAAATGTGGTTCACCCCCTTCCAACACGCGGCCCGTCTTGCCGCGGCAAATCGCTCAAAATCCCCGGTTCCTTGCTTCGTGCCTTATTGGGATGGCGGGATTAAATCTTCGATGAAGGATAAAATTCCATGTCTTTAGCGCTGGGAATCCAACGGTCCACGCTGGCTCGTGTGCTTGCCCGCACTATTTTGCGCTGGTCAGGTTGGCGCACACATGTAATAAACCCTCACGCCTCCCGCTATGTGCTGATCGGCGCGCCCCACACCTCCAATTGGGATTTCGTGATCATCCTCCTGTTGATGTCCGCCGAAGGCATCCCGGTCCGCTGGATGGGGAAGGATACCCTCTTTCGCTGGCCCATGGGAATATTCTGGCGCTCAATGGGCGCCATCCCGGTCAACCGGCGCGAGAGCACCAACCTGGTGGACCAGGTGGCGGCAATATTCGACCGCTCCGATGAATTGATCATCGGTCTTTCCCCCGAAGGGACGCGCAAGAAGGCTTCCCGCTGGCGCTCGGGGTTTTACTACATCGCCAACAAGGCACGGGTACCCATCGTAATGGCTTACCTTGATTATGAAAACAAGGTCTGCGGGATCGGTCCCAGCCTGAGGCCCAGCGGGGATATTCATGCTGATTTCGCGATCATTCGGGATTTCTATTCGGGGATCGTTGGCAAGTATCCACGCAGGCAAGGTGCCATCGAGTTATCTGAACAATAAGGATCGAACAATAAATAGCGCTGGCGATTGAACTTGCCGTATCCCGGGAATGCTTTTTCCCCCCGTCCCGTCAATAAATCATGACATTCAAACCGGGGAGGGCCGGCGCGCGATGCGCTGGCTGTACCTGAGCGCTTCTTGTGGACTGCTCGCATTTCTGATCGGTTCATTTTTCAAGTAACGCCTCCCACCTTCTATTCAACACCTGCATCCCCCACCCAAGGAAAGTTATAATCAAGCCAAGGAGTCCCTTATGCCCCTCAATCTTCCCCTCGTCCGCGAACACTTCCCTTCCCTCAACCGTCCCGCTGTATTTTTCGACAACCCCGGCGGCACCCAGATCGCCCGCCAGTCCCTCGAGCGCATCCAGCACTATCTGCTCGAGTGCAACGCCAACCACGAGGGCGCCTTCGCCACCAGCCGCCAGTCCGACGCTGATCCTGGACGAAGCCCACGCCGCCATGGCCGATTTCCTCAACGCAGCCCGCCCGCAGGAGATCATCTTCGGCAACAACATGACCACCCTGACCCTGCACATCAGCCGCTCGCTGGCGCGCACCCTCAACCCCGGCGACGAGATCGTCGTCACCCGCCTCGACCACGATGCCAACATCTCCCCCTGGCTGCTGGTGGCCGAAGACCGCGGCTGCAAGATCACCTGGATCGACTTCGACGTGGAAGACTGCACCTTGAAGCTGGACGAGTTCGACCAGGCTCTCGAACGCAAACCCAAGATCGTCGCCTTCGGTTACGCCTCCAATGCGGTCGGGACCATCAACCCGGTCCGAAAAATTACCGAGATGGCCCACGCTGCCGGCGCGCTGGTCTACGTGGACGCGGTCCAGTACGCCCCGCACGGTCCGATCGACGTGCAGGCATCTGGGTGTGGATTTCCTGGTCTGTTCTTCCTACAAGTTTTTCGGCCCGCACGCCGGCATCCTCTACGGTCGTTACGACTTGCTGGAGGAGCTGAAAGCCTACAAGGTCCGCCCGGCCACCAATTCCCTGCCCGGCAAGTTCGAGACCGGCACCCAGAACCACGAAGGCATCGCTGGAATACTGGGCGCGCTGGAATATTTTGAGTGGCTCGGAAGAACCTTCGGCGCCGAGCAGGAAGAGGGGCTGCGCGAGGGCGGGTATCAAGGGCGGCGACTGGAATTCAAGAAGGCCCTCACGGCGCTGCGCGCCTACGAGTTCGAGCTCAGCCGCGCCATGCTTGCGGTTTTGGAAAACGTTCCGGGCCTGCGCCTCTACGGTCAGCCCGACCCGCACAAGGTGGATGGGCGCGTCCCCACCTTTGCATTCACCCTGGAAGGCAGGCACCCGCGCGCCATTGCCATCGCCCTGGCTGCCGAGGGGTTCTACGTCTGGGACGGGAACTACTATGCCCTGGCGGTCACCGAGCGCCTGGGGGTCGAAGCCTCCGGCGGGATGGTGCGCGTTGGTGCCGTCCATTACAACACGCTTGACGAGATCGCACGTCTGGGCGAGGTTTTGAAGAAGCTGAAATAACCATAGATTGAATTGGTTCATTCCCTCCCCCTGAACAGGGGGAGGTTTTTGTTACATCCGGCGCCTGTTCAAGTGATACTTTACACTCTCTGGGATAATTATCAGATGTATAATATATTCATGAAGACGAATATATCGCCGGTTGAACAAGTTGCCTCTTTGCTCCAGACCATCGGGCAGGGATCCCGCCTCCAGATCCTGCTGGCTATTGGACCGGACGAGCCATGTGTGTGCCACCTGGAAGCTACGTTCGGTTGGCGGCAGGCTCGTCTATCACAGCATTTAATGGCATTGCGTAAAGCTGGCATCGTTGTCACCTCCCGTCAGGGACGCAACATTCATTACCGTTTAAGCGACCCGCGCTATCTTGCTGTTATCCGCCAGGCAGCCGAATTGGAGGGCGTAATTCTTCCCGAAATGGCGCCGTCTCCCGAATGCAGTTGTCATAATTGTTCCAGCGCGGAAATCAAATTGATATTCGAATCCAAATGGAAACCTCATGTTGAAGAAACGCTGCACCGGCTATCACCTGGATCTGCATCGATGATCAATAAAGAGCGCTGGGTAGAGGTTGATGAACAAGGAAGATTGGTACTGCCGCCGGAAGTGGCTGAGCGTTTTGGGATTCGACCCGGGACTCAGCTCCTGCTGGAGGAGGGATCAAAAGACCTGAATTTCGCGCGTCCCATATCGCAACTTGCCAGGGTCTATGTCGAACCGACCAGCCGCTGCAACCTTACCTGCCGGACCTGCATCCGCAATGCCTGGGATGAACCTCAGGGCGACATGCCTTCCACCATCTTTGATAAATTGATTGCCGGTGTGAAGCAGTTACCTTTCAAACCCGGCATCTTCTTCGGCGGCTTTGGCGAACCGCTGCTGCTCCCGAACATTGCCGAAATGGTGGCTCAGGCCGGGGCTGTGGCTGGAAAAGTGGAACTGATCACCAATGGCATCCTGTTGACCGAACAACTCTCGCGCCAGCTGATCGATGCCGGTTTAAACACGCTTTGGGTCTCTGTGGACGGCGTCACGCCCGAGAGCTATGCCGACATTCGCATTGGAGCGGAACTGCCCAGGGTCCTTGAAAATATCCAACGCATGGCATTGATCCGTCATGAGACCTCCCGCG
Organism: uncultured Chloroflexia bacterium; assembly: GCA_963826215.1. Classification (GTDB taxonomy): domain Bacteria; phylum Chloroflexota; class Anaerolineae; order Anaerolineales; family Villigracilaceae; genus UBA877. Next base: position 21,194 of record CAWGWL010000017.1, on the reverse strand, counting down.
GACCTGAAATCGGGATCTCCTTTGTGGCAATGCGCCGGAATATTGCCGACCTGCCAGCATTGCTCCGCAAAGGGCCGCAATTGGGAGTGTCGCATTTCATGATCACGAACGCATTCCCGTACACCGAAGAAATTTGCGGGGAGATGCTCGACGTTCGCAGTGTTGATCAGATCGACTCGATTCAATCCCCCTGGTCACCGCGCATCGACCTGCCGCGCATGGATTTGGACCAGGTCAGCCAGGAGGCCCTCCTGTACACCATGCGCTATCGGCATAATGTTCATATGAATGGAGTGTCGCTGGGACAGCAGCGAGGGCGATGTCCGTTTATTGAAAATGGCTCCATTGTCATTAGCTGGGACGGGAATGTCAGCCCCTGCCTGGCACTGACGCACTCCTATCCAACCTATCTGAATGGACAAACCAGGGAAGTCAGACGATACATCCTCGGCAACCTCGCTGGGCAGACGTTGGAATCCATATGGGAAGCCCCGGAATATGTCGCTTTCCGGACTCGCGTGCAGGAATTTGACTTTGCCCCCTGCACCCGGTGTGGAGGCTGCGAAATGTCCGGGAAGAACGAGGAGGATTGTTTCTCCAATCCCTTCCCAACCTGCGGCGGGTGTTTGTGGGCGCAGGGTGTGATCCAATGCCCGTAGAACGATATTTATAAAGGAATAATAAATGTCAGACTTTCTTGAAGCCACGGTTGACAAATTCACTTTCAAAGTTGCCACAGACCGTTTCTACAGCACGGAAGGGGTATGGGCAAAGGAGGAAAACGGGCGCGTCCGCATTGGGCTGTCTGACTTTGTCCAGCAGCGAAACGGTGACGTTGCCTTTGCTGAGATCAAACCTGTCGGAACTATTCTCACCGAGTCTGAGGAAGTGGCTGTGATTGAGACGATCAAGGTGAACATCACCTTTTCATCCCCGGTGTCTGGAAAAATCGTGGAGATCAACCCTTCCATGAAGGACGCCCCGGAAGCGATCAACCAGGACCCCTATGGCGCGGGCTGGCTGGCTGAAATTGAAGTCGCCGATTGGGAAGCGCAACGCGCCAAGTTACTCGACTCCCAGGCATACTATGAGATGATGAAGCACCAGGCGGAAGAGGAAGCAAGGAAACCATGACCCCTCCCGTTCAAAAAGTTTTGATCGTGCCGTGCAGCGGGATCGGCAAGCCCTACGGGACTGTCAGCCGCGAAGCCGCCTACGCGGTGACTGAAGATTTGCGTCCCGGGCAATCCAGGCTGATACCGCTGGCGCTGCTGGTGCTCGGAGACGAAGAATCCCGCGTCCAGTCTAGCGGCCTGACCGGCCATCACCATTGACGGATGCAAACTAGCCTGCGCCGCTAAAATGGTCCGGCAGAGTGGAGGGACGATCGCGCAGGAATTTGCAGTGCTGGATGTTCTATCGCAGTCACAAGGATCTCAAACCGTTGGGCATCGCCGAACTCAACGAAGGCGGGCAGAAACTGGCGCATGCCCTGGCGGTAGAAGTGACCACTGTGGTGGATGGTTTACTTTCCGGCAAACAGGGAGGCGAAAATGCCTGACCTGCCCCGGAAAAAAGTTGGGATCGTCTCCTGCTCGGGAGAGGAACTCCCGGAGGGTACGGTGACCCGCCTGGCTGCACTCAAAGTCCTGGAGCAATTGCGCCCGGCGGACACGGTCACCATTTGCCTGCCGCTCTTCCTGGCAGGCGGCGAGGGAGACCGGGCCTTTGCAAAATTCTACCCGACCATCGCCATCGACGGCTGCGACAAACGCTGCGCCGCACGCGGCACCGAAATGTACTCCGGAAAACCTGCCGCAAGTATCGTCGTAACCGATCTGGTGTCTGAACGCGGACTGGGCAAACCGGAAGGGAAACGCCGTCTGAATGCTGCCGGACTGCTGGCAGTAGAATCGACTGCCGGGCAGGTGGTATCCCTCGTGGATGAGTTATTGCATAAACCCTGGACTCGCACAGCAGGTGCTGGGGGAAGTACTGCTCTCCCTGTCGTACAGGTGCCAGTCCAGGCGGCCTGTTCCTGCGGATCGGGCATCCCGGTCCAGGATATTAATATCAATGGAAAGAACGTTACGCTGATTGCCCTGCCGCTCATCTTCCAGCAATTCCTTGATTCCGGTAAACCCGCCTCGCCGGGTTTGACCCATGACCTGCTGGAGGCTGCGAAGATCTACAACCAGGTGCCGCCTGGTGAAGACGAAGCCTATGCGGAATCATTGGCGCGGGAATACGCAGCTTTTTGTAAGCAGAAGGGATGCGTCCCATGAGCCGCACAGCCATCTATAACACCACCGTCGCCTGGAAAGGCGAACATTGGGGTCATATTGTCATGGGCAATGGTCCGGAGATGGATTTCTCCGCTCCTCCCGACGCACAGGGGCATCCCGGAGTCCTGACTCCTGAAGATGCCTTTGTTGCAGCAGCCAATACCTGCATCATGATGATGTTCATCTGGGCAGCCGAACGCTTCAAGCTCAAGTTGCTCTCCTATGAATGCCGCGCCGAAGGTACCAAGAAGATTGAAATGGACCGCACCGAAACCTTCACTCATCTCCGGTTCTGGCCTGTCATCCGAATTGATGGGGAGGCTGAAGACCTGGCGGCGGTGGAGGCACGCGCCCGCCGGGCTCTGCAGTCCGCTCAAAAATACAGCCTGGTGGCGAACTCGGTTAAGTCTGAGATCATCATCGAGCCTGATATAAAAATTGAGAATGTATAGATTTATGGAGGTGAATATGCTAACCATCAAAGTGTTGGGACCTGGCTGTCAGAACTGTCAAAATTTGGCTTCCTTGACCTCGCGGGCGGTCAGTGCCCTGAGTATTGATGCCAAAATCGAGAAAGTCACGGACTACGCCGAGATCATGAAATATAAGCTCCTTGCCACCCCGGGGCTGGTCATCAATGAGAAGGTGGTCTCCGCCGGCCGGCTTCCGACCGAAGCAGAGATCACCACATTCCTTACGAATGCCCTTTTGGCGGAATGAAGAAGAAAGTCCTCTTTCTCTGCACCGGCAACTCGATCCGCTCCCAGATGGCCGAAGCGATTGTCAACGCCCGCCTGGCTGGGATGTGGCAGGCCTCCAGCGCGGGGACCAAACCCACCGGCACCATCCACCCCAAGGCTTTGGCAGCACTGGCCGAGATCGGCATCCAGCATTCCGGACGCTCGAAATCGGTTGATGAATTCCGGGATGAGGACTTCGACCTGGTGATCACGCTATGCGATTCAGCCCGGGAGGAATGCCCGCTCTGGCTTGGGAAGGGAAAGCGCCTCCACCATGACTTCCCCGATCCAGCCAAAACCGGTGATATGGACGATTTCCGAAAAGTGCGGGATGACATCGCGCACACGATCGCTGCATTGCTGGAAACATATGGAAATTAAAATTTTGTACATCGATGAATGTCCCTCCTGGAGTGGCGGGCTTAAGAACTTGAAAGCCGCTCTGAAAGCCGAAGGGCTGAAAGCAGCCATCCGCCTGATTAAAGTCCCGGATGACGCTGCTGCGGGTCGCCTTAAATTTTTGGGTTCGCCCTCATTTTTGGTAAATGGTGTCGATCTATGGCCCGAAGCCCGCAAGCGTTACAACCTCAATTGCCGGGTCTATGCCACTCCGCAGGGTTTGAAAGGCGCTCCAACAGTGGAAATGCTGCGCGCAAAGCTGCGCGCTAAAAGGTAAAAAACTCATAATATCCCAAATTTATATGGAGACACTATGACCAACGAGACCAGCACCACTAAAAAACTCTCCTTCCTCGACCGCTACCTGACCGTGTGGATCTTCCTGGCAATGGCCATCGGGGTGGGCATTGGTTACTTTTTCACCTACCAGGTTGCCAGGTTCAACTTTCTTGTGTCGGTGGGGACCACCAACGTCCCGATCGCCATCGGCTTGATCCTGATGATGTTCCCGCCGCTGGCAAAGGTTCACTATGAGGAACTGGGCGATGTATTCCGCAACTGGAAAGTGCTGGGGTTGTCGCTCCTGCAGAACTGGGTGATTGGACCGGTGCTGATGTTCGCCCTGGCGATCATCTTCCTGCGCGGTTATCCGGAGTACATGGCCGGCCTGATCCTCATCGGGCTGGCACGCTGCATTGCCATGGTCATCGTTTGGAATGAGTTGGCTAAAGGGGATACCGAGTACGCCGCGGGGCTGGTGGCGTTCAACTCCGTTTTCCAGGTATTGTTTTACAGTGTCTATGCCTACGTATTCATCACCGTACTGCCAACCTGGTTCGGTCTCTCCGGTTCGGTGGTACAGATCACCATTGGGGAGATCGCCAGGAGCGTATTCATCTATCTCGGCATTCCTTTCATTGCCGGCTTTTTCACCCGCCTTATCCTGGTGAAGATCAAGGGTAAGGAGTGGTATCACCACAAGTTCATTCCGAAGATCAGTCCCATCACCCTGGTGGCATTGCTCTTCACCATCGTGGTCATGTTCTCGCTAAAGGGTCAGGTCATCGTCCAATTGCCGTTGGATGTCGTGCGGATCGCCATCCCGCTGCTGATCTATTTCGTGGTGATGTTCCTGGTCAGTTTCCTGATGGGCAAAGCAGTTGGCGCGGATTATAAAAAGACCGCCACTCTCTCGTTCACGGCAGCCAGCAACAATTTTGAGCTCGCCATCGCCGTTGCAGTGGCGGTTTTTGGGATTTCATCCGGGCAGGCCTTTGCGGCTGTCATCGGCCCGCTGGTGGAAGTGCCGGTGATGATCGGGCTGGTAAATGTGGCATTCGGATTAAAGAAGCGACTATTTTCATCCGCCGAAGCCTGATGAAAATCGGAGTCAAAATCCTGGCTTCCAAGACGCCGCAGCGCTACGCCGTACGGCGTGCAGTGCTGGCTGCCGAGGCTGCCTTGAGTCTCGAAAACCCCGACCTCCTGATCGAAATATCCGAGGTGAGGGATCTTTCCGAGATTGCCAGGTACACTCCGGTGTTCATCTATCCCAGCCTGGTGGTAAATGACCGGCTGGTCTGTGTGGGGAGATTCCCATCCAAAGATGAGGTGCTTATCTGGTTTCAACAAGCGCTTGCAGAATGCGCTTGAATCAGAATTTGATGGTGTAATCCATCAGAGGAGAAATAACATGGACGAAAAATGTGATTGCAAGGATGGAACATGCGATTGCGGCTGTGATTGTTGCGGAGGAGATGGCGGGTTCGAGCGCCAATTTCTAACAAAAGCCGAGCAGATCGAGGAGCTGGAATCCTACCTGGCAGAACTCAAGCTCGAGGTCCAGGCGGTGGAGGAGCATCTGTCAGATTTGCGCAAGTAGCCCGGTTTCAAATAAGAGCGGTCATATTGGCCGCTCTTATGGTTTAAATTCTACCAATTCCACCAGGTTCCCCGCCGGGTCGCGGAACATCACCCACCGGCTCGAGTCGTTCTTTTCCACCCCCCAGGGCATTTCAACCCCATGTTTGCCGAGTTTTTCGACCGCCTCGTCGAGGTCCGGGATCGAAAACGCAACCACCGGGAAGCGCGGCTCGGGGTCGGGTGGGAGGGCGGGCTGCCCCTGGACGATCGTCAGGAAACACCCCTCCACATCGAAATGCGGACGATCTCCGGAGTGATGAGGCATAAGCGTTAACCCGACCACATCCCGGTAGAAATGTGCAGCCGTCGGTAACATCCTCTGCCCAAAGACTGACAACAGCGATATGAGGTGCCATAAGGATCCTCCTTATTTAAAACAAGATTCCCGCCGGGGCGGGAAAGGTTGGGAATTCCTTAAATTAAGCGCAAACACCTGGGTGAGGGGGGCACCCAAGTGTTTGCGTTAGTATATTAGCAGAAAACCACAAAAAAGACAAGAGGATAATCTTAATATATTATTAGATATTTTGTCACCTGGGTCGCTCAGTGAACAGAAATATTCCCTGGGTAAATTAGAGTTATTCCTGACCAAACCCGGTTATTATTATATCGATCCCTTTTTGATTGCCCGTATTCAAAGAATGGATTGCGTTGGGAAAGACTTGCTGAAGAAGATAGCGGAAAATTGTTCATCCACAGGAGCGATAGCTCGCCTTGTGTCGGTTGGAGAGGTCATGTTTCTTAACCTGTGATGCGAGGTCATAAATCGGTTCTCGCCAGGCAATAACACATCCGTCTGCTGGTATTATGCGCTTTATTTTGATATAATCTTACCAACTCTTCCCCAATTTATAGTAATATCTGGAGGGTGTCGTGATGACCCTGAAACGGATTGTCCTGATCGTCAGCCTCGTTGCCATGCTGTCCGTCCCTGCTTTGGGAGTAGTGTTTGCACAGTCTGCGTGGGCAATCCGGGTAAACCAGGTTACGACCCTTGAGACTCAGGACGGGGTGAAATTAAAGATCTACTTTAATGTTTTCGAACCGGAAACAGGTTCTCCCATCCTGGATGCACAACCCTCCAGCGCCCAGGTTACAAACCTTTACACCAACCTGGTATCCCCGGGGCAGGTAAAAATTCCAGATACTCCCATCTACATCACCCTGGTCCTTGATTCGAGCGGAAGCATGCGTGGAGCAGCAGCTGAGAAACTCAAACAAGCTGCCAAGCAGGCGCTGACTGACATACCAGACAACTCCTTCTTTTCAGTGGTCCAGTTTGATAATACGAGCAAACTGCTGCAGGATTTCACTGCGAATATCAGCCTGGTCAACACTGCCATCGATCATTATCAAGTAAGTCCGAATGCGACCTGTCTGTATGATGCCGGTTATGCTGCCGTGGAAACCCTGAGCAAAGCGCCCGCCGGTCGCCGGGCGGTCATCATCTTCACCGACGGCAAGGACGAAAAAGGGGACGGCTCCCCGTGCAGCAAGCATAGTTACCAGGAGCTGGTGGGACTTGCCAGCCAGATGCAGGTGCCGGTCAACACCATCGGCCTCGCAAATACAGCCACAGCCATAAATTCCGGGGAACTGGAGGATATGGCGGTGAGCACGGGCGGTTTCTCTGCCATCGGCGATCAAGCCAACCTCGCACAGTCTTTTAACAAGATCATGGGTGCGCTTAAAGCTCAATGGATGGTCGAAGCCGTGGTGTATCCCAGGGAGGGGAAGAATGACGCCACCCTCACCGTTCTTATGCAGGACGGAACATCCCTGAACAACGCTTTCACGTTCATCTCCAGCCAGAACTATCCCGGCCCGGCAAGCCCCGTGGCAGCGCAATTTTCCGGGTTGCTGTTCCACCCGGAGGACAGCACCTATGACATCCAACTCTCGCTCACCTCGCCCGAACTGGTCAGCTATGTCAAGGTCTCCATCTGGGATACACAGGCTGGCTCCAAGGTGGCCGAGTTCGTTTTTAATGATCCGGTGGTTTCCAATACATTCAACTTCGCAACGGACCAGCTAACCGTTGGGAGTGACTATGAACTGCATATCATTGCGGTGAGCCGGGCGGATAATACACCCTTCCCGTTGACGCGGGACTCACAGGGAAACACATCCGCGGAGCTCATCCATGAGTTCTCTTTCGACCCTTCCGCCCTCTTTCCGAAGATCGAGATCCAGTCAGTGGCACAACAGGCCAATGATATTGCTGTCACCATCACGACCAGCAATACTGACCTGATCGGCGGTTTCGACGGCTGGCTGATCGATGAGAACACCAACACGCAGGTGAAGAATTCCAATTTCACCTTTCCTGCCCTGGGGACGAACAGCGGAACGATCGTGATCCCTGCCGAAGCCAACAAGATCCCGGATGGTAAGTACACGCTGATCGTGCAGATCCTCGGCAAGAGCAACCAGGTGTACTCATCCGCGAATTACCCTGGGGTTGTTTACACCGCAACCCGACCTTCCATTTTCCAGACCACCTGGGCAGCCCTGATTGCCTCACCCATTTTACTGGGCTTGATCATCGTCATCATCCTGGGGGCGGTTGGCTACTTTATGTTCATGTCGATGCGGTCGAAATCCATGAGCGGGACACCGGTCATGCAGGGGCGGCTGGGCGGAAAACTATCGGATAAGCGCGGCTGGCGGGGCGGTCCTCCCACTTTCAGACAATGAACCTATTCCAACGCGAGGTCAACCAGCGGGAGGGGCTGCCTTTTCAGTTTCACAATCCATCTCACCACTGCCCAACCAGCCGGCTCCCTCCCGACCGGCAGCGACCAGCCGGGATGATCGCACCATGCTTGCCGGCGGGGAAGAAGGGGCGACCATGATCGCCGCCCAACCCGTTGCTGTAAAAGCCAGTCTCACGATTTTACGGAGCCCGGAGGACGCCTCCAACCAGGGCCGCCAGGTTGCCTTGACGCAGTTCCCCTTTATCATCGGACGGACGGAAGGAAGCCTTGATCATAAAGGACCCCAACATTTCACGACGCCATTCCCAGATCACTTATGAAGCCGCGAATCTGACCTACTTTATAACCGACTTGAACAGCAGCAACGGCACGCGGTTGAATGACCAGCGCCTGGCATCGGGACAACCTGTCCCGCTTGCCCGCGGTGCAATGATTGGGCTGGGTCCCAATGTAACGATCCGCTTTGACTTAACCTAGGGAGGGACTATCCGTGGGAAGTAAAGTACAACTAAACTATGATGAATTGAGAGCTGCGGTCAAGAAATTCCGTAACGAGGGTGAGGATATTGTTCATATGCATTCATCCATTCGTAACCGGGTCCATGACCTGCACAAGGACTGGGTTGGCGAAGGAGCGGATAAATTCTTTAATGAAATGGAAAACGATCTTTTACCCGCGCTTACCCGTCTGTCACGTGCCTTGTTTTACGCGCAGGATGTGCTGCATAAGATCATACAGACCATCCAGGCATTTGATGAAGACACAGCCGGGTATTTTAAAATCGATTTCGCCCAGGTAAATCCGCTCAACCTTGGCGCGTTCCTGGCGGGTGCGGGAATAGCTGGCGGGATAGGCGGCATGGCAGGGGGATCATTACCTGGTGGATTGCCAGGCGCACAAGGCTCAGGAGTGGGGGTGCCGGCAGGTGAAGGACTTTCCGGCGTTGGGGCAACAGATTCCTTGGGCGGGTCAGCTGAGCCAGTCCCCGGTTCCCAGGCAGGCTCCGGTCAGCTCGGTGGAGTAGAGCATATACCAGGAGCAGGCGGACAAATATCAGGCTCCAGCGCAGGCGCAGGTGGTGGAGGCGGTTCAAGCCAGGGTCAGCAAGACTACCAACAGGGCGTGGGAGGCGGAGTTGGTTCTCAGGGGGGAGGTGGCGGGGGAGGAGCAGCGATGGGTGGCGGGTCATTGGCTCCCGATCACATTTACGATGGTTCATCGGGAGCGGGAGCGGGTGGCAGCTCAGCTCAAACCGCGCAGGCAGCCGGCTCCGGTGGTGGTGGATCGGAGGGATCTACGGCGAATGAAGGAGCTGTCGCGGCAGGTGCTGCGGGCGTGGCTGGCAGTGCGGCATTGGGGGTTGCTGGCAAAACCATCAAGGGCAGGCTCAGGAAGAAAAAGCGATAAGGAGTTTTGCGGGGCTCAAGAATTATGAAATCAACCCGCTTGACGTTGAAATCTGTTATGGCTAATATATTCATACTTTAATCAACATCCGAGAGGAGGCAAAACTAACCATAAAGCGTACAGCTTTTCCATTGAACAATACCAACAACGCGCCGGAGAACAACATCACAGACGAAAAAGTAATAACAAGCCGGTCCTAATTATTCTGAAATCAAGAAAGGATGAGCTATGGCTAGTATTAGAAAGCTTAATTATGATGATCTGAACACCATTGTCGGTAGATTTAGAAGCGAAGCACAGGAGATCGATGCGCTTCTCAAGCAAACCAAGGGTAAAGTCGAGGGCCTGCATAACAACCAGTGGGTAGGGCAAGGCTCGGAGAAATTTTTCGGCGAAATGGAACAATCGGTATTGCCTGCAGTAGGCAGACTGGTTGGAGCCCTGGGTCATGCCGGTGATGTTGCCCAAAAGATCGCAGACACCATCCGCCGTTTTGATGAAGAGACCAAGAGTTTCTTCAACAACTTGATTTAAGCTAGGAGGATAGAATGGCCGATAAAATTCGTGTAAATTACCCTGCGCTGGAGGATATGGCAAAACAATGCGATCAAGCCGCCCAACGCATACGGCAGACAGCCAGTATGGCCAATCAAATCGCCCAGCAGATGCAGAACGGCGCAATGCAAGGTGAATTTGGAGACATATTTGTCCAAGCCCTGGGTGTTTTCCAAAATAAAGTGAATAAACTCGCAGAGAAATTTGCTGAGGAAGCTGGCGACATTCGCGGTGCGATGTCTGACATGCAGGCAGCTGATAACGCTGCCGGTGGAAAATTCTAGGAGGTGAGATATGTTTTCGTTCATACAAGATGCAATTGGCGGGATCATCAGTTCCATTTTGAGCCAATTTAACTTTATCCAGGACCTGATCACTACGCCGCTGAAAGCCATGGTAAACCAGGTTGTGCAGGGCGTGTGGAAAGGGAATGGAGCAACCAAGTTTGTATCTGAAATGACCGACCAGGTCATCCCGATGATAGCCAGCATCCTGACCGGCACACAGAATTATGCCAATTCCATCAAGAAATCCCAGGATCACATGCTGCAGGGATTTCAACAGGCCAGTTCCATAGCGAATAGCCTAAACGACGTATTCAATAGTATCTTTTAGGATAAGGAGAGAACATGGCTACTGATGAAGTCTTTATGGACATTCCCCAAGTCGAGACCATGGCCAAAAATTTTAATTCATTTGGTGATGTCCTGGATGCAGTTTCGAAAGCAATGAGCGCGTTGAGCATGTCTCTTAAAGCTGCCGCCTGGTTATCTTTTGGAGCCACGGCTGCAGCAGCAGCTTATATCGACCGGATCGAGCCCAACGTGAAGAAGGCCAGCGCGAAAATGAAGGAACTTAGCACGGATGTTGTGAGTGCCATTCGATCTTATCGGGATGGCGATAACACCGGATCCCGGCGGTTCGTCTAACCCTTCTCTTTGACGTGAGGCGCCGGGATAACATGCCGGGTTTGGAGTTGATTCAACCCGGCGCCTGGTTTTGACTGAACTTCGGGAGGCGTCTAAGGATCCGCGCTTATGGAGAGTGATCAGCTCTGCAAGCGCGGATTTCCCACCCGCCATGATTATTCCACTGTTAACCGGATCACGTGAGGCTTTATGAAGCGAATCTGTCAACGCTGCAATGTGATCTCACAGGACTTCAACCTGTGGTGTCAAGAAAAGTACTGCCCGGCCGAAAACGCAACTGAGATCTTCGACAATGGCGAATGGTTTGGCCCGATTGAAATTGTCCAACCCATGGTCATCACCCGCTCTGCAATTGTCTACCAGGCGCGGCGCGGTGATGAGGAAATCCTGCTAAAAGTCGCCAATGTTGGCTGTGAGGAAAAGCTCAGGCTGGAAGCCAAAGCCTTCCTGCAGCTCGCCAAGGTCGGTCAGCACCCGCTGCTGCCAGTCCTGCTGCCGGCGCACCCGCAGGGTACCATTGAAGCTCATCCCTACGGCTGGACGGTGATCGAAGGCCGCGTCAAGTACTACGAGGTTTTTAAATTTGTCGACGGCACGATCCTGCGCAACCTGTTGCTCAAAAACCCACAGCCGTGGTACCAGCATGTCGGCTGGATCATTTTGAGTATTGCCGATTGTGTATATTACCTGCAGCGGGCTGGCAAGCTTCACTTGTGCATCAACCCCGACGTTGTCCTTGTGAGATTCGACAAGCAGGGCATCCCGCGCCCGATCCTGCTGGACCTCGGCGTGGCGGATCCGGGTAAAAACATATATGAACTTTGGAATGAGAACTACAACCTGGCTGCCTATACGGCCCCTGAAATCGCGGACGGACGCAGTGGTGTAGGGCCAGCTTCGGATGTCTATGGGCTGGGAACCCTTTTATATGAAATGTTAGCCGGTCACCCACCCTTCGAATATCATCTTAAGAAGGACCCGGCAGTTCTCAAGAGCGTCATGGAGGGAGAGTTCAAAACCACCGGACGCATAGACTTGAAGAATATCCCGGAGATCGCTGAAAGAGCCATCAACCGCCAGAAAGACCAGCGTTTCCCCGATGTGATGGCCTTTGTGACCGCGCTCCAGCCGAACTTTCCTCCGGTCCCGGCAGAGCGGCGGTCGTTCAAGATGAACTGGCGGATATTATTTATCGTGCTTGGAGTGCTGCTGGTGATTTCGCTGCTCCTGGTACTGGCATTATCCTTGGCGCCCGGTTAACCGGGGAGATGACCTATGTCTGATAAAATCTTCATTGATCGCCCACCCCGTATCGAACCCCAGCTTCCCTCAGGGTTGTTCCCTGTTCCAAACCCACCTGATACAAAAGAGAATTTCGGGCAATTGCTGCAGCAGGCGTTCCTGCCCGCCGTGATGATCATGGGCTACCTCCTGGCTTCGGTCTTTGGAGGGCAGCGCGGCGGCTTACTCATGATGATCCCCATGGGCCTGTCGGTTGTCGCCACTATTTCCCTGGCGGTTTACTCCAGCATGAAAGAACGCAAACAGCGCGAGGAAGCGGAGGCCGCATACAAGCGCCGCATAAGCGAGCTGCGCCGCAAGATGGATAGCGAGCACGAACAGCAGCGCATCTATTACTTCTACAACTACCCCGACCCTGAAAAAACCCTCGGCATCGCCGCCGACATCAACCGTGTCTTGCCAGAGCGCGAGGAAGAGATCCGCTCGGGTACACGCCTGTGGGAACGCCGCCCGCATGATCATGATTTCATGTTCCTCCGCCTGGGGATCAGCACGCGGCAATCCACCGTGATCTACAAGATTTCCGATAACGAGAAAACCGAGAGCCCATTGATGCGCGAAGCCACCCGTCTGGCTGAAGACTCGCGCTTGGTGTTTGACGTGCCGGTGACCATCCCGATGATGTTGCCGACTGATGAGACCGAAAAGAAGAAGGTCGAATCCAAGACCCAGGAAGAGGAAGGCAAGGAGGAACAAACCCAGGAGTCCAAGGGCATCACCATCCGCCATTCCATCGGCATTTCGGGAAAAAGCTCCGAAAAGGTTCATGCCTACGTGAGGACGATGCTGGTGGATTATGCTGCATTCCAATCGCCGCAGGACACCATGCTCTACGTGGCCGGATCGAACGAAGCGCGGCAGTACTGGCGCTGGGCTTATGCCCTGCCCCATTGTGTTGGATCGGATAAATCTGAAACGCTGTTGTTCGAAAACGAAGTGAAGCCCGGTGAGAACGAAGCCGACAACATGCGCCTGTTCTGGAAGAATATCCGCACCATCCTGGAGCGTCGCCGCATGCGCCTGCAGGATAAGGAAAGCGGCACAGATGTCAAGCTGCCCTTTATGCTGGTGGTGGTTGACGTGCATTCGCAAGCTCCGGATTGGTCCGCCCTGAAAGACCTGGAGAGCGAAGCAGCCATTTCCACCATCCTGATGGATGGCCAGATACTTGGGGCTGGGATCCTTTTCCTGGTCCCGGACCGGTCGCGAGTACCCAGCCGCTGCCTGTCGGTGATCGAAGTGGATGACGACCCGGTGGACGAGGACGCTGCCATTTTCCGCTACGCCGAGACCGGTTTCAACTCCATCCTGTATGTGGGTGGCACCAAATTGGTCTCCACGCAGGAAAAGGCGCGCGAATTCTCCCGAAACCTTGAAATGGTCGATTTACGCCGCGGCTATGGTTCCAGCCTGGCTGCCACCGTCACGCTGATGGAAATGCTGAATGTCACGACCCTCGACCAGTTGCAGCAGATGGCCCAGGAGAACTGGAAGCGCAGCATGGATCCCAAGTCGGCAGACTGGCTTTATACAGCCGTTGGATTGCTCTCGGGCAACGAACCACGCGTGCTTACCTTTTCCGCCAAGGCGGACGGCGTGCACGGTATCATCGCAGGCTCGACTGGTTCAGGTAAATCCGAGTTATTGATGACCCTGATCATCGGTATGGCACTCAATTTCAACCCGGATGTCCTCAATTTTGTGCTGGTCGATTATAAAGGCGGCTCCGCATTCGAACCTTTCAAACGCCTGCCGCATAAGGTGGATATCGTCACCAACCTTGACCAGTCGGCAACCGCCAGGGTGTTTGCATCGATCATTGCCGAACTGGATCGACGCCAGAAGCTGAATACATACACCAATTCCAAAGATATTGTGCATTATCGTAAAAAGGGTCTCAATCTTGACCCTGAAAGACCACCATACCCGCACTTGTTCATCATCATTGATGAGTTCGCGGAAATGATCTCGGGTAATGCCGAATACAAGGCACAGCTTGAAAGCATCACCCGCCTTGGACGCGCCCTGGGCGTGACCCTGATCCTGGCTGCCCAGCGGCCGGTGGGCGTCACCGACCAGATGCGTGCCAACATAAAGTTCCGCATCTGCCTGCGCGTGGAAACGCCGGATGACAGCCGCGAGGTATTGCGGCGCGCGGATGCCGCCTTCCTGCCTCCCGGCATCCCTGGCCGCGGCTACCTGCAGATCGGCAATGAAAACGTTGAACTCATCCAGACGGCCTATACCGGCGGTGATTACAAGGGACCCCAGGAGGAGAATGCTGTTCCGAATGTGATTTGGGTGGACCGCCCGCGCAAATCCGCCGCGCAGAAAGCCACCGAGCCTCCCAAGCTTTACGATGTCATCGTTGAAATGATGAACAACCTGTCCCAAAAGGAATCGCACCCTCAGTGGCGACCATGGCCTGAGTTCTTGCCGATTCAGACCGGCTCCAACGTTTTAAGCCTGCAGAACCCTCTCGATACCGCATACATGAATGATGCGGATATCGAAGTGCTGCGGATGTACAACAAGGAAGATGCAACCAGCCTGACCCTCAACGAAAAAGCCACCTCTTTCTGGAATGATGGGTTTGAATGGCCAGGAATTCAATGGGGAAAAAATACCATGCGGCCTCTGATCGGGCTGGTGGATAATCCATATCAGGCCAGTCAGAGACCCCTGAGCGTGAATTTCCCCAATGGGCATGCGGTGGTGTTCGGGGCATCTGGACGTGGGAAAACAACTTTCTTACGCACTGTGATCACCAGCCTGGCGCTGACCCATTCTCCCGACGAACTGCATATCTACATCCTGGACTTCGGCGGGCGGGCGCTGAGCAGCCTGGTCGACCTGCCGCATGTCGGCGCAGTTGTTACCTCCGAGGAGGAGGAACGCGTGCTGCGGGCGCTGCGCAAGGTCAACGACATCATTGACCAACGCCAGGTGCTTTTCAGCGATGCCAGGGCTAACAGCCTGGACTCATACAACCTGTCTCACCCCGAGAAAACACTGCCGGCAATCCTGGTCGTCATCGATAACTTTGCCGAGTTCAAGGAGTACTTCGAAGGGCTGATGGGACCGTTGATCTCCCTGGTGCGCGAGTCGCGCGCCTATGGCGTGCACTTCCTGTTCTCGGCTGACACACCCAATTCGCTCACCGGGAAGTTATACAACCTGATCACCGAGCGCTTCACGCTCAAACTTTCAGATCCTTCCGAGTACGCCGACATCGTTGGACGCGGGGTTCCGGCCGACCTGAGTGCGGTCCCCGGCCGCGGCTATGTACGCGTGGGCAGCACCCCTCTCGAATTCCAGACAGCGCTGACCTTTACGCCCGAGGAAGGCGACCCGGGTGGTATCAGCAAAGTCAGCAAAATGTGCATGCGCATGAAAGATATGTGGGAAGAAAAATGGAAAGGCGAGAAACCGTCAACCGTTGAGACATTGCCACTGCGTTACTCGCTCGACAACCTGATGCAGCAGGTGACGCTGCCACAGGTGCGCCACATATACGGTGTAATGGGAATCGACGACCGCACGCTGGGACCCGCTCTCATCGACATCGAGCGCCAGGGCCCGCACATGGTGGTCATCGGTCAGCCGTTCTCAGGCAAGACCACCACTCTGCGCACCATGATGCTTTCCGTGGCGGCAAACTACTCGCCCGATGAGATCATGATGGTGTTGATCGACTTCTCGCGCAAGCTGTGGAAGGCCAGCCAGACCTCGCTGGCCAACATCCCGCACGTGGTGCAGACCATCGACGACATTGAACAATTGGACGATTTCCTGGAGAATTTGAAGGTCGAGTGCGCCGAGTTTGATACGAAACCCAAGCGGCGCAAGATCATGATCTTTATAGACGACTATGACGCCTTCACCGAGGAAGCCGCCCGCAAGAAGAGTTCCTTCTTCGAGAACCTGTCGATGCTCATCCGCAAATACCAGACCGCAGGCGTATTCCTGATCGTGGCCGGCTCGCTGGGTATCATGAGCTCATCGGACGACCTGCGCAAGGTCTATGCAGCCCCCAATTTCGGCATTGCTCTGAGAAGTGCCGACGCAGTCAATCGGCTGAACGGAAAATTCCCGCGCAGTCTGGCAGATGCGGAATTGCCCATGGGCCGTGCCTTCATCATTCGCTCGGGTATCACCAGCATGCTGCAGATCGCCACCCCGTACGCCAACGACGAAGACGTTGAACGCTCGCTGGATCTTTGGGTGAACCGCATCATGGAACGCTACCCGCAAAAAAACGTTACCTGGATTTCCGGAGGCAAAGAAAAGAAATCACCTGATGGGTCAGGAAAGGCGGGTGCTCCCGCGGTAGTTGCAGGTCCTGACCTGTCCAAGTACAACATCCCCGACCTCAAGAAGCAGTTGGTTGGTGCAGGGCTGCCGGAGTCGGTGACCAACCTGTTCAGCGACAGCGACATCGTTGAGAACGCCCGGGCCATGGGCTCTGCTGGATGCCAAGCCCGAAGCCAAACCCGAGCCAAGATGGAAGCCAAAACGGAAGTCAACCTTAAAGAAAAGCCTGAAGAAAAGGCGAGTCCCAAGGGCAAGAAGAATAAGGCAGGTTGAAATGAGCGATTATATCGACGTTAAGATCGATGTATTTGAAAACAATGACCAGCGGGCGCGCATCCTCGAAAGCCTGACTCCAACCGGGTTGATCCAGGAGATCCTCAAGGAGTTCGACGACATCGCCGGCGACGCACCTGAAAAATATGCCATCTATCTGAAAGGCATGGAGCGACCGCTCAATCCTGTTGCCACCATGGCGCAGCTGGACATCCAGCCCCAGGATGAACTGGTTTTTGACTATGTCCGGCAGCTGATCCGGCAGATGCTTGAGCCAAAGGATTACGCTTTCCTGCATGAAGTGACGACCGGGAAGACCTACGATATCCAATGGCAGCCGGCAGTGATCGGCCGTCCCGACTCGGATGTCGGGCATAATATCATACTGGCAGTGAACGTGCAGCTTCTGCCGCATGGCATGACGGTCTCACGCAATCACGCCCAGATCACCTTTTCCGAAGGACGCTACTTTGTTGAACCGCTGGCTGAGCATAACCCGGTCTTCCTGAATGGGAAGGAGATCCCGTTGAACAGCAAGCGTGAAATTCGGAACAACGATAAGCTTGCCATCGGCCGCCACAAGGTAACCATGCTGTTTGAGACCCAGCGGTCAGGTTCTTCCCAGGTTGCAGAATTGAAATCTCAAGATGCAACGATGATGCCGCCTATGTCATCGCAACATGCTCCGGCTGCACAGGTGGTAAACGCGCCCTCCTGTTAGGAACAACGTTTTACCAATTGACGCCCCCCCTGTCACTTTTCTGGTCATAGAAAAATGCTCAACCCCCGAAAATGTTGGCAAGAAATTGACCCTCGACGAATATCCATTTCTCCTGGGGCGTACACTTCCCCTGTTCAGCACTGAAAGAGAGATCTCACGCAAACATGCTGAGATCACTTATAACCTGCAAAATAAAAAGTTTTACATTACCGACTTGAACAGCAGCAACGGTGTCACAGTGGATGGCACTCCCATTAGACCGGAAGAACCAGCAAAGATCGAACCTGGTGCCAGGCTATGCCTGGGGAACGTACTCTTCCTGAGGTTTGAAGGATAACTATTGAACGTGGTGGACTTCAAAAGCCTGGGTTGCATCATTCCACCCAGGCTTGTTCCTACTTGATTTCCCAGTGTTTTTATTTGTTCCAGTTTTGCCATTAACGTTCCTGGCTATCCCAGCCAGCTTAAAAAATCCATCCCATGAATATGGGTTCGCATACCCTTTTCCTGGAAATGTCAAATTAAAAAAATCGCCTCAACCTCATGTTGAGACGAAAAAACACCTCATCCTTTATTAGCGCTCCTCAGGGCGCATTATTTTGTGGAATTGCATTGCACTGAAATGGTGCAGTCCGAGATGGTTCTACCTGGTGCCCCAGGCGGGAATTGAACCCACAACCTTAGCCTTAGGAGTGCTCTGCTCTATCCGTTGAGCTACTGGGGCAGTAAAAAGATTATACCAAATTCTTTCTTGCGTTTCCTCTTATCCGTTGCTATACTATGGTATTGTGTGATAATCCAAACAAAACCCTCTGGTTGATCAAAGATTCGACCCGGGCGGTTAATGGGTTACACCAGGAGCAATAATATTCATGGAACCAATTAAGTTCGGACGTTATGAGATCAAAGCTGAGATCGGTCGGGGCGGTATGGCTACCGTCTACCATGCCTACGACCCGCGCTTCGAGCGCGAAGTGGCCCTCAAGGTATTACCGAGCGCCATGCTGCACGATCCCCAGTTTCGCACCCGCTTCGAGCGCGAGGCCAAGACCATCGCCATGCTCGAACACCCAGCCATTGTCCCTGTCTATGACTTCGGTGAAGAGCAGGGGCAGCCTTATTTTGTCATGCGCTATATGACCGGTGGATCGCTTACTGACCGGATGAAAAAAGGACCGATGCCCATCCAGGACGTGGTCCACCTCTTCGATCGTTTGTCTCCCGCTCTCGACGAAGCCCACTCTAAAGGGATCATCCACCGCGATCTAAAACCCGGCAACATCCTCTTTGACCAATACGGCGAACCGTACGTCTCCGATTTTGGCATTGCGAAAATCGCCTCCACCCAGACCAATGTCACCGGCAGCGCCATCATGGGGACTCCAGCTTACATGTCTCCGGAACAAGCCCAGGGCGAGGGCATAGACGGGCGCTCAGACATCTATGGTCTGGGCGTCATTTTATTCGAATTGCTGACCGGGACGCAGCCCTATCACGGCGATACCCCGATGAGCGTGGTCGTCAAACATATCACCGACCCCATCCCGCATATCCTGGATCTAAAGCCTGATCTGCCGCCAGCCATTGAAGCCGTTATCGAGAAGGCCATGGCTAAGAACCGTGAAGAACGCTACGCGACGGTCAAAGACCTGACCCACGCGTTGGACCTGGTCGCACGCGGTGAACCTCAATCCTTGGGAAATGGTGATCAAACGCTTGTCTCCTCGTCTACAATGATCAGTCCTAAACGCCCTGTGCCCGAAAGCAGAACTGTTCTGGCAAAAAGCGAGAAGAAACCTGAGCCAGGTCCTTCTGCACCGCGCAAAAAATCCGGGCTGTGGATCGGCTTGGGAGGGGCAGCCCTCCTTGTTTGTCTGGGCGCCGTGGCGGGAATCATCATGCTCCGGGATAAGATTCCGTTCCTGGCAGCGCCTTCTCCAACGCCAATCCAGGTTATTGGTGCCAACGTGACGCTGACAACCCGCCAACCCACCGACACGAAAACCCCGGATGTGCTTCCTCCGCTTGTAACTGTTGAATCGCCCACTGCCACCTTCACTCCCAGCCCAAGCCCATCGCCGACCGTCCAGGGATTGCCAAATATTGGCGGTGCAGATTTGATTGCCTTCCTGAACAATAATGACATCTGGGTGATGGGTGTGGATAGCAGCAACCTGACCCAGATCACAAAAGACGGTGGAACAAAATATGACCTGCAATGGTCACCGGACGGTCAAAGCCTGTTCTATATAAGTGGCATGTGCATCCAATCCGTCACTGTTCCGGGCGGGGTGGTAACTGAGCTCACCTGCTTTCCCGCGGCTACCTACCTGGAGGCTTTTCGAGATCTCTCCGGACGGGACGCAGGTGGCTATCAGCCTGAATCGAGTATTGTATGTAGTGCCCTTTGATTTGGACGCAATTTCAAAAGCCCGCCTTTGGACACAGTTGCGGGACATGAAAGGCTGTTATACGTACAATACAGACCAAAACCTGGCTCCCCCCAAAAGTGTACGCTGGTCGGGTAACGGGAAATCCGTGGCAATAAACGTGAACAGCGTGGATGCCGGTCGCCGGGTGGACATGATCAGCATATTTGATATCTCGAACTGCATCAGCACCAGTCCGTTTGCGCTTGATAATTTCCCGGCTTCCAGGTTTGCCATGACCGGTTACACTACCAGCCCGGTCATTCCGTCCTTCGCCTGGGATGGGAACACATTATTTGTCCTGAATAGCAAGATCCGATATGATTTGGGCTATTTGTATGCGTACAACACGGAGACAAGGCGCGGCGAAAACCTCGACCCACTCCAAAGCGCCTGCTGCTATGCTGGAGCACGCTTCAGCCCCGATGGGTCCCACCTTCTGTTCGTCTACCAAAATATCAACAACGCCAAAACACAAATGTACTATGTTACCTACGGAACGATCCGCACTGGTGTAACCTATACCCCGCTGACGCTCCCGGATGGCTTCTTCAGCACACTCAGCGATCACCTCGACGTCACCCTGCGACCTGTGAAACCATAACGAATTCATTCCAAAGGAAATAAAAAAACTCCCCTTCCGATCACGGAAGGGGAGTTGCCATTATTCTTTCATCCACTGCTTCCAGCAGCCAGCCAGTGACCTCCTCCTTGGCTGGGAACCTCCCGCTGCACACCACCCGCTCGTTGATCACCAGGGTGGGTAAAACCAGCACGTATGCGTACTTCCCGATCTCCCCGGGATCTGTTACTTCTGTAATTTCGATATCCGGGAGGTTGCATTTGGAGGATAGCTCTTGTTGCGCAGCCGCGACCAGCCGCCGGACGACGTAACGTTCGGGATACTGCAGGCCGAGGATTTTTAACCATCATCACAATAGGGCATCCTTATTTTCGTTTGTGCAATAAATCACATACATTTTACACCAAAACCCCGCTAATTGCCAACTCAGGGTGGCGCAGACAGGCAGGGACGCCCTGCTCTTATCCAGGTATGACGGTTGATCCAGGGAAACGTGGTTTTCTTTATCCCCGCTTGTTTGAAAAATATCCCACCCGCCTAGATGTCCTACAATGTGCGCGTAAGTCTATCTGCAGCCCTCGCGGAAGCGACGCCTCTCCTGTACCCAGGTAAGCCT
>CAWGWL010000016.1:0-17462 GCA_963826215.1 uncultured Chloroflexia bacterium | reverse complement strand
TGTAATCCCAATCCATATCTGGAGGCTCCATGAGATCCCGTAAATTGTCAGCACTGGTCGTCCTGATTTTCATTACTGCCTGCAACGGCACCTTCGAGATCGGTCTTGAACGTTCCACCGTTGATGTTCCCGGCTTGGTCGCCGCTTCCGCCACGCCTCCGGTCCCTGTTGATACCCTTATTCCGCCTGCCCCCACTATAACCGCGCTCCCAACGGATTTACCTGTCTCTCACACCGTCCAGGTCTTCCTTATCGCAGTGGATGATAACGGCAAGTCTGGTCTCCCCATTGGCTGCGGTGACAGTGCTGTCGCTGTCCACGTGGAGACCCCTCCCACTCAGCAGGTGCTGCAGGCAGCCTTGGTCGCCCTCCTGTCGATAAAAGATCAGTTCTATGGTCAATCGGGCTTGTATAACGCCCTTTACCAGTCGGACCTTCATGTGGAATCTGTCTCCATCGTAGCTGGTAAAGCCAGTGTGTATCTCACGGGTACCCTGCTCATGGGTGGCGAATGTAACTCCCCTCGCGTTCAGGCTCAGCTCGAACAAACTGTCCTCCAATTCCCAACTGTAACGGAGGCAGCCATCTTCATTAATGGGAAACCGCTGGCTGACGTTTTATCTCTGAAGGGATAGGCTCGGGTTGTTCAATCCCCAAATAACGGAGATACTTCCTGCCGCTGGATTGGTAGGAGGTTTTCTTGAATACTGATGCTGTTGGGTACCCTCGAAGAATTTCCGTGTTCTCTAATTCAGGGTTGGGATGGGTGGTTTGTTTTTCTCCCGCTGTATTAATTCGCAGCCCATTTCATTTTTATCCGGCTCTCGAATATAATGGATGGACAGTCAACCAGTGTAACGATTTTCGGTTATTCCCCAACCTGTTCCTTTGCCTTGAAAGGAGAATCGCGCTATGTCCCTTTTTGGTGTTCATTCTGAGGTTGGAAAACTTCGCAAGGTTCTCGTTCACCGCCCCGAGTTGAGCCTGCAGCGGCTTACCCCCGCGAATTCCGCAGAACTTCTTTTTGACGATGTACTCTGGGTGGAACACGCTCAACTGGAACACGACCATTTTGTCGAGGTCATCCGCGCCCGCGGTGTCGAGGTGTTCTACGTCCTCGACCTGCTCACCGAGGCCCTGCAGGCTAGCCAGGATGCCCGGCGCATGGTGATCGAACAGGTCGCCACGGAATATACCGTCGGCTGGTCTCTCGTCGATGAGATCCGCCAGTTCTTATGGAGCCTTACTCCCCAATTTCTCGCTAGGCATTTGATCGGGGGATTGACCGCCGGCGAGTCCGGCATTGATTGGAAAAAATTCTCGAAAATATCCCTGCATGCCGCCGCGCTGGAGGAAATGAACACCTTCCTCCTCCCCCTTTGCCCAATACGCTCTTCACCCGTGACTCGTCCTGCTGGATCTATGATGGTGTTTCGGTCAATCCCATGTATTGGCCGGCGCGTCGCCGTGAATCCCTTAACCTGTATTTGATCTACCGCTTTCACCCCATGTTCAAAGATGCCGGCTTTGAATTTCTGTATCCCAATGCCTCTGACGGAGAATTCAATCTGCAAAACTTTGGGCGCTCCTCCCTGGAGGGGGGTGACGTTCTTCCCATTGGGAACCGCACCGTCCTGATCGGGATGTCTGAACGCACTCAGGGCAGCATGATCGAACAGGTCGCTGAAGCCCTTTTCTCAAAAGGCAGCGCCGACCGGGTGATCGCCTGCGTGATGACGAAAGATCGCGCTCACATGCATCTCGATACGGTATTCACCATGCTCGACCGCGACAAGGTCACCATTTACCCCAGGGTTGTCGACCAGGTCAAAGCTGTCAGCCTTCGTCCTGGCAGGAAAGCCGGAGACTTTCACGTCACCGTGGAAAAAGACATGCTCACTGCCGTGGCAAACGCCCTTAAGGTCCGCACTCTTTCCGTGGTCAAGACTGGCGGTGACCAGTACCAGATGGAGCGCGAGCAGTGGGACGATGCCAATAACACCATTGCCCTGGCTCCTGGCGTGGTGATCTCGTACGAACGCAACACGCATACCATTGCCCGCATGCGCCGTGCCGGCGTGGAGGTCATTACCATCCCGGGCTTTGAATTGGGCAAGGGTCGCGGCGGCGGTCATTGCATGACCTGCCCGCTTCTGCGTGATCCGATTTAGGTCTCGTTCCAGCCTTGGCACAATAAAAAAATCCGCCTGACTGGCGGATTTTTTTATTCTCAGGGCTTTGGGTTTTATTTATTTTTCGGTTTATGTTCGTGGCGGTGGTGCAGATCCGGAGTATGGGAGTGCTCATGTTCCAATCCCTCATGCACGTGTTCATGCGTGTGGGAGCCGTTCACCAGCGGCACGTCTTTCTGATCCCCGTGTTCGTGGTGCATGTCTGGATGGCTGTGGCGGTGGTTATGGACCACTTGCTCGTGGATATGGTGATGCGCGTGGTTTTCGCTCAGCATTAACCATGCCCCTGCCATCATCACCGGCATCGCTGCCCAGAACAGGATTTGTGGTTTCTCTCGCAGGAGGATCAATGACAGGATGACTCCAACGAATGGAGCTGTTCCAAACAGGGTGCTGGTGCGTGCCGCTCCCATCGATCGCATCGCCACAATGAATAACTGGATGCTGATCCCATAGCTGATGGATCCCAATAGCATTGCCAGCAGCATGATATTTGGGGTTGGAAGCTGCTGTTTTAACAGTAGGCTGAGCACCAGTGAAAAAGTCCCTGCCCCTAATCCTTTGATCCCTACGATGACCAGTGGGTTCTTCGCGGAAATATGCCGGGTAAAGTTGTTATCCAATCCCCAAAGAAAACAGGCGCCGATGATTCCCAGCGCCCCCAGCGAAATTCCCCAGTTGCCGCCTGTCCAGGTGAGCACGATGCTTGCCAGGGTTACCAGGCCGATTGCCCAGCCGATCCTTCGGTCGATTGATTCTTTGAAAAAGGATATGGCAATCAGAGTGGTGGCTACCCCTTCGAAATTAAGCAGGAGGCTTGCCGTGGAAGCGGGTGTCCTCTCCAACCCAAGTAGCAGGATGATTGGTGCCCCGATTCCACCTGCCAGCAGCGCCCCTCCCAGCCATGGCAGGTCGCCGCGGCTGAGGGTTGCCTCCACCGCGTTGCCCTTGTTCCGTAAACGTTGGAAGAAGAGCATCAGGAACGCCCCCAGTCCGCTTCCGAGATACAAAAACGCCGCCAGGGGGACGGGCTTGATCTCCCCTAAAAGCAGTTTGGATAGGGGTGCGGACGCGCCGAACAGCAGCGCGGCAAGCAATGCCTGGAAAGCAGGGGTATACCTGGAGTTCAACGAAGGATCCTTTTCTAAATTCCGCTGGCTGGTTGCATATGCCTGGATAGAGATGGGATGAGCTGGGAAATCATATTGAAAATGAGCTTGTTATTTTTTCTCAGCCGCCGCCTGCAGACGGCACCATGCATACAGTCCATCATACACTTCAAACTGGGCGTCCAGGTTTTCCAGGTCGTCCGGGAATCTCAGGCTGTAACCGCTGGCGATCGCTTCCAGGCCGCGGGCGATCGGGTCTTTATCAATATCCGCGTCTACATCCGCAGAATGGACGATCTGGGCCAGTCGCACCAGTCCTGGCTCTTTCAATTCGTATTTGAGCATGATGGACTCGAAAGAGCACCGTCCATCCTTGTGACCGAGCTCAACGCCGGGCGCATCGAAGGGGGTTGCCCCGATCTCTTTGGCAACCTTCTCGATCTGGTTCTTGGGCACGAAAATGAACTCTGCCTCGCTGTCCACAAATCGGGTGATCAGCCAGGGACAGGCAACGCGGTCAACATGTACGTGTGAACGGGTGATCCATTTCATGGGAGTCTCCTTAATCAATTTACGCGTTATTTCTAAATAGGAGCAGTCTGGTACTCCTTCAATCGGCAGGGGGATTCACACACCTTCCCGGCAGACTGACTGCTGGAAGATTTCCTAAAGGGAGGGAGCGCCCGGTGCTGTTCAACCTCTCCAATAATATTAACCTCAACGATCGTCGCTTTATGGAGTTCAAGGCGTCCCGTTGCTGACACTTTCCACAACATAAATACTTTGGTATTGTGTCTTGTTCTCGCCTGCGCATCCCGAAATGATTCGGCCGGGGTTATCACTGGGCAGCAAGGCTGCCTCACCGACAAAGAAATGCAATCCCCTTCCGATGAGGTCAGCGGCTGCCAGGATCCGGATGGGTACCCTGGAAGAACTTGTGCGTGACACCAGGGTCTGATAGAAATCATCCCATGGTTCAAATCCATTCGCTTTGAAATCTCCAAGGCTGATTTCCGGAATGATACCGTATCCCGTTTTTTGAGTCGGAATGATATCCACAAAGGAACCTGGATCCACATGAATGGCAAAGGGGAGTTGGTCGGCATTGCAAGTCGGAATGTCAAGTACGGGATGGGATCGATATAACTTTTAATAGGAGTGGTACGCAAATGATCAGGATTACGATCAATATGCCGGAACCTTTAATGGCAGTGATCGTGATGACATCATTTTCTGCCGGGCTTTTCTTCCACCGGGAAAGGATTTCTCCCAATCCGAAAGCAGGCAGAAAGACGATAAAGGGGGCCACGCTTGTGTAAAAGCGCGCTCCGCCGTCTATGGGGGGCAGGAATGGGACAGACAGCATGATCCCGATAAAGGAGACGAGCAGGAATGATTGCAAAGGCTTACGCCATTCCTTTATGATCTTGATTCCCCCCCACGCTAGGCACAGGAAACACAATATCCAGAGTGGAAGATTCGCCCAAACAGGTTTGGTGGATGGAGAAAATGGGATCAGGATCTCACGCCCGGGGAGCAGAACGTCTCGAAAGGATTTCGCCGACGCAATGAGGATACTTAATGGGTGTTTTTGGATGATGTCCAGTGCTGTGAGAAAAACCAGGCGTGTATCCCCACCCAGGTCCTGCACAGCTCGATTCCAGCCAATTCCCCCCAATGCCTGACCATAAAGAGTGTAAGCAAAGTTTCCAAGAGGATCGCTTCCGGGCTCCACGAAGATTTTTTGGGCAAACGTAGTAAATACAAAAAAAGATACGATCACGACCAATAAACTTGCCCCCGCAACCTTAAAAGAATACTTATTTTCTTTTCTAAATACCCATCCGCTCCATACAACTATCATGGGAAAAATGAAAAATGCTCCCGCTCTGGTACAGATTGCCAACATGAGAATGGCAATTCCAAATAACAATGACCCGATATTTAAATTCCGCGCAGCAGATACCAGGATTGCGAGTGCCAGGCAGGCGATTGCGACACCTGCCAGTTCAGTTGCCACCAACCCAATGTAATAGGCCGCGTAGAAATAGATCAGTGTCATAAATAGTCCGGCGGCCCAGTTTCCACCCAGGTTCTTCACTTGTCGTCCTGGAAGATAGAACGCAACCCCTGCCAGGAATGTATAGACTGCCAATGACCACTTTAGATTATGACCGGTGAAGAAAAGGAAAGATGACAATAACGCCGGGAACAGCGGGCGCCAGGTTGCCTGGGAATAATCGGATGGGATTAAATTTCCAGAAAGGATTTCTCGTGCCCCTGTGTAATAGTAAAACTGGTCCTTGTAGGGGATTAGCCCGGCAATAATTCGATTATTGGAGAACCCTGAAGTCCATTTATACGATAGCGGCAGTGCAAATAACACCAGGGTGACTCCAAGCCCGGCCAGCCATCCCTTCCAGCCATGCAGGCGGAAGCTGAGCGAGAATAGGAGGAAACAGATGAGGAAAAGGGCGGGTGAAAAATTGGAGAAGAACGCAGAAAAAGTATAGGGGATTTTCACCGAAATGATCAAAACATACATGCTAATAATGAACGCTGTTATTGAAATGATGATCAGGGGTTTGGGAACATTAAAGCTTGATTTCATGGATTACTTTATTATTTCGGCAATTACCAGGTTCTAAATGACGCTCGATTCTTCCTGTGACTTCGTTCTATGACTGCCTGCCTTAGGGACAGGTCTCGGGTGTGCGCTAACGATCTCATTATTGTTTGTGATCGTCAGGAGAAAACCTTTGATTCTTCCGGCGGTTTAAGCGCCTTGAAGTTCCGGTATAACACCAGGTCATAGACGATCTTCAACCCCCCGCACAGGAAAAACGGGAGCGCTGATCAGGCTGGGGATGGAGAGCAGCAGTCCGCTCAGGGAGGGGGATAGCGCCGCGCCGACCGACCGTGCAATGGTCGTCACCCCTGAGGCTGCAGACCGTTCATCCGCGGCCACCACCGCCATTGTGTAGGATTGTCGTGTCGGCACGTCCATCTGGGAAATGGAAAAGCGAGCCAGTAGCACAGCGATCGCCAGGGGCAGGCTTGGCATCAGCGGCACCAGCATCAGGAAGATGCTGGATGGGATGTGGGTATACACCATCGTATTGATGAGTCCGAATTTTGCTGCAATGCGGGCTGCCAGCAATGCCGAGATCCCCGCCAGGATGTTTGCCCCGAAAAATATGCTTCCCAGTACGCCCTCGTCCACCCCAAAGCGCGCCCGGAACCAGTACGCCATCAGGCTCTGGATCACCAGCCCTCCGGCGAAGGCGTCCATCGCGAACAAGGCCGAGAGCTTGGCCACCACACCCCGCGATTGGTGCAATCCAAGCGTTCGCCGGACTGGTTTCAGTTCCCGCGTCGTTTCGACCCCCGCTGACAGGACTGAAAACAGGAGCATGAGCAGCCCCCCCGCCACGGCGTAACCCGTGAGGATTGTCCGGTACGAATCCAATGCGCTCCAGCCGCTGGACTGCAGGAGTTTTGCCAGCCAGCCTCCACCCAGCGCACCGGTCGCGGTCGCGAATGAACCTGCCAGGTTGTACCATGCAAAGGTATGGGTTCGCCGCTGGTCAGGGATAAGCTGGGTCAGTCCCGCCTGTTCGATGGATAGGAATGGGCCGATCTCGTTTCCGCTTGGGCTGATGACGCCGATGATGGCCGCCGCGGTCAACAGCAGCGGGTTTTTGGTCACCAGGAACACGATACCTGCCAGCACCATCAATAATGCCCCCAATATCAGCATCCTGCGTCTGCCCAGCCGGTCGGCGGAAGTTGTTAGCCAAAGCGAGATTCCGGCATCACCCACCAGGGTGAAGGTGAACAACAGCCCCACACCGCGTTCATCCATGCCTGTTTCGATCAGGTAGAAAGCCAGGATGACGGACAGGAATCCGTAGGCAAACAAGCGGATGATGCGGGTGGTAAAAAGGATCGGCACGTCCCTTCGGGGCATGCCGCAAGTATAGCCGAATTAAATAAATAAGAAGCTGCCTTGAAAGGCAGCTTCTATCGCTTATTTGGATATCTGTTCCACCCGTTCAGGGATATTCCAGGGTTGTTAGCTGTGTGCTGTTTGACCCAGGGTTATCTGCACCGTCTGGCTGGACCCGTTCCGGTTGAAGATCACGGTCACCTGGTCTCCTGCTTTGAATGAAAACAGGATGTTGATGAAAGAGTGGGTCGCATCGATCGCCGTGCCGCCAATGCTGGTGATGATGTCACCGGTTCGAACTCCTGCCTGGTAGGCTGGGCTTTTTGCTGCCACGCTCGTTACATAAGCGCCGTATTGCGTTGGCAGGTTATATGCGTTGGCGATGTCTGGGGTGATGGGCTGGAAATTGATTCCCATGTACGGGCGCGAGATAAAACCGCTTTGGATGATTTGGTTTGCCACCGCTGCAGCCGTATTGATCGGGATGGAAAACCCCAGGCCCTCCGCAACCGTACCGGTTCCGCTGTCTCGCACGATGAGCGTGTTGATGCCCACCACTTCCCCCGCCAGGTCCACCAGCGGACCGCCTGAGTTGCCTTGGTTGATCGCCGCGTCAGTCTGGATCAATCCGTCTATCGTGTACCCGTTTCCGGTGTCGATCGATCGACCGGTCGCGCTGATCACACCCACTGTCACGCTGTTTTTGAAATCACCCAGCGGCGATCCGATCGCGATGGCTGTATCGCCGGGAGTGAGCGCATCTGAGTTCCCCAGGCTGGCTGTTGCGGGCACCTTCCCATCTGTCTTCAATACCGCGATATCCGAATACTTGTCGGCTCCCACCAGGGTTGCCTTTTCCTGGCTCCCATCCGCCAGGGTGATCGTTATATCGGAAACCCCTTCGATCACGTGGTTGTTGGTCAGGATATAGCCTTTATCAGAGATGAATACGCCGCTGCCGCTCACTGTCGCTGGGCCGGTTGATCCAAATTGGCTGATCTGGCTTGGGATGGTTCCTGAAACGGTCACAACTGCCGGACCCACAGTCTTAACTGCCTGGGTGATGGTCGTTTGAATGTCGGTGGTGCTGATGATGGGATTCTGCGCCTGTGAACCGTTGCTGGCTTGCACGATCTGGTTCGACGGTGCAGGGGCGCTGGCGCTCACTGGCTGGTTTTGCCCCACGCGTCCGGTACACCACCACGCCGCCCACGGCTGCCCCCGAAAGTGCTGCAACTCCTGCGAGCAGGACAACCAGCATTAGATAAACAATTCGATTTCTGGTCATGGCAAACTCCTTGCATTTGGAAAAATATCCATTTTTTATGGTCTTGCCAATTCTAGAACTCCAAGATGAAATGATCATGAACAAGCTGGTGCTGTCTAAAATCCTAATCTTTTTCTCATCTGTCCAAACCGGGTATTTTCCACTCCAATATCATTCCCCATCCATGGAAAATCAAACAGGGATTTTGCTGCAGATCTGCCGCAAAATCCCTGCGAATTCTTGAATGAAGTGTCTTTATTACACTTTGAATCGGACTTCGAAGCTTGTCCCCGCTCCGGGTGTGCTCTCCACCTGCACATTTCCGTCGTGTACCTGGGCGATCCATTGCACGATGGATAGTCCCAGCCCGCTGCCGTTTGGAGAAGTGGGAACTGTCTCAGCGTCTGGTTCTCGGCGTCCGTGCCTTGTCAACCCGGTAGAACCGGTCGAACAGGTGCGGGATGTGCTCGGGAGCGATCCCCGGACCGTTGTCTGAAACTCGCACCCAGGCGCTCCCTTCGCTTGTTCCCGTTTCTGCCCAAACGCGCTTATGCTCGCCGGTCGAATACTTGATCGCGTTTTCTACCAGGTTGCTGAGCATCTGCAGCAGGTACTGGCGGTCGCCGTTTATCCGTGTCTCCGGCAGGTTCCCTGCCTCCAGGGTTACCCCGTTCCGGGTCGCCAGCGGGGTAAGCCGTTCCACGGTCTCCACCACCACGTCGCTCAGGTCCAGCGGTTTCTTCTCGATTGTGGTTTGCCCTGCATCCATCCTCGCCAGGGTCAGCAGATCGTTCACCAGGCTCGACATGAAGTCATTCTCGCTGTGGATGATGCTCAACGCGTGCTGGTACTCTTGCGTCGATCTGCGGCTGGCGATCGCCCGGCTGGTTTCCAAATTGACGATGGTAAGCGGAGTGCGCAGTTCGTGGCTCGCATCCGCCACGAATTGGCGCTGTCGTTCGAATGCTGCCTGTAATCGGGCGATCATCGCGTCGAAGGTATTCGCCAGTTCTCCAAGTTCATCCTTGCTTTTCGAATTGATGCGGCGGCTCAAGTCCGTTTCACCGATGGTGCGTGCTGCCGCTGTGATCGTTTTCACCGGTCTCATCGCCCGGTCTGCCAGCCAGAATCCGCCTGCCAGGGCGACCGCGATGGTCAGCACGCTGCCGATGATCAGGGTGAACAGGAACCTTCTGATTAAGGCGCCCGGGTCAAGGATGCCCCCAAAGATGATCAGATAAGTGATTCCATATTGTCCCTGCACTGGGGTGAGGATGAAAACGTAATTCTGGGAAGTTGGGCTTGTCCAATAGAAAACAGGCGATTCGCTGGGTCGCGGGGAATTTTGCAGACCCGGTGGAAACGATCTGGATGGCTTCCTGTGCTGTAACGGGTCCCTCGCTGCCCAGCACATGCCCGTCCGTGGTGAGCAGTACCAGGACGTCGCTATCCCGCAGCAGCCCGTTTGGAAGGCTGATTTTTTCGCTGCCTTGGAAGAGGCTGCTCTGGACGTTTTCAACCACCCCCGTTATTCTGCGGTCCAATTCGCGGACGGCTTCCGCCTGCAGGTTGCTTGATTGGGTGTAGAACAGGAATACGCTGAAGGAGCAAAGTATTACCGCTAAAATGGCGGTAAACCACAAAACCAGTCTGAAGCGGATGCTGTGGATCAGCAACCCGAGCCGTTCTCGGGTTGGCCGGGACTTTTTTACATTCATTTCTCCTCCGGCACCCGCAGGCGGTACCCGGCTCCCCGCATCGTCTCCAGGAGTTTTACCTCGCTGGGATCATCGATTTTTCCGCGTAAACGCCTTATGTACACATCCACAACGTTCGATGCCACCACGTGGTCGTAACTCCATAAATGTTCTTCTGCCATCTCCCTGGTAATTAAGTGGTTGGGGTGGCGCATAAGGTATTCGAGCAGGGAAAATTCTTTTGCGGTCAGATCGATCGGTTTGCCCCCGCGTTCCACTATGTGTGTCGCCGGGTCGAGCATCAGGTCGGCCACGTGCAGCGTCCCCGATTTACTTGGGCTCTCCCGCCGCAGTAAGGCGCGTATGCGCGCCCGTAATTCGTCCACTTCGAATGGTTTTACCAGGTAATCGTCAGCACCGCTGTCCAACCCGCGCACGCGGTCGTCCAGCGCGTCTCTTGCAGTCAGCATCAGGATGGGGGTGCTCACGCGTCGGTCGCGCAGTTCCCGGCATACCTCCAGCCCATCTTTACCGGGCAGCATGATATCCAGGATGATCACATCGTAGCTCGAGATCAGCCCCATTTCTTCACCATCCAGCCCGTCGAAGGCCGTATCCACGGCATAACCGTCCTCTTCAAGCGTAATGCGAAGTGATTCGCTTAACCGGCGGTTATCTTCGACCAATAGGATGCGCATCTTATTTCTCCAGGCACGAAATTTCTAATAAATTGTAGCACGCAAATATGACGGTTGGATGAAGCATCTCCTGGAAAACGATGATATTCAATTCAATCTGCTATCAATGGTTTTATTTGAGCACCTTGTTTTCTTCTAGTATCATAAAAGGGATGCTGCGCTGTTTTCGGCGCAGCATCCCTTTTTTCGACCTTTCTCCCCTCCCCGGTTCTCTGTGTATAGACCGTAGAGGTGGGATGAGGCTCTGCATTGGGCTCTTACACAGCATCGAAAACTCCTGCCTTTGGCTGCTGGAAGCCGCCCGTCACGCAGAAAGAGATTTAACCACGAGGGCACAACCCCCACAGATCGGGAGCACGAGGACACGAAGCACCACGAAAAATTCCAAGTTAATTTATAGACCATGTGGGGGCGCAATACTTTGTCCACGTCCTGAGTGGATATTGCGCCCAATTCGGAGCACGAAGGCAGCCCCACCCTGCCCTCCCTCCGCTGCGCTACGGGATCCCCTCCGATACCATCGGGGATTATGCAACTATAAACATTCCAGGGGACATAAATCTAAATATGTCGGGTGGATGAAGCATCTCCTGGAAAATGATGATCTAAAATAGTAAATCCGCTATCGATGGTTTTATTTGATAGCCTTGATTTCTGTACAATCCTGAAAAAAGTTTACTCGTTTTGGACCTGGCATGCATCTACGGGTTGTTGCTGGGTACTGCGACCGTGCCTGGCTGGATATTGACTGGAATCTTCCTGGTCTGCACCGGTTTATTGCTGAGAACTTTAATCCTGAGGAAACGGCGCATTGGACGATCTGCGCGGGCAGACCAGTCTCTTCGCCCGCAAGTGGAATGGCCGCATCCGGTTTGACGGGTTTCGACCGGTCTCGGAAAATAGCCGCGTAATCCATCATGGAACAACAAAGGAGAGAACGTGGACGGATGTGCAAAGTGCAATGTGCAAAGGGACGGGCAGGACGTCCGGATCTATTACGGCAATAAGAGGTTGAAGTTGAGTCGATCGTTCACGACTGGCAAGGGCACAAAGAACGAGATGACCTCGGTCACGACCACCACGAATTACAGCGTTGGCGGCTGGGACGACGTGGGCGTCTGCGACCACTGCACGAAGAAACACAGCCTCGTACGCGGGTGGTTCAATGCGTTTTGGAGCGTGCTGTTTTTTTTGTAGTTTTTTTTCGGGGAGGGCTGGGGTGGGGAAAACCATTTGGATATTGTCACAACCATACCGCAAACGATTAATCATCCAGTGGATAAATCTAAATATGTCGGGTGGATAAAGCACCTCCTCTAGAACAGCGAGATTCAATTCCCCAATACTGATGGTGTTTTATTCGATATCTTTCTCTAAAGAAACACAAAAGAAGGGATGGAGTGCAGCTTTGCTGCACTCCATCCCTTCTTTTGTAACTTTCCCCTCCCCGATTCGGGGAGGGGTAGGGGTGGGGCGACCCAACGAAATTGGCGAAATACCTGGTGGAAATTCTTATTCCCTATGTCTGATTCAATTGTCAAATAATTGGACTATTCATCTTATATTCATCTTGGTTCTGTATACTCGCTCAAACCTAGTGAGGAGAACCTAGTGAGGAGCTAAAACCTATGAGTAAACAATTCGGTGCCTTGCTGGCAGCCATCCTGATTACCGGTGCGATTGTCTTGTCCATGTTTGTTGTTGGAGTGAATGCCATGACCAACCAGAAGGGGACGGTTGTCTCGAATTCCCCTGCTGCCTCCTCTACGGTAGCCGCTGCTTCTTCTTCAGCCTCCTCCTCTTCTGACCAGGCGACGATCGCCCAATTGCAGGCTCAGGTTGCCCAATACCAGGCACGTGAGCAGCAGTATCAGGCTGCCCTGAATAGTGATAATACCCAATTGTCCCAGGCTGCCTCCCAGCAGCAGATGATCCAGCAATTGCTCGCTTATCTCCAAAACCGTGGCATCATCTCCATTGACAGCCAGGGGAACATCTACGTCACCAATCGTTAGGAGATTCCCATGAAAATAATGAAAACTGCACTCCATTACTGGATTGCGATTGTCAGTGTATTAAGTTTCCTTGCCGGGTGGGGCATGCTGGCTCATTCCCTCAAGCCGGTCCAGGCTTCCCAGTCATCCCCATTGAATACGGCCTCTTTGCCTTCATTGCCGCCCATCCAGGCTTTTGGAAGTGGAAATGGGAATGGGTTCACAGGCAATGGCGGCAGTGGTCTGGGCTTTTCATCTCCCGGTAATCAATCCACTTCCCTCTTTCCCCGCCTTCGCTCTGGGGGTTCATAACCAATGGAAACATTTGGTTTTCGGGCAATGAACACCGATATCTTGCTGGCTGCCCAGGGGACTCCTGCGCGGGTAGCGGAGGGATTTGAAGAGGCGCAGCGCTTCATTCAAGCCAGTGAGAGTCGCTTTACTCGCTTTTCAGAACAAAGTGAACTCTCCGCCTTGAACCGGTCTGCCGGATCGCCATTCCAGGCTTCTCCCGACTTTTTCTCGGTGGTTGCCCTGGCGCAGCATTTCTTCCACCAGACCCGCGGCTTGTTCGACCCGTCGATCCTGCCTGACCTCCAAAGGGTTGGCTATGACCGCAGCATGGACCTGGTTCGCCTCCAGGGTGCCGCCCCATTGTTTGAATCATTGCTGGCTGGGGACCGACCCTCCTTCAGCCAGGTGGATCTCGACGAGACTCGCGGCATGATACTTCTTCCCCCCGGCATGTCCCTTGACCTGGGCGGCATTGCCAAGGGCTGGATCGCTGAACAGGCCGCCATTATCCTTTCCGATTTCTCTTCCGTTTGTGCAGTGAACGCCGGGGGGGATATGTTCCTGGTGGGGCTTCCCGAAGGTCAGGACAAATGGCCTGTGGCGATCGAAGACCCGCTCCAACCCGAAATTGACATAACCACCATCAGGGTGGACCCCGGTGCGGTCGCCACTTCTTCTGTCGCCAAACGTGTTTGGAAACAGGGCGAAAGATCGCGCCATCATCTCATCGACCCTCGCACCGGTGAACCGGCCCAGACCGCTTGGCTCAGCGTGACCGTCGTTGCGCCGCACGCCTGGGAAGCGGAAGTTTTCGCCAAGGCTCTGCTGATTGGCGGACCGCCCGAGTCGGATGAGATGGTGCGCAGGTTTGGCACCCAATTTTCTTTCTTGGCGGTTGATCGTGATCGCAGGATTTGGGGATCACAACCCACCATGGAGAACTCCTATGTCCAATGAACGAAAAAAAGAACTTGAAAATTCCGAACCCCCTTCCTCTTGGCGGGTGATCATCAGCGTTTTTGCCACCTTGCTCATCTTGGTGTTGATCCTGTTTGGGGCGCTGTTTTCCCTGACGCCCTCGGGGCAGGCGGTCGGCAAGTGGTTTAATTGGCTCCTGGCGTTGGATAGTGTCCAACTCTGGTGGTACGTTACCCGTGCCAGCGGGATTGTCGCCTACCTGCTGTTATGGTTTTCCATGGTGCTCGGTCTGGGGGTGACCAGCAAGTTTTTCGATCACTTGCTGGATCGTGTCTTCACTTACGATTTTCACCAATTCATATCCCTCCTTTCGATTGCCTTTATGGTCTTGCATGTCGTGGTCCTGTTGCTCGACCGCTACCTTCCCTACTCGGTTTGGCAGGTCCTGGTCCCGTTCATTTCTCCTTACCGTCCCTTCTGGGTTGGGGTGGGTGTGATTGCCTTTTACCTCACCCTCCTGGTCACGGTCACGTTTTACCTTCGTAAACGGATCAGCATGCGCTCCTTTCGTATCATTCATTACCTGAGTTTGGTGGGTTATGTGGGTGCAACCCTGCATGGTCTCTACGCCGGGACCGATTCCCCGCTTCCAACGATGCAGCTGCTCTATGCAGGCACTGGTGTCGTGGTGATTTTCCTGACCGTCTTCTGGCTGGCGCTGCTGGCGCTTAAAAAACTGGAGACCCGCCGCCTTGCCCTGGCTGCTGCCCGGGTGTCCCACCGCCGCCATGCCGGTGCCCGCTAACCTTCCCCTGCCCGATTAATACCCTGACTCTTTGTAGCTGCCCTTAAGGCAGCTACATTGCTATCTCAATTCGATCGCAGGAGGTGGATTGACTCACCCGTAGAACCGATTCGCACAGGTTCTGTAGGGGCGACGATATATTGTTTACAGCAACATAGGTAACAGGTTGTGCAACCACATGGGTAACACTAATGTATCATACACTAGGCTTCAAGCGATAAGCTTTCCGAGACAATAATTCGCCCTTGGTTACATCGATCTTGGCAACGATGAAATTGCGGTAACACACCAGAGCAACGTCATCTTCACTGTTTGGAATCAATTGCACCCGAGTATCCCTGAATGTTTCACTGATATAGATTTGGTAGTTGGCAAACCTCAGAAAGCCCCAGTTGTTGATTTTGAATAAGCGATATTGAGAACTATATTCATACGGGGAAACATTCTCCTGATACTCCCGAGAACTGGAAGTGTACACTTGGGCAGGGCAACGATCTCCTAGCGCTTGGTGGGGACGCTCATGGTTATAGAGTCTTCCCCAGCGCTCCAGTTCCATCACCGCATCTGCAAAATTCTGGATCCGATGAACCTTAAGAACCTCAATGTCCATGGATCGATGGAATCTTTCTATTTTGCCCTGAGTTTGGGGATGATGGACCCGGCCATGAATCGGCAAGATATCTTGATCCATTAATGCCCTTTCGAACAGGGTGTATCCGTTCTTGAACCCCGCAAAACTTGGTCCATTGTCGGTTAAAACAGCTTCTGGCAGCCCAAACATTCGGAAAACTCGAAGAAAACTCCCCAATACATCCCTTTGATCCCGTTTGGGCTCGATGAGCAAGGCATATCTTGAATGATCATCCAATATCGTCAATGGGTAACACCGCTCCCCATCCGCCATCAGGACGTCACCCTTGAAATCCGCCTGCCACAGCTCATTGTTCCGTTCTCGTTCAAATCGTTTGAAAGGTCGGTGGGCAAGGGAAGCTTCCTTGGATATCATCCCATTCCTTCCCAATATGTTATTCACTGTCCGGACACTAGGCATGCTGTGACCTTTGCCGCTTAAATATGCCTGTATCTTGCGTGCCCCCCAACCAGGATATTCCCGCCGCAAATCCAGGATCAATCGCTCTATCTGCTCATCCGTTTTTGATCCACTCTGCTTTGGCCTTCTACTACGATCCTCCAAACTTTGCTCTTCTTGGTATCGTTTCAGCCACTTATATCCAGTTTTGCGGCTGATCCCATACTCTTCGCACAGGGCGCTGAAATTCCGGTCCTCGTGCTCACTTCTGATAATGAATTCTTCGCGTAACATTTTCACTCTTCTTTCCATCCACGGCATATTAACCTCCTCGCTTGCGGTCTTATGCCATGAATTATCCTGTGAAAGTGTTACCTATGTCTTTGCACTAGTTGTTACCTTTGTCCTTGCCTTATACAGCACATCGTCCCCGTTCTATGGGGATGTCTCGCCCCTTTCATTTTCTTTTACCTCTTGACATACTAGAAAATATGTTCTATTATAGACTCATGCACCCGCTCTGCATTGGTCTCCGCTTGTCGCGCTTTCCAGGGATCCCATTCTGATTCTGGTCATATGGATGTTCGTGTGTTATTTCAAAATATCGGATCGATGATCACGAAACGAGGAAGTCAATGTCTGCAAAACGGAAACTTAATATAACCGCCTCCGGTTATAAATCCTCTTTTACAAAAGAAGAAATAAAGCTCCTCAAAGAACATGATACCGAAAGTCTCATTGATGAAATTTGGATAAACCGCGTTTTGCTCCTTCGTATGGTTAATAAAATGAATGAAATGAATGAACAGCTTTCTTTTCGTGATCATATGGATGCCTTGCGGGTGGTTTCCTACGCCACCGGGCGTATCGCTGGTCTGCTCCAGGTTCGCGAAGAGTTATCTAAACCTTATCTGCAAGTGGAGAAAAAATATTTGGAATATTTTAAGGAGGTGAGAGGCTATGTGGATAAGATCGGTCTGATGTTCTTCGGGGAGGAGAAATGGGGTGAAATGCAGTTGGAAGCATTCAGCCAGAGAGTGGATTCTTCTGCCTGAAGTAAGACACTTTTCTATCGATGTTATTGGGAGAATTTACATTGTCTCGAAAACGTGGTGCTCAATCCGGTAATCGAAACGCCTTCAAGCATGGCCGTTACTCTGATCAGTTCAAACTTGCTGAAAGAATGAGTCTCAGCCAGGCTGAAAAGACTGATCTGACCGCTGAGATCGAGCTTTTTCGTGTTGAGCTTCGTCGATACTTCGCTGCAGAATCCGCTGCACTCGGTAGTATCGATTACGATACCCGCCTCCAGGCATTGCATGCATTCAGCCTTGCCATCGAATGCTTTAACCGCTTGGTTCGCACACATGTCATCCTTGAATTCCAGGCCGCTCGAGTCCACCAATAACTCTGAAGGGACTCCCAAATTGGAGGATCTTGGAATTTGAACCCTGCGTAATAAATCCTATTCCAAATGGATTCGTTCCTCTTCGTTCCTCAGGAACAAAC
>CAWGWL010000015.1:0-93719 GCA_963826215.1 uncultured Chloroflexia bacterium | reverse complement strand
TATCAATAAATAATAATGAGAGCAGGCTTCCTGTGGCGGAAATACTATAGTGCATTTGGAGTCCAAACAATAAATTCAGAGTTCAATGTCCCCTCAGCAAAACCTGAGGGGGCAGTATGATTTTGTGATAATTCCGTCCCTATGAAATCAGACCGAAAATGGATGGACAACTTTCCCTCCCGAGAGTCCCTGCTGAATCTACGATAAAGCCATTCCGAGGTAATTGTTGTAATGTGACTCTTTTCGCTGTATAGTAATTACAGATCAAGAGAGTCAAAGTACATCGTCACCCGGTTTTGCGTTCGCACATCGCCGACTCCAAAGGATGCTTCCCCTTTTGGAACGGGGATGTAAACGCAAATGACAACGTTCTCATCGAGCCGGATCCTCTCATTTGATTTCCCAGAGGAGGCGAGAATGAACGAAAAACCATGGTTAAAGCATTACGATCAAGGGGTTCCACATTCTTTAGAGCCCTATCCTCAAAAAACCCTGCTTGACATTGTTAACGAAACATCTTCCCAGCGCCCCAATCATCCGGCCTTGCTTTTCAAAGGTTCCGTGATGAGCTACGCCCAATTGGAGCAATTGAGCAACGACTTCGCCCATGCCTTGATCAAAATGGGCGTAAAAAAGAATGATCGGGTGGCATTAGTCATTCCAAATACCCCGCAACTTGTCCTGACCATGCTAGGCACCTGGAAGGCAGGCGGGGTTGCCGTCCCACTGAACGCGCTCTATACCGAGCATGAGCTCGATTGTGCTTTCCGTGAATGCGGGGCAGAAACCGTGGTGGTGATGACGCGTTATTACAGCAAGATCAAGGCGATCCAGGTCGGTACAAAGATCCGCAACATCATCGCCACGAATATCAAGGAATACCTGCCGCCTGCCCTGCGCGTTTTATTCACCCTGCTGAAAGAGAAAAAGGAAGGGGACCGAATTCACCTGCAACCCGGGGATATGTGGCTGGCGGACGTGCTCCATAAGCATGCTGGCGCATCCCGTCCACAAGTGACCGTCCAGCCTGGTGATGCCGCCATCATGCTATTCTCCGGGGGCACCACCGGGACGCCAAAAATTGCTGTCGGCACTCATCTCTCCCTCCTGATGTCAGGCATGCAAATCCACGCGTGGTTCGGGAACACGCTGACAGATTGGGACGACGTAATCATGCTCAATATGCCTCTATTCCATGTCTACGGAATGGCCGGTGTATTTCCAACCGGCCTGGTGGCGCGAGCGCCCCTGGCGGTCGTGCCCAATCCACGTGACCTGAACGATATGCTGGCGACCATCAAAAAAACCAAACCAGCATTTCTTCCAGGCGTTCCAACTCTTTTTAATGCCCTGCTCAATCACCCCAAGGTTAAGGCAGGCAAGGTAAGTTTAAAATCACTTAAGTTGAACATCTCCGGGGCCGCGCCTCTGCTGGAAGAGACCAAGAAACGTTATGAGAAGGTGACGGGCGGCCGGATCGTCGAGGGGTTCGGCATGACCGAATCGATGATGGCAACAATTACCACGCCCACGCAGGGATTATACAAGCCGGGCGCTGTGGGCATCCCGGTTCCAGATGTGGAACTACGCGTGGTGGATGCGGAAACGGGGGAAAATGTTCTGCCTCCCAACCAGGTAGGCGAATTCATCCTGCGCGCTCCACAGCTGATGACTGGCTACTGGGGTAAGCCTGCAGAAAC
The DNA here is from genome assembly GCA_963826215.1 of uncultured Chloroflexia bacterium. Lineage (GTDB taxonomy): Bacteria > Chloroflexota > Anaerolineae > Anaerolineales > Villigracilaceae > UBA877. Next base: position 92,019 of record CAWGWL010000015.1, on the reverse strand, counting down.
GGCTGCCACCATCCGCAACGGCTGGTTGTACACCGGCGACCTGGGGTACCTGGATGAAGATGGGTACATGTTCATTGTTGACCGGAAAAAGGATGTGATCAAGCCCAGCGGATTCCAGGTGTGGCCGAGGGAAGTGGAAGAGGTGATCGCCACTCATCCTGCAGTTGCCGAGGTCAGCGTGGCTGGCATCCCGGATCCCCACCAGAGTGAGGCTGTCAAAGCCTGGGTGGTTTTGCGACCCGGACAAACTGCATGTGAAGAGGAACTGCGGGAATTTTGCCGCCAAAAACTGACTGGCTACAAAGTGCCAAAACATATCCAGTTCCTGGAAAGCCTGCCGAAATCCCATATTGGGAAAACCTTGAGGCGCGAACTCGTGGCAAGAGAAATGGCGCCTTCCATCGGAGCAGATAAATGACGTATGACATCCACCCGTTCCCGCGCAGCCGGGAGCTAATCATCGATGCTTTCAGCATGGCAGCCAAGCGTCACATCGTCCACGGTTTTTTGGAATTGGATGTTACCGAGCCGCGCAGAATCCTGAATGGAACAACCGGCAGCGACGGCCGACCCCTATCGTTCACGGGGTTTACCATCGCCAGTTTCGCCCGGGCGATAGCTGCCCATCCGACGGTGCAGGCATACCGGGACTATCTGAACCGGCTGATCATTTTCCATGATGTGGATATCTCAACCGTTGTGGAGCCTCATCCCGGCGCACAGCCCTTCCCTTTCATTGTTCGAAAAGCGGACACACGGTCGGTAAGGGAAATCAGCGAGGAAATTCGAACTGCCCAGGCGAATCCCCACCCATGGGGAAAGTTCGAAAGAAGCCTTGACCTGATCGCGCGCGTCCCTCGTTTCGTAAGGGTTCTATTCATCCGCGCCGTTAAATTAAACCCCAATTGGGCGAGGCAAGTGGAAGGAACCGCAGAGGTCTCGGCCTTTGGCATGTTTGGCAAACGACCGGGATGGGGGATCGGCTTCCTCAATGTACACACGATAGGTCTATGGGTGGGGGGAATCGCCGAAAAACCGATGGTTCATGAGGGGAAGATTGCCCTGCGAGAGTGCCTTCATGTGACCGTTAGTTTAGACCATGACATCGTAGATGGAGCTCCGGCAGCGCGGTTCGCCAGCACCTTCGCCGAGCTGGTTGAGAGCGGGGCTGTGCTGGATGGAGAGGCAACTCGTCCCGCTGCTTGAGGCGAGCCAGGGCATTGGAGAAATTGAGAGGATAGTAATGAGCAGAAAATTGGCTGTGTTCATATTCGTGGATGTTTGCGTGATCCTGGCGATCCTGCTGCTCTTAAGAAGCATCACGCCATTGTTGAGCGGGATCGTCTTCGCGGTCGCGCTGGTGGTGCTGGGCATCTTGTCGCGCGGGTTCAGGAAATAAGATGCTTCGACCATTTCCGGTGAACCTTCCAGTTTGACCTGGACGAAGACAGAGACCTTCTCCCCACAAGTACCAAAACAGGACAGCTGTCGCTGTCCTTTAATATTTTCCCGCCAGCCAAAGATCCCTTGAGATTCTGCATTGTAGAATGATATAATTGGATAAATTTGGTAGTCTTTATGTTTTAATGGAAGGAGGCAATATGGACGGCTCTGCAGTTAAGGGGAAAGGAACGCGCGAGGCAGCCATGGCTGCTGAAAACGCCCAGCGGATCATCGGAATACCAGATGTACAAGGATGAGGCAGCCACCCCACCCTGCCTGGTGTGCACCGTGGGGAAGACCGAACTGCGCTACCAGCTGCGCTGCCTGGACGACCTGCAAGCGATGCTCAAGGCACACGGTGACTGGATGCTGCTGGGCAGTGCGGACGAACAAAAGCCGGCAGCGGAAGGAACGGTGGAAGCCTGGGGGCGGTCGCCGAAAAACCCCGTGGGGGGATGGTATGGGTTGAAGAAAGGCTTACGCGGACGATTCGGGATGTACATCCCGCCGCTGATGGAAGCGCTGAACCTGGCCGAGGTGGAGCACAACCCGAAGAACAACCGGATGCGGGCGAAATAAGAAGTTTAACCGACGAAAATATAGGAAGTCCATCACCGGGGCGGTCTTTGTCATCCGCAAACGCAGGGAAGCAAAGCCTGACCCTCCAAAATTTGTCGATATCGATGACAGGAGAGAAACTTGTTTAAGAAATTATTATCAACTCCCGGTATTAAGCTTTGGAACATCAGGTTGTTCGCATTCGTGTGTGTGACCGCCCTGGGTGCTTCAGCGTGCGGGGGGATTCCAGTAAATTCGTTGACCCCCACACCGACCACGTTGATGGGTGATCCTCCAACCACAAGTGCAAGAACCAGCAGTTGCGACCAATCCGGCGACCTTGGTGCCCAGCCCCGAGTCTGGACCAAATGACGGATCCACGGAAGACCTGGTTGATATCTGCGCGCTGATCACCCAACCGGAAGCCGAGGTGGTCCTGGGACAACCTGTCACTTCGATCAACCCCGGAGTAGACCAGGACAGCGTTTCAGGCGGGACACTATATTTCTGCAGTTACCTGGGGACCGGCCTGGCCGTGGTGATCACCCTGGTGGACCTGGGCTCGAGCGATAATGCCAAACAAATATTGGACCAGGAACTCGAAAAAATGTTATCTGACGACCCCACCACCACAAGCAAGCTAGAGAGCGGCCTGGGAGACCGGGCATACTGGTCAACAACCGAACATGCATGTGAATATACAGTCCTGAATGGTAATTATATATTCAGCGTCACTCTCGGAGGGAACATCGGCGACCCGGCTCCACATAAGGCTGCCCTGCTGAACCTGGCAGAGATTTTGGCAACGAGAATATAACAGGACAGCACAAGCAAAAGCGGGACGGCGATGAACCGTCCCGCTTTCTTATTTCAAAGAGAAGGCTTCAGGTTGGAATAAACTTCCAGCCTGAAGCAATGACAACCCCATTAGAACAATTTCAATACAGCACCGCTGGCCCAGGCGAAGAGGGCGGCGGGGAGGAAACTAAAGACCACGGTGGCGAGAGCAGTGAGCCCCCAGGTGAGGTCAAGCCAGGGTTCACTGGCAGTTTCGGGGTCACCATCACGCATATACATCATCACCACCACGCGCAGGTAGTAGTAAGCAGAGACGAGCGAGGTGACCACGCCGATGATCGCCAGCCCGATGAAACCACCCTGGATGGCGGTGCGGAACAGGTAGAACTTGCCCACCAGCCCCAGCGTGGGCGGCATGCCGGTGAGGGAGAGCATGAAGATGGTCATGGCGGCAGCCAGCAGGGGGCGTTTGCGCCCCAGCCCGGCGAAATCGCTGATCTCCAGTCCCTTGCCGTCCAATTTTTCGAGGGCGATGACGACCGCCCAGGCGCCGAAGGAAGTGACGGCATAGGTGAGCAGGTAGAACAACGCAGAGGCGACCGCATCCGGAGAGACCTTAAGATTTCCGAACGAGACGAAAGCCATCAGGATGTAGCCGGCGTGGGCGATGCTCGAGTAAGCCAGCAGGCGCTTGATATTGGTCTGCGAGATGGCAACCACGTTCCCCACCACCATAGTCAGGGCAGCCAAACCCCACAGGACCGGTACCAGGTCGACGTCGAGGGACGGGAGAGCGGTGACGAAAATGCGCAGGAGAGCAGCGAACCCGGCAGCCTTGGCACCGACCGCCATGAAACCGGTCACCGAAGTGGGAGCGCCCTGGTAGACGTCGGGAGTCCACATGTGGAAGGGAACAGCAGCGACCTTGAACCCGAACCCGACCAGGATCAGGGCTGCACCGACGGTGAGCAGGAGAGGTGAGTACACTCCCGAGAAGGAAGACGAAAGGTTGACGACAGAGATAATCCCGGCGAGGGAGGTGTTGCCGGTGGCACCGAAAACCAGGGCGATGCCGAAGACAACGAAACCGGTGGCGAAAGCACCCAGCAGGAAGTACTTGACGCCGGCCTCTTCCGACTCGGTGCGCGGGCGGGCAAAAGCTGAAAGAACGTAAAGAGGGATGGAAAGCAGTTCGAGGGACAGGAAGACGATGATCAGGTCAGCGGCGTGAGCCATGAGGAGCATGCCGGAGATGGAGAAAAGCAGAAGCGTGTAATACTCACCGCGCTCCAGGTTCATGCGTTTGAGGTAGCCGTAAGCGATGGCGATGGCACCAACTCCACTTGCAAGGAAAAGGACGCCCAGGAAAGACGAGAAGCCATCCAGCACGACCATCCCGCCGAAAGCGGAAAGCTCCTGCCCGGCCTGGGCGAGTGTCACACCCAGTGCGGCAGCCAGTCCGACGGCTGCCAGGAGAGCCGTCCAGCCCTTGCGACTCCTGGGGATGAACAGGTCGACCAGCAGAAGGATGCAGGCCCAGGCGACCAGGATGATGATCGGGAGAATTGTAGTGAGATCGGATTGCGTCATAATTTCTTCCTATGCGTCAGCCAACGAGAGTACGATGTCATTGGGCCGGGTGACCACAAGAATCACCCCACCTGACGGCTGGAATGAAGAGTGCTTAATGAAAAACCGCAAGCAGTTTATCCACAGCGGGAGCCATGAGCTCAAAGAACGGGCGGGGGTACAAGCCGATCCAGAAGATGAGCACCAGCAGCGGGACGATGGTGGCAATCTCGCGCCAGTTCAGGTCGCGTAAGGCATGCCCGTGCTTTTTGACCTCTTCCACGATCGAGCCCTCGGGTCCGAGGAATATCTTCTGGAACATATACAAGATGTAGACAGCAGCCATGATGACGCCCAGCGCGGCCAACCCGGCGAACCAGGGGGAGCCGATGGCCTTTGATCCAAATGCGCCCAGTAAAATGGCGAACTCACCGATAAAGCCGTTCAAACCCGGAAGACCCATGGAGGAGAGGGAAACAATGAGCATCACCGTCCCGAAGATGGGCATGACCTTCCACAGGCCGCCATAAACGCTAAACTCGCGAGTATGGGTCTGTTCGTAAACCATACCCACCAGGAGGAACAAAGCACCCGTGCTGAGACCGTGGTTGATCATTTGCAGGATGCCGCCCTGGATGCCCTGGGGATTGAGGGCGAAGAGACCCAGCATGACGAAGCCGAGGTGGCTGACCGAGGAGTAAGCGACCAGCTTCTTGATGTCCTTCTGGGCATAGGAGACAGCGGCACCGTAAATGATGCCGATGACCGCCAGCAGCGCCATCCAGGGAGCCGCCTTGACGGCTGCCTCCGGGAACATGGGCAGGTTGAAGCGCAGGAAACCGTAGGTGCCCATCTTAAGCAAGACACCCGCCAGGATGACGGAACCGGCTGTGGGAGCTTCCACGTGCGCATCGGGCAGCCAGGAATGCAGAGGCCACATGGGAACCTTGATGGCAAATGCGGCAGCAAATGCCAGGAACAGCCAAAGCTGGATGCTGGCAGGAATGCCGCCCTTGGCGATCAGGTCGGGCACGCTAAAGGTGCCCTGGTAGATACCCAGCCAGAGGATGGCAAGCAGCATCAGGATGGAACCAGCCATGGTGTACAAGAAGAATTTAATGGCAGCATAGATGCGGCGCGGTCCGCCCCAGATGCCGATCAGGAAGTACATTGGCACCAGGGTGAATTCCCAGAAGATGTAGAACAGGAACAGGTCCTGGGCGAGGAAGACCCCGAGCATACCCACTTCGAGGAGCAGGAAGAAAATCATGAAGTCCTTGACCCGTTCCTCGACCGCCGTCCAGGTGGAAAGGATGGAAATGGGGGTAAGGAAGGTGGTCAGGAGGACGAGCAGGATAGACAGGCCGTCGACGCCCATGGCAAAGCTGATATTCCAGCCGGCAACCTGGATCCAGGGCAGGGTAAAGCCCAACTGCAGGTCGGGGTTGGTCTTATCGAACAGGGTCAGCATCCAGATGGACAAGCCAAAGGCTGCCAGGGAGGCAACCAGGGTCGTCCAGCGCAGGGCGTTCTTCCTCTCAGCCGGGATGAAAAGCAGGACCAGCACGCCCACCAGGGGGAAGAAGGTCACAAGAATAAGAGGATTGGTGATCAAGTTCATGTTTACTCCTCGGTCATTTCAAAAACAAAGATAAAAAGTCAAACTGCATAATTCAAAGGTCCCAAGGTTAATTGTGACAAGACACTATTTCAACAGGATCCAGCCAACGATAACAACAACCCCAAACAAGACCGCCAGCGCGTAGGTGCGCACAAAACCGTTCTGCAGGCGGCGGAGACCGCCGGAAACACTGCGGGTGAGATTACCCAGCCCGTTGGCGATGGCGTCGATGAACTGCTGGTCGACGCGCAAATCCAGGACGACGCGGGAGAGCCAGTTGTAGGTGCCGGCAATGACCTTCTCGTGGAACCAGTCGTGCCAGAAACGACCGTCGATCACGTCCGCCAGGAAACGGGAAATGTCCACATAGCGGTTGATGAAGACAGCCCAGTAAGCCTCATCCACCCAATACTTGCGTTCGAAAACGGTAAACACGGGGCCGAGCAAGATCTTTAGCGGATCTTTCTGACCTGCGACCAGGGTGCGGCGCCCATAAATGAACCAGGAGAGAGCGATGGCGAGCAGCGCCAGCCCGGTGGACAGCCCAGCCACCAGGAAGTTGAACTCGCCCGCCTCCACCCCGGCAATGGAATGTTCCAGCCAGAGAGTGAGGCTGTGCACGCCCGGGAGGTTGAGGGCTCCGCCGAAAATCGCCAGGGCCGCCAAAATCATCAATGGGACTGTGATGACCTTTGGGCTTTCCTCGGCATGGGCTGCGGCTGCGTGGCGGGGTTTCCCGAAGAAAACCATCCACACCTGGCGACCCATATAGAATGCGGTCAGGAAGGCGGCAATGGTGAGCAGCCAGTAGACCGTTGGAAACTTATGGAAAGCGTCAGCAAGGATCTCATCTTTCGACCAGAACCCGGCCAGGGGGAAGATGCCAGCAAGGGCAAGAGCGCCCACCAGGTAGACCCAGAAGGTGACAGGCATCTGCTTGCGCAGTCCACCCATGTTACGCATGTCGCCCGGGTCAAAAACATCTTCATGGTGATCAGCATGTTCCTCATGAGGGAGGTGATGATGGCCGCGTTCCAGGCCCAGGATGACCGAACCAGCGGAGAGGAACAGGAGAGCTTTGAAGAAGGCATGGGTGACCAGGTGAAACATGCCAGCCACGAATGCGCCCATCCCGACCGCGGCCACCATGAAACCAAGCTGGGAGATGGTGGAGTAAGCCAGGACTTTCTTGATATCGTATTGCCCGACCGCGATCGTGGCGGCGAACAGGGCGGTGATGCCTCCCACCAGCGCGACCGTGGTCTGCGCCTGCGGCACAAGCGTGTAGAGAGGCGCGGAACGGGCCACCAGGTAGACGCCCGCGGTGACCATGGTGGCGGCATGGATGAGGGCTGAGACGGGGGTGGGACCAGCCATGGCATCCGGCAGCCAGACGTAAAGCGGGATCTGGGCCGACTTGCCAGCCACACCGACCAGCAGAAAGAGGGTAATGAAGAGAATAACGCTTGAAGGAATGGTTGCTGCCTGGGTAAAGACATCAGCGAAGTTAAGACTCTTAAACCACCAAAACATCGTGAACGCGGCCAGGAGGAAACCAAAGTCACCGATGCGGTTGGCAATCATCGCTTTCTTGGCTGCATTCGAGTTGGCGAACGAAGGCCGTCCGAGGGTGTCCATTTCGTACCAGAAGCCAATCAGCAGGAACGAGCACAATCCCACCCCTTCCCACCCTACGAACAGCATCAGGTACGAGTCACCGCTGACCAGGATCATCATCATGGCGATGAACAGGTTCATGAAAACGAAGAAGCGGCGGTAGCGGGGGAGATCGTTCTTGAAGCGCACATCCTCGTGCATGTAGCCGATGGCGTAGATGTGAATGAGCGTGCCAACGCCGGAAACGACCAGCATCATCAGGACCGAGAGGGTATCCACCCGGAAATTCCAGGCAACGTTCAAATCGCCGATGTGGATCCAGTCGGCGAAGGGGACGACCACCGCTTCACCGGTACCAGTCCACAGTGCAAACCCGAGCAGAACGGCAACCACGAAGGCGAACCCGGAGGCAGCGCTGGCGACCGCGCCGATGGCTTTTTCGCTCATCCGCCCGCCGAAGACGATGTTGATCAACAAACCGACGGTGGGCAGGAGGACAATGAGGGGGACGAGAGAGAACAGTCCAGAAGATTCCATTATCACGTTATCCTTTCAGGATCCTATCCTTTCAGACTGTTCATCAGGTCGACGTCAATGCTGTGCTTGTTGCGGAAAATGATAATGATCAATGCCAGTCCGACCGCGACTTCCGCGGCGGAAACGGTCATGACAAAGAAGACGAAGATCTGACCGGTGAGCACCCCAAAGGAACGGGCAAACGCCACGAAGGCCAGGTTGGCGGCGTTAAGCATCAATTCGATCGACATAAAGATGATGAGCGGGTTGCGACGGATAAGCACGCCCAGCGCGCCCATGGAAAACAACGCCACAGAAATTGCCAAATACCAGGTGAGGGGAATGGTCTGGGGCATCAGACGACTTCTCCTTTCTCTTTTTTTGTCAGGACGATGACACCCACCATCGCCACGAGCAGCAGGACGGAGGTCACTTCGAAGGGCAGGAGGTACTGGCTGAAGAGCGCCATACCCAGGGTTTGAAGCGACTGGGTGGTATTGACTGCCGCCTCCGGGTTGACGAGAGCGGCAGACAACTTCAGGCGTTGGAAGAGCAGAAAGCCAGCTTCGACCAGCAGGACAGCAGCCAAAGCAATAGCCAGGGGACGCTGCCAGGGCAGGACCTGTCCGCGGGGGAGTTTTTCAGAGCCAAGGAGCATGATGACAAACAGGAAGAGCACCATGATAGCGCCGGCGTAAATGGTGACCTGCGCAAGTGCAATGAAGGGAGCTCCCAACAGAAGGTAAAAGACAGCCACGGTGGCAAAGTTCAGCACCAGGAACAAGGCAGCGTAGACCGTATTGCGGCTGATCAACAAGCCGGCAGCCGAAGCAACCGCCACCGCCGCCAAAATAATGAAGAGGATGAGGGTCAAGTTCATGGGCGTCTCAATCCTTTGGATCTTTCATTTCGGGAACCGAGCGGGTATATACTCCCGGTTCGGTTTTCTGCGGGGTGGGCTTGCCTCCCGCCGGGACGGATTCGATCAGCATTTCTTTTGGATAGATGGACTGGCGGCGGTCCGTGAAGGACAGCTCGTACTGGTCTCCCAGGACGATGGCCTCGGTGGGACAGGCGTCTTCGCAAAAACCGCAGAAAATGCAGCGGAGCATATTGATCTCATAGGTGCTGGCATAACGGTCACCGGGAGAGTAGCGCTCATCATCCGTATTTTCGGAAGACTCGACGAAGATGGCGTCCGCCGGGCAGGCTGCAGCGCACAAGGCACAGCCGATGCACTTTTCCAACCCGTTATCATAGCGCTTGAGGACGTGCCGGCCGCGGAAGCGCGCCTTGACAGGCTTCTTATCCTCCGGATACTGGGTGGTGACCGGCTTGTCGAACATCATGCGGAGCGTCGTCCAAAGACCACGCGCCAGTTCGACGACAGGCTCAACGACGCGCATAATCTTTCCTCCTTAAGGTGCGGTCAATCATGGCGACCGCCACTCCTGCTACCAATAAAGAAGCCAGCGGGATGACAACAATGAGCTGCGAATTGACCTGCTGGGCAAGGATGATGCCAACCGCAGTGATAAAGACCAGTGCCAGCGAAAGGGGCAACAATACCTTCCAGCCGAACGCCATCAGGCGGTCATAGCGGATGCGCGGGAAGGTTGCCCGAACCCAGATCATACCGAAAAGCAGGACGATGATCTTGATGAAGATGTACACCGGTCCGAGCCAGGGAACCCTGTCCACAAACGGACCATTGTAGCCGCCGAAGAAAAGAGTGGCCCCGATGGCGCTGATGGCGATCATCTTGGTATATTCGGCCATGAACAAAAGAGCGAACTTCATGCCCGAGTACTCGGTATGGTAACCAGCGGTCAGTTCCTGCTCCGCTTCAGGCATATCGAACGGAGCGCGGTTGACCTCCGCCAGGGTGGCAATCAGGAAGATGGCGGTCCCGACGGGCTGAAGAACGACGAACCATTTCGGGATGAAGGTGAACCAATAGCCGCCCTGGGCTGAGACAATATCCAGCATGCGCATCGAACCGGCGAGCAGGATGGCGGAGACGAAGGAAAGTCCCAGCGCAATTTCATAGCTGATCATCTGGGCGGTGGAACGCAGACCGCCCAGCATGGCATACTTATTGTTCGACGACCAACCCGCCAGGACAATGCCGTACACCGCGATGGAGGCAATGGACATGATATACAACACGCCCACGTTGATGTCGGCAATATACAGGTTGAGGTGATACCCAAAAATATTAAAGCTAGGGCCCCATGGGACAACCGCCGTGATCACCACCGCAGGAACCACGGTGATAATGGGAGCCAGGGTGAAGATCAATTTATCCGCTTTGGCGGGGGTCAGTTCCTCTTTGAATATCAATTTAACTGCGTCAGCGATGGGCTGGAGAATGCCCCACGGACCGGCGCGATTCGGCCCGATGCGGGACTGCATGCGGGCCAGCGCCTTGCGCTCGTAGAGCGTAAGATACGCAAAGCCACCCAGCAGGACCAGCGCCCAGACGAACCCTTTTATCAGCCATTCCAAAACGAGAAGAAAGTTCATGATGCCTTCCTTAAGCTTTCTTCAACCCGGCTACAACCGGAGCGTTGATCGGGAAACCCATGCTGCGAGGCAGGAGCGCCACCGAGGCAGGGACCGTGTCATCGAGGCGGACTTCAGCCTGGAACCCGTTAATTTTGACCTGTTCCCCGGAGGCGACGTTTAGTTTTTTCGCCGTGTCCGGGTGGAGGAGCACTGCGGCAGCACCGATGTGAGCGCGCAGCAATTCAGAGGTGATGACCGTGATGCCGCGGTCGTAGAGACGGGTGACAGGCACCGCCAGCCACTGGTCCTCGCCGGGGCGCAGGAATTCAGCAGGTGCAGCGGGAATCGGTGCGGGGGCATTCAAAGCCAGGTGCACACCCAGTCCCTGCCTGTTCTCATAAGTGGTGCCGCCATAATAGAGGTCGCGACGTCCGACGATGGGCCACTGTTCGACGGTTTCAGCCAGCCGGCGATAAGACAGCCCGGCAAAGGATTTGACCGCGGCAGCCAGCTTGTCCATCACAAGCGAGGCGGAGGCACCTTCCAGTTGCATGCCCAGTTCCTTTGCTATGGAAGCAGTGATGGCATAGTCCGCGCGGGTTTCGCCGCGCGGCGGAACCGCCGGGTAGAAACGCTGTACGCGACGCTCGCCGGAAGTGAAAGAGCCTTCCCGTTCGGTGTAAGCCTGGGCTGGGAGAACCGCATCCGCCAGCAGGGCAGTTGCGGTGAGAAAGAGTTCCTGCACGGCAACGAATTTGGCGCTCTTTAGAGCTTTTTCCAGTTGCGGATCGTCCCCCACCGGATCTGCAGCAAGAATGTACACGGTCTTACCCTGGAATGTCTTCGCCAGGTCTGCAGCAGGGCGGAAACCAAGTTCCCAGGCGCCCTGGTCATTGGCACGCGGCCAGACTCCAATCAGACCATTATTCGGCTGGCTGGAACACCCCTTGACCAACTCAGCGCAGGCAGCCGCGAGCGCAGATGATCCGGCGAGACCGAGCCCATCCGAGCCGTAGAGAACCACGAGGTTCTTTGAGGCAGTAAGCGCCGCCCCGACCTTGTCCTTCTTTGCCAGGGCGCTGACGGTTTCCACCTCGTCACCATAGGAATATCGAACAGCGAATTTCGCAAAACGGTCCAGTTTCGTCTCACGGGCGTTTACTACGATCAATGTAGCGCCGCGTTCAGCTGCCTGTTTGACACGCAGGAACCAAACAGGGGCTTCGTTGTACAGGTCAGAGGCAACCACCAGGATGGTGGTTCCCGTGCCCATGTCGGAGAAATTCGTACCGGCAGAAACCCCATAGGAGGTGGTCAACTCGCCGCCGCCCATGTGGGTGTAGAGCAGCGCTTCGCCGCCCAAGCCGTCAGCCAATTGTTTCAGGTTGAAAAGGTCTTCGTTGGAGAGCCGTCCACTGGCAAGGATGACCGAGTCCTTCTTCGCTGTAGAAAGAGCCTGCGAAACGGCGTGCAAACCATCTGTCCAGGAGGCGGGAACCTGGCTGCCATCCCTGCGAAGCAGCGGTTGTGCAAGCCGATCGGCAGCTTCGGTATAGTGATAGGCGAAGCGGCCCTTATCGCACATCCAGATCTCGTTGACGGATTCATTCTGGCGGGGCATGACGCGCTTGATGGCAACCTTGCCGTCCGATTTAGCCTCACGACGGGTGTTGAAGGTCAGGTTACAACCCACAGGGCACTGCGCACAGATGGAGGCGGCAGCTTTCATTTCCCAGGGGCGAGCCCCGAAACGGAAGTCCGCGGTGGTGAGGGCACCAACCGGGCAGATATCGGAAGTGTTGCCGGAGAAGACCGAGTCAAAGCCCGGCTCGGAGTTGGTGATGATGTCAGTGGCACGGGCGCGCTGGTAAAAGGCCAGAACCGGCTCCCCGGCGATCTCTTCCTGGAAGCGGATGCAGCGGGCACACTGGATGCAGCGTTCGCGATCCAGCCAGATGAGGTCGCCCAGTGGGACGTGCTTCCCGGCGTGAGACTTCTCGTCGTAAATATAGCGGCTCTGCGGGGAGGCATGCGCCATGGTCAGGTTCTGAAGCGGACATTCGCCGCCCTTGTCACACACCGGGCAGTCGAGCGGGTGTGAGGTGAGCAGGAACTCAAGAATTTCCTTCTGCGAGGCTCGAGCCTTGTCGGACCTGGTGAGGACAAGCATGCCTTCGGACACCGGGGTGGTGCAGGCGGTCTCGAGCTTGGGACCGAATGAGATCTTTGGCTTGCCGTCTTCCAGCACGGGCTGACCGGTGGCGCGGTCCATGACGGGACGGCCAACTTCAACCAGGCACTGCCGGCACATTCCGACCGGCTCCATCTTGGGGTGGTAGCAGAAGACCGGGATATCAATACCGATCTTCTTGGCTGCGTTAACAATCAACGTGCCAGCCGGGACCATGATGGACTGTCCATCGATGATGAGGGAGACCATATTAGCCATGCGAGCCTCCTGCCGTGGAGGGTGTGAAGTCAGCCGGGAAGCGCTCAATGGCGGTCGTAACGGCCATGGTGGAAAACTCACCCAGCGGGCAGAGGCATTTATTCTGCATCTGCTTCGCCACCGCATGAAGGAGTTCAATGTTTTCCTTTGTCGCCTCGCCATGTTCAATGTGATCGATGAGGTGTTTCATCCAGTAGGTGCCTTCGCGACAGGGTGTGCATTTACCGCACGACTCGTGGGTAAAGAAATGGATGGTCTTGCTAATGACCCATTCCAGGCTGACGGTGTCATCGATGACAATCACGGAGGCCGAGCCCAGGTCTGCTCCAAGGGTCCGGACGGAAGCATAATCCATGGGAGTATCGAGAGCCTTGTCGTCCGCAATGATCATGGTCGAGGAGGCACCAGCTGCCATGATGGCTTTGACCGGCCGGTCGTCCGGAACGCCGCCGCCAATTTCGTAAATCAACTGGCGGAACGTGGTCCCGAAGGGCAATTCGTAGTTGCCAGGCCGGTTGATGCGCCCCGAGAGCGAAAATATTTTGACCCCGGCGCTATCGGGAGTACCGAGGGATTTGAACCAATCGGCACCCTTTTCCACGATGAGCGGGACATTGGTGAGCGTCTCGACGTTGTTGACAACTGTCGGTTTGCCATACAAGCCAAAGACCGCCGGGAAAGGAGGACGAATGCGCGGCTGACCGCGCTTCCCTTCGATTGACTCGAGCAGAGCAGTTTCCTCCCCGCAAATGTAGGCACCCGCACCAAGATGGGTGTAGATGCGCAGGGAATAATCCGATCCAAAGAGCTTATCGCCCAGCAGGTTGTCTTTTTCAAGATCGGCGATCTTCTCATCGAGCAGGGCTGCCACCGTCCAGAACTCGCCGCGCAGGTAGATGTAGGCCGCGTTGGCCCCGGTGGCATACGCCGCAATTGCCACACCCTCCAGGAACTGGAAAGGGTTGCCTTCCATGATCTCGCGATCCTTGAAGGTGCCGGGCTCGGACTCATCGGCGTTGGCAACCACATAGTGCGGCCAGATACTGTTGGGGATGAAGCTCCATTTTACGCCGGTGGGGAAACCAGCGCCGCCGCGGCCGCGCAGCCCCGAGGCTTTGACGACGTCGGTCACTTCCTGCGGCTTCATGCCGGTAACGGCTTTCTTGAAAGCTTCAAAGCCGCCATTCTTCTTATATACATCCAGCCGGTCGAAACCGGGAATATCCCGGTGACGGAGCAGAAGGTGAGCCATTACTTCACCTCCCCGCCCGACTTGCGCAGGGCTGCGACGAGTTCCATGGTCTTATCCACGGTCATATTTTCATGATATGCGATCCCATCACCGCTTTGCACCTGGAACATGGGGGCCTTGTCGCACCCGGCCAGGCACATGACCGCCTCAACTGTGATCATTCCATCCGAGGTGGTCTCACCGACCTTGACCCCCAGGTTGCCGCACAATTCCTGCAGGAATTTGTCAGCGCCCCGCAAGGCGCAAGGCAGGTCGGTACAGACCTGCATGCGGTACTTGCCAGCCTGCCTGTCATGGTAAAGGGTGTAGAAGCCAACGATCTCAGCCACATCGGTGGAGGTGATGTCGAGAATCCCGGCGATGTCTTCCAGGGCAGCCTTGGTGATATAACCCTGCTCACGCTGTGCCAGGTACAATAACGGCATGACCGCCGAGCGTCTTTGCTCCGGGGGATATTTCGCAAAAATCTTTTTTATTTCCTCAGGATATTTGTCAGCAAGCATACAACCTCACACCGGATCGGGACACCAAACTTGAAGGACCTAGCGGTCCACATCTCCAAGGACAATATCAACCGAGCCAATGATGGCAACCAGGTCGGCGACCAACACGCCCTTCGACATCAACGGCAGGGACTGCAGGTTATCGAACGAGGGCGTGCGCCAATGGATGCGGTAGGGCTTGGGACCGCCATCTGATTCCAGGTAAACGCCCAATTCGCCGCGCGGTGACTCGACCGCAGAATAGATCGCCCCTTTGGGAGCGTCGAACCCTTCGGTCCAGAGCTTGAAGTGATGAATAAGCGCTTCCATACTGACGCCAATCTCGGAGCGCGGAGGCGGAACGAATTTATAGTTGGTGGAGCGCACCGGACCCATCGGCAGTTTGTTCAATGCCTGCTCGACGATGCGAAGCGACTGGCGCATCTCTTCCAGCCGGACCAGGTAGCGGGCGTACACGTCACCTTCGGTGCGGGTGGGGATCTCGAATTCATATTGTTCGTACCCGGAGTATGGGCGGGTCTTGCGCAGATCCCACTTGACTCCGCTGGCACGCAGCATGGGACCGGTGACGCCAAAGTTCAGGCATTCTTCGCCGGTCAATTTACCGATGCCGTAGGTGCGGTCGAGCATGAGCGGGTTGCGGGTAAGGAGCGCCTCGTATTCGTCAACGCGGCGGGGGAATGTCTTGAGAATGTTGCGGACGGCCGCTTCGAATTCAACCGGAACGTCCCTCCAAATTCCGCCGGGGCGGATGTAGGTGGTCATCATACGCTGACCGGAGCACATCTCCATGACGTCCAGGATGTACTCGCGTTCCCGAAAGCAGTACAGGAACATGGACATGGCTGCCAGGTCGAGGGCTGAAGTGCCCAACCAGACCAGGTGGGATTGGAAACGGGTAAGTTCCGCCAGAATGACGCGGATGACCTGGGCACGGACGGGAACGTCCAGGTCGACCAGTTTCTCGACCGCCAAAGAATAAGCCAGGGTATTGCCGACCGTATTCAGGTAATCCAGGCGGTCAGACATGACCTCAGCCTTCTGATAGGTCTTGGCTTCCATATTTTTTTCTATACCCGTATGCAGGAAACCAATGTCGGGGATGCAGTTGAGCACGGTCTCGCCGTCCAGTTCGAGCAGGAGGCGCAGCACGCCATGGGTGGAAGGGTGCTGCGGTCCCATATTAAGCAGGACCGTATCGCCTTCAATGGCGCGGTCAGAGACCAGGTGTTTTAATTCATCTACAGTAATTTCTTGGATATCAGGCATAAAACCTCGCAGGTGTAGTGATGACTTTAATCGTCAAAGAGCGACTGAAGTCGCTACTACATCCTATTCTTTTGCATAGGGCTTGCGCAGGTTGATCTCTTCAAAGTTGAAGGTGAACTGCGGTTCCTCATACCCCAGAGGGTAGTCCTTGCGCAGAGGGTGACCTTCCCAGTCGGCGGGCATGAGGATGCGGCGCAGGTCAGGATGACCCTCGAATTTAATCCCGAACATATCCCACAACTCGCGCTCGCGCCAGTTGGCGTTTCGATAAATATGAGAGACAGTGGGAAGGCAGGGGTTGATCCCGGGTACCGGCACCCGCAAGGTGAGAACCAGGTTTCCGGTCACCGAAGTGAACTGGTAAATGACATGGAAACGGGGCTCTGCCTGGGGCCAGTAATCCACGGCGGTCAGGGCGGAAAGCAGTTCAAAGCCAAGTTCATGCATCTTTTGGCAGGCAGCGACGATATTCCCGGCCGGGATCTGCAGGCTGACATCCCCGCGATATTCCGAGGCCGCGCCTGCGAGTTCTTTTTCCAATTTCGCTACGATGGGTTCCAGTTTCGTATCCATGTGCAGCCTCTATTTCTTATCTTCGGCAAATTTCATGCCGCGTACTTTTTCATAGAGCGTGAGCACGCCATGGATGAGCGCTTCAGGGCGCGGCGGGCAGCCCGCCACGTACACATCCACCGGCACCACCTCGTCAACGCCCTGCACGATGGCGTAATTATTGAAGACTCCGCCGCAGGAAGCACAATCCCCCATGGAAATGACCCATTTTGGCTCGGGCATCTGGTCGTATAAGCGGCGCAGGACGGGCGCCATTTTGCGCGAAACGCGTCCGGCCACGATCATCAGGTCGGATTGGCGCGGCGAAGGACGCATCAATTCCATCCCAAAGCGGGACATGTCGTAATGAGCCGCCTGGGCGGACATCATTTCGATGGCACAGCAGGCCAGCCCAAAAAGCATCGGCCACATGGCATTCGTCCGGGACCAGGCAACAGCCTGTTCCAGCGTCGTGGTGGCGATGCCCATATTTCCGAGTTTTTGTTCTACTCCCATTCCAAAGCTCCTTTCTTCCACGCGTAAAAGTAACCTACCAATAAGATGGCAATGAAGAGGAACATTTCCACCAAGCCGAACAGACCCAGCTGGCGGAAGACGAGCGCCCAGGGCAGGAAGAAAACGGTTTCAATGTCGAACAGGATGAAGAGGACGGCGATAAGGTAGAACCGGACAGGCATGCGGCGGGTGCCGGGGCCGATGGGACTCATGCCCGATTCGTAGGGCATGGCCTTTTTATCGGTGGCATGTTTGGGACCGAAAAGGGTACCCAAAACAATGGCAATGACCCCGATCAGGACGGTCATAAAGATGAAAGCAGCGATGGCGGCGTATTCGAGAAGCATGGATTCTCCTCAGGGGATGGACTTTTAGTGCCTACCGGCGGGAAAGTATAACATAAGACGTTCGAAAAGGTGGGCAGGCGTGCCAATTTTCACGATGTAACTCGTGCCCGGTTATTGGAACACCAGATTGTGAAGAAAGGTATGAATAAAAGAACCCGTTTTCGTTTTGAAATGGGTGGTTGTTATCCCAAATAATCCCTCAAATGCCGGCTGCGGGTTGGATGGCGCAGCTTGCGCAAAGCCTTGGCTTCGATCTGGCGGATGCGTTCGCGGGTCACATTGAAGTAACGGCTGACCTCTTCGAGGGTATGGTCCTTGCCGTCCACCAGGCCAAAGCGCAGTTCAAGCACCTGGCGCTCGCGCTCGGTGAGGGCTTCCAGCGCATGCTGGACCTGCTCGCGCAGCATTTCACGTGAGGCGGCGTCCAACGGCTCGAGAGCGTCCACGTCTTCGATAAAATCGCCCAGTTGACTGGAATCTTCATCCCCGCTGACCGGTCCCTCGAGTGAGATCGGCTCCTCGGCAGAACACAGGATGCGGTCCACCTTGGTGGTGGCAAGTTCCCAGCGGTGCTGGAGGTCCGGAGCCAGGGGGGTTTCCTCGGCGCGGGCGCGCAGGATGGTCTGCACGTCCACCGGGGTGAGGAAACCGGATTCGAGGGCGATCTCATTATTGGTGGGATCACGACCCAGTTGCTGGGTAAGGGCGCGCTGGATGCGTAAAATGCGGGTGATGGACTCGAACAAGTGCACAGGGATGCGGATGGTGCGAGCCTGCTCGGCGATCGACCGGTTGATGGATTGACGGATCCACCAGGTGGCGTAGGTGCTGAACTTGTAGCCCCGGCGCGGATCGAATTTGTTCACCGCCCGCAGCAGGCCGAGGTTGCCTTCCTGGATCAAATCCAGGAAGGATATGCCGCGACCCAGGTAGCGTTTGGCCACACTGACCACCAGCCGCAGGTTGGCGCGGATAATGGCGGCGTTGGCTTCGTCGGCGCGGGCGCGGATTATCTCCACTTCACGGGTCAGTTCGGGTTCTGCAGGCAGGTTATGGAAGAGGGTGCGCTGGGCAGGCAGGTCATGATGAACCTGGAGATAGTTCAACAACCAGCCGGCATAGTCCTCAGGCAAAATATAAAATATCACGTAAACAATGTAAGCATGACTAACCAGGCTGTCCCAGAGCGGATCCTTGCCCCACAATTCGCGCTCGATGTAGGCATGCAGGTAAGCCGGGGAGATGTTGTTTTCCCAACCGCGGTGCAGGCTGTGAGCCTCGGCCAGAAGCAAGGCTGGATCAGGAACCTCCACAGATAGACGACCGGCATCCTCCCCCAGGCGTGTCCAGGCAGTCTGCAGATCCCTCAGCAGGTTTCGGTAGGCAGCGGTTGTGGGGGAAGAAACGGCCTTTGTTCCCAAGCGGCGGCGCAGGGTGAGCAGGATTACCCGGCGACCCTCGATCATGGCAGCCAGGCGAAACTCGCGGGCGGCATCCAGCAGTTTAACCTGGCCGATCTCGCGCAAATACAAGCGGACCGGATCCTCCGATAACTCTGCCGCCAGTTCGACCCGATTGAATTCGAACGGATCTTCGACACCCAGGTTGCCCGGCTCTTCCTCTGTTGAAAGACCTTCTTCCGGCTCACCTGTCAGCTCGAGTTCCTCTTCGGGTTCGGACTCGACGTTCTCCAAAAGCGGTACTTCCAACTTTTCGGAGCGAGCCTTGCGGGTCTTCCCAGGGCGTTTTTTACGCGCGGGTGGGGCTGGGGGGGTGGGACGGATAGGCGGTGGGGGCTTGGATTTTGCGGTGCGGGTCATTGTCCTTCTTTACGGCGTCCATTTTGATTGATCTGCGCCTGGTCGAGGCCGCGCAGGAGGGTGGAATACTGCTGAACCATTTCACGATAGGAGGCGATACGCAGATCGCCGGATTGCTGGGCATCCTCCTGCAAAAAGCGCAACTGGGTGATGTTCTCGGTCAGTGCCGTACGGCGAATTTTCACCACCGCCCTGAACAGATCCTCGATCAAACGGTCGTCCAGCGGGTCAAGTTCGCCCGGTTTCGCCGCCAGTTCGTCCACCAGGGTATCCAGCGAGGGCGGCAGGTTCTGGCGCAGGTAATCGCCCGCGTCATCGGCGTCCTGCTCGAGCGACTGGCGCACCAGCCTGAAGAGCACCTGGTGGTCAGTATACCCGAAATCTTCGGGAGTCATCCGGCTGAGGCCGGCCTCCTGGAGCCCGCGGTCAAGCCGGTAGAGCAGGTCGGGCCGGCGGATGAGCAGACCCAGGATGTGGGCTTCGCTTTTATGGGAAGGGGATAAAGCGGGTGTGAGAGCTGTGGGAGGTTTCCCCTGGCTGGTTGGGGTCTCAACACCAGTTCGAGACCGGCGCACCTTTGGAACCTGGACCCCCCTGCCGCTGATGGAGCGTTCATCCACCTTAAGGAAACGCGCCAGGCGCTGACGATAAGTATCGCGCTCTACCGGGTTGGGCAGGTCTTCGATCAACGGCAGAACCTGGGCAACTATCTCGGTTTTTACCTTGGCATCATCGAGATCCCGACCGACCGCCAATGCACCCATTACATGCACCACGATCGGCTGGGCATTTTCGATCAGTTTTTTCCACTGTTCCGGGTCACGCTGGACGATCTCATCGGGATCGAGTTCGTCGGGCATGCTTGCCACACGCAGATCGGCCTGCAGCCGGGCTTCATGGTGCAGCAAGCCGCGTGCGTCAAAGCCGATCTCATCCTGGCGATCGAGAGTCTGGCGGGCAGCTTCCAGCCCGCGCAGGACAGCTTTTTGACCAGCGGCATCCGGGTCGAGGGCCAGGACGATGGTGCGGGTAAATTTCTTCAGCAGCCGCAACTGATCTTCGGTGAGGGAAGTGCCCATGGGTGAGACCACGTTGGCAAACCCCGCCTGGTGGAGGGCGATCACGTCGAGGTAGCCTTCCACGATGACAGCCTGGTCGGCAGTGCGGATGGGTTTGCGCGCCCGATCAAGACCGTAGAGCAAGCGGCTCTTGCTGAACAAGGGGGTTTCGGGCGAGTTCATGAACTTGGGGATGTCGTTGGGATCGAGAATGCGCGCCCCAAAGCCGGTCATCTTCCCGTTCTCATCGCGGATGGGGATCATCAGGCGGTTGTGGAAGCGGTCCTTAATTTCACCGGATTCGCGCCGGGAAACAAGCCCCACATCGAGCAGTTCCTGAGTGGAATAGCCCTTCTCGCCAAAATGTTTGAGAGCGTTCTCCCACCCCTGGGGTGCGTATCCCAGGCCAAAGGTCTCGATGGTCTCGTCTGTCAGGCGGCGCTTGTCGTGGATGTAATCCAAAGCAAATTTTCCGGCGGGAGTGGACAGGTGATAGCGGAAATATGTCACCTGCTTCGTCAAGGAGAGTGCGCAGGCGCTCATGGGCTTCTTTTTCTTCGGGCTTCTGGGCCTTGTAGGCTTCGAGTTTGACCCCCGCCCGCTCGGCCAGGTAACGCAAGGCATCCTTAAAATCCCAGCCTTCCTTCTTCATCACGAACTTGAAAATATCGCCGCCTTCCCCGCATTGACCGAAGCAATGCCAGGTCTGCCGATCGGGGGAGACGATAAATGAGGGGGTTTTCTCGTTGTGAAATGGGCACAAGCCGGAAAAGTTCTTTCCGGCGCGGCGTAATTTCACGGTCTCCCCGACCAGGTCTACAATATCTATGCGGGATTTGATCTCATCAAGCTGGGACATGCGTGGATGAATTATAGACGCGGTTTAGAAGCCGCGCAAGTTGGATTAAAAAGGCTTGTTTTGGGGAACCAAACCGGGGATTTGGCAGGTGAAAATATAAATTAATTGAACAGGCGGGGGGAGTCGAGAAGCATTTTGTGTCTCCAACCACGCCAGGGAAAGGTAAACCCATTTTATTTATATCAAAAACCTATTCCGCCCTGCCTTTCAACAGCGCTTCCACCATCTCATCAGGAACCTGGACGGCGATGACCTCCCCGCGCACGGTGGTGAGACCATTGGCGACGATCCATTCCTCGATGACCACCTTGCGTCCCTTGACCTCTTTTACCTTCCCGCGCACTTCCAGTTCGACCCCCAGGGGAGTGGGCTTGAGATAATCCACGTGCAAAGAGGCGGTGAGAAAACGAAAAGAGGGTTCGGTATCCATGGCGCGGCCGGCTGTGCGGTAGGCGGCTGCTGCGGCTGTCCCGGTGCCGTGACAGTCTATAAGCGAGGCAAGCAGCCCGCCGTAAACATAACCTGGAATGGCAATGTGATATGGCAAGGGCATAAAATTACAAACGGATTCATCCCCGTCCCAATAACTCTTGATCTGGTGCCCGTGTTCATTAAGTGTGCCGCAGCCGTAGCAGTGAGCCAGGACGTCGGGGTAGTAGTATTGAAACGCTTTTTGAGACATGAGGATTTATCCTATACAGTAAAAAGAGGAATGGATTTGATCCAGTTCTATAATTCTGTTATTACGTGATAACAAAACCGCATGGTAGTGATACGAAGGACGATAATAATTATAAGTCATATGTCATTTGAGGTTGAATGGAAACAACCTCCAGGAGCCCAAGCAAGAGCAAACCCCCAGGCGACATTAAATAAAAGCAGACGGAGAATTCATATCTCCGTCTGCTTTTTTTCGAACTGTAAACTCTATACTAGGGGGTGGAGGTAGGGAGCTTCTGGATAATCTCATTCGCCCGGACATTAATTTCGTCGAGGGTCATTTCCCCTTTTACGATTGACTTGATCCTGCCGCTTGAATCGATAAAGAAATGAAGGGGGATGTTATCCAGGTTAATATTATATGCCGTCTTAAAAACTGATTTGGGGTCGAGCAAGATGGGAACCGTGAGGTTCCGGTTGGTGCGATAAAGGTTCAATGTGGCGATGTCTTCTGCAGCGTTGATCGTCAAAGTGACCATGCCGGTGTCCTTAAAGGTTTGGGAAATGGTTTCAATAACAGGCATCTCGTTGTTGCAATGGTTGCACCATGTGGCCCAGAAGAAAATGAAAACCGGTCGCCCATCAAACTGACCAATGGACACCTGCTGACCAGTGGCAAGGTCGTTCAGGTTGAAGTCGGGGGCATATAGACCAACCGCTGGCCCAACCAAAATGGAGGGGCGCGGTGTCCGGGTGGGTGTAAATTCAAAGGTGGGAGTGTAAGTGGCAGTCCCGGTGGGAGAAGCGGTTGGCAGTTCGGTATTGGTCGGAGATAATGTCCAGGTTGGGATCAATGTGGGAAACGGGAGGTTTGTCAGGGTTTGAGCAAGCGCAAGCGTTTCTTGAAGTTGCTGCGCCTGTGATAAATCCTGTGCCTGCTGCCGGGCTTTGTTTTGAATGGATATATATCCAGCGATGGTAGCGACTGCAAGAATAACAAACGCGGCCATTAGAATGTACACCAGTTCCCACCTCGAACCCGGCTTATCAGCTGTGGGCACTTTCCCCCCGGGTTTAATGGAGGTGGGTGGGTTGGATGAAATGGACCCACCCTGGGGGACAGCGGCAGAAGGTTTGGGTATGGCTGGGGCAGGCTGGCGTGCAATGATGGGCGGCTTTATGGATGACGAATCATCTTCGATCAGTGCGGGCGGCATTTTGGTTGATGGTGGCTGCCTGGCAGCAGCAGAAGATATGGCGGAGGCAGCCTGCGGTTGGGTGGGAGCGGGGGAAAACGCAGGAGCTGCCTTCTGCCCGCCAGGCACAGGAGGCAGATTGGAGGCAGCCGGCTGCACGACAGGCTCGGGCGTCCTTGGGGAGATCGTCGCGGGTTCTCCAGGTGTGCCTTGCGTGGTGAAAGATTCTTCCTGCTTTAATGGAACCGGTGGTTCAGGTGGAGAAGGCGTCAATTCGCTGGCGGCAGGTGGGAGGGGAGAACCGTCATCCTGCTTGCCGGCAGCAGGAGGTGTCATCGCGGGTATCTCAGACTCCACGAGGGTGGGAAGAATGGGAGAGGGAGCTTCCGGTCCGGCAGGTAGTGGCGATACGATGGAAGGCGGTCCTGGTTCGCTGGACACGGCAGGTGCAATGGAGGGTGCCTGTGCCTCGCCTGGTGCGGGTGGCATGGGAGAGGATGGTTCCAGGTCACTCGAAGCAGGAGGCGTGGGCGAAGATGCTTCCTGTTCGTCAGTTGCAAATGGAATGGTGGGGGGTGCCTCGGGTTCGCCGGGCGTGATGGGAAGAGGGAGGAGCGGCTCCCAGTCACCGGACGCAGGAGGCGTGGGGGGAGGGGGTTCCGGTTCACCAGACACAGGGGGTAGCTCGGTGGAAGGCTCCGGTTCGATGGGCATCGAAGGTGTGTCGGGCAAACCCTCCGCATCGTCAGGTTCCGGTGTCATGCTCAAGGGAGACTCCACTTCACCAGGGGCAGGCGGGAGGATGGGGAGGTTTTCAGTCTGGTCCGGTGTGAACGAAATGCTGGAGGGGGGCGATGGTTCGTCCGGTGCGGGAGAGATAGCGGGAGGCGCTTCCGGAACGCCTGGAGAAGGCAGGGTGGCTGAAGTCACCGCCTCTTCTTTCCGGGGTTGAAACGAAATTCCCTTTCCCTCAGCTCCAGTGGGTCTTGCCCAATCGGGGACGAGCGATAAATCATCCGCAATTTCTTCTTCCTCACCCATGAACGACGATGTGAACGGACTAACCGAACGGGAATCCGGGATCTGGTTGATCAGCTTGTTCAGCTTATCCTGTGCTGGCTTGTTTTCCGGGTCAAGGCGCAGGACGCGCTGCAGGCATGCCACCTGGCGGTTAACATCCGTGAGGGTGAGGCTGAGCAGCCACCAGCCGCGTGCAGAAGCTGGATTTTGCTGGAGGTAATCCACCAGCAACATACGTGCTTCCTGCTGCTTGCCTGCATTCAGGAGTTGTTCAATGCGGAGTAAAATGTTGGCGAGTGGTTGTGTCATCGTATCTCCACTGTTCAAACAGGAAAGACCTGGACAAAAGGACCGCCGATTTGGGCGACCTAAAAACCATCCAACTTGCTAAAATCTGCAACACCATCTGCCAGGGAAGAAATCCGCTGCAGCACTCCCAGGCGGTTTTCCTGGACGGATTTCGATTCAGCCATCACCAGGACTTTATCGAAAAACTCGCTGACAGCCGGGATCATGGGGACGAAAGCATCCAGGAAATCGTCCACGGAGCCAGGAGCCCGTTTCCGTTTTTCAGCTTTCTCCAGGGCGGCAAATAATTTCTTCTCAGAAGCCTCGCTGAAGTCTTCCGGTTTGACCGTGAATTTTTTCTTTTGGTCGCGGGTAATGCGCACACAGCGGGCATATTCCGGCAAGACCGAATTCCAATCGGGGCGGGCAACCCAGGCGGTCAATTGCCTGACGGAGCGCAGACGCGCCTGCCGGGTCATCCGACTGGACCGCCAGGACAGCATCAACAGCATCATGCTTCAATCCCATTTCCACCAGGACCACCCGCAGGCGACCGGTGATGAAATCCAGCACCTGCGCCTGGACCTCGTCCGCTACAGGAATTGGCTGCAGGGCGGCCGCGGATTCCACTGCTGCCTGCAAGTTAAAGGCAATCCCGTGTTCGATCAGCGGCTGTACCACGCCAATGGCAGCCCGCCGAAGTCCAAACGGGTCCCTGGTTCCGGAGGGAACCAGCCCGGCCGCGAACAGCCCAACGAGAGAATCCAACCGGTCAGCCAGTGCCACCGCCACCCCGGGCATGGAATGCGGGACAGGCAGGTACTGCTCGCCAATCGCTTCAGCCACTGCCGGTGCTTCTCCGTCCCGGCTGGCATATTCACGCCCCATGATCCCCTGGAGCGAGGTCATCTCAACCACCATCCTGGAAACCAGGTCGGCTTTAAGCAAATGGGCAGCCCGGCGGGCAAAGACAGCCTGGTCAGCTTCCAGGCCGAGCATTGGAGCCAACTTTCCGGTTAGTTTTTCGATGCGCTCGTTTTTATCGAGCATGGAGCCGAGTTTCTTCTGGAACATGAGGGTACCCAGGCGGGGGCGGAAGTCTTCCAGCTTATGCTTCAAGTCTTCACGCACGAAGAAGTTCGCATCTGCAAAGCGGGCGCGGACGACGTGTTCATTTCCCTGCCTGACCAAGTCCAACCCTTGCGAGTCACCATTCCTTACCACCACAAAATATGGCAGCAGGGTTGACTGTTGACCATCCTTATTCGAACCTGAACTTTCCACTTTTTGACGTTCGATTGGAAAATAACGCTGATGTTTTTTCATTACAGAAATGAGCACATCTTTTGGCAGGGAAAGGTATTCTTCACCGAAGGTGCCCAGGAATGGCATGGGGTGCTCGACCAGGTTGGCCACCTCAGCCAGGAGTTCAGGCGGCATGATCACCTGACCCTTGACGGAAGCGGCAAGTTCTCCACCCCCGACCCGGATGATCGCCTTGCGCTCTTCCACATCCAAAACGATGTCATTCTTGCGGATGATCTCCAGATATTTACCGGCACTGGGAATGTCAATTTCCGGAGAGTTATACGGACGAAGCCCGCGCGTGGTGCGCCCGGCCGTTAGGCCGGCATATTCAAACGGGATGACCATTTCACCCAACAATGCAACCAGCCAGCGAATGGGACGCGAGAAAGCAATATTCCCGGTCTTATCCGTGCTTCCGGAGGTTGGCAGCCAGCGCATGGACTTGTCAAACTTGATCCCTGCCAGGAGGACAGGCAGCGCCTCGAGCAGCACCTGGGGTGTTGGGCGCCCGGTCTGTTTGACCACCGCAGCAACATACCTGCCCCCGTCCATCTCCCGAATCTCGAGGTCCTTTGGCTGAACGCCCTTGCTTTTAGCAAAACCGATCGCTGCCGGGGTCGGGACACCATCCGATCCGAAAGCGCGTTCCGCAGACGGGCCGCGGACCAGGTCAGAGCGGTCGGGCTGACGGGGGGCAAGAGAGTCCACCATTACGACCAACCGGCGCGGAGTCCCGAAAACGCTGACAGATCCATGTTCAAGATGCAGTTCGTCCAAAGCCCTGGGGACATTGATTTTCAGTTGCTCAATGGCAGAATCCAAATCTGAGGCAGGCAATTCTTCCACACCAATTTCAAGAAGAAATGGCGCTGACTGCAGGTCGAATGTGGAGGGTGTGACGGGTGAAATTGCCGGACCTTTCGCTAAAGGTTCCTGGCTTTCTTTCAGCAGCGGATATTCCTGCTCCTTGCGCTGTTCCAACCAGGACTCTGCCACACGCCTGGCCATGTCGCGCATCTGACCAAAGAAGGCCTGGCGCTCGGTAACACCAATGGCACCGCGGGTGTCGAGAATATTGAAGGTGTGCGAGCATTTGAGGACATAATCATGTGCCGGGACAACCAATCCCTGTGCCAGGCAGGCTTCTGCTTCAGCCTTGTATAGATCGTACAACTGGCGCAAGCGGCTTACGTCGGCAGTATCAAAGGAATATTTGCTCTGCTCATACTCGTCATGGCGGCGAACTTCACCATAGGTGACCCCGGCTCCCCAGGGTTCGTCCCAGATGGCAGGTGCGTTATTAAGGGCAATCAGAATTCGCTCGAGACCGTAGGTGATCTCAACCGAGACCGGGTCAAGGCTCTGCCCGCCCACCTGCTGGAAATAAGTAAATTGGGTGATCTCCTGCCCGTCCAGCCAAATTTCCCAGCCCAAGCCCCACGCCGAGATGGCAGGCTGTTCCCAGTTATCTTCCACCAGGCGGATGTCGTGCTGGCGCGGGTTGAACCCAATGGCTTCCAGCGACTGGAAGTAGAGTTCCACCGGGTTGCCGGGATCCGGCTTAAGGATGACCTGGAACTGAGTGTGCTGCTGGAAGCGGTTTGGGTTTTCGCCATAACGCCCGTCATCGGGGCGCACGGAGGGTTCAACGTAACCGACATTCCAGGGCTCGGGTCCGAGCACGCGCAGGAAAGTGGCAGGATTCATGGTCCCGGCTCCAACCTGGGTGTAATAAGGCTGGCCGATGAGACATCCATGCGCCGCCCAGAATTCCTGTAACTGGAGGATGATCGTTTGGAGGGATGATTTGGGCATTTTCTAATTTCGAAGAAAAGAGTTTAAATAACCGATTCCACTCGAGGGGATTATACCGTTAATAATTTCAGTCCCATTAAGGTGATTTGCACCCCTGCCCCAAGCATTGATGGCATTAAGCCTGCCCGGGATGCTCAACCTTGCCTTCATTTAGCTTCTCACATAGAATTGAAACACGATGACAGACGCCCTTCAAAACAATTCAACCAACCACGATATCATCATTGTGGGTGCGGGTCCGGCTGGAATATCCACTGCGCTCCACCTGGCCAAACTGGCTCCTGAGCTCGTCTCCAGGACACTGATCCTTGAAAAAGCCCATCACCCGCGCCCAAAATTGTGCGGCGGGGGAATCCTGCCGGATGCGGAATTGATTTTGCGCCACCTGGGCCTAAACATTACCGAAATCCCGCACGTAGACGTGGACTGGGCACGTTTCGATTTCGATGGGCGGGGTTTTAAGATGCGCGGCGAAAAGAATGGGAAGTTCGCCTTCCGCACCATACGACGGTACGAGTTCGACGCCTGGCTGGCTGCAAAGGCACGCGAACGCGGGTTCTTCATCCAGGAAGACACCGTCGTAAAGGGAGTCAGCGTCACGGGGAGCGAGGTGGTGGTGACAACTGAGCAGGGTGATTACCACGCCAGGGCGGTGGTAGGCGCAGACGGGTCCAGCAGCCTGGTCCGCAGAATCGATCATCCCCCGCGAGGAGATGCATGTTGCCCGACTGCTCGAGATCGTCACCGAGCCGCGGCCCGAAAACTCATTTCACATCCAGACTGATTCATATTTTGACTTTATGTATGTGCCGCATGGAATCCTGGGATATTCATGGGATTTCCCCGCCCTTGAAAATGGAAAGCCTGTGCGTGTTCGTGGAATTTACGACAGTAATGTATATCCGGTTAAGACCGGTATGCCTTTACGCGCCGCGCTGGCTGATGAGCTCAAACATCATGGTGACAACCTGGATGCTTATAAACTGCAAGGTCACCCCCTCCGCTGGTTTGATGCAGAGCAGTATTTTTCAGCGCGCCGCGGATCCTGCTGGCGGGTGACGCAGCCGGTTCAGATGCCTTATTCGGAGAAGGGATCAGCATAGCCCTGGGTTATGGAGGGTTGGCAGCGAGTGCCATCCGGGATGCCTTCGACCGCCAGGATTTTTCCTTCCACACATACAAGCAATCCATCCTGCGCTCGGAAATGGGTAAATCCCTGCGGCGGCGCACCTGGTGGGCCAAATTTTTCTACCACTTGCGCTGGCGGAGCATCCAAAGCCTGGCATGGCGTCACCTTGGCCCGATCATTACCTGGGTAATGCAACATTATATGATCGGGTGGGCGCGACGGGAGGAAAGGAAGAACTTAATGATTTAATAGATTGAGAGCTAGCGTTTGATTTGATCGATAAAGCGGGGGGAATTCATCGCACGTTCCAATAAATATGTGACATAGCGTTGTAACAACGATTCGACCTCGACCTGAACTTCGGGATTCGGGTGCGCCCGCTGCGCCTCAGAATACGTACTGCGCTGGAAGTGGCGCAGGTATTTGAGTGCCTCCACCGAGATGGTCCAGACACCTGGCAAGCCGCTTCCACAGGCCGGACAAAGTACACCACCCTGGGCGGCAGAAAAATATTGATCCTGGGCCTCGATCACTTTGCCGCAATTGGCACATTCGAACAAATGAGGCCGGTAGCCGAGCAAATCCAGCATGCGCACCTCATAATAACGGATCGCCAGCCACGGGTCGGCATCTTTTTCGAGGCGCGTCAATGCCTCGGTCACCAGGCGGAATATTTCGTGATTGCGGGTATCATCTTCGTAAGTGAACCGGTCGACCAGTTCGACAATATAGGAGGCCTGCCCGGTTTTTCCCAGGTTCTCATGGATGGGCAGGTAGGCATCCAATGTATCAGCCTGGGTAACAATCAACAGGTCATGCCCACGCGCCAGTTGCAGGGTCACGCGTGTGAACGGTTCCAAATGCCCGGCTTTGCGGGAGCGAATCTTGCGGGCACCCTTGGCAATGGCACGCACCTTTCCTCGTTCGCGTGTATAGAGCGTGAGCAGGCGGTCAGCCTCTCCCCAGTCAGAGTGACGGAGGACAACTGCTTCAACACGGAATGAACGTTGCTCAGCCATGTACCGATGCTGCTTTCAACCGGGGAGACTCTATTTCTTCATATCCCTGGGGGTGAACGCACCGGGAAGCAGGCCCTCCACGGTCCTTTCCTGGACCAGCCGCCCTTCACCATCAGCAATCATTACCAGCGTTTCCAGCCCGAATTCTGCCAGTACCTGCCGGCAGCTCCCGCAGGGAGGGCCGCCATTGGGGGTAACCACTGCAATGACATCGAATTCCTTTTCCCCTTCCGAGACCGCCTTAAAGATGGCAACACGTTCAGCGCACACGCTGGTTGGGTAAGCCGCATTCTCGATGTTGCAGCCAGTGAAAATGCGACCGGACCTGGTGCGCAGGGCGGCACCGACAGGATAATTTGAGTAGGGCGCGTAAGCCCTGCGGCTGGCTTCTTTAGCCAGGTCGATCAAGGCACGGCGTTCATCATCTGTCAGCTTAATCATTTTTTCCCTCGTTCGATTTTTTAATGGGACGGGCAGGAACGCCGACCACCAATGAATTGGGTTCCACATCTTTTGTGACCACCGCCCCGGCCCCCGTGCGGGAGTACGCCCCCAGCTTTACTGGCGCAACCAGCATGGTATCTGAACCGATGAAAGCGCCATCACCAATTTCGGTGGGATTTTTCTTTACCCCGTCGAAATTGCAGGTGACCGTCCCGGCGCCGATGTTGACATCTTCCCCGATTGTAGCATTGCCAATGTATGAGAAGTGACCCATTTTCGTACCGGGACCGAGGGTCGAATCCTTTACCTCACCGAAGTTACCCATATGGACACCTTTACACAGATGCGCCCCCTTACGCAATCGGGCGAAGGGTCCAATGCCTACATTATCCTCGACCACCGCCCCTTCCATCACGGCAGCCTGGATTTCGCAGAAATCTCCGACAGTCGAATCCTCAGCGACGGTATTCGGTCCTATGATACATCCTTCGCCAATGACCGTGCTGCCGCGCAAATAGGAATTCGGCCAGATGACAGTATCCCTGCCAATGGTTACGCCAGGTTCAATGTAGGTAGCCATTGGATCAACAATGGTCACGCCCGCCAACATGTGCGCCTGGTTGATGCGCTGGCGAAAAGCCGCTTCGGCTTCTGCGAGGTGAATGCGGGTATTTATTCCAATGGTTTCCACCAGGTCTTCACTGACCAATGCCTGCACCGTCCCTTCTGCCTGGGCCGCCAGCGCAACTGTATCGGTTAAATAATACTCACCCTTTGGCGAGACCTTAATTTTATGCAAAGCATCCCACAACCAGTTGGCGGAGAAACAATATGCACCGACATTTAATTCGTGGATCGACAATTGCTCAGCGGTGGCAGAAGCTTCCTCAACAATGGCCTGCACGCGGCCTTCGGTATTTCGGATAACCCGTCCGAAACCGCGCGGATCAGCAGCGTTGACCGTTAATATGGTTAGTGGTCCCTGGTTGGCTTTTTGAGTGGCCACAAGTTCCTTGAGTGTTTCCGGTCGAAGCAGAGGCATATCGGCATAGGTGACCAGCACCAAATCGGTTTTACCGCGCAATGTTTTTTCTGCCTGCTGGACAGCATGACCCGTGCCAAGTTGGGGGTCCTGTACGACGCAGCGAGCCTTCTTTCCGAGGAATTCACGCACCGCTTCTGCCCCATATCCGATGATGACCACCGGGGTCTCGCTGCTGGCGGCTTTTGCGGCAGCCAGCGAATGGGCGATCATGGGAACTCCGCAGACAGGGTGCAGCACCTTTGGCAGCTCAGACATCATGCGGGTGCCCTGACCGGCAGCCAGGATAACAGCGGTAATTTTCATGGGATTCTCCTACTGCATTTTAGAGGATCGAAAAACATTCAATTCATATTTCCCGGTCACCGGAGGGGGCATACCCGTCCCCTTTCCCGGGAACCTGGAAATAAAAAGGCCTGCGCTGCCAGCGAGGTGGCGCGAGGCCCGAAAGGGAGAAAAAAGCCCCGCTTGCAGGCGGGAAATTAAGGCTGGGGCGCCTGGATTCGAACCAAGATAATCAGCTCCAAAGGCTGACGTGCTGCCATTGCACAACGCCCCAATGGGTAATCCCGGTTCTTGTACGGGAGGCGGCGGAAATTGTATCACAGCCCCAGCGGCATGGCTAGGACTCATCCTCGGGGGTCAAGCCAAGTTGTTTTGCCTGATCATACGACAGCATGTCTGGATTGGAGGGAGCTTTCTGCTTTATGGCGGCTTCATCCCAATAATCATTCACCTCGGCAGGTTTGAGTTTGTCTTTAGCATCGTTGAACATGGGCTCCCATTCGGTCGCGCTTTGCTCATTCCCTTCCGATGGAGTTGTAGGGGGTTCATCCTCGGCGGCAAGTCCCTGGGAAGTCTCACCCAGTCCTTGTTCAATTTGATCCCGGGCAGCCGAGAAAATATCGATGGATTTCATGATCTTACCTTTACCGGCAATCCCCTCTCCAATGACCAGCATGGCATGAGCCAAACCAACCGGGGCAAAAACCATGTCGAATTTACCACCATCAAAGACAGACCAGTTCGAAGGATTTTTTTGACCGAGCAGTTGAGATATATTTTGCCCTGAACTGTATATGGTCAGCAGGGAAGAAACCAGGGCAACATCGTTGTCTCGATCCGGAAGGTCCCCGGCACGCGCCAGGATTCGCCCGCGATCGTTTAAGAGCAGGACAGCAATTGCCGCCAGGTCCTGGCGCAGGCCTGCCAGGAGATCTGGAATACTGCGCTTGACTTCAGTTTCAGCAGTGTCAATTGGTTCAGGAGGAAGAAGCGTCTCAACCAACCCCAGGTGACGCTCAACGGCATCCAGGAAATCAGCCATCGGAACCGGCTTGATGAAGAAGGCATCTGCTCCTGCCTCGGCCACTTCCCTGCGAATCCTGGGATCGGTCTGCCCGGTGACCAGGATAATCTTGGCTTGAGGGTGATTGATCTTCACCTTGTGCATCAGTTCGATGCCGGTCATTCCCGGAAGGCGGTAATCGGAAACCAGCAGGTCAACCCGGTTGCGAGTGCTGTCCAGTGTGGCTTCTTCGCCGGAAGGAATTTCAACGACCTCGAGTTTTGCCTCAAGGGTCTCCAAAGCCGAACGCAATAAGCGGCTGACCTCGCGTTGATCTTCTACAATCAAAATCCGATGTGGGGACATATGTCTCCCAATGATCTTACTTCACCAACCAGCAGGCTGCCCAGTGATCCTTTTTCGATTCGAGGAATTTTGGTTCCTCAACCGAACATATGTCGATCGCCACCGGGCAGCGCGGGTGGAACCGGCAGCCCTTGGGTGGATGGAGCGGGCTGGGCACATCGCCTTTCAGGATGATGCGGTCCCGCTTAACGGTGGGGTCGGGGACCGGGATGGCTGAGAATAACGCCTTGGTATAGGGATGCAACGCTTCTTGATAAAGGTCTTCGCGGCTGGCTAATTCCACCATCTTGCCCAGGTACATCACCGCCACGCGGTCTGAAATGTGTTCCACCACGCTCAAATTGTGCGCAATGAACAGGTAGGTTAGCCCAAATTCCCTTTGAAGGTCTTTCAGGATATTTAACACCTGCGACTGAATGGACACATCCAACGCTGAAACCGGCTCGTCGCAGATGATGAACTTGGGGCGCAGGGCCAGCGCACGCGCAATCCCAATGCGCTGACGCTGACCACCGGAGAACTCATGCGGGTAACGCCGGGCGTGATAATCTTCCAGCCCCACTTTCTTCAATGTTTCCATCATGGTATCTACCCGGTCGCGGTGAGTGCCGATGCCATGAACGTTCAGCCCTTCCATCACCGACTCTCCAATGGGCATGCGCGGATCAAGCGATGCGTATGGGTCCTGGAAGATGATCTGCATGTTCCGACGCATGGACTTCAATTCCTTCCCCTTCAAACGAAGCACATCCGTCCCATCAAAATTTACCGCTCCTGAAGTCGGTTCGATCAAACGCAGCATGGCTCGTCCAACTGTTGTTTTACCGCACCCGGATTCCCCCACCATCCCAAGAGTTTCCCCCTCGCGAATGGTGAAACTTATCCCATCCACAGCTTGCACCCAGGCCACTACGCGCTGCAACAATCCGGAGCGGACCGGGAAATACTTAACCAGGTCTTTCACAACAACCAGATCTTTTCCAACACTGGAATTATTCGTCGATGCCATTGTCATAGAGTGTTACTCCACCAGAATGTATTCCTGTTATTTGCATGAAGAGGCAAGCATATCGTCATCGTTTGATTTTCAATCCCGGAAATTTCACGGGTCTAGGATCTCCCTGGACCAAGACCCAAGAAATTTATCGGAATTTAAGTCGACCTTATAACATATCCAGTAGAATTGGCTCGTCCTACCCCAAAGGCGCATGGTGCCCCTCATGATCCTGGTAGAGCCAACAGCGGACGAGGTGTTCATTTGATACCGGGATCAAGTCTGGTTCGATCTCGGTACAAATTTGCAGCTGGTGTTCGATACGCGCTTTACAGCGGGGAGCAAAGCGGCAGCCCTCCGGCAGGTTCACCAAATTGGGGACCGTTCCTGGGATTACTTCCAAAACATCCTTGATTTTTCCCAGGACGGGTATGGAACCCATCAACCCCTGAGTGTAGGGGTGACGCGGGGAGGCAAACAGGGTCTTGACATCAGCCTGCTCGACAATCCGACCGGCATACATTACGGCCACACGTTCGGCCATCTCTGCCACCACGCCAAGGTCATGCGTGATAAGGACAACCGAGGCACCGACCTTGTTGCGCAAGTCGCGCATCAAATCCAATATCTGCGCCTGAATGGTCACGTCCAATGCGGTGGTTGGTTCATCCGCAATCAGAAGTTCTGGAACACACGCCAGCGCCATGGCGATCATTACGCGTTGGGCCATCCCACCTGAAAGTTCGTGAGGGAACGCGTCGGCTCGCTTTTCTGGTTCCGGAATTCCCACCATGGTCAGCAGCTCGATGGCGCGTTTCCTTCCCGTGTCCTTGTCACAATCCTGGTGAATGCTGAGCACCTCGGAGATTTGATCGCCGACCTTAAAGACCGGGTTGAGGGCTGTCTGCGGCTGCTGAAAGATCATGGAGATGCGATTGCCGCGCACATGGGTCATTTCGGTCTCGGTCAAATTGAGCAGGTTCTGCCCATCGAAGGTTATCTCGCCCTCGGTTATTTTCCCCGGCTGGCTGATGAGCCGCATTACAGAAAGCAAGCTGACACTTTTACCACAACCTGATTCCCCCACCAAACCGAGCACTTCCCCGGGATACACGACAAAATCCACCCCATCCACCGCCTTTACCACCCCATCTTCAGTGTAAAAATACGTCTTAAGATTTTTTACTTCCAACAGCGGTTTCTTCATGGTTTTTGGTTGCACAGCAATGCTCCGCAAAACGAATTGTCCCCATTATAGCAAAGAATTGTGATTCCCATATTTTGAAAAAGAATGCCCGACTTTTCAGCGAGCATTCCGTTTCCAACATACGAGTGATCGATTTACTTTTTCTTCATCCGGACATACATGGAGGCACCGGTGATGCCGAGAATTAATCCAGCCAGCGACGAAGTGTAGCTGAAAAAGTTCAAAAAAAAGGTCGACTGGAGCACGTGGAGCACCATCAAGAACGGAAGGACCACCCCAAGTATCACAAGAAACAAACCAATAAGGATGATTTTCAATGGGCTGAAGGACATTTTTTATTGGTAAAGCCAGCAAGCCACAAGATGCCCTTTTTCCGGCTCGAACTCAGTTGGATATTTGACGTCGCAGAGGCCCATGATAATTTTTGAACAGCGTGGGTGGAACCGGCAGCCCGTGGGCGGATTAACCAAACTGGGCGGTTCCCCGGGCGGTAGTTCCTTAAAGGTCTCTGCGTTTTTCGCATCCGGTTCCGATGTGCCGGTGAGCAGGGCTATCGTGTAAGGATGGAGCGGGTTATCCAGGACCTGGCGCACCTTGGCTTTCTCTACCAGGTTGCCTGCATACATTACGAAAATGCGCTCAGAGAAATAGCTCACCGTGCTCAAGTCGTGGGTAATATAAATCACCGAGAGATTATGCACTTTCTGCAAATTACTCAGCAGCTTTAGAATTTCCACACGCACCGAGGCATCCAGCATGGAAACAGGCTCATCTGCAACCAGGAATTTGGGTTCCATGATCATGGCCCGGGCGATGACCACGCGCTGCTGCTGACCACCGCTCAGCATGTGAGGAAATTTATTCAAGAAATCACTCACCGGAGTGAGCTTCACTTCATCCATGGCTTTATGGACACGCAGGAGACGGTTTTCCTTACCCTTGATCCCGCCGATGATAAGAGGCTCTTCCAGGATTTTTTGGACAGTCATGAAAGGAGCCAATGCGCCGTATGGATCCTGTTGAACAAAGCCAACATTGGAGTGATACCAATGCATGCCCTTTTTATCAAGTTCGGATAGATCCCTGTTGTCGAAGATGATCTTCCCCTTGGTCGGCTTATACAGCGCCAGGATGGTCTTCATCAGGCTCGATTTTCCGCAACCGCTCTCACCTACAACAGCGATCGTTTCGCTTTCATGAATATCAAAACTCACTCCATCTACAGCTTTCACATATCCGGCATGACCGAACCCAAACCGTTTCAGCTCGAACCAGACATGAAGATCATCAATAGACAGGATGGTTTTCCTGGTATTCTCTTTATTCTCTTTAACAATACCCTGGGAAACAGACAACATATACAAGCTCCTGGATCAGGAATATAACCAGCACTTGACCTTGCGGCCATTTACATCAGCCATGGGGGGATCTTCCACACATTTTTCAAACCGGGAAGGGCAGCGATCTGCAAACCGGCAGCCTTTCGGCAGGTTGATCAGGCTGGGAGGCTGACCCGTAATGAAATCAGGCTCCGTATCGCCATGCAACCTTGGCACGCTTGCCATGAGCTTTTGCGAATATGGGTGCAGTGGTTTATCAAAAAAATGATAGGCATCATTCACTTCAACGATCTGCCCGGCATACATGACCGCCACATCGTCTGCCAGCTCACTGGATGTGGCAATATCGTGCGTGATGAGGATGAAACTGATACCCAACTCTTTTTTCAGGCGTTTTAAAACGTTAAAGATATTTGCCTGGGTCAGGACATCCAATGCAGAGGTCGGTTCGTCCAGGATGATCAAAATCGGCGAGGTGACCAGTGCCATCGCAATTGCCACCCGCTGGCGCATACCGCCGCTCAACTCAAACGGATAACGGCTGATGAAATCATCAGGAACGCCAACATGGCGGAACATCTTTTTTACCAGGGCGAGCGCTTCGGTCTTATCCACACCCAGGTGAATAATGGCCGGTTCCGCCACCTGGTCTCCAACCCGGATCACCGGATTTAGAGCATTCATGGCAGCCTGTGGGACCATGGAGATGGAAGCCCAGCGGATATTCTGCCGGAATTCCTCTTCGGATAGGGGCATGATATCGCGTCCATCCAGGTATATGCTGCCAGTATATGTTCCAGCATTACGGGGCAGGAGTCTCAGGATGGCCTTGGCAAGAGAGCTCTTCCCGCAGCCCGACTCACCCAGGACCACCACGGCGCGGTTGTGGTCCAAAACAAAATTTACTCCATCTACAGCCTGAACCGGCCCAACGCGAGAATTAAAATAAAGTACCAGCTTTTCAATACGTAATAATTTATTATTCTCTGCCATGGGGTTACATATCCCTCAACCTGGGATTGAAGATACGATCTAATGCGAAACCAAGCAGTGCAAAACCAAACCCGGTTATCATCAACAGGATCGCAGGCTCCAGCACCCAATAATATCGCCCTTGATACAAAGCTCCATCCGCCCACGCATCATTGATCACTTTCCCCCATGTGGGCAGGACCGGGTCGCCAAGACCGAGAACCGCCAAGCGAAGCTTCCAGGAATACGAAGGAGGGGACGGAAGAGACCAGGGCCGGGATCAACAAGGGGATCATGCGTGGAATCAAGTAGGTATAGATGATGCGTGAACTCGAAGCGCCGTACGCGCGGGCGGCTTCAATATAACTTGACTCCTTGGATTGCAGGAAAATGGCGCGGTAAGTCTTGATCGAACCGGAGAAAATGCTCAGCAGGATGGAAGTGCCCAACATCAACCAAATGCTGCGCGAGTAGAACGTGCCGACCATGATTAAAATGGCCAAAAATGGCAGGACCAGGTTAATCTCGGTAATGCGCTGGATCAATTCATCCACCCAGCCTCCATACCAGGTGCCGATGGCGGCGATGATCATGGTCAGGAGTGACGTACCCAGGGCAGCAAGCAAACCAAAGGCCAGCGCGATCGGCGTGCCATATAATAAAGGCAGACAGGAGATCGCGCCGATAGTGGTCGGTGCCAGCCAGCCCAAAAAGCTTTCCGTGGAAAACGAATTGGACATCAATGCTGGAACCTTGTTCAAAGGTTGTCCCGCTGATCACCAATTGATACGTGCCTTTCAACGTGGTTGGTTTCAGCGGGTCTGCAGACTGGGGGTCTGCGAAGAGCGCTTCCATGACCTTTTCGGATCTTAACCTGGTCTGCAGTTTTTGGTCCTGGGAAAACCGGAAGGTTGCAGTGTGCTCCACTGCCATATCCGCGATGCGGATCTTCCTGTCATCCGGGGTGATCCAGGATATGGAGACAAATGGAAATTTCTCTTTGATGACTGGAGAGAAATACAGGATCATCTCCTGCGGGAAGCCGTCGTAGGTGTAATCGAAGGAGTAGGTAATATCAACAGTGGAAATATTTTCATCGTTGGGAGTGACGGTCCTGGACATGCTCCCATCGGCCGTGTCCACCGCAAACGACACGGGTTCCTTCCTGGCAGTGAATAAATTAAACCAGGAAGGAGCAGCATATTTCGGGTTTTGATACCATACATTCTCTCCCCCGCGCCAGAGCCGGACTGCCTCCTTGTAGGGGATCGTTACCAAGGCATAAACGGAAACCCCAAGAAGGAAGGTAATGATCAAGATCCCCAGGATTGCTGATGGGTAGCGGAGCAGTGCACGGAAATAGTTTTTAAGCTTCGTCATTGTGAGCTTCCTGATCCGACTTTAACCCGGGGATCCACCAGGGCATAAACGAAATCAAGCAAAAATACCGTAATGGCCAGCAAATAGGCATAAATGATCGTGGACCCAACGATCACGGGAGTGTCATAGAACCCGATGGCCCGAAAGAGAGTAATCCCAAGCCCGGGCCAGAGGAAAACCGTCTCGGTGATGGTAAACCCGGTCCACAGGGTGATGACCAGCAGGGCAAAATTCGTGATGATGGTTGGCAGCGTCGGTCGCAGAATGTATCGCCGTTCCACATCCCGCGGCGGCAGTCCCTTCGCCTTTGCCATTTCCACATAATCCTCGCTGGAATAGATCAGGAAAAATGTCCGCCAGTTATAAATGCTCAGGAAGATCGAACTGAATGATTACAGACATGCCTGGCAGGATGAGATGTTTTAAAATATTCAGAGCATAATCAAGCCTGTTTTCTGGCGGGGGTGAATCCACCAGCCCTCCAAATGGGAGGATCCGAAATACCGCGGCGAAGATCAGGATAAAGAAAATGCCGTAAAACCAGGGGGGTGCTGCGGAGGTTGGGGAAAGCGCGATGGTTAACTTATCCAGCCAGCTACCGTATTTTCTCGACAAAGAAAGGGCGATAAAAACGCTGCCAAAGAATAATATCAGGTTGGAGGTGCCTGTCAGGAGCAGCGTGGCAGGAAGGCGTTCGAGCAGGATCAGGCGCACTTCCTTGGAGCCGTGATCGCTGGTCATTCTAACAGCGCGGCCCAGATTCAACGTGAGAGCATTGGTGAGGTATCTAAAGGAGCGTACCGCAAACGGCTGATTTAGACCCTGGCGCTCGATCTCAGAAGCGATCTTCTCCTGAATGAGTTTCTCCCGCATACTGGACTCCAGGTTGCGGAACGCCGGGTTCGCGATCATGGATTGGGTGGTATTGTCACGAATTTCGTTGCGAATGATCGTGTCTACATACCCGCCCATATTGGCGATCAAAATGGTCAGGTAAACGCCGATCGTGACGGTGACAGCCATGGTCACAAGCCTGAGCCCTGAGTATTTAACCAGGCGCATAAAGGTGCTGCTCGCAAACTTTTTCTTGACAATCGGTAATTCGGGGGTGGGTGCGGCTAATGTTTCATTGGCCATATCATCCTTACAAGGATATAAATTAAGAGGGAGGGGCAAGGGCAAGCCCTGGCCCCTCCCAATCAACCAACAGAGCTAAAACCTATTACGGGACAACCGTGTAATCAAGAGAAGTAAAGGCCGGGATAGCTACGGGAATAAGCACCGCGGCTACCTCGATCCGACCGGTACCCGCAACAAGCTTGGAGGTTACATCGGTTGGTACGGTGAGGGTGTATTTACCATCCGAGCCGGCGACGGCTGCGCCTGCGCCAACATAGACGGTCTTGCCCTGGGCATCGTAGATCAGGAATTTGACTTCTTTGACATCAGAGCTGAGGTAAGGACTACCATCAGACTTCAAGGTCAAAGCTACATTAAATACTGCCTGATCGCCGATCTTAACCTGGGCAGGTCCATCCAGCGCGGCTACTGCAAGAGGCGCCTGTCCAAACCTGGACCAGCGGTCAGCGGTATCCACGTAATCTGGATTATTCTTGACCACGGCGGATCCAGCATTCAGATCCACGGAAGCCAGGTAATAAGGACCGGTTCCATCCCAGAAGTGACCACGAGCGGTATACCAGGCCTTGAGGGCGGTATAACGGGCGGTGGCTTCTTCAGCGGTGATGTAGGCGCCCATGGTGGGAGCATACGGGATGGTCTTATCAGCCAACGCTGTGATCGAGATCCTTGGCCAGGATTTCCAGGCTCGGGCCGCCGATGAAGCTGGTCCATTCGACCGAATTCCGGTCAGCGCCTCCGGCTCCCCAGGCCAGTTCTTTGTTTGCAGCGGCCATGTTGCCGATGGCAATGGATTCCCAGGGGGCTTCGCCATAACCATAGCGAGGCCAGAAGGTACCAATTAGCTGAGGCATCCAACTCTGCATCCGCATAGAAGTTGTCATCGTAAGTCTCGACGACCAGCGGGTCGGTGGAAACAATCTTAATGCCCTTGAGGTGGGTCAAGTAAGGCTTCCAGGGTTCCCGCAACATCTTCATCATAGATGGCGCTTTCCGGTTTGCCCTGATCAAACAACATGATTTGATTCCATGACAAAGTCGGCTACCGAGAGGCTGGAGCCATCGTGCCACTTCACGGTCTGGAACATGTCAGCCGGGAAATAGACGACAACCTTCACTCTTGGCAGTGGTGCCAGCGGGGAATTTCTCAGCAACGGTGATGAATTTCTGAGTGGTTGCATCCCAGTCAGCCCAGGCATCCGGGGGCACTGTAATTGTGTCGGCTGTGGACAAAGATACCCAGTTGAGGTTCGTGCCAACCGGGAGG
Organism: uncultured Chloroflexia bacterium; assembly: GCA_963826215.1. Taxonomy (GTDB): domain Bacteria; phylum Chloroflexota; class Anaerolineae; order Anaerolineales; family Villigracilaceae; genus UBA877. The sequence goes on along the minus strand of CAWGWL010000015.1, from coordinate 50,889 downwards.
CCGGTCTGCACGGTCACATCAGCCTTCTCGGCGCGCATCGGCCAGCTAAGGCCGGTGTAAGGATCGGGCATAAAGTCGCGACCTTCTACTGCAGCCTGCACAAACGCACTGGTCACCCAGTTGGCGCCGTTGACAGGATTCCACGGATCGGTGAACAGGGTGGCGGTGGTGGCAGATTTTACCTGGCCGCCCTCCTGGCCTTACATAGCGCAGGTTAAAGGGAGCCATCTTGGTGGTTTCAACACCGGCACCCACATCTGCACTTACCTGGAGCTTGCAATTGTAGGGGGCATAGGTTTGCAGGTCAACAGTCCAAACTTGCAGCGAATCTTGAATTGAAAGTGGAAGTGCCTCGACGATCAGGTCATGGCGTTCCTGAAGGGTGGTAAAGTTGCCATTGTTCAGGTCATCGCCGACCTTTTGGAAGGCAGGATCGGGAACATTAAAGGTAAACAACGGAATTCCCTGCGGGCTATCGGGCAGGTACATTTCGCGGAAAATGGTCTTCTCGTCACGATTCAAGCCGTTGGAACCCCAGCCGCCCGTGTACAAATTCCACAGACCGTCCGGGGGATTAGAGCCAATCCAGAGGGGTGAAAGCTCGGAGGATTTCTTCTCACTCTTTCAACGGTGAACCCGAGGGTTTCCAACTGCTGGGCAAAGTATTCGCCCTGGGGCAGGCGGGTGCCGTCACCGTCATTGCGGATCAGGAAGATCAGACTAACGGGAGCTCCCTTGTACTGCCATTTGCCATCCGTGCCCTTGGTGGCTTCCATGGCGGCCATTTCGGTATCAACCTGGGCCTGGGCCTTGGTCATATCGTAGGCATAATAGGCTTCGAGACCGCGGGCGATATCAATTACCCCGGTGTAATCCACCAATTGGGTGGTCAATGGGAGGAACTTCGGCAGTGCACCGCCGGCATAGATTTCCTGGTTGATGAAATTGCGGTCGATCGCCCAGTTCATCGCTTCGCGGATCTTGCGATTCGAGAAGGGGTTCAACTTGTTAGTGTCAGTAAAGACAGCCGGATTGAACAACATGCTGTAGTATGTTCCATACGACTGTGAGTAGCACAGGTTGGCAGCCTTGATTTCGGCAAGCTTATTAGCAGCCAAACCGTAGCTGAACAGATCTACAGCACCGGCGGTAATTTGCGTGATGGCCGAGGCTGCATCGACAATTGAGTAATCGATCTCGTCCAGCCAGCCGCCGTGGCGAGCCGGGACTGCGGTGGGAACTGCAGTTGGCGGAGCCGAAGGAACGGTCGGAACGGCTGGAGTAGAGGTGACTGCCGGAGCGCAGGAGGTCAGCACCATGCTGAAAGCCACCAACAGGCCGACAACCAATGTAATGCGATTTCGAGACATTGTCTTTCTCCTCCAAATATTAGTTAGTTGTTCAGATTAGGGTGAATGGTTAGAGCTTAACAGACAACTCGAGGTTATTCCCGAGAATCACCTCCTTCGCTGAAAAGATTTAAGTCCTGGGATTTAGGAAAATACCAGAATAGTTAACGGAAGATTAACACAAGAAACTCAAAAAGTCAAGTGTCCTATTCATTGCAGGCAGTGACGCCCATTATTTTCAAGGTTTACAACCCGAACCAAGGTCAAACGCTTCAATATTCCACAGGTTGCTGGCGGCAGTGGGATCCAGCGAGAACTGACAAAAGTCTGCGCGGGCTGCAGCAGTTCTTACCCGCCAGTAGAGTGGGATCACCGGCAAATCGTTGGCAAAAATAGACTGGGCCTGGAGCATATGCCGAGGCATGAAACGGCTCATCTGGCAGGGAATTCTGGGAAGTCAGGCAGGCTGCATCAAAGGCTGGGTTGGTGTATCCGCTGACGTTCGTCCCCACCCAATTATTCGCAGCATTCGGAACCTGGGAACTGGAATACCAATCACAAGGTGGTTCGAGCCCATTACTCCCCATTGCAAACTCAACCAGGTCAAAATTCCGGCCAAATAATATCCCTTCGGGCCCGGGAGCATAAAGCGTATTGGCGTCGAGATACTGCACATTGACCTTGATCCCGCACTGCGCCAGGGAGCCTGCCAGGATGGTGCTCACCTGTTGGCGCTGAACGGCGTTGGTGGTAACGTAATTCACCACAAATGGAGTGCCGGATGGAATACCCGGGACTCCCCAGGCCTCGCGCGGGTGTGGCTGGATCATGATCGACATCCTTCCAACCGGCCTGTTCGAGCAGCAGGCTGGCAGATGCTACATTAAATGAATATTTGGATACTTCAGAATTGTAAAAAAGGTCTTCCGCCGGGAGATAAGAATTTGGAACAATGCTCACTCCTGTAAGCACAGAATCCACCACCTGCTGGCGGTCGAGGCATAAAGCCAAAGCCTGGCGCACATGCACATCACCAAAATAATCAACACGGTCAACCCCGGAATTAATCCCGTTATCGTAGGACGCCGGCCGGATGCCTATCGCCAGTTCTTCCATCACGGGTACCTGGGTGAACCAGGCACGCAATTGATTTTGGTCGGCCATCGAACGAAGCAACTCCACCTGGCCGTCCAAAACGATGCTGGGATCGAGAACGTCGCAGGTGCCATCCAAAAGGTCACTGATGGCAATGCCCGGGTCCGGGACAAAGCGGAAAGTCAGGATGTCAAACCTGGGAAGACCCTCACTGGCCCGGAAGTAGTGTGTGTTCCTGGTCAGGGTGATATGGTCCCCCGCTATCCATTCCTGCACAACATAAGGTCCCCAACCAAGCGGTGTGCGGGCTGCGATATCAGTCTCTGTGAGCTGATCAGACGAAAACTGGCTCCAAAGGTGTTTTGGGAGTGGAGACCAGAAATTGGTGAAGTAGGTGGGGTCGACAAAACCGGGTTTCCCCCACCATTGAACAGTGGTTGCGTCCACAGCCTCATACGACTGGGTGCGGTCCACCAGGTATTTGGAACCCGAAGATGCCGGGTCGGCAGCCACCTGGAAGGCGTAAACCGAATCATCTGCAGTGAGAGGTTCGCCGTCCGACCAGGTGAGTCCGGGAAGCAGGGTAAATGTCACCTGCATCTGGTCCAGCTGGATTTCAGACTTGCCATCGTACACGATCGCGCAGGTGTCATCACGACAGCCTGCCGGGCGGATCTTTACCCCCACCGCCAGGGTCACCGGGGTGCCGCTGGCATCCACCACTTCATCACCAATAAAAAAGCCTTTCGAAAAGAGTTGGGCATCACCATTCTTGATGCTTGGGATTCGCTCCAGGATCACTGCCTGGTACCCGTAGGTATTCGTGTCGATCGGCCCGTCGTAAATCGCAGCCAGCACACTGCGTGCAGCCGAGGAAGGGTTATCCACCGGATACAAACTGAACGGTTCCTGCCCCATGCAGACGGTCAACAATCGCGGGGGTACAGGGGTTGCTGTATTGGTGGGGGGCATGGGAGTTGTGGTGGGAGGAAGCGGGGTATTCTGGCTGCAGGCAACCAGGAAGAACGTTCCCAAAACCAGGCCGCAAATTAGAATGACAGACCGACGAAAAGCCATTACTACCCTCCAGCCTCGTTCTTACCATCCCTTGTCCCGAGTTCCAGCCTGGAGCTGGGATGGGAGGGTGAACGAGGACTTTACACAGGAAATGGAGCGATTTGATGGAACCAGGACGTATTGACAGGATTATACAACAGAGTGACCCCTCGCAATAACGCCGGGATAACCGCTTTCGTTGACAGTCCAATACCCTGACGGTACAATGAAGCAGCAACTCCTCATTAAAAAAGAAAAGGAGAAGATCATGATAAAAGAATTCAAAGCATTTATCATGCGCGGCAACGTAATGGATCTTGCCATCGCGGTGATCATCGGAGGAGCATTCGGCAAGATTGTTACCTCGCTGGTGGGTGACATCATCATGCCGTTGATCGGGCTGATCATCGGAGGCATAGATTTCACCGGACTCGCCTTCACCATCGGCAGTGCAAAAGTTACATACGGCAACTTCATTAATAACATTATTGATTTCACCATCATCGCCCTGGTTATTTTCTTGATGATCAAAATATTCGACAACCTGAAGAAAAAACCCGTTCCGGTGCTGGCTGAGCCAACCTCCAAGGAGTGCCCGCGCTGTTTCACCTCCATCCCGATCAAAGCCACGCGCTGCCCAAATTGCACCTCAGAATTGACCTGATCTAAGTCGCATTTCGTTATTCGTGATGCGTAGCCTAGCTTGCGGGCACTCAACTCGCGAATAACAAGGACTGCATAACCCTCTCCATGGATTTCCTCGATAAACTCAACCCTCAACAGCGCCAGGCTGTAACGGCTGGCGCCGGTCCCATCTTGGTGCTGGCCGGACCCGGATCCGGAAAGACGCGCGTCCTTACCCAGCGTGTGGCTTATTTGATCGCGCACGAGGGGGTGCGCCCATACCAGTTGCTGGCTGTCACCTTCACCAACAAGGCTGCCCGCGAAATGAGTACCCGCGTGCATGACATGTTGGGCGAATTGCCCTCAGAAGGATTGTGGCTGGGGACATTCCACTCCATATGCGCCAGGCTTTTACGCCGTGAGGCAGAACACCTGCCTTTCGATGACCGTTTCGTGATCTATGATGATGACGATCAGCAACGGGTGGTCAAAGGCGCCATCCGCGACCTGAACCTGGACGATAAGACATACCGTCCACAATCCGTACACGGCGCGATCTCGCGTGCAAAAAATGAGCTGATCTTCCCGGATGAGTACCCCACGCAAACTTATCGCGATGAGGTTGTCAAACGAGTTTACAAACGTTACCAGGAAATATTAAACAAAATAACGCCGTTGATTTCGATGACCTGTTATTGTGGACGGCGCACCTGCTTTCAGAATTCCCTGATGTTCGTGAAAAGTACGCCAGGCGTTTTGAGCATGTGTTGGTGGATGAATTCCAGGATACCAATTTCGCGCAGTACGTTCTGCTGAAACACCTGGCGGGGGTGCATCATAATATTTTCGTGGTAGGCGATCCGGATCAATCGGTGTACCGCTGGCGCGGAGCCGATTACCGCAACGTCCAGCGATTCGAACAGGATTTTCCTGATGCACAGGTGATCCTGCTCGAACAAAATTACCGCTCGAAACAAACCATCCTCGATGCCGCCATGGCCGTGATTGACCGCAATCCCCACCGCCGTCGTAAGAGTCTTTTCAGCGAGCGCGGTACCGGTGAAAAACTCCTTTATTATGAAGCGCTCGACGATTACAGTGAGGCTGCCTTTGTTGTGGACACCATTGCCGGCCTGGTCTCGAGCAAGATCTGTGAGCCAGGGGACTGCGCGGTAATGTACCGCACCAACGCCCAATCCCGTCTATTGGAGGAAGCCTTCCTGCAAGCCCGCCTCCCATACCGGCTGGTGGGGGCGCAAAGATTCTATGGGCGGCGTGAAGTAAAGGACATCATTGCTTACCTGCGCCTGGTTCACAATCCCCTCGACGAGATTTCTCTCGACAGGGTCATCAACCTGCCGCCGCGCGGGATAGGCGACAAGACCATTCTGGCGTTGCATGCTGCCGCTGGTGAAGCGGCTATCTCCTCCACGGAAGTGCTGGTGGACCTGGGGCGCGGGGATTCGTCCCTTTTCGCTGCGCACTTCACCAACCGTGCGGCGCTTCAACTGGCTAACTTCGGCACCAACCTGGTGAACTGGCGTACCGAAGCGCGCCGCGCCACCGTTACCGAGTTGTTCGACCTCATCGCAAAAGACATCAACTACCAGGCGATACATAGATGACGGCACCGAAGAGGGTGCCGAGCGCTGGGGAAACGTCCAGGAGTTGCGCCGATTGACGACGGAATATGAAGGCCGCGACCTGAACGAGTTCCTCGAAAATGTGGCGCTCATTTCAGACCAGGATACTCTGGTCGAGGGAAAAAACGCCCCCACCCTGCTGACCCTGCACGCTGCCAAGGGGCTGGAATTCGGAGCAGTATTCATCGTGGGCCTGGATGACGGTCTCCTGCCGCACAGTCGTTCGTTTGACGAACCTGAAGCAATGGAAGAGGAGCGCCGCTTGTTTTACGTGGGCACTCACGCGTGCCAAAGACCGGCTCTACCTGCTGCGCGCATTGCGGCGCGGCGGTCGCGGGTATTCTGATGAGACCATCCCTTCACGTTACCTGGATGATATCCCTGCTGAATTGCTATCAGGGAAAGCGCGAGCAGGACGCGCCGCGCGCAGCCTGACTCCTGCCTGGTTGCGGCCTGAAGCAGCCACTGCCCCGGTCATCGATATCCGTTTCCGGGCAGGGATGAGAGTCCAGCATCCCTCCTGGGGAGAAGGGATCGTGCTCAATTCCCGCCTGCAGGATAACGACGAAACCGTGGACGTGGTTTTTGAATCAGTTGGGATCAAGCGCCTGGCAGCGAGTCTCGCCAACCTGACCATCCTGTAATAGAACAACATCTTATTGTTGTGCCTCCCCTGTGCCTTTGGCCTCTAATATGAGAAAATAGGAAGGTGTAATTCCCTTGTTATTGACCCCCTGGTAAAGCCAATGGGGCAGGTGGTTTCATCAATAATAATGTAGTGAAAGGACTCCCATGTTGAAAAACCTCCCTAACACCGGCCCGGAAATCATCGCCTGGACCTGGTCAGCCATCGAGACCTATTACAAGGAACTGGAAACCCGCTCCCTGAGCGCCACCAATGTGGACGGCTGGTTGACTGACTGGTCGAGCATCGGCGAACGCATTCAAGAAATGTATGCACGTCTTTCGGTTGCAACAACAGTCAACACTGCTGACAAGGAAGCCGAGACGCGCATGAATGGCTTTCTCGACGAAATATTCCCAAAAGCGATGGCTGCCGAGCAAACGCTTAAAGAGAAACTGCTGGCCAGTAAACTGGAACCAAAAGGTTTCGAAATTCCTCTGCGGAATATGCGCGCCGAAGCAGACCTGTTCCGCGAATCCAACCTGGCGCTGCTGGCCGATCAGCAAAAACTCTCCATAGAATACGACAAAATATACGGAGCACAGACGGTCCATTGGGAAGGAGAAGAAATCACGCTGACCCGGCTTGCGATGAACTTCCAACAGCCTGACCGAAACCGGCGCGAAAAAGCCTGGCATCTCAAGGCTGAACGTCAACTTTCCGACCGAAAGGCCATAAACGACTTATGGCAAAAGTTCATGGATGTGCGCGCCAGGATCGCGAAAAATGCGGATAAACCCAGCTTCCGCGAATATACCTGGGTGCAGAATTTGCGCTTTGACTACAGCCCCGACGACTGTAAATCGTTTGCAGCAGCCATCGAAAAGGTGGTTGTCCCAGCGGCGACGCGCATCTACCAGAAACGGAAGCAGGCACTTGGTCTGGACGCGCTGCGTCCCTGGGACCTGGTGGACGGTTGGTATTCGCGACCTTCTGCTCCGGCAGACATTCCGCAGCTCAAGCCATTCGCATCCATCGATGAATTGAAGACCAGGACCTCTGCCATATTCCACCGCGTGGACCCGGTCTTGGGCGGCTACTTCGACAGCATGGTGGCAGAGGGTCTGACCGACCTCGAAAACCGGAAGAACAAGGCTCCCGGTGCATACTGCACGTCCTATACCTCCATCCGAAAACCCTTTATTTTCGTCAACGCAGTTGGCACGCACGATGACGTGATGACCACCCTGCACGAATCAGGCCACTCCTTCCACATTTTCGAAACAGCCAAAATTCCTTATATCCAGCAGTTGGCTGTGCCAATGGAATTCGCCGAAGTCGCATCGATGGGAATGGAACTGCTGGCCTCACCTTACCTGACCAGGACCAACGGCGGATTCTATTCCGAGGCTGAGGCTTCACGTGCCCGCATTGAGCATCTGGAAGGGATGGTCCTCTTCTGGCCGTTCATGGCTGTGGTGGATTCGTTTCAGCAGTGGGTTTATGAGAACCCGAAAGAAGGCGCGGACCCGGCTGCCTGCGATAATAAATGGGGTGAAGCTCTGGGATCGCTTCATTCCCGGGGTGGATTACTCCGGGCTGGAAGAATTCAAAGTAACCGGGTGGCACCGCAAACAACATATCCACCAGGTACCCTTTTATTACGTGGAGTATGGACTGGCACAGCTGGGAGCGGTGCAAATCTTTGGAAATGCGCGCACCGATCAAGCGCAGGCAGTGGCTGCTTACCGAAAGGCCCTATCGCTGGGAGGTCAAGCGACCCTGCCGGAACTATTCGCTGCAGCACAAGCAAAGTTTGCATTTGATGTGCCCACTCTCAAGAAAGCCGTGGATTTAATGGAGGGCGTGGTAAAGGAGTTGGATAAGGAAAACTAACCCATATCCATGTTATATATGAAGGACGCCCACAAGGGTAGGCCGCCTGCTGGTTTCGATAATTTACATATTCTGTCATAAAATAGAGCCATGACTAAAACCTTAAAAATCGTAATTCCCACAGCCGGGTGGGCAACACGCATGCGTCCCCAAACATGGTCGAAACCAAAACCTCTGGTGAGCGTGGCCGGCCGATCCGTGCTTGATCACATGCTGGATATGTTCAATAGCGTACCGGTTGTCGACCCGGCGGGTCCCGGATCTCATACAGGCAAGCATTCTCCCCGGTCGAGAAGCGGCTTTGGCAGCACCCAATACGTGATCATTCTTGGCCCAGGGCTGGGTGAAACCCAGATCCCGCCCTTCATGAAGGAACACCATCCGGAATTAACGACCCATTTTGTCGTCCAGCCTGAGATGCGGGGTCAAGCGGATGCCTTATGGCTGGCGCGAAAGTTCCTAACCGGGCCGGTGCTCGTCTGTTTTTCGGATACGTTGTTGGAAACGGATTTCTCTTTCCTGGCAGACGAAAAGGCGGATGCTGTTGCATGGGTTAAACCGGTTCCGGATCCGCGTCGCTTTGGAGTAGCCGAGCTGGATGGCAATGGCTGGGTCTACGCATCTCGTAGAGAAGCCGCGCACCATGGAAAACAACCTGGTCGTCGTTGGCTGCTATTATTTCAAACAAGGCGCAAAATTGATATCTGCACTTGAAACCCAGTTCCAGCGCGGCAAATCATTAAAAGGCGAGTATTTTCTCTCTGATACGATCAATATCATGATCGAACTTGGTCTCAAAATGCGAACGCAGTCCGTCGCTGTTTGGCTGGACACGGGTACCATCGATGCCACCCTTTTGACGAACCGGTATTTGCTGGAACACAGCAGACTTAACAAGAAATCAAAAAAGAATATTTCCCATCTGACGATCCTTGATCCCGTGGTTATCCATCCGAGCGCCAGGATCAGTAATTCCGTGATCGGGCCATATGCTTCGATCGGAGCGGGTTGCACGATCACAGGCTCAAAGATCGAAGACTCGATCATTGAGGCTGGGGCTACCGTGGACGCAGCCGCATTGACCGGCTCATTCATTGGCCGGAAGGCAAGGGTCCAGGGGATTTCTTCAAATGCTCCCCCACTAAAGTTAAATATCGGAGATGATAGCTCTGTTTCTTTGATATAGTTCCTTTTATTTATCGATGAACGACATCGTTGAATGTCATTCCGGATCCGGCTACGCTGATAGACCCACCGCAATAACCTGGCAGGGAACGCGGCTGACCATCGCTGAAATTTTATCCCAGGGTCGCACCCCCCAGGCGAAGTGGTTCCGGGTTCGGACGGAGGATGGGGACTTTTTCGAGTTGTCCCTTTTTGAGGAAACCGGCGATTCTCCCCCAGATCGCGAGTGGCAAATTCATCAACTTTAAGGAGGCAGGATGCAGGAATTATCAGGAGCGCGTTATCTCGCAACGAGCGTGGCTGGGTTAAAACCCTCAGGCATTCGCAAGTTTTTTGATATCGCCGCCACAATGAAAGATGTTATTTCCCTTGGCATTGGCGAACCCGATTTCACCACCCCCGGTTCGATCCTTGAAGCAGGTATTAATTCATTGCGTGCCGGTGAAACGCATTACACTTCCAATTCGGGCAAGCTTGAATTGCGGCAAGCCGTGGCTGGCAATATTAAACGCCTTTACGGGGTGAGTTACGACCCTGTTAACGAAATAGTAGCCACGGTAGGTGTCTCAGAAGCGCTCTACCTGGTAATGACCGCCCTGCTGAACCCGGGCGATGAAGTCATCATCCCTACTCCTTGTTTTGTTTCTTACCAGGCCGAAGTGATCCTGGCGGGGGGGGTCCCGGTCGAAATCCCCAGCCGGATGGAAGATAATTTCCAACTGGACCCTCGAGCGCGTTCGTGCAGCCATCACTCCCCGCACCAAGGTCATCTTCGTGGGATATCCCAGCAACCCGACGGGCGCAGTTGCGTTACGCGAGATATTAAAACAGGTCGCGGAAATCGCCATCGAACACGATCTGATTATTGTCTCGGACGAGATCTACGACCGGCTGGTGTACGATTTCGACCACGTCTGCGTTCCTGCCCTGGGGGAAGAGATTAAAAAAAGGACTGTCCTGTTGGGTGGGCTTTCGAAGGCATACGCCATGACCGGATGGCGCATCGGTTATGCCTGCGGTCCGGAGGAAATCATCAAGGGCATGGTCCGCATTCACCAATACACCATTATGTCTGCCCCAACCATCGCACAGGATGCAGGGCTGGAAGCGCTGACGAATGGGGAAAAATACGTTCAGGAAATGGTGGCCGAATACGACCGGCGGCGCAGGCTGATCGTCGGTGGCTTGAACAAACTCGGGTTGACCACTTTTGAACCCCGTGGAGCATTCTACGCCTTCCCGAAAATCACCGCCTCCGGAATGGATGATGAGGCGTTTGCCGAAAAACTGCTGCACGAAGAGCATGTGGCAGTGGTGCCAGGGAACGCGTTCGGAAAAGGAGGCGAGGGCTTTGTCCGCTGCTCCTACGCCACGGCGTATGAGAAGATCGAGGAGGCTCTTCGTCGAATGGAAAAATTCATGAACCGGCATGGATAAATTCGAAGATGGGCACCAGGGAGCAGCGGGGGAAAACGCATCCCATGGAGCGCTGGGATTACAGGCTGACCAGTTTACAAGGCGGGCTTTGCCCGCCTTTTGTATTGGTGTAAAATAAACCTGTTATGGAGGCGTTAAATGATTTTTCAAGTAGGGATTGAGAATAACAATGAGGGGCGCTCCGTTGCCTGGGCATTGGAACATCCGGGCTGCTTTGCATATGGCATGAAAGGGCAGGCAGCAATTACAAACCTGGAAGGGGCGCTCAATAAATATGCAGGCTGGATTCTGCACCACGAACCGAAAACATGGCTGACCTTCTCCGAGTCAGAAATCGAAATGGTTATCAATGGGTCCTGGGATGTTTATTACGTAAATGATGATCTCGATATCGCCAGCGAAGCTGATGGTTACAGCGTGGAATCATTTTTCCCATATGATTGGAAACCGCTCACCACGATTGAAATCAAGCACGCCCTTGACATGCTGGTCTGGAGCCGGGATGACCTGCTCAAAACCGTGCTGGGGTTAAGCTCCGAGAAATTAAACCAAACCTATACAGGTGAACGCTGGAGCATCAATGGGGTGCTTGGGCATTTGGGCGGGGCGGAATGGTGGTATATGGAACGCCTCGGTCTCGCATTCCCGCGTGCCAATGTCCCAGAAGAACCCCATACCCGGCTCGAAAAAGTCCGCAGTCATTTCAATAAGGTGTTATTCAAAATGGAGGGAGTAAAGCAAGTGGTGGGTGTGGACGGGGAATTTTGGTCCCCACGGAAAATGCTGCGCCGGGCTCTTTGGCACGAACGTGACCATGCGGACCACATCCGCAAATTGGTTGCCATGTCCGGGAATTTTATCGAACAAAGATAAATACCGGGATTCCTGGCAGGCAAATGAGGCTTGGGGCAGACTTTATTTCCCGCTTGCTCCGATTTTGAACCAGATTAGCATCAGGAAAATTAAGAGAGTTGCGTAACGATGTCGCAACTCTCTCATGATTCAAACCCTAATCAGGCCGGTTTAATATTGACCAACTGCTGGCGGATACGATAGTTCCCGTTCTTCGCCAATACCTGGGCTGCAAACTTTTCGGGTACGTCCACCAGGGTGAATTTATCCTGGATATGGATTTTGCCGATGGTGTGCCCGGGAATGTCTGCGTGAAAGGCGATCGTGCCAACCACATCGTTGGGGCGAATCCCGTGGACCCGGCCAAGGCTTAAATTGAGACGGACCATGCCTGGTTCATGCGAGATTGTTTCGCGGTCCGCGTACCCGCGCCTCGGGGAGTATTTCCCTCCCTTTTCATAACGGCGCGTTACCGTATCCTGTACTTCACTGACGGCTGCAACCGGGCGCTGTTTTTCGTCGGAGCGCGCCAGTTTGAGAGCGGCGGCGGCAATTTCCAGGGGGTCATGCCCTTCTTCCACCAGGCGGGCAACCATTTCCCGTTCGCGGTGGTAGCGGGCGCGCACCAGCCAGACTTTTATGTTTTCGAGCAATTCATTTTCACGATGATTCCGGATGTCTTCCTCGGTCGGGAGGGCGGCTTTGGTCAGCGGCTGGTGGATCAGTGATTCGATCTGGCGCAAAAGTCGCTTCTCGCGTGGCGTGACCATGGAAATGGCCACCCCGGTCTTTCCGGCACGACCGGTGCGTCCAATCCGATGGATGTATATTTCCGGATCGTCGGGCAGGTCGTAATTAAAGACGTGGGAAATATCGTCGATATCCAACCCGCGTGCTGCCACATCGGTGGCCACCAGAACCTTGACCTGGTTCTTGCGGAAGCGGTTGAGGGTCCTTTCACGGGCCTCCTGGCTCAAATCGCCATTAAGCGATTCAGCCGGAAAGCCGCGTCGCGCCAGTTCAGTGGCCAGTTCCCCGGTCCCGATGCGGGTGCGGACAAAGATCAGGGCGCTGGTCGGCGGTTCGATCTCGAAAAGACGTGTCAGGGCAGCCATTTTATCCGCCTGGTTGACCAGGTAGTAGCGTTGTTCAATGGCAGCCAGCGTGACTTGTGCACGCTGGATCAGGATGGACTGGGGGGAGTTCATGTAGCGGCTTGCCAGGCGGCGGATGGGTGCCGGCAGGGTGGCGGAGAAGAGGGCGGTTTGGCGATCTTCGGGAGTCTCGGCCAGGATGGTTTCGATATCTTCCACAAAGCCCATCGAAAGCATCTCGTCAGCTTCGTCGAGCACCACGGTGCGGACCTGGCTGATGTTGAGTGCTTTTCGCTCAAGCAGATCGATCAGGCGACCTGGTGTACCAACCACCACGTCCACGCCGCGGTTGAGACGGCTGATCTGTGGCCCATAGGGTTGCCCGCCGTATACAGCCAGTACGCGCACTTCCTGCACCTTGCCAAAATCGTTTATTGCACCAGCAACCTGCAATGCAAGTTCGCGCGTCGGACATAACACCAGTGCCTGCACATGGCGTTCCCCGGGTTCGAGGTTGTTTAAAATAGGGAGGGCAAAAGCGGCGGTCTTGCCAGTACCGGTCTGGGCCTGACCGATCACATCGGTACCGGTCAGCATGACCGGGATTAGAGCGGACTGGATGGGGGTCGGCTCGGTATAACCGAGCGCAGCGATGGCCTGCATCAACTCGGGACGCAGGTTCAAATCAGTAAATTGGGTGGTCATCTTTTTCCTTTTTTCGAAGTGCCCAATAAGTCTGACTGGTCATCCATGGTGGGAATGATTTGTCGGGCCCATTGGATATTTCGGGCTTGAAGGAAAACGTTTCGATGACTCCACGGTAATCCCGTGTCCAACACGGGTACTGTAATTCTTGCCAATCCGAGGCACCCTTGCGGGCGCATCGTCCCAACAAAATAGCCCGGTCACTTCGCCGGGCCATCATTATGAAGTCTCAAAACAATTTCCCTGGTGGGTTTGCTCCAAATTCGAGCAGCACGGGAGTATACCACGATTTTTCGGGGATGTGGATTATTAAGGTGGATGAATTGTTCGGTGAAAATGGAAATATCGCAGACGGGACATCCTCGAAAAGAGTAAAATAGAAATGGATATCACCGCATTGCCAAAGTATAATTTGATTTTTAAGAAGATTTGAAACATAGCAAAGGAGTCCAATATGCCTTCTCATTTACTTGTCAGCCAGTTGCAGTTCGCCCGCAGCGAGTTTGTCCGTGCCCTTGAAGGTGTTTCCGAGGAGGATGCCGTCCGGCGGTTCATGCCGATGAACTGCATCAGCTGGATGGTCGGGCATCTCGCCAACCAGGAGCACCGTTATTGGGTAATTGTGGCTCAGCATAAAGAGGTGGCCCCGGGTCTTTATGAGCTGGTTGGTTATGGAAGACCCGCCAGCACACCCCCGCTAAAAGAAATGTGGGCTGCCTGGCATAAAGTAACTGCTGAAGCGGATAAATATCTGGAAACACTAACACCCGTGATCCTGCAGGAATACCTCTTGCGGGAAGGGAAACCGGTGGATGAGAGCGTTGGTACATTGCTGATGAGAAATATCTATCACTATTGGTACCACACCGGCGAAGCCTCCGCAGTCCGCCAGTTGCTGGGACAGACCAATCTCCCCGAGTTTGTAGGCGATTTGAACAAGGCACCTTATCGACCGGAAAAATAGCACCTGGATAATTATTCGTATTGTTGAAAAGTTGACCGATCATCCTTGCCGCATGGTTAAAATAATGGCGTTGTAGTCGGCAGCACCCATAAACAAAGGAGAGCAAAAATGAGTATTCCTGATCTTCCAACCATACCAGAGATAAGCGCCCAAACCAAAGGCGGCATCAAGTACCACATCCTGGGAACGGTTCAGCAAACTTTGGCCATGGAACTTCAGCCCAACCAGGTCGTTTTTTCGGACGCGGGCGGGATGTCGTGGATGACCACCACTGTGAATATGAGCACCAAGGCAAGCGGAGGGCTGGGAGGCATGCTGAAGCGTGCTGTTTCCGGAGCTTCTGCATTCATTGTTGATTTCAGTGCCACCGGCGCGCCAGGGTTGGTCGCTTTCACAACGGATTTTCCTGGCAAGGTGCTCCCCATCGAGTTGGATGCCGGACAGTCTGTCATCATGCACAAGCACGCCTTCCTGTGTGCAGAGAAGAGTGTCACCCTGGACGTTTTTTTCACGCGGAAACTGGGAGCCGGTTTCTTTGGCGGAGAAGGATTTATCCTGCAGAAACTTACCGGGCCGGGGATGACCTTTGCGGAACTGGATGGCGACGCCGTGGAATACAACCTGAAAGGAGGCGAAGTCATGAAAGTGGAGCCGGGGCATGTGGCCATGTTCGAGGGCAGTGTCACATTTGATATACAGATGATCAAGGGGATTGCCAATGTCCTGGCTGGGGGGGAAGGTCTCTTTCTAGCCACGCTGACCGGGCCGGGCCGCATCTGGCTGCACTCCATGACCGTCAGTAAGATCGCCCATCGCTTGATGGAATACATGCCTTCGAAATCCGGCTAAAATACTTCAAGCGGGTATGTATATAGAAGACTGACAAGGGCTGCCCTTATGGGGCAGCTCTGTTTTTCATTGCAACAGCCCAGGGTGAGAAATATCGTTGCAAGGTGGATGCAAATGTGCTAAAATGCGACAATTATTATCTGAATATAGTTGTTGTCCAGCCCATGCGGAATCTCGAATGGGGGTGGGCAGATGTCCCCTTTCAATGGATGTCTGCTTAAAATTACTATATCGGGCTGGGTCACTTAATAAAGGAAACCATGCTTACAGAACAATCTCAACCAATTCAGTCAGGTCGTAATGCCTTGCCGCAGAAATATAAGGTGTTGATCTCGGTCATCTTTGGTATTTTTATGGTGATCCTGGATACCACCGTGATCAACGTCGCTTTTCAAACACTGAGGGCGGAATTCGGTGCCAGCCTGAACGATTCCCAGTGGATCATCAGCATATATGTGCTCTTGCTGGGAATTAGCACCCCCCTTTCCGCCTTTCTAGCCAGCCGCTATGGCATGAAGCGCATATACCTGACCGGGCTTTCGATATTTATCATCGGGTCGTTTTTGTCAGGAATTTCCCCCACCCTGGGTTTCATGATCGTGGCGCGCGCTCTTCAGGGATTTGGAGGAGGGATCGCTTTACCGCTCAGTTCTGCCATATTGTTGCGTAGTTTTCCTCCGAAGGAACAGGGAGCTGCCCTGGGTATATTTGGCATTGCCGCGTCTGGTGGCTCCTGCTTTGGGGCCTATTTTGGGAGGATACCTGGTCGACCATAACTTATGGCGGTTCATTTTCTTCATAAACCCCCCGATCGGAATTATTGGCATCATACTGGGTTCCTTCTTTTTGCCCGACTTCCTGGGTGACCACTGGCCTGCCCTGGATTGGATGGGGCTGGTTACCGAGGTAATCGGATTCGGTTCCGTTCTTTACGCTGCATCTGTTGCCGCCAATTTCGGCTGGTCTGCTCCGGGAGTGTTAACCTGGTTCATCATCGGCGGATTGGGTCTGACCGCCTTTGCATTGATAGAGTTGTTTGTTGTAAAAGAACCGCTTTTGGATTTACGGCTTTTTAAAAAAACCACTTTTTTAAGCGCCAGCCTGCTCGGATATGTCAGTGTGATCTCACTTTTCGGGGCTGAATTCCTTTTACCCATATACCTCCAGTTTTTACGCGGCAAGACCGCGTTCGAGACCGGGCTTATCCTGCTTCCCATGGCGGCCACGGGAGGGATTGCCACCATCCTGGCCGGGCGTCTATATGACCGCCTGGGGCCGCGGCCCCTGCTCGCGTTTGGGTTTGGGATATTGATCCTGAATACATGGCAGCTTTCCCAGATCCGGGCAGACACTCCAATAAGCTGGATCCTGTTCCTTTTGGCGTTGCGCGGCGTGGCGTTCGGTGCCACCATTCAGACAACCTTCGTGACCGCATTGTCGGCTGTACCCCTCCCCAAGATTGCCCACGGTTCATCCCTCACCCAAGCCACCCGCAATGTGGTCCAGGCTGTTGGGGTCGCCATCCTGGCTACTGTGCTTGTCAGTTCCTTATCACCTCAAATCTCCGCCCTTCAGCAGCAATTTCTAAACGCCCCTCCCCAGGTTGGAGTAGCTCCTCTAGCAATATGCCAATCACCAGTCGTGACTTCCGTGGCAGTGAATATTAAACCCGGAGACCCATCACCGCTCATTCCTCCCCAGGTGGCAACGCTGCTTGGCGAAGCATGCCGGGAAAATATTGCCGGGTTCGAGATTGCCTACCGGATCACATTCATCTTTGCCATTCTGGCTTTCCTGATTGGATTGCTGCTGCCCGGCTGGCCGTTCAAATGGGCTGGCAGGCGTGCCGCAGACGGTCCACAACCAGTTGGTCATTAAGAGGACGGGTAAAACAAACGCACATTTTGCGGAGGCCCATCAAGCCCAGACATCTGCAAATACGTACAAAAAAAGCGACCAAAAGGTCGCTTTTTAAATTCCACTTGTCCGCCTTCCATTCTCTAATCTTCCATCTTGTGGTTAAATTCATTTGTATGGATGCCAAAACTCTTCACGTCCTTGAATTTTCCAAAGTTCTCGACCGCCTGGCGGATTTTTGCGATTTCTCCGCTTCAGCAGACCTGGCGCGCGCTTTGCAACCGACTCCAGACTACGAAACAGCGCTTGTCCGCCTGGCAGGGACCAGCGAGGCACGAACGCTGCTCGTCACCAGCGACCTGACCATCGGGGGTGCCCACGATATCCGGGAACAGGTGAATCTCGCAGAGCACGGCGGCGTGCTCGACCCAAAGGAATTGCTGGATGTGCAGTCCACGCTGGTCTCGATGCGTGACCTTCACCGTTTCTTTGATAAACACACCAAGACATATCCATACCTGGCTGACATTGCATCCCGCCTGCCAGCGCCATCCGGATTGATCGAAGCCATCTCCCGCTGTATCGCCGACAACGCTGAAGTTGCTGACAGCGCCTCCCCCAAGCTGTATGACCTCAGACGGCAGGTGCGGGTTTCCCATGACCGCCTGATGGCGCGTCTTCAACGCTACCTGACCGACAGCTCCACAGCCTCCAAGCTGCAGGACGCGGTGATCACCCAACGCGATGGACGATACGTCATCCCGCTGCGGGCAGAGTTCAAGGGACAGGTCAAGGCGATCGTACATGACCAGTCGTCCACCGGGGCGACCTTGTTTGTTGAGCCTCTGGCGGTGGTCGAGCTCAATAATGCCTTTCGCGAAGCCCAGATCGCCGAACGCGACGAAGTCCGGCGGGTTCTGGCAGCCCTGTCCGCACAAGTGGGGGAACTTGCCGGAGAGATCGAGACCGGTGTGGGCGCGTTGGCAGAACTTGACCTGGATTTTGCTAAAGCGAAATATGCCCTGGACATTAACGGGTCAGAACCCATCCTGCTTGAAATGTCGAATATTAAACGACGGAAGATGCAAGCCGGGGAAGCACACCCCACCAGCGACAATAAGCCAGGGCAGGTGAGTTCCGATATTCCCACGATTAAATTGATCGATGCAAGGCACCCACTTATCGACCCGGGAACGGTGGTACCGATCACGATCGACACCGTCCCCGGGACATTTGCGCTGGTCATCACCGGTCCAAACACGGGCGGCAAGACCGTTACGCTCAAAACGGTCGGCCTGCTGGTGATCATGGCGCAAAGCGGGCTCCACATCCCGGCCCAATCCGGTTCGGAACTGCCCTGCTTCCAGGCTGTCTACGCCGACATCGGCGACGAGCAATCCATTGAGCAATCCCTCTCAACTTTTTCCGGTCACATAACCAACATCGTCCATATCCTTAAAAAAGCCGATAAACGTGCGCTGGTCATCCTGGATGAACTCGGAGCAGGTACGGATCCCCAGGAGGGTGCAGCGCTGGCGCGCTCCATCCTTTCCAGCCTGCTGTGCGCAAGGGATCACCACCTTGGTAGCCACCCATTATCCGGAACTGAAGACCTTCGCACACACAACTCCGGGGGTGGTAAACGCATCACTGGAATTCAACGTCCAAACCCTGCGGCCAACCTTCAAACTGACCATTGGGCTGCCTGGACGTTCGAACGCTCTGGCCATTGCCCAGCGCCTGGGACTGCCGCAGGATATCATCGATGCCGCCAGGAGCGAGATCAACCCTGACGACCTGAAAGCCGACAAGCTTATCGGTGACATCCATCGTCAGCGGAAAATTGCATTCAAAGAGAGTGAAAAAGCCGGGAAAGCCCGTTCCGAAGCCCGGAGGCTGGAGCACGACCTGGCAGACCGGTTGGAAAAAATAGAGGAAGAACGACAGAAAGTCCTTGAACAGGCACGCGCTGAGGGAGAATTGGAAGTGGAGGTATTCAAGGCACAGTTGAAACTTCTAAAGGCGGAATTAAGGAAGGCTCACCAGCCGCTGGATGCTCTTCAGGTGATCGAAGATAAGGTGGAAACTATGGAGGAGGAAATCCAAAAGCCGGTGAAGCGCAAACGGCAGGCGACTGATCCAAAAATGGTGCCCTCTGTCCACCGCCCCTTATCAGTTGGTGACAAAGTTGTATTGAAAAAGCTCGGCAATGAAGGGACGATCATTTCGCTGGGTGAAGACGAAGCCGAAATACAAGCCGGCCCTCTGCGGATGCGCGTCCCCCTGGATGAGTTGAAGCGAAAGGCCGGGATTTCTGAGGACCATTTATCTACTGGAGTCGGACTGCGAACCGGCGACATGCACAAGGTCCCTAAAACAATCGTAGAACCATCTTCTTCCGGGTCTCATCAGCACTCGATCCATGCTGCCTCCCCCGGCATCGAACTTGACCTGCGCGGGCAGCGCGCCGAAGATGCACTTGAAATGCTTGAGCGATACATTGAAAAAGCCTACATGACCGGGCTGCCTTTCGTCCGGATCATCCATGGCAAAGGCACCGGAAAGCTCAGGCAGGAGGTGCGGGCAGCGCTCAAGGTTCATCCGCATGTATTTTCGTTCGAGGAGGGCGGGGACAAGGAAGGCGGCGCTGGAGTTACCGTGGCAAAGCTGGAAAGTGAATAAACCAAAACTCCGAATTCACCAGGAACCCGGAGTTTTATTATTATTTTATCCCTGCCACCCACTCACGAACACGCACCTCCAGCACATCCAGCGGGAGGGCACCGCCCAACAGCACTACATCGTGAAACTCCCGCAAGTTGAACGCTGGGCCCAATTCTTTTTCTGCAAGCGCTCGTAATTCGCGGATCTTCAACTCGCCCAGCTTATACGCCAGCGCCTGGCCTGGCCAGGCAATGTATCGGTCCACTTCATTGGTAATATTGAGCAGGGTGGAAGAAGTATTTTCAGCCATGAAATCGATCGCCTGCTGTCGGGTCCAGCCCAGGGCGTGCATGCCAGTGTCCACCACCAGGCGGCAGGCGCGCCACATCTCGTAAGACAGGCGGCCGAAGTCTGAGTAAGGGTCCTGGTAAAAACCGACCTCCATTCCCAACCTTTCGGAATATAGCGCCCAACCCTCCACGAACGCGGTAAACCCGGCAAAGCGCCGGAAGTTTGGCAGGGTCGTCAGTTCCTGCTGGAGGGCAATTTGCAGGTGATGTCCCGGTACAGCTTCATGCAGTGAAAGCGCTTCGATCTCGTACAAGGGGCGGCTTGCCAGGTCGTATGTGTTCACGCAGTAGTTTCCTGCCACGGTTCCATCCCCCGTGCCGGGCTGGTAATACGCGGCCGTTTGTCCAGGAGCGCTGAAAGTCGGAATTTCACGGATACCGTAAGGCAAGCGCGGCAGGGTTTTGAACAACCCTGGCAGTTCGCCGTCCATGCGCTTCAATACCAGGGCGGTCTTCTCCAACAGGGCTGCGGGTGTGGTGACATAGAAGCGCGGGTCGCTGCGCAGGAATTCTATGAACTGGAGAAAATCTCCCACGAACCCCGTCCGGCTGATAACGGATTTCATTTCGGAACGAATTCGTTTAACTTCGTTCTGTCCGGTTGCATGAATATCTTCGGGGGAAAGGTCCAGCGTGGTGAAGTAGCGGATGCGGTCCTGGTAGAAAGCACGACCACCCGGCAGGTCCGAGGCAGCGATCCCCGCGCGGGACGCCGGTAGATATTCTGTTTCCAGGAACTGCAGCAGCGTCGCGGTAAGCGGGTACCACCGACCCGCGGATGACAGTTTCCGCGCCAGTCTTCAACCGCTGCTGGTCTGCCTCTCCTACCTGGGTTGGAAAGGTTTCAAAGGGCTTGTAGAAAATACTGTTGCGCGCCTCTTCCACGATATGAGCCTGCAGGGACTTGTCCACCCCCGCCAGGGTAACGCGCGGCGGGACAAATCCGGTTTTCAGGCCCAGGCGCATCAGGTCAATGCTCTCGTTAAAATACCGGGGCAATCCGTCCAGTCGGGCGAGATAATTCTCAAAATCGCCAACCGACTTAAAGGGGGTGAAAAGGTACAGGTCCGGCAAGTTCACATGGAACCCGCCAGCCTTGGAGATCGGCAGCCGGTAACCATGGAAATCCAGGGCAGCAATCTCAAAGTCCAACATGCGTGCAAAGAGCTCGCAGTTCAACCGGTCCGCGGGAGGTAGAGGATCGCGGTCGATCTTTCCAAGCTGCTGGCGGAATGCATCCAATTGATCGCGCCAGGAAATGTATTGTTCCTCCCCGGCGGGTGGCAGCTTGTCGTTATAACGGTGATCGCCGCAGTAAGTGGCAAAGAGCGGATCCCATCTCATCCAGGCTTCCCATTGGTCCGAGATCAGTTGGTCGATCTTGGTAATAGTCCCGGTTTCAGGAAGGAATTTTGAGGGTTCCATCGGCAATACCTTTTAAGTAATTATGTGGAAAGGTCACCCGGGTTAATTTTGCGCCCACTCACGTGCAAAGCGAAGGATCCGTCTGTGGATGTAATAGATATCCGGATCGGCGATGGGACGCTGCACCTTGATCAATTCAACAGCTTCTTGTGGATCGTATCCCTGGGCGATCAGGATGGCTGCACCCATGGCCACCCCGCGATGACGTCCCCTGGCGCAATGAACGTAAACCTTTCCCCCGTCCTTGATCGTTTCCAAAGCTGCGCGGGCACCGCGCATCAGGGAACGGATGGGAATGGGCAACACCGGGTTGTCAAACGTTCGCAGCCAAAGAAAATCGATGGGCTGCTGGTGCGGGTCCTTGGGAGGACGCCAATCAAAACGCATGTTGATCACCAGGCGCACGCCCAGGCTTCGCAGGAAATCGTACTCACCACGACGGGGAGTGTCACCAATATATAGGTTGTCGGTAATTTTTGAAAAATCCATAGGCCGTATCTTATCACAAATGAGACCACCCAATTCCTCGGCGAATCGCCCCCAAGCGGGTAACAACCTGGAGCTTTTTTGTTAAGGGCCCATCACCGCCCGGCGCACAATATCCAGTACCTCCAACGCGGATAAACGCTGAATGGCAACGGCGTCATCGGTCAAATACAGGTCGCCCTGGTAGATGGCGTCAGGGCGGGTGTAGAGTCCGCGATTGGGCAGGTCATCCACTGCCGCCCAGAAGTTCCAGAAGGGAATGTCATATTCCACGGCCAGTTGGGCATATTGGGC
Organism: uncultured Chloroflexia bacterium; assembly: GCA_963826215.1. Taxonomy (GTDB): domain Bacteria; phylum Chloroflexota; class Anaerolineae; order Anaerolineales; family Villigracilaceae; genus UBA877. Next base: position 28,439 of record CAWGWL010000015.1, on the reverse strand, counting down.
GTTCACATGTCCATCTAGTTCACGGTCATCAGCTTTGCTCGCCAGGATGGGGACAACGCCTGCGGCTGTGAGTTGATCAAGAATGATCCGCATATACCTTTCGTTATGGTCTTCATAATGCGTGCCAATATGGATGAGTACGAAAGATGGTTTGTGGATGCGCAGTTCACATTGGAGAGGAGACTCATATATCGTGCAGGTGAATTTATTCTGATGCCACTGCGCCCAGAGCAGGGCACCCGTGGTTGTGCCGCCGCGCACGGTGGGACTTAAGCGGTTAAACGATCCATTGAACCAGGCTACCGTCTCCTGAAGATCAAGTGACAGCGCGGCAACAGCCTGAGGATCAGTTTCATAAACTCCCAGGAAGGCTTTTGGTACCGACTGGCAATCACCAAAGACTGAAAAAGCGTGCGGGTCGTTCCCGAGTGACTGCCCGAGCAGGTAAACCTGGCGGGAATTTTCCGGAACGATGGGAATTACGGGCCAATTGTGCCAGTCCGCAGGATCGAGGTTGAGGGAGGAAGGAAGTGGCGTGGCAGGGGGCGTTATTTCACGGATCGCAGTGGGGGCCAACGGCAAAAGCTCGGGTGCATCTACCGGAAATGCATTGCGGAATGGTAATAAAAAAGGATCGCAGGCTGCAAGAGTGACGACAAGGGTCAATACAAGGGCAGGAAGTGCTCCAGGCGTCATGGGATAAGTATACCAAAGGCACATTAAATAGCCCTCGCGGATACAGAGATCCCAAAAGATTATTTTATAGCCATTATTTGATGTCAATATGGGCTTTTTTTGGGGGAGGAGCCCCAAATAACCATACTTACACACTCCCTACAATTATTAAAAAACCATTTCATTCAAATATTAATACTTGTATAATTATTATTAGTAATAAATAAATTACTAAATAATTACCGTTTCAAAGTTGGTCCGAATGTCTCTAAATAAATTCCGCCCTCTATTTATCATCGTAAGCCTCCTGCTCCTGCTCAGCATGGCAGTGGTGCCCCTGCATGTTTCGGCACAAATTCCCGTCACCGGGGACTTGAGCCTTGTATCTTTCTCCCCCATTACAGCCTATTCTCCCAGCCTGTCATCTTTCATAGAACAGGTAAAAAACGGGGCTGCCCGGGAAATTACCGGATTGTACATGAAAGATTTACTCTCATATCCAGTCATTCAACAACCAGGCAATCAGCCTGCTTATGTTTCTCCGTATGATGACCAGGTGACCCAATTCCAATCTGCTTCAGCCTATGGATCATTGGGATTTGTGGCGCATAATACCCTGGCAGGAGCCAGGTTTTCGGATATAACGACCGGCGACTTGATCTCGGTCGTTTATGGGGATGGTCATTATTCGAGATACAAGGTGATTCAAATTCGCAGGTTCCAGGCAATTCAACCCAATAATCCATACTCCTCTTTTATTGATTTATCCACCAGCACCAGGTTGTCTGTCGAAGATGTTTTTTACCAGACTTACGGGGTGAGCCGCCAACTCGTCCTCCAAACCTGCATTTCGAATCAAGGCGCAGACAGCTGGGGGCGTTTATTTGTAATCGCCGTCCCGTATACTCCTCCACCCTCACGGACTGCCATTCCCATCATGTAAAACTTCCAAAATAATAAATATACCGACCTAATGGGTAATACAATCAAAAAACGGGCAGACAATTTCCTGCCCGTTTAGATTCCATTGCCACTAAAGTTTATTATTGGCCGGGCTGGGTAGGGACGGAATTGGGATTTGCCATCCCAATGGGGAACGCCACAATAACCACCCTGTGGGTATTACTGTTTGCCGGCCAGCAGGTGATCAGGGTTATCCGCTCATCTGTGGACGATTCGATCCAGCGCGCATTTTCCATCCGCTGCGATAGAGGTGCGAACCGTTCTGGAAGAAGCATTTTTGCAACCACCTGGTAGCGAAATTCATTTGATCCGGAATAGATGCTGAGTTCATCCCCGATACTCAGGGTCACCAAATCCTTGAACACCTTTCCATAAGCGTTGTGATGCCCGTTTAGAACTGTATTGCCCGGTAAACCAAGCAAGGCGGAAGTTTCCTGCCAGCCGGCGGCGAACTCTTGAGGTGCCAGCCATTGGTAATAAACCTGGTTGCCAACCTTGATATCCTTAAAGCTCACCGGGACGATCGGTGCATCCAGGTTGATCTTTGTGATCACCAGTCGATCCGGTATTAACCCGACTGCCAGGGGGGTTGGGGTGCTGGCAGGGGTATAACTCTGCAGGGAATTAACCGTAGGCGCGCCCACCTGGGTCGCGCTTTCTGCAACAGTGCCCAGGTTCGCCGGGGCGATGATGGGCAAAGAATTTCCATCCAGCTCAGACGCAGAGGCGATGTCGAAAGGGGATGGAAGATTGTTCCGGATGGTCACCCAAACGCTTAAAGCTCCCCCAACGATCAGCAATATTCCGGCGATCACCATCCAATTGTTTAACTTGCGCATTGTCCTGCCTTCAAATAAGGCCAGGTACACCTGAAAGCAGATGTACCTGGCCCTGGTACCGAAATTATACTATGGGTTAGTCATCACGCCGGCGGGACAGCCCGGTCAACACCAGGCCAAGCCCGACAAAGCTGAACGACAGGCCGAAGAGCGATCCGGGTAATGTCCGTCCCAGCAAACCCATATCCACGCCCGTCACCGGGATCAGGACAGCAGGGCCACCACCAGTCACCGCGCCATACAAACAACTTCCATCATTCTGAGTGGCGGCTGCATTATAGTTCAGGGCGGTTGGATCCATGCAGCCCGGGACAGGAGGAGGCGGGTTCTCATTGCAGCCCGTTCTGGGAGTGGCACTATTCTGTAGCTCGCCAGACTTATAAAGGCTCATCACACCCGTGCCGGAACCGACCGGAGTATCAAAGCTGACCGTGGAGTTCCCGGGGACAGTGCCCACGCCCGAGACGCCTCCGTCAATGGCATATTCGAAGTCAACCTCGTACGGGTTGTTGTTCGCCACCAGCCAGCCGTTTTTCGCCCCCGGATTGGCTGCACACATGGAGCTCAATATCAGTTTTAGGAAGCGGATCACTGTGGCTGAGTCAGGAGTCGAATTAACCACGACCGATCCATATTGCCCGAAAGCGAAGGCTGTATTGACAATATTCACGGACTGCATATCTGCATACTTAACCGAGTAGGTTGCAGTGCAGGTCATGGACTCCGCCGGGGCAAGTATATCCTTCGGGCAGTTAACCGTGGTCTTATCATCCGTCACACCCACGCCGGTCAGGGACACATTCCCGGTGTTGGTCACCAGGTAGCTGTAATGCAGGAGATCGCCCACAAAGGTATAAATCTTTTCGGCAACGGACTTGTCGATGCTTAACCCGGTCCGGACGATGGCAGTCACCGTGGCCTGAGCGTAGATTGGACCCGTCTGATCTGTAACCGATGTGGCATGGTTCGTCACAGAACCGGCATCCAGGTCGGCCTGGGTGATGGTGTAGGATGCCGTGCAGGTCATTGATTCATTCACTGCCAGGGTCGTCTGCGGGCAACTCACTGTTGCCTTATCATCTGTGACAAGGACACCTGTCAATGGGACATTTCCGAGGTTCGTTACGCTGTAGGTGTAGCTGATGAGTTCTCCGACTGCTGAATAGGTCAAAGGATTTGCAGTCTTGACCAGCGGATCCTCAGGATTGCAGTTACCGACATTCAGATCGCCGCTCCCCTCACCAATATAACCGGTCAAATGCGTCCAGGTGTAGGGATAGATGCCGGCTGCCAGGTCGATGATGGTCGATGCGTTGTAAGTGTTGCCGTCGACTGTGAACGATGCACCTGTCAAAGTGATCGTCACAGGGGTAATGGCGCCGGACTCTTTTGTATAGGAACAGGTCCCGGTCGACACAGACGCCTCGGCATTTCCAGGCGTACAGTCGCCGATCAAAATCGATCCCTCTCCACTTCCTTTATAGCCGCTTTGAGCCACCCAGCTAAATGGATAGTTGCCAGGCTCCAAGTCGATTGTCGTTGTTGCTGTATAAGTTCCACCGTTGATGAAAAGCGAGGCTCCATTTATGGTGATTGTTACGGGGGTTAAGGAACCATCCTCCCTTGTCCATGAACAGTCGCCAGGGACAACCGACGCGCTCGCATCGGGGGGCGTGCAGTTCCCAATATCAACAGATCCATTCCCACTCCCTTTAAAACCATCTTGAGCCGACCAGCTGTAAGGATAACTGCCGGGACCGAGGTCGATAGTCGTCGAAGAATAATAGGTCACGCCGTTAATAAGAAGCGAGGCACCATTTAAAGTAAGCGTCACCGGGGTCAATGAGCCATTCTCTATTGTCCACGAACAAGACCCCGCGCTCACAGAGGCGCTAGCATCCGGAGGTATACATTCACCAATGGAGAATGTCCCGCTGCTGCCTCCCTTGTACCCGGGTAGTGCTGTCCAAACGTAGGAGTAATTTCCGGGTCCAAGGTTGATGCTCCCTGATTGTGTAAAGGGACCCCAGGACTCGGACGTCCCGTCCTTGGTGTAGGTAAGCGATGCGCCATTCAGCGTGAATATCACGGGGGTCATAGAGCCTGCTGCTTGTGACCATGAACAAGGCCCGGTGGCTCCCAGGGCGGTAGCATCCGGGGGTGTGCAGTCACCAATATCAACCGATCCGCTTCCACTTCCTTTATAGCCAGGTTGGGCTGTCCAGCTGTAGGGATAGTTGCCAGGGCCAAGGTTTATCGTTGTCGAAGCACTGTAGGTACCGCCGTTGATGAGAAGTGTGGCACCGTTAAGGTTGATTGATACAGGGGTCATCGAGCCGGCACCCACTGTCCAAGAACATGCTCCCGCGGTCACCGATGCGGATGCATCCTGAGTGTCAGGGCAGGCGCCCTGGGTATAACCCGGATAGTTCCCCAGGTCAGCGACCGCTACGTTTGGATAAGTCACGCCATTCCAGCAAATGGTGACTGGCGGAGGAGGAGGACAAGCACCTTCGGTGTAGCCCGGGTACTGCCCCAGGTTGGCAACCGGGACATTTGGATAGGTAACACCGTTGTAGCAAATCGTGATCGTTGGAGGAGGTGGAGCACACCCTTCCACTACCAGTGTGCCGCTCGCATCCCCGCCCAAGACATAATTATTGTCAGCACTCGCAGTCCAGGGGTAACTCCCTGGATTCAGATGGATGGTCCTTGAGCTGTCGTAATTATTCCCATTAATATTGAGCTCGGCATGGCTCAAGGTGATGTTCACATGAACCGTAGACACCCCATCACGGTAACTGCAGGTGCCAATCGACAACGAAGCAGTGGCAGGCGGCCTGCACTCGCCGACAGTCACATCGCCGCTCCCGCTTCCACTGTAGCCAGATTTATGATTCCAGGTATAGTGGTAAGTGCCGGGAGGCAGGTCAATGGATGTCGAGCTGTTATAAGTGTGACTGTTTATCGAAAGGGTCGCATGACTGAGGGTGATCGTCACTGCAGTCGAAGATTGTCCATCATGGAAAGTGCAGGCACCAACCGTGACTGAGGCAGACGCGGGAGGAGGAGGGGTAACGACTGAACAGGTATTACTCCCAAGGGAGACAGATCCCGAATTAGTATTGGAAGAATCAGACCATTGACCGGTGACTGACAGCGAAACTGTGCTGTGATCATTCCCGGCAAATGATTGTGTCCCTTGAACAGATGCGCCGACCACAGTCCCAACTCCCACCCCGGTAATGGATGGAGAAATGGCCGTTATCGTAAATGGGTCACCTGTCAACTGCCAATTTGTGATCGTCCAAGTCACCAACTTGGTGCCATCCGACTGGCATGCAACGCTGCCCGTAATCGTCGAATGATGTGCCGAGGCAATGCGAGGTGGGATCAGATTCGTCACCAGGGCAGCGATCATCAATGCAGCGCTGATCATGTAAGAGACTTTCCCCATCAGCATATATTTATTCGATCTCTTGGACATATCCTCTCTCCTTAATAATAAATGCTAAAAAAAGATGAAGCAAGGCAATGAATCGCACGACTGGAATGCGCAAAATTAGTATAGCAGGGCTTCAATTAAGAAATAGTTAAGATTCTTAATGAATTATTTTATGGTTCACGAATTGGGAATGTGATGATAACGAATTTGATACCATTAAGTGATAAAAGGCGATCCGGTCGGTTCTGCCGGATCGCCTTGATCACGCGCTTGTTTATCGATCATACCTATTTACGCGGGACGAAATAATATCCAACGCCCCATTTATTCTGGATGTAATCATGATCGTACAGGGCAGCGCATAAGACACGCATTTTTTTACGCAAGCTCGTCACGTGTACCGCCAGGCTTTCCTTGGCGGACTGGTCATAGCGCCCCCAAAACCGCATGGCAAGCTCCTGGTAAGTGGCAGAATTGTCATTACTATTAAGCAGCATGCTTAAAATATCGCGTTCGGTGGGGGTCAGTTTTTGCTTCTTGCCCAGCGACACCAGGTATTGAGAATCAAGGTCAATGCTCATCACATCATCTGAATAATGGTTGGATTTTATCGGCTGCTGCTGGGGAGACCTGGCCCGTCTGAGCAACGCGCGAATGCGGGCATCCAGCACATCATGACGAAATGGCTTGGAGAGAAAGTCGTCCGCGCCCTGGTACAACCCGCGGATCACGTCGCTCTCTGCAGAACGGGCTGTCAGGATCAGGATGGGGGTATTTGTCATCCTGCGCAGGTTATGACAGGTGTCAAACCCATCCGTTTCCGGCATCATGATATCCAGCAGGATGACATCCGGGTGAGATTCGTAGGCCACCCGAATCCCATCCCATCCGGAGGTCGCCGAAAACACTTCATATCCGTCCAGGCGGAACTTTATGGTGAGCATCTGGATAAAATCCAGATCATCATCAATAATTAATATCTTGTCCATCTACTTTTTCGCTCTTAGAGGGCTTTGCCAACCTCAGGATGAGACACCAACTGGTACCCGATGCCGCGATTATTGACAATTAATGACATTTCAGTCTCATTTTCCTGCAATTTCCGCTTCAATGAAAAAATGATCGTTTTAAGATGCGCACGATTCTTTATGGAATCCTCACCCCACATTTGCATGGTGAGTTTCTCATAAGATACATTGCGGGGCGCATTTTCTGCCAGGATCTCCAACAGGGTAAATTCGCGTGGGATCAACCTGATGGACCGCCCGTTACGGGTGACTTCATGCGCATCAAAGTCGATCACGATTCCGCTATCAGGGTAGCTCCGGACATTGGGCCGGCGGGCATAAATCGGATTCCTCAGCACCCTTTTAATCCGGGCGATCAGTTCCGGGTTGTTGAATGGTTTCGCAATGAAATCCTCAGCGCCAATCTCAAACCCCCTGACAATGTTTTCCTGAAAAGGAGCAGCCGACACGAAAATTACCGGGGAGTTCGATACCTGGCTCAACCTCTGGTATGTCTCCCATCCATCCACATCTGGCATCAACAGGTCCAATAAGATCACATTGGGATCCACTTCGCGGCACTTTTGGGCCGCGGTCTGGTAATCACGCGCTCCAGCAACATCAAACCCGGCTTTGCGCAGAACTATTTTTAACATTTCGATGAAATCAAGATCATCATCAATGATCAGGATTTTCGGGCGATCGCGGTTTTTTGAAAAGTCCAAATCACTGCCGATCACCTGCAGAGTGGCACTCTCGATTGGAGCCATGTAGTTGTTCATCGCCATTTCGTTCACCTTCCATTCCAGTGAAAAAACCGTCTTTTCCCGGCTGATTCACAAGTTTTCTCACGGATGGCATCTTTCAACTTTATTAAGCCACCGACTTTGGACAATTGAATCATAACCATAAACTTACCTAACAAATTTGTTAGGTTATTATTAAGTTTACACCTTCTTACAAAAAAGTCAAGCACAAGTTATAAAAGTCTTTTACTTCATCCAAAAAGCGTTCCCTGGGAAAGGACGTTGAAGAGGTACCACTCCTGGCTACCAACAACTGATTTCACAATCCCGGTTCTCAACTCATAACGGGGGGATCTGGTTATTATTGGATTCCCTTCAGAATGAGGGGGTACCCGGCTTCAAGATGGTAAAATCAAAAATGAAGGTACGCTCATGGTTCCGTTATTTACGCGAAGCCGTTCCTTCGAATCAGATCACCTTCTCACATCCATTTTTCCGGGGAGTTGCGTTGCTTTCCATTTTCTACGGCCTCATTTCTGCCCTCACATGGGGGGCAGCCGATTTCACGGGCGGGATCGCTTCCAAACGGACATATGTCTATGGCGTGGTCATAGGAGCGGAAGGCTTTGGCATGCTCCTGTTCATCGCCCTTGCAGTTGTGTTCAGGGAAACCATCCCGCCCTGGCAAACCTGGTTGTGGGGCGCTGCATCCGGGCTCAGCGGCGGATTCGGCCTGCTGCTCTTATACCGCGCCCTCTCCAGCGGACGGATGAGCGTGGCAGCCCCGGTCTCCGCAGTGATCGCTGCCATCATCCCGGTGGTGGTCGGTGCAGTGGTTGACGGCCTTCCAGGAGTGTGGACATTCGCAGGAATCCTGCTGGCGCTCGGCGCAGTCTGGTTGATCGCACAAAGCGAGGGCGGGCGTGAGAACGCTGCCATCCGCATGAATGAGATCACTCTGCCGCTGATCGCCGGGGTGGTCTTCGGGATGTACTTTGTCTTCATGCACCAGGCCAGCCGGGAGGCATTTTATTGGCCCATCGTAGCGTCCCGCCTGGCTTCCACTGCCGGCATCCTGGGATACGCACTGCTCTCCCGTCAGCGCTGGGTGCCGGAGCGAAAACACTGGCCCTTGATCGCGTTGAGCGGCGTCCTGGATGTCAGCGGTAATGCGTTTTATGTGCTCGCCGGGCAGATCGGTCGTCTTGACGTGTCGGCAGTCCTCGGTTCCCTCTATCCCGGATCCACCGTCCTGCTGGCCGGATTATTCCTGCATGAGCGCCTCAACCGCCTGCAACTGGCCGGGATCCTGGCTGCACTGGTTGCCATCGTGCTGATGACGTTGTAACGGGGTTAATCTATGCGAGGAGAACCATTCATGTCCAAAATTGAAGTGGTACCAGTTCGCTCAGCCCGCGAGAGGCGGCACTTCCTGGCACTCCCCTGGCGGATTTACAAACGCGACCCGCTGTGGGTTCCGCCCCTTATTTCCGAACGGGCTAAAACGATCGACCCGCAGCGCGGGATGTTTTTCAAGGATGGTTATGCCGAATTGTTCGTCGCCCGCAAAAATGGCAGGACAGCCGGCACCATCGCCTGCGCTGAAGATAAGAACAACACCCGGGCTCGAGGATTTGGCGAGTGCATGCTGGGTTTTTTCGAATGCGTGGACGATTACGCCGTGGCTGAAGCGCTGTTCGACCGGGCAACGGTCTGGGCGGGTGAACATGATCTCGTCAGTCTATATGGGACCTACAATTTGGACCGGGAAGATTCACGCGGCATCCTCATCGAAGGCCGCGACCGTCCGCCGACCTCATACTGCGGTCACAACCCCCCTTATTACCAAAACTTCTTCGATCGCTATGGTTTCCAGAAATCCGGTGAAGATGGGCTGGCATATTCCATTGATATCAAGCTCGATACTCCCGAAATCCAGCACATGATGCGCCTGGCTGATAAGATACGCCAGCGCAAGCACATCACCGTCCGCGGCGGCAACCTCAAGGACATTGACGGTGAAATTGACCATATCCTGGACCTTCAAAACCGGGGCCTGGCTCACTTCGCCGACTTTACCCCCTACACGCGCAATGACATCGAAGCCATGATCCTGCCTGTGCTTGACATTATCGATCCCGACCTCATCCTTTTCGCAGAGTTGGACGGCAAGGTGATCGGTTGGTTCCCGGGCGTACCCAACATGAACGAGGTGCTGATTCACCTCAATGGGTTGCGCCGCCCATGGGACTACCTGCGACTGGCGAAATATGGCCGGGTCAAGCCGAAATGCCTGGCAATGAAAAGCATCGCCGTGGTGCCCGAACACTGGGATACAGGCGCAGGCGTTCTCCTTTTCGACGAGATGGCCCGGCGCGCATCCGCCAAGGGCTACCAGTGGGCTGACCTCTCCCTGACCGGCGAGGAAAACCCGGATACCTTCCCCCTGGCGCACCGCATGGGCGCCAAAATTTACAAGCGCTACCGCTTCTACCGGAAGCAATTGGCTGCGAGATGAACAATTCCATTCAGGAACCGGGACTGCCTCGCAAACTCTCCGGGAAGGTGGCTCTCATAACCGGAGGCACCTCGGGAATCGGCGAAGCCACCGCCACCCTTTTCGCCTCCGAGGGTGCGGACGTGGTATTTACCGGCCGCCGGGCTGGGCTGGGTGAACAGCTTGTCAAGGCGCTATCCAGGTTCGGGACACGGGTCGCGTTCGTGGAGGCCGATCATACAAAACTGGAGGATTGCGAACGAACTATAAAGGAAACGGTAAAGCAATTTGGCAGGATCGACATCCTGTTCAATAATGCCGGGGTGGTGATGAATGGTACGGCCGAAAGTACGAGTGAGGAAGATTGGAATTATGTGCTAAACCTGAACCTGACCGCCGTCTGGCGAATGAGCCGGCTGGTCCTGCCGCACATGAGGGCAGGGAGCGGCGGAACGATCGTCAACAATGCCTCGGACTGGGGCGTGGTGGGGGCTGAAAACGCAATGGTATACGCGGTCAGCAAGGCGGCAGTAGTGCAATTGACCCGCTGCATGGCACTGGACCTTGCCAGCGAAAACATCCGCGTGAATGCTGTCTGCCCCGGCGACACTTTCGTTCAGCGCTGGCTGGAGAAGGGTTACTTCGAGGCCTCCGACCCGGTCACGCTAGAGCAAGCCAAAGCTGAGGCAGCTTCTTCTCTGCCGATGAAACGTTTCGGTAAACCGGAAGAGATAGCCCGGGCGGTGCTGTTCCTGGCAAGCGCGGATTCCTCTTTCATGACAGGCCAGGCATTGGTGGTGGATGGAGGCAATACAGCACGCTGATCCCGGATCAAGTTTTGGAAAAATTAACCAGGGCTGCCCCAAGCGGGGCAGCCCTTTATTATTGAACATCCTTCAGGTCTCGGAGTTGCTATTATGAAGGTGACTTACTTCCCCTTATCATCCTCATCCTTCTTATCCTTCTCCTCCTCCTTAAGCAATTTATCCATATCCACGTCGTAATCGCCCCACTTGCTGCCGCTGGCAGTTGAAAAGATCATCTGGTTGGTGATCTCCGACTGGGCCTCGGCCATATGGACAGCAGCCCGGCGTTCCTCGGCCGCCTCCGACGAGGAGGTCCCTTCCCCGCAGGTTACTGCCAGGATGCGCACCTCGCTCAGGTCGCCGGCTTTGTACGGGATCGTCTCCCCGGCATGGTGACCCAAAAGAGCGCGGCCAAGCGGGGTATTCTCGTCCAGCAAGCCGCTCTTGAAATCGGCCTGTTTCCCCGTGACGATAGTGAACTCCCGCTGCTCAGCCTCGCCCGACGAATCCACCAGTTCCACCTGGACGCGGCAGTTGAGCGAGATGGGCAGGACAACATCATTCGTTTCCATACCATCATGATACCAAAGATTCTTCGGGAAATCCCAGGCGTACATTTTTTAACGCCCGCCAGGTTCGCTGCGGAAGCGCTCTTGCTGAGCCACATTCTCCCAGGGAAACACATTGTTTTGGAGTAATAACCTCGACACTTTGCCATCGTTTCTCCACAATTTCTCCATATCCAGGGAGTATCGTTCACCACGATCTTATTAGCTATATTAAAAGGAGACCTGCAAAATGAGTAAAACACAAAGGACCTGGATTATCGCGAGCGTTTCAGTCGTGGTGATCGTCGCGCTGGTGCTGGTCGTGATGAGCGTGCGCGGTCAGGGCACCAGTTCTTCGCCCACGTACCAGACCACAACCGTCCAGCTTGGGACACTTACCTCCACCGTGGAGGGTACGGGCACAGTGGCATCCACCCAATCGGTGAACCTGTCCTGGCTTACCAGTGGGCAGGTGGACCAGGTGCTTGCGCATATCGGCGACCAGGTGAAAGCCGGGGATGTTCTGGCCACTCAACTCCGGGATACAAAAACCACTAATAGCCTGTTATCCGCACTTGTCACCGCACAAGAGAGTTTGGCTGAGCTGACTTCCCCAGAAGCAATCGCGAATGCCAAACTGACAATTACTACCGCTGAGACGGATGTAATCAATGCCCAATATGGGGTGAACAACCTGCAGTATTGGAAAAATGATGGACTCATCCAAAATTATTATGCCAAACTAGTCCTTGCCCAGGATAATTTGGACCAGGCACAGACAGCCTATGACAATGCGAAGGTGGGACAATATATTAACAACTCAAGTGAAGCGCTAGCCTACGAGAATCTTTATGCTGCCCAGCAGTTGTACAACACAGCCAAGTATAACTACAGTGTCTATGCCCAGAAGCCGACCCAGCGACATATCGATGAAGCCCAGGCAACTCTGGATCTGGCGAATGCCACCCTGGCGCAGGCTAAAGCCTACCTGGCAGCATTAACTGGAGGAGATGTGCCAGCGGACGCCACCGGGACATCTTTACTGAAACTCAAGCAAGCCCAGTTGGCCGTCCAAACCGCACAGGAGAACCTGGATACCACTACGTTAACAGCTCCCTTCGATGGAACGATCACCCAAGCCACTGCGGTCTCCGGGGATGTTGTCGCATCAGGGGGGCAGGTCTTCCGCATCGACAACCTCTCCAGCCTGGTGGTGGCCGTACAGGTGACCGAAATCGACATCAACAGCATCAAGGCCGGGCAGCTTGCCACGATCATATTTGACGCCATCCCCAATAAATCGTATACCGGTACCGTCGTCCATTCGGACCTGGCGGGGACAGTGGGAGCGAACAGTGTGAACTTTTCGGTCACCGTTCAGATCACGAATGCCGATGCCCTCATCAAACCGGGCATGGCAGCCAACGTCACCATTGTCACCAACAAGGTGGATAACGCCCTGTTGGTACCCAGCACCTCCATCTTCACCGACACCACCGGGCAGCAGTATGTTTACCTGATCCAGAACGGGGTGTCGACCACGGTACCTGTAACCGTGGGAGCCGTTTCGGATACCACCACCCAGGTCACCGGCAGTACCCTCAAGGAAGGCGATACGATCGTCCTGAGCTTTGCCAGCACATCCTCCACCAGCGGCGGCGGGTTCGGACTCGGCGGGCTGGGCGGACTTGGTGGCGGCGGCACCGTTCGGGTCGAGGGTCCTCGGGCCCGGTGACTCCCTAGACCTGGAGGCTTATTATGGAAAATACAATGATCCATGCCGAAGGGCTTACCAAATACTATCACATGGGTGAAGTGGAAGTGCAGGCATTGCGCGGCTTATCCATGCAAATCAAGCGCGGTGAAGTTGTTGCCATCATGGGGCCTTCCGGTTCCGGAAAGACCACCTTGATGAATATCCTGGGCTGTCTCGACCGGCCATCCGGCGGAGATTACACCCTGGACGGTGAAAAGGTATCCGGCTTGAATGACGACCAACTGGCCGGAATTCGGAACCGCAAGATCGGCTTCGTGTTCCAATCCTTTAACCTGCTGCAGCGCACCTCCGCACTGGCAAACGTGGAGCTGCCGATGAGTTATTCCAACGCGGTAAATAACGCCCGGGAGCGGGCGGTGGCGGCGCTGCGAGCCGTTGGCCTGGAAAGCCGCATGAAACACAGGCCCACCGAACTTTCGGGGGGGGAACAGCAGCGGGTAGCGATCGCCCGGGCACTGGTCAACGAACCGGCAATATTGATGGCCGACGAACCGACCGGCAACCTGGACTCCAGGGTGGGCCAGGAGATCATGGACCTGCTGCTAACCCTTAATCACGACCGCAATACCACGCTGCTGATCATCACGCATGACCCGAGGATCGCAGCCCAGACCCAGCGCACGATCCAGATCCGGGACGGGGTCGTCGAGGAAGGTATCCAATGAAAATCAGCCGGGTTTTTCGAGAAACCTTTACCAGCCTGAGCGCCAACAAGCTGCGCACCGGGCTGACCATCCTTGGCATCGTCATCGGCGTGGCAGCCGTGATCGCCATGTTATCGGTGGGGCAGGGAGCCCAGAACTCCATCACGGCTTCGATCAACAGCATCGGCACCAATGTCCTTTACGTCTCGGCCGGAACACGGGCGCGCTTTTCAGGCGGCGGTGCCTTCGTGGTGCGGAACATCCGTCAATTGACGATTACGGATGCCCAGGCACTGACAAACTCTTTCCAGGCCCCGTCCGTGAAGTCGGTGGCTCCGGTCATCCAAGGAGGCAATATCACCGCAGGAGCCAACGGGCAGACGACCACCACCACCGTCTACGGGGTGACGACCAGCTATTTTTCCATCCGCAACGAGCAGGTCAGCGAGGGCGCATTTTTCAACGACCAGCAGGTGAACACCCACGCCCGCGTGGCGATCATCGGGCCGGACCTGGCGACCACGCTCTTCGGTCAAACCACAGGTCTTACCGGACAGAAGATCCTGCTTAGCGGGCAAACTTTCACGATCATCGGGGTCCTGCAATCGAAGGGCGGCACCTCGCTGGGGAGTTCGGATAACCAGGCCATCATCCCGCTGACCACGGCGCGCGACCGGGTTGTCCGGCGCTCGGGAACCACGGTGGATGGGATCTATATCCAGGCCACCAATGCAACGGCCGTTTCGGAAGCCACCACGCAGATCGAGAATATCATGCGCCTGCGCCACCGCGTGGCGGTGGGCAAGGAAGACTTCAGCGTGCTGAGCCAGGCGGACCTGCTTTCGACCGCCACTTCGATCACCGGGATCCTGACCGCCTTCCTGGGCGGCATTGCAGCCATCAGCCTGCTGGTGGGCGGGATCGGCATCATGAACATCATGCTGGTCTCGGTGGTGGAACGGACCCGCGAGATCGGGCTGCGCAAGGCATTGGGCGCCCGCAACCGCGACATCATGACCCAGTTCCTGGCGGAATCATCGTTCCTGAGCCTGCTGGGCGGGGTGATCGGGATCCTGCTCGGGTGGTTGATCTCCCTGATCATTGGGTATATCGCCTCTGCAGCCGGGAACACATTGAACCCGGCGGTCAGCCTGAATGCCGTGCTGCTGGCAACGATCTTTTCGATCGCCGTCGGGTTGTTCTTTGGCATCTACCCGGCCCGCCGGGCAGCCCGGCTTGAGCCGGTTGAAGCGCTGCGCTACGAATAAATGTCATTTCCCGTTCCTTTTATTGAAACGAAACCAAGAGAGGTAACTATGTCAAAAATCAATTCAAAAACATTAATGGTTGCAGCCGCCCTGCTCATGGTGCTGGCACTGCTGTTCATGGCCACCCCGCTCCTGCGGGTAAATGGGCTTGCAAACCGGGCCGGCTTCCCTAGTACGTTCAACAGCCAGACATCCCCGGGTGGGCAGAACGTTTTCCCAGGCCAGGGTGGTAGTCAGCAAGTTCCGGGCAACGGCACGCAGGGCCAGGGTAACCCGGGCACCCAAATCAATCCATTCAACCCGAACAACCCGAACAACTCGACCGGCCAGCCGTTCGCCAACCGCGCCCGCAGCCTGTTCGGGCTGGGTCTGCTGAGCGGCATCACCGGGACGATCTTCTACGGGATCGCGCTGCTGGTCTCGCTTGCGGCCGCAGTGGGCATGTTCCTCGCCAAACGCTGGGGGCAGGTGCTCGGCATCGTCATGGGTGTGGTCTACCTCATCCTGGCGGTGGTCAGTTTCCTCCCGACGATCCTGCTGGGATTCGCGAGAGGGTTGAACTTCCTGAGCCTGGGCCTCACCGGGCTGCACCTGGTGCTGGCAGTGGCAGTCATCGTGCTGGCGTCGATCCCGGCGAAGAAGATGATGGCGCAGGTCGTGCCAGTTGAACCGGTCACGCCTGGCACGCCGCCGGCGGCCAATGCATAAATATGGAAATCCCCACCCCCTGGCCCCCGGGGGGTGCTTCCCCTCACCTCCATTCGGGGATAATATCGCAAAAGCCGCCCCGACCGGCGGGGACGAGAAATTCCCATGGGAGTCTGCGGGCAAGAGACCCTTGCGGGCAAGCCGCTTTTTCTTGCAATAAACCTGCATCTGCGCCATAATACAAATTGCGATGCCAAAGAAAATCCTTGTCATAGACGACGAACCCAAGATCGTAGAGATCTGCAGCGATTACCTGCATGCCGACGGTTTTGACATTATCACCGCCGGTGACGGGCTCGAGGGCCTGGCACTTGCCCGCTCGCAGAAGCCCGACCTGATCGTCCTGGACCTGATGCTGCCGGGCATGGACGGGCTGGACCTGTGCCGGGCACTGCAGCACGAAAGCAACGTGCCCATCATCATGCTCACCGCCCGCATCGAAGAGACGGACAAGCTGATCGGCCTGGCGCTGGGAGCGGATGATTACATCACCAAACCTTTCAGCCCGCGCGAACTGGTGGCACGCGTGCGCACGGTGCTGAGGAGAGCCAGCGGGGACCCGTCCAGCGAGGTGATCCGGGCGGGAGCGCTGACCCTCGACCGCAGCCGTTACCAGGTGGATCTTCCCGACCGGACGGTGGTGCTGACCATGACCGAGTTCGAACTGCTGGCGACGATGATGAGCCAGCCCGGGCGCATCTTCACACGGGCGCAACTGCTGAACGCAGTGCGGGGCGTGTCGTTCGAAAGTTACGAGCGCGCCATCGACTCGCACATCCGCAACCTGCGCCGGAAACTCGAACCGGGTGAGTACATCATCACCGTGCACGGCGTTGGCTATAAATTCGAAGGATAAGATGCCGCATTCCGTTACCGTCCGCTCCATCCGCAACCGGTTGTTCCTATTGCTTCTGCGCGCCTTCATCATTGTGGTAGCCTTCCTGATCCTGTTCACCCTGCTGACCACCGGGCTGGTGCTTGCCATGCCTTACCAATCCAACCCGCTCTTCAGGCTGCCGACCGTAGCCCGCCTCGAAACTTATTACATCGCCCGGGGGAACTGGACGGGTGTAACGACCATCTTTAACAATTCCCTGGATATCGAAGCCGCGCAGTGGAAAGGCTCCATCCTGCTGGACGCCCAAAACCACATCGTTGCAGAATATGGACAGGCGGTCGATCCCTCGGCGGGGTTAACATACCAGCTCCCCGGTCCGGAGGGTGTCATGCCCATCCTGGTAAACGGGCGGATGGTGGGACAACTGGTGGTCGGGCAAAACACGCAACCGTCCCAAAGGCTGTTCACGTTCCGCTTCCTGCAGCCGGTGGTGCTGGCATCGCTGGTGCTGGCGGTATTTGCCACCCTGATCGGATTGCTGCTCACCAGGCGGGTGGTGACCCCGCTGGCAGAGGTGATCGCGGCGGCGGAGGAGATCGCCGGGGGCAACCTGAAGGTGCGGGCACGCGCCAAGGGGTCGGACGACCTGGGCGACCTGAGCAAAAGCTTCAACAAGATGGCGGACGCCCTGGAACGCAACGACCGCGAACGGCGCGACATGCTGGCCAACATTGCCCACGAACTGCGCACCCCGCTGACGGTGATGCGCGGCCGCCTGGAGGGGATCATGGACGGGGTGTACCCGGCGGATGTCAATTCCATCGGACCGGCGCTGGAGGAGAGTTACCTGCTCGAGCGGCTGGTGGAGGACCTGCGCCTGCTGACCATGGCGGAGAGCAACCAGCTGGTCTATGAAAAACGCGAACTGGACCTGATCGAGATCGCCCGGCGTTCGCTGAGCATGTTCCAGGCGGAGGCCGACGAGAAGAAGATCAGCCTGGAGCTGGTGACGAGCCTGGACAAGGCGCTGATCAGCGCCGACCCGCTGCGCACCGAACAGGTGATCGGCAACCTGGTCTCGAACGCGCTGCGTTACGTGCCGGAGGGCGGGCGGGTGTGGGTGAATGTTTCCATGACCGAAAAAGAGGTGACGATCAGCATCAACGATAACGGCCCGGGAGTGCCGGAAGCGGACCTGCCGTTCATCTTCAACCGGTTCTGGCGGGGGGAGAAGTCGCGCTCGCGCGTGTCGGGCGGGGCAGGGCTGGGGCTGGCGATCGCCAAGCTCCTGGTGGAGGGACAGGAGGGGAGGATCTCGGCGCGCGGCCTGCCGGAGGGAGGGCTGCAGGTGAGCGTGTCGTTCCCGGCTGAGGGGTAAGGTAAAGCGAAGGACCGGGGGCGAGGTTAACACGACCCCCTCCCCCATTGCGGGGGACAATATGCGGGGGCAGGCGGCACAAAGGGTACAAAGAAGACGATGGATAAAAACAAGGCAGGTTGTTTGTTTTGGGGAAAAAAGAGGAACAAACAACCTGACCTGGAAAACCATTTTCGCAAGGGCGGCTTCTTCATTATTAACATACATTGAATGAAATAATTTTCTGGCAGCAGGTTGTTTTTGCAAATCAAACAACCTCTCTCCGAAATATGGGGGGTTATTTCATCCTGATTGTGAATTACAGTTAACCACAAGCAATGATCAGGCTTGCCGCAATAAAGCAGAGGACAAGAGCGGGGGACAATATAGCGGGGGCAGGCGGCACGAAGAAGAGAGGACAATGGATCATGGACGATTGACCATTGGCGATGCAACGAATGACCAGCCTCACCCGTCCCTGCGCCCCCGACACCCTCCCCAAATACTACGTATTTGGGGAGGGTTGGGGTAGGGTTTGCGTGAGGTCAGGATTTTGGTGAGTATCGGCGTGACTCCGCCGGAAGCAAGTGAGGGCGTTAATTCGGCGGCGAGCCCCCAATCCCCCTTAGACCGGGGGACAGGCAATCTGGGACGGCGAGGACGCCGCCTAAAGCCATAATAATTAACTGCCGCCGAGAGGGTTACGCACACGCACTGGTAAGGGGCCGAAGAGGAACAATTATTTTCTTCCAAAACTCTGATTCTCATCGAGTGGTTCTTCATTATATGGGCTCCAAAAATCGGCAGGATGAATTGAATATGTAATTGATCCTGAGGATCCAATTGTTCTCTGGGAGATCATATCAGATACGGTGGAGTCGGAAGGCGTCTCGCCGCCGGGAGCCCCACAGAAGGGAAATAATGAGGCGTACGCCAACAGCGCATCGACAACTCATGTCGTCGACACCTGCACTGCACCAAACGCAGTGCGGTGCATGTGTGTGGCGTGCGTGCGCTTGAAGCGCACGCCGCGCAGGGGGTTTCCCCTCAGAAACCTTCGTGGAGATGACTATCCCCTTAGAACGGGGACGATGTGCTTCCGCTCAGCTGTCACGTTCGGGGACGATGTCCGCGAACGCCGCCGGAGCAATGCGGGTTCAGCGAAAGAGGCGCATGAATTGTTAAGGTTCAGGTGGACCGGGAGGAGGATGGCTGCCGCGAGGTCCAGTGGGGTAAATCTATTATAGCACATGTGTTCTAAAACTTTATAGTTACGTTTATCAAGCATTAAGGTGCAGGATGTCCGTGCGGCGGCGCTTATAATGCCTGTCCACATAATCCTGCCCGCGGGAGGGGCTTTAATGAAAGCACAATCAACACGGAAACTGGTCCTCGCATTTTCGCTTATCGTCCTTATGGTCTTATCGTGTTCGTCCCCCATGCAATTATTTGCAACCCCCACACCCACCTTCACGTCCACGTTCACGCCGACCATCACGTCCACACCCACCGCCACCAGCACGCCGACCGCCACCCCGGTCCCACCGCCGCCGTTCGTGCTGGAGAGCTGCGTCTTCGCGGAGGATTGTCCCGAGGCGGTGCTGGTCTACGACTACCTGCCGGAGAGCATGGAGACCAACGTGCTGACCCAGGTGGTGTTCCCCTACGAGGACAAGGTGCGCATGAACATCGGCTGGTGCGCGATCGATGATGCCGCGCTGAAGGATAACGTGGAGCACATCACTTACATTTTCGAGATCGACGGGATCTCGTACCTGGACATGGCAACCATCAAGCCCGGCGTGGTGACGGACGAAGTGGATGCCAGCATCGAACACCCATGCACGTTCATCAGCGCGGTGGGCAGCGGCTGGACGATCGGTGAAAACCACCAGGTGACGATCGGGTACAAGTTCGATGCAACGATCTTCGACGGATGGGAAACGTACGGTCCGTTCACCAACACCTACATGATGGACCTGAACCCGAGCTTCATCCCCACGCCCACTCCCACCGCGACGCCGCGCCCACTGCCGACGATCCCGTATACCACGCCGGTCCCGGCCTGCGATGCGAGTTCGAGCATCGAGATCTCTAACACCACGGGCGGACAGGTGACCCTGTATCTAAACGGCCCGGCGAATTATACGTATAACCTGGGGACGGGCGGGACGACGCTGTACGTCTGCCCGGGTGAGTACAGTTACACCGCGTACGGCTGCGGAGGGGCGAGCGATTCTGGTTATATGTACAGCGGGGAGTCGCATGAGTTTTATTGCAGTGGGTAGTTAATCCCCACCCCTGCCCCGCGAAAGGAAGCATCGGGCTCACATGAGCCCGATGCGGTCGATGGCGGCTTGTCGCCGCCCCGACCGGGAGGGGAATTAAATTCAAAAAATAGAGTGCAAGCAAAGAACGCTTGCACTCTATTTTTTGGTTTTCTTATAAATTAAGCAAACCAGCGGGCAAGGCTCGGAATGTGTTTGAAAATGTCAACCCCACCCCCGGCCCCCGCCGAGAGGTAGCTTCGAGCCCCCTTGGGCTCGAAGCGGTCTATGGCGGCATGAAGCCGCCCCGACCGGGAGGGGAGATTAATTCAAAAAACAGATTGCGAGCACAGAACGCTCGCAATCTTTTTTTTGGTTTCCTTTTGAGAAGAGCAAGGGACAGGGCTACGCTCGGGGAACAGTGGGGAATTTCAACCCAACCCCCCGCACCCGCGGGAGGAAGCATCGGGCTCCATGAGCCCGATGCGGTCGCCCCCAGGGGGGTCCCCTCAAAAACCTTCGGGGATGATATGCTGTGCGATTGGCGGCTTGATGCCGCCCCGACCGTGCGGGGGAAAAGAGGAAAAAACAAGGATGTGAGAGCTTCGCTCTCACATCCTTGTTTTTTCATTATTCAGGTTAGGTGCGAGGAGCGAGGGAATAATAATTAATATACCGTGCGGACAGGTTATCCGTTTACCGCGGCGAGGGGGACTGGGACAGGCTGGAGGAGCCTGCTTTTTTGCGGTGCGAAGGCGGGGTGCCGGCGGGCAGCCAGGTTGACCAGCAGGCTGCCAAACTCACCGTAGGAATAACCTGCCAGACCGGCGGAGAGCACCAGGCTGGTGTCGGGACTGAGGTCGGCATTGGGGTTGACGTCCAACACGTAGAAGGTGCCGTCCTGCTGGCGAATGTCGAGGCGGGCGAAATCCCGGCAATTTGCAGCCCGGAACGCGGTGATGGCAATAGTCTCGAGCTGCTGTTTTTCTTCGTCGGAGAGAACCGCAGGAAGGCGGAGCTGGATCATCTGGTAATCCAGGGAGGCCGGTTCGAATTTCGAATTGTAGGTGCACAGCCCAACGCGGTCCTCCTGCAGGGTGAAATCCATTTCGGCAATGGGGAAACATTTCAGTTTTCCGTTGCCAACCACGCTCACATGGAATTCGCGCCCGGCGATGAAATCCTCAACCAGGGCCGGCTGGCGGAAGGTCTCGATCACCTTCGCCACCTGCTGCGATAATTCCTGGCGGGAGCGGACGACGGCCTCCTGCGTGATCCCAAAACTGAAGTGCTCGTAGGCAGGTTTGACGATGGCGGGGAAGCGATCCCAATCCGGAAGGTCGCCTCCTTCGCAGACCTGCCAGCGTGGGGTGGGCACTCCCTTTTTAGCGAGGCGCTGCTTGACCGCGGGTTTATCATAGCTGAGCTGGAGGGCCTGCGAGTTTGCCCCGGTATAGGTATAGCCGAGGTCTTCCAGTGTGCGAGCCACATGGGCGGCGCTGTGAGCCAGGCCGGGGATCTCCTCGCACCAGTTGAACACGATCTGGCGGGACGGGTCACACCCATCCAGGGCGAGTTCGAGGCGGTCATCTTCCAGGCAGACCATCTGGGTGGGATGACCGACCGCCTCAAGCCCGGCTGACAGTTCTTCCACCAGGGTCAGGATTTCGTTTACATCCTGGGGAGGCCAGGAACGGTCCAGATTGTAGAGCAGGATCACAGGCATATCGGCTGGTGCATGGTTCATGTGAATTCCTTATAGTCCCCGTCAACAGGACAAGCGCGGGAATACCAGGATGCGGGAAGCAGGCTGGGCCAGGTTCATCATTGTTTTAGCGGAGTGGTAAGCATTTTTATTTTTCGCAACTTATAACCAACACCTTTGCAAAATCATTTTCATTATCATTCGAAAACTTCCATAATGCAAGATATTTGAGGGGATTAATTGTGAGGAGTTTTCGCGCGTGGGAGGAAGGACGATGGACCATTTCAAATAAAATAAATGCGCGAGGAGAAATAAAAATAATTAACCACCACCCCCCTATTACGGGGGCAGGGGCACCACCCCCTATTTCGGGGCAGGCGGCACGAAGTCAATGAGTTCCGTGGATGATTTCCCCTGACGGGGATGATCCCCTCAGAAACCTTCGGGGACATTCCCCTCACTTTCGTTCGGGGACATTATCCCCACCCCCGTCCCCTCGTAAAGAAGCATCGGGCTCTCATGAGCCCGATGCGGTGCGATGGCGGCTTGACGCCGCCCCGACCGGGAGGGGCGAAAAATTCAAAAAAAGGAGTGCGAGCACAAAACGCTCGCACTCCTTTTTTTGATTTTCTTTTAAGATGAACAGGTCGCAATGTTGAAAGAATGATGCGACAAAGAACGGGGGACTAGCACGTGATGACGGGGACATTATCCCTAACACCGCCGCGCGAGGAGCATTGTGGATAAACCCTAGCCTCTACACAACGGGAGCTGGCGGGTACACGTCGTGAGCCCGATAAGCGGTCGCCCCAGGGATGCTGGGCGAATGGCGGCACGAAGCCGCCCCGACCGTGAGAGGTGATAAGATTCATAAAAAGGAGTGCGAGCACAAAACGCTCGCACTCCTTTTTTTGATTTTCTTTTAAGATTAACAGGTCCCAGTTATTCGCCCAGATAGTCGTGCAAATGGCGGCGGATGGACGGGTGACGCAGGCGGTTCAAAGCCTGGGCTTCGATCTGGCGGACGCGCTCACGTGTCACGCCCATCTTGCGCCCCACTTGTTCCAGCGTGTAAGCCTGCCCATCGAACAATCCGTAGCGAAGCTGCAGGATGCGTCCTTCGCGAGGCGGCAATCCGTTCAAGACTTCGCGCAAATGCTCGCGCAGCAGATTATATGTCGCAGTTTCATCAGGCGGGGCGATCTCGTCATCTTCGATAAAGTCGCCAAGCACCGAGTCTTCTTCAGCATTGGTCGGCGATTTCCAACGAGAGCGGCCAGCGGGAAACGTGGATGATGCGCTCGACTTTTTGAGGAGAAACTTCCAGCGCTTCGGCCATCTCCTCGACGGTCGGTTCGCGGCCCAGGGACTGAGTCAACTTGTACTGGACGCGAAAGAGCTTGTTGATCAGGTCACCCATGTGAACCGGGACGCGGATGGTACGTCCCTGGTCAGAATTGGCACGGGTCACAGCCTGGCGGATCCACCAGGTGGCATAGGTGCTGAATTTGATAGCCGCGGTGGTAGTCGAACTTCTTGGTGGCACGAATGAGGCCGATATTGCCTTCCTGGATCAAGTCAAGGAAAGGCACGCCGCGCCCCATATATTTTTTGGCGATACTGATCACCAGGCGGGAGTTGGCGGTAATCAGGTGCTCGCGGGCAGACCAACCGTCTTCGATCAATTTACCGCAATTCGATCCGGCGGAGGGGGCTGACCTTGCCGCCCGCCAGTTCCACACGAGCCATCCGTCCGATCTCAATATGCCGGACGAGTTCCACTTCTTCCGACCCGGTCAGCAGCGGGACACGGCTGGCTTCTTTGAAATACAGCCCGATGGCATCACTGGCATCAATATTGGCGAGGTAATCATCCGGCGAGGGTTCCGGTTCAAGCCAGGGCGCGGTTTCTTCGTCAGCATCCAGTTCGTTCCCTGGAGATTCGCCGGCAGGAGTGTCTTCAGCGAAAGCAACTCCCGCGCTCAAGAGCGCGGAAAAAATCTCCTCCAATTGCTCGATATCCTTTTCGGCTTCAGGGAAGACGTGCAGGATATCGTCAATGGTGACGTATTTCTTCTGCCGTCCCAGCTCGATCAGACGGGCGAGGGGGAATACTCTTCCTCCGCCTCAAGCAATAAAAGGTTCTCTATTTTATTTCCTGCCGACATTATTTTTTTCATAAGTTCAAGGAGATCCCCAATCCCCCTTAGACCGGGGGACGTGCGAACGGGGATGATCCCCTCACTATCGTTCGGGGACATTATCCCCAAAGAACAGCCTGCACGAAGAGCTATCATAACATTATTTTGGCGACCGTGGACGAGAGACCATTTCAAATAACAACGGCGCGCGAGGAGGATTGAGGAAAAACGTTAACCACAACCCCCCTATTTCGGGGGCAGGCGGCTCGAAGTCACAAAGTCCAGATGATTTACCCTATGACAACGACGAGGAGATTGGTATAACGACGGCACACCCCCATTTCAAATAGCAGTTACAGCACCACGAGAGGGGCAGGCGGCTCGAAGCCACATGGGCCATGAGGATGATAGCCCTTGACGGGACAATATATTGCGCCCCTACAGTTCGCTGACGATACTATAATGAATGTATGAAAACGAACCTGCTGACCACGCTCCGGTTTATCATGACCTTCCTGCGGCTGAAACTGCTGAACCTGCGCGGCAAGCGCCCGCCCCTGACCGGCGGCGTGCTGGACGAGCAGATCGCGCTGATGTACAAGGGGCAGGAGCTGCTGGGGGAACCTCCGCTGGACCAGCAGACTCCGCCGCTGCACGCGAGAATTTCCGCAAGACGTTCAGGCTGCTCAAGCTGGTGGGGGTGAAATTTGAAAAAGTGTCTTCGATCCGGGAGGTGGAAATCCCGGGACCGGCAGGACCCATCCCGGCGCGAGCGTACCTGCCAGGCAAGGAGTCAGGCTATCCGTTATTCGTCTTTTTCCACGGGGGAGGCTGGGTGATCGGCGGGCTGGACACTGCGGACAACCAGGCGCGCTTCATCTGCAAGCACGCGGGGTGCGCGGTGCTTTCGGTGGACTACCGCCTGGCGCCCGAGCACGCCTTCCCGGCCGCGGCGGAGGATGCCTTTGCGGCGGTGGCGTGGGCAAGCGAGCACGCGGCGGAACTGGGCGGCGATGCGACGCGGCTGCTGGTGGGCGGGGACTCGGCGGGCGGGAACCTGGCCGCGGTGGTGTCGCAGATGGCGCGGGAGAAGGGCACGCCTTCGATCGCCGGGCAGGTGCTGCTGTATGCCAGCCTGGACAGCGCGCACCTGGATACGCACTCGTACTGGGAGTTCGGGGAGAAGCCGCTGGGGCTGCCCACGCGCGACGTGGAATGGTTCCGGGAGCAGTACACGCCCGACCCCAAGAAATGGCTGGACCCGCGCCTCTCGCCGCTGATGGCGAGGGACCTGCGCGGGCTGCCGCCGGCGCTGGTGGTGACGGCGGAGTTCGATGTGTTACGCGACGAGGGGGAGACGTACGCGCGCCTGATGCAGGAGGCGGGGGTGAAGGTGAAGCTGATGCGCTGCAACGGGATGACCCACGGGTTCCTGAGCGTGATGGGGCTGATCAGGCGGGCGACGGGGTATTTTGAGGAGGTGGCGGAGGAGATCAGGAGGATGGGGGAGTGATTTTAGGAATCACGAATTCAGCGCATTGTGAAAATAAAATGGAATTTCACAGATGCATATTAACCGGGATAGCATAATTAGTAAAACCAACTCTACCCAGCAGTATTTGGGCTTCGTGGAATAATTGATCATAGAAGTGAGATTGGAACAGATGCATATTCAACCCCTCACAATACACATTCCGCAGGCAGACCTCGATGACTTACAAGACCGGCTTAAGCGTACGCGGTGGCCTGATGAAGTTGATGATGCTGGCTGGGACTATGGGGCAAACCTTGCCTATATGCAGGAACTGATTGCATATTGGCGTACCACCTTTGATTGGCGCTCGCAGGAACAGACCATTAACGCCTTTGCAAATTTTCGAGCTGAGATAGATGGGGTTGGAATTCATTTTATTCACGAACACGGGAAAGGATCGAATCCCATCCCCCTCGTTTTGACTCATGGTTGGCCAAGTTCCTTCGCCGAGATGCTTAAAGATAATTCCGATGCTCACTGACCCGAACCACTATGGGGCCGATCCTGCCGACTCATTTGATGTAATCGTGCCATCGATCCCCGGCTTTGGCTTTTCTGATCGGCCACTGCAGCGCGGGATGACCCGTTCACGCGTCGCCGACTTGTGGGTGCACCTGATGGAAGAGTTGGGATATCCACGTTTCGCAGCCCATGCGAATGATATTGGCGCGGTAATTACCTGCTATATCGCACGTGATTATCCGAGCCACCTGCTTGGCTATCACACCCTGATGCCACACTTCCCATCTCCATCTTTTGATACAGGTACATCTACGATGTCAGAGGCTGAACGTCGTTTTGCCGCGTGTAACGAGCAATGGGAGCGAGAAGAAGGCGGCTATAATCTCATCCAGGAGACAAAGCCTCAAACGCTCGCGTATGGCCTCAACGATTCGCCCGCCGGTCTTGCTGCATGGATTATCGAGAAATGGCGCTCGTGGGGTGCAATAGACGGTCATATCGAGCGATCTTTTACAATGGACGAGTTATTAACCAACGTGACGATTTATTGGGTAACCCAAACAGCGAACTCTTCGTCACGCTCCTACTACGAACGCGCCCACGATCAACGGGGCTTTGGAATAAACCCGCATATTGCGGTACCCACTGGCGTAGCCCTCACAATGGAAACAGTCCAGCGCGCCCCGCGTGAGTGGGTAGAGCGGGTATACACAGATATCCGACATTGGACCGAATTTGATCACGGTGGGCACTTTCTGGCAACCGAGGATCCCGCATTACTTGCTGCGGACATTCGAACATTCTTTCGGAAACTACGGTAGCAAGGGTAATACGGTAACCACAGGAATCGACTGCATTCAGTTCGGTGCAGAGGCCGCCAACACGGCTCCAGCCCAGGTTACTAGTTGCTCTTTAAAAGACACAAAATTGCAGCCGAACTGGAATAGAGCCTGAATACGCTTGGTCACAGGTCCCCTTACGGGGATGATATCCGAATCCTGCCGGGCTCACCTTTTGTATATATGCTAAGGTGCAATAAATTTTTACCCCTAATATTTCAACTAAATTGCTAGTTGGGCGGCTCTTTTCCTAAGTAATAACTCACATCTGAGAGCAAATTTAATCAAATTTATTATTCGATATGAGGACAAAATCATGAATCAATTAACACCCCCAAAAAACTTTCAAATAGCGACAGTCGGTATACGCTTCCTAAATCTTGTAATTGATAGAATATTATACGCAATATTAATGTTCTTGGTGATAAACCCTCTTTTCCGACTAGTTTTCGGTAATTCGATCTTATCTAATTATTGGAATAACTTTCTATTCGCGCGATTATGCTATTCCTCTATTATTTCGTGTTTGAAATCGCTTTTCAAAAAACCCCTGCAAAATTCATTACCAGAACCAAAGTTATCATGGCAGATGGTTTAAAACCAGATATAGGCACAATAGCAAAACGAACACTCATCAGGTTTGTGCCGTTTGAAGTCATTTCCATGAATCAGGGCAATGATCCAAAGAAGAAAGGAACCTGGTGGCATGATCGATGGGCTGCTACCAGAGTAGTAAAAAGCTAGGGTAAAGAAATTAAAAAAACTAAAAGAAATCCTAAAGGGTTGATAGGACAAAATAGATGGTGCTGCCTAATAGTGGCAAGAAGATTGTTAAATTTATTTGTATAGGAATAGAACTAGGAAAACAGAAGATTTTCCTCAAGAATTGTCAGACAAAGAAATTGCAGAAGTAGATTTAGACGAGTATACTGTCTGACACTAGGTAAATATTTATACAGATTTTCTTGGGCTGGTAAGTTATGACCAATCTTTCTGTAGATAACCAAATTTCTTATAATAAGCAAATTGCTCTCTTCATCCCAATCAATCAAGGGGTGGAAACCAATTGCATACCTAATTGGAATAAACTTTCTTATACTATTGGTCTTTGGGTTTACTTTTCAAATAACACTTTTTGGTATAACGCTTCTTTTTTGGAAAATTGTTCTAATTTTTAATCCGGCTTATCAACTTTTCATTCGGATTCTTCGACGCAAGGATTTACCTCCTTATCTGAATAAACCTCCTAGGTGGTTCTTTATCTACACAACAATTATGATGATATTCCCCATATTAATAATAATTGCTGGCGTTTTTGTTTTATATCACGTGGGTTTTTGTTTCCAGAATTTTTGCCTGCTTGGTAATTTCTG
>CAWGWL010000014.1:0-9689 GCA_963826215.1 uncultured Chloroflexia bacterium | reverse complement strand
CGCCACCGGCTCCAGGCCGGGTCACTAGTTGCTCTTAAAAGACAGAAATTGCAGCCGAACTGGAATAGAGCCTGAATACGCTTGATCGATGATTCAACTCCTGCCGGGCTCACCTTTTGTATATATGCTAAGGTGCAAAAAATTTTTACCCCTAATATTTCAACTAAATTGCTAGTTGGGCGGCTCTTTTCCTAAGTAATAACTCACATCTGAGAGCAAATTTAATCAAATTTATTATTCGATATGAGGAGAAAATCATCAATCATTAACACCCCGAAAAAACTTTCAAATACGACAGTCGGTATACGCTCCTAAATCTTGTAATTGATACAATATTATACGAGATATTAATGTTCTTGGTGATAAACCCTCTTTTCCGACTAGTTTTCGGTAATTCGATCTTATCTAATTATTGGAATAACTTTCTATTCGCGCTTATTATGCTATTCCTCTATTATTTCGTGTTTAAAGCGCTTTTCAAAAAACCCCTGCAAAATTCATTACCAGAACCAAAGTTATCATGGCAGATGGTTTAAAACCGGATATTGGCACAATAGCAAAACGAACACTCATCAGGTTTGTGCCGTTTGAAGTCATTTCCATAAATCAAGGCAATGATCCAAAGAAGAAAGGAACCTGGTGGCATGATCGATGGGCTGCTACCAGAGTAGTAAAAAGCTAGGGTGAAGAAATTACAAAAAACTAAAAGAAATCCTAAAGGGTTGATAGGACAAAACAGATGGTGCTGCCTAATAGTGGCAAGAAGATTGTTAAATTTATTTGTATAGGAATAGAACTAGGAAACAAAAGTTTCCTCAAGAATTGTCAGACAAAGAAATTGCAGAAGTAGATTAAGACGAATATACTGTCTGACACTAGGTAAATATTTATACAGATTTTCTTGGGTGGTAAGTTATGACCAATCTTTCTGTAGATAACCAAATTTCTTATAAAAAGCAAATTGCGCTCTTATCGCAATCAATCAAGGGGTGGAAACCAACTGCATACCTAATTGGAATAAACTTTCTTATCCTATTGGTCTTTGGGTTTACTTTCAAATAACACTTTTTGGTATAACGCTTACTTTTTTGGAAAATTGTTCTGATTTTTAATCCGGCTTATCAACTTTTCATTCGGATTCTTCGACGCAAGGATTTACCTCCTTCTGTTGATAAACCTCCTAGGTGGTTCTTTATCTACACAACAATTATGATGATATTCCCCATATTAATAATAATTGCTGGCGTTTTTGTTTTATATCACGTGGGTTTTTGTTTCCAGAATTTTGCCTGCTTGGTAATTTCTGTTTTAAGAAAGTGAATATTTATTATTCAAACACTTATCATTATTTCATAACAAAAAATACCGTTCAATAAGAATTGAAACTAGAACCGCTAGGTTAGCGGTTCAATTCCTGTACAATATTCCGCAGCAGGAACCATTTCCGCACCTCCAAAGAATAAATAACAATCTCTTTGGAAGATTTGATCAAACCCCCGAACAACCAGGTGGTCAACGATGTACACACTTCCGGCACAAATGTTAGCTCCTCCCCGGCAACCGCCGAGCCTCTCCGTTAACACGTTATATCTCGCCAAGATTTTGCTAGAAGGGCAGATGCAGAACAAAGGTCATAACCTCGGAATGTTCCATCCTACAAGAGCCGTAGTTATTTACACAATTCAGCCAACGGGAGTACCATGCCCGATATCCTGGAGAATGGTTGAAATTTGCCAAGACCAAATATTCTTCTAGATCCTCATCACGCCGGGGATGCGAACGGCGATACTCCGGGTGGAGCCCAAATTTGTCATGGTCCTGCCGGGGGTTCCCCAGAAGGCGGCGTATCCACTTTGATGTAAGCAGGAGGGACAGGGGGACAACCGCTCCAGCGGACAGAAAAAAAAAGACCTCTGCCTTGCTTGGTGGAACAATTTTTTCATCACGACGTCTATAAGAAGAAGGTGGATTTTTCCGGAAGGAGGCTTGAATGCGATATTCAATCGGTGCTGGCGTAATCCTGATGTCCGTAATGCTATCCTCCTGTGAATCTGGGTGGAATGCCAGCGCAAACCCCGACACCTTCCTCCATCCCCACAACGACTGCCACGGCAACGATTCAACACCCCCACGCTGCAACACCTCTACCCACAACTCTCCTCACCCTCGTCCCCAAACCCCCAGTCACCCCCGTCCCTTTGAGCAGCTTCCGGATTGTCTATTGCAGCTACCGGGTTGACGGGGCCGATCTCTATGCCATGAACGCGGACGGAAGCGGGGTGACCCGGCTCACGGATAACTCGGGTTTCAACCAGTATCCAACCTGGTCGCCGGATGGGAAGAAGATCCTCTTTGTATTCAACCAGGAGATCCAGTTCAGCAATGTCGATCTCTTCGTGATGAACGCGGATGGGAGCGGGTTGACCAGGCTCACCGACAGCCCGGCGATCGAGGACCAGCCCCAATGGTCTCCGGACGGCACCCGCATCGTCTATCAGTCCGTCTCGAACGCCAACGAGGAGATCTATGTCATGAACGCCGACGGCAGCGGTAAGACTCAATCTCACCAACAACCCGGGCGGCGACAGCCTGCCTCACTGGTCTCCGGACGGGAAAAAGATCAGCTTTTGGAGCCACCGCGACGGCAACTTCGAGATCTATGTCATGAATGCCGACGGCAGCGGGCTGTTCAACCTGACCAACGACCCGGGCTACGACCACTACGAGGCCTGGTCGCCGGACGGGAGCAGGATCGCATTCGTCTCCGACCGGCAGGAACATTCCGAGATTTACGTCATGAACGCGGACGGCAGCGGGAGTGCCACCAATCTCACGAACAGCCCGGGTTCCGACCGGTTCCCCCACTGGTCGCCGGATGGAACGCATATCGCCTTCATCTCCGACCGGGACGGTCATGCCGAGATCTACGTCATGAAGCGCGAACGGCAGCCGGCAGACCAGGCTCATCAACGATGACCTGACCAAGGGGTACTTCGACTGGTCGCCGGATGGGAGGCGGATCGCTTACATAGCCAGGTTGGACAATCATTACGAACTCTACATGGTGAACGCGGACGGCAGCATGCAGACCAGGCTCACGGACAGCCCGGAAGATGAAGACTTCCCCGACTGGACGCTCCCCGCTCCTGATTGCAGCGCGGGCTGGACGCGGCTCTCGGTCGGCAGCCGTGCCGTCCTGACGCCGGGTGGCTTGCCCAACCGGGTCCGCTCCGAGCCGGAAGTCGGGGACAATATCATCGGGCTGCTCTATCCCGGTGTCATTGTCAGGGTCCTCGCCGGTCCGGTCTGTGCGGATGGCCTCGTCTTCTGGAAAGTGGAAAGCGCGACCATTCCCGGCGGCATGGGCTGGACTGCGGAAGGCGACGGAAAAGAGTACTGGCTGGAACCCTACACGCCTTAACGTTATCGTCCCTGCCAGGGGTGTCAGTCTCTCCAAATTTAAAATACGTGCCTGTCCCGGGAGCATCCTTCGTTTGCAGCAAGGCAGGCAAAACCTTAACATTTCCTGGCGTCTTGAATTCTTTATTGCGCGACCTATAATGAAGAGGGTTGTTTCCAGGAAGGAGGATCACATGCGTACGCTTAAATTTATGTGGATATTCCTGGTAGTGATACTCCTGACAAGCTGTGAGTTTACCCCGGCGGACACGGGGGCGGTGGCCAAATCAGACCTGAGGCGGAACCCTCTCCGGATGTCCCTGCGTCTGACCTGGAGACTCTCCAGGAGGGCAACGCGGCGTTCGCCTTTGATTTTTATCACCAGGTAAATGGAGAGGGCGGCAACCTGGTCTATTCCCCCTACAGCATTTCACTGGCAATGGCGATGTTATACCCGGGTGCCGGGGGGAAACGGCTTCTCAAATTGCCAGCACTCTCCATTTTGCGCTGCCGCCCGGCCAGCTCCATCCGGCATTGAATGCCCTTTCCCTCGACCTCGCCCAGCGCCCGGCACAATCCAAAAAGATCGATCCCAGAAATCCCATGCAGTTGAATATTGCCAATGCGATCTGGGGCCAGCAGGATTACACGTTTGAGAAAGCGTACCTGGACCTGCTGGCGGTCAACTACGGCGCGGGCATACGCCTCGTGGATTTCGCCGGCGATGCCGAATTCTGCCCGCCAGAAGATCAATGACTGGGTCGACCGCCAGACCAGGGGAAAGATAAAAGATGTGGTACCGCCCGGCTCGATCGACCCGACCACGCGTTTAGCGCTGGCAAATGCGATCTACTTCAAGGCCGCCTGGCAGGAAGCATTCGTCCAAAAATTAACCCACGCTGCTCCTTTTACCCTGCTGGATGGGTCGCAGGTGATGGTCCCCACCATGGAGACCGATGAAGTAGTGCCTGTACGAGTCGGTTCCGGCGAGGGGTACGTGGCGGTGGCGCTGCCTTACAAGGGCGAGCTGGCAGAAATGCTGATCCTGCTGCCCGACCTGGGAGGGTTCGAATCGTTCGAGGGCACGCTGGACGCAGCCAGGTTTGCAGCCATCCTGGATGGATTGGAATCAAGAGATCTGCTCCTGTACATGCCGAAATTTGAATTCACGGTTGACTTTGACCTCAAGCTGGTTTTGTCCGCAATGGGTATGCCCCTGGCATTTGACAGGGAACAGGCGGATTTCAGCTTCATCACGAATGTGGAACGGGTGTATGCCCAGCAGGCTTTGCACAGCGCCTATATCCTGGTCAACGAAGAGGGTACGGAAGCTGCCGCATTTTCCCTCTCCTTCATGGCGCCGGCATCCCTGCCCGAGCAACCGCTGCACATCGACCGTCCGTTCATTTTCATTATCCGCGATGTTCCCACCGGTACGATCCTGTTCGTGGGGCGGGTGTTGAACCCACTGGATAAGTAAGTTCTTCTTATTGAAATAAAGTAAGCTTAAGGGCTTCGTGTCAGAAGCGCTCAAAGGACTTATCGATGGCGCTGCCTGTGCCCAGGAGTGGAGTTCACTCCTGCGCGGTGAAAAAAACAAGTGTGCTCAACAGGGAGATCATCCAGACCTGGGGGCGCAGAATACTACCACATTTTTAATACGTATACTACAGTGTGATGTGGGGACAACCTGTCAGCCAGGTTGTATGATGGACCATGCAAGGACTTATTCACTGGCGCCGCGCAGCATAAAGGGGTGCGCAGCACCATGCAAGAGGAGTTATAAGGAGGAGGTGGATGATGAAGGAAAGTCAGGTAATTGAAATGGTAGGGGCTGCACCCACCCGGCGCGGCTGGGTGCGTGATTGGCAGCGCTGGGCGCCAAGCGCGGCAGTGGCATGGTCGCTGATCTACGCCGCGCTGGGAATCTATTGGGCGGTGGGCGGGCGAGGGTTCCCTTTCACCCCCGTAAGCGCGGCTGACGCTTTGGGGCCGCTGCTTGGACGGTTCGGACCGGTCGCGGCCTGGACCGTGGTGCTGCTGGCAGGGATCCCTGCGGCGGCGATGGGCGCGGCGATGCTGCGCGGGGCAAGGAAAGGAGCGCTCCGGCCTCTGCTCA
This sequence comes from uncultured Chloroflexia bacterium, assembly GCA_963826215.1. Lineage (GTDB taxonomy): Bacteria > Chloroflexota > Anaerolineae > Anaerolineales > Villigracilaceae > UBA877. Next base: position 4,171 of record CAWGWL010000014.1, on the reverse strand, counting down.
TAACCGCCGGAACGCTGCTCGCCGGAGTGCTGCTGCTGCTCATGACCAGCCTCGACCTGCTGGTCAAGCTCGGTTATCTCCCCATTGCCGTCCGCAGCCTGCTCACCGGCGATAAGTTCGGCCAGACCTACTTGCAATCTTTGACCCAATGGGCGACGCTTCACCAGGTGCTGTGCCTGATCGGCGGGTTTCTCTGGCTGGCAGCCACCGTCTGCTATGCCCGCCGGAGCGCGGACGCCTGCGTGTACTGCGGACGCCGGGACGGCGCGGAGGGGTGGCAGGCACCGACCCAGGCCGCACGCTGGGGCCGGATCGCCGTGTACGTGGCGATGGTGGCGCCAATCTTCTACGCCTTCGTCCGGTACGCCTGGGCGCTGGGGTTCCCGCTGGGGATGAGCGAGGAATACCTGCGTCAAGGCCAGGCGAGTGGGACGTGGATCTCGGGACTCTTCCTGGCGACCTTCGGCCTGGTGGGGGCTGTGCTCATGCTCGGATTGGTGCAGCGCTGGGGTGAGAAATTCCCGCGCTGGATGATCGGCCTGGCCGGGCGGCGGGTCCCCATCGCGCTGGCGGTAGTCCCGGCCGCGCTCGCATCGGTGCTGCTGGTGGTGGGCGGCATCGGGATCTGGTCCGACCTGGCCCGGATGGTGGCTACGTTGGCAGCCAGCGGGGCGGGGAATATGGAAATCATCGGGGCAATCACCTTCCAGCTCGGCCCCACCCTGCTGTTCCCCGTTTGGGGTGGTGCGCTTGCGGTGGCGGCGCTGGGCTACTATTACCGGCGGCGCGGCCCGTGCGGGGTGTGCGGTCGCGGCGCATTGTCCCGACCCACTCAAAACCCAGAGCGCGTGAATCCATGCGCCTGAAAGGATAAATGAATAGGTTTTTGCCGGCAGGGTTCGGTGTTTCGGCAGAACCCTGCCGGGCTCAAACTTGACAAAGCCCGACCAATGGGATTACCATGCCGGTCATAGTAGAGAAAGGGAAAAACTCCGTGAGTGAAAATAACCAACTGATCATCATCACGCCGGGGCTGCGCATCGGCGATTTCAGGGTGGAACCCGATAATCTCATGGTCGTGCCGGGGGTCCAGCTTTACGAACCCGGGAAAAGCAAAACTCATGAGCCTCCGACCAGGATCGACGAGGGTAAGCTGGAAATATCCAGGAAGAGCCTGAACTTCGCGGGGACAACGACTACGATATCCCTGCCGCTGAGCAATGTCACCAGGGTGCAGCCGTATGAGACCGACATCGACATTTACGAAAAGGGATGCAAGGAACCCCACAAGTTTGGCTGGGGGGAAGGCGTCAAAATGAAATGTACCGGAATCCCGGGCGACGATGGAAGGATAAAGACCCTGTCTGCAAGGATCGTGGCGCAGTTCATCATCAACGAAAGAAGCAGGGTGGGGAATTTGCTGAAGATCCAAATAGGGGTGGGGACAGGCAAGGCGAAAAGAAACCCGCTCGAGCAACCTGGGCGGACCGAATCACGTATATCTGCATGACAAACGATCAAAAAAAGGAGAAGCTATGACCGCGGAAACTCAAACAACAGAACAAGGACGAAAAAGAATAAAAGTAATCCAGCGGGGCGGCGCCTCTGAAGCCGTCTACGGGCTGGGCCTCATCGGCGCCTGGGTGTATTACTTCACCCATGCAGCCACCTTCTGGATCGGCGTGCTGGGATTTTTCAAAGGCATCGTCTGGCCGGGCATGCTGGTCTACGAAGCGCTGAAGTACCTGCACATGTAAAGTCTTGTGGAACCATCTGTCCCGGATGGAGGGGGGAGCGGGAACAACCCAGAGTCGCCTGCTGAATAGAGCGGATGGCTCTGTTTAATTTCTGTCCATCCCGGGCAGACCTGGAATATTTCTGCAGTCACCGCCGCGCCCGGCGCGACGGCAGCCCAAACCTGGCAAAGTCATCCCGGTGAGGAGCTTGCTGTGGAAATTATGAAGAGCGCGGCTTGAAGCCGCGGCAAGGGGGGTTGTGAGAGTAATTATCCATGATATAATTATTAATAAGATTATATTTATCATATTGCGTATATTTACAGGTGAATGCGCGGGGGTTGATATGACCCTGTGTGATCGTATCTCTTTTTTCTGACAAAGTGTTCCGGGCAGGAAACTTATCAGTATTCCATGAGGGTGCAAAATGAATTAGAAGGCGAGTCTCTTATCGATCCCGGTGATCCTGCTGCTGGCAGGCTGCAACCTGGCCGGCCCGGCGCCGTCCTCCGCGCCGGTGACGACGCAAGCAGGAATTAATCCGCCCGCCGCCGCGACAGCCTCCCTGCCGCCGCCGCCCACCGAAACGGTCACCCCTGCCCCGCTGCCCACCTCCACGCTTGTTCTGCCCGTGGCGGTCGGGACACCCCTGCCCTCAACCAGGCGCCCTCATCTCTCCTGAAAATGCAAAGGCCCTGGTGGAAATAGTCGACGTGGGCGGGCAGTCAAATCCAATCTGGATGATTGCCTTTACCACCGATGGAAGGACCCTGGCAGCGGCGGGGTCTGAAAACGACGTGAAACTATGGGACACGACCGGCGCCGGCGACCCCGTCACCTTTAGCGGCCACACCAGTAAAGTGACAAGCATCGCCATCTCGCCGGATGGTAAAACGCTGGCTGCCGGGGCCGAGGACAATACCATTAACTTATGGGACCTGGCCAGCGGGCAGGAACTCCGCACACTGAGCACGCATCATCCGGACGACAGTACCAGTCACGGCGTGCTGAACATACTCTTTTCGCCGGACGGCACCAGGCTGGCATCGGGTTTTGAATCGTTTTCCGATTCGACGTCCAATTTCATTTTTTACATGGACCTTTGGGACACAGCCAGCGGTCAGCATATGCGCTCCTGGAATGCCTATTGGTTATGGGGCATGGCTTTTTCACCGGACGGCAAAATGCTGGCATGGGGGACCAGTGCTGTTTACTGGAAGGATAACAACGTAATCGTAGCGGACACCGCCAGCGGACAGGTGCTGCACACGTTGAAGGGGCATGAAAAGCGGGTGTATTCCGTCGCTTTCTCGCCGGACGGCAAAACGCTGGCCTCCGGGTCTGCCGACTATACAATTAAATTGTGGGACGTGTCCAGCGGCAGCGCGCTCTCCACCTTAAGCAACGTGGTAACCATGCCTGGCGTCCGCCCGGTCGATCTTACCGTTCCAGCGACGACCGTTGCCTTCTCGCCGGATGGCAAAACCCTGGTTTCCGGGGCGGAGCAGGAGCCCGGGATGGTGTTCGACACAATTACGCTGTGGGACGCGGCCAGCGGGCAGAAACTGAGCTCCCTGGAAGGGTATACCGGATACGTTTTCAGCGCTGCGTTCTCTCCGGAGGGCAGGTATATCGTGATCAATTCGGGAGACGGCACCTACCGGTTATGGGGAATTTACCCATGATGAGAGGGGACTGGGCAAGCCGGTTGCAGGAACAGGTCAGGAGAAATGATGGAAAGCGCTAAAAGCAAACCCGTCCTTGATAAAATTTCCTTGAACCATATCGCAGTAGACCTGGGATTGAGTTTTTTGGTTGGATCCGCAATAAGCCTGATCATCTTCCTGGGGTTTTATCGTTTTAAAGGTGCCGCCAACCTACTGGAAATTATCCCCATGTTTTTTGTCCTGATTTTTGTAAACACGCCTTATTCCGGGTTGTTTCGATTGGTGGAATTGGTTCCCATATATGCACCGATCATCTCCATTTTGGTCACCCGGGGCCTGGTCCAAAAGGCTGCATCCCGCAAAGGTTGGGTATTTACAGCCTTTGTGGTGGCTGCCTGCTCGGCTCTTATTGCGGTCATGATAACGATCGCCGGAGGGCTGATCCTGGGATATGGCAGGGTTGCCACTTATGGACTGCTGCTCGCAATTAGTCCGCTTTTCTTATTCCTGGGATATATTGCGGGGGTGATCCCCGGGCGTACTATTCGTCCGAATGAGGCGAATCTTCAAAATACTTGTACCCGTGATCACCAGCGTGCTGGTGGGGATTTTCCGTAAAACCGCCTTTTGTTATATATAACCCAGCATAAAGCCCCAAGCAAAACGAGGCACTGCCCAGATACAACCTCCCCTGCCGATGAATTCTGGCAGGGGAGGTTTGTTATACGAATGTGCGTGCGCGTTAATGGCGCAATAACCACTAAATGT
>CAWGWL010000013.1:0-12709 GCA_963826215.1 uncultured Chloroflexia bacterium | reverse complement strand
ACGATACCAGGGGGGAGCCGGATCATGTGCTGGTCCTACTGGGGGTCCACTGTTTAGGCGGCATATCTTCGTTGATGCAAGCAGGAGAACAAGCATGAAACAACACAATTTATTTCAGCGAGTCACGGAAGCCATATTGGTTTTCTCGCTCCTGGCGGGATGCAGCCCCTTTTTGCCACGGGACACAGCCACCCAAGCCCCTGTTGATCCTCCCGAAACGTTAATCCCCACCATCCTTCCCACGGACAGCAGCACGCCCATCCCTTCAGTGTCCCCGTCCCCACGTCCCACCATTACAGCCACCCCCTTACCGGGATGGGTGGCGGACTTTGCAGAGCCCATCCTGGCTGCCATCGCCGACCGGCCTGCGGATTTCCAGGAAGACTTTTCACAAGTCGGGCCGGGTTGGTACCTTGAGACGGTGAATTGCCCAAATAATGGGTGTACCATCTCGGATGGTGTTTTATCCGTTGCAGCGTTTCCCGTGGACCACAAGGCAGCCTGGGCACAACAACCTTTCCCCCGCCAAAAGTTTAAAACTTTTGTGATGAGGGTGGATGTAAATACGGCAAATTTGAATGGCGAGAATACGGCCAGTATTATCTACTCAGATGCTTTGGTGGAAAACGGAAAATTCACCACGGTCTTGGAATATGACTTTGAGCTTACAAGCAGCCTCAAATGGTACAGCCTGATTGGTAAGAATGGAATTGACGGAAGCAGGCATGGTCAGCTGCCGCGCTCGGTGCCACCGCTGATCACCTTCACGCTTTTATCAAGGGGATCAAGGTTCGCGGTCTATCTCAATGAACTCCCTGTCACCTTGGGGGAATACGCTGGGGGGCGATACCAGCCCGAGTTTTCATTGAGCGCCTGGTCCGATGGAAGCGGTGCCGCCCGCGTGGAGTATGACAACCTCAAGGTCTGGAACCTGGACAATATTCCAGGCCTGCCACTGGATGAATGACAGGGTGGAAGCAGGGATCGCCGCCTGATTTGGATTCATAAAGTCAGCCATTGCAAAAAGCGTGCAGCGGGAGTGTGGGGTTTACCCGCCTTGATCCATGCCGGTCAATCCCCATTAACGAACATGATCCATACAAAGGTAAGATAACCGCCGTTGCAGTAAACATGCATTTCTCTGCGACCAGGATCTCCCCCTTAAGCGAGGCGGCAGCTTGTTTTACCGTCCGTGTAACGCTAATTTAACGGTTTTGTATCGAAGCACCTGTATCATAGGGTCAAGAATTATGGAAAAACAAGAGCCATCCCTGTACCCGTAGAAGAAGGCAACCCTCCATCGTCCATCCTCACCGGTTGAAATGAATCCAGGAAAATGGATAGGCGAATCATCCACGAACATATAAGGAAGCCATGGAAACGAACATAATCGTTACTCAAAACCTGAGTCGTGCATTCGGCGACGTGCGCGCCGTGGACAACTTTAACCCTGGAGGTGCCATCCAGCATCGTTTTCGGGTTCCTTGGGCCCAACGGTGCGGGAAAGACAACGACCATCCGGCTGCTTTTGGGACTGCTCGCGCCGACCAGCGGTTCATCAAAGGTATTGGGCTTTGACACAGCCACCCAGGCAGACGGGATCCGTGCCCGGGCGGGAGCCCTTTTGGAACACCACGGCCTATATGAACGCATGAGCGCCGAAGATAACCTGGATTTTTATGGCCGCATAACCCGAATCCCTGCCGCCCGGCGGCAAGCCCGCATCAGGAAGCTGCTGGAGCATATCGGGCTGTGGGAGCGCCGCAAAGACCTGGTGGGCAAGTGGAGCCGCGGCATGAAACAGAAGCTGGCGGTAGCGCGAGCGCTGCTCGCTGAACCTGCCCTGGTGTTCCTGGATGAACCAACTGCCGGATTGGACCCGGTGGCATCTGCTGCGCTGCGGGATGACCTGGCCAGCCTGGCGAGCAAGGAAGGTGTGACCATCTTCCTGAATACCCACAACCTGGTGGAGGCAGAGAAACTGTGCCAGCAGGTGGGTGTGATCCGCGAGGGCAGGCTGTTGGCGGTGGGCACGGTTGAAGACCTGCGCATGAGCAATGGCAAGCCAAAAGCAATGATCACCGGCAGCGGGTTCAATGAATTGGCGCTCTCTGCGCTGAGAATGAATCCTGATGTAAGTACTGCAGAGCTTACAGACGATACGCTGACCGTCGAGTTCACCCGCCCGGTGGAAGTGGCCCCGATCGTCAGCCAGCTGGTGAGCCAGGGTGCGCGCGTGGAAGAAGTTCACAAAGGGCAGGCCAGCCTGGAAGATGTTTTCATGACCTTGATGCAGGAAGAACAGGAGATACCGGCATGATCACAGATATTAAGACCATTCTATGGAAAGAATTCCGGGAGCTGTTCCAGGCACGCCAGGGGCTGTTCGGGCGTGGCGGGTGGATCAGCATCGCCATCACCGTGGGGCTGCTGGGGGTACTTTTACCGCTGGAGGCGGGGGAACAATGGGTCACGAATCCGCTGAACATGGTCTGGTGGGTGTGGGTGCCGTTCTTAATGGTCACCTATATCGTCACCGACACGTTTGCAGGAGAACGCGAACGACATACCCTGGAAACGCTGCTGGCCAGCCGCCTATCCGACAAGGCTATCTTATTCGGAAAGATCCTTTCGGTGGTGCTCTACGGGTGGGGGATTGCCATGATCGGCATCATCGCAAGTTTGATCACGGTGAATATCGCAGCGGGCGGGGAGCACCTGCTGATATACTCACCCAATGTTTGCCTTGCGCTGCTTGCATTTTCGTTTCTCTCTTCGCTGCTTTCCTCCGTGATGGGCGTGCTGGTATCCCTGCGTTCTTCCACGGTACGACAGGCGCAGCAGATCACGGGTCTGATTTCCCTGGTTCCGATCATGCCGCTGGTGCTTTTGGATCTACTCCCCCATGAAACCTTGAAGGACCTGATGACCAGCGTGGGCCAGGTGAGCGGAAGCGTGCTGATCCTGGGTACGGCCGGGATCTTCACGCTCATCGATTTCATCCTGATCGCCATTGCGTTGAAACAGTTCCAGAGGGCGAAATTGATCCTGGAGTAATGAACATGAACCATCGATTAACCGAGGAATTTGTGCCCCTGCTAAATGGTAGTTTAGGGATTTGGCAGGGGAGGAATTTCCTGTGACTCTTCAGGTTTCTCCATCCGCGCCCGATCAAGTTGAATAGCTTTCATTAATCGGGTTACATAGCTGTTCAGATGGGTTTGATCCCAAATTCCCCGTAATCTCCCCAATTCGAGCAGCTCCTCCATCGGTTTCCCTTCATCTACGTAAATGCGGACATATCCCTCAGGTTGCGCCAGCCTGAGGCTGGTTTCGAGGGCTTTCAAGGCGGAATCCAGATCTCTCGATTGCTGAAGTGCCATGGCCTGGAGAGCCAATACGTGTAATCGTGTGCCATTCCGTCCCTGGCTGTGCGCCAGGTCATGGATTCGGGCCAATAATTTAATCGCATCTTCCGTTTGTCCCATCCAGATCAAGGCCTTTGCCAGGGTAATATATTCCGGCTCGTTTACACAACGAATGGGGTCGTTGGGAGTCAGCCCGCAATTGCACAACCAATCTTCAATACGGTCCTGGTCTCCAATCCGCATCCAGAAACGGGTCAAATTGGCTTTCACCATCAGTGGAATGTAGGGCAAAGGATATGCGTCAACCATTTGAAGACATTCCTCTGCAAGTCGTCGCGCTTCTTTTCGGTTTCCCTGGGCAAGCTTCAAATGGGGCAGGATGGAGGTGGCCATAATGAGCACTTCACCTGGAAGACCTTGAGCCATTAAATCGATACCCTGCTTAAGCTGCTCGTTCAGCTTCTTCCAATAGGTTCCATTTCAATAAAATCCGGCTGGTACCGTAATATAAATATCCAAGGCTCGGATTCAAATGCTTGCCACCAGCAGACATTTCTTGCAGGGTCTGATTGAAGGAGGCTGTAAGCCTGACGAACCCTTCCCTGTTCGACGCGAACATTGCTCAAATCCAGGGTTGCCACCGAAGCAATAAAGGTATTTCCCGCTCCCCGGCAAAGTTGAATCGCCTGCGAAAGATAATATTCTGCAGGCTGGATATCGCCACGAAATAAACTTGATGCACCCAGCAGCCAGGCAGCCAGGCCTCGCAGCATTGAATTCCTCCCTGGGAAGCATCTCCCAGGCCAAAAGCCCTTGTTTATGCATCTCCTCCACATCCCGAGTCCGTAATTCTGCCAATGCCCCCCGTACCAGGGCGATTTCTCCCAAAACGCTATCAGCGTCTGCATCCTGCCGGTCCTGTATTACCTGGCAGGGGATTTCCAGTTGCCCCAGAGCAGCAGCAAACTGGTTCTGGAGGATCAAAATCCAGGCTTTGGCGATATTCAGGCGCGGCCTGGATCTGAACAAATCATCCGGCAGTCCAGCCAACCATTCCTGTACAGTATAGGCTTGACCCCTGGTCCAGATCATCGGATAAGTTTGATATTCGATAAGTTCGCCTGCCCGGTCGTATTTATTGGCGGCAATATAATGACGGATTGCCTCGCCAAAAAGCTGATTCTTTTCGAGCCAATCTGCCGCCCGCAAATGAAGCTCTTCCAGCACTGGGAATCCCTCTTTTTGAAGTTCTGATCTCGTCGAATTATCTTCTTCAAGTTTGAAGCGAAGCAGTTCTGCGAAAAGGTGATGGTAGCGATACCAACGGCGGTGTCCATCCAATGCGACCAAAAAAAGGTTTTCTTTTTCCAACTCTTCTAAAATATTCTGGCTTCCTGCCTTCTCAGTGACAGCATCACACAGCGGACCTGAGAATCGTTCCAGAATTGAGGTTTGCAGGAGAAAGCTGCGGATTTCCTTTGGAGTGCGGCGGAGAACTTCCTCACCCAGGTAATCCAGGATATACCGGTTGCTTCCAGAAAAGGCCTTGATGAACCGGGAGACGACCTCCTTACTATCCAAAGAATTAACTCCCTTGGAAGATTGAGAAGCTACCGTTCGGATAGCCAGAGCTGCCATCTGTAGACCAGCAATCCAGCCCTCTGTGCGCGCTTCCAGGGCAGACACATCTTCATTCGAAAGATGCAAAACCATCACCTGTTTGAGAAAGCTGGTCGATTCTTCAAGGCTGAAGCGCAGATCGTTCATCCGAATTTCAACCAATTGATCGCGTGCTCGCAGCCGGGCCAGGGACATGCGGCGGATCGCTGCGTGTGGCGATGATCAGATGCATACAGGCAGGGATTCTTTCCATCAAGAACGTCAGCGCCTGATGGACCTCCAGGGAATGGATGAATTGATAGTCATCCAGGATGAGGACAAAAGGCTCTGCCTCCTCAGCCAGGTGGTTGATCAACTGGACCAACATGGGCTGAATCGATGGATGGTAACGATTGAGTAAACCCCTGAAATTTCTCGCCTATGCCCGACGATAGGACACTATCCAATGCAGCGATCAGATAGGCGACAAAACGGACGGTATCATTATCTCCTTCATCCACCGAAAACCAGGCGATGGGAAGGTTGGTATGAACTGTCCAGCTTGCCAAAAGAGTTGTTTTCCCGAAACCAGCTGGCGCCGAAAGGAGGGTCAGGGACCGCTGAGAACCGGCATCGAGCAGCTCAAACAACCGCTGGCGAGAGACTCTATCCATCCTTAAGGAAGGGATAAACAACTTGGTCTTGATAAGCGGTTCGTCCCGACGGGAGGTGGAACGAGAAAATGCTGACCTGTCTCCTTCAAGGTCAGATGCCTCATTCGACAGTATGCTTTGATAAAGGGAGAGTGTCTCTGCCTCTGGAGCCTGGCCCAACTCGTTTTGCAGCAAATCAATCAAGGTCTCATATTGTCGAAGAGCCAACCTGCGTTGACCGGATTGGTTATATAGTCCGATCAGCATTCGCTGTGCAGGTTCGTTCAAGCGGTCGAGAGCCAGCCAGGATCGAGCATAATGGATTGCTTTCTCCCAATCACACTGGCCTTTAAAGTAATTTGTCAGCTTCTCCAAAGCACTCGTATATTCGGATCGCAAGCTCTCCCGCTGGTAAGAACTGCCATTCATCAAACCCAGGACAATCTTTCAGGTTGAACCCCTCGAGAAAGTCCCCCTTGTATGTAGCTAATGCCTTCTCCAGAGAGGATAGACAATCAGGGCAAACATGAACAGATGAATGGGAATGCCCATTGACAGCAGCCAGCTGCTCGCTTAAATTCTTCCACATCAATCTGCAGCCAATCTTCTCTTCTCAGACCAATTCTTTCCCGATCTGTTTCGAGAAGCCCGGGCGGCAAACTCCTGGCAAGAGAAAATAAGTTCCGGCGTAAATTGGTAAGGGAATGTTGCTGGTCATATTCCGGCCAGAACATCGTTGCCAGGGTTTCTCTGGAAGGTCTTTGCGGAGACAGACTAAGATAAGCCAGGAGAGCGATGGTTTTGCGCATTTCCAGGCGAAGAGAATGACCGTCAGTTTCTATCCTGGGAGGTCCCAACCAGGACAAGCGGAGAATGGGCATTAAATTCCTCTTCCTACCAACAATTATACTGGAGGAATAATAAACAACATTTTCATGCTAATAGTTATCACCGGATATTTTGCCATATTTAACGGGATAGTAACGATTCTTTTACGGAACTCTTTTATGATGGTTAAAATACACATGAAGCCTGAAAATTGATAAGGAGAGGAATTCATGAAGGAAAATCAGGCACAGAATAATAATAAAAAGAGCTTGAATTCCAAGACAGTGTCTGTTTACTACGAGATCACGGTCCAAGGCCAGCTTGACCTGCAGCGGTCCGAATGGTTTGAGGGGATGACGCTGACATATATCAAAAATGGTGAGGACGGGTTGGCGAAGACACAGATTGCAGGACCAGTCATTGATCAACCTGCTCTGCATGGCCTGCTAACGAAAATCCGAGACCTAAACTTGATATTGATCTCCGTTCGACAGTTCATCCCTGAAAAGGGCACTTCGGTGGAATAAAGACCGCCGGACGATAATATTGTGAATGTGTCAAGTCCGGCACAGGTTTCCTGGTATTTCAACCGACCAAAATTAACCTTCAGACAGCCACGTTATTCTCCAGAGGAAAGCTCCTTGCCTTTTTTGATCTTCCTTGCTAACGTTAATAAAGACCTCTGCCTACCGTGGGGGAACAATTTTTTCATAAAGGAGTCTATAAGGAGAAGGTGGGTTTTTCCGGAAGGAGGCTTGAATGCGATATTCAACCGGTGCTGGTGGATGCTTCGTGGGGCAGGTTCCTGACCCTGACCGCCTTTGGGATCATCTGCGGGGCGGCAGCCAGGCAGAAGGGCTGGCGAAGCTCAGCCGCCCTGCACATTTTCATCAACACGGTTGCCACGGTCGCAGGGCTGGTGATGGGACTGCAATAAGATCCATCGACCGCCCGCGGGTGTTGGGCATAAGGAAGATCGGAGGAAAAAGATGACTGCCATCATTGACAATGAGATGTTATGGCGCCAATTCGGCGCCGCAATAGACATGCTGGGCGAGGCGCTGCGCGACTGTCCGGACGAACTCTGGGAAACATGCCTGTGGGATGACCAGCCGGACCAGTGGGTGGCATCCGGTTTCTCCGCCTTCTGGTACCTGGGCTACCATGCGCTGTTCTGGCTGGACCTGTATCTAAGCGGGGCGGAAGAGGGTTTCAGCCCGCCTGCTCCATTTGACCTGGTGGAGATGTATCCACACGAGGTGCTGCCGCGCACCTACACGCGCGATGAACTGCTCAGCTACCTGGAAACCTGCCGCCAAAAGTGCCGGGCGACGATCGGATCCCTGTCAGACGAACCGGCTAATCGATTGTGCCGGTTCTCCTGGGGAGAGCTGACCTTTTCAGAGCTGCAACTGTACAACCTGCGGCATGTGCAGGAGCACGGCGCGCAACTGCGCATGTTCCTCGGTCAGCAGGCGGGAAAATCCACAAGGTGGGTTTCGGGGTTAGAGTAAGCGCGGTCAAAGCGGGCTGCCCTTGCACAAGCGCAGATATCCCTCCTGCGCGGCGAAAAAACAAGTGCGCTCAACGGGGAGAGCATCCAGACCGGGCAAAACCGGAAACTACCACGTTGATAATCCGTAAACTACATCGTGATGTGGGGACAACCTGTCAGCGTGGTTGTATGCTTGGTTATGCTTTGGTATTATTCACTGGTGCCGCGCAGCATAAAGGGGTGCGCAGCATCATGCAAGAGGAGTTATAAGGAGGAGGTGGATGATGAAGGAAAGTCAGGTAATTGAAATGGTAGGGGCTGCACCCACCCGGCGCGGCTGGGTGCGTGATTGGCAGCGCTGGGCGCCAAGCGCGGCAGTGGCATGGTCGCTGATCTACGCCGCGCTGGGGATCTATTGGGCGGTGGGCGGAGCCGGGTTCCCTTTCACCTCCGCAAGCGCGGCTGACGCTCTGGGGCCGCTGCTTGGACGGTTCGGACCGGTCGCGGCCTGGACCGTGGTGCTGCTGGCAGGGATCCCTGCGGCGGCGATGGGCGCGGCAATGCTGCGCGGGGCAAGGAAAGGAGCGCTCCGGCCTCTGCTCATAACCGCCGGAACGCTGCTCGCCGGGGTGCTCCTGCTGCTCATGACCAGCCTCGACCTGCTGGTCAAGCTCGGTTATCTCCCTTATGCCGTCATCAGCCTCTTCAAGGGTGCGGATTTCGGCCAGACCTACCTGAAGTCTTTGACCCAATGGGCGACGCTCCACCAGGTGCTGTGCCTGGCCGGCGGGTTCCTCTGGCTGGCAGCCACCGTCTGCTATGCCCGCCGGAGCGCGGATGCCTGCGTGTACTGCGGCCGCCGGGACGGCGCGGAGGGGTGGCAGGGACCGAACCAGGCCGCACGCTGGGGCCGGGTCGCCGTGTACGTGGCGATGGTGGCGCCAATCTTCTACGCCTTCGTCCGGTATGCCTGGGCGCTGGGAATCCCGCTGGGGATGAGCGAGGAGTACCTGCGCCAGGGCCAGGATGAGTGGGACGTGGATCTCGGGACTCTTCCTGGCGACCTTCGGCCTGGTGGGGGCCGTGCTTATGCTCGGGTTGGTGCGGTGCTGGGGCGAGGTATTCCCGCGCTGGATGATCGGCCTGGCCGGGCGGCGGGTGCCCATCGCGGTGGCGGTAATCCCGGCCGCGCTCGCAGCGGTGCTGCTGGTGGTGGGCGGCATCGGGATCTGGTCCGACCTGGCGCGGATGGTCGCCAACCTGGCGGCCAGCGGGGCAAAGGGCATGGAAATCGCCGGGGCAGTCACCTTCCAGCTCGGACCCACGCTGCTGTTCCCGGTTTGGGGGCTGGCGCTGGCGGTGGCAGCGCTGGGGTATTATTACCGGCGGCGCGGCCCGTGCGGGGTGTGCGGTCGCTGGCGAATTGTCCCAACCCGCTCAAAACCTAAAGGCGTGAATCCATGCGCCTGAAAGGATAATAGCCAGGTTTTTGCTGGCAGGGCTCAGCCGAAATGCCGAACCCTGCCGGGCTCAAACTTGACAAAGCCCGACCAGCGGGATTACCATCCCGGTCAACCAAGAGAAAGGGAAAAACACCGTGACCGAAACAAACCAATTGATCCTCATCACGCCGGGGCTGCGCATCGGCAATTTCCAGGGTGGAGCCTGACAATATGCTGGTCGTGCCGGGGGTCCAGCTTTACGAACCCGGCAAGAGCAGAAGCTCACGACCTCCGACGAGGATCGACGCGGGGAAGCTGGAAATATCCAGGAAGAGCCTGAACTTCGCGGGGATCACGACCACGATATCCATGCCGCTGAGCAATGTCACCCGGGTGCAGCCGTTTGAGACCGACATCGACATTTACGAAAAAGGTCGCAAGGAACCCCACCAGTTTGGCTGGGGGGAGGGGGTCAAAATGAAATGTACCGGCATCCCCGGCGACGATGGAAGGATAAAGACCCTGTCTGCAAGGATCGTGGCGCAGTTCATCATCAACGAAAGAAGCAGGGTGGGGAATTTACTGAAGATCAAATAGGGGTGGGGGCAGGCAAGGCCAAAAGAAACCCGCTCGAGCAACCTGGGCTGATCGAATCACGTATATCTGCATGACAAACGATCAAAAAAAGGAGAAGCTATGACCGCGGAAACTCAAGCAACAGAACAAGGACGAAAAAGAATAAAAGTAATCCAGCGGGGCGGCGCCTCGCAAGCTGTCTACGGGCTGGGCCTCATCGGCGCCTGGGTGTATTACTTCACCCATGCAGCCACCTTCTGGATCGGCGTGCTGGGATTTTTCAAAGGCATCGTCTGGCCGGGCATGCTGGTCTACGAGGCGCTTAAGTACCTGCACATGTAAAGCCGTGTGGGACCATCTGTCCCGGATGGAGGGGGGGAGCGGGAACAACCCAGAGTCGCCTGCTGAATAAAGCGGATGGCTCTGTTTTAATTTCTGTCCATCCCGGGCAGATCTGGAATATTTCTGCAGTCAACGCCGCGGCCGGCGCGACGGCAACCCAAACCTGGCAAAGTCATCCCGGTGAGGAGCGTGCTGTGGAAATTATGAGGAGCGCGGCTTGAAGCCGCGGTAAGGGGGGTGTGGAGAGGAATTATCCATGATATAATTATTAATACAATTATATTTATCATATTGCGTATATTTACAGGTGAATACCGGGGGTTGAGATGACCCTGTGTGATCGTACTCTTTTTTCTGACAAAGTGTTCCGGGCAGGAAACTTATCAGTATTCCATGAGGGTGCAAAATGAAGAAGAAGGCGAGTCTCTTATCGATCCCGGTGATCCTGCTGCTGGCAGGCTGCAACCTGGCGGGTCCGGCGCCGTCCTCCTCGCCGGTGACGACACAAGCAGGATTTAATCCACCCGCCGCCGCGACAGCCTCCCTGCCGCCACCCCCCACTGAAACGGTCACACCAGCACCGCTGCCCACCTCCACGCTTGTTCTGCCCGTAGCGGTCGGGACACCCCTGCCTCAACCAGGCGCCATCATCTCTCCTGACAATGCAAAGACCATCGTTGAAATAGCCGACGTGGGCGGGCAGTCAAATCCAATTTGGATGGCTGCCTTTACCACCGATGGAAGGATCCTGGCAGCCGCGGGTTCTGAAAACGACGTGAAAGTATGGGAGGCGGCCGGCACCGGCGAACCCGGCACCTTTAGCGGCCATACCACTAAAGTGACAAGCATTGCCATCTCGCCGGATGGAAAAACGCTGGCTGCCGGGGCTGAGGACAACACCATTAAAATTATAGGGACCTGGCAAGCGGCCAGGAACTCCGTACGCTGAGCACCCATCATCCGGATGACAGTGCCAGTCACGGTGTGCTGAACATACTCTTTTCACCGGACGGCACCAGGCTGGAATCGGGTTTCGAATCGTTTTCCGATTCGACGTCCAACTTCATTTTTTACATGGACCTTTGGGACACGGCTAGCGGTCAGCATTTGCGTACCTGGAATGCCTATTATTTATCACTCGCCGCCTTCTCCCCGGACAGCAAACTGCTTGCATGGGGGACCAGCGCTGTTTACTGGAAGGATAATAACGTAATCGTAACGGACGCCGCGAGCGGACAGGTGCTGCACACATTGAAGGGGCATGATGGACGGGTGAATTCCGTCGCTTTCTCGCCGGACGGCAAAACGCTGGCTTCGGGGTCTGACGACTATACAATTAAGTTGTGGGACGTGGCCGGCGGCAGCGTGCTTTCCACCTTAAGCAACGTTGTAACCATGCCTGGCGTCCGCCCGGTCGATATTACCGTTTCAGCGACTAGTGTTGCCTTCTCACCGGATGGCAAAACCCTGGTCTCCGGGTCGGAGACGTATCCCGGGGAGACGTACAACACAATTACAGTGTGGGACGTGCCTGGCGGGCAGGAACTCAGCTCCCTGGAAGGGTATATTGGAAATGTTTTCAGCGCTGAGTTCTCTCCGGAGGGAAGGTACATTGTGATCAATTCGGGAGATGGCACGATCCGTTTATGGGGAATTTACCCATGATGAGAGCCGGTTGGGCTGGCCAGCTGCAGGACCAGGCCAGGAGAAATAATGGAAGGCGCTAAAGGCAGACCCGCCCTTGATAAGATTTCCTTGAACCATATCGCAGTAGACCTGGGATTGAGTTTTTTGGTTGGATCCGCTATAAGTTTGATCATCTTCCTGGGGTTTTATCGTTTTAAAGGCGCCGCTATCTGATTGAAATCATCCCCATGTATTTTGTCCTGATCTTTGTAAACACGCCCTTATTCCGGGTTATTTCGATTGGTTGAATTGGTCCCAATATTTGTGCCGATCATAAGCATTTTAGTTACCAGGAGCCTCGTCCTAAAGCCTGCATCCCGGGAAGGGTTGGGTATTTACAGCATTTGTGGTCGCTGCCTGTTCCGCCCTTGTGGCGGTTGCCGTAACGATCGCCGAGGATTGCTCCTGGGATATGGCAGCCTCTCCACTTATGGACTGCTGCTCGCAATCAGTCCGCTTTTCATTTTCATGGATTTTTCGTGGAGTGATCCCTGGCGTACTATTTGTCCCCGTGAGGCGGTTCTTCAGAATACTGATCGCCGTGATCGCCCGCGCTGGTGGGAGGCTTTTCAAATCACTTTTTTGCCTGGTACTGACGCAGCAGTAATGCCACCACCCAGACGAGGCACTGACCAGGTACGAGAACTTCCCCCGGCATTCAGATCGCGGGAGTTTTCTAATGTGAATGGGCTCACGTGTTATTCGTGCAATAGCTTCTAA
>CAWGWL010000012.1:0-10062 GCA_963826215.1 uncultured Chloroflexia bacterium | reverse complement strand
AGAGCAGGAAAAGTCATCCTCTCCCGCGGGTCTCCCAGGGCATTCATGATCCTGCTTGCCTGGGATCATTAGCCTCAAAGTTTTTTTCAATATCTTATGATTGGGTTGGATGTCGTCCTTAAGAAGTCGCAGGTTTGCCCGTTTCTTGGGTTGAGACATGATTCTGGAACGTCGTATTACAATCCCTCGCCTGCCAATCACTGTTATCAGGCAGCCCCTGTAACCCCTGTGAAATTGGATTACCAGCGCAGGTTTTGCCTTTCAGAAAATCATATTGCTTGCATGTTGTTTTACACAAAAATGGGGCAATCGAAAAAACGGTATAAAGAGATAACTCTTCGACCTGTTGGTGGATGGACAGTATATAAAAAACGGATGCTGGGGTTGAGTGCTTTCGTGATTGTTGCTGCGGTCCTGATTCGGATGGCATTCTTGTTACCGTTCACCACGGTTCCACCGGCAGATACTAAAGAATATCCAGTTTCGACAATTGTTGAGCATACGAAAATTCCAGCATTATCGACAATTGTCCCCACCCCCGCTAACCTGACTATATCGGAAACACCAACACTTCTTGTTGCGCACGGATTGGAAATCCCTTTTGGTGAACAACCTTCCCTGCTAATTCACCAAGTTAAGGATGGGGAAAGCCTGCCATTCCTTGCGCTGCACTTCAATACCTCGGAAAATGCAATAATTTCCGTGAATTACCATCTCTCATTGCCACTCTTGAACACAACTGTCCTTGTAATCCCTTTGAACCAGGAAAACGTTAATAACTTGCCCCAATTTGAACCATTTTTCGTATCTGAAAGTATATCGCTGTCTGAATTGGTGGAACAATTTTCGGTGGATATAGAATCCGTTATGTATTACAACCTGTATCATCGCCAATATGCTTTATCACCCGGAGAATGGGTGCTCATTCCTCACCAAAGAGTCGCCACACCTACTGAGTAATCGCTTGATTTATCTTCTCAAAGAAAATTAATATGCCTTCCGTATTATTTGTTTGTTCCGCCAACCAGATCCGTTCCCCACTTGCAGAGGCTGCTTATAAAAAATGCCTTGAATTGGATGGCGTTATAAAAGACTGGGATATTTCAAGCGCTGGTATTTGGACAAGACCGGGCTTACCGCCTTTCCCAACCATGAAAGAAACAGCCAAAGACTTGGGTTTAAATATTGATTCTCATCGAACTCGACCGGTCACCCTGGAACTGCTTTCCCGGCAGGATTTAATCCTGGTCATGGAAGTCGGGCAAAAAGAAGCGCTTCGTATCGAATTTCCCGACCAGTCCAGTAAGATATATTTATTGGCAGAAGTGGTTGATGGAAAGGTTTACGATATTCCTGACGCAGTAACACCCCAGGGGACGCTCGACATGGATGTGGTCCATGCGTTGTATAAAATCGTATTTTCCGGGTATAAAAAAATTTCCGAGTTGGCATTAAACACTCAGAAGTTATAAATACCAAAACAAACAAAAAAATTT
The DNA here is from genome assembly GCA_963826215.1 of uncultured Chloroflexia bacterium. Classification (GTDB taxonomy): domain Bacteria; phylum Chloroflexota; class Anaerolineae; order Anaerolineales; family Villigracilaceae; genus UBA877. The sequence goes on along the minus strand of CAWGWL010000012.1, from coordinate 8,566 downwards.
CCCGGGGCTTTTTTCAGGAATTGGGGGGAACTTATCCTGTCGGTATAGGGACTACTGTTTTCCAAAACTACCACAGAATATTACTTCCTGGTTATCTGTGAAGAATTTATTCTTTCAATCCCAATGAGATCATCTGTATATTAAGGTGCGGGATGCCGCCCATTAACATTCAACTTGATGCGCTAAAGACTATTCTTGATAATATATTCCAACCGCAACGCCTGGATTCGCATCCCTGGGCGGATAGTCTGATCGCACACGAAGGGGAACGAGAGCCTGCAAATGGTCAGGACAAAAGCCCTGGGCACCGATTGGTGATCGCCATTGGGAAAATATTCCCACACATGATGCCCAGCACGCCTCCGCTGTCACGGGAAACGCCTTGACACTCGCTGGGGGGAATTTGGAATTCTCGCTTCCCAGTATTTTGCACCGCTCCAGTTTGGTGTGCCTGTTCCCGCTTCCTTGCGGGAAGCCTGGGGTCGCATCGACAAGAGTATTTTGCTTTTTGCTTTTGGGAAGGCTGAGGGGCAGATTTCCGAAGATGAAAGGAATGCCTATAAACTTGTGGGGGATGAAATGGAAGTTGCTCCCAACAGTACGTTGAGTGATTGGAATCGAAAAGGACTGCAGCGCCTGCATGAAATTATCCTTGCTCGCGAAAACTATTTATCACAATCCCTGTCCATTCCACCTGTGATTTCCCGGGATGGAATGCGTGCTAAGAATCCGTCCAACCTCGTGGATCAACCTGGTACTGGCAGGCAGGCAGAGGACCGGGGATCTCATCATTTCTCTCCCAGGGTCATCCGGATTGGATTATTTCTACTTGGGATCATTTTTGCGGGACTATTGCTCCTTGGCGGTTACAAAGCATTCCAAATATATAAGCTGATTACCCTTGTTCGCCAGGATGCAGCCAGGGTACAAAGCATGATCTCCGGACCAGGTAATGCTCTCGTACGCCTAGAATCTGTTGGCCCGCCTCTCTCGACACTTTTCAAAGATTTTGATACCCTGAAAATTGAAATCTCACCTATCCTTTGGCTTGGACCGAGGTTATATTGGATCCCTGTATACGGGGGCGACTTGGCAGCCTTGCCAGCTTTGATGGATTTGGCTGATTATCTCCTGTCTTGCGCGCAGGATTCTTCCCAGGCGATAGATCCTTTGTTTACTGGAAATGCTCTATCCAGCCTAACCCCGGTTCGTCTCACCGAGATTCTAGATCAGGCCCAACCTGGGTTGATACAAGCCCAGCTCAACATGGAATCGGCAGCAATCACCCGCGGTCGGCTCTCAATAGATGCCCTATCTCCAAGGGTCCGCGACCTGATCTTAAAAGACGTGGATCCCTTGATGACTTTGGTGCAGGATGCACTGACCATTGGTCTGGAGTTCCCCCGTTTGATGGGAGCCACGGGTGATGGTCCGAAAACTTACCTTTTATTGGTCCAAAACGAGGATGAGTTACGACCAACAGGAGGGTTTATCACTGCAGTTGGGACCTTGCTGATCCAGGACGGTCAAATAAGTCATCTGGATTTCCAGGATTCAAGTGATTTGGAAAATTGGGACATGCCATACCCTGCAGCACCCTGGCAGTTGCAGCAGTATATGAACAGCCGCGTCCTGGTATTGGGCGACGCAAGTTGGTTTACAGATTTTCCCACTGCAGCGTTGTATGCCGAGACTCTCTATTCGTATGCTGACCCACATTCCGTCGACGGAGTGATAGCTTTTGATCAACAAATGCTAATCGAAATCCTGAATGTGACTGGACCAGTTGAGCTGGAAGGTGAGCCATCCCCTATTGATTCCGGGAATGTAATCGCATATATGCGTGCAGCAAAAATCCCCACTCCTCAAGATCTTGCCACTCCCAGTTGGAGCAACAAAGCGTTTATGATGAAGATTGCTGATGCGCTGGTCTCGAAAATATTTAGTGGAGAAATCCAACCTGAGCGACTCGGTGAGGCTCTTTGGCTTGCTTTGAATGAGCGCCATTTGCTGCTAAAACTTGATAATTCACCCTTGACTGCCCTGCTGGAACGGTACCGGTTGGATGGCGCCGTTCGCCCGGGGGGAGGCGATTATTTAATGGTGGTCGACACAAATGTGGGCTTCAACAAGACCAACGCGGTGGTTGAATCGAGTTTATTTTATGAAGTTGATATTTCCCAACCATCGACTCCCACTGCTTCCCTCACCGTTTCGCACAAAAACAATGCTGATGAAATTATTTGTAAACAATGGTACAAAATCAGGCCCCCCGCAGAAGAAACTTACCCCATTACAGACTGTTATTGGGATTATTTGCGAATTTATTTGCCTGCAGGTACGATGCTCCTGGATGCAGATCCCCAGTTTATTCCTGCCAATTGGATGATCATTAAACAGGATATTCCTGCACGTGTGGACACCCTTGATGAGGGGCTGGAAGGAGTTCAGGCGTTTGGTACCTTACAGGTAATTCCTGGCGGTCAGTCTCAGAAAGTAGGTTTCCAGTTCAAGCTGCCTGCTGGGATCTTGCTAACACAACCGGGTTCAGACCAAATTACTTACCACCTGACAATTCAGAAACAACCCGGGACCCTGACCGATCCCATTTCCATCCATGTTCTTTTGCCGATGAATGCTCAAATTAAAACCCTTTCACCCGGAGCAGGTATCCAGGAAGATGGGAGCGTGTTGGTACAATCTACCCTTCGAACCGATCTCGAGATCGAAATCGTTTTCCATATTCCATAAAATCCGGTCGAAATCCGAACAAGAGCCTGTGAAATCAACGATAAAATAACTTGACGTTTTATGTTGCGATTTAATTTGCATCGAGGAGGAAATGATGAAAAAGTACATCCTTTTTCTTGTAGTGATTATTTTAGTGCTTGCAGCGATTGGGATATCCAGGGCTAATCCTGTTTGGGCGGGGATACTGCCGGTCAGTCTTCGACCGGTTGCTCAGCCAGCTACTGGCATTCATTCCATTGGTTTGTTCGAACCTCCCGCTGTCCGAGTCACCGTCACAGGGAATGGAATCTACAACGTGGGCGGTGTCTGTACAATTGAGGTTGATTTCAAGGCATCCAACCTGCAGGTTTTGGCAGATGCTGAGGTTCCGGTAGCAAATTCCCTGAAGGTCCCGTTTACAGGCGCTGGAAAATTACTCTTCCCGGGTTGTCATTTCATTAATTACAAGCAGGCCGCGATCGTGAACCAGCTTGCTGAAACGGATGGAACAGCCCGGGTCTGCTTTGGTGCCAGCCCCTACCTGGCAATGACGATTTACTACTTTCTGGACAATCCAGATGGGGGTATTGCCGACCGAACCTGGATTCCACTGGCGACCACTTTGGAAGATGAAGGTCGGCTTGCCTGCGCATCGGCCGCGATCACAGGTGTATATATGCCTGCTGGGGAGTACAAGATCGTTCCAGAAACGGGTTCGGACCAGGTGGGGGCAACTGTCCTGCCACCTCCTGCCAAAGTAATAATCACTGCTACTGGCACATACGCCGCAGGTGGAATTTGTACAATTCAAGCAAATTACAAAGTTTCAGGGATTACTAATACCGTGGAGGTGCAATATCCAACTGAGGACACGATTAAAGTCCCTTCCCAGGATGTTGAAGGACTCTTTTATTTCCCCGGCTGTCACTTGGTGCATTACCAGGATCAGAAGGTTAGCGATCAATTGACTCCTGCTGAGGGCGAATGGGAAATATGTTTTGCAGCCATTCCGGAAAAAACGATGACGATATATTACTACCAGGACAACCTGACGGATGTTATCCCGCCTTGGACAGCCTTGGAGACAACTACCGCGAATGGGATGGCTTGTGCAAAATCAGCATATTATTCAGGCGTCTATACGCCCGTGGGAAAATGAAATAATTGGTTTCGAAACGGGGGTTGATAATTTTGGATTCAAGATAGAGGCGAAAGCCTCTATCTTGCAATAATGATGCTGTGTAGCGACAATAACGATGAAGCGCATGCTTGGGTATTTTCCACCTTTGTTACTGGCAGTGTCCCTGTTGGCTGTTTATTTAGCCACCATGGCTCCTGGGCTCACCTGGGCCAATGCTGGAGCTGATGGGGGCGACTTGATTGCCGCGGCCGCCACAGGCGGTGTGGCTCATCCCACCGGTTATCCGCTTTACCTCCTGCTTGCGCGTTTGTTCCAATGCCTGCCGCTTGGCTCTCTCGCCTATCGCACCAACTTATTGTCTGCTGTCGCCGCAGTGTTGGCTGCATTGTTGGTGTATGCTCTCGTTGATCGCAACTTATCGTCGCTCTCCTCGGCTACCCGTTGGCTTGCCGGGCTGGCTTCCGGGGCTGCCATCGGTCTCTCGCCGTTGTTTTGGTCCCAGGCGGTGATCACCGAAGTCTATGCCTTGCATGCATTTTTCGTCGCCCTGCTTTTATTCTTGTCGATTGATGATTCTTCTCTCAGGATTTCCAAAAATTTTCATGGTTTATTTCTCGGACTGGCATTTGGGCTCGCCATGGGGAACCATGTGACCTCCCTTCTCCTTTTCCCTGTGGTTTTCTCCGCTGCCCTCCGCCGGGACCCGGTAACCGCTCAGGGAAAACGTTTGATGGAGCGCTGGCACCTGGATGTCCCCTCCCTCTTGCGGCTGCTTATCTGGTCGGGGGTTGGGCTTACGGTTTACCTTACCCTTCCATTGCGTGCCCTCTCGCACCCTCCTGTAAATTGGGGCAACCCCATTACCCTGTCCGGGCTGGGTTGGCTGGTTTCGGGCAAGCTGTACCAGGGTCAACTTTTTATTTTGTCGTTTCCAGCCGCTTTGGGGCAGGTTAAGGCAGGGGTGTCTCTCCTCCTTCAGCAATTTGGAGCGATCGGTTTGGGCGTCGGCTTGCTCGGTTTGATCGTTTTTATTAAGCCCACCCGCTTGGTTTTTTCCACACTTTGGGTTCTGGTTGCATCAACGGTGTTTGCCCTCGTTTATGCCTCACCGGATTCCTTCATCTATCTGATCCCGGCTTTCATCTGTTTCGCGATTTGGATTGGGATGGGTCTGGCTGGGTTGATGGACGCAGTCTCAGGTCGGTTGCGCGGCCTTGCTCCTGCGCTTGGTCTGTTGTTGATTCTGGCGTTTTTGATTCAAGCCGGGTTTACCTGGCCTGCTGTGGATGCCTCCCATGACCGGCGGGCAGAACTATTTGCACAGGATGTGCTTTCCCATGCCCCTCAGAGTGCCATTGTTTTCGCCAGGGGAGATCGTGCGGTTTTTTCCATGGCTTATTTCCATTATGCGTTGCATGCTCGCCCCGACCTGGTAGTTGTCGCGGCTGATTTGCTCCATTTCGACTGGTATCAACAAGTCCTCCATTCCACTTACCCTCGCCTGGTAGTTCCCGCCCCTTTCCCTTTTTCCGGGACCGTGGTTGCAGCCAATCCAGGTCGTCCAGTTTGCTATATTCAATACATTGATGTTTCAGAGATCGATTGCACCCCCGCCGGGATTCCTTGACATCATTGATTCAGGTCTATAAATGCAGGATAATTATCAATTTCACCATGTCGGTTATGCAGATACAAAAGGAGGCTTTTAACCTGCTCCACCTCTAGCATCTTCCCCTTCTGGGTTTCCCCCGAAATATCGGACACAAAAAATGTCCTGATGGAGCAGACAACCGTCCTCAGGAGAGAAAAAATTATCCAAAGAAGAACAATTCCACATCCTGCACCCTGGTTTTTGCTCGAACGTTCAGAAATGTCAACACGCTCTGGAATGTTGCCTTTGGAGTAGAATCGGGAGAGAACGAAAAAGTCCGCGGGACCCGGGCACGGCGGCGAACCAAGGAGAATCCTATGAAATCCAAAATTTCCCTGACGGCAGCAGCGATCCTCCTCATCCTTACCCTGGCGGCATGCAATTTACTTTCACCCGCAGCCCCCAGCCCGACCCCCGCTCTGGAACAACAGCCCAGCCTGATCCCGACCCAACCCGGCACAGCCCTGCCCACCCAGGAGACGATTCCCCCAACCGTGGAGGTGCTCCCGACCGGGACGGCAACCCCCACACAGGAGCTGCCCACCCCCCTGCCAACCAGCGCCCCTCAACCGGCCGCAGCAGCCAGCCTCGCTCCCGGCAGCCCGGTCCAGCTGGATGAGATCCACATGATCAGCTTAACCGAGGGCTGGGGGACCAGCGGAGGGCTCCTGCTGAAGACCGCAGACGGCGGAAAGACCTGGCGCGAGGTGACGCCAGGTGGAGTGGCTTCCGGATATGATCTACGGCACGTTCCTGGATGCGCAGACGGCGTGGATCGTCTTCTCCAGCGCGGGTCAGCTTGAATTCCCGCTGGCGATCTATCACACCGGCGACGGCGGGCTGACCTGGACGGTCAACCAGGACCCGGCGATAACTCCAAACGTGGTGGGGGATGTGACCTGGGCGGAGTTTGCCGTCCTGGATGCACAAAACCTGTGGATGATGGTGAGGGGGGTGTACGTGGGGGCCGGCACGCACTACAACCATGAGCTGTTCCGCAGCACAGACGGCGGCGCAAACTGGACCTCGCTGGACGGGGAGTACAGCGACGATTACACCGGGATGGTCTTTGCGGACACCGAATTTGGGCTGCGCACCCTGGAGACGACCGGCGCCTACGGACCCGGGGCGCCCGCCTACGACGTCACGACCGACGGAGGCGCCACCTGGACGAACCGGGAACTGCCGCCCCCTCCCGAAGCACCAGCCCTGTTCAGCCAGTACGATAATTGCGAGACCTTCCAGCCCGTGCTGCTGTCGAACCAGTCGATACGGATGCTGGTGGGGTGTTTCGATTATTTCAGCCCCCCGCACCAATTCACCAGCTATTTGTACAGCAGCCAGGACGGCGGAATGAACTGGACGACGGTGCACCTGCCTGCCCAGTTAATGGTTTCGTTGGAAAGACCGGTGAGGCTGTTCTTCTTCGATGCCCTTCATGCCTTGCTGCTGGGGAGGGACATGTACAAGAGCGAGGACGCCGGGTACACCTGGACGCACTTATCGACGGTAAGCTGGGATGCTGAGCTTTCATTTGTGGACCCGCTGCATGGCTGGGCGACCGGTGGAGCGCCGGGGGAGAAAGCGCTGGTTTATACGGTCGACGGCTGCAAGAAGTGGGTGCTGATCAAGCCGACGACGGTGAAGTGAAAAAATAAAAGCGGTAAGGAGTTATTAGAAGACCTCCTTACCGCTTTTTTTCTTAAATTCCTTCAATAAAGTACAGTGTTAGCGGACCTCTTACCGGCGTTCCCGCCTTTCCAGATTGCCCGCCGCGACCAGGGTGGGCGATTTGCGGGTATAGGGGCGAATGGATTTAATAACCCGGGATTCAGTCTGTTGAGCAAAGTATAGATCCCAGCGCAATTGCAGATTCATCCAGAAATCAGGCGAATTCCCAAAAAACTTAGCCAAACGCAGGGCACTGCTGGGGGTAATCCCACGCCGCCCATTAATAAGATCGTTAATCCGCTGGTAGGGCACGCGGATTCCGTCTGCCAATGCTCGCTGGGTAATGCCCATCGGAACAATGAACTCCTCCAAAAGCATTTCGCCGGGGTGAGTAGGGGTACGATTGGTCGGAACTCGGATCATTTCTTTCTCCTAATGATAGTCCACAATCTCAACCTGGTCAGGACCTTGGTTTGTCCAGACAAAACAGATGCGATATTGATCATTAACACGGATACTGTGCTGACCTTTTCGAGCGCCTGCCAGCGCTTCAAGCTTGTTACCAGGCGGTACCTTTAATTCCTGCAAACCTATGACCGAGTCGAGGAGGTCCAGCCTGCGGGCAGCGACCTTCCATAAAATTCTCGGGCACGTCCTCCGAGAGGCAGTGCTATTGATCCCATTATAGATATCCGCAGTACCGCTGCCATGAAATGATAGTATCACAGATATATGATAACACGGAATATATATTATTACAACTTTACAAGGAGAATACAGGATTTCGAGAGTATATTTCTATTAAAAGAGAATTGAGAACAACCCCCGTCCATGTGGACGGGGGTTGTGTTTATCTCAGTTTATTCCATCAGCTCGAAAGCCTCGGGAACGCGTGTTTCGATGGCTTCCTTCAGCCTGCCAAAATCGGCAGCCAGCTCACGCCTGACGCCCGAAGCCATCAAGGGTTCAGCGAGGGCCATGATGCCTCCCATATGGAGTTCAAACCTGGAACTAAGCCGGGTGCCCTCCGCCGTGGTTTCAAAAAGAAACGTCTGCTTGAACGGTGAATTTCCCGATACGCTTTTTATGGACATTTTCCGGTTCAGCTCATAAACCGTGAACTCGATATCCGACCTCATGCTGCGGCCCATGAATTTTCGCACAGAGGTAAAGCGGGTCCCGACCCCCACCGGGCCATCCGTGATGCGGCGCACTTCCAGGAGTCCGGTCTGCCACTGGGGACCATTCTGGAAATCGCTGACATAGTCGAATACTTCGCTGACTGGCTTGTGGATGAGGATGTTCATTTCATTTTTGATCATGCGTATCTCCTTGAGAAAACCGATCATCCGATCCCTTTATCCGGGCTGAGT
>CAWGWL010000011.1:0-4340 GCA_963826215.1 uncultured Chloroflexia bacterium | reverse complement strand
TGTCCCCAGACCCAACCGGAGAACTGGATTATGGATAAATTAGATGTATTTAGTATGTAAAGTATAGCAGGGTGAGGTGAAAATAGGAAGGAGATTCCGGTCAATGCTAATGTATATTTAACATTGGCTATATTGGGAAAGGAAACAACCGGCAAGAAAGGTGAATTTATCCCCTATGAGCGTCCCCCAAAACACTGCCGCTGTTAACAGCACCCGCCGCCATGCCGGCTTTATTAGGAGGGCGGAGAGACCTTTTTGATCACCCACGCAGCCAGGGTGAGGATGAGATAGAAAACGACAAAAAAAACCAGGAAGTTGATCACCCAGTCCCCCACCTGCCGGGGAAGGGTGCGGGAAGCGATGATCTTTGCATAGGCCGGAACAAAGTTGAGGGCATAAAATTCCAGGGCAAGGGCCAGAACAGAAGCGATGATGAGACGTTTGGTCGAAAGAAACATAGCTCTCCTCCTATGCAGAAGGCGTTACTCCGGACGAGAAGACCAGGGTAACGCCTTCGCTTCTATTTCCTGATAACATCCGCCTGGCTGAGTGAAACCGGCGTCCCAACGCGCAGGGTGTTGTGAATTTCCGCCATCCTGTCCGTCTGGCGCATCAGCTCACGCAGGGTCTCTTCGCCGGCGGTGGAGGTCATCTTTACCCGGTAGCTAATATTCCGGGCGGGCTCACCGTCCGCGCCAAAGTCGCCGTCTACTTCCACATCCACGCCTTCGACCTTGATCCCCAGCTTGGCAGCTTCGCGATAGAGGTCGTTGCAGTAACAGGTGGCAAGAGCCAGGAACAGGAACTCGCCGCCATTGACGCCCGAGCCAAACCCGGTCGATTTGGGCGGGACAGCCAGGGAGTGCGATTTTCCATTTGTCTCCAAAATCACCTGGTGGTCGTTGGCGCGGTTTTGAATGCGGGCACTGATCCTCATGGAAAGCCTCCTTTTGAACGGGTTCCCCTACCCGGAGATGTCCAGCCCGCCGATGAATTCCCTCAGCACCGAGTTGGCGGGGATAACCGAATCGTCGTCGACGGGGGTGATGGAGCGCAGCAGGTCGTAAACGCGGGAGGCGCGTGACCAGGCGTCCGTCCTGAGCGGGTCGTCACGGTATTCCCGCGAACCAGCCCTTGAAGTACTTGAGCAGCTTCGGACGATAGATCGCCAGCTCATGGGGCATGCCGCTGTTGACAATGTAATCCGAAGTCGAAATAAACGGCAGGATGTTGCGCAGCTCGCCCGAGCGCACATAATGCCAGTGGGTGAGGGTTTGACCGTAATCCGAAGCCCGGGAGGTGGCATCCCTGAGCATCCTGCGCATCAGGCGGATATCCGTCCACCGGACGTATTCCCCATCGTCACACTTCAGCTGCAGCAGCGGCTCGATATATACCTTGTAGGAAGCGCTTTTCAGTCCCTCGGTAAGGGGCGGGTACAAGCCATAGAGGCTGTCGATCAGGATCACATCCTGCTTCGAAATATGGGTGGGGGTGGTTTTTTTACTGCGTTTCCCGGTCTTGAAATCGTAAAACGGCATCTGGATCTCATCCCCGTCGAGCAGGGCCTTCAGGTGACGGTTGATCAGCTCAATATCCAGGGCCTGGGGGGTCTCAAAATCGTAGTCGCCAAATTCATCCTTCGGGTGCAGCTCCAGGTCAAAATAGTAATTATCCAGGTTCAACTCCACGAAGGTGATCCCCTTTTCAGCCAGCCGGTGGGCGATCTTATTGGTGGTGGTGGTCTTTCCGGATGAGGACGGCCCGGCAAAAATCGCCAGCCGGATCTCGTCCCGTTTTTCGAGGATGGAACTTTCCACGGTATTGATATCCTGGGCGTAAGCCGTTTCCGACTCCATCACGATATCCTGGACCTGGCCCTTTTTAATCCTTTTGTTCAGCCCGGCGACGGTATTCACACCATGGTCCACCGCCCAATTGAGGACCGACCACAACTTTGCCCAGGGGATGTTCTCCCGGTTCTGTTCGGAGGTGGACTGCAGGTGGAGCCGGCTGCGGTTCCTTTCGTCCCGGTACAAAATGTAAGCCTTGGACACCCTGGCATGACCGTTCTCGATCAGGACCTTTTCGACCAAATCCTGGACATCTTCGACCGAGGGAATCTTTTTGGGTCCAAAATTTTTCTCGACCAGCGCAACGACCTGGTCGCTGAGAGCCTGGGCGGTATTCCGGTCCCGGCCCCCCACCGCCACGGCAGCGCGATAGATGGCATTGGTGATCCTCCCCTGGCTGAACGGGACGACCCGTCCATCACGTTTGGTTACCTGCGTTACAGCAGCCATACGATCCGTCCTTTCACATGAGGGAAACCCTGCATGAAAAACAGCTCCCGAAGAGCAAAGAAACACATCCCGAACAAATTTGACAAATTATAGTGCAGTTTTCGCGTTCATTTTCCCCCGACCGGGATGAATAAGACAGCACCCCAGGTCAGTTCCAATCAAAGATGCGCAGTTCCTGGAAAAGTCGGAAAACGCAACCTCCCTAATCAGGCCTCCGTTTGTCAGGCATGATGATCAATTCGACCACCTCTTCCACAGAGAAGCTTCGTTCCACCCTGCGGCGCACCTTTTTCATCCGGGAAAAGCGGTATGGTGAATGCCGTTCCAGTTCAGCCAGGTATGGGCGGCTGTACGAATGACCCACCCGACCGGCAGAGTCGATCAGCAGCGGCGTGATGCACTTGCGCATGATCTCAGCGAGGGACTCAAGCCTCGATACCTCAAAATGGGACATAACGTCGAGCAGGCCGTTTCCGAATGCGATCAGACGACTTGTAAGGGCATCCATCGGCCAGCGGCGGGCCGTCTGGGAAAAGACGGTGAGGATGCCATCCCTGCGGTCCCTTTCCACATCTTCCAGGTCGTCCATGAACTGGGTGAAAGCACCGTAATAGAATGTAAAGAGACGCTGGAACGGGGTAAGGCTGCCGGCGACCAAATAACCATCTGCAAGAACCGCTGTGCCCCCTTTTTCGAAAACCAGGCCGGGCACATCCAACTCGTAGGGTGAGGCCTCTGGATGCTGGAGGCGCAGGCTCTTCACCTGGGCGCGGTAGATCGCCATTAAACTGGCGTACACTTCCGGGTGGTGCTGCCGGTCGAACTGCCCTTCGATCAAACCAACCAGGTCGTATATTTTGCCTTCCACGGAATTGGCTGGCTGGACAGCCATGCCTTTCAGGCGCTGCTCGAACCGCCCACTAAATTCCAATTTGCCCCGGGCGGGATGCCCGGATCATCGAGGACATTATCGCTATATGGATACAGCAAGCTGAAGGCAAGAATGGAGGATGTCATCTGCACCGGCATCCCAAACAGAAACTGGAGGAGCTCATCGTCCAGGCATTGCGGCCGGCCTGGTAAATCGCTTCTGCAGAGATTTTCGCGTCGAGTGGCGCGCCTGGCGGACAAACTCCTCGCATTGATTGGCTGAGCCGTAGGAAGTAAGGGAGTCCACATGACGGTCTTCCAGGTTGAACGTGTTCTGGAGGATTTCTCCCGCCACCGGGTAAAGCCGGTCCTGGAAGCGCCTGCTCGGTCAGGATGATCAAGGGATGCCTGCTTCAATTCCTCCCCCGAGTCGGTCCAGGTAACACCCAGTTTCGTTTCGTGGTCCTTTTGCTCTTCCAATGTGTAAACTGGTCCCAGATCAGGCAGGCCGCGTTCGCAGGTGTACCACAGCTCTCTAATTCGTGCGACTAATCCGCTGACAATTTCGTCAAATGGCAGACTTGAGATGGGAGATTCTTATTTCCTCTGCAGGCATTGGGGGTTCCCGAACTTAATGACCGCACTCGTCATTTCGGCTTAAGATTAGTCGCCAGGAAACCCCAAATCGATCCTGCACCCATCCGAATCTTGGGCTGAACCCATAATTATCCAGGGCATAAAAACTTTCCCATCACTCAAAGAACTTCAAATGCATGCTCAAGATCGGCAGGATCTTCAAAATCGACAAAAAGTGACATTGCAGGCGTAAATGTAAAATCATGCACGGGCAGGCTATCAATAATGATCAATTCATGATCTGCAAATTTCACCCTTGCAAGCTTAATTTTCCCCGCCATTTCTCCGTCAGAATCCCCATATTTATGGATTTCCTGGATCATAAATTCATCGAATTCGGATTTATACAACTCCATCGCCTCGCCAGCAGCACCAAAGAACATCATGTGAGTTGAAACGGAATTGGACATCCGGCCTCCTGTGCCCCGACAGGGCGATTGATAGAATGAAGCGAAGGTGAACCCCGATCCACCTCTGAAACAATGCCAGCATACCTAGTGAGGAGGAGGTCCCGAGAGGATAGGAAAAATT
>CAWGWL010000010.1:0-6727 GCA_963826215.1 uncultured Chloroflexia bacterium | reverse complement strand
TTACCCGGAGAGGTCCAGCCCGCCGATGAATTCCCTCAGCACCGAGTTGGCGGGGATAACCGAATCGTCGTCGACGGGGGTGATGGAGCGCAGCAGGTCGTAAACGCGGAGGCGCGCGACCAGGCGTCCGTCCTGAGCGGGTCGTCACGGTATTCCCGCGACCAGCCCTTGAAGTACTTGAGCAGCTTCGGACGATAGATCGCCAGCTCATGGGGCATGCCGCTGTTGACAATGTAATCCGAAGTCGAAATAAACGGCAGGATGTTGCGCAGCTCGCCCGAGCGCACATAATGCCAGTGGGTGAGGGTTTGACCGTAATCCGAAGCCCGGGAGGTGGCATCCCTGAGCATCCTGCGCATCAGGCGGATATCCGTCCACCGGACGTATTCCCCATCGTCACACTTCAGCTGCAGCAGCGGCTCGATATATACCTTGTAGGAAGCGCTTTTCAGTCCCTCGGTAAGGGGCGGGTACAAGCCATAGAGGCTGTCGATCAGGATCACATCCTGCTTCGAAATATGGGTGGGGGTGGTTTTTTTGCTGCGTTTCCCGGTCTTGAAATCGTAAAACGGCATCTGGATCTCATCCCCGTCGAGCAGGGCCTTCAGGTGACGGTTGATCAGCTCAATATCCAGGGCCTGGGGGGTCTCAAAATCGTAGTCGCCAAATTCATCCTTCGGGTGCAGCTCCAGGTCAAAATAGTAATTATCCAGGTTCAACTCCACGAAGGTGATCCCCTTTTCAGCCAGGCGGTGGGCGATCTTATTGGTGGTGGTGGTCTTTCCGGATGAGGACGGCCCGGCAAAAATCGCCAGCCGGATCTCATCCCGTTTTTCAAGGATGGAACTTTCCACGGTATTGATATCCTGGGCGTAAGCCGTTTCCGACTCCATCACGATATCCTGGACCTGGCCCTTTTTAATCCTTTTGTTCAGCCCGGCGACGGTATTCACACCATGGTCCACCGCCCAATTGAGGACCGACCACAACTTTGCCCAGGGGATGTTCTCCCGGTTCTGTTCGGAGGTGGACTGCAGGTGGAGGCGGCTGCGGTTCCTTTCGTCCCGGTACAAAATGTAAGCCTTGGACACCCGGGCATGACCATTCTCGATCAGGACCTTTTCGACCAAATCCTGGACATCTTCGACGGAGGGAATCTTCTTGGGTCCAAAATTTTCCTCGACCAGCGCAACAACCTGGTCGCTGAGAGCCTGGGCGGTATTCCGGTCCCGGCCCCCCACCGCCACGGCAGCGCGATAGATGGCATTGGTAATCCTCCCCTGGCTGAATGGGACAACCCGTCCATCACGTTTGGTTACCTGCGTTACAGCAGCCATACGATCCGTCCTTTCACATGCGGGAAACCCGGCATGAAAAACAGCTCCCGAAGAGCAAAGAAACACAACCCGAACAAATAAGACAAATTATAGTGCTATTTTGTGTTTCAGCGGCTATTCATCCCCCCGCTAAATAAATTGAGCTGCCAGAGGCGAATGGTCAACCATGCAACCACAGGCTGGAAGAATCACCCGGTGGGGAACCCCGCCCGGACGAGCACATCCATGATCTGGCTGCCATGATTATAGAGGAGAGAAAGATGCCCCTCGTTTTCCAGGAAAAAAGGCCGGCAACCCGCAAGGCGGGCAGCCACCGCCTTGCCCATGGCGAGGGGGACGTTGCGATCCAGCGAACCATGCCACAGGAATATATTGGGGCAGAGGACAGATCCCAGCTCAAACCCCCACGGTAATGCCATGAGCACTTCTTCATTCACCCACCCAGCCACACTGCTCATGAGCGCGTCGCGGGTGACAGCCAGGATCCCATCCGAATAGCGCCGGTCTTTCAAAACCTGGCGGTCGGGTGCCGGCATTTGCTGCCAGATCTTTTTCAGCTGCTTTTCCAGCCGTCCGGGATCCCTGCGCAGGGAGGAAAACGCAACCCCGAGCATCAGGCGGGCGAGCCACGGAGCCCGCTGCGCCAGGTTGAATTTCTTCCGGTTGGATGAATGCATCCCGACCGAACCGATCTCGGAAGGCCCAACCCCGGAAACGATCCCAACTGCAGCAATTCGGCCGGGCATCCGGGCGGCACATGCCAGGGCGAACGGCCCGCCCCCCGAGTAGCCCAATGCGATGAAGCGCTTGATGGACAAAAAATCCGCCAGGGCAGCCACGTCAGCGGGAAGATCGGGGATCCGGAAATCGCGTTTCGGGCTGGAACGCCCATACCCAGGGCGGTCAAAACCAATAAAGCAGAGCTCCACGCGCCCGAGGTACTCTGCGATAAGCGCAGCTTCACGGCGGGAACCTGGAATCCCATGAAAGTCAAATATGGGAATCCCGCCCGGATTCCCATAGATACCGTAGCCCAAGGAGCGGCCATCCTGCAGACGAAGGGTATCTTCGATCAACTTGCGCTCATGTTTTTAGCCGCCCGGTACCGGTGCCCTGCTGAGATTCAAGCAGCTTCACGCATCTCGCCTTTTTTAACCGGCAGGAGCGAAAGGAAGGCCAGCAGGACGACGAAAACCTGGACAAGGAAGATCATGCCATAGTTGTAGCCCGTGGCTTCGATGATGATGCCGGTGAGGGCAGGGCCGATCGACATCCCGGCCATATTCGCCATTGAAGTCAGGGCGGTCATGGTGCCGATGGTCTTGTCATCCGGAGCGGCGTCGATGAGGGTCACAAAGCTGTTGACAAACCACAAGGCATAGAAGGCGGCCGTCAGGACCATCAGGGGGATGAACAGCCCGGGGGAAGGGAGCAGGAAGATCAGCAGGGCGGAGACCGCCCAGCCAATGCAGCCGATCATCATGGTGCGCTTCCGCCCGATCTTGTTGGCGAGCAGAGCAGCCGGGTAAGAGACGAGCATAACGGTGCCGCCCGCAACCAGGAACGGCAGACCGGCAGCAGCCTGGCTGGCACCCAGGACGGTCATGTTGTAGGAGCTGATGAAAGCCTGGATCAATGAAAAGCCGAACATTCCCAGGAAGATATTCAATACCATGAACCCGATGCTGCGCTTGTTCTCAGACGGGAAGCTGCGCACGATAGAAATAGTCCGTTTCAGCCCTGTTTCATTCTGCTCGTTAGCCAGACCATCTTCATCCCGGATCTCGCTGCCTTTGCGCTCCCTGATGGTGAACACACCGATCAGCACCAGGATGACCGTGACGGCCAGCGACATGAGAAAAGGCAGGGTGATGTTGATGTCGTAGAGAACGCTGCCGCCAATCCCAAGACCGATGGAGAGCAGGGTGGCCAGGACGATCCCAAGCGAGCGAGCCTTGGTGCGGTCACGGGAGGGAGCCAGATCATAAACCAGGGCATCGATGGGAGTGCGGGCGACAGCCAGGGGCACCAGGACGAAGATCAGCATCAGGAAGAAAGGAATAAACAGCGGCAAAAGCAACTCAAAATTCCCGCTGGAAGCCCCCGGAATGGATTTGTAAATGAACGGCACCACTGCGAGGGCAATGGCTGCCAATGGTATCGTGGCAACCACGAAGGGCATGCGCCTTCCGAGCCTGCCGCGATAGCCGTCGCTCCAGGCGCCTATGATCGGGGCAAGGATGAAGGCTGCAATGTTATCGAGTACCAGGATGAGGCCGACCACCTTGGGTGTCAAGCCGAAGCCGATCACCTGGGCCTGGAAGTTCGGATTCCCACCCTGCAGGTAAAGCGGGACATAGGTATTGTAGAGATACCACATGAAACCGTCGATCGCTCCAGCCCCGATCAGGAGCACCAGGACGATCTGCCACCAGTTCGTTTTTTGCCTTTGCATGTGCATTCCTCCTTGCAGCGATGTGTACTATTTGAATCCGATGGATTCCATAAAGCGGTTCACTTCAAGCTGGAAAAACTCCCGGGTTTTATCCCCCAATATGAGCGAATTGTGTTTATAAATTTCAAGCGAGGTTATGCCGTGGATGAAGCTCCACGAGGACAGGGCCAGGTACATGACCCTGGAAGGGTAAGAGTTGCCCTGATGTTTAACAGAATCAAGCTGCGCTTTTAAGCCGGTAGTCACGGAGATCCTGGCGGGGGCAACCCCGATCTTCCGGGCTCCAACTGCAGCGTTTATCAGCTCGAGCAGGATCAAAAAACTCCGGTCTGCGAGCTCCCCCACCCTGGCATCCAGCTTGTATCCCGGGACAGGATCGCCAAAAATCAGGAGGTACTGCTGGGGATGAGCGGCTGCCCAGTCATGGTACGCCAGGCATAATACCCGGAATCGTCCAGCGTGATCATCCGGCGGGAGGGAATCCCTGGCTTTTTCCAGCGCAGCAATGAAGGAGGCGTAAGCATCTTCGATCAATGCAGTCACCAGGTGGTTCCGGCTGGGAAAGTACCGGTAAAGGGCGGGAGTGGTCAATGCCATGGCGCGGGCGATGGCACCCAGGGAGAGGGCAGATGCGCCGCTGCGGGAGATATGGTCCAATGCGATGGACTTGATTTCATCCCGGGCGTTTTCGTGGAGGCGATCTTTTCTACCGGGTTTCATTTTTATCCATTATTGTTTATTATACTCATTATAGTTAATACTATTAACATTATAGGGCACCTTTTTTGTTTGTCAACAAGGAATATATTGAAATCACCTGCAGAATCAATGACCGCCGGAAAAAGAAATATTCCGGCGGTCATAGAAAAGGATTAATGATGAATTAGGCGGGTTAGCGGCGGGGAATTTTCCCAATGGACCCCAAAACAGCCATTGGCAGGCTGGCAGCCAGCATGACAGCCAATATCCGTGTGACCGGCCAGGCATAATCGTAGAAGAAAACCGGCGCCATGCCGATGGGGGAAGCTGACAGGGCAACATGACCAAACCACGTGCCCACCAGCGCAAGGAAAATGGCGGCAGCCGGGATGATCATTTTGACCGCCATGGAACGTGCTCCCTGAGCCAGGGCAAACCCTGCAGAAATGAGGAAACACCCGAGGACGAACAACACTCCGCCCGGAAGCGTGTTGAGGAAAAGGATATCGTATAACAACAAAGCGATCGTCAGTATGGTTCCTCCGATCAAGGCGGCGAACGCCCGGCGGAGCAGTGCTTTTGATGATGGGATTTGTTCAGCCAGCAGGCGCGTGAGAAATATTCCGAACCCAAAGACGAACCCCATAAACAGCCCGCGTTCGACGGCAATGCTGATGCGGGTCAGATCCATAAAATTGGGCAGGCGGTAAGTCAAATAAACATGTGCGCCAAAACCCAGGAACACACCCAGGGCTGCCAGTCCGAAAACGCCCAAAAGGGAGGCAAGATTGGAAACCAGCCAGCGGGCGAACCTTTCCAGGGAGAGCGAAAGGCGCTGCCGCCCGGGAAGGATGGAGGGCAGGCTCCCGGCAGCCTCGAGCACCAGGAGCAGGGCCGTGTCACGCCGGTCATCATCCGCGCTCTCGAGCAGGGCAGCCACTGCCTGTGTGGAATGCAGGCGCCCGATCAGCCTGGACGAGCGGTCGCCGAGGGGGGTTTCCTCGCAGGCGAGGCGCGCCAGGGTGCGAGCCTGTTCAGGCCCTGGGAGCGAATTTTGCCACCCGGGCGGGGGAACGGTCATCCTCTCCAGGAAATCGAAAATGTTTTGTTTCAGGTCCGGGCTTGCTTTGCTTCCGGCAATATCCAGCAAAGACCCGGTGAGATCGGCCGGCAGGGCTGCTTTTGAACCCAGGACCGCCTGGTCGGCCAGCCGGCGGGGAATTTTCCCGATGGATCCCAAAACAGCCATTGGCAGGCTGGCCGCCAGCATGACAGCCAATATCCGTGTGACCGGCCAGGCATAATCGTAGAAGAAAACCGGCGCCATGCCGATGGGGGAAGCTGACAGGGCAACATGTCCGAACGACGTGCCCGCGAAGCGCAAGGAAAATGGCGGCAGCCGGGAGCATCATTTTGACCGCCATGGGAACGTGTCTCCTGACCCAGGGCAAACCCTGCAGAAATGAAGAAACACCCGAGAATGAGCAATACTCCGCCCGGAAGCGTGTTGAGGAAAAGGATATCGTATAACAACAGGGCGATCGTCAAAATGGTTCCCCCGATCAAGGCGGCGAGCGCTCGGCGGAGCAGTCCCTTGAAGATGGAAATTGTTCAGCCAGAAGGCGCGTGAAAAATATTCCAAACCCAAAGACGAACCCCATGAACAGCCCGCGTTCGACGGCGATGCTGATGCGGGTCAGATCCATGAAATTGGGCAGGCGGTAAGTCAAATAAACATGTGCGCCAAAACCCAGGAACACACCCAGGGCTGCCAGTCCGAAAACGCCCAGGAGGAAGGCAAGATTGGAAACCAGCCAGCGGGCGAACCATTCCAGGGAGAGCGAAAGGCGCTGCCTCCCGGGAAGGATGGAGGGCAGGCTTCCGGCCGCCTCGAACACCAGGAGCAGGGCTGTGTCACGCCGGTCATCATTCGCGCCTCGAGCAGGGCAGACACAGCCGGTGTGGAATGCAGGCGTCCAATCAAACGGGACGAGCGGTCGCCGAGGGGGGTATCCTCGAGGCGAGTTTCTCCGGCCAGGGTGCGAGCCTGTTCGAGCCCCGGGAGCGAGCCTTGCCACCCGGGAGGGGAACGGTCATCCTCTCCAGGAATTCGAAAATGTTTTGTTTCAGGTCCGGGCTTGCTTTACTTCCGGCTATATCCAGCAATGACCCGGTGAGACCGGCTGGCAGGGCTGCTTTCGAACCCAGGATCGCCTGGTCGGCCAGCAGGAACCTG
>CAWGWL010000009.1:0-11034 GCA_963826215.1 uncultured Chloroflexia bacterium | reverse complement strand
TGTATAGAGCATCTCCTTGCACATCTCTTTCCGTGTAAGGGAAGACATTGGTGATCATGTAGCGTGAAATGCCGAGCTTGGAACTCATCTTGATCAGGGCAGGCAAGTCGGCAATGTTTCGACGCATCGCCACAAAGGAAATACCGATCTCGGGAGGCGGGCTGTTTCATGGCGCATATAAGCAAAGCGCCGGATATTTCAGAAACCCGATCAACGGCGAAGTACCCAAGACGGACATCGGAATAACTCTCCGGCGTTGCACCATCCACGGATACCCACAACACATCCAGACCGCTATCGATCAGGTTCCCGGGAACATTCCCCCGGTTAACAGGATACCGTTCGTGATCAGTTCCACTTTTCCCGCCAGCGGTTTGACCTGTTTCACCATCCCGGCGATGTCGGCAGCAGGAGCGGCTCCCCGAACCCGCCAAAAAGATATCAGGGCGGGATGGCAGCAGTTCCAGGCTTTCGAGTACCCGCTTCCATGTCTCAATCGACATATCGCCCTGCGGCTCTTCCCAGGCATTGCGGATGCAGGTGCGGCAGCTCAAGTTACAACGGCTGGTAGGCTCGATATAAACTTTGGCCAACTGCGTGATCGGGCGTTGCAGGTGCAAGCCTTTTCGTCTCCTCGACGAGCAATTGTGCGCCGGGACGAATTCCATATTGCGCCGCCAACTCCACAGGCAACACCAGCCACCCTGCTCATCGGCTTCGATCCAGCGGTCGTCAGTTGGAGACATGGTTCCCTTTATGCGTGGAACAATTGGGGCATTCGCCAGCTCGATTTGTCGAGGCTTACCTTGGCGGTAATGGCAGAGAAATCATAATCGGCGAGACGAGCCACCAGTTCCACCATCTCCATGATCTCGGGTTTTTCCAATCGATAATAAACATACTTGCCATCCCGGCGGGTGTTCAGCAAGCCAGCTTCACGCAACCCCATGAGATGTTGAGAGATATAGGCTTGCCGGTAACCGAGGGCGGCTTCCAAATGACAAACACAGGCTTCGCCAGAGCCGATCGCGAACAAAATTTCCAGGCGCGGTTCAGATCCGATGGCTTGCAGGAGATCGCTTACTTTTGCCAGACTAACGGGAAGATTCTCTTTTTTCATCATCACAACTCCGGATGTTTTGATTCTACATTCATATTCAAAAAATGGAATATGATATTTGTCACAAATTCGGGGTGTGGTTTTCCTGTACGATGAGACTTTTGACCTATGGGTAAATCAAAAAAGCCCGTAGGTCAAATGGGCTTTGAGAAACAAACCGGAGCCTCATCCTGGAGAAATGCTACTTTTCCAGTTGATCAGAAAAAGATCTACCGGGAAAAACCCGGTCTGGCGGGCCTCGCCGGTGGTGCGTGGCTCGCCGGTCTTGCATCACTCCTATTTATATCGGATGGGTGTGGTGGGAGACAGTGATATTAATTTTGCGCGCAGCATTTCCACAGTGGGGACTCCCGCGACATGCCCTGGGGGGTGTTGTAGACCCGGCAGGACAGGTTGTAGCGGGCGCGTTGCTCGGTCCACAGGTCGTTGCCGTTGACGCGAAAGGAGGGCGAACCCAGGAATTTCATGCGGGCGGCCTCGACATCGCCATCCACGCGGATGAGATGGAGTTCCGCCTGCAGTCCTTCGGTGGCAAGGGCAGCCTGCATATTCTTCAGCGCTTCCTGCCAGGATGGGCAGCCATCAAAGTACAAAAGGTCAATGCGCATTTTTCTCCAGCAGGGGTATCACCCTGACAAGCATATCATCCCGCACGGAGCGGAAGGCGGTCAACTTTTCCTGATCGTTCCGGTCGCGGCAGCCGGGTCGGGAAAGCCAAGGTGGACCTGTTTGCCCTTTCCCAGCCAGACGGGACACTGCTCCGAATTGTCATCGCAAACGGTCACCACCAGGTCGAACGGCTGGCCGCGGAATTCGTCCATGGACTTAGACCGCCCATCATGCCGGATGCCGATCTCGTCCAGCACCTGCAGCGCCATGGGGTGGACGAAGCCGGCGGGGCGGGAGCCGGCGGAGACAGCCTGCCAGGCATCGCTCAGGCGGGCATTCGTCAGCGCTTCGGCGATCTGCGAACGGCAGGAGTTGCCGGTACAAAGGAAGAGGACAGTTTTCTTAGCCATAGGATGAGCGCTATTATATTATCTTTTTCGTGAATACCCTGACCTCATCCGAGTGATATCAGGACCAACCGGCTCATCGTCCAGCGCTTGCCGCGCTTTAACAGGCTATCTTGCTCGATCCTGGTTTTGATCTTAAACACTTTCAGACTAGCGGTCGTTATTATTTAGCCAGATCCGCGGCGGAAACGCTATAGATCAAATATGAATTCCGGAAAGTTCCAATCGGTTTAAATTTGTCCCGCAGCCACTGGTAATCTTCCGGTTGTCCGAACACTCCGACCAGTTCGTTCACCCCCACCACCACCGTTCCAGCGGTCGGTCCGGTGGGCTGAAAGACATAATCCGGGTGCTGCGCAAGGAAGAGCTCCAGCTCGGCTCTATTTTGTCCCCAGTCGATATTCGAGTCTGCCAGGTAGCGATAAGCCTGTGTCCGGTCGAGGACGATCTCATTAAAATAGGCCAGGTAGTTGGGGAAATAAGAAAACACCGAGACCACCAGGTAAACTCCCGCCAGCCCGAAGAAGATCCGCGACCGCCGCGAAAGGCGCGGCAAATCCTGGAAAATCCGCGCGCAGAAAATCAGGGAAATGGGAAACACCACCAGCAGATAACGGATCCCGATCTGCGCGTTGAAAAAGAAATTGAGATAGATGGAATAAACCAGCGCCGGAATGACCAGATACATGTCCCGCTTGAGGAATTGCTCCCAGCGGAATGTGCGCAGCCAAACCCACAGTGAGATCCCCACCAGCAACAGGATGGGGATCGGCACCTTGAGCAGGGAGGCGACGATGTAATAACCGGGAAAACCGGTTCCCTTGTGGATCTGACCCAGCAGGTATAGATTGCCATAGTCGTGTCCCGTACGCTCCCGAAACATGACAAAATCCAGCCCGTCCAGGTAGGGATAGGGCAGCGGAAGAGGGATCTTGCTGATCAGCGGGGAGCTTTTTTGGACCGACTGGAAAAATCCGGACCTGAATTTATAATCGCCCACGGTGGCACCCGTGCGGTTGAACAGGAACCCGATGTTTATCACCAGGAGCGTGGTGACAAGGAATACAGCCCCATATTTCAGCAGGGTTAAAATAACCGGCAGAGCCCTTTTTCCACCCGTTCGCCGATCACGGTTGAGCAGCCAGCCTCCATAGCGCAGGGCAACCAGCAGCAGGTAGATCGGATAGAGCAGGATACCGGAATATTTAGCGATCTGGACCAGACCCAGGGCCAGCCCGGCTATCACGGCCAGGCGCAGACTGGGCTTTTCCAGGAATTTCCAAAACGTGAAGATCGACAGGGTGATCGCAGCCGCAGCGTAAATATCGGTCGTGATCAGTTCGGAATGGGCGATGAGATTGGGTTCAAAAACATACAGCCCAAAACAGATCAGACCCGCCCACCTGCCGTATAAGGATCTTGCCCACGAGAAGCACAAGATCGCCAGCAGCAGGGAAATAAAAATGGTCGCGATCCTGCCGCTGCTGATCACCTGCCAGGAATTGGTAAATAAACCGCTCAAATAGCGCTCGGCCAGCTTGGCGGGGATGACGTTGAGCACCGAGACCGGCATCTTGCTGTCATCGAAACGATCTGAAATTCCGTTGTAGATCAGCTCCCCATAACGGAAATGCTGCGGCTCATCATACGTCAGCGACAGGTGCCCGATCAGGATGCTGCCCAGCGTGAGGAACAGGAAGACAACGACCAGGCTAACGAAGAGGAGAGTAAACAGCCCGTTGGGTGATAAATGAAACAGTGAAGCCCTTCTTTTCATGCCAGGGTGCCTCGCCGCGCAGGTCGGCTGCACGATAATAAAAAGTCATGCAGCGCCACGACGATCTGCGAAAGGCCGGAGCTGCCGGTGCAGAGGAATAGGACAGTTTTCTTTGGCATGGGATGGTTATTATAATATTTATTTCGAAGAAACTAGTGTGGAATAGTTTTAGTTGCCTCCGGTTTTTCGGAATTGCTAATAACAGAATTGAATACTGTGTTAAGAGGAATGGTGCGATAATAATTAAAGATATATAGCCCGCGGAATAGAAAAAATCATAATCAAGTAAATTTAATAATCATTATTCACTGTCTATTAAAAAAAAGGAGGGAATTGTGTCAAACGAACCTTTGATTGTAAAAGCCCCCGTCGAAAAGAAGCGGGGATATAGTTGGATTTTTTTCATAATTCTCATTGCACTTTTGGTATTTGTTTGGATAACAGTTCGCCCGGGTGTGTTTACGGTTCAGCCAATCGGTGCGCTTCCTGATGGAGTGACCATTATTTATCATTCTCGAGGTTCTGAAATGCCGTTCTTCTCCTCACCAGACGGTCTTTGTATGCAAATTCAGGGAAATGTAAACCTATTATGCAGGATGGCAGCGTTGGCTTCTGCTTCCGACCTGACGGACCGAATTATTTTTAGACTACCATACATCCGCTGGGCTTACTTGCAATCCACTGGCGGTATTGCGTTTGATAGATAAATTTAAAAGGGAGATGGAATGAAAAAGTGTCCTTATTGTGCTGAGGAGATTTAGGATGAAGCAATTGTATGTAAACATTGTGGACGGGATATCCCAAAAAATAACGGAGTTACTCCAGCCGTCCCTATCCCTGCAGTTTCCAATCCCCCAAAAACAATACTAAAAAATACCAAAAGAAATAAATTAATTCCTTATATCATCGGTGGGGTGATCTTACTCTGCGCACTCTGTATTGGCATACGCTTGGTTTATAGTCAAACACCCCAGGCTAAAGCAATCGCTACGGTGGGTGCACGGCTTACAGCGATATCTCTAGAGAAGACAGAAGCACAATCACCCACTGTACAAGCGATCACTTTATCAGCAACCGATGTACCAACCGACACTCTTGACCCTTCAATTACTCCACCCACGGCTACAATAACATCTACTTCTTCTCGCACTCCAACAGCAACAAAAACATATACCCCTATACCAACTGCCACACTTGTACCTACGGCTACTCTTCCAATGTTGAATATGAGTCTGTCTCAATTCATCGCCGACTACATTGGCATGACCGACATACAGAGGAAGGACTTTCAGAAAACTTCAATCGGTTTGTGGGTCAACTGGACTGGAACGGTTGAGAATGTGTTTGAGGGGGGAACAGTTTATATGGTGGATAACGTGTCAAATACCAGTATCTCATTACTTGATATTCCAATAGGTATCCAGAAGTCTTTGAGTAAAGGACAAATAATCCATTTTAAAGGGCAACTAGACACGGTTGAGTATTTCTCTTTTCTTTCCAACCTGGCAATCGTGGTCAGGAATGTTCAAATCAACCCGTAATGAGTTGCCAAGAAAGAGATCAGCGTATTCACCTAGTCCACAACCTAATATCGGTGAGCAAAATTAAGTTTCTCAAACCCGCCGAGGTTTTAACTATATTAGCTAAGGCTATTTATTTACCAGTGAAACCCGTAATCCATATAATCAAAAAGACGCGACCAAAATGGGCGAACAAAAATAATTGAGAAATGGCGCGATAATAATCGAGCGGAAATATATCCAAGAAAAGAGGAATAAATGAACTACGGAGGCGTTTGGGGAGATATTGCAACTTGGGTAACGGGAATTGCCACCATCGCCTTATTTGTGATTGGTTTTATACAAATTTCTACAGAACGTAATTTACGAAAGGCAAGAGAATCGCGTGCTCAATCGGAATTAGTGTCATGCTGGGTAGTTAAAGAGAATGAAAATATAACTTGGATAGTTGTTCAAAATTATTCTCAGCAACCTATTTATGAATTAGTTGTAAGTAGGGTATGGGTAGATCAATTAGTGGAGAATATGGATTTATATATCGAAAATGGGCAGAGATTTATACCAATTGCACCACCCGGAAAAGGATATGTATCTGTTTCACAATCCAAACCTGGAATGATGAAACACTCAGGATTCGAGATTGCCTTTAGAGATACATATGGTCAAAATTGGGTTCGAAAGGCGAATGGAGAATTATCGCAAATTAAGAATGCTCCGATAGTGTATTATAAGTTAACTCTTCCTTTAGGTTGGACAGATCTATCTACCATCTTTACCTTTAGACAATAGCCTATATTGATAGATATTAATATCACACAGTTCTATTTACAAAAGATAGTTCTTTCTCATAATAAGACGTAATAAACAAGACATATTATTAGCAACCACTTATTCGACTTATTTATTTCTTCGCGGATACCTGCACGGAATAAATCGACACGCCCGCGGCAGTGCCGGCGCTGGTGCTGCGCCGCACGATCACATCCTTGAAACCCGCCTGCTTGACCAGGTCAACATATTCCCCTTCGGGCAGCGCGCCGGAGACGCACTCGGCCCAGCCGGAGGCGGAGGCACGCACTTCGGGCAGCACCGCTCCGCTGAAGACGGTATCGTTCACTTCCAGCCTGCCCCCCTCCCGCAGCACGCGGTAGGCTTCGCGGAAGACCTTGCCCTTGTCCTCGGTCAGGTTGATGACGCAGTTCGAGATGATCACATCCACCGAGCCGTCCTCGACCGGCAGTTTTTCGGCGTAACCGTGACGGAAGAGCACGTTGGTGTAGCCGTTCTTTTTGGCGGCCTCGCGGGCGCGCTGGAGCATGGCGGGGGTCATGTCGATGCCGTAGACGAAGCCGGTCGGACCGACGCGCCGGGCAGCCAGGAAGACGTCGATGCCGCCGCCGGAGCCGATATCGAGCACGGTCTCGCCCGGGCGCAGACCCGCCATGGCGATCGGGTTGCCGCAGCCGAGCGATATCTCGGCTGCCTCGGGCGGGATCTCGGTCATTTCGGAGGGGGAATAATTGCTGTTCCAGTCCACCTTGCCGATATCCTCCAGGGAGACGACACCCGGGGAGCAGCAGGATGGAATCAGCGCCGCTGCCGCAGCCGCAACCGCTGGTACTTAATGCCTGGGCGGCATAGGATGCCTGGACCGTGTCGTGCGCAGCTGACCTTTTTCGTGCCGGCGGCGACGAAGATACGCTCGGCCTTGTCTGCTAGCCCAGAGGCTGTGTTACCCCCGCCTTCTGCGGGGCTCACGTCGCTCTTGCTGGCAGGGCTAGTGTGCCGCCGAATCACAGGACTCACCGGTGCAATCCACGATGGTGTTGACCAGCCCGGCTAGTTCGTACCAGTCGCGCAGGTCGGCGCGCTCGAACCCCAGCCACAGGTCTGACATTTCCGTTTTGAACCATTCGTGGGTGTGGGTATCGAGGTCGGTGATGACCAGCCGCCCGCCGGGGCGCAGGATGCGCACCATCTCACGGATGGCAGCCAACGGATCGGGGCAGTGATGCAGGTACATGTTGGCAAAGACCGCGTCCAGGCTGTCATCTGGTAGCGGTAAGGAGAGACCGTCGGCGAGGTGGAATTCCAGGTTGGTGAACTGCGCCAGGTTTTTGCGAGCCACGTCCAGCATCGCCCCGGACCCGTCCAGCACGTGGACACGTTTCACCAGCGGGGCGAGCCCGGCGGTCATGAAGCCCGTGCCGGCGCCCACATCCGCGACGGTCATTTCGGGATGGAGCCAGGCTTTCTGAATGGCGGCGAGGCGCACGCCCTCGGTGTAATAACCGGAGCGCAGGTCGTCCCACTGACCGGCGACCTTCTCGAAGTACGGTGAAGATGGATTGGAGGTTGTCATGGCTGTCTCCTATGCGCAATCGCAGGTGGCTTCCTGCTTGCCCGACAACGCGGCGCGGATCATGGCGCTGGCGCAGCCTACGCCGCTTTCCACGCGAATGGCACCGGTCACGCAGTTCAACTGGCAGGCGCCGCATTCCATGCATGCCTTGGGATGGACAAGCACCGCCAGCCGGTCATCCATCTCGAAGACTTCATGCGGGCAGACGGCAACGCACATGGCGCAACCGTTGCACTGCTGCGCATCATAAACAAGGGTGTTTTCGATGTAAGCGTCGAACATAATCCTCCAACTACCGAAAGAATGCAAGCACTGCAAAACCAATAATAAGAAGAGCGCCGGACCCAAAGGTCCAGGCCATGGCGGGGATGTAGCGGTACATTTCACGCTTCACCCCGGTGCGCGAAGTGAACGTGCTGGAGCCGGTGAAGTTCAGCGCGATGAAGGCAGATACAGCCGGCATCGCCAGCAGCAGTCCGAGCGCCGCTCCGACCTGCTGCCACCAGGTCCAGGCGGGGTGGACCAGGAATGCGGACACGGCAAAAGGCAGCGCAACCAGCCCGCCAATGATAAAACCCTTCGAGCTGAAGTTATGGGTCGGGAGCCAGGGCAGCAGGATGGGGAAGAGCGCCACCCCCGCCAGGACAGCCGCCACGACCGCCAGGCTCAGGATCCAGCCGCCCAGGAAATACAGAACGACCGCGACGCCGAGCATGGGCAGGAGCAGGCGGATCAGATCGACCGGGATCAGTACCAGGCGGTCCTTGAGCGGAAACTCCACCTGGCGCATTTCGGCGGTCGCCTTGTGGGTCTTCAGGTACTCCGGCAGATCGGCGGCGCGCACGGGACCATATTCCACCCAGAATCCGGTTCGTTTTTTCACCTCATGCGCCGCCACACCGGGCGCGCCCAACTGCGGCAGGATCAGCTTGCGGTGGTGGACGACATCGGCAAGGTGGGTGAGCATCACGCGCAGGACGATCTCATCCGTTCCAAAGGTCCCCTTGCCTGCCGCGCACCAGACGTTGATCCCGTGCGTATCCAGCACCAGGATGTATCCGTCCACACCGGGCAGGGCAGAGCGCAGGGCATCGAAACTCAGCGTGTAATTGGCGGAGACGAAGACCGGCGAATCGGGGTTGGGGCTGCCCGAGCGCGTACAGACCGGGTGTGACGCGGTGTTCACTGCGTCTCACTCCGACGCGCGCGAGGAAATGGTCCCAGCGGTCGGTGCGGGACAAGCTGGAAGTGGTGGGAAGGATTTCGGTGCCGGATTTGATCGATCCAATATCTATCATGTTCATCCCTTAAATCGCAAATTTACGATAGTTTGACTCAAAAAAATATGCTGCAAGCGGGTATTATTTATTGCCACCTGGAGGGCAGCACTGGACGAAAGCTCGGCAGCAAGGTATCGATCTGCTCCCTGAGCCAGCAGAAACCCGCCTCGTTCAGGCAGTAGCAGGTGGAGGGACCTTCGATCTCGCCCTCGATCAGGCCGGCCTCGCGCAGCACCTTCAGGTGCTGGCTGATGGTGGATTGGGCGAGCGGCGTGTTCTGGACGATGGTATTGGTGATGCAGGTCTGGTTGCGCGCCAGGAACTCGACGATCTGGAAGCGGACCGGGTTGCCGAGCGCCTTGAGCATTTTCGTCAAACGTTGTTTGTCGAGCGTGAGAACCTGCGGTGAAATGGCGACCATATATCGTAATTATACGATATAAGTGAAAGAATGTCAAGGTAGAGGCAGGAGGGAAGGTCGCTCCTGCGCGATCCAGCAGTTCGTAGAAATTTCCCGTCCGTGAAATATCACTAACAACAAATGAGGTAAAAAATTTCAAAAAAGACTCACTCTGATCTGATATTTCTTTGACTACCGATTAGGTTTTTTTTGTTTCCCCTTTTTCGTCGCTTCACAACCCTGGCGGAGGATATCTATACCCCTGGATGCCTCGGGTGAGACAACAGCGGTAATCCTTAAGTGAGGTTCGAGGCGAGTATTAGCCTTTGGGACCCATTCTCGTTTTCCATCCGAACAACGCACAAGAATACACCCTGCGGGAAGTCCAAGAGACCGAACTTCTACTCCTGCAAAAGGGGCATCCATTTGTACCGTGAAGTCAACAACCATAGGCTTTTCCAGTAACAATTTATTTCCTCCCCGCTTAATATCGCGTTCCAATAAAGCCTCGTAGATGGGCAGATCTTTTAGGAATTCTGCAACAGCGTAGGCACAGAAACATGCTACCAATAGCGGCAGCATCTGTGAATAATTTCCTGTCATTTCAATAATCAGCATAATCCCAGTCAGGGGAGCACGCACAATGGCAGCGAAGTAAGCCGCCATCCCAACTACTGCGAAAACTGCCGGGACTGGTACCACGCCCGGCGCAAGAGTGTGCGCTATTTGTCCGGTCGCCAGTCCGATCAATGCGCCCAGGACGAGCAAAGGTGCAAATATCCCGCCCGGTGCCCCGGTGCCATAACTCGTAGTTGTGAACAGAAAACGAATTAGAAAAACCAGTGGGATTGCAGCAAGAAGCAGGTCACCTTGCAATGTAGACTCTACCAAAGTATGGCCACTCCCCAGCATGAGCGGAGAAAACCATCCAACCAATCCTATTACTCCACCTGTGATTGCAGCTGCCGGTGTGACAAATCGGTTCGGCAGTCGTGCATACATTCCGATCGCAGTTAATAAACCTCGATTGAAAAGCACCCCGAACAATCCCGCAATGACTCCCAGCACCGCAAATATCGGCAGGGAAGTAAGTGGGGGCATGGGATAACTTGGGACGGTAAAGTATGGAAATTGACCTGCGCCAATCCGAGTGACAATATCCGCTATCGCCGCGGCAATAAAAACTGCACCAAATATAATCGGTTGAAAATCGCGTCGTACTTCCTCGAGAACAAAAATCAAACCCGATAACGGAGCATTAAATGCGGCAGCCAATCCTGCACCTGCTCCGGCAGAAATCAGGGTCAAGCGCTCCCTGGGCGATACTTTCAACAAGTCTGAGATGGCATCCCCAACTGCACCTCCCATCTGGACGGTTGGGCCTTCACGTCCAAGCGCCAATCCGCTCCCAATGGAAATGACGCCTCCAATGAATTTGACGGGTAAGATACGTTTCCAATCAAGTTTACGGAACCGGTGGAGAACAGCCTCCAGGTGCGGTATTCCGCTTCCAGCGGCATCCGGAGCGAATTGTCGGGTAAGCGCTACGGATATCCCAG
>CAWGWL010000008.1:0-71537 GCA_963826215.1 uncultured Chloroflexia bacterium | reverse complement strand
CGGTTTTCGATGGCGGGGAGGGCGGGATTCGAACCCGCGGCTGAGTTTTAAGTCCCAGCACTCACTTAGCAGGCGAGCCCAATCGGCCACTCTGGCACCTCCCCATGTGCAGTTGCAATGCTCCGGAAGCTGGCAAGGCGGAGGGAGAGGGATTCGAACCCCCGGTGACCTTACGGCCACGACTGATTTCAAGTCAGTTGCCTTAAACCACTCGGCCATCCCTCCGGGCGGAAGATTTTACCATAATCTGAGGAGGGTGCGAGGCTGGGGCAAGGCGGAGGAATATTCGGCGCCTCTTGGCGCCGAACCAGCCGATGGCGGCTTGACGCCGCCTCGGCCGGGGGAGAGATAATCGGAAAAAAGGAGTGCGGAAGCGCGAAGCGCTTCCGCACTCCTTTTTTCCTCTATTCATCAGTGGAAAAGAAAACATTAAAAAACCAATTACAGACAAAGTTGGTATAATTCACGCCCGATGAAAAAATACCATGTTTGGACCGAAGGCTGCCAGATGAATGTGGCCGACTCGCAGCGCCTGGGGTCGGCACTCGAACGCCTGGGCTATGAATTTACCGGTAAGGCTGATGACGCCGATGTAATCGTGTTAAACACATGCGTCGTACGCCAATCTGCCGAAGATAAGGCGACCAGCCATTTGAGTTCACTGCGACCGTTGAAAACAAAGAATCCCGGGCTGGTGGTGAACCTGATGGGCTGCCTGGTGGGCATACGGGAACCCGAGAAATTGCGCGCCAGATTCCCATTCGTGGATGTGTTTTCACCGCCCTCGGACCCGGGTCCGCTGATCACGTATTTGACACAGGGGGAGGCACAAACCTTCGAGAAAGGGGAGACCGAGCAGCGGTTCGCCCTGATGGATGGGGACTTGCTGCTGCCAGAGAAAGAACGGGGGAAGACCGTCTCGGTGCACCTGCCCGTGGTGCTGGGGTGTTCGCATGCGTGCACTTTTTGCATCATCCCTTCGCGGCGGGGAGCCGAACGTTCGCGCCCTGCGGATGAAATAATCTCCGAGGCACGCTCCCTGGCATCCCAGGGGGTGAAAGAGATCACGCTGCTGGGACAGATCGTGGACCGCTACGGGAAAGACCAACCGGGCGGAGCGGACCTGGCGGCGCTGCTGCGCAGGTTGAACGAGGTGGAAGGACTGGAACGCATCCGCTTCCTGACCTCGCACCCAAATTATTTCAGCGAAGCCCTGATGGATACCGTGGCGGAGTTATCCAAGGTGATGCCGCATATCGAGATCCCGATCCAGGCGGGGGACGATGAAATTTTAAAGAACATGCGGCGCGGTTACAGCGGGGACGATTACCGCCGGAAGGTGGCGATGATCCGAGAACGCATCCCCGGTTGTTCGATCGCGACCGATATCATCGTCGGCTTCCCAGGCGAGAGCGAAGCACAATTCATGAGCACTTACCACCTGCTGGAAGAGCTGCGGATGGACGTGGCGCACCTGGCGCGCTACTCCACGCGCCCAGGCACCGTGGCGGAGAGATCGTACAACGATGACGTACCGGAGGAAGAGAAGATGCGCCGCTTCCGCCTGCTGGAGGACCTGCAGGAGAAAATTGGGGGAGAGATCAACGCCGGGTATCTCGGAAAAAAGGTGGAGGTGTTGTTCGAGGACAAGGTAAAAGGACGATGGCGCGGTCGCACGCCGACCAACAAGCTGGTGTTCGTGGAGAGCGACGAAGCCCTGCGAGGTGCGGTGAAGCCGGTGATGGTGACGTGGACCGGGCCGTGGTCGATGCAGGCGAGAATTTCGTAGGGGTGAATAATTAATCACCCCAAACCCCGAGAATATTAATAGGCAGAGGGAACATGCATGAGGAGAAAGTCAGACCGACAGCCATTTGCGTTTGCCGCGACCGGGGGCGCATCCTGGTGGCGGAATACGAGGAAAAAGGGCGCCTGTATTACCGTCCTTTAGGAGGGGAGATCGAGTTCGGTGAACACGGCGAAGAGACCGCAAAAAGAGAAATCCGCGAGGAAATTGGAGCGGAACTAAGCGAGGTCCGCTACCTGGGGCTGCTGGAGAATATTTATCGTGTGGGGAAAAGAGGCGCACACCAAATCGTACTGGTCTATGACGGCCGCTTCAGCGACCCCAGCATTTATGAAAAGGAATCCATGCAGGGGGATGAATTGGGCAAGCCATTCAAAGTGGTGTGGAAACGACTGGACGAGTTTGGGCCGGGGAAAGCAACCGTTTTCCCGGATGGATTGTTAGAACTTCTCAGTCATTAAACCAACCTCCCGCTTTTTTTAGCGGGAGACTGATCTCAGTAGGAGGCAAGGCTGTTGCTGAGTTTGCTGAAGACATTACCGATGGTAGGGCCGAATATTAGTAAGACAGCAATAACAATTAGAGCAATTAACAAAAAAAGGAATGCATACTCGACCATGCCCTGCCCATTTTCACGGATGCTGTACAGCATCGCCATCACCTCCTTTCCTAAAATATCCATACACACATTATATACCGATTAGATTTGCAGCGAGTTTGCATATTTGCAAAGTGAGCGCAGAGGACAACGGGGACAGGCGGGCTTGCGGGCAGCGCAAACCTGGCGCCCGAGGCGGATGATATTCAAATGGGCGGAATAATATGATCCGGGCGTGAAAAGATTCTCAAGGTGGATATGAGCCTGGCTGACCGTCATCCCGGAAGGAAGCAGCCCGACCCGCCCGGTCACGCGGAAAATGTGAGTATCGACGGGGAAAGCAGGGAGTCCAAGCGAAAAAAGCAAGACGATGGCGGCAGTCTTTGGACCAACACCCTTGAACTTCATCAACCAGGCGCGCGCATCTTCAAGGGGTAAATCCTTAAGGAAGACCAAATCCAACGAACCGCGCTCAGCATAAATATCCCGCAGAACCTGGCGGATGCGGGGACCTTTTTGGTTGGCAAGGCCGGCAGGGCGGATGGCAGCGGTGACCGCAGCGGGCTGCGCATCCCGCACCTGTTCCCAGGTGGGAAAACGCCGCCGGAGCGATTCAAAGGCACGGTCCCGGTTGGCATCGTTGGTATTCTGGGAGAGGATGGTCGAGACGAGTTCATCGACCGGCGGCATGGGATTGCGCCAGACGGGCTGTCCATAAAAATCCAGCAGGCGCTTGTGCACCTGCCGGGCGAGTGTTTCGAGAGCGACCAAGCTGGTTAAGCGGTCCTTTGCATGGTGAAAGCCGGATGCGATTCGCCGACCACAATCTTGCGCCAATTGGTGACAGGCTTGAGGGGACCAAAATCGGCAGCCAGCGCTTCCAGTTCCTTTTCGCCGATGTACCCCATCTGGCGCAGGATTTCCAGGGCAACCGCGGGGCGGACACGGTTGTAAGTGTCGCCATTCGCTTTGCGGATGGCAAGGTCACCATCGGAAATTTTAAAAGCGATGCCAATGCCCGGTGATTCTGCTCCCAACACTCCGCCCATAATGCCAAGGATCATGTAGCCTTCCGCGCCTGCCTTCGATACGATGCGTCCTGAACAAACCTCCATCAGGCGCGTATCGAAACGACCAGACCCCGCAACCATGACCGGATTCGCCATCATGGATTGGGTGATGCGACGGCAGGCTGCAGCCCGTTCTGCCGGGAGACTGCGCGGGTCGCACATACGGGCAAAAGCGAGAGCAGCATTGTAGAGCGGGAGCGCAAAATTGGGGACCGAACACCCGTCAATTCCCGCCTCGACCTGGTCGAGCGGGAGGCTGCCCAGTTCTGCCAGGGTTTCGAGAATGGCTTTCTGAACCGGGTGTTCGGGATTGACATAATCAGAGATCGGCAGCCCGCGCATACGCGCAGCAGCAAGCATCCCGGTATGCTTGCCTGAACAGTTGTGACGATTGGGGGTGAGGGCTTCACCACGAGCACGCATGGCTTCGACGGTGGGCACATGCGAGAGCGGATGAGTACCGCACAACAGGTCACTCTCCTGAACACCCACCTTGGCCTGGATACTTTTAATCACCTCGACTTGTTCATCAGTCCCGTCGTGAGAGCCACAGATGATAGCCAACTCCCGGGAGGTGAGATGAAAGGACTGGTCGCCGCCGCGCTCGATGAATGGGAGGGCCTGGAAGGGCTTGGCGCTCGAACGAAGGAAAGTGAGGGTATGCGGATCGCCCAACGAAGCCAGCAAACGACCGGCGGAGTCGACCACGGCAGCTGCCCCAAAATGGATGGATTCCACGATGCGCCCGCGGGTCACTTCAAAGACCGGCTGGTAAAACTCTGCCAATGCTGGT
Source organism: uncultured Chloroflexia bacterium (assembly GCA_963826215.1). Taxonomy (GTDB): domain Bacteria; phylum Chloroflexota; class Anaerolineae; order Anaerolineales; family Villigracilaceae; genus UBA877. The sequence goes on along the minus strand of CAWGWL010000008.1, from coordinate 67,269 downwards.
TACTCCTCGCCGCCAGCAGTGCCTGAAGAACGGTAATGCCGGGAGTAATAATGGTGCAAGCCGTAGCGCAGGCGACGGGTATATTTCTGTAATTGAGTGGATGGAATTTTAAACGGACGCAGCAAGGGCGTGATCAGGTTTTCAACGGCCTCAGGGGAGGATTTTTTCCCGGCCAACTTTTCCACCTTATTAAATACCGTTTCAAGATAATCCTTTTGGGCACGGATCACGTCAACAGCCACCACTCCTCCACGACCGCTGACCACAAGCCAGTTCCGATAAGCAGCGGAGAGGAGGAGTTTCAGCGTATCAAGCCAGACAGGCAGGTCCGCTCCGGACAGGAAAGGCGGCTGGTTCTTAAGCACAGCGTCACCAACAAACACCACCTTTGAGTCGGGCAGGATCACCCACGCAGCTCCGGCAGTGGGACCGGGGTGATGTTCCAACAAGACGGGGGAGTCGCCCCAGTTAATGGTCATCTGATTGCTAAAGGTGATCTCGGGGGGGACCCAGCGGATATTTCCCAGACCGGGAATGCTTTCCCAATCCGAGCCAGTCTCATCGCCCTGGGCTTTGAACGTGGTTGGACGAGTGCGGAAGACGTGGGCGGTTTTTTCCTGGGCAACGATGGTACAGTCCATTGCACGATCACCAAGGGTCCGGTCGGGATGGGCATCGAGGTTAACGAGCAGACGTTCGGAACCGCCTCCCAGGTTCATGAGAGCGGCGCGCCAGGCGCGTCCATCCTCGGGGGAGGGCGGGGCGTCAACCTGGACCAACCCATGAGGCATATTTATCACCCCGAGCGTGGCTCCCGGAAATTGATGGTCAATAAAGACATTAGGTGCGATCGTCTGCATAATTGCTCCTGAAAAGATTATTTTTCCCTGGCAACCGGGAGGGTGAGAATGAACCTGGACCCCTGACCTACCTGGCTCTCAACCCAAATTTTTCCACCGTGGCCGTTAACTGCCAGGCGGCAGAAGGCAAGCCCAACCCCGAGACCGGCGGCATTATCCTGGCGCTTGAGGCGGGTATATTTTTCGAAGACATGTTCAAGTTCATCCGCCGGGATACCTGATCCATTGTCCTGCACCCAAAATTGGACCCAATCCCCTTCCAATTTGCCGCCCAGTTCGATATCCCCTTCGGGGGTGGTAAATTTGGAGGCGTTCTCCATCAGGTTTATGAGTACGCGGCGGATCATATCGACATCCACCCAGACAGGCGGTAACTTGTCAGAAATATTGGTTTTCAACACCTGGTGACGGCTATCGGTCATGGGGCGGACAGCGTCGATGGCGTCGGAGACCAGAATGGTGGGAGTGACACTCTGCTGGGAAACAATGGCCTGACCTGATTCAAGGCGATTGATGTCGAGGAGGGAACTAACCAGGCGCTGGATGCGGTCAGTGGAACGGCGGGCGATGGTGGTCACCGATTGAATGGATTCATTTTCGTTATCGGGAAATAATGTGGAAAGCACATCGAGGCTTGAGATGATGTTTGCCAGCGGAGAACGCAGGTCATGATAGATCATGGAGGTTAACTCTTCGCGCAGGGAATCCAGATCCTTCTTTTCGCTGATATCCCGCATCAACCACTGTATCGATTCGGCTTCCTCAAACACCACTTTACGCACATACACCTGGATGGGTATCTTTTTACTGCTCTTGGTTTTCAGGACAGATTCGTAGCTGATAATCTTCCCGGTTTTGAGCTTATCCAGGCTGAGGTTTTTATTCTCCTGGGACCCATCATGGAGCTGGTCGATCATCAGCCCCTGCAATTGCCGGGAGGTGTATTCGGTAATGACCGCGGCCTGGCGGTTGCCCTCGTGAACCTTGCCATCCAGACTGGTTATGAGAATTGGGTCCACGCTGTCATCAAACAACTCGCGGTAGCGCTTATGGGCAACCTGGAGCTGTTCGAACAATTGGGCATGCTGGATGGTCGACCCAGCCAGGTTGCCAATGCCGGTAAGGACCAGGAGGGCATCGGTGTCGAAAGCCCCCGAGATGGGATTGATCGCCTGGAGGATGCCGATGACACGTCCCTGGGCATAGATCGGAGCGACCACCATGGCATGAATTTCGAAACCGGCGAACAGTTCGCCAGGGACAAAACGCTTGTCATCGCGCACCACGGGGATGACAACCCCTTCACCTTCGTGAGCCACCCACCCTATAACTCCGACGCCAGAATGAACGCGCTTCCCGACGATCCCATCCTTGTGTTCCCCGGTGGCGGCGTAAAATACAAGGTCCCAGTTGGATTCCACCAGGGCGAGCGCGACCGTCTCGACCTCCAAAGCCTGGATGGTCTCATTCAAAATACGCTGGAGCACATCTTCGAGGCGGAGGCTGGCATTGATGGCAGCCGCACTGGCTGCCAGGGCGGTCATGACGCGCGCCTGGCGCTGGCTCTCGGCGTAGAGGCGGGCATTGAGGACCGCAATCCCAGCCTGGTCGGCAATAGCCTGCATCAAGCTGAAATGATCCGGGTTATAAGAACCCGGAACCGGATGCACCAGGGTGAGGACGCCCACCAGCCGTTCACGTGCCATCAAGGGAACACACAAAGCCGATTTCGCCCCGGACTGATCGGCCGCATCGTCGGGCCTACGCAACCAGCGTTCATCCTGGCTGGTGTCGGGGACCATGGCCGGCTGGCGGTTACGGACGACCCAGCCTGCCAAGCCGCGTTCGACAGTCTCGCGCAACTGCTGGGTGGTGTGGTCATGGATCTTGCGCCCATAAACGATGGCTGAATCGATGGCGCGGCCGTTATCGTCGAGGACAACGATGCTGGCGCGTTCACCGCCCACATACTTGAGCGACTGAAACAAGATGCGCTGTAAAACCGTGCGCAACTCCAGAGCGGAGGCCAGTTCACGGCTGACATTGAATAGGAATTCGAGAGTTGACTTGGTCTGTTCGTCTGCCATAGGCACCTGTTAAATATACTTCAAACCGGTTCCTGTATTGAATAATACAACTTTTTCGTCCCGTCGGACCCAACCATTATCGACCAGGTGATGCAGCCCTGCAAGTGTGGCTGCCCCCTCAGGGCACGCCAAAACACCTTCCGCCCGAGCCATCCCGCCCTGGGCTGCCAGGATCTCATTGTCAGAGACAGCCAAAGCAGTGCCATGGCTATCACGAAGAATTGCCAGGACCAAGCGGTCAGCGAAGACACTCGGGACCCGCAAGCCAGCCGCCAGGGTGGCCGCGTTTTGCCAGGGTTCTGCACGCTGCGCACCGCCCTGGAAGGCGCGCACCAGAGGAGCACAGCCAGCAGCCTGGACAGCCACCATGCGCGGGCGTTCGGAACCTATCCAGCCGAGGGCTTCCATCTCTGCGAAAGCTTTCCACATGCCGACCAAGCCCGTCCCGCCGCCGGTGGGATAGATAATCACATCCGGGAGGCGCCAGTTAAAGGATTTAGCCAATTCGAATCCCATTGTCTTTTTCCCCTCCACGCGGTAAGGTTCCTTGAAGGTGGAGACATCGAACCAATTTGTACCGCGGGTTGCTTCCGCAGCCAAACGGGCGGCATCGCTGATCAGACCATCCACCAGGTGCAAGTCGGCACCTGCAATGCGGACCTCGCGCTGGTTGGCAAGGGGGGCATCCCCTGGCATGAAAACATGCGCATTTACACCGGCGCGAGCAGCATAAAATGCCAGTGCGCCGCCGGCGTTCCCCGCGGTGGGGATGACGAATTCCCTGCAGCCCAGCTCCAGTGCCCGAGCGACGGCCACGCACAATCCGCGAGCTTTGAACGAGCCAGTAGGGTTGGCGGATTCATCTTTTATGAAAAGGTGATCCAGACCAAGTTTTTTTCCAAGACGCCCGGCGGGCAGGAGCGGTTTATCGCCTTCGCCCAGGGTGAGGCGGAATTCCGCTTTGCGAACAGGCAGAAGTTCAGCCCAGCGCCATAATCCAGGGGGTCGAGCGGAAACCTCTGCCGGAGTGAGGCTAGGAGCCACTTTGTCAAAATCGTAGCGCGCCAAGAGCGGCGAACGGCAATCTGCGCAAAAATTTTGCACCCGGTCGGCATCAACTTCTTTCCCGCATTCCGGGCATTCAAGATGGGTGAGTGCACTTTCAGGCATTGCAGTGAGTATACTTCTTCTTTTGAAAAATTGGAAACTTGTTACCCGGGGTGGAGGAATTAACTAAATTCATGATCAGGAACCTGTGTTTGCAGGGTGAAACCGTATGGGAAGAAATGAGAATATTATTGGATAGGTTTATTCATTGAATGTTCATGTGGAAGTGCTATGATAGGAATAGAACAGACAGGTGAACGTGCTTTCTCTCCTCTCCTCCCGAAACGACCCGGAATAATTATCCGGGCCGTTTCGTGTTTGGATAGGGAGGATGAGTCAGGGCAGATCGAAGAGCACGGGTTTCAAGAGGGCGAGATCAAATTCCGCCATGCGGTCGGGACCGAGTTTCTCCATCGCAGCGACCGCCGCCTGCAGGTCCCGCTGCAACTGCCCTACGGCAACCCCGCGGCAGGTTTCGGGCCACAAGGTCAGCCATTTCTGGCTGCGCTGATATACCTTGATCGCCCCGGCGTAATTCTGGCGGGTAATATGCAGATAGACCACTCCTGCCTGCAGGATACCCTGGTAAAGCTGGCGGACGCTCCCCGATTCTGCGCGCCACGCTGCTTCCAGCGCCTCGTGTGCCAGCCAATACCGACCCTGGTTGAAAAGCTCCAAACCTTCGAGCGCTTTTGGATGCAGGGGACCGGCACAATCTGATGAAACTGAAGGAAAGGGAGCCGTTGATCTAATTGGTTTCATGACCCGTCCAGATGAACACCGGAGGTGGTCACCGATTATCGTTTCAGCGTCCGGTATTTGACCCGGTGCGGCTGAAGGTCCCTGCCGAAGGCTGCAAGCATGTGCGCCTCGTAGTCGCTCCAGTTGCCGAGGAAGAGGCGGGCCTGGCTGTCGCCTTCGAATGCCAGGATATGGGTGCAGATGCGGTCCAGGAACCAGCGATCGTGGCTGACGACGACCGCACAACCAGCGAAGTTCTCGAGAGCTTCCTCCAGCGCCCGGAGCGTGTTCACGTCCAGGTCGTTGGTAGGTTCATCGAGCAGGAGCACATTGGCGCCCTCCTTCAGGGTCTTGGCAAGATGGACCCGGTTGCGCTCGCCACCGGAGAGGGTACCCACTTTCTTCTGCTGGTCGCTGCCGGCGAAGTTGAAGGAAGAAACGTAAGCACGCGAATTCATTTTCCGAGCGCCGAGGGTGATCTCATCCTCCCCGCCGCTAATCTCCTCCCAAACATTCTTATCGTTATCAAGAGGACGCATCTGGTCGGCGTAAGACCATTTTACGGTCTCGCCAATGCGGATGGAGCCGCCATCGGGCTTTTCGCTACCAGTAATCATCCGCAAAAGAGTGGTCTTTCCGGCACCGTTTGGACCGATGATACCGACGATGGATCCGGGTAATATCCTGGCGCTAAAATTCTCAAGCAAGAGCCGGTCACCGTAACCCTTGGTGACATCATTAAATTCGAGGACGATGTCGCCCAGGCGCGGACCGGGCGGAATGTAGATCTCCTGCTCGCCGCGAAACTTTTCCACTTCCTGTGAAAGGAGTTTTTCGTAGGCCGTCAGGCGAGCCTGACCTTTTGCCTGGCGAGCCTTGGGGGACATGCGAACCCACTCCAATTCGCGCTCGAGAGTCTTCTGACGCCGGGACTCGGTCTTTTCCTCCTGGCGCAGGACTTCCTTTTTCTGCTCCAGCCAGGAGGTGTAGTTGCCCTTCCAGGGGATGCCATAGCCGCGATCGAGTTCCAGGATCCATCCGGCGACGTTGTCGAGGAAATAACGGTCATGGGTGACCGCAATGACCGTCCCCTTGTAATCGCGCAAGTGGTGTTCGAGCCAGGCGACCAACTCGGCGTCGAGGTGGTTGGTGGGTTCGTCGAGCAGGAGAATATCGGGCTCAGTCAGCAACAGGCGGGTGAGGGCGACCCGGCGGCGTTCTCCGCCGGAGAGTATTTTTATGGGAGTATCCGCCGGAGGACAGCGCAGGGCATCCATGGCGAGTTCCAGGTGAGAATCGAGGTTCCAGGCGTCCACTTTATCCAGAGCTTCCTGAAGCTTGGCCTGTTCTGCAATCAAGGCGTCAAAATCCGCATCAGGTGCGGCAAAGGCAGCGTTAACTTCTTCGTACCGGGCAAGCAAGTCCATGATAGGCTGGACCGCCTCACGCACCACCTCAATAACGGTCTTGCTTTCGTCGAGATGCGGTTCCTGTTCGAGCAGACCGGTGGTGTAACCTTTGCTGACGGCTATCTCGCCGACATAATCCTTGTCCTGCCCGGCCATGATGCGGAGGAGGGTGGACTTGCCGGCGCCATTTAAACCAAGCACGCCAATCTTGGCACCATAATAGAAGCCCAGCGAGATGTCACGCAGGACCTGCTTGTTGGGGGGATGGATGCGCCCGACGCGCACCATGGAGTAAATTACCTGGGTATCAGACGGCATGAATTCGTTAACCTCTATCCTTCACACAACTGCCTCAATTCGACTTCCCCGATGATCTTAACCCCCAGGGACCGGGCTTTCTGCAATTTGGAACCCGGCGCTTCGCCGACCACCAGGTAGCTGGTGTTCCTGCTGACAGAGTCGGTAACTTTACCACCGTGCTGCTCGATCAATTCCTTAGCCTGCTCCCGGCTTAATCCCGGCAGGGTGCCGGTGACCACAAAGGTCATGCCGGAAAGGGACCCCGAGGACGGATGCTCAACGCCGGGTGCAGGAGGTTGGCCAAACTCCAGCCGCCTTCAGTTTTTCAAGGACCTTCCGATTTTGTTCCCGCTGGAACCAGTCGAGGATGGCTTCGGCAATATTGGGACCAACCCCTTCCACTGCCTGCAACTGGTCGCCGGAAGCGGAAGCCAGGAGATCCAAGGAAGGGAAATGACGCGATAAATCCGCGGCTGAAACTTCACCGACGCCATGGATGCCAAGAGCGGTGATCAGCCGGTTCAACGGCTGCCCTCGGGATACTTCAATGGCAGCGAGCAAGTTCTCAGCAATCTTTCCAGGCGGCGCTGAATTCGGTCTTGCGGTCCTTTTTTGTCAATGCCGCAAGAATATCCTCACGCTTAAGAGTGTAAATATCTGCAACATCCCTGACCAGACCAGATTCGATGAGTTTTTCGACGATCCTGATCCCCAGCCCGTTGATGTCCATTGCACCGCGCGAGACGAAGTGTTCCACATTGCGCACCAGCTGGGCAGGACAGGCAGCATTAACGCAGTACCATGCGACTTCGCTTTCGAAATGTTCCACCGGCTGTCCACAGGCGGGACAGGTTTGCGGGGGAGTATAAGGTTTTTCCACCCCGGTGCGCAAGTCCAGGACAGGACCGATGACATAAGGGATGACCTCCCCGGCGCGTTTCACCAACACCCGGTCGCCGGGGCGGATATCTTTTTCGGAAATGTAATCAAAGTTATGCAGGGTTGCATTCCTGACAATGACGCCGTTAATTTCAACCGGTTCCAAAACAGCCTTGGGTGTAAGTACCCCGGTGCGACCGACCTCGACCTCGATGCCGAGCAGCTGGGTGGTGACCTCACGAGCCGGAAACTTGAAGGCAATCGCGCCGCGGGGGTCCTTGCCAACAAAACCCAGGTCGGCTGCCAGGTCAAGGTCATCGATCTTTATGACCATGCCGTCGGCTTCGTAGGGAAGTTCGTCACGGCGCTTATCCCACGAGGTGGTGTAATTGATGGCAGATTCAATATTGTCAAAACGCCGAGCGTTGCGGGTGACCGGGAAACCCAGGAGGCGGAGATATTCGAGCAACTCCCATTGGGAGCGGGGCTCCCGGGGTGATTGTGATCCGTTCTCCCAAAAAACTATCTGATAAACCAGGAGGGTCAGGGGACGGGAGGCGGTGATGGCTGGGTCCAACTGGCGCAAGGAACCAGCGGCAGTGTTGCGGGGATTCAAGTAGGTCTTTTCGCCTTTTTCCTCGAGGCGTTTGTTCAATTTATCGAATTCTTTTACGGGGATAAAAATTTCGCCGCGGACGACCAGGTAGGTTGGGGGAGTTGCGACCGTGTGGTCACGTTTTGAGGCTCCGGTGCCACCTGACTGCACCGGAATCTTCAACGGGATGGCTTTCACCGTGCGCAGGTTGGCAGTAATGTCCTCGCCCACCTCTCCATCCCCGCGGGTGGCACCCTGGACAAAAACCCCACCGCGGTAGTGGAGGACCACGCTCAAACCATCAATCTTCGGTTCGACAACGAACCTGGCTTTCTCCAGCCGGTCATCCAGTTTACAGACACGCTCGTACCAGGCGATACGCATCCCCCGGACCGAAGGCATTTGCCAGTGAAAGGATCGGACGGGGATGGCGGACCTTCTCGAACTTTTCAGAAGGAACAGCCCCAGCGCGCTGGGTCGGTGAATCGGGGGTGACCCAGTCAGGATGACCGGTCTCAAGCTGGCGCAACTCCACGACCAGCTTATCGAACTCGGCGTCGCTGATAAGCGGGTCATCCATTACGTGATAGCGGTGATTATGAAAATTGATCTGCTGCTTCAGGTCTTCGTAGCGTTTAAAAATGGTGGAAGTATCCATGCTGGCTCCAGGATCATGCTCCGGGGGAAACCATTATTACCTGATTATATTCGCAAATTGGGGGCTTGACAAAATAGTACAGATGTTCTATACTAGGCCAATCAATATAGTACATACGTTCTAATACGACAAAGGAGGTCGTCATGAACACAACTTACCCTAATCACCGAGGCTTTTTCTCCACCCTAAAGGGTCTCACCATCCGGCGTGGGATAACCTGGGGTATGATCATCATCGGCGCGTTGATCGCGTTCGAGATGTTCAACTACAGCACCACCCAGTTCGCGTTAAACGATGTGCTGGGTAACCTGACATTTGCAGGCATCCGCTGGGCGACCATCCTTGCCCTGGCATTCTGCGGCATCGACTTTGCCGGGATCGCCCGATTATTCACCCCCGAGCAAGGGCGCGACCAACCTGCAGAGGTATGGTACCTGTTTGGGGCGTGGATCCTGGCGGCTGCGATGAACGCCACCCTGACATGGTGGGGGGTATCCGTGGCAATCGTCAGCCATTCAAACCTGAGCAGCGAGGTGATCAGCACCACCACCCTGACAAAGGTCGTGCCGGTGTTCGTGGCGGTCATGGTCCTGCTCATCCGTGTGCTGCTCATCGGAACTTTCTCGGTGAAAGGCGGAAAATTGTTCAGCCAGGCTGAGAACCGCCAAAGCACGCGGATATCCCGGGATTTCCAGCCAGCCAGTTCAATGAGCTCCCGACCGCATCCGGCCAGCATTTCCCCCTTCAGACCGGCAGCCAAGGCAGCCCGCTCTGAAACCAATTACTCCCGCAACGACCCGACTTTCCCAAACATGGCGATGCAGAGCAAGGGCGTACATGAAGCGGAATACGTGGATACACCCCGCAATTCCTAACCATCCATTCCCGGGAACATGTCCCCACGAACCTTCGATCCTTTACCGATACAAGCAGCCGTCTCCACTGGAGGCGGCTGCCTGTCCGGGCTCATGCTCCCGCCATTGGCGGTTGTCCTGATCGGAGTCCTGCTGATGTTTTTTTCACTGGGATCGACGATGAGTCCCAGTTCATCAGAAACCCAGGTCAATGCCTCGGGCGCGCAGATCTCGACGGTTTTTACCCCCGAAGTGCAATATTGGGCAGGCAGGATCCAGGGCTGGGCTGCATCGGCAGGGGTGGACCCGAACCTGGCCGCGACCGTCATGCAAATAGAATCCTGCGGCGACCCGCGGGCCCTTTCACGCTCAGGAGCGATCGGGCTCTTCCAGGTGATGCCATATCATTTCACGAACAGCGAGAACCCTTTTATCCCGGATACGAACGCCTTGCGCGGTCTGGATTATCTCAGACGATCCCTGGAAGCAGCCAACGGGGAGGCGCGCCTGGCATTGGCAGGATATAACGGTGGTATTGGGGTGATCAACTGGTCAGAAACACAGCTGGCCAACCCAGACGCAGCGCTATGCCTATTGGGGGAGCGGAATCTACGCTGAAGCTTCAAGCGGTGCCAGCACCAGTCCCCGGCTGCAGGAATGGCTGACGGCTAACGGAATATCCTTGTGCAAGCAGGCATCCGCCCGGCTGGGGATCAGTCCGTAGAAGCGGGTTTCTCCATTTTCAAAATCGGGATGTAAATACAGAACGTGGTGCCCTTGCCTTCCGCTGAATCAACTTCAATTTGCCCCCCGTGATGGTTGACAATCCAATATGCAATGGAAAGCCCCAACCCAAACCCGCCAACCTTGGAGCGTGAGCGGGATTTTTCAGCGCGGTAGAATCGCTCAAAGATATGCGGCAGGTCCTCGGATGGGATCCCCAGCCCGGTATCGCGGACGATGAGGCGGGCGTTATCACCCACCTTTCCCAAACTGAGAAAAACCTCGCCGCCCTGGGGGGTGTACTTGATGGCATTGGCAATCAGGTTAATCAACACCTGCTTCAAGCGGTCACGATCACCGTTAATAATCATTTGGTCAATCTCGGGGAGTTTCAACTGGACGCGTTCGCGCGCCAGGATACGCATTTCCTTGAACACTTCCAGAAGGAGTGTATCCAATTCAACAGGAGCGAAGTGGAGGGGAAGTTTTCCGGATTCAGCCTGGGCTTCAAGCAGGAGATCTCCGACGAGACGGGTGAGGCGGTCGGCTTCGTCCTCGATATTATCCATGGATTCCGCGTCCATCTTATTCATGCGCCGCATCAGATCCACGTTGCCCTTGATGACCGTAAGCGGGGTGCGCAATTCGTGACTTACATCGGCGAGGAAGCGCTGCTGGGAAGAGAAGAGCTGCTCCAACCGTCCCAAGGTCTCATTGAAGGCAGTCACCAGGCGTCCCATTTCATCATTCTCAGTGCCGCGCTGGGGAATGCGCTGGGAAAGATCATCAGCCCCCGAGATGCGCAGGGCAGTCTCGGTAATATCGACAAGCGGAGAAAGCACCCGGGCGTTAAGGAACCAGGAGAGGAGGGCAGCAAAGATAATTGCAGCGACCGCAATAACAAGGATCGTTTGGACAAGAGATTGGCGGGTGGTATCCACCATGGTCATACTTGCGGCCACCTGCAAAGTCCCGATCGGACGTCCGCCCGCCTCGAGGGGAACGCTCAAGACGCGCAAGTGGACCGACTGGACCAGTGAATCACGGTAAATGGAGCGTTTTAACTGGTAACCGACCGGATCCAAAGGCTGGCTGATCTGACCGAGACCCGGGGAAGAGGAATGAAGGCGACCATTGTTGTCCCAAATCTGGTAATAAACAAATGAGGTCAGATTAAGCCTGGGGAGAGTTTCCTGGCTGAGTTCTCCGGCAGGACCAACACGCCACCCGATCAAGAGGTCGTTCGTAGTTTGAGAAAGGGTGGAATCCACCTGGGCGACAAGCAGGATGTTAACAAGGGAATAAAGGAGAACCCCAAAAATCAGCAAAATCCCCCCGGTGATTGCCGAGTATAAGATTGTCAGGCGTAAACGCAGGGACATTTACGGGTTCTCGCGCAGGACATACCCCACACTACGGACGGTATGGATCAAGCGAGGCTCACTATCCGATTCAAGTTTTTGGCGAAGGTAACGAATATATACTTCCAACACGTTGCTCTCCCCGCCAAAATCATATCCCCAAACACGGTCGAAAATTACTTCACGAGTAAGCACCTGGCGTGGATGGCGCAGGAACAGTTCAAGCAGTTCGTACTCTTTGGCGGTGAGGGGGATAAGGCGCGTGCCGCGCGTCACCTGGCGGGATACGCTATCCATGGTAAGGTCAGCGAATTCGTAAACCTGGTTGCGCTCGGTCTGGGTGCGGCGCAGCAGGGCGCGCATGCGGGCGAGCAATTCCTCAAGGTTAAATGGTTTGACCAGGTAATCGTCTGCACCCGCATCCAGCCCCTGAACACGGTCCTGAACGGTATCCTTGGCGGTCAGCATTAAAATGGGCAGGCTGCCTCCCATGCGCAGGCGGCGGCAGACCTCCAGTCCATCCATACCCGGCAGCATCCAATCAAGGATGACCAGATCGGGATGATGATCGTGCGCCAGGTTAAGCCCGGTGCGACCGTCGGTGGCAATGTCCACCAGGTAACCTTCATAGGCCAAACCACGCTGGAGAACTTTCAATATGGCCGTGTCGTCTTCAATGATCAAGATACGTTCGTTCATATTGTGCCTCTGACTAAAATATACCACAATCTTTTGGTAGAATGGAGTCATGTCAATCCTTAAAAGGATTTTCGATCTGCTGGTAACCCTGATAAGCCTGATCATCACAATTCCGCTGATGCTGATCATCAGCCTGCTGGTCTGGATCTTCCTGGGCACCCCCATCCTGTTCCTCCAGCAGAGACCCGGGTATAAGGGCAAGCCTTTCATTACATACAAATTCCGCACGATGACAAACCGCAGAGGCGTAGACGGGAACCTGCTGCCGGACGCAGAGCGATTGACTCCCTTCGGACGGTTCCTGCGCTCCACCAGCCTGGACGACCTGCCCCAACTTTGGAACGTGATAAGCGGACAAATGAGCCTGGTGGGGCCGCGCCCGCTGCTGATGAGCTACCTGGAAAGGTATACAGCGGAGCAGATGCGCCGGCATGACGTATTACCGGGCATCACCGGCTGGGCACAAATCCACGGGCGAAACACCCTGGATTGGGATAAAAAGTTCAAGCTGGATGTCTGGTACGTGGACAACCGGTCATTTTGGCTGGATATCAAGATCCTTTTCCTGACCCCATGGAAGGTGTTCAAGCGGGAAGGTATCAGCCAGCCCGGGCAGGCAACGGCGGAGGAGTTCAAGGGGAACAAATAAGCAGACCTGCGAGCCTGCGGCGTTTTGGTATAATCTGCATAACATTCAATGACCAGCCCGGAGACAAGTAGCCGGTTCCCCGATCAGAGACCTGCCGGATGGTGCGAGGCAGGCGGGAGGATGGTGAAATCCCCTCCGGTCTCCTCGAAAGAGGAGGGTTGCTCTTGCAGAAGTTGATTGTAGTGATGTAGAGACTGTAAGGAACGACTGAGGTCGTTACTACAACCAAGTGTAAGAGAGCCGGGATGCGCCCGTTAATGCGCAACTGAGAACAAAAGCAGGTGGCACCACGAGACGCCCCTTCGTCCTGCAAATCGAGGGGGCGTCTTTTTATCCCGGAATCCACCTAAAAGGCGATGGACTCCAAACGGAGGTGCTTTATGTTGGACGTTACCCTAATACGAGAACAACCCGACCTGGTGCGCAAGGCATTAGCAGACCGGCAGATGGACCCAGCGCCTGTGGAGCGGATCCTGGAACTGGATGCGCGCCGTCGCGCACTCCTGACCGATGTGGAGGCGTTGAAGGCTGAGAGGAACGCGGGTTCAAAAGAAATCAGTCAAATGAAAGATGCTGCGGCGCGGCAGACCAGGATCGAAGCCATGCGCCTGACGGGTGAAAAAATCACCGGGCTCGACAAGCAAGTGAACGAAGTGGAAGAAGAACTGAGGTCTGTGGCAGCGCTCCTGCCCAACATCCCGGACGCCCGGACACCGTACGGCAAGGATGAGTCGGAGAACGTGGTCCTGGCGACGATCGGGCAGGTTCCCGAATACGATTTCGAACCCAAAATCCATTGGGACCTCGGACCTGCGCTTGGCATCCTGGACTTCGAACGAGGCGTCAAGATCACCGGCTCACGCTTCTACGTGCTCAGCGGGCTGGGAGCACGGTTGCAAAGGGCGTTAATCGCATACATGCTCGATCTGCACAGCCGGCAGGGATACACGGAGCAATACACACCCTTCATGGTAAAGGGTGCCACGCTCTACGCGGCCGGGCAGCTGCCCAAATTTGCCGAGAACCTTTATCACGACGCAGAAGAGGACCTGTGGATGGTGCCCACTGCGGAAGTACCGCTGACCGGCCTGCTGATGGACGAAATCCTTGAAGAGAAACAACTGCCGCTGAAATATACGGCTTATACCCCCTGTTTCCGCCGCGAGAAAATGAGCGCAGGGCGAGACGTGCGCGGCATTAAGCGCGGTCACCAATTCGACAAGGTGGAAATGTACATCTTCAGCAAGCCGGAAAACTCAGACGCCATGCTGGAGAAAATGCGTGAAGACGCCGAAGCAACCTGCGCCGGGCTGGGGCTGACCCACCGGGTTAAGCGACTGTGCACAGGCGATATCGGGTTTGGAGCGACGATGACGTACGATATCGAGGTCTGGGCTCCCGGGCTGAAGGAATGGCTGGAAGTCTCGTCGGTCTCGAATGACAGCGATTTCCAGGCGCGGCGGGCGAATATCAAGTACCGTCCCGCAGACGGAGGCAAGACGCGTTTCGTCCACACGTTGAACGGGTCAGGCCTGGGAATGCCACGCACCTTGATCGCGGTGCTCGAAACATACCAGCAGGCGGACGGCACGATAAAAGTGCCGGAAGCCCTGCTCCCATGGATGGGCGGAGTGGACACCATCCGAGCCTAGATAGCCCAGGATCAAAGCATGCAAATTGGCCCTTACTTTATCGAAATCGAACAGGCAGCCAGAGGCATCACCATGGTGATGATGGCGGTTGGCCTGCTGGTCATCCCAATCCTGCCCGGGCTGGTGATCATCTGGGTATCTGTGCTGGGATATGGGCTGATGGCCGGATTCGGCACCCTGGGCTGGATCTTGTTCGCGATCATTACAATATTGATGGTGGGGGGGTCGATCCTGGACAACGTGTTGATGGGTGCACAGGCACACAAGGAAGGGGCTCCCTGGTGGGTAATATTAATTGCGATGGCGGCTGCCATCCTTGGGAATTTCATCATCCCAATCCCAATCGTTGGCGGAATCCTGACCGCACTGCTGGTGTTGTTCCTGATCGAATGGCTGAGGCTGAAAGATGCCAACAGAGCCCTGAGTTCGATGAAAGGCATGCTGGTGGGCTGCGGATGGGCGGTGGTATTCCGGGTTATAATCGGTTTGGTGATGATCGGCCTGTGGCTCATCTGGGCATGGGCGAAATAATTTTTTTATTCAGAAAAGGAGAAACGAATGCCTACACTTATGACAGATATTATCATTTTGCTTGGTCAACTTTTGCGCTTGCTGGGCATGGCGGTCCTTGGACTGGGAATCGGCTGGATAGCCCTTGACCTGCTAAAGAAGATCGAAGCCTGGCAGGGACAAGTAGCCATCTTCCTTGGAGTAGCGGGCCTGGTCATTGGCATGGCAGTCTTTACCGGCGCGGGTGCCCTGGGCGCATTCGCCGCAGGTGTTGGGGTGGCCATCCTGATGTGGGGAATGCCGAAGAAGGAAAAGAAGGAAGAAGAAAAATAACCCCCATTGGATAGAAAATTCCTAAAATAATAAATCGGCGCACCAGTCCTGGTGCGCCGATTTGGTTTGGTTATGCCTGTCAAAGGGTAATTGGAGCACTCAACAGGGCCACCAGTAATTTAATGGAATTCTGGACATCGCCGGTATCCACCATCTCGGACGGGCTGTGGACATAGCGGGTGGGGATGGAGATGCAGCCAGCCGGAACCCCGGAGCGCGCCACCTGGATGGCGCGTGCATCCGTTGTGCCGCCTTCGAGGACTTCACGCTGGCAGGCAATCTTCGCCTTCGCTGCCGTGCGAATCATCCAGTTGACAATACGCGGGTCGGCCAGCATGCCGCCATCCTTAACCTTGATCGCCGGACCATTCCCGAGGGCGACATCCATCCTGGAGCTCCTGGGTGTATCACCAGTTGCGGTTACATCCAATGAGATGCCGAGGTCCGGGTCCACACCGAAGGATGAGGTGGTGGCACCGCGCAAGCCTACTTCCTCCTGTGTGGTGAATACGAAGTATAGCTCATGGGGGGAAGTCTTCAGGAGGCGCATGGTTTCGATCATCACCGCGCAGCCGATGCGATCGTCCATGGATTTGGCGATCAACCGTTTTCCAAGGTCAACGAAGGGGCGATCGAAAGCACAAACATCGCCCACCTGGACCGGACAATCCTTTGGGCTGGAGGCACCGACATCAATGAAGCACTGCTCGAGGGAGGGTGCCTTGGTCAGGTCGGTGAGACGGTCAGTGCCGACGACACCGGGTGTGCCATTCATGAAACGGACGCGACCGCCAACCAGGGAGGTGAGACGGATACCACCGAGACCGGTAAAGCGGATGAAACCATGGGTGTCTATGTGGGTGGCCATCAGACCAATCTCATCCATATGACCCGCCAGCATGATCTTCAAACCGTTTTTTGATTTTGAACCTTTACGGGCAACCAGGTTACCCAAGGCATCGACATGGACCTGGGTTGCAAAAGGTTTGATCTCTTTACGAATGACTTCGCGGATAGCGGATTCATATCCGGAGGGGGAATAGGTTTCGGTCAGTTTTTGGATTAGTTGTTTCATGAGGTTCCTTTAGTGATGATGACGGATTTGGTCGTCCAACTCGGCGACTAAAGGCGCAACTACTACGGATTCATTCGTGCATAACGGCGACTAAAGTCGCAACTACAAGTGCTTTTATGCCCGATCAGAGTCCAGGAAACCCGGCGGAAGACGTTTCAAGGCGGTGTGGAGCAGGGCAACCGTATTTTTCCAGTCTTCAAGCCGGGCTACCGAGGCGGCAGTGTGACTGTAGCGGTGAGGTACCGAAACCGAGACACTGGGCACACCGGCGCGTGCCCGGTGGATGGCTCCTGCGTCCGTTCCGCCGCCGCCAGGCTGGCGGAACTGGAAGGGGATCCCTGCAAGCTGGGCAGATCTGGCAAAGTGGCGGACAAGGCGCGGGTCATAAAGGGTATCACCATCAGCGATGTAAATTGCGGGACCAAGCCCAAGTTTCGTGTTGAATGAAGTGTTCTCTTCGTCATCCCAACCCGGAAGGTCATTGGCGGGAGTCGCGTCCATCACTATCGCAATGTCCGGATCTAAAGCATAAGCCGCAACTTTAGCCCCGCGCAGTCCAATTTCCTCCTGGACGGTGAAGGCTGCCAGCAAGTCAATATTAGCCGGAGCATCCTTAAGCAGTTCGATCAGGGTGAGGACACCCAGGCGGTCATCGAGCGCCTTGGCGATCAACACGGGACCGTTGCGAAGAAAACGGGTGGCGAAAACCGCCCGATCTCCCGGCTTGACCCTGCCTTCTTCAAGACCGACGTCAATGCGGAGAGCATCCAGGGGGATCTTCTGTTTGCGTTCTTCCGCGGTGGTCAGGTGGATGGGGCGCGCCCCAATCACACCAGGAATGTGTTCCTTACCAATCAAGACAGCTTTGCCAGGCAACTGGCGGATATCCATGCCCCCGACCGTCTCGAAGCGGAAAAAACCATCGCCTTCACTGGTGACCAGCATGAAGCCAACCTCGTCCATATGGGCAGAGAGCATCACCTTCAAGCGTTTTTTTCCAGACCCGGGACGGGTCACCAGAACATTCCCCAGAGCGTCCACCCGGGTCTCGAGGGAGAGACCTTTCAGTTCTGCCTGGACAATTTTGCGGACTTCGCCTTCGTCTCCGGAGACGGCACTGGCATTGCATAGCTTTTCGAGCAGTTTTAGTTGAGCATTTCCGAAAGTCGGCATACTAATCATCCCAGACGATCTTTTCCATGAAATCCGGCGCAAGCCCGGCGATAAATTCAGCCAACAACCGCCCAGCGCGCTGGATATCTTTTACAGCCACCATTTCCACGGGCGTATGCATGTAGCGGAGCGGAATCCCCATCACGAGCGTGGGAACACCCCCCGCCACCACCTGAGTGGCATAGCCATCCGTGCCGGTATGACGGGGAGCGTATTCAAGGTTATAGGGGATCTCCAATTTTTCGGCCAAGTCCTTCACCGCCTTATACAACGCAGGGTGAATATTGGGACCCATGCAAAGAGTGGGACCTTTACCAAGCGGAGAAGTCTGCCAGTCGCTGCCCCCTGGACCCCTGGCGAAAGTCACATCCAAAGCAATCACGATCGAGGGATGCAATTCATATGTTGAGCCAGTGGCTCCAATGGTGCCAATTTCCTCCTGGGTGGTGGCAACAGCCCAAACATCCCACAGGTGTGGGCGGGTCTGCAATTCGTCCAGGCAGATGGTGAGTGCGGCGACGGAGACGCGATTATCGAGAGTATGACCTGCAATGAGCCCTCCACTTAATTCAAATGGAGGCTGGGCAAACGAGATCAAGTCACCGACCTGGACCAGGTCTGCCACTTTCCGGGGGGGTAAACCGGTATCCACGAACAGATATTCCAGCGGAACGGGGTTCTGGCCCATCTCGGGGGGCAGGAGAAGGGAATGCGGAAGGACGACTACCCCGGGGACAAGCTGGGTCTTTCCCGCGTGAGTGCCGAAAACCGTGACCAGCGCGCCAGGCAGGACGCGCGGATCCACGCCCCCAACCTGGGTGAGACGCAGGAAACCATCCGCAATGCCAGTGACCATGAGACCGATGGCATCCATATGGGTGGAAACCATCACGGACGGACGCGGGCTTTTGCCGGCACCGCGCCGGAGAGCATGCAGGGAGCCAAGTTTGCCGCGGCTGACTTCGTTTACGAGCGGCTTCCACCTGGTAGAAATTATTTCGGCGGCAGGGTCCTCGTAACCAGAAAGACCCGGGGCGGTCAGCAATTCTTTAAGGAAGGGGGTGAGTTCTGTCATGGATTGTTGTGGATAATAATCAGGGTTCGGGAAGGAAGGTTGAAGTTTCAGTGGGGGTGGGGGTATCGGTGGGGGTGGGCGGGATGGGGGTATCTGTAAATGTGGAGGTCGGCGTAGGAGTATATGTGGTTGTCGGGGTGGAGGTTGGGGTTGGAGTGAGGCTGGTGGTGGAAGTGGGAGTGGGGGTAAGAGTGGAAGTGACACTGGTTGTCACGGTTAAAGTCGGCGTAGATGTTAAGGTGAACACCGGTGTAGGTGTACGGGTGGATGTGGAAGTGACCGTCGCGGAGGCGGTCGGAGTAGGGGGGTTGTGGTCCGGAGCCAACTGCCGGGCAATGAGTCCAAAGCAATAGAATGGAATGGTTGCCAGGATGATGACTACGCAGATACCTGCGCTGACGGTCGCGTTTCGATAAGGTGGAGAACACTCCGGTATGATAACATGCCTGATTAGGTTGGGCAAGCCACCCCGTCATTGGGCGACCCATGAATTCGGAATGGAGAAGGTTAAGACTCGAAAACTCTTTGCGTTCCGCAACCCTTTGCGGTTAAAATGGGAGGGTGATCCCCCTGCGCCTGAAACTATCCGGTTTCCTATCGTACCGCGACCCCGTGGAGGTGGATTTCACCGGATTCAACCTGGCGTGTATTTCGGGGCAAAATGGCGCGGGGAAATCGAGCCTGCTGGATGCGATGACCTGGGCATTATTCGGCCAAGCCCGCAAGCGGGATGAATCCATCATAAACCTGCAATCAGGCGCGGCCGAGGTTGTCTTTACTTTTGAATACGAGAATACTCAATACCGGGTGCTGCGTAAGATGCCGAGGGGGAAAACAACCATTCTTGAATTCCAGATACTCGACGGGGACGACTGGCGCCCACTCACGGAGCACAGCAATCGCGAGACCCAGGCGCGCATCGAGAAAGTCCTGCGCCTGGATTACGATACCTTCATTAATGTGTCCTTTTTCCTGCAGGGTCGCGCCGACCAATTCGCCCAGCAAGTTCCCACCCGGCGAAAAGAAATCCTGGGGAACATCCTCGGCCTGGAAATCTGGGAGGTATATAAGGAGCGCACCGCAGAACGGCGCAAGGGGGTGGAATCCAGATTGGGCTTAGTAGATGGACAAACGAGCGAGATCGATGCAGAATTGGCGGAGGAAGAACCGCGCAAGGCACGATTGAAGGAATTGGAAACACAACTGAGCGGTCTGGCCAAAAGCCGCAAGGCACAGGAGGCAGCCCTGGCAAGCGTAAGACAGGTGCATGCCGGGCTTGAAAAGCAGCGTGAAATGGTGGGGAAAATAGCGCAGGCATTGAAACACCAGGAGGAGACACTATCCAGCTTTATTGTCCGTCTTGCCGATCGTGAAAATGTGCGCCGACCGCACGCAGAGCTGGTGGGACAAGCCAGCAAGGTGGAAGGGGATTATGCGGACTGGCAGCAAAGGCGCAGGGAACTTGAAAAGTGGGATGCGATTGCTTCACAGTTTCACGAGCAGGAGAAACTCCGCCTCCCATTCCTAAATGCCATTAATGCTGAATTGGCGAAACTGGAACAGGAGAAAGCAACACTGGAGGAGCAGGAAGCTGTAAATAGGGAGCAGTCAGTCGTATCAGCGGACCTGACGGAAAAAGTGGAATCGGGAAAAATAGCTTTGGCAGCATCAGAAGCCATCGTTGAACAGCTTGCTCAACTGGAAAAACAATACCAGGCGGGCGAGAGCGGCAGGCAGAACTGCGGGCAGAGAACACCAGCTTAAGAGCCGAGATGAACGATCTCGATGAACGGAAAAACAAACTTATAACAGTCGAGGGCGCTACCTGTCCATTATGCGGACAGTCCCTCACCGAAGAACACCGCCAATCCACGCTGGAACGGCTGCAAGGCGAAGGCAAGCAAAAAGGTGATATTTGGCGGGCAAACAAATTGGTCATTGAAGGCCTGGCAACCGACCTGACAGACCTTGAAAGGCAAATCTCAAATTCCGCCAAGGCCGACTCTGAAAGGCTAAGCCTATCGAACAGCGTGGTCCAATTAACCGAACGACTGGAGGCTTTGAAAAAGCAAAACAAGGAATGGGAAACCAAGGGATCGAAACGACTGGCACGAGTTAAAAAAATCCTGGAAAGTGGAAAATTCGCGGTCGAGGCGCGTAAGGAACTGGCGAAGGTAGACAAGGAACTGGCGACTTTGGGCTACCAGGCGGCTGAACACGATGCGGCGCGGAGGGCAGAAAGCGGGGCACGACCTGCCGAAATCGCTTACCGGGAGCTTGAGGCTGCCCGGGCAGCATTGAAACCACTGGAGGATGAGATCGCAAACCTCACCTCCCAGGTGACGACCTTGACCGCCCAGATTGCCATCCAGCAAACCGAGCACCAGTCCGCAGAGAAAGCCCTCGCTGAAGTGGAAGCCCAGGCGCCAGACCTGGATGAAGCCGAACGCAGCCTGTTCGACACGCAGGAACGCGAGAACCAGTTGAACCAGGAAGTTGGGGCGGCACGACAGAAGGTGACCGTGCTGGATGACTTGCGGAGACGCAAGAAAAAACTAGGGGCAGAGCGCGAAGAACTGGGACTGCAGATCGGGCGTTACAAAGCGCTGGAACGAGCCTTTGGGAAAGACGGTGTCCCGGCTCTGCTTATCGAGCAAGCCCTTCCGGAGATCGAAATGAAAGCCAACGAAATCCTGGGCCGGTTGAGCAATGATAGCATGCGCCTGCGGTTCGAGACGCAAACGAAATATAAAGCTGAAAAGCGCAAGGACCTGCGAGAAACGCTGGAGATCCAGGTCAGCGATGAAGCCGGCGAGCGGGATTACGAAATGTTCTCGGGAGGGGAGGCGTTCCGGGTCAACTTTGCCATCCGACTAGCGCTCTCGGAGGTATTGGCACAGAGGAAGGGAGCACGCCTGCAAATGCTGGTCATCGACGAAGGATTTGGATCCCAGGATGCCCAGGGCCGGCAACGGCTGGTAAAGTCGATCAATGCCGTGCGGGACGATTTTGCGAAGATCCTGGTCATCACCCATTTGGATGAATTGAAGGATTCGTTTCCAAACCGGATCGAGGTGGAGAAGACCGAGACCGGATCCAGTGTTACTGTTATTTAATCAGCGAACATACTGATATTTATGCCAGTGGGGGATTTGTGGATATTAATAAGGGTAAATCGACCACATAAATTTCGTTTCAAGGGAATATTTCTTCCGGGTCATTTTTCTTTCTGCGCATTGCCCAATATGACACCCCAAGGACCACTGAAGCGAAAAAGAACAATGTTAAACACGCATGGTCGCCGCTATTAGCGCTCATAATGCCAGCACTGAGCAAGGTCAGCCAGGCACAACCCAGATATCCAAAAGCCGTGTTCACACGGATGGATAAGGGGACTTTCCGCCATTTCTTGCTCATCAACAAATAGAAACCAAGAGGCGCAACCACCAGCCAAATAACCACCCATAAGAAATACCAACCCCAGATGGAAGAGAGAGGATAAATCCTGGTAACTTGCGACGAGGGTGGTGGCAAGAAATGTGGTCGATGAACCAAGTGCCACGAACAATCCCCGCTTCCAGAATTCAAGCTGTTTTTCAAGCTGCTCGACATCCATGATCACATCTCCTCCGAAATCGATCCTGCGCTCTTCAATATTGTGCGGATCCGTTTTGCAACGTGAGGTGTCTCAAAAAGAACTATATTTCGCTGAATGAACTTCCCCAGTAACAGCACACCTTTATCGGAAAGACCATAATATTTCCGGGCCGGGCCAACTTCGGATTGCCGGAGATCACTGCTGACAATTCCCATCGCTTCAAAGCGGGTAAGGGCGCGGTATATGCTGTTATTATCTGCCGAAATCGTTCCCTGGCTAACTTTCTGAATAGAATCATTTATCTCATAAGCATATGCCGGGCGTTCATGCAACAAGAGCAGAAGCCAAAAGGTCAATAGCCCTTTTTTATACACCTCCTCCCATTTCAACAGCATCCGATCGATTTCATCAAGATTCACGTCTGACAAGGAAACCTCGCTTTTGAAATAAACCACATGTATAGTACTATACCATAAGTATAATAGCATTAAGAATATCGATTGTCAATACCTTTTAATAATGGTTTACCCCTGGAAAAATAATCAGCACTCATATACCCCAACCTGCAAGAGAGTAGAGGAATTTTACCTAGTGTGACATAAATCACAAACCAGGACTTATAATTACGTTCTAAGGAAGATTATTAAAGAAACCATGACTTCAAAATTAATTCTCACCATCGGGATCGCAGCGCTGCTTATCGCCCTGGGTGTTTTCGGGTGGGTAACGAACGCGCCTTCCTACCTGGGGCACGAACCGTCCACCTGCAACAACTGCCACGTCATGGATGGCGAGTACGAGGGCTGGTTCCACGCGGCGCACGCAAACGTGAGCGTATGCACCGACTGTCATCTCCCACACCAGAATTTTGCAAGTTATTATCTTTACAAAGGATATTCAGGGATGCGGGATGTGTATTCGTTCACATTCAAAACATACCCGGCCGCCATCCGTGCCACGCGGCAAACGGACGACATTGTCCAGGCAAATTGCATCCGCTGTCACAGGGATACCGTAGAGAACATCCTGGCTGACCCACAACCGCTGGACCGTTATTGCTGGGATTGCCACCGCTCCGCTGCACACGGCGAGCGAGGGCTTTCGCCATTCCCTTACCAGGACTCGGAGGTTTACAAGAAATGAGAAAATACCCGGTCACCATCATTCTAGTTGGAATCATCATCATCCTGGCCGCCGTCCTTTCGGGTGTGTTGATCTTCATGAAAAACCAGCCCGCGGAAGAACGGTCGGTCATCCCGGCGGTGATCACGGTCAAACCGCTGGAAGCGGATTCCTCCCTGTGGGGGCAAAATTACCCCAATGAATACTCGTCCCTGCTGCTGACCGCCAATAACAACACTGCCACCACCTACGGCGGGTCGGCAAAAAATTCGTACCTGCTCGAAGACCCGCGCCTGGTGCTGTTGTTCATGGGATACCCGTTCAGTAAAGACTATAACCAGCCACGCGGGCACGAAAATGCACTGATCGACGTGCGCGCCACCAAGAGGGTAAGCGCCACCACGCATGCCACCTGTTATTCCTGCAAATCCTCCGACAACCCTGGTTTGTGGGCGCAAATGGGGATGGAAGCTTACGACGCGAAACTATTCCCAGATCTGACGCCCGAACTCAACAACCCCATCGGCTGCGCCAACTGCCACGAAGCAGGCACGATGAAACTGGTGATCACCAACCCGGCGGTGGAGACAGCGTTCCAATCCGAGGGAATTGACTGGAAAACCTTTACCCGACAACAAATGCGTTCGGCAGTTTGCGCCAATTGCCATGTCACGTATTACTTCACGGGCGAGAATAAGGTACTGACCGTCCCGTGGGAAAACGGGATGCGCGTCGAAGACATCATCCAGGCTGAAGACGCAGTCAACTTCTCAGACTGGACCTATCCGGGCACCGATACACCGATCATGAAGGCGCGCCATCCGGATTACGAACTATTCACCGCCGACAGCACCCATTCCAGGGCAGGCGTGGCCTGCGCAGACTGTCACATGCCATACACCCGGGACGGCGCAATGAAGTATTCCAGTCATAACATCATGAGTCCACTGTTAAATGCGCAACAGGCGTGCGGGCAGTGTCACACGGACGTGGATGTGGTCCTGGCACGGGTAAGCGTCATCCAGGATACGGTCCACGAGTCAAAGATAAGCACCGAGGATGCCCTGATCGACGCGATCACCGCCATTCAAGCTGCGGCGGGGAAAGCGGATTCAGATCCCTCCCTGCTCGAGGAGGCGCGCACTCTCCACCGTCACGCACAATTCATGTGGGACTTTATTTCTTCATCGAACAGCATGGGTTTCCACAACCCGGACGAAGCCCTGCGAATTCTTCGGAATGCCACCGACCTGGCGCGGCAAGCCCAGATGAAAGCTGCCGAGGCAGCCGGTGATTCTTCCCTGTTAACGGTGGGGGTATACTACACCCTCAGCCCGGCGCCGACGCCGGTGCCATAGGATGCATGAGTAGATTAATGGAAAAGGGCGACCAATATGGTCGCCCTTTTTATTATTGGTTGGGAGGCTATTTGTTCAGGACGGCTGCAAGCGGTCCAGGGGCCAGCACCGGGGTGCTGCTCCCGGAAGCCTGGGCTTTTTCCACGTCACGCGCCCAAAGGTACAGGCAGGTGTGATAGGCAGTGGAAGTGTAGGAGGTGACGACGGTGGCAACCATAATGAAGATCCCGGCGATGATCACCCCCAAGCCGATGCCGGAGACCAGCCCAAATGTAGAGGTATTGGTTATCGAAATGATGCCAAACCCGATACCAAAGCCCAGACCAATGCCAAGAGCTCCCAGGAGGAACCCGATCAGCCCGTTGACGGTCTTCACTCCAACCGTGCTGATGCCCACCAGGAGGAGGTTGTTCTTGATGATGCTGCCAGCGCGCTTGAGGGCATCTTTCAGGTTGATATCTTCAATTACCATGGCAGGGAGAATGAGGAAGGCAGCCTCGGTCCAAACCGTGTCAATCAATCCCGAAAGGAAATTGCGACCCACCGACCTGCCCTTGCCCCGGACCTGGTTCTTGACCAGGTTAACCGCCGTGGAAGCGGCAGCCAGGCTGAGAATATTCCACCAATCGCGTTTGACGATGTCCCAGGCTTTCGACATTACACCGTCGCCTTCAGCCAGGTAACCGTAAACGAGGTAGATGGTCATGGCGGAGAAAATGTAACTGACGCCGTATTGGACAAAAATCATCACGGCCCCCAGAACGAACAGGATGATCTGCCCGACCAGGTTATTATTATTCCCCCCAGCCAAAACTCCCGCCCCGATCATGAAAGGGATGAAGATAACAGAAACAATAAATCCAGCGATCAGAGCCATGATGGACGGCTTGATGAGGTCCCTGTCTTTCAAGGCCATCGCCCAGGCTTCTTTTAAGAACGACCAACCGCGGCTGAAACTTTGCATGATTTACCTCCTATTGACCATTTCGGCGCATCGCTGACATTATACTTTAAACGCCACCAGCACTCCATCGCGAACCGGATCGAGTGTGGTTATCCACCCGGAACTGCGGGTGAGCAGATCTGACATTTTTCGAATACCGTTCGTGGCTGGAGATTGATCATTGGCATCAAAAATGCGCCCATGCCAGAGCAGATTATCCACGATGAGCACCCCTCCGGGACGGAGCTTTTCAGCAATGACCGGCAGCGAGGCGGGGTAATCTTCCTTGTCGATGTCGTTGAAGATCAAGTCGAAGGGACCGGCAGCAGCACGCAGGGTTTCCACGGCCTCTCCAATTTGATAGCGAATAATCCCCTCATACCCCAGCGCAGAAAGGTTGGTGCGGGCCTGTTGGGATAATCCTTCGTCCCAGACCACGTGGAATACTTCTCCACCTCCGTTCTCGAGGACAGCCCGGGCAAACCAGGCAGTTGAGTAGCCAAATCCCGAACCGAGTTCAAATACGCGCTTTGCACCGATCATGCGTGCCACCTGATAGCACAGATACCCGGAGGCAGGCCCGATGATGGGGAAGCCCGTCCTTTCTGCATCTGCTTCCATCGCCTGCATTTCAGGGGGACGGGGCGGCACGAGACTGTCAATGTAATCCATCAGGTATTGGGGGATCAAAGGTTTATCCATATAGTGAACTCCACCTATTTCATACCGATTCAAAGCAGCGACAGCGGGTCGACTTCAATCCGAAAACCGGCAAGGTTTTTATCCTGGAGAAGGCTGGCTGGGTTTGGACCGCGCAGGATAACCTGCCAGCGATAAAGTCCATTCAAGCGAGAAAAGAAGCAGGGAGCGGGACCGATGAGGGTGGTCGCGCGCCGGTCTTCATCCTGGATCCATTTGGCAAGCCTGGCAGCGAGCGACTGGGTTTCTGACTCTGCCCGGTCAGCCTGGACGTGCCGGAATTCGATGCGCACCAAACGGCTGAACGGCGGGTATCCCAACTGCCTGCGATTTTCCAACTCGCGTGCGTAGAAGGAAGCATAATCATGTCCGGCCGCGGCCTGAATGACATAATGCTCCGGCTGGAAAGTCTGCAGGATCACGCGACCGCCGAGGGACGAACGACCGGCACGACCCGAGACCTGGGTAAGAACATCAAAGGTCCGTTCCGCGGCGAACGGGTCTGGCAGGTTAAGACCCACATCGGCAAGCACGATCCCCACCAGGGTGACCAGGGGAAGGTCGAGACCTTTAGCAAGCATCTGGGTGCCAACCAGCACATCCGCCCGATGAGCGCTGAAGTGGCTGAGGATGATCTCGTGGGCATCCTTATGGCGGGTGGTTTCCCAATCCCAGCGGAGGGTGCGGGCTGATGGGAAAAGCGCTGCCACCTCGGCCTCCACCTTCTCACTCCCCAATCCGTACTGGCGGATCTGGGTGCTCCCGCAGACCGGGCACTTTTTTGGCATCTGGCGTGCATATCCGCAATGGTGACACTGCAAGCTGGAGTTCTGAATGGTCACCTTGCTGGGAAAGGTATTAACGTGGTAGGTCAGAGGAGTGTCACAGCGCGGGCAGCGAACTGCCGTCCCGCAGTCCCGGCAGAAGACATAAGTGGCTGTGCCGCGCCGGTTAAGAAACAGGATCGCCTGCTGGTCTTTTTTGAGCACATCGTCAAGGGCATCCACCAACTCCTGGCTGAAGATGCCGCGGTTGCCGGACTTGAGTTCCGCGCGCATGTCCACCACCTGGACGGGAGGCAGGTTGGGGTTGGCGATCCGTATGGGTAATTCCAACAAAACGCTTTCATCCCCTTGAGCCGACGGAGGAGAGACTGCCTGGTAACGCTGGACGATGGAGGGGGTGGCCGAACCGAGAATACATACTGCGCCACAAATCCGGGCGTATGCGCGGGCTGCAGAGACGGCGCTATAAAATGGAGGATCAGCCTGGTAATACGAACCATCGTGACACTCATCGACCGCGACCAGACCGGGATTGGGCAGCGGGGTAAAGAGCGCAGAGCGCGGCCCGATAATGACCTTCAATTGTCCCAAACGGGCACGCCGCCAGGTGTCGTAGCGCTCGCCTTCGGACAATTTGGAATGCACCAGTCCAACCTGCCCCGGGAAGCGAGCCAAAAACCTGCGAACCATCTGCGGTGTAATCGCAATTTCCGGGACGAGGATGATGGCTTCCTTTCCGCGTCGAATGCACTCCTGTGCGGCGCGGATATAGATTTCGGTCTTGCCCGATCCGGTTACCCCGTGAAGTAAAAATGGGGCAGGAATGGAGGGGAAAGAGCGGTAGGCCTGCAGGATGGTTTCCCAGGCTGCCTGCTGGTACGAGGTCAATTCCGGAGGGGAACTGCTCTCCAAGTTCGAATTTACCACCCGCTCGAGTGGATCGCGCCAAATTTCCGTTTCCCGCAAAACGATCAACTCGCGCTCTGCCAATTCCTGCAGGTCGGACAACTGGCAGCCTGACTGAGCATAGACCCATGACACATTCACATCCGCCGGCTCGACCATCAAGTAGCGCAACGCCGCCTGCCGGCGGGCCAGGGTTCCGGCGGTCTTTCCAAGTCCCGGCATGGCTGTTTCGGCCACTTCAGGGGGCACGGACAGTTGCGCCGTGCGGACGAATTTTGGCCGAACCGAGGGAGGCGGAAGCACGGAACGTCCCGTCAGCAGCCCGGCTTTCACCAAATATTGGGCGGACTTGCGCCAGTCCACGTTCTTGAAATGACGGTCGATCTGACGTCCGCGTAAACTTGTTTTTTCCCGCAATAAATCAAGCAGACGGGATTGGGTGGTTGAACCTTTCTGACCCGGTCGAGATTGCTGCCCGCTAAAAGTGTAGAGAACATCGGCCTGCTGACTTAACCCGGATGGCAGCATCATCCCGATGCAGCCCGCCAGTGAAGATAAAGTCTCCCCTGACAGCCATTTGGCAAGGGAGAGCTGGGCAGCGGTCAAAACAGGGGAGGGGTCGAGCAGGTCAATGACCTGTTTAGTCTCTGCAACCGCCGGCTGGCTGACCAGTTCCAGCACCACTCCCTGAACCAATTGTTTGCCAAACGGGACGGTGACAAGGCAACCGGGGAGAACAACCTGTTCCAAATTTTCGGAAAGGGAATAGTCAAAAATAGCAGAAACAGAGGGAATATTGACCGCAAGACGAGCGAACATGGTTGTTATTTAATTGCCTCTTTCCCCACACCAAGACGACTGTCCAAATCACGGTCTACGAACCACCACCTATCGAACGCCTTAAACACCTTTTTAAGAAAAGGAAATCTCCATTTAGCAACCCAGATCCGGTTAATTATTATCGATACTTTCATAGCGTTATAGGTGGATGGAGAAGAATAATTTATTGACTTCATCATATTCATCACTCTCCCCGTGCTGTGGATGTCCCCCCTGGTGGAATATTTTAAATGCCGAATTTCCGAGTCAGAAATATCGAACGGGAAAGCGGGGAGAGAATCCTTTCCCAGGGCGCGGAATATCAGCATCATCGTGACACATTTCTGACAGCGGCAGCAGTTTCGATCCAGGTGAGGACCTTGCCAGCAAACCCGGAGATACTGCATGGCCTCGGGCCACTGGATAATCTGCCTCATTTTTTCAACTTTGGAGTAAGCGGCCCCTTCATGGATGATTTGAAAGGAGTCATTCGAAAGCAGGTGATCAGTGATTGGGTTCGAACCACACGGGAGAATGAGGTCGTTATAGGGATAAGCACTAGAAATATAAGCAGCATTATACTTTCCCTGGAAAAGCATCAGGCAGGAAGCGAGGGCTGCCGCATAGGAATCATCCCAGTTTCTGCGCTGCTCGCGCTGGTTGGTGGATACGGGAATCAAGTCCACGCCGATGGACGCCAACATCCTGGTGGACCTTTCTGCAGCGCGAGCAAACACATCGGGTTGGTTAATTGGGATGTCGAAGCCATGGACCATCACGCCTGCCACCAACCTCTTCGACTGACGATCCAACTGATTTGGACGGTGATGCCAGGCAGTGAAGGATGAATTGACTCCACCGGAGAATCCCATGATGACTTCATTCCCACCCACCCGCGGCTCTTCACGATAGGAGCTGGAAGATAATCCCACCGGATGGTATTTATCAGGGAGCCAAAGGGACCAGGCTCTTTGAAATTCCGCCAGGTTTCGCAATAAGGACGGGGAAACCCCCCCGTGGATCTCCAGGTCAGCTGGAGCGCTCATAGCAGTAAACAAGACAGACAGGACATAATGGTCAAGGTTTTTGGGGAGGGTGGGCAAGGTTGCGGAAGGGAGGCGAAACCAGATGCGCTGACGTTCCTCCTGGTTTTTTTCCAGAGTGGCAGCCAATTCAACGTTGCCTTCCTTGAAGATCGGTTCTTCCGGCCACAAATGATATTTTGCCATCGGTTTCCTTCACTCCGCATAATATTAACCCGGATATTAAAAGTCAACGAGTATACAATATGCCAGATCGGATTATTATCGAACTTAAAAAGTCGGCAGATCCGGGAAATTATCAATGCAAAAGTGTTCGTAAATGAAATATTTGTAAATCCTAGATAATTAGCGAATTGTGATGTTTTTAGGGGTAGACATGGTTCCAGTAAACCTTAATTAGGCGCATCCATCTGGTCAAAACCATCAGAGTCAAGAAACCAAACCTGATCCAACCTGCGGACCAGCTTTTTGAGAAAAGGGAGTCTTGTGACTGCAAGTCGAACGCGATTAATAAACAAGGATACCTTCAAGGCACGAATGGTGGAAGTAGAAAAATTTACAGATGTTAATAAATTGATATATCGACGCATGGACCGAAACTCGGTGAATCGTAAACGCCTAATCTCCTTATCGGAAATTTCATATGGGAAAGCTGGTATTGAATCCATTCCAATGGCGCGGAAGACCAGCATTGTACCGACACGTTTAACACAATGGCAGCAGTTACGGTCTTTGTGTCTGCCCTCCCAGCAAACCCGCAAATACTGTCGAGCCTCGGGCCATTGGTTAATCTGCTTGATTTTTTCAACCCGATCAAATCCAGATCCGTCGTTGATAATCTGAAAAGAATCGTTCGTGAGCATCCGGTCGGTTATAGAATTCGAACCCCATGGAAATCTAAGGTAGTTGTATGGATTACTGCTGGCAATCATTGCAGTGTTATACCGTCCCTGGAACAGGATCAGGCAGGCGGCCAGGGCAGCCCCATGGGAGTCCCCCAGTCACAGCGCTGCTCGCGCTGGTTGGTGAATACGGGAATTAAACTCCACGCCGATGGACGCTAACATCCTGGTGGACCTTTCTGCAGCGCGAGCGAACACGTCAGGTTGGTTAATTGGGATGTCGAAGCCATGGACCATCACGCCTGCCACCAACCTCTTCGACTGACGATCCAACTGATTCGGACGGTGATGCCAGGCAGTGAAGGATGAATCGACTCCACCGGAGAATCCCATGATGACTTCATTCCCATCCACCCGCGGCTCTTCACGATAGGAGCTGGAAATTAATTCCACCGGATGGTATTTATCAGGCAGCCAAAGGGACCAGGCTCTTTGAAATTCACGTCAGGTTTCGCAATAAGGACGGGGAAACCCCCCCGTGGATCTCCAAGTCAGCTGGAGCGCTCATAGCAGTAAACAAGACTGACAGGACAAAATGGTCAAGGTTTTTGGGGAGGGTGGGCAAGGTTGCGGAAGGGAGGCGAAACCAGATGCGCTGACGTTCCTCCTGGTTTTTTTCCAGAGTTGCTGCCAATTCAACGCTGCCTTCCTTGAAGATCGGTTCTTCCGGCCACAAGTGAAATTTTGCCATTTGT
This sequence comes from uncultured Chloroflexia bacterium, assembly GCA_963826215.1. Classification (GTDB taxonomy): domain Bacteria; phylum Chloroflexota; class Anaerolineae; order Anaerolineales; family Villigracilaceae; genus UBA877. Next base: position 35,659 of record CAWGWL010000008.1, on the reverse strand, counting down.
TTTCCCATACTCAATATAAAACGCCAAGAGCGTTAATAATCGACATCAGTCTGGAAACCAGGACTTTCACTCAAGTAAAGGAACAGTGACCAGCCGACCTGATTTAGTTTACGGTCCTTAGCGTCTGCCATGAGAATATCCAAAAATTCAATATATTGAACGAACATGGACGGTATGCCCCAACTTCTTTAGTTTTGAAAAGCCTCCTTCGAGCCAGCCGATCGATCGACCGCATTGGGGTCAAGGAACCATCCCTTCCCAATCAACTGAATTATCTTCCTAATCAATGGAAACCTATTGCCTGCAAGACGGACCCGGTTAATGAATATCGATACATTCAAAGCACGAACAGTAGCCGGAGAGTAATTTTGAGAGCGAAGCAACCTGACGTATCTCTGCATGGCGGGAAAGTCGTTGTATTGCATGTGCCGGATCTCCCGGTCGGAAATGGCATAAGGGAAAGCCGGCAGCGACTCCTGCCCGACCGCGCGGAAGACCAGCATGGCACCAACACATTTTATGCACCGGCAGCAATTGCGATCCTTATGCTGACCAACCCAGCAAACGCGCAAAAATCGCATCGCCTCCGGCCATTGGCTGATCTGTCTAATTTTTTCAACCCGATTAGAACCAGCGCCATCGTGAATGACCTGAAATGAACCGTTTGAGAACAAACGGTCGGTTATCGGGTTTGAACCCCAAGGGAAAGCAAGGTCGTCGTAGGGGGAACTGCTGGCAATCATTGCAGCGTTATACCGCCCCTGGAACAAGATCAGGCAGGCTGCCAGGGCAGCCCCATGGGAGTCTTCCCAGTCGCAGCGCTGCTCGCGCAGGTTGGTGGACACGGGAATCAAGTCCACGCCGATGGAGGCAAGCATCTTCCGGGATTTTTCTGCTGCCCGCGCGAATACTTCAGGCTGATTTAGGGGTATATCGAAGCCATGGACCATAACTCCTGCGGCGAGTTTTCGGGATAGATGATCTGCAGGGTTGGGACGGTTTTTCCAGGCGGTGAAAGCTGAATCAACACCCCCTGAAAATGCGATGATGAATTCATTGCTTTGCACCTGGGGCTGGTCCCGTTCGGTGAGGGCAGATAATTCCACCGGGTGATACCTCTCGGGGAGCCAAAGTGCCCACGCCTTCTGAAATTCCCGCAGGTTGTTCAATAATGATAAGGAAACCTCCCCGTGGATCTCAAGGTCAGCGGGAGCACTCATCACGTTGAACAGGACAGCCAGGAGAAAAGCATCAAGGTTCCCGGTAGGTGTGGGTAAGAACACGGATGGAAAGCGGAACCATATGCGCTGGCGTTCGGCCGGGCTTTTTTCTAGAGTGGCACCCAGTTCTATCAAATCATCCTGGAGAATGGGTTCTTCCGGCCATAAATGAAATTTTGCCATGTGTGATCCTTATACCAGGAAAAAATTGACCATTAAGTTGAAAAGATTATACACTCACAAGGACTGGCAGGTGCGTGCATTATAATTCTGCAAACTGAAATTCCAGTCACTTTGTTCAGACATTAATTGCGAAATGAATTGATGGCATTCACTTTTCCTGATCATGATTAGACCGATCAATTGATCTGGATATTTTATCCAGTTTCCAAACAAAGGCTCCCGTGCAAAAAGAATTTTCCCAGCTTGCCCAAGTAATACTTGATCCATCCCGGCGCAGACCGTACTACTATATGAATAACCGCGGAAATTGGGGCGACGGACTAATCCGCCAGGGCACTTTGAAATTCTTTCATGATATTGGGTTTCATTATTATGAGTTGTCAGTGCGAAAAGGGAGCGTATTTCGATTGTTCGAGTATTACCTGCCACTGGTCATAAAAGGCACACTAATTTATGGCGGCGGAGCAGGCTGGACAAACTTCTGGCCAAGATCCTACAAAATTATGAATAATATTGCCAGCTCATACCGTCAAGTGATCGTGCTTCCATCAACCTATGAGAAAAGGTCGGAATTCGCAAATATCATCTATTTTTGCCGGGACAGATTTGAGAGCCTGGATACAATCCCCGAAGCCAAATTCTGTCACGATATGGCATTTTATCTCGAACGGGAGTCGGCCGGAAAGGGGAGCGGGAAGGGTGTCTTTTTCCGGGAAGATATAGAGAGATCGGGCAGATTCCCGATCCCGCCAGAAAATGTGGATATCAGTGCGCAGGGAAACCACCTGACCCCCGTTGGTCCCTTTTTTGAAGCCATCGACCAGTACCAGGCAATACATACTGACAGGTTGCATGTGGCGATCGCAGGCTGCCTTTTAAAAAAGGAAGTTCATTTATATCCCGGGGGATATTTCAAGAATAAAGCGGTCTATCGCTCAAGCATGCAAGGGACATTCGACAACATTCAATTTCACGAACTATGAACCACAAATAGAAGAAATGCAAGGCTGCTTTCCAACCGGCGTTACGCCGGGTTTTGTTTTAATATCACTGCGGCCCCATAACCGACAACGGAGGAATAGTCCCCGGTGATATCCCCGGAAGTCGCCTGGCGAAGCACCCTGACAGTATCTGCACCGAGGGACCTGGCAGCCCACAAGGCGGCTGTGAGTGCCGCGAGCCCACAGGCAAAGCCCTGCCCTTCTTTTTCAGCGGAGTAAACTTCGTCCGGTGAAAATGTTTCAATCCTGCGCAACATTTCCGTATCGAAGGCCACGGCTTCCTTCTGGGTGTAGAAATGGGAAAGGTCCGTGCTGGCGACGATCAACGCATTTTTTCCCCGAAGAGTCTCTGCCAATGCCTGACCAAGCTGCCGGGAAACCGTGGCAGATTGAGAGCGCACCATCACGGGCAGGAGCTTGAACTCCCCGGCAAGCGCACGCTGCAAGAAAGGCAGTTCGATTTCGAGGGAGTGTTCCTGGTCATAAGGCACCGGGGTAAGTCCTTCACCGAACAACGACCGCAAACGGGAATCCAGGTCGGCGATCACATCCTTATCCACCGGAACCTGGCCGAGGGGGGTGGCATACGCCTCATGAGCAGTTGTCAACAGGGGTGCGGAGTATGGTTGATGCATCGGAGACAGGACCGCTACCAAATCGAAGAGGAGGCCGCGCACCGCTGCAAATGCATAACCCGCCACATGACCCGAATATTTATGTCCGGCATGTGGGGCGATGACGCCAACCACCTGCCCGGAGAATTCAGGGATCTCAGCCCGGTCCAGGTAACTGTCAACGCTCCTGGATAAGCGCTTCAGGATTGCCCTCATACCACATCCCAGCGATCGGTGAAGGACGAACAGGGGAGACGGTAGCCATAATCACCTCCAAACCGTATTGCAGCAAAACGGGTTTGCGCAACGGCGTTCGAAAATTCAGTGAGGCAGAGATGACAAGATTTTAATGCGCGTAGATGATCTACCTTAATTTTGGGCAAGTGCTATTTTTGTGATTTTAATCAGAAGATTAGAATGATCAGAACCCAGAGAGTACCGATTCCAATCACACCGCCTGCAAATGCAGAGAAAAGGAAACGCAGCCTGGGCTGGGCCATCTGTGCAACGCCAAGAAGGAAGAATGCAATTGCCAGGACAGTCAAAGCCGCGACATACGAATCGGATTTCCGGTTCCACTGGTGATAGGAATCGGAGGCAACGTTTTGCTTTTGAACCAACTCCTGGCTGGGTGCATTCAGGTCGGACAGGTACGCAGTCATGTTCGGTGCCGTATCCGCAGAGGCTGCGCGCGTAAGCCGGATCAGTCATCAGGAAAGATAGCGACTTTGCCTGGTCTGCCTGTGCCTGGTAAATTTGTGATTCGAGCGTCAGCATGTCGGATCCCTGCTGGTCATTGACCGTCTGCCTTTGCAAAGCACTAAATTCAGCCACGAGCGCCTGCTGGGTGTATGCCAGCACCTTGGCGTAGCTATTTAAATCATAGTCAGACTGGGCACCAGACTGGATGAGACTGCCTGTAACCGCAATGGCATTATATTGAGAATCCCGGTTGGCCTGGTTGGAGCGGATGGTTGCATCCACCTGGAGGGCTGAAACAACCGCCACCAGGACGGTATTGATGAGAGTCAGTACCAGTACAAGGGTCTTCCCACGATCAGGGTTGGGGCCGGCTGGAGTGTTCACGCAGCACCTCCCCGAATGAAGAAAAAGATCACCTCGACACCCACGCACCAAACAAGCCCAAACACATACACGATCACCCCCAGTGCGAGGATGAGGACCCTAGAGCGTAAATGAGACAACTGGGACAGCCCAAGCCAGAACAGGCTGAGCGCGATCAGGATCGTCCCCACCACAAGCCAGCGCTGCTCCGAGTAATAGGTGTCGGCCTTTGAAAACGATGCCAAGGGATCAAGACTGGTCAGATCGGGGGATTCTCTCTCCAGGTCATCGAAGCGCTTCTGGACATCGAGCAACCCTGAAGAGGTGAGATAAGAAGAATCTGTACCGAGGGGAGTGGCAAGTGATTCCATCCCGGGAAGCAGGTAAGTGCGCAATTGGGCAGCCTGCTCCAGGCTGGCCGGGTTCGTGCTGGCATCCTGGACATTCAAGCCGTTGAGGGTAATCAGGTAGTCGCGGGCGTATCCTGCTTCCTGATAAGTGCGGCGCCAATCTTCATTGGCGGCAGCCTGCCGTTTGACTGCGTTCAACAGTCCCTGGTAGATAAGATCGCCGGCGTTCGAACCCAAACCGGTGGTCCGCCAGGCTGCCAGGGCGGTTGTAAAGGAGACCAACGCGATCAGGATGGCAATCCAGACTCCAAGACGATCCTCTTTTTCATCAGGTATATCCATAGGAAAGCTCCTTCCTTTAGGTACCTAATTATTACAGGTGTTGGGGGAGAATACAAGGGAAAGCCGCCGGTTTCTTTGAACAGGCGGCTCGTGTTAATCGTTGCGTTTGATTCCCGCTTTACGGCGGAATGCACGAACACTGGCTGCGCGCAGGAAAAGAGCAGCGGCGCCAAGAATAACCGCCAGGCTCGGAAACAGATAAAGCCAAACAGTCACCGGTTCCGAGACCCCCTTGGTGGAAGGGACAGCAGGGGGCTGGGCAAGGCGTGACTCACCCTGGGGGGTGGGTTCTGGAGCCAAAAGGCTTGAAGGCCCAGTAGTGGGTGTGACCTGCGAATTATCCGTCGCCGGTGGCTGGGTTGACGGCGGACCACCGCCCACACCGTACCCTTCACTGGTCATCGGCGCAGCGGATAACATGGGTGCGGCTGCTCCAAAGGAGATCCTGCCAAGGAGGTTGGAACCCAGTGTGAACACGAATAACAACATAGCCGCCGCGGATGCCCATCCGAATACAGGGACGGCGCGGGGGACAGGAGGTTTGATCCCGGCCATTTTTGGAGTAAGCGTAAAGTTCCGAGGCAAACGGCGTTTGGGGGTGCGGCGAAGGATGGTGCGGGCCTCGCGCAAATCCGCCAGGACGGCAGCAATTGCCGGTTCTGATTTAATGCGTATTTCCAGGCGCGACATTTCAGCTTGGGAGAGTTGACCGTCCAGGTAGGCTGAAAGTTGTTCCACGTCACGGAAGGAAGGTGTTGTCATAATGTGCGCTCTTCTTCCAGACGAAAGGCTGCGGGTAAAAGTTCCCGGAAGGAGCGCAGGCACTCACGCAACCGCAATCGGGCGCGAGCCAGGCGTGATTTTACGGTACCAAGCGGTTTCTTAAGGGCAACCGCGACTTCGGTATAGTCGAGGCCCTGGATGTCGGCCAAAACTACAACCGCCCGGAAGTCGGTGGGAAGATTTTCCAGACAGTGCTGGATGGCGTGTTCCATTTCAGCCTGGTCCAACTGCTCTTCGGGGGAGGCATTCGGATCAGCGAGCCAGCCAGGGGTCTCGAAATCGTCGCCGTCTTCAGTCTCAGGTTCGAGGGGAGTGGTGGGTCGGCGATGTTTCCGCCTCAATTCGTCGTAGCAGGCGTTGGTGACCGTGCGCAGGAGCCAGGCGCGGAAGGAACCTCCCCGATATGAGTTGAGAGCCCGGAAGGCGGAAATGAAAGCTTCCTGGGAAGCATCGGCAGCCAGGTCTTCATCCCCCAAAATACGAAGGGCGGTGTTGTAAACAATACCCTGGTAGGTGAGCACAAGCGTGTTGAACGCGTCAAGGTCACCATGCTGGGCATTTCGGATGAGGGCAGGTTCGTCCATCGGGATAATTTTACACCACAAAGAGGAATATGATTGCAGACCGACCCTTTATGAGGGCGATCTGCGCGGGAAAAGGATAATATTATCCATAAAAACAGATTGCATTGTAGTGTATTAATGGTATATAGTTGGAATACCAATAGGAATTGAATCCCATGCCCGATATCGTAGATGGAACCATCCTCATCGTTGATGATATCCCTGAAAATGTGAGCGTATTGTCGCGGATTTTGGCAAACCGGGGGTACTCGATCCAATCCGCGGACAATGGTGCACAGGCGTTAGCCCAGGCACTGTCCTCCAAACCCGATCTCATTTTGCTGGACATTAATATGCCAGAGACGGATGGGGTGGAAACCTGTCGACGCCTGAAACAGGATGCCAGGACGTGCGATATTCCGGTCATCTTCGTCAGTGCCTTGAATGGAGTTGAAGATAAAGTAAAAGCCTTCCAGGCAGGCGGGGTGGATTACATTCCCAAACCATTCGAATGGGAAGAAGTGCAAGCCCGTGTGGAAACACACTTGGCTAACCTCCAATTACGGGTCCAGCTACAATCTGCGAACCGGGAGTTGAAAGCGCGGCTCGACGAATTATCGCTTTCGCAGGAGCTCCTGCGGGAGAAGCAGTTAAGGCTGGATGCATTTATGAATGCGCTTCCAAGCCTTTCATTCCTCTTTGATGAAGAAGGCCGTTACCTGGAGATCATGGGCAGCGAAAACAGCCTGTGGCGATCAAATGCAGGTGAGCTGAAGGGTCATTTGATCCAGGAATTGATGCCTCCCCGGGTGGCGGGATTAATGATGGCAGCCATTCAGAAAGCCATAGAAACAGAAACAACCCAGGTAATTGAATATCACATCCCGGTACAGGGAGATGGCGAGCGCTGGTTCGAGGGTCGAATTTCGTTGATGGAGAAAAAAGCGGATGGACACAGCAAGGTTGTCTTTCTGGCCTCAGAAATTTCGGAACGCGTGCAGTTGTACCAGGAAGTCCAAAGGCTGGCAAACCAGGACCCGCTCACAGCCTGCTTCAACCGTCGTTTTTTTATGACCCTGGCTGAGCAGGAATTGCAGCGGGCAATCCGCTACAAACGACCCCTGTCACTTGTCATGCTTGATATTGATGAATTTAAAAAATTCAATGATGCCTATGGTCACCAAATTGGGGATCAAGTATTATGCGGGCTGGTAAAGCTTTGTCAAAAAAGGCTGCGCAACAGCGACATCCTGGGGCGATATGGGGGGAGGAGTTCATAATCCTGATGCCTGAGACGGTGACATCCGGTGGATTAAAGGCCGCTGAGAGGCTGCGGGAAAGAATAGAAAAACTGAAAATCACATCCATTAAAACAAGGCTGGGACTTACTGTAAGCATGGGGGTCGCCAGCCTGGGTTCAGACTTTAGTAACACCCAGACATTGGACACCCTGATCAAACGGGCTGACCAGGCACTCTATGCAGCGAAAGCTGCCGGTAGAAATGTAGTGAGGGCCGGGTAAAAAAACCGCCTGCTGGAAGAAAGAAAAAGTCCTGGTAAATCCACCAGGACTTATTGATTTATCGAACTGCTCATTCTTCTATTTCGCGCAAGTGGGGGAACAAGAGCACTTCGCGGATGGAATGTTTATCGGTAAGCAACATTGCCAGACGGTCGACCCCCATGCCGAACCCACCACAGGGCGGCATGCCGTAGCGCATTGCGCGCAGGTAATCCTCATCCATCGGGTGCTTTTCTTCTTCATCGTCGGAATAATCGCGTCCCATTTCAATGAAACGCTGTTCCTGGTCGAGGGGGTCGTTAAGTTCTGTAAAGGCATTACACAGCTCGAAGCCAGCGACGTAGCCTTCGAAGCGTTCGACGGTCAGCGGATCGCCGGGTTTTGATTTCGCGAGCGGAGAGATGTCGCGGGGATAATCGAACAGGAAGGTGGGCTGCTGCAGGGTGGGTTCCAGGAATTCGCTTAACAGGTAATCAATCAACTTGCCGCGGGTGGACTGCGGGTTGGGTGTTTTTCCTTTAGCGGAAATTGCTTTGAAAAGAGAGACTGCAGTGGGATGACTGGCAATGTCTATCCCGCTGGTTTCCAGGATGCCAGCGCTCATCGACAGCCGGCGCCAGGGGGGGGTGAAATCCAACCTGGTCCCCTGGTAAGAAATTTGCATGCTCCCGGTCACTTTTTGACACGCAAACGATACCATTTGCTCGGTCAATTCCATGACCTGGAGATAATCCGCATATGCCCAGTAAAACTCCAATTGGGTAAACTCCGGATTATGCTTAAAGGAAACACCCTCATTTCGGAAATCCCGCCCGAGTTCATAGACACGCTCCAGGTTTCCGACCAGGAGACGTTTCAGGTAGAGTTCAAAGGAGATCCGCAAGAATAGATCCTGTTTCAACTGGTTGTGGTGGGTTGTAAACGGTTTTGCAGCAGCACCGCCGTAAATTGGCTGCAGGATGGGTGTTTCGACCTCCAGGAAACCATGTGCATCCAGGAACTCGCGCAAGGCATGAATCATCCCTGCCCGTTTGCGGAAAGTCTCGCGAACTTCCGGATTTACTGCCAGGTCAGCATAGCGCTGACGGGCGCGCAGCTCGGGATCTTCCAAGGCAGCATGCCGCACAGTTTCACCGGATTCCAGGATTTCATCCTTGGCTGCCGGCAGAGGACTGACAGCTTTCGCCAATAATTTGAAATCGTGAACATGGAGGGTTATTTCGCCAGTGCGGGTGCGGAACATCACTCCGGAGGCCTGGATGAAATCACCAATGTCGAGCATCTTGTTAAACCAATCCACGCGGTCCTGACCGAGCTCGTTCATCCTCATAAATAGTTGGATGCGCCCGTCACCATCTTCGATATGAGCAAAAGTGAGTTTGCCCATGGCACGCGTGGCACGGATCCGCCCGGTGAGAGTAGCCTTTATTTCCGCAGGGGGTTGACCTTCAGAAGCCGCTTTTTCCGCGGATTCAAAGGCAGCGATAGCCTGGGCGGAAGTGTGTGTCCGCAGAGCGCGGGTCGGAAAAGGCTCTATTGCTTCCTTGCGGAGCGCTTCTATTTTCTCAAGCCGGATTTTTTCAAGGGAGGTGTACTCGGTCATAGGGAAACCTTTCGTACTTTATTTTACAACGAAAAACCCCGCGCACCAGACGGGATGCGCGGGGTTTTATGAGCATGCCCCAGGCTTATTCGACCTTAACGATTTTTACTTTGAATGTGCCACCGGGAGCTTCAACATGTACTTCATCCCCGGCGCGGTGATTTAAAATGGCTTTGCCAATTGGAGATTCGTTAGATATTTTTCCTTCGCGCGGGTTGGCTTCCGCTGCCCCAACGATGGCGTATTTTTCCGAGCTGTTGCCGCCTTCTTTAATGGTGACGAGAGAACCAACCTGCACAAGATCCCCTTTTTCTTTCTTCCCTTTTTCGTCGATGACGCGGGCAGACGCCAGGATCATTTCCAATTCCTGGATGCGACCTTCGACAAAGGCTTGCTCGTTCTTGGCAGCTTCATACTCTGCATTCTCAATCAACTCACCACCTTCCATGGCTTCATGGAGGCGGTTGGCGACTTCCAACCGCTTGGTGGTACGCAAGTATTCAAGCTCATCGGCGAGTTTTTGATAGCCAGATTTGGTCAAGAATGTCGTCGGCATCTTAATTATCCTGAGAAAATACAAGCATCTCTGAAACAGAGATGCAGCGTTCGTAGGATTCCCTACCCGGCAATATTATACTTGATTTTAATTGAAAAGCAAGCAGGTTCACGGGGACGGCCTGGAAGAGGAGAAAAAGCCAGTGGACGGCGCACCCTCCCGATTTACCTATAAATTCAGGACCATTTATGCATAATAACCATAAAAATCTTCGAATTATTCACGGCACCACAACCGGATTCCGCCCATACCATCCCAGTAGCTCCGGATCGCTGCAAGCATCTTCTCTTTAGTTTCGAAAAGCATTGCGATTTGAGTGGCATAGGAAGCGATCCCCTTTTGCCAGGCCTTAAGCCCTGTTTCTGATATCGGAAAAAGGGTTTCCTGAAGCCCGTCGATCGCCGGGGGAAGCAATTCCGGATGGTTAAACAGGTATGGAACGTCGGCATAGTACCACGGTGTACAATCCAGATGTTCAACAGCAAGACGTGCCATTACGTGGTCGAGATGACCCCCAATTGCCAGGGGGCAACAAACTACATCTCCCGGCAGTAATTCTGAAGCAAGAGCGGCAGCGATTTCCGCAACCAAGTCTTTTTCGCCGGGATTTATTGAGACAAATACATCGGCAGGGTAAAGAGATTCCCCTGCCGGAGAAAGGCGGTAGATACAATCGGGGATGCTGAAGTTCACCGTATCCGCCCCCAACAATGCAGCTGCTTTCTCGTTTTCGATCCGTCGTGCAGTTACAACTTCCCTGGCAGAATCAATTCCCCATTGGTGGTGACATGCCTGTGCCAATGGAGAAAGCTGCCCGGATGGGGCATCTCCTGCGCAAATGGTCCAGATCTCAACAGGGATCCCTTTTTGGGTCTGTTCCCAAATCAGTCCACCGCAGGATAATACGGCATCGTCAAAGTGTGGGGAAATAAAAATTTGGCGCATAATTTCTTTGAGAGGTGTTTCTCTTTATGATCGAATCAAATTGGAAAGGAATCCCAAGTTCCATTCCCTCCGGGGAAAAATTCAGCTCTTACAGCTCTTCGATTATATCCTGTGCCATTTTCTGAAGAGCAGCTGATTCTTCACCTTCAGCATGACCCGCCAGCCAATACTGCTCAAGAAGTTCCAACGGACCGAGGCTGCTCACGGCCTGGTTGGCAGCCAAACGGATGCGTGCTTCAATTTGGGGATGTTTGATCAGGTGAAACTCAAAAGCGGATTCGGTGTGCCGCCGGAGCGCCGGTTCATCTATTAATGTGTCCCACTCTCGAACGTAATCCACTGTCAGGCGGATGATGGCTCCCTTCAGCTCATCCGGGTCGGGAAGTGCTGAGATGAGAGTCCCGGTCACATTTTCGGCAGAGTGCAGGGTGACATGCCGATCGATGAACGGACGGATGTCCTCCAGCTTATGCCATTGGACCAGGGTTTTGCCGCGCGAAATTTCTGCAGTTACAAAAAATTTTTCATCTCCTGCCTCACCAAAATCCACACGCTCGATGGAGCCGGGATAAATCACAGGCGGATGGGCATTCTCATTAAGATTTTGAGCCTTGTGGATATGACCGAGGGCGACGTAATCCAGGCGTGGGTCGCGGACCAGCGAGCCGGGCAGAACCAGATCTGCACCGAGCATAATCGTCCTCTCCGATCCCAATTTTGCCCCCTGGACGGAGGCGTGGGCGGTTAAGACAACAGGCAGTGCAGGGTCCGCTTTTTCCAGCCAATTGTTGACAAACCAGGTAATATGTTCCTCAATATTCGCATTTACTTCATCAATAGGTGCCTCTGTAGCAGCCATCAATCCAGAACGCGAAATCCAGGGAATGGCGATCACCTGAAGGGGTATGCCGAGGTCTTCTGCGGTCAGGAATTGAGGCTTATCCAGCACTGTCACAAATGGAATGTCGAGAGTTTCAAATTCCTGCACAGAAGTGGCTCGCCCAAGCGCGGGAGATAGATCGTGGTTGCCGACCAGCAGAAGGGTGCGAATGCCCGCTTTCGAGAGGCGGATGATGCGTTTTCCCCATTCACGCTGGAACGTGGGTGCGGGAGAGCGATCCCGGTAGGCATCCCCGGCAAAAATCACCAGGTCCACTTTTTCTGACACAGCCGATTCGATAATGGCATCCAGGGATTTGAGGAAATCCAGCACGCGCAACGGGAGCCCAGTTTCGGGGTCGTGACGGCCGTAGTTGGCCATATCTATGTGGGCGTCGGCAAAATGAAGAATTTTCATAAACTTATTACGGAGAAATGCCCCATTGAGCCAGGACATCCAGAGCCACCTGGAACCCGGGATGGTAATGGACAGCTTTACGCATGTCGGCATAGGCGGCATCATAGAGACCGATATTGGCTTCTGCCAGGGCGCGCCAATAGAGAGTCTCTTCAAGGACGCGATGACTGTACAGAGTTCGACTCGGTGGCATTCGCCCGATTAATGACATCCTGGTAACGGCTGGTATAGAAATAAGCCTTATAGGGACCAGTCTGATAAAACATGATGCGGTAGGGACGATCTTTTTCAGGTAGAGTGTTGTAGATGCCAAAAGCCTGGTCATACGCCAGAGCGCTTTGCCCGTAATCGGTCTGAAGTCCAAAACTGGTACCCTGATTGAACCAGGCGAAGAACTGGTCAATGCCGGTGAGAGTTAAGGTTTCCTGCCGGGCAATATCCAGGGCATTTTGGATAGCCCAGGATTTATCGGCCCAATTTCCAAGGACTTGATAGAGTTCGGCTTCCCGTTCAGGCTTGTAAACGATGATAAACACATAATTAAAAGCCCGCCAATCGTTAACATACTCCTGGTAACTTGCCCTGACATTCTTCCCTTGCTGCTCGTATGGAATTTTTTCGTTGGGAGTGTAAGAATCCTGATAAATCAACTCACCAGCAGTATCATCGTAGCCCGTTGTGAAGGCATAATGACCTGCCCACTGCATGGTGTTTTCGGGCGGAAGGGTCTGGTAGATGCCCTTTTCCGCAATAACGGGGAATCCAGCAGCGATCAGGTTTTTAATGAGATCAATTGAGCCGCCGTAACGAAGTAATGCCCGCATGCTGGTGTTCTCATTGACATAATCCACCATTTCGTAAGGCATGACATTTACGTCTGTTTGCGAACGGTCTATGAAGTTCAAAGAGGGGTCGTCAAGCCCAGGTTTCACGGCAGCGCCAATCTGATCGCGCAAGTCGGACGTGACACCGGGTTCCCCCTTCCAACCCACGTAAGTAAGAGCCATAGCCAGGTTCGCAGGACCGCAATAATTCCAGCGGTGCATCTGATCAATAAAGGTCACACCGTCCAAAATCACGCTCTGTGGGACGGGTGTGGAAGTGAATGTTGGGGTGAACTGGGTGGTCGATTCGGGGGTGGAGGTGGGAGAGGTTGTGGGCCTCGGGGTAATGGTAGCCTGCGCCTGCTGGGTGGGGACAAAGACGACCTGACCGGGCGGATTAAAGAAATAATAAATGTCTGTCTGCAGGTTTTCCACCCGCCAGGCGAGAGCAGCATGGATCCTGGGAATAAAAGACAAAGCCACTGCCAACACAATCAAGGCTGACAGGCCAATAATGATATTTAACGTTCGTTTGGTTCTTTTACGCATGCGGGGGATTATACTGCTTTCCGGAGAATCAAATAATAAGAAGAAAATAACAGACCGGGCGGCCATTTGGCCGCCCGGCTAACTTGGTTTTCCTTAGGCGTCACGTACTTCGCCGTCGATCACGTCCCCCTCAGGGTTCTGCGGAGGCGTTTGGGGACCTTCCGGCTGAGGCCCGGCTTCAGGGGGAGTTTGTCCGGGCTGAGCATACATTTGTTGGCTGAGAGCATAGAACATATTCTGCAGTTCATCCGTTGCTTTCTTAATACGCTCCAAATCGTCGGTCTGGACAACCTGCTTGAGATCGTTGACCTTGCCTTCTATCTTGCCGCGTTCTTCGGAGGAAACCTTTTCCCCCAGATCGCGCAGGGCTTTTTCAGTCTGGTAAACCAGGTTGTCTGCCGTGTTACGGGCGTCTATCACCTCACGGCGTTTCTTATCATCAGATTCATAACGCTTGGCTTCCTCGACCTTGCGGGCGATCTCATCCTTGTTCAGGTTGGTGGAAGCAGTGACGGTGATCTTTTGTTCCTTGCCGGTGGCTTTATCCCTGGCGGTCACGTTCAGTATGCCATTGGCGTCAATATCGAAAGTTACTTCAACCTGTGGAATGCCGCGCGGAGCAGGCGGGATGCCATCCAGGCGGAACCGGCCCAGCGACATGTTATCACCTGCCATGGGACGTTCGCCTTGCAGGATGTGGATGTCCACAGCAGTCTGGCTGTCAGCGGCGGTGGAGTAAGTCTCCATCTTGCGGACCGGGATGGTAGTGTTGCGTTCAATCATTTTGGTCATTACGCCGCCCAGGGTTTCCACGCCCAGGGACAGGGGAGTCACATCGAGCAGGAGAATATCCTTGACCTCGCCTCCCAGCACGCCAGCCTGGATGGCTGCACCCACCGCTACGACCTCGTCCGGGTTAACACCCTTGTTGGGTTCTTTTCCGTCTGTAAGGGAACGAACGAGATCCTGAACCATGGGCATGCGGCTGGAACCACCAACCAGTACGACTTCATTCAAGTCGGATGCTTTCAGGTTGGCATCCTTAAGGGCAGATTCGAATGGATTGCGGCAGCGCTTGAGCAGGTCTTCGGTCATCTGCTCGAATTTGGCACGCGTCAATTTAAGCACCAGGTGCTTGGGTCCATTTGCATCTGCCGTGATGTAAGGCAGGTTGAGTTCAGTTTCCATCATGCTGGAAAGCTCAATCTTCGCTTTCTCAGCCGCTTCGCGCAAGCGCTGAAGGGCCTGGCGGTCCTGGCGCAGGTCAATGCCTTCCTGCTTTTTGAACTCATCTGCAGCCCAATTCACAACACGCTGGTCCCAGTCATCGCCCCCGAGGTGGGTATCGCCATTGGTGGACTTGACTTCAATTACGCCTTCACCAACATCCAGGATGGATACATCGAAGGTACCACCGCCCAGGTCGAAGACCAGAATGGTTTCGTTTTTCTTCTTATCCAGTCCGTATGCAAGCGCAGAGGCGGTGGGTTCGTTGATGATGCGTTTCACATCGAGACCGGCGATCTTGCCGGCATCCTTGGTAGCCTGGCGCTGGCTGTCGTTGAAATAGGCGGGAACGGTGATGACCGCCTCGGTCACAGGCTGCCCGAGGTATGCTTCGGCGTCCGATTTGAGTTTGGCTAGAATCATGGCCGAAATTTCCTGCGGACTATACTCCCGATTGGTAACCGGGATCTTTACGCGGGCTTCCTCCGAAGGACCAGCCACCACGGCATAAGGAACCATCTTTCGCTCGGTTTCCACTTCGTCGAAGCGACGGCCCATAAAGCGTTTGATGGAATAAATTGTGTTTTCTGAATTAATGACAGCTTGACGCTTGGCAGTCTGACCCACCAAACGCTCGTTGTTCTTATTGAACGAGACCACCGACGGGCATAATCGCCCACCTTCTGCAGTGGTGATCACTGTAGGTTGACCACCCTCCATGACGGCCACCACACTGTTGGTAGTGCCAAGGTCAATTCCTATGATTTTTCCCATATTAATACTCCTCGTTGCAGGATACGGACGCGATTGAACGCGCCATTTAGCTTATTGCGTAAGAATACATCAAGGGTGCAAGAAGAACGTTAACGAACCATAGGAAAATAATAAAGAGGCTGGTTCCATGATGGAACCAGCCTCTTGGTTTTTCCATGCGGGTCAAGAAAGATCAGGGTTGAGAGATGGTAAGGGATTCAAATTCCACTACAACCGGGGTGACAGGATTGGAAGGTGAAATATTTGCTCCAAAGCCTATCTGGCCTTCGGGCAAGAAAAATTTGTTATCCTTAGCCTCGCGGACCTTGGTTCCATTAATGTAAAGCGTGAGCGTGTTACCGACACATGTGGCAGTAATCTCGTTCTGCTGTTGTCCGGAGCGGATGGCGGTTGAACCCCCATCTGCAAGTATCACGAAGCCGGTTCCCCCCGTGTCATCAAAAGCCCAGATCTGGTACAAGCCATCATTCTGGACAGTAAACTCATACCGTCCGGCAGATGAATTCCGGCAGACCAGGTTGATGTTGTTGGAATTGTGAGCCATGTTCGTGAACGTCAGATCCAGACGGACATCCTGGTAAGTCACGGGGGTATAGTAATAGTAAACATATAAATCAGGATCATCCAGTTGGATGCGCAGGCCTCCCGAGGTTTGAGATTCGGAAAACTTGGTCTTGTCACCCAGGAAAACATCATATGGCCAAACACTGAGGTCTCCCTGGAAAGTTTCGGTAAAGAATTCCGGAACAGGGGTGGCAGTTGGGGGAACTGGAGTTGGGGGAATTTGAGTTGGAGGAATCGAAGTTGGGGGTTTGGAAATTTGGGTGGGGAAGGCAGGTGGGTTGTTGGTGGGTGGGATCACCTGGGTGGGAATTACCGGAGGCTGGGTTGGCGGAACCTGAGTGGATAAACTACATGCGATACCGATGAGTAAAACCATACCTGCCAGGAAAAGTAATGGAGAAAGAAAGCGGAGTTTCATTATGCGTCTCCTTGGAATAAAATGGAAAACATTAAACCGTAAATGACAATTAATATAATTGTACACGTTGTTATTTTTTCGTGCCTTTCAAATAACCGACATCCGCACCTAATTTGGATAGTGGAGAATTATCGATTATTGAGTTCGATATATTGCATGGCACCGAAAATACCGGTGGAACACCGTCTGAAAACAAAACACGCCCTGAAAGGCGTGCTTTGTTGAGTGGAGATGGCGGGAATCGAACCCGCGTCCGAAAGACTCGACCCTCGAAAATCTACGAGCGTAGCCGGTTGAGACTGTCGCCGCAGGTCACTCATCCGGCAAAATTGACCTGCAACCAGCCGCCCGAGCCCTAAGGCCCTCTTTCGCGCAGTTAGCGGCATCGTGCGCGGCACTCCACCATTGTGACGCCCAATCCCTTCACCGGGTGGAGCACGGGACGGGTGGACGCGGCCTCGCTAAGAGACCGGCCGTTTACTCTCTACTGCTTACGCAGCGAGGGGCATAGCGGCATAGGAAGTGCGGTTGGCACTTGATTGTTTGCGCTGAGTTTACGAGGTCGGCGCCTCTCGGCTCGCATTTCGGGACCAGCCTCTTCCGTCGAAGCCTGTCATCCCCGAAGGTGATCGCTCTTTCCTTATAACAGGGAGAGCTTTTTCAAAGAGGGGATTGGGTTATCCAAAGGAACAGGAAACCATCCCAAGGACAAAAATTATAACATGTTATACTCGGTCTGAAACTTCTGAAACCCGGCGGGGTTATTTAATTACAACCCTTCCGGTAAGGTGAGTCGAGTGCCGGAGTCTGAAGAGCAAGAGATCTTACTGCATGCTTCGCAAGGCGACCTGGAATCTTTTGGCGTCCTTTACGGCAAGTATGTAGAGCGGATTTTCAACTACGTTTATTACCGTACCGGTAACGTCCATGATGCTGAAGACCTGACCGCGCGGGTTTTTTTCCGGGCACTGCACCACATGCATACGTACACCGATCGCGGGGTGCCTTTCTCGGCGTGGTTATACCGCATTGCGCACAACCTGGTTGCAAACTGGCACCGCGACCGCAGCCGACACCAGGAGATCCCACTCTCCGATGCTCCGACGCTTCACTATAAAGGGGAACCGCCTGAGACGGCGCTCATGCAAAACCAGGAGCGGGAGAGCCTGCTGCGGCTGATTCGGCATCTCCCCCCGGAAAGACAGCATTTACTCATTTTGAAGTTTGTAGAGCACATGTCCAATTCCGAAATTGGCGAGACCATGGGACGAAGCGAGGGCGCGGTAAAAAGCTTGTACCACCGGACGCTGTTATCGCTACGAGATGAATTGGAAGGATCTGACCTGGAAGAATAAACCGGATCACCCCGGTTGGATAAAGCGGAACATTTGCAGGAGTTTACGATGAATACGAAAATGAGAAAATTTGCCGATGCGTCCATGGAAAAGATCACTTCCATGGAAAATCGGTTATCGGGGGTCCTTAGGCCGATCAAACCGCGCAAGGAATTTGTTTATGGAGTTGCCAAGCGCATTCAAACAAAGACTCAAACCATCTTTGTTGATAGTGTTGCCAATTGGAGGTTCGCAGCAATGCTGATCGCGGGATTACTATCCATGGCTGTTTTCATGGCTGTTGTTGGTAGGGTACTGACTTCGTTGTTGAGAAAAAAACGAACAGCCTGATCCTGAAAGAGAGAACATTTCGGCCCGGAGATTATTCTCCGGGCCGTATTATTTTTACGGAAGCGTCCAGGGGATGATCAATAGTATCTTAAAGTGCCACACCCAGTTTTTTTGACAACTCTGCTTCCGTAGGTTCAGTGAGGTGTGAACCGTCAGGCCAGACAAGAGTGGGAACACTGCGATGACCCTGGTTCAAGGACTCAAGGAGTTTTCCAGCGCTTTCATCCTGATCGATATCGACCCATCGGTAAGGAATCCCCAGGCGGTCCAGCAGGAGACGGGAACGACGGGAACCTCCACACCAGGTGGTGCCATAAAGGATGATTACATCTTTTTCGCTCATGACAATCCTCCAATGAGTTTTTGGGCCTCATCAATCAAGTCGATCCCGCGCGGGAGTTGGAATTCAGGGGTGACGCGCATGGTCAGATGGGAAGCGGCTTGTTTCAAATCCGGGGCAAGACCCTGGAATGTCGCCAGGGTTTGAAGCGCTTCGTACGCGCTGTTGCTGAGATTCGTACCCTGGGCATTGAATTTAGGTACCACATGATTCCGGTCCAAGAAAATTCCTGGCAGCCAACCCCGCGGCCCGTCGGGCACAGACCCTTGCCCGCCCCTCATTTCCTGCGGCGCGGGCGGAATAAGCCGATTCCATTTCAATGCGGATTTTTTCGGTTAAACTCTTCAATACGGGGATTATATCCGGGATTTATGGTTCATAAATGATCGAGGACTGTTCCCGAATAAACCCGCTGGCTGCTTGAAAAGGGAGAGGTGATCTCCAAAAAAGTACGCGGTTTTCTGGAAGACAGAACAAGAAAAAGTGCCTCAGGCCGGCCTGTAAGCCGCATTCTGTCCGGCAGAGGAATGTCGGTTTACGCTCCGAAGAGTGTCATCCCGACGCTCCGCCTGGACGGTCATCTCTCTGTGCAGCCTACCCAGGAACTCGAGTGACGCGAGCAGCGTCTCGTCCCTGCTTGGCCTTGCTCCCGGCGGGGGTTACCTGGCCGCCTGCATTACTGCAAACGCCGGTGGTCTCTTACACCGCCTTTTCACCATGACCGCCTTGCAGCGGCTGTCTGTTTCTGTGGCCCTATCCGGTAAGTTACCTCACCCCGGGGTTTCCCCGGTGCCGTGCCCTATGGAGTGCGGACTTTCCTCGACTCTGCGCCAAAGCGCAAAACCGCGACCGTCCAGCCGACCTGAAGCATTTTTATCATACCTGTTCTTGGAACAAGCGTCAATCATCTGATATGAGACTATTGGGTATAATCAGGGCAGACCAAACCGCCATCAATTCTTAAAAGGAGAATCCCATGACGAAATCCGTAGATAATTTGAAGACTGCGTTTGCCGGAGAGTCACAGGCCAACCGGAGATACCTGGCCTTTGCCAAAAAAGCTGACCAGGAGGGCTGGCCCCAGATCGCAAGACTATTCAGGGCTGCAGCCGCAGCAGAGACCGTCCATGCGCTAAACCACTTGAGAGCCATGGACGGTGTCAATTCCACGCTGGAGAACCTGGACGTGGCGATCGCGGGGGAAAACTACGAGGTTGTCACGATGTACCCCACCATGCTCGCCGAAGCCGAAGGAGAGGACGACAAGCGCGCTGCAAAATCATTTGGGTATGCCCTGGCGACGGAGAAAGTTCACGAAGCACTTTACCGCAGGGCAAAAGACATGTTGAGCAGAGGGAAAGACACCCAGGAGACAACCTTCTACGTTTGCCCGCTCTGCGGGTTTACCCATGAAGGTCCAGTGAACGGCAAGTGTCCGGTTTGCAGCACACCAGCAGAGAAGTTTGAGAAAATAACATAGTAGGTATTTTGGACTTCTGTAGAACCTAATAGAGGCACGAACCATATCGGGTTCGTGCCTCATGATTTAATTCGATTTATTTAATGACGGGGAGAGATTAGGGGAACCCAAATAAACATTCTCTATTCATAAAATGGAAAATGACTTGCGGTGGATCTCACATAACTTAAGCTTCTTGATGGCATCCTGGTGGAAGTGCGTTCCGTAGCCTTTGTTACGGTCAAATCCATAACCTGGGAATTGATCATCCATCTCGCGCATTACGGCATCCCGGGCGGTTTTTGCGATGACAGAAGCTGCCGCCACGCTGAGAGAGCGCTGGTCGCCTTTAACCAGGGCGGTTTGGGGCAGATCCATTTCGCGAAAGACGAGGTAATCTGTGATCAAGTAATCGGGGTACAGGGCTGCGAGCGCCCGCATGGCAGCCAGCTTCGTGGCTGGGACGATCCCCAAGCCGTCAATTTCGCTTGCTGATGCGAAACCCACTCCCCAGCCCAACGCGGACTCCTTGATCCGCGGAGTCCACCTTTCCCGAGCCAGCGGGGTCATTAGCTTGGAATCGAGCACGTGGTTCAAAGTATGGATGAGCGAAGGGTCGTGAGGCAGGATGACTGCAGCAGCCGCCACAGGCCCCGCCCATGCGCCACGCCCGGCCTCGTCAACACCGGCTATGCGGGAAAAAGAGGCATTCCATAGGTTTATTTCAAATTCCAACGTGGGTTTTGGGCGATGGTCAGGATTGCGAGTCATAATCGCCCCGCCTGGCATTGCGGCGGATGGTCAACAGGTCAAAGAACATGCTCCATGAATCGTGAAGGACATTTACTTTACTGCCAGGGTTGTAATACCAGGGAATACCAATCTCGGTGATCGTATAACCGCGCCTGCGGGCAATCACCAGCAACTCCACATCGAAGGACCAGCCTGTCAATGTCTGGCAGCTGAAGATATCCCTGGCGACAGAAGCCCGAAAGCATTTGAAACCGCACTGGGTATCCTGCAAACCGGGCAAAGCGAGTGACCGGATCAAAAAATTGTAGACGCGCCCGGTCAAATGTCGATAAGAAGGTTCATTAAAGCGGATCGCACCCGGAGCCTCGCGTGAGGCGATCGCAATGTCACTTGAACAAGCTGGCGGCAGGAAGCGGTTTAATTCATCCACCGGCATCGAGAAATCCGTATCAGCGATGAAGCGATATTCGCCATGTGCTTCCATCATCCCGCGTCGCACTGCACGACCCTTGCCTGGAAGATCCTCATGCAACACGATCAGGTTGGGATATTTTTGGATCAGTTGCTGTGCAGCGTTATAGGTGTGGTCAGAGCTGCCATTTTCGACAACCAGGACTTCAGAGGAATAACTTTGTTTTTTCAAAAACGCAAATGCCTGCCCCAGAGCGGTGGGCAGGCGAGTTTCCTCATTATGAGCAGGAATGACAATGCTTAGAAAAGGGAGTATCAACGCAACATGCCTAGTATATAGGACCACTGGTCCTTGACGATCATGAAAAGGAATACGCCGACCAGTAAGGCCCAAATTAAAAACATGATAACAATGAAGATCCACTGGTTTTTATTCAACCGCCCAGCGCGAGGGTTGATGGGAAGGTCCCCGGTGCCATCAGAGGCGAGCGGCGTCAGGTCGCCGCTCCACACCGGTGCCTGGGATTGGTCTTCCTTCACTGCCATGGGATGTGTATCCGGCTCGACTTCCTGGGCAGGGGGTTGGGATTCGAGGAAGGCGAACATCGGAATTTCGTCAGCTTCCACCAAGGGAGAAGAGACTTCTTCTTTTTCAACTGGTTCCAGTTCCTCCACCGGCTGGGGTTCGGGGGGTTTTGGGGGGGTCAGGATGCGTCCGATGACATCCTGGACGGCTTCAGGACTTAATGCAACTCTTGCCTGCGCAATGGATATGGCAAACCGTTCCAATGCGTCACGCATGACCACCCGGATGATGGGTCGAATGCTGTCCACGTGGACGGACAAGTCGGAGCAAAGCAATATGGCTTCAACGCTGGTTAGTGATAAATAGCCCTGGCGCTGCAGAAATACCTGGATGGCACGTGCCATGCGTTCGGTGCGAGTCAACAGGTTGGGTTTTTCGTTTTTAAAGGCATTACCTGAAATGGTCCCCCACTGGTCTCCCTTGGCGCGGTACATGCCCGCAAGGGGAGTGACATACATGACGAACACCCCGGTAGGTCCGACAAGGATGAAGGGGAAACTGGCTTCCAGGCCGGGAGGAGTCACGTTGCGCAGGAGGGTATAGTTCTTGTCCAACACCTTACCCAACACACCAATAATTTCATGTTGAGCCTCCACTTCTTTGATCCAGGTGGACCCAAATTTCATCATTGCCCTGGCGCGGTCGAAGAAACTAATCGCACCAGTTTCGGAGTCAAAGTACGGGGTATGATCAATGATTTTCATGGGACAGCCTTCCAGGAAAAACGGTTAGAAAACAGGTACTCCGTCCAGAAGATCGCGCGTGCTTTCCTGCCCTTCGGTAACAATATTATCCTGCGACTGGAAAACCGCCAAGCCAGTAATAAAAACGCTCCCTAGATAGGGTTTACGTTCCCCTATCACGAAGCGTTTACCCTTCCTGAGCAGGTCAGACAATGCATGACGTTCAAGTAATACCCGGTCAGACCATACGACCCCATGGCGTTCATACGCTCGAACCACCTCGATTTTTCCACCAGGTGAATAACGAACTGCTTCGATCACGCCATCCAATTTCTTACCAGCCATAAATATGTCCCTCACTTCTTATTGTAGCATAGGATGAAGGTAGATAAATATCCATCAGTGGACCATCGACAGGCATAAAAAACCACCTGGGACCAGGGTGGTCTCGGTGGTCAGTCGGGGTGGGCGGATTCGAACCGCCGACCCCCGCGTCCCAAACGCGGTGCGCTACCAGCTGCGCTACACCCCGAACGGCGTGAGTATAATGCGTATCGGGTGTGCCCGTCAAGCAGGAGAGTACGATATAATTTTCGAAATGGAGAATCCATGAATATTTTTATTACCGGCGGGGCAGGTTTCATTGGCTCGGCTGCTGCGCAAGCACTTATCGAGGCAGGGCATGCCGTTACAGTTTACGACTCATTAGTGACGGGATACCGCGCAGCAGTTCCGGAAGCAGCACGGTTCATTGAAAATGACCTTGGTAATGCCCCGGCTCTGACCGCAGCCCTTTCTTCTGACAGGTTCGAAGCAGTAATGCACTTCGCGGCCTTCATCGAAGCAGGCGATTCCATGAAGGATCCAGGCAAATTTTTTAATAACAACCTGGCGAATTCATTGCGATTGATCGAAGCCGCGACCCGCGCAGGGGTAAAAAGATTTGTGCTCTCTTCCTCAGCAGCAATCTATGCCTCCAATGATTCTCCGCTTACCGAAGATTCA
Source organism: uncultured Chloroflexia bacterium (assembly GCA_963826215.1). GTDB lineage: Bacteria > Chloroflexota > Anaerolineae > Anaerolineales > Villigracilaceae > UBA877. The sequence continues at coordinate 12,337 of CAWGWL010000008.1, read as the reverse complement.
GCCATTGACCCGGCAAACGCATATGGTTTCACCAAGCTAGCGACAGAGCAGGCTTTGGAATGGTATCGCAAGATCCACAAGATGCACTATGCCGCCCTGCGCTATTTTAACGCTTGCGGAGCGCTGCCCGGCAGAGGCGAGGCGCACCAGCCTGAATCTCACCTGATACCGCTGGTGTTAAAAGTACCGCTTGGACAGCGGGAGACCGTCTCCATCTACGGGACGGATTACCCGACCCCCGACGGCACCTGCATCCGAGACTACATCCACATTGCTGACCTGGTCTCGGCGCACCTGTTGGCACTGGATGCGTTGGGCATGCATGATCGCCTGGTGTATAACGTGGGCAACGGGAGCGGGTACTCGGTTCGGGAAGTGATCGAGACCGCGCGTAAGGTCACCGGTCACCCGATCCCGGTTCTCGAATCACCGCGCAGAACGGGAGATGCGCCACGACTGGTGGCTTCACCTGAAAAGATTCGAGGTGAGTTGGGCTGGAAGCCGCAGCATCCCGAATTGACCGACATCATCGCCAGCGCCTGGGAATGGCACCGGACACACCCGCAAGGGTATAAAGGAATTTAATGGAAAAAGCGACCACCTTCATTGTAGTCATTGTCGGTTGGATTTTCTCACTTTGCCTGCACGAGTTCTCGCATTCTGTGGTGGCATATTATGGCGGTGACACAAGCGTCAAGGACAAGGGCTACCTGACCTTTAACCCGCTCAAATATACCCACCCGGTTTACTCGATCGTCCTGCCGGTCATCTTCTTATTGCTGGGAGGAATCGGCCTTCCAGGTGGTGCAGTATATATCGAGACCTGGAGGCTGCGCAGCAAACGCTGGGAAAGTGCAGTGTCACTGGCGGGACCGGCAGCCAACCTGGTATTGGCGATCCTGCTGGGGATCGCCCTGAACTTGCTGCCAATCAGCCCGAGCGGCATATGGCCGGGACTGGCGTTCCTGGGATTAATGCAAATTTCAGCGGTGGTGCTGAATTTGATCCCCGTGCCTCCTTTCGACGGGTATCGCGCGCTGGCTCCTTTCCTCAACCGGCAGGTGCGATCAGGAATTGACCAATACAGCAATATTATTATGATGACCGTGTTTGTCATCCTATGGTACGTCCCCTTCGTGAACAACGCATTCTGGCTGACAGTGGGTTGGATCTCGGTTCGTATGCAAATCCCTCTTTCCCTGGCAATCCAGGGCTTGAACCTGTTTCAATTTTGGAGATAAATATCCCATCAAAGGGGGAACAACCTCCAAGGACCCGGCCTTCAAAATTCTAACGCCCCTCTTATTGACGCCCATTGAAAGGGCATGGTATCATTATTCGCGTACAATTAGCACTCTCTTCTTGAGAGTGCTAAAACTGCAAATAATACGGATTTGAATCAAATCGAGCATGGACGAACTTACCGAACGCCAGCGATTGATCCTTGCCCTGGTTGTGCGTCATTATACTGAGACAGCGCAACCAGTCGGTTCAGCGCGCCTGGTTGAGCGGTATAAAATGGATCTTAGCACCGCCACCGTCCGCAACGAAATGGCAGCGTTGACGGATTACGGCTACCTGCGGCAGCCGCATACCTCGGCCGGGCGCGTTCCCACCGAGGAAGGTTACCGCTATTTTGTCACCCACGTGGTTTATCCATCTGACCTGCCTGAACCGGCGCGCGACACCATTACGCACCAGTTTTACCAGGCCCGACAGGATGTGGAACAGTGGATGCCGCTGGCAGCTTCCATCCTGGCTCAGCATTCGCGGGCAGCCTCCATCGTCACCGCCCCGCATTCAGAGCGATCTCACTATAAACATGTCGAGCTCATCTCCACCCAGGGACGTCAGGTGCTGATGGTGCTTGTGATGACCGGTGGAGAGGTAAGCCAGCAAATCCTGACCCTGGCCGAACCAGTTTTACAGGAACGTCTGTCGGCAGCTGCCGACCGACTTAACCAGGTCTGCCTGGGCAGGACAACGGAAGAAATCGCAGCAATGCCTCCCCGTGCTGATTCCCTCGAAAAGGACATCCTGACCCTCGTGCTACAGGATATGAACCGGGGCGAGCAGCGTGTTTCCGGAGAAATTTTCCTGGACGGTCTGACAAACGTACTTTCTGAACCGGAATTTCTCGAATCAGGAGATGCCCGCCGGGCCGTACATTTGTTCGAGGAACGTTCCTTACTACAAGACTTGTTAGCCCGCACAACAAACAACGCCACCGTGGGAGGAGTACAGGTCTTGATCGGCGGCGAAGGAAAATGGGAGGAATTAAAACAATGTTCTGTAGTTTTGGCCCGCTATGGCATTCCCGGACTTGTCACCGGAACGCTGGGTGTCTTTGGACCGATGCGCATGCCTTATGCCCGCACCATCCCCACCGTCCGGTTCATGGCCGACTTATTAAGCGGCCTGGTATCTGAAACAATGGCTGGAGAAGAAAATGAGTAAGAAAGAAAAGTTGCACCAAGGTTTACATGATGTGAAGCCCGCGGCAGAGGCTCCCATCCCTGATGATGCAAGTCCCAAAGACGAGTGGGGCTCGGACACTTCCGCAACCCTTGCCGAACTTGAAAAACAACTTGCCGAAGCGCAAGCGCAGGCTGCAGAGTACAAGGATGGGTGGCAGCGTTCATTGGCAGATTTTCAAAATTACCGGAGACGGGTCGAGGCGGAAAAAGCTGAAACATACCAGAATGCAGTGGGCGGTATCATCAAGCGATATCTGCCCATCCTGGATGACCTGGAGCGGGCGCTATCTGCTCGCCCGGCTGACCTGGGGTGGGTGGATGGCATAGAGCTGATCTACCGGAAACTTAAATCCATCCTGGAGGCTGAAGGCCTGAAGCGTATCGAGGCTGAAGGGCAGATGTTCGATCCGAATTTTCACGAAGCCATTATGCAGGAACCCAGCGAAGGCCACGAAAGCGGACAGGTTATCGCAGTAGTACAGAACGGCTATACCCTGGGTGAGCGGGTCATCCGCCCGGCGCAAGTGAGGGTGGCCGAATAAACAATAGTGGCGAAAAGCTACCGTTTGGGAATGCAGTGACCGCTCAAGACGGGAATTAGTCCCGCCCAACGCAATCATTATTTTGGAGAACTCATAATGTCAAAAATCATTGGGATCGACCTGGGGACTACGAACTCAGTTGGAGCAGTGATGATGGGGGCTGAACCGGTTGTCATCTCATCCTCGGAGGGAGAACGGCTGGTGCCGTCGGTTGTGGCGATCAATAAAAACCACGAGCGGCTGGTGGGGAGGGTGGCCCGCAACCAGGCGATCGTTAATTCCCAGAATACGATCTTTTCCATTAAACGGTTCATGGGACGGAAATACGAAGACCCTGAAGTCCAGCGCACATTGCCACGCGTTCCATATACGGCTCTCCCCGCAGAAAATGGGGATGTACGCGTGAAGATGGATGACAAGGAATATTCACCCCCTGAAATTTCGGCCATGATCCTGGCCAAGATCAAACGCGATGCCGAAGCCTATCTCGGGGAACCGGTAACGCAGGCAGTTATTACAGTGCCGGCGTATTTTAATGATGCCCAGCGCAACGCCACGAAAGATGCCGGGAAGATAGCCGGGCTTGATGTGTTGCGTATTATTAATGAACCGACAGCATCTTCGCTGGCATACGGCCTGGACAAAAAAACCAATGAAATCATTGCGGTCTATGACCTGGGTGGTGGGACATTTGACATATCCATACTGGATGTAGGCGAAGGTGTGTTCCAGGTTCGTTCCACAAATGGTAATACATTCCTAGGCGGCGACGACTTTGATCAACGACTGATAGAGTATTTCACCCAGGAATTCCTGAAAACGAACGGCATAGACCTGCGCCAGGACCGGCAATCACTGCAACGATTGCGGGAGGCTGCAGAAAAGGCCAAGATCGAACTCTCGACGATGATGCAGACCGAGGTCAACCTTCCGTATCTCACAGCGGATGCATCAGGTCCGAAACACCTGGTGATGACGCTGACCCGTGCCAAACTGGACCAGCTTACGGCTGACCTGGTGGAAGGGACGCTCACCCCCTTAAACAGGCTCTGGCTGACGCCGGGCTGGCACCCACCGAGATAAATGAAGTTGTCATGGTGGGCGGGATGACCCGCATGCCTGCAGTGCAGGAAGCTGTGCGGCGTTTCTTTGGGAAGGAACCTCACAAGGGAGTCAATCCTGACGAAGTGGTGGCTGTCGGCGCAGCCATCCAGGCAGGAGTTTTAGGCGGCGAGGTAAAAGATATCCTGCTGCTCGATGTCACCCCATTGTCTCTCTCAATTGAAACCCTGGGTGGGGTAGCCACACCCCAGATCGAACGCAATACCACCATCCCAACCCGCAAAAGCCAGGTATTCTCGACCGCCAGCGACAGCCAGACCCAGGTGGAAATCCACATCCTGCAGGGGGAACGTCCCATGGCAGTGGATAACAAATCGCTTGGCAAATTCATCCTGGATGGCATACCGCCTGCGCCGCGTGGAATCCCTCAGATCGAAGTAACCTTTGATATTGATGTAAACGGTATCTTGAAAGTCACCGCACTGGACAAGGCCAGCGGACGCACCCAGCACATCACCATTACGGCCTCGTCAGGCCTGGCAAAGGATGAAGTAGAACGCATGCGAAAGGAAGCTGAATTGCATGCCGCTGAAGACAAGCAGCGCAAGGACCTGATCGATGCAAAAAACACCGCCGATAATTCCATCTATGGTGCAGAAAAGGTATTGAGCGAACTTGGTGAAAAAGTTCCTGCCGAGATCAAGACCGAAGTCCAGGCAGCAATGGATGAGGTCAGGAAAGCAAAAGATGGGGACGACGAACCCGTCATTCGCAAGGCTGTTGAGGCTCTCAGCCAGGCGGTCCAGAAAATTGGCGCAGCAGCATACCAGCAAACACCCCCGGTACAGCCTGAGGAAGGTTCAAAGAATCCCGAGAGTGATAACACAGTTGAAGGTGAAGTAAAAGGAAGCGAATAGGGTATTGTGGATGGCTTGTTCCATCCTGTATCCCATTCCCATTGACATATGAGCAATCGCGACTACTACGAAATCCTCGGCATTCCACGAGACGCCTCCACGGAGGACATCAAGGTTGCCTTCCGGAAATTGGCACGTCAGTACCATCCCGACGTGAGCAAGGAAGAGGATGCAGAGGAAAAATTCAAGGAAATTAACGAAGCCTATGGGGTGCTTTCCGACCCGCAGAAACGCGTCCGCTACGACCAGTACGGCCGGGCAGGGCTGGGTGAAATGGGTGGAATGCCCGATTACGCCACGATGGACTTCTCGGATATCTTTGAGCAGTTCTTCGGAATTAACATGGGCGGGGGAGGCCATTCACGCCGACCACGGCGGGGACGCGACCTGCAGTTACGACTGGACCTGTCTTTTGAAGACGCTGTTTTTGGCGTCGAGAAGACGGTCGAAGTGACCCGCAACGAAACCTGTGGGACTTGTGCAGGGTCAGGAGCAGAACCCGGGACCAAGCCGCAACGCTGCGGGACCTGCGGAGGGCGCGGTGAAGTCCGCCAGGTACGCCAGACGATTTTCGGCTCGATGATGCAATCCGGACCGTGTCCCACCTGCGGCGGTCGTGGAGAGGTCATCTCTTCCCCGTGTCATACCTGTCGCGGAACCGGGCAGGAAAGAAAGACGCTCAAGAAGACCGTTCAGATTCCCGCCGGTGTGGATAATGGGACCCAAATCCGCCTTGCCGGGGAGGGCGAACCAGGAATGCTGGGAGGACCCCAGGGCAGTTTATATTTACTTTTAGCCGTCAAGCCGCATAAGTTCTTCAAACGGCGTGATAATGATATCCTGCTTAACCTGGATATCAACGTAGCGCAAGCCGTTCTGGGGGCGGATGTGGAAGTCCCGACGGTGGATGGAAACTCGAAACTAAAAATTCCCGCCGGGACACAACCGGGCAAGGTGTTCACGATCAAGTCGCGCGGCGTACCTTACTTGCGCAAGACCGGCCGAGGCGACCAGATGGTGGTCATCAACGTGGACATCCCTTCCAAATTGACAAAGGAACAGCGGGACCTCTTCGAGAAACTGGCAGCCACTCTGGGTACAACGGTAAAACCGAAGGAAAAGGGATTTTTGGATTGGCTGAATGAAGCCATTGGGGGATAGCAGGTGGAAGAGTATCAATAATGAAAAATACATCGCCCGCCTCCAAAGGAGGCGGGTTTGTTTCCATGTGGTATGATTTGCCCGCCTGAAGGATTATTGGTGGAAAAATAGAGCATGAAAAGATTCCTTCTCAAAATCTGGTACGTCCTTCCTTTCTGGATGCAGAGAATTGCGGCAGCCATCATCCGCCCACGTTTCCAGGTTGCGGTAGGGGCGATAATTGTTAATGAAGAGGGACAGCTTTTACTGTGCGAACATACATACCGTCGCTTGTATCCTTGGGGGCTACCGGGTGGTGACTTAAAGTTTGGCGAGGATCCCGCGGAAGGGGTAAAACGGGAGGTAATGGAGGAGACCGGTATGACCGTCCAGGAAGCTCGTCTTATCCTGGTGGAAAATTCCACCGAAATCCACCACATCACTCTTACCTACCTTTGCGGCGGAGTCAAAGGCGGATTTGTTCCAAATGAAGAAGTCTCCAGTGTACGATATTTCGACACGACTGCTCTCCCGGGTTTCTTTTTCGAGCATCGTGTGACGATCGATAAATGCCTGGCAATCCTGAATTCCGAGAAATGAGATAACTTAATGAATTGGCTCGAAGTGTCCATAACCGTCAACGGTGAACTCGCCGAGGCTGTAGCTGATGTTTTGGCCCGCTATGCACCCAATGGGGTAACCACAGAACAAGCGGTGGATTTTGTCAACGATGAGGACGAGGGCACACCCGTTGGTCCGATCACGGTGCGTGCTTACCTTATTGCAGACGAAAAACTTGAAGAGACGCGTCAGAAACTGGAAGAGTCACTCACCTATTTAGGCATGATCCAGCCGTTGCCAGTGCCGGTCTTCTCCCCGCTGGAAGACCGCAATTGGATGGAAGCATGGAAGGTGCATTACCGGCCAATTCCAATTGGCAGGCGGCTGGTCGTTGTCCCCACCTGGCTCGAGTTCCCGGACTCCTCCCGGATAGCGATCAAAATCGACCCGGGTATGGCATTTGGCACCGGGACCCATCCAACAACGCAGCTATGTCTCGAACTAATTGAGGATTTTTTCACCCACCGACCATCCATTGCTGGTCCTGGACCTGTGGTCATCGACGTAGGCTGTGGTTCCGGAATTCTATCGATCGCAGCGTTGAAACTTGGCGCAGATTTTGCCCTCGGAGTTGACATAGACGATGCCTCGGTGACGAGCCAGCCGCGAGAATGCGGATGCAAATGGGATCAAAACCGGTCAATTTGCCATAAATCGTGGTTCGGTGAATGAAGTTTTGTCCGGCATGTATCAGATCCGGAATGCCCCGCTTGTGATCGCAAATATCCTGGCGCCGATCATTATTCGCCTCTTTGATGCCGGGCTTGCCGGGCTGGTTGCACCAGGCGGAGAGCTCATCCTCTCGGGGATCCTTGCAGATCAGGCCGAGGGGGTGATTTCCTGTGCAGAAGCTCACGGATTAACCCTGGAAGAAAAGAGGGTGATGGGGGATTGGGTAGCATTGGTGGTTCGGTAAAGTCATTCAGGAAAGGCCTTGTCGGCTTCTCATGTGGTCCATAGTGATGGTTTTTTCCTTAAGGTCTTTCATTATTAGTACATTCACTTCTGGTGCCAGATGAACGTGTCGAAGCAACAGCATTTTTGTGCTATCATACGAGCACGATGACCCGCCGTCGCTTGATACTCTACCTCCTACTGAATGCCCTGGTTTCGGTGCTTGTGTCGGGAGCGGTCCTGTTCTTTTATGACCGCGCCAACCATAATTCAGATTGCAGTTCAAGCGGTACAATCCCCACCCTTCCTTCCGGCAGTGTAAACGCAAATATCCTGAGTGTCAGCGGGGTCGGGGCGCTTGCAAGCGAGTCTGTTTTCCTGCAGAACAACGGAGATGCAGCGATCCTGCTGACCGGGTGGACTCTCAAAGACGACCTGGGGATCATATACACGTTTCCACAATTAACGCTTTACCCCGGAGGGATGGTACAGGTCCATTCGGGACCTGGAACCGATAGCGCTGCTGACCTTTATTGGGGTCTTACAGCCCCGGTTTGGAAATCAGGTGACCTTGTTGCACTATACGACACTCAAAACATTGCGCGTGCTTTTTACCGTGTTCCTTGACGAAATGATGGATACAGATCATGACCCAGGCTCTCTATAACAAATGGCGTCCTCAAAAATGGGATGAAATTGTCGGGCAGCAGCATATTGTCCAGACGTTACGCAATGCCGTCACCGGCGCTCGCGTGGTACACGCTTACCTGTTCGCGGGTCCGCGCGGCACCGGCAAGACCACCGCCGCCCGTCTCCTGGCAAAAGCGGTCAACTGTTTGAACGAAGACCCGGCAGCACGTCCATGTAATGAATGCGCTCATTGTGCAGCGGTAAATGAAAACCGTTTCCTGGACCTCATCGAAATTGACGCGGCCTCTCAAAACGGAGTGGACGAAGTGCGCGATCTGCGGGATAAGGTCAACTTTACTCCCAACCAGGGTCGTTTTAAAATTTACATTATTGATGAAGTGCACATGTTTTCCAATAGCGCTTTCAACGCATTGCTAAAAACACTTGAAGAACCACCAGCGCATGCCATCTTCATCCTGGCTACGACTGAGATGAACAAAATCCCTGCCACGGTGCTCTCCCGCTGCCAACGATATGAATTCCGGCGGGTCCCGGTGGATGGGATAATTGGGCAATTGCAGCACATTGTGAGTATTGAAAAACTTACAGCCGAGCCGGAAGCGCTCACATTGATTGCACGCCAGTCTGCTGGTGGAATGCGGGACGCGATCTCCTTGCTTGACCAAATGGCATCCACGGGAAAAGAGATCACCCTTGGATTGACTCAGACTGTGCTTGGAACTGCCACCAGTCAAACAGTAATCGACCTGGTAACCGCGATATTGAACCGGAAGCCTGCCCCAGGGATGGATGCGATCCATACTGCCCTGGATGCCGGTTCTGACCCGCGCCTGCTGGCGCGCCAGGTGGTGGACTACCTGCGTGCGCTGTTACTGATCCAGATGGGAAATGCCGCCCAGGTGGACCTGGCTGCGGATACGCGTGCCCACGCTGAAAAGCACGCGGCATCCTTTTCCTCCAGCGAAATTTTGAGAATGATCAAGGCATTCAACAGCGCAGCCGTTGAACAGCGCGGTGGTTGGCAACCATCGCTTCCATTGGAACTGGCACTGGCAGAGGTAATGGATTTGTCTGAAACAACAACCACGACCACGCCAACGGCAAGTCCAAAACCCCCAGTGGAAACGAAGCCTCCAGCAGCGGTCACCAAGCCAGCAACAGGAGCAGAAAAGGCAGCGAAAGTTGCCGATAAACCACTCAAAGATAGCGGTTCCACAGTGCTTTATCAGGCTGCGAACCCCGAAAAACCTGCAGAGGTTGCCAGCAACCTCACGCTGGACCAGGTGACGAAGGCCTGGAAGCAAATCCGGGCAGTGATCAAACCGCAGAGTCCATCGCTGGAAGCTTTGCTCAATTCCTGTAAGTTGTTGGAAATTAAAAGCGGCACTTTGGTGATTGGATTTGAAAATGATCTGCTTAAGTCGAAAATGGATACCAGGGAACAAATGGAAATTACCCGAAAGGCAATAGCGAAAATATGCGGGAGTGAAATCCCGGTAAAATGTGTGGTCACAAATGCAAAACAATCTCCCCCGGCAAATGTCAAATCGGATGGAATGGTAGCCGCAGCCCTAAAGAAGGGCGGCGAGATCGTGGATATCCAGGAGTAATTATGGCAAAGGGATTCAATCGTCCAGCCGGAGGCGGTGGGCAACCCGGAATGATGCAACAGCTTCAAAAGCTGCAGCAGCAGATGGCTGAAGCACAGGGACACCTGGCGGAGGAAACCGTCACAGCCACAGCAGGAGGTGGTGCAGTAAAGGTCACCATGACCGGCGACCAGAAATGCCGGTCGGTGGAGATAGACCCAGCAGTCCTAAAAGATGCCGATGCTGACATGCTTCAGGATTTAGTGCTCACGGCGGTTAACCTGGCGTTGGAAAAGTCCCGGGAACTCCAGGAGCAGGTCATGGGTCCGCTGGCTGGTGGACTGCCCTTTTAAAATTTATCGGCTGGTTTTCCGAGCTTCCCAAACAGGATTTTATTCATGTTTCCAGAACCCATTCAAAAGCTGGTTCTAGCACTCGAACTCCTCCCGGGTATCGGGCCGAAAACCGCTTCCCGCCTGGCATTCTTCCTACTACGCGCCCCTCCGGAAGTTTCAGCCCAATTGGCGGACGCGCTGACAGACTTTAAAAATAGATCGCGTTTTGCCAGGAGTGTTTCAATATAACTACAGCCGGGCGTGACCGCTGCGAAATTTGCGAGAGCAGCCAGCGCGAACTCGGCGACGATATGCGTGGTCGAAGAACCGCTGGATGTGGTGGCACTTGAACGCGTAGGTGCATTCAAAGGCAAGTACCACGTGTTGCAGGGAGTTCTCTCGCCCATCGAAGGCATTGGCCCGGATGACTTGAAGATAAAGCCGCTGCTGGAGCGCATTCAACGGGGAGGCGTACAGGAAGTCATCCTGGCAACCAACCCCTCCATGGAAGGGGAGGCAACGGCGCAATACCTGCACCCGCGGCTTCAGTCCCTGGGAGTCGCGCGTGACCCGGCTGGCACGGGGCTTACCGGTTGGAGGTGACCTGGAATATGCAGACCAGAACACCCTCTTGCGTGCTTTGTCCGGGCGGCAGGAGATGGACTAAATTTGCAGGAGCGACCCCCGGGTCGCTCCTGAGCACTTAAACCATGAAAATCAGCCTCCTCACATATGGTTCGCGCGGAGACGTGCAGCCTTTCCTGGCGCTGGCCGTTGCCCTCCAAAAAGCAGGGCATGCTCCGACCCTGGCAGCTCCCGGTCGTTTTGCAGACCTTGCAACCGGTCAAGGTATCCCATTCGCTACGCTGGCGGGTGATCCGGTTGAATTAAGCCGGCGGATAAATAACGCCAGCCAAAATCCTTTTCGCATGGTACGAGCAATTCAAGGCTATGTTTTTGAGATCGCACCACGGGTTGCACAACAGGCGTTGGCTGCCTGCCAGGGCACGGACTTGATCATTCATTCTTTTCTGTTTACAACGGGGGGCGTATGATTGCCTGCCACTTGGGTATCCCGGATATTTCCGCGCAAACCTTCCCAATGTTTGCGCCGACGTGAGCCTTTCCAAATGTGGCATTTCCCGCTATTCCTCCCGGATGGATGAGTTATTTTTCCCACTGGCTGGCGACGCAGATTTTTTGGTACGGCGGTAACAGCGGTTACAGACGCGTTCGCAAAGCAATGCCCGAAACTTTTCCCAAAAAACCAAGCTGGCCTTTCCGACAGACTCAAGATCGTCCCCGAACCCCGATGCTATGTGCCTGGAGTCCGATTGTTATCCCCAATCAGCCCGAATGGAATGATGATGTTAATGTGACCGGGTACTGGAGCCTAAATGGTAGTTCCAACTATTTGCCGCCAGACGGGCTGATGGAGTTCCTCTCAGCGGGTGAGCCACCGGTATGTGTATCCTTTGGCAGCATGGTTAACCGTAAAGCTGATCAGATCCACCAAACCATTTTCGACGCGCTTACTGCCACCCACTTGCGGGCAGTCATCCTTTCGGGATGGAGTGAAATGCGGGAAGGAAAAAAAACCGCAGAAATCTTTATGATGGAGGCCGCGCCGCACGATTGGCTTTTTCCTCGGTGCAAAGTGGTAATCCATCACGGTGGTGCGGGAACGACTGCGGCTGGACTGCGTGCTGGCGTCCCGAGTATCGTCATCCCCTTCGCTGCTGATCAACCTTTTTGGGGGAGGCGTGTGGCTCTTCTAGGAGCTGGTCCCATGCCAATACCGGCGAATAAGCTGACGACCGAGGCTCTCATTGAAGCATTGAGTGAGATCGAGAAATCAAGTATGATCGCGCGCGCAATGGCAATGGGCAGTGCACTCCGGGTTGAAGATGGGGTGGGAAAATCCATTAAGCTGATTGAGGAATATGCAGTTCATTTTTATGAGAGCAAAACAATATTCCAACCTTAAAGATTCAAAATTGGGGGTGCAAATTCCTTGACAACTTAGTTCGAATGCGTATAATAGGCAAGCACATTGACCCCCACGCAGATCTCGTCCAATTGGACAGATCGTTGACAACACAGCAACGT
>CAWGWL010000007.1:0-17709 GCA_963826215.1 uncultured Chloroflexia bacterium | reverse complement strand
GATTTGATCAGCATCCATCATAAAGGTAACTCTGGAAAAATGAGCGACGTACCCGCAAAGCGAACCAAACAAGACCGCTACGCCGATCTTTTCATGGGAATCGTTGTTCGTGATCAGCATGCTGGCTTTGGTCGGGTGGATGGTGGAACAAGCCTATCCTTGCCTCGATCAGCCGAGCATATATTCCCATGGCTCCCGGCACAGGATTAATCCTGCTGGGATTGTGGATCACGTGGTTCATTAAAAGAGTATTCCCAGCGAGGAGAGGACGAGTATCGTCATCCTGGTGCTGCAACTGGGAATGTTACTTTTCGTGCTTATTCTGGCAACCAGGGCGATCACCGGGTTTGGACCTGATCTCGAAAAATTGATATACCCAAACCCGCCATCTTTCGGTTTAACAACCTCCGGTCGGATGTCTCCACTGACAGCTGCGGGATCGTTCCTGGCGATCCCCGCCAGGCTTTTAACAACCGGGATCAAGCCGAGCCAGCGAGCAAAGAATTTTACAGGGGTCCTAGGGGTGGTTCTATTCGCATTCAGCGGATTACTTCTCATTGGATATTTTTATGGTGCGCCACTTTTTTATGGAGGCACAACCATCCCGGTGGCCTTAACAACCTCGCTCTCGTGTTCTGGTTCCTCAGCCTGGGATTACTGATGATGTCGGGACCCAATGCCTGGCCAGTGAAATCATATATGGGGCATTCTTTCAGGGCGCGGTTACTGCGGGCATTCATCCCGACCTCGGTCCTGGTCGTCCTTTTCCAAGGATTCCTTAGTTCGGCTGCCGATCCCTGGATCATCAGCCCTGGGATTAAAAGTGGCCGTTGCAGCACTGGCTGCCAGCTTGATCGTGCTTACCGTTGTGTCTCTCATCGTCAACAATTTAAGTGCAGACTTCGAACGGGGCAAAAAGGCAGAGACAGCACTGCAACAGTCAGAAGCCGAGCTGCGCGCCCTGTTCGCGTCCATGCAGGATGTGGTGATCGTGTACGATCAAAACGGACGCTACATCGAAATCGCCCCGACAAACCCTGCGAACCTGTTTCGTCCGCCAGATGAAATGCTGGGGAAGATGCTGCACGAAGTTCTCCCGAAAGAACAGGCGGACATTAACCTCTCCCTAATAAGAAAGGCGATAAACAGCGGTGAAGTTGCCAGCGGCGAATATATGCCGCAGATCAACGGCAAGGACACCTGGTTCGCCGCAAGCACCTCGCGACTCTCGGAGACAACAGCCGTGCTTGTGGCACACGATATAACCAACCGGAAGCGATTTGAACTGGTGCAAAACGCCATTTTCCGGATCACGCAGGCGTCAATTACGGGGAGGGGATCGACGACCTATACCATTCCATCCACTCCATCCTGGGGGAATTAATCGAGCGGAAAATTTTTATATTGCTTTGTACGATCCAGGTAAAGGAGAAATCAGCTTTCCATATTATGTGGATCAGTTTGACGACCCGCCTCCCACACCGACCCCCCTGCAAGGACTGACAGGATACGTCATCCGGACAGGACAACCGCTGCTGGTGCCCCCTGAGGAATTTGACCGGCTCGTGAAAGAAGGTGAAGTGGAGGTGGTGGGGACGACTGGGGTGGACTGGATGGGAGCGCCCCTGAAACTGGAGGGACGAATCATCGGAGTGATGGCGGTGCAAAGTTATACCGATGGGGTCCATTTTGACCAAAAGGACTTGAACCTTTTGGAATTCGTCTCGACCCAGGTGGCGCAAGTAATCGAGCGAAAACGAATGGAGCAGGAGATCGTCAGCCTGTCTTTGACAGATGAATTGACGGGACTGTACAACAGGAGGGGCTTCTCTTTGCTGGCGGAACACGAAATGAAACTGGCGTACCGATTTAAGAGAAGCGAAGCGTTATTCTTTTGCGACGTAGATGATTTAAAGACGATCAACGATACTTTTGGGCATGCCCAGGGTGACGAGGCTTTCAAAGAGGTTTCAGCCATCCTAAAAGAGACCTTCCGTGAGGCGGATATCCCCGCCCGCTTCGGTGGAGACGAGTTCGTCATCCTGGCACCGGATACGTCCGTTGACAGCGTGGACAACCTTCCAAAGCGCCTGCAAACAACAGTGGAGAATCACAACCAGAGGGACGGGCGACTATACCAGATAACCCTCAGCGTGGGTATCGCGCGATTCACTCCTGACGCTCCGCATACCATCGATGAATTGATCTCACAGGCAGATGAGCTAATGTATCAACAGAAGAAGGAGAAGAAAAGGGCGTAAAATTTCCGGGAGCAACCCGCGAAGTGAGTGAACTTTCTGGGGGAAGGCCATCCGGGAGTGAAACCACAGGGAGGAAATTTGTGGGAGATACAGAGAAAAACCTGATTCCAGGTGTACTCCAATCTTGAACTTGTGAAATATTTGACAATCACCTCATTTTTAGTTAAACTAGTGGTATAGTTGTCTGACAACCTGTTTCTCCCCTGTTTCAAACGATGAGCACTCTTCTGATCAAGAACGCCACAGTCCTGGTCACCATGGATGACCACCAGCGGGAAATCCCCGAGGGTGGTCTTTTTGTGCGGGATGGATTCATCGAACAGGTTGGTCCGACGAGCAACCTGCCGCAGACCGCCGATGAAGTGCTCGACCTGCGCGGCCACCTGCTCCTGCCGGGGCTGGTCAACACCCACCACCATTTCTACCAGACCCTGACGCGGGCTGTCCCGGCTGCGCAGGATGCCAATTTATTCAACTGGCTCAAGACGCTCTATCCCATCTGGGCGCGCATGACCCCGGAGGATATTTTTATATCCACCCAGACAGCCCTGGCAGAACTGGCACTCTCCGGTTGCACCACTGCTTCCGACCATCTCTACCTGTTTCCCAATGGTTCCCGCCTGGACGACGAAATTGCCGCGGCGCACGGGAGATCGGCGTACGCTTGCAGGCCAGCCGCGGGTTCGATGTCGCTGGGTGAATCCGAAGGCGGGCTGCCGCCTGATTCGGTGGTGGAGACGGAAGCGAACATCCTGGCCGACAGCCAGCGTCTCATCCAGCAATACCACGATCGCGAAACCGGGTGCGTTTGTGCAGATCGTGCTGGCTCCCTGCTCCCCCTTCTCAGTAACCGGTGAATTGATGAAGCAGTCCGCGAGACTGGCGCGGGAATACGGCGTCCATCTGCATACACACCTGGCCGAGACCGAGGACGAAGAACAGTTCTGCCAGCAGAAATTTGGTCACCGTCCCGTGGGATACATGCAGTCGGTGGACTGGGTGGGGGAGGACGTCTGGTTTGCCCATGCCGTCTATGTGAACGGCGAGGAAGTAATGCTTTCGCCAAGCACGGCTGCGGGGTGGCGCACTGTCCCGAGCTCCAACATGCGCCTGGCGTCCGGGATCGCCCCGATCAAGGAATACCTGGCAGCCGGTGTCAAGGTGGGCCTGGGAGTGGACGGTTCGGCCTCCAACGACGGTTCGCACATGCTGGCAGAAGTGCGCCAGGCGATGCTGTTGTCCAGACTGAGGGAAGGGATCACCGGTTTTTCCTTATCGAATGACCCGACCCGTAAGTTGATGACCGCCCGGGAAGCGCTGCGGCTTGCCACGCGCGGCGGGGCGGCAGTGCTGGGGAGGTCCGATATCGGCAGCCTGGAAGTAGGGAAATGCGCCGACTTTTTTGCCGTCAACCTAAACCGGCTCGACTACGCCGGGGGGCTGCACGACCCGGTGGCAGCGGCAGTCTTTTGCCACCCGGTGAGGGCAGATTTCACCGTGATCGGCGGACGGTTCGTGGTCCGCGAAGGACACCTGGTGACCGTAGATGAGGTTAAACTTGGTAGATCGACACAACCGGGCTGCCAGGCGGTTGTTGATGGGCAATTAAGTATGAGGGCTACTTTTGTGCTCTTTTCAGGGTTACCAGGCACCGGGAAGAGCGCCCTCGCTGAACGGCTGTCAAGGGATCTGCATTGGCCCCTGCTGAGCATTGATGACCTGGCTGACTGCATGCCGGCTGGGATTGGATCGCAATACAACCGCATTCTGGGACCAGGCTATTGGCGCCCTGCTGTTGATCGTTGAAGCCCAGTTAAAATTCGGTGTCAGCGTCATTGCCGACTCGATCTTTATGAACCTGGACCGCTTTCATGCAAGTGCGATCGCCGCGAAATATGACGCCCGTCTTGTACCAGTTCATACCTTCTGTCTCGGACGAACTGGTTTGGAAAGAACGCGTAAACGCCAGGTTTGCATCGTCCAGTCCTGGCGAGGGGGCGGCCTCGTGGAGCCAGGTGCTTGACCAACAAAAGGGGTTCCGTCCCTGGGAACCGGGAACGGCATTATTCGTGGATACCGTCCGGTCACCAGACGAATGTTATACATTAGTAAAAGCCTGCGTCAGAGACACCACCAGGGAGTTTCAGCCACTTGCAGAGGTTGCTTATACTCCTGGAAAGTATCACAGCTAGAGCATGAAAGGCAATCTCCCCTGCCTGCTCGATAACCGAACAGATCGCCGCGCAATATGACAGGAAACCCAACGATATGTCATTCCTGGAGACTGAATGAAATTAGACGTCCAACCGACACGCAACCTGATCGACGTTGCCATGGGCCGAAAACCAGCCGACCTGGTGCTGCGCAAGGGAACCTGGGTCTGCGTGCAATCCGGCGAGTTCGTAGCCGAATACGGACATTGCCATCAAGGACGGCCGCATCGCGTATGTTGGCCCGGATGCCTCCCACACCATCACGAAGGATACCCGGGTGCTCAGTGCGGAGGGGAAATTCCTGGTGCCGGGGCTACTGGACGGGCACATGCACGTGGAATCAGGCCTGGTGACGGTCACCGAATTCGTGCGGGCAGTGGTGCCTCACGGGACCACGGGAATGTTCATCGACCCGCATGAGATCGCGAACGTGTTTGGACTGAAGGGCGTGAAGTTGATGGCCGACGAAGCTGCGCTGCAACCGATCCACATCTGGGTGCAGGTGCCCTCCTGCGTGCCCTCCAGCCCCGAGCTGGAGACACCCGGGGCAGAGATGACCGTGGAAGATGTGGAAGAGGCGATGGGGTGGGAGAATGTGATCGGCCTGGCTGAAATGATGAACTACCGCGGGGTGGCAGCCGGGGACTTCAAAATGCTGGCGGAACTGGAAATCGCACGGAGCGCCGGAAAAGTCATCGGGGGGCACTACGCCTCCCCGGACCTCGGCCCAGCATTCCACGGGTACGCAGCAGGCGGGATCGAGGACGACCACGAAGGGACGCGGGTGGAAGATGCCGTGGCGCGAGTGCGGCAGGGGATGCGGGCGATGCTACGCCATGGTTCAGCCTGGCAGGATGTGGCTGCACAGGCGAGGGCCATCACCAAACTGGGACTCGACCCGCGCCACTTCATGCTGTGCACGGACGATTTACACGCCGGGACCCTGGTCAACGACGGACACATGGACCGGGTGATCAGACACGCCATAGAGCAGGGATTGTCCCCGATGGCGGTGCTGCAGATGGCAACCATCAACACGGCGGAGCATTTCGGGGTGAGCCGCCAGGTGGGGATGATCGCCCCCGGGCGATGGGCGGATATCGTAATGGTGGACGACCTGAAGAATTTCCACGCCGGAACGGTGCTGGTGCGGGGCGAGGTGGCAGCCGAACAAGGCGAACTGCGGATCGACCTGCCAAGCATGGAGTACCCAGAGTGGGCAACCAATTCCGTCCATATCAAGCAAGCCCTTAGTGAGAATGATTTCAAGCTGCGAACAACATCGAAGGCAGCACAGGTAACATGCAATGTGATCGGAGTCATCGAAAACCAGGCACCCACAAAGGGGTTGCAGATGGCGATGCCGGTCTCAGGCGGAGAGGTTCAACTGGTGCCAGGAGTGGCCAAAGTGGCGCTCGTGGAGCGCCACCACAAGACAGGCGTCGTACAAGTTGGGCTGGTGAGCGGTTTCGGTTTCACCGAAGAATGTGCCATCGCTTCAACCGTGGCGCATGACTGCCATCATATGCTGGTGGTGGGAACCAACGAATCGGACATGGTAATAGCCGCCAACACCCTGGCCGAAACATGCGGGGGACAGGTGGTGGTGAAAAAGGGCAAAGTCACCGGGCTGCTCGAATTGTGCATCGGGGGCTTAATGTCAACCGAAAGGGCAGACAGAGTTGCCGAGAAGGCGAACACCATCCTGGAGGGCTTCCGCGCCTGCGGGTGCACCCTGAACAACCCGAACATGACCCTGAGCTTACTGGCACTGGTGGTCATCCCTGAATTACGCATATCGGACAAAGGATTGGTGGATGTGGAACACGTTGCCCTCAAACCAGTCATAGAAACCCCGTCAGATCAGGAGTAAAGTATGAGTCATTATCCATTTCGGCGCTTGCAAATTGAACTGGCGGAGATGATCCTTTCGCTGCCGGCAGAAACCCGCCTGCCATCGGAACCCACACTGGCGAAAAAAATGGGAGTATCGCGAGCCACACTTCGGGAGGCGATGCGTTCCTTCGAGGGCAAGGGAATGATCCGACGAAGACAAGGCGTTGGAACCTTCGTTGCTGCCAAAGTGCCGGTAATGGAGACCGGGCTGGAAGTACTTGAGAGCATCGGAACTCTTGCCCAACGCTCGGGTTTGACAGTCAGGATGGGCGAATTGCAGATCCAGCAAATAACGGCAGATGAAGAAACAGCCGATATGCTGAACCTGGAGGTCGCGTCGGAGCTCACGCGGGTGGCGCGGATCATCTATACAGACAACCGCCCGATCGCGTTCCTGGTGGATTCCCTGCCGGTGGGTATCCTGCCGGTTGAGGAACTCCAGGCAGACTTCACCGGTTCGGTACTGGACCTGTTATTACAGCGAGGAGCCCCGAAACTGGTGCAATCCAGAACGGAAATAAAGGCAGTGGGTGCCACATCAGAGGTGGCACGAGCACTGCAAATCCAGCGTGATGACGTGCTGCTTTACTTTGCGGCTCAACTCTATACGGATGAAAACCGCGTTATCGATTATTCCATCAGTTATTTCCTACCCGGATATTTCCGCTTCCACGTGGTGAGACGGGTGGGCTAACCAAGACACGTGAACGAAAGCACGTGCAATTTTATTTAACCATCGGAGGTTAAAATGCGTAGTTTTTCTGGTCGGGACATCCTGTCCCTCAAAGATTTCGAAAGGCAAGAATTCTTCCACGTTTTCGATGTAGCGGCAGAACTAGAGCCGATCGCGGTAAGCCGCCGCAACAGCGACCTGCTGGCTGAAAAGACACTGGTGACGGCTTTCTACCAACCATCCACCCGGACGCGGCTGGCGCACGAGGCAGCCATGCACCGGCTGGGCGGGCACGTGACCGGATTTGCGGATGCCAAGATGACCCGGGCCGGCGACTTTTACCAGGAGTCGATCAAGGACACGGTCAAGATGCTGGAGTTCTACGGCGACGTGATCGTGATGCGCCACTTCCAACAGGGCGCGCCGCATGAGGCAGCCAAATGGGCTTCGATCCCGATCATTAATGGCGGTGACGGCTGGGGAGAACACCCAACGCAAATCCTGACCGACCTGTACACGGTGCTAAAAGAAAAGGGCACGATCGACGGTCTCACCTGGCTGGCCGTGGGCGATATGCGCATGCGCACCATGCACTCGCTCGGATATGCATTGAGCCAGTTCGACTGCCCGATCACCTTCGTTTCCCCGCCTGATATGTCGCTGACCGAAGAGTTCAAAGCAGAGTTGAAACAATTCAGCGTTAATTTCAGGGAAGCCGAACATGTTGAACAGGCGATCGCGGAAGCGGACGTCATCCTGGTGGAGCCAGTGGTCCAGCCTGATTACACCAAATCACGCGACGAACGCTCAGGGAAAGATGTGGGCCTGACCCCGGCCAATTACAAGATCACCCGTGAACTTTTGGAAACGAAGGCCAAATCGGATGCGATCCTGCTGCACTCCCTGCCGCGGATGGACGAAGTGCCGACAGATGTGGATATCACGCGCTGGTCGTGCTACTGGCAGGAAGCTTTTAACGGTGTGGTGATGCGGATGGCATTGCTGGCGTTGGTACTTGGCGCAATGGAATAGAGCCCAGGGAGTTTGCAGTCGGATAGTCGAATAGTCTGATAGAAAGGTCTACGGGATGGCGAAGGTTAGACGGTTTGAGGATTTGATATGTTGGCAAAAAGCTAGAATATTAGCAAACAACATCCATCGGCTGACACATCAATCTGAATTCTCGAAGGATTTCAGGCTACGAGATCAGATCCTGGACGCGGCCGGTTCCATTATGCATAATATTGCTGAAGGATGTGATGCGGGAACGGATCCAGAGTTCATTCGCTTTCTAAAAATATCGCGCCGGTCTGCCAGTGAAATACAATCCGAGTTATACCTGGCGATGGATCGAAAATATATAGAAGAAGCTGACCTAAAGACCCATCACGAGCAGGCAGATGAGGTTAAACGATTAATCAATGGCCTAATCGCTTATCTGAGAAAAAGCAGCTCGAATCCTGGTAACAGGATCGCCGAAGAACAGGAAAATTATATCCTGGACAATTCATACAATCTTGAACTGCCAGAAGAATACCTGGTTAAGAACATATAGAAAGGAACGGAATTCATGAAAACGTTTTTACACGGCCGGGATCTAATCGGGGACCTGGATTTCACAAAAGAAGAGGTTGAAACCGTCCTGGAAGTGGCTTTCGATCTGAAACGCAAGCGCGCATTGAACGAACCGCATGCCTACCTGCGTGACAAGGTGCTGGCGATGTTGTTCTTCTTCTCATCCACGCGAACGCGCGGTTCGTTCGAAGCCGGCATGGCCCAGTTGGGCGGGCACGGAGCATTCATCGAGAGCAAGTCCACGCAAATTTCTCATGGGGATACACCCAAGGAAATTGGTGAAATTTTTGGGCGCTATTACGACGGGATCGCGATCCGACACGTGGACTGGGGCATCGGCAACGGGTACCTGAATGCCGTAGCCAAAGCCTCACGGGTGCCGGTGCTCAACATGCAATGCGACATCTACCATCCCTTCCAATGCCTGGCCGACCTGATGACGATCGTCGAGAAAAAAGGCCGCGACCTGCGCCGGAAGAAGATGGTGGTTTCATGGGCGTACGCGGCTTCGTACCAGAAGCCGATGTCTGTGCCCCAGTCGCTGATCCTGCAGATGCCGCGTTTCGGACTGGATGTGGTTTTGGCGCACCCGCCGGAATTCCGATTGATGCCCGAGATCATGGAGCAGGCCAAGGAACAGGCGCGACATTTTGGCGCAGGCTTTGAAGTCACCGACGACATGGAAGCCGCGTTCAAAGATGCGGACATCGTCTATGCCAAATCATGGGGGGCGATGGTGCATACCCCGGACCCGGAAGAAGGCGCAAAGATCATCAAGAAGTACTCACACTGGATCACGGACGAGCGCAAGATGGCACTGGCAAAACCGGACGCCATCTACATGCACCCCCTGCCCGCAGACCGCAACATCGAAGTTACCGACGGCGTGATGGACGGACCCCAGTCGGTAGTGTACGATGAAGCAGAAAACCGCCTGCACGCGCAGAAAGCGGTGATGGCGTTAACCATGAGTTAGGAGGATGCTTGCATGAGCAAAAAAGTCGCTGTTGTTGCCATTGGCGGTAATTCGCTGATAAAAGACGAAAACCACAAAACCGTGGAAGACCAATACCTGGCTGCCAAGGAAACCACCTACCATATTGCTGACATGATCGAAGCGGGCTGGGATGTGGCGATCGGTCACGGCAACGGACCGCAGGTGGGTTTCATTTTACGCCGGTCCGAAATTGCCGCGAAAGTGGAAGGGATGCACGAAGTCCCGCTGGATGTATGCGGCGCGGACAGCCAGGGCGCGATCGGATATGCCCTGCAGCAAACCCTGCAAAATGAACTCTTTCACCGCAAGATCAAGAAAGCAGTCGCCACAGTCATCACCCAGGTGCTGGTGGATCAAGAATGACCCGGCTTTCAAGAATCCCTCCAAGCCGATCGGCGGTTTCATGGACGAAGCCGAAGCCAAGCGACGCCAAAAAGAGCTGGGCTGGAGCGTGGTGGAAGATGCCGGGCGCGGCTGGCGGCGGGTGGTGGCTTCTCCCCTTCCGAAGGAAGTGGTCGAGCTCGAATCAGTTGAGACGCTGATCAAGGCGGGCATCGTCGTCATCACCGTGGGCGGCGGCGGCATCCCGGTCATTGACATGGGCGACGGCGAGTACGCGGGGACCGCGGCGGTCATCGACAAGGACTTTGCCTCCAGCTTGCTGGCGCGAGAGATCAAAGCCGACCTGTTCCTTATCTCCACCGCCGTCGAAAAGGTCGCCCTCAATTTTGGCAAGCCGAACCAGAAATGGATCGACCGGATGACCCTGGCAGAAGCCAAAGAATACCTGGCCGAAGGCACCCACTTTGCCAAAGGCTCGATGGCGCCCAAGATCCAGGCGATCATCTGGTTCCTGGAGGCCGGCGGCAAACAGGCGCTCATCACCAACCCGGAAAATATCGGCCGCGCCCTCAAAGGGTGAGACCGGCACCTGGATCGTACCTTAGGTTTTTTAAGATTTGCTGGCATGATAAAATTCAAGATGTTTAGACAACTTAGATGCCAGCATCACCCTAATGAAACATTCATAGGAGATAGATATGCCCACGTCTAAATCACCACTGCAGCCCCATAAAAGAAGGATGCTGTACGAAGTAACCCAGGACATCGTTGCCACTGCCATGGCAGATAACTTGGCCGACCTGATCATTAAAAATGGACGGCTGGTCAATGTGAATACAGCACGAATCCAGGATGGAATTACCGTGGCTGTACGCCACGGATTAATCGCGTACGTTGGAAAAAGGCGATCATCTCATAGCAGATAAAAAAACCAGGGTGATCGATGCTACTCGGGCGTTTCCTGGTGCCAGGGTTCATTGATACCCACGATCATGTTGAGAGCAGCATGGTGGATGTGGTCAGCTTTGCAGAAGCAATCCTTCCGCATGGGACCACCACCATTGCCTGTGACAACCATGAAATCACGAACGTTTTTGGAATCGGGCTGGTGGAGTTATTTCACAAGGCTTCGCAAGGCCTGCCCCTGAAAGTGCTGGTAGCCATGCCGGTATGCGTCCCTTCCATCCCCGGCTTTGAGGATGCCGGCTCCACGATCACTGCGAAAGAGGTCGCCAAGGCTTACTATGAAGGATGGGCCCAAGTGCAAGGCGAGCAAATGAATTTCCCTGGGGGCGGACCCATGGCGACCCCCACGTTCATGCCATCACAGCGGCCTTGCTAAAATCCGGAAATGTGCTCACCGGGCATTTCGCCAGCTGGGAATTGGATAAAGGAACATCTCCCTTCTTCAACTACAAAGTGGATACGAGATCCAACGCCACTTCCGCAAGTATCCAAAGCATTCCAGTCGTTACAGGACGGTATCAGCAGTCATCACGCGGGAACTGCATGTCAGGTCCTTCGCCAGAACCCGTAGGAAGTGCCCACGCGCCCTCCCGCCTCCCGGTAGATTCTGTCCAGGCACAGGCGCAGAGCCTCCGCACGGTTTTCGAGCCCAACTCCGGCAGGCTCGCGAGCATCCGGGAGAGGCGCTTGAAATTGTGGTTGTCGCGTTGGAGCCAGACCCTCGAACGCCTGGCGAAATCCGGTCCCTTCTCGACATACACCTCGTCCGGATCGTCGTCGTCGCACACGAGTCCATAGAACGAAAGCATCCGAAGAAACCCGGCCCGGATGTTGGAGCGCGCCATGGCATCCTCCCTCAGCAGCCTGGCGACGCTGTCGTTCAGCTGCGGCGCAGCCGCGTTGTACTCGCTGGGCCGCCGCGTCGGAAACAGCCACTGAATATAATCGTGGCAACGTTCGAGCCGCTCGTCTGGCCAGGAGAGAATCTCGGCCATCGCCCTACCGGCATGATCGCATCCTTCTCCGCGCAGGAACGCCACCAACTTCGCATTGCCGTCCATGGGGGTCATGTTCCGCTCCATTCCGAGTGGAGTTGCCCCGATTCCGTGGAAGGATTGGGACTTGGATTTCGAGTGTCGCACAGCTCAGTCGCTGCGTCGTCCACGCGTGGCGCTGCCTACCCATTCACGTAGAGGACCATTGGGAAACTCGCCGGTGCCGGCCAGCCATGCGGTCCCAATGGCCCAGTCCATTGCGCGTGGGTCGTTCCCTTCAACTATTGGCACGGCATCGCCCGCGCTCGTCGTCTGCGCAACCCCCGCGACCTTCGATCGGGGACCGCAGCTCCAATCGCACCTGAACCATCAGTTGTTCGTATGCCGCGGCGCCGAGCGTGGTACGCAATGCTCGAACGAAGGGGCTAGCCCGGCGTGACGTCGAGCCCCCTGCGGATTCGGCCGCCCGCTCTCGCATAACGCGCAATCCCGTCCGAAGGTGGCGCTGCACGCTTTCCTCCGCGCAGTGTAGCAACAGTCCGCGTAGCGCTAGCGCGCAGTCTGCGCTTGGCGCCTGATTTCTTTCGCCGGTATGCTCGATGACCACGACATTCCAGCGCGAGTCGTCAGCGCCCTTCCGAAAGGTAAGCTGGGCCGTCGACAGTGGCATTCCGCTCGTAGCATGCAACAGTCCGACGATGAAGCTTTCCCCCAGTTGCACATCGATCGGCGTAGCTACCCAGGTGGGACGAACCCAAGCAAATTTCCAGCCGCGATCCGTGACACTCAAGCGCTTCGCGCGTGTCGAGCGATTTCACCCGCCGCCGCCCCCCGGCGCCGATGAAATCTTCGGGGAGCAGAGGCCAGAACGACGTCCCCTTGAGCAGCCTCGTCTCCGCCGCGAGTTCCGTTCGTGCTTGGAGCACGTGGCGCGCGAAGGTTTCGGCGAGGCGCTGCAGGCGTCGGATCGGTGTGCCAAGAATAAATCGATCAGCGATCGACTCGGCGGCATGTGTCCTCGCGACATCTCCATCGACGTCTGTCGCGGGGCTCACCTCCCTCAGGACGCTAATCAGGGCATCGCGCAGTCGCTCGGCTTGGTCCAATGCCACCGCATCCGACACAAAGTCGTGGCCAGCATCACCTGGGTTCGCTGCGAGACGGTGAAACGCGTCGCGCACCCACGCGGCGCCCAACGCCGAAGCCCACGGACGCCGCCGAAAAATCCGCTCCGCGACCCCCGCCGTCAGATTGAGCGCGCGCCAAGCCTGCGCATCGCTGCCGGGCAGGTCCTCCGGGTACAGCATGTCGAGGATCTTGGCCAGTCCGCGCACGTTCGATTCCCACTGCGTCCCAACCAGCGTAGGCGGCTTGCCCACCAAGTGGCGCAATACCACCGGCTTGACCCGCCAGCGCTCCGCTACGTGTCGGATGACGGGAATGCCGTGATCTACGGCGAGCCTCAACTCGGCCTCTAGGCTACCCGCCGACGCGCCGGCAACCGCCCGAAGAAAGATTGGAAAGGTCGTCGCGAACTGCATGCGATAAAGCCTATGCGGTACAGACACGAGGTAGTTGTAGATGGTCGCATCCAGATGCCCGCTTGCGCTGGCGACAGCGCATAACTCTGGGCGTCCAGCGCGTCGCTGAACTCGTCCATCGCCGCGGTGAGCGCTTCTCGCACCGCCGCTTCAATCAGCCTCAATCGCTCGCCCAAGGTGAATCTGGTCCGCAAGCGCCAATCGAAGCGCACGGGCGTTCCAGCATGGCCCTAGCAATTTCGGGGATACCCCACTGCACCGGGTCAGTCGCATCGAGGTTCGGCTCGATGATCGTCATGGTCGGCGCGTTGAGGATCTTGCCCAAGCGGTATGCGAGCCGCTCGAGCCCCTCGCCGGACTCGGACGCGCCACGAAGCGTCTCGCAAGCCTTGGCGACGCGATGGTGTGTCCAGGGGTGTCCAGTCGATTGGAGCATCCAGACCGTGCCGTCCGAGACCAGGACCAGCAGAATGGGCACGCGACCTGTCTCAGCGGTGTTGGCGTCAGCGCCCACCCGACCGACGGCAGGGCGACGTAACGAACCGGACTCCCGTCGCCCTTCAGTACGCCTGCATCAATCATTGTAGACGCGCCCGAACCGGACGAGCCCACGGGAGTCATGTTCCGCTCCATTCCGAGTCCTCCAGAGCGTCCGGACCGCCGCCTCGGAGGCGATGACGCAGCTTCGCCAACAACGCGAGATACCCCATCGAGCGTGGGCGGATAGCGGTCAGCGCGGCGATCAAGGGCTCCATCTCTTCCTGCGCGTCGCGTTCCATGTCCCTGTGCTCCGCCAGGCGACGTCGCATTTCGACGTCGGCGATGCGCTCCTGCATGATCGGGGTACGCAGATGGCCGACGAGCCACTTGACGGCCTTCTTGCGGATGGATCGAGCGCCCTGTGGGCGAACCCCTGTGACTCGATGATCCGAACCCGGTACCTGCCGGGCCCCTCCATCTTGAAGCGCAGATGCACGACACCGAGGCGTCGATCGTCGGCGAGCCGGAGAGAAAGAGATGGCCGCCGTCCCTGCACTCTTTCGGCGTAGCTGCCAACGCAGTTCCGCTGCGCGGAACCCTCCGTTTCGAGTGACCTTGCATCCGCGAGCGGCACGATTCGAACACCCTCGTGATCGAGCTCTTCGCTGATGACTGTTTCCCACCACCCGTCCATAACGTAGGTCCGACTGGCGCTGGCGCGCCGCCTGCGCCTGCCGCAACTGCCCAGGCCATTTCGCCAGCAGCTTTACCAGTCCAACAGGTCCGATCGACTGCACTGCCTCGTCAAGGATACCGAAAGCGCGAGTACGAATAGCCTCACCGGCGAACTCATCTCGTACACCCCAGCCAGCGCCCCGGAATACGTATCCAGGAACCCCCGCAAGACGCTGCCGTGGTGCGCCTCAACAGCCAAACCCGCGAGGCGCTCCCGTGCCCGTGACCATCCGTAACGGCTAACGGTGCGTAAGAAACTCAGGTTCAGAGCTGTGCCGTAGGGACGACCAGTGATCCTCGGAAGCAGACTCCAGAACCAACCCCAGGAACGCGCTCCATTCGTCAGCGTTGGGGGATCCCGCTCCAGTGCAATCGCGGAAAGGGAACGAACCAGGGCCTTCATGTGACGCGCCCAACCCGCCTCGCGAGGCGGGCAGCCCAGCAAGTACCGCACGGCGGTACGTCGCCCGCCGAAGGCTTCGGCCATGCCGTCAATGAGCGGACGGCCGGAATCGATGATCTCGGCGATCTGCCATACCACCTCGCTCAACGGTCCTGCCTCGCCTGCAAGGAGGGGACACAGTTGGGGACACACACGAACCGCCTGTATCCGGTTGCGCCGCGTCGTCGAGTCGGCCGCTGCCAGGTAGTTGTAGCGAACTGACGAAAGTGTCGGCGCAGTTGGATCCGCAAGCGACAGAACTTCCCGTGCCAGTGCCCCGCAGAAACGGCCGAAGTCCGCCTGAAGGCGCTCGCCGGCCTCTCGTTCAAAGCGCTCCGTCAGTTCGATCAGTTGCATGCTGGCAGCCGACCCATTCGACTCCATGTGATTGAGGGCACACTCGATGGCGAAGGCACGCAGGTTCCAGGGCATGGCGCACAGCTGTCCCAGTTCCACTGCCTTGACCACGATCGACGGCACTGCGCACTCCCATGCAGAATCGCGCTCAATTCGTCGTATTGGTCAGCCCGCCAGACGCAGCGATTCAGTACCGCCACGATGCGTGCCCACGCCACATTGTCCGGCTGCCATTCGCGGGGTATCTCCAGGAAATACACTCCTCCGCTTTCCAATTCGATCAGAACGCCCCGACTTCGTCCGATCGATCTGCGGGCTCCCGGCTCGACGCCTTCCGCGAACGTCGGGAATGCCAACATCTGACGAACTCCGGGGAACGGTCAGGTCACGCGTACCGAGGCGATGCACCTATTGGCATGTCGCGTCGAGAGCATTGCACTTCCCGGTCACACCCCATCGAGCACCTCACGCCAGACACGTCCCGATTCTGAACATTGGGCGGGCATACACGAACGCCTTCGCTTCGGAACAGCCTCGATCCAGAACCGCTATGCCTCCCGCGACGCCCTGACCAATTCCCCCGTCACAAGTACCGTCATCGCCAAGAATGCGACCCGCAAGAACGCGCCGGTCTGGTACAACAACGGCAACGGCGAGATCGGAGATGGCACAGGCTGCCCGGTCACCGATGCGGGTGCGACTACCGCGATGCAGACCGGCAGCATCAACGAGCAGAACACTGCCGAAAAGTAAATCCGCACTCGAAGAGCCAATACAAGGGATGACGCGTGTAAGACCAACCTTCAAGTCACTCGTTATCCCCGAGGAGTAACCCGCGCCCGACGGTCGCGATGCCAATCGCGATCACCAGCAAGGCGTGGGGAACGCCGCCCAGAGCCACGCATGCGCAAGGCCGGCAGCCCTTGGCCAAAGCTCAGACGGGAGTCCGTGAAACGGCTGTTCTCGACCGCAACGCTTCCGAACGCCCGTCTCAGCATCAGGCACTCGCTGGCGGGAAACAGCTCTCCGCCCGCTGCCTGCATGAGGTCTTCCACTTCTTCCCCGGTGGATTCGGCAAGCGCCGCCTGTCCGACCGCGAACGCACAAGCGATGGTGGGCTCGTAACTCACCCGATACAGGAATGCTGCAAACACCGAAAGCGCGTATCAATGCTCCCAAGCCAAACCCCGACGCCAAGATGTGCTGACGCCTACTTCCAAACGAGTCTCTTGTCACGGAGGCCAGCTCCACTCCATCACCCGCCGTCATAACGTGAGGACACTGTCTGCGCCGTGTGTCGATGGCAAGCCCGGCAACCGCGCCGAGAAAAGTCGTTGATGTGTTCCGGTCGGCTCATGGCGGCGGGTATGCGCGGCCGGTGAAGACTTGGCCAGTGCTATGCCAGGAATCCCGTTCGGTTCGCAGGCCCAGCGCGAGTCCCTTCTTCCAAACCGCGTTCTCCATCTCAAGAACGACCCGTCGGCCACCGCCGGAAAGCCGGCGCAACTCGTCGCGTGACTTGCGGATGACGTCGCCGACATAGACGAACTGCGCACGACTCACGAACTGATTCGCGCACAGCCCCCAGTCGAATTCACCGGCCGGCCGGCTCAGCAGCTCCAGACTGGCCGGGCTGACTTCATGAATGCGGCCCCGGCTGAGCTTGAGATCGACCTCATTCCAGAATGCGACTCTCTCGTCGAGAAGGTCCTTTACCAGCAGGTCGGACTCGTGGCAGGACGGCATCTGTCGCAACCATCGGTAATACGTCGCAGCCTTCAGCGCAAAGGTGTTCTGTTGGAACCAATCGGCTCCCGTAGTGCATCCTGAGGATGCCTAACGCATCGTTGAGACGTTCGTTTCTTCTCAGCCGATACGCTGCCGCCGGGCGATCCAGAGGCGGCGCGCTTCAACCGCGAGCCGTCATCCAACGCCGTCTGTTCCGCTTCCTGCCAGCCTCGAACCGCCATCACCACAAGCTGTCCCAAGATGAACGGGGCGTACTGGGCGATCTCGAGAAGCACGCCGACGCATTCGGCTTCACCGTCGAATCGACGGCCCGAGAGCCCGGCTCCCCGTGCCAGCGCGGTTCCCACAATGTCGTCGAAGATCTGTCCGCCATCCTCCGAATGGATGAGGACGCTCAGTGCTCGGTTTAGGACGCCACGCATCTCAAACGCTCCCTATTCGTCTAGGAATTTCGAAACACATGCCTCCACTAGAGCTCGGCCAGTCT
>CAWGWL010000006.1:0-72623 GCA_963826215.1 uncultured Chloroflexia bacterium | reverse complement strand
TATATTTATCATATTGCGTATATTTACAGGTGAATGCGCGGGGGTTGATATGACCCTGTGTGATCGTATCTCTTTTTTCTGACAAAGTGTTCCGGGCAGGAAACTTATCAGTATTCCATGAGGGTGCAAAATGAAGAAGAAGGCGAGTCTCTTATCGATCCCGGTGATCCTGCTGCTGGCAGGCTGCAACCTGGCCGGCCTAGCGCCGTCCTCCGCGCCGGTGACGACACAAGCAGGATTTAATCCGCCCGCCGCCGCGACAGCCTCCCTGCCGCCGCCGCCCACCGAAACGGTCACCCCTGCTCCGCTGCCCACCTCCACGCTTGTTCTGCCCGTGGCGATCGGGACACCCCTGCCTCAACCCGGTGCCGTCATCTCTCCTGACAATGCAAAGACCATCGTTGAAATAGCCGACGTGGGCGGGCAGTCAAATCCAATTTGGATGGCTGCCTTTACCACCGATGGAAGGATCCTGGCAGCCGCGGGTTCTGAAAACGACGTGAAACTATGGGACGCGACCGGCACCGGCGACCCCAGTCACCTTTAGCGGCCATACCAGTAAAGTGACAAGCATCGCCATCTCGCCGGATGGAAAAACGCTGGCTGCCGGGGCCGAGGACAACACCATTAAATTATGGGACCTGGCCAGCGGCCAGGAACTCCGCACGCTGAGCACGCATCATCCGGATGACAGTGCCAGTCACGGTGTGCTGAACATACTCTTTTCGCCGGACGGCACCAGGCTGGCATCGGGTTTTGAATCGTTTTCCGATTCGACGTCCAACTTCATTTTTTACATGGACCTTTGGGACACGGCCAGCGGTCAGCATATGCGCTCCTGGAATGCCTATTGGTTATCGGGCATCGCTTTTTCACCGGACGGCAAAATGCTGGCATGGGGGACCAGTGCTGTTTACTGGAAGGATAATAACGTAATCGTAACGGACACCGCCAGCGGACAGGTGCTGCACACGTTGAAGGGGCATGAAAGACGGGTGAATTCCGTCGCTTTCTCGCCGGACGGCAAAACGCTGGCTTCCGGGTCTGACGACTATACAATTAAATTGTGGGACGTGGCCAGCGGCAGCGTGCTCTCCACCTTAAGCAACGTTGTAACCATGCCTGGCGTCCGCCCGGTCGATATTACCGTTCCAGCGACTAACCGTTGCCTTCTCACCGGATGGCAAAACCCTGGTTTCCGGGTCGGAGCAGGAGCCCGGGATGGTGTTCGACACAATTACGCTGTGGGACGCGGCCAGCGGGCAGAAACTCAGCTCCCTGGAAGGGTATACCGGATACGTTTTCAGCGCTGCGTTCTCTCCGGAGGGCAGGTATATCGTGATCAATTCGGGAGACGGCACGTATCCGGTTATGGGGAATTTACCCATGATGAGAGCCGATTGGGCTGGCCGGTTGCAGGAACAGGTCAGGAGAAATGATGGAAAGCGCTAAAAGCAAACCCGTCCTTGATAAAATTTCCTTGAACCATATCGCAGTAGACCTGGGATTGAGTTTTTTGGTTGGATCCGCAATAAGTTTGATCATCTTCCTGGGGTTTTATCGTTTTAAAGGCGCCGCGAACCTATTGGAAATTATCCCCATGTATTTTGTCCTGATTTTTGTAAACACGCCTTATTCCGGGTTATTTCGATTGGTGGAATTGGTTCCCAATATATGCACCGATCATCACCATTTTAGTCACCAGGAGCCTGGTCCTAAAGGCTGCATCCCGGAAGGGTTGGGTATTTACAGCATTTGTGGTGGCTGCCTGCTCGGCCCTTGTTGCGGTCACCATAACGATCGCCGGAGGGCTGATCCTGGGATATGGCAGGGTTGCCACTTATGGACTGCTGCTCGCAATCAGTCCGCTTTTTATTTTCCTGGGATTTTTAGTGGGGGTGATCCCTGGCGTACTATTTGTCCCCATGAGGCGGATCTTCAAAATACTGATAGCCGTGATCACCAGCGCGCTGGTGGGAGGCTTTTTTGAAATCGCTTTTTTGTTATATATAACGCAGCAGTAAAGCCACCAGCCCAGACGAGGCACTGACCACCCAGATCAGCAGGTTTGGATGACGAAAGCATCGAAGCACTTTTCGATTCCGTGCTTCTACGAATTTAGAACCGGAGACCCCCAAAATGACAGAAGCAATTGAAACGTTCGATCTGGGTAGGCGTTTCGGGAAGCAGTGGGCTTTGCAGGGCTGCACCTTTTCCCTGCCTGCTGGTATGATTGCCGGCTTGGTTGGTCCGAATGGTGCTGGCAAGACCACCTTAATGCATATGCTGGTTGGGTTATTGACGCCGACCAGCGGTACCGCAATGATATTTGGACTCTCCCCCATCAAGCAACTGGATCGCGTGCTCCCCAATGTTGGCTTTGTTGGACAAGATCATCCACTTTATCGAACATTCACGGTCAAAGATATGTTGCGCTTTGGGCGGGAGCTCAATCCCCACTGGGATGATACGCTTGTGTCTGCGCCGTATCAAAGAACTGGATATTCCCTTGGATCGACCAACAGGGAAACTATCTGGAGGACAGCAGGCACAGGTAGCGCTCTTGTTGGCCCTGGCGAAGCGTCCAAAATTATTGATACTTGGATGAACCACTGGCCAGCCTGGATCCACTAGCCCGACACCAATTCATGCAAATCCTGATGGACTCTGCCGCGCAGGAAGGACAAACCATCTTGATCTCGTCTCACCAAATTGCATGACCTCGAACGGATCTGCGATTCGCTGGTACTTCTTTCGCAATCCAGATTGCTCCTGGCAGGCGACCTGGAGGATTTGCTTGAAGCGCATCGCTGGATCACATGCCTTCCTGATGACTGTAGATCGCTTGGCGAACCTTTATCCGGTGGTGAAAGACATCGCAGACGAACCGTTCCTGCCGGCTGATGGTCATAATCCGCGATCAGAGAGAGCCGAAGGACGTTCCAGAAGGTGTCATGGAAAATGTAACCCTCGAGGAACTGGTTTTAGCTTACCTGTCCCTGGAATCAAATGCGAAGTCGAGCTGATGCATATTGAGAAAAACTATCCAGGAGGTTCACCCATGATCTGGGTTACCTGGCGCCAGCATCGTACCGAAGCGATCATTGCCGCGATGCTCTCTGATTCTGGTTAGTCGTATTCCTCTTGCTTCACCGGCTTGGAGTTGAGAACAGTGTATCTCAACAGGACGGAAGATATGGCGTTGAGAAATATGCTTGGCACTAATTTCCGTTTATGGCCATTAATCATCCTGCCATATCTTGCTCGGTGTTGTTTGTAGGTGCGCCGTTGGTTTCCCAGGAATTGGAACGAGGGACATACCCGGTTGGCCTGGACGCAGGGAATTACTCGTGAACGGTGGTTCAAGTCGAAGTTGCTTGCTTGTGGCAGGGAGGTTACACTTGGTTATATTCCTGATTCGTTGCGGGAATCATGAATGTGGTGGAACCAGCCTGTCAATGAAACACTTGGCCCTTGGGCAACTTTCGATGCAAATGGCGTCGTGATTGTTTCTCATGCCTTGTTCGCGCTTACATTGGGCATTACCTTAGGAACAATCCTACGCAAACCGGTTGGTGCGATGGCGCTTTTTGTGCCGCTACAAACCTCCCCGGCCGATTGGAATCCGGCCGGGGAGGTTTGTTATGTGAATGGGCTTGCGCGTTATTGGTGCAATAACCTCTAAATATACAGGTCGCGCTTGTTGTAAGACCAATAGGCTGCAGCCACGCAGACGACAATGATGAGGGCCGAGAGCAGCAGGAAACCGCCGTCCATCCGGCCGGTTCTGCAGCAGCAGCGCGGCGTCGAAATACTTCAGGGGCGTGAAGTATTTCAGGAAATCCAGGTTGGCCTGCAAGCCGGTGACGACCGAAAGGAAATAAGCCACCAGGATGATGCCAACCGCGGTGGAGCCGGCGCTTTTATACTGCTTCATGGCGCAGCCCAGCAGCAGGCCGATGGCCAGGAAGATCAGTTCGATCACGAACATGGCCTCCATTTCAAGCGCCAAAAAGTTGAAGAAAGCCTGGTCGGGGTTGTACGAGCGCACCGCCACCAGGGAAATTCCCCAGGTGACCAGCACGAAGACGATGCAGTTGACCACGCCGCCAGCGCCTTGGCGGTGATGACCCGGCTGCGCGAGACCGGCAGCACGAGCGAGAACTCGACCGTCTTGTCGCGCTCTTCCTTGGAGATCATGTCGCTGCCCCACATGGCGGCCGCGATCCCGCCCATCAGGCCAAAGTAGACGAACATGATCCCGTAGAGGCCGCTGAGGGTGGTCAGGTTGAAGGCCTGTCAGGCTCATGGCGTCCAGGAGCGCCTTGGGCAAGGATTTCAGGATCTCCAGCGATTGCGGGGTTGCTGTAATAGGCGGAGAATTTGGCCAGCCCCACCACGATCAGCAGGATCATGATGACGCACCAGATGACCAGCGATTTCAGGTTGGCTTTCAGTTCCCGGAAAAAGATGTTCATGTTGCAGCTCCTTACGACACCGCGTGGATGTCGCGGCGGAGGTACAACCAGTAACTGACCCCGAAGGCGACCAGGCTGACGGCCAGCGTTGAGCAGCACCAGGGGCGTGTTGTAGCCCCCGGTGCGGACGATGTAGGCCGGGTCCAGGTGCTTGAAGGGGGTGATGTATTCCAGCTTGACGTCGGCCAGGAATGCCGCTGAAGGCGCTCAGAACGTACATGCCGAAGCCCAGGCCGAGCGAATAGGGCGTCACGCTGCGCACGCGCTTGACCAGCAGGGAAATGACCAGCCCGACGCCCAGGAAGAAGAGCTGGAAGATGATGATGCTGACGAGCAGCAGGATCAGCGTGCCGGGTTCATAGGAGCGGCCGCCGTTGAACATGGCCAGGGAAATGAAACTGACCGCCCAGACCACCAGGTTGGTGATGGTCAGGCTGGTCAGGGCCGCCAGCAGCTTGCTGGTCAGCACCTGCAGGCGGCTGACCGGCTTGGTCAGCAGGAAGTCGGCGGTCAATTCGTTCTCTTCGATCGAGACCAGGCCGAAGCCGTAGTTGCCGGCCTGGATGGCCAGGCAGAGCTGGACGAAGGCAAAGATGAAGCCGTAAAAACCCAGCACGGTCGAAAGGTCGATGTTCTGCATGCCGAAGGCGGCCAGCAGCGCCGGCGGGAATCTTGACATAAGGTTCTTGGATCAGCGCGGCCTGGTCGGCAAAGCCCGGGAAGAGGGAGCCGAACAGGAAAATGATCGCCGCCACCGACACCGACCAGATGATGACCGACCGGATGCGCAGGCGAAACTCGTGGAGGAAGATGGTTGCGCTCATGATCGGCTGCCTATTCGTAGTAGTGCATGAAGATCTCTTCCAGGGTCGGCTCTTCGATGGTCACGTCGGTGACCTGGATGCCGCTGATCTTCTGCAGCACCGCGTTGATATCGCCCTTGAAGAAGAAATGCAGCGCTGCCGTTTTCCGCCTGGACATTGGTCACGCCCGGCAGGTCAAACACGGCCGGGCTCCAGCCCGTCGGCCGTCACGCGCACCTTCTTGTAGTTGTTCTGCTGCAGGGTGCGGATGTCGGAGATCTCGACGATCTTGCCCTCGCGGATGATGCCGACGCGGGTGCACAGGCGCTGCACCTCGCCCAGGATGTGCGAGGAGAAGAAGACGGTCACGCCGCGGGCGTTCTCCTCGCGGATCAGGTCGAAGAACTTGCGCTGCATGAGCGGGTCGAGGCCGCTGGTGGGCTCATCCAGGAAGAGCAGCTTGGGGCTGTGCAGCAGGCCCTGGACGATGCCGACCTTCTTCTTGTTGCCGTAGGACAGGTCGCTGATGCGGCGGTTCAGCTCCAGCTCCATGATCTCGGACAGCTCGTGCATGCGCTGGGTGCAGTCGCCCTTGTAGAAACTGGCGGAATACTTGAGCAGGTCGATGACCTTCATGCCTTCGTAGTAGAAGACCTCCGAGGGCAGGTAGCCGATGTCGCGGCGGATCTCCGGGCCGTGGGTCACCACGTCCTTGCCGAAGACTTTGGCGCTGCCGCTGGTGGGATGGATCAGCGACAGGAGCAGGCGGATGGTGGTGGATTTGCCGGCGCCGTTCGGCCCGATGAAGCCGAAGATCTCGCCTTCTTCCTCGTTGAAAGAGACATCCACGATGCCGCGGGATTTGCCATAGTACTTGGTCAGATTGGAAACTTCGATGATGCTCATGGAGTGACTCCTTTGCGAAAAATAAATAATGACGCCGCATGGTTTGAGACGACGTTCAATATTATCATAATGGCTGGCAAAAAATTGTCAAGAAGTTCCAGTCCATCCTGTGTCCGGAATTCTTGATAACCGGTGGAGTTCGTGATGACTTTTTTGGGGGTGAGAAAAGCGTTCTGATTTGAGAGGCGGGGGAGGAAAGCTTACCCCATCCAGCGGTAAGCCGAACCGACGGAGCGGAAAAGAATAGTGGTGATCAGGGCGGCGGCCGGCAGGGACAGGAGTCCCCAGGCGAGCCCTCCTGCAAGAGCGCCGCCCCAAACCAGCAGCGCAAGGGGAACCCCCACCGAGACCAGCACGGTCAACACACCCAGGATATCCTGGCGGGGGACATTCTCCTCGCCCTGGGCGGGTGTCAGCAGCAGGCGCGACCTGGCATGCTCGAGGATGTCGCTGGCAGTCCCCAGGGCAGCCGAGGCAACCAGGAAGGGGAGCAGCGCGGCAGCCAGGCCGACAAAAGGCCACGGCGGAGCGGCGAGAGCCAGCGCAAGCCAGCCCAGCAGGAGCCCCAGGCAGCACGCCGGACCCAGTTGAGCCAGCACCATGGCGGAGGTGCTCAAGGGCAGCGAGCGCAGGAGCCACCAGCGCGCCAGGTCGCTGCGCAAGCGGTCGGTGGCAAGCGCTCCCAACGAGACCGCCCATATCCCGCCGAGGATGACCTTCACCAGCCAGCCCCCTGCAAGAAAAATACCCAGCCCCAGGCTGAAGACCCATGCCCAGCGTAATACCTGGCTGAGGCGCAGCGAGCGCCACGACTGGACCAGGTCTTTCCAGGCCAGCATCCCGGGTCCGCTCAGAACCGGCAGCCGGCTGGGACGACGGGTCGCTTTCATCCGGCTTTGGCGCTGCAGGATCTCAGCTCCTTCAAAGTTCAAGGAACTGCGTGACTGGCGGATCAGCGACTGCAGGCGGGTCTCCTGGGCGGCGCGGCCCAGGTGCATCCTGCCCGCCCAGGTCAACAAACATGCCAGCCCCAGAACCAGCGCCAGAAGCGCCGGAACCAATCGGACGATCCAGGCTGAGGGGGAGAGCGCTGCGCCAAAGGCAGCCTGCAAGTGGGAAGGTCAACGGAGCCAGCACGACATCCCTGAGTCCGGGCAGGAAAATTGCAGCCAGGAAGACCAGCGCCACGGTCAGGACGACCAGCCGAATCCAGCGTGACCGGCCAGGAGCCCGGTCCCTGCGGAGCCGCCAGGCTCCCAATCCCCACAGGGCAGCCTGCATTCCCACCTGGAGCGGCAGGACCACTGACAGGGCGCGCAGGGCGGCGGCGAAATACGCCAATAGGTCCGGCAGCCCGGTCGCGTGCGGCAGGGCGATTTCCGTCAGGGCAAAGGAGAGCATGACCGCCGCGGCCGCGAAAGGCAGGATGGTCCCGAACCAATCCATCAGGAACCAGGCTATGCCCACGGTCCGGCGGGAGACGGGCGCCTGGCAGACCAGGGCTGCATCCGGCTCACTGAACACGAAGGGGCTGCGTATGCTCGCCTGGTTGAATTGGATCAGCCCCCAGGCGGCGAATGCCCAGGCTCCCAGGAGGATCACCAGGCCCGGCGGAGACGCCACTCCCAGCGTCACGAAAAAACCCGCCAGGTTGTAGCCGAGCAGTGCAAAGACGGCGACGAGCCAGGCGAGCCAGAAGAGGACGAAGTAGACGAAATAGAAACGGTTGCTGAGCGAGCGGTCGCGCGCATCGAAGCCCAGCACAAGGCACCAGTATGCCAGGCGCGAGAAGGTGCGGCGGCGGAAAAGGATCCAGACCGGATCGGGGTCAGGCTGCATTCAATATCCCGTTCGCCAGGGTATAGACCCGGTCGGCGAGACCGGTTTTCAGCTGCGGGTCGTGGGTGGTGAGCAGGACGGCAGCGCCCTGCCCGCGCAATTCAGCGAGGCGGTGGATGAACAGCCGGCTGCTGTCGCCGTCCAGGGCTGAGGTGGGTTCGTCGAGCAGAAGCACCTTGAACGGGCGGATGAGGGCGAACAGCAGCCCCAGCTTGAGGCTCATGCCGCGTGAATAATGGTGGGGCAGCAGGTCGCGCGCCTCCCACAGGCCAAACTCGCGCAGCAGGGACTCCGCGCGGGCTTCGAAGCCATCACCGGCGTTGTGCGCCAGCGCCAGGAAGCGCAGGTGTTCCCAGGCGGTCAACTCGGCGTAGAAGCGGGGGACATCCGGCATGAACGCCAGGAGACGCTTTGCCTCGGGTTCGTCCGCGTAGAGATCGTACCCGCCAACCCGGATTTCGCCGGTGGTGGGGCGCAGCAGACCGCTCAGGCAGAGCATGAGGGTCGATTTGCCGGAGCCGTTCGGCCCTTCCAGGACTGAGATCTCGCCAGGGTTGAGAGAGAGGTCCGTGGGTGCGAGGGCCTGGAAACTGCCGTACGAGTGGCTGAGACCGGTGGCTTGCAAAAGAGGCATGGGGAATCCTTTCCCACCATTCTGTGCGAACTGGGATATCTAATTTTACAGCGAATCGCAGGCCTGGTTTTCGGATTTTTTGATTTAAAACAAAATCCCCGGGCTCTGTAAGAACCCGGGGATTTATTAGGTTATCTCTAGATATCCAAATTCCTCACCGCCTTGGCGTGGGTCTGGATGAAGCGCTTGCGCGGGTCCACGGCGTCGCCCATCAGCATGTCGAAGGTGCGGTCGGCTTCGGCGGCGTCGTCCACGGTCACCTGCAGCAGGGTGCGGTTTTCGGGGTTCATGGTGGTTTCCCACAACTGGGTGGGGTTCATCTCGCCCAGGCCTTTGTAGCGCGACAGGCCCACCTTATCGGCGCTGACGCCCAGGCTCTTAAGCAGCTTGTCCTTGTCAGCATCGTTGTAGGCATACTGGACCTTATTCTTGTACGCCAGGCGGTAGAGCGGCGGCTGGGCGATGAAGAGGTGGCCCTCGTCGATCAGGTCGGGCATGTAGCGGAAGAAGAAGGTGAGCAGCAGCGTGCGGATATGCGAGCCGTCCACGTCTGCATCCGTCATGATGATGATGCGCCCGTAGCGCAGCCCGGCGAGGTCGAAATTATCGCCGATGCCGGTGCCGAGGGCCGAGATGAGCGAGCTGACCTCGTTGTTGCCCAGGATCTTATCGAGGCGGGCGCGCTCGGTGTTCAGGATCTTGCCGCGCAGGGGCAGGATGGCCTGGAAGTGGCGGTCGCGGCCCTGCTTGGCCGAGCCGCCAGCCGAGTCACCTTCCACGATATAGAGCTCGGTCTTGGTCGCGTCGCGCCCGGAGCAGTCAGCCAGTTTGCCCGGCAGGGTGAGGCTCTCGAGGGCGGATTTGCGGATGACCAGGTCGCGCGCCTTGCGGGCGGCGTCCCGGGCGCGGGCCGAGGTGAGACACTTGGCAATGATGGCCTTGGCGGCCTGCGGGTTCTCTTCGAGGAAGGTGCCGAAGGCCTCGCCCACCACCTGGGTGACGTAGGTCTGCACTTCGGGGTTCATCAACTTCACCTTGGTCTGCGACTCGAACTGCGGGTCGGGGTGCTTGATGCTGATGATGGCGGTGAGACCCTCACGGGTATCGTCACCTGAGAAATTCGGGTCGGCTTCCTTGAGCAGCCCGCCCTTGCGGGCATAATCGTTGACCACGCGCGTGAGCGGCGGCGCGCATGCCGGTGAGGTGGGTGCCGCCGTCCACGGTGTTGATGGTATTGGCGAAGCAGTAAATGGACTCGGTGTAGGCGTCGGTGTACTGGACGGCGCATTCGATGCCGATGCCCTCAATGTCCTTTTCCACGTGCACCACCTGGTGCAGGGTCTCGCGGTTGCGGTTGAGGTAGCGCACGAAGGAGGTGATGCCGCCCTCGAAATAGAAGGTCTCTTCGCGGTTGGTGCGCTCGTCGAGGAAGTAGATGGTGGTGCCGCGCGTGACGAAGGCCATCTCGCGGAAGCGCTGGACGAGGGTATCGAAGCGGTACTCGAGCGCCTCGGTGAAAATGACGGGGTCGAACTTGAAGGTGGTGGTGGTGCCGGTATCGGAGGGCTTGGTCTTGCCGATGACCTTGACCGGTTCCTTGGGGTAGCCGCGCTCGTAGCGCTGGAAATAGACCTTGCCATCCCGCCGGACCTCGACCTCGCACCACTCCGAGAGGGCATTGACGGCGCTGACGCCCACTCCGTGCAGCCCGCCCGAGACCTTGTACCCGCCGCCGCCGAACTTGCCGCCGGCGTGCAGCTTGGTCATCACCACCTCGAGGGCCGACTTTTTCTCGGTGGGGTGCATATCCACCGGGATGCCGCGCCCGTTGTCGATGACGGTGACGGAGGAATCGGCGTGGATGATGATCTCGATGCGCGTGCATACCCCGGCCAGGGCCTCGTCGATCGAGTTGTCGACCACCTCATAGACCAGGTGATGCAGGGCCTTGATGTCGGTACCGCCCACGTACATGCCGGGGCGGCGGCGGACTGCTTCCAGTCCTTCGAGGACCTGGATATCTTTTGCGTCGTAACTTCCATTAATAACTGCCATAAATTCCTCGTTCTGTAGTAACTCGCTAAGCGGGAAAGGGCGTTGTGTAGGGGCGGAGCCGCCACCATACACCCATCACCAGGAAATTAAGTTGACACCATAAACTATATTTTTGCTGAAGACGCCTGGCGTTGAAGCTGTTCGAAAACCGCCTTCAACCAGGCGTTGATATCCCGGTAATATATGAAACTGGCTGCCAGCAGGGCGGTGGAGACGAAGGCGTGCCCGGCAATGCCCACCAGCATCCACCAGGAGTCGATGGAGGGGGTGTTCCACAGGAAGTTCAGTCCCTGGTTGATGATCACAAAGACCAGCAGGAACAGGCCGGTATTGGGCAGGGTGAAGCGCACCATGCGCAGGCTGCTCAGGATGGCGCGCAGGGCATCAAGCTGCATGGTAAAAATGCCGTGCGCCGAGAAGAAGACCGGCATGATCAGCCAGATGACGATGATCGCCCCGGCGAACAGGGCCACCTGCCCCAGCAGCGAACTTACCGCGGTGAGGACGGTGAGGACCACCAGCAGCGGCAGCCCGATCAGGAATAACAGCCCGATCCAGATGAGCGAAAGCAGCATGGTCTGGTTGAGGGATTTCCACAGCGCGCTCGTTTCCGATTTTAAGCGCCACGCGGGAGACATAATAGTAATAAACAGCGCCGGTGCTCCAACCGATGAAGAGCAGGAGCAGCGCCCAGCCGAGGATCCCCGCGAAGGTGCCGGCATCCAGGCTGGCAGGAGCTCCCAGACGGGTTGCTTACCGGCATTTCGAAGCCCAGCAGGCTGGTGATCCCAACGGGGAAGGTACGCAGGACGATGAACAAGTTGAACTGGTTGGCAATGCCCGTCCAGGCCGCCTGGATGGTTGCCACGTCGGGGAAATTGGCGGGGAAGGCCTTTGCCATGGATGGCAGCTGGTCGATGACCGGCTGGAGGAAATTCTTCAGATGCAGGTGTGGACCGAGCCACAGGAACAGGTCGAGCAGCAACGGCGGCAGGATCAACGCGATGTGGGTGGCGACAGAATCAAACCCCGCCATCAGTGAGGCGAACAAACCCGGAGGCGGGGGAAATTTACCTTGCGAAGTGTTTATCGACATGAATGGCTTCTTTATCTTATAGTACCCTGTATTCTACCACAGGGACATGTTCGCACGGATGTTCTGAAACCCCTCAAAATTCCGGGCAGGATGTTGTCTGAATGTGAGAATTGGGTGTGTCCAAGTGCTTTCAAGGGACGGGTAGTACTTCAGTACCATGGTGATATTACTTAATATGATAAATATTGTCCTATTAGTGTGGTATACTCTCGTTTGTTCCTTCCCCCTTATAACCATAAAGATAACCAAAGGAGTTTACTAGTATGAATGCAATAGACGTAGTTAAGACCGGATTGGCTGCCTCGGAATCGGGTCAGACCGCAAAGTTTGCAGATACGCTGACAGACGATATGGTCTTCGCCGGGCCGGTGCCCCAGCCGGTTGGCAAACACGAATTTGTCGGCCTGATGACCGCCCTGGTGGCTGCAATGCCAGACTGGAAGTTCAACGCAAAAGATTTCAAACAGACCGGCGACAAAGTGACGGGTGTATTCCAGATCACCGGAACTCAAACCCGCGAGTTGAATTTGCCCATGCCGGGCTTTCAGAAATTCCCGGCTTCCGGAAAACACGTAGCCCTCCCAAAGGAAGGGATTACGATCACGATAAAAAA
Source organism: uncultured Chloroflexia bacterium (assembly GCA_963826215.1). GTDB lineage: Bacteria > Chloroflexota > Anaerolineae > Anaerolineales > Villigracilaceae > UBA877. The sequence continues at coordinate 60,199 of CAWGWL010000006.1, read as the reverse complement.
CGGGAAGATCGCCCGGCTTGAGTCGGAAGTGGTTCCCGGGGGCGGAGTCAATGGCGTCCTGGCACAACTGGGCGTCGTGATGCCGCAAATGGCATAACCAACCGATCAAAGCAGATAAGGCTGCAGGTCTCCAAAATTTTGGAGACCTGCAGTTTTTTATGTTCGCGGTTTTTATCAAACCCGCGGGAGATGGCAGGGTTCTTACGCTTCCACCGTCACCTTGGGAAGATCCTTCATGGCGGCTTCGATGGCATGCGTGGGATATTCGAAATCTTCGAGCTCGCCATTCAGGTAGGATTCGTAGGCCGTCATGTCAAAGTGCCCGTGACCCGACAGGTTGAACAGGATGACGCGCTTCTCGCCTTTCGCCTTGGCATCCAGCGCTTCGTCGATCGCCACACGGATGGCATGGGCGGATTCTGGAGCAGGGATAATGCCCTCAGCCTTGGTGAACTGGACGGCGGCATCGAACGTCCCGATCTGATGCACCGCAACCGCTTCAATGTAGCCGGCATCGATACAACATCGAAACACTGGGAGCCATGCCGTGATAGCGCAGCCCGCCGGCGTGGATACCGGCCGGCATGAAGGTGTGACCCAGGGTATGCATCTTGACGATGGGGGCCATCTGGGCGGAATCTCCGTAATCAAAGGTGTAAGCGCCCTTGGTAAGCGAGGGGGTTGCAGTGGGTTCCACCGCAACGAGGCGTGTGCGCTGCCCGTCTTTCAGGTTCTGGCGCAGGAACGGGTAAGCGATCCCGCCAAAATTCGAGCCGCCGCCCACGCAGCCGATGACCACGTCGGGGTATTCACCGGCCAGGTCCATCTGCTTGAGGGCTTCCTCGCCGATCACCGTCTGGTGCATCAGCACGTGGTTCAGCACCGAGCCGAGGCTGTATTTCTTTGCTCCGCCCGAGGTGGCTGCCACTTCCACCGCCTCCGAAATGGCGATGCCCAGTGAGCCGTTATTTTCCGGGTCCTCGGCCAGCAATTTGCGACCGTACTGGGTGCGGTCCGATGGGCTGGCAAAGACCTGCGCGCCGTAGGTCTGCATGAAGATGCGCCGGTAGGGCTTCTGGACGTAGGAGACCTTGACCATGTAGACTTCCAGGTCGATGCCAAAGAAGTTGCAGGCCATGGCGAGGGCGGTGCCCCACTGACCGGCGCCGGTCTCGGTGGTAATGGCCTTCGTCCCGGCAGCCTTGTTGTAAAAAGCCTGCGGGATGGCAGTGTTTGGTTTGTGGCTGCCTACAGGTGAGACGGACTCATTCTTGAAATAAATGTGGGCAGGCGTGTCGAGCATCTTTTCGAGCCGGCGGGCGCGGATGAGCGGAGTGGGACGGTAAAGCCTGTAGATCTCGCGCACTTCCTCGGGGATCTGGATGAAGCGCTCGGTGCTCACTTCCTGCTTGATGATCTCCATCGGGAACAGCACGGAGAGGAACTCAGGCGTGATCGGTTCTTTCGTCATCGGGTTCAGCACCGGGGTGGGCGGCACCGGGCTGTCAGCCATCACGTTGTACCAATTTTTCGGCAGGTCGGTTTCGTTCAGCATAAAACGGGTTTGGTCAGACATGGTAATCTCCTTTCAGGGATCGGGTTAACAGGAATGGTTGAAACACAAATATGCTGATAATCAGCGACCCTTCAGGGTGGGTGAAATGCGATGGGATACATGCTATCGGCTCCTTAAACTAAAACGCGTTCGTCCTGGGAACGGGACGAACGCGAAGTCCGTGGTGCCACCCGAATTAGGTTGACTTAATAAAAATTCCCTGCATGATGCGCAGGGACAGCCAGCCTCACTCTTGTCGGTCAGCCTGTCAAATTGTTGGGAAGATACTCCCGTTGACTGAATGACCTGGCCCTGATAACGGTGGCCGCTCCGGCCCGGGATACTCGGCTTGCGCCTTTCGCCTGGCAACTCCGAGGTCCATTCAACTCCATCGTGCGGGCAGGACTTTCACCAATTACCGCCTGCTCTCTAACCCGCCGTACGAGGTTTACTCGTCCTCTTCAGCGTTTTTCAAGTATTGGGCGTGATTATATGCAAATCTCCGGGATTGTCAATAGTTGAATATCCGGAGGAAATCCGATTTTGACCTATTTCCCTTTACTTTTCCTGCGGGCGCTGGCTCCGCCCCAGGTGATGCCCACCAGGATGACGACCACCAGCAGGATGCCAAGGGAGATGATGCCGGTCATATCGGTGAAATATTTCGGCTCGGGGACTGGGAGTGTCGGTTGGAGTTGGTGCCGGGGTGGGCTCTACAGTTTCCACGGGGGTTGGCGGCGGCAATACCGTGAATGGGACCGGGCTCGGGGTTGACCTGGGGGTGGGGATCTCGGCAGTTGAAGTGAGGGCTGCTGCAACGACTTCCGCGGACGACGCACCGGGGTTTGAGGCGAGGTCATCCAAAACGGGCGCAGCGCGGGCAGAGGCAAAAGAGCGCAAAGTCCCGGCGAAAAAAGTGACAGCTACAAGGATGAACAACAGGATGATCGGCGCCCGGGCAAGTCGAAAATGGTTCATCGTTGCCAGAGTATATCATGAGAAATTTATCGAAGGGAACGGGCGATTGGCAGCGCCAATCCAGCAGCGCTGAAACAAAAAGGACCTCCCGCGCACCAGCCTCGGCAAGTCCTTTCTGGCGGAGAGGGCGGGATTCGAACCCGCGAACCTTTAGGGTTACACGCTTTCCAAGCGTGCGCGCTAAGCCAGCTACGCGACCTCTCCGTAAGGCGGGCGAATTATACCATAACGAAAAAAATTGGGCATCAGCCGGTGGCTGACACCCAATTATCGGAATATTTTCCCCTCACAACGCTAAACCGTTAAATTTGACCAGTAAATGCCGCTCAAGGCGGCGCAGAGCAGGAATTGGATCCTACGCGGTGTGGACTGCTTGCTTTGAAGGGACGGAAATATTGCACAGGTATGGCCTGGTCCTGTACCTTGCTGCCATTCCCATTGGTAATTTTACCGTTCCCATTCAGGGGTCCGGTTTTCTTCTTGGGAGGCAGCGGGATATCGCGCGGGGTAAGCAGGTTATAGCGTGAGGCTCCCAGGTAGAGGATCTCCAGGATCAAGTCATTGTAAGTAATCCCCTGCGCGGTACACTGGATGCACAGGTCGCTGTAACCGGGGGTCAGACCGGGCAGAGGGTTGATCTCGATCAGGCGCGGGTTGCCTTCGCAATCCAGGCGGATGTCGGTACGGGAGACGTCGCAGGCGCCCAGGACGATGTGAGCCCGCCAGGCCAAACGATGGAGTTTGCGGGTCAGTTCCGGGTCGATCGGCGCCGGGCAAAGATAATCCGGCGCGCCATCCGAACCCACGGATTGAGCCTTGGCTTCTATCCCGTAAATACCGGGGGTGATGGAACGACTGCTGTCAAGTTCCAATACGGGCAGGCGCAGGAACCCGTCCTTTTCGTACCATTCGGGGCGGCGGGAGTAAAGCACGGTGTCATGTCGGCCCAGGATCCCCACCGTGAACTCACGACCGGGCAGGAAGGTCTCCACCAGCGCCGGCTGGTGGTACAGGCGGATCACATATTCAGCGCGTTCGCGCAGTTCGGCCTCGTTGTTAACGATGGCCTTTTCATTCACGCCCATACCGGTGCCCTCGCGGGCCGGCTTGACGAAGAGCGGGAATTTCATTTCCGGGCGCAGCGGCTCGTCGCCGAAGGTAAATTCCTGGAATGGAGCCACCGGCAAGTTCCGGTCCCGCCAGATGCGCTTGGTCAGCGTTTTATCCAACGCGATGGCGTTGGTCTGAACCCGCGATCCGGTATATGGGATCTTGAGCATTTCGAGCAGCGCTGGAACCTGGGCTTCGCGTGCATCGCCCCCCAATCCTTCAGCAATGTTGAAACAAATATCGGGCTGCGCTTTCTTCAAGGCGTAAGGCAGATCTCTATCCGCCTGGATGAAGATCGCCTGGTGGCCATCGGTTTCAATGGCAGCCCGGATGGTATCTATGGTCTCGATATAATCGTAGTCCGCGCCGGCGTCTGGAGGTACATCCGCTGGGAGGGACTTGCCATGCTCCTTGATATTGGCGAGCACAGCCACCTTCCACGGACGTGCCGGGCGCGGGTCCGAACTGGGAGGCTTATCGTTTTCCTTTTCCTGCATCGAAGAGTTCATTTTTTTCACCTTTCGAAAAGTTTTAATCGGTGGGGAGTATACGCCATAACTGTAAAATTACAAGAGGTGAGTTTCGAAACTGTAAGGTCTGCATGGGTGGATCATTTCTTTGTCGGGACGACGCGTATCTCGCGGTGCTCTGGCGGATTCTTCAGCATGAACCGGTAAGACATGCGGCCAAATTGGAGTAAGTCCCCATGGCGGAGGCTGCGCGGGGAAACGACCTGCTCGTAGTTGACCCATGTCCCGGCTACGGACTTTTCATCAGAAAGAATGAATTCTCCGTCCTCTTCACGGAGCCGGGCATGCAGCGGCGAGACCGATGGGTCATCGAGGATGTAGCTGGACTGGATGGGGTCTGAACCAAAGGTTATCTCGCTTGACCGCGATGGGGATGGGAGGCGCTGTGACCGGCACGCCATCCTCCTTCAGACGCACCAGGTAGGCGTCAGAGGTTTTTTCCGGGCGGGACTTCGGCTTACTCAGACCGCTCTTCCTTCTTTCGACTACGGTTTGAGTCAGCGGGTCGTTGCGGGAACCGCGATCACCGGCCCTCGCCCTCCGATTTCTTATCCGGGTGCGGGTGAGGATCACCAGCAAGCCACCGCCCGCGAAAAAGATGGCTCCCAGTGCAACCCAGGTGCTGTTCCGCGACAGCCAGGGCAGCAATCCAAAGCGCGGCCGGACAATGGTAACCAGCACCGGTACTACCCAGGCTGACCTTGCTCAGGCCGATGTTGTCCACGGCCTCCACGGTCAGCATGTGCTGCCCACTGGTGGTGTAGCCGCTCAAATCCCACGTGAACTGGTCGAACGGTTCGGTGGTATTCTCGCCCACCTGCACGCCGTCCACATACAACACCGTACGCACCAGGGAGGGGGTGCGTTTATCCGGGAATTCGACCAGGATGTTGACCGCCTGTTGGGTGGGGACAAAGGAGGCGATGGAGGTGGTTTTTGCGTCCGGCGCAGTGCGGACGATCTGCACTGGCGGGGCGACCAGGATCGGGTTGGGCGGCTGGATATCCATTTCAAAGGACAGGTCCGCCGAATTGACCTTCTCGCCATTAAGGTCAACCTGCACCGCCAGGGTATGTGCACCGGAAGCAAGGATGCTTGAGGAATATTCCAGGCGGTATGTGTGGCGCAAGGGTGCCAGGTATTCTTCAGGGCTGGGTAACGATTCCGTGCCGGAGAAGGTGGAATACTGCCCACCGGTTTGGATGGCCAGGTCTTTGAGGGCCGTTGCCCCCGAAGCTGAGAAGAAATCCTTCGATGCGACGATCCACACATTTACGCGGATGAAGCCGGCCACGGCGCGCTGGCCCAGGTTTTGCAGGACCGGGATGTCAGCCTCGGCTGGCACGGAGGTAATGTACAACACCACGGGTTTCTTTCCGGGCTGGGAGGAGGTTGCAGATACCGCATCCAGGGCGCTTGAAAGGATCCCCGGGCTTGAGACAATCTTCTGCAGATCAGGTTTATAGGTGCCCAGCGTTTCTGAAAAGGTGGCTGTGGAGGCCAGGTGGAGCACGGAAGTCCCACCCCCCAGGATCAAGCTCAGGTCATCGCCCAGCGCGTCGGGATGGGCAACCGCCCAATCTTTAACCACTTGCAGCACTTTATCCAAACGGGTGACAGCGTTGGAATCCCGATAAGCGAAGAAAGGACCGGGGTCGAACGCCATGGCGAATTCCGTTCCCGGCTGGAGCTCTTCCAATCCGGAAAGTGGGCGGGGCTGGTTGTCTTCCAGCAGGGTAACAGCCTCCGGCGCCAGCCCCGTGACGAAGCTGCCCGCGGCATTGAACACATCCATGGTTGCAGTGATGGATGGAAAGGAACTGGTCTGCAAAGCAAACAGGCTGGCACGCGGCGCCCCCTGGGCGCGGGCTGAAATACCCCCTGCAAATAGAAGAATACCGCTAAAGAAAATCACCAGGAATTTACGCATTCAATAAGGCCAGGCGGTGCAGGAGTATTTTATTTTACTTCCTTGACTTCAACATCCACGACCTCATCAGGTTCGGGATGCTTTTCCGGTTTGCTCCTCGGCGCGGGAAGCTTGATCCATTGGCTCGCCCCCGCCCAGCCCAGGAGGATGGCGCCCACTGCCGTCCCGGTCACCTGGAAGGGCACACCGGCGATGATCCCCATCACCAATCCCTTTGCAACCGATGGCCCCCATTCATCCTTCGCCAGGTAATGCTGGATCAGGGTGGTGCTTATGGTGCCCAGCACGCCCACCGAAACGCTGGTCAGGACCAGCGCCAGCGGGTCAACCAGTTCGAAAATCCCAAAGATGGTGTCGAGCACAATGGTCGTCAGCGCCGCCAGTGGATGGATGGGCGCGGGCGGGATGGAATGGCGGGATTCAGGCGGCAGCACCTTGCTGGGTTCGATCGCGTTTGTCATTTTGCATCTCCAATTGGAAAATACCGTTCTTCTTCATCTATACCCCTGGAAGAACCTTCGGCGGGACCTGGAATTTCTCCCGTCTTATTCCCATTCGATCGTGGCGGGCGGCTTGCTGGTAATATCATACACCACTCTATTGATTCCGTGCACTTCATTGACGATCCGGTTGGCGATCTTCGCCAGCACCTCATAGGGAATGCGCGCCCAGTCGGCGGTCATGAAGTCATCGGTCACCACCGCCCGGATGGCGCATACCTCCTGGTAGGTGCGCTCGTCACCCATCACCCCCACCGAACGCACAGGCAGCAGCACGGCAAATGCCTGGCTGGTGCCCGCATCCTTCCCCAGCAGCCCTGCCTCGGATAACTCCCGGGTGCAGATGGCATCCGCCTTCCGCAGACAGGCAACCCGCCCGGGAGTCACCTCCCCCAGGCAGCGCACGGTCAAACCCGGGCCCGGGAACGGCTGCCTCCAGACCATGCTTTCGGGCAGGCCCAGGGCTTCCCCCACCGCCCGCACCTCGTCCTTGAACAGGTAGCGCAGCGGCTCGACGAGTGACATTTCCATTTGCTCAGGCAAACCGCCCACGTTGTGATGGCTCTTGATCCTGGCGGCTTTGTCCCGGTCCGGCGCGGCCGACTCGACTACGTCGGGGTAGATCGTGCCCTGCACCAGGAACCGGATGGCGCCAAGTTTCCTGGCCTCGCGTTCGAAAATGCGGATGAATTTCTCCCCGACCACCTTGCGTTTCTGTTCCGGATCGGTGATTCCATGTAATGCCTCGAAAAACTCTTCCGCCGCATCCACCGCCACCAATTCCGCCCCCATCTGTTGGCGGAATGTCCGCACCACCTGTTCCGGTTCCCCCTGGCGCAGGAGACCGGTATCCACAAATACCGCCACCTGCTGGTCGCCGATGGCTTTATGCACCAGTGCGGCAGCCACGGACGAGTCCACGCCGCCGCTCACCGCTGCCAGCACACGTTCGCTTCCCACCTGGGATCGGATCCGGGAGACGCTTTCGTCGATGATGGAGGCCGGAGTCCAATCCGGTGCGCAGCCGCAAACTTCAACAGCAAAGTGCTCGAGCACCTGCCCGCCGTTGAGCGTGTGCTGTACTTCGGGGTGGAATTGCACGGCGAAATACTTGCGTGCAAAATCCCCCATCGCCGCGATCGGGCTGTTCCCGCTTTTGGCAAGCGCGACAAATCCCGGCGGCATTTCCATGATCCGGTCGCCGTGCGACATCCAGACCCTGGAGACAACATCCAGGATGGTTCCGGGGATCAGCGGCTGGACATCCGCCGGGCCGTACTCGCGCCGGGCTGACGGGTCGACCTTGCCGCCCAGGGTGTGCACCAATAACTGCATCCCATAACAAACGCCAAATACCGGCAGGCCGGATTCGATGACATAGGCGGGCAGCGTCGGCGCGCTTTCGGCATACACCGAAGCGGGTCCGCCCGAGAGGATGAAGCCCCTGGGCTGCAGCGCCAGCACTTTTTCAGCAGAGGCGTCCCACGGGAAGAGTTCGCAGTAAACATGCGCCTCGCGCACCCGGCGGGCGATCAGTTGGGCATATTGGGATCCGAAATCGAGGATGGCAAGCGAGTCGTGGGGCATGGCAGGCACTGTCAACGATTAACGATCCGGCGTTTCATGCTATCCATTTGGCGCGCCGGAAACAAGATGAAAATGCAGGTGCGGGAATTCCTGGTATTCCCCACCATTAACGATCAACCGGTAAGACGTCAGGTGATGCTCAGCAACCAGGCTCTGTGTTGCAGTGACGAGCTCTGCCAGGAATGGGCTGGAGGGCTGCAGGTCGGAAAAAGACCGGATGGCTGCTTTCGGCAGAAGAATCACGTGGAAGGGGTAAGCCGCCTGCGGGTGGAAAAAAGCCAGCAGGGATTTTGTTTCCCGCAGGCGTTTGACTGGGATGGCAAAGGGGACGTTGTTTAACATCCAGATAAAAATCCGGTAGAAGAAGGGCCGCTTCAACAGGCGATAAAGGCTATTCATTCGCGAAGATGATCCGGTCCTCCTCCATCGAAGTAATGACTGCCAATGATTCAATCGGCACTCCCACTGGCTTGAGACGTTCGCGCCCGCCCTCGAAAACCTTCTCGATCAGCGTCCCGATGCCCACGATGCTCGCCCCGGCAGCCTGCGCCAGGCGCACCAGGCCCCAGATGGTGGCACCGGAAGCCAGGAAATCGTCGATGATGAGGATTCTTTCTCCACCCGCCAGGTATTCAGGCGAGACGATCAGGTCGACCATGCGGCCCTTGGTATGCGAAGGCGCCATGGTCAGGAAGACCTCGTCGGGCATGGTGACCGGCTTGGATTTGCGTGCGTAGACCACCGGCAGTCCCATATGCTGTGCGGTGGTAAATGCCGGTGCGATGCCTGAAATTTCGGCGGTCAGCACCTTGGTGGCCCCCACGTTGGTAAAACGCAGGGCCAGTTCCCGTCCGCATGCGTCCATCAGCCCGGGGTCCACCTGGTGGTTGATAAAGCCGTCCACTTTCAAAATGCCGTTGCCGAGGTTCTTCCCCTCGCGGCGGATACGCTCAATAAGTTCCAGCACAATCAGTCTCCTCCGTGCGTTTGTGCAAAACCTGACAGGTACCATACCATCTGTCAGGTTCATGCGACTCCATTTTACAACGGGGATGAAGAACCCGCTAGTGTGTTAGAATTCCGCCAATGGGTAACCCAAGCCTGGTACTGGCATCGAACTCACCCCGCAGGCGGGAACTGCTGGCGCTCGGTGGATGGACCTTCAGCACCCGCCCCGCAGAAGTGGATGAAAGCCAGCTCCCGGGCGAAGGGGCGAGGGCATATGTCCTTCGGCTTGCCGCCGGCAAGGCACGTACCATTGCCTTGACCACTCCCAGGGAGGGTTTCATCCTGGCAGCCGACACGGCGGTGGTGGATGGGGAAACCATCCTGGGCAAGCCAGGGAGCACAGCCGAGGCAGTGGAAATGCTTCGGAAGTTGCGGAACCGCACGCACCAGGTCTATACCGGACTGGCCGTATTGAGGATGTCCGACGGGAACCTGGGGATGGATTTATGCGTCACACAAGTACCCATGCGCAACTACAGCGATGATGAAATGAAAGCCTATGTTGCCAGCGGTGATCCGCTTGACAAAGCCGGGGCTTATGGCATACAGCACCCAAAATTCCATCCGGTCGAAGGCATGTCCGGCTGCTACGCCAGCGTGATGGGTCTCCCGCTTTGCCACCTCACCCGTACCCTGCGTGCCATCGGCATTACCCCCCTGACCGACATATCCGCGGCCTGCCAATCCTGGTTGAAATATGCATGCCCGATCTCCGCAGCAGTATTACGCGGCGAACAGGTCGGATGACTCGAAAGGCGAATTGATGAAACCAGTACACTTGTTGAACCTGCTGCTCGTGGTCTTCTTCCTGGCCGGATGCGGAAACGGGGTGGCAGGCGGTACCCCAACCAGCTCCCTGCCGACTGCCGCAGTGAATGTCACCCACGTCCCCAGCGCGGATACCGCCCTGCGCGCCTTCCTGGATGCCATGGTTGTGGATGATTACCCCGGCATGTATGCGCTGCTCACGCAGGCCAGCCAGTCCGCCATCACCCAGGATGATTTTGCCAAGCGCTATACGGACGATCTGAATGCCCTCAGCGCAAACAAGGTCGAATACAATATCCTGTCAATGTTGACAGACCCTCAGAATTCACAGGTATCTTTCCATATCGTTTACCATACCAGTCTCTTTGGCGATATCCAACGGGACTTTAATACCACCATGGTGCTTCAGAACGGGAATTGGCGAATCCAATGGGACGACAGCCTGATCCTGCCCGAGCTGTCGGGAGGCAGGCGCCTGGTGACCACCTATGACAGCCCGGCACGGGGTGACATCTACGACCGAAATGGTGTCGCTATCGCCGCCCAGACCGAAGCCTATGCTCTCGGGCTGGTTGCCGGGGAAGTCTCCCCGGATAGTGAAGGGGCGGTATTCAACACGCTCTGGCGGCTGACGGGGGTGCGGCCGGAAATCATCCGCAACAACTACGAGAATTATTCGCCCGGAAATTACGTCCCGGTGGGCGAAGCCAGCGCTTCGGCGGTGAATTCCTCGGGCATCACAGGTTACAGCGGCGTGCAGGTCAGTGATTACACCTCCCGGTTTTACGAACCAAACCTGGCTCCCAACGCAGTCGGCTACACCTTGTTCATCTCACCCACCGACTACAATACGTACCGCCGGCTTGGATACAGCGGGGCGGAACGCATTGGCTGGGAAGGTATTGAAAAGTGGGGAGAAAGTTACCTGCATGGCCGCAACGAAGCCAAACTTTACGTCACTGCCCCGGATGGAACCTATGAAACGGTGCTGGCGCAGGTCAACGCTGAACCCGCCTCCTCGATCACCCTGACCATTGACTCGGACCTGCAGGAACAAGCCCAGGCAGCCATGGACGGGCTGCCCGGTGCGATCGTGGTGATGGAAGTAAAGACCGGGAAAGTGCTGGCGATGGTCTCCTCGCCCGGGTTTGATCCCAACTGGTACGATATTAGCAACGTCAACCGGGTTTACATGGATGAGCAGCCCACCTTCAACCGCGCCGCGCAGGGCACCTACCCGCTCGGCTCGGTTTTCAAGATCATCACCATGGCTGCCGCGCTGGAATCCGGTGTTTTCACCCCACAGAGCACGTGGGACTGCCAATACTCCTACACCGAGCTTCTGCCCAGCGGTCCCACGCTGTACGACTGGACTTATGACCGCTGCAATACCCAGAAACAGCAGACCGGTAAGGATACCTGTCCCTCCTGGCCTGCCAGCGGACTGCTGACCCTCCCGCAGGGCTTGATGCGCTCCTGCGACCCGTGGTTCTACCACATCGGCTACACCCTTTATTCTGACGGCAAGGGCACTCAGATTTCCGACATGGCCAGGGCCTTCGGCATGGGAAATGGCACCGGGATCGAACAGATTGCAGAATCAAAGGGCACCATCCCGAACCCCACCGACGGCACCAATGCCACCAGCATTGCCATCGGCCAGGGAGATGTGCAGGTGTCGGCGCTGCAGGTGGCCACCTTCATCGCTGCGGTCGGGAATGGGGGCACGCTCTTCCGCCCGCAACTGGTGGAGAAGGTTCAGCCCGTAACCGGTGGGACGACCAGCCTCTTTGAGCCGCAGGCTAACGGCACCCTGCCTGTCTCCCCTGCCAACCTGAAGGTCATCCAGGATGCCATGCGCACCGTGGTCACGGACCCGAAGGGCACAGCCTACTCCAGGTTTGTGGGATTCCCCTTCCCGGTGGCTGCCAAGACCGGCACCGCCGAGAGCGGCGTCACCGACCCGCATGCCTGGTTCGCCGGGTACAGCCTGGCAGCCCTGCCCGATAAACCCGATATCGCCGTAGTGGTGCTGGTCAACAACCAGGGTGAAGGTTCCGTTTATGGAGCGCCCATCTTCAGGCGCGTGATGGAAATTTACTTCAACGGAAAGCCGCAAACCGTCTACCCGTGGGAATCCACCTTTGGTGTGAGGAATCCGGACTTCGGCCTTCCCCAACCGACCGCCACGCCAGAGCCGTAAGCATAATCACTGGCCTTGATACAAGCCAAAAGTGCGGCAATGCCACCAGAAAAGATCCCTGCCCCCTCCAAAAACCAGGTCAATCCCGGGCTCATCATCCGCTCCCAGTCTGGCTTTTTCGCGGTGCAGACCGGGAATGGTGTGTTGACCTGCCACTTGCGCGGCCGCTTGAAGCAGGGCAAACATGTGGGTGATATCGCTGCGGTCGGCGACCGGGTACAGGTCACCTGCCAGTCTGAAGGAAGCGGCAGCATCGAGCTTGTGGAACCGCGCCGCACCGCCCTGGTCCGCCTGGACCCGCGGCCGCAGGGGGTATACCAGCAGGTCATTTTAGCCAACCCCGACCAGGCGGTATTCGTCTTCGCGTGTGCAGACCCGCGTCCCCACCTGCGCATGCTGGACCGGTTCCTGGTCATTTCCGAAAAACAGAAGCTGCCGGCGCTCATCGTCGCCAACAAGGTCGACCTGGTGGGTCAGGCACAAGCTGAGAAATTATTCGGGTTTTACCAACCCATCGGCTATCCGATTATTTATTCCTGTGCAAAGACAGGCCAGGGCGTTGAGGATTTGCGGAAGTGGCTGACGGGAAAAGTGTCTGCACTTGCAGGACCCAGCGGGGTTGGAAAATCCAGCCTGCTGAATGCAGTCCAGCCAGGGTTGGGCCTGGCAGTGCGGGAGATCAGCGAGGCGGTCCAAAAGGGACGGCACACCACCAGTGTTCGCCAATTGTTTCCGCTGGATGGCGGCGGATATGTAGCCGACACTCCCGGGATGCGCTCGCTGGCACTGTGGGATACCGAACCGGAGGAACTGGACGGTTATTTCCCCGAGCTGGCTCCGCTGGTGGCAGCCTGCCAGTTCAACGACTGCAACCATAAGACCGAGCCCGGCTGCGCAGTACGGGCTGCTGTGGAGGCGGGCAGCGTCCATCCTCAGCGTTATGATTCGTATTTAAGATTGCGGGCAGGTGAAGAGTGAGCGGGCGTTGCGCTCCCCCCATGAATAATCATGGATAAAAATTGGAATCTCCTCGGACACGAATGGGCGGTTGAGATGCTCAAGCAGCATCTCACTCGTGATTCCGTCCGGCATGCATACCTGTTTACCGGTCCGCCCGGGGTGGGACGCCGCACCCTTGCGCGGCGCTTTGCCCAGGCTTTGAATTGTACAAAACCGGTGGCGCCCGGCGAGCCGTGCGGAAATTGCAAGACCTGCCAGCAGATCGAACGGATGCAATATGCAGACCTGACCGTTGTTCAAGCCGAGAAGGAAGGCGGAATCCTTAAGGTGGAACCGGTCCGTGCGCTGCGCCAGTATCTTTCCCTTAAACCCTACCAGGGAAAATACCGCGTTGCGCTTCTGCTGCGCTTCCAGGAGGCCAATGCTCCTGCTGCCAACGCCCTCCTTAAAACATTGGAGGAAGCCCCCGAACAGGATATATTAATCCTGACCGCAGATACAGCCGAGCAGCTCCTGCCGACCATCGTCTCCCGCTGTGAGATCCTGCGGCTGCGTCCGCTGCCGGTTGAGAGGGTTGAGGCATATCTGAAAGACCTGAATGCGGATGTATGCAACCGCACGCCTGCTGGCTCACATCTCCGGCGGTCGGCCTGGGTACGCCTTGCGTCTGATGGAAAATAAGGATGCGCTGGAGTTTCGGAAGGACCGGTTGGATGAAATGCAAACCCTGCTCACTTCCACCCGCAGGGCACGCTTTGCCTACGCTGAAAAACTGACTTCCCGGAAGAAGAAAGACTCGGGGAATGTAAGTGGCGTGGATGAAGGCTTCCACGAAACACTGCTGCTCTGGCTTTCCTTCTGGCGGGACGTGCTCCTGCGCGTTTCCGGCTCGGGGGCTCCGCTAGCCAACGTGGATTATAAGGAAGCGGTCGATGCCCTGGCTGCCAGGTTGACTCTAGCCGGAATCCGAAAATTGGTCAGCGATGCCGAGGGGGCGATAGAAAAACTGGAGAGCAACGTAAATCCCCGCCTGCTTGCGGAAGTTACCCTGCTGGATTGGCCGAAGATTTTATGAGGATGGAAGAACCAAACCACGAAGGCACCAAGACTCAAAGAGGTCTTCATCACACTGGGAATCAACAAGGTCATACAAACGCAGTTATTCCCTTCCGGTGCTTTAATTATCTCTGTGACAACGCTTTCACTTTTTTTATCCTCCTGCCAACCCGCCGCGACTCCCGCCTCCACGCCCTACAGAAACACCTCTGCCTTCCGCCACTGCCACTGCCACCGCCACCCTCCTTCCCACCCAGACACAGACTCCCTCTCCCACGCCCGAGCCCGCCTGGTACCAGCCGGTCGACCCATCCCTGGGTACGCTGAAATACCAGTACGCCCAGGTGACCAACCCGAAGGCCAGGGTTTACCTCACCCTGCAGGATGCCGTGGCAAAGAATGGCAATTTTGGATATCTTCCGAATTTTCCAGCATATGTTGCTTATTCCGCCGCCGAAACGAGTGGCGGTCGCACTTTCTATTATGACCCGGTCAAATACGGCTGGCTGGATGGCGCGGACCTGGAAGCCCTGACGCCTTCCGCGTTTGCAGGCATTGAGCTGACCCGGGAAGTGAACTTTCGCTTTGGCTGGGTGCTGGCGGACACTCAAAGCGTCAATGCCGCCGGAACACCCATCCAGGCGTATTCCCGTTACGAAGTGGTCCATGAAGTGACGGCGGTGACGGAGAACCCCGGCTTCATCGCCGTCGGCGCAGACGAGTGGCTGCCGGAGGACAAGGTCTCACTGGTGGATCCCCAAGTCCCGCCGGACGCGGGGGCAAACACCTGCCGGTTCCTTTATGTCAACCTGGCGGCGCAGACACTGACCGTCTATGACAACTGCAAGCTGATGTTTGCCACGCTGGTCTCATCCGGGGCAAATTCCTGGACCTTCGAAGGTCGCTTTTCCATTCAATATAAAGTGCCGTTTAGTACCATCGTACCGCCCCCCACCTCCACCAGCGATTATTACATCGAGGGAGTCCCCTATTTCATGACCTATGCCCAAAATTTCGGTTTTCACGGGGCTTACTGGCATGATAATTTTGGGACCCCCGCCTCGCACGGCTGCATCAACCTGTCACCGGCGGACGCGAAATGGCTGTACGATTGGGCGGGGGAGGGGACGCGGGTGATCATCAGCGCTGGGCAATAATTAATACCAAATCAAGCCGCTGGTGTTTCTGCTGCAGCCCCTTTTTGCGAGGCTCTCCCTGACAGGTAAGCGAGTAGTACGCCCACCGCGAACAAAACGCTGGTCAGGGTAAAGGGCAGGCTCTTATTGATTTCAGAAAGGGTCCCGGCGATCCAGCCAAACGGGGAGACCAGCAGGATCACACCCACATAGATTATGGACTGGATGCGGGCCCGTTCCTTTGGATCTATGGTCAATACCACCATCTTGTCCACAAGGGGATTGACGAGGGCAAAGCAGCACGCTTCAAGGAATATGCTGATAAATAGAAAGAGGTAACCCTTTTCTGGTGCGGTGATCAGCAGCACCTGGCTGAGGATAAAGCCAATGAAACCCAGCACCAGCGGCAACTTGAAGTGAATTTTGCTGATGCGCGGCATCACCATGAAATAGAAAAGCAGCATGATGGCTGATTTGACAAATGGAAAGAAAGACAGATTCTGGGCAGGGACGTGCAGCTTCTCTGTCACCATGATGGCCCAGAAGTTTCCGCTGATGATTGAGCAAATGCCGAGTACCACCAGGATCCCGCCTGTGTAAAGTGTTTGCGGAGTGTGGAGCAGGGTGCGAAAAACATCTTTATATCCCCCCAGCACATCAAAGACGCTTTGATGATGCGTTTCCTGCAGACGTATTTTTCCCTGGCCTGTTTCCTGCGTCATCCGGTAAGTGAGAACTGCCTTCACCGTAAACATGATTGCTGCGAAGAAATATAGCCCGCGCATGGTTGGTACCAGGGAATAAGCGCTGATGAATGCTCCTGCCAGCGGCGCGATGAAACCGACAATAATATTGGCAATATAGATCCAGGTATAAATATCGATCAATTGGCTTTGATCGGCATCTTCCACCAGCAGGCAAGTCCATGAATTATGGACGATACGCCAAACGCTGTTTATCACGCCTGCCGCCAGGAAATACCAATAATTCTGAGCCAGGGCTGAGACCAGCGCAGGAATGCTCCAGGAAAGAATATCAAAGATCAGGGTCGTGCGCCTGCGCCCCAGTTTGTCGGTGATCACTCCACTAAGCAGTGCCAGGATGATCTGAAAGCCCCAACTGATGCTGACAATAAGGCCAATTTGTTTGTCAGTAAGGCCCAGAGCCAGCATGTAAATCGAAACATATGGGGCGAAGAGGTTGTACGGAATGCCCCACACCGGCTCGGTGTACACACACCCGCGCGGGTTCCCGCGCAGGCTTTTCAGGGTGGTGATCAACGAGTGATTATTCAACTACCGCTCATCCACCGCTCGCGTTTGAGTGGAGGCTTCCGCCTTTCTGCGCTCGCGCCTGCGCCGGTATTGCTCATGGATCTCCCCCACGTGTTCCACCTTCTCGGCGATGGCAGCTTCCAGCCAGAATTGTCCTTTCTCAGCAGTACCGAGGCTGCCTGCCCCATACGCGCCGGTGCGGGTGTCGTCCTCCCAGGGCGGGTTGGCGGTCAGTGCGCCGCCCTCGATCCAGTCCATGTAGTAGTTGGGGGTGGTGACAAAATCAGTCTCGTCCACCGCGCGCTCCAGGTGGATGAGTTCGGGGCGCAGGTGCAGGATGAGCGAGGTCTCCAGTTCGCAGGCGTGTCCCATCCCGCCCAGCCCGGATTGTCGTTTTGCTTCCAGCGCGGCGATTCCTTTGCGGACCGGATAGGTACAGGAAAGCTGTGGCGCAAAAGATCTGCGGGTATTTCTCCCCGGCGTACTTGACCACGTTCACCAGGAATGATGAATTCCCGCCGTGCCCGTTCATCAGGTAGAAACGGGTGAAACCGGCTGCCACCAGGGTATCCACGACTGCCAGCCAGAAGTCCTCGAAAGCCCGTCCGCCCGCGTTGAAGGTGCCGGGGAACGAGCGCCGGTGTGTGCTGACCCCATAGGGAAAGACCGGCAGGGAAAATGCCTGTTCCGGAGCTGCCGCGGCCGTGCCCTTGGCAATGGCCTCGATGATGAGCGTGTCAGTGGACAGGGGCGAATGGTAGCCGTGCTGTTCGGTGTGACCGATGGGCAGGATGACCACCTTGTCACGCTCCCCAGGGTGCATCAATGGAACATCCCCGTTTCCTGGAAGTTTCAAAGTGGGGATGCCTGCTCCCAGGTCCAGGCCGGGCGGGGTCAAAACATGGACGGATGTAAACCCGTCTTCCAGCAGGTTCCCGAGCAGGTTGCACACCAGGGCAGTGAAGACCGGTTCCCGGACTTCCAGCCCGCTGCCTGCCCAGCCGAACGGGATGGCTGGCAGGATTCCAGCCGGCTGGGTCCCCTTAAGCATCGAGGCGATATAGTATCCGGGTCCGGCACGCTCCCGAGCGGCAGGACAAGTTCTGTCTCGCGCGGCAGGGCTGCCACTTCAGGCCAGGTTAATTCATCAAAACGGAAGGATTCTGGCATTTTCATTCCTCGTTAAAAAACCCGGTTTCTCTAGGAAACCGGGTTGCTGCTTTGCTACATGTGTCGGCTGGAGTGTGGATCGAGGGCGTCTCGCAGCCCGTCACCCAAAAGGTTGATGCAAAGGATGGTGAAGATGATGAACAGGCTGGGGAAGACCCACATCCACCAGGCGCCTCGCTGGATAAAGGATTGGGCGCTGGTGAGCATGTTGCCCCACGAGGCTGTGGGAGGCTGCACCCCCAGGCCGAGGAAGGAGACATAGGCCTCGTTCAGGATGGCGCCTGCCAGTCCCAGCGTGGCTGAAACGATGATGATCCCCAGGGTGTTCGGCACCAGGTGATTGAAAAAGATGCGGACGTTGCTTGCGCCCAGCGATTTCGCGGCGGAAATATAATCCATTTCCTTTAGCGATAAGCACGTTGGCGCGCACGATACGGGCCAGGTACATCCACGAAGTCATGCCGATCACCACGATGACGATCCCTACGCTTCCGCTGAAAGACAGGCCAAAAAGATTTATGGTCTGTATATCCCTGCCCAAAAACTTTCCCAGCACGATCAGCAAAAAGAGTTGCGGGATGGACAAGCATGGCTTCAGTAAAGCGCATTAAGATGGCATCCGGCCAGCCTCCATAATAAGCGGCAACTCCACCCACCACCGTTCCCACGGAGACCGACAGGACCACCGCCAGGACGCCGACGATCAGGGAGATCTGGCCGCCGTAAATCACCCGGCTGAATGAATCCCGCCCGGTGCTGTCGGTGCCCAGCCAGTGTGTCGCGGAAGGGGCGGACAGGCGTGCCTGAAGGTCCACGGAATTTGCTGTTTTCAAGCGGGACAGAAATTGTGCCGATAATGATGAAAATCAGCAGGAGGGCAATTCCGACGCCCCCGGCCAGGGCCATCTTGTGTTTTCGGAAACGACGCCAGACCAACTGACCAGGGAGTCAGTGCCGTCGCACTCGTGGATTCAATTTTTAGCGTGGAAATGCCGTCTGATTTTGGTTGTTTCAACTGCCATGAGACTCTCCGCCTGTTAATATAATCGAATTCGAGGGTCTACAAAGGTGTAGACGATATCTGTGATGATGGTAAAGAGAACCACCATGGTGGAAAGGACCAAGCAGCACACCATTCACCACCGGGAAATCGCCGCGCTGGGCATATTCCCAGAACAAGCGGCCCATTCCCGGCCAGGCGAAGATGGACTCGGTGACCAGCGCGCCGGCAAACAAGACGGGAATGTCCAGGCCGATAATGGTCACAACCGGGAGAGCGGCATTTCGCAGAGCATGTTTGTAAAGCACAGCCCGTTCGGTCAACCCCTTGGCGCGCGCCGTCCGGATGTAGTCCAGGCCGAGGACTTCCAAAATACTGGAGCGGATAAAGCGCGAGTAGTTGGCCGTGGTGATAATGACCAGCGCCGATACAGGCAGGATCAGGTGGCGCACCAATTCGACCCAAATTATTGGGGTCCCAAATATCCGCCCCGGTAGGCAGGTAGGGCCAACCCATTGCCTTGAACTGGACCGCAAAGATCAGGATCAGGCCCAGGGCGATAAAGAATATCGGCATCGAATAACCGATGAATGAGAACGTGGTGATCACATTATCCAGGATCGAATATTGCTTGACGGCTGAGATGATCCCCAGTGTCAAGGCGATGACCAGCGTGCAAATCTCGGCGGTCACGGTCAGTTCGAGGGTGCGCGGCAGGCGCTGTGCGATCATCTCATCGACCGGCAGTTTCGAGAAAAATGATTTTCCCAGGTCGCCTTGCAATACCAGGCCGATCCATTTAATATATTGAACGGGCAGGGGTTGATCCAAACCCAGGCGTTGCACGCAGGGCTTCGCGATCCGCGGCGGTCATGTTCGGATTGGTCGCATACTGCGCCAGAGGATCGGCGGAGAAGCGCGTCAGGGTAAAGCAGATCATCGTGATGATGACCAGGGTAAACAAGGCCTGGATCAAGCGGCGGGCTAGATAAGACCACATCCCTACCTCCATCCAATATCGATAAATATTTAACCATGGTGCGTGTTCCGTCAACCGGGCGGTTCACGCACCATGCCTTCGATTAACTAGTGAGGCAGGGGAAATCCCCTGCCTCACTAATTACTGCAGTTCTATATGGTTATTTGACGTCCCAGACTTCCGAGTTCCAGTTCATGTTGCTCGTGAAGCTGAAGGGGCCGGGTACGAAGCGGTCCACGTAGCCGTAAACGTTGGCACGTACGTACATCATGACCACATAGTACTGGTCGTAGATGTACTTCTGCACCGCGTCCAGGGCGGTCTTGCGGACAGCCGGGTCAGCGGAAGCATTTACCGCTGTCATCAGGGTATCCAGTTGAAGATCGCAGATGTGATAGTTGTTCAATCCGCCTGGATTAGCCTGGCTCGGGACCATGTCGCAGGCATAGGAGTCAAGCACGCCCGTCATGGGATCGGGGTAGAAACCGGTGGTGTAACCGGCCATATCGAACTTGCCAAGGGCCATATCGCCGCCATCCGCATAGGTGGCAAAGAACGTACCGGCGGGCAGGTGGGTGGGCTTGAATTCGATGCCGATCTTCGCCAGGTCAGACTGGGCAGCCAGGGCTGCATCCACACGGATCTGCTTGTCGGTGGTCTCGAAGCCAAAGGACAACTTGGTATCCACGCCATCGCACATACCGTGGCGGATGCCGTCAGCACCGGGAGTGTAACCGGCTTCTTCCAACAGGGCCTTGGCCCCTTCGGCGTCATAGGCATCGGGTACCAGGGATGGTATTGGTCCAGGCGGAGTTCGGCCACTGCGTGGCAGAGACCTGGGTGGCACCGTTCAACAGGGTGTCTGCAATTGCCTGGCGGTTAATTCCCAGGGTGATTGCCTTGCGGACGCGGATATCCTTGAATGGGCAGAAGCCATTTACATCGCTCTGACCAACAACTGTGCCATCCGGCTGGGTTACACCGGCGGTGGTGCCCAGGTTGAAGAAGTAGTGTTCAAAATCAAAACCGGGCTTGACCAGCAGGTGGATCGCCGGCTCGAGGGCGGTAACGGTGGGAATGTCGGACTCGGAGAAATCCGGGTACCAGTCCACGTCACCGGTCTGCAGGGCAGCCAGGGCGGTTTCAGGGGTGGGCACGAACTTGATCTGGATGCGGTCCAGTTTGGCGCGACCCGACCAGAAGTTCGGGTTGGGCAGCAGGGTCATATGATCGCCGGCAACCCATTCTGTAATGACCCACGGTCCGGATGCAACCGTCGGCCAGTGGATGAAGGCAGATATATCAGCCTGTCCTTCAAGGATATGCTTGGGAAGAATTCCGCCGGAGTTGTTCGGTCCCTGGGTAAAGAGCGTCTGCCAGGCAGGGAAGAGTTCGCTGAAGTGGATCACCACCGTGGTGTCATCCGGGGTATCGATGCTGGCAATCTTGTTGTAGCCGGTTGTCTGCAAAGCAGCCAAAGCGGGATTCATGACCGTTTCCCAGGTAAACTTGACATCCGCAGAGGTCAGCGGTTCACCATCCGACCACTTCAGGCCGGGTTTGAGTTTCCAGGTAATGGTCAGACCGTCGGCTGAGACGCCGCCATTTTCTGCGGTCGGGACTTCTGCACCCAATTCAGCGACAAAGTTGCTCTTGTCATCCCACTCGCCCAGGCCGACCAGGGTCAGTTGCGTGATCCAGTCGGCATAGGACATCTGGGTCCAGTAGGGAGCAATGCTGTCGGGTTCCTGGGACCAGGCACCGGTGACAGACTTACCACCATCCGGGAAGGGAATGGGACCATTTGCTGCAGGCGGTACTGCCGTTGGGGGTACAGCCGTAGATCCTGGAACTTGTGTCGATGGAGCTACAGTGGTTGCGGTCGGGCCGCAGGCTGACAGGATCATGCTGGTCACTACGACCAGCGATATGAGCAAAAATGTTGATCGTTTCACAATCTCTCTCCTCTTGCGTATGTATAACGTTATGTCGGATTTTGGTTGGGTTAATATAGACGAGTATCAGGCTGCGGGCACCTCCTCTCACGAAGTAAACAACATTATACAATTATTTGGATAAATAGCAACTATTCAGGTGTATGGAGTTTACCCCCTTTTCTCCCTTCATTTACAAGATTGATTAAGTTAATAGTACTCGTAGTAGAGCCTGTGGATAAGTGGATAACTTCAAAACTCCGGCAGTGCTGGCTGCCGAACTGAGGCAGACCTCACGGGTGGTGCATCGATGAACAATATCGCAGCTCGGTGCCTGTGGATAAGTTCCGGAAAATTTTTTGGTTTCTTTTTATCAACCTGCAAACCAATATATTCAAAGGGTTACAAATTGCATTCCGGAAAAACACGCACCCCTATATATGGGGCTTATAATTCGAACAATTGAGCGACTTTTCCACAGTCCGCGCGAGTTATCCACAGATTAAAGGCAGTTATCCACAGTTTGGGCGATTTGATCCATGGACATGGCTGCCCATATGTGGGTCACAACCCCTGGCTGGCAGCCATATTTTCCAGTGTTTCCTCGACGACATCCAGGAAATGGTCCAACCCTTCCAGTCGGTCGTTGAAGTTTTCCCCGGTCAGACCGAGTGTTTCACAGGCGGCGTGCCATTTTAATTGTTGAGGTTGTGGCAGGGCTGCTGCCGACAATGTCCAGGTGTGGACCAGCGGCCAGAGCACGGACTGCGGAGGATTGACTTGCCAGCATGGCCTCGAACGATTGTTTATAGTATGCCAAGCGGGCGGAAGAAATGATCGGGTGAACCTTGTCCCGGCTGGTGCCTCCATGAAATCTTTCTCCCACTCAGGCAGGAAGCTGCCCAGGCGGGTGCCATCGACCTGCGCTCCCCCGAGCAGTTCTGCAAGACTATCTGCAAGACCCGGCAGCACCTGCCGCACTGGCCCGTTCCTGGAATTGGAGCTGGAAGCGTCGTTCCGCCAGTGGAACGCCCGTCAGCAGGGCGATCGCGTTGGCGGCGTGGTTTATGCTTTTCAAGTACGAAAGCAGCCGCGCCGGACCGGTATCCCGGTTGAGCTGCAGCCCGCTCCAGATTTGACGGGCGTGTTCGGCATTTCGGCGGGCGCGTGCCAGCACGTTGACCGGTTCATCGAACCCGGCTCGCACCCCGGCCTGGACGAATTCAAAGAAATGCTGCGTGTTGTAAAGCGGCAGGGCATCGTAAAGTTCGGGTCCCAGCCAGGGGTGGATGCGCAATTCCTTCGGTTTTTCGTACTCACTGCGCGGGTTGTGGACGATATCCAGGTGGACTTCTGGAGTAAGCGGCAGAATCTCGCGGCGGATTTTTACCTTGCCGCTGTGCACGAGGACGATGTCAATATCGGTGGAGTTGCCGAGGAAGGGGTTTTCGGTTCGCACGGAACCGGTCAGGTACGCTGCCACCAGGTCGGGGTCGGATAAGGTCCGTTTCTGGGCGGTTTCCTTTGCAATGCGGATGAGCGTCTCGCGCGGTGACACGCATCATGACCTCTCTAAATGGCGATCAAGGATGGCTGGTATGGGGGCAGGTTGCAGGGTCTCACGGATGCGGTTCTCGATAATGCCGAGATGTTCCGGGTAGTGAACAAAATCCAGCGGGTTGGTGTCAATGGTCAGCACAGGAGTCCCGTCATACGGTTGCGAGAAGAATTCTTCGTACGCCCGGTTGAGATCATCGATGTAATTGCGTTCCATATTGCGCTCGTAGGTCCGGTCGCGCAGGGCGATGCGCTGCATCAACACATCCGTATCGGCGCGCAGGTAGACCAGCAAATTGGGCATCGGGATTTTCTCTGCCAGCGCTTCGTGGACGCGCTTATACATTTCCAGTTCGTCGCCTTGCAGGTTGATGCGGGCGAAGAGCGAGTCCTTCGCAAAAGTGTAATCGGAGAGCAGGGATTTACCGGACTCGACGATGGCCGTGACTCCGCGCCGCTGCTGGTGATAGCGGCTGAGGAGAAAGAAGATCTGGGTCTGAAAAGCGTAACGGGCACGGTCGGAATAAAAATCGGAAAGGAAGGGGTTTTCCTCGAAGACTTCGAGCAGCAGCTCGGCTTCGAAGCTCGGCGCCAGCATGCGTGCCAGGGTGGTCTTGCCCACCCCGATGACTCCCTCTATGGCAATGTACATGGTCTCTCCCGCGGATAAAAATGGTGTATCAAGGATACCATAACTGGGTGTCGTTGCGAGGGCTGGATGCTTTTTCCAGGCTTCGCAAACGGTCACCTCATACGCTTGACTTGCACCAGCCTGACTCTGTATAATCTGCTCAATAATGCCGTGAGGAGTAGGCAGCCCGGCATGCTGATAGAGAAGGAGGTCCCAGGCTGGAAGCCTCCGCAGCAACCCCCTGTCGAAGTCGCACGGTGCATCTGCTGAAGAAATCTTTTTGAGAGTAGAACAGCACGGGAGGTCCCGTTACAGGCCGGCCTGATGATGGTCAGGCACAGAGTGCATTTTCCCTTGTACCCACGGGGTGAAAAACGAATTGAGGTGGTACCGCGGCACCCGCCGTCCTCATGAGGATGCGGGTGTTTTTGTTTTCTGGAATATGGATGCCTATGACCACACGAAACATAATTCAATCACAATACCTTGCCTCTCTTGCCATGCTCAAACAAGCGATTTCAAAATGCCCGCCAGAAGCGTGGGACAACCCGCAGGATAATGACAAGTTCTGGTTCGTCGCGTATCACGCCCTGCGTTTTGCTCACCAATACCTGAAGGCAAAGGAAAAAGGCTATCCCCGTTGGGAACAAAGACTGTATTCGAACCCGGGCAAGCCACTATCAAAAGATGAAGTTCTGGAAAGACTTGCACAGGTCGAACGGGATGTTGTTGAGCAAATCCCTGTCATGGACCTCGATGAACAAACAGGGGCCACCGGGGCTCTTGCAAATAAATTCGAATTGCAACTTTATAATATCCGCCACATTCAGCAGCACACTGGCGAACTTTATCAAAGATTGAGTCCCTACAATCTTAAACTTGAATGGGCATCGCAAAGATACAACTTCGCGCCCAAGGAGAAGAGAAAATGACCGAATACCAGTTACCCAAGGCCTACGATTTCAAATCCACCGAGCCGCGCATCTACAAGATGTGGGAAGAGGGTGGTTACTTCCGCCCGTCCAATGACCCCAACCAACCGGGTTTCGACCCGGCCAAAAAGCCGTTCGTCATTTCCATCCCGCCGCCCAATGTTACCGGTGAACTGCATATCGGGCATGTCATGTTCGTGGCAATGGAAGACCTGATGATCCGCTACCACCGCATGAAGGGCATCCCAACCCTTTGGGTGCCTGGCACTGACCACGCCGGCATCGCCACCCAGTTGCAGGTGGAGAAGGACCTGCTGCAGCACCGAGGAAGTGACACGTGAAGAACTCGGGCGCGAAAAGTTCATCGAGCGGGTCTGGTCCTGGAAGGCGAAATATCACCAGATCATCACCAGCCAGATCCGCCAGATCGGCGCCTCCTGCGATTGGGAGCGCGAGCGCTTCACCCTCGACGATGGACTTTCCAGGGCAGTACGTGAGGCCTTCGTGCGCCTGTACGAGAAGGGTCTCATCTACCGCGGCCCGCGCCTGATCAACTGGTCGCCGGGACTGAAGACCGCCGTCAGCGACCTGGAAGTGGAATATTCCGAAGAACCTGGCAAATTGTATTATTTCAAATACATGCTGTCCGGCTCAGACCCCCTCACTGGGACAGGTGAATTCATACCGGTCGCCACCACCCGCCCCGAAACCATCCTGGCGGATACCGCCGTTGCTGTTCACCCCGACGACGCCCGCTACAAAAAATTCATCGGACGCAAGGTGGTTGTCCCAATGCTGGGTCGCGAGATCCCTGTCATCGGGGACGATTACGTGACCCGCGAGTTTGGCAGTGGGGCGCTGAAGATCACTCCCGGGCACGACCCCAATGACTACGCCATCGGTCAGCGGCACGGCCTGCCCGTCCTTTCGATGCTGGACCGCGAAGCGAAAGTAACCGAAACCGGCGGGCCTTATGCGGGCCTGGACCGTTTTGTCTGCCGCGAAAAACTTTGGGCCGATATGCGCACCGCCGGGCTGGTCATCAAAGAGGAACCCTACACGGTTAACATCCCGCGCTCGCAGCGCGGCGGCGAGATCGTTGAGCCGATGATCTCAGAGCAGTGGTTTGTCAAGATCGAGCCACTGGCGAAACCCGCCCTGGAAGCTGTCCGGGATGGGCGCATCCGCATCATCCCCGAGCGCTTTGAAAAAGTGTATTACAACTGGCTGGAAAATATAAAAGACTGGTGCATCTCCCGCCAGCTTTGGTGGGGACACCGCATCCCGGTCTGGTACTGCGGTGATTGCGGCAAGCAGACCTGCACCCGCACCGACCCGCTTGCCTGCGCCCATTGCGGCAGCAGGAACATCCACCAGGACCCCGACGTGCTGGATACCTGGTTCTCATCCGGGTTGTGGCCGTTCTCCACCCTGGGTTGGCCGGAAGAGACCCCCGATTACAAGTACTTCTACCCCACCACCATGATGGAGACCGCTTACGATATCCTGTTCTTCTGGGTGGCGCGCATGATCATGGATGGGTTGGAGTTCACCGGCAGGGTGCCGTTCGAGACCGTTTACCTGCATGGCTTGGTGCGCGAACGAAGAAGGACAGAAGATGTCCAAGAGCAAGGGCACGGGCATCGACCCGCTGCCGGTCATGGAAGAGTTCGGCACCGATGCGCTGCGCTTCACCCTGCTGGTGGGATCCACCCCCGGCAACGATTCGAACATCAGCCTGAAAAAAGTGGAAGGCAACCGCAACTTTGCCAACAAGATCTGGAATGCCGGCAGGTTCGTTATCTCAGCCATCAACAGCCTCGGCACTGCTCAGCGGACCGTCACTTGGGGGATCCTATCCGAATGGACCCTTGCTGACAGTTGGATTTGGGCGCGCATGGAGTCGCTTGTCCGGGAAGTGGAGCGATTGTTCCAGGCTTACCAGTACGGCGAAGCGGGGCGCCAGGTCTACGAGTTCTTCTGGAACGATTTTGCCGATTGGTACGTGGAAGTGGCAAAACTGCAGATGGCTGGGGGCGGTGAACGTTCCTTCAATACCGCCCAAACCCTGGCGCGCATCCTCGATATTTCCCTGCGCCTGCTGCACCCCATCACTCCCTTCGTGACCGAGGAACTATGGGGTCATCTGCGCCGCGCCCTGCTGGCTTCCCCGCTGGCTGATCTGGCAAAGAACTGGCCTGAGGCCCTGATCGTTGCCTCATGGCCGGAGCCGCGCCCTGCAGAAGAGTGGGAGGCAGGCAAGGTTGCTGATTTTGCCCTTATCCAGGATACGGTCCGCTCGATCCGCAACCTGCGCGCCGAGAAAAAGGTCAGCCCTGCCAGGCGCATCCCAGCCACGATTGTTGGCGGGGGCAGGACTGCCCTGTTGCAAGACCAGGCAGAGATGATTGCCTCCCTTGCCGGGCTGGACAAATCTCTTCTCTCGATTATTGACACTCTTTCTGAGAAACCGGAAAACAGCATTGCGCTGGTGGCAGGTGCGGTGGAGATCTACCTCCCGCTCTCAGGCATGATTGATTTGGAGCAGGAGCGCCTCCGGCTCCAGAAGGAACTGGCTGACACCCAGTTGCAGATAGACCGGCTGGAGAAACTGCTGGGCAGTGACTTTGCCGGCAAGGCTCCCCAGGCGGTCGTCCAAAAGGAGCGCGAGCGGCTGGCGGCTTTCAAGGAGACAGCCGGGAAATTACTCGCGCAAATAAACACCGGTAATTGAAAATGGGACAAGATCCCGGGTGGCGGGTGAGCCCTGTTGCTCAGCATGCGCCGCGGGAACATTGCTTATCCTCCACCTTCAGGTCTTTTCTGTTTGAATGCCGACGTTCACCCAAGGCTGGATTGACCGGGCGCTCTCCCCGGTCTCGACTGCAGATCCATGGATCTGCAGTCAAAGTACCTGCAGAATCTTATTGGTTCAATATTAAAGAGGTGGTATAGTACTGTTTAGAGGCACGTTCCATTTATCGTTATTTCATCTAATAAAGGTGGTGCTATGAAAAGCACACGCAAGACCGGACCACTAACAGGCGGGGGGCAGGATAAAACAGATGATCTTTCCGCGCAGGGTACCAAATCGACTGAAAAACACCCGCGGGCAAAGAAGCTGGAGAAAACCCCCGGGGTGAAAGATCATCAGCGCGCTGAATGGGATTTGGAGAGCAGCGAAGAACGATTCAGAAAAATGTTTAATAACGCGCCGCTGGGGATGGCAGTATCCGACAGCCAGTATCATTTTGTGCGCGCAAATACTTTGTTTTGCCAAATGTTGGGGTATACCGAAGAGGAAATTAAGACTCTTTCGTTCAAAGACATTACCCATCCCGAAGATCTGGGGGATTCGGTTGAAAAAGTTCACGAACTGGAAAAGGGGACCATCTCCGTTTATAAGACCGAAAAACGATACATCACCAGGAGCAGGGATATTATTTGGGGTTCATTAACCCTTTCACAGATACGCGGCAGTGCAGAGGAAGTTCAGTTCTTTTTGGTGATGATCGAAGATATCACCGAGCGCAAGCGGGCAGAGGAAACCATCGAACTGCTTGGAAAATCGATCGATATCCATTTCGACGGTGCCTACTGGACGGACGGTGACAATAAATTCATCTATGTTAATGATGCCGGCTGCAAGGCGTTGGGGTACACGCGCGAAGAACTGATCGGCAAGACATTCTCGGATGTCAACCCGCGTGCAACCGCTGAAGCCCTGGCACGCATGTGGCAGACCCTGCGGACCAAAGGCTCCTTCACCGTTGAATCAATGCATCGCCGCAAAGATGGCAGCGAATTCCCGGTTGAGATCGTCACATCTTATGTGAAATTTGGCGGCAGGGAATACTCCTGCGGTTTTGCCCGCGATATTACAGACCGCAAGTTTGCAGAACATACACTGCGGGCAAGTGAAACCCGCTTTCGAGGCTTGTTCGAAGATTCCCCCATTTCGCTTTGGGAAGAGGATTTTTCCCTGGTGAAGCAGGAAATTGAAAACCTGAAGGGGCAGGGTGTTCTCGATTTTCGCGATTACTTAAGCACCCACCCGGATGTGGTCCTGGAATTGGTTAAAAAGATCAGGATCATCGATGCGAACAAGGCCACGTTGGCCCTGGTGGGCGCCGCGAACAAAGAGCAGCTCATTGAAAACCTGAAAAAGATCATGCGTATCGATTACGCAGAAAATTATGTGGATGAATTTGCCAGCATCGCCGAAGGGAAGACCGAATTTGAATGGGAGGGAATTAACCACACCCTGCGGGGTGAAGAGTTGACCGTCAGCCTGCGCTGGTCGGCAGCCCCTGGCTACACGGACAGCCTTGAAAAGGTCCTGGTTTCCATGATCGATATCAGCGAGCGCAGGCGGGCGGAAAAGGCATTGTCGCTCCGCACCGAGGAGTTGCGCCAGCGCAACGAAGAACTCACCCGCCTTAACGAACAGGCAGAACTCCGCATGGCGCGCCTGGTATCCATGCGCACCATAGACATGGCCATCAGCGGCAGTTTCGACCTGAGCGTTGTCCTGGGCATCATTTTGGACCAGGTGACCGGACAGCTTCGCAGTCATGCCGCTGATATCCTGGTCTTCAACCAGGGTTCACAAGCTTTCAAATTCTCTTCCGGCAAGGGCTTTCACACCCCGGGCCTGGAACATACCAAGTATAAGTTTGGCGGCGATCTTGCCTGGCGGGTGGTCCGGGAGAGGCACAGGGTGGAGATTGCCGACTTGAAGGCTCAGGCAAATGTGCTTCAAAGATCGCCAGACCTTTCAGGAGAGGGTTTCTTGTCATATATCGGGGTGCCGCTCGTTTCCAAGGGACAGGTCAGGGGCGTCCTGGAAGTTTTCCACCGGGTGCAGCTCAATCCGGACCGGGAATGGTACAACTACCTTGAAATGCTGGCTGGTCAGGCTGCCATTGCGATGGATAACTCTGCTCTATTTGAGCATATCCAGAACTCGAACACCGAATTGGAAACGGCTTATGACGGCACCCTCGTTGGCTGGGCTTATGCCCTGGAATTGCGGGCCCTTGAACCGGAAGGTCATATCCGCCGCGTCGATAATCTAACCACACGCCTGGCGCAGGCCATGGGGCTGAACGATAAAGAACTGGTGAACATCCATCGCGGCGCGATATTGCATGATATTGGAAAAATGGGGATTCCCGACAGCATCATGCTCAAGCCCGGTCCCCTCACCGATGAAGAATGGGTGATCATGCGCAAGCACCCGCAGGTTGCTTATGACATGCTTTCCCCCATCACCTACCTGCGGCAGGCGCTGGATATTCCTCATTACCATCACGAAAGGTGGGACGGCACGGGTTATCCCCGTGGAATGAAGGGGGATGGCATTCCCCTGGCAGCCCGCATCTTTGCCGTGGTGGATGTTTTTGACGCCCTTATCTCCGATCGTCCTTACCGGAAGGCCTGGTCAGAATCGAAAGCCCTGGATTACATCCGTCAAAAATCCGGCGTGGAATTTGATCCGCAGGTGGTCAGCGTCTTCCTTGAGCGGATCGCCGGCAAGGGAACCGGCGCTTGAATTTCGACTTTTAAATTCCAATTGCATCCAGACCTGTGACAAAAGCAGTCAATTCAAAGACATTCGTCATTTGACACCCAACCGCCGATAAAGTAACTTTAGCACGATAGTTATCCGAATTTCATTAAGGAGTAATAACCCATGGCACTGAAAATTACAGATGAGTGCATTGCCTGTGGAGCCTGTGTCCCGGAATGCCCGACCAACTCGATCGCCGAAGGCACCCCCTACGTGATCGATCCCGCCACCTGCGTGGAATGCGTCGGTCACTTCGATACCCCGCAATGCCAGGCGGTCTGCCCGGTGGCCGATACGGCCATCCTCAAGGCATAACCCGGCATAAATACCACCAGCCAGGGGCGGAGAGATCCGCCCCTGAGCATTTAACCTGGTTTGACATATCTTTATCGGGAAGTTCAATCACCGGTCGGTTCGCTTGGATTTTGCAGTATAATCCTAACAACTGAATATTCGACCTTCGGGGCAGGGTGACGCCTGCACTGCACTGAATTCTCGGTGGATTGCAGTGAATTCCCGACCGGTGGTAAAGCCCACGA
The DNA here is from genome assembly GCA_963826215.1 of uncultured Chloroflexia bacterium. Taxonomy (GTDB): domain Bacteria; phylum Chloroflexota; class Anaerolineae; order Anaerolineales; family Villigracilaceae; genus UBA877. The sequence continues at coordinate 29,290 of CAWGWL010000006.1, read as the reverse complement.
GCGCGCAACGCGCATGATACGGTGACACCTGCTATATCCGGTGAATTCCGTAGCCGACCGTAATAGTCCGGATAGAAGAAGGTGATGACAAGACCCGCATGGGTCTGGTCTGTCTATCTGCCCCGGAACTTGTTTCCGGGGTTTTTTATTCGATAGTACCGCGCCTGCCCCGTTCTTTTGGACGAGGCGTTTTTTTTCATGGACTGGAAACTTCTTCGCAAACCTTCCCGCACCTCGCTCCACGCTCCCTGCGCTGGACGGCCTTCGCATCCCTGGGCGCGGCCTTGCTGGGCTGGTGGCTGGTCAGCCGTTTCGCCGGGTTGCCGGCTTTTATCCTGCCTGCGCCGGAGCAGGTGGCTGTCCGCTTCTGGAAGGCGCTGCTGGATGGCAGCCTGCTGGTTCACACCGCCGCCACGCTGACGGAAGTCCTGCTCGGTCTGCTGGCCGGGACAGCTGCCGCGGTGACTCTTGGGTATGCGATTGCCAAGAGCCGCCTCTTTGAACAGTTGGTCTCCCCCTACCTGGTTGCGACCCAGGCCATTCCCATCGTTGCCATTGCGCCGCTGCTGGTCATCTGGTTTGGACCGGGTATTTTCTCCAAGGTGCTGATCTGTGCGCTGATCGTCTTCTTCCCGGTACTGGTCAACACGGTGGTGGGTGTGCGGGCGGTGCCGCGTCCCTTTCCATGACCTGATGCACTCGCTGCGCGCCACGCGCCGGCAGATCCTGCGCATGCTCGAAGTCCCGGCAGCGCTGCCGGTTTTGCTGGGCGGGCTTGCGGATCGGAGCCACGCTTTCGGTCATCGGGGCGGTGGTGGGAGAACTGGTTGGCTCGGACCACGGTCTCGGTTTCCTGGTCAATGTGGGCCGCGGGCAGTACGATACGGCGCTGGTCTTTGTGGCAGTTTTCACCCTCATCGCCCTGGCACTGGCTTTTATATGGCCTGGTTTCATTTTTGGAAAGAAAACTGCTCATCTGGCAGGAAACATTTGAACGTTGATGGCAGCATTACATTCGCTGATTTATGGGAGTTTAATATGAAAAAACTGATCCGCTGGATGATTATTCCGCTTATTTTTGCTGGCAGCCTGTGGGCCAAAACCGACCCCCAGCCTCACCCATATCAAGCTGTCGCTCGGTTACATACCCAATATTCAATTCGCCCCGCTTTACGTGGCAGCCCAGAAAGGGTATTTTGCCGATGCCGGCATTGAGATCGAATTTGCCTACATGGATGAAAACCAGGCCGCTGCCCTGGTCGGTGCGAATAACCTCCAGTTTGCCGTGGTCTCCGGGGAACAGGTGCTGCTCGCCCGTGCCCAGGGACTTCCGGTGGTCTACGTGGCAGCCTGGTACCAGCAATACCCGGTCTCGGTCATCGCCAAGTCCGACCAGGGGATTTCCTCCCCGTCTGACCTGCGCGGCAAGACCATCGGGCTGCCGGGACCTTACGGAGCCAATTACATTGGCTTGCGGGCCCTGCTCCACGCCGGCGGGTTGAAAGAATCTGATGTGACCCTCGACTCCATCGGCTACACCCAGGTGGAGTCGCTGGCTGCCGGCCGCGACCAGGCGGTCTCGGTGTACACCAACAACGAACCGATCCAGTTGCGCGCTCCAGGGTTACAACCTGACCGAACTGCGCGTCGCTGATTACGTCCAGCTGGCTTCCAATGGGCTGATCACCAACGAAACCACCGCGGCCAATGAACCCGCCCTGGTGCGCGGCATGGTTGCTGCCATTGTTGCACGGCCTCGCCGATACCATTGCCGACCCGGAGAATGCCTATCAGATTTCCACTGGGTATGTCGATACCCTGGCCCAGGCCGATCCGGTCATCCAAAAACAAGTGCTGGCAACTTCCATTGACCTTTGGAAGGCCCCCCGGCTGGGCGAATCAAGCCCGGCTGCCTGGGAAAATATGCAGACCGTTCTGCTGGATATGGGACTGTTGACCCAGCCTCTGGATCTGACAAAAGCGTTCACCAACCAATTTCTTCCGTAGGGGCACGATCCTTCGTGCTCTTGAAACAGGGATTCTTGTGCCCGAACCCATCCTTACAGTCGAAAACCTGAGCGTCACCTTCCCCGATCCCAACGGGGGCCTGGAAGCGCTCGACTCGCTCTCCTTCACCATCCAACCGCGTGAATTCGTTTGTGTGCTGGGTTCTTCGGGTAGCGGCAAGTCCACCCTGCTGCGCATACTGGCTGGTTTGCTTGCACCCACTTCCGGCTCGTTTACGTTCGCGGGGGGCAGACCGAAAATAGGCATGGTTTTCCAGGAATCCAACCTGATGCCCTGGCGGACTGCCCTTGAAAACATCACCCTGCCCCTGGAACTGCAGGGAGTTCGCGTCTGACGCGGCCCGCTCCCGCGCTCAGGAATTGATCGACCTGGTCGGTCTGCAGGGCTTCGAGTCCTCGTGGCCGCGTGACCTTTCAGGCGGCATGGCCCAGCGTGTTGCCATCGCCCGCGCCCTGATCCATGACCCCGATATCCTGCTGCTCGATGAACCCTTTGGTTCGCTGGATGCCCTCACCCGCGAACGCATGTGGACTGAATTATCCCGCATCTGGCAAAAACGTCAGAAAACGGTGCTGATGGTGACTCATTCCATCAGCGAGTCGCTCTTTTTGGCCGACCGCGTGCTGGTGCTGACCCAGCGACCCGGCAGAATAAAGGTGGATTTGGGAGTGGATCTGCCCCGCCCGCGCGCAGATGAGATTCGTTACACCCCGCACTTTGGGGATCTGGCGCGTCGGCTAAAGGATGCGATTGGATAAAAAAAATCCCGAAGGGACCTTCATCCTTCGGGATTTTTTGTTTATTTTGAAAAGGTTAGTGCACCACCCAGATCCACCCCAGGGCGGTCAGGGGGATGAAAAACAGCAGCACCGCCACGGTCCCCGCCATGGCGCCGTGGCCCTCGCGCTCGTCCACCACGTTCACCGAAGGGTAGAATCCCTCCAGCTTCCAGCGCGGGCCGCCGAACCAGGCGAAGAGGAGCCCGCCCAGCATGCCACCAATGTGCCCCCAGTTATCCACTCCGGGCGTGGTGTAACCGATCAGCAGGTTGATACCTGCAATGTAGAATAAATTGATCAGCGAGCGGTTGACCCGGTTGCCCAGCAGTTTGCGGTTTTGGAAGATGAAAACAGCCTCTGCGGAGATCAACCCGAAGATGGCGGTTGAAGCTCCCAGCGATGGGCTCACGGTCAGCAGGAAGGACATCACATTCCCGGCATATCCTGCAAGGAAATAGAGCAGCAGGAAGCGGGTATGTCCGTAGCGTGCCTCGATGCCGCGTCCAAAAATGAACAGGGCGTACATGTTGAAGGCGATGTGCAGGATGGATGCATGCAGAAACACTGGCGTGATCAACCGCCAGATTTCCCCGGCACGGATCGACGAATCAACCTTGACTCCCAGGCTGGTAACCACGTCCGCGTTGAGCAGGGTATTGCCCGCCCAGTTGCAATAAGTAAATGAGGGTGGTTACGACCAGGATGGCATATGTGGCGTACGGTTTCACGGTCGGCATCGCCACCTGGACAGATCGGGGCGGCTGTGCCGGGGGTGCCTGGTTGGGGGGTGGTATTTGGTTCATTTATCTCCAGTTCAAGGATTAAGGCAACCTATAAATTCACCTTGCGCGGGTGTACCCGGGCGTGCTCGGCCTGGATGATGGCAACCACCATGTCAACGGTCTTGTCCAGGTGACCGTCCGCGTTGACGATGACGTAATCGAATTCGGTGGCCCGTTTGAGTTCCTGGCGGGCGGTCGCGATCCGCAGGCTTAAATTTTCGGCCGTCTCGCTCCGGCGGGCTTTCAATCGCCTCACCAGGGAATCCTCGCTGTCTGTCGTCAGGAAGATCAGCACGGCCTCCGGCGCCAGTTTGCGGACGGTTGCCGCCCCCTGCACGTCCACCCGCATGACCACGTCCTGCCCTGAAGCCAGCGCCTCCCGCACCTGTTGCTTGGGGATGCCCTTGTAATCGTTATAGACGATGGCGTACTCGATCAACTCTTCCTGCTCGATCATGTGGGCGAACTCATCCTTCGAGACGAAGAAGTAATCCACCCCCTGGGTTTCGTCTTCGCGGCGCGGACGGGTTGTGGCAGTAACCACGTAATGGATCGGCAGGTTGCGCCCCTTAAGTCCATGGATGACGCTGTCCTTGCCCACCCCCGACGGACCGGATATGACGATCAACAGCGGCTGCGGGTTGTGAAGGTTGAATTCAGAATCGGACATGGCTTTATTGTACCAGACGGCGAATGAAGTAAAATACAGGCTGCTGCAAAAAAAAAGCAGGAGCTATCGTCAATGATCCCTGCCTTTTGCCGCCCAATTATCGTGATTTTTGCAAGGAGTTTTAAATCCATGCCGCTTTATGATTACGTTTGTCAGGATTGTAAAACACGCTTCGATGTTTTCATGTCCTATGCAGAGTATGGCAAGAAGACCTGTCACCTGTTCAGCCTGTGGCAGCAGGAATGTCCGCCGGCGGGTTCCGCGCGTGCGCGTGGCAAAATCGGACGACAGCCGCATGGACTCTCTTGCCGGCGATTTTTCCGACCCGGCCGCGCTGGCGGGGCTCGAAAAAGATCCGCAGGCCATGGGGCGCATGATGCGTAAAATGGGCAGCGAGATGGGCGAGCAGCTTCCGCCGGAGTTTAACGATGTGGTTGACCGTCTGGAAAAAGGTCAAAGCCCGGAGCAGATAGAAAAGGAACTCCCCGACCTGGGCGGTGATGACGCCTTGGGAGGGGAGCCCGGTTTCTAAACACATTGGCGGTCCGATTCGGACCGCCTTTTTTAATCGGTGGTCTTATTTATTTTGCCGGTACGACGTCCAGGACCATTTCGGTCTGGCTGCGCGTTAGGGTGAACAGCATGTTGCCTTCAGTGGTTTGCTCCTGGCCTCCCACCGGTATGCTGGGATACACCTGGGACATCCATGAAACGACGGCGAGTTGCGCACCTGACGGCATGACCACGGCGATCAGCACGTTGAGCACACCCACGGCCTGGTCGGCAGTATCCTGTTGATCACTGCGTGGCGTGGTAACGATTAATTCGTTGATGTTACAGGGATCACCGATGAATTGTGCGGAAAAGCCTGCGGCCACCGCCGGGAAAGTGGATGTTAAAGAAGGTCCCAGTGTGGCTGTAGTGGCAGTTTGACCTTTATAGGTCCCATCTGTAAAAACGAATTGCTGGGTGGCCTGAAGGATGAGTTTTACCTGGTCCAGGGAAATCCCCAGCCCGCTGGCGGTGGGTGTGGCAGGACAATTGCTCGATGATTGCTGGGCGGAGAGCGTTTCAATGGCTCCGAACGCGGTCGGAGCACTGGTCAATATCCCGGGCAGCTGGGTGGCGATCCCTGAGATGCTGTTGGTTAACCCGCAGCCCAATACAAATATCATAAAGAGGGGAATTGCAAGAAAACGAATGCGGCGCATATCACTACCTCCATTTCGGATAAAATTGGATAAATTATATCCATAATTGTCAGTTTGGCAAGGTTGTCAGACAACCTGCAAGCACCAGGCCTTTCTGCTGGGAGTAAACGTGTGGTGGTCTCGTACACTCCCCTGCGCAAGCCTTCCGAATTTGTGCTCGCAGGTTATCACCGATGCTGCAGCGATTCCATTAATATCGTCAAAGAGGTTCCGGGATCGACACCAGGTTTTCAGCAGACTACGTACTACTCAATCCATGAGCACATGCCGCCATTTTTACGCCCGGCTATTTCGCTGGCAGCGATTGCAGGTAAAGCCACACGGCTCCAAGCTCATTGTCAGTCATGTGACCTAAATACTTCCAGGGCATGAAGTGGGTCAACGTATGCTGTTTGGGATTAATGCCGGTACGCAAAGTATTGATGAAATCCTGTTCCTTCCATTTGCCCAGGTCGCCACTGGAGGTAAGGTTCGGCACTGGCGGTGAACCGGGTTCAGGGTCCCTGCCGCCACCCAGATCCTTGCCGTGACAGGTGGTGCATCCAAAGGACTTAACCAGGTATTCGCCATACCCTGCAGTCACGCCCTCCGCCGGAGCCACAGGGCGCGGGCCGGTGTGATTGATCGTTTCTGCGTTAAGAATATCGCCAAATGCGCCTGCAGCGATCATTATTTTTCCCACGGGAGTCAGTTTGGGATCGTCCCATTTTTTGTTCACCGGTGGCAGGCTCTTAAGATATGCAATGATCTCTCCAAAGTCGGTGTCGCTCAAGTTGTAGCGTTCCCTGGATGGCATGATCAGCAAAGGTTTGCCTTCTGGATTAACGCCATGACGGACTGCCAGTACCCAGGCTGCGTCGTTGAATTCAGCACCAGCCCCACCCACACCCGGAGTCAGGTTGAGCGCATTGATTATGCCGATTGGCGGGACATTGAAGAACAACTTCCCGCCATAGTTTTCGCCGTGACACTCCGCACAAAAGACATCTGCCAAATGCCGGCCGCGCTCGATCGAGGCCGGGTCGGTGGGAAAGGTCACTGTCTCCGCCTGGATGTGGTACGTTTTATTTATCCGGACGGTGGCATCGATAAATAGGGCAATCGCCACAAGGAGGATCAGTCCAATTAGCGCGCCGAGTACGATCCCGATCCATTTCAATACTTTTTTCATATTTTTCTCCTGGATTCCCCATGATCTTCGGCTTTTATCGCGGGGGTAGAGCCGCTTCACCACCTACTTCCATCTTCCTTCAAGCCAGGGGCACACAACGGGGAACATGATCCTAAGGTCTGACAAAAGTTATTTAAACGCAGTTATTAAACTCAATATATAACAAAACCCCCTTCGATATATCCATCAGTCGGGGGTAGTTTACCTCCGCCAGTTGGGGGAGGCTGGAAATGCTGGGTATGGTTTGCTTACAGCGAGCGTGGTGTGATTCCAACCAGTGTTGTTGACATTCCTCTCCACGCTTGCACTTTCATCCGGGGCAGGCCTGCAAAAAGTGCATGTGTGCAAAACAAACCCCACTAGCAAATATCATTCCGGTAGTTCCGGGGCGGTAAAGCTTGGACGCAGCCCGCGCCCTCCCAGACCCAACCTCCCACCCTCGTTTCCCAAGCTGTCGTCTCTATGATTGCTCAGCTTAACATTACTGGTCACATTATTCTGTCCGAACCCCTGCTAAAATGTAAACCTAAAACAATGCAACGACTTGTATCGCAACCCTGAATCCATTCAAATTAATCCCAAATCTTTCGCCCTTATGGATCGGTGCAACTTTAGTTAAATATTCATGCTGCCGATCTGGGTTCAGTTCATGGCTGCGGGCACTGACCTGGATCGGCCGGCAATATATCAGTACTCCAGGCATTCTTGACTTGAATCATAGGACTGGCATGGGTTGTTCAAGGCACAGGTGCTGCCGGTCATCCGAAAAGACGCAAAATCCATCCGATAACCTCCCGGGGTCTGGGTGATCGTCACTTTGGGGGTGCCATTATAGTCTCCAACCATCCCCGCGATCGGCAAGGTCACGTGCTCATTTTGAGTTGCTGTCGTGTTACCGTCCGCGGAAAACGGGATCGTGATGGTTACCGAACTTGTCCCACCCTGGGCAGTGGTGGCCTGTGTTTTCAATTCCCACGGTCCGTAAGGTGAACTGCAGTTAAGGCCCCCGGTCATTTTGATCCCTGGCCGGGAAACATCATTCCAGGTTTCCACCTTCCAGCCCTGGTCCTCCGGTTTTAAATTTGACATCCAGGTTGGCAATGCCTCGCTTCGAGCGGGTCACCAGGTTGACGGTGGCGGTCTTATTATTTTCAACGGGGGCTGTGTAGGTGAAGGTGGCCGGGGCAGGGACCTTTGTCCCTGACGGGTTGACGGACACCTGCCCGTCCGACAGCGTTGCGATGACCGGTACTTGCAGCTCCCCGCCCTCGAACTTGTGCCGGACGGTGGCGGTGAACGGAGTGTCCGAGTTGGTCTGCACCGATTTAACGCCTGTCCCCAGGTCTGGAACCTGGATCTCAATGCAGTAGCCGGTCGACCACTTATTTTCGGCGATTTTAAAAGCGCTTTGAATTAAAAATGTCTCTATTTTACGCAGTGAAGATCCTGTCTCTGTACCAAAATCATAATCAAGGGCAACGGATTCCCTGGTATATTGTCCAGTATAGGTAGGGTGACTGATATCACTTGTGTAATGGGTCGATCTTTCCTGGAACTCGAAAAACATATTGGCAAATCTCGGATCCATACCGGGCGCTGGGGTTCTTTGCCTGGCTCCCTGGAAGGTGGATGTATTATCATACGAATCCAACCTGGCTTCATCATTGACGTGCCCGGTTGCCTGGCTGACCACTCCAACCTGCTCACCTGCGCCGGGCTCGCCCACGGTGGCCTTAAAAGTAAATAGGAGCGGAACGTTTCCCTGGGCATCCGGGCATATTTCCATGCTAAAGGTGTACCCAACCGATTCGTTGTAAACCCCGTTCCCTGAGAACTCGGTTACATTCGCGATCCTTAACCTGCCCGTGGCTTCCATCCTCGAGCCGATAAACTTTGGCTGAAAGAAGTAGTAATCCCCGGTTCCATTGGGATCCCCTCTCTGCGTTATGGGTCCATCCACATCACTGGTATCAGAGCGTTGGAGATTGGCAACCTCAGGGACACCGATCAGTTCGATTAGAGACAGGACCATCGACTTGGTCCAATAATTCCCTGTATCGGGAAGCGATGCCCGGGTTGTGCCCGAGCTGCCGGTCTTCGTGATCAGTGCCGAGACTTTCAGGGAGGAAGGGACAGCTCCCGTGGCTCGCCTCTGCATCTCGTCCATTGCAGCGGCCGCGTCCTGATCCATCTTCTGAAAGATGGCATCGGCCTGGTCCCCGAAGGCAGCCCGCGCGCCGCTCTGCTCCCGCATCGAAGTAAACAGGGCCTGCTCGGCCTGGTTAACCTGCTCCGGGCTGACTTGTTCAGACCCCTGGTTGATTGCGTTGAGAAACTCCTGGTTTGGGTCAGGTGTCGCAGCCACCGAGCCCAAAAACCCGCAGCCCAGTGTCATACTCAGGACCAGGGTGATGGAGAGAAATTGTTGGATCGATCGTTTCAGTTTCATTTTTTACACCTTTTGACCAAAAATGGAAATGGAACTCGGTCAACCCGGATTACACCTTTATTTCTCAACGGGTACTCCGATCAGTGTGCTCCATTCTGCCCACGAACCATCATACAAACGAACTTTTGGGTAGCCGAGCAGATAGGTTAAAACAAACCAGGTGTGGTTGGATCGCCCGCCTACGATGCAGTATGAGATTACTTCCTTATCGGGTGTAACACCGCTATTGGTATATAACGCTTGCAGTTCTTCAACCGACTTTAGGGTTCCATCCTCATTCAGTGTCTCGTCCCATGGAATATTGACCGCGCCGGGGATATGGCCGCCGCGCTGGCTGGCTTCTGCTTGATATTTCCAGGAATCCCACAATTCACCGTGATATTCTTCCGGCGTGCGAACATCTACCAATATTCGTTCTGGTTTGCCAATGGAATCAAGAACATGGTCGCGTGACGCACGAATATTCCAATCAGGTTCTCCTGTGTTGTAAACAGACGGCATGATTGACGGTATTTCTGTCGTCAATGGGCGACCTTCATTAATCCATTTCTCGCGATTTCCATCCATAACACGCACGTCCCCATGACCGTAGATTTTCAGGAGCCAGAAGGCAAACGTCGCGTACCCGTTTCGGCGGGTGCCATAAACGATGATGGTCATATCGCTTTCAATACCCGAGCGGGACAGCAATTCCTCCATTCCCCTCGGTCTGGTAAATCTTTGCGGATGGGGTGTTGGAAGTCAGTACTCCAACTCCATCCCACTGCTCCGGATATATGTCCGGAGTCGTAATTGCTTAAGTCATAGCCAACTTCGACAACACGGACTTTAGGGGCGGAAAGGTGCTCAGCAACCCATAGTGTGTCTACAAGGATTTCAGGATGAGCGTAACCTGACATACATACTCCTTGGGAGATAAAGACCCCGCACAGGGGTTTTTATAATGTCCAACGTCACTACGGATGAGTTGGCTGGATAATTTCCACTTGTTTCCCCACGAACAACTAAAGGACGATTTAACCAATATAATAGCCTCCCCTTTCAAGGATAAACAATCTATATTGGATATACTCAGAACATGAAAGGCTGATCCCCTAAAGACCTTTTCCTGCCCGGGGATGTTCTACAATATGGATTAGATTAGTATACAACTTCCATTGGATATTACAATTTCGGGAATATTTTCACAAACAGAACCAAAGGTGATCCTCTGCTAAAAACCAGCCTCCAATTAATTGGAGGCTGGTTTACTTCAGAAATCAGACAATCGATCTTCAGGATTGCTCAGCTCGTCCAGGTTGTCAGATCCGGTTGGGACACGTCAGTATTTACGGCTTCGTCTTCTCGACCGAGGTCACCGGTCGTCCTGCCTGAAAGGACCACTTCGAGCAATTGTGTAAAGGAAGATACCCGTTTTAAGTGGATAACGAAATCCCAAAAGGGCTCAAATTTTTTCCATGCTGTCTTGTAGGCAAAATGACGCAACCCTTCCGCCAGGCTGTTTTGCTGGGTTGTCGATTGCAGGATATTCGACCAGGAATAGAAATTCTGATAAGCGCGCCAGTAACCTTCCTCCAGCGACTGAGCTGACATGCGCATGGGAGTAAAAACCGCGTGCCGAGTATCATACAGGTCCCAATTCTTTGAAGTGATGCGGTTGGATTGCTGCATGCGTTCATATAAAGGCGTATCTGGATACGGGGTCAGGATATGAAAAGTGGCTGTCTCGATCCCCTGGCTGACGGCCCATTCCACCGTCCGGTCAAAAACACTTTCATCATCTTCATCCATCCCAAAAACGAAACTTGCGTTGACCATGACTCCATGCTCGTGCAGGCGGCGGATGGCTTCTGAATAATTCTGGTTGAGGTTCTGGTGCTTTCTCTGGTTCTCCAGGTTTTTCGAATTAAGGGTCTCAAACCCAACGAACAGGCTGCGCAATCCAACCTCCGATGCCTTCTGGATGAGGCCTGGCGTTAGGATTGACTGCACCGTGCCGGCAGCCTGCCAGAGACGTCCCATCCCGCGCATCCCTTCGAACAACTGGCTGGCAAATTTCGGGTTACCAAAAAGATGGTCATCCAGGAAATACAGGTGCCGGCCGCGCAAACTCTCGATTTCAGAAAGGGCACGATCAACACTTTGGGTGTAGAACGAACTTCCTCCTTTAAAGAAAGAAGTTTTATAACAGAAATCGCAATGGTACGGGCAGCCGCGTGATACCACGATCGAGTTCGGGACGAGATAAAGGTGCCGTTTGAGCAGGTCCCGTCGCGGAAACGGGATATTGACGAGGGAGCGCTGCCTGGATTCGTAAACCTTTTTGGGTTTGCCTTTTCGGTAATCGGCTAAAAAAGCAGGCCAGGGTTCTTCTCCCGGGCCGATGAAAATCGCATCTGCGTGCAACGCAGCTTCCTCCGGGAGGGATGTCACGTGCAGGCCTCCAAGACAGACGAAACAGCCGCGCCTCCGATAGGCATCGGCGATTTCATAAGACCGGGTTGCCGAGGTGATATACACTTGGATGACCACAACATCGGGATGGTCATCAGTAACGAGAGGTTCCACGTGTTCATCCAGGATTGAAACCTCGTCATCAGGATCCAGGTACGCAGCCAGGGTTGCCAGCCCCAATGGTGGGAAAAGGCTGTATTTAATGGGGCGCCAGAATGGACTGGTCGCCTCGGTTACCGCGGGCAGGATCATTTTTACTTTCAATGGGACTCCAAGGGACTTCAAGGGACTCCAATAAAGAAGAAAAGCCTTGCGTTTTAATGCAAAGCTTAACCGCTAATGCATGCCAGAGTCTTACAAAAGGCATCAGGCTTTATTCAATTCCTGCCGGGATTAGTTAATTGACCTCTCCAGCTTGTGCAGGATTACTGTGCGCAATTCCTGTTGAACGTCATCCCACCCATTCCCCGCATCCACCACCACCCACCTGCCCGGTTCGCGTTTCACCATCTCCTTGTACCCCCTGCTTACCCTCTGGTGGAACTCCAGGGTATACGCGTCCAGGCGGTTCCATTCCTGGCTCTTTGACTTCCTGCCAATTCCAATTTCTACATCTACATCTAATAACACGGTCAGGTCTGGGACCAGCCCACCGGTGGCATACTTTACCAGGGTGCGTACCTGCTCCAGGTCCTGCTGGTGCCCGTAACCCTGGTAGGCGATGGTCGAATCGGCGTACCGGTCAGACAGCACGATCTCGCCCAGCGCCAGCCGCGGCCGCACCACCTCTTCCACGAACTGGGCGCGCGCCGCCTGGTACAGCAGGGTCTCCGTCCGCGGGTGCATCTCGGTGTTCTTCAGGGTGTGCAGCACCTCGCGGATCTGCTCACCGATCGAGGTTCCGCCTGGCTCGCGCGTTGGGAAGATCGTATACCCCTTCTCTCGCAGGAATTCCACCAGGTGGGGAACGTGTGATGTCTTTCCGGAACCTTCTGGGCCTTCTAATGTAATAAACATATCGTTTGATGGTTACCGGGGTCGGTCCTCATAATTTAGTCCATCGCTTATGCACAATAGACGTTGGCATTTCATGGTCCATGGTCTATTCTCTAAAGATCCTCACGTGCCTTCTGGGTTCCTTGCCGTACGAGTGACTTACCAGTTCTGCATCCCGCGCCAGCTCGTGCTGCAGCCGCCGCACTGTGGACGGCCCGGGCGGCAGGTCCACCCAGCGCTCCCCGTTGAGCACTGCCGCAATGGCGGCCTGGGCTTGCAATTTTACGTCATCCAACTCGCCTGCCGCAGGGATCACCTCCGACAGGTTGAACAGGTCGCTGAGGAACTGTTCCATCTGGCTGACCGTGTTGGCGCGCAGCACAAAGATCGGCATGCCGCGCTGCTCTGCCTGCATCACTGCCTGCTGGCGGTCGCGGTAGTAGGAGCGCAGCGTCACCAGTACGTCCGCCTCACCGGCGTCCTTGACGAAGACCGCCGGCACGCCCATGCGTTTGGCTGCCTGGATCAGCCGGTCGCGCGCCACCCCAAACGGGTAGACCCGCACTGACTGGAGCGGGGTGCGCCGCGTCTCCACTGCTGCCGATGCAAAGCTTTCCCCCGGGGAAAGGATGCGCGACCCTGCCGGCGCAGCGGTCAGACTTGTCGCGCTGGTTGGCTCCGGGCGGATCGAATTCCGGCGCGGTCCGGTGGTGTTCCCGTTTTCGATCCGGAATTCCGAATCGGGTTTTGACTTTGGGTTGGCCTTGGCTTTCTCGATGTGGATCTTGCCCTCTGCATCCCGGCTGCGGATTTCCGGCGGCAGCGGGTACCCCCGCAGCAGCGAATCCACCGAGGCGGCGATATCCATGTGCACGGCGAACCGGTCGCGCTGCTGGATCTCGACCAGCACGTCGAAGGTGGGCGGGGCGCGTCTTTCGAGCACGGTCTTCTGTGTGCCGCGCCGGCGCGCCTCTTCGTCCGACAGGGTCACCGCTTCGATGCCGCCGATCAGGTCGGAAAGCGTGGGGTTGAGCAGCAGGTTGTCGATAGTGCGCCCGTGCGCCGTTCCGATCAGTTGCACGCCCCTCTCTGCAATGGTGCGCGCTGCGGCTGCTTCCAGTTCGCGCCCGATCTCATCGATCACGATCACTTCCGGGTTGTGGTTTTCAACCGCTTCGATCATCACCTCGTGCTGGAGCATGGGCTCGCGCACCTGCATGCGCCGGGCCTTGCCCACCGCCGGGTGCGGGACGTCTCCGTCGCCGCCGATCTCGTTGCTGGTATCCACCACGATCACCCGTTTCGACTCGGCCAGGATGCGGGCTGCCTCGCGCAATAACGTGGTCTTTCCCACTCCCGGACGCCCAAGGATGAGCAGGCTCTTGCCCGACTCGACGATGTCCTGGATGATGTCCACCGTCCCGTAAACCGCGCGTCCCACCCGGCAGGTGAGACCCACGATATGCCCGCGCCGGTTGCGCAGGCACGAAATGCGGTGCAGGGTGCGCTCGAGACCGGCGCGGTTGTCCGTGTCAAATTCTCCGATCCGCTCCACCACGTGGTCGAGTTCGGCGCGCGTGATTTCCTTGTTGATCAGGATCGTTTCCCCCTGTACGTAGCGCGCCGTTGGAACCCGCCCCAGGTCCAGGATGATCTCCAGCAGGTTATCGTAATCGTTGGCTTTATGGACGGCTTCGACGATGTTACCGGGCAGGATGCCGAGCAGCGCGTCGAGGTCATCGGTGATTCTCAATTGCGTCATGATCTTGTTATATCACTTTCCGATTGCACTCATCCCTTGCCCTCCGGGATGGCTTCTTTCTTTCTTCAGAGATTCAGGGTTCATTCGTTTTCGCGCCAGCCTGGTATGGTTTGTCCTCGCCGTTCAAGACCCGTGCCACCGGCGCGATGGGTTTGACCAGGACTTTGTCCATGGCAGATACTTTTTCCTCCACCAGTTGGAGTTTTGCCAGCCGTCTCACCATCACCGCCTGGCGCGGGCCGGGTTCGGCACCCATATCTTCCAGCACGGTTTCGAGCCAGGCCTGGTAGGAGCGCACACAAATATAGACCGGGCGGCCGCCCCAGTCGGATAGCCCGGCCAGGCGCTCAGGGCCGCACCCGGAATCGGGCGGGACGAGCGGCTGGATCCACACCCCGGCCGGTCCGCTGTCGATCGCCGCGTACGCCTGCAGGTTTCCCTCCGGGCGGCAGATCATTCCAGTTGCCTGCTTCGGCAGCGCATCCACCGGTTGGATCAGGCCCGGGATGATCTGACCGTACAGGGATTGGACTGCAGGCCAGTCGGTCTCCTCGACCTCGCGCCAGGTGCTGTTCTCATCCGGCGGATCCATGACCGGCAGTTTCCAGACACGCTGCCAGGCATACATGGCAAAGCCTGCCTGACGCAGCGACCGGAAGAATGGGGAATTTTCATCCACTTCGGCCAGCAGGTGGAAGGCACCCCATTCCCCGGCTTGCATCGTCAGGTGGTCCAGCAGGGGCAGGGTTAAATGGCTGATGCTTTCCGTCGGAGCCAGGAAGGTCAACCTGGCGGAAGTTTCATTCGACTTCAGGATGACCTGGCCCATCAGCGAGTCACCTTCTTGGGAAGCCACGCCGGTGTAAATATACCGGCGCGGGTTCAGGTACGAGAGCATCGCCCTCGCCCCCAGCGGGCTGCCGCGCGTCAGCATGCGTGCGCTGTACAGTGGCAGAAAGTCGCGGCGGGAGCGCGCTAGGAGTGGCAGGTCCAGGAAGTCGAGCGAACGCACTGTCATTTTGTTAAAGATAGAAAATACTGGTGGAACCGGGCATCCCTGCGTCAGTTCAGGGTGGAACGAGGTTGCCAGCATTTGACCCTGCCTGGCAGCGATGATCCGCCCGTCGGGCAGCGTGGTGAGGACGCTGGCGCTGCCCTGCACCGACTCGATGATCGGGGCGCGGATGAAGATCGCATGATAGGGTCCGCCTTCGCCCAGTTCGGGGATGTCCAGGTCGGCTTCGAACGAATTGACCTGGCGTCCAAAGGCGTTCCGTTCCACCGTGATGTCCATGATGCCCAGCAGGGGTTGGCTGCGCCGGGCGTCCTTGGACAGGAAGATGGCCCCCGCGCAGGTGCCCCACATGGCGTGGGTCTCGCCAAACTTGCGCAGCGGTTCCAGCAGCTGATAGTCCACGGCAAGTTTTCCGATCGTAGTCGATTCCCCGCCGGGAATGATGAGACCATCCAGCCCCGCCAGTTGGGCTGGCAATCGCACTTCGGTTGTTTCCACGCCCAGGCGTTTGAGCATGCCAATATGTTCGGCGAAATCCCCTTGAATCGCTAATACACCAATTTTCATAATTTCTTTGATCGGGGCACGTGCACCCTTTTTGGGAAGGTGCCCTTATTGAGCATGATCCGGTCTCAAAAATGATACCCGGTTGAAAACGATGTCCCCGACGGGAGCTGCGTCCCGGTGCATTTGGGGAAGGTGATTATTTTTGGATGCCTTGCTACCAGCCTCGTCCGGCCATCTTCTCGACTTCCGGCATCTGGGACACGTTGCGTCCCACCATGGGCTCGCCGAGGTTCTTGCTGACTTCCGCCAGGATGGAGGCGTCGGTGTAATGCGTAACCGCCTTGACGATGGCTGCCGCGCGCTTGGCCGGGTCACCGGATTTGAAGATGCCCGATCCCACGAACACGCCGTCCACGCCCAGTTGCATCATCAATGCCGCGTCGGCTGGAGTTGCCACGCCGCCCGCCGCAAAGTTGACCACCGGCATCCGTCCCAGCGCCTTGGTTTCTTTAACCAGTTCGTAGGGCGCGCCCAGGCTTTTGGCGTAGGCCATTAATTCTTCATCGGCCATCGTGCTCAGCCGCCGGATCTCACCCAGCACCGCGCGGGCATGCCGCACGGCTTCCACCACGTCGCCGGTCCCGGCTTCGCCCTTGGTGCGGATCATGGCAGCGCCTTCGCCCACCCGCCGCAGGGCTTCGCCCAGGTTGCGGCATCCGCACACGAACGGTACCTTGAAGTTGTGCTTCAGGATGTGGTTCTCCTCATCCGCCGGGGTCAATACTTCCGACTCGTCGATGTAATCCACGCCGATGGCTTCCAGGATCTGCGCTTCCACGAAATGACCGATGCGGCATTTGGCCATCACCGGGATGGTGACCGTGTCGATGATCTTGAGGATCAGGTCCGGGTCCGACATGCGCGCCACGCCGCCCTGCGCACGGATATCCGCCGGCACGCGTTCCAGCGCCATCACGGCGCACGCGCCCGCATCTTCCGCGATCTTTGCATGTTCCGCGGTGACCACGTCCATGATGACCCCGCCCTTTAACATTTGTGCCAAACCCTTTTTTACGGTAAATGTACCGGTTTGCTGTTCCATTGGAGCTCTCCTTGATAAATGATGTGCCTTCAAATTTTACCACTGCTTCATATACAAACCGACCTGCGCGCGAGGCAGTTAACCGTTGATTCGAAAAACTGAGACTCCGCTCAACACCCCGAGCCTTTTCCCGCTGCCATCCAAAAATCGACTGCCTCTGTAGCAGTCCTGGTTGAAAATAACCTCTCCGCCTTCGTGAGGCGGACCATTTATTTTATTCCTGGGCGTTCTGTGATTCAATCTTTCCCCTTCCTATTGGTGCTGCGGAACGCACCCTTGGGGTGAGGGGGATAGGGAGATGGGCTGCTCCGCCTCTTGACAAATCCTTTAAACGGTATACAATTAGTACAATGATACAATTATACAATGAGACAATGATACAATATTGCCTATGAACCTCGAGATCGATTTCCGCTCCGGTATCCCGATTTACCTCCAGGTGGTCGAACGCATCAAGGAGCGCATCGCCGGCGGCTGGCTCAAACCCGGCACCCAGCTCCCCACCGTCCGTTCCCTGGCCCTCGACCTGCGCGTGAATTTCAACACGGTCGCCCGGGCCTACCGCATCCTCGACGAGGTCGGCATCATCTCCACCCAGCAGGGACGCGGCACCTACGTGATGGAGATGCCCCCGCCCGAGGTCTCCGAAAAGATCCGCCAAAAGGCATTGTCAGCGCTCACCCGGCGCTACCTGGCAGATGCGAACCGGCTGGGCGCCTCGCCCGAAGAACTCGACCAAATTCTGAAAGATCAGGTGACGTACTGGCAGAAGACCGGTCACCTGTTGGACCCTGAAACTGATGTTGAATAAAAGGAGAATGATATGAGATCCAAAGAAGTTAAAGACCTGAGCCTGCGTCCCCAGGGACGCCTGCAGCCCGACTTTCACATCCCCGGCGTAGCCGCAGCCCTTTTCGCCATCTGCTTGCTGGTAAATGTCGTCGGCACGATGCTGATGACCCAAAACGGCATTTCGAGCGATGCCGTAATAGGATCCTGGACGGTTTTATGGATCCTGGTGGGCACCTTCCTGCTGTTCTCACTCAAGATCGCCTCGCAGTGGGAGAAGGCCGTCGTCCTGCGCCTGGGCAAGTTCCATAGACTGGCCGGGCCCGGTTCCTTCTGGGTCTTCCCGATCGTGGACACCCTCGCCAACTGGATCGACCACCGTGTGATGGTCACGCCCTTCTCCGCCGAGAAGACCCTCACCAAGGATACCGTCCCCGTGGACGTGGATGCCGTGCTCTTCTGGGTGGTCTGGGATGCCGAAAAGGCCGCCCTCGAAGTTGCCGATTACCGCGCCGCCATCGCCTGGGCTGCCCAGACCGCCCTGCGCGAGATCATCGGGCAGAGCGTGCTGGCCGATATCCTGGTCGGGCGTGCCAAGATGGATGCCGACCTGCAGAAGATCATCGACGAGCGCACCACGCCCTGGGGCATCACCGTCCAGTCCGTGGAGATCCGCGACGTGATCATCCCGCCCGACCTGGAAGACGCCATGTCCCGCCAGGCGCAGGCCGAACGCGAGCGCCAGTCGCGCATCATCCTGGGCGAGTCCGAAGAGCAGATTGCCGCTTCCTTCGCCGAGGCTTCCAAAGCCTACATCCATAATCCCACCGCCCTGCACCTGCGCGCCATGAACATGCTCTTCGAAGGCCTCAAGGAAAAAGGCGCCCTGGTCATCGTCCCCAGCTCCGCCATCGACACCATGAACCTGGGCGGCCTGAGCGGCATGGTCTCGCTGGCGCAGCAGAACCTGCCCCCTGAAAAAGAAAATAAAGGAATCCTTCCTGCCTCTCACCGGGACGGCGATCCATCGCCGTCCCCTCCTCTTTCAAGGAATTATTATAATGAAAGCCTCAACTACCTTCCTGGCACTTGCGCTGGTCGCGACCATTTTCCTCACCGGCTGCCAGCCTCCCAAACCGGCCTCCCTTTCGGGCGACCAGGTCACCCAGGCCGTGGAGAATATCCTGCAGGGCATCAACGCCGGGGATTACCCGGCCTTCTCGCAGGACTTCAGCCCGGATATGATTACCGCCATCCCCGAGTCGCAATTCACAGACCTGGCAGCCCTGCTCCAAAAAGCCAGCGGCAAGTACGTCTCCTGTCCCGCCGCGGCACCCGAACTCTCGAACAACAAGGACTTTGCGGTGTACCGCCTGAACTGCAAGTTTGACCTGGAAAACGTCATCGTGACGGTCACCTTCAAGGTCGGCGGAAGCCAGGTGGAAGGTCTGTTCTTCGACTCGACCAACCTGCGCAAGGTCAACCAATAACACCGCCTCCTGATTGTTTCACGTGGAACGTTTTCGGCGAACATCCCTTTTCGTGCCCCAAGACCATCCATCCGGTCAGGGTGGAACTGGACTAACGGCAGGGAGTGACCACAAGCAGAAGGAGTAGACTATCGGTGGCAGATTATTTTACCTGGTCCAAATGTTGAGACCTGCCGCCTGCACCATATTCAAGGAGAATTATCATGGAAATCATCAAGCAGTACCTGCCTTTCCTGATCCCGATCATCGTGATCGAACTGGCCCTCATGCTCGCCGCCCTGGTGGACCTCGTCCGCCGGGAAAAGACCCGCGGCCCCAAGTGGATGTGGGCGCTCATCATCGTGTTCACCAACTTCATCGGTCCCATCGTCTACTTCGTCGTCGGACGCAAGGAAGAATAGGAGCCAGCCGTGAGCAGTGTTCATGTTGAAGGACTAACCAAGCATTACGGCGCGGTCCATGCCCTCGACGGGCTGGACCTGGACGTGGCTGCCGGGACCGTGTACGGTTTCCTCGGCCCAAACGGCGCCGGCAAGACCACCACCCTGCGCATCCTCACCGGGCTGGCGCGCCCCACCGCGGGCAAGGCCCAGGTGGCGGGTGTGGACGTCCTGCGCGATGGGCAGCGGCTCTCGCGCCACATCGGGCACCTCCCCGAAGAGCCCGCCTTCTACCCGTGGATGAACCCGCGCGAGTTCCTCGATTATCTTGGGCGGCTCTACAACCTGCCGGCCCCCGACCGTCGTGCCCGCACGAAGGAACTGCTCGGCCTCGTCCACATGGAAGAGGTCTCCAAACGCCGCATCGGAGGCTTTTCGCGCGGCATGCGCCAGCGCCTCGGCGTGGCAGCCGCCCTCATCCATCACCCCGAGGTGCTCTTCCTCGACGAACCCGCCAGCGCCCTCGACCCCGCCGGGCGCAAGGAAGTGCTCGAGCTCATCGAGAACCTGCGCGGACAGGCCACCGTCGTCATGTCCACCCACATCCTGGCAGACGTGGAACGCGTCTGCGACGTGGTGGGGATCATCGCCCGGGGTAAGATGCTGGTCCAGTCGCCGCGCGAGCAGCTGCTGGAGCGCTACGCCGTCCCGGCCTTCGAGGTCGAAGCGGACGACCACGCCGCCCTCGCGAAATGGGGCGAAGACCTGAAGAAGACCCCCTGGGTCACCGCGGTCACCGCCCGGAACGGCACCCTGCGCATCACCGTCAGGGAGGTGCAGGCTGCCAAGCAGACCCTGCTCACCATGGCGGTCTCTGCCGGGCTGATTTTGAATCGATACGAAGAGATCCGGCCTTCGCTTGAAGACGTCTTCCTGCAGCTGGTCGGTCCGGAGAGTGGATCATGAACTTCATCACCGTTTTTCGCAAGGAAATGACCGAGAATTGGCGCACCAACCGCTTCCTCATCATCACCGCAGTCCTCGTTGTGTTCGGGCTGACCTCCCCCCTGATGGCAAAGTTCCTGCCCGATATGCTCAAGGTCATCCCCGGGGTGCCGGCCGGGCTGCTCGACGCGATCCCCAAGCCCACGGTCACGGACGCGATCACCCAGTACGTCAAGAACATGAGCCAGTTCGGCGTCCTGCTGGCGCTGCTGATGACCATGGGCATCGTGGTCCAGGAGAAGGAACGCGGCACCGCGGCCTTCTTCCTCACCCGCCCGATCTCGCGCACCACCTTCCTGCTGGCCAAGTTCGCCTCCATTGCGCTCACCTTCATTGCCAGCGTCGCCATCGCAGCCCTGGGCTGCTGGTACTACACGACCGTGCTTTTCGAACCGCTCGCCTGGGGTCCCTTCCTGGCAATGAACGGGCTGATGCTCGTCATCTACCTGGTCTACATGGCGCTGTCCCTGCTGGGCAGCACCCTCGCCCGCAGCCAGGGAGTTGCCGTGGGACTGGCGTTCGTGGCCCTGATCGTCGTCAGCGGGATCGGCGCCATCCCCACCATCGGCGATTACCTGCCCGGCCGCCTCTTCAGCTGGGGCGCCTCGCTGGTGCTGGGCGGGAGCATATCCGCCTGGCCGGCATTGTGGATCAGCCTGGGCATCATCGCCGCGGCCCTCACCACCGCCTGCCTCGTCTTTCGCCGCCAGGAAGTGTAAGCCTGACGTTTCACGTGAAACTTTTACATCTTAGAAATCCCAGCGACTTGTAGTCACCTCCACTTAAGGAGCTCACTATGTCTGAACAGACCACGCAGTGGGAATACCGGGTCCTGACCGTGGGGGGCGCCATCAGCGGCGCGAAGGACGAGCAAATCGAAGCGGTGTTGAATGAATGGGGCTTGGAGGGCTGGGAAGCCACCCAGGTATACACACCCAGCCAGAGCAACAAGGTCACCATCGTCGCGAAAAGGATGGTAACCGCCCGATCCAGACGATTTAGTTCCATGCCGTAATTCACTACAGATCATCCAACCAGGGAGTCCGCAAGGCTTCCTGTATTGTTCCCTAATAACAAGAACAAATGTTCTGGTTCATTCCAACCTTAAAGATCTCTCACGAACATTCCTGAAAACCTTTCCAGCCTCACCCGCCCTGCGCGGCGGGCGCTCGAAGCGCCCGCACGCCACACACTTGCACCGCACTGCGTTTGGTGAAGTGCAGGTGTCGACGACATGAGTTGTCGATGCTAATTTCAAGCGCACCTCGCGCAGAGGTAGTGCCCAATCACGGCATCTTCAAACACACCGCGTGATCCAGGCTCCCGTCGAAAAAGTATTTTCCCACCACCTGCACCTCCCACTGCCCCGCATCCGCAGGGCTGACCCGGCTGATGTACGCGCCCGTCCCCTCGTACCCGCCCGCGGACATGAGCGCCCCGTCCGGGCAGGTGAGAGTAACGGTCACCGAATCCGCCGCCTGAGCGTATTCGGTCTGGTCACGCGCCAGGGTGCTGGTGAGCGTGCTGTTCGACAGGCACATGGCGTAGACGCGGATGGTCTGGTCGGCGCCCGTGTTGTGCGCCATCACGGACCAGGCATTATTGGGATCGACCGAGTCCCCGATGGGGGTGCTGATGTAAACGTCCAGGTCGCCGGTATCGAAGGAGTAGCCGCCGCCGGTGACGATCTCCCCCTTTTCACAGCGGGCCATCGGTCCGCCGCTGACGAGCTCGTCGGCATGGATCGCCCGCACGGTTCCCGTATCGCCGCGCAGGCAGGTGGCGTACACCGTCAGCGGAAGTTCCGAGGCGGACGTGTTGAGAGCGCTTACCAGCCAGCCGCCCGGGTCGGGCATGGTTTTGGTGATCTTGATCCCGGGCGCGGAGGCGAACCCGCCGCCCAGCGCCTGGGTGCCGCCCGGGCAGGTTGCGACGATGGCGGCGCTCTGCCCCGCCGGGATGGTGGTCTGATCGCTTACCTGCTCAAGCGCAGCGGGCTCGGGCTGGAGAAAGGCGGTGGTTGGAGTTGGGGGCACGGACCCTTTGGACCCCGAGGCTCCCCCGCCCGAAGAGGTCGTGGGTGCCGCGCCGCCGGAAGGCACGGACGAGCCGAGGTTGCAGGCGAGGATGACCAGTACCAGGAAAAAGGAAACGAAAGGAAATACGGCTTTGTTGTGGGGGTTCATGCTTTCCTCTGTAAATAAGATTTTGAATGCTCAGTAAATTTTACAGCAAGTTCGTTGTTAAGGTCGATGCTAGTTCCAGACATAACCGATCTAAATCCTTACCAGCCTCACCCGCCCCCTCCGGGAGACCTCCCCAAATACGAATGTATTTGGGGAGGGATGGGGTAGGGCTGGGGTAGGTCTATACCTACGTAAACATCTTTCCAGCCTCACCTGCCTGCTACCTCTTCGCCTCACCCGCCCCCTCCGGGGCGCACCCGAAATCCCAATAAGCTTGACTTCAGACGCGGCTAGGGTTCCTGGCGCAACAGCTACGTGCGAACGTCCAAATTCATGGATTTGAGGGACGCAGGGTGGTAGGGCTAAACATATTTGCACCATCCTTCCCTACCCCGACGGCGTGTCGACCGGGGTCTCGGTGGGGGTATCGACCGGCGGCTCCGGCGTGTCGGTGGGAGTATCCTCCGGGGGCGGGGACGTATCGGTGGGAGTAGCCGTCGGCGGGAGCGGGGTGTCGGTGAGGGTGGCGGTGGGAGTCACCGGCGTTTGAGTGGACGTGGGGGTGAGCGTGCGGGTGAGCGACGGCGTCAGCGTGGGCGTGAGGGACGGGGTGAGGGAGGGCGTGCGGGTGGGCGAAGGAGTCAGGGTGGGCGTGGGGCTGGGGGAGCGCGTGGGTGTGGGCGTGGAGGTGAGCGTGCGGGTAAGGGTGGGTGTGGGAGTGGGCGTTCTGGCAGGCATCCCGGGCGGATTGGTCAGGGTGGGACCATGCGGATGAACGGGACCAAACACCGGCTTGGTAGTGGAGGTGGCGGTCAGGCTCGAGGTGGGGCTGGAGGTCCCCGTCACAATCAGATCATCCATAGTCCCAGGCGGAAAAAAGATCTCCGAGTTCGGCGGTCGATCCAACGGTGGGAGAGGCGGTGAGCGTGGCCGTCCTGGTTTTGAGCAGCGGCACATAGCCGGAGGCGGGGGCTGAGAACCTGGAGGAGATGTCGGGCAGCAGCCAGACCAGCACGACCAGGAGGTCGAAACCCAGCATCCAGAGGAAGAACTTGAGCAGGGTACTTTTTTTCATGCGAAGCGAGCCCATTGTCATTGTAGCAAGTTCGCAAGCGGGATACAAGCAGGCAGTTGTGAAGGGCTTATTTAACCATCGCGATCTTCCCTTACATGCTCTTATCAACAGGGATCTATTTCAATTGTGCATTTCCATGCGAAATGCTATACTTTACTCATTAGTGTTATGGGGTCCTAAAATTCGTCGTGTAAGGACTGGGGGCTTCCGCCGGTTAGTAAGCGCAATTGTAAATAGTCAAACCGGAAGTTGTCTTTTATTACCAAAAAGGTTGCCAATATGACCAACAAATTGCCTACCATCATAGACAATCGAGACGATAACACCGCGTACTTCAAGTCAATCAAGAGCTCCTTCCCGAATCACATTTGATGGATGTGGCATCCGGTTTCTTTGAAATCGGCTCGCTCTGGCGTTGGATGGACTGTGGCAGCCGCTCCAACAAGTCCGCATATTAATGGGGGATGAGATGACACGGCGCACCAAGAATGAATTGGTTGCCGCAGTGATCGCCAAGGCAAATGAAAGTGTAGAAGAAGCTAAAGAATGTGATGATTCCTGAACCGGCCTGCCTGCCATTCGCCTGGCACTGGAAACGGGGAAAATCCAGGCGAAAGTGTACAGTCTGGCAAAATTCCATGCCAAGACCTATCTGTTCGAAACCAACCAGCTCTCTGATTATGCTATCGTCGGGTCAAGCAATTTTACAAAACCTGGTTTGACGCAGAACGTCGAATTGAATGTCTTGACTACCGACCAGCTTCACCTGGAGAAGTTGAAAGCCTGGTATACCGAAATGTGGAAGCTGGCCGGGGAGAGATATCAACCCGGATGTTATCAAAGTGCTTGAGCCTCACCTGCGTGAATATGCCCCCTTCGAAGTGTGGGCAAAAGCACTGTATGAGTATTTTGCTGGAAAACAAAAATCAGATATAACCTGGGAAGAGAGTGGCGAGTCCGTTGTCTGGAAAGAGTTGAGTAAATATCAAAGGGATGGCTATCGAAATGCGTTGAAAATTGCGCATGACAGGCAGGGTGCTTTAGTCTGCGATGGTGTAGGGCTGGGAAAAACCTACATCGGGATGATGATCCTGGAATACCATCTGCACAAAGGCGATAAGGTGCTCTTGCTCGTTCCCAAAGTCCGCACGGGAAAGTGTCTGGGAGAAAAGTCAGATTGTGCGAACGGTCAAGGAACATTATCGGCGTCTGTATCGAGAAAATGTTCAGGTGCTCAATCACACTGACCTTGGTCGTGATGGAACCATAAATGAAGAAGATTGGGAATACTATTGTAAGGATTTCGATGTTGTCTTGATTGATGAAGCCCACCACTTTCGCCATCCTCGACGCGGACGTGGACAGAAGTTGATGGAACTCGCCAAAGGCAAGGCGCTCTATATGATGACCGCCACACCCATCAACAATAGCCTGGACGATATCTATCATCTCATCAATTATTTCGCCCAGAATGACCCTAAATACTTTTCGGATCTCGGCATCAACAACCTGCGCAAGCACTTCCTGGATGCCGACAGGAAGCTCGAAAAAGCTCTCGAAGATGGCATCGATACCCAGGAAATTGCCCAGCTGGAAGATTTCCTGCGCACAGACAATATCCTGAAGGCAGTGCTGATCCAGCGCAGCCGTGCCTATGTCAAGGATGCAGAAAAGCTGGAGCCAAACCCGCCGGTCTTTCCAAAGCGTGAAAAACCGCAAGTATTCGAATATTCGTTGAAGAGAGTCTATACCGGCATTTACGAGGACATCCGCAACGCCTTTGACCGTAGATAAGCCACTCTTGAATTTCGAGATCTACAATCCGGAACGCTTCCGGCTCGGACAGAAGGATGAACGCACCTTGCAACACGAGATCCAGGTGATCGGCCTGGTACGAACCATGCTGCTCAAGCGACTTGGAAAGTTCGTGGAAAGCCTTTGAGTCCAGCCTGGAAACCCTGCTCGATAAGATGTTCCGCTTTGTTCAGATACTATGCTGCGGAGGAAGCCGCTGACTGGTTGAACGATCATGGCGACCAGTGGGAGATCGTAAAGCATCACCAATCTGAGCGGGAGCTTGAAGAGACCGAAGAAGATGACGTGATCGAACTGCCAGACTCTTGATTTCGATCCGCAACTGCATGACTTGAAGCGGCTGTTGCCCTTCGTCTTGCAGGATATGACTCAATTGGTTTCGATGCTCGCCCAGGTCTACGACCATTTCTACGAAGGCGAAAGCGATCCGCAGAAACAGCTTGCTTGTGGAGCGGAAAAAGATGACAAACTCCAGCAACTGCTGGACAACCTACGGCTCGACCCCAACCTGAACCAAAAGAAGGTTGTCATCTTCACCGAGTTCCGCGATACCGCCCGCTATCTCTACCGGGCACTGACCGATATCCACAAACTTGATCAGGTTGAAGAACTGGACAGCACCCGCAAGATCGACCGTGAGCGGGTCATCAAGCGCTTTGCCCCAATCTACAACTGCCAGCCCGACGAACTTCCGGAGTACTCTGGCCCAGCCCATCCGCATCCTGATCAGCACCGACGTGCTCTCCGAAGGCCTGAACCTGCAGGATGCCACGCAGATCATCAACTACGACTTGCATTGGAATCCGGTGCGCCTGATGCAGCGCATTGGTCGCGTCGACCGGCGTCTGAACATTGAGTTCGAAAAGACAGTTAGGCCGAGAAAACGAGCAACCCCTCAAGATGTATGTTTATAACTTCCTTCCGCCGGGTGAACTTTCTGACCTGCTTGGCCTGCTCAAACGCATCAACGGCAAAATCCTGCGGATCAGCGCCACGCTAGGCATTGAGGCTCCGATCGGCCTGCCGGATGAACCCAACGCGATAATGCGCAACTTCAACGAGAAGTACGACGGCCATAAGAGCGTGGAAGAAGACCTGCACCTGGAATTAGACACAAATTGCGAGGGATTATCCTGACCTGTACGCTCGGTTGGGAACATTGCCGCGGCGCGTTTTTAGCGGCAAGCAGCGCGAAGGGGCCGGCTGGGGTTTATTCTGTGCCTATCGTTTTCCACCGTAAAGAAGCCCCGGCAGATGACAATTGACGGGAAATGGGGACCTGCGCTGGTATTTCTGGGACGCATCCACACGGAAAGATTGTCGAGGGCATCGAGAATATCCACCAGCACATCAAGTGTATCCAAGGACGCCGCGCTATGCCGTTCAGACCTGGGATGCGCGAAAGCAAGCTCGCAAGAAGATCGAGAAACATATCCGGACACATACCTGGTAGCCCTGGATCCGGCCCCGGATTACCGCTACCAATTGGTCTGTTGGATGGAGGTAAGCGCATGACCGCTCATCGACGCCGAAGCCCTGCAATGCCATCCACGACCTGCCCTCCCTGCTAACCTTCCTGCGCCAGGCAGATCCGGAACAGGGCCTCGGCTGGCCGATCCGCTCGAGACATGGAGCCGGAAGAACTCTTCTACGATTACACGTCCGGCGGGTTCCTGCACTCCGGCGGTGACAGCGTCTGCGTCTGGCAGCTTGTCAAAGTTGGAAAAAGCCCAACCGTGGGGCATCTTCCTGCTACAGACTGACTGCCCCGAATATCTACACAACCCAACTACGGCGGCTGCTACGTCTGCTGGCAGCGCGCAAACAGCAATCTTATTTCAACACTTGGCCGGTGGAGAATATCCTCTTTATTGCCACCCAGGATTTCGACCAGTTCACATTTGCCCACTTCCGCGGCGATGCCGCTGCCACGGCGCGCTTGAGCACTTTCGGCTGGACGCAGAGCCAGGTGGACGTAGGTGTCCGCACCCTGTGCGAGTACAACCTGCCGGCCTTACGCTGGCCGGCTGATCCCGAAGACGGCCTCGCCTGGCTGGCCCAGTGGTCCGCCGCCTTTGATGTGGAAAAGGTCACTGACCGCTTCTTCAAGGAGTTCCGCGACCTGTTCGAAGGACTGAAGGAGCAACTCCTAAAGACCATCCAGCAACCTGCTGAACGTCACATTTTCGTCCAGCGCACTGCTCAACCGGTTGCTATTTCTGTCTTTCTTACAGAAAAAGCGCTGGTTGAAGGCTCCCCAAACACCCCATCCGAGTGCCACCTACCTCTTTGACTTGTTCGACCGAGCCGATGCAGAGGGAGAGAACTTCTACGCCGACTATTTGCAGGATTTGTTCTTCAACGCCCTCAACCGCCATCCGTCAGCCGATGGCACGCCCGACCCATCTGAAGACCGCCTGGGTATCGTGCCTTTCCTGAACGGTGGTCTCTTCGACCGGGTGGATGAATGGGATGCCCCCAACAAGGTCAAACTTCCCAACGATTTCTTCCAGCCAATTCTGGGGCAAGGAGGGCTTGCTTCGCCGCTACAACTTCACTGTTACCGAATCCACGCCACTCAACCAGGAAGTCGCCGTGGATCCCGAAATGCTTGGTAAGGTCTTCGAGACGGTGGTGCTGACCAGCGAGGAAGCCGAGAACTATCAGGCCCCCAACCTGCGCAAGGCCACCGGCAGCTATTACACCCCGCGCATTGTGGTCACATTCATTTTGCGCGAGGCGCTCAAGAAGCGACCTCTGTGCCCACGTCCCATCTTTGCGCAAGGAAAACCTGACCCGCCTCATGGAAATGGATGCCCTTGAGCGGCTTGAACGTGGACGACCGCTCTCGGCTGGGCGACCTCGTCAGCCCAGAGCATGCGGAGAGAAATCATCAGTCGCATTGACGTCCTTACGGGTCTGCGACCCAGCCATCGGATCTGGTGCATTCGCCGTTGGGCTTGCTGCACGAACTGCTCAACCTGCGCCTGCTGTGCGAGAACGTCACACGCGGCAAGGATCCACTGCTGGAAGCCGCAACCTTCATTCGACTACAAGAAACGCATAATTGAACGCTCCATCTATGGTGTGGACCTGCAAGGCAAAGCCGTCGAAATATGCAAACTGCGCCTCTGGCTTTCGCTGGTGGTGGACTACGAACTGGATGTCGATCCCGACGCTCTGCACTCGCTCAGGAACTGCGTCGGGCCGTACAGCGATACCGCCTCTTCCGAATCTTGCCTTCAAGATCAAGCGCGGCGATTCGCTCCTCGACCTGATCCACGGCAAGCCCTTCCGCCTTGAAGGAGATTGCCTCATAACCCCGAGATGCAAGCAGCGGTGCAACCGACTGGAAGGCATCCACAACCGTTTCTTCGAAGAGGACGATCCCTACGAAAAGCGCAACCTGCGCCTTCTGGCCCTCTCGGAACGCACAGCCCTCAGTCTACTTCAGCTTGAACAACAATTAAAGAACATGGTAAATCGCAATGCCACACAGGACGACATGTTCGCCGTCCGGGAGACCAAAGCCGCTTACGTGGCTGCCCAGGCTGAGCGGGACCAGTTGGAATTCAGCACATCGTGAAATGCAGAACACCGCATTCGAACTCCAAACCTTGGAAA
>CAWGWL010000005.1:0-137632 GCA_963826215.1 uncultured Chloroflexia bacterium | reverse complement strand
GCAATCCTGGTATCTGCTGCCGCGGGATTTTAAATATTCGGGTCATTGTTATTTGGAATTGCCATTCTCATGTTGGCAATCTGTACCAGAGCGGGAGCATTTTTCATTTTTCCCATGATAGTTGTATGGAGCGGATGGGTATTTAGAAAAGAAAATAAGTATTCTTTTTTAAGGTTTAGGGGGCAAGTTTATTGGTCGTGATCGTATTCTTTTTTGTATTTACTACGTTTGCCCAAAAAATCTTCGTGGAGCCCGGAAGCGATCCTCTTTGGAAACTTTGCTTACACTCTTTATGGTCAGGCATTGGGGGGAATTGGCTGGAATCGAGCTGTGCAGGACCTGGGTGGGGATACACGCCTGGTTTTTCTCACAGCACTGGACATCATCCAAAAACACCCATTAAGTCTCCTCATTGCGTCGGCGAAATCCTTTCGAGACGTTCTGCTCCCCGGGCGTGAGATCCTGATCCCATTTTCTCCATCCACCAAACCTGTTTGGGCAAATCTTCCACTCTGGATATTGTGTTTCCTGTGCCTAGCGTGGGGGGAATCAGATCATAAAGGAATGGCGTAAGCCTTTGCAATCATTCCTGCTCGTCTCCTTTATCGGGATCATGCTGTCTGTCCCATTCCTGCCCCCATAGACGGCGGAGCGCGCTTTTACACAAGCGTGGCCCCCTTTATCGTCTTTCTGCCTGCTTTCGGATTGGGAGAAATCCTTTCCCGGTGGAAGAAAAGCCCGGCAGAAAATGATGTCATCACGATCACTGCCATTAAAGGTTCCGGCATATTGATCGTAATCCTGATCATTTGCGTACCACTCCTATTAAAGTTATATCGATCCATCCCGTACTTGACATTCCGACTTGCAATGCCGACCAACTCCCCTTTGCCATTCATGTGGATCCAGGTTCCTTTGTGGATATCATTTCCAACTCAAAAAACGGGATACGGTATCATTCCGGAAATCAGCCTTGGAGATTTCAAAGCGAATGGATTTGAACCATGGGATGATTTCTATCAGACCCTGGTGTCACGCACAAGTTCTTCCAGGGTACCCATCCGGATCCTGGCAGCCGCTAGACCTCATCGGAAGGGGATTGCATTTCTTTGTCGGTGAGGCAGCCTTGCTGCCCAGTGATAACCCTTCGGCCAATAACTTCAGGATGCGCAGGCGAGAACAAGACACAATACCAAAGTATTTATGTTGTGGAAAGTGTCAGCAATGGGACGCCTTAAACTCCATAAAGCGACGATCGTTGAGGTTAATATTATTGGAGAGGTTGAACAGCACCGGGCGCTCCCTCCCTTACAGGAAATCTTCCAGCAGTCAGTCTGCCGGGAAGGTGTGTAAAATCCCCCTGCCGATTGAAGGAATTCCAGACTGCTCCTATTTTAGAAATACGCGTAAATTGATTTAAAGGGAAACTCCCATGAAATGGATCACCCGTTCACACGTACATGTTGACCGCGTTGCCTGCCCCTGGCTGATCACCCGATTTGTGGACAGCGAGGCAGAGTTCATTTTCGTGCCCAAGAACCAGATCGAGAAGGTCGCCAAAGAGACCGGGGCAACCCCCTTCGATGCGCCCGGCGTTGAGCTCGGTCACAAGGATGGACGGTGCTCTTTCGAGTCCATCATGCTCAAATACGAATTGAAAGAGCCAGGACTGGTGCGCCTGGCCCAGATCGTCCATTCCGCGGACGTTTCCGAAGATATCGACAAAGATCCAATCGCGCGCGGCCTGGAAGCGATCGCCAGCGGGTACAGCCTGCGATTCCCCGACGACCTGGAAAACCTGGACGCCCAGTTTGAAGTCGTATGATGGATTGTATGCATGGTGCCGTCTGCAGGCGGCGGCTGAGAAAAATAACAAGCTCATTTTCAATATGATTTCCCAGCTCATCCCATCTCTATCCTGGCATATGCAACCAGCCAGCGGAATATTAGAAAAGGATCCTTCGTTGAACTCCAGGTATACCCCTGCATTCCAGGCATTGCTTGCCGCGCTGCTGTTCGGCGCGTCCGCACCCCTATCCAAACTGCTTTTCGGGGAGATCAAGCCCGTCCCCCTGGCGGCGTTTTTGTATCTCGGAAGCGGCACTGGGGGCGTTCCTGATGCTCTTCTTCCAGCGTTTACGGAACAAGGGCAAAGCGGTGGAGGCAACCCTCAGCCGCGGCGACCTGCCATGGCTGGGAGGGGCGCTGCTGGCAGGTGGAATCGGGGCACCAATCATCCTGCTACTGGGGTTGGAGAGGACACCGCTTCCACGGCCAGCCTCCTGCTTAATTTCGAAGGGGTAGCCACCACTCTCATTGCGATATCATTTTTCAAAGAATCAATCGACCGAAGGATCGGCTGGGCAATCGGCCTGGTAACCCTGGCAAGCATCGTGCTCACCTGGACAGGCGGCAACTGGGGAATTTCGCTGGGGGCACTGGGGATCATCGGCGCCTGTTTTCTTTGGGGATTGGATAACAACTTTACCCGGCATATTTCCGCCAAAGAACCCACTGGTCATCGTAGGGATCAAAGGATTAGGGGCAGGGACTTTTTCACTGGTGCTCAGCCTACTGTTAAAACAGCAGCTTCCAACCCCAAATATCATGCTGCTGGCAATGCTATTGGGATCCATCAGCTATGGGATCAGCATCCAGTTATTCATCGTGGCGATGCGATCGATGGGAGCGGCACGCACCAGCACCCTGTTTGGAACAGCACCATTCGTTGGAGTGATCCTGTCATTGATCCTCCTGCGAGAGAAACCACAAATCCTATTCTGGGCAGCGATGCCGGTGATGATGGCAGGGGCATGGTTAATGCTGAGCGAAAACCACGCGCATCACCACATCCACGAGCAAGTGGTCCATAACCACCGCCATACCCATCCAGACATGCACCACGAACACGGGGATCAGGAAGGCGTGCCGCTGGTGAACGGCTCCCACACGCATGAACACGTGCATGAGGGATTGGAACACGAGCACTGCCATGCCCCGGATCTGCACCACCGCCACGAACATAAACCGAAAAATGAAATAAAACCCAAAGCCCTGAGAATAATTAAAAATCCGCCAGTTCCGAATTGGCGGATTTTATTCATTGTGACCAAGTGACTGAACGAGACCTAAATCGGATCACGCAGAAGCGGGCAGGTCATGCAATGACCGCCGCCGCGACCCTTGCCCAATTCAAAGCCCGGGATGGTAATGACCTCCACGCCGGCACGGCGCATGCGGGCAATGGTATGCGTGTTGCGTTCGTACGAGATCACCACGCCAGGAGCCAGGGCAATGGTGTTATTGGCATCATCCCACTGCTCGCGCTCCATCTGGTACTGGTCACCGCCGGTCTTGACCACGGAAAGAGTGCGGACCTTAAGGGCGTTTGCCACGGCAGAGAGCATGTCTTTTTCCACGGTGACATGAAAGTCTCCGGCTTTCCTACCAGGACGAAGGCTGACGGCTTTGACCTGGTCGACAACCTTGGGATAAATGGTGACCTTGTCGCGGTCGAGCATGGTGAATACCGTATCGAGATGCATGTGAGCGCGATCTTTCGTCATCACGCAGGCGATCACCCGGTCGGCGCTGCCTTTTGAGAAAAGCGCTTCAGCGACCTGTTCGATCATGCTGCCCTGAGTGCGTTCTGACATCCCGATCAGGACGGTGCGGTTCCCAATCGGAAGAACGTCACCCCCCTCCAGGGAGGAGCGCCCAAAGTTTTGCAGATTGAATTCTCCGTCAGAGGCATTGGGATACAGAAATTCAAAGCCGGCATCTTTGAACATGGGGTGAAAGCGGTAGATCAAATACAGGTTAAGCGATTCACGGCGACGCGCCGGCCAGTACATGGGATTGACCGAAACACCATCGTAAATCCAGCAGGACGAGTCACGGGTAAAGAGCGTATTGGGCAGGGGGGAAGGAGGAAGGTGTTCATTTCCTCCAGCGCGGCGGCATGCAGGGATATTTTCGAGAATTTTTTCCAATCAATGCCGGACTCGCCCGGCGGTCAATCCCCCGATCAAATGCCTGGCGAGAAATTGGGGAGTAAGGCTCCATAAGAACTGGCGGATCTCATCGACGAGAGACCAGCCGACGGTATATTCCGTGGCGACCTGTTCGATCACCATGCGCCGGGCATCCTGGCTAGCCTGCAGGGCCTCGGTGAGCAGGTCGAGGACGTAGAACACCTCGACACCGTGGGCGCGCATCGACCTCGACAAAATGGTCGTGTTCCAATTGGGCGCGTTCCACCCAGAGCACATCGTCAAAAAGAAGTTCTGCAGAATTTGCGGGGGTAAGCCGCTGCAGGCTCAACTCGGGGCGGTGAACGAGAACCTTGCGAAGTTTTCCAACCTCAGAATGAACACCAAAAAGGGACATAGCACTATTCTCCTTTCAAGGCAAAGGAACAGGTTGGGGAATAACCAAAAATCGTTACACTGGTTGACTGTCCATCCATTATATTCGAGAGCACGGATAATAATGAAATGGGCTGCGAATTAATACAGCGGGAGAAAAACAAACCACCCATCCCAACCCTGAAGTAGGAGAACTACAGGAAATTCATCGAATGTACCCACCAAAAATCCAGTATTCATAAGAAAACTTCCTGCCAATCCAGCGGCAGGAAGTATCTCCGTTATTTGTGGATCTGAACAGCCCGAGCCTATCCCTTCAGAGATAAAACGTCAGCCAGCGGTTTCCCGTTAATGAAGATGGCTGCCTCCGTTACGGTTGGGAATTGGAGGACGGTCTGTTCGAGCTGAGCCTGAACGCGTGGGGAGTCACATTCGCCACCCATGAGCAGGGTACCCGTGAGATACACACTGGCTTTACCAGCTACGATGGAGACAGAATTCCACCTGAAGGTCCGACTGGTAAAGGGCGTTATACAAGCCCGATTGACCATAGAATTGATCTTTTATCGACAGGAGGGCGACCAAGGCTGCCTGCAGAACCTGCTGATGTGGGAGGGGTCTCCACCTGGACAGCGACAGCACTGTCACCGCAGCCAACGGGGAGACCAGACTTGCCGTTATCATCCACTGCGATCAGGAAGACCTGGACCGTGTGAGAGACAGGTAAATCCGTTGGGAGCGCGGTTTCAGTGGGGGCAGGCGGAACAAGGGTATCAACAGGGACCGGAGGCGTGGCGGAAGGGGCGACCAAGCCGGGAACATCAACGGTGGAACGTTCAAGACCGATCTCGAAGGTGCCGTTGCAGGCAGTAATGAAAACCAGAACGACCAGTGCTGACAATTTACGGGATCTCATGGAGCCTCCAGATATGGATTGGGATAACACCTATTTTAGGACATCCATGTTCCAGTGGTGATGGCAGACGGGTCACACATTCGACACAAGAGGTCAGCGATCCGTGACAAGAAATATTAACCTGAGGGGAGACGCAGGCTAAAAACCGTCCCCTGACCCAGGCGGCTGCGCAGGCTGACCGAACCATTGTGCCGCTCTGCAACAGCCCGCACGAGCGCCAATCCCAACCCGCTGCCCGGAGTGCCACGCCCAGCTTCGCCGCGGTAGAGTTCCTCCCATACGTGGGGCTGCTCCTCTGTGGGGATACCCGGACCAGTATCAGCCACTTCGATAACGACATCCGACCCTGTCCTCGAAGGCACGCAGTTCCAGCGTGTCACCCGGGCGGCTAAATTTCAGAGCATTGTCCAGCAGGTTGTGAACCGCCAACAGCAAAAGATCGAAATCCCCACGGACTTTTGGCAGGGGCCAGGGGGCGCGGGGGATGCTCAAATTCAGGTGCCTGCCCTCAGCCCCAGGATTCTCCTGCGACATGCTGAAGGCGTCCCGCATCAGAACGGAGACATCCACCGGTGAATGTTCAACCAGGCGGACCTCGAGTTCAGCCAGCTTGCGCAGGTCGGAAGACAGACGGCTGAGACGCATTGCCTGGGCTTCAACACTGGTCAGTGCCTCACTACGAGCGTCCCCTGAAGAAGCTTCGGCAAGGTTGGCAAGACCAGCCCGGATGGCGGTAAGCGGGTTCTTCAATTCGTGGTCAAGCCGGCGAATGAAGCGGCGACGGTCGTCGGCGGCTGCAGCAGCAGCCTGGTGGCGAGCCCGGGCAGACCGGTGGAGCAGGACAAAAACCAAGGCGGCCAACCCGGAAAGCCCCAGACCAAAAATCAGCGAGAGGGTGCCCAGGTCGGCTCTCAGGTAAACGATGTGGGCGTGAGCCTTGTCGTATGAAAGGAAGAAAAAGAGAGCCAAGCCCACTCCCAGGAGCGCAGGTGCCACGATGACCAGCCAGCGACCGAATTTCATTGGCGGGTTTCCACCGTGCCGACAAAGCGATAGCCCTGTCCGGGGATGGTTTCGATGAAACGCGGCTGACCCGGATCATCAGATAATGCCCGGCGCAATTCAGCAACGCGCGTGTCGACGGCGCGGGTGCCAACCGGATAGTCCCAACCCCAAACCACATCCAAAAGACGGTCGCGGGAGACCAACTCATCAGGGTGGGTCATCATATATTCAAGGAGCATGACGGCTTTGGGGGTTAAGGACAAGCTCGGCTTGATCAAGCCAAACACGATGGGAGAGGCGGTCAAGGATCAAATTTCCGCAGGCAAGCCGAACGGCTGCCGATAAAGGAGGCTGTCCCGGGCGGGCGCGCCGTAATACGGCACGGATGCGAGCGACCAACTCATGGGGATCGAAGGGCTTGTTGAGGTAGTCGTCAGCGCCTTCCTCCAGCGCCATGGCACGCTCACCCGCCTCCCCCACCTGGGTGAGCAACAAGATGGGAATCCAGTTGCCAGCCTGGCGAAGCTGGCGCAGCACCTCGCGGCCATCGAGGCGAGGCATCAACACATCCAGAACAAGCAGGTCGGGATGGCTTTCAGAGACCTTTAGCAAGGCCTCTTCGCCATTGGCAGCCACCGTGACAGCAAAGCCAGACCGGGTGAGGAAGGGTGACAAATTGTCGGTAATGGCGGTTTCGTCATCAACGAGCAATATGGAAGGTTTGGTCTGCATGAGTGATCCTCCAAGGCATTCTCGCACGATTCAATTCATTCGTCAACGGATAGATCATCCAGATAAATTTTCAGGAGAGGAGGATGGCTGGGTAAAGTCTTTCAAGCTGCCATGCAGGTAATCGAAAAGACCCTTTCCAGAAAGATTGACCTCATTTGACAAGGAAATAAACATCATTTATACTCAACATATGAACATATACTCAGGTGTTAAATGAATGGGAAGAGTGAGTCCAACAAGCAGCATGCTTGATGAACACACCGCCGCACACGTAGCAGAGCTTTTTCGCGCTTTCAGCGATACCAGCCGGGTGCGCATCCTTTTTGCCCTCACCACGCAGGAAATGAACGTGAACTCCCTGGCAGAACTGGTCGGGATCAGCGAGTCAGCAGTCTCCCATCATCTACGGGGTCTGCGTCAAATGAAACTGGTAGTTGCCCGGAGGGGAGGCAAAGAGGTTTACTACCGGATCGATGATGAGCACATCATCACCCTGTTCGGGCAGGGAGTCAGCCATATCCAGCAGGGATAACTCCAGACCAACCGACATGATCATTCCAACCGCTTTCATCCTGATCGCCCCCCTGCTCCTTCCGCCGGTCCATTAACCACATAACCACTGCAGCACCCTGCCGTGACCATTATCGGTTTCGGTCACCGAGCGGGTGCGGGCTATCCAATATCCATGGAGTACCAAATGCAACCAGTCCCGGAATCCAATGCCATGCAACGAACAACCGCTGCCGGTCTTTCCAGCGCCGAAGTCCTCGAGCGCAGGAAGCAATACGGCGAGAACAGCCTGCCAATCGAGAAAACCACGTCAGCCTGGACCATCCTGCTCAACCAGATCAAAAGCCCGCTGGTCTATATCATCCTGGTAGCAGCTCTTGTATCCCTGTTTGCCAAGGAATACAGTGACTTCGCCATCATCATGGCAGTGGTAGTTATCGATGTGATCCTGGGATTTGTGCAGGAGTACCAGGCCCAAAAGACCTACACCGCCCTTAAGGGACTGCTCAAACCGACCACCACGGTATTCCGCGATGGAGAGCGGCGTCGAGGTGGAGGTCTGGGAACTGGTGCCGGGAGACCTTGTGCTGCTTAATTCCGGTGAAAAAGTTCCGGGTGACGGGATGATCCTCGAGAGCGTCAAACTGGCCTTGGATGAGGCCATCCTGACAGGAGAAAGCGAAGCGGTCAGCAAGACCCTGGAAGAGCAAGTCTTCATGGGAACCACCGTTCTTACCGGGCGGGGACAAATGCAGGTCCTTCAAACCGGTCCGGCGACCGAACTGGGGAAAATCGCCACCAGCCTGCAGGAGCATGTTGAAGAAGACACACCCCTGCAGAAGACGATTGAAGTCTTTCAGCAAGACCCTGACCTGGATCGTGGCCGGCTTCACCGTTGCGATCCTGGCGACCGGCATGATCATGGGAGGCGGATTCCTGGACATGCTGCGAACTTCCATCATCCTGGCGATCGCGGCAGTGCCCGAAGGCCTGCTCATCGCTGTGACCGTCATCCTGGTGCTGGGGATGCGCAAGATCCTCAAGCGCAACGGCCTGGTCAAACGGCTACTGGCAGTCGAGACGCTCGGTTCGGTGACAGTCATTTGCACCGACAAAACCGGCACCTTAACTGAAGGACAGATGCGCGTCTCCACCACCGAAATCCTGGACCAAGAGCGTGCCCTGCAGACCATGGTGTTGTGCAACGACCTTGAAGGACCGGTGGACATTGCCATGTGGGAACATGCGCGCAAAATCATGGGAGACGACCCCCAGAAACTGGTCGACAGGGTCGCAGCGGCTGGAGGAAGAGTTGTTCACCAGCGAAACAAAGTACATGATCACGGCAATCACCGGAAATATTTTCAAAGGGGAAAGCTACAACTTTCTAAAAGGCGCACCGGAGATCGTGCTGGGTATGTGCAATATCTCCAAGGAAGAGAAAACCCGTTTCCACCAGCAGGTGGACCAGTGGGCAGGCGAAGGCTTGCGAATGATCGGACTGGCCTACCGGCAATTGGGCAAGCTGGACGATTACAGCGGTTACACCTGGGTGGGGCTGGTGGGGATGGAAGACCCGGTACGCGAGGGCGTGGTCGAGGCTGTCAGGGTGGCACAGAAAGCAGGCATCCAGGTCAAGATGATCACCGGCGACTATCTCAAGACCGCCGAACATATCGCCCGCAGCATTGGGATCATGAAAGAGGGCGAACAAAGCATGGAAGGTCCTGCCGTGGCTGCCTTGAGCGATAAGGAATTACAAGAGCGGGTCCGGTAACACTTCCGTTTTTGCCCGCATCCGCCCGCAGGATAAATTTCGGATCATCAAGGCATTGCAGGAAAATGGTGAAATTACATCCATGATCGGCGATGGAGTCAACGACGCCCCCGCGCTGCAGCGTTCCAACATCGGCGTTGTAGTAGGCTCAGCCACCGACGTGGCAAAGGAGACCGCCGACCTGATCCTGCTCGACAACAATTTCAGCACCATCGTGGCAGCCATCGAAGAAGGGCGCATCATTTTCCAGAACATCCGCAAAGTGGTGGCCTACACGCTGTCCAACTCATTTGCCGAGGTGCTGACCATCTTTATCGCGATGATCCTGGGCTGGCCGGCGCCGCTGATCGTGGCGCAAATCCTATGGATCCACCTGATCTGTGACGGCCCATCAGATATCGTGCTCGGGTTCGAACCGAAAGGAACACTGGGATCATGGATGAGAAACCAAAGTCACTCAAGGAACCGATCTTAAGTCACCTGGGGCTGTCGTTGATCGGCGTGATCAGCGTCTCGAGCGCCACAGCCGTCCTGTTCCTGTTCCACCATCTCTACTCTGCCCACGGAAACGCCGCTGGAAGGTCGCAGCATTGTCTTTGCTTCCTTCGCGGTCAACTCGATGGTCTATATTTTTGCATATCGAAGCATGCGCAGATCCACTCTTCCGGATGAACAAACTAAGTGCAATATGCCCCTGGTCTGGGCAGTGTTGTCGGGGCTGGTTATGGCAGTGCTGCCCTTCCTGATCCCAGGACTGCGCAGCCTGCTGGGCCTCGTGCCTTTAACCTTTGCTGAATGGATGGAAGTGGGCGGAATCGCCCTGGGTCTGCTGGCAGTGGTTGAAGTTGGCAAAGTGGATCAGCAACAAGATCCATGCCAACGATTAATAACCCAATAGAAATCCATTTAGAGGAAAAAAATCAATGCGAAACAAACTATTCGAACGCACCCTGGAACAACGCCGCAAAGACGATATTAAATACCACCTATTCCACGACCCACACAGCAAAGCCTCCCGCTTATCGGACATCATCCTGGGAGGCCAGGATGGGCTGGTCAACGTTCTGGGTGTCATCCTGGGTGTGGCAGCTGCCACCAGTGACCCGCGCATCGTGATGGTTGCCGGGCTGGCAGCCACCTTTGCCGAGTCGGTCTCGATGGGGGCTGTGGCATATACTTCCACGCTGGCGGATGCCGATTTTTACGAGTTCGAGCGGGCGCGCGAGTTCCGTCACATCGCGGAGGTACCTCACCTGGAAAAAGACGAGGTGCGTGAGATCTATTCAAAGAAAGGATTCGAGGGGGAGCTCCTGGAACACATCGTTGAGACCATCACCGCCAACGAAGATGTCTGGGTAGCGGTGATGATGAGCGAGGAGCACCAACTCAGCCCGACCGACCGGCGCAAGGCGATCAAATCTGCACTGGTGGTCGGCCTTTCAGCCATCGTCGGTTCATTGATCCCGCTGGCACCATTTGCCATCCTTCCGGTGGCGCACAGTATGTGGGTGGCGGTAGTCATTACCGCCATGGTCCTGTTCGGCGTGGGGGCGTACAAAGCCCGCATGATGGTTGGGCATCCCGGCAAAAGCGGTCTCGAAATGGCCGTCATCGGGACGGTGAGCGCACTGGTAGGGTATGCGGTAGGAGCGATATTCAAAATCCCTCCAACAGCATAAGGCACCATTCCAGAAGAGAAAAGGAGCCAGGATGAATCGACTGGTTGTCATTTTCCTGATGGTGGTAGCACCCGCCCTTTCCATCTGCCTGGCACTACCTAGGGCTGGAAACGCTGCGCGGCAACATCATGGGCTGGTTCCTGCTCATTCTGGGAATTGCCTACCCGGCCGGGGGAGCGATCTACTATTTCATATACCCACAAGCCATTCTGGCAATCTTCGCGAACCGGGGATGCCATTCGGGAGGAATCCGGCGACCGATCGTTCTGGCTCATCCTGCCAGGCTTTTTGGTGAACTTTTTTGCATCGCCTCTCGAGTGGATGTACTATCCCGGGGTGGATCCCACGCCTACCCTGGATGCAGGGAGCTGGTATCGGATTTATCATCCTTGCCCATGGTAATACGAGTTTGGGCGCGGGCTCAACTGCGCGGTCAATACTCGGGTCACGTGGAGGTAATGGCAGGACACCGCCTGGTGAAAAGCGGTCCCTATCGATTTGTCCGGCACCCTGGTTATACCGGCTTCCTGTTAATGACATTGGGAGTGGCAATCAGCTACTCCAGCCTGATCGGGTTGATCGCCATCCCGG
Organism: uncultured Chloroflexia bacterium; assembly: GCA_963826215.1. Classification (GTDB taxonomy): domain Bacteria; phylum Chloroflexota; class Anaerolineae; order Anaerolineales; family Villigracilaceae; genus UBA877. The sequence goes on along the minus strand of CAWGWL010000005.1, from coordinate 126,055 downwards.
TAATCCTGGCTCCGGGATTAGCCTACCGGATGAAAGTGGAAGAACGCCTGCTGACCGATCAATTTGGAGATGATTACCGGGAGTATGCAGGCAGGTCGAAAAAAATCATCCCAGGGGTTTGGTGAAAGGGAGAAATTCGCGGTCACGGTGATGGAGGATCAAAATGCGCAAAAATCAATCGAGCCTGACTGCAGCAGGGATCGCGATCGCGCGCGGGGTGGAAAGCGAAAGACCTGAGGAGAAGCGCATCTGTTACGACCCATACGCCCGCAGGTTCGTACCCGGGTGGTTATATACCACGCTGGCGTTTTTCATCCGGAGCGGTTATGCGGGGAGGCGGGGACCAGGAGTAGGAGAATTCCTGGCTGCCCGGGAGCACTACATCGATGACATCTTGAAGGTGCACATTAAACAAGGTTTGGAGCAACTTGTCATCCTGGGGGCAGGATTCGACTCAAGGGCTTATCGATTCGAAGGATTGAAGGTACAGGCCAGAGTCTTCGAGGTTGACCATCCTGCGACCCAAAAAGACAAGCTTGCCCGAGTGGAGAAGATCTTCGGGGAAGCCCCAAAGCATATCACTTTCGTTCCTGTCGATTTCAACGTTGATACCCTGGAAAAGTGCCTCTTTGATTGCGGGTATGATCCAAGATTGAAAACACTATTCATCTGGCAGGGGGTCACCATGTACTTATCCAGTGATGCCGTAGACGACACGCTGAAGTTTGTGACCCAGCACTCGGGACCAGGCAGCGCAATCGTCTTTGATTATATTTATCGCGAGGCATTGGAAGGAGTTCAAAAGCACGGGGAGATCAGCAATATGCGCCGTTACAGGTTCATGACCGGGGAGGGACTGACCTTTGGAATAGAAGAAGGTCAAATCGAGCCATTTCTACATGAAAGAGGCTTTCGTAAAGCAACTGACATGGGTGCTGAAGGGCTAAAAAGGGTTTACTTTACCGGTGAGAATGCCGGAAGGAAAATCGCTTCGGGGTATGGGATCGTGGTGGCTGAGGTCTGAATAACCAATATTTCGATCTGGATAAGCGGGAGGAGAAAATGAGAGCTGAACCCTTCAGAGACCAGGTTGCCATCATCACGGGGGCGTCGGCAGGGATCGGCAAATCGCTTGCGCTTCAATTAGCCGGGCAAGGAGCGAAGGTGGTAATTGCAGCCAGGCGAGTTGACCAGTTGGAAAAAGTGGCAGAAGAATGCCTAGCGCGAGGGGGGGAGACATTGGTGGTCCCAACAGATGTCAGTGACGAAGCACAATGCAAGGTATTGGTGGAAAAGAGCATCGAGAAATTTGGCCGACTCGACATGCTAATCAACAACGCGGGGCTGGCAGTGAGCGCCTTCTTCGACGAGTTCCCTGATCTAAATCTTTTCAAGCACACGATGGGAGTAAATTTCTTTGGCGCCGTTCACTGCACCTACCACGCCCTGCCTTACTTGAAACAGAACAAGGGACGTATCGTGGCAGTTTCCAGCGTGGGGGGCAAATCAGCCATACCGTACAATACTCCTTACATTTCCAGCAAATACGCCCTGCAGGGTTTTTTGACGCACTTCGCATGGAAGTTTCCCGATATGGAGTGAGTGTCAGCATTATTTGCCCTTATTGGGTGGTGACAGAATTCCACGAAGCACAAATGAACAAGAACGGCGTTCCACGGGGAAAGAGGGGGCGAGCTTTTTATACAAATAAAATGATGACTGCAGAGCGATGTGCAGAGATCATCCTCCGGGCAGCAAATAAACGGCGACGCGAAGTTTTGATGGGTCCCGGGGCGCTGACAGCCTGGCTCAAGATCGCTTGCTCCAGGTTTCCTGGATTGGTTATCCGTGAAAATGGTGCTTGACCCCATCATCCGACGAGCCAAGACAAGGAACAATTCGGAGACCTGATCCAGGGACTGAAAATCCAAAGATTCTCTGTTGACCTATCGCAGAGCCTCTCCTTTGACCTCGGAAATTTGGAGGAAAAGGGAATGATGACTGATATAAACTTAAAAGGAATCGCAAGCACCCTGCTCGTCCCGCTGGCTTGCCGAGCCATCGAATCAGCCAGACCGGATGCCATCCTCCACGACCCACGGGCCGAGCAAGTGTACCTATCCCTGGGTGGGTCCAGAGACTTCCTGATGGGAATGAGCGGGACAGATGTTTTTGTGGCAGCGATGAGTGCCCGCCAATTTGACACCTTTGCGGTCAATTTTCTTTCAAGAAACCCCGGTGGACTGGTGGTGGACATTGGCTGTGGACTGGACACCCGGTTTTATCGTATCGACGATGGACAAATAAACTGGCTGGGGGTGGACCTGCCAGAAGTCGTAGAGCTGCGCAGGAAGGTTTTGCCAGACGAGCCGCGCTGTAAAACCATCGCTCAATCCATGCTGGAGATTTCGTGGCTGGATGAAGTGGAAGTCCTCAAAAAACCGGTCATTTTCCTGGCGGAAGGCGTATTCCCATATTTCAGCACCGACGATGTCAGACCGCTTGTGATGGAAATGGGAAAACGATTCCCCATGGGGGAACTGGTTTACGATGCTGCCAGCCCGTTCGTTTCACGACACCATAACCGCACGAGCAGCGTTCTGAAGCGCTCAGGCACGCGAATCCTATGGGACGCCAAAAGCCCCCTGGAGTTGGAAAGGTGGGGGCTGCACCTACTGGAGAACTGGTATTACTTCGATAAACCCGAAGCCCGTCTGCGTGCTTTCCGCTGGATGCGTTTCATCCCCGGCATGGCAAAAGCCACCGGAATTTTCCGATACAGGCTGGGATAACAAGCATGAAGATGACCAACCGGAGGAACAGGTTCATCTACCAGTTGTGGGCCCCAGTGTATGATGGAACCGTCAACATCCTGTTTATGCGGGGACGCAGGCGGGCCATGAACCTGCTGGACCTGCAGCCAGGGGAATCCGTCCTGCTGGTTGGGGTTGGAACGGGGGCGGATCTGCCACTGCTTCCGCCCGGGTTGCGCGCTGTGGGGGTAGACCTGAGCGCCAAGATGCTTTCAAGGGCTCGTTCCAAGCTGCCAATCCCCCATTGCGAAATCCTATTGGTCCAAGGGGATGGACAAACGCCAACTTGCTGCTGCAGGTAGTTTTGATGCTGTCGTCCTAAACCTGATCCTGAGTGTCATCCCAGACGCAAGAGCCTGCTTGCACGCTGCATTGAAAGTTCTAAAACCAGCAGGCCGGATTGTCATCTTCGACAAATTCATTCCAGACGATCGAAATCCTTCCGCTATACGCCAGTTATTAAATATATTCAGCACCCTTTTCGGGACCGATATAAATCGACGATTGGGAGAAATACTGTCTGGCAGTGGATTGAAAATCGCCAGGGATGAAGACGACCTGTTCGGAGGCACCTACCGGGTGATTCTTTTGAAACGGGAAGTATAATGCGGGGGTAATCGTCACACTGGAGGAAACCATGAGCAAACGAAAAATCCGGGTGCTGGTAGCCAAACCGGGCCTGGACGGTCACGACCGGGGCGCCAAAGTGGTTGCACGCGCCCTGCGGGATGCAGGCATGGAGGTGATCTACACCGGGCTGCGACAGACTCCCGAAATGATCGCCGAAGCTGCCTTGCAGGAAGACGTGGACGTTGTGGGCCTGTCCATCCTCTCGGGGGCGCACATGGAGCTCCTTCCCCGCATCCTTGAACTACTTAAAGCCAACGGGCAGGAGAATGTAAAAATCTTCGTTGGGGGAATCATCCCGGATGAAGACGCCCCGCGCCTGAAAAAAATGGGGGTGGCGGGTGTATATGGTCCCGGAGCGCCTACAGAGAAGATCGTGAACGAAATTCGGGATGCCATCGATGTTCCAGAATAAGCAATGAGCAAGTCAAATATTGAACCGATCCTTAATGGCGAGCGCATGGCGTTGGCGCGCCTGCTTACCGAGGTGGAAAACGGGGACCCCGGCGGGCGGGCAATGTTGGACGACCTCTTTGCTCATACCGGAAAGGCACACTTAATCGGAGTGACCGGGGCACCCGGGACCGGAAAATCATCGCTGGTCAACCAGATGGCACTTGAATTATCGTGCAGGAACGAATCCCAAACAGGTGGCGATCGTGGCAGTGGACCCGTCGAGCCCCTTCACGGGCGGAGCAGTGCTCGGGGACAGGGTGCGCATGCGGGACCTGGCGGGAGACCCGGGGATATTCATCCGCTCAATGGCAAGCCGGGGGTCACTGGGGGGGCTGGCGCAGGCAACCGCAGCGATGGTGCAGGTTTTCGATGCGGCCGGGTTCGAGGTGATCCTGATCGAAACAGTCGGAGCCGGGCAAACGGAAGTGGATATCGCCCGATTGGCGCATACCACGCTGGTAGTGGAATCGCCCGGGCTGGGTGACGAAATCCAGGCGATCAAGGCCGGAATCCTCGAAATCGCCGACATCCTGGTGGTAAACAAGGCTGACCTGCCAGGAGTGGAAAAAACAGAAAGAGCACTCAAAGGAATGCTGGGACTTGCGCACCCGGTGGAAAAGGTATTCCGCCACCACGGACAGGCAATGGGACTCCCAGCCAGCGAGATAAAACAAACAACTCTTTGGGTGCCTCCCATCCTGCGGACGATCGCCACAAATGGAACGGGAGTGGGAGAGTTGGTGACAGCCATTGAAAAGCATGCGCTGCACCTTCGCCAGAGCGGGGAATGGGGTCGGCGCGAAAAAGCCCGGCTGGAAGCCGAGCTCGAGGGTCTTCTCACCGAAACGCTGGTGGAGGAATTTCGATCGAGCGTTCCAAACTCTCGATATGAACAAACGGTAGAGAAATTAGTGAGGCGCAAACTCTCGCCCTGGGAGGCGGTGAAGGCACTGATCAAGGGGAACAAAACGGATTTGAATTCCCCAGCCCTCAAGGGGGGGAGAAGGTAATACCACCGTTAAAACACCTTTGGATGATACAACAACCCGGCAGAAACCACCGGGTTGTTGACTTTTTATTACAGCCCCAACACCTGCCGGGCGATGACCAGGCGCTGGATCTCGTTGGTGCCTTCGCCGATGGCGCACAGGCGCTGGTCGCGGTACATGCGCTCGACCGCGTAATCCCGGACATAGCCATAACCGCCGTGGATCTGGATGGCCTTATAACAAACACGCTCCGAAACCTCGGTGGCAGAATAATTTTGCCATGGCGGCTTCTTTGGAGAAGGGCAACCCCTTGTCCCTTCAGCCAGGCAGCCCGGCTAACCATCAGGCGGGCGGCATCGATATCCGTGGCCATGTCGGCGATCATCCACTGGATGGCCTGGAATTGGGCGATCGGCTGGTTGAACTGCTCGCGCTCCTTGGCATAAGCCACCGCCCGGTCGAAGGCACCCTGCGCCAGCCCCACCGCCATGGCAGAGATCGCCAGGCGACCGGCATCCAGCGTGGTCAGGAATTGTTTGAAGCCCTCGTTCTCCTTTCCGAGCAGGTTGGCGGCGGGAATGCGGCAGTTCTCGAAGAACAGCTGCGAAGTCACCGATCCTTTCAACCCCATCTTCTTTTCATCGCGTCCCACCTGAAAACCGGGAGTCCCTTTTTCGACGATGAACGAGGAGATGCCGCGAGTGCCTTTATCCGGGTCCGTCTTGGCGGTAATCACCAGCACATCAGCAAGGGAACCGTTGGTGATGAATTGTTTCTGCCCGTTGATGACCCACTCATCCCCGTCGCGGACGGCGCGGGTGCGGGTGGCCCCGGCATCAGATCCGGCCTTCGGTTCGGTCAGCCCAAATGCGCCGATCTTTTCGCCGCGCAGCCAGGGGCAGGCAGGTATTTCTTCTTCTGGTCCTCGGTGCCGAAAAGGTAAATCGGCTCGCAGCACAGCGAAGTGTGGGCATCCAGGATGATGGCAACGGAACCGGACACGCGGGCAATTTCTTCCAGGGCGATCAGCAGGCTGAGATAGTCGCCGCCTGAACCGCCATAGGCCTCCGCAAACGGGATCCCCAGGATGCCCGAGTTCGCCCATGCGCTTGAAAATGTCGGCGGGAAACTGGTCGGTTGACGTCAATGTCTTCGGCGCGCGGGGCAATTTCCTTTTCAGCAAAATCCCGCACCGTTTGCTTGATCAACAGATGTTCTTCGGTCAATTGGAAATCCATGTGGCACCTCCAAGCACTTTGGGAGCAAAATATCTCTACACTGTTATCAATCATTATGCACGGAGAAGGTTCAGCGTACACGCTTTGAAAAACGAAACCAGGAGAAATCGAATAATTCAATACCACGCAAGGAGTGCATATGGACTATATCTATGCGCATTATTAACCCACGGCATTCATGAGACACGGATTACATTATTTGCCAATCACCATGCCGCGGGTCGATCTCCCGCAGGATACGCACCTGCTCCGCGGTCGGCTCGGAACTGACGGGATCTCGTCGGGGATAAGAATTTCGAACTCGCTGGCTTCCTGAACCTGCTGAACGGTCACACCAGGATGGAGGACAAGCAATTGCAGGCGTTTGGTGGCTTCGTCGAAATCGTACACGCCCAATTGCGTGATGACCCGATAAGGGTCCGTTGCCGGCAGGAAGCCCCGCCTGCTCCCGAGCGCCGGGTCCGGTAAGATAACCGGGGGTGGTGATGAAATCCAGTTTCTTGACGAAGGTGCGCGGGGATTGCTGGCGCATCAGGTAGATGGTGCGCCAACAAAAGGAACCCACATCATTGGCACCCCCGCTGCCGGGCAGGCGGGCCTTGGGGTGGCTCCAGTCACCGATGACGGTGGTGTTGACGTTGCCATAGCAATCCATGGCAGCGCCGCCCAGGAAGCCGTAATCCACGTAACCCGCCTGGGAGGCCGACATCACATCGTGCATGCTGGAGGCGGCCGAGGCCTTGTAATAGGTGCGCGAGTCGCCCACGGAGATGGGCAGAGCCGGCACCTGGGGCCCGATGCCGCCCGCTTCGAAGATGATCAGCAAGCCCGGGGCGTGGGTGCGCTGGGCCAGCATGCCCGCCACGAGGGGGAGACCCGTGCCCACAAAAACCGAACTGCCGTCCTCCAGCAGACCGGCAGCCACGCAGGCCAGCAGTTCCGTCAGGTTGTAAGGATGGTCTGCGTTCATGGGACATCCTCCGCGAGGGGAGACCGAATCCGGCTGCAATTTCATAACCTGCTTGAGGTGCGTCAGTTTGCGGAGACCGCCCACCTTTTCCAGGTAAGCATCGAAATCGGGAACGCCGAACACGTACTCCTCAAAATATCTGGCGGTGCCCTCCGGCGTCTTTGGAAACCTCCAGCCAATGGGCGATATGCTCCTCGTCGAAATAGTAGGTGACGGGCATTTCGGTGGGATGCGCCCCGAAAGGGACCTCGATCACCGCGTCCACCAGGTAGAACGGGATGACCGTGCGCCAGGGCTGGCGCTGGATCTCCTCGTGGTCAATGATCTCTTCGGTGGTGATGATCAGCCGACGGGCGGCACGCGCCAACTCAAAGTCCTCGACCATGATGCCGTCAATCTGCGCATTGCCAAACTTGTCGCAGCGATGGACGTGGAAAAGCGCCACGTCGGGGTAGCAGGCCGGGACCAGGCCGATCGGCTTGCCGCTCCAGGGGTCGTCAATCACCTTGGCCGAACTATGCCTGATGGTATCCGTTCCCAGCATGGAACGGGCGGGCATAAACGGCACGCCCATGGCGGCGGCCAGGAAGCGCCACTGGAAGCCGGCATTGCTGATCTCGCCGGTCACCTTCACCTGGCCGCTCTCGACGGCCCGGCGACCGCAGGGCGACAAGCCCCGCAATTCGTGACCGAAGGCATAGGCCACTTCCACCCGGCTGACGCAGCCGCCGCCGATGAGAATGTCAATGTCATGCACGGCAGTTTTGCCGATCAGCGTCAGGTTGCGTTTGCGCTGGCGCACCAGTTCATAGATCAACGCCATGGGGATGCGGATGTGCCCAAAGCCGCCCATGGCGAGCAGGCTGCCATCCGGCACATATTTACGGATGGCATCCGCCACCGTGGTGCGCTTGTCGGCCAATTGCCGGGACTTGTTTTCCCGCACCCACTGGCGATTCTCATCCGGGTCGTGCCAGCCGATGAGTTCGCCATCGTTTTCAATCGGATCGCTCATGGAAATCTCCGCATTCAATAGTTAAGCGGAGGAATCTTGATATAGCAAGATTCGCTCGCCATATCACTTTCTCCGTTTTTCCCCTGCCACAAGGAATAGAAAACATTATTCTGCCAGATTAAAGTAAATATCGGTCGGCTTGAGCTTGGCGTTGCGCAGGAAGCGCCCCTTCACCTTTTTACCGATCCAATTAATATTGGCCTCGTCCGGGTCAACCCCGATCAGGCGTCCCAGGAAGAGGGTGTCGCACTCTTCAAATTCCACCTGGATCAGCACGAACGGACACTCCGGCAGGAAGGCCTCCGACCCAAAATAGCAGACGGTGAAGGCGTGGATCTTGCCCTCCGGTTTGATCTCCACCCACTCGGTCTCGCGGCCGGTGTACATGTCGTGGCCGCGCGGGGTGGCATAGGTGTAACCGGTCTGCGGTTCACGGGAAACGATAAAGCGTCCATTGGCCAGGGCAGCGAAGAAGGGGGAATCCTGGCCGTAAGAATAGTTGTAGTCGATCGAGTAAGGCTGCTTGATGACGATGGGCGACATCTGCTTCAAGAGCAGAGAGATCGTCGCCGGTGGGGAAAGGAACGCTGAAAACCACCGTCCCTTCCAGATTATCTTCAATTCTCTTGGAAATCATCTTTTTTGGTCATGGCGGCTTGCTCCTATTTTTCCTTTTCCAGGATGCTGACGGTCACATAGGTGCCGGTTCCGGCGTGAGAGTGAATGGCGCCGCGCTTCGCTTTCGGGACCTGGAGGGCGGGATCGCCAAAATGCTTCTTGATCGTCCCCTGGAGCTGCCAGAGGGCAAAGACAGCCTGCATCAGCCCGGTGGCACCGACGGGATGACCGCAGGCGATCAGTCCGCCGGAGGGATTGACCGGGCAGACCGGCTTTTCCGGCAATTTCAAGCCCGTAATCAATGCCCGGCATGAAGGTCTTGCCGCTGGCGGCAAAGGGACCGCCTTCCCCGTAGCGGCACAAGCCCATATCCTCATAGGTCTGAACCTCCGAGGAGGTATAGGCATCGTGCAGTTCGACGAAGTCAATCTCATTGAGCGGATCGGTGATGCCGGCGTTCTTGTAGGCCTCACGCGAAGCCATCCGCCCGGCGCGGAAGGAGTGGACACCCGGATAGCGGAAGCCTTTTTTCCATAGTTTTTTGTAATAGGCGCGGGCATCCTCATTCAACTCGTTGGGCAGGGCATTGTATTTATAGAAATCGTCATAAGACTGGTGGGGACGGTCGGACATGCGCATGGCATCGGTGCCGCGGCCAATGCCGGCAACCTTCACACGGGGGAGGCGATGACCGGCAGCCTTCTCCAGTTTCGTCAGGCCGTCTTCCGAACAGAAGATGACCGCGGCGGCGCCATCGCTCATCACGCAAATATCGTTGCGGGTGAGAGGCCAGGCCACCATCGGCGAGGAGCGCACATCCGCAATGGTCAAGCGCTGGCGTTTCTGGGCATATGGGTTGTGGTAGGCGTTGATGTGGTTCTTGACGGAGACATGGGCCAGTTGTTCCACCGTGGTGCCAAACTCCGCCATGTGGCGGGTGACCATCATGGCATAGTAACCGGAGTAGAAACCGCCCACGGGGTAATCGAAAGAAATATCCGAGGCCAGGGCGATAAATTCATTGCCTTTCCAGGTTTCCACGTGGCTCATCTGTTCAAAGCCAAACGCCAGGCAGATGTCCATGTAACCGGAGGCAACCGCTTTCCAGCCTTCCTGGAAACAAATGCCGCCGGTGGCTCCGCCGCCCTCCACCCGGTGGGAGGGCTTGGGGCACAGCCCCAGGTAATCCTGCACCATGATGCCAGCCATGAACTGGCGGGTGAAATGGTCGGAGAAGTACGAGGCCACGCTGCCATCCACCAATTCAAAGAACTGGGAATGCTCGATGCCCAGATCGGCAAGGGCATAATCGTAGGCCTCCTTCACCAGGCCCTGAAAGGTTTTATCGGGGCGGGCTTTAACAAATTTTGACACTCCTCCTGAAACAACATAAACTGGTCGCATAATTGTGCCTCCTCATTTCCTTTGGTTTAGTTAACCCACCGTGCCGACCGGCACGGCGCTATAACAATATTGGTGTGATGCGACAATGATTAAGAGCACCACCTTCATTGACAAGGAATACCATTATCCCTGTGAAATTTCCTTCAGGATCTCGCGGGCAATAATCGTGCGCTGAATCTCACTGGTGCCTTCATAGATCGAGGTGACGCGCACGTCCCGAGCGTAACGCTCCAGGGGGAAATCCTTCGAATAACCGTAGCCTCCTGCCATCTGAAGGGCAGCATAACAAGCCCGGTTGGCGGCTTCCGTGGCGAACATCTTCGCCATGGCGGCTTCCTTGACAAAGGACTGCCCCTGCTCCTCCCGGAAAGCGGCCTGCATGAGGAGCAACCGGGCAGCTTCAAGCTCGGTATAGGAATCAGCGATCATCCACTGGATGGCCTGAAATTTGGTAATCTTCTGATCAAACTGGACGCGCTCGTGAGCATAGCGGGTGGCGTAATCCATGGCTGCCAACCCGACCCCCAGGGCGAGCGAACCGATGCCAACACGCCCCCCGGTGAGTTCCCCGACCGCCACCCGGAATCCGCCGTTGAGGTCACCCAACAAGGCATCCCTGGGGATGCGGCAGTCCTCGAAAATGACTTCGTTGGTGGCAGCGGCATGCTGCCCCATTTTCTCCTCCGCCCGACCGATGACCAGCCCGGGAGTACCCGCCTCCACCAGGAAGCAGCTTATGCCCTTCCCTTTCGGGGCTGACTTATCGGTGACGGCCCAAACCACAAAGACCCCGGCATAGGGCGCACTGGTGATGAACCGCTTGGTCCCGTTCAGGACCCATTCATCCCCATCCAGCGCTGCGGAGCTGGTCATGGCAGCCGGATCGGAACCCGCGCCCGGTTCGGTGAGTGCGAAACACCCAGCGGAAAATTCCCCTGAACATATTTTGGGGATATAGCTTTTCTTCTGGGTTTCCGTCCCGACCGACTGGATGACATCGCAAACCAGGTTGTTGACCGAAACCGTGACGGCGGTGGAGGCGCAAGCCCTGGCAATTTCAGTGACAGCGAGGCTGAAGGCGACCATGCCAGCCTGGGCGCCGCCGTATTCGTCCCGGATATTGAGACCCATAAAACCAAGCCCGGCGAGCTTTTTTAGATTAGCCAGGAATAGTTCCCGGTCGCCAACCTGGTCCAGGCGGGCTGCAACCGGTTCCAGTTCCGCACTGGCAAAGGCACGGGCAGTATCCTGGATCAGTTTTTGTTCCTCGTTCAATTCAAGATGCATGTGACCTCGTCCATAACAGTTAACCCAATTTCACGGGCATAAAATTGAAAGGGCTTCATTTATTAAGCCTGGTAGTAAGCAGAGGGATAAATTGCATCACATCAGCGACGACCAGGACATCCGCAACCTCACCAATGGGGGCATCCCGGTCCTTATTGATGGCGACGATAAAATCGGACTTCTTCATCCCGGCGATATGCTGAATGGCTCCGGAGATCCCGCAAGCCACATAAAGTTTGGGTGAAACAGTCTGACCACTGCTGCCGACCTGACGGGTATGTTCCACCCAGCCCGCATCGACCACCGGACGGGTTGCGCCCAATTCCCCGCCAAGCGCTTTAGCAAGGGCGGCAACCAGTTCCACATTTTCCTTTTTCCCGATGCCGCGCCCGGCACTAACGATCACCGCGGCCTTGGCGAGGTCGACCTCCTTCATTTCTGCAGGTTCGTAACCGAGGAATTCGACCCGGGGAAGGCTGCCATCCAGGGAAATCCGTTCGAGCTGCGGGGTTCCGGCAGGTGCTTCCAGGGGGCTAAATGCACCGGCCTGGATGGTGAGGACTGCCTGGGGAGTCACGGGAGCAAGCAGCCGCCGTAACTTGGCGTTACAAGCGGGAACTTCGAATTTGCCATCCTGCAGCCCGGTAATTTCCGAGACCTGGGAGACTTTGAGGGCGGCAGCCACGCGAGGTGCCAGGTCCCAGCCAAAAGAGGAATGGATAAAGACAATATAGTTGGGATGTTCCTTCTGGACGACATCCAGCACCAGGTGCTTGTGCAGGTCCGGATTGTATTCGCCAACCACCGCGGCATCAGCCAAATAAACCCTGCCATCGAAAACCGGAGCCTCAGCTTCGGAACCAACCAGCAGCATTACCTTATCGGCTCCCAGCAGGTCAGCGAAGGCGACCAGTTCATAGGTCGAGTCGAGCAGTTTCCCGTGCTGGAATTCGCAAACAAGCAACGCTTTCATCGGGCGGTCTCCATGAGTTACCTCAGCACCGTGGTCTTTTCCTTCAGAATACCCACCAATTTATCGGCAATCTCATTGGGATCGCCCTCGAGAACCAGACCGTGCCCCTTCTTTTCAGGAGGGTACATCCTCAAGGTGGTGGTGAGGCTTTCAACATCCAGGAAATCCGAAACGGGAAAAACGAGCAACTCCTTTTGGCGGGCTTTCATGATATTGGGGAGGGTTGGATAGCGGGGAGTGTTCAAACCAAGCTGGCATGTTAAAACGGCGGGAAGCTTGAATTTTACTATTGCACGCATGCCCCCTTCCAATTCCCGCCTGGCGGTGACGACATCGTCCTTCAATTCAAACCCAACCAGCGTGGTGACACAGGCAAACCCGAGCAATTCTGCCAGAATGGTGCCGACCTGGGCAGAGCCGCGGTCCTGGGACTGCAAGCCGGTGAAAACCAGGTCGAAATTCTTTGGGCGAGCGAAGGCAGCAATCATGGATGCAATTTGCCAGGGATCTTTTTGCCAGGGAAGGTCATCTTTTATGTGAACCCCCCGGTCGGCACCCATCGCCAATCCCTTTTTAATGACTTCCACGACCCGATCCGGACCGACGGAAAGAATGGTGATGTCTGCCTGACCCCCAAGCTGTTCCTTAATGCGGATGGCCTGTTCAACCGCGAACTCATCATACTCATTCATTCGAAAGGCGAGGTCCTGCTCCTCGAACCACAGCCCAGCGCTGTTGACCTTGAACCTGGATTCCATGTCAGGCACTTGTTTAACACAAACCAGTATCTTCATGTCCCTTCTCCAGCGCGCAGTTCAACCATTAATCGAGATGATAAATCCCAAAATATATGGGAATCAAATCCAAGTTGGCTCGGTGTAGGTGCCGAACACAGCCCTCATCACAGCGATGATCTCGCCCAGCGTGGCGTATGCCCGGACAGCATCGAGCAGAAACGGCATGGTGTTTTGCTTTCCCTGACAGGCAAGACGAAGGTTGTCGAGGGCCTGCCCCACGCGCCCGTTATCGCGCTCGAGGCGAAGTTTTTCAAGGCGGTCCACCTGGCGGGAATATCCGACCGGGTCAAATTCGAGGAGGGGAATGGGGATGGGTTTTTTGTCCACGTAGTCGTTCACCGCGACAATGGTGCGGACGTGGTCGTCAATTTCACGCTGGTAGGTATAAGCAGCGTCGGCGATCTCCCTTTGGAAGAAACCTTTTTCAATGGCAGGCAGGACACCGCCCAAATCATCGATGCGCTGGAAATAGTCGCGAGCCTGACCCTCGAGGCGATTGGTCAATGCTTCGACGAAATACGAACCGCCGAGCGGATCGACCGTGTTCGCCACGCCGGATTCGGCAGCGATCACCTGCTGGGTGCGCAGGGCAATCGTGGCAGCATCCTGTGAAGGAAGCGCCAGGGCTTCATCCATCGAATTGGTGTGCAGGGACTGGGTGCCGCCCAGAACAGCAGCAAGCGCCTGGATGGCAACGCGGACGACATTAATCTCCGGCTGCTGGGCAGTGAGCGTCATCCCGGCGGTCTGGGTATGGAAGCGCAGCAACCAGGAGAGGGGATTTTTGGCTTTAAATTTATAGCGCATTTCCCGTGCCCAGATCCGGCGAGCGGCGCGGTACTTGGCGATCTCTTCAAAAAAATCATTGTGAGCGTTAAAGAAGAAGGAGAGGCGCGGGGCAAACTCGTCGACATCCATGCCGCGGGCGATACCCCAGCGTACGTATTCCATGCCATCGACAAGGGTGAAGGCAAGCTCCTGAGCAGCCGTGCTGCCGGCCTCGCGAATGTGATATCCGGAGATGGAAATGGTGTTCCACTGCGGGACATGCTGCGAGCCGTATTCCATCGTATCCACGACCAGACGCATGGACGGCTCGGGCGGGAAGATATATTCCTTCTGGGCAGTATATTCCTTGAGGATGTCATTCTGAAGCGTGCCGCGCAGTTGAGCGGGGGAGGCTCCCTGTTTTTCTGCCACGGCGATATACATTGCCCACAGGATGGCAGCAGGAGAGTTGATGGTCATTGAGGTGGAGATTTCCGCGAGAGGGATATCCGCCAGCAGGATCTCCATGTCCTTCAGCGAGCTGACCGCCACACCGCATTTCCCGAACTCACCCAGCGCTTCGGGGGCATCAGTGTCATACCCCATGAGGGTGGGAAGATCAAAGGCAATCGAGAGACCGCCACTGCCCTGGTCGAGCAAATACTTGTAGCGGGCATTGGACTCTTCGGCCGAGCCGAAACCGGCAAACTGGCGCATGGTCCACAACCGGCCGCGCTGGGCGGTGGCATGGACGGCGCGGGTATAGGGGTAAACTCCCGGCAATCCGAGGTCGTCGAGATAGTCAAAATCCGGCAGATCGAGAGGAGTGTAAAGGCGATTCACCTCGTCAGAGGAAGCCGTGATGAATTTTTCCTGCCGTTCGGGAGCGCGTTTGAGAGTATCCGCGAGGGTGGACTGCTCCCACTCTGACAGGGCCTCTTGAACGGAAAGCTTGCGTTTCTTTTCAGACATTCATTTCTCCAATAAAGGTTATTGGCCCGAACCAATAGCCAGGTCCTTGAGGGCGTCCACCGCTAAATACGTTTTATGTTCCTCGTCATAGCGGACCTGGGAAACAGCAAAATCCGGGTCATGCACAAAAAAGAGCCAGGCGTTTTCTTTCGCCAGGGAGGTAAGGAGAGCTTTCTTCTCATCGATGAGCAACTCAGGGAAACGGTCATAGCCCATGCTAATGGGCAGGTGGACCCAGAACCTGCCCGGGATAAGATCGGAGGCGTAGACCAGGCGATCGTTCCCGAAATGAAGGTCAGCGCACAACAATCCCGGGGTATGTCCATCGCTGTGGAAGAAACGAAGGTCAAATTCGTCGAATGAAAAAACATCCCCTTTCTTTATGATGGTGAGGCGCTTACTTTGCTCCAATAGAGGCTGGAGGAATGGGATGAAAGAAGCACGGTCGCGCGGATGCGGATGAGTGGCGCGTTCCCAGGCAGGTTCACTTACATATATTTGGGCGTTGGGGAAAACCAGCCCAGGTTCGCGGCCCGCCTGCCAGGCCTCCAGCAGCCCACCGGCATGGTCAAAGTGAAGATGCGAGCAAAAAATGTGAGTTATCTCAGAAGGGGAAATCCCTTTCGAAGCCAGCGATTCCAAAAGCATATGCCCGGAATCTTCAACGCCATAGCGGTCGCGCAGTTTCGGTTCCATGTAGGCACCGATGCCGGTCTCGAAAAGGATTTTTTCTTTCGGGGTGATCACCAATAAGGCACGGGTAGCCATGCTGATGCGATTCTGTTCATCGGCGGGCAACCAATGGCTCCAGACAGCCTTGGCGGCATTCCCAAACATGGCACCGCCATCCAACCTAAAAGCATTACTCAATACGCTATAAAGCTGCATCGTCAGTTGGAAATCCTTTCAGCAATAATTTCCGACATATCGCGGACGTGGAGCCTGCCTTCCATGCCGCCGGTCTTGATGCCGTCCTCGAACATGGTGAGGCAGAAAGGACAATTGGAAACAAGCAAGGGGGTGCCGGCAGCCTGGGCCATTTTCACCCGCTCGACATTAATGCGCCGACCCAATTTTTCCTCTGCCAGAACGCGACCACCGCCGCCACCGCAGCAAAAGCTATTTTCGCCCACCTTTTCCATTTCCTTGAGGTTCCCGCCAGCCGAGCGTAAAACATTGCGCGGTTCCTGGAAAATACCCTTGTACCTGCCGATGTAGCAGGAGTCGTGGTAGGTGCAATCGAACGATTGAGGTTTGAGATGAAGGGTGCCTTCATTAACAAGTCGATTTAGGAAGGTTGAATAGTGTTCGACTTCCACATCCAGACCCAAATCCTTATAATCCCGACCCAAGGTATTAAAGCAGTGAGGGCAGGTGGTGACGATCTTTTTGACACCGTAGGATTTGATCTTCTTGATATTCTCGGCAGCCACGAGCTGATAAACATATTCGTTCCCGAGTTTGCGCTCGGGTTCACCGCAGCACTTTTCCTCCTTGCCAAGGATGCCCACTTTAACCCCGGCAGCGTTGCAGATCTTGATGAAGTTGCGGGCAACATCCTGGTTGCGTTTATCAAAGGAGGCATAACAGCCGGCAAAGTAGAGGATATCCACCGCATTGCCATCAGCCATGCGCTGCACATTCAGACCATTTGCCCAGTCACCCCGGGCAGCAAAAGCCAGCCCAAAGGGATTGCCGTTGACCTCGGTGTTGTTGACGGCGGTCATGACCTCGTTGCCGGGGAACTCTCCCTGCATCAGAACCAGGTTCCTGCGCATTTCCAAAATTTTGTTGACATGCTCGATATCAGCCGGGCAGATCTCCTGGCAGGCATAGCAGGTGGTGCAAGCCCAGAGGACATCGCGGGTGACCGTATCGATCAAGTTTGCCTGGGGAGTAAGAAAGGCGACCTCCCCGATCTGCTGCACGACCTTCATGGGAGAAAGAGGCTTGTCGGTAGCCCAGGCCGGGCAACGATCCTGGCAGCGTTTGCAACTGGTGCAGGCGTCAGCATCGAAGATATCCTTCCAGGTGAGGTCCGCTACGGTCGCAACCCCAAAATGGTCGACATCCGCAGCCTCCAGGTTAATGGTGGTGAGGCTGCCCTTCTCCCTCAAATCTGCAAACAGATAATTGATGGGGGTGGTAAAGAGGTGGCGTAACTTGGTGAATGGGATCGCGGCGATAAGACCTATCGCCAGAAAGAAATGGACCCACCACAATATCTTGTGCATTTCCCGCAGGGTGGTTTCACTCAATCCAGATATAAGACGGGCGACCAGGAGACCGACGGGAGAAAACATTGCCAGGTATGAGTTTTGGTTGATCTCGGTGACAGCCATGCGTGCGCCTTCCAAGAGATAGGCGGTCATGAGGATGGCGAACAGCAAACCATAGATGATGTAATCGTCGCGGATGGTAGCGAGTCCTTTAGGTCTATAAATAAACCGGCGAACGAGGAAACCACCAAGCATAACCACCACAACCGCGCCGGCAATATCGAGGATCAATGAAAATGCCAGGTAAAAAGTGCCATAAATGAACTTAAAATTAAACAGTGGCTGGGTAAAATCAACCTGAACCATGACGATTATTGTGCCGAGTAACAGGAGGAGCATCCCCCAGAATTGGAGAGCGTGTGTGATCCCGGGGGCCTTAACGATCATCACTCTAAGCTGTACAAGACCCCGATTAAACAACCTCAAAATTCGAGTGGGAAGGTGATCCAGGCGCGGCAGAGGCTTTCCCTTGCGGTAGATACGGAGACGCATGAGAAAACCGTAAACCAAAATTGCGGCGGTGATGGCTGTGAACGTAAACATGGGGATAAGAACTCCATGCCCGACGTTCCAATAAAATTCCCTGGTGTAATTCATAATGTTATTCTCCGAAGAATCAGGATAATAATGCCCTTGAAATAATCAGTCTCTGAACTTCACTGGTGCCTTCGTAAATCTCGGTGATCTTTGCGTCGCGATACATGCGCTCCACCTCGTACTCGGTGACATAACCATACCCGCCGTGAACCTGGATGGCTTCCCGGGTGACGAACATGGCGGTCTCGGAGGCATGCAACTTAGCCATTGCCGAGTCTGCGGCATACGGCTTGCCACTCTCCTTGAGCCAGGCGGAACGGTACACAACCAGCCGGGTGGTCTCGATGCGAGTGAACATATCGGCCAGCTTGAACTGGATTGCCTGCAACTCGCTGATGGGGTGACCAAACTGCTTGCGTTCCTTTGCATAAGCAAGGGAGCGCTCGAAGGCTCCCTCCGCGATTCCCAGCGCCTGGGCGGCGATACCAATGCGACCGCCGTTGAGGGTCTCCATGGCAATCTTGAAGCCCTGCCCTTCAGTGCCCAACAGGTTTTCAGCAGGGACACGCAGGTCGTTGATGGCGAAGGTGGTGGTATAGCTGCCGCGGATGCCCATTTTGCTTTCATTTCTCAGGATTTCCACGCCAGTCGAAGACAGGTCGACAATAAAGGCCGAGATGCCCTTGTGCTTCAAATTCCTGTCCATGGAAGCGAAAAGGATGCCAGTGCCGAGATAGCCGCCATTGGTGACGAAGATCTTGCTGCCAGTGATGAGAAAGCCATCACCGTCCTTCTTATAGGTGGTAGCCAAACCGGCCACATCACTGCCCGCCTCCGGTTCGGTGAGCAGGAAACAGCCGATTTTTTCACCGGCCGCAAGCGGAGGCAGGAATTTCTTTTTCTGTTCTTCGGTGCCAAAATGGAGGATGGGGTCACAGGCCAGGGAAGTGTGAGCGGAAATCAGGACTCCGCTGGAAGCGCAGGCCTTGGAGACCTCTTCCACAACGAGGACATAGGAAAGGATGTCCAACCCAGCGCCGCCATATGCCTCCGGGACGAAGGTGCCCATGAAGCCCAAAGCGCTCATCTTGCCGACCAAATCATCCGGAATTTTGTGTTCTTCATCGATCTGGATGGCGAGCGGTTTGACTTCCTTTTTTACAAAATCGCAGACGGTGCTTTGCAGAACCTTATGATCCTGGCTTAATTCAAAATCCATGAAACATCTCCCTGCGGTTTAAAATCAAAAACAGATTCTACCCCGTATCTCTCGAACAGGTTTAATTGCCTTTGAACTCCGCCTTCCTTTTGGAGATGAATGCCTGCATACCTTCCTTCTGGTCCCCGGTGGCAAACAAGGTAGCGAAAAGGGAACTTTCGTAGCGAAGACCATCTTCCTTGGCCATGTTCTGCCCATTGACAATGGCATCCTTGGCGGCTGCCACTGCGATGGTTCCATTGCGGGCAATCAACCGGGCTATCTCCAGCACCTTTGGCATGAGTTCTTCAGCGGAGTAGACTTCATTGACCAGCCCCCATTCCCGAGCCTGCAGAGCTGACAGCGACTTGCCGCTGAAGATCAGTTCCCTGGCGCGGTTGGGACCGATGAGGCGGGTGAGGTTCTGGGTACCGCCGAAGCCGGGGATGACGCCCAAAGTCACCTCCGGGAGGCCGAGTTTGGCATTCTCGGAAGCATAGATGAAATCACAAGCCAGAGCCAATTCCAAACCGCCGCCCAGGGCGTACCCGTTGACCGCGGCGATGACCGGCTTGTCCATTTTTTCGATATAAGAAATCAACCTCTGACCCCTGCGGGAAAATGCCCGGGCAGCCAGGGGAGACAACTCCGCCATTTCCTTGATATCCCCGCCTGCCACGAAGGCCTTTTCCCCGGCGCCGGTGATGACGACAACC
Organism: uncultured Chloroflexia bacterium; assembly: GCA_963826215.1. GTDB lineage: Bacteria > Chloroflexota > Anaerolineae > Anaerolineales > Villigracilaceae > UBA877. The sequence goes on along the minus strand of CAWGWL010000005.1, from coordinate 106,398 downwards.
TTCACAGAAGCATCCTGCTCCAGAGCGTGCAAGGCGGCACTCAGGGAAGCAATCACCTCAGAGTTCAAGGCATTCAGGCTGTCAGGGCGGTTGACCTTCAAAACGCCAATGCTGTCGGTCATTTCGACCAGGATATGCTTGTATTCCACGACAGCCTCCTCACAACCGTACGAAATGCCGGAAGATTGGAAAAAAGTGAAAAGTCAGAGCAAACTCCTTACTAAAGGGTTCCTCTTCAATAAGTATAGAAGCCGCGCCCGGATTTTCGACCAAGATAACCAGCGTTCACCATATTTACCAGCAAGGGGCAGGGGCGGAACTTGGGATCCTTAAAGCCTTCGTACAGGACGGAGATGATCGCCAACACCGTGTCGAGACCGATCAAATCTGCGAGCGCCAATGGTCCCATGGGGTGATTGGTGCCGAGTTTCATCCCCTTGTCAATATCCTCAGCCGTGGCGACGCCTTCGTAAAGAGCGAAAATGGCCTCGTTAATCATGGGCATCAACACGCGGTTGACAATAAAGCCGGGATAATCCTGGGAGACCGCCATGACTTTGCCCAATTTTTCCACCAGGGCGGCGATCACCAGGAAAGTTTCATCGCTGGTAGCCAGGCCGCGAATCACTTCGACCAGCTGCATGACCGGCACCGGGTTCATGAAGTGCATGCCAATCACTTTGCCAGGCCTTTTGGTCACAGCGGCGATGCGGGTGATCGAAATGGAGGAGGTGTTCGAGGCAAGGATGGCATCCTTATTCACCATTTCGTCCAACTGGCGAAAAAGGTCAAATTTGAGGGTTTCATTTTCATTGACCGCTTCGACAACCAGATCACAAGCCGAAAAGTCATCGATCCCCCTGGCAATGGTGATACGGTCCAAGACCGGCTGGACTGCTGCAGGGTCAAGGACACCCTTTTTTACCTGCCGGTCCAGGTTTTGTTGGATCGTTTTTTGCGCTTTTTCAAGCTGTACGGGGGAAATGTCAAATATGGTCACTTTATAGCCGTACTGAGCAAAGACATGCGCGACACCGTTCCCCATTTGCCCGGCACCCAGAACACCAACGTTGTTGATCATGCGATGCTCCTTTCCCGACGAAATGGATTTATCCAAACAAAGTGTGGATTCCACCACGCTGAAACCCACACGACTTGCCGCAACGGGCTAAACCCTTTCAAAGATGGCAGCAACCGCTTCGCCGCCGCCGATGCAAAGGGTGGCCAAACCGTAGCGAGCCTGGCGCAGGTTCAACTCCCGGACCAGGGTGGCGGCGAGGCGGCCTCCACTGGCGCCAATGGGGTGCCCGAGGGCAACCGCACCACCGTTGACATTCACGCGGGCCGGGTCAAGCTCCAACTGCTTGATGGCGATCATGGCGACGGCGGCGAAGGCTTCATTGATCTCAAACAAGTCAATATCAGAAATTTTCAATCCCGCCCGGGAGCAGACTGCCTCGATAGCCCCCACGGGAGCATCCGGGAACTGCTCGGGGGACAGGCTCCAGGTGGAATAAGCCACCAGGCGAGCGCGCGGCTTGAGACTGTACTTTTTTAGCGCAACCTCACCGGCAAGCAATGAAATGGCAGCACCATCGTTGATCGTGGAGGCATTCCCTGCAGTAACCGTACCATCTTTGGTAAAGGCCGGACGAAGCTGCCTCAGTTTCTCGAAATCAACCTTGAACGGTTCCTCGTCATCAGCGATCATCTCCTCGCCTTTTTTATTTTTCTTAACCACCGGAACAATCTCGTCCTTGAATATCCCCTCTTTGACCGCCTTCTGAGCAGCCTTGTAAGAGCGGATGGCAAAATCATCCTGTTCTTCACGGCTGAATTCGTAGCGCATTGCGGATGCATCCGCAATTTCGCCCATATGCCTGCCGGTGTACGGGTCCTGCAAGCCATCGTAGACCATCAGGTCGAGCAGTTCGCCGTGCCCCATGCGGTAACCATAACGCGCTTTTTTCAGGATGAAGGGAGCCAACGACATGTTCTCCATGCCGCCGGCGATGACCACCTCGGAGTCGCCCAGGGCAATGGACCCAGCTCCCAGCATGATGGCTTTCAACCCGCTGCCACACACCTTGTTGATGGTCATGGCATGGACAGCATCGGGAAGACCGGCGTAGCGCATCGCCTGGCGGGCAGGAGCCTGTCCCACTCCACCGGAAAGGACCTGCCCGATAATCACTTCGCCAATCGCGGCCGGGTCGATATCTGCCCGTTCCAGCAGCATTTTAATCACGGTGCCCCCCAAATGCGGAGCCTCAATATCTGATAATGCACCACCAAAAGAACCAAACGGAGTCCTTAATGATTCCACGACAAAAATATCTTTCATTTTTTACCTCCGACTAGTAATTCCAAATGAGCGCATGACCAGGGACGAGGTATTATGAGATGAGTGCAACAGGGGGGAAAATTGAGGCAGCGGGTTTAGCGATATTTTTTTCTTGGGTAGAATTATCCAATCGCCATCATACAACTCCGAGTTATCACAATTATACAACACTCCCAATATGCTTTTTGTGGTCATCGGGGATACGCTTAAAGGTCATCTAGAGGCAATCGTATGAAAATGAAGATTGTACGGCTCGAGGAAAAGAACCAGAAAGTTCCAAGGTGATTCCGACCGGCAATCATGCTATACTTTTTGAAAATCTCGCAAACTCAATCGAAAACCGGAGCAGCGGATGACAGAGACGCGTTTCTTTCACATTGACAACGATGGCAATTTAGCGAAGGCCGACAGCCTCGAAAATGCGCTGAAAGCAGTGAAAAGTGGTGGCTACGTCTGGCTGGACTACTACCAGCCACAAAAAGAGGACCTATCCGCCCTGATCGAACCCCTGGGGCTGCACCCCCTGTCCATCGAGGACTGCCTGGACCAGTATCAAATCCCCAAGATGGATGATTATTCCCACAACACCTTCATCCTGTTCAACACGTTCCACTTCTCCGAGGGAGTCCTATCCGTGTCGGAGGTGGATGCCTTCCTGGGGAGCAATTTCCTGGTGACGGTGAGCAACCAGAACTCTCATAACCTATCCATGATGGCGAACATTCAGCGCAGCGTGGAGAATGAGACCGAAAGCGCCAGGCACGGGCCCGCGTTCCTGTTGCACATCATCCTGGACCAGATCGTGGACGAGAAATTCCACGCGATCGAAGCGCTGGAAGATAAACTCAATGAAGGCGAGGAAGTGATCTTATCCGAGCTGGACAAATTCGACCCGTCGGAATTGATGCACCTGCGGCGCGACCTGCTTTCGGTGAGAAAAAGCCTGTTCCACGAAAGGGAGATCCTGGTCAAGATCTGCCGGAAGGACAGCCCTTTCATCCCGGACAAGGCGATCTACTTTTACCGGGATATATACGACCACCTATCCAAATTCTTCGAACTGACCGAGTTCATACCGCGACCTGGTAACCAGCCTGATGGAAATGTACCTGTCCATGCTGAACAACAGAATGACCAAGGCAGCCAATGACACCAATATTACCGTGCGCAGGTTGACCCTGATCACCACCATATTCATGCCGCTAACACTGCTGGCGGGGATCGGCGGGATGTCGGAGTGGTCGATGATGACGGGGGCGCAGAACTGGCGAATTGCCTACCCGGCATTCCTGGCGGGAATGGTAGTCCTGGGCATAGTGAACTATTATTTCATCAAGTGGCTGGAAAAACGAAGGGATGTGAATTGATCGAGCATAATACAAGCCACCCTTGGCAGGGTGGCTTTTTCGTTAATACCCTTTGAATTATATAAGGGATGGACTGTTATCCAGGCAAGTAATTTGGATATTTTTGATGAATATTGACAAATATTTATTGAGGTTATACAATACTCACCTGCTTTCAAAGGTATATGAAGGGAAATGGAGAAACCGAAATGAGTAAACCCACCTTCCTGGTCGAACCAGGAAAACAAGAAATCGTCAGGACACACGTGTTCAAGGCACCGCGTGAACTGGTATTCAAGGTGTACACAAATCCCGAGCTGATCCCCCAATGGTGGGGACCAAAGAGATTGACCACAAAAGTGAACCAGATGGAAGTGAGACCCGGCGGCCGGTGGCACTTTGTACAGACAGACAAGGATGGGAAGGAGTATGCCTTCCACGGCGTGTACCACGGGATCTCGAAACCCGAACGGGTGGTTTCAACCTTTGAATACGAAGGAACACCGGGGCACGTCATTTTAGAAACAGTCACCTTTGAAGACCTGGATGGGAAAACAAAGATGACCGACTCGTCTGTTTTCCAGTCGGTCGAGGATCGGGACGGCATGCTCGAAGAAGGAATGGAAGAAGGGGCATCCGAATCCATGGAACGACTCACGGACCTGGTGACGAAGATTGGTAATGGGAGGAAGTAACATGGGAAAAGTTATCATTTTCAACGCAACCACCCTGGACGGCTATTTTGAAGGACCCAAACGTGAGATCGACTGGCATCATGTGGATGATGAATTTAATGATTTTGCCATCGAACAATTAAATACAGCAGAAGCGATATTATTTGGGCGGGTAACATATGAAATGATGGCAAGTTATTGGCCGACCCCTGAAGCAATCAATGACGATCCGACCGTCGCCTCCAAAATGAACAACCTGCCAAAGATCGTTTTTTCGAAAACCCTCTCGAAGGCCGGTTGGCAGAACACCAGGCTGATCAAGGGAAATTTCGTGGAGGAGATCTCAAAATTAAAGAAAAAAGCCAGCAAAGACATGTTCATCTTCGGTAGTTCCGACCTGGCAGTATCCTTCATGGAACATGGGTTGATCGATGAATATCAATTCATCATTACCCCACTCATCCTGGGTGGAGGTAAACCCATCTTCAAAGGAATCTCGAAAAGAGTAGAGTTGAAATACTTAAAATCCAGGGTTTTCAAGAATGGCAACGTGTTACTTTATTACGGAATGGCAAAATAACATGAATCAAAGCAGAACAAAACCCGGTGAAACCTCAAACTCCAAAACCCGGAAAACATCCCATAAGCAGGATGCACTTAACTTTTTAGAAATGGTTACAGCAGGTGAAATCGACGATGCCTACCTGAAATTCACTGCCACAGGAGGCAAGCACCATAACCCATTCTTCCAGGCGGGTTTTGATGCGTTAAGGGAGGCGATGAAGGAGAACCACGTACAGTTCCCGGTCAAGCAGCTCGCAGTCAGACATGTGATCGGCGACGGTGATCTGGTAGCGGTCCACTCCCACATTGTGCTGCGCGAGGGGGACCCTGGCATGGCTGTGGTGCACCTGTTCCGATTCCAGGGAGATAAGATCGCTGAGTTTTGGGATGTTGGGCAGCCGATACCGGAAGATTCCCCCAACATGGACGGGATGTTCTAAGCAGGAGAATAATCATGACCAAGTTCAGTCGAACGAATCCGCTGTAAGGGACTTTCCTTTGCCAAAAGGAGTGACCAAGCCATGACCAAGTAGAATCCTTGACACCTCGCAACTCATCAGCAGACAGATCGATGAGCTGGCAGACTGGCGCGGTTCCTTGCTAGCGAGGATCCGCGAGATTGTCCACCAGGCAGCACCAGAAAGCACAGAAGAATGGAAATGGAATACAGCGGTCTGGTCGCAAAAGGGGGATGTATTAGCTGCGGGAGCATTCAAGGACCATGTAAAAATCAACTTTTTTAAAGGAGCCTCCCTTGATGACGAGCACAGTCTTTTTAACTCCGGGCTGGATGCGAAGAAAATGCGCTCCATCGACTTCTTCGAGGGGGACAAAATCAAGGAATCCGAGTTGAAAGATTTAATTAGGATCGCTGTTGCACATAATCTATCGGGCAATAAGAAAAGTTAGATTCCAAATATCAATCTGGCGTGGGCAGGTTCTTGTGAACAGCGAGGAAGAAGGAGGAATACCATGAGAAAAATAATCGTTTCAGAGTTCGTGACGCTAGACGGCGTGATGGAAGACCCCGGGGGAGCAGATAAATGGAAGTACGGCGGGTGGGCGTTCCAGTTCGAACGCGGACCCGAAGGGGATAAATTTAAACTCGATGAAGTGATAAATGCAGAAGCGCTCCTCCTGGGCAGAGTGACCTATGAAGGATTTGCTGCAGCCTGGCCTTCCAGAACTGGAGAATTTGCCGATAAGATGAACAACATGCCCAAGTATGTTGTTTCAACCACGCTAAAGAAACCCGAGTGGAAAAACTCGACGGTGATCAAGGGAAACGTGGTGGAGGAAGTGACCAATTTGAAGAAAATGGCGGGCGGGGATATCCTTATGGCAGGCAGCGGTCAACTTGCGCACACCTTGATGCAACACAACCTCATCGATGAATATCGCCTGATGGTCTACCCGGTCATCCTGGGGAGTGGAAAGCGATTCTTCGCAGATGGGAAGGACAGGCTGTCCCTGCGTCTCGTGGAGGCAAAACCCGTCGGCGGTGGAATCCTGATCCTCATCTATCATCCGGAAAAATCAAAGTAAATGGGAAGGACAAAAATGCCCGTGAAATGAACGGGCATTTTTGGAAATACATTTACTTCAAGTACGGCAATCAGCCTGTGAGCCGCGGCGCTGTATTTCCTCTTAAAAGGAAGGTCAGCACGACTCCTGCGATAAACCCGCCAACATGAGCCATGTAAGCCACACCGCCAGTATCAGCTGTGCTGGTAATGGAAGCGACGCTGCTGAAGAACTGCAGGACGATCCACAATCCAATCACGATCAACGCAGACACCTGAATCACCTGTGATCCTTGCAATACCCTGACCCTCCCTTTGGGGAACATCAAAATGTAAGCGCCGAGCACACCAGCAATCGCCCCAGACGCTCCCAAATTCGGGACGTTTGATCCCATGCTGAACGCAAGTTGTGCGAAAGTTGCCCCAAGCCCACAGATCAGGTAGAAGAATATGTATTTTATGTGCCCGAAACGATCTTCCACGTTGTCGCCAAAGATCCATAAATAAAGCATGTTGCCACCCAGGTGAACCCATCCAGCGTGCATGAACATTGAACTGAAGAGGGTCAGGAAATCACCGAGGGGATTTGACAGGAACCGAGTGGGGATAAACGCCCACTTCTCAATAAATGGGTCGCCTCCGCCCAGTTCCACGAAGAAGAATATGATATTCAAGGCAATCAATAAATAAGTGACCACCGGAACCGTTCTACGTCCACTATTGTCATCACCGATCGGCAGCATAATTTAGACCTCCTTACCCGCAGGTATCGATGACCAAGAAATCTTTGTCGTTTTATGATCCCTTGATCCGCACATTATTAACCACCCGCGTAAGAAGGAGACCTTGGTTCCAAATTCCCAGGCACAATTTAAGAGCGAAGGTTTTCCCGAACTTTCGCGGCGATCTGATGGTTCGTCATCTTATCTGCAGTTTCCACAGAAAGGATGCATCCTTTCAACCCGTCATGTTCCAAACGCTTCGCCAATTCATGTTTCGCCTCGCCTGGGCCAAATATCCGGATAGAATCTGCGCTTCGAACCACCGCAATGACTGAATCGTAAAAATTGTTGAGATGGTTTCCAAATTGCCGATCGCGCACGTCTTCAGTCGAACCATCCAGGGAGGCATTGCCCCCTGTAAAACGGACGTGCTTCTCCATATTCGAGGTAATTTCCTTGATCTCCTCGCCAGCAGCACTAATCAACACAATCACAGCCTTGCGATGATCGATCCATAATCCTGCCTGCTTTTTCATAATTTATCATCCTTATTGAACAAATACCAATAGATCCAGGTTGTCGCCGGCACTTAAATCAAAATCGCGAGAGTGCCAATCCAGCCTGCTTAGGAATGTTATATTAACCCTTCATAATCCTGGTATCAACCGCAATTTGACCAGGTTAAGGTCGGTAACAGGTGGTCATCACTCATTTACGTTCTGTAAGGCAAATTCCCAGTTGATCAGTTTATCAAGCACCGTATTAACATAATCGGCACGACGATTCTGATAATCCAGGTAGTATGCATGCTCCCACACGTCTATGACGAGCAGTGGTTTCAAGCCCAGCGTCATTGGGATATTGGCGTTGGCAGTCTTAACCACCTTGAGCTGAGTGCCATCGAGGACAAGCCATGCCCAGCCACTCCCGAACTGTGAAACGGCCGTACTGGCAAGCTCTTTCTTGCAGGCATCGACCGTGCCAAAGGAGGCCTCAATCTTCCCTTTGAGGGCAGCGGGTGGTTCGCCGCCTCCATTTGATTTCATACTTTTCCAATAGAACGTGTGATTCCAGGTTTGGGCGGCGTTGTTGAAGATCGGCATCTGCTCCGCCTGTCCAGCGGTCTTGGTAATAATTTTTTCCAATGACAGGTTGGCGAAATCTGTTCCTGCAACCAGCTTGTTCAAATTGTCCACGTAGGTCTTGTGATGTTTCCCGTAATGAAAGCTCATGGTTTTGGCGGTTATGATCGGTTCCAATGCATTTTCGGCATATGGAAGTGGAGGTAAGGTGAAGGGCGATTGCGATCCAGAAACGGTTGAGGAATTACCTGGTTCAATCTTGGTCATATCAGTCTCCTTTTAGTTGGTGGGTGCCATATATCGGCTTGCGTTATTTTTGATCAACCGACTTTCTTAAAATCAATAAAGCCGCGTTGAACGTCGATTGAAGTCAGCTGTACATGAACCCGGTTGCCCACATCCAAGCCCGCGAACCCGTTCACGAGCTTCCCCTCCACCGGCACAGTCAACAATCGAACCCAGGTGCCTTTCTCGGAAGCGCCGGTAACAATCGAATCAAAGCGTTCCCCGATCCTCGATTCGAGCAGGAGGGCGGCAGCGGATTTACCCACCTGCCTTTCGACCTTGTTGACGACGTCTTCCGTCTCAGTGCAATGAGTTGCCAGAAGAGCCAAGTCGTCCATAGAGTAAGGCACCGAGGCACCATCAATGGCGGCTTTCAATAAACGCTGGGTAAGTAAATCGGGATAACGACGGTTGGGGGCAGTGGAGTGGGCATAGTCCTTGACCGCCAGGCCAAAATGACCCGGGGCATTCCCTTCAGGGGGCTCGGCGACGTATTCGCCGGAACCCAAGAGCTTGATCACAGCCAGAGAGAGATCCGGGAAGCGCAGAGGATCTTCAGCTTTTACCCTGACGAGAAACTCCTCCAATGCTTTTGAATCGGGGTTGGCCGGGAGACCAATCTTGTGGTCGCTGGCAATTTCGACGATGCGGTCCCAGCGTTTTGGAATACGCACGACACGGCGAATCGAAGGAAAATTTCTAGAGGAGAGAAAGCGGGCGGTGACACCATTGGCAGCCACCATGAAATCCTCAATGATCACCCGGGCACGATTCATTTCATCCACTTCAAGAGACTGGATCTGATCCCCGTCGAATATGGGTTTCGCTTCAATGGTTTCCAAACTGAGCGCTCCGTGAGTGTGGCGGAGATCCTTCATCTTTTGGGCAGTCGAATCCTGGAGGCGGAGATTCTCATCCAGCCCTTGCACTGCCCCGATGGCTTCAGGCTCCTGACCCTCCCCAGCCAGCCAGGCGGCAACACTATGATAGGCGAGCTTGGCATGATTGATGACGCGTGCCCGGTAGATATCGGAATCCTGAAGGGTCCCATCAGCATTAATCACCATTTCAACCACGATCGATTGGCGTTCCTCGTCGAAATTCAGGGAGGTGAGGTCGGTGGAAAGTTGTTCAGGAAGCATCGGGAAAATTTCGGCCGCGGTGTAAACCGAAGTGGTGTTATGACGGGCATGGGCATCGATGGCTGAGCCATTTTTAACCAGCGAGTCCACATCAGCCACCGAGACCAGGATCTTTACCTTTCCCCCGGGCATGGCTTCAGCGACGGTCAGTTGATCCAGGTCGCGCGAGTCGTCATTATCAATGGAAGCCCACAACAGGTTCCGCAAGTCCCGAACCCCGGTGGCAATTCCTGCCGAACCAGCCTGAGCTGCTGCAGTACCTGTCAGTTTTTCCAACTCTGCAAGAGCTTCCCTGGAAAAATCAGGGAGGAGACCGCGTTCGAGCATCACCCTATGGGCAATGTCCTGCAATATTGCGCGATGATTATGCTGATGATCATTCATAGGATATCCACCTCACTTTGAAAATAATTTCGCCAGACCGAAGGCTGCCGCAGCCGCCAGACCGCCGATCAACGCAGTTTGAAGGGCACTTCGAATTGGATGAGTGCCGGTGAAGCGCGCTTTAATATATCCAAAAATCAAGAGAGCTGCCAGAGTAAAAATAACTGAAAACATGAGAGCTGAGCCGGTGTTTGAAATCAACATGTAAGGGGCAAGAGGAATCAGCCCGCCAAGGACATAGGAAGCACTAATGGTCAATGCACTCTTGAGGGCACGCTGGGGAGCAGGTTTTTCAAGTCCCAATTCAAATCTCATCATAAAATCGATCCAGGCATCCGGGCGCTTGCTTAAAGCATTGGCAACGAGGGTGCTCTGCTTCTGCTCCAGACCGTACTCCGTGAGCACCTGTTCCACTTCTTCGATCTCCTTGGCGGGAATCATTTCCACCTCGCGCCGTTCGGTCTCCCGCTCCCTGGCGTAATGCTCTGCATCGCTGCGGGCGGCGAGATAGCCGCCCAAGCCCATGGAAATGGACCCGGCTGCAATCTCAGCCAGACCCCCGGTGATGACGATGGCGGTGGAATTGGCAATCCCGGAGAGCCCGGCAGCGAGGGCGAAGGGCACCGTCAGCCCATCCGACATTCCAATAACGATGTCCCGGATGACAGCAGTCCCCGTGAAATGTTTTTCACACATGTGACGTTTGCGGCATATTGCCTCTGGGGTACCTTTTTCAATTTTCCTATGTCAACGAACCTATCCCATCCCGTGCGCGCGATTTCTCCACGCACAACTCTACCTGCGATGGAGTTCACCCAAGGTCCGCAAATAATTGATCACATCATCGCGACCGAGCACGCCCTGGATCTGATCGCCCGCCATGACAGGCAACTGGTTGACGCCGTCGCGGTCCATTTCTCCAAGGGCATCCACCAGGTCCGCCTCGGGGCGGATCCATTTCATTTTTGTGAGCGGCACCATCACCTGGGCAGCGGTAGTGGTCAACCAGGCAGAAGATGGAATGGTTTTAATGTTGTGCAAGGTGAGGATGCCGGCAACCTGGTCGTCCTGCTTTACAACCAGGGTACGCTGACCAGTTCCAAGGATGTGCTGGTTGATCAACTGATCAAGAGTGGTTCCCGGATAAATGAAGGCGTAATCCCGGCGCATTGCGTCTGCCACATGATGACCTGCCAACAGGTCATGGATGGTTTGCTGTTGAATCTGTGAGGTGGCAGCGGATTCCAGGAACCAACCGATGAAAGCGATCCATAACCCATTGCCAAAATTACCTGTAAAGATCTGCCATACACCCCATAGGATGAACAGGTAGGCAATGAAACGACCGACGTTACCAGCGATGAGAGTTGCCCTGCGGAAGTTGTGAGTTGCCCCCCACAGGATGGCGCGGAAGACGCGACCACCATCCAAAGGGAACCCTGGAATCAGGTTGAAAAGACCCAGGGCTCCATTAATATATGCCAGGTATTTGGCGATTGCAAACAGCGGGGCGAGGCTGCCCATGATCAATTGCAGAAGGCCAAAGGATATCGCCAGGGCAAAACTCACCACAGGACCGGCGATGGCAATCCAAAATTCCGAAATGGCGCTGGGAGGTTCGGCTCCAAGCTGGGCTACACCGCCAAAAATCAGCAGGGTAATGCTGCGCACCGGTATTTTATAACGCAAAGCGACAAACGAATGTCCCAGCTCATGCAGCACCACACTACCAAACATGAATACGACCGTAACCGCACCGACAACCCAATACTGCAGGGCAGGCCAGTTCGTAAATTCCTGCGGGAAGTAACCGGTAGCCAGGGACCAGGTGAGCAGCGCAAATATCAAAAACCAGGAATAATCCACCCCGATCGGTATCCCGAGAATGCGTCCCAGGGAAATTGTGCCTTTATTCATGTTCAATCAACCTCTCCTGATTTTTTTCGTCTATAGAAACAGCAGAGGAGCATCCAGGTCACCTTGAAAACACAGGTATTTCCACCCCAATTTTACTCCGATTTGGGGTAATTGAGATTCGCGCAAATATATCCAGCGGCGATCACAAACATATTTTTGTCGCGAAGATCCACCACCGAAATGCGAAATACCTTCCTTATAGCGACCAGCGATATTTATTAATTATGACCTTCTGCCTGTCACCAAGCGCAATATTATTACAAAAATTACCGCTCCGACAAACGCGATCAGGATGGATTCCAGGTTAAACCCTGATATCGGATCACCAATATGGAAGAAATAGGAAGCCAGCCAGCCTCCGAGTAATGCGCCAACCACGCCGACGACGATATCCCCGATACATCCGAACCCCTTCCCTTTTACGACCAACCCAGCCAGCCAACCTGCCAGCAAACCAACAACAATCCAGGAAAGTATTCCCATAATTTTCTCCAATCATCTAGAGACTATTCCCATACGATGACAATTGTTCCATCGCAGGATTGATTTTGCCTGATTTAAGCAATACCTCATCATACAATAAAGACTCCCAGCTTACATCAACCGGCTGGGGAGTTCTTTTCTCCGCCATTTGGGGGAGACTTCGACATCAACCTGATAGTGCGAATGAAGGATCGTCCCAGCAGAGCGATCATTCCTTCCTGAGTTTTTTCCCTTTAGACTCTGGCTGGCCAACCATCACCGTCAGGGCGTGCCGCCGTACTTCAATTCGAACCAGACCTTCCCCCAATGCGGTTCCATCAGCCATGACCGGCATGGCGGGGAGAGTATCAATATCCACCCTGCGCACGTGGAAGTGCAGGATGCGCGGGTCTTCCAGCTTGCCCTCCCCCACCCCTTGAAGAATGTAGCCCAGCAAGTCCAGTTTTGAAAGGTCGGCAAAAAACAATACATCCAACAGCCCATCTTTAAACGAGGCCACTGTGCCAAGTTGATAATGGAAGCCAATATATGGCATATTCGAAACCAGGACCACATGACCACGATCGTGGATCTCCTGATCGTCACGCAGAAAAAAAAATCAATTCAAACAATGCAAAAATGAACTGCACTGCCAAGGTCATGGTGCAATATTCAGGGAGTTGTCTGTCAGCGAACCTGGAAAGAAACCTGCCAATCCACCAATAAAGGCAGACTGGCAGGCAGGAACTCAGATGGAATCTTTTAGTGCTTTTAGCGGTCTTGCCTTTATCACCTTGCTTGCCGGTTTTGCCTTGTAGATCATCGGCTGCCTGGTAAATGGGTTGACGCCTTTATGCTGAGGTGTGGCAGGTTTGTTGACGGTATTCAATTTAAGCAGATCCGGGATGAGGACTTCCCCCGGCCCGCGCTTGCCGAGCTGTTCGGCGATGATGATGTTGATGGAATCAGACCGCGGAAGCGGCTTGCTTTTTGGTGAGGCCACTCTTCTTTGAAAGAGCAGCTACGAACTCAGTCTTCGTCATTCTTTTTTTTGCCATTTGATATCTCCTCTGATCTTGATTGATGTTTTCCGTACCCGGATGTATCACTTCCCAGTAGCCCGGGAAATCCACAAAACCATTCCAGCTTGTATTTTACCGTCAACCAACATTTAGTCCAAGTGGCGGATCAGGTTGCAACTTAGGGATTCAAAGCCGTTTCAACAGATGTTCGCAATGGTCGATTTGTTGCGAGCGCGGGATGGTCACGCTATCCCAAGGAGGCGCAGTATGACGAGTATGACGACGACAACGATCAGGATGTGAATCCAACTCCCCGTGCGTGGGAGTCTTGGGCTAATGTTGCTTCCCAAGAAACCAAGCAGCCATAATATGAAAAGAATTACGATAATCGTCCACAACATGAGGTTTCTCCTTTTTAATGTTACCAGGGTTAGTTGTTACCTGGTGGAGGGAGCGGATAAAAGATCAGTCTACCGACCAATCAGGATGAAGATGCCTGCTGCGATGGCGAGAATTGCCAGGACAACGCCCAAACTTCCCAGAGATGGAATCAATGCAAACAAGCCGTATGCAATGAGGAAGATCGCCAGCAAAAGCATGCCAATATTTTTTGTGATTTTCATGGTGGAGCTCCTTTTCAAAGTTGTAATAGTTGCGGCTCTCGGGCCAAGGACCTGGATCAGCTTTTTTAATGGGTGCAGACCATTAGAACCCTGACAGGTTTTTGATAATGCCAATAAGTCTGAAGCGCTCCTTATTCAGGACGTCAAAGATGGTAGAACCCTGAAGAAATTAGCGCCTGCGGCGTATTAAATTGACAATCGCCAGCAGGATAATGGAACCCAGCAAAGTTATCAACATGGCTGGAATGGAGATAGCTCCAACGCCAATCGGCGATATCTTGAACAAAGGGGTAAGAAAGTAGCCCGCAATGAAGCCGCCGATGACAGCAACAATGATATTGATGAGCAAATTCGAGCGATCGTGCATGATCTCGGTGGCAACCCAACCGATTACTGCAGCAACGATGAGGTAAATGATTATGTTTATCATTGGTTCTCTCCTATCAGAATATTCCTGGGACACGGAATACCGTGCGTTTTTTTCTTCTGCTCCTTCGCTACAATAATGGTGAAGGGGTTCGCTTTCAAAACTTCCAGATAATTGCGATCATTTGCCAACAAATATTCTATCCCTTTGGAAAACCACAGCCTTCACTCGTACTTCCGCATTATCCTTTGCTGAAATTGGTCGATATCGACCTGGTCCCAACCAATAAGCCGGGATTGCATGGCGAGCCTGATCTTTTCTGAATCAATCCGTTTACCTTTTTTCATCTGGTCATTCTTTTCAGCCTCGGTGAGTTTTTCCCACCATACTTTCGCCTCTTCCAGCGTCTTTTGCCGTTGGCTCGTATTTGCTTCTTTGGTCATATGTGATCCTCCTGCGGACCATTTCAATTCACTGTCCCAGTTTACGCCAACGCTCGAGGCAGCAACTTGCGCTGGTTTTTAAGTCCCATCCTCAGCCAGGTTGGATCATTTCATGGAAACACTTGCGGCAACGGCACGCAAGCGTTCAGCCACACGCTCGGGCGTCTCTCCTTTACTAATAAACGCATCGGCTCCAGCGGAAAGAGCAGCCTGATGACGGGCATCCAGATGGCTGATGAGGACGATAACCAGCGCGGCTGGGCAAGCCTTGCGAAGTTCTTCCAGAGCCGCAGTGGGCGAATTTGGAAGCAAGTCCCAATCCACCAACAACATATCTGTGCGGCTGGTCGGAGCCTGAGACAATGTGGTAAACCAATCGGCCGCTTCGCCAACCACCTCCAACTTTAAATCGAGCAGCAGGAGACGAAGGGCGGAACGTTCCTCAGGCTGGGAATCGGCTAAAAAAACGCGTGTCATAGGTTTATCGTACAACAAAAACTCCCCGGCCACATCAATCGGGTGGGGAGTATTTTTCTAGGCCACTTGGGGGAGATGCAATTTCAGGGGATAAGGTGGTTTCGGAGTGCCAGGGTGACAGCTTCGGTGCGGCCGGCAACGCCTAATTTGGAAAGGATGTTACTGACGTGGGATTTGACCGTGGATGGACTGACGGTCAGCTTTGCGGCGATCTGGGTATTGTTCAAGCCCTCGATCATCAGGGCCAGGACTTCACGCTCGCGGTCGGTCAGGTCGAGGCCGGGCACCGGAGGCTGGGAGGCGGCAAGGACAAGCGCCTGGGCAGCCTCGGGAGACAGCGTGGAGCGACCGGCATGGGCAGCACGAATAGCCTGGACCAATTCGTCGGCTGACACATCCTTGAGCAAATAGCCAATGGCTCCTGCCTGCAGTGCAGATTGAATCAGGATCCCCTCCTTGAAACTTGTGAGCGCAATAACCTGGATCGAGGGTGATTTCTTGCGAATCATGCGGGTGGCAGCGGCCCCATCCATATCGGCCATGACCATGTCCATGAGAACGACATCAGGATGGAGCTGTTCACATAACTCAACTGCTTCCTGCCCGCTGGAGGCTTCGCCAGCCAATTCCAGGTCATCAAAGACCTTCAGGAAGGTGGCCAACCCACGACGAACCATTGGATGATCATCAACCAGCATGACACGGATACGTGAGGGGGAAGTCGATGACATCAATCCTCCTTATTGGTAGTTTCCGGCCAGTGCAGCTTGACTTCAGTCCCGTGACCCGGCTGGCTGGTGACCATCAGATGCGCGCCCACAGCTTCGGCACGCTCCTGCATCATGCCCAGTCCGTAATGCCCGGGGGCTGAAATTTTCCCTGAATCGAATCCAAGACCATCATCACGGATGCACATTTCCACAGAACTGACCGTTATCTCCTGGAGAATACCAGTCTGGGTGAGAGATGAAAATAGCTGACCGTTATCCAAATCATTTCCATCACTGGCATCATAATGCAATTCGATCTCCACCCGGCTGGCTCCAGCATGCTTGGCAATATTATTGAGAGTCTCCTGGCAGATGCGGTAGAGGACCACCTGAATCTCTGCGGGTAGTACATGTTCCCCGGCGATCGTAACGCTGACCGGAACGTTGGTGCGACCGGTGAAGGCGTTGGAAAGCTGACGAAGCAGGTCGCCCAGGCTGCTGTCGGTAAGAACCGACGGCCGCAATTCAGCCAACAGTTCACGCATCTCGGCCAGGGCACCACGCGTAAGCCGCCGCAAGTCTTCCAGTGACTTCCGTGCCTCGACCTGGTCACGGTCCCACAGACGAGGGAGTACTTCTGCGATCAGACCGGCGGAGAAAAGCGATTGGTTGACAGCATCATGCAGGTTCTGCGCCAGGCGCTGGCGTTCCTGAATGGCAGCGAGTTCCCCGGCATGTTCGAACAGCTCAGCGTTGACCATGGTAATTGCAGCCTGGTGAGCAACACTAAGAGCCAGGTTTGCATGATGGGACGTGAAGTAGTTTCGTTTCTTGTGCGCCACACCGATCCCGCCGATTATGCGATTTTTCACCGCCAGGGGCACCCACATCCAGGACTGCATCCCTTCGAGCAGCACAGCCGCACCATCGTCCAAAAGAGAACGCAGAAATTGGGCAGGTGGGATTGTCACCCCAAATATCAGCGATGCGGATGGGCCGATGCCCATTAAAAAGCGTTGCCAGCGTCTCCGGGCCGTGCATGTGTATCTGGACAGGTTCAGATTGCTCCAATTGCGGCCTCCCACGCATCGCCAAAGTGACCAGTTTGGAGTCTTCCAATGTAAATAACCCGGCATGGGAGTACTCGATGATCTCCCGCAATTGGTCGAGGATCAAACCCGGTTGAAGTTCCAACGTGGATGCCAGTGTATGTGAGATCCCCAGAAGAGTGGTCTGTTCATGGGTGCGAGCTTGAACACGACTCGTGGAGCAATTTTTCTGCATGAATCCGTTTACTCACATCGCGGACAAACCCCAGCAGGCAGGCGCGATCATTAAACATGAATACTGTCCCGCGCCACTCTGCTGGAAAGGTTGAACCATCCTGGCATAAATCCAGGACGCGAATATCGAAAACGCCGTCCATTTGTAAAGCCTTGAGGTTTACTTTATACCCAGGCCGGCTTTTGAGGTGGATAAACGTTTTCCAATTAAGACCAACGATTTCCTGCAATGCATAAGCATGCATCATGCAAGCAGCCGGGTTGGCATAAACCACGCGGCTGGTTTTTAGATCGATGATCATCAACCCATCGGGAGCGGCTTCGAAAATTTTGCGATATTGATCCGTGATAATTTTGGTGGGAGTGGTGATCCGGTTTTTTTTCATGAGGTACTCATTTGCATGGGTCAAGACCCAAAGTCCCTGCCTTTCCAAGATATATCCATTAATTATATACAGATTTATTTTGAAAAACAACCTTCGTCCTCGGGAAATTAAGGTGCGTTAAAATCCCATCATCCCAATCCCAAAACCTCATTCCTGGAGTGGGATGGCGATAAAAAAGGCGCATCCCGGGCAGGATGCGCCTTATTAAAAAAATGAGGGGAAGATAAGAATTCATGGGGGAGAAACAAGCATATTTGAAGCCTTCTTGCCAATATGACCGCGGCGAAAAGCTAGCCTTTTTTTTGATTGCGTTTCTGCTGCTCTTCCAGCTCCTGCTGTTCCTTTTGGCGTTGGATCCTATTTTTCTCCATTTGCTGCTCGAGCTGCTGCTGCTCCTGCTGGCGCTGTTTTCGTTCCTGTTCCTGCTGCTGGTTCAGCTTTTCCTGCTGGTCTTGTTGAGGCTTTCGTTCTTGAGCCTGCTCCTGTTCAAGATTTTTTTGCTCCTGCTGGCGATGTAAGCGTTCCTGTTCCTGCTCATCGTTTTGGGTCTTTTGTCCTGTGTTCATTCCAGCTTCCTTCCTGCCAACAATCCATGGTGGGAAATCATTATAAAGTGGTTTTATCAATCAATATCATTATACTCTGCGAGAAAAGGGATCTGCCTTTTCACAGGATCGCGATCCTGCCAGTAGTGCCGTCCAGCCGGATGCGCTGACCATCTTTCAGCCGCAGAGTGGCCTGGTGAACACCCACCACTGCCGGAATGCCATACTCACGCGCCACCACCGAGCCGTAAGTCATCATCCCGCCAACTTCCATCACCAGTCCGCCAGCCGCCAGAAAGAGCGGCGTCCAAGCCGGATCTGTACCGGGACAGACCAGGATCTCACCAGGGACAAGCCGGGCAGTGTACGGGTCGAGCACCACGTGAACAAACCCTTCCACCACTCCAGGCGAGACCGGGCTGCCGGATATGGTTTCGCCGGTATCGGTTTCCGCACCGACGCCGTCGTAGAAAGCGCGTCCGTCGCTGACCAGACACGCGGCACCTGTCGACGGCGCATTTCACGTTGAAAGGCAAGGCGGCGTCCGGCAACGAGCACCTTCCAATCGCGGGACTCCCGCCGGGCCATGGCAGCCAACTCCTCGACATGCAGGAAGAACAGATCATCCGGGCTGGCGATAGTTTCCGCTGCGGTGAACTCTGCCCCAACTTCGAGCAGGAAATTGCGCACAATCCCCATGGCGCGAATTGCCAAGAATTTTGGGCTTTCGCGGGCACCCATCAGCAGGCGAACACGGAGGGCTGCAGACGCGCAATATCCTCTCCTTGATCCGGCCCCCTGGCTGATGGCGGAACTCGCCAGCCAGGCGCTCGATGGCTTCTTCGGCAGCTTTTGCGCCCCTGGCGAACAACACATCGGGGGCGAACTCCGGCTCGATCTGCAGGTAACTCTTCAAGGTGTTCATCACCGGCGCGGGGTTTTCCCGCCAACGCGGCTGACCTAGGTCGAACTCACCCAAACCGCGCATACCGTATTTGTCGATAAACCGTTTCACTGCAGTCTGGGCTGCCGGAGGGAGACTTCCCGCCCGGTAGTGGGACACCAATGCCTGGTCGTCCAATGTGCGGAATATCTGAGCAGAGGCACTATCAGCCCGGATACGAGAAGCTGTCTCCCATAGTTCAAGGTCCATTTCGGTGGTAACGTTGCGCGGCAGGCCACGAGTCACTTCAAGGGCCAACATAGAAAAACCGTGGTCCCCAGCATCCTTGCGGGGCAGCAGGTGTCCAATCAGGTTCAGGGAAGCAATTGCCGGGCCAAAGATAGTGATAAAGCGCGGCACCAAGGTAGGCATGGCATCAGCCAGACCGCCCTGACCCTCCATGAAAGCAGCGAAGTTCGCCAACCGCTCAAAGCGGTCAGAGCCGGGATTGATATGCACCGTTTGCAGGTACGA
The DNA here is from genome assembly GCA_963826215.1 of uncultured Chloroflexia bacterium. Classification (GTDB taxonomy): domain Bacteria; phylum Chloroflexota; class Anaerolineae; order Anaerolineales; family Villigracilaceae; genus UBA877. The sequence goes on along the minus strand of CAWGWL010000005.1, from coordinate 86,680 downwards.
TTCAAGAATGTTGTCGAAGCGTTGGCGCGCATCCGCAGGTCGGAGCACGGTCCGTACAACCTGTGGGATGACCGGCAGGAATAACTTCAGCAGCCGGCGCAAAGTGCTAAACCTGATACGCCCCTGCCCTACCCCCTGGCGAGGGTCATCAACAAGCGAAAGAAGGATCTGCCTGACACTGGGTTCAATAAATCCCAGGAAACCGCCAAACACACGATTTCCGAGGGGGTTTCGAATCAGGTCACTAATCCTGACCCACATGCGCTCTCCTGCTACTACGAATATATTTTGTTCATCAAAACTGATCCTGACTCCCAACTTTTTCCCCATGCCCAGGACGACGCGCTGGATCGCTTCCTGGCCAAGAGGAGTCAGCGGCCCTACCAGTCCCTGGACCGCCCCAAATGAGAACCAGACGATTAACGGGTCCAGCGAGACTTGCGGGACAGGGAACAGCGATGTGATGGGACGAGACTGCAAGATAAATAGGTCATCGCCGGTAAAAGCCCATTCGATGTCCTGTGGGAGACCAACTTCTTTTTGGATCTGCTGACCAGCCAGGACAAGAAGGTTAACCTGCGCTTCGGAAAGCGTCTGCTGCAGGCCGGCAGCGGTTTCCGGGAGGCTTTCCACCCCCCCACCAACCCTGAGGCGGGTAGAAGTTTTCTTAGACCCCAAAGTAACGGATTTAATCACACCGCTGAGGGAGTCGACCACAAAATGATCGGGTTCCACCTGACCCGAAACAAGCGCTTCCCCCAGCCCGAAGGTGGCGTCGATGACCGATTCGCTCAGCAACCCTGTCAACGGGTTGGCGGTGAACAAGACTCCGGAAATCTCACTCGCCACCATGCTCTGGACGAGTACTGCCAATGCAGCATTCTCCGTGCGGGATGGCATTTCTCGCACGATATCCTATCGCACGAGCAGTCCATAGACTGCTCCAGCAGTCGACGACGGCTTTAAGCAGTTGTAACTCACCGACAATATTCAAGAAGGTATCTTGCTGCCCGGCAAACGATAGCTCGGGAAGATCCTCGGCGGTTGCTGAGGAACGCACCGCAACGCTGATCTGCGAGCCCAGTTCAAGATATTCCCCCGTAACGGCCTTCACAATCTCTTCTGGGAGCTTGCCGGTAGAAAACGCGCTGCGGATCTTTCGGGAAGCGCTTTCCAATTTCTCAACATCACCTGCTCCGATGCCCGAGAGGGAGGCTGCGATGACCGCAGACAGGTTGTTTGCAGCCACGAATGCCTGGTAGGCCTGCGTGGTAATAATGAAACCGGGGGGTACCGGCAAGCCAAGTTGGGTGAGGCGCGACAGGCTGGCACCCTTACCGCCTGCGTTATCCAAGGTTGCTACCGGAGAGATGAAAGGAAGGATAATCATGGGTATATTATGGCATGAATGTATAAATCCCCCACGAATTTATTCAGGCAAATAAAAGAATGCGATTCCATGGATTAGTATACACCGCGATTAAAAGAATTATTGTCAACCAGGTTGAAAAGTGATCGATACGGATCTCTGCCCGATATGACATAATATACTCCCATACACGATGTGGACCCGTTTTACGAGATAACTACACTTTATATTTAAAAATCGGGGATTATGGAGTTCTCAAGGTCATAAGGATTAAGAATACAATGGGATAAATAATTTCGCAATAGACCTGATGGATTGGCAAACCAACAATACCGCCCAGGTTGGCGGAGATGCGCCGCCAAGGTGTTGTGTTTTTAGATAGTCCCAAGGTGAGAAGGTGGATAATCCATTTGCATTATCTGAAAAAAGAATAGTGCATCGTTGCCCCTGGTGCAAATCCCCTGCCTGCAACCTAATTATCTGCGCGGTTCAATGATCTTTTTTCATTTTCCGCTGCACCCGTTCTATCTCTTCCAGGACATCTTCGGGATGGACATTCTGTTCGAGGTCATGCAATTCCAGGTCGGTGTCATTCTCAATCCCCAGCTTATCCTGGATTGCATCCAGCATTTGGAGGACACGGGTCAATTCATGTTCGGTGAGCAGGTCCATCTGCAAATCCAAGTCTTCCCGACGATCAGCCTCTGCGCCGAGCCGATTTTGGGTGATCAGCACGAAGGTCGCCAGGAAAATGGCTTCCAGGGATACGACCATGGTCAAAACCCGAAAGGAAATGGATCAAATGGTTTAATCCCCAAAAAACCCAGATTGATGACTATCCATATCCCAAACCAAACGATGTGGAAGTATGCAAAAGCCATTTGCCCGGAGAATTTAGTAATACCATCCGCGAGTCGTTCCTGCAATGTCCGCTGATCTTCTGCTTTTTTACGGATATCAATGATCGTGCGAATGTTTTGTTCGATGATGTCCGCAAGGTGTGGAATATTTCTACCAAAGCCACTTGGAACAGGGGTCGGACGTTGATTGGCCATAGATTTTCTCCTTGAAATCATCCAAATGCAGAAGAAAAGTCAATTAAAGTTGAGAATAAAAAAATAATGATGAAAATCAGAATATTCAGAATGAGAGTTCACTTGAATAAATCTTGTTCCCATGGGTAAGTCGCCAGAGCAAGGATTCCTGGGTGAGAACCATGGCTGGGATTGGACATTATTTAGGCAAAAAATAGAATGCCACTCCAAGGATGATGTACACCGCGATCAGCTGAGCCCCTTCCAGCCAGTTGGTCTCTCCGTCTGACGAAACCAGGGCAGCGACACTGACGGCAGCCAGGACTGCCAGTAATTCAAACTGGTTAAAAACAAGGTTCAATTGCTGACCGAAAACCAGGCTCACAAATACCAGGACAGGGGCGACGAAAAGAGCAATCTGCAGGCTGGACCCGAGAGCGATTTCCAGGCTGAGTTCGATCTTATTTTTTACAGCGACCTGCACCGCAACCAGGTGTTCGGCCACATTACCAATAATAGGAATGAGGATGATGCCGAGGAAGAATTCGCTCAAGCCGGAGGCTGCCATGACCGCGTCCACGGCATGGACCAGGATCTCGCTCAGCCAGACCACCGCAGCGGTCGATAAAACCAGGACCAGGATGGACGTCCTCAGCGACCAGGCTGGAGCTTCGGAGGGAGTGGAAAGTGTGAGAGCATCACCAGACACGCGCAGACTAAAGATCAACCCCAAAACGTAGAGAACGATCATCACCCCCGCCACTCCAAGGCTGATGGATTCGACAGTCGTTGCCGCCAGTGTTTCCCCTGCCAGGGTGTGGGTAAAAAGGGAAGGGACTGCCAGGGCAACCACGGCCAGGACGAGCATGGTCGCGTTAGTGGCAGCATGTCCGCGGCTAAAGCGCTGCGTACCGTTCTTGAGGCCTCCAAGAAGCAGACTGAAACCCAGGACCAGCAGCAGGTTGCCGATAATGGAGCCGGTGATCGAAGCCTTGACCAGGTCCAACAGGCCAGCTTTAATTGCTACAATGGTAATAATTAATTCGGCCGCGTTGCCGAGGGTAGCATTGAGCAATCCGCCGATCTTAGGCCCTGTGACGGTTGCGAGCCCTTCGGTAGCCTCGCCGATCAATCCTGCAAGCGGGATGAGACCGACACAAGCGGCGACGAAATTAAAGATCGCATTCCAATGCAGCAAGCTGCCCAGGATTGCCAGGGGAAATCCCACCAACAAATAATTGATGGGTTTGATCCTTCGCAGCATTTTCATGAATGGAATCCCTTCTGCCGATCGAATTTTAAGTTTACCTTTGCAGGCTTCGATAGCAGGCAGTATAACTTAATATCAGCGTGGTTTGGAATTACCCAAAACACCTCAATAAAAGCGCACAAACGGGCAAACTGATCTGCCCTTGAGAAATTTCATCCCGTGACCTATACTATACCCATCTTCAAGTGAAAATAAAATCCAGAAATAACCGTTCTGGAAACAACTTTTCAGCCAATAATCGCCGGAATCCACCTATAGAGTGCCGACCCAAATGCCTTCCAGTGTTAGTACGATAAAAGGGAATGTGTGATGAAGGATCTTTTACGGGAAGAACGATTTGACTTCATCTCTAAGAATTGACAAAGAATTTATTGTCTCATTCAACGATGAAATGACCAGGCACGGATACGGGTTTGGTGACAAAATCGGCAGCGGTTATTGCTGGGGGAGATACATGATCATTTATACCAAGACGAGGGTGAAAAGTAAAAAGGTTTTCGCCCGGATATACATTCGAGATGAAAGCATCGTCCTTCGGCTGTTCTTGAATGCCATCGATAACCATCGTGAATATGTTGAAAACACTGCTCCACACATCAAATCCGTTTTTGTCGGAGATCATGGCAATTGTCAGCACTGCCACAATGACAAAGATGGGGTTTGCAGGTTTCGGAAAACTTATACCCTGGATGATCGATTGATAGAGAAATGCAACGGGATCACCTTCGAGTTTCACAATCCCAGCATTCAAAAAATTCCTGATTATATTTCCCTGTTCACGGAGTTTTATCCAAATAAGAAGAGGTAAAAAGAGAGATATCGGTACCAACACCGGTTCCCCCGCAAAATACGCGGGGCAGGCAGCGGACAGCAGCTCTGCCGCTCACACGCAGGCGCATTTTGCCAGAATGTGCAATAATCGGTGATGAAGTCTCGCCAGTCCCGCCGCGGACAGCGGCTCAGCCGCTCACACGCAGGCGCATTTTGCCAGAATGTGCAATAATCGGTGATGAGTTCTGCCAGTCCCGCCGCTGCCGCTGAGCCAATCCGTTCGGTGGCTTGCCCGCCAAAAGCAGAAGGCTATATGACCGCTGTACTTCAAACCCACTCCCTTACCAAACGATATGGCTCCCTCACCGCCGTGGATGGACTCTCCCTGGAAATTTTCGAAGGTGAAGTCTTCGGTCTGCTCGGACCGAACGGTGCAGGCAAGACCACATCCATTAACATGATGTGCGGACTACTCAAACCAGATTCGGGACAAGTCACCATTCATGGGAAACCCATCACGGATGGTGAACCCAATGCCCGCTCGCGCGTGGGCGTTTGCCCGCAGAACATCGTTTTGTGGAACCAGTTGACCTGCCTCGAGCAGATGCAGTTCATCGGCGAGATGTACGGCTATAAACGGAAGACCGCCCGCGAGCGTGGAGTGCAACTTCTGAAAGAACTTGACCTCGACGAGAAACGCGATAAGCCGGCCCGCACGCTTTCAGGCGGGATGCAACGACGTCTGAACCTGGCGATGGCGCTTGTCCACGACCCCGAGATCTTAGTGCTCGACGAACCCGAAGCAGGGCTCGACCCGCAGAGCCGCGTGCTCGTGCGCGAGTACGTCAAGTCGCTGGCGCGTCGCAAGACCATCATCCTCACCACTCATAACATGGATGAAGCCGAGCGCATGGCAGACCGGGTAGCCATCATTGACCACGGCAAGTTGCTCGCGCTGGATACGCCTGAGGCGCTGAAGCGAACTGTCGGCGAGGGAGATGTTCTCGAGATTGAAACAGGGGAAGGCGTAGTGGGAAGCGCCCTGTCAGCCATCGCTCAAATCGTCCCGCAGGTTTCCTCATCGAATAACATCCTCCTTATCCGCGCCCGCGGCGTTGTCGAACTTCTGCCATCCATCCTCGATGCGCTTCGCGCAGCGGATATTCATCCAGGCGAAGTGCGACTGCGCGCCAACTCCCTCGAAGATGTTTTTATTTCGCTCACGGGAAGGGGACTACGCGAATGAAAGCCATCACCGTTTTCCGCAAAACCCTGCTGGAGATGTCCCGCGACAAATGGATGCTGGGACTGACCCTCGCCTTCGCGCCGTTCTTCGTTTTGCTATACTGGCTGATCACCGCAGGCGGCTCGACCACCTACACCATTTTGACGATTAATAACGACAAGGGGATACCCCTCGCGGACGGAAGCACGTTCAACGCGGGACGTGAGGCTGTTTCCGCGATCAGCGGCATCACCTACGCTGACGGTCAGCCCATCCTGAAAACCGTCTCCGCCGTCAGCCGCGCCAAAGCCGAACCCATCCTGCGGAATCGCGGGGCGGCGGCGTTTATTCTCATCCCCGAAAATTTTTCACAGACGATCCAGTCTTTGCAAAGCGGTGACCGTTCGGTGAGGACGCAAATTATTTTCGGCGGCGATGTCTCGAACCCGTATTACATGGTCGGCGCGAATCTGAGTCTCACCGCCATTGACGGGTACATCCAGCAAGCGACGGGACAGCAACCGCTCATCGGCTACAAGGAAGAACCGCTGGGCGCGTCCGCGGCGCGCACCGAGTTCGAGACCTACGTGCCAGGCACGCTCATCTTCGCCGTGATCCTGCTCATCTTCCTCGCATCCATGACCGTGGCGCGCGAAATCGAAACGGGGGCTCTGCGACGCCTGCAACTGACGCCAATGACTTCTCTCGATTATTTGGGAGGCGTTACCGCCGCGCTGGTGCTGGTCGGCACAGCCGCGTTCGCACTGGCATTTGCATTCGCGCTTCTGGTCGGCTTCCGCAGTCAGGGGTCTGTCCTGGCGGCGCTGCTCATTGGCGCGGTGACCTGTCTTTCCGTGATCGGTCTTGGCATGGTGGTGGCCAGTTTTACGCGCACCGTTTCGCAGGCCTTCGTCGTCGCCAACTTTCCCATGGCAATGATGATGTTCTTCTCGGGCACAATTTACCCCCTGCCGAAGATCGTTCTCTTCACCCTCGGCGGTCGCGAGATCGGTTTGTACGACATTCTCCCGCCCACTCATGCTGTTGCCGCGCTCAACAAGATCCTCACCCTCGGCGCTGGCCTTGATCAAGTCACGTTCGAACTATCTGCGTTAGTCATCCTTTCCGTTCTTTACTTTGCCATAGGTGTCTGCCTGTTCAAACGATTCCACTTGCGCGCATAACCTGCCGTTATCGTGAAAACCTGACAAGAGAATAAGCAATACGCTCTGCATTCAGAGCGAATTAGATAAAAAAGGGACAGAACAAATATCCAGACAATATGCTGCTGTGCCCCAAAGAGAGTGTTGTATATGCGGATAATATAGGGCGAGAGGGTGGCTTATGGACCTGCTTACTTGACCTGCTATACTTCAGGTAACTCGAGAATATCCATTACGAACAGGGCTTTATACGGATCACCGAAAAACAATTATTCGATCCACTTGAACGAGTTAGGTGTTTTGCGAAACCCATCGGAAAGTCAGATTTAGGAGCAGGAGTTTTTTGTGTTTAGATATTTATCAAACTGCATAATCGTTCTACTACTGTAGATTCGATGTGGCATAGGTGGCCGACGAAATAATTACGAGGCGACCAGCCAGTAATCCAGATATTGGAGGAATTTATTCATGAGAAAAGTTATTGTGCTTGAACATATCTCCATTGATGGTGTCATACAAGCCCCCGGCGGGCCAGACGAAGATACCAGCGGCGGATTCGCGTATGGCGGGTGGATAGCACCATATTCCGACCCTACTCTTGGAACGATCCTGAGAAAGCAGATGAACATGCCGTTCGACCTGTTGTTAGGGCGTAAAACCTTTGACATTTGGGCACCGTATTGGCCGCAACATGCGCAGGCATGGCCGGGTGTCATCACAGCAACCAAGTACGTCGCCTCGAATACCATGACTTCTCACGAATGGAAGCCGTCCGTGTTTTTAAACGGAGATGTTGCAGAAAAAGTCGCCAAAATCAAGGAACAGAAAGGGCGGATTTACACGTTTGGGGAAGTGGAAACCTCCTTCAGACGCTTATCAAGGAAGATTTGGTCGATATGTTCTGGCTGATGATCTATCCGATAACGTTGGGCGGTGGGAAACGGTTGTTTGCCGACGGCACGATCCCGATGGCATTCAAGGTTACGGAAAGCCACGTCACCCCGAATGGCGTCATTGTCGTGAATTATGAGCGTGCACACCTGCCCTTGCGGGCGGTGCAAGGGGGCGCGATCGCTGCAGGAAGTTAAAGAATATGTGCGCCATATCTGATATTTGCAGGCAGGGCGAGGGCGACACATTTTGTTCGCACAAAGGTGCGTACCGATCAGTAGTATATGCATGCGGCTAATAAATAGATATACATATATCACCCCAAGAATCAATGCATGGAGCTGCAAGCTGTTAAGCCCCAGGAGTACAGAAAGGAGAGCACGATGAGCAACGAGCAGGTGGCACCTGAAACGAATGGAGTTACGGTGAAGTTACTTGAAACGGTTGACCTTGGCCCTGAAATCGAGGGCATGGCAGGTCGCCAATTCCGAATGCGTATGGTGACCATCGAACCTGGAGGCGTCTTCGGCCCAATTCACGACCATAAAGACAGACCGGGCGTGGTCTATATACTGCAAGGAAAGATCACTGACCATCGAAATGGAGCGGCTAAGGAGTACGGACCGGGGGTGGGCTGGCCCGAGGATAAGAACACCACACACTGGCTTGAGAACAGAGGAACGATTCCGGCGGTGGAGATCTCGGTCGATATAGTCAGGCAAGAGTAAGCTCAGGTCTGCCCAGGATTTAAGAAATTTGAGATTGTGCGGAACAATGGCTCAAATGCCAGTACCTTACCCAGCGTGCAGTGGACAGGTGGGTACGCGCCACATTTTTTTAACCTGTTTCATGGCTTTGAGTTTTTCTCGTTTCCACGCCGACTCTCTTCCCGCCCACCTGCCACTAACGCGAGTTGTTGAACGGCTACTCATACCAACCAGCAACAGCAACAGCTTATGTTTTCTTAATCCCGAACCCGTAACAAGTTGAACCTAGATATGGAGGCGTTGTATATGTCGCATCAACTCGAACCAACAATGATTGAATTTTTCCAATACAATCACTGGGTAAATCAAGAACTCATGGGTATCTGCATAAACTTAAGCGATGAAATCATTACAGCCAACATTCCAGGCTCGTATGGTTCGATTCGCGATACTTTTACCCATATTCTGAAGGCAGAAATCAGCTTTTTGAAGCGAATTCATCGAGCATATCCAGAACCAGACTTCAACTGGGAAGCGAATCCAAGTCTGTCTCAAATGATGGCATACGAAACAGTATTGAACGAAGCCCTGTTGGATACCCTTCAGCGCGTTCCAGCAACTCAGAATGTGCATGAAGAAGGCAACGGTTGGACATTCGATTATCAAGCGCGCCTAATCTTCATGTCGGTTGTCTATCACGGCATCGCCCATCGAACTGACATCACCACGGTACTCAACAACAAAGGCATCAGTCTACCAGAACTCGATGTCTGGGGTTATCAATCTGCATATCCAGAACGGTTTCAATCCAGAGTGGTCAAAACTGGGCAGTGATTTTTTGTAACCCCACGCCACCGAATAAAGCGTACACTTGACGCTGGGGAGCCCCGGCGCTCATGCGTTTGGGACGGGCGATGTTCGCCTGAAGCTCATTCACCCTGTGTGCAGCATTTTCAAGCGTTTTCTGGTTTCGGGTTTTTCCTGCTCCCAAAAATATTCCCAGCCTACCCGCCAACCGCTAACGCCAACCATTGAATACCAAAATGATAAAAATCTGCCATAAAAGGCGGATTTTTGAGTACCTCCGACGAAGCACCCCTGCAGGGGACAAGGGGGATAGAATAGCATCCCCTTTGAGGACCGCTGTTTGGGCTTCGCGTCCCTCTGTGAGATGAGAAGACCCAAAAAGGAAACCTGCTCAAGAGGAGGCTGTTTGGGAGTGTGCCCCCAAGGGGTCACTGTATATATGGATAATCCTCAGGCGAAAGAATACTCCCCCGAACGGATAATGGCAGACCATGTTGAATTATCTGCCCGGTTTTGCTATACTGATTCAGACTTATTAACCATTTCATTCATTCAAACGTCCCAACCTGGCTTGGCGGTTATACGGATAGAGCATAGTCCATTAGGCTGTCCGCCTTACCAGATGTATGGCTGCAGAGCCCTCATCAGCTGTTGAACCGCATAAGCACGGCTGAGCAACCAGGTGGGCGTATAAGGGGTAAACACCATGTTAAGTCTCGACAGTCCGAAATGGTCAAAGTTGGTACATGCCTATGGCACAGCTTCCGATATTCCTGATCTCCTCCGTCAGCTTGAAGCCATGCCTCCATTCGATGACGATAAGAAAGGACCCTGGTTTTCCATTTGGAGTTCTTTAGCGCATCAGGGTGATGTGTATTCGGCATCTTTTGCCGCTGTCCCTCACGTTGTGCGAATTCTTGCACAGGCTCCAAATAAAGCTGACTTTTCATATTTTCAGTTTCCCGCATGGGTTGAGATCTGCCGCCAAAAGAAGTCGATGCCGATACCAAAGGATTTGGAAAGCGATTATTTTTCAGCAATAAGGCAGTTACCATCGCTTGTTGCAGCGGCGGCTGAGCGGGAGTGGGATGAGGGCTTTCTTGCGTGTGCACTGTCGGCGATAGCGGCTGCAAAAGGTTATGGAACGGTGGCAGAAGCAGTACAAGAGCTTAATGTGAGCGTTGCAAAGGAATTTATGGAATGGTTCTACAATCTGTAACAAATACGTCAAACACAGCGTTTACCTGACAGGCAGGTACGTGTCGCGTTTTCAAGCATATCTCTGGCTTCAAGTTTTCTCTGCTCTTAAACAAAGTCCACACCCGCCCCGGCGCCAGTAACGCAAACCGTTGGCTGTCAGAAGTTCAAAAGTGAGTAACATAACGGAAAATCCACCTTCATGGTGGCTTTTTGTGTGCCCCCAAGGGGATACAATATATACGGATAATCCAAAGTCAAGAGGTTATTTAGGGGGCATGATATATTAGAAATCAATCAATGAGGTACGATATAATAATTCTTCAATAACATCAGAATTGAGTGCCGTCCGAAACTTTCTATAAGAAACCTATTTTGGCTACCACCCGTCCGCTGGCTGCGTCGTTAGGTGGCGTGGCATTAAAATCCAAGTACATATGGAGCAAAGGCTACAACAGGTGGTATGCGAGTGGATGCTCAATTCACAAATGAGTGAAATCGCACCAGCAAAATGGATTGTTGTCTTGGTCGAAGATGTTTGGCACGGTCGTAAATGACAACCAGCCTGAAACTCACCCGTTCGCAGATTCTCGCTTTCCGGCGCTGTGTCGCGGCGCTCGATGTGCGGCTGCCACGTGGCCGGAGCGCGTTGCAGAAGGCAGCATGGGCAGGTTTGCAAGACAGCATGCCGCGGGCCGCCCTGCTCTCCATCCATGCGCGTATGGCTGGAACTGAACCGGCGAGTTGGGAGGATCCTTCGCTTGTCCAGGTGTGGGGACCTCGGTTTAGTACCTATGTTGTGGCAAAATGCGATCTCGCGATCTTTACCATCAGCAGGCTGCCGGATAAAGGAGGGCCGCTGAAGCGCGCTCAGGATATCGCCGCTCAATTGCGCGCCGTGCTGGCCGGTAGCCGGATGGTTCAGGGCGCTGCAGCGCGCGCCGATGGGAAAAGGGCACCCTAACCGGCTACGATACGCTGCGCTAACGGGGACAGTCCTGATTCGCTGGGACGGTTCTCATCAACCCGATATCTGGAACGTACCGGCACCTGAAATGGACCCGCAAGAGGCGCGCCTTGAACTTGCCCGGCGGTATTTGCACGTATTCGGCCCCTCTACTCCCGAAGGATTCGCGGGGTGGGCGGGCATAGATTCCTCCCGTGGTGTCGCTGCCTTCGAAATGCTTGGCAAATCGTTGGCGCCAGTGCGCACGCCTATTGGGGAAGCGTGGATACTTGGTCAAGATGAGCCTCTTTTCCGAGCAACGCCCGGCCCAGTAGCGCCGGCGCGGCTCTTGCCGAGTGGCGATACCTGGTTCTTGCTGCAAGGTGTTGATCGCGAACTCCTGGTGCCCAACGAGCCTCAACGCCGCGCATTGTGGACGTCCCGCGTGTGGCCTGGCGCCCTCCTGCTCGAAGGGGAGACTGCCGGCACCTGGCGGCGCGCGGAGCATGTGCTAACGATCCAGCTATGGCGTCGCCTTTCCCACCCACAGCGCGAAGCGGTCGAGGCGGAAGCAAGTTCACTGCCCCTGCCGGGAATCAGCCGACCGATAGACATCCGCTGGAGTGACGGTTGAGCACGAGTGGGATGAGGGCTTTCTTGCGTGTGCGCTGTCTGCGATAGCGGCTGCAAAAGGTTATGGAACGGTGGCAGGAGCAATACAAGAGCTTAATGTGAGCATTGCAGAGGAGTTTATGGAATGGTTCTACAGTCGGTAACCTATACGCCCAACACAGCTTGTACCTGACTGGCAGGTACGTTTCGCATTTTCAAGCATATCTCTGGCTTCAAGTTTTCTCTGCTTTTAAACAAAGTCCACACCCGCCCCAGCGCCAGTAACGCAAACCGTTTGACCGCCAGTAGATTAAACGCGGTTTTATAATGAAAAATCCGCTTTATAGCGGATTTTGTTGTGCCCCCAAGCGGACTCGAACCGCTGTTTGGGCCTTGAGAGGGCCCCGTCCTGGGCCACTAGACGATGGGGGCTGGTAAACCAACTGGCCTTTTTAGGGCGGGGGGATTTTATCAGACGGGCATCGAATCGTCAATCAAAAAGACGTGCAGTTCGCCCGGACCGTGCACTCCGATGGTAAGGGTCATTTCGATGTCGGCAGTGCGGGATGGACCGGTGATGACTACACCCGCTGCGGCCGTCCGAACCTCATCCAGATCCAGTGCGTTGGCGAGCGTTGGCATGATCCGGGAAGTTTTCAGGATGACCACATGAACCTGCGGTAAAAGGGATGCGGTAAGAGTATGACCGGCACCCGACAGGAGCAGCAAAGAACCGGTATCAGCAATACCTGCCAGCGCGCCGGTAACACCCACCCGGACAGTTGGGTCGGGATCGTGAATTGCGGGAATATTCGCGACGTAAGGCTGCGCAGCATCGTCCACAAGGACACGGTCAACTCCCCTGGATTCCAGGAATTCAGCCAACCTGGAGGGCAATTCCTTTTCTGAAACGGTATAAGAGTGGCCGCCGAGGGAGGCGAGTTCCTCGGAAAATTGGTCGGGCAGCGACAAGCGCTGTGACTTTGCCGCAGGTGCTGCTGAAGTTTCGACCTGCTGAGTTGAGGTCGAGGTTTTCTTCCACCTTTTGCTCCATCTTTCCCCAGAGCTTTCGGAAGGAACGAGAAGCCAGACGCGGAAAATCCTTGCTGTAGCCCCAGCCTGTCCAGGCGGGGATGCGCATGTATGCGCGGCGCGGACTGTAGACCCGGCTAAAGAATCCACCCAACTTTTGGAAAACCGCGAACAGGCCAGCAGTCCCTGCCGCAAACTGGTAGCCTTTCAATCCATATTTGACCAGCGGTGGGACCCCGACGGCTTCTTTTATTTCACCAAATCCATTTTGATGGGTGCAGCCTGCACGGATGCGAAGCAGCATCCCCGGCAGGTCAATATCCACCGGGCAGGCTTCCCTGCATGCACCGCAGAGGGAGGAGGCCTGGGCGAGGATCGCCAACTGCGGGTCCACCAGGGCACAGGAGATAACCGAGCCAATGGGACCGGGGTAGATGCTGCCGTAAGCATGTCCCCCAATCTCACGAAAGACCGGACAGGCATTCAGGCAAGCCCCGCAGCGGATGCAAAAGAGGGATTCGGCAAGCGACGAATTACGCAGGGCAGAACGGCCATTGTCGAGGAGGATCAGGTGACGGGTTTGCCCAGGGAGTGGAGAATGGATCAAACTGGTATAGACGCTCAACTTCTGACCCGTGGCTGAACGCGCCAGAAGGGAGAGGAACAAAGCCAGGTCGCCAAGGGTTGGGACCAGGCGTTCTATGCCCATCAGGGCCACATGCACCGGCGGGAGGGTGGTACACATGCGCCCGTTGCCTTCATTGGTCACCATTGCCAGGGTGCCGGTATCAACCACGCCAAAGTTGACCCCAGAGACGCCAATATCGGCAGTGAGGAAGACTTCCCGTAATACTTTCCGGGCGGTGTTGGTTAGCGTTGGGATATCTTCAGTGTAGGGAATGCCCAATTTTTCAGAAAAGAGGTTTCCCACATCGCTGCGGCGAAGATGAACGGCAGGGGTAATAATGTGACTGGGACGCTCACCACGCAACTGGACAATGTACTCGCCCAAATCAGTCTCGACCACACGAAGGCCGGCGGCTTCGAGGGAGTGGTTGAAATCGATCTCCTCGCTCAGCATGGACTTGGATTTGGCGACAAGTAATTGCTTTCCTGCCAAATGGGGGCGGTTGTCTTCCACCGAGCGAGCAATCTCCAAAAAGATGCGAAGAGCTTCTGCAGAATCTGCTGCACGATGAACCTGGATGCCGTTAGCAGCCACCCGAGCGATGAAATGGTTGAGATGATCATCCAGGTGCGCAACAATATCGGCTTTGATGATATGAGCGCGAAGGCGACGATCTAAATGGTCGGGCAGCGAGGCAAAAGCCGCGAGCCTTCCAACCACACGACGAGCCGCGTTATTATCCAATGCAAGCTGCAGGTTTTCATCAGAGAGGGACTGGCGGATGCGGGAGTGGAAATTCTTGAGGCTCATCGGTTATTCAAGACCTCGGCGATATGAACCACGCGCTGGTTTTTTCCCTGGCGTGCCAGCCCACCCTGGATATGCATGAGGCAGCCCGTGTCTGCGACCACCAAGGTTGGTGCGCCGGTCTTTTCGAGATTGGTGATCTTGCGCTTCAGGAATTCCGCAGATAGTTCCGGATGTTCAACCGAGAAAACCCCGCCAAAACCGCAGCAGTCCTCACGTTCGGGAAGTTCGACGATCTCAGCGTCCCTGACGGCAGCCAAAAGCGCGCGCGGCTGGCGGTCAACCCCCAGGCTGCGCAGGAGATGACAGGAGGGGTGATAGGATAATTTACCGGGCCAGCGGGCGGAGAGCCGGGTAATGCCGCGCACATCCACCAGGTACTCGGTGAATTCACAGACCCTCCCCGACAGTGCTTTTGCACGCTCCAGCCAATGCCTTTCATCCTTGAAAAGCTCCTGGTATCCGTAACGAACCATGGCAGCGCACGAACCGGAAGGGATGATTATTGCGCCGGTCGTTTTTTCAAAAACCTGGATGGTATGCCTTGCCATGGGAATTGCCTCGGAGCGGAGCCCGGCATTGAAAGCTGGCTGTCCACAGCAGGTCTGGTCGGGCGGGAACTCGACCCGCACCCCGGCACGGTTTAACACCTGGACCATTGCCTCGCCAATCTGCGGAAAAAAAGAGTCGATCAAGCAAGTGATCAAAAGTTGAACGGTTTCGGTCATATTGTCCCTGGGAAATTGTACTTCACAAATTGTGTAAAAGGGCACATAATTAACCATTATTTTGGTATGATTACGGGCTTGGAAGGACCATAAGATGACAGCTTTCCTTACGAAAATCCCAAATCATTTCGATCTGCCACGCCGCATTGACCGGTTGGGTGAACTGGCCTACAACCTGTGGTGGACGTGGAACCCTCACGCCCAGCGGCTCTTCAACAGGGTGGACAATGCACTATGGGAACAACTCAACCATAACCCATTGCGATTCCTGAGATCTGTGGGGCGTTTCGAGATCAACGCCGCTGCACAGGACCCTGTATACCTTGAACTTTACGACCGGGTCTTTACCAGTTTCGATGAATACTTGAAAACCGCCGATACCTGGACCGCACGCACATATAAAACCCGGGGGAAGCTAAGCGTTGCGTACTTTTCGATGGAATTCGGCCTGCACGAAATACTACCCATTTACTCCGGCGGCCTGGGAGTCCTGGCAGGCGATCATTTGAAGCAGGCATCGGATCTCGGTCTGTCACTTATCGGTGTGGGCATGTTATACACAGAGGGGTACTTTACACAACGCATCTCTGAAGATGGCTGGCAGGATTCGGTCAATAACCCGCTCAACTTTGCAGAGCTCCCGGTAATACAGGTGCTGAACAAGAAAGGGGACACCTTGAAGATCACGGTCAATTTCCCTGACCGGGCAGTCAAAGCAAGCATCTGGGAACTCCGGATCGGCCGGAACCCACTCTACCTTTTGGACAGCGATTTGGATGAGAATGCCCCCAATGACCGCAAACTGACCACCCGCTTATATTGGAGCGATATTGACCTGCGTGTTTCCCAGGAAGTACTGCTGGGGATCGGCGGCGTACGTGCCCTGCGAGCCATGGGGTACGAACCCGATGTGTGGCATATGAACGAGCCGCACGCGGCCTTCCTAATACTAGAACGGGCACGCGAACTCGTCAAAACAGGATTGACCTTTAAAAAGGCGATATCGAGAACACGCAAAGGCAATGTCTTCACCACGCATACCCCGGTACCGGCGGGAAATGACGAATTCCCGCTCTGGTTGATCGATAAAAACCTATCGAACTTCTGGCCCGAACTAAATTTAGGGAGAGAACAATTTGTGGACCTGGCTCGTCACAAAGAGCCATGGGGTGAAACCTTCAGCATGGCCATCCTGGCGCTGCGGCATTCAGATAGCCGCAATGCCGTCTCAGAACTGCATGGACGCGTCAGCAGAAAAATATGGCACTTCCTTTGGCCCAATGTCGAAGACGAAGATGACGTGCCGATCAGTTCCATCACAAACGGCGTGCATACCCCCACCTGGATGGCCCGCAGGCTGCGGATCTTGTTCGATAAATATCTTGGGGAAGGCTGGCTCGATCGACTTGACGACCCGGAGATGTGGGTCAAAGTGGACAGCATTCCCGATACAGAGCTGTGGGCGGTTCGCAGGCACCTGAAGCGCAAGCTAGCCCTATATATGCTCCAACGGGTACGAACCCGCTGGATGGAGGGCAATTTACACCCGATCCAGGCCATTGCATCGGGAGCAATGCTCGACCCCTATGCGCTGACAATCGGTTTTGCTCGCCGATTTGCCACCTACAAACGCGCCAGCCTGGTTTTCAACGACCTCAACCGGCTTTTGGAACTGATAAACCGTCCCAATCGCCCGGTTCAAATCATCTTTTCCGGAAAGGCGCACCCCGCAGACGAGCCCGGGAAGTTACTCATCCAGGAGGTCTACCGGGTGATAAAAAAGGCCGAGAATGGCGGACGGCTGGTGTTCCTAGAGGATTATGACATGAACCTGGCGCGATACCTGGTACAGGGGGTGGATGTGTGGATGAATACGCCGCGCCGGCCCAATGAAGCCTCCGGGACCTCAGGGATGAAAGCTGCATTGAACGGTGCCCTCAATTTCTCGGTGCTCGACGGCTGGTGGCGAGAGGCTTATAATGGCGCCAATGGGTGGGCCATCGGAGAAGATGCCGATCTTGGGTCTGAAGTGCAAGACGAGGCGGATGCCGAAAGCCTGTATGATACGCTGGAAAATAAAATCATCCCGTTATATTACACCGAACGCGGAAATGAAGACATCCCACACAAGTGGGTGGCGATGATCAAAGAATCGCTTCGAACGGTGACCCCTCAGTTCAGCACACGGCGGATGCTGAAGGAATACGTTGACCGGTTGTACATGCCTGCGACGAAATAATGGAGCAGGGCGACCGGACCGGTCGCCCTGCTTTTTTGAAAGGATGGCTTAGAATGTTCGAAATTTTCCTCTCCCCGGCAGCCTGGCTAGGCGCTTTAGGCATTTTCGCCCTGCGGGTAAGTGATATGTCGTGCGACACCTTGCGCATGCTGTTCGTAGTGCGCGGTCGCAAAGGGATCGCATGGGGACTGGGCTTTGTCCAGTCGGTCATCTTCGTGATCGCCATCACGTCCGTACTGCAACACCTGGATAACCCGCTCAACATCATCGGCTACGCTGGTGGTTTTGCCACCGGAAACGTGGTGGGAATGTTGATCGAAGAACGATTGGCGGTTGGGCATGTCAAAATCAGCATCGTGACCGCCCGGCTGGGAGCCGCGTTGAGCCAAATCTTGAGAGATTCAGGGTTTGGGGTCACCGAGATTCCCGCTCGCGGACGGGATGGGATGGTAAGCATGTTGAGCGTGAGCGTGCTGCGCAAGGATGCATCCAAGGTGGAGGAAATCGTCCACGCGACGGACGCGGAGGCATTTGTCATTTCAGAAGATGTGCGCCCGTTGAGGCATGGTTACTGGCGGGCTTAAAAAGTGGGGCGACCATGGAGGTCGCCCGGGGTAATCAAACATTGCGGGAGTATTTCCGCAGAGAAATTTTTAGAAGGTAAATTTCCCGTCCTGGTAAATTACATCTCCGTCAAGAATGATCCGGGAGTCGAGCTGCATACCGCAGATCATATCCCAGTGGATCATGCTCTTGTTCCTGCTGCCAGTTTCGGGGTAACCCGAACCGAGAGCCATGTGGAAGGTACCACCCAGTTTTTCGTCGAACAGGATGTTGTGGGAGAAGTGGTCAATTTCGTAGTTCGTGCCAATCGCAAATTCACCCAGGGATTGAGCTCCAGGATCTGAAGCGATCATTTCAAGGAGGAAGGGCTGGTTCCTTTCTGCAGTAGCCTTTGTGACCCTGCCCTTGACGAAGGTCAATTCCACCCCCTCGACCATGACTCCGTTATAAATGGCAGGATATGAGAAGCGCACCCAGCCATTTACCGAATCCTCGACCGGGCCGGTAAAGATCTCTCCATCAGGCATGTTGTTGAGGCCAGCGCCGTTTTGGAACTTGCGACCCTGGATGGATAATGTCAGGTCCACGTTTGGGCCGCGCAGGGTGACCTGGTTGTGACCTTCGATGCGGGCAATGATCTTCTGCTGGCTGGCTTCCACCTTCTTCCAGAAAGCAACCGGGTCCGCCTGATCGGCATGGCAGGCACGGTAGACAAAATCCTCGAAATCCTTTAATTCCATTTCAGCTTCCGCTGCAAACCCCGCGGTGGGGAAGAGGGTGGTGACCCATTTAAAGGAGCGGTCGGCGCCGCGCCGCATCTGGGCTTCCATAATGGGAGCAGACGCTTTTTGCCGGCGTTGCTGCCGGGTAGGATCCACACTGGAGAGAGCGCGAGGATTGGTGGCAGAATGGATACGGATGCGGCTCTCGAACTGGTCATAAGCCAGCTTGCGGAAGGGGGGGATGGCGTCGAGTTGTTCGTTTTTGGCAACTGCAAACAGGATCTCATCCTGGTCGGGGAGATCCAGCAGGGGGTAAGGCAGCCCGCCTCGTTCCAGAATGGTGGAATAAAGGGCGCGAACCAGCGGTTCGGCTGCCGTAGTAGCCTCGATGGCAACCCGATCGCCGGGTTTGATCTGCGCCGAGTGGTCCACCAGGATCTTTGCCAGTTGTTCGATGCGAGGATCTGTCAAAATTGTCTCCTTTACCATAATGTTTCACACAAATTATAACATTTATAAAATCCCCCACAATTTTCGTCAAAGAAAGCCAAAGATGATCATTTTTCCTTTTTGCCGTCCAAAATTTCAAACATTTTATGGTGAAGAGTGGGCGGGGCTGCCAGCAGAGAACAGGGGGGAGTAAGAAGTTCATCTTGTCCCTGCAAGTTGGTGACCATAGCCCCGCCTTCTAGTGCGATAAGGGCGCCTGCAGCCAAATCCCAGGGGTTCAGGGATAATTCCCAGTAGCCATCAAAACGACCGGCAGCAACGTAGCACAGGTCCAGGGCGGCAGAGCCAAGGCGGCGAACGCCCTGTGTCATCCTTGCAAATCGGCCGAAATTCTCGAGGTTATCCTGCTTGGTCGTCCAGGCGTCATACGGGAAACCAGTGACGAGCAGTGCGCGCTGAAATTCGGTAACTGACGAAGCCTGGAGCCTGGTTCCATTACATTTAGCACCCTGCCCGCGTTCAGCGGAGAATAATTCGTCACGCATTGGGTCATAGACAACTCCCAGGGTCACAATTCCTCTATGGGCATATGCAATGGAAATGGAAAAAAAGGGGATGCCGTGGGCATAGTTAACGGTCCCATCCAGGGGATCCACATACCATTGATCACTGGCGCGACCGGGAACCAGGCCGATCTCTTCGGATACTATCTGGTGCCCGGGGAAGAGATGTTTAATCTCACCGAGTAAATATTCTTCAGACTGGTGGTCCACCTCGGTAACGAGGTCGATAACGTGTTTGAAGTTTACATGGTGTTCCCGGCCGTAGCCGTTCCGTAATATTTCTCCGGAGTGTTGTGCAAGCCGTTCGAGTTCTGATAAGGAAGGTTTCATTATTTGCAGCGCTTGGTTATTTTTGGATTAAATTCGAATATATGATTCTGAAGCCAAAAGATCACCCACCTAGAAAACCTTGAAATAGTAATGGAGCAACGCCAGTACGGCAATGACTGCCAGAATGACAAAACAGCCCTGGAACAGGTATTTCAAAATGTGCCTCCAGAAAAATCGAAGGATGACAACCCCCACAATGACACCCAAAACAATGAGCGCTCCCCAGACAATTTGATTGTACGGGATCGTGGAAAAGTCAATTGACATAATTACCTCCAGATGGGAACCTGCCGTTCTCTATTGGAGATCCATCGCAGGACCAGCCTCAACCTGAACTGGGTAAACCCGCCCGCGCTTGACGACCTGTTTGACGAGGTTCGTCCCGAAGCGATACCCCAGGTGACGGTAATCCGGGACTCCAAGGATGAGCAAGTCAGCCTGCTTACCGGACTCCAGAGAGCCAACCCGGGCATGACGGCGGATGGCGTAAGCGGCATTAATCGTGGCAGCAGCGATGGCCTGGGCGGGGGTCAACTTGAGGGAACGGCACGCAAGAGCGATAACGAATTGCATGGACTCACACCAGGCGGTGCCGGGATTGCAATCGCTGGCCAGAGCGAGCAGCCCACCGGCTGCGATGATCTCGCTGGCAGGGGTATATTCGTTCTCGGCCAGACCGAAGGGAGTGCAGGGTAGCGAGACAGCCACGGTCTCAGTGGATGCCAGCGCTTGTATATCAGCAGGGGAGGACTTAACCAAATGGTCTGCGGAGACAGCACCCAGTTCAGCACCCAGGGAGGCGCCTCCCAGGTTTTCAAACTCGTCGGCATGGAGTTTGA
The DNA here is from genome assembly GCA_963826215.1 of uncultured Chloroflexia bacterium. Classification (GTDB taxonomy): domain Bacteria; phylum Chloroflexota; class Anaerolineae; order Anaerolineales; family Villigracilaceae; genus UBA877. The sequence continues at coordinate 65,786 of CAWGWL010000005.1, read as the reverse complement.
CAGGGAAGCCGAGTTCCTTAGCCCGGGTTAAAATTTGACGTGATTGAACGAGATCGAAGGCACCCCTCTCGCAAAAAACGTCCACAAACGGCAGGTTTCGACCTGACGTTGAAGGTTGGCTGCCCCACCATTGGCGGATGAAGGGGAGCATTTCTGTACACAGAAGGTCTGTATAGACTTGCGGGCTGCCCTTGTATTCAGGCGGGATGGCATGCGCTCCCAGAAAGGTGGGCGCCAGTTCGAGCGGACCAGCAGCGTCGAGAGCCAGGATAGCCTGCAACATGCGGAGTTCGGCCTCGCTCTCGAGGCCGTAGCCAGTCTTGGCTTCAGCGGTGGTAGTGCCGCAAGCGAACATCCGGGCGAGGCGCGGGCGGGTTTCATCCATCAGAGTTTCAATGGAAGCCTCGCGCGTCCTGCGCACTGTAGAAATGATGCCACCGCCCGCTGCCAAAATGTCGAGATATTTAGCACCCGCCATTTTCATTTCAAACTCCGCAGACCGGTCGCCAGCCCAAACCACATGCGTATGGGGATCGACAAAGCCGGGCATCACAACGCAGCCGGAGGCATCCAGCATCGGCTCGTCAGTGTGGAGGAGGCGAAGTTTTGAGGTGGTCCCAACTTCAACGATATTTTCGCCGTGAAGGAGAACAGCCCCGTCCTCGATAATTCCGAGGCTGCCGAGGGTGGACCCGCGCTGCGGGCCGCCCTGGAGGGTGAGGAGTTGGGAAGCCGAGTGAATCAACATGGAAGCCAGGTATCAACAGATCGTGTCATAAAAATGATGTCAGAACCAACCGTTCACTTGATGATTCCATTTTACTCCCCCTGCGAGATGTTCCGGAGGGAAAGAAACATGGTGAAAAATCTGGAGGGGTAATATAAGATACAGGCTTTCATTTAGTATTTGCAAGGACCAGACGGACCTGCTCCAAGGTCTTAAGCCAGGCATAATTCCTGCGCATCCAGCCATCCCCGGTAAGATATTCAGGTTTGGCAATTTCCAGTCCGTGATTTGGCAAATCCTGCACGGAACGCCAGACATTTACCAGGGGCAGATCGTAATCATAGGCGACCTGCGCTATGGCCTGGTCCAGTTTCCAATCTTCTTCGATGTTGTCGGCTTTTGTGGCAAGGATAGGGAGAGCGCCTGAAGCCAGGGCGCGGTCAACCACGGTGCGCAGGTATTCCTCGAAACTAATTTCGGCATGAGGAGCCCAGTTGGTGCCCATGGCGATCAAGACCACAGCAGGGTGATGGATGCGCAATTCGCAATCCAGGGGAGTTTCGTTTGCCTGACACTGGGTGTTTCCTTTCGCCAGGCCGAACAAGGGATCAAGCACAGAACTTATCCCCAGCCCGTTGGCGGCGGTGACACTCTCAGCGGTCATGCTGTCTGAAAACCAGGCAACTGTGTCTGCGTATCCATCCGGGATTGCGTAAACTCCGTCGACGAAACCACCCAAAAAGGTGGCGGGGGTAAACTGACAATCCCCGACCTTGCTAAAGGCATGCGAATCCAGCGCGGGATTATTAAGAGCGAGGCGAAGAATTTCCCGGGCACGAAAGGAAAGCACAGGGGTGACAGGCCAGTCGCGCCAATAATATGGGATCGGGCGGGTATCGGGGGTTGGAGAAGGAGAGATAGTGGGAGTGAAAATTATGGTTAGCGATGGGGTTATGGTGGCGGTGAAAGTGGGAGGAAGCGTGCTCAGAATTTCCGTGGGAAAAATCGTATCGGTGGGTCGGGTATCCGGGTTGGCGGGGGTCGGAGAGCAAGCTGCAATCAGGACAGATAATCCAAAGAATGATAAGACCGTGAATATGATAAGCGTGTTCGATCTTTTTAATTGATGCATGCAATACCTTTGCTATGGAAACCTTAATATGAAAAAAGTAATTATACCTAATGAAGGAAGAGGGAGGGATATTGCGCGCATACCGTGCACCCCTACAAAAACACATTCCGACACACTTCATCGGAATGAGAATATTGGTCAACGGTTAAAGTTGCTACACCATTTAAGAATAATCACCCGTTTTCACTTTACTCAGGGCAAGGAGGGCGAGCAGATTGAATAAGACGGCTCCGAGAACGACAGACCAGAACCCCCATAGATACAAGCGCGGGGCGAGCAAATCTCCAAGGGCGCGGCCCAAAGAAAGGGAAGCAACATTGAATGCCATAAGGGTGGCACGGGCGGAGGGCAGGACTTCGGTCATCATGGGGATGACACTCACCAGGGTGAATTCAAAGGTAATATAAAAGAAGAACAAGCCCACCAGAGCGCCTGCCTGGGTTCGCCCCAGGAAGAACAGGGCAATTGCAGCGACGCAGTTGCCAGCCAACCCGAGACCAATTGCTCGCGGCTTGCCCAGCCGGTCTACAAAGGCTGCCACCAGACCCTCTCCACCCAACTCGGAGAGACCGATGACTGCCGAGGCTGCACCCAGGGCGGCAATTTGCAGGCCAAAGGAATCTTCAAGCCAGACGCCGAAGATGAGATTGACAACTTCATTGGCAGCGCTGGCAAACAACCCAACTGCCAGACCGGCCAGGGCAGGTGCGAAGGTGAGCACTGCACGGAGATTTGCGGACAGGGTGGGATTATCTTCAGGAGGTGCGACGTCCCTGGGGAGCATCCAGAAAAGTCCGGCGAAAATGAGGACACCCAACACCGCCATAAGTGGAAAAGGAGCCATCCAGCCACCACGGGCGATCAGAAAACCCATCAGGGGGATACCCAGAACGAATGCAAGCGACCAGCCAAACTCAGTGACAGCGATGGTGCGACCACGGCGGGCATATGGGATGCGATCGCCGAGGTAAGCCTGCATGGAGGGGTCGAATATGTATTTGCCGAGAGTGGAGAGAATAATGGAAATGACCAGGGCAGGGAAAGTTGGCCAGAAGACCACGACAGCCGTGCCCAACGTGAACAGGGCGATGCCGAAGAGCATGCCGAATTTACGCCCGCGACGGTCAGCGACAGTGGCTGCGAAAGGACCAATGGTACCGACCAGGCTGCGGGCAGTAAGAGCGTAGGACATGGAGATAATGTCCACTCCCACCCCGCGCGCCAAGACAGCCAGGAATGGGTAGACCATGCGGTGCAGGGTGTTGATGATGGTGCGGATGACAGCGAAAGCAACCACCTGCGCAACAGCCCCTATTTCTGGACGGGATGAGGAGGCTGCGAGACCAGGTTCGCTTGGTCCGAGTTCAGGAGAAGGCATGGATGTCTGGTTCACCTTGAACGCCACCAGCGGGTCAGGAACCAGGCAGCAATCATTGTGAGAAGAATGAGTCCGATATAAAACAACTGAAGGGATAAAATCCCCGAACTGATGATGGGGGAAGGCGGGGGATGCAAAACATATCCGGCTTCCTTTAATGAGATCCACAAGGCGACAAAGAACAAGACATTAAACAGAGAAGTGAAGGCGGGTTTTGCCAGCAATGTAAGTCCGACCTGGAGCAGCACCCCGGTGACTGCAAAGATGACGGCAAGACGGAAACGCGGCTCGGCCAGAAAAAGACCATTCCAGTTGGCTTCCATGGCCCACACAGAAAGAGGCAGGTCTGTGACCCAGAAAAATAAGCCGGTACGCCCCAAGGCGGAGGACCAGTTATGCAGGCGTTCGCGGCGGAAGAGAATGCCCAGCAAGCCAGCGAGAGCTGAAAGTGCGAGCGCTGCTTCAGCGGTCAGCACCCATGCGCCATGCAGATAGACGATGCGAACATTTGGGCCGAGGGACGCTTCCTGAGGACCGAGTGCAGTGAGGGCAGCAGTGGTAAGGACAGCCAGAACAAACCAGAAGAAGGGGGATTTCAATCCAGACATGCAGGCGATTGTACCCGATTATGAAATCCAGGACATCACTTGTTGGTCGACAACCCAGCCGCCATCGACCTTTTTGAGCAGGACGTAATAACCTGCCCCCGCCAGCCAGTGACTCATGGTGCCGATGTAAACCAGTGCCTGGTCATAGGAATTGTCGAAACCGACCTGAGACAGGGTAGTGATACCCGGAGTGTCAGGGTAGCGCTCGTAGAAATACTGCCAGCCATCCTGGTTCTGAGCGAAGATCCGGCTCATTTCAGCCTGGCTAAGTAATACATAGGGAGTGCCGATGTCCATTCGCGGGCTGACCGGATGAGCGATAAGATTCTGCGCCCGAAAACTGTCTGCGGTTTCGGAGGAGATACCGGGCAAGTTTTGAAGGATATGTTCGAGGGTTAAGTCTGTTTCTCCCACCCCGCCCGGGCTGGTGGCAGTGGTATCCATAATTACGAAATTCGGGGAGGAATACAGGTTGTGTAGAAGGGCAGCGTAAACTGCCTGCTGTTCGAAGTCGATCTGTCCAGCTGAGGGAGTAGGCGTGGAAGCAGGTAAGGGTTTGGGGGTGCAAGCTGTGATGATTAAGGCTAGAAATATGAACGGGTTTTTCCTGAGCATGGTTTTCTTCGGGGTGCGAGCACACCCACATAATAGTAACGATTAGTGACGGGATTTGTTCCCCTTTACGTTTCTGCCAGGCGTTCCACTTTCCCGCGCACGAGCCAGGGCGGCAGGAAGGCGCAGGCGGACGTGACGAGGATGCCAAGGACCGCTCCAGCCAGGAATCCATAAATTTGCGGCAGATCGAAAGCTGAAACCGCCCACAGCGGTCCGATAAAGAGAGAATAGGCAAGGGGCAGGTAAAGCATGGCCAGGAACTGCCCCAGGCAGCCCATCCCTCCGGCGGACATTTTGCGCGGGTCTTCCCATTTAAAATTCGCACCCAAGGCTCCAAACGCGAGCAGGATGCCATTCATGCCCGCCAGGCACATGCCAACAGCCAGCAGGCTGTATAAAAATTCGGCGATGGGAATCTTCTGCAGGAGGGAAATTCCAGCCAGGAAAAACACCCCCAACGCGAAAGGTGGGAATGTACGCCACCAAGAATTTAGCAGCCAGCATGTGACCAGGACGCAGCGGGGCTGCTTTCATCATCCAGTAATTCCTGCCCTCGGACGAGAAGGCCATGCCCGAAAGGCGCGCCAGCAGCATCCAACCTACAAAGAGCGACATGCCAACATTGGCATAAGTGAGCAGGACACCGAGGGAGGTCATGAACCAGGCCGGCGCCTGACCCTGCCCGGCAGGAGGCTGATTGCCAAAATTCATCAACATAAAGGAATAAACAACCCCAAAGATGAGTGGAGAGATCAATTGCGAAAGGTTGCGCAGGTCGCGACGGAGGAGCAGGAAATCCTTCCAAATGATGCCCCGGATGGGGGCGGGGATGAGACGGACGAAGCCAAGGGATGGAATAGCTGAGGCCAACGCGGGAAGAGAGGATTCGAGACCGGGCGACTTGCGAACTGCCCGGGGTGGCTTCTTTTTGCGGGCGATAACCTGCATCCCAGCCCAGCCGGAGTAATACCAGCGTTCGGCGGTGGAAAGGGCGAACATAAAAGCCAGGGCCGACATCCCGAGGGTGAGAGATACGAGCAGGAGTCCGGTCAACCAGCGGCCCTCGCCCAGCGCGACCAATCCCTGACCGGCCCAGTTCAACGGCAGCCAGGGGGTGTTGAATCGCATAATCAGGGAGAACATATTGTTCACCTGAGCACCGGAGACCTGGGCCGAACGTCCAAAAGAATTATAAATATTTCCGGCCTGGGAGCAGACAAAGGCCAGAGTGCCACCCACAAACCCCAGGATCTCCGCGGCGCGCCGGGCGGGAAAGACGCGTGCCACCAGCATGACCAGGAGCGCTGAGAGACCGGAGGCTGCCAGGGCGAGGGCGATCATGGTAAGCAAGACGAGGGGAAAATAGAGAATGTTGTAATGCCCGGCAAGACCCAACCCGAACAACACCGGCAGACCGAACAGGGAAATCAAACCAAAGTTGGGCAGGACCGCCTGGAGAAGCTTGGTAACGAAAACCGCCCGGATGGGGACTGGCGAGCTTAAAAGGAAATCCATATCGCCGGAAAGATATAAGGCCTGGAGGAGCACTCCAAAACTACTGAGCAGGATGCCCAGGAAAAGCACCGTAAAAATCAAGACCGGCATAGCCTGCAGGAAGGGAGTCACATCCATTCCCACATATTGGGTGAGCTGAGGCGAGCGCAGGAAACCGAGCAGGAGCCAACTCACGAACAAGATCATACCGGCGAAAGCCAGCAACCCAAGCATGGCAACCACGGTGAGAACCTTGCGAATGGGCTTTGAGTGCTTAAAGCCGTTGAACGTGATCAGGATGCGCAAGCGGATAAGTTTCCAGACCGCAGGAAGAACACGACTTGAGGGGTGGATCGCCAGCGTGCTCATTTCAGGATCTCAGCAATTTCCGCTTCCTCTGCGCCGCCGGTGAGCGAAAGGAAAATATCCTCCAGGCTAATTTCACCTGCCTTGCCAAGGGAACGCAATTCGTCCATTGTGCCAACCGCCACGAGCTTGCCCTTGTTGATGATGCCAATCCGGTCGCACATGCGCTCGGCAATTTCAAGGATATGTGTGGAGAGGAAGACCGCGGCGCCGCGGTCGGCCATCTGGCGCAGGATATCCTTAATCAGGCGGGCCGATTTGGGGTCGAGACCGACGGTGGGTTCATCGAGCACGAGGACCTTGGGATCATGCATCAAGGCGGATGCCAGTGAAGCCTTCTGCTGCATTCCATGGCTGTAGGAGTCAACCGTGTCGTCGGCGGCGGCAGCCAGGTCAAGGACACGCAGAAGCTCGTCGGCGCGTTGAGCCACCTGTCGACGGTCGAGGTCGTACAGGTCCCCGACGAAGCGCAGGAGTTCGTGCCCGGTCAGCTTGGCATACAGGTTGGGAGTGTCGGGTACATAGCCGCTGGAGGCTTTTGCCAACAGTGGCTGCTCCTGGACGTCATAGCCTGCGACCCTGACCGAACCAGAGGTGGGCTGGAGCAGCCCGACAACGATCTTGATGGTGGTGGTCTTCCCGGCGCCGTTTGGCCCGAGGAAACCGAAAACCTCACCGCCCTGGACCTGCAGGCTGACGTCCTCCACGGCAATTTTTTCTCCGTAGCGTTTCACCAGGTTGCGAATTTCGATCAAGGGTTGAGCGGCCATGGAAACTCCAATTTTGTTAGAAAGAAGCAAATTCAAGATGGTAAAGGGAAACCCGAAGGGTTTGGTAATCCCCATATATTATACGTGCGAGAGGGCATAAATATTCGGACCAGGAGGAGGAATATTTACCACCTCCCCGTTCCCCCGCACCTGTATGGACAAGAGGGAAATTGGGTTCATGATAGCCCGAAGCAGGCAGTGGCAGCTTGAACCCTTATCGGCTGTATCAGAAATTGTAGAGGTGGCAGTAATAATTACCGCCTGCCACCTCCAAAAACAACTGACTTTGAAACCGCATTGAAAAACCGGAAAAACTTGACCTAGATTTGAAATTAGATTATTATCTAACATATTAGATAATAATCTAATGCACAATTCATCATGACCAACCTCCGCTGGAATTCCGGTACCGCCTACGATCTCTTCATCAGCCTGTTGGCGCTGCATCACGCGGCGGAATTCGGCCTGCGCCCCAACTGGGCAGCGGGAGTGCGGCAGCGCCTGCCTGCCCCACAACGCGAATTCCTGGAAAAGATTCTATTCCTTCGCATCCATCCCGCTCGACTGGATCAGCAGCCTGCCGGAACCAAAGGATGCCCTGCCCGTGCTTCAGAAAGCTGCGGACCTGGATCCGACCGACCGTCTGCGAATCCTGACCCTGCCATTGAATACTTCCATTGAGGCGTGTGAAACCCTGAACCATATTGCCAAACGCGGGTCGGTTAATCCCAAAGAAAAAGAACTGCTGGGGCACAGCATCAGGAAGCGTGATCAACATCTTAAAGCGGCAGAATTGGATGAATTACTCAAAGTCTGGTCAACGGTTGACAAATCCAGCGAAACCCTCATGACCAGTTTACAGGAATATTACCAATCTTTTTTTGCAGACGAGGAGACCCGCATCCGGTCCGTTATCAAGTCAGGACTGGAGGATGCACGCGGATTATCGGAACGGGTCACCCTGCCAGCACTGGTCGAAAAACTATCCCGCGGGGTGCAATTTGAAGAGGTTGAAGCAGCCAAGGAATTGGTCCTGGTACCGTCGTACTGGTCGACTCCCTTTGTGTTCCCCACCTACCCGGAAAAGGGCAGGATGCAAATTGTTTTCGGGTGCCGGCCGGACATGCAGAGCATTGCCCCCGGGGCGGAAACACCCGACATGCTGATGAACGCACTCAAGTCCCTGGCCGACCCGACCCGCCTGCGCATCCTGCGTTACCTCACCGGGCAGCCGCTGACACCAACCGAACTATCGCGCCGGCTGCGCCTGCGCCCTCCGACGGTGCTGCATCATTTACAGGCGTTGCGGCTGGCGGAGCTGGTGGCCATCAGGGTGAGCGAAAACGGCGAGAAACGCTATGCAGCACGGTCGGAAACGCTGAACGCAATATTTACATCGGTAAAAGATTTCCTTAACAAACAGGATTAAATGACCAATATACTACAATACTTACTGGACGAGAGTCAAACAGTTTTCCCCCAACGCACGGCTTATACCTGGCAAGCATCATCCTGACCGGCGCGGCGCTGGGGATTTACCGGTTGTTGTTTAATTTTTACGTGCTCAGCCTGAACATGGATGCCAGCGTGGTCGGGACAACTGACCTCCACCAACAGCATGACCGCCCTGATCCTGGCGGTGCCGATGGGTTACCTGGCTGACATCCTGGGACGCAAGAAAGCCTTCATCATCGGCGGCCTGGCGCTCTGCCTGTCGATCGCCGGGATGGTGCTCTGGCCGTTCAAAGGCATTTTATTTGCGATGAGCATCCTGAGCGGTGCGGCGCAGAGTCTTTCAGCAGTGACCATGTCGCCGTTCCTGCTGGAGAACAGCGGAGCGGAGGAACGGACCTACCTATTCAGCCTGGCTTCAGGGGCACAAATGACCGCTTCTTTCGTGGGCAACTCGATCGGCGGAAACCTGCCCTCCTGGATCGCAGCGAGGCAGGGCGTCTTACCCACCAGCAGCACGGCTTACGCCGGGGCGCTGGCGATCGTGGCGGTTGCAGCATTGGCAGGATTGGCTCCATTTGTCTTTATGAAGATGCCGCGATTGAAAAGATCAGAACGGGCATTGTTCGCCCCGTTTGCATATGCCGCCAAAGAACCGGTGATGCTCGGCAAGTTGATCCTGCCGATGCTGGTCACATCCATCGGGGCAGGACTGTTGATGCCGTTCATGAACGTATTCTTCCGGGTGGTGTACCACCAGCCTGACCCGGTCATCGGAACCATCATGGCCTGGGGCGCGCTGGCGATGGGAATCGGCCTGCTGATCGCACCGCCGATTGCCGACCGGATGGGGAAGATCCAACTGGTGGTGATCACACAGGGGCTGTCGATCCCCTTCCTGGCGCTGCTTGGGTTTGCACCCTGGTTCTGGTTGAGCGGCACGGCTTATTATGTGCGGATCGCCCTGATGAATATGAGCGGACCGGTCTACCAGACCTTTGTGATGGAAAAGGTCGAACCGGGAGCGCGTGCCACGGTCGCCAGCCTGGTAAGCATGGCAAACAGCTTCGGCTGGGCGTTCAGCCCGTCGATCAGCGGCTGGCTGCAGGTCAAGTACGGGTTCGGACCAGTATTTGCCTGTGTCCTGGTCCTGTACACGCTATCCGTCTATCTGTATTGGAAATACTTCTGGAGCAAAAAGAAAGGGGAGGTGCCCATACCGGTACCTGCCGATTGAGAAAGGAGGCCCTCACGTTCTTTCCCCATGACCAACAGGACGGCATCCCGAGTGCTGCCCTGTTGGTGTTTTATATTCACCTGTAAATGATAAAATCCAGAAGTGATTTCGCGAGATAAACCATGCCATACCTGATCGATGGTCATAACCTGATCCCAAAACTGGGCTTGCGCCTGGACTCTATGAACGACGAAGCAGACCTGCTGGTGCGACTGCAGGAATTCAGTCGTCTGAGTCGTGCCCAGGTGGAGGTGTATTTTGACGGCGCACCTGCGGGGCAGGCTGCAACGCGCAAGGCAGGCATGGTTACTGCGCATTTCGTGCGGAAGGATTCCAGCGCAGATGCCGCCATCGAAGGCAGGTTGACCCATCTAAAAAAGGCTGCCAGAAACTGGACCGTGGTCAGTTCGGACGGACGGGTCCAGAGAGCTGCCGGAGCCGCGCACGCCAGGTCAATGACTGCGGAAGAATTTGTACGAGAGATGTCAGCAGTGCAAAATAGAATTGGATCGAAGAACGAAGAGGAAACCAGGTTGAGCCCCGACCAGGTGGAGGAATGGTTGAACTTCTTTGGGGAGCGGGGGAGGAAATAGAACTCTTCTAATCTTTTTTTAATGCAATTAAGATAATTTGGGTGTAATATATCAACTAGATACCTGTTCTCCTTTTACTGGTAATTCAGGTGTCTACCATCGACGGTCAACATGTCCCCCCCATGCTAACCAGGTTCGGTGGTGTCCCCTCCCCCTTAGATCACCAGGCATTCTGCCTGGTGATCGCTTTAAATCCCTTTAGTCTTCGCTTTTGGGGGACACTTTGTGGTTTAATTAATAAATGTCATCCGCGATGAGGAAATTCCCTCTGCACGGCTGGGTCGGCCTGGGACTGGCAGCCATTTTCTGGACTCTTAACTGGAGCCTAAGCGGGCTACGCACGCAATGGGCTTTTTTTCCCTTGTGGGTGGGATATTGCCTGACGGTGGATGCATTGGTTGTATGGCGCACCGGTACATCCCTTTTTACACGGAGCAGGACAAAATTTGCTGGTTTGTTCATTGCCTCTGCACCGGTCTGGTGGCTGTTCGAACTTGCCAACTGGCGCCTGCAAAACTGGCACTACAACGGCGCCGAAGCCTTCTCGACCCTGCAGTTCTGGTTCTGGGCAACGATCAACTTCACCACCGTGATCCCGGCAGTATTTGGCAGCGCCGAACTGATGCGGAGTTTTCTTCCGGGAGTGGTGAAGGGTCCAATTGTCCGTTCCACAAAAGCAACCACATTCGGATTTTTCGCAGCCGGCTGGGGGATGCTGGCACTGATGATCGCCTGGCCATCAATCTTCTTCCCATTTGTTTGGTTTTCCCTTTATTTCATCCTGGAACCGATCAACATCTGGCTGGGTCACCGTTCCCTGGTGGAATGGACAGAGACCGGCAACTGGCGACCGGTGGTTGCCCTCTGGCTGGGCATCCTCCTGACCGCTTTCTTTTGGGAATTGTGGAATTATTTCTCATACCCGAAATGGGTTTACCACGTGCCTTGGGGAAACTGGATCCATATCTTTGAGATGCCGATCCTGGGTTACGGTGGATACCTGCCCTTTGCACTTGAACTATATGCCATGTACCATCTGTTGGCCGGCTTGTTTGGGAACAAGAAAACCGACTATGTAATGACCCGCGCTGAGGAATGATGCAAGACCGATTTGTTGCCCGCCATTTGGAAACTGACGAAATTGCTGTGATCGGGGTGTCCGGCGGACCGGACAGCCTGTGCCTGCTGGACCTGGCGCGAAAGATCCCCACCCTCAAAATCATCGTTGCGCATTTCAACCACCAACTGCGACCCGAAGCAGAGCTCGAAGCCGAATTTGTGGGCGGCGTGGCAGAACAGATTGAAGTTGCCCTTTGTGAGCGAATGGGGCGGACGTGCGCGGATACGCCGAGGAGCACAGCCTGTCCCTTGGAAGAGGCTGCACGCATGCTGCGATATCGATTCCTGTTCGCCCATGCCCGGTCAGAGCACGCCAGCGTGGTGGCGGTGGGTCACACTGCCGACGACCAGGTGGAGACCATCCTTATGCACTTCCTGCGAGGGGCTGGCATGGCGGGGTTAAAGGGGATGGCGGGAAGAACCCTGCTGCCTGAATTCGACCGGAAAATTCCGCTAGCCAGACCCATCCTGCATCTATGGAGAGACGAGACCGAGGCATACTGCCGCGAGCATGGCTTCAAGCCGGTGCTGGACCCGACCAACAGTGACGAAACTTATTTCCGCAACCGGCTGCGGCACAGCCTGATCCCCGAACTCGAAAAGTACAACCCGCGCTTCAAAAACACACTGCTGCGCACTGCCGAGGCATTGGCGGGGGATTATGGAGCCCTGAAAGATGCGGTCGACTCCACCTGGGAAAAGGTTGTGTCGAGGGTGGAACCAGATTACGTCGCCTTTCGAGGCCCCGACCTGGCAAAGGTCCCGGAGGGAATGCGCCGAAACATCCTGCGTAAAGCGATGACCGGATTACGGCCCAAGCTCCGCAACCTGGATTTCAACACCCTTGAACGCGCAGCGGAGTTCATTGCTCCAAAATCCAGTCCGGAAACTCCAGACCTGATGCCCAGCCAGGTGGACCTGACGGAAGGTTTACATCTTTATCGCGAGGGGGAGGCAATCTACCTGGCTGCGTTGGAGGCTGACCTGCCATCAGCACATTGGCCACAGGTGGAAGGGGTGCTGGACCTGCCGATCAGTGGGCAGGTGAAACTCAACGGGAATTTCATCATTTCCGCAGTGGAAGTGAATTTCGAGACAGCCAATTCGAACGCCCTTGAAAATGAAGATCCCTTCACCGCCTGGCTGGATGCGGACCTGGGGGGAGACAAGTTCATCGTGCGCGCCCGACGCGCCGGGGACACTTTCTCGCCGCTCGGCATGAACCGTCAGACGATGAAAATGAGGGAATTCTATATCAACGTGAAAATCCCCCAACGGGCCCGCGGCAGATGGCCGCTGGTTTGTGCCGGAGACCAGATCGTATGGGTGCCAGGGTTCAGGCTGGCACACCCATTCCGGGTTACAGATAAAACGAAACGGGTCGTGAAATTGACTCTCCAGGGGGATAACAAAAAGTGACGACGCAGGGCGTCGTCACCGGGAAAAAACGAACTGAATTCGTTACTACGTTATCCTTCCAGGTTATTCGGGCTTGCCAGCCAACTGACGTAATTTCAAATTAATCTCCCGCCATTGGATCTTGGAGATGCCCAGTTTCTGGCGGATCTTCTCCGGTTCGATATTATTCAGGTAATCCTGCAAGGCACAGGTCCAACGGCACATATCAAATGAAAGGTGCTTATGTAAACCGGCTTCCTCGCCTATATCTTCGAGCAGATATTCAAGACGGCGCGGTGACCACGGGAGCAGGCGGTCAACCGGGTTGTACTGGACCAGGTATTCCTCATAAGCAGGAATCCAGTCTTCGGGCAGAGTTAACTTGCGTTCCTTGTATCGATTAGCCGGGCTGGCATAACGGATAAATACGTAAGGTTCACCGGGAGACTGCATGTCAATGTGGTTGAGGTGGATGCCAAGACATTCGGACTTCTTGATGCCGGTGGCAAGCAGGAGCGCGAGCAGCGTGTATGGGCGGGCATCAGGACGGGTAGCCGCGGCGGGAGCGGTCGGCAGCCAGCAGCACCGCTTCGATCTCCGACTCGGTTAGGACTTCGGGGAGCGGGCTGAGAACCGAATGCTGGACAACCTTTTCAGCCGGATCAACCACGAGCGCACCGCCGTGCTGGAGCCAGCGAAAAAATGATTTAATAGAAGTCACACGGCGGGCAAGCGATTTGGGCGAACAGGGAATACCGCGATCATGCTCCAGCCAATGCAGGTAATCGTTCAAGTCGCTGGTGGTAATGTCTCCCAGGGTGCGGTCGGGCGGCAGCGCCTGGGTCAAAAGGCGGACATCGGACAGGAATGCTTTGATGGTGTTGGGAGAACGGCCCTGGTCATTGAGAAAGTATTCCCAGGCGTTAATAGCCGGGATGAGGCTGGTCTGGGCCGAGAGGTGGGCAATGGAGGATTCGGACATGGGAATCTCCTTACGAAAGAACAGAAACAACAAATACTTCGTATAGTTTAGCGTAAAAAAAGGGGATTGTCAACAAACAGCTTGCCAATTTTCAGGCTGCCTCGTTATAATATGCACTCGCATTTGGGCGGGTAGCTCAGTTGGTTAGAGCACTGCTTTGACATAGCAGAGGTCGTAGGTTCGAGCCCTATTCCGCCCACTGGGTCAATACCCAATAATTTACACAAATAACGCATGGACCGGGACGAGTACGCGGCCAGCAAACCGACAGAGAGAGATGGCAACCGTTGAGAGCCTTCTCAGGAGAGCACCGCAGAAAACCACCCGCGAGCGGAAACCCGAACAGAAGAGACAGCAAACGTAAACCTCTTCATTAAGGTGAACGGAAGGCCCCGTTATCAGCCCCACGAGATGCCTTAAGCTGAGGCGAGAAGGGCCGCACAGCGAGGGGCAAAATCGGGTGGAACCGCGTAAGCGCAGAGCGCTCTCGCCCCGAATTTGGGCGAGAGTTTTTTTATTTAGTCCCCTCCCGTCCTCCCACATTTTCAAGAACAGAAAATGCAGGAGGATAGGAGAGGCAAAGGAGACAACATGTCCGACCAACCATGTGGAACGCTATGAAGAGTTCGCAACTTTACCGAATCCGCCATTCAGCCGCGCACGTGATGGCACAGGCGGTGCTGGAATTCTACCCGGAGACCAAATACACTATCGGTCCGCCGGTCGAAAATGGTTTCTATTATGACTTTGACCTGCCGCAACCGTTGTTGCTGGAAGACCTGGAAAAGATCGAGAAGCGTATGCGCCAGATCATCTCGGGCGGGCACCCGTTTGTCAAAAAGGTGGTATCTGCGGAAGAGGCGCGCAAGGTTTTCAAAGACCAGCCATATAAACTTGAGTTGATCGACGGGCTCGAAAAAGGCAGTCTGGATGAGTACGGCAATCCACTGGCTGAAAAAGTGGAAATCTCGATCTACCAAAGCGATACCTTCACCGACCTTTGCCGGGGACCTCACGTTGAGACGACGCGGCAGATCAACCCGGCGGCATTAAAACTTATGTCGATCGCCGGGGCTTACTGGCGCGGCGATGAACATAACAAAATGCTCACGCGCATCTACGGGACGGCCTGGCGCACGCCTGACGAGCTCAAGAATTATCTCAAGATGCTCGAAGAAGCCAAGGCACGTGATCACCGTAAACTGGGCAAGGAACTGGAAATTTTCACCTACGACGAGGAGGTGGGTCCAGGCTTGCCCCTGTGGCTGCCGCGCGGCGGTGTCATCATCGAAGAGCTTGAACGACTGGCAAAAGAGATGGAAGAAAAGGCGGGCTACCTGCGGGTGAAGACACCGCACCTTGCCAAGGAAGATCTGTTCCTACATTCGGGTCACCTGCCCTACTACGCCGAAGTCAATGTACCCTCCGATGGAGATCGAAGGCGTCAAGTATTACGTCAAACCGATGAATTGCCCGATGCATCACAAGATCTACGCATCCAAACCGCGCTCCTACCGGGACCTGCCCATACGCCTGGCCGAATACGGGACCTGCTACCGCTATGAGAAATCGGGAGAACTGTTCGGCCTGATGCGTGTGCGCTCGATGCAGATGAACGACGCCCACATGTATGTGACGGAAGACCAGTTCGAGCAAGAGTTCATGGGCGTCATGGACATGTATAAAAAATATCTCGATATGTTCGGGATCACAAAATTCGTTATGCGCCTGTCGCTCCATAGCAAAGAAGGCCTGGGGAAAAAATATGTTGATAACGAACGCCTGTGGTTGAAGACGGAAGATATGGTGCGGCGTGCCATGACCAATGGCGGGATACCCTTCGTGGAGGCTGCCAATGAAGCCGCCTTTTACGGACCAAAAATCGACGGGCAGGTTTGGAGCGCGATCGGCAAAGAATTTTCCCTGGCAACCAACCAGGTGGACTTTGCCCAACCGGGCCGTTTTAACCTGGTCTTCACAAATAAAGATGGGGTGGAAGAAACACCACTGTGCATCCATCGAGCACCGCTCGGTACGCACGAGCGCTTCATCGGGTTCCTCCTGGAGCATTATGCCGGGAATTTCCCAGTCTGGCTGTCACCCGAACACGTGCGAGTGATCCCGATC
The DNA here is from genome assembly GCA_963826215.1 of uncultured Chloroflexia bacterium. GTDB lineage: Bacteria > Chloroflexota > Anaerolineae > Anaerolineales > Villigracilaceae > UBA877. Next base: position 49,788 of record CAWGWL010000005.1, on the reverse strand, counting down.
ACCGACCCGCAAAATGAGTATGCGGAGAACATCGTGCGACAACTGCGCGACGCAGGGCATCCGCGCCAGTGCGGACATCAGCGCACAGCGCATGAACGCCAAGATCCGCTCAGCCCAGTTGATGAAAGTGCCCTACATGCTGGTGGTGGGTGAGAACGAGACCAAAGCCGGGCAGGTTTCGCTGCGGGTGCGGGACGGGTCGCGGGCGGACAATATCCCACTGGCAGAGTTTATCATGCGCGCCAAGGACCGGATCTCGAAACGGGCAGGCGAACTGTAAGAAACTGAGTCCTGACCTTTGGCAACAGACCGAAATAAGATGGAGAGTTTTCTTCTCTCCATCTTATTTATAGAGGATATTTTCGCAGTTTATTGATCAATTCATTGGCTTCCGCCCCATCTGAATGCACGGCAGAGCAGAGGGAAGCAGGGGCCTATGGACTCCAGCCTTCGACGATGCCATTCAGGTTTTGCATGCGGGAAGCCTGGCAGGTAAAGGGATTAAGCAAAATTGGTATCCGGACTCCATCCGCATTTTGTGTACACATTAAGGAGCAATCGAGGATCTGCAAGACCCATGCTAGTGGTTTAGTTCCAGACCGCCAATGTCACCATCTTTCAAGCAGCGGATGGCTTGTTGTTCATCCATCTTCCTCCCGGTATAATCCTGTATTCCCACAATATATATATCCGATGATACCCGAAAAGGTTGGAAATCTCATTTATCCCGTAATTTTATTGACGATTCCCCTCTCTTCATGGTATTATCAGCCCGCTAAAACCAGCCTCCGGGCTGGACTTCCGTTATTTGCGAGGAGAGACGTATCAGCGCCAACGAATTTCGAGTTAATGAGACCATAAGAGTTCCTGAAGTACGCCTGATCGATGCGGCAGGAGAAAACGCCGGGGTGGTAGCCACCCGGGATGCCCTGCGGATGGCTCGGGAAGCGGACCTAGACCTGGTAGAGGTAGCCCCAAATTCCAGTCCGCCTGTATGCCGCATCATGGATTTCGGCAAATTCCTGTACGAACGCGAAAAGAAAGACCGGGAAGCGCGCAAGGCACAAACAAAAGTTGAAATCAAGGAAATCCGCCTGCGCCCGAAGACCACCGGTCACCACCGGGATTTCAAAGTGGAAGACGCCCGGCGTTGGCTGGAACACGGCATGAAAGTGCGTGTGACCATCCGCTTCCGCGGCCGGGAAATTACTTACCCGGAAATCGCACTCGAAGATCTGAGGGAAATCGCCCAGGAACTCGCTGACCTTGGCACCGTGGAGCAAGCCCCTGCCATTGAAGGCCGGGCAATGTCGATGATGCTCGTGCCAGCCAAAGGTGGTCCCAAGAAGAAAACCGCTGAAGACGCTGTGGAGAAACCCAAGCAACCGGAGAACGTCGAACAACCGCAGGAGTAAAATCCTGCGAAATCTTGTGTGAAGGAGTAATCGCTGTGCCGCGCAAGCTGAAAGTTGGAAAGTACAAGCTGAAGACCCATAAAGCCACTTCCAAACGATTTGGCATTACCGGGTCTGGCAAGATCGTGCGCACGAAGGGCGGAAAAGCCCACCTGCGACGGAAGTCATCCCACCGGGTGAAGGCTTTGTTCGGTGAGATGGTTGCCGTCCAAGGGAAGAGTTATATCAAGCGCATACGGCGCCTGGCGCCACACATGAAACCGTAACCCATTTGGGTTTCCTGGAGTTTCCTGTAACCTATCCTTTTAATTTGCGGCTACCGGGTGCATACAACTGGAACGCAGGCAAATGCCTGCACCGGCGCCCGAGGGTACGCAGGAGGTAAATTATGGCAAGAGTAAAAGGCGGACCGCAAGGTCACCTGCGACACAAGAAGGTATTGAATTACACCAAGGGACAGCGTATGAGCAGGCACCTGCTGTTCCGGCGTGCGCAAGAGGCAATGCTGAAGAGCATGTGGTACTCTTCCCGCGATCGGCGCGTCCGGCGGCGTGACCTGCGCAAGTTGTGGATCGCCCGCATCAATGCTGCCGCCCGGTTGAACGGCACCACCTACAGCAGACTGGTATCGACCTTGAAGAAAGCGAACATCACGCTAAATCGCAAGATGCTGGCCGACCTGGCCGTACGTGACCCGCATGCTTTTGCTGCCGTGGTCAAGCAAGCCAGCCAGGGCTAATATTTGAACTGAATTCCCACAGGGGCACACCTTGGTGTGCCCCTGTTTATTTAATGGGGGTAAAATATTCAAGTGAGAACCAACTCGTTCTTTACCTATGCTTCATCCCCGACAACTGTTGAAAAATTGCCTGACATGATCACCTCAACCCATAATTCCAAGATGCAATTGGTGCGCGGTCTGCTTGGACGCCCAAAAGAACGCCGCGAGGCCAAGGCGTTCGTGGCTGAAGGGGTGCGGCTGGTGGAAGAAGCCCTGTCGGCAAAATGGCCATTCCGGTTTGTACTGGCTGGGCGAAAACCTGAGCGAGCGCGGAAAAGCCCTTGTTGCCAGTCTCAAATCTGGGGGGGTGGAAGTGGAAATTGTCGCCAACGGACTTGATGCAAGCGATCGGTGAAACGGAAAGCTCACAAGGCATCCTGGCAGTACTCGAGGCATTCGCAATTGCCGATCCCTCAACATCCAACCTTTGTGCTTATCCCCGACCAAATCCGTGATCCGGGCAACCTGGGGACGCTCCTGCGGACAGCAGCCGCGGCGGGGGTGGAAGCTGTTTTTCTCCCGCCGGAAACCGCGGAGGCTTTCGCGCCGAAAGTAGTGCGGGCAGGTATGGGGGCGCACTTCCGGATACCCATCAAATCATGCACCTGGGACGAAATCCGCGCCTATACACAGGGAATGAGCATATCCCTGGCGGACATGGAAGGAAGCATTTCGTGCTGGCAGGCAGACTTCCGCGACCCGCTGGCATTGATCGTGGGAGGCGAAGCAGAGGGAGCCAGCCAAGCCGGCGCGGGAACTCGCCACATCAAAGGTGTCGATCCCGATGCCTGGTAAAAGCGAGTCGCTCAATGCAGCCGCGGCAGGTGCAATCCTGATGTTCGAGGTGCTCCGGCAAAGATCGAAGAAATAGGGGCAGGATTGGAAGAAAAATTGGGGTAGAGAAATCTGGAGGGAAATGGTATATCAATGTGGGTATGAAAATGACAACCTCACCAGCTATAATATTTATGGTAAACACCCTCCCTGTCGAAATGTAGAGCGTGGGAGAGTAAACCTGGTTGATGTTTGAAAAAAGATAAAACATGAAAATTCGCTCGATCACCTACTTCTGCAATCCCGGCTGGCCGTTGGACGAGAAAAAGCTCCAAGGTGCAGGAACGTTCCTGGCAGAGGCCAGGGTTAATTTCGAAGAGGCCGGATTCGATGTGCAGTCTACCAGGCTGGCGACATCCCCATTTCCGCAGATGCTTGGCGCTGAAAAGGTATCGCAGGCACCGCAGCTGGCTGCCAGTTAAGTCAGCTCCTGCCGGAAATCGGGATTGGGTACGCCTCACTCGGCCCGGCACAGCCAGCACTTCCGGAAAGTTACCGGGTACTCCCAAATGCCATCTCAGCATCAAAAAATATCTTTTTCTCCGGAATTATGGCCGACCCGAAGCACGGCATCTCGCTCCCAGCTGTCAATGCCTGTGCAGAAGTGATCGTCAAGACGGCGAGGCTGGACCAAAATGGATTTGCCAACCTGAATTTCGCAGCGCTGGCCAACGTGCCGCCAGGGGCACCCTTCTTCCCGGCGGCCTACCACGATGGGAAAGAACCTTCGTTTGCCCTCGCCATGGAAGCCGCAGACGCGGCGGTACGGGCATTTGAACGCAATGAAACCATCGAAGCCGGTAGGAATGCATTAATCGCCGAGCTGGAAGAAAATGCCCAAAAGTTGGCAAAAATTGCCGATATTTTGAAATTTAAATACCTGGTCAAATTCGGGGGGATAGACTATTCACTGGCACCCTTCCCCGAGGAGTCCCGATCCCTGGGTGCGGCGTTCGAACGAATGGGAGTGCCCAAGGTGGGCCTGCACGGTTCACTGGCTGCGGCTGCGATCCTGACCGAGGCAATTGACCGGGCACGCTTCCCGCGGGCCGGATTCTCAGGGCTAATGATGCCAGTGCTGGAAGACAGCCGGCTGGCAGAACGCGCCTCAGAGGGCAGGCTGACCGTCAAAGACCTGCTGCTCTATTCGGCGGTGTGCGGCACCGGGCTGGACACCGTGCCGCTGCCTGGTGAAGTCACTGCCGGGCAAATCGCAGCGCTCCTGCTGGACATTTCCGCGCTGGCGATGCGCCTGGATAAACCCCTGACAGCCAGGTTGATGCCGGTACCAGGAAAACAGGCGGGTGACATGACCAATTTTGATTTTGGCTATTTTGCCAACAGCCGGGTGATGGCGCTGAAAGCGGAGCCGCTTGGAAAGGCATTGGGGGGAGCTGAAACGTTCCTGTTGGAAAAACGCGGGCATTAGTTTCTTCCCTAATTGAGTAAATAAATCCTTGCAGCCGGACGAAAATTGTCCGGCTGCAATTGACTAAATGCATTGCAACATATCCCAGCCCCTTATCCTGCGTTCTCCATCCTCCAATACTCTCCCCCTCCGCCTTCGCGATCCATCAATTTTGATCCCACCAGTTCGCGCCGCAGGGAGGCGGTGTCGGCGTGGAACCGGGACAAGATTTTATTGACCTGCTTCTCGGTATAGCGTTTCCCCGGCTCGAAATCACGCACCACATAACGCAGGATGGCTTCCAATTTTTTGCGCTGGGCGGGGATCTCCTTCAGGCTACCATCCGGGCGGGTGAAATCTGCAATCACCTTGCGGTCGTAGCCATCCACATCCACACCGGAAGCCACAGAGACCAGGTCGGTGTGCGAAAAGAGCAGGCGCGTTTTCTGCAAGGCGGCTTCATCCAACTGGTAGACACTATAGTAGCCTTCGGCGCGGGCTGACACCAATCCCACCTGCGCCAGCCTGGAAAGGTGGTGGGAAACCGTGGAGGCTTTTAGCCCCAGCAGGGCAGCCAGTTCCTCGCCGCTGTAGGGACGCTGTGCGAGCAGACCGACGATCTTCAGCCGGTTGGCATCCGCGAGAGCCTTGAAGATAAGAAGCAGTTCGTCATTTTTTTCGCTCATTCCGGTTGCCCTCCGGCAGTTTCCACGGGTCGCCAATATTTAGAGCCATCGCTTAGGCGGGCAAGCATTTTTGCGTCAATCAAGTCACGTCGCAGACCTGCAACATCCTCGTTAAAGCGGTGGAGGATGCTGTTTACTTCCTTCTCGGTGTAGACTGCACCAGGTTCAAACGCAGCCAGGATATATTCCAACACAATCCTGAATTTCGCTGACTGAGTCCTGGAATTCGGCATCTGCCGAATGGTCCCATCCGCATTCAGGAAGGTTGCCAGAATTTTTTGGCTATTCTTTTCCAGGTCTGGTTCAGAAGTGTAGACCGGGCGCCTGCCCTCAAACTGATGGCGGGCGAGAGTCTCCAGACCATTCGTATCCAGTTTGTACAGATCGTCTTTTTTATGCACCACACCAACATGTTCCAAAAAAGCAAGGTGATTAAATACCTCGCGGATGGGAAGGGATAACCCTGCCGCGATCTCAGCCATTCGCTCCGGTTTTTGGACGAGCATGCCGACGATCTTCAACCGGTCAGCATGGGCCAGGGCTTTGACAAAATCGAGCATTTCAGTGTCATCTGACATGGTTTCACCTTCATGAAATCATTTAGATATATATCGAATTGATTATAATTGGGATTTTCTGGTTCGTCAAGAAAGGAGCAGCCTTCCACCACAAATGTCTCGGAGGAGCAACTGATGCATGGCAAAGCACATCCTTCCACAAAATTACCCTGGAAACTGAAAAGGATGTGTAACTCAGGTTGGGTATGTATCCAAAAAAAAGGCGTATAATGGCGGCACTCAATTTCACTTAAAGGAGGATTGTCTGTGGATCTACCCAAGAACGCGTATTTCCAGGGCAAAATCGTCCCCTACTCCGAGGCAAAGGTCGGAGTTGCGACGCATGCACTCAACTACGGCACAGCAGTTTTCGGCGGAATCCGCGGCTATTGGAACGAGGACAAGGAACGCCTCTTTGTTTTTCGTCCCATGGACCACTTCCGCCGGTTCCTGAATTCCTGCCGGTTGATGTGCATGGAATTCGAACAAACCCCCGAAAGCCTGACCGAACTGACCCTGGAACTCCTGCGCCGGGATGCCTACCGGCAGGATATTTACATCCGACCGCTGGCATATAAGGCGGAGGAAGGGATCGGTGTACGGCTGCACGATCTAAAGGAAGATCTGACCATATTCGCCCTGCCATTCGGCAAGTATGTCAAGAACGATACCAACGCCCACGTGACGATTTCATCCTGGCGGCGCATCGACGATAATATGATCCCGGCACGCGGCAAGATCAGCGGAGCATATGCCAGTTCAGCGCTGATCAAGACAGATGCGGCGCGGGCCGGTTTTGACGAAGCCCTGGTCCTGACCCAGGAAGGCCACCTGGCCGAAGGCAGCGCCATGAATATCTTTTTGGTGCGCGATGGACTCCTGGTCACCCCGCCGGTGACGGATAACATCCTGGAAGGCATCACCCGCCGCTCGGTGATGGATCTGGCCAGGAATGAACTGGGGTTGACGATTGTCGAACGTCCGATCGACCGCTCGGAAGTTTACATCTGCGAAGAATTGTTCCTGACCGGCACAGCAGCCGAGGTGACCGTGGTTACCAAGGTGGATCATCGTCCGATCGGGAAAGGGGTGATGGGACCCATCGGAGAGCAATTGCGCAAGCTTTTCATGGATACACTGCGCAGCAACAACCCGAAATACGAACATTGGAATGTGGCAGTCTAACCATAAAAATAAACCATCCAAAATAAAACGGGACGTGGCTTAAGGGCCGCGTCCCGTTTTTTTTAGGTGCGTGCTATCAGCGATTCCTGGTAAAGACCACCATTACCAGGTTCTGGGTGCAGGTGCTGTAAGTATCAAAAAATATCTTGTCAGTCAAGGGCTTGGCAGTATTGTCCAGTAACTGGATCCAAAGGGCATGTGTGGAGGCGATGGGATGGTCGCTTAGGACTTGTTCGAATCCGGATGGTCCATATGCCAGTGCATTACCACTCAATATTACATAATTAATGGTCTTGCCATCCAGTGTTCCGCCCAACAAGACCTCCATATATAAGACTGGTTTTCCGTCAGTCCCCAAAACCTTCCCTGCAACACCCAACCAATTACAATCTTTATCAGGATGGAACTCCGTGCTTGCCAGGTAAGTTATGTTCACTGAAGCCGGCATGGGAGTGGCAGTGTCACTTGCCAACGGTGCCGGGGGAGTGTCAGTTTGCGTGACCAGTTGCGGCAGCAACGTCCAGGTGGGAGCCTTGGTACGGGTGGCTGCCGGTGCGATGGTTGCAGTAGAAGTCCAGGTGGCCTCCCGAGGAATAACGGCAACCGTAGCGGTGGGAGTGGCGGTTTGATAAAGAGTCGGGAGCGGAGCAGGTGGGAAGGGATTAAGAGGTGTGTGCGGGTTGATAAAAATGGTTAGAAAATAGTATATGACATAAAAAATCCCCAGCACCACAACAATGGTCAGGAAATTCCAAATCAACGACATCACGTTGAATTTCTTAGGTTCAGGCTTGAGATCAAAATTGTCCATAAATCATGCTCCCATTACTCGTCAAGGCGCAAAGAGAATGGTACTCTCATTCCGTCGTTGAGTCAGCCAGCTCTGGACGGCATGCTCTTTGAGTGTCAACAAGGCGTCTGGCGAAAGCAGGCGGGCGGGGTCACGTTCCACGAGATACAGGATATGATATCCGGTCTCATCCTGGATAACGGCACTATATTTTCCGGGCTGGAGGGCGAACGCGGCATCCTCAATGACCTGGGAGGATAAGTAACCACGCGGGAACCAACCCAACTCACCTTTTGTCACCGGATCCCATTGGGCAGCCAGATCGTTGAAATCCCATCCGGTTTCCAAATCGGACAGCGCTTGCTGCGCATCCCCTGCATTATAGAGCAAAATCTGCTTAACGTGTACCTGCTCGGCAGTGACAGGGACTGAGGCTGCTATTTGGTCACGCATCCACGCGGCTGCAACCTGCCGGCGCAAGGCGGAGCGGAAATCTGATTCCGTGTATCCGTGTGCGGATTCCCATGCTAAAAGGTTTATCTGCGCCTCCCACCTGTGCAGCCAGAGTATCAATCCGAGCCTGCAAGTCTGCATCGTCCACAACGAAATCCTGAGCAGCCGCGCCCTGGACAAGCAAAAGAGTATCCACAAACTCATCCCTGACTGCCTGGGCGGCCTGCTCAGGGCTTGCCGTTTTTCCCAGCCCAGTCTGAGCCTGCTGATAACGAGCCAGTTCAGCCTCGAATTCTGCAATCGAAATTGCTTCCCCGTTGACAGAGATCGCTGGCTGGAGGATAGTCACGGTGGGAGTGGGTAGGACGTGTAATCGTAGGCAAAATAATCGGGGTGGAGGTCGGTCCACAAGCAGCGAGAGTCAGAGCGATAAGAATCACATGGGAGGTGCGCAACACCTGTTTATGTATCGAGGGGATCATTAGTCAGGATTATACCAATTTAAAATGTAAGGGCGACCTGGCGGTCGCCCTTCTTGATTTCGTTGCTTAATAATCCATTCCGCCGCCACCAGGTGGCATTGGGGATGGTTTTTCTTTTTCAGGAACATCAGTGATCAGGCACTCGGTGGTCAGGATCATGGCGGCAATGGAGGCGGCGTTTTCGAGAGCGCCACGTACAACCTTCAGCGGGTCAATCACACCAACCTTGAGCATGTCGACATATTCACCAGTGATGACGTTGTAGCCAAGGTGCTTGTTGCCCTGTTCCTTGGAGAGGCGGCGAACATTCTCGATGATGACTGCACCATCCTGACCGGCATTTTCAGCCAGTTTGCGGATGGGGGCTTCAAGAGCCTTGCGAACGATGGCAACGCCAATGGTTTCATCGTCGCCGGTCATCTTGACCTTGTCGAGGGCGGCGACAGCGTTGATGAAGACGATCTCACCACCAGGGACGATGCCTTCTTCGATGGCAGCGCGAGTGGCAGAGAGGGCATCTTCGACGCGGTGCTTCTTCTCTTTGAGTTCGGTCTCAGTGGCTGCGCCAACACGGATGATGGCAACGCCGCCGGAGAGTTTGGCCAGGCGCTCCTGGAGTTTCTCTTTGTCGTAGTCGCTGGTGCTCTTATCGATCTCGACGCGGATCTGCTCGATGCGGCCCTTGATCTCGGGACCTGCACCCTTGCCGCCGACGATCGTAGTGTTGTCCTTGTCGGTGACCACTTTCTCGGCCTGGCCGAGGTCAGTGCAGGGTGGTGGTTTCGAGCTTGCGGCCGGTCTCTTCAGAGATGACCTGCCCACCGGTGAGGGTGGCGATATCCTGCATCATGGCCTTGCGGCGATCACCGAAACCAGGGGCTTTGACTGCCAGGACATTCAACATGCCGCGCAGTTTGTTCAACACGAGGGTTGCCAGTGCTTCGCCATCGATATCCTCGGCGATGATGACCAGGTCGCGCTTGCCAATCTGGACCAGTTTTTCCAGCACCGGGACGATGTCCTGGGCAGCTGAGATTTTCTTGTCATAGATAAGGATATAAGGATCGGGAATCACTGCTTCCATGTGCTCGGAATCGGTGATGAAGTAGGCAGAAATATAACCGCGGTCGAACTGCATACCTTCCACATACTCGGTCTCAAATTGCAGTGATTTCGACTCTTCAACCGTGATGACGCCATCCTTGCCGACCTTGTCCATCACATCGGCGATCAATTTGCCGATCTCAGGATCCGCAGCCGAGTTGGTGGCGACCGAGGCAATTTCTTCCTTGGTATCGATCTTTTGAGCCATCTTGCGCAGGGCAGCTACGACCGTTTCCACGCCCTGGCTGATGCCGAGTTTCAGACGCATTGGGTTGGCACCCGCGGCCAGGTTCTTCAGGCCTTCGGTGACAATGGCATGCGCCAAAACGGTGGAGGTGGTGGTACCATCTCCGGCGATGTCATTGGTTTTGGTGGCAGCTTCCTTAAGAAGCTGGGCACCCATATTGGCAAATGGGTCTTCCAGTTCGATTTCCTTGGCAACCGTCACGCCATCATGGGTGATGGTCGGGGAACCAAACTTGCGATCCAAGGCCACGTTGCGGCCCTTGGGGCCAAGGGTGGTGCTGACGGCATTGGCGACCACGTCAATACCCTGTTGAAGCCGCCGGCGGGCGTCTTCGGAAAAGACAAGTTGTTTTGCAGCCATAATTCACATCCTCCATTCAGACTATTATTTTACGATGGCGAGGATGTCACTCTCGCGCATGATGAGCAGTTTCCTGCCATCCATTTTGATTTCCGTGCCGGAATACTTGGCGTACAAGACTTTGTCGCCGACGGCTACGTCCATGGCGATACGCTTTCCATCTTCGTCACGGTCGCCAGGACCGATCGCCAAAATGTTGCCCTGTTGGGGTTTTTCTTTAGCCGTTTCGGGGAGCACGATGCCGCCCGCGGTGATGTCTTCCTGCTCGATGGGATCGATCACCACACGACTGCCCAAGGGTTTGAGATTAAGTTTCATATTTGCCTCCTGAATTAGTGGTTCACAGTGATTTTAGCACTCTAGCATCCTGAGTGCTAATTGGTATGATACAAGATTTCTGGATGTTCGTCAAGAGTGGTTGGGGAGGTCTAATAAAACTCTGATACTGCGCCCAAAGGAATTGTTCCGAGCCATTAAGGCGTTGGAGTGAAATATGGGGGCGTCGGGGTCACAACTGTGGAAGTTGACCTAGAAACCGGGGTAGGCGTCTGAGTCCAACCGGCTTTCACGCTCGCACAGATGGAAAGGCCATCATCAGCATTGCGAACAATATCCTGGGTGTCAGGATAAGCGTTGCTCACAATGGTCAAAACATCCACCGCCTCAGTGCAATATCTGGGTCTGGTGGGGCCAGGCTGACAGCACGAACCATAATCCAGATAATAATAAGCGCTGACGGGGTTAAGGGCCAGAGGCTGAACGGGATTACCCGCATCACCGGCGGGGCAGCCATTGCGCGCAACACAGGATTCCACTGCTGTGCAGCCGTCGCACCGCACATTTTAAAGCGACAATGGCAGTTTCGAAATTGCGACCACGTTTATAAACATTGCCGAATTGGCCGTAGAGATCGGCGTTTGCCGGATCCAACTGGATGGCCTTCTGGGCATTCAGGGCAGCCGCAAAGAATTCACCCTGCTGGGCATATGTTTTTGCAATGGCGAGATAAGGTGATGGGTCGAGGATCTGCAGTTGTTCGTTCAAACGGACAGCCTTGGCATAGCTTTCCAAAGCCTGGTTATAGAATTGTGTTTGCTGGGATCCGGGGGGACTGTTTAGAGCGAGCGCACGGTAATTATGCCCGATGGAAATATACAGGAAGGTCAAATTCGGATTGATCGTCAAAGCCTGCTGATATTCATCGATGGCCTGGCTGTAATACTTATTCGATTCAAGATAATAGGCATAAACCCGATGAACATCCATCACCTGCGGACCAAGCTGAAGAGCAGATTGTATATTCGGCTGGGCCTGTGTCCATTTCTGCTCGTCAATGAGAATTTCTGCATAGAACGCCAGGGCGAGCGGATTCTGCCTGTCCACCGAAATGGCGCGCAGCGCCTCCTGATCGGCTTCAATGATCAACCTTTCAGCGGTCTTGCCCCCGGACCGCAAAGGATCCAAATTTGGATCGGCATTCCAGTCCAAAACAAAGGCCCGAATCGCAAGAACATTGCTATCCTCAGGCGAGAGGGCTTTGGCCTGGTCTGCAGATTGTAGAGCATCAGTCAGGCGTGCCAGGCGGTCCGTGTCATTGGAGAGCAAGCGGGAGGAATAGGTCTGGATGCGTGCCAGTTCGGACAGGACCCCAGCATTATTTGGATCCACCTTCACTGCTTCCTGATAAGAGGTGATGGCAGCGGGCAGATTGCCGGCATCAAATGAAGCCTCCCCCTCCAAGACCCAGGAATTGATCGTCCGCGTGGATGTTGGGGTAGGGTCGAAGGGATTGCGGATCTCGCCGGTAGTCAGGCGGAAACCAGCCACGCACCGCCCAGGATAAACAAGGTCAGTCCAAACAAGCGATACAAATTCGAGGTCCGGCGTTGATGGAATAGCGCCCGGCGGCGGGTCACTTTCATGGGGTTGGGGTAACTTTAGGAGTGGTCAAAGGTGTCGGGGAAGGCGTCCCCAGGGTTTGCTCACAAAGCTGCTGGACATATGTGACATTGTAGGCAGCATCAGCATCATTCGGAACAGCAGATACTAAAAGTTGTGTAACAGGTAGAGCTTCGCCACAGCGGTTGCTTCTCGCCAGAAGAATGGCATATACATAAAAGTACTGGGCGATTCGCGTATCGTCAGCGGTCAGAGGCTGCGGCTGGACAATCTGACCATCTTCATTGGTTCCGCCATTGACTGCCAGGGATAATTGGATCAATGCATTTGGAAAGTCATTATTCTTATAAAGCATGAAGCCCCAGTTTCCGCGTAAATAAGGATTGGTTGGGTCGTTCGCAACCGCACTCTCTGCATACTGGACAGCCTTGGCGTATTCACCAATGGAAACCAAGGCACGTGAACTGTACAAGTAAGGACGGATATCAGAAGGATTTAGAGTATTGGCAAGCGTGTATTGCTCGAGCGCCAGGTCAATCACGCCCAACCCCTTATAGGATCACACCAAGTTCGAGGTGGATTTCCGAAATATTCGGGTTTATCTGGATGGCAAGCAGGTATTCCTGGATGGCTTGTTCGCCATTAGCGGTGAGTTGAAGGATATAGGCACGCGCCCAGTGTGCTTCCAGGCTGTTGGGAGCTCAATGTGACAGCGGCTTGGGATGCTTCAATGGCAACCGTGATCGGGTCAATAGATGGACCGGCGTTATTTTCGTACATCCTGCCATACAAGAAAGCCTTGTATGCCTGGATGATACCGTTGTTGGGATCCAGTCGCAGGGCTTCCTTCAAGAATTGTCTGCAGCAACATAGTCTCCCGTCTGAGTCAATGCCCAGGCACGCACGGCATGTGCCATCGAGTTGTTGGGGTTGAGCAGGAGGGAGTTTTCAGCATTGACCAGCGCCTCGTCATACTTCCCGGCAAAAATCTGGACGCGTGCCAGGGCAATATAGATTGACGGGTCATCCGGTTTGATGCGGATCGCTTCCATATAAGTAGTCAATCGACTGAAGTAATTTTCCTTCCGCGAACAAGTTCTCTGCATCCGTAACATAAGACTCCGGGTCGCGGGTGGCAGTAAAGGTCGCAATGAATGGCGTCTGAGCTGTTGGAAGAATAAACCGATCGACGTACGTGACAATGGCGACAATCAGAAGCACCACCACAACGACCAAAAACCAATTGATACGGGGGCGACGCTGGCGCATGCTCCATTTCGAACCTCGCAGATACATTCAATCATCTTACCATCCTATTCAAAAGAGCGTCAATCCCCGCAGGACAAACTAGTGATTTATTTCACAATATAGGCAGATTCCCTATGTTTTCACCCTCAAGTCGAAAGAAATTCCTGACAGGGCGAGAGAAACTCTCTTTTTCTTTATTAATCATGTTGCTTGAGCTAAAAATCATTATCAAGGGATTCCAAACCCTCGTCCAGCAAACCATCCAGACTGGGAAGTATGATTGAAGTATCAAACTTTTGCCAAATCAAGTCCGAGGTGCATTCCCTAGCCTCTTGCCAGACATTCTGCATCCGGCTAGAATCAACTCATGGAGTTCGACGTATTTACGCTGCTCCCCGAAGTATTTCCCCCCTATCTTAATAGCAGTATTTTACAGCGTGCCAGCCTGCGCAGGTTGATTGATGTTCGCATCCACAACATCCGCGACTGGGCCGGAGACAAGCACCATGTCACTGACGACGAACCATACGGCGGCGGCGGCGGGATGGTGATGAAAGTCGAACCGGTCTTTGCTGCTGTCGAAAGCGTGCTCGGACCGGAGAGCCATCCTGCCCGGTCATCCTGCTCACCCCCCAGGGACGGGTGTTCAACCAAAAAATCGCCATGGAATTGGTCAAACAGCCGCGCCTGGCTCTAATCTGCGGACGTTATGAAGGCGTGGATGAGCGCATCCGCGAACACCTGGTCACGGATGAAATCTCCATCGGCGATTACGTTCTGACCGGTGGTGAACTCCCGGCACTTATCCTGATCGATGCCATATCCCGGCTCATCTCCGGAGTGCTGGGCGATCCGGATGGAGCGATGGATGACTCAGTCATGCCACCGGTCTGCTTGAATACCCGCACTACACCCGCCCTCCAGAATATCCGCGGCTGGAGTGTGCCTGAAATTCTGCTCTCTGGCGACCATGCAAAAATCGAAAAGTGGCGCCGGGAACAATCCCTGCGCCGGACGCTGTAAGCGTCGTCCTGATTTACTTGAAAATGCACTTCTAAGTGAAACAGACCGAAAGGTCTTAAAAAAATCCAGGATGAAGGAGAAGATTCATGAAGTTCAAATACGGCAAGATCTTCCTGCTCGGTTTTGGCTTTTTTGGTGTCAGCGTGATCTGGAGCGTATACAACGCGTTCGTGCCGTTATTCCTGGCAAACAAATTTCATTTCGCCCCCTGGCTTATTGGATTCTTCATGACCCTGGATAACATCGCAGCGCTATTCATCCAGCCGCCCGTCGGAGCCTGGTCCGACCGGCTGCGGACGAAGATCGGACGGCGTATGCCATTCATCCTGATCGGAGCCCCCGTCGGGGCAATTGCCTTTGGCTTGATCCCGATCGCTGCTGTCCCGGCACTATTTGTGGCCTGCACCAGCACGCTTCTGCTCAGCATGGCTTTCTGGCGCACGCCGGTGGTGGCCCTGATGCCCGACATCACCCCATCGCAATTCCGCTCGCAAGCGAACGGCATCATCAACCTGATGGGCGGGGTCGGCACGATCATTGCCTCGCTGGTGGGAAGCACCCTGTACGAAATCAACGTAAACTTCCCCTTCTGGATGGGGTCGGTGCTGGTCATCCTGGCAGCACTGCTGGTTTTCATCTTCATTAAGGAGCCAAAGCAATATGAGGAAGGAAGAGAAAGAACCAGATATGTTCCAAAGCTTGAAGGAATTAACCCAGGATAAAGACAAGAGCGGACTGCGTATACTGGTGGCGATTTTCTTCTGGTTCCTGGCTTATACAGGCATCGAGGCATTCCTTACCCTTGTATGCCACCAAACAATTGGGAATTCCGGAAGGTGATGCCGGACGGCATGATGGGACATATCGGCTTATTCTTCGTCCTGTTTGCGATGGTTGCCGGCATCCTCGGCAGCCGGCATCGGCCGGCGAATCACCATTTCCATTGGGATCGTGGCGATGGCAATCTTGATCCTGTTTATCGCCATCCTCCCGGCCGGACTCCTTTCCACATCATTAACAAAACTCCCGGTTCTGGGCACCATCCGGGTGATCAATTTATTCCTCATGGGCGCAGGGATCGCATGGTCTTTCATTAACATCAACTCCCTGCCGATGGTCGTGGACCTGACCACTGCCGCGCGGGTTGGGACCTTTACCGGGCTATATTACCTCTTCTCCACGCTCTCTGCGATCGTGGGACCCAACCTGAATGGCTGGATCGTCCAGTTGAGCGGCGGGAACTATAACGCTATGATGTTCGTTAGCCCATTCTTCCTGGTTGTAGCCTTGATCCTGATGCTGGGTGTCCGCAAAGGCGAAGCTGTTATTGCCGAGTAGATCGAACACAGTGGATTAACTATATTTCCAACAATATCCTAGGTGGCTATCTGAACAACAAATATTACATCGCCATCGCGATCGTTCTTTCCTTGTCCATGGTCAGCCCTGGTTGCACCCCTACCATGTCCGATTGTGCTCATCCAGAATTATTTTGCGTTGGGTTGGTAAGCGAGGTTGGCAGGGTAGATGACCGTGTCGAGCAATCAAGCAGCCTGGGAAGGAATCCAAAAGTCCAAATCTGACGGGTTTACCGATTTAATTGAATTCATCGAGACGATAGACTCCAGGGATTACGAAGAAAATATCGGAGTTTTTGCTGAGTCAGGGTACGACGTGATCGTGACGGTCGGACACTTGGCGAGCGCAGCCACCTACGCTCTGGCAAAGCAATATCCCGATGTATATTTTATCGGTGCAGACCAGCGGCCGTCAGATGACCTGGAAAGTCTTCCCAATCTGGTCTGGCTTGTTTTTCCGGAGGACCGGCTGGGGTTCCTGGCGGGGGCGATGGCAGCGTCAATGTCGCTAACGTACCAGGTTGGAGCTGTAGGTGGCAGCGACGCGTTACCAACGATGAAGCTTTATGGTAATGGATTCATTTCTGGTGCACTCTACATCAATCCGGAGATGAAGGTTAACGTTAATTTTCATAATGACGTTGGGATAGGCGAGTCCATAAATGATCCCGAGTGGGGAACAAAAACTGCAACTACTTTGGTTGATGAAGGGGTAGATATTATCTTCGGATTCGGCGGCACCACGGGGAGCGGCGCACTGGAGGCTGCAGCTGGGCGTGGCGCATTTGCCATTGGTGCAGATTTTGATCAATATCTTTCCCTGCCCGATGCAGGCCCACATATGCTGACCAGCGTCCTAAAATTCATAGCGCCAGGCATTGAGGATTTGCTCGAGGCAGCCAGGGAAGCCCAAACCAGCAAGGGTGCGTTCCGGATGGGAATTTACTTTGGGCAATTGGGTTTCGCTCCATATCATGACACTAGATGGACTTGTCCCTGCAGAACGTAAAACAACAAATGATATGCGTTACCCCAGGCACTGCGAACTGGTGAAATCCATATGGGTGAACCAATTGCCCCATAATCAATGGAATACAATTATTTAATATAGTTCACCTTGTTTTTATTCCAGAGACATTGTATACTCATTATGCGGTGAATTCAATTATTTGAATTTATTTAAACCGAAAAGGAGGTGTGACCGGCTGGAAAAGATTCATTCCATGCAAGGTTGTCAGCCGAATATATCAATAACAACCATGATTTCTATAAATACAAGGAGAGAATAAATGAAGAGAATTAGCACGATCTTTGCCGTTCATGGCAGTAGTCGTTATGCTGTGTGACGGCATGCGGCCCCGCTGCCACGACCGTGGCCCCGTCTCCACCAACCGCTGTCTCCTCCCGACGACTGTCCCTCCGACCGCTGTCCCCCCGACGGCTGTTCCTCCGACTGTTGTCCCGTTCCGGGTCGGCTTTGTCACTGATACCGGTGGTATCGCTGACAAGAGCTTTAACCAGACCCAATGGGAAGGCATCCACGCGCGCCGTTACTGATCTCGGCATCGAGGCCAAGTACATCCAGTCCGACCGAAGCCAGCCAGTACACGCCCAACCTGACCGAATTCGCCAGCCAGGGCTATGACCTGATCATCGCCTCCGGCTTCTTCCTGGGCGCTGACCTGGCGAAAGTGGCCGCCCAATATCCGAATGTCAAAGTTCTCGATCGTGGACTATGCCTATCCTGATCCCTTCGGTGTTCCCGAAGGTGTCGTTGGAAATGACGAGTGCATTCCCAACGTGATGGGCCAGGTCTTCAAGACCGACCAGGCTGCATACCTGGCGGGTTACCTGGCTGCTGGCATGACCAAGACCGGCAAGCATCGCATACTACGGTGGAGCCAAGATCCCATCCGTGACGATCTTCGGCGTTGGTTTCCAGGCAGGCATGGAAGCCTACAATGCCGCTCATGGAACCACGGTCGAACTGCTTGGTTGGGATAACGCAACCGGCGAAGGCGTCTTCACGGGCGACTTCTCGTGACCTTGTCAAAGCCAAGCAAACTGCCACCTCCCTTTACGACGAAGGTGCTGACATTGTCATGGGCGTCGGCGGCCTGATCGGCGTTCCCGTCCTTTGCCCTGGCACGCGAACGCGGCGGCTACGGCATCTGGGTCGACACTGACGGATTTGTGCGCTGGCCCGATGATCGGGATGTCATGCTTACCAGCATCATGAAGAATATGGATCAATCTCAGTATGATCTGATCAAGAATACCATGGACGGCAAATTCGCCGGCTGCACCAACTACATCGGTAGACATGGTCAATGGCGGTGTCGGTATCGCTGATTATCATGATCTGGCAAGCCAGGTTCCGGATGCATTGAAAGCGGAGATCGAGGCTCTCAAGGCCAAGATCATCTCCGGTGAAATCACGGATACGGGCTGCATTTCCTTCCCGAATTCCTGCCCAGGTGGTTTGTACACTCCGTAAATTAGCAAGCCATAACAACTGAATAATCAGGTGGTGCCGGATTCGAATCCGGCACCACCTGATGTCACATTGCATTTTTATATCATGTGCTCCATAATTCCAGGCAACAAGGACAGGTATATGCCTCCGATACTCGAACTGCGCGGAATCACAAAAGCCTTTCCAGGAGTGCTGGCCAATGACCACATCGACCTGACCCTTAACCAGGGGGAGATCCTGGCCATCCTGGGAGAAAACGGCGCCGGTAAGACAACCCTGATGAACATCCTTTACGGCCTGTATTCTCCCGATGCCGGTGAGATTTTTATTCGACGAATCGAAAGTAAACATCCACAACCCCCATGATGCCATCCACCTTGGGATTGGGATGGTCCACCAGCATTTCATGCTCATCCCCGTTTTTACCGTTACAGAAAACGTCATGCTGGGGGTCGAATCGACCAGAGCCGGAGGAGTGCTGGACCGGAAATCGGTTTCCAAGCGTATTGAGGAAATTTCAGAACGCTTTGGTCTCAAGGTCGAGCCCGAGGTCATGGTGGAAGATCTCTCGGTTGGAGTCCAGCAAAGGGTAGAAATTATCAAGGTTTTATACCGCGAAGCAAACATCCTAATTTTCGATGAGCCCACTGCGGTCCTGACACCACAAGAGGCGGAAGAATTCTTCAAGGTGGTCCATTCCCTGGTCGAGCAGGGAAAATCAGTCATTTTCATCACACATAAACTCAAAGAAGTATTGGAAATCGCTGATCGCATCACGGTATTCCGCAACGGTAAAGTGGTTGGAACGACGACACCCAGCGGAATCCACAGAAGCCTCGCTGGCGAACATGATGGTGGGCCGCGAGGTGATCCTGACTGTCGACAAGAAACCAGCCAAACCTGGAGAGGTTGTCCTGGACGTGAATGATCTGCACGTGATCGATGACCGCCACCTGATGGCCGTCAAAGGGGTTTCTTTCCAGGTGAGGGCTGGAGAAATCCTGGGAGTGGCGGGTGTGCAAGGCAACGGGCAAAAGGAACTGGTGGAAGCGTTGACCGGCCTGCGGGCATATGCAGGCGGAAAAGTAAACCTTTTGGGAAAGGATATTTCCAAGGCATCACCACGCACAATTCGTGAAGCCGGTTCTGCGCATGTGCCCGAGGACCGCCAGAGCGACGGGCTGGTATTATCTTTCCCAATTAAAGACAATTTGGTCTTGAATACTTATTATGAAGATCCCTTCGCCCGCGGATTAAACCTGAACAGCGGCCGAGATAGAAAAAGCAGCCAGGCTAACGAGTTCAGGCAATTTGATATCCGCACGCCCAGCATTTTTCTCCCAGCCTCGACCCTTTCGGGGGGTAACCAGCAAAAGGTCATCGTGGCGCGCGAATTCTCACGGCCAATCAAATTGCTGATAGCGGCTCAACCGACCCGTGGTTTGGATGTAGGATCCATAGAATATATTCACAGCCAGATCGTGCAAAAACGCGATGATGGTTGTGCAGTCCTGCTTGGTTTCCCCCGAACTGGATGAAATTATTGAGCCTTTCTGACCGGATTGCGGTAATGTTCGGCGGAAAAATTCTGGATATCATCCCTGCGGAAAAGGCGACCAAGGGAAAGTCTTGGCCTGTTAATGGCAGGTATCCGTTCCGAGGCAGGCAGAAGCTGTCTGAAACAGAGGAGGTTCAATTTGAGCAACGAATCTGCAAAACCACCCCAACCCACGCCTCAGGAAGTTCAACCTCGCAATTTTTGGCAGCGCCTGTTTGTCCGCAAAGGCATTTTTCAAGGGAATCTTGCTGCCGATCCTGGCTGTTTTCACCGCTCTGGTAATCGGAGGGTTAATCATTGCCTTCTCAGATCTTGATACCCTGGCTAGCCTGGGGTAATTTCTTTCATGACCCATTGGGAGCATTAAGTACAACCTGGGCGACCATCCGGGATGCCTATATCGGCCATGTTCATCGGTGCATTTGGGGACCCGGCAGAAATTGTCAAGCAACTGGGAATCTGGATCAAGACCGGCGAGAGCAAAGCAACTGCTGGCTGCCATCCGTCCATTCAGCGACAGCCTGGTTCTTTCAGTGCCATACATACTGGCGGGGCTGGGAGTGGCAATCGGTTTCCAATGCAACCTGTTCAACATCGGTGCAGAGGGCCAGTTTATATCGGAGGCCTGGCAACAGCCTTCATCGGCTATTCGGTGCACGGTCTGCCATGGTACATCCATGCACCGCTGGCGATCCTGGCAGGGGCACTTGGCAGCGGGGATTTGGGGATTTATTCCAGGGATCCTGAAAGCACGCTTCGGCGCTCATGAAGTCATCAACACGATCATGATGAACTACATCGCCTTCCGGCTGACAGATTACCTACTCAGCGGACCGATGAAGAGCCAGGGCGGCATCCCGGTGACACCGGAAGTGCTGCCGATCGGCTTATCCTGGCGACCTTATTTCCCAGCCCGGTGCGCATCCATTGGGGATTCTTTATCGCCCTGGGGCTGGCGGTGGTGGTGTACTGGCTGTTGTATAAAACCACCTTTGGAATGGAAATCCGCATGGTGGGTGCCAACCCCAAGGCAGCCCGATATGCCGGTATTTCGGTATCCAAGAACCATGGCTCTGACCATGGCGATCAGCGCTGCGCTGTGCGGCCTGGCCGGGTCCATCCATCTCCTGGGTGTGGACCATCGCATGGTGCGGGCATTCTCCCCGGGATATGGGTTTGACGCCATCGCCCTTGCCCTATTAGGTAACAGTCATCCACTGGGGGTGGTGGTGGCTTCGTTGCTATTCGGCTTCCTGCGTGGCGGTGCTGCCCGCATGCAGTCAGTGGCTGGAACACCGGTGGAGATCATCCGCATCATCCAGGGATTGGTGATCGTCTTTATTGCCGCCCCTGAGATCATCCGCGGCCTTTATCACCTGCGCTCGTCCCGGCAGCAGAAGAAAATTGCGCCAAACGACGGTCAGTGAATCCTGAGGAGATGGGCATGTCAGAAACTGCGCTAATGAATACCAATGTCGAGAAAAAGCCGAAGGAGATCTGTATATCGGGATATTCCTTCTGATCGAAGCGGTGGCCATCTTTTTCCTCTTGAAGGGAACACGCGGGATGGTTTCCACGTTTGTCCTTTCCAGCCGGCGGGCAGGGGTCGATATTGCTGCCCCAGACCTTGTAATTCCCACATGGGCTGCCATCTTTACGACTGGAATATTGATCGGGCTGGCTGGAGCCTGGCAGTCGGTTAGGGGCTTCAAGAAACGTACCACTACAGTCTTGATTGCGATGATCAGCCTGGGACTTGCTCGCGTTCCTCATCTGGGCGGCAAGGGATAAATCGCTCAACCTGACCGGGATGTTGGTCAGCAGCGTGATTTCCGCAACGCCAATCGCACTGGCATCACTCTGCGGGATTTACTCGGAACGTTCCGGCGTAGTCAACATCGGCATCGAAGGCATGCTGTTAATGGGAGCGTTCGTTTCAGTCGTGATTGCGAGCGTAACCCATAACATCTATATTGGTTTTCTTGCCGGCGCACTTTCCGGAACGATATCTGGCTGCGTTGCATGCGGTCCTCTCGATCCGCTACCGCGTGAACCAAATCGTCAGCGGTACCGGGATCATCATCCTATCCCTGGGGTTTGACCAGCTTTTTCTATCGGGCTTTCCTCATCCCCAATCCCGACCTGAATACCCCGGGGCAGGTTCTGGCTTCCCTGCCCATTCCCACTGCTCTGGCGGATCCCGGTCATCGGACCGGTCCTGTTTAATCAAAGTCCTGTGATCTATATTTTATTTCTCCTGATCATCTTCACCCATTTTTTTTTCAATTTCACGAAATGGGGCTTGCGCATCCGCTCGGTGGGTGAGAATCCCAAGGCTGCCGACACCCTGGGCATCAATGTGTTCACTCTGCGCTATATCAGTGTGCTGATCAGCGGTGCGATCGCCGGGTTTGCGGGTGCATATATGAGCATCGGTTCAATTGGATTTTTCAACGAAGGAATGAGTGCAGGGAAAGGTTTTCTAGGGATGGCTGCCATGATCTTTGGCAACTGGAACCCCGGAGGCGCATTCCTGGGATCATTCATTTTTGGTTTCTTCGACTCCTGGCAGGATAAACTTTCCATTCTCCAGGTGGGAATCCCATCGGAATTCCTGCAAATGGCACCCTACATAGCCACGATGATCGTCCTGGCTGGTTTCATCGGGCGTTCAAGGATGCCTGCTGCAGATGGAAAGGCTTACAAAAAAGAATAAACCTATTCTCCTTGATATATTATTTCAGGGCGGCCGGTTGGCCGCCCTGATTGTTTAAATTAAGGAATTTATCAGGATATTTTGATTCTGTTATAATGAAAATTGCTACAAACAGAGCCTTGGTATCATTAAAAAGCAATGAATTTGATCTGGAGGAAAGTATGTCACGAATAACAAAAATAACCTGGCTCGGGATGGTTCTTCTCTTCCTTGGGCTGGCTGCCTGTGGTGGGGGAGCACCGACCCCTGACCCCGCGCTGGCTTTCACTCAAATCTGGCAGACCGTTGAGGTGGCCCAGGCCCAGACCGCCCTGGCTGCATCCCCCACTCCCAGGATGACTGATACCCCTGCTGTCAGCCCGACCCCGCAATCCACCAATACACCTCTCCTCACCAACACCCCCCTGTGCTGGTATTCCATCATTTACACCATGGTTCCGTCTCGCTGGGCACACAGTCGGCGGTGTGTGACAACGCCAGTTGGCGTCGCAGATGTAACCTATCCCGGATGGTTCAGAAGTTCCTGCCGGGGAATCATTCATTAAAACCTGGCGGGTGAAAAATCTCGGCCCCTGCACCTGGAGCACCAGAATATCGCCTTATCTTTGGCTGGGGGGGAGCTGGAACGAACTGGAATACAACCCCGTCTTCGCCTTCACTGCCACCGTTCTGCCGGGCGAGACGATTGAAATTTCTGTCACACTGACAGCCCCCACCGCCGCCGGCAACTATGCGGCTGCCTTCCGCCTGCAGAACGATAATGGTTACAACTTTGGCCCTGCGCAGACGGTAGTCATTGTAGTCAAATAAACAGGAATTGCGTGTCCCTCACCCAGGCAGTAAAAAATGAAGCCCGCCGCCTGGGATTTTCCCTGGCTGGCGTAACCACTCCTGAACCTCCGCCCCATTGGACGGCCTTTGAGCACTGGCTGTCCCTGGGGCGGCATGGTTCCATGGACTACCTGACGGACCAGCCGTCGCGCAGATCCACGCCGGGTGCTGCCTGAATGCAAGTCCATCCTGATGCTGGCAGTGCGCATACCCGAACCCGGAATTCGGCTGAGCAAAGCAAAAGTCGAATGTCCGGTCAGGACGTATTGCTTCATACGCCTGGGGACAAGATTACCATCTCTTTTTGCCAGAACGCCTGAAAATGCTGGCATCCTTTATCGAGACGCAAGTTGGGAGTTCAATGCCACATCGCTGGTACACCGATACGGGTCCAATCCTGGAACGGGACCTGGCCCAGCGCGCCGGTCTGGGATGGATCGGCAAAAATACCTGCCTGATCCACCCAAAAATCGGATCATACTTCCTGCTGGCTGAAATCCTGCTGGGAATCGAACTGGAACCGGATGCGCCTTTCACTGCCGACCGCTGCGGGAAGTGTACACGCTGCATCACTGCCTGTCCCACCGGTTGCATCCTGCCAGACCGGACGATCGACGCCCGGCGCTGTCTCTCCTATCTTACGATCGAAAATAAAAAAGAAATCCCGCCCGATCTGCGACCGCACCTGGGCAACTGGGTCTTTGGATGTGACATTTGCCAGCAGGTCTGTCCATGGAACAGGTTTGCGGACCATGGACTATGATCTCGTTTCGATCCACGACCCGAACTGATCCACCCGGACTTGATCGCTGAACTGGCCCTTATCTCCAAGAGTTTAACCATAAATTCAAGGGTAGCCCGGTGTTGCGCAGCAAGAGGCGCGGCTATCTTCGTAACGTCGCCGTGGCGCTGGGAAATTCAGGGGATCCGGCAGCAGTGCAAGCCCTTGGAAAGTGCGACTCAAAGTAATGAATCCAATGGTCCGGAACATGCTGCCTGGGCATTGAAGAACAATCCGAAAAGATACCAACACACCAGGAATAAGCTATGCGCAATTTATTCATCGCCACCAATAATCGAAGGTAAAGTTGACGAGATCAAAGCCCTGCTGGACGGTCTCGGTCTTACACTTACTCACCCCCGCCGAGCTGGGTGTTTCTCTCGAAGTGGTTGAAGACGGACAGACCTATGCTGAAAATGCGTCAAAGAAAGCTCTGGCCTTCGCACAAGCCAGCAGACATGATCGCCCTGGGTGATGACTCGGGGCTGGAAGTGGATGCCCTGGGTGGACAACCTGGCTTGCTCTCGCACCGGTTTCTATCCGATCCCAAACGCCACTGATGCAGACCGCCGGAAATATTTGCTTGAACGACTGGGCGGCACTCCCCGTCCATGGACAGCACGTTTCCGCGCAACGATTGCAATTGCTTTTCCGTCCGGGGAGGTAAAACTGGCAACGGGTCAATGTGAAGGGGAAATTATCCCGGAAGAACGCGGCAGGAATGGGTTCGGGTACGATCCCATCTTTTTCATTCCCGAACTCGGGCAAACCATGGCAGAACTGGAGATGGATGAAAAAAACCGTCTAAGCCACCGGGCACGGGCCATACAAAATGCCATTCCAATGCTTAAAGAAATTTTGGGGATTTGATCAGCCCAGTCTCTTCATAAATTGGAATTTGAAAAAGGGGTGTCCAGTCGAATTTAATCGTTTGTATCCCACACGACCATTTTGCGCTTGCCACCTGACCAGGAAAATTTGCACAATCGATCTCGTAGATAGTGCTCCCCAGTCCGCCCGATTAAATTTTTTCGCAACATTTCATTAATCATAGTCCCGGCTGGTAGGGAATGCCCTTAAGAAAGACGCTCAATAACCCTGAAACCCGGCGCGGTTGTTCAAGCATCACCAGATGTCCAGCACCATCAATCGTCTGCAGGGCAGCGCCGGGGATTTGCCCGGCGAGGCTCTCGGAATAGCGGCGCGGGGATAGCTGGTCGTTGGTGCCGCATACCACCAGAACAGGAGAGCGAATGGACTCCAGCCGGGTGGTCACATCAAACTGGTCGCTGGCAACGCAAGTCACCGTGGAACAGGGTTGGGCGAATGGAACACAATTGGCTGAAGACCTGGTCATTTACCAACCTTGCAAACGGGAGTAATGCGCATCAGTTCCTGGAGTGCCTGGACTGCCAGGATGAAAGTGGCGGGATTGGCGGCATTCTCCAGCACAGTTGTGGAAATCGGTAAACGCGCTCCCGATGGAGATCAGCCCGATCCCGGCAACACGTTGAGGATGATCAATGGCGAGGGTCAAAGCGATGGCACCACCTAGTGCATGTCCAATGAACACAGCCCTGGACAGGTCTGCTGCATTCATAAATCCAACCACACTCTCAGCATAATCAGCAACGGATTGGCGGCCCGGTCCTTTCGATTTTCCATGGCCAGGTAAATCGAGCGTAAATACCCTTTCATCCGTAAGGCGACGGATTTCCGGCGGCCAGGATAAATGATCACCTCCCGCACCATGAATAAGAACCAGGGGCGTCCGTTTTTGCCTCCCCCCTTCATGCAGGAAGTAGTGGATACCAGCAGCTATTGGCATTGGAATGGGAGTTATTGTTTTCCGGAAGAATGGTGAAGAAGATCGGCAGCTTCTTCCGTCAGCGGAATATAGACCTGGACACGGGTGCCTTTACCAGGTACTGATTGCACATCCAATACACCATTGACAAGTTCAGTTCGATCCTTCAAATTGACCAATCCCAGGCTGCCGCGCTGGTCATAGGACCGGTTGACCGCATCGACATCGAACCCGATCCCGTCATCCTGGATCTCCAGCAGGGCCAGGTCCTGGTTTCAACAAATGCAGATTCACCCAGACGTGCCCCGCCTCGGCATGTTTACGGGCATTATTTACCGCTTCTTCCACTATATAAAAAATGACACCCTGCTTGCCCATTTCGATGGATTCGAGGATCTTTTCGTCGACCTTGATGATCACATTCTGAGAATAGGTCTCATTGGTTTTCTCCGCCATGGATTTCAAAGCAGCCGACAATCCCTGCGACTCCAGCACCAGCGGTCGCAAGGTGAAAAGCATGTGGCGGATCTCTTTTGTAGTCCGGCGGGCCAAATCCTCGATGCGGCCCAACTCATCGCTGACTGCCTTGGGGTCTTTGGTTAACATATTCTTGGCAAGGCTGACCCGCATGGCAATTGCAGATACAGATTGGGTTGGACCATCGTGAAGGTCACGGGCCAGCTTTTTCCGGGCTTCTTCCTGGAATTCGATCATCCGTTCGCGTTCATTCACCACATCCTGGTAGAGACGTGCATTTTGGATGGCAACCACCGCCTGGCTGCCGAGAATGTCCAGGAGTTCACGCCGACCGGCGGAGAAAAAATTGGGTTCCGGATGACCAAAAAGCAGGACCCCATAAGCATTGAAGCCGCTGCGTATCGGGAAACAGTAAACTTCACTGCAACTCATGAAGGTGACAAAGCGGGTTAATTCCGGGTCGCGCACCACATCTTTCAGTAAGACCGGTTTATCATTTTCGATGGCCTGGGCGATGGCTCCCTCCTGACCTCGCAAAACAACGCGCATGTCGGCTGGGGTCAGGCGTCGCGCAGAGCCAACTTCAAGCACTTCTTTATTTGAAAATAATAGCACAGCACAAATCAAGCGGTCGTCCGGTGGTGCTTCCGGTTCGAGGTTCAGCACACTCAGGCTTAGGTCCAGGACAGAATCGAGCACGCGCTGGTAGTTGAGAGTGGCCATCAAGGTGGAAGTCAAACCGTAAATGGCGCGCAGCCGGTCGTTCTCCACGTGTTGTTTTTTCTGCACCTCATCAGACTGGGATTGGCGGATTTGGCGGATAGTCTGAATGAGACGCATGCTAATATAGCCATACACTCCGGCGATCGAAATCGTCAGGAAAACTGAAGCGCCTAGAATAAATAGTGCAACCAGGGACGTGGTGTTGATGACCGTCATTCCAATTTGAATGACGATCATGACGATTGCCGCTACAATTGCACCCCACACCTCAAAATAGAGGGCAGCGGTTAGAAGCGGCATGAATATTATCCAAAAAGCAGGGCTGGAGAATCCCCCAGCCAGGATAAAGTAAAGGCTGGCAGCCAACAAATCAACCCCCAGACTAATCTCGCGATGGTGGACAAGGCGACGGTTTAACCCTGCCAGCAGGGTCAGGGCAATATTCCAACCTGCGAGAGCGACCAGGATAGCATTTGGAAGAACCAAAAGCTGGCCTCCCAGCGACAAGGATACGGTCAATCCCAGCAGGACCAACCAGCGAAGGGAAACGATGAACCAGTCAGCGACGAAGGGAGAGTCTGATGTGCGCATTTATCGTTAAATGATAACCGAAAATCGCCCAGATGGTTCAAAATTCCACGGATTGTAATGGAATTGAGAAGTATCTCCGTCGATTTATTAAGTATCAGCGCGCTTTTCCCCCTATTTAATATGGAAATTAAAAATAAAAACCGGATTTAGAATTTAAATTTGCCTGTCAACCTGCCATTCAAGGCAGCTCAATAACCGGTCATGAGAATTCGTGCGTGTCGAGCATTTTGTGGTTAGTTCAATATTCCTATCCCCAATATTCTATGCAGCCAGGATCCGGCAATCCTCATCCAGCAACACTTTGAATTTTCATTAAGGTATTCCGGGGTCGGTATATTTCGTGGGTGTGACCAATTACCCAGCAAGCCATGGGTCAGAATAATTTTCGCAGGAAAATCCTCAGACGCAGTGGAAGCCAGGCATACACCAGCATACGAATCTTCGAGCGGAGAAACAACCAGGACAGTCCGCTTCCCCGCTCGCGGGCGTAGACCTTGAGCATATCGGGGTAGCAGCGGTCATCATTAAGGATGGATTTACCTTCACCATGCAATCGAAAAGTCGCCCATGCATGCGGAACATACAATAATGTAGAAACCCTGGCAAGCCGCACCCAAAGGTCATAGTCAAAGGCAAAGAACAAGGACAAACTGAGAGGTCCAACTTGCCTCCACAAGCTCGCGCGAAAAAATGTGGTGGCCTGGGGAATATGGACGGAACCGCGCAGCAATCTCTGGTAATCGGTCTGACGGGATGCAAACCGTCCAATGACTTTTCCATTCTCATTGGTCAGGTCAGCATCGCCATAAACCATCCCTGCTTCAGCATGGGCTTGCAATGATGCGACAGCGTCAGATATTGCGCATGGGTAATAGGTGTCATCCGAATTCAGCCAAGCCAGGATTTCGCCTTTTGCATGGGAAAAACCCTTATTCAATGCATCCGCGTGACCCTTGTCCTTCTCAGAGACCCACCAGGAAAACCGGTCCGAGTAGCGGCGTATGATTTCCACACTGCCATCGCTTGAACCGCCATCCACAAGGATAAGCTCAACATGGGAATAATCCTGTTCCAAAATCGAGCGAATGGTAAACTCCAGGAAACGAGCCTGGTTATAGGACGGGATTACAACGGATACAAGAGGAAGGTCTATGGTCATGGTGCTTGATATATATCGTTGATGAGATAAACATCGCCCTGTTCGATCAATTTCATGCATGCAATCAAGTAGTTTTTCAATTCGGGCTGGTTATCCAATTCCAAGAGAGAGGGTATTACAAACATGTCTTTACTGCTGGTTTGACCAGAAAAGGTGATAGGGGAATCAACCTGGATCTGGAAAATAATTTCGGCGAACCTGGATAAATCACAATAATGGGTTTTTTCAATTCTGAGGGTTTGGGTGCTGGAGGTCAAATATGACATATTCGTCAGTCTGGGCGAAAATGGGGAAGTGTGAATATAGTAAATCCTTGATAACCGGCTGATTATCCAGGTCCCCGAACATGGTCACAACAAAGTATTTTTTTCCAGCAGTATCAGCCTTGAATTGCTCCATTACATTCACATCCAGCCCTGCAAGATAACGAACACCGATATCGTCACTTGTAAACCAGGCTGTGGAACCCTGCCAACCCCAATATGCCAGCCGATAACCATAATCCTGGGTCAGTCCAATCACACCCTCACCGTGTCCAAGTATATCTCCGATCTCTGCCCAGTATGCCGGCTCGTTCCGGTAATTGGCACCCACGATCTGGGTGCGAACATACCAGGAGGGGACTGCAATTCCCGCCAAAACGACTGCTGCCAACACCAATCGCGGGAAAAGTCCAGGACTGCTGTCATAGAACCGTTCAAAAAACAACCTTAAGGAGGGGGACATCGAAATTGCGACGATGGGGATTAATGGCAACTGGTAATAATCGTGAGTAAAGAAATGATAGGGAAAGGTAAATCCAAAGATTAAATACCCGATCCACAACCCGATAAGCAAGGGACGTTCACGGTTCTTTTCGGCCACAAATATACTGATGACCGCCAGTAGCGTTACCGCCCAGCCAATACTCCAGTTGACGGTATATGCCCAGCGAAAATACCAGGCGGGATCGATCCACATGCTTGGAAAAAAGCGAAGTGATAATTGGCTTGCCATTCCAAGCTTCAGCATCCCGTAAAGAGTGTAGATTCCCACCGGGATAATCATCAGAAGACCCATCACCCACGCCTGCGGATCGCGTAATGGAGCGTTTCAATCCCCTGGCGCCAATGATCACCCCAACGAATCCACCCACGATAACAAAAGCAGACAGGTTTTTAACAAAAAGGGCTGCCCCGGCAAAAAGTCCAAATAGAATTGCCCATTTCCATTTGCCGGTATTCTGCCAGCGGAACAGAGCCCAAAGAGCAAAAATGATCAGTGCCACCATCAACGGGTCCGGCATGAAAGCACGGCTGGCAATCACACCAAAAGGTACAAAAAGGTAAAACAAGGTGCCAATCATGGCTGCGCTGGTGGAGGAAAATTCGCGGACGAGCAGGAAAAGCGCCAGTCCGCCCAATACCCAAAACAACGATGAATAAATGCGGCCAATCCAAATGTATTCACCGGTCAGGCGGTATGTTTGAGCCACAATATTTTCAAGCACGGGCGGCTCGACCGTGCCCACATCTCCCAGCAAGATCGCCTGCTGTCTTTCCGAATCCGGGGCATCGATTGTGAACTGGTAATAAATGCCGCGTGCCTTAAGGGCAGAGAACAACTGGCGGGTCGGTGCAAAATCCAAAGGAGGGTTGGTAAGGTTGATCATACGCAAGCCAAATCCCGCCAGCAGCGCCAGAATCAAAACGACTTTCCATAACCATGGGCGGTTACGAAAGATGTCTTTTATGACGAAATGTTTCATTAAGCTTCTCCAACTTTATTATAGCTTGGCAGTACGAACCCATAAATCTCCTCGGTTATTAACCTTATCTGATCCGACAATCAAATATTTGCATTTTTCCAAATGATGCAAGCAATGTGCAGTCCCAGCATCAGGTGGTGTTTTGTCAGGACCGCGATCTAAAATCACCGAAGCAGGTGTCTGACCTTCTTCCGGATCTACCAGGACCAGGTACCGCCCTGAAGCAGCATTTCGCAAGTCAAAGTCGGCAATCGGGGATTTGGTGCAGTTTGGAATAGTACCACACCGAGGCATCATCAGGCGGAGAGACGATGATCAGATCACCTTCCCGTAACTGGCTTTGAACAAACAAGACTGATTTTTCCTCATCCCCTTGTCCTCCCCAGGCAGCGGGTAATTGGGGTGCCAGCCAGGCAGCATGCATGATACCTGCCAGCAGCGCCAGCCCGAAAATCCCTCCAGCCAGCGGCAGGCTGCCCAAAATGGAAGACCGGATTTTTGCCAACAATCCAATAATCCCAGCAGCAGCCCAGATGAGCACCAACGGGAAAAGAAATAACCAAACCTTTGGCCAGGCATTTGGCCGCTGGACCAGGATCATTACAACAATCCACAACAAAGCTGCCAATTGCAGCGGGACACGTTCGGTTGGAAAGCTTCCGATGGAAGATCAGGCAAAGGATAAAGCCTGCAACGATCAATATCACCACAGCAATCGGCAGCCGATCCGTCCATTGTGCCCAGGTTTCCGTGAAACGATGGGAGAGAGTAGCCAGCAGATCACGCCAGGGAAGCGAGGCAACGAAATCGTTGGCGAATACTTTTTTGCGGACCAGAATAAACCAGGATCGGCGTGTATAACAACAGCGTCAGAATGGCGGCTCCAAACCCTGTCGCCGACCAATGCATAAGAAAATCCATCTTGGATCGGTATGGGGCGGGTCCTTCGACCTGATTGCTAATAAATAGCCAGACGAACAGAATCCCGAACGGCAATAACATCACCGGCAGAGTGAAAAAACCCAGAGCAGAGAACAAACCGATCAACAACCAAGCGAAAATATTTTTTTCCTTGCGGACAATGTCCCCGAGAGTAAACGTTAAAAGTGTAAAAAGTGCTAAAAGGGTATATCCACGGGCGTTGGTCGAATAATCGATCAACACCGGCAACCAGGCTACCAGAAGGGCTGCCCCGAGCGCAGTCCAGTGGTCATATAGATGCGTCTTGCCAAGCCAGAACACCGCCGGGATAAGCAACACGCCCGCCATGAACGCTGGCAATCGCACCGCCCAAGGTGCGATCCCAAAAATGCTTGTGGAAAAATATACCAGGAGTGAGTGAAAAACGTGGTTATTGGGAAGATGATAATCAGAAATTGCAGAAAAAAAGGAATGAGCAAAAGCAACATAGGTATAAGCTTCGTCATGATGGAGAGGCGAGTAGATGTATTCCAACCGGTAAACAACCGCCAGTCCCATCATGATCAGTACAGCCGCGAGAAAACCAATATCCCTTTTGTGTGGGCGAAGCCCGCTTATGAATCCACCTGCATCGACCCATAGGCGTTTAAAGAAATATCCGGCCAAGTTCCAACGTCTGCATCCCGGTCATGAGAGCCAGGCCGAAAAATATTATCCCTCCCAGGCCAAAGAGCATTTTGAACTCACAGCGTTCCATGGCTTCAGTGAACTAAAATTCCCGTCCGGCATGAGCGAATCGGTAAAGAGCTTCAATATCTCATAGGGAAGGAACGCAAGGATGATCCAAAATAATCCAAACACCGCCGGAAGGAGGGCTACCGACCAGGAAATCCATTTACTGCGCGGCATTACCTACTTCTCCAATTTCAAACGGCGGGTTCGCAACCAGTCGTAAAAGAGACGAATTTTTCGAAACCCAAGTAAGGTTAATTTAGCCAGCAGAATATGTTTCCAATCGCCCCATGCAGTAGGCGGGTGTAATCGGAACGCGCGCCCGTATGCACGCAAGGCATCCCAAGGCTGACCGGCATCGGTGAGATAGAAACCATCGAAGCGATTCACACCAGCCATGATTCGTTTTTCATTGGGCGTAATGACACCTGCAAACTCCGGTCGGGTTTTCAGTTGATCGATCAGCATTTTGGCTTCACTGCCCATAAGCTGCACCGCGGGTGCGGTTCTTGGCCTGGTCGTGATAGCGGGCTGCCGCCCAGACCTGCGGCACATATACAATCGGTGCAACCCGCGCCATGTTGATCCAGAGCAGGTGATCCATCAAGAGGTGATAGTCAGGGTTAAGGTAATTCACCTGCTCCAACACCGAGCGACGCATGAAGGCCGCCGGCTGGCAGATGATCTTGAATGTCAACAAGTCCAACAAAGAGTACTGACCGGCATGCATCACGTTGAATGACTTGCCCTCGGCATCCATGGCCAGGGCATCGCCGTATACCACCCCCGCAGCAGGATTTGACCGGAAATGCAGCCACCGCAGCGGTCAACGCCCCAGGCAGGTAGACATCATCGGAGTTCAGCCAACCGACAAATTCCCCGCGTGCCCTGCGCATGCCCTTTATTGATCGCCTCTGACTGACCGGAATCTTTCTCAGATATCCACCAGGTCAAGCGGGGTGCAGTAGCGCTGAATGATATCCACGCTGCCATCGGTTGAGCCACCATCCACCACCAGGTATTCGATATTGGGATATTCCTGGTCCAACACCGAGAGGAGGGTGGCTTCCAGAAAACGCGCCTGGTTGTAGGAAGGAGTAATAATGGAGAACGAGAGGCAGGTCAGACATGCTATTTAAAAAGAGACCTGAAGTCAACCTTGGGGAAGACGGTTAATTTACCGCCGATCGTGGCATCCAGGACCTGGCGTCCGGCACCCTCATACGCCTGGCGCGCCAACCGGTAACCGATCTCGGAGGTTTCAAAATCAGGGAGCTGCCAGCGGAAGCCTTTGCCAAAATAACCCGGGTGAAAGTGGTTCGGATCATCACCCTGCGAGACAATAGTGGAATTGGCCTTCCCCGGCACATTGGAATTATGATCCACCCCCACCAGGATGACCTGCTCGAAACCCATGTGAAAAGCCAGTTGTAGGGCAACATAAGTAACTGTGGCGCTTTCCCAGACCCGGCCGCGAACATCACGGGCAAAACCGGGATTGTCGTAAGTGGTATATAAGAAAGTGGCGGGCATCGGGCTAGTAGGAAAAAATCGATGCGAACGCCACGACAGGAACCTGGGCATGGGCAATGCCAGAGATATCACCGGTGCATTGTTCGATGACCAGGTCATTGACCGAGACAAAATACGTGGTGGCAAATCCCAGTTCGGGAAACATCAAGTAAATGCGGTTCAAGCCAAAGGTGATCTCCTCTTTGAGCAAGCCCAAATCGGTTTGCTTCAGGCTGGGACCATTCCCGATGATGAAAGGCGCGTTTCCCCTGGTGAATATCCTTTAATTCAGCCAGGTGCGCCATGCTCGCCCGCCGCCACGGATGAAAATACACCCCCGGCAGATCTGGCAGGTGCATCAATCCGCTGTAAGCCTTGCGAAGGACATTCCATGCCGAGGCAGGAACAATCTTTTTAATGGTTTGCTTCACAATCTCTCCCGATCCCATTTCTTACTTTACTCAGTACTCAACCTGGCCGTTGCGCCGCCATCGACAATCATGGCCTGACCGGTCATGAACGATGACTGGGTATTATCAGCCAGGAAATAGATGGCATGGGCAATTTCGACAGGCTTGTCCGACGCGCCCGTTGACGGTCCTGCGGGCCAGGTTATCCAGGCGGGTGTAAATATCTATCCCCCTTGACATGCCCACGGTTCAGCCCGGCGCGCAGCATGGGGGTATCCACTGCACCAGGCAGGATGGCGTTGACGCGGATATTGTCCTTGGCAAACTCGATCGCCATGGCGCGGGTCAATGCCAGCAGACCACCCTTGCTGGCGGCATATGCGGCAATATTAGTCGAAGTCTGCACGGCATGGACGGAGGAGACATTGACAATCGCTCCCCCTCCGGCAGCCTTGAAGAGCGGGTAGGCCAATTTCGCCAGCAGGAAAGCCGGCCGCAGGTTGTTGGCGATGACCATGTCCCATTCTTCAACCGAGGTCTCGACCAATGGCTTGGCAACCTGTACCGCGGCGTTATTGACCAAGGCATCCAACGCAGGGGTGAACGCCAGCACTTGTTGAAAGATGGATTCCATTGAATCCGGCTGGGAAATCTCTGCCTGAATAAATAGGCCGTTGGCGGGAAACCCCTTGCCGAATGGAAGGCGGTCCACGCCGATTACGCGCCAACCCTTTTCAGCAAAGAGATGGACGGTGGCGCGACCAATCCCGCCCGCAGCCCCGGTGATCAACACAGTTTTAGTTTCTGACATAGTCAATCCTGTTCCACGCGCTGGAATGGCATTCCCAGCCCTTCGACCAGATTCTTGATCGTGTTCCAATGCACTCGTTCCCAGGCAGCAGGGCTGGAATTGGCATTGTGAGGAGCCAGCATAACGTTTTCCATTTGTTTCAGGGGGCTGCCAGCTGGGAGAGGTTCGTTCTCGAACACATCCAGAGCCGCGCCCGCAATTGTACCATCCTGGAGGGCCGCGACCAGTGCAGGCTCGTCCACGATGGGACCACGGGCAGTATTGATCAGAATTGCTTCGGGACGCATCCTGCTGAGGGTGCGGGCATTAATAAGATGAAGGCTGGTCGGATTCAACGTGCAGTTCAGCGAGACAAAGTCAGAACGGGTAAGCAGGTCATCCAGGTTGGTCATTTCCACGCCTGTCTCAGCGATGAAGACATGGTCTATCTCAACGATATCATTGCCCAGGAGCTTCATCCCAAACGCATGCGCCCGGCGGAGGACGGTCTTACCGATCGTCCCCACTCCCACCACGCCGAGGGTGCATTCGTGAAGGGCCTTGCCGGGATCTTTATTCCATAGGCCGGCCTTCACAGCCTTGTCCATCCAGGGTTGCCGGCGGGCAAAAGCCAGCATGTAGCCCATCACGGTATCCGTAACGGGCAGGGTAAAGGCATTGGTAGTGCGGAAAAGCTTCACACCCAGGCGTTCACAAGCTTCGGCATCGATCGAGTCCACGCCGGTGCCCCACTTGGAAATGACCTTCAACCGCG
This sequence comes from uncultured Chloroflexia bacterium, assembly GCA_963826215.1. GTDB lineage: Bacteria > Chloroflexota > Anaerolineae > Anaerolineales > Villigracilaceae > UBA877. The sequence continues at coordinate 13,952 of CAWGWL010000005.1, read as the reverse complement.
GCGAGCAGGCGTCGAGCACCCGGGCGGTGAAATAGTCATCACCGCAGATGGCGCCATCGAACTGTCCGGCATATTTCAGCAACTCGGTCTTCGGAGAGGCGCTCGTGGACCTCGGGAATGATCAGGTCCAGCCCATATCGTTCCAACACTGGACGGAAACGGTCGATGGAGAGAAGCATATAAGGGGAAGAGAAAAGAATGGTAGGCATAGGCAAGGTGTTAGTCAGATAATGATTCGAGGATTATTATGTCTTATTTCAGTTGACGACACAAACACCAGATATATTCATGATCAGAGGAAGTTATTTTTTTCGCTGCTTCATCAAATAATCGGTGATGGCAAAATCAAATTCTTCGTCGATATCCCAGGCTTCGGCAGGCTCCATCTCGAACATGAGGGTCTTGTCGCCGAGACGATTGCTGCGGCGGGACAGGTTTTCACGGGTGAAGATATACAAGCACGAATTCTCTTCGTAAACCGGCGGCAGGTCCTGGGTCTGGAGCAGGATATTTGGGTCGTGGTTGAGGGCGTGTCCATCCTGGTCGTAAAGGCGGGTTTGCAAACGGGTCACCGAGAAGAGTGAATCGTGATCGGGATAATCTCCCAGGAATGTCTGGATGGCTTTCGAGATCGTCGCCGGACGGAGCAGCGGGTTGGTGCTGTGAGTCTGGAGGTAAAAATCAGCTTCCACCTGGGAAGTATCGTAAATCAAAATCTCGTTCATCGAAATCGTGTCAGCGCGCAAATGCGCTGGGCGGTCAATGACCTTTACCTGGGGGAAATCCCGCTGCAAGCCTTCCAGGATCGGAGGCGAATCAGTATCCACCAGGATTTCGTTTATTTCCGCAACAGCCAGCAGGGTTTTAATAATGTGTTCGTAGAGCGGTTTGCCCGCCAGCGGACGAAAATTCTTGCCGGGGACGCGCTGCGAGTGGTGGCGCATGGGGACGAGAGCAACGAATTTAGTCATGGCTCACTTATTATACCGAATCGGCTCGACCTCCCGCGGGGCGGGCTCCTGGGGAGATTCAAACCCGTGGGGGTAATAAAATGTCTGCCGCAACTGCCAGTTCCATTCCAGGGAACGGCGGTAGCCCTGATAGGTGCCCCAAAACTGCGCTGTGCGGAACCAGAAAATGCTGGAAGCGTTTCGCCAGAAGACCCGCTGGCGGGCAGCGTGCCACAGATCGCTGGAAATGTTGGCCGAGGTCATGCGGACAAAATCATACAGGCTGAAATGCGCTTCCGGGTAAATGCATTTAAAGGCCATGGCTTCACGTCGGTAACGGTTCAGCACGCTGCGCGGTGTTTCGGAATGGACATGGATGATCTCGGCAGCAGGCACGTAAGCAAGGACATGATCCTGCTCAAATGCCCATTTAGCCCAGGCCAGGTCTTCCAGCCCGGTCAATGACTCATCGTAAGGGTGCTCCTTCCAGACCGAGAGCCTGATGGCAGCATTGGCATTATTGCAGAAGGGATGGTTTTGGTGAGCAGCCGATTCCTGGGGATACCAGCGGGAAAATATCTGCTGCTCTGAAAACTTTGAGTTTTTATCTCCGCGCTGCCTGCCATAGGTCAAGGCAACCTGCGGGTCGGAGAACGGTTCAAGCAGGCGTTCCAGCCAATCGGGATAGACCGGGTAAACATGGGCGCTAGCTATGGCAACCAGCTCACAGGCAGCGGCAGCCAGCCCCAGGTTCAAGGAACGACCGAAGGTAAATTCAGCCGGGGGGACGTGCACCATCGTGGCTCCGTACTGTGCGGCGATCGTTGTTGTGGCATCGGTTGAACCCGAGTCCACCAGGATGACATCCACATCCTGCACAGTCTGGTGGCGGACCCCCTCCAGCAGGCGACCGATATGCTGCTCTTCGTTGAAGGCGCGAATGACAAGCGAGCAGTTCATATACCCCACCCAATGAATTTCACGAGACTTTCCTCAGGTGAATGAGTAAAGCGCCAAAACGTTTGTATCGAAAATCCTTTATGTTGTCCCGAGTTAGACGGTAATAACCATGGCGGTATGATTCAGCCAGAATATCCGGATTCAATGCCATGTTTAAGAGCGAGAGATTCCCGGTGCATTTTACTGGGGTACCCACATTGCCGAGCGCCACGCGAATATAGGATAGCGGCGTGGCAATGCAGTGCTTCAGACGAAATGATTTGGGAAGGATGGGAAATAACAGATCAAATGCACAGGCTTTTATCAAGCCTATCACACCCGCATTGGAAGGGAAGATCACATCCACTTCGTGCAGCAGTTCACCACCCGGCTTTGAGCAGACGATCCATGTGACGCCAGACGGCGGGGGTCTGGAGTCCGCCAGCATGTTCCAGCGCAGAAAGGCTGTAAACAACATCGAAGTAATGGTCTGGTAGAGAAGATTTATCCATCGGCCCAACCCGTTCCAAAACATACTTTACCTGTGGGTGAGCAGTGATATGTTCCTGGGGCGAACGACCGCGCGTCCACTCCGCGGCGGTACTGTCGAGCCCAAAATCATCCGCCACCCACATTTCGCAACCGTATTCTCTTTGAATGTAGATGGGGAGGTCGGAATAGGCTCCGCCCACGTCGAGAACCTTCTCTCCCTTTTGCCAGCGATGCGAGTCCAGCAGCCAGGGGACACCAAATCCTTTTAGATTGTTGAAATCAGCTCCATGAATGGATTTGATTTGGTACTCATACGAGCGGCTGACCGTCGCCAGAGATGTTTCAAGAACTTCATACATTAGAGCAATTCCCTTCCAACAGCAGAATATCGACCAGGAAATTTTAACAGACCTAAAGCCCGTCAGGAATCAAGTTCGAACTGTTTCCCGTCCAGGATTCCAGCCAAAAGGGCGCGTACTGTGGGGGATTGATCTGAAAGCAAATCACGCCAGGAAAAATTTTTCAAGCGTACATAACCAATTGGGGAGGTGACCTCAATATACCTACCAAATGGTAGCGAAAAGCGATAATTGCGGTAGTACCAATAACGGCGCGGCATTTCTTAATCGCTCAGGTGGCACTTCGGGCTGGACACCCGCCAGCAAGGAATCAAGGCGGCTGAAATATCCCTTCCGGTCCGTCTCGAACCAGGCTGTCTCGTGCTCGTTGAAGGATGCTTTGCCTGCACACAAAACAGGTTTACCTGCCAGAGTGATCTCGATGCCGATAGTCGAATTGTAGGTCAATACGAATTTGGAAAACTGTGCCAACTCATAAGAGCTGATGTATTCCTGAGGTGGAATAAACAGGACATTGGAAAGTTTCTGCACGTGGTTGCGTTCCACCCACATCGCAACCGAGTCTCGGCTGGCTTTGCCAGGACGGTCTTCATCGGGATGGGCACGGACCACGAACAGCGTTTCCGGGTGCGCCTTGATAACCAACAGCAGTCCATCGAGCCAGGAAAACATATCCGGGAAAACAACGTTGGCCAACTCCAGGCTGGTGTCGAAAATAATATTGGAAAAAACCGCCACCACCTGCTTGAACGTGGCGGCCTTTTGCGCCAATTCGTCAGGTAGCCCCTGCATTCCTTTCCAGAATTTAACTCCCGCCATGATGAAATCGCCCTGGCGGCGTTTTTGGAGATCGGCATCCACCTGGGCATCCTGTTCTGGAGTGAGATCCTTATCCGGGAGAGGAATTGAGTAGGTGGTCGCTTCTCCTTCCAGGAAGAATGCGCTTAATGGTTGGAAGCTTGATTCGTGTGTGATTACGCGCACCCCGCGTTGGCGGCATACCCAGGCTGCCACCGCTTCGGGATACTGGAGGCCATTAAACAGAACTGCCGCTTGCGGGTTCAGATTATCCAGCAGGGCATTGAATTCGCGCGCCACATTCCAAGCAGAAAGGATAAACTCGCGGTAAATAAAACGGGTCGTTTCGTCATCCGTAAGTGCTTTGCTGCGCAGTCTCCAACCAATGGATGGCAGGATTATTGAACCCAAAGGCAGGGTTGAAGGGAATTGGGAACCAGGCGACCAGGTGTCAGGAATTGGTTGTTCGTACTGAACAAGCCCGCTAATATTCAATTCTTTTAGGGAGGCAGCCAGGGCGTCATCCTGGCGATACGTGAAGAACAGGGTATTTGCTCCGTTGTAATTAACCCTTGACTGGCGGATACACATCCCGCACGGAGGCGGCTGCTGTGGATGATCCTGGTCCGTACCCAGAACACAGCGGCTCATCCCGGCTTTGCAGGCAAAATGCACCACCGGCGTACCTGCCAGCCGCACAGCCCACGAAGAAATCAAGGAAAAAGCAGCATTCTGGCTGAGACCTGAAAGGCGCGCTGAAGCGTTAAAAAAGATGACCGGCTTCCTTACCGGATCGAGGCGGGCGTGCGCTGCCACTTGACGCGCCACAGTAAAAGTACGAGTCAGTTCACCGAGTCGCCGTATACGCCGCGAAAGGCTGGGAATATTTTCAGGCATTTACTCTCGTGAAACCACCCGCCGCAGTTTCTTTAGCGAGGGTTTCTCACTCTCATAGACCCGCTTGAGGCCGTCACCCAGTGAGACTTCACTCACGCGTACATACATGACCAGTCGCTCGAAACCGCCCGGTTCCACGGAGGCAGCCTGATCGGACCCCCACATCGCCCGGTCAAGGGTGAGATGACGCTCGATCATGCACGCACCTAAGGATACCGCCACCACCGGGGGAACCAGGCCTACTTCATGTCCGGAATAACCGATCGGGCAGGGAAATTCGTCCCGTAATGCCTTGATGACTCGCATGTTGAGTTGGTCCGGTTCGCATGGATAAGTGCTGGTGCAATGGGTTATCACCAGGCCCTCCGTCCCGGCAACTTTAACGGATTCCCGGATCTCTTCCATGGTGGACATGCCTGTGGAAAGGATTAACGGTTTACCGGTTTTACGGGCATGATCGATTAATTTATGGTCGGTTAAGGAAGCAGATGGGATTTTATAAACAGGAGTATCGAAATTTTCCATAAAATCGACTGCCTGCTCATCCCACACAGAGGCAAACCAGGCAATGTTTTTTTCTTTGCAGTAACGTGCTATCTCGTTGTATTGTGCATCGACAAATTCCACCTTGTGACGATATTCCAGGTAGGTAATATAACCCCAGGGTGTCTCGCGCATCTGCTTCTGCTGTTCGGGCGGTGTGGAGAGTTCAGGTGTGCGTTTCTGGAACTTGACAGCATCCACCCCGGCATGGACGGCTGCATCGATCATTCGCTTGGCGATATCCAGGTCGCCATTATGGTTAATCCCAATCTCCGCAATGATGAACACTGGGTGTCCATCCCCAACGAGAGTGCGGCCGATTTTTATTTCACGTTTCATATTAATTATCCTTGTTCAACTTTTCTGGAACATTTCGCGTTCCACGAGCCCACAGATCACATGCCAGATAAAAATGTGGCACTCCTGGATTCGTGGAGTATCGGCAGACGACACAGCCAGGCAAAACTCGCACTTCGGTTGCATGGTTGCCAGCCCCTTTTCCCCGGTAAATCCCATGGTGGTCATGCCGGCACTGCGGGCTGAATCCAACGCCTTTACGACGTCGGGGGATCTGCCGCTGGTACTGATGCCCACCAGGATGTCCCCCGCCTGTCCAAGGGCTTCCACCTGGCGGGAAAAAATATTTTCAAAAGCAGAGTCGTTTCCAATGGCAGTCAGGACCGAGGTGTCGGTGGAGAGTGCGATGGCGGGAAGGGCGCGCCGGTTCATCCGGAAGCGGTTAACAAACTCTCCAGCCACATGCTGTGCATCAGCCGCACTGCCCCCGTTGCCACACAGGAGGATTTTATTCCCCTGCTGAAAGCATTTAACCATGCTCAATGCCATATCGTTGATCAACCCGGCTGACTGCTGGATGGTTTGTTCAAGGATTTGCTGGTGTTGTTTTAGTTCAGTATCAATCGTCTTTATATTCATCGCGGCCTCTTCCTCCTCACCAACAACTCCGACCGCCGTCGATGACCAGGTTGGTTCCGGTCATATAGGAGGAAGCATCCGAGCACAAGAAAAAGGATGGCAGCCTGGTATTCGTCCAGTTTTGCCATGCGCCCCAACGGGATAAGGTTGGCGAGTTTCTGCACAAATTCCTCTGGTTGGTTGTTATAGACCCCACCCGGAGAAATGGCATTGACACGGATGCCCGCCTCAGCCCAGTAGGTGGCCAGGTAGCGCGTGAGACCTACCAGTGCGGTCTTCACCACGGAATAAGTGACCGGCTTGACAGGCTGCTGGTCATTTTGAAGACCGGGCTTTTGGTACAGCCGCTGGTCGGGTGCGATCACCGCCAGGTCGGAGGCGACATTCACGATCACGCCGCTTTTTCTTTTTGCCATCTCACTGCCGATCACCTGGGAGCAAAGGAAAGCACCGGTCAGTCCCACCGACAGGTCAGCTTCCCATTGTTCCAATGGAAAGTTTTCGAGGCGCGAGAATTCCACTTCTGCGGTTTTCTCCATTTTTGGGTTATTGGCAGCATTATTGATGAGTATGTCCACCCGCCCAAATCGGGCCAGGACATCTTTGAGAAGCGCTTTGACACTTTCCCGCTTGGTGATGTCGACCATGATTGCACAGGCAGAATCACCAAAGCGTTCCTTCCAGGCTCGGCTTTGCGTGTCCATGTCGTCGATACGGATATCTGCCAGCACAGGTATCCCGCCAGCGTTCGCAATTGCTTCTGCGTGTTGCTGTCCCAGAAGTCCTGCCCCGCCGGTAATGACAGCCACTCGGCCGGTAAGATCGAAGAAGTTCATCTTTAAATTGCCCATGATATTCACCTTGTCAGCTTTACCACTTTCCCTTCAGCCAATGACTCCTTCGCAGCCAGTGCAATACGAAGGCTTTGAACGCCTGCCTGCAGGTCAACCGAGGATGTCTTTTTCCCCTGTATGCCTCCCAGGAAATCCTTCAATTCATCCATGAATAGCTGGTTGCGCTGGAAACCTTCATAAGAACTGGACTCCACCTGTTTTCCCTGGTGATCAAAAACATCCACCGTAAGTGTCCGGATGTCCACCCGAATCTTGCCGGCATCTCCAAATACCTCGCAGAACCGGCTGAGCGGACGTTGCAGATAATCCTGATGAAGCGTGACGGGAACAGGATGGCCGTCCAAAGCAAATTCCATCAGCGTTTCTGCGGTATCTTCCACATCAATCTCCAAATTACTCAGGTGTCCTCCCAGCGTATAGACGCTCCGGGGCAGGCCGAAAAGCCAGTAGAGATAGTCGAATTCGTGGATTTGCGAGAGGATGACACCTCCCCCCAGATCCTTCCGGGAAGCGTACATCTGTCGGTAATCCTCGTACGTATGCCAACCCGGCATATATTCGCCAATCTCCGCCCGCACAGACAGAATTTGGCCGACCTTCTTCTCCGCCACAAGCGCATGCAGACGCTGCAAACAAGGATGGTAACGCATCTGGTATCCAACCACTGCCTTCAACCCTCGGTGCTCCACCAACTCGATCAATTCGTTCACCTGCTCGAGGTTGTTAGAAAGCGGCTTTTCAATGAAAAGGTGACAGCCCTCGCGAGCAGCCCTCAATCGCCGCCGGTATATGCAGGCTGGATGGGTTACAGACGAAGACGACCTCCGGCTTGAGAGCCAGGGCCTGTTCCAGATCCAGGTAAATGCGCAGGTCGAATTTCTCTTCCAGGGTGACCCCGGCCTCGATCTGGAGCTGGTCGGTGAGGACCGGCGGATTGGGGCGGAGATCGTGCGCAATAATTTCCACCTCTTTGCCCAGCAACGTGCGCAAATTTCTGAGATGCCGTTGACCTATTCCGCCGAGACCTATGATCAAAACCTTCATTGCCGCGCCCATTGGGATCCAGTAAAGTTCTTTATCACGAAATCGCGGTTCTGCCTGGCCCAATTGACTTCATTACCAGGGATTTCTCGAGCCACCTGGAGGATAAAATCACCTGAATATCCGACGAATTTAAGGCTTTCAGCAAGCGCCTGGAAATCCGCATCACCTTTCCCAAGGGGAACGGTGCTTCCACCGAACAAGCGATCCTTTATATGCACACTTCCCACCCGTCGTCCATAGACATTGAACTCTTCGTGGGGTTTATAACCCAGCGACGAGCTGTTCCCGGAATCATAATTGGCCTTAAGCAGCGGATGCGGAAGGCGTGCCAGCAGTTCACCAAACCTTTTTGGAGGCAGGGATGTCTCGAGATGGAGTTCGATCCCGTTTTTTTCGATACGCGGCAGGAGGCGGGTCAACATGGTGCAGACACCCTCATACTCCGCGTCTGTATCAATGCTGGAAGCATCCACAAAGGGAATAACTATGCGGTTCATCCCCAGCATTTTACAGCGACTCAGCAGCCATTCGAGAGTGGCCAGGCGTTCCCTCAATTGCGATGGACTTGCACGGACCAGGGGCTTGTCCATGAAATAGTCGGCGCACAAAGACACGACCTGAATGCCATGCCGTTTGGAGAGCGCTTTCATCTCCTGGATCCCGTTATCATTTGCGATCGGATTCGCGTCAGCCCCATACTGGTCATAGATCCATTCGATGGAATTCAAGCCGGACTGGGCAGCCAGCTCGAATTCATCAGCCCAATGCTCGCGCGGGAAACTCTGAAACCGGCCTGATTCCGGGGGAAAAAGTCGTCCCTGCATGATCCCAATCAGTGACATGCGATCCTCCAACAAAATCCTTATTTACCGCTTCCGTTGCTGTCCACGCGGCGAAGTTTTTTCATGATCGGCACTTCCCGCTCGATCACGCGCTTCATACCATCCCCCATGGCTGTTTCCACCAGGCGTATGTCGCGTACCAGGCGCATGAACCCCTGAGATTCGACCGAGGCAGCCTGGTCGGAGCCCCACATGGAACGGTCGAGGGTGATATGCCGCTCAACCACGCAAGCTCCCATTGCCACCGTGGCGATCGTTGTGGAAAGACCGGTCTCATGACCCGAATAGCCCACCGGTATGCTGTAGCGTTGTTTTAATGCGGGGATGACGCGCAAATTTAGCTCTTCGTAAAAAGCTGGATAAGTGCTGGTGGTATGCAGAACCACCAAATCATTTTTTCCGAGCAAATCGACTGCGTGGTCGATCTGTTCCAGGCTGCTCATCCCGGTCGAAAGCAGGATCGGGCGTTTTTTCGAACGGGTATGGCGCAGGAGGCCGTCGTCCGTGAGGGAGGCCGAGGCGATTTTGAAACAAGGCACGTTAAACTGAGCGATAAAATCCACCGAGGCTTCATCCCAGCAGGAAGCGAACCAGGTGATCTTCCTTTCCTTGCAATAACTATCGATCGCCTGGTATTCCTCCTGGCCGAATTCCAGTCCGTATTTCAGGTCACTGTTTGTGGTTCCAAACGGACTCTCGCGCGGACGAGCAAGTTCCTCGGCAGGGTAAACCACATCCACCGTGCGTTTCTGGAACTTGACTGCATTACAGCCAGCTGCCGCAGCGACATCGATTAGTTTGCGGGCAGTCTCCAGGTCACCATTATGATTAATCCCTATCTCTGCAATAATGTAGCAGGGATGCCCATCCCCAACCAATCGATCACCTATCTTAATATCTGCCATTATTACCTCCAATAGAAACCAGGGTGATATTTACTTTTTAAGCAGCCGCAATTGTAATTCAGAAGCGGCCTTCAGCCAGGATGAGGTCACAAAGCTCACGTACGGCTGCGTGACCTCCCGCCTTGCTTAAAATATAGTCTGCACTGCGAGCCACTTCAGGCAGGGCATCTGCCACCGCCACACCCCACCCAACCAGCGGGAAACACGGTAAATCGTTAATATCGTTTCCCAGGTAGACAACCTGGGCGGGGTCAAGCTGACGTTCCGCCAGGATTTTCTGGAGGGCAGTTTGTTTATCGTCTTCACCCTGGATGCAGTCGATATTCATTTTCCGGCAGCGAGCGGTCACAACGGGATTGGTCTCTTTTGACACCACCATCGCCTCCACTCCCGCCTGCTGAAGCATATTGATGCCAAGGCTGTCGCTGCGGTTGGCAGCCACCAACTCGTGACCGTTTTCATCCACCCAAACGCGATTGTCCGTAAGCACACCGTCAAAATCAAGGATGAGCAATTTGATCTTTTCAGGCATTTTGCGAGGCGGTTCGCCGGGCCACACCATATTCTGACCGCGGCGTAAAATGGACTGCTCCGCCTGCTTCCAATCCTCTGGGGCATCCAGGTCAGCATCATAGGCGGGGTCAAACAGAATGGGCAGGATGGTCCTGCCGGTCATCGAATGCTTGTCCAGGATGGTCGCCGGGCGAATGACATCGATCAGGCCGGTATGAGCGTATGCAGTGGGCAGCTCCTGCCGGGGAGCATTATAAGGCTCTTCCACACCTGGAACGGTAACCAGCGGGCGGATGGCTTTGTCGGGACCGTCCATCAGCCACATCTTGAAGGGGTTCTGGCGAGCCGGAGTGAGACCGCGCACCGAATCGGCCTCGGGATGAGCCTGCAGAAGGTGGACAGCATTATCCACAAGGTCAGGCGGCCGGAGCGGGGTGGTGGGTCGCAGGTGAACGACGATGTCGGGATGGTATTTTTCGTTTTCTGCAAGCCAGGTCAGGGCGTGCTGGAAAACAGGCAGGTCCAGGGTGTTATCCCCAGCCAGTTCAATTGGGCGCAAAAACGGGGTTTCAGCTTTGTACTGGCGGGCGATTGCACCAATTTCCTCGTCGTCGGTCGTCACGATAACGCGGGAAACAGATCCTGCGTGGTGTGCAGCCGCGATGCTGTAGGCGATCAGCGGGTACCCGGCAAACAAGCGGATATTCTTGCGCGGGATGCCTTTCGATCCGCCGCGGGCAGGGATGATGGCGAGCACTTCTGGGTTTTTCATAATTCTCCCGTTCCCAATCGATGAAATCAAGGCAGCGATGGAATATAACGATACAACTCTGATGAACCAAGCCGGGCTACCGAATCGAGGTGTCCTTCAAGCAGCTGGCGGTACGGATCAGATGCCGTGAGCATAAGTTCGTCTCCAAAAACAAAATTTAATCCCACCCGGTCAAGGAACTCTGCCCCCCGGCCGACCCGCAGCAATTTGAAGTATTCTGGGCTGTTGATCAGGCCATCCAGGTTGACGATCGTGCGATCCCTGATAAAGTAGGCGGTCGTTCCACCTCCGGTTTGCCCGATCAATGCGCCGGGGCTGGTGTAAGCCTCGAGAGTACGAACCTCGGTCAGGTAAGCATCTTGATTTTCCTGCGCAACAGAGTATGGAAAGCGCTGGATCACCATTTGTCCAAAAATCGTAAAGATCACCAGAGAAAAGATTGCCATCCCTATTTGCCAGGCAAGGGGTTTGATTTTAGCACGATTGAGAGAGAGCCGGGCGCATTCAAGAACAACCCCCAGAATAATAACCGTGAACAGCATCTCACCAACCCAATACCACTCACGGACATGAATATAACTTGTGCTGGTGAAACTAAAGATCTGGGCGAATAGGCCCATGATAAATGGAAACAGACCCAGCTTGGCAGCGGCCGCAATTAACCATGTACGTTGGATCAAAAGGAGTGCTGCAACCAACAAGATCAAAATAATAAAGAGAATTTTTCCCACCGCAAAACCAACGCCTGGCTTAAGGAACCCTGCTGCAGCATTTTCAAAAAAGGCAAGCGGGGAAATGGCCAGATCCCATGCAGCACCGCCTGAAATGCCAAGAACACCGGCAAGGGAACGGTGGACCGAGCCATACACCGTATTGGGCAGGTCCCCCCACCAATGCTTGATCTGGCCGCTGACCGGCATGGGAGTGCCAACAAAATAATAGCTCCAGGACATATAAGATCCCAACAGGATCACTACAGGAAGAAAAAAGGCAAACACGCGCGGTAAAATCATTTTCCAAAAAGAGCGGGAACGGATGGAGAAATTCCCTAGCAGCGACATCCGGACGATAAATATTCCCTGCCAGCCAGCGCAACCCTACTACGCAAACCAGGGTTCCGGCAAAATTGATTAGAATGACTGAGCGTGGTAACGCAGAAATCAGACCCACTCTCTGAAGTATAAGCAGGCAAATGCCGGTAATGCCGGAAGCCAACCCCACCGCCAGCGCGCACCGCAATAAGAACTTCCAGCTAATTTTCTCAGGGGATGAGGGGTATAACCCAAAAATGAACAAAAAGGATGGGATCAGGATAAATCCCAGGGCAACATGCCAGGGCAAGGAGGCGGAATTTGCGATATATAAAGGACCTGCCGGCAGGCGGACATAGTAACCAAGCAGCCCAACAATATACACCAGGGCAAAATCCCCCACTAAGATCATGCGCAGATATCTGCTGGTCTGCCCCAGGACAAACCACAAGCCGATCAACATTACGACAAAGATATTATCCAGCCGGGCCAAAATCGCAAGACCCCCCACCACCCCAATCGGCACCAGTTTCCAAAAGCTGAGGAGTTCCTCCCTCTGCTGGACAACCAGGGTCAGCAGGAGCGCCAGGAAAAAAGCGCTGATCGCACTTTCCATTCCATTTTGAACCACCACCGCATGGATCGATGGCAGGAAAACCCAAACCATTGCAACTACTGCGGCTGTCCACGAGGAAATCAATCTTCGCAACAGGCGGAAGAGCAGGATGCCCGTCCCGGCATTCAGGAGGGCTGAAACCATCACCAGCACGCGCAAGGGCAGGATCAAGTCAAAACGCGCCAACGCAAAAACCGGGATACACACCAGCATCCAAAGCGGCTGGAATCCATTGGTGGGGTTGATCCCATCAAAGGTTACTCCCAGCCCGCTGTTGATATTGGCAGCCACTTTAAAATAATAGAAACCATCATCACTGCTGTACCAGTTCATCAAAGAGTTCGCTGGTCTGGATGCAATATAAAGATGCGCGAGCAGACTCAAGACGATCAAACCGATCTCGAACCAGCCCCAGGAGAATTTCAGCTTCTTCATCAAAGAACGGACCTCAAGATTGTCATCCTCAACTGGATGGTTTCTCAGGCCAGACCATATCCAGCTCATTCCTGGAGACCAGCCACTCCCCGCGTTCCCAATCCGCCAGGGTGTCCAGGTCCACCTCGAAATGCCAGTCGATGATGAGCGGCAAAATGATCTTACCGGTCATCGAGCCGCCCAGGATCACCGCCGGACGAATGGCATTCACGTGGCCGGTTTGCAGGTATACAGGGGGAAGAAGCTGGCGCGGCGTGTTATAGGGTTCCATAATTCCAGGGACGCTTAGGAGCGGTGTCATCCGGCCGGTTTGCTCGTCGATCCGCCACATCTTATGTGGGTTCTGACCGGGTTCGATCACCCCGCGCACACAGTCAGCCTCCGGGTGATCGAGCAGCAGGCGGATCGCCTTATCCAGCAATCCTTTTGGGCGGACCGGGCTGGTGGGGTGGAGGTGCAGGACAGCATCCGGGTGATAGCCCTCATTTTCAGCCAGCCATGTCAGCGCATGCTGGAAAACGGGCAGGTCCATTGTTTTGTCCGCGGCAAATTCTGCGGGACGCAGGAAAGGGGTATCTGCGCCGCAGCGGCGGGAAACCTGGGCGATCTCCTCATCGTCCGTGGAGACGATGACCCGCGTCACCAGCTCTGCCTGCAGAGCCGCGGCGATGCTGAAGGCGACCAGCGGGTGCCCGGCAAAAAGGCGGATATTTTTGCGCGGGATGCCCTTCGAGCCGCCGCGCGCCGGGATGATCACAAGGATTTCGGGTTTACTCATTATGTGCCTCAAGAATGAATCCATTTAGCATAGAAAGAAGGATTTCGCCTGTCTGCTTCCCGGAACTACCATCCAGATAAGTGCATTCGTCAACGATGAATTTGCGACGTTCTTCTCGATCGGCAGACGGATTTTGGAGATAGTAATTGACATGTTCGCGTACCTGTTCCTGGCTGGCTGCCACCCGGCCCGCCCCTGAAAGTCGAAAACGCTGGTGGGTGGGCCAATCACCGATGGCGGTCAGCGGG
>CAWGWL010000004.1:0-17725 GCA_963826215.1 uncultured Chloroflexia bacterium | reverse complement strand
TATTTTTGAACAGAGCCTGAGTTTGACGATTTCACCTGGAAGCAAGTTTGCTTTGAGCTTTTCTAATTCCCCGTTCCAGTATATTCGTATACGATCCAGGTGTCAGTATTTTGCATATCAATCTTTCTTATCTCCCGGTAATGTGATCGAATAACCAACATTTTTTCTTTTATTGCTTCAGTTTGAATCGGAAAATCGTATATGGGAGTCTCCGGGTTCCTGGTATCAATAATCAAGCGGGGGCTGTTTTGAATAATATCGTCCAAATATTCCATGATCAACTCTTCGGTTGCGTAACCCTGCTTATAGAGTGGAAATTGATAAACAAACCGAGTAGGGCTTACCCGCCGGGCATTAAAATTAACCGTGGTTTCAGCCCCCCATAATAAAACAAAATCGCCAGGAGAAGTGACCGATCGAATATAGTCGATCGCCACCGCATTGTCACTATTGTGAAGGTTGTGCCTGTAACCCATTACCTCGCCATAAGTACCGTTAAAGGAGACCCACAGGAAAATTCCAGCGACGCCCAATGTAAAACAGCCCTTATAAAAATTTGTTATCCCCCAGGAAGAAAGCGACGAAAGCAATACCCAGAATAACAATCCTGCAAACAAGGCGAGGCAGGGGAGCAATGTCATGTAGTAATGCGGGTAGGTCTTCCCGGAAGAACTCACCAAAATCAACTCGATGGGCAGATCGATCAACCCTATTGCCAAAAAGGCAACCTGCTCCCTTATGAACATTTTGTTGCGCAGCACAAGCACCAATGCTAAGAAGTATCCAATCAAAGAAACCTGAAATAACCCGGTCGATGTAAGAACTTTAATACCGTCAATAATCGGGCTTACCCGGTCTTTAAAACCGGTAAGAGTCGCGGCATAGACAAAATTGTATTTGAATGCGTCGCTCCAGAATTGCTGGAGTGAACCCTGAACCCCAAAGAAAACAATGACGGCAATCGCGACCAGGAAACCACCAAAAATCATGTAGAGGATCTCTTTGAGCAGTCGTATACCCTGGTGTGAGGTTAACCGCTTGACAGCCAGGTAGATGACGATCGCCAACCAAATTCCAATTGAGGTCTGTTTCGTAAAAAAGGCCACAGCTCCGATCAATCCAATCAAAAGATAGCGATATTTTTTGAACTTTGGGTTATCGGCATCAAAAGCAAGCCACAGGGCAGCAAATTGCATCGGAAGAGCGTATTCTTCAGTAAGATTTCCACCATCAAGCACAAAACCAAGGGTCAAAAAGAAGAGTATTAAACCAATCAGCGCTGGAATAGACCCGAACGCCTTTTTGATCAATTGGAAACAAATAATCGCTGCCAAAAACAGAGAAATAAATTCAATTATCCAGAGACCCCACCTTGAATTTGGTCCAATCAATATGCTTAATGCATTGAGGTAATAAATGACGGGTGGTTTATGATCCCAGATATCACGGTAGGGGAGTGCTCCATTCAGGATGCGCCAGCCGGCATAAAGAAACACCCCCGAATCCCGGCAGCAGTCCAGCTTCATATTCAACGGGCTTATTGGGAGTAAAACAAAAAGAACTCCAATTACAGTAAGAACCTTATCCCAAATTTGTTTAAGGATGTTTTGTATGATGCTCATGGACTTATTTTACCTGACGCGGCCGGTGACGGCATGCTGGGGTGCCAATTCTAAACCCCCACCACTATGAAAGCGGGAGCGGGCGGGGTTTGCCCGCCTATCCACCTCTTTTGGAGAAATTCTTGTAAGCCGTAAATAAGGCGATCATGAGATCGATATCCAGCGGCTTGGTCAGCACCGTTTTGATGCCCTCCTTCATCCCCTGCTGGATCAGGTCGTCGGCGGCGTAGGCAGTCATCATGTAGGTGGTCAGCGGCGGATTAATCTTGCGCGCCTCACGATAAAGCTGCACGCCGTTCATATCGGGCATACGCACGTCGGTCAGCAGGATATCCACCGAATTCTCGCGCAGGATCTGCAGGGCTTCCTCCCCCGAAGCAGCCAGGTACACCTTAAACCCTTTTGCCTGCAGGATATCGGCCAGGGTGGTTGCCACTGCCACCTGGTCGTCTACAACAAGGATGGTGGTCATTTCATCCATGGTTACAACCCATCCACCGGCAGGAACAAGGTAAAGGTGCTGCCCTTGCCCGGCTCGCTTTTCACTTCGATGCGACCGCCGTTGGCTTCGGCCAGTTTCCGGCTCACAGCCAGCCCCAGCCCGATGCCCTTTGACTTGGTGGTGAAGAGCGGTTCGAAGAGCCTGCGCAGGTTTTCCGGCGGGATGCCCACCCCGTTATCCTTCACGGCGATGGCTACCATCCCCTTTTGCTGGTGTGCGATGATGCTCAGCCTGCCTGCCCTGGCCTAACCCGGCTTGGCGTTCTGCACTTCCATCGCCTGGAAGGCATTCATCGTGATATTGCCCAACACCTGTTGCATCTGTTCGAGGTCGGCAATGACCGGTGGCAGGTCTTCTGGCAGCCGGATAGTGGACTTAACCCCTCGGGGACCGGGAAGCGCGCCAGGTAAGCTTCACCAGTTCACTTACCGATACCGGTTTGCGCTCCATGGATTCAAGCCGGGCAAAATCCAGCAGGTCGGCGATGATCTTCTCGGAGTTGTGCACCTCCTGCTCGATCATGGCGTGGTATTTTCGTACTTTATCTTCCGCCTCGGGTTGGATGAGCTTAAGATAGTAAATGGCGTTGGAAATGATGCCCAGCGGGTTGCGCAGTTCGTGTCCCACGCCCCCTGCCAGTTGACCCAGCATCGCCAATTTCTCCTGGCGCACGATTTTGTCCTGTGCCTGGCGTAATTCGTATGTGCGTTCTTCCACGCGCTGTTCGCAGGTCTGCATTCAATTTGCGGATCTCTTCTTCCGCCAATTTCATTTCATTAATATCGGTGCATGTGCCAAACCATTTGAGTGATCCTCCGTCCTCATCCATTACGGGTACGCCGCGAATCAACCACCATTTATAAACACCATCTGCCCGGCGCAGGCGACATTCTATCGAATATTGACCAAGATTTCCAGTCGCGTTTTGCCAGGCATCCCACGCCCGCTGCTGGTCGTCAGGATGGAAAGGTTTGTTCCAACCATGCCCATAACTCTCCTCCAGCGTAAGACCCGTGTAATCCACCCACTGCTGATTAAAATATATGTTCCATCCATCCGGGCGGGTAATCCAGACAATCTGCGGCATGGACTCAGCCAGTGAATGGAATTCCTTTTCACTTTCATATAGTTTTTCTTCCGCACGCTTCCGCTCGGTGATGTTGCGTGCATATAGGCTTATGTCCTCATCTTTCAATGACGACTCCATGCTGAATGAATAGATTTGCTCTCCACAGGGGACCTCAACCGTTTTTGTTGTTCGACTTTCGAAAACTTCAACGGCCGGGTTCTTTAGTATTTCAGGAACAGGTTTGCCCAGTTCCAATTCCCAATTTTTCAGGTGGTGAAAGGTTGCCTTGTTGGCGTAAAGCAGATTCCCATTTAGGGCAATGCGCAGTACCGGGTTGGGGTTTTCGGAAGGGAAGCGCGCCAGGTTCCGGATAACTTCTTCCGCCTTCTGCCGCTCGGTTATATCGCGGGAAATACTGCCTGCCATGAAACCCTTTTCAGTCTTAAACTGGTAAGTTGTCATCAGCAGAGTGCGCCTGGTCCCATCTTTAAGCTGGACGATTGTTTCAAGTTCTTGTCCCATGCGTGGAGAATAGCCACTCTCCAGCAAACGCGTTATGGCTTTCTTAAGCATTTCTCCCATGGCCGGATTTTTGATCTCATCAGGCATCATTTGAAATTGGACATCCCAAAGGAGTTTGCCCAGCACTTCCACCTGTTTTATCCCGGTCATTTCCTCCTGCCGGCCGTTCCAATTGATGATCATGCCATTTTCATCGATCACGACAATGCCGTCGGAGGATTGTTCGATAAGGCTGCGATATTTAACCTCACTGTCGTGTAAATCTTTTTCAGCCCGCGTGTGATCTTCTCGTAATTGTTTCTCTCTCATCGCCCGGCGAGCCGCCTCGCCCAGCCGGCCCAGGCGGTCTTTAAGCAGGTAATCCGTGGCTCCCTCACGCATGGCTTCCACCGCCACATCCTCGCCGATGCTGCCTGAGACGATGATGAAGGGGATGTCCAGCCCGCGTTCCTGCAGGATTTTCATTGCGCGCCCTCCATTGAATTGTGGCAGCGACCAGTCGGCCAGGATCAGGTCGGGGTTTGTTTCAAGCCCTGCCAGGTACTCTGCCTCTGTCTCCACGCGCTCCCAGGCTGGGTCGAAACCGGCCCTCCCCAATTCATGGCGGACCAATTCGGCGTCGGCCTCCCGGTCTTCGATCATTAAAACTCGGATTGGTGTGGACATGCTCATCTCCAAGATCTTGATTCACAGCTGGCAGAAATATATGAAAACTTCTGCGGGGTTCAGCGCTCGGAAATCTGCAACCTCAAAGGACCGGCGGCTGGTTCAGCAGCAGCCAGTACAACCCCAATTGCCTCACCGCCTCGGTGAACTGCTCGAAATCCACCGGCTTGGTGATGTAGCTGTTGACACCCAGCCGGTAACTTTCAACAATGTCACGTTCCTCCCGGGACGAGGTAAGCACAACCACCGGGATCGTGCGGGTGCGCTCATCTCCCTTGATCCGCTTCAACACTTCCAGCCCATCCACCTTGGGCAATTTCAGGTCCAGCAGGATCACCTTCGGCGGGCGGTTGATGTGGCGGTCTGCAAATTCTCCGGTGCCAAACAGGAAATCTAGCGCCTCGGCACCGTCCCGCGCCACGTGAATGTTGTTGGCGAGCTTGTTTTTCTTTAGGGCATGCAGGGCCAGTTCCACGTCGTTGGGATTGTCTTCGACCAGCAGGATTTCGATTGAATTGTTGACCATCTTTTGTCTCCAAATTTCTGACTGCAGATATGAGATCCCATGTTTCAGGTTTATATCTATTTCATTTTAACTTGAAATTAGAAATCTTAAATCGTAAAATAGAATGTCGCGCCTTTATCAATTTCTGCTTCAGCCCAAGCGCGGCCCCCGTGTCGGTGGACGATGCGCTGCACGATCGCCAGCCCCACGCCGGTGCCCTCATATTCCTCTACCCGGTGCAATCGTTGGAAAACACCGAACAGCTTGTTCGCATATTGCATGTCAAAGCCCACGCCATTATCTTTAACGAAGTAAACGCACCCGCTGCCCGATTGATTTGACCCAATTTCGATCTGGGCATCCTCCCGTTTGCGGGTGAATTTGAACGCATTCGCCAGCAGGTTGATCCACACCTGCTTGAGCAGTGCAGGATCGGCTTCGCAGGTTGGCAGTTCTCCCACGGTGACTTTAACATTCCGACTCTCCGGGTCTTCCAGCAAATCCGCCAGCACCTGGTTCACAACTTCTAGGGGTGCCACGCTTACCTTGTTTAACGGCAGGCGGCTCAGCCGAGAGAATGCCAGCAAGTCTTCTATTAAATGCCCCATCTGTTGCGCATTGCTCCTCACTAAGCCAAGGTAACGCTGTGCCTCGCTGGGTAGTTGCGGAGCGTATTCTTCGAGCATGATGCGCGAAAAGCCGTCCATCGCCCGCAGTGGAGCCCGCAAGTCGTGCGAAATTGAATATGAAAAAGCTTCCAGTTCCTGGTTTGCTGACTCCAACTGGATCGCGTGTTGACCCAATTGTGCCTGCATATTTTCAATCGACCCGGCCATGTGGTTGAATTCCGTTGCCAGGTGGCCGATCTCATCCTGTCCTGGTAAGGCGATCCGATAATGTAGATTCCCGCTGCCGACCTCTGCTGCGCCTTTTGCCAGTTGGTGAATTGGTCGTGTGATGCTGTGCGACAGCATCCATGCCAGCGTTGCCGCGGCCAGAAGTGCCACCAAACTGATCACCAGGATATTTCGACCAAGACTGGTTACCGGGGCGAGAGCCTCAGACTGGTCCATTTTGACGATCAAACAGAGCTGACGTTCTGGAAGCCATCGGTAAACGCCAATCACGGGTACACCGCGATAGTCGTTGTATGATATGACCCCACTCCTGCGCTCCAGGCATTGTTTTATGGCTTCGGTGTGCACACCGAGCCGTAGCACGGCTGGGTCGTTGATAAAACGCGGCTGGGTGACGAATAGTTCTGATGTATTAACAAGGAAGGCTTCATCACTCTGGCGCAAGCCGGTCCGGCGTGCGACGATATCGTTCATTTTCCCTAGGTCCAGGTTTCCGGCTAGTACGCCCATCAATTCCCCCTCGGAAGAAAGGATGGGGACGGACACCGTCATCAGGAAGCTTTGTGTGGAGGGGGAGTAGTATACATTTTGAACGTAGGAACCGCTTTTTCCGTTGTTGAAGAAAGCCTGGTCCTCCCTGAATTTACCCTCTTCGCTGGTATTTGTCGCCGCAATGATCTGGCCTGAATCCGGGTCAATAGATCCATTCCTGGTAATCTTTCGCCTTCCCCACCCAGATCTTCAATTCTGCGATCAGGCCGTCATGGGCTGCCCGGGTATCTGACACATTGCTTTCTCTCAAGGCTGTCCGCAGATCCATAAGGCCTTTATGGATATAGGGGGAGTTCGCAATCGCGGTCTGCGTGGATCTGGGCTTCTCCAACCCAATCTTCCAGGGCGGCCTGTTTTTCGATGGCCGTTGATAATAGTTCCGAGACCGCTGCTGAATGCAGGGAGGCGCTCCCGCTGGTATAGGTTACCAGGCTGACAACCGCCAGCAGCACGGTGGCAAACAACACAAAGATCAGGGTAAGTTTGGGGGTGATGTTCAGGCGAAATTTCATTTTTGTGTTCTCTTCAGTACCTTATTGCGGAACAGTCCAATTACGAGCACGATCATGCCAGCCAGGAGCAAGCCTTCCGGCAGCCAGGTCTCCAAAAAGAGCATGCGCTGTCGGGCGAGGCGTGCCAGGGTCATTTGGGCAGCTTGCGTCTCCGCGGCGTATTTCTCCGTCCACTTGTTGAAATCCGCGATCCGGTCCCCATTCTCCGGGTCAATAAAATAGTCACGCCGCTGTCCTCGTAATCCACCACGGTCCCCGAAAGCGGCTCCACCCAAATGGTACCCTGCCCGTCTGTGTGAGCCAGGTAAAGTTCGGGGACCTCTGCCAGGTAGCAGTATCCACCGCTTTCGTCCATTCCGGTCGCTGTAAATGAAAATACGTAAATCTGCAGGCCTCCCATCTGTTCGACTTTCTCGAAAGTAGCCGCGCAAACCGATGAACATGGGATCCCAGATTTGATATTCCTTCTGCTGTACGTGTGTGGGAAACATGTACTGTCCGCTGCGGGCTGTATCTCCATAACCAGGCAGGTTCATTTGAGTTTGCCGGTCGACCCGATACAGGTTGGAAGTTTCAAAATTGACCTGGCCGTCGGTAAATAAATATGCAGGCCTCCTTCAATGATCAGCACATTTCCGTTGCTAATCTTCACGGCCCTGTCCCCTCTGCGCACCTCCAGTGTGCTGGTCTGCCAGGGGTCATTGATGCTGGCGCGGACTGGTTCTCTTCGGATAAACTTGCATCACTGGAATAACCGGTGGACAGATACTCGAAGAAGGGGGCGATCCATAGGCGTAGCAGTGCTGCCCGGCGCCAGCAGCAAGATCAGGGCCGTAGTAGGAACCCCTCAGATGTTTCATTTCCCGTAGATCTCCTCGAAGGAATTGCATGGTGTACGCCTGCGTAACATCCACGTGGTTAGGACACCCTGTTCGTGCAGCAATTGGCTCATGCCGTTCCAAACTTCCGGATTCATCCAGCCAATATGATCTTCCCCTGTATTGATCAGCGGGATGCTCGCAGCCATCCTAAGTTGTTCGATTTGGGTATCAGCCTGAGGCTTGTATATTTGTACGAGAGCGGGCACTTCTGTCGAATTTTCCACCGCAAATGTCCAGCCTTTGAGCGTGGCACGCAGGAAACGCAGGACCAGGTTTGGGTTTGTGGAAATCAGGTCATCCGAGGCGGTGAACAGGGTGTCCGCATAGAAATGTACTCCATAATCATCTGGATAGATCATGTTTATCTTGTAGCCGGCCTGTTGTATGACCACTAAGAATCCGATGGTAAAAACCCCCCAAATGGGAATATCCCCGCTGGCGAATACGCTCAGGTCTGAAGATAGGGTTACCACCTTGTATTGATCGCGGGCAATGCCACTCATATCCATCATGGCACGCAGGGTCAGGAATATATTGGCCGGGACGCTGATGGTCTTCCCAACGAAATCCTGTGGCCGGGTAATGTTTTTTTCTGCCAGGGAGATGAAAACGATCGGGCTGCGCCGGAAGATCGTGGCGATCGCCTGCAGGGGCTTGCCTTCGGAACGTGCAAGGATCAGTTCGTCTGCACTGGCTGTGCTGAACTGTGCTGTGCCATTGAGTATCGGGGCAAGCTTGTCAACTTGGGTGCCCCCTGCAACAAATTGACCGCCAGTCCCTTCCTCAGCATAATATCCCTCCTGGTCGGCTGCGTACATTCCCGCGAATTGAGCCTGGTGCGTCCAGGCTAGTTGTACGGTGACAGGGGTTAGGGTGGGAGTCTCGGTGGGTGCGGGTATGCAGGAGCAAAGGGTGAGGATAACGACCAGGATGGTTGGGATGATAATGAATCGTGATTTCATTTTTTATTCTCCTCCAAAGCCTGCATGGTAAATGCCTGGATCACATTCAATTCCTCGCTTGCATACCCTGGTTGTGGTCGGTGGCGTGTATGGTATACCCGGGTGGCGACAACCAATTATGTCCTTCATAATAACATCATGATATTAATAATCCTATCGAGATTCCCCTATCTGGTAGGTTAAACATTTCTCCCAAAAACCAACTTAATATTTGGTTACTAGACGGTAATTTATCAGGATCATTTCTCTCCACCCTGGGCATCCATGCTGCCGCTTTTGGCCTTGAACACAAATAGATTTGCGCTCTAACCAATATACGACTTTAGTAAAAATTGCGCAATATCCATATTGATAATGATCAAATTCGTCAGGGATCCACTCCATGATGGGCATAATCCCAAGACTCCGCTATTTATCCAACTTGTTCAGCCAGGGGTGAGATTATCAGCGACAATAGTATGGGAATTTTTGTAAGCAGTAAACAGGGCCAGCATGAGATCGATATCCAGCGGCTTGGTCAACACCGTCTTGATGCCTTCCTTCATCCCCTGGCGGATAATCTCATCCGCGGCGTAGGCCGTCATCAGATAGGTGGTCAGGGTTGGGTGGCTCTTGCGAGCCTCGCGGTAAAGCGCCACGCCGTTCATATCCGGCATGCGCACGTCGGTGAGCAGGATGTGCACGGGTTGTGCGCTGCATGATCTCCAGCGCTTCCACTCCCGATGTGGCAACCTGGGCAACAAACCCCTTGGCTTCCAGAATGTCCGCCAGGGTGGTGGCCACCGCCGGTTGGTCGTCCACAATGAGGATGGAGACCTTATCGCTCATGGATTACACGGCCTCCACCGGCAGGAACAACGTGAAGGTGCTGCCCCTGCCCACTTCGCTTTTCACTTCGATGCGCCCGCCGTTGGCTTCAGCCAGTTTCTGGCTGACCGCCAGCCCCAGCCCGATGCCCTTGGACTTGGTGGTGAAGAGCGGCTCGAAGATCAGCTTCAAGTTTTCGGGGGTGATGCCCGTGCCGG
This sequence comes from uncultured Chloroflexia bacterium, assembly GCA_963826215.1. GTDB lineage: Bacteria > Chloroflexota > Anaerolineae > Anaerolineales > Villigracilaceae > UBA877. Next base: position 8,050 of record CAWGWL010000004.1, on the reverse strand, counting down.
TATCCTTCACCGAGATCGCCACCATCCCTTTTAGCCGCCCCCGTTCCTTGCCGGTTTCGGGCTGTGCCCCCCCAACCGGCCTGACCCAGCGGGCGGAGATGGTCAGGCTGCCTTTATGCGCCGCGGTGGCTGTCATCGCCTGGCAGGCATTCACGGTCAGATTGCCCAGCACCTGTTCCATCTGGCCCATGTCGGCATGCGCCTGAGGAAGGGTCTCGGGCAGCTTGATCGTTGTTTTGATGGACTGCGGCACCGTGAAGCGCGCCAGGGTGCGCTTGACCAGCTCGGGCACCGAGACCGGTCCCCGCTCCATCGATTCGAGACGGGCAAAGTCCAGCAGGTCGGTGATGATCTTCTCGGAGTTGTGCACTTCCTGCTCGATCATGGTGTAGTACTGCTTCACCTTTTCATTTGCATCCGGCTGGATATATTTAAGGTAATAGACGGCGTTGGAGATGATCCCGAGCGGGTTGCGCAGTTCGTGTCCCACGCCGCCAGCCAGTTGTCCCAGCACCGCCAGCTTTTCCTGGCGCACGATCTTATCCTGTGCCAGGCGCAGTTCGCGGGTACGTTCCTCCACGCGCTGTTCGAGCTCCGCATTCATTCTGCGGATCTCTTCCTGCGCCTGCTTGTGCACCGTAATATCGTGCACCACCCACAGGGTGGAATCTTCCGTCAGGGGTGCAACGGAGGCCTCGAACTGCACCTTGCGGTCTCCGATGGGCAGGTCGTATTCGATCTGTGCGGATTGTTTGGTATCCATCACCTGGTGCAGGACGTCGAGTAAAGATTTCAGCCTGTTCGGGCGGTATAACCTCTCTCAAAGATTTCCCGAGCAATTCATCGGGCGGCCTGATCAGTAACTCGGGGGTGGTCGGTGCGAACTTGCGGTAAATTCCTTCCCGGTCGATCACCATCACCACGTCGTGCATGGAGGCGAACAGGGCGCGCAATTCGGCTTCTGACTGGCTCAATGCCTCCTCGGCCTTTTTGCGCTCGCTGATCTCCTGCTGCGCATCCTTGTACAACCTGGCGTTCTGCAGGGCGAGCGAGATGATATCCGCGGCGGATTGGATCATCCTGGCGTCGTCATCGTCGAATGCATCTGCGCGGTCACTTTCGATGTTGAGGGCACCGAGAAGATCATCGCCACGGCGCATGATGGCAACAAATTCACTCCGCAGGGCGGGTCCACCGGGAGCCTTGACATCGTTCACATAGGAGGGATCTTTCAAAACGTCCCGCACCCACTGGGTTTGCCCAGTCTTGAATGCCATTCCGATGACGCCCTTATGGATGGGGTAGGTGGCGTTCAGTTCAGCCGCAAGATTGCCGGCTGCCCCGCGCACGCTCCAGTGTGTGAAAGTTTCATCCGGCAGGGCAATGCAAACGTGCGGGTAGCCGGTGAGCCTGACGATGGTTTCAACTGCCAAATGCGAGATGAGTTCCGGCTCCAATTGCCCGCTGACTGTGCGCAGCACCTGGTACAAAATTTCCCGCTGCCGTTCCGAGCGCTTGCGTTCGGTGATGTCTTCCACCGTGCCTTCGTAATAGAGCGGCTGGTCATTCTCATCACGCACCAGGCGCGCGCTCTCCCGCACGAAAATGATGGAACCGTCCTTTCGTTTCCAGGCGGATTCAAGACCGCGAATTACAGCATCCCTTTCAATCCTCTTCTGGAATTCCGAGCGCGGATAACTCGGCTCGTATCCCTCGGATCCCAGGTCGCGGCGGGTCAGTTCTTCCAGGGTTTCATAACCCAGCATGCTTACCAGCGCAGGGTTTGCCAAAAGGATTTGTCCGTCTGGCGAGGTGCGGTAAATTCCCAGGGTGGCGTTTTCATACAGGCTGCGGAAGCGCGCCTCGCTCGCCCGCAGTTCCTGCTCCGCCCGCTTGCGGCTGATCGCAACGGCCACCTGCGTCGAAACGAATTCCAGCATGTGCTGTTCCCGTTCAGTGTATGCGTTCGGATCGGTGTAGTGCTGCACGACCATTACACCGATCGGCTTGCCTTCCACAACCAGCGGAACACCCAGCCAGATCGCGGATGCCACTCCCAGCAGTTTCACTTCCCCCTGGCGTTCCAGTTCGTCATGCACTGCCTGGGTGCATAAGAGGGATTTTCCGGTCCGGAGCACATAAGCGCTCAGACCCCTGCCAGGCTGGATCCCGCCCATGAAGGGTTCATCCGCGACATCCTTGAAATAGGGAAAGCGCAGCAGGTTCTCGGATTCATCGTACAAGGTGATAAAGAAATTTTCTGCAGGCATGACCGACGAGATGATGCGGTGGATCTGAGGATAGAGATCGTCCAGAGACCTGGTTGTTTCAGCTGCCGAGGCGATCTGGTATACCGCCTCCTGCACAATTTGCGTCTGCTTGCGCTCGGTGATATCCCGCAAGACTCCGTTGGTTCCGATGACTTTCCCATTTTCCTGAATTGCGCTGGCAAGCACCTCCACCATGGCGTGGGTTCCGTCGGGATGCACCAGCTCGGTGGTCAATGCCACATTCAGCTGCTCACCTGAAACAATCTTTTCCAAAATACCCGCGCACCGCATTTAATTGACCCGGCAGGATGAAATCCAGGAAGGATTTGCCCACCAGTTCTTCAGGAGTGCCAAACCCATGGATGCGGGCCAGGGCCGGGTTGGCAAAAGTCAGCCTTCCCTTATTATCGGTGATGAATATCCCGTCGCTGATCTCCGTGACCAGCCCGCGATATTTTTGTTCGCTCTCCCGCAGCGCCTCTTCGGTGTGTTTGCGCGCGGTGATCACGTCGAAAACCGCCACGAAGTATTCCCGCCGCGGGCTGTAAACCGAAATGGAAAACCACATCTTGAGACCTTCGACATAGTTTTCAAGCGTTTCCGGGATGCCGGTCAGCGCCACCCTTCCGTACACCTCGAATAGGACCGGATCGGATCTGGCGCACCCCGGGGATCAATTCGCTAACTTTTTTCCGACCACATCCTTCAACCCGGTGAGGGTCTCGAAGGCCTCATTCACTTCCAGGTAAGTAAAGTCAACCGGGTCTCCATGGTCGAACAGCATATGGCAGTAAGCGAAGCCGTTCAGCATATTCTTGAATAATGAATGGAAACGCTCCTCGCTGTCCCGCAGCGCATCCTCCATCATCGTGCGCTCGGTGATATCGTGCACCGATCCCACCAGGTGGGTGCAGGTCCCGTTCACGTCAAGCACCGGGCTTACGCTCACTTCTCCCACCAGCCGTCCCGTGGGATAATCTGTGGTCTCCTCCCAACGCACAACCGTTTTTTCTTCAATGGCCTGCCGGTATTTTTCCAGCACCATGCTCAAAGACGGCCTGGGGATAACCTCATCGACCCTCCTGCCGATCACCTGCCCGAGGGGTATCCCGGTGACTTTCTCAAAAGCCGGGTTGACCGAGGTAAAGCGGTACTGCCCATCCCCTTCCACCGCCAGGTAAAAGATGACGTTCCCGACCGTATCGTAGATGGAAGTGAGACGCTGTTCGCTTTCCTGGAGCACCTGCTCTGCTTTTCTCTCCTCGGTGACGTCATGGGCTGACGAAAGCGCGCCTCTCACCTTCCCATCCTTATCCCGGATGCTCCGACACCACCATGCCAGCAGCCGCTTTTTCCCATCCTTCCGCCGCTGCCAGCTTTCCACATAGATCACCTCTTTATTACCCTGGAAGAGCGGGCTTACGTCTCTATAGGTGCTCTGGTCGCCCTCGAAATAATAATCAGCCGTTTTGCCGATCACATCCCTGCCAAAGAACTCCAGCCCCGCCGGGTTGGCCCAGGTGTACAGCTTGTCCTGGTTCACTTCCATGAGGATATCCGGGGTGGCATCCAGGATGGCTTCCTGGCGCTGGCTCAGGTCGCGCAGCGTTTCTTCCGCCAGCTTACGCTCGGTGATGTCGACCAGGGAGGTAATAAAATAAAGGGGTTTGCCCTGCTCATCCCGTCGTACGGCGCTGCCCAATTCCGCCCACACGGTGGAACCGTTCTTGTGGATGAACCGTTTGATGAAATGTACCGACTCCTTTTCGCCGGAAACCAGCTTATCGATCGCCTGCTGGGTAAGTTCTACGTCATGCGGATGGGTGATCTCCTGCCATCTCTTGTTTTTGAGTTCCTTCTGCGTGTACCCAAGCATTTTACAAAATGCCTGGTTGACGTTGAGCTCCCCGCCAGGCAGCGTGATCGATTTTCCGGTGACGGAATGGTCGAAAACATATTTAAACTTGTCTTCGCTCTCGCGCAGCGCTTCCTGTACCCGCCTGCGCTCAGTGATGTCGCGTGCCACCGCCAGAATCTCCACCTGCTGGTTCTTATCCCGCAATGGGACGAGGTACTCTTCATAGATCTTTTTCGCGCCATTATCTCCCAGGCCTGTAAATTCAAAATGCTGGGTTTTCGAGGTCTTTCACGGCGTTTTCCATGTGGCTGCGAAAAACTTCCACCGATTCCGGCGCCATGTACTGGTAAGCACTCGTTCCGATCACCTCTTTTTCTGTAAACCCTTTGGCGTAATGGTTCATATATAAATATTTGCCGTTTACATCGTGCAGGGCAACGAAGTCAGGAGTGGCGTTCACCAGGGAGCGCCATTTTTCCTCGCTTTCACGCAGGGCGGCTTCCACACCTTTGCGCTCCTGGCGTTCTGAGGCAAGCTTAAGTTCACGTTCCAACATGGGCACCAGGTGCGGAAGGTCTTCCATCAAAACCCACCCGACAGCCCCGTCTTTCACCATGTCGAGGGCAGCCTGTTCATCGATCGTAGTCTGCAACGACGATAAATGAAGTATCTGGTCTGGTTTCCTGGACAATCCTGAGGGCGGCGCTTCCGTCCAGTTTTGGCAAGTTGATGGCTGATATCACAACCTCCCAGACCTGTTTTATCAACGCCCGACGCAACTGGGTGGGTAGTCCTGACCTGTTCGGAGGCAGGTTTAAAACCCGCTTTTTTCAGCAGGCGCAGGATCGATTTCAAGTCGCTTTCCACGTTCCCCACGATCAATATCGCGAGAGGTTTTGCCATGCACAACTCCTTAAGGACGGGGCACTTCGTTCAACACCCGTCGGACGGATAATTATCGCACAAATAATGGCAATTTGTCCCTACAAAGTCGCAATTAATGGATGCACCCGGCGGCATAAACTGCAGAGGCATGTCTCATTGTTCTGGGAGGATGGGCCGCCTATTCAGATCCATGGCATCCCTCCCCAGCGCTTGCATTTAGCCATCCAAAAACCATATACTTTATTTGGGATGGGAAATGAATGCTGCAAATTTATGGGCTCGATCAATCGTCATTCTGGAGGCAGCAATGGCACAACCGAACGATCTTAACCTAGCAAGCCTGTTCAAGACGGTAGCAGGAACGCTCACCTCGCAAAAAGAAAACCTGAACAATGCAGATACACTCAACCACGATCACGGCGATAACATGGTGCAGGTGTTCAACGTGATCTCGCAAGCCATGGCGACAAAGAAGGATGCGACTCCCGCCGACCAACTGGAATATGCCAGCCAATTATTGCGCCAGCAAAAAAGCGGATCAGCAGCAGTGTATGCGCAGGGACTTGCGCAGGCTTCCACCGAGTTCAAAGGTCAGAAGCAGGTGACCACGGATAACGCCCTCGGCCTCATCCAGGCATTGCTGGGCGGTGGGCAGGCTCCTGCAGGGCAGACCCAGGGGGGGATCGGCGATCTGCTTGGCTCGCTAATGGGTGGAGGACAAGCTCCTGCCGGGCAACAGCCGCAGGGCGGGATGGGTGATCTGCTTGGTTCGCTGATGGGCGGCGGACAAGCCCCCGAGGCGCAGCAGCCGCAGGGCGGGGTAGGGGATCTGCTGGGTTCCCTGTTGGGCGGCGCAGACAATAGCCAGGCCCAGTCACAAAACCAGCAGCAGGGCTCAGGCGGCCTGGATGCCGGCGACCTGCTCAACGCGGGGATGGCGTTCATGAACACCAAGCAACAGGGCGGCAACAACATGCAAGCCATCGTTAACGCACTGGTGTCGGGCAGCGCCATGGCAAATTCCCAGCACCGCTCGCAGTCAGGCGCCATGGTGGTTAATTCGATCCTGCAGACGATCGGCGGGCTGGTCGGTAACAAATAAAGGCTGAAAACGATCGCGCAGCGGAGCACACAACTATCCCTCAAAAAAACAACAAGGCGACCGATGCCGCCTTGTTGTTTTTTTATCGTTTTACCGGCTGGTTTGATCAGGCGGGGGATTTCGCCAATTAGTCGAGCAGATTGGCAGGAATGTTACCGCCGTTCTCGGCGATCTTCTTGAGCAACGTCTTATGGGTCCAGACGTTCCGCTTGTCAGAATCGCCCATCTCCGACTCCGGGCAGCCGAGTTCCACTGCCAGTTCCTTGATGTCTGCAGGGGTGTGCTGCATTCCGAGCAGCGCCATCAAGTCGTTGATCGACTGTCTCCAGTTTAACTTCATGGGGTTCGCTTTTGCAAGAGCGTCCAGCTTGCTGGTCACATCCACCATCGGCATAGCGGCCGGTCGCTGGGGCGTGGGGATGTATTGTACTGCGGCCGGGATAGGTTTGCCTGGAGTCGTTTGCGCCGGTTTGACAGCCGGGGGGGGCGTCGCGGGGGCGGGTGGTTTTTGAATTCCGAGTTTTTGGAGGATCGTATTGAAGATACTCATAACAGCTCCTTTTTCTAGTATTAATGAGGGAAGGACAGGTGACACCAGGCAAATGGAAACCATCTCATCGCTGGATTAAAATTATATCATTTTCGCGGCTTCCATTTCCTTAAAGGTTGGATTAGACATATCTCCGCTTGCGAATATATTAAGACTGGCAACTCTTCGCTGAGACCTGTGATGGGATTTTTACGACATTAACTCCGCTCTTCGATTACCTTATCGCCCGGCGGATTTCCTCAGTTCGCTGCGCATGAGCAGGATCACGGCTGCAAGATCAGCCCGCCTCCCAACAGGGTGATCGGCTTCAGCACTTCCCCCAGCAGCAGCGCAGCCAGCAGCACCGTCACCACCGGCTCCAGGGTGGAGAACATGGCAGCATTGGTCGCCCCGATGCGCCTAAGTTCCTCCTGCCAGGAAGGTCACCACGGGGATCACAGTCGCAATGATCACGATCGCGGCGATGACAGCCCAGCCCGTTCCCGACTGCGGCAGGTGCGCCCCGTTCGCCAGCATAAGCAGGCTCGAGGCGGCTCCAGCGGAAAGGAAGATCACCACCGACGACTGGATGGCTGATACCTGCTGCATCACCTTTGTGCCGACGAGGATATACACCGAATAAACGCGGCAGCCGCGATCGCCAGCAGGACGCCCAACCACTGCCCGCCTTCCGGTCCCACTGTGAGCGCCAGCCCTGCAGCGCGAGCGCCAGGCAAAGACCTTGAGGCGGTTGACGGGCCACGTTAAAGATCACCGACAGGATCACCACGAAGGCAGGGTAGAGGTACAGCAGCAGCGCCACCAGCCCGGGGGAGGCGTATTTCAACGCTGTCAGGTAGGCGAAAGCCTGCCACGTATCCAAAGGCGCCCATCCCGATCAAGCGCAGCAAGGTCCCACTACGCGGGCAGGGGCTCGCGGCGAAGGACGAGCACCGCCAGCAGTAGCAGCGCCGCCAGCGAGAACCGCAGCGCCATGATCGACAGGGCATCCATCCCATCTGCAAAAGCAAAGCGGCCCAAGATGCCCAGCGTGCCGAATGCTGCGGCGGACAGTATGATCAGGAGAATTCCCACAAAACGGTTCATTGCATTCAGCGATGGTTTTCCTGGCACGACGAAATAACTGAAATTGGATGTTAAACTAATCGATTATACACATTGAGGCGGGAATGCGATGCTTTCCCATCGTAGTCATCCTCCAAACATAATGAGCGAACGCACAGGAACGCAAATCTACCCCCATCCTCCATAATTTATACTCTGCATTAATGGGCGCCCTCACCGGCATATATGAGGTGGCAAGGTTTGGGGCACATGTTATTCGCATGGGGATGCCGCATGCCCCTCAACCTAGTGGGGATTTCTAATAATCCATCAATCGCTAT
>CAWGWL010000003.1:0-9421 GCA_963826215.1 uncultured Chloroflexia bacterium | reverse complement strand
TGCGGATTGTTTGGTATCGATCACCTGGTGGAGGACATCGGTAAAGAGCTCGGCCTGTTCGGGTGGTATAACCTCTCTCAAAGATTTCCCGAGCAAATCATCGGGCGGCCTGATCAGTAACTCGGGGGTGGTTGGTGCAAACTTGCGGTAAATTCCTTCCCGGTCGATCACCATCACCACGTCGTGCATGGAGGCGAAGAGGGCGCGCAGTTCGGCTTCTGACTGGCTCAATGCCTGCTCGGCCTTTTGCGCTCGCTGATCTCCTGCTGCGCATCCTTGTACAACCTGGCGTTCTGCAGGGCGAGCGAGATGATATCCGCGGCGGATTGGATCATCCTGGCGTCGTCATCGTCGAATGCATCTGCGCGGTCACTTTCGATGTTGAGGGCACCGAGAAGATCATCGCCACGGCGCATGATGGCAACAAATTCACTCCGCAGCGCGGGTCCACCGGGAGCCTTGACATCGTTCACATAGGAGGGATCTTTCAAAACGTCCCGCACCCACTGGGTTTGCCCGGTCTTGAATGCCATTCCGATGACGCCCTTATGGATGGGGTAGGTGGCGTTCAGTTCAGCCGCAAGGTTGCCGGCTGCTCCGCGCACGCTCCAGTGTGTGAAAGTTTCATCCGGCAGGGCAATGCAAACGTGCGGGTAGCCGGTGAGCCTGACGATCGTTTCAACTGCCAAATGCGAGATGAGTTCCGGCTCCAATTGCCCGCTGACTGTGCGCAGCACCTGGTACAAAATTTCCCGCTGCTGTTCCGAGCGCTTGCGTTCGGTGATGTCTTCCACCGTGCCTTCGTAATAGAGCGGCTGGTCATTCTCATCACACACCAGGCGGGCGCTCTCCCGCACGAAAATGATGGAACCGTCCTTTCGTTTCCAGGCAGATTCAAGACCGCGAATTACAGCATCCCTTTCAATCCTCTTCTGGAATTCCGAGCGCGGATAACTCGGCTCGTATCCCTCGGATCCCAGGTCGCGGCGGGTCAGTTCTTCCAGGGTTTCATACCCCAGCATGCTTACCAGCGCAGGGTTTGCCAAAAGGATTTGTCCGTCTGGCGAGGTGCGGTAAATTCCCAGAGTGGCGTTTTCATACAGGCTGCGGAACCGCTCCTCGCTCGCCCGCAGTTCCTGCTCCGCCCGCTTGCGGCTGATCGCAACGGCTACCTGCGTCGAAACGAATTCCAGCATGTGCTGTTCCCGTTCAGTGTATGCGTTCGGATCGGTGTAGTGCTGCACGACCATTACACCGATCGGCTTGCCTTCCACAACCAGCGGAACACCCAGCCAGATCGCGGACGCCACTCCCAGCAGTTTCACTTCCCCCTGGCGTTCCAGTTCGTCATGCACTGCCTGGGTGCATAAAAGGGATTTTCCGGTCCTGAGCACATAAGCGCTTAGACCCCTTCCAGGCTGGATCCCGCCCATGAAGGGTTCATCCGCGACATCCTTGAAATAGGGAAAGCGCAGCAGGTTCTCGGATTCATCGTATAAGGTGATAAAGAAATTTTCTGCAGGCATGACCGACGAGATGATGCGGTGGATCTGAGGATAAAGATCGTCCAGAGACCTGGTTGTTTCAGCTGCCGAGGCGATCTGGTAGACCGCCTCCTGCACGATCTGTGTCTGCTTGCGCTCGGTGATATCCCGCAAGACTCCATTGGTCCCGATGACTTTCCCATTTTCCTGAATTGCGCTGGCAAGCACCTCCACCATGGCGTGGGTTCCGTCGGGATGCACCAGCTCGGTGGTCAATGCCACATTCAGCTGCTCACCTGAAACAATCTTTCCAAAATACCCGCGCACCGCATTTAATCGACCCGGCAGGATGAAATCCAGGAAGGATTTGCCCACCAGTTCTTCTGGAGTGCCAAACCCATGGATGCGAGCCAGGGCCGGGTTGGCAAAAGTCAGCCTTCCCTTATTATCGGTGATGAATATCCCGTCGCTGATCTCCGTGACCAGCCCGCGATATTTTTGTTCGCTCTCCCGCAGCGCCTCTTCGGTATGTTTGCGCGCCGTGATCACGTCGAAAACCGCCACAAAGTATTCCCGCCTCGGGCTGTAAACCGAAATGGAAAACCACATCTTGAGACCTTCGACATAGTTTTCAAGCGTTTCCGGGATGCCGGTCAGCGCCACCCTTCCGTACACCTCGAATAGGACCGGATCGGATCTCGGCGCACCCCGGGGATCACTTCGCTTACTTTTTTACCGACCACATCCTTCAAACCGGTGAGGGTCTCGAAGGCCTCATTCACTTCCAGGTAAGTAAAGTCAACCGGGTCTCCATGGTCGAACAGCATATGGCAGTAAGCGAAGCCGTTCAGCATATTCTTGAATAGAGAATGGAAACGCTCCTCGCTGTCCCGCAGCGCATCCTCCATCATCGTGCGCTCGGTGATATCGTGCACCGATCCCACCAGGTGGGTGCAGGTCCCGTTCACGTCAAGCACCGGGCTTACGCTCACTTCTCCCACCAGCCGTCCGGTGGGGTATACGGTGGTCTCCTCCCAGCGCACGACGGTCTTTTCATCAATTGCCTGCCGGTACTTTCCCAGCACCATGCTCAACGACGGCCTGGGGATCACCTCATCGACCCTCCTGCCGATCACCTGCCCGAGGGGTATCCCGGTGACTCTCTCAAAAGCCGGGTTGACCGAGGTAAAGCGGTACTGCCCATCCCCTTCCACCGCCAGGTAAAAGATGACGTTCCCGACCGTATCGTAGATGGAAGTGAGACGCTGTTCGCTTTCCTGGAGGACCTGCTCTGCTTTTCTCTCCTCGGTGACGTCATGGGCTGACGAGAGCGCGCCTCTCACCTTCCCATCCTTATCCCGGATGCTCCGACACCACCATGCCAGCAGCCGCTTTTTCCCATCCTTCCGCCGCTGCCAGCTTTCCACATAGATCACCTCTTTATTACCCTGGAAGAGCGGGCTTACGTCTCTATAGGTGCTCTGGTCGCCCTCGAAATAATAATCAGCCGTTTTGCCGATCACATCCCTGCCAAAGAACTCCAGCCCCGCCGGGTTGGCCCAGGTGTACAGCTTGTCCTGGTTCACTTCCATGAGGATATCCGGGGTGGCATCCAGGATGGCTTCCTGGCGCTGGCTCAGGTCGCGCAGCGTTTCTTCCGCCAGCTTACGCTCGGTGATGTCGACCAGGGAGGTAATAAAATAAAGGGGTTTGCCCTGCTCATCCCGTCGTACGGCGCTGCCCAATTCCGCCCACACGGTGGAACCGTTCTTGTGGATGAACCGTTTGATGAAATGTACCGACTCCTTTTCGCCGGAAACCAGCTTATCGATCGCCTGCTGGGTAAGTTCTACGTCATGCGGATGGGTGATCTCCTGCCATCTCTTGTTTTTGAGTTCCTTCTGCGTGTACCCAAGCATTTTACAAAATGCCTGGTTGACGTTGAGCTCCCCGCCAGGCAGCGTGATCGATTTTCCGGTGACGGAATGGTCGAAAACATATTTAAACTTGTCTTCGCTCTCGCGCAGCGCTTCCTGTACCCGCCTGCGCTCAGTGATGTCGCGTGCCACCGCCAGAATCTCCACCTGCTGGTTCTTATCCCGCAATGGGACGAGGTACTCTTCATAGATCTTTTTCGCGCCATTATCTCCCAGCCCTGTAAATTCGAAATGCTGGGTTTTCGAGGTCTTCACGGCGTTTTCCATGTGGCTGCGAAAAACTTCCACCGAATCCGGCGTCATGTACTGGTAAGCACTCGTTCCGATCACCTCTTTTTCTGTAAACCCTTTGGCGTAATGGTTCATATATAAATATTTGCCGTTTACATCGTGCAGGGCAACGAAGTCAGGAGTGGCGTTCACCAGGGAGCGCCATTTTTCCTCGCTTTCACGCAGGGCGGCTTCCACACCTTTGCGCTCCTGGCGTTCTGAGGCAAGCTTAAGTTCACGTTCCAACATGGGCACCAGGTGCGGAAGGTCTTCCATCAAAACCCACCCGACAGCCCCGTCTTTCACCATGTCGAGGGCAGCCTGTTCATCGATCTTGTCTGCAACGACGATAAATGAAGTATCTGGTCTGGTTTCCTGGACAATCCTGAGGGCGGCGCCTCCGTCCAGTTTTGGCAGGTTGATGGCTGATATCACAACCTGCCAGGCCTGTTTTATCAACGCCCGCCGCAACTGGGTGGGAGTCCTGACCTGTTCGGAGGCAGGTTTGAAACCCGCTTTTTTCAGCAGGCGCAGGATCGATTTCAAGTCGCTTTCCACGTTCCCCACGATCAATATCGCGAGAGGTTTTACCATGCACAACTCCTTAAGGACGGGGCACTTCGTTCAACACCCGTCGGACATATAATTATCGCACAATTACTGGCAATTTGTCCCTACAAAGTCGCAATTAATGGATGCGCCCAGCGGCAGAAAAACTGCAAGGACATGCCTCAATGTCCTGAAAGGATGGGCCGCCCATTCAAATCCATTGCGTAGCCCGTCCCAGCGCTTGCATTTACAGCCAAAAATCCATATACTTTATTCAGGGATGGGAAATGAATTCTGCAAATTTATGATCGATCAAAACTCTTTCTGGAGGCAGTTATGACACAACCGAACGACCTTAACCTGGCAAGCCTGTTCAAGACGGTAGCAGGAACGCTCTCCTCGCAAAAAGAGAACCTGAACAATGCGGATACTCTCAACCACGATCACGGCGATAACATGGTGCAGGTGTTCAACGTGATCTCGCAAGCCATGGCGACGAAGAAGGATGCGACTCCCGCCGACCAACTGGAATATGCCAGCCAATTATTGCGCCAGCAAAAAAGCGGATCAGCAGCAGTGTATGCGCAGGGACTTGCGCAGGCTTCCACCGAGTTCAAAGGTCAGAAGCAGGTGACCACGGATAACGCCCTCGGCCTCATCCAGGCATTGCTGGGCGGTGGGCAGGCTCCTGCAGGGCAGACCCAGGGGGGGATCGGCGATCTGCTTGGCTCGCTAATGGGTGGAGGACAAGCTCCTGCCGGGCAACAGCCGCAGGGCGGGATGGGTGATCTGCTTGGTTCGCTGATGGGCGGCGGACAAGCCCCCGAGGCGCAGCAGCCGCAGGGCGGGGTAGGGGACCTGCTGGGTTCCCTGTTGGGCGGCGCAGACAATAGCCAGGCCCAGTCACAAAACCAGCAGCAGGGCTCAGGCGGCCTGGATGCCGGCGACCTGCTCAACGCGGGGATGGCGTTCATGAACACCAAGCAACAGGGCGGCAACAACATGCAAGCCATCGTTAACGCACTGGTGTCGGGCAGCGCCATGGCAAATTCCCAGCACCGCTCGCAGTCAGGCGCCATGGTGGTTAATTCGATCCTGCAGACGATCGGCGGGCTGGTCGGTAACAAATAAAGGCTGAAAACGATCGCGCAGCGGAGCACACAACTATCCCTCAAAAAAACAACAAGGCGACCGATGCCGCCTTGTTGTTTTTTTTATCGTTTTACCGGCTGGTTTAATTGGTCGGTGGATTTCGCCAATTAGTCGAGCAGATTGGCAGGAATGTTACCGCCGTTCTCGGCGATCTTCTTGAGCAACGTCTTATGGGTCCAGACGTTCCGCTTGTAGGAATTGCCCATCTCCGACTCCGGGCAGCCGAGTTCCACTGCCAATTCCTTGATGTCTGCAGCGGTGTGCTGCATTCCGAGCAGCGCCATCAGGTCGTTGATCGACTGTCTCCAGTTTAACTTCATGGGGTTCGCTTTTGCAAGAGCGTCCAGCTTGCTGGTCACATCCACCATCGGCATTGCGGCCGGTCGCTGGGGCGTGGGGATGTATTGTACTGCGGCCGGGATAGGTTGCGGCCTGGCGGGAGGCTTTGCGGCGATTTGGGGGCGGTGCGTGCCGGTTTGACAGGCGGGTGGGGGGGGGCTGCGGGTTTGCTGCCGGAGGAGGCGTGCGGGTGCGGTTTTTGAATTCCGAGTTTTTCGAGGATCGTATTGAAGATACTCATATCAGCTCCTTTTTCTAAGTATTTATGAGGGAAGGACAGGTGACACCAGGCGAATGGAAACCATCTCATCGCTGGATTAAAATTATATCATTTTCGCGGCTTCCATTTCCTTAAAGGTTGGATTAGACATATCTCCGCTTGCGAACATATTAAGACTGGCAACTCTTCGCTGAGACCTGTGATGGGGTTTTTACGACATTAACTCCGCTCTTCGATTACCTTATCGCCCGCGGATTTCCTCAGTTCGCTGCGCATGAGCAGGATCACGGCTGCAAGGATCAGCCCGCCTCCCAACAGGGTGATCGGCTTCAGCACTTCCCCCAGCAGCAGCGCGGCCAGCAGCACCGTCACCACCGGCTCCAGGGTGGAGAACATGGCAGCATTGGTCGCCCCGATGCGCCTGAGTCCTGCCAGGAAGGTCACCACGGGGATCACAGTCGCAATGATCACGATCGCGGCGATGACAGCCCAGCCCGTTCCCGACTGCGGCAGGTGCGCCCCGTTCGCCAGCATAAGCAGGCTCGAGGCGGCTCCAGCGGAAAGGAAGATCACCACCGACGACTGGATGGCCGATACCTGCTGCATCACCTTTGTGCCGACGAGGATATACACCGAATAGATCGCGGCAGCCGCGATCGCCAGCAGGACGCCCGACCACTGCCCGCCTTCCGGTCCCACCGTGAGCGCCAGCCCTGCCAGCGCGAGCGCCAGGGCAAAGATCTTGAGGCGGTTGACGGGCTCATGGTTAAAGATCACCGACAGGATCACCACGAAGGCAGGGTAAAGGTACAGCAGCAGCGCCACCAGCCCGGGGGAAGCGTATTTCAAGCGCTGTCAGGTAGGCGAAAGCCTGCCCCACGTATCCAAAGGCGCCCATCCCGATCAAGCGCAGCAAGGTCCCACTACGCGGCAGGGGCTCGCGGCGAAGGACGAGCACCGCCAGCAGCAGCAGCGCCGCCAGCGAGAACCGCAGCGCCATGATGGACAGGGCATCCATCCCCTCTGCAAAAGCAAAGCGGCCCAGGATGCCCAGCGTGCCGAATGCTGCGGCGGACAGTATGATCAGGAGAATTCCCACAAAACGGTTCATTGCATTCAGCGATGGTTTTCCTGGCGCGACGAAATAACTGAAATTGGATGTTAAACTAATCGATTATACACATTGAGGCGGGAATGCGATGCTTTCCCATCGTAGTCATCCTCCAAACATAATGAGCGAACGCACAGGAACGCAAATCTACCCCCATCCTCCATATTTTATACTCTGCATTAATGCGGCGCCCTCACCGCCATATATGAGAGTGGCAAGGTTTGGGGCACATGTTATTCGCATGGGGATGCCGCATGCCCCTCAACCTAGTGGGGATTTCTTGATAATCCATCAATCGCTATAGTTTTTGCAGCCCGACCAGGTTTCCATCCGGCGCGGCAACAAACGCAAACGATCCCTGCGCCCATTGGAGTTTTTGGCACAACAACTTTTCCGCCAAGCTCCACTGCTTTTGCCAGCATGCCATCCATATCGTCAACCCGGATGGACACGTTGGGTGTCCCACCGGCATGCACCTTGTCCGATTGCATAACGCCAACGCTGATACCGCCATCACCGGGAAGATACATTAAGTAGTCGGGGGCGAATGATTTGAATTTCCAGTTGAATAGGCTTGTAAGAAATTTTTCCAATACGGCGGGGTCGGGTGTTCCCCATTCAACGTGACTGACCGAGGGTGTTAACATGACATCTCCTATTAAAAGGTGGTGAGGTTTCCCTCATATTTGTTCTTGTGCGGCTCATTATGGACTTCCCCATTCCTTCATCCCGGTACATACATGCTCACATCCCCAATTATTTCATGTCGTCCAGCTGCCCTGCAGTTGGGCCGAGATTGCCTCCTACCCCATCGTGATGACGATCTTTCCCCGCGCGTGTCCCTCCAGCAGGTAACTCACCGCCTCGGGGACCTCGCTCAACGGGTACTGTCTTTCGATCACGGGGGTTACTTTTCCGGATCCCAGCAAATTTTTAAGGGTCACCAGGTCCTCCTGGTTGAACTTGGCGATTCCCATGAACCTGAATGTCTGGCCCCCGCTCCTGGTCATCATTCGGCCCAGAACCAGGACCTGGAAGAGCTGGGGCAGCTTGCCTCCCGCGACCACGTAATTCCCCGTTGGGCTCAAAGCCCTCTTATAGCTCGTGATCGGTTGATACCCGTTGGCGGCGAAGATAAGGTCATACTTTTCCCCATTCCTGGTGAAGTCCTCCCGGGTGTAATCGATCACATGCTCCGCCCCCATCGCCCGTGCGCTGTCCATATTTTTCGGGCTGCACACCGCGGTGACATCAGCCCCTAGCGCTCTCGCGATCAGCACTCCGAACGTACCCACGCCGCCCGAGGCCCCGTTCACCAGCACCTTTTGCCCGGGCTGGATCTGTCCAATGCGCAGGCCCTGCAGTGCGGTGATCCCCGCCACCGGCACGGCCGCCATCTGCTCGAAGCTCACGGTCGCTGGTTTGATTACCAGATAATCCTCACGGGCGCAGGCAAACTCGGCGAACCCCCCGGGCGCGGCTCCGAACACCTCGTCGCCCGGCTTGAACTGCGTCACGTTTTTTCCAACCGCCTCCACCCGCCCCGCAATGTCGGTTCCGATCCTCTCCCGTTTCGGTTTGAAAAGCCCGGTGCCCAGCAGTCGGGCCAGGAAGACTCCCTTAACCGGAGCCAGATCCATAACATTGACGGACGACGCCAACACCTTCACCAGCACCTGGTCATCGCCGGGGGTGGGTGTTTCCACCTCCTTGAGCTGCAGCACCTCCAGCGGATCCCCGTATTTTGTGCATACAATCGCTTTCATCAGTTCCTCCATGCCAGGCATTGTCCGGTCAAGTTGGTCGCAGGACGCCTTGCGCCCTCATGCCTTTTTGGCAGTGCGATATTCACCATCCAGTTGATCCCGAACTTGTCGGTGCACATCCCGAAGGTATCCCCCCAGACCGCTTTCTCGAGCGGCATCGTGATCGTGCCGCCGGCGGAAAGCTTCTGGAAGGAGGCCTTCAATTCCTCCTCGTTCTCACCCGTGAGCGACATGCTGATATTTGCCCCCGGACGGTACTCCATGCGCGGCGGCGTGTCGGAGGCGAAGAACGTGAGACCCGCCCCGGCATTCAACTCCGCATGCATGATCAGGTCGTCTTCCTCCGGGGAAGTGGAAGCGTAGTAATCCTTGAAAGTGTTCAGTTTAAGCTTGCCGCCCAACACGGACTTGTAAAATTCCATTGCCTGGCGAGCATTATTCTTGAAGCTCAGATACGGGTTCAATTTGGTTTTCATATGACCTCCATTTTACGGATATATTTTGCACATTATATATCCAAATTGTCCGTATAGCAATATTAATATGCATAGACGGAAATCATCCCGGCTCTACGGGAAAGGGGTCCGCCCGAT
>CAWGWL010000002.1:0-13662 GCA_963826215.1 uncultured Chloroflexia bacterium | reverse complement strand
GTAATAACAAGTGGGGAATCACAGCCGCAATCCCGGAGCAGCATGGGGAAAGCCCAGGTCACCTGCCAGGTCGGGAACGACCAAGCAATCACTGCAACAGCGCTTACGGTGATGAGAATATTCCGGGCGAGGCGGGGGTCTTTCAGGGCGAATCTAATCAAAGCCAGCAGGGCAAACCCGAGCGGCGGAGTCACGCCGATACAACACATCGTTATGAAAAAGAGGGGGATCGTTTCTCCGAATTCCATATCCACTCCCGAGCGCACACGACCCTGCCCCGCTCCGTCAGACCATCAACGCCAGGAACCGCTCAAGCTCCCAGGTAACCGCCTGCCCGGCGGGTGAGATGCGGCGGGAGACACCGATGTACTGGTCGAAGCCGTGCACCGTTTCAGGGTATTCCAAATAGACTGACGTGACCCCGGCTTCGCTCAGGGCGCGGTGCAGGCGGCGACCGTGGGAGGCATCCACTACGAAATCCTGCTCGTCGAAGACCTGCAGAGTGGGCGGGCAGTGCGGACCAACGTACTGCAACGGGGAAGCCTGGCGGTAAGCTTCGGGGATCTCCTTGAGAGTGCCTCCCAGCAGGTTCACCAGCAACAGCGCTCCCCCGGGCATATTGGCGTAGCGGTATTCCGGAAAAGCGCGCATGCGCGTCATCAACCGGTCGAGCGGAGTCTTATTAAAGGCACGCGGGCGCAGAGCATCAGGAATTTGGGTCGAGGTTTGCGGTTGTTTGGGATTCGAGCGGGCGTACTCCCTAAAAAAGGCAGTAAGGTCTGTCACCCCGAACATCGAGACCACTGCCCGCACCGACATGTCGGCAAATGGACTTATCCGCTGGAAGGCCGGGTGACCGGGCGAGTAGGCAGCCAGGAGGGCAAGGTGCGCCCCGCCTGAGACCCCCATCAGCACGATGCGATGCGGATCGACCTGGTATTCCGGGGCATGGGCCTTCATCCACAGGAGCGCTTGCTTCACATCGCCCAACATGCGCTCCAGGTCCGCGCCTGGCGCAAGGGAGTAGGCAACGTCCATGATGACATGCCCCTGGTTCGCCAGGCGGCGGAACAGCGGCCGGGTCAGGAAATCTTTGTCGAGCGCCTGCCATAACCCGCCATGAAGGTACACCAGCGCCAGACCAGTGCGGGGCACCTTCGGTGGTGGCTGCCAGATATCGCACAACAGGCGCTGGTCCGTGGAGCCGGAAGCGCCAAGGTCCACGTCACGCTGACCAGGAGCTGCCGGGGAGGCTGGTTGAACTAACCGATACCGTTTCGTCCCCAAGCGGGAGCGCAGAGCGACGGGAATGCGCTGGTCAAAATCCGCGCCAAAAGCCCGGGTCAAGCCATCCTGGTGGCGGGTGACGATCAATATGTGACGAATTTCAAGGGCAGCTCCGAGCAGTCCGGCAGCCAGAGAATAGTAGTCCCGGGTAATCGCTCCCAGCACGGCGCCGAGGACTCCCGCCATGGCGAGGAAAGACGCCCAAGCGCCTGCCCACAACTTTGGAAGCCAGACCACCCCACCCAAAATCCCACTGGGGGACTTGATGATCGTAAAAAGGCCAAAGAAAAGGCTGATGGTACTGAGGATCCAGGAGATAATTTCAATAAGGAAAGGCATTTATTTGAGCCACTCATAACCGCAGAAAAGACACTGCGGTTTATGCATGGACAACAGGTTGCCACACTGAGGACAGGCCCACTTGATATTTTCGGACTTGACGAAATTAAGGATGCCGCCTGCCTGGATTCCCGCCAGATTTTCCAGCACGGACGTCCCATAGCGGGTGCGGTAGCGCTTGTCCAGGTGGACCAGGCGGGCACAGGGATAATCACCACATTCGAAGCAGTATTCGAATTTCCCCTGGGCCAACTTTTCGCAATTTTTTATCTTACAGTTCACACAGGACTTCGATTTGGCGCGGTCGTCCCCGCGACAGCCCGGACAGGTCACATTATCCCGGGAATAAGCCCGGCACAGGCGGCAGTCGATCCCACACGGGGCGATCAGGAAGGGATTGGTGGCATTGGGGATTGTTCTGGTCATATCAATATCCTAATATCTCAACGGATTGTCCTTTGCGACCATTCTTTACCTGGCTCTCCACAAGCCGGCATACTTCTTACGGTATTTTAAGTCTGCCTCGGTTTCGATCAGTTCCAGCGCTTTTTCCCTGATCTTCTCATCCTGAACCGTCTCATACACGTTCCGCAGACTTTCCTGGATGTCGTAGCGGATCAGGGTGCAGTTCTTTTCCGAGATGCATTCTTTGAACCGTCCTGCCAGAAGCTGCACCAGCAGGTTCTGCTGTTTGATCCCCGCCACGCCAACCTTCCAAAGCGCCTGCATGGTGTGCCTAGCGGTGACAAACCTTTCATCCTTCGTGACAGCCAGCAAGGCAGGCAAATCCTTGAGCATGCGTCCCTTTGGGTCGCTTTTCGCGAGGTTGCAGAGCAGCTGAGCCGCGATGGCGCGCGACGTGGTTGTCCTTGTGGGCTAAGCGAGCCAGCAGGTCGTCCCAGAACTCGTACGCCCAGTCCACCGGCTGGTCGGTTATTTCGAGGAATGCCTGGAAGGAATGGTACTGCACCTGCCGGTCAGTTGACCAGAGGTCAGCAAAGGTCTTCTTTGAGATAGCATCCATTTGTTTTTTCCTTTCGGGAAGTCCCGATGTATTTATTAATCTCCGAACGACTGAAGTCGTTACCAGTATTTTAATCCAGGTCTGAGCGGGTGACACCCTCGCATTCCAGAACGAGGTCAGGCCCATAGGCGAGGGCGGGAGTCTGGAACCCCGCGGGAGCGCGGCTACCCAAACCTTTTTTGACCACTGCAAGTGCCGCCCGAACTGTCCAAACCAGCCCGGCTTCGGGACCGTTCAGCCTCGCCGAGGCCTTCCGCCCCTGATCGTCCTCCACCTCGCCCCAGACGTGCGTGACGGTCCGGGCGCGGCGCTCTGCAGACGGACCCGGCTGCACAAAACGCATAAGGATGCTACGCATGAAAGCGGTTTTAAGGATGGGACGGAAGGTGACGAACGCGCCCAGCAGCCGGCGCGCAGCCACGGGCAGCACGGAGTAGACTTCGATGTTGGGAATGCCGGTGCTGTAATATGCGGTGAAGACATCCCCCCAGGTGAGCCGACCTGCCAGTATGGGACCTTTGCCAAAATCGACCAGGCGTGTTTTTTGAACCCGGTCCGGGCGTTCCAGATTTCCATTTCTGCGGACCCAATTGCCGTAGGGAATCAATTCGATCGAGGTCCGCTGGGTGCCCGGGGGAAGCCCCGCTGCGCCTTCACTGTGAAAGGCAAGTGTCAAGCGCGTGGCAGACGGCAGACGCCCCTTGAGATGGAGGGCGAGGCAGTCAGTAGGCACCACGTCGAAACCCACCCCCGGCAAAAGCATGACCCCGCGTTTTTTGGCTTCCGCATCCAGGGCAGCGAGCGCCTGGTAAACGGGGATCTCGCCGGTAAGGTCGAGGTAATGAACTCCTGCCCGCAAACAGGCCTCCGCCATGGGGCGGGAGGTGTGCAAATAGGGTCCGGCACAGTGCAGCACCAATGGAACGTCCCTGAGGGCACGGTCGAGGGCGGCGGAATCATCGAGGCTGGAAACGCGGTACTCGACGCCCAGTTCGGCCGCCAGGGGTGCAAGCCTAGCAGCGTCCCGCCCCGCAAGGATCGGGCGGAGATCATATTCCAATGCCAGACGGGCAGCCGCCTCTCCTACATAACCATTTGCGCCGTACAACAGGAAAGAGGTTGACATGGATAACCCTTCTTTTTAGATCACACCAAGATTTAGACCCGACGGGATTCCTGAAATGCGCTTACCCAGAATGGTGGCCCTGGACGAATTTGGCAGCCTCACGGCTTGTCCTTCGCTTCAAATACATCATACTCCGCGGGCAGTTCGATGTCGAAGCGCTCACAAAGCAGCTTCACGTCGTGGTAATCGTTATCGTCCAATTTATACCCGGAATGGAATTTCACCATCCACCCGGAACTGATGCATCTCACCGGGAAACCGTCGATGGAACCGGTCCCACTCCACGAATTGAACGGGTAATTGACGCCATAGATATTATTCCCGGATTCATCGAAAGTGCAGGAATGGATGTCGAATAAATGACCGTGGTCGTCGCTGAGGACGAAGTTGCATTCCCAAGTATCGCCCCAAGGAATCTCGTGCCAACCCTCCGCTGCCAGCAATGCGCGGATTTGGGGCACATCCCTGTGCAGCACGGCAACATCCAGGTCCGCGTGGAGGCGGGTCTGCTCCCCGAGCAGGGCATCCACGCCCCAGCCGCCGTCGATGATCATCTCGATATCGTTCTGCTGGAGGAGTTTCACCATCCTGATGACATCTGCAGCGGTCATTTCGGAATTCTTGTTATCCATTCATCCCCACGGAACGCGGATTTGCCCGGAGATACCAGGAGCGGTCCTTGATGAGCAGGCCGACCGGGACAAGGTTGACTGCCAGGATGACCAGGTCGGACAGCCCGAACTGGTCAAAGAGGGACAGGGCTGCCGTGAGAGCCAGGAGAGCCAGCGCAAGGAAATAGGCAATTCGGCTGTGTTTTACGAGCAGGAAGAACAATCCCACCAAGATGGCGGCGAGGGAAAAGCTCAGCAGGACCATCCCCCCCTTGACGAGTGGCGGCACGGGAAGGCTGGGGTGGGCACTGACAGCGATGATCGCTCCGAATACAAGCCAGACGAGGGCGTTTAGCAAAATGAAGCTGAGACAAAGCGTGACAGAACGAGGGCGACCGGGCATTTGAGCTCCTTTCGGGAGATTGCCTAGAAATCCATCACGCTGTCCAACCCACGGTGGAGTCCCACCAGGCTGCCCACCTTGCGGATGGCGAGCAGCGCTCCGTTGATATACGGCTCGGCGCTGGTACCCGAATCGTGGCGGATGGTGAGTTTTTGGTCGGGCATGCCGAAGATAATCTCCACCGAAATGGTGTACCCGGGCAGGCGGAGGGAGTGAACCTGTGACCCTGACAGGCGAGCGCCGCGCGTCCCCACTTCCCCCTGGGTCTGCTCGAGCGGGACGGTCAGTTCCGAGGGGCGGATAGCCGACAGGCGGTGAGCCAGTTCGCGGGCGGTCCCGCTGGGCGCGTCTTTTTTGGCGTCATGGGCATAGTCGATGATCTCCCACTGGGGGATGAGCCTGGCTGCCATCTCGGAAAACTTCTGCAACAGGACGACGGTGAGGGCAAAATTGCCGACTGCCAACACCCCGCGCTGGCTGTGTTCCGCGGCAGCCGCGATCTCGGAATAATCTGCGTCGGTCAATCCCGAGGTGCCGATGACGACGTGCGACCCGTTCTGAAGCGCGGCCAGCACGTTGGATTTTGCCACGTCCGGCTTGGTGAACTCGAAAAATACATCGCAAGGGTGCGCGAGCGCTTCCGCGGCGGTGGCATAGACCGGGCAATTTAAGAGCGGTTCACCCAGCACCTCCCCCAGGGTTTGCCCGGCATGCGAGCGGGATACCGCGGAACCCAGGGTTAGATCGCCGGATTTGGCAATGGCAAGCGCCAGGGACGAGCCGGCCCATCCGGTTGCGCCTGCCAGGCAGATTCGAGTTTTCATGGATTTTCTCCTGGAACCATTATCCCTCAAATTACCCGGGATGAGGTTCCGCGCGCTGGTACCTGAGCAGGACGACCCCCGAGCCGAAGGTGTGGGTTTCGACGAGCTGCAGGCGGATGCTTTCGTCCAGGGGAGGGAACATCGGCTTGCCTCCGCCCAGGAGAATCGGGCGGACGTAGAGCCGAAATTCATCGATCAAGTCAAGCCGCATGAACGAGGCAGCCAGCTCCGCACCCCCCACGCTCATGTCGCCGCCAGGCTGCGCCTTCAGTTTGTTGACATATGCGGCGATATCCCCGCTGAACAATTCGGAATTCCAGCCGACCTCCTTGAGGGTCGTTGAGAACACAACCTTCTTCATCGCCTTCCAGATGCGGGCGTACTCTATCTCGACCCCTGAGACGGAGGGATCCTCCCCTGCGGTGGGCCAGTAGGCCGCCATGATCTCATACAGCCGGCGCCCGTAAAAGTTGAGGTCGATCTCCTTTTCCAGCTCGTTGAAATGAGTATGCAATTCGTCGTCGGGAACGGACCAGGACAAATCTCCACCCACAGCCTCGATGAAGCCGTCCAGGGATACAGAAAAGGCGTATATTACTTTGCGCATCATTTCCTCGATTGGTATGTATGTCACGAATAGGGTGATTTTACTTGATTACATCTCTGCCTATGACTGGCTGACCCAAGCTTAAATTGACGGTTTCATTTTGCGAGGTTCACGCACTGTAAAACGGAGCAAGACCCAACTCAGCGCCGCGATGATCGCAGAAAGGATGAACATCGCCCGGTAACTCATTGCCCCGGCCAGCCATCCGCCGATAATAGGTGCCACCGACACCATCACACCTGGAATGGTATTGGCCAAGCCAATGTAAGATGGGCGATTTTCTGCGTCGGTAAATTCATAAACAATAGAAATGCCAGAGATAAAAGTCCCGGCGTTTACGGCCCCACGCAAGAAAAAGATGGGGAAGAACCACCCTGGGCCGGGGGCTATGATCGCCAGAACGAGCAACAGGGTGCTCAACAGCAGGCAGATCTCCAGGCTCAATTTATGCCCTTTTCGGTCGGAGAAAAAACCAAAAAAAAGGTATGACAGGGTCAGCCCGATCTGCAATGCGAGCATAAATACACTGGCTTGTGCATCCGGTAGATTCCAAGTTTGCACGGAATAGACAATCAGAAAACCGGTTGCCATTCCGCTCAATGAAAAGATGATCTGTGCCAGCAGGTACATGCAGAAATTCCGGTCTTTGTGCAAAACTTCCGGCAGG
The DNA here is from genome assembly GCA_963826215.1 of uncultured Chloroflexia bacterium. Lineage (GTDB taxonomy): Bacteria > Chloroflexota > Anaerolineae > Anaerolineales > Villigracilaceae > UBA877. The sequence continues at coordinate 6,774 of CAWGWL010000002.1, read as the reverse complement.
GAACGCAAATAATTCCATTGGGAGACAGGAGGTTTCCTGCTGTAGACAGGAAGTTCGCGGGTGAGGGAGAGGAATACCCAGGAAAGGAAGAACATCCCACCAGCGACCGCAAAGCTAAAAACGTAACCCATCGGGAAGGCATATTTTTCGAGGATGAATGGTAAAGCCAGCGCCCCCAGGATGCCGGTCCCATTGCCAATAAAACTGGAGACGCCAAAGAATCTCCCGCGCTTATCCACCGGAAAAATCTTCGCGATCATATCCTGCCAGCCCACAAGGATCACACCTGCCCCAACATTTTGCCAGGTGTACAACACAAAGAAAATGACCAGGGTTAAAACCGGCTGACGGACTGCCAGGAAATAAACCGCAGGAGCCAGCAATAAAATGGGCAGACGCTCAAGGAAGAAACCGAGTGTTACCGGGAAGAACTTTTTCAGAGGGGCACGCTCAACAGCATTTGCTGTAAACAGTTGCGGCAGGTAAACACCCCCCCAGCCGAGAAAAGAGATCAGGCCGATCATTAGCGGGCTACCGGTAAAATGACTCACAAACAGGGGGAGGATGATCGTGGATGAAAAAAAACTCATCCCGAACCAGAAACTGGCTCCATCCAGGGTATTAACCACGAAATTCCAACGATAATTTCGCTCAACCTTTTCTTCAATGGTTGCGTTATTGAAGGGATCTTCCATCATCGGTACCCCATCCTGCCAGGGGGAACTAAATTTGAGCGATTCATCCTGCAATCATTTGGGAATCTGGATTGATCTGGTTGTGAGCAAGGGACCCATTCAGGTGCTGAGTTGTCGGAAATGGCATATTACCATTCGCGCACCTTCCATTGTATTACGGTTGGCAAGGAAATACACAAAAAATGACCCCCAACCACCTAACCGCTCCCGGAAGAAGACTCTCCCCTAAGACTCAATTCGCGAGGACTGTAGAGCGCGGGTATCGCCAGCGTGGGTGCCGAGCAGGGCTGCCAAGGCTGCCGTAAAGTCTTCCCCGTCGTAGAGAAAGCCCTGCTTGTCGGTGCCCGCCAGCTTCTTAACGCGCCAATGCTTGAGGACGGGGGAGTAAAACAAGGTGCGATTCTCCATGATCAAATTCATCGCGTTCCCCCACTGCATCATGGACTTTTTGATTATTTCCATGGTGACTCCCTTCGAGATGCGGAACAGGTGTTCAACCGCAGATGCTAAGATGGACTCAACGTGCTGGATTCCAAAATTTTAATGTCCTTGAAAACACCTGGGTATCCACCAGGATGGCTGAGGCTGTTCCAAGGGCGTACATGACATAATCGAACAGGTCGAAGGTGGAGCCCAGGACCGGCAGCCCGAAATACTGGCAGGTTTCAGCAAAGGAAGAGGCAAGGAAGACAACGGCTGCCTTCACTTCCCAACGCCCGAGGATGGGGAGCTGCCGTTCCGGGAAAAATAAAAGGAAATAGAACCCAAAGGGGAGCACGAGGTCTGAAAAATAACTGTAGTAAAGACGATTGGAGATCTCCACTTAAGAAACTCTCGACTGGAAAAAGATGGGCGGCCGCGATCAGGAGGATGATGCAAAGGATGACAACCTGTTGTAAAGAGGGACAGTTCAACTTATACATTTCTCACTGCCTGGTTTCACAAACGACTCGGGAACTTTGCCACCGCCTCGTTTGCAAGCGTCGCAGATTTCGCCCCTCAGCAGGTTTCGTAGAATTTGGTGCGCCTTCTTGGCTCACCCGTTCTTCTTCTGGAACACCCAAATACCCGAAAATATGAGTGCTGTGACGATTGTCTGGCTGATCTGCCATACGGGGAATGATGTGAAAATGCACATGCGGATGGTCTGCTCGCTCTGCAAATTGGATCACATACGTTTTGACGCAACCAGTAACCTCTTTCAAGGCAAGGGAAGTGGTACGGATCAACTGACCTAGTTCAATTGCTTCGGCACCGGTCAACTCATCAACAGCTGTGATATGTCGCCGGACCACCAAGACGAGCCAGCCGGGCAGGGCCGTATCGTAGCTGTGAGCCACATCCCAAAGTGGAGTTCTATAGATACAGTCCCAGAGGGGGGCAGTGCCTGCATTGCGGTTGGCGATCAATTCACACGTTTTACAAGTATTAATAATGATGTTGTCCTTCTTTTCGCCTACTCTTGCTTGTGCTCAGGGCGAACAGGTGTGCGCCCAACCAGGTACTCCGGCGCCGTTGTTGCGAAGAACTCAATGCGTCAGATCCTTTACCGCATTGAGAAACTCATGCTTGATACAGGAAAATCAGCATAGTTATAGCTTTACAGGCAGATGCAACCGGTGCCGGGCTTCTTCATTTCGGAAAAAACTTTCCTGTTCTTTTCATGTAGGATTTGTATTCCTCGCCAAACTCATCGATCATCATTTGCTCTTCCCTGGGGAGGCGGGCAAATAAGCCAGCGATCACCGCTGCTGCCAAGACCACGAAAAACCAGTTTGCAGTCACCAGAGCTATGCTCGTCCCAAAACCAATCATAGCCGTGTAGAGCGGGTGGCGTATCCGTGCGTAAGGCCCGGAAGTCACCAGGTGGTGCTTCTCACGTAATTGCAGTTGGGGCGACCACTCCTTTCCGAGTGCAACCTGGGTCCATGTCCAAATTACAAGACTTGCGACCCCCATTGCGAACCCCACCCAGCGCAGCCAGCCTGGAAATGGGGCTGCGAGCACTCCCATCCAAGGTGGATTTGTGGCGTAAAGCACCATCCAGGTGAGCAAGAGAAAGAACAAAAGAACCCGAATGGTGAACATTCCCCGTCCTTCCCGCTCAACAGCATGACGGTCAGGCATCACCCTCTCCCCAGCGCGACGAACCCGGAGTGCAAAGTACATCCGCATCATCAACACCCCAGCGACTAGAATCCAAAAGAAGATTTGGAAAATTAATTCTGTGGACATGGAATTATCGTCCTTCGTTAATATTGAAAAGAGCGAAACAAAGTACTTTAAAGGAGTAAGTTCGATGAGAGCAAATGCGCATGATCGTCACGCTTCGCTGCAAGATGCTTGAGAGTCGCCTAAGGCAGCCAGACAGCCTGGTTAATCGAGCTATCCAGGGTGCCGGTCTGGAGGGGAATGAAATCCGGATAAGTGGCGGCGTACAGGGAGCCATCGCTCAGGACGATCAGCAGCGTTTTCCCATCGATGGGATCCCAGATCAACTGGCTCACGAACCCGTCCTGGATGGTCTGCCAATCACCCGCGGATGACTTGACCACCACCCGCCCGACCTGGTTTTCGATGACCTCCCAGGCCTGGTACCCGTTCATGGATACGGCGGGTTCAAAGGAAGAATCAGGCACCGGCGCGGCATAACGGGCAGAGCCATCGGAGGAAACCAGCCCAGCGGGATAGGCGAAGAACAGCCCACTTTCGGGCAGCCAATAGATGGCCCAGGAGCGTTCGGGGAGAACCCGGATGGGGGTGGTTTGACCGGGCAGGAGGATGAAGGTGCCTTCACCCACCGAGTTGGCGCAACCCGAGGCGCCGGAAAAGAGCAGGGCTCCGTTCTGCGGGGAGCGGTCGATAAAGGAGTAGAAGCTGAAATCCATGAGGGGGGTGGACGCCCCGCTGGCAACGTCAACGCTGCGCAAGTTTTGCGAATCGCAGGTTGCGTCGTCATCGTAGGTGATATAGTGCGAGTCGTCCTGCCAGGCGACAAAAATAGGACGGTCACCCATGGGTTTGGGCAGGGTGTTAATTTTTCCGTCGGCGAGGCGAACCGACCAGACACCGTCCATTCGGTTGGCTGGTCCAATGGCGCCTCCGAAGGGCGGCACCCAGCTCACGCCGTAATTGAGGATGTACTGCCCGTCCGGTGACCAGCGCGGCAGGATCGTCTGGGAGGGTCCGCTGGTAAGCTGTTTTATCTCCTTCGTTTGAGTATCGTACAGGTACAGGTCTGCGGTGGGACCGTTGATCATTCCCACGAATGCCAGCAACCGGCCCTCGCCCGGCTGCCAGGCAAGGCTGTCGTAATAGCGGATCGCCAGGTAAGCCATCCCTTTAGCGCTGGCCGGGTCACTGTAATCTTCACCGGGGGTGAGGCTGAGCAGGTGGGCGATGGTTTCCATCTCCCCGCCCGGGATGGTGATGGTCACCAGGTCGAGCCCCCGGTCGTTCTGAACCACCACAGCCAGGCGGTCCCCGGCCGGTGAAATTGCGGTGTGTAAATCCTGCGTAACCTCGACAGCGGTCACGCGGGTCGGGAAGCTGCCGTCGGGGTTGCTAACCCAAACTCCCGCCTGCCCTTTGAAAACAATATGGGGACCGGAGGTGTTCAGCCCCGCGGGGGCAGGCGTGTACCGTGGGGGCGAGCGGGACAGGCGTGTCGGAGGGCGTGAGCGGGGCGGGAGTTTTGCCTGGGACTGGAGGTTTCCAGCCTAATTTCGACGGTGGGTGTCTTTTCAAGCGCCTGCAGGGAAGGCAGGGAGAACAAACAGCACGAGGATGCCAAAAGCACCATAAAGAACAAGACGAAACCCTTTAAAGAATGGACCATGGTCGATCTCCTTCAAAAACAGGCGGAGGAACCGTGCCGGAGTTCCCCAGGAAAATTATTACCCTTTCCAGTTGGCAAGCACCACGATGAACATGGTGAACAGGATCAGTCCCGATGTCCAGAGGATAATCACCGAGGCGGTATTGGCAGCCTCGCTTGAGAGGAAGCGCGCTCCAACCCCCTGCAGGAGCCAGGTGAGGCCGAAGACCACCAGGAATAATTGCCCAAGTGTTTCGGTGACCTTCACGGACTGCCGGAACCTTGGATTGATGAACACTTCGCTCAGCGGCCTGATCTTCATCCAGCGCAAGAGCTGTTTGTTGAAGAGTGCAAGCAGGATGATAAGGAACCCAATGAGGGACAAGATAACCATTACAAGGGGATTGGTTGGCATGATGCTGCTCCTTCTACAAAATTAAAGTTGAGTTGCGCTTTCCCCTTGCTCCTCATCCAGAGTTGATTCCGTCCGCAGCCGCCGCCGCAGCAAGCCTGCGATCCCTACAACGATCCAAAAGGCTGCCAGGTGGTACAGGCTGGAGTGGGGACCAAGGTCCATAATTGCGAGCCGAAACCTGCCGATGAGCGTGTCTCTCATCCCAACCGGGAAGCCGGTGAATATCGTCAGGTAGGCAGCGAGGATAATGCACCCGGCGGCAATGGAAATGATCGCGGCGACCCGGTTTGGGGGGAGCCTGATGAGCAGCGTCCAGGCGAGGGCAAGCATCACGGCAGCCTGGAGAAGAGGGACGGCAGCCCGGAACAAGTAGGCAGGAAACACCTGGAAGGTGCTTTGCGCCTGCAGCACCATGACGCCCAATGCCCTATCTGTCCCCCAGGCGATTATGAGAGAAATCAATAGTGCGCCTACGGCGACCAAGGTTGGGTTAAGAGTTCGTGAGCGGATTCATAAGCGTGTCCTAAACCATCTTGAAACCAGGGAATAGCGAGCCATCGTGATCAACTGCGATTCCCGGGTCGTAAACCCGTCAGGGCGTGTGAAGAGGATTCCCTTCCAGAATTAATTCGACCTCCCTGTAACCTGTCGGGAAGGAGTAATTATAGCGAGCAGGGAGAGCAAAAACATATTTGGCAGTACGCCCAAGTTCTGTCGGCCCAAATGGTGCCGGACCGACATTAAAGTTTCCATTCTGAAGGGAATTCCATTGATCCAGGGTAAAGACCATTATCGGGATATCCTGGCGGGGCTGCTGGGCCGTCGATTTTGGATGGACAATCGATATAAGCAGGCCGCGCTCCACTGACTTTATCTCCCAGGTCGCTACTTTTCAAACCTTCCCATTCACTTTTCCGAACGGAAAACCCTTCCCAGCTTGAAGGTAAGGAAAAGGAAAAACCCAAATCTGAATTGCGGTATTCGACCAGAGCTTCTAATTGAGGTGTGGAAGAAAAGGTCGGCGCATCTGATGCAGACAATTCAGTGATCTGCCCACAACCATAAAGGAGGCTTAAGCATAGCAGAAGTAGTGATAGTACGTTAGGAATGTATTTTTTACTTTGCATGTCGCTCATCCTTCAATTATTACCTTCCTAACGGGTTGGCTCAGCAGCGGGTGGATATTGGGAGACTAGTCCAGCGCAGAATTATAACGAGCGCATATTTGCGGGCAGGAGCTAATTGCCCATCCACTGGAGCCGGTGTTAACAAACCCGCTCCATGCCAAGAGAAACTGGGTTTGATCAACTCCCGAGTCGGTGCAGCAGGTGCATTGCCTTTCATTGGATCTTCCTTTCGGGCTGGACCTATTCACAAACACCATATCTCATGGTGTTGGGGTTGGTGTGGTTGTGCAGAGTGGCGGCGGGGATGGAGTCGGCGCCAGATAGGATAAGGAATTGTTATCTTCCTGGCGTTCGACTACTTGATTGGTCACATCTGCAAACGCCACATACCGGCCACTCGGCACAATACCTGCGAAATGCAATAGAATGACCTGACCGTTCGCAAGGCCCTCGTCCACTTGTTGGTGTTTGCCATTAAGATCAACCTCAAAGGGTCCGGCGCTGGTCAGGCCGATGTTTTCAACCACCACGCGGATTTCATAAGGTGTGTAACCTTCCACACAATTACCCTGTCTTCCCTGCATTTCAACGTAAATGAATTTGACGATCAGATCAGGCAAGGATGGGAGTGAAGAAGCAGATGGGTTGATCGGGTGTGCTGGAGACGCAACGCTGGGAGTACATGCCGTTGTCACGAAGACAATTAGCATCAGAGCGAGT
>CAWGWL010000001.1:0-26161 GCA_963826215.1 uncultured Chloroflexia bacterium | reverse complement strand
GGTGAAATACGCGCACAGCCGGGTAAGGTCACGCTCGAAGAGGGCATAGGCGTTGCGGTTGTCGCGTGCCGGGACCACCTGGGGGAAATCGATCAGGGCGATCTGCCCCTCCCAATATAGGACGTTGTAAGCCGAAAGGTCGCCGTGTACCCAGCCCCCTGACAGGAGCAGGTGCAGGTTATGCAGGATGCGCTCGAAAAGCGGTGCAGCCTCGCCGGGCTCGAGCGTCACCGTGTTGAGCGTGGGGGCGGGCAGGGTCTCATCACCCAGGTAGTCCATCAGGATCGCCCGGGGTGCCATCTCGTACGGGCGCGGCACGTCGCCGCCCGCCTCGAACATGGAATTCAGGGCGGCAAACTCGTGCGCGATCCAGGACTGGCCGCGGATCTGCTCGCCGTACACGCTGCGTTTATGCTGGGCTTTGAGCATGCCCAGGTCACGAACGATATGCCCGTCCTCATCCAGCACGGCGCGGCCCTCGCGGTAGAGCTGGTCGTTCTTCAGGTTGCGCAGCATGCGCGGCCGGTAGACCTTGGCCGCCACAAGCGGTGCCTGCACCTGCTCGCCCGACCGGCACAGGTACACCGAGGCTTCCTTGCCCACCTTCACCTTGCGCAGCACGTCCGAGATCCAGTGCTGTTCGTAGAAAAAGGCAAGCGAGTCGAGCAGCCAGCCCTGTTCGAAGCGGGCGGCTTGGTAGGTGAACTCGAAGGAGGCGGCCGAGTCGTCCTGGGATTGAATGAACCGGACCGCGCTGTCGGGCGTTTTCTGCTGCACCGGCAGCCGGCGCGGCATGCGGTGCCGGCTGGCAGCCGCCCCGTCAGCCGTGGTGCGGCGCGGGGTCTTTTTGATTTTTTCGAAGGTGGCTGGCGGGGAGTCCTCGTCGAGCTCTTCGATCAAGTCGTAAGGATTTTCTGATCTCATCTCTAATGCTCTCTCAAATTAACAAAAAAACCACAGGCATTTTGCCCACGGCTCCAGGAAAGAAAAACCGCAGGCTGAGGCGCCTGCGGTGAATGGTCTGCGTACAGTTAATGGGCGGGGGAATCCGCCCGGATTACCGCTTGCTCCGCACAGGAGGCGCGCTCAAATAGGATCTGGACGACCAATTCGACGTTTTTCATTTGAACAAGCCTCCTTTCGTGTTGAGTATGGCGTGAGTTTATCATCGCCTGCGAAATGGGTCAAGGTTGATTCCCTGCGCGGGGCTTACGAACGCAGCAGGGGCGGGAGCTGCCCGGCCCACTGGCGGATGAGGTTCCAGTCGCGGTGGTCGCCCTCCGTCCAGACGCCGAAGAGCACGCTCATGCGGAACTTGAAGCGAGCGCTGGCCGAGGGCACCTTTTTGATATCGAGCGAGCCGGCGAACAGCCCCTCGCTGACGGGGGTGACCACCGCCCGTACCGGTGCCATGAAATCAGACACGAAGCTGCGGTACTGGTCGGCGTTCTTCATTCCCAGGGTCATGCACACCAGGAAGGCGGCAAAGGGTTTTTGGGATAGCGCCGCCCGGTTGGCCTGCAGGAACTGCATTGCTTCCGGCAGCCACTGCTTGTTCTGGATCGCGCTGCCTGCCACCACCGAATCGTAAGGAGCGAGGTCTTTCACATCCTGCATGGGCAGCACATCCACCTGCGCGCCGCTTTCTGAAAGGGTCTTGCCAATGGCTTCAGCCACACCCACCGTGGACCCGGTGCAGGTGGCATAGGTGACCAAGATCTTTTCTGTCATCAGTGTTACTCCTGGAAGGAAACCCGTTGGGATTGGCGACAGTGAAATACCCGCGGCCCTGGGCCGGCTGCAATTCTACCACCCTCCGGCGTGGATTCGACCGGCGAAGACCCTGTGCCGGTCAAGGTCCGATCACGGCATCCACCGATTTGGTCAGGCAGGTCCCGCCCTGGTCGTCCCCTGTACAGAGCGTGAGCGTGGTACCGGCGTGGTCGCCTGTCGGGTTGCTCAATAAGGCCAGGTAGGCAGACACCTGTCCCGCCGCCCCTGGCATGATTTCTCCCACTACGCCGCTGGACAGGCACCACTGGTCCAGGAAAACAAAATTATTGCCGGCGTTTGCCCCCGAAACACCCTGGTTGGTATCGGTCACGGTCAGGTACCACGAACTCCAGGGCAACGGGCCGTTGTTAAGTACCATGAACTTCAGGCAGGTATACCCCGGGCCGACCCCGAAGGAACTGTAACCGATTGTGAAGTCCACGCTCGGCGTGGGGGTGGGGGGCGGTGCAATGATGGGCAATGCTGAGGTGTCACCGGTCACCGTGGCGTACTGCCCCCACAGCCAGCAGGTGATGGTCGGATGGGAGGGCAGCTTGACGATCCAGTTGTCGCTGTAGAAGCTGCGCCCCACCACCTGTCCGCTTTCACCCACGTTAAAGATTCCCAGCACATCATACGCGGTTCCCGGACCGCTGCGGCAGTTGGTCTGCACCGAGACGCTGACCATGGGGACCTGTGGGGTGGGGCTGAAGGTTGGTGTGGGGGTGAAGGATGGGGTGAGCGTGAATTCGGGAGTATCGGTTGTCATCGCAGCCAGGGTGGACTCCACCATGACGGCAATGCTGGTCAAGGCCGCGTCGGTGGCTGCCACCGCCTCGACAGCTTTCGTCTGGATCTCCAGTTCCGGTCCCGGGCTGACATCCGGGACTTTGGTTGGCGCTCCCAGCAGGTTGCATGCCTGGCTGAGGATCAGGAAGCTCGCTGCGCCTGCCAGCAGATATTTTTTACGTGACATGGCACCCTCCTTGTCCATACATGAAAAGATTACATGTCCATCATACTATTTTCTTACCCCGCAATGCAACCCCCAGTGTTTACACTGTTTGGTAAACAAGGGGCTTGTTTTCAACCCCGTCTTCTTGTATAGTGATGGAGAAATAGCAAGCTGCCGCAAAAAACCCATAAGACTTAAAAGTCTGAAAGATTGGGAGCAACCGGTGGACATTCACGGGAGGTGCCGATGATATATGATAAGGGTGTTTTCACCAAGATCCTGGCGGTGGCAGGGACCGTGCTGGCCTGGTTCCCGATCGCGGCTCCGGTCCTGCTGGCCCTGGCAAGCCTGGGCATGGATGGCAGGTTCCGCTTCGACTATCTCATGCCGGCGGAGCTCTTCCCGGCCGCGCTGGTGGGCGGGTTGATGCTGCTGTGGGCGGCGATACGGGCGAAGGCACACCTGAAACTCATCGCCTGGAGCTTCGGCAGCGCCGTCTTCCTGCTCATCGGGAGCCAGGTTCTCGCCATGCTGACCGGGCTGGCTTCGGGGGCGATCGATGCGGGCGGCTGGGTGTTTGTGGTTGTATTGGGGGGCATCCTCGCATATGCCCTGGCAGTCATCGCCATGGCGGTGGGCGGGACGCGGCTGATCCGGGCCCTGTACAAGCCCGGACACTAACCGGCGATTGGATAACTCCCGGGGTGGAAAGGCATATAAAAAAACAGCGGTCTCTCGAAAGAGAGCCGCTGTTTTTTATCTTCACACGAAGATGGTTTACGGATTTGCTTGCTGCCAGTTTCCGCCGCGCTGCATTCCGAGGCCCATTGGAACCCCTGTCCCGCCACAAAGGCCGGAACCGGCGCTGCCAAGCCTCATGCCTCTTCCCATCCCGCCTCCTGAAACGCGCAGCATCCTGTCAGCCTGGGCTTGCGTAATGACGCCGTCTGCCAGGGCAGCCTGGATGGCCGTGGTGCGCACTTCCGTCATGAAGACGGGCAGGTCCGCCGCGGCGATCCCGTTGTCAAGGGCGATCTGGTAGAGGGTCTTCCCGGCATCGAATTGAGCCTGGACGGTTGCCAGGGAAATCGCTAGTTTCCCGGCCAGCGCCTGTTCCATGTATTCATGCAGGGGACCGGTTGGCGGTTGGATGGTCTGGGCACCTGCAACACTGGAAAACATTCCAAGGGCAAGCGCTGCGAGCAGTACTGCAAACATTATTTTCTTCATCTTTACACTCCTTGTCAGATTTGATTACCTGCATGATACAACTTCAATGTGAAGGATGTGTAAAGGTGACTCAAAGGTTTGGTAAAACCCCCGCTGGGCTTGGTGGCCGGCTTCGAGCATGTTTATCAATAATTTCACCCCTGCGTATCCATGTCCAGGCCTGCGCGGAGCCCCGCCGCGGCCTGCTAGTGCTGGTCCGGACAGTTTTGGTGCGCCATCCTAAGTTAATTGATCTTTTATGGCGCGGGCGATATACCCGGCGTCTTCCTCGATCCCGTAGATGATCCCCGATTTGCGGCTCCTTAGCCAGGGGAACCCGGCGAAGTACAACCCGGGCTGGGAGGATATACCCTCCTGGTGGACCGGCGCACCGTCTGCATCGAGGGCAGGCAGGTGCAGCCAGCCAAAATCTCCTTTGAACCCGGAAGCCCAGATAATGGTACCCACCTTCGCCTCCGCCAGGTCCAGCTTTCGCAGCGGGGAGGCGCAGGCAGCCTCGGGGTCCGGGGCGTCCGCCGGGTCGTCCTCCAGCGGCGGGGGTGTGATCCCCTCCCGGGCAAGCCAGGCGTCCACATCGTCCTTGAGCTTCTGTGAAAACGCATCGGCAAACCGGACGTTGGCGGGGGCATCCTCGCCCAGGACCAGCGACCCGGCCTCTACATCCTGCAGGCGCCCCAGGATGGTTACCCCCCGGCGGGACAGGTCCTGCAGGCTGAGGGTATGCCCGCGCGGCCCAAGCACCGAGATCTGCGGCTGGGCGGCGCGGCTGATGGATTTGTCGGGCAGGCTGGCGATGGGCACATCGATGAATTTCGTGTCGATCCACCACTCCAAAATATCCCGCCCGCGGTAACGGCGGGGAGCCCTCCCCACCTTGCTGGTGCACAGGTATACTTTTCGGCCGACGGATAAAAGGTCCTCGGCGATCTGGCAGCCCGATTGCCCGCTGCCGGCGATCACCACCGCTCCGGCGGGCAGTGCTCCCGGGTTCCGGTAGGTGGAGGTGTGCAGTTGGGTGATCCCAGAGGGCAGGCGGGATGAAATGTCGGGAATCTTTGGGACGTTCAGCATGCCGGAAGCGATCACGACGGCGCGGCTGGTCACAGACTCCTCTTTACCCCCGGCGGTTTTTATCCTGGTGAGGAAGAGACCCCGCTCCTCGTCGCGCTCGACTGAAGTCACCGTAACGCCGGTGCGGACCGGCAAGTGAAAGGTTTCCACGTAGCGTTGAAAATACGAGACCAGTTCATCGACCCGCCCAAATCCCCAGGGGTCGCTCGCCTCCGTCGGGAGCCCGGGCAGGCAATTCATTGAGTTGGGTGTGTTGAGTTTGAAGGATTCCCAGCGCTGGGAGCGCCACGTCTCGCCGATGCGCCCCCTCTCGAAGACGACGTGGCTGAGCCCCTCTTTATTAAGCTGGTAGCTGATCCCCAGGCCGGCCTGGCCGGCGCCCACGATCACGACATCCAGGATGGTCATGCAATTTCCTCCAAATTCCTCCATGGGGCTCGGGGTTCTCCGGGCCTGCGGGCTGCGCTGAACGGGCACCGCGGAATGATATTTGGATGCCCTGCTGCGTCAAAAGGTGCAGCCGGCGCCTCAGGCGCTCAGGTGGCCGGGGTCTCCAGCTTTTTTATTTGTTCCACCAGGGAGTCGAGATCGTGCAGCCCCAGCGGCTCGAACCCGGCCGGGAAGTGGATGTCTTCCAGGACCTTTTTACCCTGGTCATCGTTCCGCATGCCACACAAGTTGGCCTGGACCTCCGCCAGCCTGTCCTTCAGGTCGGGACCGACACAAAAACAATGGAAGGACTGTTTGCTCGACGTCTCGGCGACGACCCGCAGCGCGGCGCGGGTGGTCTCCAATAACCTGGGCCAGGTCTCGCTGTACACAAAGCCCAGGTCGGCTTTGCCCTCGATGACCGCCTGGGCGGCTTTCAGGTGCGAGCCCGCCAGTTGAAATTCACACTCTGACAGGGGGATGCCCTGCGCCTCCAGGAGGGATAGCCCCATGGAGTGGGTGATCAGCTTGTCTGTGGCGGAGGCGATTTTGATCGGGCGTTGAGCTGGGATCTCCTGGTCCAGCGCGGCGACCAGGATCGTCTCATCGAACACCCCCACCGGTCGGGCAGCCGGGACGAACCCGGCCCGCTCGATGAATATGGCGGCGCTGTACGGGTTGGCGTACACGATCGCATAGCCCCCGTTGAGGACTGCATTCCTTTCCGCAATGAAATCGTTCTGCGGTTCATACCGCAGGGGGGTGTTCAGGCTGCGCTGCAGGTACGTGTTGAGAAAGAACCAGCCTGCAATACTCTTTGCCGTGTCATGCGGACAAACGGACAAGCGATACACTGCCAGTGCCCTCCAGCGGAAGGAACGCGTTACCGGGTGATGTTGGATGAATAGGATATTTTACCAAAAGAGGGTTAATAAGATGGGCTCAATTTGCTACCGCCTGGGTAGCGTCTCGCCTTCACTCCCCCACCGGCGACAGGAAAAATCCGGTCAGGCGCGCCGACGTCCCCGTTACCCCCGGCTCGTAATGGACCGTCAGCATCAGCATGAAACGCAGCGGGGGGATCTCCTCTCCCGTGGATTCGATCCGGCAGGTGTTGTCCCCTGGGAGCGAGCCTTCCGGGCAGGACGCCGCGATCATCCTGCCGGTGGAATACAGGCACTTATCCTGCACCGGGCAGAAGGTCGGTTCGCCCAGCAGTTCTTCCACGTCCAGGCACGTCATCTTGTAGGTATCCAGCGTTGGGATGAGCGCCACCAGGCTCTCGTAGTCGTGGTATTGCCGGTAGTGTTGACCGAGGGTCTGGATGTCGATCGCCGGATCAGCTTTCGAGCCGCCCCCGCGCACGCGGGCAGGAGTAAGCTCAGCGCCAGGATCAGCAGGGCTGGAGCAGCGAAAGAGGGAAAATGCAGCCTGGTTTTACCCGGCATGGGTTTCCTCCGCGGGTTAAGGGATAAAGTCCACCGTCAGGGTGCGGGTCCCGAACACCACGATTTCTGCAGGGTTGGCGCAGGACGGGACGCGGCCGTTATCCAATTTGTACTGGCAGGTGGAGAGGAAGATCCCTTTGAACACGTGCGTACCGGTCATACCCAGGGGAAAGTTGTACGTCCACATTTCGCTGATCGTTCCATCTGCGCCGACCGTCCTGATAATGGCATCCTCGTCCCTGGGAATGCCGTCGACCTCCAGTTCGAAGCCCAGGCCCATCGTGAGCGGGTCCGCGGCTTCAGCCCAGCCGTGTTGAATGTGGAACGCTGCCCCCGCCTTGAACTGGATGTGCGTCACCCCGGTGGAGGTGGGCAGGCCGATCTTTTCTCCCACCGTCTGCAGCACGGTGGGGCTCGGGCTCGGGCTGGGAGTGCTGGTCGCTTTTGGAGCCGGTGTTGCGCTTGGCTTCAGCGTCGCCTCCGGCATTTTCGTGCTGGTCGGTTTACTCGTTTCCGGGAGCAGGGGGGCCTGGTTGGAGAGTAGCCCTGCCTGTATCTTGACCGCCGTGCCATTACCCTGGGCGTCCAGGGCGGTGGCCTGGATGACCGTGGTGCTGACGATATCGAACTTCCCCGCGTAGCTTGCCTGCCAGCGGCCGTCGTCCGCTTTTACCACCGACAGATCATTCCACTGCCCTCCGGTGTCCGCCACGATCTGGATTTCGGTTCCGCTGGGTGCAGTGCCGGAAACGAGATCCTTTTCCTGGTCGATGACATCGATCGTCATCGGGGCGATCGTGGTGCTCTCGCTCTCCATGCAGCCGTCCACGACGGCGCTCATCCCGGGCACCAGGTCCACGCCCACCGACTGGAAGAAATGACCCACCCTGTCGGTGTGGGCGTCCCCCGTGAACACCACCTCGCCCTCCGCCAACTCGATGCGGATCGTCAGCCAGGTATTGCCGGGCCAGTTGGCTCCGTCCACCGCATTGTCCACGGGAAACCCGTTGATATTGGTACCCCTTTTTCCATACGCAACGGAAACCGGGTCGGTGATTTTCGCCAGGGCGGCATTGAGGTCCGGTGAAACCAGCCCGGGGAAGCGCGCAGCGGGGCAAAGCCGATCTCCCCGGTCGCCAGGTTCCCGGCATGCACCCCTCCGTGGAACTCCCCGCCCGCCACCGCCTCCGCGGCCAGCGCGATGCTTTGCTCCTGGCGCGTCACCGCCGAAGAAATAATTCCGTTCGCATACTCCGGGAGCGCCCACGCCCAGTCCAGGTCCACCCCGATCACGTACACGCCCGCACGCTGCCGGGCGGCTGTAATGATCCCGGCGGCATTGCTGCTCAACCCGGATCTTGCCATGGGGAAAATGACATCCGCGCCCTGGGAGATCAGCTGATTGGCAAGGCTGGTCTCCTGGTCCTGGTTCCTGGGATCGTCCGCATACAGTCCCAGCTGTTTTTCACTGTCCCAGCCCAGGACGCTTACGTCTGCCAGTTTTTCGATGTTGTACTCATTCACGCCCGAGACGAAACAATTCATGCCGGGTACGATATCGGGGATCTGCTGACTTCCAAAGGTGCCCACCTTGCCGGAGGTGCTGGCCGCCGCCGCGAGATAGCCCGCCAGGTACGCCTGCTCGGGCAGGGAATATTTGCTCACCCACACGTTGGGAATGTCCGAACCCCCGCCCAGCAGCATGAAATTCTGGTCCGGGTATCCCGCCGCCTGCTTCATGATCGCCTGTCCCTGCGGGGAGTAGTTCCCCACGATCAGGTCGCATTTGTCCCCGATCAGTTGGGCGATGGCAGTGTTGTAGCCGGCCTCGTCGGGTGTCCCCGGGTCCACATATTCCGCTCCTGCCCCGTACTGTGCCGCAGCCAGTTGGACGGCTCTCCAGGTGTAGACGTCTGCCGGGTCTTGCGCCGCGTTGACCGCCGGCAGGAAGCATAGCTGCTGGAACGCAGCGGTCACGCTAAAAGGGGTGCCCACTTCTGCGGGTGCGGGAACCTCAGGCTGCCCCGCCTCTCCCGCCTCAGGCGTGAGGGCGGCGTTCGCCAGCAGTCTCTCCTGGTTGCGCCGGGTGATGAAGATATCCCCCGCCACCGTGGCAATGATGATGATCACCGCCATCCACGCCCAGGTCGGGACGATCCCGCCCGCTTTCCGCCTCCGGCTTATTTGCTCCCCCTCAGGCTGGACCTCAGGGCGCCTGCCTTCCTTGATCTTCAGGTACGCCCACAGGCTGAAGGTGATCGCCACGAACGCGCGCGGTGACGATCAGGAAGAGCCGCACGTTCGATTCCTGCAGCGCCGCAGACAGCTCGCCGCGTGGGTTGATCAGCGTGTGATAGAAGGCGAAGGTGATCGCCACCAGCCCAAGCAGCCAGAAGCGGCTGTTCTTTTTCCGCAGCGCCTCGCCGAAGGAGCCCGGCAGGCCGAGCATCTGCACGAAGGTGTTTTCCAGCGCCACCGCAAACACGATCAGCAGGAACCCCTCCGCCCCGCCCACGATGTTCCTGAGCGTCTCGCTGATCTCCAGGCGCAGCACCAGCGCGGTGAGGGTGGTCAGCGCCCACAGGCTGAACCCGATCCCCAAAAGCGTGATCGCGGAAATTTTCAGCAGGTGGTTCTGCTGTTTTTCTCGAGCTGGGCTTTGTCGATGACCAGCGCCTCGGGCGTGCCGAACATCAGCCCCGGGATGAGCGTGAGCAGCCTGGAGGTGAGGGTCGAGGCGGCCGCGATCAGGATATTGTTCGGGCGCAGGTTGATCTCCGCCGGTTTGCCCCATTTCTTGAGGACGCGCCACTGCATCACGTCGTCCGCGATCCCCACCACGCCGTAAGCCACGGTCATGTTGAGGAACAGCACCAGCCCGGTCACGCTCAGGGGGTTCCAGTTGCGGTCGAGCAGCGAGAAGGCCAGCCCGTAGAAGAAGATGATCAGCAGCAGTCGCACCGCCGTGGCGCCCCTGCTGGGCTGCTTCCTGCGGGCGCTGGACAGGTTCCTTACCCACCGGAAAAAGCTCGACAGCCAGCCGGGCAGCCGGAATTTTCTGCGCAGCTCCGCCTCGCGCTCGCCGGAAAGGCCCGTGAAGATCTCCGCCGCCAGCGTGAAGGGCAGCATCATCAGCGCCGCCAGCAGCAGGTTGGTGCCGATCACCGCCGGGCGGGTGGAAATGTCGAGCGGGGTGGGGATCTGGGTGGTGATGTCCGGGACCAGCAGCCCGCCCTTGCGGAATATCGTCCCGGGGAAGAGTTCCCTGACCCTTGAATCCACCAGCAGCCCCAGGCTGTGCAGGTCCGCGGAGGGCTTGTCTCCCAATGGATGGATCAGCCAGGTAGCCTGGATGATCGTCCCGCGCCGCGCCCACAGGAAGTCGTACTCCTGCGCGACCGGGTCCTGCCCCAGCGCCAGGGTGAACCCCATCGACCTCTCGCCCACGTCCCCCATCCCCGGGAGCATGCCCGGCTCCACCGCGGGAACCGCTAATCTGTGCGGAGCTGGCAAGCGCTTCCAGGATGGTGTGAGAGGCGATCGCCAGGGCGTCGAAACGCAGCGCATCCTGCTCCGAGACCGGGTAAGCCAGGAAGCTGATCACGTACTCGGAGCGGAACGGGTCGCGGGCACGGAAGATGGAGATATTGCTGATGCCCGCCTGGGGATCGACCAGCCCGGAGGTGAGTCGTTTGGCGAAGGCAAGCGGGCCGGTGCCTTCGCTTTCCGCCGCCGGTCGGAACCCGGGCAGGTCATCGACGGTGAGGAGTGCTTTTTCGGTGGGAGCTGGGGAGGTCTCTTTATATGAAGGAGCCGCTTCCCCCTGGCGGTGACGTTTTGATTTTTGATCGGCAGCAGCAGCAGGCCGGCGGCAAGGACGATCCCCGCCCATTTTAAGAAGGAATGTGCTTTCTTCACCCTGCCCTCCCGGTGGACCAACAAAGTGGAATGCTCGCTTGAGATATGGAACGATGCAGAGCTATGCTCGTGCGGTCCGGGAGGGCAGGCGCGTGCCCCGCGTCCCCCGACCTGTTTGGTTATACCATCAAAGCGCCGGGATGTGGCAAAGATTGCGGCCCGACGCCATGACCCCATCATGTCCCGACACCTGCACCCCAAACGCAGTGCGGTGCAAGTGTGCGGTCTGGCGGCCTCGGCACTGGAAGCCACCTGAGGCATCGGGCTCAATCGCCGGATTCCGGGCATCGAAGGTTCATCATGCGTTCGATGCGGTCATTGCGCGGCTTGAGGCCGCCCAATACCGTGAAACAATGGTTTTTTGCGCAGTCTGACGTGCCAATACGACTAGAAACGACTGAGAGGATTTAAGCATCATTTTTTCGATGATGACTGCGTGAAACATTTTTTCGTGATTGATTGTAAAGGTCAAGTCGCTTCATGAGTGCCTGGAATTTGAATTGCACGAGGCGCGGGTAGAACGACCCATTTGGTATTACTGCATTAACCAATATCTCATTGAGATAGCGGTCCCAATACACCCGGTTTGATCACGGGTTTTCTCGCTGGCACTGTGGCTTGCCCGGCATTCTTTGCCGGGGTATTCGCAAGGGTGGGGGGAATTGGATGATCTGAAATGATCAAACAACTCACTCACCGGCAAATCCAATCAGGAGGAGACGGAGGCACACCAGGATGGCTCGTTACGGAATACGGCAGGGAATCAAAAACGACAGTTGGCTGGGTTGTTAAGGTGCAAGCGGCAGGCAAATAATATCAGCGACGGGTTGCTGCCAAATTAATAATAGAACATATTTTCTGTAATGTCAAGTGGGAAAAGAGAAAGAAAGGGGCGAGATATGCATTGACGGAATCAATGTCGTCAGACTAAGTTTTCTATTTGAAGTTGAGTTGTAGTGCAAAATACATCAATAAAATAACTCTGCTTTCGAATTTATTATAAATTTAATCGTATGATGGCAAAGGTGTATTTTTTACAGATGCTTGTTCATCCGTGTTTCAATTTGAGTTTTTAATCCGGGTAAAGAAAATAGGCAGCTGGGAATGTTCCCGGAATGGCAAAGACAAATAGAATT
The DNA here is from genome assembly GCA_963826215.1 of uncultured Chloroflexia bacterium. Lineage (GTDB taxonomy): Bacteria > Chloroflexota > Anaerolineae > Anaerolineales > Villigracilaceae > UBA877. Next base: position 14,201 of record CAWGWL010000001.1, on the reverse strand, counting down.
AGGCCGATGACAATAGTGTGAAACTGTACGTACATTATGACCAAAATAAATAACTGAAAACCAATAAACAGAGAACTTAACAACGAAAATATTTTACGATTTATCATTGGAATAGAAATTAATCTTGCAAAAACGAAAGACGAATAAAAATAACCCTAAAGTTAAAACAATCTTTATTGGAATGCTCATGTTTTTCTAAATTTCTCCTTGTGTATTAGTTTATTGCTTCATCGCCATCCTTCGCGGAGCATATTTCTTCCTCCAGCGTATACGTCTCGACGGAATCAATAAGTCAGATTCCTTATCGTATTGAAATATCTTTAGCCAAAGGCATCAGGTGGAACCATTGTTACCTTCCTCTTCTTGCTTTTCACGTAATTGTTTTAAGGAGATATTGATTGCTTCCGTATTATTTTTATACAATATCGATTTCAAAAGCAGCTTGTAAATGCGTGATAGCTAACTTATCCTCACCGATTACCAATGCAATATGACCAATTAAGAAACTTCGATTAGGCGATGGATCACCCCCATAACCAAATGTACCCTGCAAATGCTCTTTTCCATGCAACAGTTCCGAAAGAACTACATCACTGCTTTCGTATTTTTCAAACCAAGGCAAGGCTTTCGCTCGAATAACTTGGATTGCATCATTGATAACTATCTTCAAATACTTTCCTTTTGGATCAATATACCAAATGTTTTCCCTCTGAAATTCTTGCTGTAGTATGTTTTTACCAAGCGAACAACGAAAATGACATTGATATTCTTCTGGGAGTAATTTTCCGTCTTTTTCTTTAATCACTCCAGGGTTGAATTTGTTTGGAACATCTAAAAAGTAACATCCTATATTTGTGGCGAACGAGTAAGTAGTACAACCAAAAGAATCGGCTAAATATGAATTGAATGATTGAAAGTTAATTACATCAGTCTTTTTGGTTCGATATCGCCAAGCAGTTCGACTCGCGAACTGTGAAAATCCAAGTTCCTTTAATTGAGACCATATATCGGCTCGGATGTGCTGGTTGATAATTTTACTGTCCATAAATATTCTTCGGGCAAACTATATGTTCAGTCAGTATTATTAAGGTAAATGGTTTATGGGGAGTTTGCAGATAGGCCCATAAACTTAAACCAGTATAGCAATATCACAAAGATAATACAATCCGCCGACCACCGGTATAAACCGGGGGTTGAGTTAATATGTGCCAATACCAACCCCCTCCGCCCTTCGGGCTCCCCCCGCATGTTTTATGTGGACTTCCCCCGAAATAATGGACACAAAAAATGGTGGAGGAAAAAGCGACATGGCAGTCCTTTGAAATACGGCGGCGAGGACACCGCCGTCGAGCCGGGGGTATCCCCCATTCCCCCAAAGTACGGGGGATATGAAAACGGGGGACGGGCGACCGGGGACGATGTGATGCGAAGGAATAAAGGGATATTCATCCTCCCTTATTTTTTGTACCCCTACCCACGCGTACTTGGCGGGGTGAAAATGGGTAAGCACATAGGGCGGAGGTGGCTAGTATCGGGGTAGGTCGTGGCAATCCCCAGATTATTCCAGCGAACGATGGATTGTATTATCTACGCAGAATTGCTATACTATTTTTAGTTCATGGTCATTGCTGCTTGCAATCCAAAATCCATTTGCCTTTCAAACAATGGAATACCATGCGTGTGTATCCTCCTGGAGGCATGAGAATTACACCGATGAACAACCAAGGCCTTTACCAAGGTAGGGATTTATTATGATTGACCAAACAGCCGAAAACATTTTGATAGATAACTTTAATAACTCAATCAAAGTCACCATTCAAGTAAACAAGAAGTGGGGGATGTTCTTGCTTTCACTATTCCCATTTCTGATTATCGGGTTTTGTGGTTTTCCAATCTTGGGTTTAGCAATAATTGGTGTTGTGCAAAAATACATGACAGGAATACTTCAAGGAATTGTCTTGCTTACCTTTCTTGGTCTATTTATATATCTTCTTTACAAGAAATTCCTAGAAGCTATCGAATACGTCTTTGATAAAGAAATTATCGAAATTAATGAACAATCCATAAAAATTGAAAGATCGGGTTTTTTAAGCGTCAGAACCAGAAAAGCATATTTGGCGGAAAATATCAAAGGAATAACCACTTCTTTTTCTGTTTCTGAGCAATTCAGTTTCCTAAATCGATTACCTTTTTTGCTTCTTCCAACATCGGCGCTTTCATGATCTGGCAAGGTCATGGAATGAGGTCATTTTATAATTTCGGGAGAGGCGTTTCTCAATCGGATGCGCAAAATCTCATAGAGGCTATCTATGGGAAGTTTCCTAAATACAGATATATTAATAAATTGTAAAGGCTTCCTAACCGGGATTCCAGCTAATAATAACTCTGCTGCAAGAAACCTGAAGCGAATTGCCATAAACGATAAAAAAATAACAAATGGCTAGCCCGTCTTGTCGCTGAGACAATCCGTTATTCATAAAGAATTAAATTCAGCTCATAATTGATTTGACTTATTGATTCTGTCAAAGCACCCCCGAATAACGGGGACGATGTGCTGCGCCCCTAATTCAACCCGCGCCTTCAACCCGGGCGTCAGCGCGCGAAAACCTGTTCCCGTAAAGTAATTCCGCCGGTCGGGCAGGGTGTCGAGACCCGCTTCCGGTATGGCTTACGCAGCCGGAGTGATCCAGAATTGGCATCCCTTCGGGTGAGATTGATAATCGAACCGAATTTATCTGAAGGACAATCGAAATGAATCTTAGCGATCGAAACCGAACGATCTGGGGAAGCACTACGGCACGCTCAAGGCCGTGCAGCAGCTATCCCTGCGCGTGGCCGAGGGCGAGATCTATGCCTTCCTGGGCCTGAATGGGGCCGGAAAGACCACCACCATCCGCATGCTGCTGGGCATGATCAAACCCACCACCGGCGAGGCCCACGTGCTCGGGACCCGGGTCCGGCCCGGGCAGCCGCGAGCCCTGGGCGGAGGTCGGCTACCTGGTCGAAATGCCGCACGCCTACCCCGAGCTGACCGTCCGGGAGAACCTGGAAGTGGCCCGGCGTCTCCATCCGGGCACGGAACAGGAAAGCCGTCGAGTCGGGCGATCGAGCGCCTGGGGCTGGCCGAATACGCGGACCGGCGGGCGGGCGTCCTCTCGCAGGGCAACGCCCAGCGCCTGGGGCTGGCCAAGGCGCTGCTGCACGACCCGAAGCTGATCCTGCTGGACGAGCCGGCCAACGGCCTGGACCCGGCCGGGATCGTCGAGATCCGCGAGCTGCTGCTCGAGCTGACCCGCGAGCAGGGCGTGACGGTCTTCATGTCCAGCCACATCCTGGCCGAGGTATCCCGACTGGCGGACCGGATCGGCATCATCCACGACGGCCGCCTGCTCCAGGAGATGGACGTGGACGAGCTGGAGCGCAACCGCCGCCGCCGGCTGCTGGTGCGGACCCGGGACCTTCCGGCCGCCCGGGAGAAATTGTCCACCGCCGGCTATCCGGGTGAGATCGGTCCCGGACGGAGCCCTGGAGCTCGAGCAGGCCGCGGCGATCGAACGCCCGGAGAACATCGCCACGCTGCTGGTGCAGGCCAGACGCCGCCGACGCTATCTGGTGGTGGAAGAAGAGGAACTGGAAGCCTATTTCCTCCGCCTGGTCGGAGCGAACGGAGAGTCGAAATGAAGACGTTATCGAGCATGATCTGGATCGAGCTGCGCAAAGCCCTGCGCTCCAGGGTGCCCCTGTTCACGGCCATCGGGTCGCTCTTCATGCCGCTGGGGATCGGCTTCCTGCTCTTCGTCTCCATGAACCCGGAGATCTCCCGCCAGATGGGCCTGATCAGCACCAAGGCCACCCTGCTGGCAGACACCGCCGCCAACTGGGCAGCCTACCTGGGCCTATTCGCCCAAGTGCTGGCGCTGGGCGGGTTCATGCTGACGGCCATGATCGCCGTCTGGGTGTTCGGGCGCGAGTTCAGCGACGCGACCCTCAAGGACCTGCTGGCCGTACCGGTCCGGCGGGCGAGCATCCTCCTGGCCAAATTCCTCGTCGTGGCGATCTGGGCTGCCGCGCTGGGGGCTCTCATCCTCGGGCTGGGTCTGCTCCTGGGAGTTTTCTTCCGGCTCCCGGGCGGTTCGGCGGACGTCATCTGGTCGGGACTGGTCCACGTGGGCATCTCGGTTTGCCTGGGGATCATCGCCGGGCTGCCGTTCGCTTTCTTTGCCAGCCTGGGACGGGGATACCTGCTGCCGGTCGGCGCGCTGATGCTGACGATGATCGTCTGCACAACTGGTCACTGCGGCCGGCTGGGCCGAGTTCTTCCCCTGGGCCATCCTGGGTGTGTATGCACGGGGGGATCCCCTGGGCCCGGCCAGTTTCGTGATCCTGGCCCTGGCGAGCCTGGCCGGGATTGGCGCCACGCTCTGGTGGTGGCACTCGGCTGACCAGAACCGGTAAGAAAGAGCTTTTTCTGCGAAGACACGCGCAGGAGTGCGAAAGCTTTCCTGATTTATTATTCCCGTGCTTCACAGTGTGGCGATCAGGCGACGTTCGCGATATTGTCCCTCCGTGCTCTCAGTGGCGTTCGCGACATCCTCCCAAACGTAGGGGCCGCCCGCCTCCCCAGAAACCGGGGACGATGGGGTCGCCTCTCCTTCTACAAAAAACCCTGCATGGGTCTGTACCAGGGTCGGTGGGTGCAATTGTCGCGTCATTCAAATCCCAGGTCATTTAAATTCAGCAGAGTATATAATTCCATCTGGAGTAAGTCAACGACCAAGAAAAGGATGAAATGGCAATGAGTCCTGACCGGGAGACTTTCCACCGCAAATCCATTCGTCTAAAAGATTTTGATTATTCCCAGGCGGGTGGGTATTTCATCACCCTCGTCACATTCCGGCGCGAAAACCTGTTTGGAGAAGTTGTCAGCGGAGAAATGCTGGTTAATGGATTGGGGAAGATCGTGCAGGGTTGTTGGGACGAAATCCCAAACCATTTTCCAAAGGTGACCACCGACGCGTTCGTGGTGATGCCCAATCATATTCATGGGATCATTTTCATTCATGAGAACGATTCGATACTTGTAGGGGCGCAGGTAGGGGCGCAGGTAGGGGCGCAGCACATCGTCCCCGTTCTTTGGGGATGCTGCGCCCCTACATCAACCCGCGCCTCAACCCGGGCGTCAGCCGCAGAAAAACCCCATGCCCCTCCGCGGGACGACATCCAACGTAAAACCCGGATCATTGGGGGCAATTGTCCGTTCGTTTAAATCTGCCGTCTCCCGCCAAGCCGGTTTGAAATACCATTCTGCGAACATATGGCAACGAAATTTTTATGACCACATCATTCGCGATCGGGTCGATTACGAACGTATTGCTGGTTACATCCAGGATAACCCGCTCAACTGGTCAAAGGACGAGGAGAATATCGTGTAACTGCCCGGGGTACATATCATCCCCTATGGGGACACCACGTGCCCCTCCGCGTTTAGAATAATTCCCTCAATAAATAACTGAAAATTATCTGACCGGTCACGAGTTGCCGGCGTCCATGCCCTCTATAAATATTTTTACCACCTGGGGGTCCAGGTGCGTCCCGCTTTGTTCCAGGATATACTGCCGGGTTTTCTCGCCGCGACCAGGCTTTTCGATACGGCCGGTCAGAGGTGAGTGCATCCCACACATCCACCACGGCAAATATTCGTGCCGCCAGCGGGATCCCTTCGCCGCTCAACCCACGCGGGTAACCGCTCCCGTCCCATTTTTCATGGTGGCAATAGGGGATCTCCAGCGCAGGGCGTATGTAATCAATTGAAGAAAGCATGTCATAGGCATAAACCGGATGTTTGCGCATGATGACCCACTCTTCATCCGTCAGTTTGCCAGGCTTGAGCAGGATCCGGTCGGGGATGCCAAGTTTACCCATATCGTGCAGCAATGCGCCGCGGCGGATATGCACGATCTGTTCTTCGTCAACCCCCATTTTCATGGCGAGGTCCAGCGTCATTTGGGTCACCCGCTGCGTATGCCCCTCCGTTTCCTCATCACGCAGGTCCATTGCCCGTGACCACCCCTCGATGGTGGCATCGTAGGCCTGGGTCAGCTTGATGTTGGATATTTGCGCATCCTCGAATGATCTTACGCTGTCGATCGCGATGGCAGCCTGCCCGGCCAGCGTCTCGATGAAGTAGAACCATTCCGGATCGGGATCGAGAGCGCGTTCGGGTAAAAATTTCCAGGACGCCGATGAGCAGCCCCTTTGCCCGCAATGGGACACCGCAGTAGGATACGAAATCCTCGCCGGTGAACAACGTAACGCGCAAATTTTCACCTTTATAGGAGCTTAGGTCGGGGATAAAGATGCGCTGCCGCTCGTAGGCGATCTGCCCCGCGATCCCCTCGCCAACCCGCAGGGTCACCTTTCGCATGACGGAAGTGTTAAAGCCCTGGCTTACTGCGCTTTCCAGGGTGCGGCTGGCCTTTTTGTACAGCAATATGTCAGACGCATCCACCCCCAACTGCCGGATGGCCTCTTCTGCGACAACATTCAGGGTCAGGTTCACGTCCAGGCTGCTGGCGATGGCGCCGTCAATGTTCCGCAGCGCCTTGACGTTCTTTAACTGCCGTTCGGCGTTCTCGTACAGGTGGGCGTTCGTGATCGCCTGGGCAGCCTGGTTGCTCAACCCCTCCAGCAGGGCAATTTCGTCTGCCATGAATTGCCGCACCTTCCCTACCGAGTAGATCGATAATGTGCCCACGAACGTTCCTTTATGCACTATCCTGACCGAAACGATCGTGCGGATGTCCATCGATCGAAGCACTTCCGGGTAAGGTAAACCGGCAACGGCCTGGGCATCCTGGATGATAACCGGAGCGTCCGAGTTGGGCGATTTGCCAGGCTCGAATGCGCTGACCGGTATTTGAATGGATCTCCTGCGAATGGAATCTGAAAATCCAAAATCTGCCGCCAGCGACATGCTTTGGCTGCGTTCATTCAAGAGGTACAAGGCTGCCGCGGGGACCGCCAGTGCCCGCGCTGTCTCCTCGCAGACGGAGGAGAGCACTTCAGCGAGCTCCAGCTTTGAGTTGATCTGGGTTGCTGTGCGCACCAGCGCTTCGGCGTGCGCGCTCTGCTTCCGAATTTCCACTTCCCCCAGCTTGCCCGCAGTGATATCCTGGAAGGCTCCAAAAAACCGGACCGGCTTCCCTTCTTTGTGTTCGGCATACCCCTGCGAGTTGAGCCAGATCTGCCCGGCCTTTCCCGGTGGTATGAGGAAATTCCAAGTTCCAGGGCACTCCCTGCTCGAGACATTTTTGTACCGCCTCGGATATGACAGGCTGGAATTCAGTGGAGATCAATTGGAGCACTTCAGGCAAACTCCAATGCCTCGCCGGATCCACATCAAAGATGCGGTACATCTCATCGGTCCCGGTCATTTCCTGCTTTTCAAAGTCGTATTCCCACCCGCCCACCTTTGCCAGGTTTCCGGTGATTGTCAGTAACGAATATGCCTTGATCAATTTGCTTTCCGCCAGCTTGTGTTCATTGATATCCTGGAAAGTGCCGAAAATGCGGATGATTTCCCCTCACGCCGTTCGGCCGTTCCCAGGGTGTGCACCCAAATCCGACGACCTTTGGCAGTGATCAGCTCCAGTTCCAGGTCCCATGGAGTTCCGCTGTCGATGCAGTCCTTAACTGCGGCGGAGATGAGTGGCTGTGCCTCCGGCGCATAGAAATCGATCGCCTCTGCCAGGGTCACCGGGGTGACGGGCTCCAGCTCATGGATGCGATAGACTTCCTCCGTCCAGATCAGGGCCTGCGGTTCAAGGATGAATTCCCAGCTGCCGATCTTTGCGATCCGCCCGGTGATGGTGAGCAGGTCAATTGAATTGTGCAGCTCCTGCTCCGTTTGTCTGAACCTGGTAATATCCTGCACCTGGGAGACGAAGTATAAAGGCTGCCGGTCTCGTCCCGCACCAGTGAGGTGATCTCCTGGCCGTGGATGATCTGCCCGTTCTTGTGTAAGATCCGTTTCTCGAGCTGGAAGCTTTGTATTCCGCCAGCCAGCAGTTGGCGGGTGTATTCCAGTTGCGTTCCAAGGTCGTCGGGATGTGTGATTTCCTGGATATTTTTCTTTTTTAATTCCTGCTCTGTATAACCCAGGATATTGCAGAACAAGCGGTTAACCTTGAGAAAGCGTCCGTCCGGATCCACCAGCGCCTTGCCGATAGGGGCGTATTCGAAGGCATTCTTGAAATGATCCTCGCTTTCTTTCAGCTTTTCATCTGTGTTTATTCACGGCTCGATATTCTCTTCCCCTTTCCCGTTTTTCTCTTCGCGTACTGGACATATTCCCTCCCGTTTTGCAGGGGTGCGCCCTCTTGTTTCCCTTATGATACTCCACATTGTCGGTAATTCCGTGGCTGGCAGCCCCCTCGGCAGCGTTTGCGACATTGTCTCCCACGCTCTCGGCGGCGTTTGCGACATCGTGCCAACCTCTGCAAAAATCGCCCTCGCCCACCGCGCGGGTTAAACCGGAATAGGTCGCGCAATTGTCGCATCATTCAAATCCCGGGTCATATAATTTGAGCAGAGTATATAATTCTATCTGGAGTAAGTCAACGACCAAGAAAAGGATGAAATGGCAATAAGTCCTGACCTGAAGATTTCCACCGCAAATCCATTCGTCTAAAAGATTTTGATTATTCCCAGGCGGGTGGGTATTTCATCGCCCTCGTCACATTCCGGCACGAAAATCTATTTGGAGATGTGTTTGGCGGAGAAATGCAGGTCAATCGATTGGGGAAGACGTACAGGATTGTTGGGACGAAATCCCAAACCATTTTCCAAATGTGCCACCGACGGGTTCGTGGTAATGCCCAATCATATTTCATGAGAATGATTTGATACATGAGAAGGGTAAAACGGATTCCGTCCGCCCCTTCGGGCATGCTGCGCCCCTACATCAACCCGTCACCGGGGCGGATATCTCCATCCCCCTGCGCGGGACGACACCCAACGTAAAACCCGGATCATTGGGGGCAATTGTCCGTTCGTTTAAATCTGCCGTCTCCCGCCAAGCCGGTTTGGAATTACATTCTGCGAATATCTGGCAGCGAAATTATATATCCCCCGCTTTTTGGGGGGCTTTGACCACATCATTCGCGATCACTAGCCGAGGCGGCTTCCAGCCGCCATCAGCTGCTTCGACGCCATGGGGCGTCGAAGGGCACATTATGAACGCATTGCCGCGTACATCCAGGATAACCCGCTCAACTGGGCAAAGGACGAGGAGAACGTCAATCTTTTACCAAAATAAAAATTGCCTCTTGACTTAATAGCACATTTGTTCTAAAATAGACTCAAGCACGGGAAGGCTGACACTTCCCGTGTTCTGTTTTTTTAAGGAAGCCTTCCCGTGCCCTGGAGGAAATCATGTCCACTTCAAAGCATCCACCCACCCACCCCACCCCCTGTGACGAGATCATTATCCTTCGTGAGAAGGTCCAATCTCTTGAGCAGTGGCGCGCCTCCGTTGAAGCCGACCTCAAGGAGATCCGCGACGTCATCTCCCAGGTCAAGCTGCTGATCACCCTCTCCATCGGCGGCGGGGGACTTTCCATCATCACATTAATAATCACCATCTCCCGCCTGGTGAGCCGTTGAACCGATCTTCACATCAGACTATCAGACTATCCGACGATTGGACTCTTGAAAAATGACTTCCTCCCAGCCTGCTCCCCCCGGTCGTCAAAGGCGAAAGATCGGCGGACAGCCCCGCAACCGCAACGCCCTCAAACACGCCCTCTACGCCCGCTACTACCCCGACGAGACCAGGGCAACCCTGCTCACGTGGGAATCCAACGACTTCATTGCCGAAGCCCATCTGCTGCGTGCCAGCCTGGATACGATGGCTCAACTCCTGCTGGGCCAAGGTGACCTTTCTGTCGCCGACAAGGTGGCGCTGCTTAACGGCATTTCGCGTGCCTGCAACACGCTCACCCTGCTCGTCCAGCGCAACCAGCTTCTGAACAGCCGCGACGATCCCATCTACATCGCCTGGGAGGACACCACCAGTGAGCTTGCCTTCTTCAGCGACGGGGTACCTCCCGAATAGGAAAAGAGGAGAACCTTAATGGACCGGAATCATCGCATCGCCCGCCGCCTCTGGCAAGACCCTGAATATTTTGTCCTGGCGGCTTCCAGGCTCCAATTACGCAGTTACCAGCGCGACATTATTTCTGCCGTCATCGATTCCATCCGCACCAAATCCGGTCGTTCGTTTGTAATCGTCCTGGCGCGGCAGACCGGTAAGAACGAGCTGCAGGCGCAGTTGTTCACCTACCTGCTCGCCGTGCTCTCCCGCTACGACCTCAACGCCGTTTCCATTTCCCCCTCCCTTGCGCCCCAGGGTTTCACCGCCATGGACCGCCTCGAAAAGGTGCTCTCCCGCAACCATTTCACGCGCGGCATCTGGAAGCGCTCGCAGGGGCACAAGTATTCCGTGGGTTCCGCCCGCGTGACCTTCCTCTCGGGGCACCGTGCCGCGCATGTGGTGGGTGAGACCGCCCACCTGCTCCTTTCGGTTGACGAAGCCCAGGATGTGTCCCCTTCCATATTCGACAAACGCTTCGCCCCCATGGCTGCCGCGCACAATGCCACGCGCGTCTTCTGGGGCACCCCGTGGACCTCGGACACGCTGCTGGCGCGCGAAATGCGCCGCGCCCGCCGCCTCGAAAAAGGCGACGGCATCCGCCGCCTGTGGGTCGTCCCCGCTGACGAGGTGGCCCGGGAGGTGCCCTCCTATGCCGCCTTTTTGAAAGGGGAGATCGACCAGCTTGGCCGCAACAACCCCATTGCCCGTTCCCAGTATTTTTGCGAGGAGATCGACGCCCAACTGGGCATGTTCAATGCCACCCGCCGCGCCCTGATGGCTGGCGACCAGGAACCCGCACGCGGACCCGAAACCTGCCACCGTTTACGCCTTCCTGCTCGACGTCGCCGGTCAGGATGAAGCCAGCGCATGAATCTCGACACTGACGATGCCCCGCTCTCCAACCCCGGCAGGGACAGCGTATCCCTGACCATCTGCACCATCGACCTGGGCACACTCCCGACCCTGCTTGCCCCCACTTACCGCTTCGTCCACCGCCAGCAGTGGACCGGCGAGAACCACCTGAAGGTTTTCGGCATGCTCCAAAATCTCGCCCAGACGTGGAACCCGCAGCACATCGTCATTGATGCCACCGGTGTTGGCGAGGGACTTTGGGCGATGCTCAATAAAGCCTTTCCCACCAGGGTACTGGCGGTCAAATTCAGCAGTCCTGTGAAAAGCGATATCGGCTGGCGCTACCTTGCCATCATCGAGACCGGGCGCTGCAGGGACTGCTGCGCCGAGTGATGCGGTCCGTGCGCAGTACGAAGCCTGCCAGTCCGAGATCCTGCCGGGCCCCGGCAAGCTGCTGCGCTGGGGCGTGCCCGAAGGCAAACGCGGCGCAGACGGTGAGCTCATCCACGACGACACCCTGCTGGCGGACAGCCTGATCGCCGTGCTGGACAAGCTCGAGTGGCACGCCAGCACCGAAATATTCATCAGCGAAGGATTCGATCCCCTGGAAGACCTTTATTAGTTTTTCTTTGCGCCGCCTGCCCCTGCAAACCAGGGGAGGCGGTCAAAACCCAAAAAGGAGTTGCCCCCAATGTCCAAAAAACACCGCCTGGGAGCAAGCCGCAAAGCGACCCAACGGGCTGATGAAAGCCCGATGCTTGCAGTCCATGAAACCGATAATACCTTCTTCATAGGCGAAGCCGGCTGGGACAGCAATTTCCGCGACCGCCTCAATTACGACCGCTCCAAAATCCTCACCCAGGCCATCACCGCCTGGCGCTCGAACCCCATTGCCAGGCGGATCATCGAACTGACCACCGAGTTCGTCATCGGCGAAGGCTGGACCTTCACCGCCCCCGACCAGGTCGAGAAGCTGCTCAAGGAGTTCTGGAACCATCCGCTCAACAACCTGGACGAGCAGCTTCCCGAGTGGGCGGACGAGGCCTGGCGGACCGGGGACCTGTTCCTGCTGGTGTCCGTGGACGGCGGGGGGCAGGTCTACGTCCGTGCCCTGCCATCGGAAGGGATCGGCGTGATCGAGACTGCCGGGAACGACTACCGCCAGGAGAAACTTTACAAGCGCGATGCAACCGACGAGAACCCCTGGCCTGCCTGGGATGCAGATGCAGACCAGACCGCCTTCATCCTGCATTTCCCCTTGTCGCGCGCGGTGGGTGCCTCCTTCGGTGAAAGCGACCTTTGCCACCTGCTGCACTGGATCGACCTGTACCGCCAGTGGCTGGAAGACCGCGCCCGCCTGAATTATTTCCGCCAGCTGTTTTCCTTTATCCTGACCCGCCCCTTCGCCAGCAACCCTGAAAAAGACAAGTATATACACGACTTCGCAACCAGGATGCCAAAGAAAAGTGGGGGTGTGGTGGGGCTGGATATAACCGAAAAGCTCGAAACGCTTAAACCCGAACTCGCTTCGCAACGATGCCGAAACGGATGGACTTGCCCTTAAACGCATGATCGCATCCGGAGCGGGCATCCCCATGCACTACCTTGCCGAACCCGAGAGCTCCACCAGGACAACCGCAGAAAGCGCCGGAACGCCCACGTTCAAACGCTTCAAACGACGCCAGCAGTACCTTGCCAACGTGGTGCGGTCCCTGCTGCAGATCGTCGTTCAGGTGCGCAGAAAGACCGTTTCGAATTTGCCGGCAATCCCGATATCATCATTAACCTGTCCCCGATATCACCGAGCGGGACAACAGTATTCTGGCAATTTCCGCCCAGAGAATCGTTAACGCTTTTGCCCCGCTTTATAACGCTAAATTAATTCCACCCAGGGAATTTATTCGTTTGGTCTACCGGTTTATCGCAGAGACTCCGCCCCGAACAGATCGGCGGGTACGAACCGGTGAACATTCGCGGCAGACAGTTCAAAACTCCCCAACACCGATCCTTCAGATCCCCCAAAGGAGGAAATAAATTCCTCCTAGAAATCGCATTCCCCTGCGATTTGGCAACACTTATAAGGAGATCCCTTAAGCCTGGTCTCTTTCGACCCATACAATGCATGAGCGGCGGGGAGATGAGACGTTAACAAAACGCCCGGCGATTAAGCCGGGCTGATTGTTTGCAACAATATTTGAAACCTGCCAATTAAGGCAATCCCCTCTTGCTCATTGAAAATCAATTCATTTGTACAAGATGGGAATCAAATAACCGACCAAATAAACTATCCAAATGACCGAAATCTCAGTGATCAAAATATCCATAAAACTAAAATTCATTTTTCGTCCGTCCCTGATCAAATAGTAATTCCCATTCATAATTGCCTCGCTTTGTCTGTATCATTATATTTAATACTGCAGGCAGTTGACCATATCATTTCATGGAATAAATCGGGTATTTTTCTATATCATTTTCAACCAAATTTATTTATATATTAATTCCTTCGACGTTTAGAATGTTTTCCTCTTGACAAATTAGCTCATTTGTTCTAAAATATAACCAAGCACGGGAAGGCTTGTCAGCTTCCCGTGTTTGCGTTTAACCATCACGGCCAGCGCAAAATGGATACACGGTCACGAACCCCTCCATCCGCAAAAGCCGCTCCCGTTTCACCTGATGGTCTTTCCATCAGTCCATAAAACTCGCGACCATCAGACTTTACCAAGGAGACCATGAGACCCAAACCAACTCTCCCCAACCTGTTTTCCGAACCCTGCCTCGCTCGATTTGCCTGGCAAATCGAACCCGCACCATGCAGACCGCGCCAACCATGCTCGAACAGATCGCCAATGGTGAAATGGCTTCCATCGACTTCGATGCCATCGTGTTCGTCTACGGTCCCAACCGCAACCATCTGACCTTCTACGAGCAGGACCTGCCCGCCTTCGCCACCAGCTTCAAGGACAAGCCTTTCCTCCGCGACCATGACCAGTACGCCATTTCCTCGAGGGACGGCATTGTCAAGTCCGGCGAAGTCGTCAAGCAGCTGGGTGAGACGTGCTTCAAGCAGCACATCACCCTCACCACCCGCCAGGGCATGATGGATTATGTCGAGGGTCGCATTGACCGGTTTTCGATCGCCTGGGACTACGAAGATATCCACTGCAGCATTTGCCGACATAAGCGATGACATGCA